>NZ_JXCA02000001.1:0-147169 GCF_000828085.3 Scytonema tolypothrichoides VB-61278
AAAGATGGTCTGTACCATGAAGTAAGCGCAACTTAAAGGGGTGAATGAGAATTGCTGGTGGTGACACACCCTCTCTATTGCATCCAACATTTATCACATTACCCGAAGCGCGTCCATCAACACTGTAAAAAATGCATCCAATACCAAGCGAGTTCAAGGATTATCTATTTCGCGATTGGAAGCATTGGCTTTGTAAGCATAAGTTAAGCAAGTCTCTTTGAAAGCATAAAGTGAGCAAGTTGCTCAACTTATCCTTACAGTGACAGTTATCACTTATAGAATTTATTTACAGAGCAAAAAACTGCTTCTTCCTGCGCCCTTTTTCGTTGCTCGCTATCTGAGGACGTGTATTCTTTTGAGCCCATCCATAAAACATACTCGGACGGTCACGGGGTCTTACACGTAAAAAAATTGCCAGCCTTATTACTACGCGTACCCGACTTCGACAACAGATCAACAAAACAAAGGCTGGCAATTTTTTAGGGACAATGCGTCGTAGACCGCAAATTCATCCAAAAATACTATTTTTTCTTTTTCTTGCTTGGATTGTAGTTTTTTTTAGGGCGTGTCATCAATTGAGCCGGGGCGCGAGTATCAATGGAACAGAAAACCGGGATAAGAAAAAAGTCGTGAAAAATTGACCCCAGCCATGTATATACATGATAAAATGAACGAGCCATGTATATACATAAAGATATGGATCAGTACTCCGGAACAAGACAAAAATCTCAAAGGCGACCTCGTACAGCAGATGGTAAATTTGAAACAGATTACTCCGATTCTCAAAAACGGTTAAGGTCTATCCGCCTGACGGACGAGGCTTGGGAGAAACTTTATCAAAAGCAGAGGCATTAAGGTTGATTCATAGGAATCAATAGTGTTTTGAGAAAGTCCAGGGCGCTCTAAAAACTGTGTAGCTAATGATGCCAAAGTAATAGTCATTTAATTGTTGTAAGTTGTTTTTGACGACAAATACAAGTATTAAATTATTATTAATCGTATCGAAAACGGTATACTTTTATGAGCGTTTTATCAGGGTCGGTGGCTCCAAAGCCCACAGAACCGTTGGGGCGTTACATCCAAAGAGTCCGCGAAGAGTTATCTCTAACTCAAGCTGAGTTAAGTCAAAAAGCTGGGGTACATGTCCAGACTATTCGCAAGATTGAATCCGGTAACACATCTCGACTCAATCAAAAAGCCAAGTCAGGACTAGCAGCTGCATTGCGATTAGTAGAAGCTGTGGAAGTGTTGCTTGATGCTGACTATGAGGACACGGATGTTAGGGATGAGGCATATAAGCGTGTTAGTCAAGAGCAATTAATAAAAGCGGTAACTCATGTAAAATTGTTGGCTCGCCCGGATGGAGATGATCTGTTAGATACGATACTATCCCGGTGGCGATATGTGCGGATTTTTTACCTACTCTTTTAGAAAAAATTGAGTTTTCCGGGATGGATTCAGCAGCACCAATATTGGAAGCACTCAATTTTTTACGTTCTGTAGAAGGTTTGACACGACCAAATATGAGCGCTGCACCTCTAAAAGTTGTTACCAAGGCTTGGGCGCGGTTAGCTATGAGTGCAGAAGGGGTAATTGACCGCAAGGCTTACACTTTCTGCATTCTCCAATGTTTGCGGTCGGCTTTACGCCGCCGCGATGTTTTTGTTGTCAAAAGTCAACGTTACTGCGACCCTCGTGGCAAACTCCTATCCAATGAAGCTTGGACAGCCCAACGTGCGGCTATATGTCGTACTCTAGACTTAGAACCAACTTTTGATAAAACCCATAAAATTCTAAAATCCCAACTTGATGAAACCTATCACCGCACTGCTGCTAATTTTAAAGACAATGCAGCTGTACGTATTGAAATTAAGGATGGTAAGGAACATCTAGTATTAACGGGCTTGGATAAGCTTATTGACCCTCCCAGTTTGATTACCCTCAAAAGGCAAGTTGCAGCAATGTTACCTTGTTTTTATTGGAAGGATTGCTAGAACAAATAACCAGTCTGCGACCAATTGAAATAATGACCGACACTGCTGGTTATAGTGACTTAATTTTTGGTTTCTTCTGGGTGTTGGGCTACCAGTTCAGTCCCAGGATTGCAGATATAGGGGATTCTAGACTTTGGCGGTTAGACAATACCGCTATTTATGGAGCGCTTGATAAACTAGCGAGAAATAAGATAAATACCGATTTAATCGCTAACAACTGGGATGACATCTTGCGGGTGGCTGGTTCTCTCAAATTGGGAACTGTGAGTGCAACAGAATTGATCCGTTCCTTGCAACGAGGCAATCAACCTTCAACCTTATCCAAACCTACACAGCCTGTCCTTGTGAGCACAGTGTTTATTCTTTTTGAGCAGTTCTGATTACAGTTTACCTAATTGATGACACGCCCTAAGTGGATTTTTCATTTTGCTAGACGGACCACACCCAATCATACCATTTTTTTGACACGAATATAATATTGTGGACAGGTCTATTTGTTCGAGCCATAAAGTTTTTGGTTCAGTGTGTTTTTAATCGGGCTTGAAAAATGTATACCCACTCAAAAATCGTGCCGTTATCGATATAAACGCGATTGGCACTTAGCAGTTCTTGAAAGTATTCAGGATAAAGCTCGAAGTAGCGATATTGCTTACACTTCACAGTTCGACTAATAGGCTCAGTATACTCGTAGCCCTCTTCTTCCATCAACTGCATCGTTTGCTCAATACTAATACGAGAAGAATGGGTGAACTGTATTGTTCCTTCAGGTGTCAACCAATTTGGTGCTTGGCGAATCATCGTGTCAATGACACCCCTTCCATCCTCTCCAGCACGACTATATAAAGGAATCTTATCCCAGGCTGGAGTTGCTGGTAGGTTAGCAACGATCAAATCAAAGCGGATGTTTTGAGGGATTGCCTCAAATAAGTTACTTTTCAACGCAATAACTTGTTCTGAAACACCGTTTAGCTCTGAATTATATCGAGTGGCTGCAATGTAGTCTTCATGTAAGTCAACTGCATAAACTGTTTGAAAACCTCGTTTGGCTAAGGCGATCGCCAATATCCCCGTACCACATCCTAAATCTAAAGCAGTTTTTCCCTTACAGACCATGTTTTCTAGTAGAAATTCTGTATAACCTACAGACGGTTCTGCTACATTAGGAAATGTTTGAATTTTTATCGTGACATCACCAATATTAAAATTTTTATCTTCCTGTGTTGTTTCCATTCAAACATCCTTAGGTATTGTTTATCTTATCTTTTGATGAAAGGTAAGGCATCAAACACATTACATCAGATTATGACAATATTCTCAAAATTCTTTGTGCCTTGCATATTACTTTTGATTCCAGCAATTCTTGAAGTACTGAATAAGTTATCCTACAAAATCATGCACAGGAGAGAAATTGCTGGCTTTTCAGTATATGTCTCGTTGGTCTGGGTCAGCCTGTGCCGTTTGCGAGTTTTCACTTCTTTTCCTCTATTGGCTTAACAGCAGATTGACTAGATTTTGCTAGATATATCCCTAGTACAACTACAGCAAAAGCGAGGCAGTTAAATAAACTTACCTCTTCTGAGAAGACTACCCAAGCTGCGATCGCAGCAAAGATGACTTCCAGTGGAATGACTATGGAGATGAATCCTGAAGTCATTCTTTTAAGGCTATACACCAAAAGTCCTTGACCTAATGCTTGGCAGATGACAGCTTGAGCAATAACTGCTAGCCATCCTACTTCCGAATAGGGAAAGAATCTATCTTCAGCTAGCAGGAAAAGAGGTAAAATTAACGCGGCCCCAATCCCGCAGCGCCATAAAAGTATAGTTGTGGTGCTTAACTTAGTTCGCAGTTGTTCCGCAATTAAGAAGAAAACGCTAAGCAACATTCCCACGAGTAAGGCGGCTGTATCACCTTGCAAGTTGCTGTTGGCAATTTGTATATCTTGCAGTCCAATGGCAATCATTCCTCCAATCGCTACTACCATTCCTATTAAGAATTTGCTGTCATAGCGCTGACCGAATAATAGCCATCCTAACAAGGGTGTGAACAGTGCGTTAGAATTACGCAATAAAGTAGCACTGGCTACGCTAGTCTGACTCACCGACCAATTCCACACAAGTAAAGCCAAGGCTGAAACAGCAGCCGCCGCCAGCAATAGCCCTACCCTCCCACTTGTATAAGGTTTCTGTTGGTCAGTTGGGTTGTCAGAAAGTCGGTTGTTTGTATAATTTACTCCATTCCACAGTCCAAAGACTACACTAGCAATCCAAAGGCGATGAAATCCTGTGGCGATTGGACTGATTTCGCGTTCACTTAATCGGATAAAGATTCCTGCCGTAGATAAGGCGACAACGGCCACAAATAATATGGCGAAGGCAAGTACAGTGTTTGTTTTTTCTAATTGTTGCTTTGGTAATTCCAATTGATTTGTCGTCATCGTTTCTGCATCTTTACCAAATGACAATTACTTCTCATCTTTATGTTATTTAATTGGCAGACTTCCTTATACCTCTTAAGTCAGATTATTCAAGACTCAAGCGATATTGAGATAACTTTTCATAAAATATAAGGCAGTCTTCCAAAACAGGCATTAGCTCATCGGGAAAATTTATTTCTTTTTCTTCATATGACTTAAAGCCAGTCGATTGGTTGATATTTGAGTACCAAACGGTCGGTGGTAATTCACCAGTCCACAGCCAAGGAAACGGACTCTTTAAATCTTCTTTTGTCGCTTGCAGTCCTGGCTTCCAAGTCAACATTTTTTCGGAAAAAGGAATTCCTAGTTTGCTGCATATCAAACTTAAATAACCTCGAGGATTTTTCATCAAATCAGTTGAATCAATAACTAAAGGAGTTTTTCCGGTAAATGATTCAACTTCTTTGAAAAGATTATAAACGTCTTCCATGCCAATCTCATGCTTAGTTACTGTTTGGCAAACCTTGTTATAGGATAAGATAATCTCTTTTGGGTTTCTAATCAAAAAAAAGTTGTTTAGAGACTTGAGCCATTTTTTTTCGTCATGTGGCAGAATATGCTTTGCCATATGTTTTTGAAATGAAAAAGACACACCTTCTGGTAAATCACTAGTTATCTGTTGAATGACTTTCTGATAGTCAGTTTCACGGTGAGCAATGACCACTTCCCTTTCTGGATGATCGAAAGCGTGCTTCAATAGGTACGGAGCATATAGAGGTTCATCAAAAACCATACATCCATCTAACTGCTCAAAAGACCGCGCAACTAATGTTGAACGACTTCTGGGACAGGTCCACATAGCTATGTGTTTGTTCGTTGATATGGTGTTCATTGTCATGAAATTAATCTAAGCTATTCTTACTTCGATAAAACTTTTAGGGATCTAATAGTCGAGACTTAGCCAGAAACTCAGATTGTGTTTTTTATTCAGATCTTGCACCTAACCGTATAAGCCTAGGCTTACTTAAAAGCGACGCAATAAAGTCACATCATTTTTCTTGGCTTTTATCGATAAAAAAGGGTTTTCGGCTTTGTACTGAGTGTTATAATATCACTTTTTTTGGTGCAAGATGTCAGTTTATCCACATTAGACTCCACGTAAATAGTTTGTAGTCTGAATAACTTTACAATACTATAAATAGGTAGGCACGATTAAAGATAACTATATGAACTTATGTAAAACACCATAAATGTCTTTGTTAGTATATAAAAGGTTGCGACCCACCCACACGGCTGTCAACAAAGGTCACAGTAGCAGTAATATGCTTACCACGGGTAACTAGCGTGAGAAAGGGGGAAAGATTGCGGTCACTGGCACGCCTAGCGCGATAAGAGAGACACCAAACTGCGATGTACGGAAAATAATCAAACTGCCAAGGGATACGCAGGGCGGCTGCCTGGGTTCCTTATAAGAGGATAAAGCTGGAAACAGCAGAGAGGGAAAGTAATACCATCACCGGATTTGGTTCCGGACATTCAGTAATGAGTGTACCCAACGTGGCATCTGCCAATGAGACAGGAAGCCCCATCCGCCATGCGGTGGGGTACTTCACGAATTCTAGTGATGATTTCCAGTCGCTCCGATGTTTGAAACGACGATTTCTAATTGTGTTTTCATGGCTGGCAGCAGCCAAATACCCTGTACCAATCGTACAATTCGCTTGTCCCCCTGTGTGTGGCTTGTATTTTTGTAGTAACAGTGCAAGAATTAGATCTAGTCTAGAAATAATTGTGAAAAAAAATTAATAGATCAAATTGCCTTTTTGTCAAAAAATTATAAATAGACTCAGAACTTAACAGGAGTGCAACATGAAAAAGCTTCGGCAGATTGTCAAAGATTTGCTATCTTACATAAAATCTGTCTTTCTTCGCAAGAAAAGAGAGAAGAAGGAACAAGACGACGATCCGTTTATCTATCCACACTTTTAAGAAATCTGCATTGCAAGAAAGGAAACATAGATAACTGTCCTGTGTAAAAAGAATCAAGATAAATAAAATCAATCGGATGCAGGGGGAGGGTAACCCTTCTGACAATCATCCCTGTGTGTTTTCAGTACGAGCCAATCCTCCAGAGAAGGATTGGAGCGTAGGACGCGCCGTAGCGCTCGCTGACCAGTGTTAACCCCAAATTGAAGCGATGACACAGTTTTACGAAGTTAATTATTGTTTTGTCGTCGGCTGTTTAATCCTTGTGAACACTGTGCCATTTCATTTTGTCTACTAACTTGACAATCATGCATTCAATAGTCTGCAAAGAACCAGCACAACTTTTTTCACCGGAAGATATGCCTCATACACCTGTAACAGAGGTGTATGGTGTCGGCGAAGTAAAGTGGTTTGGAAGCGATCGCCAAAAGGAATATAGAAAAAACCCACATCCTGTATTCGGTCCGGAAGATATCATCTATCGTATTAATAGTTACGGCTATCGTTGTCCTGAATTTGAGTTGCGTAAACAAGTTCAGGATGATGCAGTGCATGTCGTCACAGTAGCTTCCAGTGATGCCTTTGGCACAGGTCTTCCTGAAGAGAAAACTTATCCTGCTATTTTAAAAGAACTGTTGCAAAGTTACCTTGGTCGTCCAGTGATCAACTGGAACCTGGGTATGGGTGGCGGAAGTGCAGATTACATCACTCGCACACTGATCAGTGCGCTTCAGATTTTGAAGCCAGATATAGTTTTGCTGACATTTCCGCCTGGTATGGCAAGACGCGAGTATATAGGTGACAATGGCCGTTCATATCATTGTATGCCGACTCATATAGTGGGTTGGAATGATCGTGGAGACTGGTCTGGTAAAGGCGTTCTTAAAGCTCATAAGGAACTCCTAAGTCCCTATAACAACCCGCTGAATCTATTCAAAAATTATAAAGTCTGTGAAGCCTTGTGCGAACAGTTTGGGGTGATGTGGCTATTTTCGACCTTTGATGTTTCGGTATTTGAACCCATGAAGCATTTGATTCATGCGGACAAGTTGGTTCCTCCTGGTCTTGGCATCCTCACTGAAAAGTATAAAGAAGATCCAGGAATTGGTCTAGCGCGTGATATGATTCACCCAGGTATCCAGCCAAACAAAGAATATGCTGAAGGCTGTTTTTTACGTCTTCAGGAACTATATGCCTCTTCATTAGAAACCCTAAAGCAAGGAAAAACATCGTGAGCAGTAATAGCAGCAAAGAAACTGTCAGCGACGCTCTGCTAGATGTACAACAAAACCCTAATCGTCTGCTACGCATAAAGCGTTTTGGTGTTGTGATGGTAATAATAACGCTGTTGTCAAGTATAGTATTGCCCTATACTCTGAGCTTAGTTATTGCCTCTGCTTTCCTTGCAGCGAGTACTATGTTTTATCCACAGATTCTGTATCCAATTTATTGGTTGCTGATGCCACCTTTGAGCATAGGATTAAAGCTGCTTTTAGCAATATTGTTCTACACTATTGTCTCTCCTACAGCCTTTTTCTCTCGAATTTTGGGAATTGACATCATCCAACGAAATATTAAGCCGGAAGTCCAAAGTTATTGGATCGAGCGTACCACCCTGCTTCCTCATGGCAAATATATGACAAACCAGAGGTAATTGTCATGAAAATTCTTGGTATATCAGCATTTTACCATGACAGTGCAGCCGCAATTCTAGTAGATGGAAAGATTGGTGCAGCATCACAAGAAGAGCGCTTTACCCGTGTCAAACATGACTTGCGTTTTCCTTTGTGTGCGATCGCTGACTGTCTCAAACAGGTTGGTGCACAAATAGACGATCTAGATTATGTTGTTTTTCATGAAAAGCCCCTTCGCAAATTTAATCGTCTGATAAAAACCTATCTTGGGTTTGCCCCGAGAGGGTATACCTCTTTTGCCAAAGCGATGCCGCTTTGGCTAACAAATAAGCTATATCAAAAAGATAATATTCTTGATGCGCTCTCTACCTTTGGTAAGTTCGATGCCAAACGGTTACTGTTTTCCGAACACCATCTTAGCCATGCAGCCAGTGCTTTTTTTCCATCACCTTTTCAAGAAGCCACAGTACTCACTCTAGACGGTGTAGGTGAGGAGGCAACAACTACGGTTGCACACGGAAAAGGCAACCAGTTAACAATTACTAAAGAGTTACATTTTCCACACTCGCTGGGAATGCTCTACGCTGCATTTACTTATTATACGGGCTTTAAAGTGAATTCCGGCGAATACAAGGTGATGGGTTTGGCACCTTATGGACAACCGATATATGCAGAAAAGATTTTAGAGCATTTGGTGGATTTGAAAGAAGATGGTAGTTTTCGGCTTAACCAGGACTATTTTAATTACTGTACTGGTTTGACGATGACAAATGAGAATTTTGACGAGCTTTTCGGGGGATCACCACGCACTCCAAAAGAGGATCTGACACAAAGACACATGGATCTGGCTGCTTCGGTACAAAGTGTGACGGAGGAGATAGTGTTGCGTATAACCCGCAACCTGGCAAAAGAAAGTCCTCACGGTAATCTATGTTTGGCTGGTGGGGTAGCATTAAATTGTGTCGCAAATGGCAAAATACTTCGGGATGGTGCTTTTGAAAGGGTTTGGATTCAACCCGCCGCCGGTGATGCAGGTTGTGCACTGGGAGCAGCCTTAGCAGCCCATTACCTTTATGCGGAAAAACCGAGAACGGTTGTTTCCGGCAAAGACTCCATGCAAGGCAGTTACCTTGGATCTTACTTCAGTCAAAAAGAATGTGAAGGACGCTTACAAAAAGTCGGTGCTGTGTTCCATACTCTGAGTGAGGAAGGCATTATTCATGAAACTGTGAATGCTCTGGAAGCAGAAAAAGCAGTGGGTTGGTTCCAAGGAAGAATGGAATTTGGACCCCGTGCATTGGGTGGACGCTCCATTTTGGCCGATCCACGCTCTGAAACAATGCAAAAGAAGCTGAATTTGAAAGTAAAGTTTCGTGAATCATTTCGCCCTTTTGCACCTTCTGTGCTTGCTGAGGATGTATCAGAGTGGTTTGAGTTGGATAGAGAAAGTCCCTATATGCTACTGGTGGCGGCGGTGAAGAAAGAATTGCAGCGTCCCATGACAGATGAACAGGAGGCGTTGTTTGGCATTGAGAAACTGAACATACCCCGTTCTGACATTCCTGCGGTCACCCATGTCGATTATTCCGCTCGCGTACAAACTGTCCATGCTGACACAAATCCACGCTATCACAACTTAATTAGCGCGTTTAAAGAACGTACCGGCTGCCCTGTTTTGGTGAATACGAGCTTTAATGTCAGAGGTGAACCTATTGTCTGCACGCCGGAAGACGCTTTTTCATGCTTTATGGGCACAAATTTAGATCTACTGGTTGTGGAAAACTGTATTTTGTTCAAAGAAGAGCAGGATATGTCTCTGGCGAAAGATTATAAGGATGCTTTTGAGCTTGATTAAGCATCAAGGAATACCCCGGTTTGACAAAAATACACTTTATGAGAACCAGAATAAGCTATGGAGACACAGACTTTCGCCAATCCTGATGTTCTCGAATTCTATAAATCCTTACCTTTTAACTATCAGGATTCTGTAGAGAACCAAGTTAAGGCAATTCGCACTAGAGATTCAGTTTCCGCCTATCCAGTCCTTCCACCGTTGCTAGGGAAAGGGGTATCGGTTTTGGAAGTTGGCTGTGGGACAGGTTGGTTAAGTAATACCATCAGTTTTTACTATAAATCCTCTGTTTTAGGACTTGATTTTAATCCAGTAGCGATCGCCCGAGCAAGAGAAGTTGCTCAAGCCATGAAGCTCAAAACCACTTTCGAGGTGGCAGATCTTTTTGTTTATCAACCTAAGACTCTTTTTGATGTGGTTGTTTCTCTGGGCGTACTCCACCATACCGACAATTGCCAAGCAGCAGTGCGACGGCTTTGTGTGAACTTCGTGCGTCCTGGCGGTCATATCATGATTGGTTTGTACCACAAGTACGGACGACAACCCTTTCTCGATTACTTTCAGGAAATGAAAGAGCGTGGGGCGACAGAGAAAGAAATGTTAGCTAAATACCGGGAGTTACACTCACAACTCAGGGACGAGACGCATCTGATGTCTTGGTTTCGAGATCAAGTGCTTCATCCTCATGAAACTCAGCACACTCTGGCACAGATGTTGCCAATTCTCCAAGAAACGGGTATGGAATTAGTTTCCACCTCCATCAACCGTTTCCAACCTATCAATTCTGTTGAGGAATTACTAGAGGAAGAAATTACATATCGAGATATTGCCGTACAGCGATTGCAGGAGAACAAGTATTTCCCTGGCTTTTTTGTGTTTATCGCTCGAAAAATCCGCAATTAGACGATTTCAATCGACATTGAGTAGTGTACATTCGTGATTCTTAAGTGGTAATTTTGCTGTGAGTTCAAAATTAAGGAATGTCAGGATGTCGGTGCTTTCAAAAGTTATCCTCTTACTTACTATTTCTAATGCCTTTATGCTCACGGCTTGGTATCTGCACTTGAAGTATCTGAATCATCGTCCTTGGTATATTGCTTCGTTGGCTAGTTGGTTTATCGCTTTCTTTGAATACACTGTTCACATTCCAGCTAACCGGATTGGGCATAGTCAACTTAGCTTATCGAAACTCCAGATTCTCCAAGTTGGGATGTCCCTACTCATTTTCATGCCGTTTGCCATTATCATCATGGGTGAACCAATAAAGGCTGACTACATCTGGGCAGCTCTTTGCCTCTTGGCGGCTGCGTATTTCATCTTTCGGAGTACCACTTGACAATTCAAAGGGCGGAATGTGTATTCATCTATTTGATAACCACATAAGGAATTTCTCTGATTTGTAGGTGTAATGGTAGATCTTCTAAACTGCCACCACCCTTTTTATTGCCTTTGATTTGATATCGGTATAGGGCTGGTGGTTCGATTCCTCTGACTCGACTCAGTTCCGATTCAGTTAATTTTGTACAAAATTTGTCATCCCAAGTATCGGTTACACAAAACGTACCGATTTGTTCGACGAAACGAGCAACTTTGAAAGGAGCATTTTCACACTGATCCAGTCCATCCTCAATCCATCTAATGTGGCAGGGACGCGCTTCTTCTAGAGCGCCAAATGGCTTTGATTCTCCACCAAAGACTGCCCAGAGAATGGGGGTTTTAGCCAGGTTAAAGTTGATTTTACTTAACTGAGGTTGAACCGAGACGAAGGTGTTATGTCCCAATTCAGTGAGTTGACTAATAACGGGCATTCTGATGTTTGCCCATTGTTGATTTTCGACTGACGTACCCCACCATATGTGCTTTTTAGGAGTGTTCAATAACCCCATTTGTTTGATCCACTTCAGCATCCGTTCCGGATACTTAGTGAGGATTAAGAAGATATGGCGATCGCACTCGTAGACCATTTGAAATATTTCTTCTAGCCAAGCATCTTCTACTTTCTCATACCAAATATCTGACATATCGCCGATGAAGTACGAACAGGGATTTTTTCTCTTCCTTGGCTGTTGTATTACATCTGGAAAAAAGCGGACTTCCCCATTCCAATGTTTGGTTTCAAGGTCTACGACTTCCTTGTATTTTTCACTGCCAAAACGATTGACAAGAGATGCTGCAATATGCTGTGCGTAGCACAACCTACATCCTGGAAATCGGGGGATGCATCCGGCTGTAGGATTGAGAGTTTCTCCTGGTTTTTTTGGGTTGTCGGGAATGACAACACATTTGATTGTTGTTGGCATTATTTTTAGAAATCGGCTGATCTAGATGGCAAAAACTTAGTGAGATTAATAACCCAAGTTGCTAATTACTTTTGTGAGCGATAAGCCGGAGGCTTGACGCTATGCGTATCGCTTTGAGTTACTTAAGTCATAAAATCCCCTCCAGTAAGAAAGAACATTTGGAGAGGCGTATGCGTGCACTAAATAATTACCATCTATGCTATCACTGACGATCTCTTGAAGGTGTTAAGCGTAAGCCCCGAAGGGGTTCGGCTTGCTTCTTGAGCCATACCCGATTTTTCAGAGTTTGTGGGAAATCTAGGACATACAGCCCTCGAATGTTTCTTTCCTCAAATACTTGTATCTATCTGTGCTTTCTGTGCTTTGTGACAATGGCGTTGTAATCGTCCATAGGGCACGATTGTAGTAATTGGCATCAGATCCAACAACTTTAGGGCTTTCAAAGCCGCTTGATGCTAACCAGCCTCCTTCATCTCCTCGCTTTCCTTTGATTGGGGTTCCATCTGAAAACAGATACCGCTTTGTCTGTTGATTTTCAATGAGAAAACTATCACCATTCGGTATAATCTTCCATAGGGCACGATTGTAGTAATTGGCATCAGTGCCAACAACTTTAGGACTTTCAAAGCCGCTTGATGCTAACCAGCCTTTCTCATCTCCTCGCTGTCCTTTGATTGGGGTTCCATCTGAAAACAGATACCGCTTTGTCTGTTGATTTTCAATGAGAAAACTATCACCATTCGGTATAATCTTCCATAGAGCACGATTGTAGTAATTGGCATCAGTGCCAACAACTTTAGGACTTTCAAAGCCGCTTGATGCTAACCAGCCTTTCTCATCTCCTCGCTGTCCTTTGATTGGGTCTCCATCGGAAAACAGATACCGCTTTGTCTGTTGATTTTCAATCAAAACAGGTTTGTTTAGTAGCTCATTGATATTTGCAGCAGAAGCGGCTTTAGCAGGTATAAAAAACACGCCGATTACTACAACAAGGCTAAAGCAGATAGCGCTAATAGAGGAAATTAGAGTTTTGATTTTCATGATATTGACTCACATTTGGACTTTGGACAAAAACTAACGCTTTTGCTGAAATTTCAAGACAGTTGCCGACTCAAAAGTTTTTATTAGGCAAATTACCTTGCAATGCAATTCAGTTAGGGCTTAACGGTTGGAATTTTAGGCGTGTAGAACTTGGCCTGAACGCATCTCTACAAAGGTTAATAATTTGTCTTAAATTAATCGTATTGGGGTACCTTATATAGTAATCCTAAATGAATTGTGACTTAAACCTTAAGGCACTTAAGCTGATTCTGTCGTCTCATTCCCTGACTTAGATTGATCTGACTCTGCTTTCTGCTGTGGTGACTTCGTAGCACCCGATTATTGTACTTGCTTGAGATGAATGTTATTCACCTGAGTCATAAAGTTTTCTATTGCCTGTTGTGCTTTTTGTTGACGTTCGGTTTCATCGACTAAATTATAGGAACGATAACCTGAAGCTATTCCCAATACAAATTTCTCTTGTTCAGCTTCTAACAGTTCAACGGTCGTGTTAGCAGCAATTCAAGTCTCCTGAAAAGGAAAGGAGGTGACTATACTAGCGACTACAGAGGCGATAGCCGGACAGATTACGGGAAGCCACTTTAACCACGATACACCTGCTTCCAATTTGTCAACCAAGACTAAAATCGGTGTGACTCCAGAAAAAACAATGGTGGCAATTTGCGAAGCATAGTAAATATTTCTGGAAGAGGGCTAGAAAAGGTAGACTTTTCCAATATTCTCAGTTTACCTTTTCCAATACCCTCGTAGTCCTCACCCGTCTTTTATGACTGGGTACTTAATTTTTGCTAGCCCGCATTAAACATCCAGAACTTGACCTTTCATCACCCTTGTTAGTTATCAAGCCTTGGAAATCCCTATAAATTTACCATCGCTAGCTATCTTGACTTGGGCAGGAAATTGCTCTATGCCACCTGGATCACCCGGCTGAAAATCTGAGGGAGGATAATAGTTAGCTGGAAGGGCACCTGGCTTACCTATTGTCAAGCCTGAACAAGACTCTGTCGAGGTTGCCACTTGAACAAAGGGATTGTTACCTCTACCATCATCTAACATGTAGATGTTTTGCATCATGCCTTGGTCTTCATGGTTGAGAAGGTGGCAGTGGAAGACCTGCTTACCCCAATAATCCGAGAAGCGAAGGCGAACCTTGAGATAGCCAACATTGGTCATTCCTAGGTTTTCAACAGAGAGTGGTTTATTCGGATCGATTAATCCAAATTTAGAAGGAGGAATTCCATAGCTATCATACCAAACCCCGTCATTGACATCATACTTAATCGGCTGATCACTTAGATTGGGATCGTATACCTCAACGACTTGGTAGGGGCAGACGTGAATGTGGAATGGGTGAATTACATTAGTGTAATTGTAAATAATCCATTCTTCACAGGTGTTAACCTTGACCAACTGCGCCGTTTCGTTTCGGTGGTCATGTTCGATGAATTTGCCTGGGTTGTATGGTTTGACTTGGTCTCTAGCAGGAATGTTTGTCGTAATTTTGTCCCCAGGAATGTATGAGATGTAATCGTCTCCTGTCTTGGGAGTGAAAGACTTCCCATTAATCTGAAATAGTCGGGGGTTGGGGTTAGCTTCTCCTGCGTTGAGTTTCCCGGCTAGAACGTCTTGGTAGTAATTTTTGCCACCTGGATCGTCAGTTTCTACAGGTCGTACTTGGTAAAAGTTGCAATTCTGCGTTCTGGTTTCTTTGTACATCCCGAAAACAACGGGTCGAACGTAGATCTTACCAGACTCTTCCCGCAGCATCTGATCGTCTGTAATTGGTTTGAGATAATTGGGTACTTTTCCAGGAATCTTATTGGGAATTTTTTTTGGGTTGGCAAGCGGATCGCCGCTTACAGTTACAGTAGCCAGTACCTGCATTTTCTGCGGTCCTGCCTGCATTAGCTCAGATTTTATTAGCCCATATTCACCCAAATTACCCCGTGCCTCTACCAACTTTTCTTTCATGACTTGGTAGGTTCCCGGTTCGTTAATCTGGATCAAAAAGTCGGCTCGATTTCCAGGATTAACACCCAACTCCTGCACAACCTTGGGCGGCTTGCCGTAAAAGCTAATTCCATCAGCGGCGATCTGATGCATAACTTGCGGTGTTTGTGTGCCGTCTTCTCCAACTTTGACTAGCTTAAGCTTAATAAAGCCTCGCACCGTTGCCGTTGCGTTGATAAATCTCCAGCGATGTAGTTCCCCTGGCTGCATAGTAAGCTTGGGTTGATACACGCCGTTAATAGTAAATTGGTCGGATGAAGGACTACAGTTATAAACCATCTGATCGCCAGGGACGGGTGGCAAGTTGGGGTCTGGTTGGACGACCGGGTTGACACTGACCACTTCCTGAGCTATCCAGACTAAATCTTGATCGACAGGTATGACGGCATTTCCTTCTTCTTCGACAATCAATGCCCCCGACATCCCATCAACAACGTGTAATGCCGTAGATCCGTGATTGTGGGGATGATACCAATGGGTGCCAGGGGCGTGGAATATCGGCAGAACGATTTGGTAGAGATGCTCGCCTGTGCTACCTTCTTGCCCCTTAGGTTTAAGCTCCACAAACGGATCGTCGGAGGAGCGAACTACTTTAGAGTCAAGACTAGACACTGTCTTACCATTGGCATCAAAACTCATCGGCGAGACGTGAAACCCATGAAAGTGCAAGTTCGTTGTGTTGAAGCATTTTGGCTTGTCAACGACCCCATGACAGCCAGTACCGGGGTAGGGAGGCTGCGGATAGTGCAAATCCTCATTGGAGGGGAGATTGTTACGGAATTTAATATTTAACGTATTTTGTGATACGTCGCTCGCCTTCAATCTAAACGTTGGTCCAGGTCTAATCGGTTGTTCTTTAGTCGGCACGAAAGCGCTTTGATCGTTATAGCGGTAGTAACGCATTGTTACGGCTTTCTGGATTTCACCCGAAGGCATGGGAATGTCTTGAGCGATGTAGTCAATTGCCAGCTCTGTAGGCTTATCTGAGGTTCCGAGGGGGGCAACTGGCGGCTGTGGGAAGGTCGATGAGGTCGTGGGGGTTAACTGTCCGAATTTACCTCGACCGCCACCGCCGCCACCGCCGCCGCCACCGCCTCGCCCGCCTCCAGAACCTCTTTGGGCTTCAGCAGGGAGGGCAAAGGCAAACCCGGCTGCGACTCCTGCCCCAATGGTCAAGAAATGACGTCTACCCAGATGCTTACGCTGAACTTCCGGCTTCTGCTCGTGGTTCTGCTGTTGTTGAGAGTGCTCTTCGTGTGTCATTATTCGGTTTTCCTTTAATTTTTCTAACCCTTCTTCAAAGAAAGTCCAGCTTTTTTTACTACTACGACAAAAGCATCACTATTGCCATTGCCTGCTCATAAGCATACAAAGCCCAAAAAAAACTGACTGAACCAGCAAAAATTCTGTGCCTTCTAGGCACAGGACAACCTTTAGGATAAACTTTGGGAGCTAGTTAAGGATGGCTGGCTCGTTTTTTCCAGTCGATCCACATACCTTGCTACATCGCTATCTATAGTTACTTAGAACTTTGTTAATTTCAACAAAGCAATGACATGTTTTCCGATATCTGCGTCCGATTCGTCGCAAATCGTCAAAGAGAATCAAATAACTAGAAAACTAGTTACTATGCATCTTGCCTAACACGCACTCGCACGTGATTCACCTCGTCTATCAACGCAGAAACTCGCCGTCTCCAATCTTGTCCCGTATTTTTTGCTCGTAACTGTGTCCTTGATGCTATCCAATCTTGGATTAATTGCTCCTCCTGCTCCTCGTCTCCTTCATCCATACCCATAAATCTGAGGAAATAGGGAACGTCCCACTCTATCATACGAGTCCACACGTCGTAGGGAGCTACTGTCCAATCGACTTGCCAAACCTCTTGCAAAAGCCTGATGAAGATTTTTTCTTCAGGGGGACGATCCTCTTTGTCTATTTCAGCTTGTAATGCGTCAACTAAATTTTGTCTATCCATAATCTGTCTGTCCAAATCTAACACTGTTATTTATATCGCATCTTGTTGCACCCTTTAATTAAAATGTGTAAAGAAAATTGTATGACAATTAAAAAAAAACTATAAAAATTCTTCTATTTAACATCTATAATATTTGCCAGGTTATGAGAAAAATTTCAACCTGATGTAAAATTTAGGGTAGATTGATATGGATATCCGTAACACAAAAATTACCTGTATGGTTGGTAAATGCAGGATTTCAGTTGGTAGTTGACTTTTGGAACAACTCATCCTACAAAGGTTTTATGTTTCATTAAGTTAACCATTATCGCTGTGGATACCTGTAACAAGAAACATACCTGTAATGTTGGTAAAAGGAAGATTTAAGTTGGTATTTTACTTCTTAAAAAACTCATCCTACAAATTTTGTGTTTAATTAAGTTGTCCATGATCGCCATAGCACTTTCCAAATTTATAATCTTTAAACCTGGTATGCTTTAAAAGCAGATGACGCACAATTTTGTACTAAAAAATATTTTGATCCGACATTTCTGGTGTGGGATGTGAGAAAAATAATAGAGGAGATACCACAACCTATTACAGCAGTGAAATACAGTCCCCCATGTTTTGATTGCCAAGCTGATACCTACGATCAGCGCGTTGGCTTGCCCGATGTGGTCTGCCGGGAGATAGTTGGAGCTGTGCTGGCGATCGCGCGGGTTCAACCAGGCGATTTGATCATGGAGGTTGGAGCCGGAACTGGCGCGATTGGCAAGTGGTTTGTTCAGTCCGCAGTTCAATATGTGGGATTTGATCTTTCCCAAGCCATGCTCGAAATATTCCGGATGCATCTAGACTCCAAAGGGGACAATTGGAAGCTACTCCAGGCTGACGGCAATCAGCAGTGGCCCATGACAGATAGCACAGCCCGTGTCATCTTCAGTTCGCGGGCGATACACTTGCTGGAACTTGAACGTGTTGTTGAGGAGAGCTTTCGTGTCGCCCGCAGCGAAGGTGCAGCCCTGCTTCTTGGCAGAGTAGAGCGGCAAAAAGAAAGTGTGAAAGCGTTGATGCAGCAACAGATGCAACACCGACTTCGGCAACTTGGTTTCCAGGGACGCCAAGGAGAACAGAAGCAGCGCCAGCTCATTGAATTATGTTGCCAGCGCGGTGCCAAGGTGATAGACCCAGTAGTCGTCTCGCGGTGGAAGGTTGCGAGTACACCGTGGCAGTCGCTTAATAGCTGGCAACAGAAAGAGGGTTTGGCTGGCATACACCTGCCCAGCGATATCCAGCAAGAGATCCTTAACGATCTCCAAATCTGGGCAGAGGCAAACTTCGGAGGACTTGATCAACGAGTCGAGTCTGAAGAAGCTTATGTCCTACAAGGCGTTTATCTTCCGCCTATTGACTGATTGTAATCAAGTTTAGATTCTATGAAAAATACGATTCTTTGTGAGAATAATACGCTCCTTTCTGAATTGGGGAAATCCCTGGTTACAGGTTCGCTGAGTGACGAACGAGTGTTAGCAGAAACTGGTCGCGAACCTGCAATTAAGATTTTACCTAACGCTCATGTCATCAAAATTGGTGGACAGAGCTTCATTGATCGGGGTCGATCTGCCGTTTTTCCTTTGATTGAGGAGATCGTAGAAAACCTCGGTCATCATGAGATGATCATTGGCAGTGGGGGGGGAACCCGTGCTCGTCATGCTTATAGTGTCGGGCTGGATTTGGGTCTTCCAAACGGCGTTTTGAGCGTACTTGGCACATTTGTCAGTATGCAAAACGCCAGAATGATCAATTATCTGTTAGCTAACTATGGCATCCCTTTTATTGAACCCGCGCAGTTTGGGCAGCTTGCCCACTATTTGAAAGAGCGCGGAGCCGTAGTCTTCTTTGGTATGCCACCTTATACCTTCTGGCACAAAAATCCATCTGTGGGACGGATTCCACCTTTCCGCACTGATACTGGTACCTACTTAGTCAGTGAAGTGTTTGGCACGAAATCCATGATCTTTGTCAAAGACGAAGAAGGACTCTACACTGCCGATCCAAAGAAGGATCGCAACGCGAAGTTTATCAAAAAGATATCGGTGGCGGAACTGAAGGCAATGGATCTGCAAGATGTAGTTGTGGAACGCTCCGTACTCGATTTGATGGAGAACGCCCAAAATCGGCGCTCAATTCGGGTGATTAACGGACTCGAAAGAGGGAATCTAACCCGTGCGCTCAATGGGGAAGATGTGGGCACCCTCATTTATGCCGACTGAAATTTAATAACCAGCAACTGACAACATGGTCTATACAGAAAGAAACGGCGACCAGCGCCACCATCTCGAATCCATGCTAATGCGGGAGAGTCTTCTTGATAAGGATCTCCAGCAATCAACAGAAGCCCCGGTCATCCGCATGCTACCGAACGCTCATGTCATCAAAATTGGCGGAAGATCGATTATTGATGCGGGACGTGCGGTGACTTACCCGCTGGTTGAAGCATTAGCTACCTGTCTCCAATCAAAGAAGCTGATCATCGGTACTGGTGGAGGCGCTAGAAGTCGGCACCTCTTCTCGATTGGCATTGACCTAGGTATGCCCACCGGTGTGCTAGCTGAACTTGCCCAAGCTGATGCCCTCGGCAATGCTCACATTCTTGGTGCCCTGCTGGCTCCCTACGGAGTCGTCGCCATCCCACCGGAAATCTTTGGTCACCTCTTACCGCTGTTCATCCACACTGTACCAGGAGTGATCTTTACTGGCGTTCCGCCCTATTCCCTGTGGGAGCATCCTCCTGCGCTTGGACGCATTCCGCCCCACGGCAGCGATACTGGCTCCTTTCTTTTAGCTGAGTGCTTCGGTTGCAAGAATCCGATCTTGGTCAAAGACGTTGACGGACTCTACGATCAAGATCCGAAAACAAACCCAACTGCGAACTTCATTAGCGAAATCTCCTCCACCGAGATTAAGAAGCGCAACTTTGAAACCCTTCCTTTTGATCGCATTTTACTCGATTTGTTAGATCATTCGAGGCTGATCCGGCAGTTCCAGATCGTCAATGGGCGGAAACCAGAGCGGATTGTAGCTGCGTTGCAAGGCGAACACGTTGGTACAATTGTCTACGGTGGGTAACTGACTCACCTGAGTAAGGGTTGTACATACCACAATAAGGAACAAATGCTCTAAAATTTTCTCAGTTTGAGATGTTTTTATTTGCATATGTTCCAATTTTCACAAAGAAAGCAAGTTATGAAGAAGCTAGCCGATTTGCTGGATGCTATTGTCATTGTGCACCGCTGAGTTTCTACGCTTCAGCAGTCATTTGGTTGTAAGAAATTTACCCTCAGTTGAGGTCGATCTGATACATCCGCATTGTGGCGACTGGCAAAGCGCTTCGCTGTCTTGGGAGCCGTCTCGTTCCCCAACAGCAGCCAGCCATAATTTTCCTTTGGAGAATTTAGCCACGCCTGAACATCGGCTACCATCTCCGGAGTCGAACCCCAGGTGTAGATGCCGGCATCGCTTACCTTCTGCACAGCACTCACCTTGCTGGAGAAATCGCCGCCCGGATGAGTCCAGAAATCTGTATCGTAGAAGCTATGAATCCACGTCGCGTCCCCTTTAGCGGCGGGCACACCTTTACCTCCTTGAGAACTGGAGATTCCCTCACCCCAGTCTTTGAGAACTCGGTGCAGTTCTATCGGCTGACTCCCACTAACAGATCGCTTCATTGTCAGGGTTAAAGTGACCGATTTTACTATGGAACAGGCAGGTATCTTGCCTGCAACATCGAAGGCAATGAACCCTCGTCTAATGCTACCTGTAGGCTGGTTAGTCCGACCCACGAAAAACGATGAACCTGCCCCATTACTGAGGTCTCCTGTCGGAACCTCAATTAGGGTGTTGTCTTTAATTGCTTTTAAAACCTCTGTTTTTTGCAGGGTGTCTGCTGTTCCTGCTGTTACCACCGTCACCAGAAACAGTAGCACAGCCACTACCACTAATAGCGCTCGTTTCATAGCGGTTGTTCCATACGATCGCATATCTCATCAAAATAGCACGTCATCTCAAATTTTTGACACCTCATCTTCTAGTAGCCTGTCCAGCAACTCTGGCTTCTTCTACCCAGCGATTAAACTGCTCCTGATTCTTCTCAATCCATTTCTCGGCATGGCGGCGGATATCCTTTGGTCTATCTTCCCCCTCTTTCATTAACTTTTGTTGAGCGCTAACATTCTCAATGGGAACTTGAACTAATTCAAAAAAGCGTTTAGCTGCTGGGTTAGCCTCTAAAAATTTCCTATTCGCCACGATGCGTATCCGATCTACAGCAAATCCAAGATTTTTTCCCTCTGCTGAAGTATCTTTTGCTGTAAATTCTCCCATCTCTTTTGGTAAAGATGTGAAGGGAACTGCCAACCAAACAACATCTTTCCCTGGTTTTAACTCCAGACTTATCCAATGGGGAGTATAGGTAAAGTACAGAACATGCTTTCCTTGCTTATAGCGAGCGATAATCTCTGCAATGAGGACTGATGGTTCTCCTTTGACGTGTTCGACAGTATCCTGTAACCCGTAAGCCTTCAGGTGATGGTCGATAATTCGTTCACAAGCTTGACCAGGATAGCAACCGAACAAATTGGCTTTCCCATTTCCATCGGAATCAAAAAGTTGAGCAATCTTTGGGTCTTTCAATTGGCTTAGGTTAGTGATGTTGTACTGAGTGGCAGTTTTTTTATCTATTTGATAACCTTGCAAGATATTATTAGTAACATCTCCAACAACCTCTAACTTAGCTTCGCCACCATTTTTGTTCAAGAATCCTGCGAACAGGTATTCCCAGTGAAGTGCCAAAATATCGAGTTCGTCATTACCAAGAGCAACGTAGACAGCAGAGGGAGTCAGCTGTTGAATGTCTTTAACTTCATAGCCAAGTTTTTCCAACCCAATATTAACAATTTCTGGAAGAAATCTTGACTCGGCAGCATAACCAGCGCCAGGGCGCACTCTCACACCTTTACCTGGCAGCATTGTTGTTGATGCTGATATTTCTGATTTTGTAGTATTATTAGCGAAATGATAAGCAATTGAATTAACAAGCCAAGAGGCTACAACTGTAGCCAAAATAATACAGAAGACAAAACCAATCTTTCCTGGCTTTTGCCAAGAGATTTGTGGCTTAACTTCACCGACAGCCTGGGAAATCCGGTCGAGCATAATTGCCAGCAGGACAATACTCAATCCCCCAACAGCAGCCAATCCCACATCCAGACGACCAACTCCCTCCAATACTATTTGTCCCAGCCCTTCTACGCCAATCATGGAAGTAATCACTGACATTCCTAAGGCAAATAATATTGTTTGGTTCAATCCAGCGAGGATAGTTGGCAAAGCGAGGGGAAGTTGCGCTTCCCACAGGACTTGCAAGGGAGTTGAACCAAAAGCAACAGCAGCCTCAACGACTTCAGGTGAGACTTGCCGAATACCCAGATTCGTTAGGCGAATCAAGGGCGGAGTCGCAAAAATGAAGGTTGCTATGACCCCAGGGACTTTACCAATGCCAAACAGCATCACCACGGGAACCAGATAGACAAACAGCGGTGTCGTTTGCATGATATCAAGTAGGGGTCGGACAACTTTCCACAAGCGATCGCTCTTGGCACAAACAATCCCTAGGGGAATGCCAATCATGGTACAAAATACTACAGCCGTGACCACCATAGAAAGCGTCACCATTGCTTGCTTCCACGCTCCAACCAAACCGATTAAGATTAAAGCCACAACACTATAAATTCCCACTCCTCGCCCTGCAAGTTGCCAAGCGACTAAACCGATGATGAATAGAAAAATCACAGGCGGTATGGAAAGAAATACCCATTCTATTCCATCTAGAACTAAGCTAATAGGGAAGCGAATGACTTGAAAAATCGAACGAAAATTATCAACAATAAAGTTAACAACAGCACTAATCCAATCATTGAGAGGTAGAGTATAGTTATTAAAAGGATTTAAAATATCATCTAGTCCTCGTTGGCTCTTAACCACGAAGTAAAAGAAAAAAGTTAAGGAACTTAACACTTTTTAGTCTCCTAATATGGTAGTAAATTACTACTAAGCTGGGTAACTAGACTATCAAAATTGAAGACCTTTCATTCGAGTTTGTCTGAAACACATTTCTCCTCTGGTCACCTGTTAATGCTAGAATTACTAATAGTAGCAAGAAGATCGGATTGTTCCATCACACCAAAAAATTTTCCGTCTTCATCCACCACCGCCACAGGAAGTTCTTGTCCTAAAAGGTGAAAAATGTTCTCCAGTTTCATTGAAGCTTTAACTAGAGGAAAGTCTGTTTGCATAACTTGAGTTATATCTTCGCTTCCTTGGCGGATTGCTACTTCAAGTGATTGTTGCTTGACGATGCCAACAGGTTTACTGTGGATATCTACCAAGTACATGTATTTTAGGTTATGGCGCTGCATTTGCTTGAGTGCCGAACTAGCAGAATCTTGACCGAGAATTAAGGGAATGGTTTGATGAGCAATAGTCCCTGCTTTGAGAACTTGAGCGCGGTTAACATCTTGGATAAAAGCGCGGATGTAGTCGTCTTGAGGTTGAGTAACAAGTTGAGCAGGCGTGCCTACTTGGACGATATAACCATCTTTCATCACCGCAATGCGATCGCCCAACTTCAGTGCTTCGTGAATATCATGACTGATAAAGACAATGGTTTTGTGCAGTTCTTTTTGCAGTCGCAGCAGTTCATTCTGGATTTCTCGCCGAATCAGAGGATCGAGGGCACTGAAAGGTTCATCCATTAGTAAAATGTCCGCATCTGTCGCTAAGGCACGGGCTAATCCCACCCGTTGCTGCATACCACCACTGAGAGAGTCAGGGAAATAATCAGCCCACTGTGTTAACCCTACCACCTCTAGGGTAGAAAGTGCTTTCTGACGACGAGATGCTTTGTCCTCGCCCCGTATCTTCAAGCCATACTCTACATTTTCAACTACACTTCTATGGGGAAACAGTCCAAATCGCTGGAATACCATCGACACTTTCGTTTGCCGAATCTGCTGCATCCTTTTCTCATCGACATGGGCAATGTCTTCACCTTCAATATAAATATGTCCGCTAGTGGGATGACTCAGACGGTTAATACAGCGAACTAGGGTTGATTTTCCAGAACCGGATAACCCCATGACTACAAATAGTTCTCCTTGATTTACCGTCACAGATACATCAGCAACACCTAGTATGTGATTTGTTGCCTGTAAAATATAATCTTTAGATTTACCTTCTCGAAATAGCTTTAAAGCAGCATGAGGTTTCCTTCCATAAATTTTGGTCAAATTTTCTATGCGAATTTTAGCTTCTGTTTTTGCTTCTGAATTTTTCATCACACAACTACTAAAATTTGACTTTTCCCCGTTTCAGATTGAAGATTTCATAACAGATGAATAGTTGGTCGTGGATACAACGCACTCGTCGTAGAATGATCTTAAAATAATCGGCGCTCTCTGTACTGACACAAGCGCCAATTATTTTATGGATACCCAGAATTACTTATAATTGACGATCCGCGCAAAATTGATTGGATCTAAACTTGCTCCACCTACCATCACACCATCAATTTCGCTTTGAGTCATAATTTCATCAATGTTATTAGTTTTGACAGAGCCGCCATATAGAATCGGTATATCCTTATTATCCAATTGCTCGCGAATTAAACCAATCACTTGATTTGCTTGGGATGGTTCACAGGTGTGTCCAGTACCAATTGCCCAGATGGCTTCGTATGCAATGACCAAATTGCTGCGATCAACATCGACCAAAGCTTGTCTCAACTGATTGATAAGAACCTTTTCTGTTTCGCCTGCATCCCGTTGTTTTTTGGTTTCCCCCACGCAGAGAATCGGGGTCAAACCGTGGCGTTGAGCCGCTTTCAGGCGGAGATTAACAATTTCGTCAGTTTCACATAACCATTGACGACATTCGCAGTGACCGAGCATAACATAGTTCACACCGATTTCTACAAGCATCGAACCAGCAATCTCTCCGGTATATGCCCCTGTATCTGCCCAGTGGACATTTTGGGCACCGAGTCGCACTTGGCTACCATTTAGATTTTTGAACATTATGCCCAAAGCAGTAAAGGGGGCACACAAAACTATTTCCCGCTCTGGGGCAGTTGTCTTCACCTGGGGTATAAATGCTTGCAAAAACTCCAAGGATTCTGCCTGGGTTTTATACATTTTCCAGTTAGCAACAATCAAAGTTTTTCTCACAGCAGCAACTTTGTCATCTTCAAAATGATTCTCACACTTGAGTCGTTTCTTTCGTCAAAAATCAGTATGAATTTTTGCAACTAGAGTCAAAGCATGACCAGTTATGATTCAGAGTCATCCAGAATCAAGTGGCGCAGTTGTTGGGAAACGATTGGAGATACAGCTAGAAAAATAGGAATGCGTTTGAGATCGGGACGGTAGTTTATTGGCTGATCAACCCCACAAAGGCACTCAATACCAGCTTCACTGGCAATATGGGAAATAGGACCAACATCATAGAGCATGGTATTAACAGCATGAAAGGCTAATGCCTTGCCTGTTAACACCCGCAGAACACTATAGGTAGCACAGCGATAGAAGGTGGGCTTGTAGCCAACCATCCTATTTTGAGCTTTTGAATAGGTTCGGGAACAAAAAACAATCTCTTTTTCTTCCGGGTTCGGTTTTAAAACAGGCATTCTTTCGCCATTACGGTAGACTCCTTCTCCAATAGCCGCATAAAAACTTTCGCCATAAGCAGGAAATATAACCAGGGACTCCAGAAATTCATTTCCTTTCATCAAACCGATTGCAATACTATATTCTTTTTTCCCTTCTAGGAAATTTGCCGTTCCATCTATCGGATCGATAACCCAGGTGAAATCTGACTGTTTAAAGCAATGCTTTGGCTCGCCTTCTTCATACAAAATACGGTGGTCAGGGTACTTTTTTTCGATAATTCCTATCAGTTCTTCTTGTACTGCCAGATCAACTGAACTCACAAGCGTTCCATCCGATTTTGTCCAAGACAATGCCTTATTTGCTACTAAGGGTAGCACTCGTTCTTCTACGAGGTTTTGTAAACTTCTAAGATAATTCATCTGCAAGGTTCCTGTTAAACCATGTATTCTCCGCCATCAATGATAAATTTCTGTCCGTTGATATAGGCTGCTTCTTCGGATAAAATGAATGCCACCAAAGCCGCAACTTCTTCCGGTTTCCCCAAGCGATTTAGGGGAATTTGTCTTTTTGATAGTTCGTATTCTTCTTGGGTCTCTAGGTCGAATCGTTTGATAGTTTCTTCTGTGCGGGTAAAACCTGGAATCACAGAATTCACGCGAATATTAGGAGCAAGTTCACTCGCCAAGCAGCGCGTCATCACCAAAAGTCCCGCTTTCGATGCACAGTAGTTAACTCCATTCTTTCTGCCTCCAATCCCGGTGGTGGCTGCAATATTAATGATGTTTCCCTGCAAATGTTTTGCTTTCATCAGTCGGGAGACTTCACGAGACACCAGAAAAGCTCCCTTGAGATTGGTATCAACTACCCGATCCCATTCTTCTTCAGTCATGTCTAAGAAAGGTTTGTCAATGTTAATTCCAGCGTTGTTGACCAGGACATCGACACCACCGTAAGCAGCATCAACAAGTTTTACCATCTCCACAACTTCTTGGGAGTTGGAAACATCAGCAGGGACTAACATTGCTGTCCCCTCGTTAGTGTTGATGTCTTCAAGCGTTGCTTCTGCGCTTTTGGAATCACTCAGATAGTTAATTGCGACATTGTAACCAAGGGATGCTAACTTCAGGGAAATAGCTCGTCCAATTCCTTTTCCACCGCCTGTTACTAAAGCAGTTTTCTTGTTAATTTTCATCATTAAAATTCTGTTAAAACAGTCAGTAGATCTTGAATGTTTTGAATTTGGTTATTTTGCGATCTACTGACATTTTTTTAAAGTGAGTCGAGTTTTTGCTTCAATGCTACCGGATCATCTTTTTGAGGACTGACTAACGCATCCGGTTCGTATAGATCAGTTGATTCATCTTTACCTTTCCCACAAGAAAGCATCACAATAGTTTGGTCTTTTTTGAATTCGCCTTTTTCTGCCAGTTGAATCAAGCCAGCAAACCCGATGAGGTTAGAGTGTTCTAAGTCTGTTCGGAGGCTTAGTCCCCTCTTTTTGAAAGCATCCACAATAGGCTGTGCTTTTTCTTTCACATAGTCTGGACTGACATCGGTGATGATGCCGTTGGATTCCTGTAGGCAATTGTAAAGATCGGGATAATTGTTTACTGGATTGGTGGAATTAAGAGTCGGCTCAAATAAATTATCAGCAAAGGTTTTTGGTAGGTCGTCCTGAGTTAGGGTAGTACGTCCGCTGTTGTAGGCACGAGACATCACGCTCATTTCGCTTGATTGGATGCAAACAATTCGGGGAATATCTTCTGCCCGTTGCAAACCAAACTTAACCAGGTTTTTATGCCCGCGCAAATAGCCAATTGGGCCCATACCACTGGCAATAGTCTGCACGAAAAAGTCGCATTTTGGCAATTTCCGGAACTGTTCGTATGCTACTGTGGCGTAAGCCTCGGTGCGATCATGTAGGGGAGCGATCGCCACCAGACCATTTTCTTTAGCAAACCGTTTGGCATATGGAGCAATCTGCGGGTAATTGTCATCAACGTAGAGGATGTAATTGTTTTTATTCTTTTTGATGTGCTTAGTGTTCTTGTAGTGACATTTTCCCGGCATGAAGAAATACGTGGTGAGTCCCAACTGAGCAGCATAATGTGTATAGGCTCTACCAGTATTGCCTGTGGAATAGAACACCAAGTTGTCCAATCCCAGTTCTTTACAACGGCTGAGAATCAGGGATGCTTCCCGGTCTTTGAAAGTACCAGTTGGATTTTTTTCACTATCCATGAGTATATACAGCGAAGCTCCGTTAAGTAACGGGCTGAGTTCCTCAAACTCTAATAGAACGCTTGCTCCCTCTCCAAGAGAAACTATGTTGCTTCTGTTCTGTAGAGGCAACAAGTCGAAATCCTGCCAAACGCTGTCGTATTCTTCGTAGACTTTGCCGTTATATGACCCTTCAAACACATACTCCAGTCGGCTTCCACTCTGTTTGCCAGCTGCAAGCATCTCCGCCAGTCCGTATTCTTCGTTGTAATCAGGGTTCGTTCCTCTTTGTAAAGCTCTCAAGTTATTGCCTATTGAAGATTCTTTTTCAAACACTGTAACTCTCCTGTATTACGGATACTCGTACAAAGGTGTTGTAAGGGGAATGCGATTGCGCTGGCTCAAGAAATAACTTAGCCATTGTTGTTTTAAGTGTTTATAAGTTTCTTAGGACTTACGCAAAAATAGCCAAAAAGCTTAATTTATCGAACCGCCAAGACGCCAAGAGCGCCAAGAATTCGTAGAGTGTGGGTAAGTCCTATTTCTATTGCTAGCTACTCATCTGAAGCAAGCCAACGATACACAATCATCTTACTAGGATTTGAACCACGTTCAATCAATCATCTTGTTTTTAGGCTTAGTTGAAATGAAATGTTGTCGTTCGAGTTCGGCAATCACCTTAGCAATACTTTCCTCCACACTTTCTTGTGTGGTGTAACAAACAATATCGGCATTGAGGGGTTCTTCGTAGGGGTCATCAATACCCGTGAAGGCTTTAATTTTACCTGCTCGAGCCATAGCATATAAGCCTTTGACATCACGAGCTTCACAAACTGTAACAGGTGCATTTACATAGACCTCTATAAAATTTGTAGTTGTCTTGCGAATTTCATCCCTTACAGTTCGGTAAGGACTAATTGCAGCTACGATGACCATGACTCCATTGCGGCTGAGCAAATTAGCCACAAACCCAATGCGACGTATGTTAGTTTCGCGGTCTTCTCTACTGAAACCCAAACCTTTTGAGAGGTTGGTTCTGATGATATCACCATCTAGAAGCTCAACTAGGCAACAGCGTTCCTTCAATTCACACTCTAATCCTTTAGCAATCGTAGTCTTACCAGAACCACTGAGTCCTGTCAACCAAAGTATTAAACCTTTTCTTTCCATTTATGCAACAGTTTTGAAAATGATGCTTATTTACTTAAGCCGGTACACTCAGATTATTTACAGGATCATCCTCAGTTTTTGCAACCTCTTTCAAGAAACACTTTGCGTAACTCTCAAGAAATACAGGGAACAGGGAACAGAGAACAGGGAACAGGGAACAAAACAATTCAAAGTATGCCTGCGGCACGCTGCGCTATCAAAATTCAAAGTATGCCCTGCGGGCACGCTGCGCGTTCGCGTAGCGTCTCCGCAGGAGATACAAAAAAAAATTCTTAATGAGCGAATTTTGAATGTTTGAGCAGCGAGTGCTGTTTCTTTCATATTTCACGGGAGCGAAAAACGCGCCCGTGGGAGGCTCATATCTTGCACCTGGAAAAATGGATGTCAAAACCACAACTAAGAGCTAGGGGAATCAAGCGTTCAATAGACAAGATTGCAAAAGTGAGATTTTACGAGGTTCTGTTAAGCTTTCGTGTGTTAAGAGTTAAGCGTTAAGAGTTCTCGACTTTTGCAAGAAGTTTAATATTAAGTAACATATGAGACACAACTATTTGAGGAAAAATTGATGCTAGGGCAGTTTGTGCAGCCTCACCCCAGTCAGTGGGTAAGACTGAGTTCATAAATAAGTCCAATGAGCAATAATATCAAGTTGCGTTCTAATAGCGCAGAAGCCCTTGGCGTATTGCTAAAACAGGTAATTGCTAAAAAATAAAGTTGTTCTGAAATCTGTGGACATGAGATGAGCAGAGTTAGCATTGGTGCGGTTACAGTTTATCCATTCCTACGTCAAAACCAAATTATCCCGATGAACCACGGTTTCCGCACCAACATAACCTAAAATAGCAGCAATTTCACTGGAACGGCGTCCGCGAATTTTTTGCAATTCGGTGCTACTATAGTTCACCAATCCTCTGGCAATTTCATGACCGTTTTTATCACACAATTGCACCGCTTCTTGAGTGTTAAATTCCCCTTCTACTGTGGTAATACCAGCAGCTAACAACGATTTGCCACCACCAGAAATTGCTAGTACTGCCCCCGCATCCAAATAGAGTTTCCCAGCAGGAATCAAACCATAAGCTATCCAACGTTTACGGGCAGAAGTTGGTTCTGGTTGTGGTTCAAAGTGAGTACCAATGGTTTCGCCCTGTAAAATTTTTTCGATATTGCGTGGATATCGTCCTTGAGTAATGACGGTGCGAACACCAGCAGCGATCGCAATTCGTGCTGCAGAAATTTTGGTCACCATACCGCCGGTACCCCATTGGGAACCTTGTGTGCCTGTTTGCACCTGTAATTCTGCTAACTCTTTAATGTTGCTCACTAAAGCAATAGGTTGGGCATCAGGTACAGAACGGGGATCAGCGGAGTAAAGCCTATCAACATCAGTCAGCAAAAAGAGCCAATCTGCTTCAACTAAACTAGCAACGAGGGCAGAAAGGGTGTCATTATCACCAAATTTCAGTTCCTCCACTGCGACTGTGTCATTCTCATTCACCACTGGAATGACTCCTAGTTCGAGTAATTCTCTGAATGTGTTGTAGACGTTAAGGTAACGACTACGCTGAACTAAGTCACTACGGGTGAGCAAAACTTGAGCAATTGGCTGTTGCAGTGTCGTAAATAAATCATCGTATACCCGTATTAATCTGCCTTGCCCGACTGCTGCAACTGCTTGTTTTAGGGCGATCGCCTTAGGACGTTCTGTCAAACCCAGCCGCCCACAACCCACTCCCACAGCGCCAGAGGATACCAAAATGACCTTATAACCCTGTCGTCGCAGATGTGAGAGGGTTTCTGCTAAAGTCGCGATTGTGGAAAGTGCCAGTTGTCCGGTTTCTGGTTGAGTCAGGCTAGAGGTGCCAATTTTGACGACGATTGTTTTAGTCATGAGTCATGAGTCATGAGGAGGCAGTGCGGTCTTGGGGAGCCAGTGCGTTGCCCAGAGCAGCGCCTTGCTGCGCCAGTCCTTGATGAGTGTTTCCCGACAGAGGGATCTGGCGTTGGGGTTCCCGAGGCAGTGCGGTCTTGGGGTTCCACCCCACTCCCCGGGCTGTCGGGAGACCCGCCCACGGGGGTGGCTCCCCAAGTGCAGCACCTGCCGTCCCGTTGTGGCGACTGGCTGTCGGGTTCCTCCGAGGGTGCATCTGGCGTGGTTTCCCCCATGAGCACCTGCCGTTCATTGGTCATTAGTCATTCGTTTTATGACTAATGACTATTGACAATTAACTAAATTGTGAAGCGCCAGACCCTCTATAATTTTGAGGCTGACGCTTCACTTTCCTATATTGACTTGTTATCTGTTAGGGCCTTTATTTTGGCTGACCCCTTTGTTATTTATACTTATTATGATTGCAGATTTTTGTTTGAAACAAAGTTTTTTTTATTTTTTCTTTAGGTTTACTTTCCTGACTATTTATCAATTTTTGTAACTCTTCTTGTCTTAGGAGTAATAGAAGCACCGAGAATTTCAGATAGCCAAACTTCAAAGTTGCGTATCGGATGGGAACGAAGAGCAACATCTGGATGGATGATTGGGTCTACCAAAATGGTAAACATTCCTAAGCGATTACCTGCTAAGACATCAGTGAATAATCTATCTCCGACCATGCCTACCTGGTGTACAGGTAAATTCATCGCTTTGAGTGCTTGCCGAATTTTACGTCCCGAAGGCTTGGCAGCACCTAAGAAATAGGGTAGGTTGAGCGATCGCGCAATTCCACCAATCCGGCTTTCACTGAGGTTATTACTAACCAAACACAACTTGACAAAGGGGCGCATTTGGTGTACCCACTGTTGCAGTTCCGCAGAAGCTGACGCGGCTCTAATTGGTACTAATGTTTCATCTACATCCAACACCAGCCCCAAGAGCCCATTTTTTTGGATCATGTCTGGTGTGAGGTTCAACACTGAACCTTCTAAAATCAAGCTAGGCTGTATGAGATTGTTCCAGTGCATAGTCATTAGTCATTACTCATTAATCATTGGCATTTTTGCACCACTTCTCCCTGCCAAATTTTTTGGGCGATTGCCGATAAAGGCTGGGTGGGAGAAAGTTCGTATGTTCCTGCTTGAAAACTACCTTGAGGGTTTTTCCACTCCAAGTAACGTGCCCATATATTCCACGCCAATTGTGTATGCGCAAAGCGCACGCCTTACTGCTAACGCGCAGCGTCTCCGTTAGCGTAGCGTGCCCGCAGGGCATAGGAGATACGAATCAAACCAGCCTTTTCTAAATAATGACCGATTTGCTGTGAAGCCGTTCCTGGGGGGATTTGAATCTGCTGCCATTTTACCGAATTATTTGCTGTTGTACCTGCATTTACTGTTTGGATGGATGCGCTTTTTGCCCACCTCCACCACATCCAACTTTGCCAAGTACCAAATAAAAGCGTTAAAGGCACTAGACCCAGGAGAAATAACTGCTTCCAACTTTTTTGCCAAAGATGCATCTAAGTAAAAGACGATAATGAAAAATCCCTCATTAAAAATTAAATTTTTTGATTATTTTAATTTTTAATTTTGAATTTTTTTCATCTTACTCTACTTCATTAAACAAATGTTCTTCCAACAGAGGTTGGACTTGACGAAACTCTTCTGGTGAGAGCAATTCTGGTAACCCTGCTTGAGATATTCGTGCGAAAAATAGCAGTGGATCGAGGGGAGTGTAAATTGCGTATTCTTGTTCTTCGTGGTAAAAGCTAGATAGCAGTTGTAATTGCTCTGGCTCTAAATCTGCTTCTTCGTCTTCAATTTCTAGAGTAAAAAGTTCTGACTCTTCCACCGGTGGTAAATCACCTGCAACAGTCAAAGCATAAGCTGTATGCTTCAAAAGGAGATTTTGTTCAGAAAGAACAGCCTGGGCTATGCCAAATATTTGGTCGATTGTCGTTTCATCTTCCACTAAGATGGCTTCTTCTTCCTCTTCATCACCTTGCCAAGCAAAAATTTCTATTGGTGAGTCAACGGGTAGAAGCAAAACGTACTCTTGAGCATCTACGGTGAGTGAATGCTCAATGTAACATTCGAGGGTTCTCCCTTTGTCATCAGTCAAAGTGATGGAACCAGTGCGAGTCTGATCATTTTCTTCAGGAAAGGATGAGGAAAACATAGTGGAGATATCGACTTTTTACTAAAAACTACCAGCAACTGTTATAATACCCGAATTCTTTCTTTCAACAGATATTATTAATCAAATAGGAGTAAAACTGATTAATCAATTTCAGAATATCACGTTAAAAGCTTGCATCAATCAGCAGAAACTAGTGTGCTTTTCAAACAAGAGCGCCTTGTATCTAGCCATTGTTGTAAGATGATAGATGCTGCTTTACGGTCAATAAGTTGTTTGTGACGAGAGGGGGAGCGATTTTCTGCTATGAGCATCTGCTCTGCCTGAAATGAAGTTAATCGTTCATCAACATATTCCACAGGCAGTTTGAGAACCTTGGCAAGTCTGGTCGTAAATTTCTGCACTTGACGAGCCTGAAATCCTAAAGAACCATCCATAGAATAAGGTAACCCAACAATAAGGACTTCCACTTGGCGTTGATTGACGAGTTGTCGTATTTGCTCCACATCCCGATCAAACGATGTTCGCTCTATAGTAGTGATACCAGTGGCAATCAAACCAGTGCGATCGCACCCTGCCACACCAATACGTTTGCGCCCAACATCTAATCCTAAAGCAAAAACGAACTTCTGTGAGTTTTTTTCATCAGTAGGTGGAGTTGTTGGGGAAAAAGGGACATCGGAAGCAGGGAACTGGGAGAGATATTGTCCTTGTGTCCCTTTGTCTGCTTGTCCCCTTATATCTTTCTGTGCGTGTCCTTGTTCAAAACTCACTGCGAATTACTCCTGCCGTGCATCTGCCGATTCTTGCTGGCTAGATGTTTCTACGTTACAGTGATTGCACGAAAAGACAACAGCCTCTTTTGTCGTATTGGGTTGTGCTTTTCTGTCTGGAGACATTGGCTGTCCTTGTTGTGCCCATGACATACCACCAGGAATCGGTTTACGTGCAGGTTGTAATCCTTGCAACATCTCTGGTAACTGAATTCCTTCTAAGGAGACAAATTTTGACTCCCGCAGTTTATGCCACACAGAGCGAGACATCATCAAGGTGTGTTCTATACGACTTGCACCCATTCTTTCCAAATACTCTTCTCTTTCTGGGTGATAATCTGCTGAGGTGACTTGTAGGGCTTGTGGAGGAAAATCCTGTGCTATTCGAGCTAGTTGAGACAGTAACTCTGGATACAACCAGGTATAAGCTGGGTTAACTGTCAAGGTTGCCACATGGGGCTGTTGACCTTTACGATCCAGTCGCACCTGAAAATAGCCGATCGCGGCTTTGCGTTGGGGTTCAAAAACGTAACCACTCACAACTTCTATTTTCGTCACCCACTGCTTAACTGCTTCTGTTAAAGCGCCAAACAGAGTTGTTTTAAAGTCATCGGCGTTACGGTCAAACACTTGCCGTACCAAAGGTGGCATTGATGCCGTATCTAGTTGATACAATAGCTGCGCATCAGCATTACTTACAGGCAGCAAATTGGGTAAATCTGGTTCTGATTTCGCCAATTCTTCAAGCAACTCTGGTTCTATTTCCCAGTATGTCATTTCTGCTAAGCGCTGAAATCCGTTTTTACGATAAAGCGCCAATGCGTCTTTGTCATTGACATTCACTTCTAAAAGCCAAGTACGAGCTTCCAAAATTGATTCAAAGCAATAGCGCAAAAGCTGCGAGCCAACTGCTTGCTTATCTATCGCACGTTCTATCATCACGCGGTCAACTCTCCAGGTGCTGTGCGTGCGATTGAACGGCGATATTTGAATCATTCCCAGAAGCATACGCCCTTGTTCTGCTACATATGAACAAAAACGATACCGTAATGGATTGGGAAACCAGCTCAAACACTTGAGTAATCCATACCAGCCACGCAGCCATTGCATTTGCCGCATTGCATCACTAGCTCCCTTGGGGGTTTGGGCTGCGAATGACTCTTGAGTTAGGCGTTCAATTCCGTCCAAGTCCCGGTATTGGACTGGTCGGATAACAACGCTAAGATTTTGCTGAAGTAATGAGGTCATTTTCATTCGAGCCGCCATTCAGCTTAGAGTAACTAGGTCAAAGGAACTGCTGCAATAATCTTAACGGCTTTGTGCTACTTTCTATTAAACCGAAAGGGTGATTTTCGTAACTTTAAGATATTAAAAAGCAGATTTTCACCAGAATAGCCTTAGCCTTGTCTTAACAAAATCTGCTTTCAGCTTACTTTAGATTAACATTAGTTTAACATTTTGGAACTAGATGGTTCTACGAGACACTAATTTTTCAAAATGAGCTTGGGTTTGATGGAGTAATTGCTCCCGGCTGTCTTCCAAAGACTGCTTCAGGGGTGGAACCAGATTGCGAGCCTGCAGAGCCATGTGAAGCTGTAGATGGGCAACATATTCACTAAAATCATCACGCACTGCATTTGTGCTCGTTAATAAATTTGATTCCATTGCCACTGTGTTCTCCTTCAATTTTTATAGTTGTTTTACATTACAAAATATTTATCATGTTATTTTGCTTATCTTCTTACTTCGCAATGAAGTTTAATGTATGGCAGGAAGATTTCAGCGCTTGGCACATAGCGCGTAAATAAGTATCCACCCGTCACAAGAGAAGCACCAGGAGACGGAGTTGGGAGAGAGGGAGAAACCCCCAAGCAAACCGAGAACCTTAATTTTTTTTCCCTTTCCCCCTGTCTCCTAAGCATTGCTGCTTCTTGGTCAAAGTAGAGGACAGCACAATGGCTGGGGGTTCTCCCAACACAGGTGAGTGTCCCCCGTGTGAAAGGGTCTTTCTTGCCATCTTTGGTAACTGTTGCTGATTTATTCTTATACAAACAATGCCAATTTACCACTTCTTCAACGAAACAGTAGAGCAACAAGTCAACTCAAGAACTGTGGGACGAGGTGTGAAGTTACAAGCCAGTTATGCAAAACTAGCTTTAAGCCAGAGAATCATCATGCCATTTCTTCTGGTGTTCTTTAGCATCATGGTGCTATTGATCATCAGCTTTGCTTTCTGGTTTAGCCACAAGATGGAACAACAGATAACCTCCTCTGTTGAGAAAACTGCTTCAATAGTTTTGCAGGAATTGTATAGAGAAAAACAACACTTAAGTTCTTGGGTACAGGTGATGGCAGATCGGGATGATGTGCGCCTTGCACTCAAGCAGGCAAATACCTTAGCACTTCTAAAGTTGTTTGTACCACAAAAAACGACATTAGAACTTGATTTCCTCAAAATTGTTAACCAAAATGGTAGCGTTCTGTTGGATTTAGGACAGCGACAATTCGGAAACTCAACCCTGGAAGACAAAAAAAGCTTTTCCCAAGCACTGAGTGGTTTGTATCTTTCGGACGTCGTCAACTTTTCTACAAAAGAAGGACAAACGCAGTCAGTTCTTGTTGCGTTAGCACCTATTAAGTTCAAAGAAGAACTGATTGGTGCAATTGAAATTGGTATTCTTATCAAACAAGAATTGTTTCAACATCTAGAGACTACGAACAGCGAACATATAGTAGCATTCAACATAGACAAAACGGCAATATCTGACAACGAAGATCTGATATGTGTTTATGCTTCTACGTTACCAGCAGCTTGCGAAACTCATTGGCAACTACCCCCAGCTTTCAGACCGCCACAACGTCTGATCATTGCGGGTGAAGATTACTTAGCTAAAAGGGTAACTGTTTCAGGCTTGAGCAATTCTTCTTTTATTATTGTACTGCTGAAATCACTTTTTACTTTGAACAATACACTACAGTTTTTGTGGTTAGGACTATGGAGTTTTTTTGTATTGGAAGCTTTGATTACAATTTTTGTGGGTAGGAACATAGCGCGAAAAATTTCTGATCCTGTGTTAGCCATAACTCAATTCGCGCAAAAAGTCACAATGGAATCGAATTTTGATTTGCGAGCTCCTGTCATGAGTCATGATGAAGTGGGGATATTAGCCACTTCTCTCAACAGTCTTATTAGCAGAATCGCAGAATATACTCAACAATTAGAGTTAGCACGGCAAACATTAGAAAGACGAGTCCAAGAACGGACTCAGCAACTTCTGCAAACAAATCAGGAATTGAATCAAGCTTACGAACAACTCAGCCAAGCTTTAAATGAACTTCAGGAAACTCAAGCACAATTAATTCAGACTGAAAAAATGTCTTCGCTCGGTAATATGGTGGCAGGAGTCGCCCATGAAATCAATAATCCTATCAATTTTGTCTACGGCAATATAACTTATGCTAAACAGTACACGCAAGATCTTTTGAAAATATTGTTTTTTTATCAGAAAGAGTATCCCCAGCCAAGTGCTGTTATTCAAAATCAACTTAGTGAAATTGATATTGATTTTATCAGTGAGGATTTACCCAAACTGATGTCCTCAATGCAAATGGGTGCTCAACGTGTTCACGACATTGTTTTATCATTGAGAAATTTCTCACGTCTTGATGAAGCCGAAATGAAAGCTGTGAATATCCATGAAGGAATTGACAGCACTTTATTAATCCTCAATCATCGAACGAAAGAGGGAATTGAAGTTATTAAAGAATATGGAAATTTGCCCTTGGTTGAGTGCTATCCAGCACAACTCAATCAAGTCTTTATGAATATACTCAGCAATGCAATAGACGCATTAGAAGAGAGAATGGGAAATAGGAAGTCGGCAATTGTAAAAAAAACACTTCCTACCCCTACAATTTGGATTTATACTGAGATTATTCTTGCCGCCTCTGGGAAAGACTCTGTTCCATGTGTTTGCATAAGAATTATTGATAATGGCTGTGGGATACAGTCAAATTTAAAAGATAAAATCTTTGATCCTTTTTTCACGACAAAAACGGTAGGTAAAGGGACTGGTTTAGGACTGTGGATTTGCTATCAAATTATTCAAAAGCATCAGGGTAAAATTGAAGTTAACTCTAACCCAGTTCAAGGAACAACATTTCTCATCACTCTGCCGCTTTCACAATCATAAATAGCCTATATTAAATAGGCTTGTAGTAGCGCTTCAACTCCAGGACAAAACTACTGTTGACTATGTCAGTTGTTTACAAATGATGCAGGCTGAACAAACTATTATCCATACTCAACTAGCGACAGTAGCTACTGTCTGATTCACTATTTCATATGGTTTTTCTACGCCTTGTGCCAAATATTCAGCAAGCTGAGATTCTATTTGCTCCCGTACAATTTGGCGATACTCCAAGAAATGTTCATTGTGGGCGCAGGTCGCGAGATAATGTTCTGCAACCCCAGGGTTACGCTTGAGAATACTAAACAGGTGGTGCCAGAACTTCCAGCGAGTTTCGCGTTTGATTCCTTGTCGCCAAATAATCAGCAACAGCGCTTTAACAACAACCCACTCTGGCATCTTGAATGGTGCTTTCCAACTCGGTGCACCCATGATTAGGAAACAACGGTAGGTGCGATCCAAGTAGCGCACTGGGTCATATAAATCACAAAATGCTTCAATATATTCTCTGGCGATATCTTCCAAAGAACGAGTGGGGATAAAGTTCATCAAAGTTGTCTGATTGATGTTACCGTCTTTATTTTCTCGTAGTCGTCCTTCTTTATTGAGGCGATGCCAAAGGGCAGTATTTGGTAGCGCTTGTAACATGGCAAAAGTTGTGGAGGGTATTGCTGCTTGTTCAGCAAAGCGGACAATGCGATCGCCTGCACCTGATTTCTCTCCATCAAAACCAATAATAAACCCAGCCATCGGGCGCAAACCAGCTTTGATAATAGTTTGCACAGCCTCAGTTAATGAACTACGCGTATTTTGAAACTTCTTTGTCAGTTGCAAACTGTCTTCATCCGGTGTTTCAATTCCCAAAAACACTGCAGCAAAACCGCACTCAACCATCAACTCCATCAATTCTGGATCTTGTGCTAAGTCAATAGAAGCTTCGGTGTCAAACCGGAATGGATACTTGTGTTCTGCCATCCAAACCTTTAACTCTTTGAGCAACAACTTAACATTGCGCTTGTTGCCGATAAAGTTGTCGTCCACCATAAAAATACCACGCCGCCAACCCAGCTTATAGAGGTAATCTAACTCTGCCAACAGTTGTGCAGGAGTTTTGGTGCGAGGTTTGCGCCCATAAAGAACAATAATGTCACAAAATTCGCACTGGAAAGGACAACCCCGCGAAAATTGAATTGACATCATGTCGTAAGCGTCAAACTCTAGCAAATCAAACCGAGGTATTGGGGTGTTTGTGACATCAGGTTTTTCTGTAGCGCGGAAAGTCCCAGAGGTTTCACCCCGTTTAATTGCTTCAACAAACATCGGTAAGGTGATTTCCCCTTCATCTAAAATCAGGAAATCTGCACCAGCTTCTTGAACTTCCCCAGGAACTGAGGTGGGGTAAGGACCGCCTACAGCAACTAACTTACCACGTTGTTTTGCTTCGCGAACTTGCTCTAATAAATCTTGTTTTTGGACTATCATCGCAGAGAAGACAACGACATCCGCCCAAGCCCATTCTTCTTCTGTCGCTGGGCGGATATTGCGATCAACTAGCTTAAACTCCCATTCTTGAGGCAAAATTGCTGCAACTGTCACCAAACCCAATGGTGGTAACAAAACTTTGCGGTCAACTAATGCCAATATTTTTTCATAAGACCAAAATGTTTTGGGAAAAATGGGATAAACTAGTAAAATTCGCATGAACCGTCAACCCTCACAAACAAAAGTGTTTTTTCGCGCTCAACTATCATCAAAAGTTGATTGATACACTGACGAAGTTTTCTTCTTTGAAGTTTCTGTTCGATAAGACGAGTGTAGCTAGTTCACATAAGTGATCAATAGCGCCTAAGTGCATCAAGTTCCAACCCAACTTAGAAGAACTCATCACTTAGACGCTATTCATTAGACCTTTTGCAAAAGTGAGATTTTACGAGGTTCTGTTAAGAGTTAAGCGTTAAGAGTTCCCAACAACTGCCACGAAATCTATTGTCAAAAGGAAAAATTTCTTAACTCTGCTGTGAGTTTGACTAGCTAGATTGATCTGCTGACTGTGTCTTCTCCTCTTTTTTCTGAGTCTCACCAGTTCGTTGCAATTGCTTGAGATGAATATTATTCACTTGAATAATAAAGTTTTCTATCGCCTCCTTAGCCTTTTGTTGTTGTTCGCTTTCGTCAGCTGAGTCATAGCAACGATAAGATGGAGTTATTCCCAAGACAAATTTCTCTTGTTCAGCTTCTAACGATTCAACTGTCGTGTTAGCAGAAATCCAATTTTCCTGAAAAGGAAAGGAAGTGACGACACTAGCGACGATAGAGGCAATAGCCGGAAAAATTACGGGCAGCCACTTCAGCCAAGCTTGATTTGCTTCCAATTTGTCTACCAAGACTAAAATTGGTGTCACTCCGGAGAAAACAATGGTTCCAATTTGCAAACCATAGTAAAGATTTCTCGATAGATTTCGAGTTTTTTTATAATCGTCAATCAAGTCTTGGCAATACTGTAAAGCCTTTTCTCTCGCTGGCGCTATCGGGTTCTTTGTCGAGTGATTGTTACTGTTCATCAGATAGAGTTCGGCTTTTTTCTGCAGTTCGAGTTTAGAAGCGGCGTTACTAGAAGCCCGAAACACTTGTTGATTGATGAGGAACAGAAAAACAAAGATAGCCAAAGAAATAGATCCAGTGAGTATGACTCTTGGATTGTCTGGGAAAACAAGAGTAATAACACCTGAACCAATAAAAGCAGCTAAAAAGAAATACTCAAAGACCTTCAGGGAAAACAACATTTTTTGACTTGATGAAGAAGATAATTGTTCCTGCGTATCGGATATTTCCGTCTGGTTTTTCTGCTCAATAGTAGTCATTGCTCAGTAGCCAATTCGGTTTTCATATACAAGTATAGTAAGTTCTCTGGCAAAATGTTTTTCAGCATACAAAATGCCAGGATTAAGATGCAGATTAGAGAATTTTTAAAAAGTTCACTGAGTGACTTCCATTTGGGGCAATGTCTCTGTCCCAAAAATTCACGCAAAGCCGATTTTGCAAACAATTCAGGCGTCCGCTTGCGCTTACGGAAACAAGGACTGCAATGCTGGACTCATCAGACTGCCTCACCACCGCAAGTGGCTTACAATCTTAGCACAGGGCGATCTTTCCGACTATACCGGCAGATTTTTCGCTTGTTTTACCCAACCCTTGAAATTCTAGCCCAGCACTGCCTCAGCTATAGAAAGCCAACCTCTGTAGGCTTTGTGTAGATCCACCTGCGTGGACGCGTGTTTGTACAGCCTTTGAATTTTATTCGCTGGGTGGCTGGGTTTATTTTTCAAAATCAGACGCTTCCACAGCTTTAGCACCGGATGTTCCAGACTGCATCTACTCAAAGTATTATATCTTAGACCATAATCACTTTTCTGTCAATGCAGAACTCCTAAAATTAGGAATTCCGACATATATTGTCTTGTAAATATAAAAAATTTGTAAATAAAACAAATATTTGTTGACCATGTATTTCCACGGAATTAATGTATTGTACATATGCAAATTTCTAGATTGCATATACATATAATAAAAGTACTTAATTCATCCTCTGGCTGCCCTTGACTGCTTCTACTTGACTATGACGAAAAGCCGCGATGTTTCGAGTCATTAGTCATTAGTACTAATTACTAAAGACTAAGAATCATGACGGTGGGCGGCGGTTAATGAAGACAGGACTGCACCAACGTCTCCCGCACTTTGGTGATTGTCCATCCGAATTTCTAGAAAAAATGGGCTTTCTGGCTGTCTTTGGTAAGTATTAAGTACAAAATCATATTTTTTTGAGGCATTACAGCTTCAGTATTAAACATGAAAATACAAGGTACAAACTATCTTGAAAATGAGGAGTGAGGGAGGGAAAGAATGAGAGAGTGAAGGAAAGAAGATTTTTATGTGTATTGGTGAACGTAGTTGATGAGAGTTACGTAGAGGATGTCTGTTGAAGTCAGAGGTGTTATGTCCAACAGAGTGCTCTTCGTAGTGTTTGCGTATCTGGTGATCTCTATGTCTACGGCACCGTTGCTTTGCGTTCCCTCAAGCCAGCCTAGCGTCTGGGGAGGAGATACGCTCGTGTTCTAACTAAGCATCCTCAGGACTACGTTCATAATGACAAAATGTACAGCTTAGATATAGTTTAAACTTCTAAATGATCAGATAGATTTGGTAAAGTTAATAAATCAACTATTAGGAACTTATTTATAAGTTTAAATTTAGCATCCATCAAGTCTCAAACAACTCGAAATGATATCAGACTGGGTAGAATTGTAGCCATTAATCTACAGTTCAAAATATGACTATAGTATATTCGTAACAATTATCGTTTTTGATGAGGATTAACAAATGGTAAACATCGGCTATCATACCGCGAAATTTCAAGGACAATTTATTCGTTCTCTTTATAGAGATGTAGTTGTTAAGTTGGTCAATCTTCCTCTCAAACAAAATAGAAAAGTTCCAATCAAGGTCTATTCTTTATCTTGTGAGCGCGATTTACCAGAACAAGTAGTCAGTATTCGGTCATTCATCCGTCATGTTGGCATTCCAGATACATTCACTGTGATTTCTGATGGTAGCTACACTGATGATAGTTGTCGTTTACTCCGCCGGATACATCCCTGTGTTGAGGTAGTGCCATTAAAAAAACTTCTTAGAAACGATATACCTCAATGTGTTTCTGAATATGCCCAACAGCATCCAATGGGCAGAAAGTTATCAGCATTAATGTCAATTCCGGTGAATGGTCCAACTATTTACACAGATTCAGATATTTTATTTTTTCCAGGTGGAATTGACTTAGTTCAGTTAGCAACTTTAGACGATAAATACACTAGATATCTACCTGATTGCTCTAATTCACTTGATCAAAGAATTATTTACGATGATTCTGAGAAGTTAAATCCAATCAATGCTGGATTTATTTTATTCAAGCACGAATTGGATTGGAATTTCGCTATTGAACGCTTGGCGAATATCGAAGGACTTCCCTCATATTTTACTGAACAAACAGTGGTGCATTTGACAATCCACCACAATCATGGTATACCTCTGTGCTCGCAACGATATGTTCTCAATGTCGAAGACCAATTCATTTATCCAGATAAATTTGCGAGTAAAGAAATTGCTTTAAGACATTACGTTAGGGATGTCAGACACAAGTTTTGGTTTAATTTGGCGTTAGCTTGATGAGTCAATACTTTTTGAGTTAGCCTGCAGGTTAAACAAACTAAGCCTACATAAGTGGGTAATTTCTATGGGCTGCAGAAGCAGCCTTTGTTAGTGTGTCGGTAACTCTGCACTATGACTGGGTGACAGATACTATTAACCGGCACGTATTGAATGGTAAGTGTCGCAGCTAGTGTTCTTTAGCTAATTTTTACTAAAAACGAATACATTAACATAACACAATGCAAATCTCTTCATTTGACGTTTTCGACACCGTTCTGACACGAGTCGTGGGAACACCAAAAGCGTTCTTTCTTTTGCTAGGTAAGCGATTAGCTAGTCTATCTTTGATTAACTCTACACCTGAAGCCTTCGTTCATGCTCGCACTACAGCTGAGTTCCGGGCATACAGCAATATAGGTGAAAAATATTCTTTGCAGCAAATTTATACAGAAGTTGCGATCGCCCTACGACTCAATGATGAACAACGCGAAAAAATCATGCACATTGAATGTGCCTTGGAATCTGAACTAATTCGCCCGATCCCCATTGCAAGAGATCTCATCCAGACTGCCCGCAACCAAGGCAAGCGCGTAATTTTTGTGTCCGATATGTATTTGCCTGCTGAGTTCATTAAGGAACAGTTAGTGCGTCATTCGTTTTGGGCAGATGGTGATGAACTGTATGTATCTTATGAATACGGAAAATCCAAGGCAACAGGTGAACTTTTCCGAGAATTGCTCAATCGTGAGGGTGTTTCGCCTGCCGAAGTCTCTCACTACGGTAATGATTTGCGTATTGATGTTCAAGGTGCGAAAAAAGTTGGGTTGAAAGCTCAACATTTTTCCGAAGGCAACTTGAATCGATATGAACAAAAACTGGAGTCACATTCCTATGCGACAGAAGGTTTATCTTCTGCAATGGCTGGTGCCTCCAGATTGGTGCGCTTGCAAGTCCCGGTGTCCTCATCAAAAGAGGAGGCTTTGCGTGATGTCGCTGCGGGTGTGGTGGCTCCCACATTAGTTGGCTATGTTCTCTGGATACTCCAACAGGCTCAGCTGATGGGCTTAAAACGGCTCTACTTTGTGTCGAGAGATGGTCAAGTTTTGCTGGAAATAGCGCGTAGATTAGTCGGCAAGCTCAACTTTCCTTGCGAACTTCGCTATATCTATGGCAGCAGATTATCGTGGAATCTGCCAGCAGTCGTCAGTCTTGATCAACAGCAGGCATTGGAGATGTTGAAAAGACCAAGCTGGATTTTGGATGGCACAAGTAACGTCTCGATTCAAGATTTTCTAGCGCGGGTTTCTATTGCTCCCCAAGAGATTCGTGATAGCTTGGCTGCTGTTGGATTCAAAGAAGAAGATTGGTCGCGAATTCTTAGTCCACAAGAAGTGCAGGCATTACACCCAGTGCTTGACAAACCGGAAGTTAGTGAACTCATTCTTCAGAAAGCTGTTCAAAAGCAACAAGTTCTGATGAAATATCTCGACCAAGAGGGAGTGCTTGACTCAATTCCAAAGGGATTAGTTGATGTCGGTTGGTTTGGCAGCTCGTATGATTCCCTAGCCGCAATTGTCAAAACGAACGGTGCGACACTTGATGTGGGTTTATTTTATGGTCTTAAGAGTAATTCCAAGGGAAATCAATCTGACTCTAAGAAAGGCTATTTCTTTGATCAACGGACAAGAACTGGCTTCAAAGATGTTTTACCTGAGTTGGGTATTGTTCCTTTGGAAATGTTTTGTAGTGCAGATCATGGTACCGTGCTTGGCTTCATGGAGGAAGGGGATCAAGTTCGACCAGTTTTCAAGGAAGAACGTAATCAAAGAATTATCGATTGGGGACTACCACTTGTCAGGAAGGCAGTTTACTCTTTTACAGAGAATCTGTTACTTGATCCAAACTTAGTGAATCCGTGGGCAGATGTGCGCGAAGCTTCAGCAGATGTGCTTCAGTCGTTTTGGTTAAACCCTTCTTATACAGAGGCGCAAGCTTGGGGTGATTTTCCTTGGGAAGCAGGTCATAGTGAGAATACTAATTCTCTTGCCCAATCCTACTCTTGGATAAATGTTGCTAAATCTTTTGTGACTGCGAGATTCGCTTACAATCAAGGGTTATGGTTTGAGGGATCAGTCGCCCAAAGTTCCCCACCAGTCCAAAAGGCAATACAAGGGTTTTTCCGTTACCGACGCTTGCTGTTGAGTGTCAAGTCTAAAGTTTTTATTCCTAAACTTAAGGTGGTTAAGCGTTCATTACAAACTCCTTAAGAATGAAAATCCTTGAATTGTTTGTAGTAGGAAGATTTCACTCCTAACTCCTCCCCGGAAGCAGTGTACACACAAGTCATCGAATGACTCAGAATTTTGGGAAAACCTCACCCTGCCCTGTCGGGCATCCTTCTCCGAATTCCGGAGAGGGAAAGATTTTTGCGTAACAAAAAGCGAGGGTGAGGTTTTGAGCAAGATATGTGTACACCGTAGGCTTGCGGGGAGGGTTGGTAACGCTTCTGAGGTCATTAAACGAAACTGACCTTACTTGATAAATGGCTTAACACCACTGATTTTTAAAACATCACTCACCGTCGCACAGTAATTTGGTAAACCGAAACTGCCGGGATTAATAAAATTTTGGTAACTAAAATGCCGATAGTTCATACAGAATCTATCCCAGGCAGCCATCTGAATGCGGAACAAAACGATAATTAAATTGGCTAAAGATATAGATAGAGGGATGCGAAAGTAAATCTTTTTCCCAAGGTAGGCGCAAACTTCTTCAATTGCTTGGTTAGCAGTTAACTGCTTCTGACCTAAAACAAATGAGCGCGGTTCGTCTTCTTTGGGAGGATTATCAATCAAATACCGCACGACAGTGGCAATGTCTCGCCCGTGGATGAAGTGGAAACTGCCATCTGCCTCAAAAAAGCGAATCAAATCTACATATTTCGTAATTTCTGGAATACCAGATGTAGCATGTGAGTAGGGTTTGTTGCGATCGCCCCCCAGCACTAAAGTAGGAAAAACAGTCGTCACTTTGGGGGCTATAGCTAACTGCGATATCTTATGCAAACAATCGTACTTAGAACGGATATAGTCTGTACCCAGTTCGCCTGCTTCCTTCAAAGGTTGGTTGTTGCGATCCAAAACGCTAGCTGTGGAAAAATAAATCACTTGTTCGCATCTGTCTGGATCTAACAAGTTGAGCAACTCGTGCGTTTTATGGACATTAATATCAAATGTTTTTTCACCACCCCAAGCCGTCGCTGTTAACACAGCAACATCTATCGTTTTCAGCAAGTCGGCAAATTGCTCTATTTCTTGCATATCACCTTGCAAGACGGTAACACCAGGACGTGCTTGGGTATCGACTTGCAGTTTCTTTGGATTTCTGACCAGCAGATACAGTTCGTGTTCTGTTTCTTGAATTAAGGCTTCGCTTATGTAGTGACCGATACAACCACTTGCACCCGTAACTAAAATCCGTTTCTGGGTCATAGAGAGTTTCAAATAAGATTTAGGAGTTATCAATTATGAATTGTGAATGATAAAAAAGTTTCAAAATTTATAATTTATGGCTCGTATCCGTCGCAATCACTACGATTATCAAACAACTTGAAGGGTTTTGGGTTCAGGGATAGGTTCGCCTTCTGCTTGCCAAGCTTCCAAGTACATTTCAATCACTTCCTCACCGTTATGAATTGCTTCCTCACGAGTCTCTCCGTGAGTGCAAGGCATCACAACTAGATCGGCAAACTCTGGAATTGTAACCAGGAAAAGCTGATCTTCATCAGACCATTGAATAATCATGCTGTACCGACTCATGAATCCTCTTCCTTCCTTAATTCTTCCAGTGCAATGAGTAACTTTGTTAATTGCTTTTCTACTCACATCTTGCACTAATAAAAAATGATGGTATTTTGTCACTCAGTATGAAACCAAAAGTCCTTTATATAGCGAAAAAAGCCAAGAAAAGTAATGTAACTTTATTATGCTGCTTTTAACTATGCCCAGGTTTATACGGAAAGGTGCAAGATCTGAGTCTAGATAAAGTGGCACATCGTCTCCATCTTTGCCTGGAATTGTCAGTGTTTTTCTGAGCAAAGGATGCCGCCATCGCTCGTGACTGCCTTTGCCACGCTTGGGGAGATAAACAAAACCTTCATGCCCAATCTGGGCTTTTAATTCTCGAATTTTCCTAGGCATTAAAATTGTTTACTTTTTTACCTTATCCTCTCACTCCATAACCAGACAACTCAGATTTCGCTTTGGTGCATCATCGCCATTCCCCCTACCCAGTCTATTTGCGAAAATTCCAATCAATACGAAGATTAGCAGGACACCAATGATGTGAAAAGCTGGTGTTGCCAATAGATCTTGCATATCCTTGTCTTGCAATTTCTTAAAAATAGAGGCGAATTGATAATTCAATTCTATCGAACACCAAACCAAGATTTTGCACCAGATGGCAGCCTATCGAACTCGTATTGAGTAATTGCTGAATAAGGCAAACGCAAAACTAAGGGTAATCTGCTCCCTCTGTGTCACTTTTAACCTTAAATAGGCATTCCGTTAGGGGACACAAAACATTGCGCCCCTAACTTCTGGTGATCATACAACTGCACTACTAAGTTGCTTAGCGGTTTCAAAGAAGAAAGCAACATTTTCCTCTGGAGTTTCCGGTAAAACACCGTGACCGAGATTTAAAATGTGTCCTTTGTTACCAGCTTTGCGAACAGTGTCGTAAATGCGATCGCGAATAAATTCCTTAGATCCAAACAACACACCAGGGTCAAGATTTCCCTGCACTTTGAGGTGGTTGCCTAATCTTTCCCGTGCGTCTGCCATATCTACTGTCCAGTCTACAGTGATCACATCGGCACCCGATATTGCCATTCTCTCAAGCAAACCTGCACTACCACTCACCAGTAGAATCAGAGGTGTATCAGGATGAGTTTGTCTCACTTGTTGGAAAACCCGCTGCTGATAGGGTAGTGCGAAGGTTTCATAATCTTGAGGACTCAATTGTCCTGCCCAAGAATCAAACATTTGCACAACTTGTGCGCCACAATCAATTTGATAGCGGACATAAGTGGCGATCGCATCTGCGAATTTTGTCAGCAACTTATCCAGCAGCGTCGGGTTTGAGAACGCCATGTTTTTGATGACGGAATAGGTTTTAGAACCTTTTCCCTCTACCGCATAAGCGGCTAATGTCCAAGGTGCACCCACAAAACCCAACACAGTTGATTCGTTGCCTACTTCCTGCCGCAATGCTTGTAGGATTGTTTTAATGAAAGGCAGCGATTGTTCCGGTTCTAAGGGATGCAGGTTATCGATTTGCTCTGAGGTGCGAATGGGCGAGTGAATGATTGGTCCTTTACCTTCAGCGATATCCATATCAATACCTAAACCAGGTAGCGGCGTGACGATATCAGAAAACAAAATCACTCCGTCTGGTTGAAAAGCTTTCCAAGGTTGCAAGGATATTTCAATCGCCACTTCCGGTATTTCCGAACGTTCGCGAAAAGAAGGATACTTCTCCCTTAAGTCTCGGTAAGCTTTCATATATCGTCCCGCTTGTCGCATCATCCATACGGGGGGACGCTCTAACACTTCACCACGAGCTGCCCTGAGGAGATAAGGAGCGTTGGAAGAAATACCCATTTAACAGTTCATCCTAAACTCTTTTTTATGTCATTGTTTAGCTTATCATTCTAGGATTGCGCTTTTTTCAGAAGACTCGTCTTTGAAGTGCTGCTTGTAAAAATTCTATTCAAATTGGACTCAAAACTTCATAAATATTAAAAGGGAATAGGGAACAGGCAACAGGGAACAGGCAACAGGGAACAGGCAACAGGGAACAGCTTAATTGGGAACTCTTAAGAAGCAATAAAGATGTACCTAGCTTCGTAAAAATAAAATAGGAGTCCTATATTAAGAAATAAAAATTAATACCGCTTCTTGGTCAGAGTATGCTCAAAATACCGTTGTCTGCATCTAATTCAACTGTAACTCCTACAGGTAAAGCTGCATTGGGAGCTTCATGACCAAAAGGCAAGTTTGAGACAATGGGAATGTTTAAATCTCCTAGGCGATCGCGCAACACTTCCTCAACACTAAAACTAGGAACATTTGCAGGCGGTTCACAACGGCTAAAGCTACCCAGTGCAATTCCACTAACTTTTGATAAAACACCACTCATCCGCCACTGTGTTAGCATCCGGTCAATGCGGTACGGAGCTTCTGTCACATCTTCCAATGCCAAAATCACACCATCCAAATCTGGTAGCATTGGCGTACCAAGCAGATGAGTTGCCACCGTAAGATTACCTGGTAACAGGATACCATTGACCACACCCCCACCCCAAGCACAACCCTTTAAAGGTGCAAGAGGGCGACCTTCCACACAATCAAATAACCTTTGAATTGACCAATCTGGTTCTGCAGCCAGAGTTGTCAGCACGGAACCATGAACACCAGAAATTCCTGCTGTGTAAAGACTCCACAAAAGCGCGGTGATGTCAGAAAAACCAATGAGCCACTTTGGATGTGCTGAGTTTTCTAAATCGTGCCAAGTCCACTCTTCCAAAATACGGGTGCTGCCGAAACCACCTCTAGTACAGAGAACACCGCGACACTCTCGCTCTTGCCATGCTGTTGCGAGTTGCTCGCGCCTAAATTCATCTTTACCAGCTAAATATCCCCATTTGTCATCTATCTCTGGAAATATTTCTACTCGATAGCCACGCGATCGCCAAATTTCTACCCCTTTTTGGAAAGCCTCAAATTCCCGTAAAGCACCGCTAGGAGAAATCACTCGTAATAAGTCACCTGGTTTGAGAGGTGGAGGAACAAGTTTAGATTTGAGATTTTGAGTTTTGGATTGCATCAATAATCTTATTTCAGACCAAATAATACAAAATGTTAATTTCGTATTCGCTATTTATATCTTTTTATCCGTGCAAAATCCAATATCAGAGCCAAAAATATGGCTCATAAATTCAAAAATCTAACAAAAATCTCAAATTTTCAGAAAGCATCGTTGAGAGCGATCGCCCAAGTTCAGGTCTTTGAGATGAACGGATACAGAAAGTGAACCAGAGAACCCGTAATCACCTTGGAATCAACTATAACAGGATAGTGCAAGTCTCGCTAGATGACATATTTGACTGCAACTAAGTATAAGTAACCAATAGAGTAAAACCAATGAACCTAGCTCAAGAGTTGACTAACCTGCGTATTCAAGCTCAAACACATTTATCTGCTGACAAACTGACTGCTATCAATCAAGCAACAGAGGAACTTAGACAATCGGGAATTGTCAACCGCAGCTTGAAGGTAGGCGATCGCGTGGAAAATTTTGCACTACCTAACGCTGTTGGTAACACAATTGAGCTAAAGCAGTTGTTAGCAATTGGAGCGGTAGTTACCAGCTTCTACCGAGGGACATGGTGTCGATTCTGCAACCAAGAGTTGAGAGCCTTGCAGGAAGTTTTACCAGAAATTCAAGCTCAAAGTGCCTCCTTAATTGCCATTTCGCCGCAGACACCAGATAATTCTTTACTAACTTCACAAAACAATAGTTTGACGTTTGAAGTTTTGAGCGATGTTGGCAACCATGTAGCACACAAGTTCGGTATTGTTTACCAGTTGCCAGAATCTATGCGTTCGGTTTTGCAAGACTTTGGTGTTGACCTTCCAGCGTACAATGGAAACAAAACTTTTGAATTGCCAATACCAGCCACTTATGTGATTGCTCCCAATGGCAAAGTAGCTTATGCCAAAGTTGAGCCAGACTTCACTAAGCGTTTAGAGCCGACGGAAATTGTTACTGCACTGCAGACGCTACGGTATTGAGCCAGGATAGATGTAAAATCCGGCAATTAACGCTGAAAACTCTTATCGTGCTTATGCTTGATAATTTGCTATGTGAAAGTTGAAAAAGCCGTAACCCATAACGAAAAATCAAGCATGAGCGAAAGCCGGACAGAATGCAGTTTTTTACAAGCATCTCGGCTCAATGCCTTTTTGGATGCCAGAAATTGGTTTGGAAATTGGTACAGCACAAGCAGCAGAGATAAAAGAGTGACTTGAGCGCTATCTCAACGTTTTGGAGAATGACCAAATGCTTAAATCAGTGAACAGTGAACAGTGAACAGTAAACAGTAAACAGTGAACAAAGGGTGGACGAGTCCGTTTCTTGCCTGGTAACTGATAACTGGTAACTTGTAACTGGTAACTGGTAACTGGTAACTGATAACTGGTAACTGATAACTGGTAACTGATAACTGTTAAAAATTTTCCTCGTTCTCCTCTTGTTCCGCGTCTGTATCTTTCTCTTCTTCACTTGCATCACCAGGCAAAGCACGGATACGATTCATCTGTGAAAGAGCGTACTTTGCTGTTGATCGCACGTCTGCATCCGGATCTCGCACAGCATGAGATAAGATTTGACTCATTTGAGCCATCATATCATATACGCGAGTCAAATCGCGAATGGCATTTTGTCGCACTTGTGGACTTTCATCTTGCAATGAAATTGCCAAAGCACGGTTCATTGGCTTAAGTGTGCGGGTGTTAATTTCTGCTAAAGCAGCTAAAATCAAGCTGCGTTGCTGAGAATCTGCATCCACCATCAAGTCCACCAAAGGCTGAATTGCTCGTGAGTCTCCTTTTTGACCTAAATCCCAGATAGCTTTACGTCGCTGTGTTATATCAGGGCTACGTAAATCTGAAATCAACTGGTCAATGATATCAACTTTGGCAAGGCGAGAAGTTGTTTCCATTGGTAAAAATTCAGTAGACGGTGGTATCGTTGTTTCTGTTTCTTGTGTACTGATGACACTAGTGTGATGAAACTCCTCATCGTCGTTCTTTGTGTTAAACTTTTCTATGGTTTGCGGAACTGAACTGGTGTTTAGCTGACTATAATTTTCTGGGTATTTTACAACTTTTGTACCCTTCTCAATCTTTTTTACTATATAAAGTAATGCCCCAATACTTCCCAAAACACCAGTACCCACAAGTGACCACCAAACTATGTCTGTTTCTGTCTCTTTGTTGGTCTTGGGTTCAGTGGTAGAACTAATTGCAATGGAAGAAGGCGGTAATTTGTTGTTTATTGCTGTCTGAAGACTCTGCCTGGTTGCATCACCAAAGATACCGTCTACACTTAAACCTTTTGCTTGTTGAAATTTAGTCACAGCAAGGCTTGTACTTATGCCATACCGTCCATCTATCTCGCCATCATAGTATCCTAACTTCTTAAGTAAGGTTTGCAGTGACTTCACTTCTACACCTGTGCTACCAAGTCTAAGAATGGACTGCTTCGCAGCATCTTTGGAACTGGCTTGAGCAAGTTCTAAATTTTTAAAAACAATTTCAGGTTTAACTGCACTTGCTGAACGTTGGTCAAATCCTAAGCAAGCAAGGCAAGCAATGAAAATAATTGAGGAATAGCGTCGCCTCATATAGCAAGTTTCAGCCAGAACGTGCATTGGAAGCCATTGATACCACAGTGACATCCTCCCACACCCTTCGGGTATACCTACTTTCGCCTGACGGCTTTAGCCCAGAGGGCGTGCGCTTTGCGCATACGCCAGATGCCAAGTCAGGGAAACCCGTCATTCGCACTGGTCTGACCAAATCAGAGATTATGGTGTGGGCTTCCCCAGATCACTCTGAAGATTTCCTGGTTTTCCCCTTTCGGGATTTCGCCACTTGCCTAGACAAAGAAATTTTCGTCCCCGGTAGATCGGCTGCACAGGCAGTTTCCATTCCGCCAAGCCCTGGCGTACTAATTGAGGCTATGCCTCGGTTTCTAATGACTTGACCACTAGCTACATCTGTGTCCGTGGTATAACCACAGTTGAAACAATGATGTACCCTAGTTTTCAAGTCTTTTTTTGCGACTGCACCACATCCTGGACATTCCTGAGAGGTTCCCCTAGAGTCAACTTGTGCAAAGAACTTTCCTCGTTTCCAGCATACATACTTGACGATAGTTCGGAATTGACCAAATCCTGCATCAAGCATATGCTTGCCCAGCATTCCTTTTGCCATTTTGGAGTAATCCAAGTCTTCCATGAAGACCATATCTCCAGTGTCACAAAGGGCATGAGCTTGCTTAAAATGAAAGTCTTTCCGACTGTTATCTATTGTGTGGTGCATTCTTGCAACCTTCATACGTTGTTTTTCGTAATTCTTAGACCGCTTCTGTGTTCTAGACAGTCTGCGTTGCAGCAATTTCAGCTTACTTTGCATTGTTTTGAAGAACTTAGGCGGTTTTACAAGAACACCATCGCTGGTTGCTAAAAACTTTTCTAGCCCCACGTCCACTCCAATAGGATAACCGTGGGGCATCGGTGAAGGAACATTGACATCGCATTGAATATTGATAGATGCATACCATTGATTGGCTTTCCTTAAAACACGCACTTGCTTTACCACAAATCCATTAGGGATCGGGCGGTGCAAGTTAATAGGGATTATTCCAATTTTAGGGAGCTTCAAATGAACGTCTGTCACAGGACTTTCTTTGAATTGAGGAAAAAGCAGTGACTTCAGGTGACCATATTTTTTAAAACGAGGAAATCCAAATCCACGTTCTTGAAAATATTCCCATCCACGATGCAACTGCTTAATCGTCTGCTGCAAAACCTGAGAAGGCACTTCTCGTAATTTCGGGAAGTTTTCTTTGGCTTTAGGCAGGTTGTTTAGTTGGTTGACAACGCAAGGAAACTTTAGCTCGGCAGGAAAGATATACTCTTTTTCTAAAGAGCATCTATCAATTAAACACTTACGACTCTCGCACCAATCCTTGATCTCTCGAAGTGCATAGTTGTATGCACCTCGACAAAGTTCCATCCACTCAATTAATATTTGCTCTTGAGCGGCATTAGGATAAATTCGATAGCGATAGTTAAGTGTTAGCATGAAATGAATTGTAGCATATTTACTAGACTTGTAGTGTCTAGTAAATGCTTACCTCATCCCTCAGGGACTAAACGACAAAAAATCGGCAGCCTTCTTATTACGAGTACCCGTGCGCACCGACAGATCAATCAAACAAACAAAGGCTGCCGATTTTTCTAGCAGGATGCGACCCCATTGAGGGGAATCGGTAAGTGCGGAGACCGATGTATCCCACGCGCCCGTTGAGTACAACTATGGCGTGGGTCTTATAGCCCCCGAACCCCCACAAGATAACTATAAGCTACATAAATATCAAATGTCTTCTTGGCTTCGGTATATTGAATACACTCTGGCTAATACTCAAATTTAAGCACATGACTGGTAGTTGTTGTGCTTGAGTCAGTTATTTATTTTTGAGATATTTTTTGACCAAGAAAGGGGTGTAGGGGTATAGGGGTGTAGGGGTGTAAGGGGAAGAAAAGATTTTCTTTGTGGTACCCCTACCCCGGAACAAGGACACAAGCCCCTTAATTTATTAATGGAGAAATAGAAGATCTGTATCCTTGATTCAAGCCCCTCAATTCATTGATGGGGTTCCCTACACCCTTACACCCTTACACCCTTACACCCCCTAGTTTGTTGACCAATCAATTGTCAATTATCAATTGTCAATTATCAATTCAAAGATGCAAGCCCCTAGCTGAAGCTATGGAGAATAAAAAACATTCGTTATTTCAAGCCCCAAACTTCAGGCTACTGGTAATTGATAATTGTTCATTGTCCATTGTTCATTGAACTTGACTACCTTATTTAAGGCAACATCTCTGATTCAGATTTTCTCACAGGTAAGGTAACTTTGTTTATCGTCTTTACAGACGCTTCTAAAACTTGTTGTTGCTGTGTCATAGTTTTTTCACTTGCAGCAACCTTCTTGCTTAACCCTGATAGAGTTTCGCGCTGGTTGATGAGATAGATGCTAACTAAAGTCAGACTGACTCCTACCCACTGCAACGGACTGAGAACTTCTTTAAGTAACAAATGACCAAATAACAATGCGAATATGGGTGTGAGGAAGGTGAGGGAACTGAGACTGGTGAGATTGCCGCTAGAGGCAAAGTAGAAAAATAATGCGTAGGCGATCGCACTACCAAACACTGTAGCGTACCCCAGCGCCAACCAGTCAGACGGAACAATGTTCTGCAACTGTCCAGATTCTACAGCTGATGAAATTCCCCACAAAGGCAAGCCACCCAAAATCATATGCCATCCTGTAGCCATCACAGGATCAGCATGGCGACTAACGAACCGGATCAACACTGTTCCTACTGCCATACTCAGCGCTGCTAGCAGCATCAACCACTCGCCACTGGCAAACAGTTGTTGTATTGATGCTGCGGACAACGTCTCTACAATCGTACCTGAGTTGAAAAAATGGAGAATCCACTCATCCGGTAAGCCAATTAAACTAATGCCTGTGACTCCTATTCCTAGTCCTAACCATCCCCAAAAACCGATATGTTCTTGGAATAACCACAAAGACAGCAACGCCACAGCCAAGGGCTGAGAGTCAATCATCACAGATCCCAACCCAGCACTTGTTCTGAGCAATCCCTCTGCTAAAAAGCCTTGAAACAGCGTTCCATCCACCAAAGCAAATAAACCAATCCACAACCACGCTACCCAACCCTTGGGCAAAGGTCTACCCATCAATGCTGCTGCGATGAGAATCAGTACCCCAGCCGGTATCAAACGCACTCCCGCCATAAATAACGGTGTTGTGTGGGGTATCACTCCTTTCATCGCCACCATTGCTGTACCCCACAAGAAAAAGGGGGCGATCAACAATAATAGTGATGGGATGGGTAGTCGGGATGCACTGATTTTCAATTGCATGAGATTGCTGATGCCTTGGTTTTACAAATGCAAAAATCGCTTTAACTAATTTTACCGAATTCTTTCGATTTGTGAAGGAACAAATACTTAGTTGTAGCTGAATTCACAGCAAGCTGAGTGGTGCTTGCCATGCAGGGTTAGGGGAAACCATAATGTAGCGGCGCATTCACCAACCCTGAAGAATTCTGAATAAAACTAGGACTTACGCACGAGTTACGAAAGAACAAGACTGTAGTTACGACTTACGTCGCAACGGGTGCAACTACGTTATTTTTGCGTAAGTCCTGAAAACTAGTCCTCTTTCTTCTCCTGACTCCTGACTAACAGATGCAGGTCAATTTATTTGCGTTACTAGGTGGTCAAGATTTGTTAGCTTTAGTTTTTAAGTTTACGTAACTAAATACATGTAAAATTAATGCTTTTTTTATAATACTGTTACTTGATTTTTTAACCGTATTTGTTGTAGACTTTGACAGTCTGTCATAATTGCAACTTTTCTACAGTTATAAGGGTTTTCGTTATGAAGACCCCAGCTTGCTTCTTGGTTTTGAAAGGGTGTTAACCAAGTCCGTATTGGCGGTTGATGTTGCGCTTTTGATACAAATCTTTACCTCCATTTCTCAATGGAGTAACTTTTGTATTCATAATATTAAGTCATTCTTAATACAAAAGATTGCGTGATGTTATCAATAACGGAATGTTGACCATATGTGTTATGACGTCAAACGCGTAGCATATAGAACATAGCTTTACTGATTGTGTTCAATCTTAATCAACGTTCTTTTATTCACCAGACAAAGAGATTTTCTATACGGTTTGTGATTAATGATCTGGCAGTGTTGTTCTAGTCAAATCTTTGTTATCACTCCCAAAACTGAGGGTTTTTAACGTAACAAAAGACAAGCGATCGCTTGTTACCCAATCCTATCTATCCACATCAAATCAGTGATCAGGAGTTACACGAGACTCTTTCATGTACTCAAATAAGGAAGGTTAAAAGTGAAAAAATTCTTCATTCCGTGCTTGTTTTTCATTGGAATTGCTTGGACTATATTCACCCAAGTTCCCCTCCCACTGCATGAGGGATTGTCCACTATAGCTTCAGCAGCACGACCAAGAAATCCAGGTTATGAGGTTTGGGCTATTGACCAAGCAGATTCCCTTGATGGTACTACTTTGGGAGGAAATCTCTTTGTTTTTTCAGGCAACGACCGAGACTTTTTAAGAGGTAATGCAAAGGTTGAGCAATTTAACTTGGCAGCCAGCGCTAAGAAGAACAATCTTGCGCCAGGTCAAAAACCTCACTGGATTACTTTCAACCAAGGCGGTACACACGCGATTGTAGGACACGCTACTACAGCCCATGTCTACGCAATTGACGCCAACAAGCGTGAAGTTGTGGATTCAATTCTTCCACCAGGATTACCAAACTCCAACTCTCACGCTGTTTACCTCTCAAAGGACAACAAATTTGTATTTGTTGCAGATACTCCTGGTCAACGGATTCATAAGATTGCCACAAATTATGAGGCACCAGGAGATAAAATTTTTGGTGATGTTCAAACATTGGACTTTAATACTCCACAGACAAAGACAGCCTTAGGAGTACCTACCACTGGTGCCACTGCCCGACCAGTTGTAGCTGTCGTTGATGATACAGGTAAGTTTGTTTATGTCACTTTTGCTGATGGTGGCGTGGCGATCGTAAATGCAGAAACACTGACGATCGCACACATTTACAGTAAAGATGAAGCTACTTTCAATGGATTGGTTGCCTATCAGATTGGCGACAACTTCGTAACTAACGCAGGCAATGCTGATCCCCAAATAGCTGACTTTCTCTATCTGTATAACAACAAGTCTCTGCTAGAAAATCCCTCGAAGCGTCCAGATTTCTTCAAAGTTCCTCAATCCGGCAATGATGTTCATGGTGTGACACTAGTTGGTGGAAAATACCTTTGGCAAGTTAATCGTGCATCCAATTCCATCACAATACACGATATCAATGCTAAACCCTTTGATCCAAACGTTGAAGGTTCAAACAAAGCTCGTGCAGTTAATCTTGTGGATCTAGTAAGTGATGCCTTAGGTCCTGATCCTACACCAGACTTAATAGAAACATCAGCCTCCGAACAAGTTGCCTTTTTCACACAGCGTGGACCATTACCCATCTCAGCAAACGACCCAGCATTTTTCAACAGTGTGGGTATTTTCCCAGGACTAGGTGTCGTGGAAGTTGAAAACGGAGGTAAGAGTGCTAAACCCGCTCATCTATATAGATTCGATAACGTTGTCGGTGGTAAGAATATTGCTGACTTCCACGCTCTTGCAGTTCGTAAATAGAACTTAAGGACACAAGCGACAAACTGAAAACTTTTGAGTAGTAACTCAAACCTATTTGAAGGTGCTTTACATTATGTAACGCACCTTATTTATCTAACTAAATGCAGCGACATTAAGCTCTAAATTGGCGACTAATTTCACACAAAACTCCGATTCAAATACACCTTTGTTATAATCCAAACTCCATAGTTCTAAACCACAGTCATCATCGGCGCGGGATGGAAATATTTTGAGATGAAATTCTTGTTCTTCAGTTAGATATTCACACTGTACTCGCATAATTGCTCCTATTTGCCGCCGATCCAAAGCAACTGCCAATCTTAAAATGGCACTCAATTTATTGACAATTTGTCGATGATTTTTACTGGCAATATTGCGGTAGCTTTCGTGTTTTTTCTTAGGAGAAGATTTGCGATGATAACGCGCTAAATTAGCAATGATTTCTATCTCTGTTTCGTTATAGCCTAGTAATTCACTATTGCGAATCAGATAGTAGGAGTGCTTGTGATGAGAAGAATGACTGATATAATGACCGCAATTGTGCAATATCGCTGCAGCCCAAAGCAGTTGTCGTTCTTCTGCTCCCCAGTAATGGAGTGTCCCTTTTGTTTGGTCAAATATGCTTAAAGCAAAAACTGCAACTCTATCGCTGTGTTCTAAATTGACGTGGTACTTGTTAGCAATTTTCAGGACACTCCGCTGACGTATTGAAGTTTGGTAGCGTAGGCGGTCTTCAATATAACCGTGAGTAAGCATCCAGTCTACAATGACACCTTCCCTTAGGGAACGTTCGCATACTGTGAGTGACTCTAGCCCCAAAAGGTTCATTGCTTCCTGTAAAATGACTGCGCCTGCAAGTATAACTTCAGACCGTTTCTCTGGCATACCGGGAATCGCAGCTCGTTCTGAGTTATTCATTTTCCGTAGGCGATTGACCCAGTCCCGCAAATCTTTTAAACTCACTTGGTAACCATTGAGCGTGGAAGGAACAGAGCCTAGCTTTTCCCGTACATGAATCATCGCCAAAGTTTCAATTGTGCCGGAAGTTCCCACTAAACGGGGTAATTCTCCAACCTTGAGGTTCGCCTGTACCTCTTCAACGGAACGTTCTATCATTCCGCGTGCGTATGCTTGCAAAGACTGAAACTCAGCGTTGCTAATGGGGTCAGTGGTAATTAACTCACTTGTGAGTCTAACTGCACCAATTTTAGTACTGGTGAACGTTCGCCCCTCGTGACTATCGCCCAAAATTAATTCTGTTGAACCGCCACCAATATCTATGATGATGTGGGGGTGGTTGTTAAATTCCATCCCCGATAGTACGCCCAAGTAGATTCGCCGCGCTTCTTCTTGACCGGAAATCAGGTCAACGCTTAAACCCAGTTCGTCTTCAACTTTTTGCAAAAAATCTTTACCATTGGGGGCTTCTCGTACGGCGCTGGTTGCTACAGCAATGATTGTTTCGACGTTGAGAGTTTTTGCTATCTTTTGGAAACGTCCCAAGGTGGCGATCGCCCTTTCAATGACTTCTGGTTTCAAATTCCCCGTTTCAAGATCGCGATCGCCCAGTCTGACAGTTTCTTTTTCTCTAGCGATAATGCTAAAAGAGGGCAGTGTAGGTTCAATTCGCACAACTACCATGTGTAGTGAATTGGTCCCTAAGTCAATCGCAGCAATAATTCGATGTTGCTGATCTGTTTGAGTCGGAACACTCTCCCAGTTAGCTGAAACTAAATTCACCATCTATCGTTTCTCTCTATATTAAGGATGGTAAAAGCTGGCAATCTCGACGTATCGGCGAGACTATGTATTTTGTCAAACAAAATTGCTTTCAGGTAGAACATTTTGTGACCCTGCTTGAATCAGGAAATGTACCCTGTTACTCACCACTGAAGTGACTTATTGATTGTATCCAAAGTTGTGACTTGTGGTTGTGATTTTATAAATATCAGATAAAGATATTCTATAGATGTAAATATGTGTGAACCAATCTATCTTTAGTCATCTTTTACTACCTATGCTAAGTACCCCAGAACAGAACAGCGAACCCATATGGCTTGTGATTATCCGGCTTTTGCGATGGCACAAACCAGAAGGACGCTTAATTTTAATGATTCCCGCTTTATGGGCTGTATTTTTGGCAGCTGCTGGAAAACCACCTTTACCACTTGTTGGAGTTATCATCCTGGGTACTCTCGCCACAAGTGCTGCTGGATGTGTCGTTAATGATTTATGGGATAGAGATATAGATCCACAAGTGGAAAGAACTCGCGATCGCCCCCTTGCTTCCCGTGCGCTGACTGTGAAAGTTGGCGTCATAGTTGCCATAGTCGCGATAGCATGTGCGGCAGTTCTTGCTTTCTATCTTAACGCACTCTCCTTTTGGTTGTGTGTAGCAGCAGTTCCAGTCATTGTGCTTTATCCCGGCGCAAAGCGGGTGTTTCCTGTTCCGCAACTAGTCCTTTCTATCGCTTGGGGTTTTGGGGTTTTGATTAGCTGGAGTGCAGTGACACATAACCTTTCACTTTCCACTTGGCTTCTCTGGGGTGCTACTGTTATGTGGACATTGGGATTTGATACTGTTTACGCTATGAGCGATAGGGAAGATGACCGTCGAATTGGCGTGAATTCTAGCGCTTTGTTTTTTGGTGATTTCGCGCCGATTGCAATTGGCATTTTCTTTGCTAGCACTGTCTTTCTACTGAGTTGGCTAGGTTTAGTCATGCACCTGCACCCTACATTTTGGATCAGTCTTGCTATTGCTAGTGTAGGTTGGGTTTGGCAGTTCACACGCTTAAGACAGAAAGACTTACCTAACTCTGCTTATGGTGAGATGTTCCGGCAAAACGTGTGGATTGGTTTTATCGTCCTTGTTGGGATGATTGCTGGGAGTTTATAGACTTCTAAAGTTTGATGATACCACCTCACCTGGTAGTAGGGTGCGTTATGCCTTTGGCTAACGCACCGTGACAGATGAGATCAACATCAAGATATGAATTTCAAAATTCCTTTCTAGAAACTGCAATGAGAAAAATTATTATTGGAGTGATGGGACCTGGAGAAAAAGCTACAGCAGTTGATGTACAAAATGCCTATGAACTTGGAAAACTGATTGCAACAGAAGGATGGGTTTTGCTGACTGGCGGTAGAAATGTTGGAGTTATGGATGCAGCAAGTCGGGGAGCAAAATCTGTGGATGGTTTAACCATTGGTATTCTTCCTTGTCATGATAGCAATGGTATTTCTGAAGCAGTTGATATTGCCATTTTTACTGATATGGGAAATGCTCGCAACAATATCAATGTTCTTTCTAGTGATGTGGTAATTGCTTGTGGAATGGGTGCGGGTACTGCTTCAGAAATTTCTCTAGCTTTAAAAGGCAATAAGAAAGTGATTTTGTTGAGTGTAGATGAAGAAAGTAAAAACTTCTTCAAAAAACTCGCCTCCAAAAATGTTTATGTTGTTAATAATGTGGAGAATGCAATAGCAGCAACAAAGGAAATTTTAAGTCCGAACAAAACTAGTAGCATATAATACTATTAATCTCAATATTTACACTTGAGAAAGCGGAGGTAATCCCATCCACAAATCAAAGCGAGCCTCCTGAGCCTGCTGCACGGCTACACTGTATGAGCAAAGCGCCCCCGAAGCGAGGTACGAGCGTTTGGTGGAGGAGATACAGACGATCTCAGCGTACTAGGAATTGCTGCAATCTTTAAATATAACCCGTGTATTTTACACATAACATCTATCAAAAGTAGTATAAAATAGAATAAAGAACAACACACTTATCGAAATAAGCAACTTTTTTGAGTGATAGAAAACTCAAAGTATTAAGTGTTTCAAAAAATTAATACATATTTATGGTTATGATGACTCATAACGAAGCAGCAAGACTTGAAGCCCTCCGCCAATATCAAATTCTTGATACTGAACCTGAAGAAGCCTACGACAATATTGCCCAGTTAGCTGCCTTTATTTGTGACACTCCTATAGTCCTGGTCAATTTTATTGATGAAGACCGCCAATGGTTTAAGGCAAAAATCGGTTTGGATGTGCCAGAAATGCCTCGTAGTGTCGGATTATCTTACCTTTGCCAAGAGCGACGAGATGTGGTGGTCGTTTATGATACTTGGACGGATGAAAAGTTAGCAAGAAATTCAGTCGTCACATCTTATCCTTACGTGCGGTTTTATGCTGGTGTCCCCTTAATGACCCCAAAAGGAGATATGGTGGGCACTCTTTGCGTGATTGACCAAGTACCACGGGAACTGAGTCACAAACAAGTAGAAGCACTTGTGGCACTAGGTCGCCAGGTGATTAGCGAATTGGAGTTAAGGCGTAATTTAGCTGAGGTATCCCATTTTGCTGAGGAACTTAAACGCACGAAGGAAAAATTAGCGCACAGCGAAAATCTTCTCCGTACAATCATTGAGTCAGAACCAGAGTGTGTCAAATTGTTAGCCAAAGATGGCACGTTATTGGAAATGAATCCGGCTGGATTGGCGATGATTGAAGCTGATTGTATAAGTCAAGTGCAGGGAAGCTGCATCTATCCCCTGATTGCCCCTGAGTATCGTCAAGCGTTTGTAACACTGACAGAACAGGTTTTTCAAGGCGAATCAGGGATACAGGAGTTTGAAATTATTGGATTCAAAGGTACTCGTCGCTGGCTGGAAAGCCACGCTGTTCCCCTGCGTAATTCTGATAAAGACATTATTGCCTTGTTAGCAGTGACACGGGACATCACTGAACGTAAGCGAACTGAGGCTTGCTTACGCGAGAGGGAACAACATTTGAAGCTTGCATTGCAGGCTGCTAAACTCGGTTCCTGGGAGCTAGATTTGAAAACGGGCGACTTATCTTGCTCCAAACAATGCAAGGCAAATTTTGGTTTGCCGCCTGAAATGAAGCTTTCTTATAGTGCGCTGCACGAACGCGTTCATCCCGAAGATCGGGCTTATATGGAGGAGGCTGTGAGACAAGCTTTAGAGGAACGCAAAGATTATGAGGCAGAATACCGCAATATCTGGTCTGATAATAGCATCCACTGGGTACTAGCACGAGGTGCTGGAATTTATGATGCTGATGGTAGCCCCACTCGCATGATTGGTGTCACACTTGACATCACTGCTCGCAGACAAACAGAAGAGGAATTGAAACGTCAAACCAAGCGTTCTCAACTATTTGCCGAAATCACCCTCAAAATTCGTCAATCTTTACAAATTGAGGCAATTCTACAAACCACGGTCATTGAAGTTCAAAAACTGCTACACACAGACAGAGTTATGATCTTGCGGTTGTGGGCAGATGGTTCAGCAACTGTGATGCAAGAGGCTGTGCTGCCTGGTTTTCCTGTTTTGCTGGGAAAAAATATCCTTGAGCACTGCTTTGAACAAGACTCTCAAGAATTGTTTCGTCAGGGGAGAGTGAGTGCGATAGCCGATATTGAAACAGCAAACATCCAACTTTGCCATAAAGAATTTCTCTCGCAGTTTGGTGTCAAAGCTAACCTTGTTGTCCCAATTCTGCAAAGGGAAAACCTCTGGGGTTTACTCATTGCTCATCAGTGTGAATCTCCCCGAGAATGGAATAATGTGGAAATAGAGTTGTTGCAACAGCTAGCAGACCAAATAGGCATTGCACTCTCTCAAGCACAACTCTTGGAACAAGAAACCCACCAACGTCAGGAACTGGCTCGTTCCAACGCTGAATTAGAACAATTTGCCTACGTTGCTTCTCATGATTTGCAAGAACCATTGCGAATGGTAGCAAGTTACTTGCAACTTTTAGAGCGACGATACAAAGATAATCTTGATGCTAGGGCGAATGAGTTCATTGGTTACGCTGTAGACGGTGCGCTTCGGATGCAGACACTGATCAATGACTTGTTGAGTTATTCCCGTGTGAGCACACGTAGTCAGCCTTTTGAGCCAGTGGATTGTCGTTTTGTTGTGAATTGCGTTCTCGCAAATCTTAAAGTTGCTCTTGAAGAAAGTAACGCAGTCCTCACCTACGATACTTTACCCGAAGTCATGGCGGACGCTACGCAACTGTCGCAGTTGTTTCAAAACTTAATTAGCAATGCAATTAAGTTCCGCAGCCAACAGCCACCTCAAATCCATCTTGGGGTTGAACGCATAGACCAAAAGTGGCAGTTTGCAGTGCGTGATAATGGAATTGGCATAGAACCTCAATACACTGAACGCATTTTTGTGATTTTTCAGCGTTTACACACTAGAAATAAGTATCCTGGTACAGGCATTGGGCTAGCGATATGTAAGAAAATTGTAGAACGTCACGGTGGAAATATCTGGGTTGAGTCACAACTGCAACATGGTACAACTTTCTTCTTTACAATTCCTGATACAGCAGGAAACAAATTGTGAGCTTTGAATCAATCATGCCTATTGAGATTTTGCTAGTGGAAGACAACCCAGGCGATGTGCAATTAACCCAGATAGTTCTCGAAGACAGCAAAATCTCCGTGAACTTGAGTGTTGCGGCGGATGGCGTAGAAGCCATAGCATTCTTACGCAAACAGGAAAACTATACTCAGGTACCCACTCCTGATCTCATCCTGCTTGATTTAAACCTACCTAGAAAAGATGGAAGGGAGGTGCTGGCAGAAATCAAAGCAGATCAAATCCTTAAACGTATTCCTGTAGTTGTTTTAACGACATCTAAAGCTGAGGAAGATGTCTTAAGAGCTTACAATCTCTGTGCTAACTGCTATATTACTAAACCTGTTGATTTTGACCAGTTTGTCAAAATTGTACATTCAATAGAAAGTTTTTGGTTCACTGTTGTCAAGTTACCTCCGGAGTGATGACCTCACCCCACACGATCACGCTCAAATTCAAAATTCAAAATTCAAAATTCAAAATTAAGAATTCTTTTTTTGATAGCGCTGGCTCCCTCCGGAGGGTGCAACTCATGAATGCAACGGGTGCATCAGTTCAACTTAAGTCGAGACTTGACCTTCAGGCTCTCTTGTTCCCATGCGTAGCATAGGAACGAGAGAAAAGTGTCACGTTATAACTAATAACAAATGACTAATAACTAAAAAAAATGAAAATTTTATTAGTAGAAGACAATCCTGGTGATGTCGTTCTTTTACAAGAGTTTTTACAAGATGTCTCTTTTGTCAAGTTCCACCTGAAGCAGGCAGAGCAACTGGACGAGGCGCTGCGCTTTTTGGAGCAAGAAAGCTTTGATGTTATTTTGCTAGACCTTTTACTTCCGGATAGTCAGGGATTAGAAACATTTATCAAAATCCATCATCAAGTTCCAGCTATTCCCATTATTGTGCTGACAGGCTTTGATGATGAAACTTTGGCAATTAAAGCTATGCAAGAGGGAGCACAAGATTATCTGGTCAAGGGGGAGGTCAATGGTGATTTACTGGTGCGCTCAATGCGCTATGCTATTGAGCGTCAGCGAACGGAGGAAGCACTGCGACAGAGTGAGGAGCGATTTCGGGTAGCTTTAAAAAATTCGCCAATTGTTGTTTTTAACCAGGATCAGGAGTTACGCTACACCTGGGTTTACAACCCCAATTTTGCTTCTACAGCTGAGGAGATGTTAGGCAAACAAGATTCAGATTTGCTCCGTGCTGAAGATGCTGAACATATGACGATTATTAAACGTGGTGTACTCACCACAGGTATAGGAACCAAAGAGGAAGTCTCTATCACAACCGCCCAAGGAACGAAGTATTATGACTTAACTGTAGAACCATTACATAATGAGTCGCAAGAAGTTGTAGGCATCACCTGCGCTAGCATCGACATTAGTGAGCGTAAACTTGCTGAAGAGCAAATTCGACAACAAGCGGCTTTGCTTGATGTGACTACTGATGCGATTTTTGTGCGAGATTTAGATAACTGCATTATATTCTGGAATCAAGGTGCAGAAAATCTTTACGGATGGCAGGCTCAAGAGGTGTTTGGTAAAAATGCCAGTCAGGTTCTGTACAAGGAACAGTCCTCAGAAGTCGAAGCTGCTTTTTCAATTGTTATTAGTAAAGGTCAGTGGCAAGGCGAAGTCACTAAAGTTACCAAAAGTGGCAAGGAAATTCTCATTGGAACCCGGTGGACATTAGTATGTGATCAAAATGGAAAGCCCAAGTCTATTCTGACTGTTGACACAAATATTACTGAGAAAAAACTTTTGGAAGCGCAATTGTTCCGCGCCCAACGCTTGGAAAGTATTGGTACTTTGGCTAGTGGTATCGCCCACGACTTAAACAATATCCTGACGCCAATTTTGGCAGTGGCTCAATTATTACCTCTAAAATTCCCCCATGTCTACGAGCAAGATAAGCACCTGCTAGAAATACTAGAAAATAGTGCCAAACGAGGAGCTGAACTCGTCAAGCAGGTTTTGTCATTCGCGCGAGGTGTAGAAGGGAAGCGCATAACTTTACAACCCAAACACCTCATCAGGGAAGTCACAAAAATTATTAGAGAAACGTTCCCAAAATTTATCGAAGCTTATGCGGATGTACCGCAAGATCTGTGGCTAGTTTCTGGAGATGGGACACAACTTCATCAGGTGCTGATGAACCTTTGCGTCAACGCCCGTGATGCTATGCCTGATGGCGGTACTTTGAGTATCTGTGCTGAAAATTTTTTTATTGATGAAAGCTATGCTCAAATGCATTTGGAAGCCAAAACTGGCCCCTATATCTTGATAACTGTTTCCGATACTGGAGTTGGCATTGATCATGAAATCATCGATAGAATTTTTGAGCCATTTTTCACAACCAAAGAACAAGGTAAAGGTACGGGACTAGGTCTTTCTACTGTTATTGGCATTGTCAAAAGTCATGGTGGATTTGTGAACGTGTACAGTGAAATTGGATCTGGCACGTCTTTTAAGGTTTACTTACCAGCAGTGCAGGGAATGGAAACACAGCCACTCCAGGAGGTGGAAGTTCTTGCAGGACATGGAGAAGTTATTCTGATTGTGGATGATGAACCGTCGATTCAAGAAATTACCAAAGCTTCGTTAGAAGCATACAACTATAAAATTCTGACTGCGAGCGATGGGATTGAGGCGATCGCCCTATATGCTCAACGTAAGAACGAAATTAGTGCTGTGTTGATTGATATGATGCTACCCGCTTTAGATGGTTTCACTGTCATGCGTACTTTGCAAAAAATCAATCCACAAGTCAAAATTCTTGCTACTAGCGGACTGATGTTCACTACTAAACTGGCAACAGTGGGCAATGGTGTCAAATCATTTTTACCGAAGCCTTACACAGTTAAGGAATTATTGCAGGCTTTACAGCAGGTTCTTCACCAGAAGTAGAATAAGCAGCAGCATCATTTAGTTGCCAAGCTTCCCCTGCAGCTGAAGGCTCAAAACTTACATTCTGCTAAACCTAAATAACGCACACCTTCTGGGTTAACTTCAAAACGGCAAGGCAAAATTTCTAAACCAAGGTCGATGCCAAGCCTGAATAATTTACCATATACAGGGTCAGTACTATCGCCAGGGGCAAATTCAGTGCAATCACTTCGGTTTATAAAGTAAAGCATGACAGCACGATTTTGAGGTAAGAGTGCTGTCAGTTCTCGCAAATGCTTTTGTCCTCGTGTTGTTTCTGTGTCTGGAAAGAGTGCTAATTTTCCATGCGCCAAAGTTGTATTTTTGATTTCAAGATATATAGGACAAGCATTTTTGGTTAAAAGTAAATGATCACTTTTTAAAAACAAATCGCCAGATGGAACGTTGAGGTTTGTATGTGGAGATAACAAGAAATCTACGCGACTTGATTTATTTTCTCCATAAGAAACTTCAGGGCGAATTTGACTATAGTTTCCCAATTCTGGAAAAAGGTATGTTTCTAAAGCTAATTTGATGATTCTGTTGGGGAGATTCGTATTTATACCTACCCATGTTGGTTCATTGTCATGTACCTGAATCATTTCCCAGGTATAGGGAAGTTTGCGGCTAGGGTTATCACTGTAAGACAGCTGCACTGCACTACCAGGAGTAGAAACTCCTGTCATTGGTCCTGTATTGGGGCAGTGTGCTGTTACTATTTCCCCAGAAGCAAGTTCAACATCGGCAAAAAATCGCTTGTAGCGTTTCAGCAAGATACCAGGATACAACGGTGGGTAGCGGTAAAGGTAGTCGTTAGTCATTTTGTGATTTTCATTAACAATTTGAAATGAATCAACGGAAGATTTAAGTATGAAGTGTAAAGATTAAAGTATTTCACTTTTCAACCTGTATCCTGACTTCATTGTTCAAAGAAACGCCATGAATGACGAATTTTACAATAAAGGATTGGAAAGAGCCAAGCAAAAAGATTATGCTGAAGCCATTAATGAATTTACCCGTGCTTTGCAGCTAGCACCTGACTTTGGTGAAGCTTACTATCAACGGGGTCTAGCATACTATGATTTAGGAGAAATGTTGAATGCTGTTTCTGACTTCACACAAGCGCTGAAATTAAATCCCCAAAATGTGGAGGCTTATTACTGTCGCGCCTTGGGACGAATGGCGCTAAAAAATCTGCCCGGGGCGCTTGCGGATGTAGATCAAGCTATTCGTTTAAATGTAAATTATGCGGCTGCTTATAATTTACGGGGAATTGTGCACCGTAAACAAGGGTATATTCAAGATGCGATCGCCAACTTTAAAAAAGCAGCAGAATTATATTTACAACAAAAGGACGCAGAGAATTGTCGCCTGTGTCTAGAAAAGATTAAACAGCTTCAACCAAAGGAAATACCTGCTTTTGTACAACCAAGTCCCATAATTGCGCCACTCAAATCCGAAAAAGAATATTTCACGCAGTTACTAGAAAAAGCCGAAAAAGGAGACACCCGCGAAGCAATGGAGGATTTAAACTGGGCTTTGCGGGTTGATCCACAGGATGCACAAGCTTACTGCTGTCGAGGGGTGGTGCGTTGCAAGTTGGGTAACTATCGGGAGGCGATCTCAGACTTTAACCAAGCGTTGCGACTGAATTTTGATGATGCAATTGTTTACCGCAACCGAGGAAAAGCGCGTTCTTATTTAGGAGATCATCAAGGGGCGATCGCCGATTTCAATCAAGCACTCCAAATGCAACCCCAAGATGCAATGCTGTATATTGCTAGAGGTAACGCCTATCGAGTCATGGGGAATTACCTTGGTGCAATTAACGACTATACCCAAGCACTGGAAATAAATCCCGATGATGCAACAGCTTACTACAATCGCGGCATTACCTACACTTGCTTAGAAGAAATGGAACGTGCTGTTGAAGATTATCAGCGTGCAGCAAGTATATTTTGTGAAAAAGAAGACTGGGAAAATTACCAACAAGTCTTAGATAGTCTAAAGAAAATTCACTCCCCCAGTTCTCATTCCGAAAAAGCAAAGTATAACTTGCTACGACAACGCTTGTTGAGACTAGTTGGGGGATATTGGGAAATGGCCCAAAGATTGATTGATCAAGCGAAGTATGACTATCCTGGAATGTCGGAGGATTGGTATTTGCAAAAAGTCATTGGTGATTGGGAACGCGATCGGGGGGTGTAGGGGTATAGGGGTGTAGGGGAAATTTTCTTATTCTCTTATTCCCCTACATTCTTATACCCTCACACCCTTATATCAAGTCCGGTTAATTAGTTATTATTAAACGATCTGTGCAAAAACCGGAAAACCCGCTCAAGAGCCCCCCTGCCCCCCTGCTCCCCTGCTGCCTTAATGATAAGTCTTTATCCGGACATGATATTACATCCCTACTGACAGGAATTACCAAAGGACATATTGTGGCGGACTCGCCCTAGCGCACCAGTGTTTAATACCGAGTTGCGTTCATAGGTATCACCTCACCCCCGCCCCTCTCCGATGCCTTGGAGAGGGGTGCCCGATAGCGTAGCGTGCCGTTAGGCATAGGGCGGGGTGAGGTTTTTGAACGGAAAATGGTATAATATGCTACTCAAATTATTAAGATTGTCAATTCGCAAATATATTTCGTACACGTTACCTTAAAAGAATATAAATAAAATTCGTAAAGCAAGCTTGTGTCGCTTGACAAAAATATAGTCTTGTGTGTAGTGACGATAAGATAATTCTATAAAACCATGAACCAGGTAGATTACCTCCGCATAAGTTTAATAGACCGCTGTAACTTCCGTTGTCAATACTGTATGCCAGAGGGAGCGGAACTTGACTATATCCTCAAGCAGCAGTTGTTGACTGATGAGGAACTGCTAACCCTCATAGAAGAAGTCTTTATCCCCGTTGGATTTACCCGATTTCGTTTGACCGGGGGGGAACCTTTACTGCGTCCCCGTGTGGTGGAGTTGGTGAAAGCAATAGCATCTCTCCCCCAAACCCAAGACCTCTCGATGACAACAAACGGCTTTTTACTCGCTCCAATGGCGCAAAACCTATATGATGCTGGTTTGCGACGAGTCAATATTAGCCTAGATTCCCTTGATCCCGATACCTTTGACCAAATTATTAATAATCGCGGTCGTCCACGCTGGGAACAAGTTTGGCAGGGGATTCACGCGGCTTATCGCGTAGGATTTGACCCGCTAAAGTTAAATGTGGTGGTCATTCCCGGTGTCAATGACCACGAAGTTCTGGATCTCGCGGCGTTGACGATTGATAAACAATGGCACGTGCGATTTATTGAGTTTATGCCAATTGGTAATTCGCAGTTGTTTGGCGATCGCAGTTGGATATCTTCAGAAGAGTTACGCCAACGTATCCGCGAACGTTGGGGATTGACAGAATCCCAAGTTCGTGGTAATGGACCTGCTGATGTGTTTCAGATTCCGGGAGCAAAAGGGACACTGGGATTTATTAGTCAGATGTCGGAGTGTTTTTGCGATCGCTGCAACCGGATGCGCCTTTCCGCCGATGGTTGGTTACGTCCCTGTTTATTAAATGAAACGAATCAAATTGACTTCAAAACTGCTCTGCGTGCAGGTATCAGCACTGCCGAATTGCGGGAGCAAGTTAGGGACTTGTTGGCAATTAAGCCAGATATTAACTTTAAGCAACGTTATTCAGGTACAGCGACTGGTGTTTATACTCGTACCATGTCACAAATTGGTGGTTAGTCTACCAGTCGCGAGTCCAAAGTCATAGAGTTTTAACTCTTGACTTTGGACTGTTGACTTTGGACTGTTGAGTGTTGACTTAAGCTTGACGTGAGTAGTATTCCACCACAAGCAGTTCGTTAATTTGTAGCGCCACCCACTCGCGTTCAATAACGCCGTTGACTTTGCCAAGCAACTTGTTTTTGTCAAACTCCAGATGGTTAGGTAAGTTTGCCAAACCAGGGTATTGCAAGTTAGCTTCCACCAACTTCCGTGATGCTTCCCGGTTTCTGACGGCAATTTCTTCTCCGGGACGGCATTGGTAACTGGCAATATTGACAACGCGACCGTTAACTGTAACATGACCGTGATTCACCAGTTGGCGAGCCGCCGGAATAGTGGGAGCCATACCCATGCGGAAAACAGTATTATCCAAGCGCATTTCTAGCAATTGCAGCAGCACTTGTCCGGTAGAACCGGTAACGCGTCTCGCTTTGCGTACGTAGCGCAGCAATTGTGTTTCTGTCACACCGTAGTTAAAGCGGAGTTTTTGCTTTTCCTCTAATCGGATGGCATATTCAGAACGTTTTTTGCGGTTCTGACCATGCTGACCTGGCGGATAAGCGCGTCTAGCGCTTTTACGAGTTAATCCTGGTAAGTCGCCTAAGCGACGTATAACCCTAAGACGTGGTCCTCTGTATCGGGACATGAGTTTCCTAAATTTAATCTTGCTTAACTTTACCCAGACATACAATTATATAGCAGTCCTCAATAAGATTGTGAAATCAAGGTATTGGATGATGAGGACCCAAGGAGGAAAGGTCAGAAATTGTCTTTGACTTCCTCACTCCTCACTTCCTCACTCCCTCATCTTCGCTGCTCTGTATTGCAAGCATCAAAGTGGGCTTTTATCATGAGGTAGCATACCTTTGGGTGTTTGGAGAACGGAAAATAATGTTAGGCAACAGAAAAAGCAAAGATACCCACACGCTTGGGCAAAAAGCTGGACACACTGCACAGCGTCTTGAAAGAAGCGCAGACGCCTTAAAAGCAGTTATTTTTAGAGCCACTGCAGTACTCGCCATACCAGTATTCGCTGTGACTGGATGGTTTGCAATGACTTCATCAGGGCTGGCTGTCACCCCCACATACGGAAATGATTTTCGTTTATGTGCTGGACGACTTTTGAGTGTGGGTGTAGCTGCACAAGCAGCGTCAATTGCTTGTGCTGAAGCACTACGTCCTGGGGACTTGTCTGCCTGTGTGACCGGAATTGGACGACAAACACAAATTGCAGCTTCTGAGGCGCTAGCAAGTTGTCGCCAAGCACGGCGTCCTGAAGAGCTAGGGAGTTGTGTTGTTGGTATCAGTCGGTTCAGTCGGGAAGCTGTTGGTCCAGAAGTTTTAAATTATTGTGGTCGTAGCTTGTTACCTGTACGCTTTGCTCAATGTGTAGTGGGTTTGCGTGCTGAAGTCGATTTTGCCCCGACTCAAGCAATGGAGGCTTGTATCGACGCCAGCGACAAAGTTAGCGGCTTTTTGCCTTCTTTTATCCCGTCAAATAGGCAACCTACGGATTTTAGACCAACTTTTGAGTCTAATCCAATCCCATCTCAACCAGCTCAAACCCCGGCAAATCCCAGTAGAAAATAAGCTGTACTAACAGTTATCAGTTATCAGTGATCAGTCAGTTATCAGCTATCAATCAACTTTAATACTGCTAACTGTTAACTGTTAACAAGCTTTTAGTCTTCTTTCTTGCCAAACACCATCTGTAGAATCATGGGAACTCCTCCGTCTTGGTGATATTTATCTGCCCAAGCGCGGATGATTTCATCTAATTCTTCCATCGCTTTCTCAAATCGCTCTGGTGGGATATCCAGTTCTTCCAAAACACGCATTGTGTTTGGTCTGCGTTCTGCCCAATCTCTCATCATCCGAAAATACCGAGCAGTATCTTCTACCATGATGTAAGTGCGCTCTTGCTCATCAACTGGAGCATAGAAAGGACGAGTTAGAGCATAGAAAGGCATTCCCCAAGGTGAATCAATGCGTGTCACCGTACCAGAGTAGAGTAAACGGCGCTTGATGTGTTCCGCCAATGCTTCACTCAGTTCCATACGATGTTCTGGAGGCAAATCTTCCTGAGAGCGTTTGTGCAGGAATTCGATTAACTCCAAAAATTCAAAAGAGGTGATTAATTGAGCATCTGGTAGATTAGATGGCAGTTTTTGCTCAATTTGTCTTTTCTCTTCTGATGTTAGATTTGTTCCTGGAACGCGCGATCGCCCTGGTCGCCAAGGATGTTTTTCCATCCATACATAAGGCAACTGAATCAGATAGCCCGGTTCCTGAGAACCCAGCATCTTCAGTAATTTCCCCTCAGTTAGCGCTTGTCTAACTTCCTCAACAATGATTTTGACTCGTTTCGGCTCAAGGTGGTGCAAATGTCCTGTCATTCGCAGGTTTTGTCCCTGTTCCAGATAGGTCATGTAAATTGCACACTTTGCAGCCGTTGCTGCTGCATCTAAAAATGCCCCATGCCTATGCCCACTTGTGCGCATAGCGCTAAAAGCTAGATATAGCATGATCTGATCCATTGCACTGGGGCCGAGACGTTTGATCAGATCTACGTCGTTACTCATATTACAAACAGTTGAATAGCACGTTTACACAATTGTCAGTCAATGGAAAGTTAGTAGTATACACCCACATCAGGGTAATGTGTTTACCTTAGATCATCTATTATGCGTTAAGTATGAGTATTCATGGTAGTCATAGTTGGCAATTATCCGTGTTTTCAAGCAAAAAATCCGAGCTTACACTCTATATGTAGAATTCCCTTAAGAAAAAACCGTGAAAGTTATTATCATCTAATCGCAGGTATCATATAGAGCATATACGTAGGAGAAACTACCAATCATTTCGCAAGCGCACCTTTCCTCTAGAGGTTTGAACCGACACAATGGAAAGTCACTCCCTACAAAATAAGGCATGGTTTCAAGGAGAATGCCTGCTTTGGAGGAATTGTTTCAGTTCAACAACTAGCTAGTATGTACGGCGAATGGATGATGTCTCTTTCACAAGAAAAGTCATTTTCGTGGGGTTTACCCTGAGCGGAGCCGAAGGGTTCTTGCGAATTGGGGGTAGCACTGGGTAGAGCAAGATAATTGTGAGCCAGTTACTCCATCTTCCCTACGATTTTAGCCTGCCTCAATATAGATCCCGATAGAATCCAGGTTTGGATGTTTCACCTGCCCTGGTAATAACATTGACACAACAGGTGGTGGCGCGGCTCTTTGCAAATTGCTGTACTGCTCAAAACTGATAGTTATGTTTTGGCAGTAAAAGCAATTTTTTTTCTGGAAAATCGCTGACCTTACGTTGAAAAGATAATCCAAGGTTCAAACTACCTTCCTATTTGGACAATTTTTGTTAATTTTATCAACATGGCTGAGATAGTAATGTTAGGGAAGATACAAAATATTCAACGACTCTTGTTAAAAACAATTATATTTACAAATTAATTTATACTATTAACTGTAAATAATTATTTTTCGTTAAACAAAAATGTCTGTTTTATGGTATAAATATTACTCAAAATCATCAAAATTAATCAACAAAGAGTCACTAATAACAACTTATTTGTCTAATAAAAGCTTGATATTTGGGTGCTTATAGGCATTGTGACAAGAGAAAACACAAATGCATATCTTAATAAGTGGAATAAGAGGGTGTGGGGTTTCACCCCTCAATCTTATGAAGACAAAATTCTGAATGAAACCTTCCTTATGGTAAGTATTGAATCGCTGACAGTATACAAATGAAATGTGTAAAAGAAAAACTTTTTGATAAATTTTCCGGATTTAGCAGCAGAGTTCAGAACACATGGCTGTTGGATAGTCAATCTTCAGGTCTAACTATTTATTAACTAAATGTTTACTGGCTTTCCGGTGTAAAATTTATTATTTTTTCTCCCCGGCTCTTGAACTACTTGGTGAAGCTTCCCCTGCTCCCATTATGGGTAATACCGATTTCAAAAAGAATGGGACAGATGCTGAGGTTGCGGAGAACACTTATGTGTTAAAAGTTGTCTGTTGCTCCAGTTTCCTCGGAAGCGCGCAAGCTCCACTAAGCGCGAGAAGCCCTATGCCTGCAGCACGCGGCTTGGACGAACGAGTATGTTCTGTGCCCTACGCTCTTGCAGCATGCCCTTGGCATAGGACAATACGGTTGGTGATAAGACCAAAACCATTATCAGGATGACAATAGACAAGATTGCAAAAGTGAGATTTTACAAGGTTCTGTTAAGCGTTCGGGTGTTAAGAGTTAAGAGTTCCCGACTTTTGCAAGAAGTTTAATGTAGAGACGTTGCATGTGAGGCAGGTGCGAACACCGGGTTCCCCGACTTGTAGACGCCTCTGGCGGTGAGGGGGTCGCAGTCTTGGACGCCACTTGACGCCAGACGCCTGGCTGTCGGGAAACCCGCCCAGGCGAAAGCGGCTCCTTTATGCCGGGAGACCTTTTCGGCAGTTCCTCATGGGGAGCCAGTACTGAAGGAGGGTTTCCCTCCGTAGGTATCTGGCGTTGGAAACCCCCAAGACCGGACTGCCTCACCACCGCAGTGGCTGCGCAACAGTCGATTGCGTATGCGCTTTGCGCTTAGGCGTGCCGCAGGCATAGGGATCAGGAGTTACCCCCGAACGCGAGGGCGGCTTCTCGTAGAGTACCCGAAGGGCAACGTCTCTACACGTGTGGTTAGGATTAGATCCCCCGCCTGCGGCGACAGAGTTAAAAAAGGACGGGGACTAATTCACTGCGAAGACTGATCAAAAGGTTTAGTCCTGCGGATTTTTTCAAAACACAGAGCCGCAGCTCCAAAGCTAACCAGCAGAACTCCCAAAACTTGCTCAAGTTGCAAGGTTTCCTGAAGAATCAACCCAGCAAAAATGACCGTTAGAGCGGGGATAGTGGCACCGATAATTGCTGAGCGTGAGCCACCAATTTTACGAATTCCAAAATTATTGAACAAATAGCTGAAAAGCGTCAGTACACCTAGTAGGAAAGCACATAAAACAAGTTCGAGCAAGTAAGCACGGTTTAGTTGCAAGTTCCAGGTTGTGGGTAAAGGCAGTATCAAACCGAAAATAGACAACAGCAACATCGTAGCGAAGTTGATTAAGGTAAGAGAAACTGGATGCAGTTTGGCTGCACACATGCGCGAGACTAGGAGGTACAAAGCAAAAGCACCTCCTGAAGCAATTGCTGCAATGCTGCCGATACGAATATTGCCAATGACACTACTGTTAGAACTTCCTAAAACGAACAATTCACCCATGCCAATAACAGCTATAGCAAAAGAACTGAATAAAGTTAGGCGATCGCGGAACAAAAACCATGACAGCAGTCCGTTGATAATTGGATAGACAAAGAAAAGTGCGATCGCCATCCCAGTCGGAATTTGACCAATCGCAAGGTAGATAAGTACCTGAGAGAGAAACAAAAAGCATCCACTAACAACTGACAGTATCAACACTCGTTTTGTGGTTGGATTACTGGAGTTCCCTCGAACTGAGTCACCCAGATATTGCAGATCTTGCCATACTCGTGAATGTAGCATGGGAGCCAAAAGCAACATTAGCGGAAGAACCACCAGCATTCTGAGCATCAAAATGAAAAGTGAATTACCCAAATTAGGTGAGATCAAGGGCTGTGCATCAAACACACCGAAAATTTGGGAGCCAGGGAGGAAAATCACCTTAATAGCTACGTTGTACAGCGCTGACGCGACTGTTGACAATGCTAAAAGCACAATTCCTGTGATTTGTAAAGAAGAAATTCCCCTCTGCCTTGGTGTGAGTTGTGGCTCTGGTGGGGGAGATGTTTCTGGCTTTAAAACGGCGGGTGTTGGAGATGCTACGGGAGTTGGTTCTTCTAACACAGGAGAAGACTGAGTTGTTTCCCTTGGTGGGACTATACTTTGGGAAAGAGAATTCCAAGCGGGTGGTTCTTCCTGGGGTAACCTCCTGGGTAAAACTCTGGTTTCTGGAGGAATATCTGTTTGCAACTTTGTTGGTACTTCCTCAGAAGTCAGCTGTTGCTGTTGTAGAATTTGTTCAATCTCACCAGAGGGAACTGGTGCAATTGCAGATGGTGAATTTTGTGTTGTTTCTTCCAGTTCTCTACGCAGACAATTCACTAACTCTATTAAAATTGCTTCGCCTTCCCTTTGTTGGACTATCATTCGGGATAACTGTTGAGAAAGACCGCTTTGATAGTTTTTCAACTCCTGTTGCAGTGAGTTAAAGGTAATGGTGAGGGTGTCATCCAAAGAACCCAGGAGTTTTTCCGCATACTCATTCACTTCACTAATTTTCTGATTTGTGGCTTCTGTTGGTTGAGAACTTCCCACTGGTTGGGAAACACGTTCCATAGCTTGGGTAGCTAAAGTTTCCAAAGAAGATTGCAGCTGCAAAGATATATGGTTAGCCAATACTTGTGACAACTGACGAATCAACGTTTGCTGCTCATTAATTTGATACGCTTGTTGAAGATGTTCCTTTTCCTCTTGCAGCTGTCTAATGTCTTCAGTTAAGCGGTCTTTTTCTGCTTGCAACCGCTTGGTATCTTCCTGTAACGACTTAAGCAAATTCCGTTGGAGAATTTGCAATTCCTCAGTGACAGCCCGTAAGGCATTTTCTGCTGTCCCATATGGATCGCCTTTTTCTCGTGGGTTATCTGGTCGCCTTTCGTATCGCCCCATTCGTCTTTAACCTCTGACCTTTGATGACCAAGCAGCTTACTGTTGACTTGATCGGCGCTTATATTCCTATTATTTCTGTTTTCTGTCAATGGATATATCTCTACATTCAGAGAAAAATGGCGGCAAGGGCTTGAAAGGCAATTATTCCTAAAACAGAATCCACTCTAGCCTAACTTGAAAGGAGGAGCGAGCGCTACTTATTTATTTTTCTGCCATCTCCCACACAATTTGTTAGAAAAATACTTGCTTTGCGTATCCTATATGTGCAATTATGTCTTTAAAAGAACTGTTATTTGATTAAATAACCGGAGTATAGGCGGGGATATAGCACCAACCAATTTTTAGCCGCTTGTCACAAGTGTGTGTCCAACAAGTCTGAAGTTTCATCACTCAGGCTCAAATCACCATGCTTAAGGTACGTAATCAAAAAGTTATCAGGAGAAATCAATGAATAAACGCAAACTACCAGCAGTTGGTCGTCGCCAGTTTGTGGAAGCTGGAATTGCCAGTACAATCTTGACAATAGGGGGCTTAAGCTTTTTTTCCACTGTTGCTGCCAGACAAAAGCGTCCGAACGTGTTGTTTATTTTGACGGATGATTTGGGCTGGGGTGACCTTAGTATTTATGGAAAGCCAAACTATCAAACGCCAAATTTAGACCAGTTGGCAAGGGAAGGTACACGATTTACTAATGCCTATGCAGCGCAAACTGTTTGCACACCAACACGGATTGGCTTTTTTACAGGTCGCTATCCAGCGCGATTACCAGTTGGTTTGCAAGAACCTTTAGTAGGAGACGAGACTGTAGGATTACCGCCTCAACACCCAACAATCGCTTCTCTTTTAAAAGCTAATGGTTATGAGACAGCGTTGGTTGGTAAGTGGCACTGTGGCTCTCTTCCAGATTACAGTCCTTTGAAGAGTGGCTTTGACGAATTCTTTGGAAATTATCGTGGAGAGATCGACTACTTTACGCATAAAGACGCAAGTGGAATTCTCGACTTCTATGAAGGTGAGTCGCTTGTGGAAAAATCAGGTTATGCCACAGATTTATACACTGAGCGTGCTGTTGAATTCATTAAAAGACCTCGCAATAGCTCATTTTACCTCAGCCTTCATTACAATGCACCCCATTCGCCCTGGGAAGGACCAGAAGATGAACAATTAAGCAGAACTTTCTACAATTCAAACGATTTCATCGACGAAGGATCGCCGCAAACCTATGCTGCAATGATCAAGAGCCTAGACGATGGAGTTGGTAGAGTTTTGCAAGCTTTGAGTGAGTCTGGGCAAGCGGATAACACCATAGTTATTTTTGCCAGTGATAACGGAGGTGAAAAGTACTCTGATATTGGATCTTTTCAAGGGAAGAAGGGCAGTTTGTACGAAGGCGGTTTGCGGGTTCCCACGTTTATCCGTTGGCCCGGAGTGATTCAACCAGACCAGGTAAACAGCCAAGTTATTATCACTATGGACTTGACAGCAATAATTCTGGCAGCAACAGGTACTTCAAGCGATCCAAACTATCCACTTGATGGTCGGAATTTACTTCCAGTCCTTCTGGGCAAAAAACCCGTTTATCCTCGAACGCTGTTCTGGCGCTATAAATCCAATGTTGCTGGACGTTCTTCAAAAAAACTTCAAGCAGCTGTTCGGAATGGAGATTGGAAATACTTGCGGCAAGGAGAGAAAGAATACCTGTTTAATCTGGCTGCTGACGAAGGCGAACAAACTGACCTTAAGGATAACTATCCCAAAGTGTTGCAGCGGTTGCGCGATCGCTTTGAGGAATGGAACAGGCAAGTCTTACCTTACCCAGCATAAGGAAAAGTCATTTATGCAGGAACGTACACTACGCCAAGAAGTTTCATCTGGTAAATCCGACAGGCAAATCGCACTCAAGCGTCCTGGTAAAGCACCCGATAAAGACATGGTCTGGATACCTGGTGGCACTTTTATAATGGGATCCGACCATCATTACCCAGAGGAAAGTCCAGCCCATCTTGTCCGTGTAGATGGCTTCTGGATGGATAGCTACGCCGTCACGAACAAACAATTTCAACGTTTTGTGAAAGCAACGGGCTACGTGACAGTGGCAGAACGTCCACCAAAACCAGAAGATTATCCTGGAGCTATACTAGAACTCTTAGTACCAGGCTCAGCTGTATTTCAACAGCCAAAACATCCAGTTCATTTACAAACTTATAGCTGGTGGGTTTATGTACCGGGTGCAAACTGGCGACATCCAGCTGGACATGGAAGTTCTATCAAAGGGCGAGAAAATTATCCTGTCGTGCATATTGCCTATGAAGATGCTGAAGCTTACGCAGCTTGGGCAGGCAAATTGTTACCAACAGAAGCACAGTGGGAATTTGCGGCTCGCGGTGGGTTGGAGGGTGCTGTCTACTCTTGGGGAAATGAATTTGCACCCAAAGTTAAGCGCATGGCTAACACTTGGGAAGGTGAGTTTCCTTGGCAAAACCTAAAGCTGCGCTCTCCTGGGGCAGAATCTGTCGGCTCGTATCCTGCAAATGGTTATGGTTTATACGATATGATCGGCAACGTTTGGGAGTGGACAACTGACTGGTATCGAGACTCTCACCCGGAAAATAAGACAAAATCTTGCTGTATTCCAGTCAACCCCAGAGGTGGAACCCAACAAGAGAGCTTTGATCCAAATACACCGCTCTCCCGAATACCCAGAAAAGTACTCAAAGGTGGTTCCTTTCTGTGTGCGCCTAACTACTGCCAGCGTTATCGACCAGCTGCACGTCATCCAGAAACGGTGGATACTTCAACTTGTCATATTGGATTTCGTTGTGTAGTCAATGTGTGAACTCTGCTTTAACGACTCCAACTGTTTCTACGTTTCCAATACTCAGCAACTCGTTGTTCCCATTGCTTCCAGTAATCTTTCATGACTTCTGGCTCAAACCAAAATACCTCAGCTTCTGTGTGTGGTATTGCTACAACCAATAAAGCATGATTTAGCTCAATACCATACTCTCGATAACACTGGTTAACTGCTCCTATGTAAGCTGTTAATTGCAGAGGATGTTCATATAAACGCTCAATTGAACCTTTAGGTTTGTCTGCTGTTTTCCACTCGCAAATGCAGGGAGTACCTTTATAACTTGCGACACAATCTACTTTGCCCGAATAGCTCATGTTGTAGTGAAAGATTGAGCCTTCCACAAGTTTGACTGTATCAATTTCTTCTAAAACAGGTTTGATACTTTGCCAATAAGGAAGACTGGCTTCAGAACAAACAGGATTTTCTCCCAGTAGATAACGTTCAATTTGTTTGTGCGTTTGCGTTCCTCGACGACTCGCTCCTGTTGTAATTCGCGTGGCTTCTTCACCTCCAACACGTGCTTTCCAATTTAACAGCCGATCACGGTCTTCTTGCGGTTTGGTGGCGTTAAGTATTGTCGTCACACTTGGGAAGCGATTTCCCTGAGCATCTACGTAATATTGTTTACCATTTTCCCGCATTGATTTGGCATTGATGCGGGGTAGTAGTTGGGTATTCAAAGGACATTGCTGGTTTTTCTTAGTACTATATCATTCAAGCAAGGAATAAGTGTGTTTTGAGGAGAATCCAGAAATCATATCATGTCCGGATAAAGACTTATCATTAAGGCAGCAGGCGAGCAGGGGGCTCTTGAGCAGGGGAGCGGGTTTTCCGGTTTTTGCACAGATCGTTTAATAATAACTAATTAACCGGACTTGATATCAGAAGTCAATGCACATCGCGTAACCGAGATGGTACAGCATTTTTGCCAAGAGATTTTAGCGATAAGAACTCGTAATCGTTTTAGCTGTCGCTGCGATGACTTTTGCACGCTCCTTTGAGGATCGCCGTGACTCTGCCACAAAAACAGCAACTGAGATCGTACCGCCGTCCGGTGCGGTCAGTATTCCGACATCATTGGTCACCGCAGTAACGCCCCTCCAGGTAAGGCTAGTTCCTGTTTTGTGGCCAAGTGTCCAGCCTTCCGGCACGCCTGCTTTCAAGCGATCTGGAAAGGTTACTGTTGCCTGCATCACTTTTAACAGATGCGCAGTTGATTTGACTGAAAGGAGTTTTCCACTGGCAAGAGCACTTAGAAAGGTCACCATCCCTCGTGGCGTCGCCGTATCACGCTTGTCTTTTAAGTACGCGGCAAAAGACGCATCGCGACGACCAGACGGTACAGCTTTTATCGCTTTGTCAAGCACATTTGCATCAACGTACTCAGGTCGCCAAATCAAACCGACAATCTCAGTTTGGAGGTGTTTCTCGTCCCTATCCACGCTAAGACCTGAAATCCTCTTCGTTTTCAAAAACGTTCTAATACCTTCCGCACCGCCAACCCGCGCAAAAAGAAGATCTGTTGCGGCACTATCGCTCTCGATAACTGCACCAGAGATCAAATCGGCGACAGTTGTCTTTACTTCTCCACGTTCTGCAACAAGATCGGCAATTGGCTGGACATAAAGGCTTAGGTCGTTCTTGCGGACAGTTACAACATCCTCAAGACGCATCTGGCCACGATCAATTGCATCCATCACGGCAGCAGCAACGACCAACTTCATAACACTCTGGAGCGAGAAACGTTGGTCACCATTAACGCAGGTAATGACGCCCGATTTTATCTCCTCTGCACAAATTCCAACCCGACCATCAGATTCTTTTGCAACAGCTTCCAACTTCCGTTGCAGGGTAGAGGTGTCCGCTAGTGATCCAGCCTTGGTGGGGGAGATAGACACCAAGCAAAAAACATACAGAGCGCCTGCTAACCAGTTCAACCGTCGCGTGCTTCGCGGTTTCTTCTTTTTGTCCATAAAATTTTTCTTCTTGAAAACTAGCAAATCTCAACTATGCTTGTAGACATATCTCTCAAATGAGATGAAAAATTTACAAATATTTAATAACCTATAAAAGTAGTTATTGATTTGTCATTGGAGATAACAGCAATGATGAAAACTAGCGATCTAACTCAATTGATCAGAAAACTTTAAGAGAAAACTGTCAAGAACCGTAATGCGTTCTCAACCAGAAACCATGAAAAATGTCGTATTTTCGCTCAGCTTTCTGGTCATAACTGCATTTTATCAACTTTAATAAGTGTATATTTCAGTACCTTTTGTTTGTCAAGTTTACTCTATAATCAGAGTAAAAAAGCTTTGTTATACAATCTTGTCCTAAAAATAATATAAAATTTGGGGAAAAACAATGAACTCTAAGATATTTGCCGCCTTGGCTATAGTAGCAGCCATTGCTGGATTACAAAGCAAAGTTCACGCACAGTCATCAGTTGCACCAAACTCAAAAACTGGAAATTACACAATTCAAGGGGATTCTTTAACTGGCATAGGTAGAACAGCCAAGGACGATTTCGCAAGGTTTTTTGCAGAACGAAATTCTCAAAATAATGTTCCACGAAGTAATTATCAAGAAAGCTCATCTGGGGTTGAAGTTTTGGAACTTGGCGATCAAATCGAATTACGCCGTAGAGAACCCCTCACAACTCCAAATAATGTGATTTTTCCCCAAGGAGATGAGTCGTTCTACAGCAATGATGGAGTGCAAGTCCAATTTGACTTGAATAGAGATAGCAACAGGCAGAAACGATAAGCTAATTTTTGCTAGATTTGCGCAAATCTCCAAAAACCAAAAAAATGCCAAAAACTCAAATACCCTCTAGATCTTGGGCTGAAACGCCTAAATCTCTGGAGGGTTGTTCGTTTTAGAACTGAGGTAGGGTAGTCGCAAGGGTCATCTATACATGAAGTATACTTTGGTCAATCTGCTAACACTTTGGAGTAGAATGAGTCCTTGAGATACAGGAGGGCAAAACGTGACTCGTGTAATTATCGTGCGCCACGGTCAAAGTACTTATAATACCGAAAAACGGGTACAAGGACGCTCGGATGCTTCCAAGTTAACTGAAAAAGGTCGTAGTGATTCAAGTCTTGTAGGCAAAGCCCTCAGTAATATCCTGTTTAAGGCAATATACAGCAGTCCTTTGCAACGTGCAAAAGATACAGTAGATATTATTCACCGTGAACTGACAATTCATGCTCAACAGCCTGCCATTCCCCAAACTTCTGACCTGTTGATGGAAATTGATCTCCCTTTATGGCAGGGAATGCTCTCTGCTGAAGTTAAAGAGAAGTTTCGCGAAGACTACCGCATTTGGCAGGAAAGTCCTCATCTACTGCGGATGTCTGTAAAAGACGGTGAGCAAACAAGAGAACATTTTCCTGTTGTGGCTTTGTATGAACAGGCGCGGCAATTTTGGCAGGAAGTTTTATCTCGGCATGAAGGCGAAACAATACTTATCGTGGGGCACAATGGCATTAATCGTGCTCTTTTGGGGACGGCGCTAGGAATCTCTCCAGAACGCTACCATTCCATACAACAATCTAACTGTTGCATCAATGTACTGAATTTTTCTGGAGGATTAGGAGAACCAGTCCAACTAGAATCTCTGAATCAGACGCAACATTTGGGAGATATTCTGCCCTCCTTGCGCCCAAATCACAATGGTGTAAGGTTGTTACTGGTGCGTCACGGAGAAACCGAGTGGAACCGCCAAACCAGATTTCAGGGACAAATTGATGTCCCTCTCAACGAGAATGGTAGACAGCAGGCACAAAAAGCAGCTCAATTTCTCAAAGATATAGCAATTGATTTTGCAGTCAGTAGTACAATGGTGCGTCCTAAAGAAACTGCAGAAATTATTCTGCAGTACCATACTGATGTCAATTTGGAATTGCAGGATGGTTTAAGGGAAATTAGTCACGGACTTTGGGAAGGAAAATTAGAAAAGGAAATAGAGCAAGAATTTCCAGGAGAGTTGCATCGCTGGCGAACAGTCCCAGGACAAGTCCAAATGCCAGAAGGAGAAAATTTGCAACAAGTGTGGGAACGTAGTGTCGCAGCGTGGGAGTCCATTGTCCAAACTGCATTGGCAAACCAACTCAAAATTGGATTAGTTGTTGCTCATGATGCGACTAATAAAACTTTGCTTTGTCACGTTCTAGGTTTATCGTCAGAACAGTTTTGGAATTTTCGTCAGGGTAACGGTGCAGTAAGTGTTATCGACTACCCCTTGGAAGCCGGTGGTTTACCAGTACTGCAAGCTATGAATATTACAACTCATTTGGGCGGCGGTGTACTCGATAAAACAGCGGCTGGGGCATTGTAGCGTCTTTTGATTCGCTGTCAGCCTTTAGTCGCTAGTTGATTCTAGGGTTACGTAACACAAACTCCCACTTAACAATATATAAAAGTTAAAAAGCTGATAGCTAATAGCTAATGGTTGATAGCGAAAATGACAAGTGAACTGCTACAACAAGTAAGGGTTATTGACCCTGTTTCTGGAACTGACCAAATTGCTGATGTGCTCATTGATGATGGCTATATCAAGTCTGTGAGTCACAAGATTTGTGATGTGCCAAATGACACTCATGTCCGGGATTGTCATGGATTGGTTTTAGGACCAGGGTTGGTAGATTTGTATAGCCACTCTGGAGAACCTGGGTTTGAAGAACGTGAAACCCTCTCGTCTCTCTTGCAAGCTGCTGCTGCTGGCGGCTTTACACGAATTAGTATCTTACCCGATACATCCCCAGTTATTGATAATCCGGCTGTGGTAGCACAGTTGCAAAAAAGCAGAGGGACAGAGGCACAGAGAAGCGATCGCCGTGCGTCGCTGTCCTCCCTTGAGGCGACTGGCGTGGGCACAGGGGCACAAGCGAGTTTGCATTCTTATCCCCAGCTCAATGTCTGGGGTGCAATCAGTTTGGATGTTGCTGGTAAGCAGATGACTGAATTGGTAGACTTGGCAGCAGTTGGAGTGGTTGGCTTTACTGATAGTCAGCCTTGGGAAAATTTTGGGCTGGTGCGTCGGGTGTTGGAATATATCCAACCTTTGAGGAAACCAGTCGCATTTTGGTGTTGCGATCGCCAATTAATGGGAAATGGTGTGATCCGGGAAGGTCCAGATGCTATCCGTTTTGGGCTGCCTTTTATACCTTCTAGTGCGGAAACCTCTGCGATCGCCGCTTTGTTGGAATTAGTCACCGCCACAAGTACACCAGTACATATCATGCGTGTCTCCACTGCTCGCAGTGTTGAACTGATTGCATCAGCTAAAGCCAGAGGTCTACCGATTACCGTTAGTACCACTTGGATGCATCTTTTACTTGACATGCAAGCACTAAAAAGCTATAATCCAAGTCTCCGTCTAGAACCACCTTTAGGGACTGCTAATGACGTAGCAGCGTTACGGCAGGCAGTACGCACGGGTGTTATAGATGCAATAGCTATAGACCACAGACCGTACACCTACGAAGAAAAAACCGTTGCTTTTGCCGAAGCACCACCAGGGGCAATTGGTTATGAGTTAGCATTACCCCTTTTGTGGCAGCATCTAGTAGAGACAGGAGAATTTACACCATTAGAATTGTGGAAAGCTCTTAGTACTCGTCCGACGCAGTGTTTACAACAGAAAGTAAGTGTCATTGCACCTGAGCAAAAAGCGGAACTCACTTTATTTGATCCGCAGCAAAACTGGAAAGTCGAAAAGCAAAATCTACATACACTTTCTAGTAATACATTTTGGCTGGGACAACAATTGACAGGTCGGGTTGTACAAACTTGGTGTTATAGCAGGGAATAGAGAACTCTTAACAGAACCTCGTAAAATCTAATTTTTGCAAGAGGTCTAATCAAAAAGACCCAATTTCTCTAAGAAACTGGGTCTTTGAGCGCGAATGAATATTAATTAACAGAAAATTGTATTAATCTGGCTTACTTCAAACCAGGTGCGTTCGCCAATAACTCCATCCACAGGTAACCCTGTGCGCTTTTGCAAAGCTTTGACTGCTTTTTCTGTACTGTTACCAAAATTACCGTCAATTTTACCGTTGTAGAAGTCGCCGAGGGCTAGTCTTTCTTGAACCTTCTTTACAAGGTCTCCCTTGCTATCTTTCTTGAGGATAGGCATATCAACTGGCGCATTTTTAAAAAGTGCTCGCCAAGTTTTATCTCCAACAATTCCATCTTGTACAAGAAACACTTTTCCTTGATAGAATGTAACCGCATTTTTTGTCTGAGGACCAAATACACCGTCAATAACTTCTTCACCAGGAAATACACAAGCACCCTCGTCATTAAGAGATACAAAAGCGCCCCATTTTAATAACAGTTTTTGTAGTTCTTTAACAGCGTCACCCTTGGAACCTTCCTTAAGAACAGGCTTGTTAAGTTGAGCAAAAGCAGCTTCATTTGTAATGGTCATTGTCATTCCTCAATGTGTTTGTATGCTTAGAATCACTGCCTGATTAGTTCATTCCGCAAAGAAAAATCTGATACTGAGAAATTTCTCTAAAATCAGTGAATAGCTAAGCAGCTGGTGAAAGCAGTCCTACAGAAGTGTGCTGCGGACATAGGCTTTCGCGTTCGCTGGGAGATACCCGCCACTCGCTGAACCTTAATTCAAAGTATTCCCAGAGGATTAAAAACAGTTTTTATCCAGATTCCTAGCTGAAGTTGCAAAGAGTTAACAAACCTTGAACAATTTGAGAGTATCCCCGATATCAAGCTATCATCGGATATTGGCAGGTTGCCATGTGTATTGGTAGACATCCATGAGCGCTTCTTACTCTGCATCCCAAACAACCCAACCCAGTAACCCAACTGCGCCTCACGCTGATCACCGGCTAGTCGATCGCAGTAAGCTGACTCAAATGTTTCAGCACTATGTCGATGTAAAGGAAAAGTATCCTCACGCGATGCTACTGTATCGAGTGGGAGATTTCTTTGAATGTTACTTTGAAGATGCTGTGACTTTGGCGCAGGAATTAGAACTCTCCCTCACCAGCAAGCTTGTAGGCGACGTCGGACGGGTGGCGATGAGTGGTGTACCGCATCACGCCTGGGAACGTCACGCGACGCAATTGGTGGAAAAAGGGTATGCGGTTGTTATTTGCGACCAAGTGGAAGATGCTGCTGAAGCGGCTGGTCGATTGGTGCGCCGGGAAGTGACTCGTATCCTCACCCCGGGAACTTTGCTAGAGGAAGGAATGCTCAAATCCAGTCGCAATAATTACCTTGCGGCTGTGGTGATTGCAGGAGAGCATTGGGGTTTGGCTTATGCAGATATTTCTACTGGTGAATTCCTCACTACCCAAGGTAGCAATTTAGAACATTTGACACAGGAACTCATGCGGTTGCAACCTGCGGAAGTCCTCGTTCCAACAAATGCACCAGACTTGAGAAGTTTACTACTGCGTGCAGGAGAAAAATCGGAACATTTACCTGAATGTTTGCCACCATCTTTTTGTTATTGTTTGCGATCGCAAATTCCCTTCTCTCAAGCAGAAGCCAGAGCAAGATTGCTACAAAAATTTAAGGTACGCTCCCTAGAAGGACTTGGCTGTGACCAACTTCCCCTAGCCGTCCGCGCCGCAGGTGGGTTGTTGGAATATTTAGAAGATACGCAAAAAGAAAACGCGATTCCCCTACAGTCGCTACGTACCTATACCCTCACTGACTTTTTAATTGTTGATTATCAAACTCGTCGTAACCTAGAAATTACGCAAACAGTCCGCGATGGTAGTTTTGTTGGCTCCTTGCTGTGGGCTTTGGATAGAACCAGTACAGCGATGGGCAGTCGTGCTTTACGACGGTGGTTATTACAACCGTTACTTGATGTTAAGGGTATTCGCTCTCGGCAAGACACTATCCAAGAATTGGTAGAAAATACAACTCTTCGTCAAGATTTACGGCAGTTGTTACGTCAAATTTATGACTTAGAACGCCTGACGGGACGGGCTGGTTCTGGTACTGCTCATGCAAGGGATTTAGTTGCTTTGGCAGACTCACTCTCTCGTTTACCGGAATTATCTCGCTTGGTGGGTAGTGCTCGTTCTCCATTTCTGAAAGCATTGCAAAAGGTACCACCTGTTTTAGAAGAGTTGGCACAGAAAATTCGCGCTCATCTGGTGGAGTCACCACCTATACATATCAAAGAAGGCGGGTTGATTCGCCCTGGGGTAAATACTCAATTGGACGAAAGACGTGCAACTGTCGAAGACGACCAAAAATGGATTGCCAATTTGGAAGTTGACGAGAGAGCAAAGACGGGAATTCCGACGCTGAAAGTGGGATTTAACAAAACTTTTGGTTATTACATCAGTATTTCTCGTGCGAAAGCCGACCAAGTTCCGTCTAATTATATACGCAAGCAAACGCTGGTGAATGAGGAGCGTTACATCACGCCAGAGTTGAAGGAACGGGAAGCGCGGATTCTCACGGCGCGAGATGATTTGAATCAGTTGGAATATGAGATTTTTGTGGCGTTGCGGGAAGAAGTGGGCGGACAAGCGGAAGTTATTCGCAATATTTCCCGTGCGGTAGCGGCGGCGGATGTGTTGTGTGGTTTGTCTGAGTTGGCGGTTTATCAAGGTTATTGTCGTCCGGAAATGGTGGAAGGACGAGAAATTATGATTGTGGATGGACGTCATCCGGTGGTGGAACAGTCTTTACCTGCGGGGTTTTTTGTGCCGAATTCGACGCAGCTGGGAGGAGAAGCAGGGGAGCAGGGGAGCAGGGGAGCAGGGGAGCAGAGGAAGCAGGGGAGCAGGGGAGCAGGGGGAGAAAATATTCCCTCATCTCCTGATTTAATCATCCTCACTGGTCCGAATGCGAGTGGTAAGAGTTGTTATTTGCGTCAGGTGGGGTTGATTCAGCTGATGGCGCAGATTGGTAGTTTTGTGCCTGCTGGGTCTGCTAGGTTGGGGGTGTGCGATCGCATTTTCACTCGTGTAGGTGCAGTCGATGACTTGGCGACTGGTCAATCTACTTTTATGGTGGAGATGAATGAGACGGCGAATATTCTCAACCATGCAACGTCGAGATCACTGGTGTTGTTGGATGAGATTGGCAGGGGAACTGCGACGTTTGATGGTCTTTCTATTGCTTGGGCGGTGGCGGAGTACATTGCAACGGAGATTCTGGCGCGGACGATTTTTGCGACGCACTACCATGAGTTAAATGAATTGGCTTCGCTATTGCCAAATGTTGCTAATTACCAGGTGACGGTAAAGGAGTTAGCTGACCAAATTATCTTTTTGCACCAAGTTCAACCAGGAGGTGCGGATAAGTCTTATGGGATTGAAGCGGGAAGGTTGGCGGGTTTACCAAAGGTTGTGATTGCACGGGCAAAACAAGTGATGGGTCAAATTGAAAAGCACAGCAAGATTGCAATGGGATTGCAAAATTTGGAATAGTTAGGGGTACAAGTATCATTGGAACAGAAAACTGGGATACGCGATTTTCCGGAACCCATACATGATTCGTTGTATTAATAACTATGATTGTTCCGTAAAACTGTTGAGCAATGGAGTAAATCTATGTCTATCAATAATCGGATACAGGATGTGGCTAAGAATGCTGCTAGTGCTCCTTCGGAAGGTGGAGGTTGGCTACCCGCAGCATTCAAATTTGGTGCAGTACTTCTTACTGCGGCAGTACTTGTTGCAAGTGGAGATGGGGCTGAAGCTTCGGAAGTAATTAGCGAAGTCTTTAAAAACTAAGGATCTCTTTGGTTTTAAGCAAACAATGAGAAAAGTCTGCTCTAGAAACTAGAGCAGACTTTTTTAACTAAGTGATTAGATTATGATGCTTGTTAACTTTGTTTGCTAGGTATCCTAGTGTTTTAAGGGCGTAGTTACACTAGTGCTATGGAAAAATAATCTCTTTAGGAACGCAGACAATCCGAAACCCAACATTGCTGCTATCCCGCTCGTCTGAAACGCCGCGATTGTCTGGGGGGAGGGGAGTTCGATTAGCAGAGCGACAATACTGAGGAAAGTTAAACCAAGAGCCACCACGTACAACTCTCCTAGCATTCTCATCACTAGATAACCAGGCACTTTCATTTCCTAGCGCTCTCCTGTAATTTTCATGAAAGTGATCCGCACACCATTCCCAAATATTTCCATGCATATCGAATAAACCATAGGCATTGGGTGGAAATGTTCCCACTTCCGTTGTTTTTTCTCGGTATATGCCTTTTGGCTCTCGACCATATACAACACTCCCATCATAATAGTTGGCTAACTCTGTTGTAATGGTCTCACCAAAGTAAAAAGGCGTTGTTGTCCCTGCCCGACAAGCATATTCCCATTCGGACTCGCTTGGTAACCGATATTCCCTATTAGTCGCCTTGCTAAGACGAGCACAAAATTCCCTTGCTTCATACCAGGAGATTCGTTCAACTGGTCGTAGATCACCTTTGAAATAAGATGGATCTGATGCCAAATCAATTTGGACTCTTGGTAGTGTAGAAACATACCTCCACTGAGCTTGGGTAACTGTATATCGCCCCATTAAAAAAGGCTGAATTGTCACTTCACGCCGTGGTTCCTCATTCCTTTGACGCCCTTTTTCATCCCCTGGAGACCCCATAATAAAAGTTCCAGCTGGAATATAGACCATCTCTAGTTTTATTCCCTCAACTAAATCTTCAATCCACATTGATGTTGCCTTGGACTCTCGCTTAATAACTTCACCTCGTTCATTGACTCTGACTGTCTTAAAGGAGAAGCTATCCTCTGTCAAAGCTGGAATATTAGTTTTTATAGGAGGAGGAGATTCAGGTTTTGGGGTTACTTCAGGAGGTTTTTGAGTTGGCACAGTAGGAGGAGAGGAATTGACTTCTTTTTTTTTACTCGATGTCCCACCGTCTCCTAATTTAATCTTGAAGATTGTAGCCCCTCCCGCACCAATCAAAGTAAAAAATACAGATATCAATAATTTCCTACGTTTAAAGTTAGTGACACCTTGGTAAGAAACATATTTTGGGGGATTTAACTTTACCCATTCCCATTCGGGCGACTGTAGTCAGACATTAAAAGTACTATATCTTTGATCAATTGTTTGGTTTTGGGCGGCATTAATAGCTTTTTCAATGTTCTGTATAAATGTTGAAGGGTACGATTGCTGAGATTTTTCCACAGATGCTTTGATTTCTCTCAAAATTTCAACCAAGTTTGATGGTCGATTAGCTTGTGCTGCTGTTGCTAATTCCTGTACAGCTTGAGCCACTTCACGATTAGCCTTAGCCGCAGATTCCACTTCAAGTACAGCTTTGCCATAATCGAGTGGTTTTTGTGGCGCTTTCTCAAGAGCAATTACAGTATGAGGAGAGTGTTTTTTTAGGGTAACTAAGAACTTACCGGCTTTATCCAATAAAATTTCTGTTCCCTTTTCGGTTGTTTTTTCTAATGCTTTAGTGGCAACTATAGTGCCAACAGCGATCGCACCAGCAGTAAATGGTTCCATGTAATACCTCTAGAAGGTGGCATTTTCTTTGCTTATTATTACATAGTTAGATTTTAAATTCCGTATTTTCCGCAACGGAAGTAAAAAAACATAGCTTCAGTTTTAAAGTGCGATCGCATTTGTGATGTAGGGAAAGTGCGATGCGGAAGCCGCCACCTCCGGTGATCGCGTTTCGGTTATTTCGGTTGGAGTGCGTTAGCGCAGCTGAACGAAGTTCTAGCTTGCGCGACGTAAGTCGTTTGCGTTTGTTGGGTTTTGGGATGAGTGCGATAACTAAGTTTCAGCCTATTTTCTCCAATAGTGCTTCATTAATAACTGTTTGGTAGCCGATGCCTCGTTTTTCTGCCTCTTCCTTTGCCCAGGCTATGATTTTAGGATGAAATCTGATGGAAATCGGCTCATACTTTTCCTCTTCATCCTTAGCTGGTCGTCCGCGCTTCCTGAGTGTAATCCCAAACTGATCCGCGATCGCATCTCTGAATTTTTGGTTTTCTTCTGGTGTAACTTGTCTTGCTCTTTCAAAAGGAAACTCAGATTCCTGATTCATATTGTTGACACTCCCTTTTTGTTGCTTTTCTTGCACTAATTATCCTTATTCGCTCACCTCGCATGGTAAAAACAACCACAACAATTGAGCCATCTTCCGCTTCACCAATTGCCCATTCCCTTTCTTCTCCTTGAGAATGACTAGAGTTCTCCGTAAATAGAAGATAGGGATCGGCAAAAACTGTTATAGCTTCCTCAAATTGAATACCATGTTTCAAAAAATTTGAGGAAGCTTTATTCTCGTCCCATTCAAAACGCATTTATAGTATATACCAAAAATATTTGCCTTTGCTATCCTACACCGACTTGGACTTTGGGACGAAGTGCATAGAAGCGATCGCTTTTATCGGGGTGATGTGGACAAGGAAGTATAGCCGCCTTTGTGGCTCAAACATATATTTTTTTTGTCAAGCCCTATTTAGATTGCGTTTCTCTTGTCCATTCCACGTTGTAGCTTTTACGTACTTTTCAAACTCCAACCTTGTAAGTTTCTTGCACTTTTCTAGTGGTCGAAGGAACATCGTTGGTAACAGTTTTCGCTTCTTCAAAAGCTTCTCGACCTGTAATCAATCTAGAACGACGACTACGAGTCAGATAATTCCATGCCCACTGAAATACTACTAGTAATTTAGTGTCGAACTCGATTAAGAAGTAGATATGAACGACTAACCAAAATATCCAAGCAAGGAAACCTTGGAGTTTGATGAAGCTTAAATCTACAACAGCTAAATTTTTGCCAATCATCGCCAAACTACCTACGTCGTTGTAACGAAATTGTGGTAGTGTTTGACCTTGAAGGCGTTTTTTAATGAGTTTAGCTACATACTCTCCTTCTTGTTTGGCTACGGGTGCAACACCAGGTAAGGGTTTTCCATCTTGATGAGAGAAGTTGCCTAAATCTCCGATGACAAAGATGTTTTTATAACCCTTAATTGTCAAGTCTGGTTCTACAATGACACGTCCGGAGCGATCGCACTCTACACCTGTGCGGTTTGCTAAAACTTGCCCCATAGCGGAACCTTTCACACCTGCTGCCCATAATATAGTTTTTGAAGCAATTTCTTGAACTTTATCACCTTGCTTGAAAGTAACGATATCATTTTCAATATTTGTTACTCTGGTATTAATTTGGGTATCGACACCCAACTTTTGCAAAGATACTTTTGCGACTTCTGATAACTGTGGTGCCATATGAGGGAGGACGCGATCGCCCCCTTGCAATAATAAAATCTTAGTTTCTCTTGTGTCGATGTTGCGGAAATCTTCGTTGAGAGTATGGGCTGCCAATTCTGAGATCGCACCTGCTAACTCTACACCAGTGGGACCCGCTCCGACAATCACAAAAGTCAACCAAGCACGGCGTAGTTCGGGGTCAGTTTCTTTTTCTGCTGCTTCAAATGCCGAAAATATCCGGCGACGTATTTCTATGGCGTCTTCAACAATTTTCAAGCCAGGAGCCAATGGTCTCCAGTTATCGTGACCATAATAGGAATGGTTAGCACCTGTGGCAACAACTAATGTATCGTAAGGTATTGTTCTATCACGCAGAATAACTTCTTTGCCTTCTGGATCAATATCATTTACTTCTCCCAACAACACTTTTGTATTCTTGCTTTTCCTGAATACAGCTCGTAATGGTGAGGAGATATCAGAAGGTGATAGCGTACCTGTCGCAACTTGATATAAAAGCGGCTGAAATAAATGAAAATTACGTTTATCAATAAGAGTCACATTGACATTCGCTTTGGCAAGAGTCTTTGCTGTATACAGTCCACCAAAGCCTCCACCAATGATGACAACGCGATGTAGTGCATTATTCTCATGTACAACTACCATTAGAACTATTTCCTTTTGTTAAGAGGGTTGTAAAGTTTCTTAACAAAGATCTAACAAAATTAGAATAAAGGCTGCCGTTTATTCGTAGCATTTGAAAAAATACTAAAAGTAGTCTAAATTACAGTCATATCGCTTTTAGTCTAAACTCCAGTTCATAACCCAAACCGCGTAAATTCTCTTTTATTATCGCTTCTAACCCTGCCGACTCCTGGAATTACTACTCTAATTTCTTAGTCAAATTCAGCATTTTTTCCTCAAATGCTGGATCATCATCCTCAACTTCCTCTCCCAGATATGTGCTGCTAAATCTAGTAGTACTTTTTACTTTCAGTACTGGAGTTGTAAATTTTTGACATATATTTGAGTAACTTTATTAAACTTTTTGCATGGAAAGTGTCAATCTTAAATCTTTCATGAATAGATATTAAAGAAAATAACAACAACAGTATTATTCAGTGTTATTACGGAGTTGACTTCTGAGAAAAGTTTTCTTAAATAAGTATGTACTGTTATTAGCTGCTTATGAGCACTTATATGACTTTTTGTACAAAAGTTAGCAAAATCATACCAATTTGAAAAAAGAATGCGACAGATACACATTCCCAAACCCTTGTTATCTTAGGCTTTCTTCCGGATTGAATTTTGTATCTCCTGCGGAGACGCTAAGCCCCAAAGGCGCACGTTCGCCGCAGGCGAAGGCAGGCATAGGGCATATTTTGAATTTTGAATTGGTATCACGTGTGTCCCTAAGGTAAACCCTTTCACAATAAACAGCTAAATTTTACAGATATGTCACACTATCAAGGTAAATTAGATACCAAGAATCCGAAAGTGACTCATGGTAACTTTTTGACAGTGTTTCAACACAAACTTTTGCAAAAAAGTCTACAGGAAGATTTACCGGAGTCATACCGCCAGCGTATCGAGATTATGTTGCTTGTAGATGAGGGGAAATCCCAAACCGAAATTTGTCGAACTTTAGGGTGTTCTCCAGCAACAGCAAGGCATTGGACGCATATAGCGCGTACAGGTATGGCGCACCAATGGCAGGATTGTCCAATTGGTCGTCCAATGGCTGTTAATGACGAATATTTGCAGCGTTTGCAGCAATTAGTAAACAATAGTCCTCGTGATTACGGCTATTCTTTTCAACGTTGGACAGCAAACTGGCTGAGAAAACATTTGGCAAAAGAATTTGGAGTTGAGGTAAGCGATCGCCATATCCTTCGCTTACTCAAACAGATGGGGTTATCTACTAAATCAAAACCGAAAAATGCTGATAAAGACACAAATAAGAGTGACTTGGCTAAGAGTTCAAAAATCTTAATTCGTGACCTAAATTCGGCTAATCCGCCGGATTGCACTGAATTATTGCCTCTTAATCTCACAATGTAGGAGGGACTGATTCAGATATCTATGGTGCACAATCCAACACAAGCGCACTTGCTTGTCTTAAAACAGTTGAACAATGGTCTAGGATATTCTCTTTCTGAAGAAGAGTTTCAGCGTTGCCTTCACGCGGCTAAAATTCTGAATCCAAAAGTCGGAAAATTCTGGCAAAAAAACCACGTTGAACCCGGCATCTACATTGTTGTTGCTGGGAAGGTAAGGTTGCTAAACGACGCAGAAGAATTGATAGCCTCCTTAGAGGTTGGTGCGTCGTTTGGCGAATTTACTTTATTTCCCGAGTCTGATTTTCAGCCTTACAAAGCTAGGGCTGCGTTGAATTTACAGGTGTGTTTTATTCCAAAAGAGGTGCTGCTACCACTTATGGCTAAACACCCACAAATTCGGGAACACTTGCAGAATCAAGCGCAAACACGCAACTCCCGACTTTTGGGGAGAAATGACTCTCAAACAACATTTGTCAATGTAGGCAAACCATATCCTAAGATAGATATTTCCTCAACATCAGCAGTACAACCAAAGCAAGGGAAAAGGATAAGCAAAGCTTACTTCCCAAATCCTAAGCAACGAGTTGGGCATTTTTGGCAACGGATGATTCGACGCTATCCGTTTTTTGCCCAACAAAGTGCATCTGACTGCGGTGCAGCTTGTTTGGTGATGATATCTCGTTATTGGGGGAAACGCTTCAGTATCAACCGCGTCCGGGATATTGCTAATGTTGACCGCAGTGGCGCGTCGTTGCGTGGGTTATCAGCAGCTGCAGAAAGTCTTGGGTTTGGTACTCGACCAGTAAAAGCGAGTCTTGACCAGTTGGCGAAGCAGAAATTACCTGCCATTGTCCACTGGGAAGGGAAGCACTACATCGTTATCTATGAAATTAACAAAAGAAATGTCATAGTTGCAGACCCCGCCATTGGTCAACGCACCCTCAGCCATGCAGAATTTAAAGCAAAATGGACTGGCTACACACTGCTTCTAGAACCCACAGCCTCACTAAAGGATGCCAAAGAAACAACAACTCCCTTTTGGCAATTCTTTGAGTTGATTAAGCCCCACTCTGTTGTCATGCTAGAAGTGCTTGTCGCTTCTATATTTATCCAGATATTTGGACTGGTTACTCCTTTATTCACCCAGTTAATTTTAGATCGAGTGGTGGTGCAGCGTTCGGAACTCACGTTAACGGCGGTGGGGTTGGGGTTGCTGATTTTTAGCCTGTTTCGCGTCGCGATCATGGGTTTGCGACAATATCTCTTATTTCACACGGCAAATAAGCTGGATGTGGCATTAATTGTGGGGTTTATTCGCCACACTTTGCGACTTCCTTTAAGTTTCTTTGAATCCCGTTATGTTGGAGATATTATCTCTCGCGTACAAGAAAACCGCAAAATCCAACGCTTCCTCTCTGGTGAGGCTTTGTCTATCCTGCTGGACTTCCTCACGGTTTTTATCTATGTAGGATTGATGTTTTGGTATAGCTGGAAAATGGCATTGCTGGCGTTGGTGATTATACCGCCTTTTTTCTTGCTGGCGTTGATTGCGACACCTTTTTTACAAAAGATTTCCAGAGAAATCTTTCATGCTGTGACCAATGAAAGTAGTTACCTGATTGAAATCATGACTGGTGTGCGGACGGTAAAATCCACGGCGGTAGAACAAACAGTGCGTTGGCATTGGGAGGAGTTATTACATAAGGAGGTAAAAACTAACTTCTCCGGCCAAGTTATCAGCAATGGTCTGCAAATATTTAGCAATACTATTCAAGCCGTAGCAACTACCCTCTTGCTATGGTTTGGAGCATCTTTGGTGATTCAAAATCAATTAACAATTGGGCAATTGGTAGCATTTAATATGCTGGTAGGTCAGATTATTTCGCCCTTCCAACGATTAACCGTGTTGTGGAATCAATTGCAGGAAGTGGTGATTGCAACAGAACGTATTAATGATGTGTTAGATGCAGAACCAGAAGAAGATTTTCAGCATCAAACACGGCAATTTTTACCAGACATTCATGGACACATCTGCTTTAAAAATGTCACCTTTCGTTATCACAAAGAAAGCGACACTAATATTCTACAAAATCTAAACTTTGAAATACAACCAGGGCAAATGGTGGCGCTGGTGGGACGTAGTGGTTCAGGAAAAACGACAATTTCTAAGTTAGTTTTAGGGTTGTACCCTCCAACAGATGGTCAGATATTGATTGATGGACTAGATATTACGAGTATTTCCCTGCGTTCTTTACGTTCGTCTGTTGGAGTTGTGGATCAAGACACTTTTTTGTTTGGCAGCACGATTCGAGAAAATATCAGTTTAGGACATCCAGGGGCAACTTTAGAAGAGGTTATTGAAGCGGCAAATTTAGCAGGTGCTGATGAGTTTATTAAAAAGTTGCCTATGGGTTATGAAACCCAAATTGGTGAAGGTGGGGGTTTGTTGTCTGGTGGACAACGTCAGCGGATTGCGATCGCCAGAGCATTATTAGGTAATCCCCGCTTATTAATTTTTGACGAGGCGACTTCCCATCTAGATACAGAGTCAGAACGGATTATTCAAAGGAACTTGAACACAATCCTCAAAGGACGAACCGCTTTAGTCATTGCTCATCGCCTCTCGACAATACGAAATGCAGATTTGATTTTAGTTTTAGATAAGGGTGTGTTGATTGAGAGTGGAACTCACGAAGCGTTAATGGCAAACCGAGAACATTATTTCTATCTCAATCAACAACAGCAGCTGAACATGGCGGCGTGAGAGGACAAGAAAGAGCAGTTCTTAAGGAGGGGGAGAAAATTTTTCATCTCCTTCATCTCCCTATTTCCTGCTGCCAAAATCCAAAACTTTGTAAGGATAAATCATGACAAATACGTTAAATGGAAAGGTTCACACTCACATCCAAGAGAGTAAAAACTATCAGGAAATTCTCAACTCTCAAATCTCAGTTAAGCCAAGTGATAAGCCAAAGGATGATTGGTCTGAGGTCACTCAAGATTTACTTGATAGCTTACCTCACGTTTGGACGAAAGGATTACTATATTTTCTGTTGAGTTTTTCGGCTATTGTTTTGCCTTGGGCGATGTTGTTTAAAGTTGATGAAACAGGCACTGCGAGAGGAAGACTTGAACCGAAGGGTAAGACAGTTAACTTAGATACTCTTGTTACCGGAACTGTTGCCCAAATTCCGGTAAAAGAAGGTGAATTAGTCAAACCTGGGGAACCTGTGTTGATATTGGATTCGGAATTAGTTAAAACCGAATTACATCAGGTAAAGGAGAAATTGGAAGGGCAGTTAAATCGGCTTTCGCAGTTGAATGTTTTGAAAAAACAGTTAGTCGTAGCTTTGACAACTCAGCAACAACAAAGTCAAGCACAAGAGTTAGAAAAACAGGCTCAAATTGAGCAAGCGCAGCAGAATTTTAGTGAACTCAAAAATTCTTATGAACTACAAAAAGAAGAAAAACTGACACAAGTCAACCAGGCAAGACAAACTGTTGAATCTAGTCAAACAGCAAGTAAGTTTGTAGAGAGTGGTTTAGCCAGTGCCCAGCAGGAGGTGAAACGCTATAGACAGTTAAGTCAAGAAGGGATCGTTGCAGAAGTTAATGTTGTACAAAAGCAAGACATGGCAAACGAAAGGCAAAAGTCGTTTGCACAAAGTCAATCAGAGATTTCGCAAGCGAAACTACGCTTAGCAGAACAACAAAGTCATTATCAGCAGACTATTCGCAAAGCCAAAGCTGAGATTGAACAGGCTTACTTGCGCCTGAAGGAACAGCAAAGAAGTTATCAAACTTTGACTCATTCTGGGAAGCTAGCTGTCTTAAAAAGTGAAGAACAATTGAAGAATCTCGAAACAGAAATGACTACCCTCAAGTCAGAGATTGCTCAAAGTAAAAGTCAAATTCAAAGTTTACAGCTACAGTTAGGGCAAAGAGTCTTAAAATCACCTGTCGCTGGTAGAGTGTTTCAGTTACCAATACAAAGGGCTGGGGCTGTCGTGCAGTCAGGAACAATGATTGCAGAAATTGCCCCTGAAGGTGCGCCTTTAATTATTCGGGCACAGATAACGACAGCCGAGAGTGGTTCATTACAGAAAAAAATGCCAGTTAAGCTAAAGTTTGATGCTTATCCATTCCAGGATTATGGAGTTGTAGAAGGAGAATTAGTGGAGATTTCTCCTACTACAACAGAGGTGGTAACAGCTAATGGAAAAGTGGCAGCTTATAACTTAGAAATTGCCCTGAAACAGAATTGTATTCCCAAGGCAGATAAATGTATTTCCTTGCGTCCTGGAGATACAGCGACAGCTGAGGTGATTGTACGACAACGTCGGATTATTGATTTTCTGCTCGATCCGTTTCAGCAGTTGCAGAAAGGCAATTTGAAATTATAGAAAGTGCTAGGTTTAAATTTATTGACTTAATTGGAATAAATATGATGTTAAATACTGTTACTATTACCAACGAAGATGTTCTTCAACAAGTCAAGCTATCTTGTAAAATTCCGGAAATTATCCAAGAGATTGTAACCCGTAAAATTGTTGCAGTTGCTGCTGAGAAGATTGGCATTGAGGTAGAAGATGAAGTACTCCAGAAAACAGCAGATACTTTCCGATTAATAAACAACCTTGGAAGTGCTGAAGAGACATGGCTATGGCTCCAAAAACATCACCTTTCCATTGAAGACTTTGAACAAATCGCATACACCAGCAGCATTTCTGAAGAGTTGGTCAAACATCTGTTTGCAGATAAAATTGAACCCTATTTCTTTGAAAACCAACTAGACTATATTGGCGCAGTCATGTACGAAGTTGTCTTAGATGATGAAGATTTGGCAATAGAGCTTTATTACACTATAAAAGAAGGTGAAATGAGCTTTTATGATGTTGCTCACACATATGTCCAGGACACAGAGTTACGCCGAAAATGCGGATATCGGGGGACAGTGTATCGTAAAGATTTAAAGCCAGAAATTTCTGCCGCTGTCTTTGCTGCTAAGCCGCCTCAGCTTCTCAAGCCAATTGTGACGTCTTCAGGAATCAATTTAATTTTTGTGGAAGAAATCGTTCAACCACAATTGAATGATAAACTACGCAATAGAATAACTACAAATTTCTTCTCAGAGTGGCTAAAACAACAAATTGACCAGATGAAAATTATTCCGGACTTATCATAAGATCATCTAGTTCTTTTGTGTCCAGATTAATAACAGAGTAGACCTCTTGCAAAAGTGAGATTTTACGAGGTTCTGTTAAGAGTTAAGCGTTCAGAATTAAGAGTTAAGCGTTCAAAGTTCTCTACAACTGCCACGAAGTCTAGTGTTTCCTTTAAGAAAACACCTGCATCTTATTTGAGTAAGATGCAGGATAAGACTGGCAATAAATTCAGAAGTAAAGCGAGTGAATGTCATTCTTTATAAAGAAGATTATCACTCAAGCTTTATTTATCAAATTTATAGAAACGATTAGTGATATAACTTTTTATTACCACCAACGGCGATATCCATAGTCATAGTTATTTACAGCTTTCCCGTCGCCAATATTAACGTTATTGCCGCCGTTTCCGTTGCCAAAACTAATGCTATTGCCGTTGTTTCCGTCTCCACCTTTTGTTGCATCAAGCTCAGTATTTGATAGCTCATTGATATAGCTGTCAGAGGTTGGCAGTTGAGCAATTGTAATCTTAGCCATTTGAAATGTACTCCTGGTTCAAGTTCTTTGTTTTAGGATTGGACTTTGTCTTGTCTCTTCCTGTTAACTATCTTCTGCTATTTACTCTAGGTATTCAAGGTTTTCATGACTAGTAAATAGACAAAAAGGATGCAGTTATATGTCGTCTATACATCATAAATCTTGCTTGCTTGAGCGTTTTTTTTATAAACATCTCTGTTGTCGAATAAAATCATTATTCTTTGACAACATAATGAAAACATTTATGTCTGTTTTACTAGATAAAAGTTGTCCGGATTTTTAGTTGCTTGGCTGTATTTATAACAGATTTAAAATATTGACTTTTTATGGAAAGTCTGAGAAACAGAAACAGTATAGTTTTTTCCACGATTTGATTCTCATACCGTTTTCATATGAAGATGCATAGAAAGAACCCCATCGCCGTTAACTGCCCTCCCCGATGTTTATTGATAATGGCTTTTGAATGGGTAAATGCCTGACTTCTCCCTTGTGGGGTGCTTAGATCTTGCACCTGAAAACATGAATGTTATCTCAGCACTAAGTATTAAGAGCAAAGTACTTAATTTTCGATAAATAGCCGCATCAAAAAATGTAGCTTGATTGCGGTTATTGCTGCTTTCTCGTGGTTTATACGGCTAGGTGCAAGATATCACTTAAGTAATAACTGCACTAGTTATGTCAGTTCTATCGGAAATTGGCAGTTAATTTTATTAGTATATTTACGTATAAGTATAAAGCTTTCTTACTGAAACTCTTCTAGTTTGGCGTTTTCCGACTATTTAGTCCATGCCTAATCAAGTTAGTGCGAATTGAATTTGACAACAAATGTAACTTTTATGTCTTAAAGTATACTTGAAACTACTTGAATGTCATAAATTTCTTATTTAAGCTGGTAATCAGCAATAAAACATTTCTGTTTTGTTGAAAAACACAAACAAATCTTACTTAGAGGAAAACTGAAGTGGCTCACATTACTGTTGGAAATCTCAAATCTGCTAACGCTGAATTGTTTTTTGAAAATCCTGAAAGTTTTATCACCGAATTAGGTGCTGACGAAACTGGTAAGATTCAAGGTGGATTAGGATTACTAAATGGTTTTCTAAATGGTAATACTACAGTAGTTAATGCGCCGATTGCAATAGGTGGTAGCAACAATGATTCTGATGGCATTGACAATAAAGTAACATATCCTACGAGATGGTAAGAACCTGAGACGTTGCTCAACAGGTAACGCTTGACAACATAGATACAAGCTGAATCTAAGGCAATTGCAATTTCACTCACTTAACTTACTTGCTTGTAGTCTGTCTAATTATTAAAAATTTGGACTGTAAATGCTGTATTCACTCAGATACGAATACTTGCTCAGTTCTTAAACATCAATTCAGTAATCAGACTGGTAACAAGAAGATAGAAATTTGGCATTCCCTTTTCAAATATCTACTTGCTGAAGTCTGTAAACCTAGCATTACTAAACTGATGTTCTAGACAACACAAGCTAAGTTTTCACTCAAGTTGGGAGTCAGATTCATCAGTCTCTTTACTCCCACTTATTACTTGAGAATCAATTGTCACCATAACTGTCAGAAACTAAAGTTGCCAGATAATAGCCAAAGTCAATTAAGAATTGACTTTGGCTATTAAATATGACATGAGTTTCTCGGGAATGACTCTCTAATCAATCTTTGAATCAAGTCGTAAGTGTATTGAAAATTTTGGCTAACTATGAATATATTGAATAAATTCCAAGATGGAATTACCTTTAAGCCTAGTATATATTTATTCTTTCCGTCAAAACAGAAAACTATACTAACCAATGGTCAACAGTCTTTCGTACTATCTAATATCCCTCAAGAGGTAGTGCAAGCATTAAAGCAAATAGTCGTAGGAACACAGCTTAATGCATTAGCATCTTTACTCCCAGGCGATAGACTTGAAAAAGTGATTTCACTGTTGGATTCTAAGGGTGTAGTAAGACCTTTCTATGAAAACGAATTCAAGGAAACACTTTTCGAGAAGCAAGTCGAGTTCTTTTCAGATTTCGTTGACGATCCCAATGCTGCACAACAAAAGCTTTCAAAACAGTCTGTCTGTATTATCGGTTGTGGTGGAGGTGGAAATATTGCAGCCCAACATCTGGTAGCTGCTGGAATTAAAAACTTTATATTGGTCGATGATGACACTGTAAATCTAACAAACTTTAACCGTCAGTTTTGTTTTAGTCAGGCTGACGTCGGTACGCCGAAGGTTGAAGCACTGCGTAACTATATTTTAGCGAGAAACCCTGATACAAAAGTCCATACTCGTAGAATAAGAATTCATTCAATAGAAGATTTATATAAAGGTTTAGAGGACTTAGAAAAGCCAGATTTTATTCTCTGTTGTGCTGACACACCACCAATTTTGATTGAGTCATGGATAGCACAGTATTGCATACAGGAAAATGTACCATGTATGTTCTCAGGTGTGGGAGTTTATCATGGCATAGTAGGTCCATTATTGACAGAAAAGAGCCATATGGAAAAGTTTATTCAGCACAATCAAGAACTGGAGAAGCGGCAAAATGAAAGTTCTTTAAAAGTTGTATCGTCATCAATATCATATCTCAATACTTTGATTGGAACTCTGATGATTTCAGATGTGATTAAGTTTCTTTCAAGTATTAGTCAGCCACTCTCTCTGAATGCGACTTTACAATACAATGCTGATAAGGGTAACTTGGTCAAGATTGCTGAGTGGTAGAAACTATCAGTGATGTTGCAAAAGTCGATTTTTGCCAATCAAGTTTCTTTCATTCGTAACGGGTGGTGATACGTTTTTTAGGGTGCGATAGCGAAGCGCTACTGCCTTCGGCAGATCGCTCCTCACAATCGCACTCCTTTTCAACTTCATCCCCTCATTCTTCCTCTGCTGACCACAACTAATATCAAGTTCGTTTGATTACTTACAATAAAAAGACCTCACCCCCATCCCCTCTCCTTATTAAGGAGAGGGGTGCCCTCTGGGCGGGGTGAGGTGAGACCAGCGCTGCGGGAGGGTTTCCCTGGCGCAGGCGACTGGCGTTAGTGCAGCGTGACCGAAGGTCATACCCGGAGGGTTCTTCGTTTTTTATAAGTGTTCATCCGAACATGATATAAGCCTATCTAATTTCTACCCAAAGCCTGCTCGATGGTAGAAATTTTCACCGCCAAGTTGATGATATCCTGTCCAGTACTAGGTCTTTTCACTTCAGCATTATTAAGAGCCACAATATAAGGAGCATCATTAATTACGCCGATAATCGCCCCACCGGAAGAACCGCCAGCAGTGGCGCAATCATGTAATAAAAAACCAGCTTCTTCCTTCACGATGCTGCATTTTTCCTCATAACTTGCCGTCCATCCTGGACCTGCAGTGAAATATTTTTGATACTTTTCGTTAGGAAAATCACCAGAATAACCCACGAAAAAGAAAGCTTTCTGCTTGCGAACAAGCGTAGTAGAAGGTATAGATTGCAGTCCCAAATGACCGTATTTACGACCTAGAGGTTGATTAATTTTCATAATTGCCCAGTCATTAGGATTCAGACTGCTGCCTTTCTTGAAATCTGTACCGTAAACAACTTGCTCAACTTGCGCTATGTCTTGGTAATTCTTATCAATGACATTTGGCATAAACTCGATTTTCGTGCTGAGTTTGCCAGTTTCGGGGTCGATAACGCAGTGAGCATTCGTCAAAACCAAATTATCGCTAATTAATGTTCCTGTGCAATGATAATCTCTGGCATCGGTTGTAGTTCCCTGGACTCGACCAATTGCCGACCAAGGATATTTTCGGCTCAACATCGGGATACGATTATCTATACCACTAGGAATTCCTCTAGAGTCGCCTTCGTCAGGTTTTGCAGACCGTCCCAAACTCGGAGGTATAAAAGGTTTTGCATCACCTAGCAGCTTAAGTTGACCTGCTTGTTGGGAACTGATGAATTTGGGTGTGATGCTTTGCTGTGGTTTTACTTGTGCTTGTGCTTGTACTGATGTCCAATCACGACTAGTAAGAGTTGTGACACCAAGAAGTCCAGCCAACAAGAGGACGAAAGATTTTTTCTTCATGATTATTAACACTCCTAAATTCAATATTTGGTATCATGTCCGGATAAACACTTATAAAAAAACGAATAACCTCACCCGCCTCCGGCACCCTCTCCGCGATTTCGGAGAGGGTTCAATTCACGAGGAGTGTTACCCTGCACTCACTCTCATTCCCAGGCTCTAGCCTGGGAATGCAATTTGCTGTGGGCTGCTGCCTCTAGTGGCTCAGGAGGCTTTGCCTCCATTGCTGCATTCCTTGTCTCTGACAAGGAACGAGACATGAACGGAACCAAAAACCTCATCTCCACTCGCCTTGCAAGGTAAAAGCCGCCCAATAGTAAGGGTTTCGCCAATTTTCTTGCCTCCACAGTTTGAGTTGTGCTTCACGCAGGGCAATTGTGGGAGATGTCTTTTGCTGCAACATTGCTGTGTAAAATAGGGGCATTAATTCCGATGTTGCGGTGTCGTTAACTTGCCACAAAGACACCACAGCACGTTTTGCCCCTGCATACATCAATCCTCTTGTCAAGCCCACTAATCCTTCACCTTGGACATCTTTACCTAAACCCGTTTCGCAAGCACTCAGCACAACCAAATCTGCACCCAAGTCCAAGTTAAAAATATCACCCAAGCGTAGGATACTTGGAATATAAGATTTACCTTGTTTGTCTATTTGAGAAAGTATGATTCCCGATTTTTCTGGGTTGATAGGGTCAACAAAACCGTGGGTTGCAAAGAGTATGAATCGATATTGTTTGAGTTTTTGACTAGTTGCAAAGTTGTAGTTGGCATCAAAATCAAAAGCGTACAAACTTTCTGAAGGCGAGACAAGTTTTAAGATTTGTTCAGCTTCTGTGCGTGTACCCGGTAGCCGTCCTAATCTGTCAAGTTTAAGATTTCTCGCGGTTTGTTTGAGGCTGGACTGTTCGAGATTGAGTTCAGGACCGAGGGAAGGATCTTTACCTGTGAATCGCTTGTCATCAAGCGCAAATACAGGATCAGCTAGGACGGCTAGGGTTTTGGGTGCGGGTTGGCGTTTGTTTAAGTCGTTTCGGTGGATGGCTATGGCTGTGACAGAAGGTAGATTGACAATCTCGTGGTTGACTAACAGAGGCTGATAATTAGATTTGCCAGCCTGTGGGGACTTTTCAAGGTTGGTTGGCGAGTTCTGATTTGGTTGTGATAATGCTGCAAAGGGAATTTCTTGCAATCCACCATCCGCGACAATAACCAAGCGCTTTTTCCCCAACTTCTGTGCAACGGGTGCAAAGATAAGCTTGCTGAGTTCAGTTGCAGCTTGGGTGATTTCTTGAAAATCCTTAACTTTTTGTTCTGTGGGTAACTTCTGGCAGTTTAAACCTAGTTTTTGACATTTTTTCAATAGTTCCTTGAATGTGGCTGCTGATTTTTCTATCGCTTCGCGTCCAGGGAGTTCGTAGGTGTCAACAGAATTGGGAGTCACCGCCCAAAGATAGCTGCGTTCTTTACCCAAGGAATACTGCAACAGCAGGGTGTCTTTATCGAGTTGTTGCTGAATTTGGGGTAACTTTAGGGGTTCGGGATACTTCAGTGCAGCATATTTAGGGTTAGTCGTGCGGATTTTTGCCTGAAGTTCACGGTATTGGTTAAGAAGATTTGCAATTTCTGTATTCAGGGTTGCGATTTGTTGTTCGCTGACCTTGATCTTAGATTCAAACAGTGATATTAACCGTTTCTGTCGCGCTTCCAAAAGAAACTGCAAGCGGCGTTCTTCTGCCAAAAGTTTTGGATCAGCGCCTTTGCGGATATTAGCATGAGCTTCGGTTAACAGTTCTATCAAACCCCTAGCGCGGGAGCGTTCGCTGATGTGCAGCGCTTCTGCATCGTATCCTTTTGATGGGTCTTTTTTGTGCAGTTGCATCAACAGGTCAATGTAGAATTGGTAATAATCTTGAACTGTGGCAAAGTAGGAACTACGCAAGTCAAGACTCGTGACTTTGCCACGTATCCCTTCAATAATTTCAGTTGTTTGTTTAATGTAGGTGAGAGCCGCTGGTAAATTACCTCTATCGCGTTCATTCACAGCAATTTGGTAAAGTGTTGCTGCTTCCTCTGCTTTGTTGCCTAAAGTTTTTCTTATGGCGAGTTCTTGATTGTGCGTGTCAATCGCTGTTTGATATTGTTTTAAGGAGTTGTATGTTTTGCCGATATTTCTGAGGACAGCAGCTTCTGTATACTTATTTCCTAATTGTTGAACCAAAGATTTTGACTGCTGGGATATGGACAGCGCTTGTTGATAATCTCCCTTTTCCTGGTATATTCTCCCTTGTAAACCTAAGGCAGAACTTTCTAACGGTTTGTTCTTCTGTTGACGCACCATAGAAAGATACTTGTTGGCATTATTTAGCGCTTTGTCATACTCCTTTAATGACAGGTAAGTTCTTCCCAACTTACCGAATAGAAGTGATTGTTGAAATAGACCTCCGATCTGTTGACTCAGAGACAGCGCTTTGTTGTAATATTCTATAGCCTGAGGATAATCTTTCATTTCATAATGAGCATCACCAATGGAGTTCAGACTGAAAACTTCATTTTTACGATCGCCTAATTGCCGATATAAATCCAGCGCCTGTTGACAAGTGTTAATACTCTGCTGATAGTCGCCTAATGACCTGTAGAGCTTCGCCATATTATCAAGGGTGTCGGCTTGTCCACCGCGTATGTTTAGTTGACGCTGAATAGTGAGTGCTTGATTGAAGGTATCCAGTGCTTTCTGATACTCACCTTGTGATGCTAAGACATCTGCTTTCTCGTTGAGTATTTCAGCTTCTTCTACACGGTTGTTAATAGCACGGGCAACGGTAAGCCCTTCCTCTAAGGCATCCAGTGCTTTCCCATACTCCCCAATGAACACCTGGTAGAAACTAGATATTTGCTTCAGAGCCAAGATTTCTCCGCTAGGATATCCTACTTTTTTATACAGGAATCGCGCTTGTTGGATGTAATCAAGCGCTTTCTGATTTTCGCCCAATGACCGGTAAGTAGATGCAAAACTCATCAGAATACTTGCTTGAGATAGTCGATCTTGAGGAACTTGTTGTAATAATCTCTGTGCTTGTTGTAGCTGTTCGAGCTCTTTCTGATTCTCACCTAATATACCGTAAACTCTTCCCTTAGACACAAGGACTCCAGCCTGTCCAGAGACATCGTTAATTCGGCGGTAGATTTCTAGAGCCTGATCATAGGAGTCAAGAGCATTCTTATTCTCACCCCAGTTCCAATATGCTAAACCCATAGAATTATAAGTACTGGCTTGGCTTGGAGGATCATTTTGTTGAAGAGCTAAAGCTTGTTTGTATGCTTGAATTGCCTCTTGGCGCTTATCAAACTGTTCCGCATAAATGTTAGCGATAGACTTCAAAGTTTTAGCCTCATCCTTGGGTCGTTTTTCAGAGCGAAACATGGAAAGCGCAAGGTTAAAATTTTCCAAAGCTTTTTGGTTATCATCCATGTTCGAGTATGTTACACCCAGACCCCAGAGCATGTCAGCTTCTTGAGATGTCAACTTCTGTTCACGACTAATAGATAGTGCTAGTTTTTGATATTCCAACGCTTTGTTGTTTTCGACCAAGTTCAAGTAGACACTACCAATATTAAGTAGCAGGACTACTTCCAGTCTTTTATCGGGTAATTGTCGCGCGAATTTTAATGCTGCTTCATATTTCTGAATTGCTTGTTGCTTTGATTCTAGAGTTCCCTGATCAAGCAGTTTCTGCCCTTCATCAAACAGTTTAAGTCCTTCCTGTGCCAGTTTTTTTTGCTCTGGGGTGAAGGTATTGTATGGATCTGTGTTTGACTGCTGTGCTATCTGCAAACTTGCATTTCTTGGTGTTGCTACTACTGAGTCAGATAATAAGACTGCTGTGAGTAATAATGTTAAACTGTAGCGAGAAAACTTAGAAAATGAGCAGCAAAAAATAGACCGAAGCTTTGCACTCCTGTTCATGTTTAAGCCTCAATAATTTATCAATGACAGCGATATTATTGCAATTGATTGTTTATTGAATTGTTTGAGAAATTCTCTGGAGAATGTAATGTTGATTGTATAACGTTCATTTACGCAAGCCAATATGCGTTTCTGTTTTCGTAACAAAATTACTGAAAATCTTCAGAAGAATCATTGGGAGGCAGCAGCCCACAGATGTGCATTCCCATGCTGAGCATGGGAACGAGAGAAAACCGCTTAATATCAAGCCGCATCTATGTAGAGGCACGGGTAGCCTCATTGGTGTCAATTTAAGCTGAAACTCTTGTTATTAGGTTACCGGGATGCAATATTGCTACTTGCCCACAATTGTCGCTCTACCTCACCCCGGTTTTGTCTTGCGCCAAAACCGCCCCTCTCCTTATTAAGGAGAGGGGTAAGGGGTGGGGTAAAACCAACGTGGAGTACTCCTAACCGTTCTAGTTGAAATCTTGGCACGGTCTTCTTCTGCAACTTAACCCACACAGCAACTAAAATTGACATATCCCTATTCTGGTTGCTAAAGTGTCTGACTCTCTGCCGTTGCGCGAAAAGTATCTCGCCTTAATCGACGAAATTGTCCAAACCACGCTCAAGGGCAAGATTAGCTCTCAAGAGCAGGTTTATCAAATGTTGATCAAAGGTGTGACTGCTGACACGGGGGAAGTTTTTGAACTGGCTTTGAGCGATCGCCTCAATTCCACCCAACACCAAGTAGACACCCAAAAAGACGAACTCAAGCAAGCCAAAGCAACCCGGAGTCTGCGGGCAATCAAAACAATTCAAAGTCAATGGCAACGCGCTCAACAGGAAAATAAAGCCACAGAAGCTATTGTCTCAGGATTTAGAGAAGTGACGACAGCCGAAGTCGGGAGTCGTCTGGCTGCATTCTTACGCACTCTCGACTTCAACCGCAAAAATCCACTGAATTTGCAACAACTCCAGCAAGTGTCAAAGTCTTTACAACAATTTGCTCAAGCTGATTCGGATTTTCAGGAAATATCAGATGGTATAAACCGTGGCATAGCTGGTTGGCAGAGACTGCAAGACCACTTAGTCAGTTGGATGTACGAGCAAAGTCGGGAATCCTTGGGATTTGGTGGTGTACCGGGAGAACGTGGTCCTTGGGCAACTTGGGCAAAGCAAGTGAATAGCGAGTTTCCCCAAGCACTGTTTCGCTACTTAGCTTTGGAGAAGTCTGCAATTGAATTTGCACAACAGCATAGCAGTGTCAGCCTGAGTCATTGGGTAGAGATGGCAGTTATTTTGCAGTACTTGCAACGGGGGTTAGTCAACTGGTTTGACCAACAGCCTTACAATGTCAAAGCAGGGTCTAAGTTGTCGATTTCAACTTTCTTGACATTTGCAGTGATTTGGAGTCAACTGGCAAGTGGCTTTGGTAGCGCAGCATCAATTTACAGCGCTGGTTGTTCTCAAGTGATGCTGCAAATTCTGCGAACCTTTGCACAGCGTTCATACTTTCCGTTGTACGGGGGAATTTTCGCCTCTTTTTCTGGTAGGTACTTACGAGATGCACTGAATTATTTAGATGAACCATTGCGTCAGGTAGAAGGAACTCAAGAGAAAGCACGGATTTTGACGCTTTTAGGCTCTTCTCAACGAGCATTTGGGCAATATAAGCGTTCTGTGGAGTTTCATCAGCAAGCTTTGGAGATAGCGCGGAGTGCAGGCGATCGCGTTTGTGAAATTGCCAATCTCAACCACCTCAGCCGTACTCACGTTGCTCAAAAAACGTATGGTGATGCAATTGACTTTAGTCAACGGGCATTGATATTGAGTCGGCAAACGGGCGATCGCACAGGTGAAGCAAATGCCCTGGTAAACTTGGGATACAGCGAAGTCATGCAAGCCCAGCAACTGGAACAACTAGAACCAGAGGTTTATGAGATGGCGATTAACTACTTACAACAAGGTTTAACACTATCAGAACGACTGGGCGATGTTCAAAGTAAAGCTTTGTGTTTTAGTAGTTTGGGTGTAGCCTATGTCATCATCGAACAACCTCAAACAGCGATTAAATATTTAGAAGACGGCTTTCAAGCAGCACAAATTTCTGGTGATTTGTATCTTCAAGGTTTGAACTTATCAAATTTAGGTGAAGCTTATTATTATTTATCCGACCAAGAAAAAGCAATTTATGCTGGTTGTTTGGGAATGTATTTATTAAATCAAATCGCTTCAAATGAATGGCAAAAATCCGCGAGTTGGCTCATAATTTTACAAGGACAAATCGGGGAAGAGTCATTCAGAAATTTCTTGCAGAAAAATCGTTCTAAAATCATTGCTGTCATAGGTGTAGATGGGTATGATTACATCCCACAACTGTTGGAGGAATATAGGAATCCGAAGAATTGATTTTTGAAGAAAAATACAGAAGTCATATCAAATCCGGTGGCATCTGAATCATTAAAAAACCGCACCAGACGCAGAGAGCGCACAGAGAGAGAAAGGAGAAAGAATTCCAATACAAACGGATTTGATATAAATCGCGCCGCGCCGCTTTTCGGTGCTGGGCGGTAGTAGTGCTTGTATCCCTTTTTGGGGCTAGATTCTTTCCCTTACACCCCTACACCCCTTTTTTTTCACTACTTCACCAGCATATTCGCACACAAAATACCAGACGCAGCTACTGCAGGTACACCAATTCCTGGTGTGGTGCTATCACCGACGCGATATAATCCCTGTATTGGTGTGTGTGGTCCTGGAAACATCCCCTGTCCCGCTTGAATAGCCGGACCATAAGTTCCCTGATATCTTCGTAGATAATAAGCATGGGTTAAGGGTGTGCCAATAAGTTCCAACACAACACGCTCCCTAATATCTGGAATAATTTGCTCTAAGGCACGATATAAAGTTTGCGCTTTCTGTTGCTTTTTGTGTTCATATTCGTCGTTCCGTTCCCATCCCGCATATGGTTCTAGGGTGTAAGCGTGAATCACATGATGTCCCTGTGGGGCAAGTGTTGCATCCCACACACTAGGAATTGATATCATGCAAGTATTTCCCGGTACTGTGATATCCTTGTTACTGTCGTGAACGACGACATGATGTCCTGTCAAGTTTTCCAAACCATCTGCACGAATACCTAAGTGTAAATGCATAAAGCTATCAACTGCTGGTGTATTCAATGCAGCTTTGCGGAAAGACGAGGGCAAATCCTCGGGACGTAACAGCTTGGTGTAAGTATCCCAAATACTGGCATTGGAAATAACAATAGGTGCTTTGAGGATTTCACCTTTTGTCAACTGGACACCAATAACTTTGTGATTTTCAACTAAAATTTGTTCTACATGTTGTCCCAAAAGCAACTGACCGCCCCAACGTTCTAACCCCCGTACCAAAGCTTTGACAATAGCCCCACTGCCACCCACAGGATATTCAACTCCGGCGCGGGAACGTTCACCTAACACAAAAGCTACCTCTGGAGCAATAGTGCCATGTGCTTTTAAACCAGATAGTAAAAAGCATTCTAAGTCGATGAGCCGCCGTATCCATGGGTCTTGTACTGTTGCATCCATCACAGAACCGACAGATGCTTGAACAAGAGGCAAATGAGGTAGCATCTTTAACAAAGATGGTAAGTAACGTCCGATTAACACAGGAATCACCTGCCAATCTGCTCGTAAAGCTAGGGTAGGAATACCTTTCATTGCGTCGTACAATGGTAACAAGCGTTCCTCAAAGCGCTTGAGTTCCTTCGCTCCTTGGGGCGTAATTTTCGCAATTTCTTTACGAGTTAGCTCAGCGTTACTATAAACAGGTAAACTCGCTTCAGGAAAATGGTAGAGTCCAAGGGGGTCGTAAGGTACAGATTCTAAAGATTCGCCTAAAACGTCAAGAACTTGTTTGACGGGATTCAAACTTTCGGCACTTGTCAGACCACAATAGAATGAGGGACCGGAATCAAATTCAAATCCCCGTCGTCTGAAGGTATGAGCAGCACCTCCAGGTATTGTATGGCTTTCACACACAATTACTCGCTTACCGTAACGAGCAAGTAATGCAGCAGCTGTTAACCCGCCAATACCACTACCGATAACAATGACATCACTATCCTGCATTTTTGTTATGTGTCCGCTGCTTTGCAAAGTCCAGCTCTTCAAGAGTTCAAAATTGAGAGTAACTTATTTTAACTAATCTCTAATGACTAATGTCTAATGTCTAATATAGGACTCCTATTTGATTTTTGAAAAAAGCTCACTATGCCTATTCCCTATTCCCTGTTCCCTGTTCCCTGTTCCCTGTTCCCTGTTCCCTGTTCCCTGTTCCCTGTTCCCTTTTAATAATGACTAATGACTAATAACTAATGACTAATGACTGAACCTTTGATTGAACTAAAAGGCGTTTCTAAATCCTTTGGTAACAATAAGGTTTTAGATAACGTGGATTTGACGATTTACCGAGGCGAAGCATTAGGAATTATCGGTCCTAGTGGTACTGGTAAATCAACAATTTTACGGGTAATTGCTGGGTTAATTGCTCTTGATTCTGGAGACGTTTTTATTAAAGGGGTGCACCGAGAAGGTTTGATTGAGGATGGGACAGATCCAGTAGGTATTGGGATGGTGTTTCAGCAGGCGGCGTTGTTCGATTCTTTAACGGTGGAGGAGAATGTGGGTTTTTCACTTTATCAATACTCAAAACTGCGGCGTTCTCGGATTCGAGAACTCGTCAATGAAAAATTGGAGATGGTGGGGTTATCACAAATAGGCGATCGCTACCCAGCCGAACTCTCTGGAGGTATGCGAAAACGAGTCAGCTTTGCACGGGCGATTATGTCTAACCCCGATAACCCCAAAGACACTCCAGAAGTGTTATTGTACGATGAACCAACAGCCGGACTTGATCCCATTGCTTCGACTGTGATAGAAGATTTGATTCGGCAGTTGCAATGTATACAGGGAGTTTGTAGTACCTACGCGATTGTCACTCACCAACAAAGTACCATTCGTCGCACAGCTGACAGATTGGTGTTTCTTTACCAAGGTAAAGTGCAATGGCAGGGTAGTGTCAGTGAAATAGATACTACAGACAATCCTTTGATTCGACAATTTATTAGTGGAAGCATTTCTGGACCAATTCACGTTGCTGGTTAGAGTAATTTTGGATTTGGGATTTTAGATAGAAGAAAAACCTACAACCTCAAATCTAAAATCTAAAATCCATAGGTGAGGAAAAATAAAATGCGAAGTTTATTAACAAGCCGCTTCGCCTCTGCGCGAACTTTTCGAGAAGGTTCTGTTGGGTTGTTGTTTTTGCTAGGACTGGGAGTGTTTGGGTTAATCATATTGTGGCTAACTAAATTTAATGTTGCTCGCAGTTCATATAAAGCTATTGTTGAATTTGCGAATGCAGGCGGTATGCAAAAAGGGGCAGTGGTTCGGTATCGTGGTGTGAAGGTAGGCACGATTTCTGCTATTCGACCTGGACCAAACAACGTTGAGGTAGAAATTGAAATTAGCAAATCCAACCTGATTATTCCTAGCAATGTCACAGTTGATGCTAATCAGTCTGGATTGATTGGCGAAAGCATTATTGACATGACACCAAAAACGCAGCTACCTCCTGGGGCTGTCGTAGGTAAACCGTTAGAAAAAAATTGCAATCCCCAAATTATCGTCTGTAATGGTTCTCGATTAAAAGGTCAGATTGGGATCAGTATGGATGAACTGATTCGCTCAAGTACTCAATTAGCAACTGCATACAGTGACCCCAAATTTTATGCAAATGTTAACAAGGCCGTAGAAAATACTGCTGTTGCTGCGGCAAATATTGCTGAGTTAAGTCGTAACTTCAGTGTTTTAAGCAAAGACCTTCAACAACAACTGAACTCCGTTTCGGCGACGACTAATACAATTCAACAAGCAACAACTCAACTCAGTGCATCTAGTACCAAAACTCTGAGTCAATTTGGTAATACTGCAGACCAATTTAGTACCACTGCTAAAGAACTTCGTTTAACAAACACATCTGTTAGTAAGCTGATTAATAATCTTGATAATCTAGTTACTAGCAACCGCTCTTCACTTGTTGCAGCTTTAAACAACATCACCGAAACTAGCAATCAACTACGTAAAACAGTTAGCAGTCTTTCACCTGCTGTGAATCGTGTCACTCAAGGAGAATTAATCAAAAATTTAGAAACTTTGTCTGCAAATGCTGCCCAGGCTTCTACTAATTTGCGCGAAGTTTCCAACAGCCTCAACAACCCCAATAACGTGGTGGTTCTGCAACAAACTTTAGATTCTGCACGAGTCACATTTGAAAACACCCAAAAGATTACATCTGATTTGGATGAATTGACAGGTGATCCAGCTTTTCGACAAAATCTGCGCCAACTAGTAAATGGTTTAAGTAGCTTGGTTTCCTCCACTCAGCAGATGCAGGATAACGTACAAATTGCTAGTACTTTAGACTCAGTCAAAGCTGTTGTTCACAATTCTAATGCTGCAATTTCCGCACCCAAGATAAATAAACAACAGACATCATTTAGTCTCCCATTGACTGCTGCGAAGATTGCTGACAAAACGTTTCAACCTACCACTATTACTGTGGCGAATCCCACCCCAAGCACTCGTCAACAGCAGATGATATTCGATCTCTCTCCTGGTGCTACCAAAAGTGCTGACAAAACGTTTCAACCTACCACTATTACTGTGGCGAATCCCACCCCAAGCACTCGTCAACAGCAGATGATATTCAATCTCTCAGCTGGTGGGACTAAAAGTGGTAACACAACGTTTGTGCCTACTACCATTACTGTGACCAATCCCACACCAAGTACTCGTCCACAGCAGATGATGTTCGATCTCTCACCTGGTGCGACTAAAAGTGCTGACAAAGCGTTTGAGCCTACTAGCATTACTGTGACGAATTCCACTCTAAATACTGAACAACAATCAGCTGATATTAAGAGTGCTAGTAAACAATCTCAATCTACCAGTGTTCAGGTGACTCCCTCTTTCGCTCAAGAAAACCTGTTGAGGAAATTGAGGGAACATCGTGAGCAAGAAAAGTTGGGAGAGTAGAGAATAGGACAGGATAAACCCGGGATTTTCCCAGAACTTGGGGGTTAGCAGCATGACACAGACAAAAGCCATCACCGATGCGATTACCAGTCTGGCGGACGCAGAAAACCGCTTTGGGTTCGTCCGCGTTGAGTCCGAGGGTTTTTTTTCGGAGTGGTGCGAGGAATTGCCAACCCTTATGGAAGCCGACAAAGCCAACCTCGATGTCCTGCGACGCAGGTATCTTTACCACCGAACTTTTGGGAATTTACTGGAGGGAACGGTTATGCTGTTGCTGGTTTCCCCGTTACTGGCACTTGCTGGGTTTTACGATCCGCCGTTCCGCATCAAAGCAGAAGAATCCGTGGATGTGGTGGTGGATGACGGTGAGGAAATTTTGCGCGGACGGATTGATGTGAAGTCTGCCGGACAGAATCTTCTGCCCGGCGAGCTTCACGTGCTGGTGCTGCAAAATCGGTTTTGGGTGATGGTGCTGGAATCTAAAAAAACCACGCTGTCGGTGTGGTTAGCATTACCGCAAGCCCTGGCGTATCTGATGGCGAACCCAAACCCCAATCTGCCTGTATTTGGTATGGTAACGAATGGCGATGATATTTTGTTTGTCAAGGTGGTACAGGCAGATACGCCGCAGTACGATTTGTCACGGGTTTTCGCGCCGTTTACTTCTGTTAGGGAACTGTACAGCGTTTTGCAAATCCTCAAGCGGTTTGGTCAGGTAGTTTCCTCTGTGTGATGACCCACAGTGCCATAAGTTATCTGAAAAGAACGAAAACGGTTTTTCTTTTCTAGCCAGCTACTCCCTTCCCAGCAGAAGATTACCGATTTAAAAAACCGCACAGAGAAGTTTGAGCGGAGGTTTCCTCCGTAAGCGCAAGCGCACGCGGCTTGGGCGTTCACGCAGTGTGTCCCCTTGGGACTTACGCGCAGCGTCTCCTCCGGAGACTCAAAGCTTCGGTGGGCGCAGAGTACACAGAGGAGTCAGGGCTGCAGTCCTTGTTTCCCGACCTAGGCGACTGGCGTCAGAGGAAGCAAACAGAGATAGGTAATTTAATAGCGGTTCGGGAGTAATCACGGGAAAATCTCACGAACCTTACATAAAAATGTATTTCCCCTACACCCCTACACCCCTATACCCTTATACCCTTACCCTTACACCCCTTTTTCAAGCCAGTACTAATTCCAATCTTCTTCTTCTTTTTTGCCGCGACTTTTATAAATACCCCCACGACTGTGTAAGGCGCGTGTTTTCTCAAAAAGTTCTTCTTCGCTCAAACCCCACTGCTGTAAAATCTTATCCAGATCGCTTTGAATATCTCTGGCACCAGGAAAACTGGAATAGCGAATTCGCAATCTAGCTAATTCTGCTAAATTATAATCAGTCGCCTCACCAACCAGTAAGTTTTCAATGATGGGGCGATCGCGATTGTACAACGGGTGCTGTTGGTCTTTATTTGCTTTACTCATCTTGATTCTAAATTTGAAATCAGGAGTCGTAAGTGAAGCGCTGTTCATTGTGATAGAAACTACCGCTAATCGCCAACGACTGACTACTAATTATTATGCGTCTATTCGCTTGTATTCACGCTCTTGACGGGTAACACACCTAAACTCTTACGGCTCTCACTACTGTCACTCGACTTTGAATAAAGATACATTATCCATAAGAAAGTACACAAAAGTTCAGGTGAGGGTGAATCATATAGTGATGAGTTTAAAGTGCTTGTTGTGTGCTGAGTGATGAGAACCGAGTGCTAGGTATAAATGACTATGCACCTGCCATTCACCAACTCAGAACTCTCAAAGGACTTCCCGACTCTATACTACTGAAATCACCCATAGCCCAAGCCATTCGGGAGCACAAACCCAATATGTTTGAACACTTCACATCCGAAGCCATTAAAGTTATTATGCTAGCCCAGGAGGAGGCGCGTCGCCTGGGACACAATTTTGTAGGGACGGAGCAAATTCTCCTCGGGCTGATTGGAGAAGGATCAGGGGTTGCTGCCAAAGTGCTGACCGACTTGGGCGTTACCCTTAAAGATGCACGTCGCGAAGTCGAAAGAATTATAGGTCGGGGTTCTGGCTTTGTACCCCCGGAAATTCCTTTTACCCCCAAGGTGAAAAGTTTGTTTGAGCAAGGCTTTAAGGAAGCTCGCACCCTGGGAAATAATTATATAGGTACTGAACACTTACTCTTGGGATTGACTGAAGCTGGTGAAGGTGTCGCCGCTAAAGTCCTACAAAATTTGGGGCTTGATTTGTCGCAAATCCGTACTGCAGTGATTCGTCAGTTGGGTGATGCGACATCCGTAGCTGGTTCTCGTGGCGGTGGTTCTTCAAGGCGTACCCAAAACTTAAGTTTAGAGGAATTTGGTAGAAATCTTACCAAACAAGCGCAACAAGGCAATCTCGACCCCGTTGTCGGTCGTGAGAAAGAAATTGAGCGTGCAGTCCAAATTTTGGGACGCCGCACAAAGAATAATCCTGTGCTGATTGGGGAACCAGGAGTTGGTAAAACAGCGATCGCCGAAGGTCTTGCTCAACGCATTGTAAACCAAGATGTCCCCGACATTCTACAAGACAAGCAAGTCATCAGCCTTGACATGGGGTCACTAGTGGCTGGTACTCGCTTCCGTGGCGATTTTGAAGAACGCCTCAAGAAAATTATGGATGAAATCCGCACAGCAGGTAATATCATCCTGGTGATAGATGAAGTTCACACTTTGGTTGGTGCTGGCGGCACAGAAGGTGGTATGGATGCAGCTAACATCCTGAAACCCGCATTGGCACGAGGTGAACTCCAGTGTATTGGCGCAACCACCCTTGATGAGTACCGTCAACACATTGAGCGCGATGCAGCGCTAGAGCGTCGTTTCCAACCGATTATGATCGGTGAACCATCGGTTGAAGAAACCATCCAGATATTATACGGCTTGCGCTCTGCTTATGAGCAGCACCACAAAGTCCAAATTTCTGATGCGGCTGTTGTTGCTGCAGCTAACTTGTCAGACCGCTATATTAGCGATCGCTTCTTACCTGATAAAGCCATTGACTTGATTGATGAAGCAGGAAGCCGTGTTCGTCTACGGAACTCTCTCAAGTCGGAGAATCGCGAACTCAAGCGCGAATTGGCGGTAGTGACTAAGCAAAAACAGGAAGCTGTCAAAATTCAGGACTTTGACAAAGCTGGTACACTGCGCGATCAAGAGTTGGAACTCGAAACCAAATTGCGCGCATCACAAGATGACCAATATGTCAATAGCCCGATTGTTGATGAGGAAGATATTGCTCAGATTGTCGCTTCTTGGACTGGCGTCCCAGTCAACAAGTTGACTGAATCTGAATCAGAGATGCTGTTGCACTTAGAAGACACTCTTCACCAGCGTCTCATCGGTCAAGAGCAAGCAGTGACTGCAGTTTCTAAATCCATCCGTCGCGCCAGAGTTGGGTTAAAGAATCCTAACCGACCGATTGCAAGCTTTATCTTCTCTGGCCCTACAGGAGTTGGTAAGACAGAACTAGCGAAGGCATTGGCTTCTTACTTCTTTGGTGCTGAAGATGCAATGATTCGCGTGGATATGTCCGAATTCATGGAACGCCACACCGTTTCTAAGCTGATTGGTTCACCTCCTGGTTTCGTTGGATACGACGAAGGCGGACAACTGACTGAAGCAGTACGTCGCAAACCTTATACGGTAGTGCTATTCGACGAAATCGAAAAAGCGCATCCCGATGTGTTCAATATGCTGCTGCAAATCTTGGATGACGGTCGTCTTACTGATGCGAAAGGTCGGACTGTGGACTTCAAGAACACGCTGATTATCATGACCTCTAACATCGGTTCCAAGGTGATTGAAAAAGGTGGCGGTGGTTTAGGGTTCCAGTTTAGCGATGATGAAGCTGAGGCGACTTACAACCGGATAAAAATGCTGGTGAACGAAGAACTCAAAGGTTTCTTCCGTCCAGAATTCCTTAACCGTCTTGATGAGATTATTGTCTTCACTCAACTTAAGAGAGATGAAGTTAAGCAAATTGCTGATATAATGTTGCGCGATGTCGCAAGCCGCTTGACTGAGAAGGGAATAACTTTGGAAGTGAGCGATCGCTTCAAAGACCGTGTCTTACAAGAAGGCTACAACCCCAGCTACGGCGCAAGACCGTTACGTCGGGCGATTATGCGCCTCTTAGAAGATTCTCTGGCTGAAGCAATGCTTTCAGGTGAGATTGCAGAAGGTGACACAGCTATTGTGGATGTGGACGATGACGGTCAAGTCAAAGTAAACAAGTCCGAGAAGCGAGAGTTGTTACTGGCAAATCTTGGCTAAGATTCGGTAAAATGTCGCTTTTTGATTGATAGCGCTTTTTAATAGTAGGGTGGGCATGGGTAATGTCCACCTTAGCTTTTTGGGGCGATCATCGCCTTAATCTCATCCAACAACGTAATACCGAATCTGCGTTCATCAAGTTACAGCAATTTTCGGGTAAATAGACCACACTGTAGGGGATCTAGGCCGCAGCGCCCCTAGGAAAGATTGTGGTTCAAATAGATGAAAAGAGATGCCGCCCAACAGAGGGAAATAATAGAATTGATAGAGACGATATTAATCTACAAATTGCCGCGCTAGATCAGGGAGGAGATCGGAAAAATGTTCGGATTAAGCGAGTTAAAACAAACTAGATTTTACCAAGAAGTTTTTGCAGAAGGTAAACAAGAAGGTAAATTGGAAACGATACCTCAGTTATTGGCGTTGGGGTTGAGTATTGAACAGATAGCCCAAGCGTTAGGTTTGGACGAACAAGTTGTTAGGCAAGCTGCACAACCGAAATCGTACGCATTATCAACTTTCAGCTACCATTGTTATGGATTTTACAGCCCAATTAAAATCATTTCGTCAAGATGCGTACGATGACTTGTGCAAGCCTGCTGCAACATTTGAACTAATATTCTAAGTTGTAAACTGGGAGCCAACAAGCATTGTACCGATACCAACATCAGTGAAGATTTCCAGTAGCAGCGCGTGTGGAATGCGACCATCAATGATATGAGCTGCACGAACTCCTTGGGCGAGCGATCGCACACAACAATTGACTTTGGGAATCATCCCACCACTGACAACACCTGTTGTAATCAACTCGCGGGCTTGTTGAATGTCTACTCTTTGAATGAGAGTAGAAGGGTCTTTATAATCTTTGAGAATTCCTCTGGTATCCGTCAGCAAAATCAACTTTTCCGCGCCGATTGCTGCTGCGATTTCTCCAGCGACTGTATCTGCATTAATGTTATAGGGTTGTCCTGTCTCGTCTGCTGCAACGCTAGACACGACAGGTATATAGCCATTACTAACTAATGTCTCCAAGATTTTGGTATCGACAGAGCAAACTTCTCCCACAAAACCGATACCTTCTTCACCTTGAGGTCTAGCCTTGATTAAGTTACCATCTTTGCCGCACATTCCCACTGCCGAACCACCAGCTTTGCTAATCAAGGTAACTATTTCTTTATTAACTCGACCAACTAACACCATTTCCACGACATCCATTGTGGGGGCGTCAGTCACTCGCAAACCATTTTTAAATTGGGCTTCGATTCCCAGTTTACCCAGCCAACTATTAATTTCTGGTCCACCGCCATGCACCACAATTGGTCGTAAACCAACACAAGATAGGAATACGATGTCACAGATGACTTTATCTTTAAGATTACTATCTTTCATTGCCGCGCCACCATATTTGACGACAATGGTTCGACCACTAAATTGTTGAATATAGGGCAGTGCTTCGCTTAGCACTTGTACGCGGCTGGCGGCATCCTGCTTGATCATGTACTCAGTTTCGCTGACCATCATGGGAAGCTATTGTATAGATATTGCGGTTTTAGTCTGGGTCAATAAAGTCCTAATATTATAGTTAAAACATTATTTACCTACAAAGTAAAAATTTTTCATTTTTACTAAAAATTGTTAACTTTTTATTAGGACTCAGTAGACAATACTCCAGGTTTCAGGACGCTGGGAATCTGCTCTATAATCCTTGTGGCAATGTCTTCTGGGGTTTCTCCTTCGTTTATGGTGATTCGCAAATCTGCTTGTCGGTAAAGATGTTGTCTTTGTTCCAAAATAAATTGGAGCTTTGCTTTGCGGTCAACATTTTGCAGTAGTGGTCTTGTTGTATCTTCTGCTAGTCGAGCGCAAAGTATTTCCACTGATGCATCCAGCCAGACAATTAAACCGTGGTGTAGGTAACTCCAGTTTTGTTGCTGTACGACAATACCTCCACCTGTTGCGATGACAAGCTTGGTGAAAGCACAAACTTGTGACAGTACCTGACTTTCTAACTGGCGAAACGCTGGTTCCCCAAGTTCCGCAAATAATTCAGTTATTGATTTACCACCAGCAGCTTTCTCTACACAAGTGTCAAGATCAACAAATCCGTAGCCCAAATGCTGTCCCAATAAGCGTCCTACAGTCGTCTTGCCAACGCCCATCATGCCAATTAGGTACAGATTAACCCCTTTTAACAAGTCAATAGTCATGGTTGTTTGTAGTTGCCCTTAAGCATTAAGACAAACTACTTCTCACTTTACTTTAAATCTCGTTGTTTAAACGCAAATCTCGGATATGATTTTTGATCTGTACTTCAAAAATTGTCTGGAGCATCGGAATTAAACTTGGTTTCTCTCCCATTCATTTTAAGTTTTCCTCAATTAATCGTTCTGCAACGTACTCCATTAAGACTGGAGTTTGGCAAAAGCTAGATACTTGCCACTCTATGAGAGAACGCCTCTGCAATAACTCTATCGCCTCCAATATTAGTCTTTGCGATACTCGTGGGACAATGTCTCTTTGCAATTTACGCATTGAGCCTAAATCTTGATTTAAAGCTAACCAGTACATAATGAGCTTTTCTAAATGAGACAAGCGATGAAACTGTTGGTCTAAAATTGCTCGAATGTCTCCAAACACTATGGTGTCTTGCTCTAAAAATCATAGATATTGCCTGCAAATAATTCCTGAATAGCAGTAGCAACTAGTTTAATAAATAAGGGATTACCTCTATACCAATTAAGTCATAATTTGTATTCCTCTGCTGTCGAGTTATCAAATCCTTTATCTTTGAGAATTTTTATACTTTCTGTATGACTTAAACCTTTTAATTTTAAACAACGTACAGGTAACTTATCTCCTTCGAGGGCAGCAACTTCTTGAGGTTTTTCCCGACTTGTCACAATTAAACAGCTTTGATGTAGAGAGTCACCCACTCGTCTAATTAATTCTCCATAACCTTCATATCCTCAGCGGTAACGGATTTGAGGGAGATGGTATGCAGAAGAATTGTTGATAGTTGAGTGATTTGCCGAAGAAGTCGGATGTATATCTGAGTCGCTACTAGAATATTCGCTGCACAAATCAGATACCATCACTACCGTTATTTATTTTAAGTTACCTAAGAAAACACCATAACTATCTTTTCTCGCAAGTCAAATTAAATACACCATAGAATTCTAACTGTTTTAGTAACATTTGTTAGGTGACTTGCCTATTGTTACTTAGGTATCTTTGGGGTTATATACAAATTTAAGAAATCTTGATTGAAACTTTATCCTGACTATGTCGGTCAACACAAATGAGCGTGACTACTACTGGATGGCACCTTTATGTGTAATTTATTACTCCATATTTATTTAGTACTATATTGGTGTTCCAGGAATAAGTTGCAGCAACTTGTACTCAGCAAATCAGTATTTTGGTTAAAGGTGTAAAACATGACAATTTATCAGAAGAGATACAAAAAATATCTGCCAACTAAGCCGTTGAGGCACAAAGCCATTGCATATTTTATCGAGAACAACCTGATGAAATAAGTGTGCCATAAGTTTGGTCGTTTGAGGTTCCAACCATGATTCGGATTCGAGATGTTGTGCAAAAAGCTTTAGCAACTGGCTATTTAACCGTTGAGGCAGAAAATCAACTGCGGCAGCTGCTAACAACCCGGTATGACCTGGAAGATTTAAATGCTTTCATGACCTTGCAGGAAGCTGCCATGACCGGGAAAGTCAAGCAGGAGTCACGTGGGTGATGTGGAATTTAGTAAATAATATTTTAATATACTTAACGACGGGGGCGCTTGTCCTGATCTTCAACATCTTCAATATCCTCATCGAGAAATCCCCAATCATCATCTTTAGCTTGATTGGTTTGAGCTTGATTGGTCGTTGATGGTTGAAATGGTGGGATAATCACTCGATAATCAGCATCGTAGACGGATTCAGTTTTCCCCACTCCAGAATTTTTTGGTTGGCGGTAGCTGTAGGAGTAAACTGAATCAGATTTGTAACTGCTTGATGGTTCTTGTTGACGTTCGTAAGTATTAGAGTCTCTAACCTGTGTGTTTTGAGAATTCGGTGTAGGCGCTTGTTGTTGCTTTTCTTCAAAGTCCCAATCATCTGTGCTGTCGTCTGTTTCCCAATCATTAAGTGGATCACCAGTTCGTGTTGACTCAGTTTTACGATCTGATGCTGGGGGAGAAGGACGGGGTGTTGGTTCTTCCTTACGAGTTTGACTCCTTGCTGTCGAAGTTGCAGGTGATCTGTGCGGGGTTTGACGTCGTTGTCCCGTGAAAAAGTTAGAGAAGTTAAATAAGCTTGTGACGAATACAGTTGTAAAAGCACCTGCAGCAGTACTGAACAAAATCCAAATCGCCAGTGGTAATGCTTTAGATTTCATTCCTAAAAATACCAGTGGGAGGACAGGTGACCAGTTTTGCACCAGTAAAAGCGTTAGTCCTCCTAACACTGTTACTAACAAAATTAAACGAAATACAGCCATAGTTGTTTAGTCATTGGTCATTAGGAGGCAGTGTGGTGGACGGGTTTCACAGGCTACAGCACCTGCCGTTCATTAGTCATTAGTCATTAGTCATTAGTCATTGGTCATGAGTAAAATTTTTGACTTTTGACTTTTGACTTTCTCTTTATTACCCCATATTCCCTATTTTGACTAATCTTGACGACCTTGCCATCGTTGAATTGGTATACAATCAACATCTAGTTGATCCAATGCACGGGCAACTACAAAGTCAACTAAATCCTCAATGGTTTTGGGATTGTGATACCAGGCAGGAATGGCAGGAACAATTCTAACTCCTGCTTCGGCTAAGGTCGTTAAGTTACGAAGGTGAATTAAGCTAAAGGGAGTCTCACGAGGAACGAGAATCAACTTTCGTCCCTCCTTGAGTTGGACATCCGCCGCCCGTTCGAGTAAGTCGGAACTTAAACCAGCTGCTAGCTTCCCTACAGTAGCCATACTGCATGGCATCACAATCATTCCTAGGGTGCGAAAAGAACCACTGGCAATGTTTGCCCCAACATTACTCCAAGAATGACAACATAGTTTGCCGATCCCCTCTACTCCAGCTTGCTGTCGCCAAAATTGCTCTTGTTGAGCTGGTTCTACTGGCATACGAATATTCTGTTCAGATTGCCAAACCATGTAAGTTGACTTGGAAGCAACCAATTCAATTGCATAGTCGGCTTGTAGCAGAAATTTGAGCGCGCGAACAGCATAAATCAGACCAGATGCACCTGATACGCCTAAGATGAGTGGTTTTGTATGAGTTGACACGTATTTTTCTAGCGGGACTTACCGGAGATTGGGAATCAGGGATGTTGTTATTTATGAATTGTTAGTTATTGAGTTAGTTGTTGATTATTAGTTAACAAGAAAGAATGCAGAACACAGTTGTCAGAATTCAGCAATATGAGCATGTAACTTGTAAGAAGAATCAACAAGGAATTCTTTACAATTGTGTGCGAAGTAGAGTGGGGATGTGTCAAGAACACCAAAATGGAAAATAGACGTGGTCTTTTATTAGTTGGGATCTAAATCCCCCACTCATAGATTCTGGTTCTGAGTTCTTCTTCAACTTTTGTAGTAATCATCCACTAACAACCAACTCATATGTCGAGTGCGGAAATCAACACACCATTTGACAAAATATCACAAACTTAGAACACAAAGGTTTTTGAATTTTGTAAAGTGCGTGCCCGTAGAGGCTCAGGGCATATTTTGAATTCCGCAAAGCGGTACTCGTCCCTTTATTCCTCCTCAGGATACAGGTCTAAGTCATCAGGATCAATATCCTCATGTGATAAGTAAGGATTTGTATCTTCTCCATTCGAGAAGTTGACATCCTTACCAAAAACTGGTAAACCATCGCTGCCAACAGTGACTAAATCGATTTGCTGGCGATAATAATCAACACTCTTAACCTGTACGGCGACGCGATCGCCTAATCTATAGGATGCACGATTCTTACGACCAAACAACGCCTGCTGTCTGGCGCGATACTCATACCAATCGTCTTTGAGAGAACTGACGTGGACAAGTCCTTCTACCCGTAGAGGTACGCGAGGATTGCTAACTGAGTTTGACACAGTTGGTGAAACTTCAATTTCTACAAAGAACCCATAGGACTGGACACCTGTAATCACACCAGTGAAAACCTCACCAATCCGCTGTTTCATCAGTGAAGCTCTTTGCAATCCTGCTAAATCAGCTTCTGCTTCTTGAACTTCTTTTTCTCTATCGTTGAGCTGAATAATCACCCTTGTCAAATCGCTTTGGAGTTCTTGTTGCAATTCTGGCGCTAGGACATTCCAGTTGATTTCACCGTGACTGTTTGAGTGGCGCAGGTTAACACGCTCTTTGACACGGGTGGTGCGGCGATCGCGTCCGTGTTCAAGTAACGTATAAAATACCCTTTGCATCAGTAAATCTGGGTAACGCCGCAAGGGAGAAGTGAAATGAATGTACTCTGGTAATGACAACCCAAAGTGAGGTCCTTTGGTTGTACTATACGTAGCTGGCTTGAGTGTGTCTTGCAACAAATAGGTCAGAACTTGCTCGGATGCTGATTCTGCGAAAACTCTGGTCAACTGTTGATAGTCGAGGGGTTGGACATCTGTTTGTGGATCTAGTGACAGTTCGACGCCTAAGTTAATTGCTAATTTCAGCATTTCTTGCACATCTTCAGGATCAGGTGCGCCTTGAACTCGCCAAATAGCCGGGATACCCAAAGCATTAAAGTGGCTCGCTATCAGTTGGTTAACCAGTAGCACAAACTCAGTTAACAACGAGTGCACAGGTAAATCATTCACCATCACACACCCCATAGCACCCTCATCATAGTATGGGTTTTGGTTTGGTGGCAGATTTAACTGCAAGCACCCACGGTTCGAGCGTACCTGTTTTAACAGGTGCGCCAAACTATCGAGTTGTTGCACCATCTCTACAAAGGACGATGAAACTTTGGTAGACTGATTTGTAAGAATTGCCTCTGCTTGTTCTTCAGTGACTGAGGCGTCTACTTTGACAACGCTGGGTTGAACTTCCCATTCTCCAACTTGTCCTGATTTGGAATCAATCGTGATTAAGAATGAGATGGCTAAGCGATCGCTTTTAGGTAATAAAGCACAGCGTTCGGCAACACCTTCTGGCAACATTGACAGTACCAATTCTCCCAGATAAACTGACCGACTGCGCTTGAGTGCTTCTCGATCCAGGGCTTCGTCTGGTTGAATAAAATGAGAAAGATCTGCAATATGAAAGCCCAACTGCCAATGTTCTTCGTTTGTTTTTTCCAAGGTGAAGGCATTTTCGATCATCGTTGAGTCATTGCTGTTCCCAATAATGCTCAAAGTCAACAGAGGCCGCAAATCGAGGCGATTTTTTAAATCTGCTTTTAGCAGCTTTTTGGGTAATTTCGAGGCTGCTTCCTGTACGGATTCTGGAAAAGTACGAGAAAGATCATGCTTACAGGTGACTAAATCAATGTCCGCCGCCGCTTCAGCATCGCTGCCAAGAATTTGCACAACCCGACCAAGTGGAGGATATTGTGCGAGTGGGTAACGTAGAACTTCAACATGAGCCAGGTGGTCAATTGCTTGTTCCAAGCTAGGGCTGTTTTGTTGCAGTTTGAGTTCAAACAGTAACCTATCATCCAAAGGTACAGCACGAAATCCACTTTCTACCTGCTTAATCCGCGCTAGTAAAGTGTGATTGGAGCGTTCTAAGATTAACTTAACCTCTCCTTCTGGGGAGCGACGACGACTACCTTCTTTAAGAACCTTAACCAAAACGCGATCGCCATTCCACGCGTTACTGAGATGACTTTCACGGATATAAATATCTTCGGATCCTTCCACATCTTGAATTGCAAAGCAAAAGCCTTTACTGGAACAACGGAGTTTTGCTTCAATCAGCCCTTCTTCTGTGACTCGACGATATTTGCCACGTTCTTTGACTAAAACCCCGATTTTTTCCAGTATTTCTAAAGCAATATGAAGTTTTTGTAAACTAACTTCATCTTCACAACCAAGTTTCTTTTCCAAGAGTTTACGAGCCACCAATTTATCATCAGTGAAATTGGCAAGAAGTGTAGCGATTGAAAATTCCATGCAGTGAACCGGCCTTTGGTCAAAACATCATTTTTTTTTATCTGGTTCTTTGCTCGTGTACCCTCACGACTACAAACACCCTTTGGCAAACGAATTGCGAAATCATAGAGGGCACTGCACGAACATTTCAGAGTGTTGATGTGTTCAAGATCCTTATGCAAGACCATCTTCCAAAGTACGCCCGTTTGAGATTTTGCCCCCTCGCTAAAACGTAACGGGTTTTTGAGTGACGTACGTTGCAGAATTCTCCACGCTGCCCAAAAGCTCTCTTTAGGGAAACCGCAGGTGTTTGATTGTCTTGTGTAAAGGTACTTTTACGCCATGTAACTCTGATTTTTAACTAGGAGAAACTGCTGATAAATCTAATTGACCCATATGTAGGATCCCAAACAATTAGGTCAGCAGTCCATAATAGGTGAGGATGAACCATTACTTCATTATTGTAGATATATAGCGCACTTACAGAAAATAGTTCCACATTACTAATTAGGTAATTAGTATAGCAACGACCATGCAACCACTCTTGCTCAACAAGCAATCCCCAAAAATTTACTCCAAAACCTCATGCTACAATCAGGACACGGATGAAATCAGTCGTCGGTCATCAGTAATCAGTAAGCAGGCGGATGAAACTGCTAACTGGTAACTGTTCAAGCGTTAAACTTGGCAAAATCAATTTGGAGTATAGTCCATAACGGAACGAGAGTCAAAGCTTGGACTGATAGGTCAGCGCAAACCGTTTGTTTTACAGATTTTAGATTGGTAGCAGTATTATGTTGGCTCAATTTCAGAGCAAGTATCCCCAAGGCAGTCTTATTTCTGAATTAGTACAAATTTATCACGGTAAGTATATTGTCCGGGCAAGCGTACAGATTGATGGCGTAACACGCGCCACTGGAATGGCTGCAGCAGAAACAGTCGAGCAAGCAGAAGACCAAGCCAGAAATAGAGCGCTTGTCGTTTTGGGAATGAGCAATTCCCCAGACTCGGTTGTCGTTTCCCCAGAACCGGTTAAGCAGGTTCAGCCAACTCTCACAACAACAACAACCAGATTAAATGAGTCTGCGTATCCTGGTGATCTCAAAACTTTTCCTCAAACACAAGCAACTCCAACATCCCCAGTCATCTCATCTGTTGTCAGTAAAAACGATCTTAAAAACGAGGAGATCATTGAACGCTTTTCTACAACTGACAACCAGGAAACTCAGTCATTGGAAAGCCCCTTCCAAAATTTGGAGATGATGTTTGGTAACCAAGCAGAAAATGAGATATCGGAGATTTCTCCAAGTAATGTGACACCCTTTCCGTCACGGAGTTACAGCAGTTCAGTATCAGTAGAAGATGTGCCAACCCAGACAACCACGGGGAAGAAAAAGAAGAAGAGCGAACCTGTGGATCAGTCCGACGATATCGCGAAAATTGGGGTTGAAATGCAGCGCCTGGGTTGGACAACAGAACAGGGGCGAGATTATCTGATTAAAGCTTACGGGAAGCGATCGCGTCATTTACTAACTGACGAAGAATTGCACGATTTCCTCAGATACCTTGAATCTCAACCTACGCCCCCAGATCCATTAGCAGGATTTTGAAACACTGAACACTCAACAGTTATCAGTTATCACTAAATCACTGATAACTGATAACTGATAACTGATAACTGACTACACCACAGCCATTGGACGGCTACCAGCAGCGTGACGGTCAATAACTTGGTCGATTAATCCATACTCCTTTGATTCCTCAGGCGACATAAAGAAGTCTCTTTCGGTATCCTCAGCAATTTTGTCATATGGCTGACCTGTGTGTTCAGCTAAATATTCGTTTAGCTTCCGCTTATGGTACAGGATTTCGCGCGCCTGAATTTCGATATCAGTCGCTTGTCCTTGAGCGCCACCTAAAGGTTGGTGAATCATAATCCGAGAATGAGGTAAACTCATCCGCTTACCTTTGGTTCCAGCGCTGAGGAGGAAAGCGCCCATACTCGCCGCCAATCCGGTACAAATTGTACAGACATTCGGACGGATGTGCTTCATAGTATCGAATATCCCCATACCCGCTGTTACCGAACCTCCAGGAGAATTTATGTACATATAAATGTCTTTGTCTGGATCTTCTGCATCCAAGAACAGCAGCTGGGCAACAATCAAGTTAGCGACGTTGCTATCAATCGGCTGTCCCAAAAAAAGGATGCGCTCACGTAACAGTCGTGAGTAAATATCAAAGGCGCGTTCGCCACGACCTGATTGTTCAATAACGATAGGAATCATGCAGACTGCTTGTCACTAATTTACATACATTTTATCGATTGCAACGGCTGATTGTTTTCAAAGAACCATAACCCAATTTTTACAATCAACCAAGTTTATGAAGAAAGCTTCATTTTGTGACTTTTTTATAACTTTGTCAGCATTGTTACTCGCGTTTTCCGGAAAATAACTACTACGTGCGGTAGATGAAAATATAGGGAGCAATCTTGTAACACATTCTAATTAAGATGTCACCCACCTAAAGTCTGAGGAAGTCGCCATGCTGGAAAAATTTGTGCAAGCCGCCATCATTACCTTTTTACTCCACCTGTTAGCAGGTCTTAGCCCAACTACTATCAAAACGGAAGCGACACCACCTTTAAATACGCTGTCAGCACCAATTGCCAGAACGCTGTCCAACAATTTTGAATAAGATGAATAATATTATTATTTCGTCTAGGATGAGAAAATCGTTAGCTTACTACCCTATGGGGTCTGCGATGACTGGAGAGTACTTAAAGGCTGCGAAGTAAATATCTCTGTTACAAGCTAGACTGAGCAAGGAATGCTGTCATCAAGTATCCTATCATGACTAATCGTCTGGCTCAAGCTAAAAGCCTCTACCTCCGCAAACACGCCGAAAACCCTATTGATTGGTGGTCTTGGTGTGACGAAGCACTCGCAACGGCAAAGACGCAGAATAAACCGATATTTCTTTCTATCGGCTACTCCAGTTGCCACTGGTGTACTGTTATGGAAGGTGAAGCTTTTTCTAACCTGGCTATTGCCCAGTACATGAACGCCAACTTTCTTCCGATAAAAGTAGATAGAGAAGAAAGACCAGACCTTGATAGCATTTATATGCAAGCTTTGCAGATGATGAGCGGTCAAGGGGGTTGGCCTTTGAACGTTTTTCTCACCCCAGATGATTTAATACCATTCTACGCTGGTACTTACTTCCCGGTTGAACCACGCTACGGTCGTCCTGGATTTTTGCAAGTCCTGCAAGCAATTCGTCATTACTACGATACAGAGAAAGAAGATTTAACTGAACGTAAAGCAGCGATTATTGAGTCACTCCTCACCGGGGCAGTGTTGCAACAGGAAGGAATAACAGAATCTCAAGATAAACAACTGTTGCACAATGGCTGGGAAACCTCAACAGGGATTATTACACCAACTCAATACGGTAACAGCTTCCCGATGATTCCCTACGCGGAACTCGCATTGAGGGGGAGCAGATTCTTGTTCCCAGGCTCAGCGAGTGAGCGATCGCGATATGATAGCAAGCAAGTTTGTACGCAGCGGGGACTAGACCTCGCACTGGGCGGCATTTATGATCATGTAGGTGGTGGATTTCATCGCTACACAGTTGACCCCACCTGGACTGTACCGCACTTTGAAAAAATGCTCTACGATAACGGACAGATTGTAGAATATTTGGCGAACTTGTGGAGCTTAGGTGTACAAGAGGTGGCTTTTGAAAGGGCTATCGCCAAAACTGTCCAATGGTTGAAGCGAGAAATGACAGCACCAACCGGATACTTCTATGCAGCGCAAGATGCAGATAGCTTTAGCGATCCCACAGAAGTAGAACCGGAGGAAGGCGCGTTTTATGTCTGGAGTTACAGCGAATTAGAACAACTGTTGACTCCGGAAGAATTAACAGAATTACAACAACAGTTTACAGTTACGCCTGAGGGTAACTTTGAAACGAAGAATGTGTTGCAAAGGCGTAATGCTGCAAAACTGAGTGAAACAGTTGAAAACACACTCGCAAAGCTGTTTGCAATTCGCTATGGTGCAGCACCTGAGTCATTGGAAACTTTCCCCCCCGCACGCAACAACCAGGAAGCAAAAACAGGAAATTGGAAAGGACGCATTCCGGCGGTGACAGATACAAAAATGATTGTCGCCTGGAATAGCTTGATGATTTCCGGTTTGGCAAGGGCGTATGCAGTCTTCCAACAACCAGAGTACTTGGAACTAGCAGCAACAGCGGCTAACTTTATTTTGGAGAATCAGTTTGTCGATGGGCGTTTTTACCGATTGAATTATGAGAGTGAACCAACTGTCCTAGCCCAGTCTGAAGATTACGCCTTTTTTATCAAAGCGCTACTGGATTTACAGGCTTGTTCTCCTGGGCAAAAAAACTGGTTGGAAAGAGCGATCGCAATCCAAGAAGAATTCCACGAATATCTGTGGAGTGTGGAACTCGGCGGTTATTATAACACATCAAGTGATGCTAGTCAAGATTTGATTGTGCGAGAGCGCAGTTATATGGATAATGCTACACCTTCGGCGAATGGAGTGGCGATCGCCAACCTTGTTCGTCTGGCTCTTTTAACCGACAATCTTCATTACTTGGATTTAGCTGAGCAAGGCTTAAAAGCATTTAGAAGCGTCATGAACCGTGCTCCCCAAGCTTGTCCCAGTTTGTTTACCGCGTTAGATTGGTATCGTAACTGTACCTTAGTCCGCACGAGCGCAGAGCAGATACAATCTCTCAACTCCATGTATTTACCGAGTACTGCATTTGTTGCGGTGTCGAAGTTACCAGAGGGAAGTCTTGGGTTAGTTTGCCAAGGTTTGAAGTGTCTTGCACCACCGGAAAGTTTGGAGAAATTGTTACAGCAAGTGCAGCAGAGTCAAGTGAGAGGATAATTTAGCAAACACTTCGCCGCCCTAGGCTTTAGCCTGTCGGCGAAAGTGTGCAAAATGTGAATAACGAAATTCAAATACTCGCCCACGAGTATCAAACACTCAACGCCGAGTTGTAAAGTCTCACCCACGCGAAAATTACCGAGATTATGATAGAGGAAAGCCTTTAACCGCTAAAATATCTTTCCCTTATAAACCTCTGGTATTGAATAAGAAAATGTTTATCATCACGGCGCGAGGTGGTTCTGGCTTTGGATCTGACGAACGCAACGAGAAGCTAAATCATAAGACCCGTATTTAACAAAAGAACTCAGGAGTCAGGAGCCAGCCTCGCCGCCGAGAGCGAGCCGAACGATAGCCGCGCCCAGGCCGACCCGATCGGGATCGGGCGGGCCGCCGCGCAGACGGGCGCGCTCTCCAGCCCCAGCGACGTCGACTTCTACGCCTTCACCGCCACGGCCGGGCGCACCTACGTGATCGAGACCTTCAACATCGACGGCCGTATCTACGGCAACGCCACCGGGCTCTACCTCTACAACGCCTCCGGCGCCGAGATCACCAACGACCGCGCCGGCAGCAGCGGCAGCGGCGGCGTCAACGCCCGCATGATCTTCAGGCCGAGCAACGGCGGCACCTACTACATCCGCGTCGGCACCGACTACTTCGCCGGCGGCTGGAGCGGCGCCTACGCGCTGCGCGTGCTGCCGCGCTACGACCAGGGCCTGACCTGGGACACCCAGAACGACTATGAGCCGAACGACACCTTCGCCCTGGCCAACCCGATCAGCGTGGGGGCGAACAACGCCGTCGTCCGCCAGCTCCGCGATGTCTCGAACCTCGTGACCGCCGACACCGACCAGGACTACTACCGCTTCACCGCCGCCGCCGGGCGCACCTACGTGATCGAGACCTTCAACATCGACGGCCAGCCCTACAGCAACGCCACCGGCATCTACATCTACAACGCCTCGGGCACCGAGATCGCCAACGACCGCGCCGGCAGCGCCGGCAGCGGCGGCGTCAACGCGCGGGTCGTCTTCACCGCCACCAGCTCCGGCACCTACTTCATCCGCGTCGCCGATGACTATTTCAGCGGCGGCTGGACGGGCACCTACTCGCTGCGCCTGCTGGCCAGGTACAACGAGAGCGGCGCGGCCTGGTTCAGCAACGGCGAGCCGAACGACGTCATCGCGCTGGCCTACCCGCTCGGCGTCGGGGTGGAGCGCGCCCAGACCCGCTCGCTAGCCCCGATCGCCAGCTTCGTGACCCCGGACCACGACCGGGACGTCTACGCCTTCACCGCGGTGGCCGGGCGCACCTACACCATCCAGACCTTCAACATCCAGCTCCCGCCGGACCGCAACGNTAAATCATAAGACCCGTATTTAACAAAAGAACTCAGGAGTCAGGAGCCAGAAGTCAGAATGAACTTCTGTGTGACTGGCGAATGAGTAGAGGGTTTAAATCCCCACCGTCTACAGGGGAGCCAGTACTTGATGAGGGTTTCCCTCACTTGGTATCTGGCGTTGTCCACAGTTGGTTGGGGTTTGAATCCCCATCCAACTGATTCTGAATTCTGAATTCTGAATTCTGACTACTTCTTCAAGAACGATCTTTGGATTTATTGGCATCACCGACATCACCTTTATTCATGTTGAGAATGACGAGTTGGGTAAGGGGATGCAGCAACATCTGAATTGTTGGGCAGTAATCCTCAGGAGGCTTTATGCCAATGACTAACCACTCACTTTTCGCGTTGAAGCTTTTCTCAGCACTAGGCTGCGGGCTGATAGCCGGAGTCTTCTTCGCCTTCTCGACCTTCGTGATGAGTGCCCTTGGGAGACTGAAGCCGACGCAGGGGATTGCCGCCATGCAATCCATCAACATCACGGTGATCAATCCGTTGTTTTTCACGGCGTTCTTCGGAACGGCTGTAGCTTGTATCTTTCTGGCTGTCTTCTCAGTGTTAAGGTGGCATCAACCCGGTGCTTTCTACTTGCTCGTTGGCAGCTTGCTTTATCTCGTCGGCACTATGGGTGTGACAATCGTGTTCAATGTGCCCCTGAACGAAGCCCTGGCGATCATCGATCCGGGCAGCACTGAGGGCGCGAATTTATGGTCTCGCTACCTTGTCAACTGGACAATCTGGAACCACGTTCGGGCGGTAGCGGCGCTTGCAGCAGCGGCATCGCTCACGATCGCTCTGTGTGATCGAGCGGCGCAATCGTAATGTTTGATTCAGGCGTTACAGCAATAAAACTCAAATCAAACTAGCAATTAAAGACATTTTTGCCTATTCCATACCTCTGAGTAGATTTTGTTTACTCTGTATCGTTAAGTAATATAAATAGTGTGCTTGTCTGTAACGATAATAACTTTTTGGGGAATCAACAATGAGTCAAGCAGCACCAGCAGAGGTAGATACTTCATTACTACTTGTCACACAAAACTATAGAGAGTGGTATCGACAGGGTAAACGGTTGGAAAAGCAAGAAAATTATGAAGAAGCGCTCACTTATTACGATAAAGCTATAGAGTGTTGCCCTGATGAATACTGGGTCTGGTATGACCGGGGTAGCGTGCTACGGGAATTAGGTCAGTATCAGGAAGCACTTGCTAGTTTCGACCGAGCGTTAAAACTTCGCTCCAATGATTACTGGGTGTGGTACAGTCGGGGCTACATTTTGCTAGAAGAACTAGACCAGTTTGAGGAGGCGATCGCGAATTTTGACAAAGCCCTTGCAATTCGCCGCGATGATTACTGGGCATGGTTTCGTCGGGGAGATGCTTTTAGACATTTAGAGCGCTATGAAGATGCAATTTCTGACTATGATGAAGCTTTATCAATTCGCCGCAATGATTACTGGGCGTGGTTTCGTCGGGGAGATGCATTAAGGCATTTACGTCGTTATGAAGATGCGCTCAAAAGTTATGAAAAAGCTCTTTCTCTTCGCTCAGATAATTTTTGGATTCATTACAAGATAGGCGATACCTTGAGACATTTAGAGCGTTACGAAGAGGCGCTTGCAACTTATCAAAAAGCAACTGAACTGAAGCCAGACGATGAGTATACTTGGTATAACATCGCTTGCTGTGCAGCTCGAGTTGGAAAAGAATCGCTAGCGCTTGAAAGTCTGGAGACAGCGCTGAAAATCAATCTAAATTTTCAAATATTTGTCAAGACTGACCCCGACTTGGATGTCATCCAAGATCGTGAACAACTTGATGAGTTGCTGTGCAAGATAGCTGAGTGGGGTCCATAAATTTGGATCAGAAATCTTGTTGGGTTTTCATATGGTAAACCCAACAAGCTATGAAAATGCACAATAAGACACAGCTACAACGAAGACTATCACTAACCTGAATCTTTTCAAAATAGAGTTAAGCACTTCAAAAGTAGCCAAGTCTTTTTGTTAATTATTATGTGTGTAGAACGAAAACGTCAGTATCACGAATTTTATCCTTGTCGCGACCAGTCTCATCTATAGCCAAGGCATCTCCTTTTACCTGCGCCCTGCTAATCGTCACATTTGGTTGCTCAAGGACAATAGTATAAGCAGTGGCATTAGTGTAAGTGATATCTCCTAGAGCTACAGCATATACCATAGCAATAGCACCACCTGGAAAAGCATATGCATCACCAACAACCTCAGCCGTTGCTCCACCAATAATTTCGTTGGCAAATTCTACTGCTTCACAAAAGTTCAAGTCAGAAATAATCATTGTTTTCACCTGGGAATTGCGCAAAATGTTTTGCTGTCATCATGTTATCTCAAGACCTTATAACTTTTTGAGCCTCAATTTGCTTCACTGCTGTCAGCGCCGAGTAACTCACACCAGCAGTCCCTTCGCCTGGATGGGTGGAATCACCAACAAGCCATAGATTGTTGATGGGTGTACGATTGGCAAAACCAAAGGGACCGAAAGTTGATATTCTTTGACCAATACCACCAACAATACCCTGATCTCGTGCTGTGTACCGTGCAAAACTGCGGGGAGTAGCTGCTTCTACATGAACAATAGTTTCTGGTTTCAGGTAAAAGAACTTTTCCAAATGGGAGATAGCATCTTGTGTATACTGCTGTTTTAACCCCTCATAATCCTCAGTCTGCCACCACTGCTTCGTATCTACAAAAGAAGAAGCAATGATTGTTGCTTTTCCTTCTGGGGCGCGTCCATCTCCTGGATGACTCACAGAAACAAACAGGGAATTATTCTCACCAATTGGACCTTTGGCATCATACAGAAATTGCAGATGGGGCGGACATCCTAAAGGAATTGCACTTTCGTCTACTCCCAAATACACAACGAAAGCACCTGAAGCGGGTGGCAGTTTTTCGACTCGCCGCTTGTAACCATTAGGAGCCTTATTACCTAATAACTGTACTAAATTTTGCGCAGTGACATTAGCAACGACATCGTCAGCTGGTTCTGTCCAGACTTCGCCAGTTTTCTGGTTACGAATAACCACAGCACTTACTTTGCCCTTTTCGACTTTGATATGTTCGACTGTGTGGCGCATGAGCAACTTGCCACCTTTTTTTTCTAGGGCTTCTACTAGGCGATCGCTCAGAACTTGCATACTACCTTGAAGATGATACAGTCCCTGCGGCAACTGCGATACGCTCAACGCTGTTGCTGCGTACAGCAAAGCGGTATTGTCAGCATCTACCTGAGAGTAGAGCTTGAGTTGCAAATCCAAAAATGTTTTTAAGCGGCGATCGTTTCCTAGCTTGTAGAAACGCAACGCATCCCCAACTGTAAACAAAGTGTAGGGTAGGGTTATGAATGTACTAGGACGCACTGCTTTGGTCAGTTGCAGCAAATCCCATACATTACGTGGCGGTAGCACTGGATCGCGTCCTTGAAATTCCCAACTCGCTTTAAACAAAGCCGCCATCAACTGCCAAAAAGGTTCGCTACCAGGAAATTGTCGTTGTCGTTCCTCTTTCCATTTTTCTGGATCTCGCCAAACGTTGATTGGTGTCTCCTCACCTGGCAAATAGACTGCACAAGCTGGGTCACAAGGCGTTGCTTGTGGTAGATCAATTTCTAATTCTTTGAAAATACGATGGTGGATTCCCCCTGGTTCCAACCCAGCTACTTGAGTCGCACCGACATCAAAGGTAAATCCTTTGCGTTTAAACGTAGAAGCACAGCCTCCTGGTACAAGGGCTTGATCCAGAATTAAGACGCTGTAACCCCTATGTGCTAGTAATGCACCAGCAGTCAGTCCGGCAATTCCGGCACCGATAACTATAACGCGGGGTTTGCTGTTGCCAACACTATGACCTGGCATTGATATTTACGACATCTTTCTTAATATTTTTAATTATAATGTTATAATACGTATAAATATTAAATAAATAAACTTAAACAGTTGAGACAATCAAGAAGTAGCTCGTTGCTTGGTAATCTCTTCTGAGGAAAAGCACTGCTTAGCTTTACACCGGTCACGTTTACTGAGTTATAAAAGTCAGCCCTCTTTCGACGTAGGGCAAGTCATGAACCCTTCCAACGTACAATGACTCTTAACTGAACCGTATTGTGTTTTAAAAAATCATTCAAAACTTTTAAAGACTTATTTAATGGGATAATGCACGACAAAGCTGCAAAACTTTTAACCATCTTTGCCACATAATCCTTGCATAGGGTTTCAATGGAAGTTTGTAAGGTTGAGACATTTGATTTTGAATATCAGAAACTGTAGTGACTTGACTAACCGCTACCCTATTTTTTTGAGAATAAAATTTTTGCCTAAGTTGCAACCAAGAATGATGATCTTGCCAAATGAAAGATGTAATAGGCTCAACTGCAATTTTTAAAAGGCATTCAATTAAACATTGATAGACTGGTCGAAGTAACAGTGGACTGTAGTCTAATTTGATGCTTTTGTATAACCAAGTTAGAGTACTCCAATAATCTCCACTTGCCCTGCTTTTCCATGCAAGATGAACGTAATAAGAACTAGCAGACCAATGATATATGTGAGTCGGTATCTCTGGATGTCTTTTGCGAAAATCTGCCATAACCAGATTGTAAGACTTCTCCATTGTCTTACATCCATTAGACATACTTGCTTTGACCTGACGATACCCAATTAAAAACTCAGGCACAACTCGAAATTGATAATATTCAGCAATCCGCAAGTAAATGTCCCAATCTTCACAACCTTGTGCATTCTGCTGTCTGAGTTTGCTGCTGTAACCGCCAACTTTCTCAAAACAAACTCGACGAATCAGAGGGACACTTGCATTGATGATAAAATTTGTATAGAGCATAGCTGGGTAAACCTCTCCCTCTATGCTGAGAACATTTAAATGGTGGTGGGGAATGTACTGTCCTACAATTGCATCTTCTTCGTCAATAAAGACTGACCAAGCATAGATTAATCCTACCGATTGGTCTGCCGTTAACATACATTGGACTTGTTTCTCTAGTTTCTCGGGATACCAAATATCATCAGCATCAATCGGTGCAATGTATTCACCTTTAGAATTTTCAATTGCCAAATTACGAGCCGAGGCAACTCCGGAATTTGATTGTTTGAAAAGGCTGATGCGACTGTCTTTTTGAGCAAAAGATTCTACAATTTTAGCAGTTTTATCTTGGGAACCATCGTCAACTACTAAAATTTCTATATTTTTATATGTTTGAGATATGATTGATTGCAAGGTGCGACTGATGAAAGCTTCTGCATTATACGCAGGAACAATAACTGAAACTAACGGCAATTCACCCTTGATTTCATTGACCATATTCATGCAACTTTTGTTCATGCCAAGAAAGTCAACAACTTCATATTATGTACTTATTAGCATGTATTAAAAGTTATATAAAATTCATCAGTAATAATATGCAAAAGTTTAAAAAATTTTTTTTAGTATTTTTAGTATTTTTTAACAAAACCCGACTCAGACTGATAATCCTGGTACAAATTTCAGTCCTAGGTAAGATAAAGAGGTGTAAGCTTACCCCACAAGTTCAAATGACCATCACACTGCTAAACTTTCCTCGTCTTAATGCTCCAAAGCTTTACCAATTGCCCGGGGGTTTGACTATAGTTGCAGAACAGATGCCTGTTGAAGCAGTTAACCTCAGCTTGTGGGTTAACGTTGGTTCAGCTGCCGAGTCAGATACCATTAACGGTATGGCTCACTTTCTTGAGCATATGGTTTTTAAGGGAACTGAACGACTGTCAAGCGGCGAGTTTGAACGTCGAATTGAAGAACGGGGTGCTGTAACTAATGCCGCCACAAGTCAAGATTATACTCATTACTACATTACCACTGCTCCCAAGGATTTTGTAGAGCTTGCCCCATTGCAAATTGATGTCGTACTCAATGCGAGTATACCTAACGAAGCCTTTGAACGCGAACGATTGGTAGTTCTAGAAGAAATTCGACGTTCGCAAGATAATCCACGTCGTCGCACTTTTCAACGAGTGATCGAGACAGCTTTTGATAAGTTACCTTATCGGCGTCCAGTATTGGGACCAGAAACTGTGATTTCTCAATTGCAACCTCAGCAAATGCGGGATTTTCATGCAACTTGGTATCAACCCCGTTCAATAACTGCTGTGGCTGTTGGTTATTTACCTGTGGAAGAGTTAGTTGAAATTGTTGCAAAAGGTTTTGAGAGAACTGCAAGCACTCAGCATCCAACCCCTAACACTGTGCACGCACCAGCTAACCCTGAACCTCTGTTTACAAACGTTGTCCGTAAAGAATTTATTGATGAAAGCCTCCAACAAGCAAGGCTAATCATGGTTTGGCGAGTACCTGGGTTGAACCAACTAGAGAAAACTTATGCTTTGGATGTTTTGGCAGCAATTTTGGGACATGGGCGGACATCAAGGCTGGTACGAGATTTACGGGAAGAACAGGGACTGGTTTCCCATATTTCTGTCAACAATATGACGCAGCAATTGCAAGGAATTTTTTCTATTACAGCTTATTGTACAACTGAAAATTTGTCAGCAACAGAGGCTCGGATTGTACAGCATATCCAAAATCTGCAAACAGAAATGGTGAAAGAAGCGGAAATAGCTCGTGTGCGGACAAAAGTGGCTAACAGATTTATTTTTGCTAATGAAACACCAAGCGATCGCGCCAATTTATACGGTTACTATCAATCAATGGTAAGAGATTTAGAACCAGCATTTAACTACCCAGCTCGCATTCAAGCTCAAGATACAACTACCTTGATGCAAGCAGCACAAGAATACCTTTCCCCAGATGCTTACGGTGTCGTTGTTATTAAGCCATTTTAGTTTCCTATTACCATGATGTGGACTGAAATTGATGCCAATATTAGCCAAGTGACTGGCGAAAAATTTCAATCGTCACAACGACGCTCAGTCAGTGGTGGATGTATAAATCAAGGTTACAGTGTCTGTGACGGTGAGCGCACCTATTTTGTCAAGTTTAATCAAGCGTCGCAAATTGCAATGTTCGAGGCTGAGGCGCTAGGCTTACAGCAAATGTACCAAACAGCGACTATCCGCGTTCCCAAACCCATTTGCTGGGGTACTGCTGATGATTCTAGCTATGTGGTGTTGGAATGGCTAGAAATGGGTTCAGGAAATACCAAATCTTGGGAAGAAATGGGGCGCAAGTTAGCAGCAATGCACCGATGGAACCCGCCTCGCCTTAGCAAGGGGAACCCCCCTCAGTCCCCCCTTAGCAAGGGGGGAAGTCAGGGGGGTTTTGGTTGGGATATAAACAATACTATTGGTTCCACGCCTCAAATTAATACTTGGACAGCAGATTGGGCTGAGTTTTATGCTAAATATCGGCTAGGTTATCAATTCCAATTGGCAAGGCGTAAGGGAGGTCATTTTCCCCAAGAAAATGAGTTAATAGAGGCTATTCCTGATATTTTGGCAGATCATAAACCACAGCCTTCTCTTGTACATGGTGATTTATGGGGAGGAAATGCTGGGTGTACTGTTTCAGGAGAACCAGTGATTTTTGATCCGGCTGCTTATTTTGGCGATCGCGAAGTTGATATCGCCATGACAGAATTATTCGGTGGTTTCTCTGCTGCGTTTTATCGAGGTTATAACGAAGTTTGGCGGTTAGATGAAGGGTATGAGCAAAGAAAAACTCTCTATAACCTGTATCACATTTTAAACCATTTCAACTTATTTGGTGGTGGTTATTTGTCGCAAGCAAACCGGATGATTTCCCAGATTTTGGCGATTTCGCGCTCAAATTAATGCTTCGATTTTCTATTAAGCTACTGACCGAAACAGTGAACAGTGAACAGTGACCAAAACAGTGAACAGTGATCAGTGAACAGTGACCAAAACAGCGGACTGCTAACTGGTAACTGATACTGCGGGTACTTGGTAACTGCATGGTACAAGCCCCCAAATTCATTTGTGGAAAGAAAAGAAAAGAAAAGTTATTCCTTGCCAAAATCCCCAGCAATTTATTCATGGGGATTAACTGGTAACTGATAACTGGTAACTGATAACTGTTAAAGAACACCGTTACGTGGACTTTCTTACTTTTCAGACATCCTCTCAAAATACACGATATTATCGCCTATAAGACTAATGTACTACCAAATCCCTAAAAATTATGACCCAAACAATACAAGCTAAAGATATTGACTTACGCTATTTGATTGATAATTTTGGCATTCAATTAGTTTTAGATGAGCAATTCTTTCGTGAATGGCAAGATGATTTACCAGTCATTACAGATTTGGATAAACAACTTTTAAATAAAGTCAAAGCCGGTTATTTTAATTTGCTTAACTATCCTCCTTTACTAGAAGATATTGTGAGGATGGCAATTATCGATCCAATTCTTTTTATTGGAGATTTTTACCTGAATCCTTTTTATGTTAAATCTGAAGAATCTTTAGATATTGCAGTACCTGATGAAGATGTAATTATCAAAGGTCGAATTGATACAGTAGTTTTTAAAGACCAATTATGGGTAATGATTATTGAGTCTAAAAAAGCTTCATTTTCCATTGAAGAAGGACTTGCACAAATTCTTGCTTATATGTTAGGTAGTCCTGTTTCAGATAAACCTTGTTTTGGCCTGATTGCTACAGGCAGTGAGTTTATTTTCGTTAAATTAGTTAAAGAAAATTCACCTCGTTACGCTTTATCAAAAGGATTTTTAATGCGTAATCCAGGTAATGAATTATATGATGTGCTTCGGATTCTCAAGAGTCTGATACAAATAGCGAGTGCTTAAGTGCAAGAAAAAACTTATACATTCGCGCTAAAGCACTAACAGTTACCAGTTACCAAGGAAGCGCAGTATCAGTTTCATCATTGGGGGAAACACCACACCAATTAGTGGAAAGCGTTGGTGGCGGGTTTAAATCCCCCACTATACGCCTGTTCACTGTTCACCCTTCGGGTATGCCTGCGGCACGCCTGACGGCTTTAGCCCAGAGGGCGTGCCGTAGGCATACGCCAGATGCCTCTGTCGGGAAACCCTCCTCATGCGCACTGGACTCACTGTTCACTGTTCACTGTTTTAAGTTCTTGTTTTGCTTTTTCGTTCAATTCAACATCATTATTTAATTGCAAGATTTTTTGGAAGTCTTGTATAGCTTTATCTTTATTGCCCTTATTCTTATAAACTAACCCTCGGTTGTTGTAAGCTGCAGCATAGTTTGGGTCAAGTATTATAGCTTGGTTACAATCGGCTATAGCACGATCATAGTCTTTCTTAATACGGTATAGCTCACATCGGCTATCATAAGTTGCGGCATCATTCGGGTCAAGTTTAATAGCTTGGTTATAATCAGCTATCGCGCGGTCATAGTCTTTTTTATACAAATAATAATATCCTCGGTTGTTGTAAGCTGCGGCATAGTTCGGATCAAGTTTAATTGCTTGGGTATAATCAGCTATCGCGCGGTTATAGTCTTTTTTATTCCCGTAAGAAATTCCTCGGTTGTAGTAAGCTTGGGCATCGTTTTGGTCAAGTTTAATAGCTTGGGTATAATCAGCTATAGCGCGGTCATCATCTTTTTTGTTGTAGAAAGAAAGTCCTCGGTTGTAGTAAGCTGTGGCATAATTTTGGTCAAGTTTAATAGCTTGGTTAAAATCAGCTATCGCACGGTCATAGTCTTTTTTATAGGCGTAAGAAAGTCCTCGGTTGTAGTAAGCTTGGGCATCGTTCGGGTCAAGTTTAATAGCTTGATTAAAATCAGCTATCGCGCGGTCATAGTCTTTTTGATTGCCGTAAGAAATTCCTCGGTTGTAGTAAGCTTGGGCATCGTTTGTATCAAGTTTTGTTGCTTTGTTAAAATCAGCAAGTACTAACCGGAAAAGTCCTAGTAAACTAATTATCAAAACAAATACTACCGTGCCAAGAAAGAATAAGCGTGCATGTGGTTGACTTGTCATTGAGTCTTCAGGACTAAAATCTCTATGTTTAATTTTTTTTGGAATTTTTAAATTCCGAAAGATTATTTAAATCTATATTATTACAACCAAACTTAAAAGCATCTGCGTAGTTTCTGCCACCAAAAATAGCATCATAAAATCCTTTTCAAAACTATGCCAATTCTTTCGATTGTTCCGGCAATCTCGCCGCCGAGTATGATGGGTAGTTTCAGACCGAGCCTTTCGCCCACACCGTTGCGGATTTTCCAGTCAACCGGATTAACCCCCGCGACGTGAACTTTTACCAAAACTTCGTCCGCCTTCGGCTCCGGGCGTTCGACATCGGCATAATTTAGAACGTCATCATTGCCGTATTCTTTGATTACTATTGCTTTCATTTTCCTCGCCCCTGTTTCATTCATAGGTAGATCGCTACTTACTATTGTTATTATTTTGTGCTTAGTTCTTTAACAGTTACCAGTTACCAGTTATCAGTTATCAGTTACCAGTTATCAGGGTGGTCAATAAATCGCTTCCTCTGTTCACTGTTCACTGTTCACTGTTCACTGTTTTAAGTTCTTGTTTTGCTTTTTGGTTCAATTCAACATCATCATTTAATTGCAAGATTTTTTTCAAGTCTTGTATGGCTTTATCTTTATTGCCCTTATTCTTATAAACTAACCCTCGGTTGTAGTAAGCATCGGTTAAGTTAGAGTCAAGTTTAATAGCTTGGTTACAATCGGCTATAGCACGATCATAGTCTTTCTTAGTACGGTATAGCTCACATCGGCCATCATAAGCTGTGGCATAGTTCGGGTCAAGTTTAATAGCTTGGTTATAATCAGCTATTGCGCGGTCATAGTCTTTTTTATTGGCGTAAGAAAGTCCTCGGTTGTTGTAAGCGTAGGCTAAGTTCGGGTCAAGTTTAATAGCTTGGTTAAAATCAGCTATAGCGCGGTCATCGTCTTTTTTATTGGCGT
>NZ_JXCA02000001.1:147239-220831 GCF_000828085.3 Scytonema tolypothrichoides VB-61278
CTATAGCGCGGTCATCGTCTTTTTTATTGGCGTAAGAATTTCCTCGGTTGTTGTAAGCGTAGGCTAAGTTCGGGTCAAGTTTAATAGCTTGGTTATAATCAGCTATTGCGCGGTCATCGTCTTTTTTATTGGCGTAAGAATTTCCTCGGTTGTTGTAAGCTAGGGCATAGTTCGGGTCAAGTTTAATAGCTTGGTTATAATCAGCTATAGCGCGGTCATCGTCTTTTTTATTGGCGTAAGAAAGTCCTCGGTTGTTGTAAGCGTAGGCAAAGTTCGGGTCAAGTTTAATAGCTTGGTTAAAATCAGCTACAGCGCGGTCATCGTCTTTTTTATTGGCGTAAGAATTTCCTCGGTTGTTGTAAGCTAGGGCAAAGTTCGGGTCAAGTTTAATAGCTTGGTTATAATCAGCTATAGCGCGGTCATCGTCTTTTTTATTGGCGTAAGAATTACCTCGGTAATTGTAGGCTATTTTCTGGTTTAACGCTTTGTTTGAATCATTACCCTGTTCCAAAGCTTTGCTAAAATAGATTATAGCCTGTTCCCAATCACTAACTGTGTAATGAATCAATCCCACAGTCAAATAAGTCAAATAAGTCATCTGTTTTGAGAGACGTAATTGCAATTTAAAATTGTTTAATTCAGAGATGCTAGCCGTCTGTTCTAACGAGCCAATTTTAGGTAAGTATTTTGGGGTTTGCAATACTTCAAAGTGTGGATTCAACTGTGTATTTGTACTTGTTACGTCATAATCACCCCAGATGACAATCCTAGCTTTGTGACTTTCTCCTTCACTCCGGGCATCTTGACGGTTACTAATTATTTTGTTTAAACGTTGTACTTTGACATCAGGAGATTCTAGAAAGGCATTATCTAGCTTATTAAAAATCCTTTTAGTAACACCATAGTTTTTTTGCTCGGCAGAAGTTTCAAAATCAGCTACAAGAACAATAATGTTTTTGGTTGGGAGTTGCAATCTATAAAATCCAGTTATACCCAAAAGAGGTAGAATCACCATCCCTGCTAGAGCCAAACGCCGTAATTTTTTGTATTGTTTGAATCGTCTAAAGAAATTGATATTAAAACCAGCAATTCGACTTGAGGGATAGTAGATGTATGCACAACAGAGCCAAAAAGTAATGAGACCAAAACCTAGTAAAGTACGAGTTATTAATCCATAATCGTTAAGTACTAATCGGAAAAGTCCTAGTAAGCTAATTATCAAACCAAATACTACCGTGCCAATAAAGAACAAGGGTATATATGGTTGAGTTGTAATTGAGTCTTCCGGACTAAAATCTCTATGTCTAATTTTTATTGTAGGAGTATGAAATTCCGAAAGATTATTTAAATCTATATTATTACAACCAAATTTAAAAGCATCTGCGTAGTTTCTGCCACCAAAAATAGCATCATAAAATCCTTTGGAAAAAAGGATAGCAGAATTGTCTGGAATAGATTGTCCCATACCAATGACACAATCAATATGTTGAAAAATTGCTTCAGCTTGAGTCTCGGAATAGCAAGCGTTTAGTAAAACACACTCTACTTGGTCTTTTGATAACTCAAAAAAACGTGAGAGTGATTGCGTACTTACTATCTGCGCCGAACCTGAGTTATTTTCCAGAACTAAGCCATCTGTCCCAGTACCGTGACCGGAAAAATGTACTATTTGTGGTTTGTGATCTAACAATGTGCGACGTAACTCATCAATACGAACTGCACCTTTATTAATCAATTCAAATTTTTCTCTATTGAGGGCGCGTTCCCACGCTGCTTGGATTTCTCGTACTTCTTCATCCAAGCGCAAGTTTTTTGTATTTATAGGATTAGCTGATAAAATTAAAATCTTCTTCATCAGGCTTTGGGATCACTCAATGAAGAAACTTCGTTTGTTTTTAACCACTGTTCAACTAGTTCAGTTATCACTCGGCTCATCTTCAGCCCACGGATAGCACAGGCTGCGTGAAACCCTTTCTTGATGTCGTCAGTGATACTAATGTGCATCAGTTTTACAGATTTTAAAGCTTGTACAAAAAATTGTATCCAAACAAATCTACAAATGTACAATGTCTGGTTTCGGACAAACTTATAAATTTTTACAGCCGTTGATCTGTTTGCTCTTAAGAAACAAAGGGGTGTAAGGGTGTAAGGGAAAAGGTGTTTGTTTCATACGTAGCTGGTGGCGTAAGCCGCTAGTTGGGGGCTCAGATCTTGCACCATACTTTTCGTCCGCCAAGAAATTAATTTCTTGGCTCAAAGTCTAAGTCCGTTAAAACTGAGATCTTGCACCAGTATCAACAATGAGGCAGAGCCTCCATATCTGGTTCCCAGGCTGCAGCCTGGGAACGAGGGTTGGGAGGCGAAGCCTCCCGATTATTGAGAATGCTGCAAGATCTGAGCCTCCCACGGGCGGTGCGCCACCCGCTACGAATGAAAGAAACACCATCTCCCTTCTTCCCTGTTAAGAGTTCCCTGTGTTTCTTAAGAGTTTTAACGGACTTGGTTTATGAGCCACGAACTTGAGTTCTGGGCGTACTCAGCCGGAGGTGCAAGATCTGAGTTTGGTTATTGGTTTAACTCTTGATTATTAATTAAGTTTTTCACGAGATTTTTTCTACAATTTCGCACTGCGAACAAGTCTACTGACTACTCACGCGATACAGCGCTCAATTGTTGCGACAACCGACTTGGCAAGAGTATCAAAATCATAACCACCTTCCAAGCCAAACAGAATTTTACGAGTGATTCCCAGACAATAGTCTGTGAATAAACCATAATCTTGCGGTTGCAAATTGATACTAGCCAACGGATCATCAGCGTTGGCATCGTAACCTGCACTCACAATCAGTAAATCTGGTTGAAAATCAGAGAAAAAGGGGACAACCTTTTTTTCAAAAACAGGCTGGTATATTTCGATATCACTGCCAGGAGGAAAAGGCACATTCAGAACATTCTTATGAAAACCACGTTCTGTATGATGTCCAGTCCCTGGGTAGCAGGGGTACTGATGCAGAGAACAGTAAGCAATTTGTGGATTATTTTCTACTATTGCTTGCGTACCATTACCGTGATGCACGTCCCAGTCAAGGATGGCGACACGGTTGATTCCTGGTTGTTGGAGGGCATAAAGAGCAGCGATCGCCGCATTGGAAAACAAGCAAAACCCCATTCCCGCATCACTTTCAGCATGATGTCCTGGTGGACGCGCCAACACAAAAGCTGGTTCGCCAGTTTCCAGTACAGCATCAACTCCATCCAACCAACCACTCACTGCCAACAAAGCAACATCATAACTGCGTGGAGAAACAGGTGTATCTCCATCCAAATAACCACCGCCAGCAACAGCAATTTCTTGAACTTTCTTGACGTAGCGCCGGGTGTGTGCTTGTTCCAACACAGACACGATAGAGCGCTTTTCGGGTGGAGTCGGTAAGCGCCATTCTATGTGTTGTGCAAACGCAGCGCTTTTTAAGGCGGTGGCGATCGCTGTCAGACGTTCTGGCTTCTCTGGATGGAAAGATCCAGTCTTGTGATCCAGAAACTCGTCGGAATAAATGACTGGCAGCATAGAGCGAGTGAAGTAAGCACTAAGATACAGATTTTAATTGTATCCTGACTACTGTGAGGAGATTTTACATCCTATCTTTTACTCTTTAGTGAAGCCAGTAAATTCATCATTTGGTTCATCCAGCATTTCTGGTGCTACAGCTGGGTTACTCCTACGTTCTTCTGGCGATTGACTCAATATCACATCATCTATTCTTGGAGGATTTTTAATTTTGTCAAGTATCTGGGGACTTAATTGCGATTCATCACTCTGTGGATTTGTTTTTTCAGCTTGATTAGGAGTTGTTTCATTACTGGACATAATTTATCCTCAACAGGGAACAGGGAACAGGGAACAGGGAACAGGGAACAGTAAACAGTGAACAAGGGGTGGACGAGTCCGTTTCCTACCTGATACTACGCTTCCTTGATAACTGATAACTGATAACTGTTCACTGTTTGAACCTTACACGCCTCAGCTTAAGCTCTGTTGTTGAAGGTACACACTATCTTGGGGCTTAAATTGAGGATGAGAGAAACATTGAGGTACTCTGTCGTTTGTCAACTGTTAATTAACCCTAAGGTCATAAACAGAATATCGTCGCCTTCGATACAATTTAAGAAGTACGGAGAGCCGAGGAGAACAGACGAGTGCTATTAAAAGGCTTTGAAATAGAGATGTACACTGGCACGCCCAGTGGTGATATCGTCGGACTCTCCGACAAGATTGTTGGATCTTTGGATGGATTTGTCCGAGAACCAGATAGTCGAAATGTAGAATACATCACTCCACCATTGGGGAATTACGAACAGCTTTTATGTGCCTTGTTGCGTCCTCGGCTTCAACTCAGGAATTTCATCAAGCAATTGGGTGATTACACGCTGATTCCAGGAAGCACTCTATCTTTAGGGGGTGGCGATCGCTTTTTTCGCTCTGACCCAACAAACCCTTATCATGACTACATTGAGCAAACATACGGAACCAAGGTTGTCACCGCCAGCGTTCACATTAATGTGGGCATTAGCGATCCAGAAGTCTTAATGCGGGCGTGTCGGATTATAAGAGTAGAAGCACCTTTATTCCTTGCCTTAAGTGCAGCCTCTCCCTTTTTGAATGGCAAAGCGACTGGTTATCATTCCACACGCTGGAGTGTTTTTCCGCAAACGCCTTCTCAAGTACCTTTGTTTGAAAGCCACGCCCATCACATTCAATGGGTAGAAAACCAACTGATGGCTGGAACAATGCAAAATGTTCGTCATCTTTGGGTGTCAGTTCGACCAAATGGCGATCGCCGCCCTTATGATTTAAATCGTTTAGAACTACGAATTTGCGATTTAGTCACAGATCCAATTGCTTTACTGGCGATAACAGCTTTACTAGAGGCGCGTTTATTACAACTTATCAATAATCCCTCTATCGATCCATTAACCCAAAGCACGTTCTCCCCAGATGAACTTGTTTCCCTAACGTATGCCAACGAAACTGCAGCAGCGACCTCCAGTCTCGATGCTCAACTCCAGCATTGGCAAGATGGTAGAAGTATATTAGCCAGAGATTGGATTGGTGAAATATATCAAGATGTTTGGGCGATCGCTAAGCAGCATGGCTTTGCCTGTTTCCTTTCACCATTACAAAAAATCTTGCGCGAAGGTAACGAAGCTCAACAATGGTTACAATTGCACGCACTTGGCTTGAGTGAAAGACACGTTCTCACCCACGCGATTGATGTAACCAGAGAATGCGAAGTTCAATTAGAAGATAAATTGTGTTCGTCTTTGGTTGCTTAGCACACCTCACCCTCCGGGTATGCCATAGGCATGTCTATGTCCTTTGGACATGCTACGCGTACCCCTACCGGGGGCGCGTAGCGCGACCGACGGCAGTTTGCTGTAGCCTGACCAAACCATGCACGGCAGTTCCTCTTGGGGAGGACTGCCTCACCACAAATAGCGGTTGGCTAAATGCGAACAAATCTGGATCATGATTTGTCCCTTCAGTACATTCCGAAGCTTTATTATACAAATATGTACTTATGATGAAAATTTTGTTTTTCTCAGCTGTAAGTATTGTCCAATACAGCTACACATAACTTAATAATTTGTTATCAATTTTAGTACTCCGATCATAGAGTCTGGGACATACTTTATGTTTGTTTTAAATTTCTAATCAATAGGTTGATTTTTCTTTTATTAAAAAAACTTATCTTTAATCTATATTAAGGTAGATTGAGAAAAGAAAAAAAAACTGCATTTTCCCAAATTTTCACTATATTTCTTCCTCCACAAATGCCGCAGGTCGTTTTAGTTAACCCCCTTATTCCTCCTAATACAGGTAACATTGCTCGCACTTGTGCTGCCACAGGCACTGAATTACATTTGGTAGGACCTTTGGGTTTTGAAATTAGCGATCGCTACCTCAAAAGAGCTGGCTTAGATTACTGGCCTTATGTCAAACTGCAGTATCACGAATCTCTGGAAGCTTTTAAGTCCGTGCATCAGGCACGTGGCGGAAGATTATTAGGTTTTAGTGTCAAAGGTAGTTGCAACTACCTGGATTTTCAGTTTCAACCCCATGATTGGTTGCTGTTTGGTAGTGAAACCACTGGCTTACCACTTGAGATAATATCAGCTTGTGATGTTACCCTTTACATTCCCATGAGCGAACCAAATGTTCGCAGCTTAAATCTTTCTGTGAGTGTAGCAGTGGGTCTTTTTGAAGCTCGTCGTCAGTTGGGGTTATAGTAATTCAAGTCGTTTGAAAACAGTACCAATCGTCACACGTGTGGTGAGACGAGTGCTGGTTTGAGGGTAAGCCGAAAGCAGGTGACCAAGAAAGGGGTGTAGGGGCAAAACAAGTTAAAACCATAAGGTAAGAAGTGAGCCAGCGCGGTGGTGAGGCACTTTCCTCCCCAACGCACTAGCTCTCCTAACCACGCCAGATGCCTCAAGTCGGGGAACCCGCCCACGGTGAGACAGCGCTGCAGGAGGGTCTCCCGACCTAGGCGACTGCGTTCGTCGAAGACGTGCCGAAGGCATACCCGAAGGGCACTGGCTCCCCTTACACCCCTAGTTTGTTGACTAAATGTTTTTTCTGTAAAAAATAAATATTATACAGAATGTATGAAAAATCTCTGATACTTTAGTAGTAAGGAGAACTTAGTTATTAAGGGCAAATACAGAGATAACGAAACTATGTTGAGTTTGTACTCACTCCCAGTACTCCTGATTCACCACTGTTGGAGTAAGAATGACTTAAGACTGGAGAAAATATATAAGAAATTTCTATAGGATTTTTGAAAAACAGTCGAGGTGAAATGATAGATTTTCATAAATTTGAATTTTCTCTTGAATAGGGAACGAAAACATCATGAGCCAGTCATATCAAGAGTTTGAGGTAGTTTCGCTCATGTGTTTTCTTTATCTGGGCTATATAATATGCGAGTTAATACGGTTGTTTTTGGGTAATAATCAACGTAAAGTCTCATGTCATTGATACGGATAATAGAAAAAAAATCTGAAAGAGATTTACAGAAGGGTGTGGTGGTATTGCGTGAAATAGCAGCATCTGATTTACTCAAAGCAAGAGAACATGCCAAATGCGTGATTGTCAGTCGTGCAGCAAAAGCAACAAAAGGAACAAAAGGCTTAAGTGTCAAAAAGAAAACTTATATGAACTATTAAGATGAAAGGTGTCAGATGTGAGCAGAACAAGTCAAGGCAAAAATTTAATATTTAAGATAACGATGTGAACTTGTCTAAATCAGAGAAGCAGGTTAATCTTGCGTAAGTATCTCTGGTGTATGTGGTGTTGATCTATTGCTTGTAGTGATCTAAATCATTGACTAGTACTCAGACTGGAGAATTGAGGTCGGTTAAGTGCAAGTGATCATAGGAGGTCGTCTTTGAAACGAGCATTAAAAAACAGAGGGAGAGCTGAGTTGGAAAATACCCTAGGCGATGATGTTCCGGTGGAACCGATAGACGTGGTTAATCAAAAGGTTAACCAATGTCGGGTGCCAACAACAGCCGCGATGATTGGCTTGGCAATATCAATGGGAGCAACCAGCCTTTTGGTGACTCGACAAAGCGACCAAGCCACAGCAGCAGAGGCGTTAGGTCATCAAAATACAGCCTCAACGATTCCTGCTTACAATGCTTCTACTAAGAAACTAGATTCGCAAGCTGTCTCATCAGTAAGCTTGCCAGAAACTGGAACAGTAGTAGAACCAACAGCAATTTCACAGCTAACTGAACAAACATCAAAATGGCAAGTTGCAGCCAATAAGATGTCAGTGCAAACTTCGCCATTAGTAGGAATTTCAAATTCGCTGACAACAGCACAACAAAGCATTGCTTGGGAAAAAAACAACTTCCAACAGTCCAGAAAGCAGGGAGTACAAAGACTATCTCATGCTGATGGTATTGCTAGTGTGCAAACCGTGTCTTCTCCATCTGCGAAACCTTCAACAGTAGAAGTTAATAACACAGAAGAACCGGAAGTAAATGCTCAACTTAAAGCGCAGCAGGAATTTGCGCGAAATCAATTACAGGAAAAATCAGACCGTCTCAGAAAAAGTTTAACTCAATGGCAGTCTGAACAAACCAAAGATTTATCACAACTAGCAGCAACCAGGTTAGTACAGCCGATAACTGTGGCTGGGAAAATGTCCCAGACAAGTACTATCACTGGTACATCGCAGTCGAATATGACTAGCGATGTCAGCAAAACAAGGCTCGTGTCAAAGTTAAAACAAGAATCAGAGGCACAGGTGGTAACAGTACCAGCTCCAACAGTACCAGCTTCAACAGTAGTTGCACCAATAGCAATAACACAAACAGCAACTGCAGTATATGAAGTCAAGCCAGGAGATACAATAGGGGCGATCGCCAACGATTATGGCATTTCAGTCCTACAACTCATAAAGGCAAATAATCTAAACAATCCTCATCAGCTGCAAATCAGCCAAAAACTGTTCATTCCCGTGGCGGAAAACCCCACTACTGCCCAGCCAACTGTCGCAATGAATAAGAGTGCTGTTGCAGGTAGTGGTGGTAGCAACATTAGAGAAACAACTCCAAACTCACTCATTGCCAACAACAGGAATATTACTGTTCCAACATCAGTAGTTGGTAACACTCAGTTTCAGTCATACATTCAATCAACGACTACTAACTTAGCAGAAAATACTATTACAAATAGCCAATCCTCTAATTCTATCACATATTATGGTGTAGGTGGTGACAGCCCAGTGCCAGGAGTTGTTACAGAAGCTCAATTGGCACAAATACCAACTGTTACAAAAACAAAACAGGTAAAAAGTAATCAACGTCTACGCAGCTTGCAATTGGAAATAGAAAGATTGCGGCAGAAATACCGTTCTCAGGAAGCTGGTAATACAGTTGTGCCAGAGGAGAATGAAGCTAATGATGCGCCAGTAACAGTTCCTGCTTCCAGTCGAAATGATGGTGCGGTGCCAATTTCTGTTCCCAGACCAAATAATTCAGCAGTGCAAATACCTGTCAGCGAACAGAACAAGGCTGGAATTTCGATACCCGTTCCCAGACCGATAACGCCGAACTATGTTGGCAAACCAGGTAAACCCGTATACGGCGCTAATCGAAGACCTCCTAATGCACCGATTAATCCAGAATTGTTACCAAATCAAGCGATAGTAACACCTCCCACAGGTGTTGATGCTTCTCGCGCCCTTGGGTCTATGCAGGGAAGAACAGTTTCTCCACAGTTACCGCCTTTAGCAGCAGTGGATAGATACTTGCCAAGAGTCATTGACGAAAATACACCTATCCCGTCTAGCTCATCCACAGCTTATATGTGGCCTGCAAAGGGCACCCTGACCTCTGGTTATGGCTGGCGCTGGGGAAGAATGCACAAGGGAATTGATATTGCTAACTCAGTTGGCACGCCGATCTACGCATCAGCTGACGGTGTTGTAGAAAAAGCAGGTTGGAGCAGTGGTGGCTATGGCAATGTTGTAGATATCCGCCATCTTGATGGCAGCATGACTCGCTATGGTCACAATAGCGTGCTTTTGGTGCAACGCGGTCAACAGGTACACCAAGGTCAAATCATTGCTAAAATGGGCAGCACTGGCTTCAGCACTGGTCCCCACACTCACTTTGAAATCCATCCAAGTGGCAAGGACGCAGTTAACCCAATCGCCTTGCTGCCAACAGCACGTCTGTAGTAATTGGCAATCTCGTACACTGCTTATTGCTTATTCTATAGAGGGAGTTTGGCTCCCTTTTTTGGTGTTTGTTATGGGGAAGGCTTAACAGTGAACAGTGAACAGTGAACAGTGAAAACTGGTAACTGGTAACTGATAACTGATAACTGATAACTGATAACTGATAACTGCTATTGACTTCAAAGTTTTTCTATGCTACATTAAATAATCGAATAATGTTTATGGCTCAGTAGCTCAGTTGGTTAGAGTAGGGGACTCATAAGCCCTTGGTCGTGTGTTCGAGTCACACCTGAGCCATTTTTGAAAAATTAAGTAATAGGTAGCGAGTGGTGAGTTCGCCTTTAGTAAAAGTCACTCACCACAGTTGACACATTGCTCAGCAGTTCTTCAAATGTCGAATGACTTCAGCAACAGACCAAGCTTGAGCTACCGCTCCTCTGGGTGTGTGCGGCTCATCACCTTCAAAAATTTCGGAAATAGAGCCAATACAGGCATCAGATAGAAAGTGTTTTAGCAAGGGTTGCCAATCAAAAGGCAATGGTTGCCCAGGATAAAAACGCTCCCAACCACGGATGAAAGGACCTATTAACCAACTCCACACGGTGCCTTGGTGATAAGCGCGATCGCGTTTTTCTGGGTTACCCTTGTATTTGCCAATGTATTCTGGATCTGTTGGAGCCAGACTGCGAAGACCATAAGGAGTGATCAAGCAAGAACGAGCAAGATCAAGAATCTTTTGCCCTTGCTGTTGAGAGAATGCACAATGTGAAAGCGAAAGTGCTAAAACGGCATTTGGGCGAATCTGAGAATTTCGCCCGTCGTCTGGCGAAATCACATCGTACAAGTAATCCAGTTGAGGATTCCAGTACTGTTGCATAGAAGCTTTGACTTGTTGTGCTAGCTGAGTGTAACGCAAAGCCTGCTTAGCAAGACGCGCACGGTCAACCATAGCTTCCTGTTCACTTAATATTTCTGCCCACCGACTTGCCCAACATAGCGCTGAATACCATAGAGCATTAATTTCCACTGGCTTACCACAACGGGGAGTGACAGGCTGCCCGTCCACTACCGCATCCATCCACGTCAAAGCTACAGCAGGAGCATACCAACTCACTAGCCCATCGATAACATCAGCCTGGATATTATAGCGTGTTCCTCCAATAAAAGCTTTGTAGATTTGCTGCACCACTGGATATTGCTCTGCCAAAAACTGCCAGTCTTGTGTCGCTTCCAAGTAAAGCCCTAAAGTTTCAATCCACCAGAGTGCTGCATCAATACTGTTATAAAACGGTTCGCCATCCGCGTCAGGAAATGCATTGGGAATTAAACCGTGAGAACAGTAACGTCCAAAAGTTTGCAGCAGTCCTTTTGCCAAATCAAAACGCTGTGGAGTCAGCGCCAACCCTGGTAAGGCAATTAAGGTATCGCGCCCCCAGTCATTAAACCAGTGATATCCAGCAATGACGGTGGGACCAGCGATAGAAGCACGATAAACTATAAACTGATCTGCAGCTTGTAGTAGTCGCCGCCAGAGGTGCGATGGAGTCGAGGAAGAAGGGGGAGAAATAATAGTGTTATCTCGCCCTACTTCTGTTTGCCAATTTTCCCAGCCAAAAATTTGAGACAACCGTTCTTGTTCTGCTTCGACAACTTCGGCAAACGTTTCACAAGTCAGGGGAGTTTGCAGTTCACTAGGAAAACCCACTCGTGCATCAATTGTCACCGCATCTCCTGGATGAAGTGTAACTGTTAAGTAACCAGGGCTGTAGAGGTCTTCGCGATCGCCCAACCCCCGCAGAGTTTCCTCAGGGAGTTTATAATCCCAGTACCAAAACGGATCTGGTTGATAGTTTCCTTGCGTCCAGCGCAAATGCCAAGGTGTTCCAAAGTTGTGAGAACTGATTGCTTGCAGGCAAACTTGCTGTTGTCCCAGCAATTGCGAGAAGTGTAATTCTGGAATAACCTTTTGTTGATGGTGAAAGTCGCGATCGCCTATAAGCACTCGCAGCTTCAATTTAGCTGTTTGTGTACCTTCATAGCGATATTGAACCAAGATACGATGGCAAAACTGAAATGGACCAGATGTGGGAGTCCACAAGTGAGGGCTTTCTTCCCTCTCTCCTCCTACTTTCTCCACTAATCCATATGGCATCACCAAATGTCTACTCAACTGCCAGTCGTCTTCACCCCATATCCACTTTGGAACTGGGTTAATATCAAAAAGGCGCAGCAGTTGGTAGCCCTTTGGCTCTATCTGACAACTGCCCCAGAAATTTGTCCCCAATGCCACAACCCGATCTGATAGTTCTAGGCTAGCTTCCAGGTGCGAAAGCACCAGAGTACGCCCAGAAGGTGGGTTAGTAGCGGCAAACAGCCAGCCGTGATAAGTGCGAGTCCGGATATCGGAAACTGTACCACTGGCAAAACTTCCTAAGCCATTCGTTAGTAACCATTCTCTTGTATCTAAATCCACCATTTTCTACTCAAAATCGTTATGAGTATGATATATTCGTAACAGAACGTAATCAAACTGTAAGTCCAGCCCCGCAGGTAGTGAGATGAGTTCTGTCGGACAGTCTCCCCGCCCAAGACGGTCTTTGCGCCCTATTCGTGCGCTGTGGGCATACCCGTATCTCCTGCGAAGACGCTAGGCGGACGGCGTAGCAGTGCCGCATTTATAGGGCTTTTCCACCAATTGCGGACTGGGTCTTGCGAAGGGCGATGACGAGAACGGGTGAGATTACCTGACCCGAACTCCAACAATAACTAGACAGATAATAAATTGAAGGAGAATTAGGTTAATGCCCCTCAGTTATGCATCAGAAGGATGCCTCCGTGTAGGTCAACAGGCTCCCGACTTTACAGCAACGGCTGTGGTAGATCAGGAATTTAAAACTATAAAACTTTCCGACTATCGCGGCAAGTATGTCGTACTGTTTTTCTATCCTTTAGACTTTACCTTTGTTTGTCCCACTGAAATCACAGCCTTTAGCGATCGCCACGAAGAATTTAAGAATCTTAACACTGAAATCCTTGGTGTTTCCGTTGATAGTGAGTTTTCTCACTTAGCATGGATTCAAACGGATCGCAAGTCTGGTGGTGTCGGTGACCTCAACTACCCCTTAGTTTCCGACATCAAAAAAGAGATTAGCGCAGCTTACAACGTGCTTGACCCAGCAGCTGGCGTTGCCTTGCGTGGTTTGTTCATTATTGACAAAGAAGGTGTCATACAGCACGCTACCATCAACAACCTAGCTTTTGGTCGCAACGTTGATGAAACCCTGCGGACTTTGCAAGCCATTCAACACGTTCAATCCCATCCGGACGAAGTTTGTCCTGCTGGCTGGCAACCTGGGGACCAGACAATGGTTCCCGACCCAGTGAAGTCCAAAGTTTACTTCGCTGCTGTTTAAGTTCAAAGGTAATACAGTAGTAGTAGCAGGGTGACTGCTACTATAAACTCACTCAACCATTACCACAGATAAACACAGACAAATCAAATTCGTAATCAAATAATCCGCAATCTATTTTATCATGAATTGCGAGTTAAAAATTACTCATTATTTGATTAACATCCGTGTACATCTGTGGTTTTTATTTAAGAATTTAATAATATCAGGAATAAAAAAAATGGTAACTTCAATTGCTTCTAGGGGTTTATTCAATGAACGCTTCTTCCGCAACTTTTTACCAAAACCAGCATCTAATACGTTGGAATTGGGATATCTTGCACCAGATTTTCAACTGCCAGATATCACTCATGGTACTTTAATTAAGTTATCTGATTACAGAGGCGCTCAACCAGTATTACTTGCCTTCACTCGTATCTTTACAGAAAAAAATTATTGCCCTTTTTGTTTTCCTCATATCAAATCCTTAAATGAAAACTATGAGGAATTTGAAAATCGGGGCATAGAAGTTTTAATGATTACTAGTACTGATGAACGGCAGAGTCAAATTGTTGTCAGAGATTTGAGTTTAAAAATGCCGCTCTTGAGTGATCCAAGTTGTCGCGTATTTCGTCACTATAAAGTTGGACAAGCATTGGGAGCACCTTTACCAGCACAATTTGTGTTAGATAAAGAAGGCAAACTTCGTTATAAACATTTATTTTCCTTCCTTGACCACAACGCTAGCGTGGAGAAATTATTAGAGCAATACAATTTTTCATGAAAACCGAGAGATTTTTTCCATGCTTAAGCTTTATCACAATCCTCTTTCGGTAAACTCCCGCCGTGTTTGGATTGCATTACTGGAGAAAAAACTTGAATTTGAATTGGTGGAACTCAAACTGAATGGCGACCAATTGCAGCCAGAATTTCTTGAGATGAACCCATTCCATCACATTCCAGTTTTAGAGGATGACGGCTTCACCGTACTAGAATCTCTCGCAATTCTCGACTACTTGGAAGCAAAATTCTCCACCCCTGCAATGCTCCCAACGGATGCAAAGACTTTGGCAACTGTGCGAATGGTGGAAATAGTAACTGTCAATGAACTGTTACCTGCAATGAATCCATTGATTAGTCGAATGATGGGTTTTCCTAATGGAAATGACCCACAAAAGCTAGAACAGGCAAAAGAAAAAGCAGGTACGGTGCTGAAGTTCTTTGAAAAATTATTGGGAGATTGCTCATATTTTGGTGATGAGCAATTCACTCTAGCCGATATCGTCGCCGGAACTGCAGTACCCTTGTTTCCTATGCTGAGTTTTCCTCTGATTTCTTACCCAAAATTAAGTGCTTGGGCTGAACGCTTAATGCAACGTCCTGCATGGCAAATAACTCAGCCAACTCAGGAAACAGTGGAAGCTTTTAAATCTCAGATGGCAACTTTAATGAAGCAGCGTGAATCTGGGGCATAGACATAGTTCATAGCTAAAAACACTTTCTATTGCTTTTTAGAGTTAGGTAGTTAGTCGCCAGTAGTTAATGATTTTTTTGACAACTGACAACTAATTATCAACAATCTCTCATCCCAAATGTTTAAAGCCTAATATGCGGCAAATGTTCGCGGGGATTAAAAGTACGAATCGAGCGAATTTTTTCGTAGTATTCGCGTTCCTGCTGACTAATGTCTTTTGGTGGAATAATAGCAATTTTCACTAACTGATCACCACGTCCACCGCGAGGTTGGGGCCAGCCTTTGCCACGTAAGCGCAAAGATTGACCAGAACGCACTCCAACAGGAAGCTTCACATTCACCGAACCATCAGGTGTGGGTACCTCAACTGAGGCACCTAGAACGGCTTCGTCTGGTGTAATTGGTATTTCGCACACCAAGTTATCGCCATCAAACTGGAAGAAAGAGTGGGGTTGAAGTTCCACTTTGAGATACAAATCACCACGTTGTTGGGTGAAAGGACTGACTGGTCCTTTGCCGCGTACGCGCAAACGATTACCAGATTTGGCACCTGCGGGTATGCGGACATCAATAACTTCGTTGCCTAGATTTAGGTGCTTTTGTACACCATGAAATGCTTCGGAAAAAGTTAAGGTAATCGCAGCTTCGCTATCTTGGGTAGCGCCAGCAGCACCCATATCTTGAAAATTAAAATCATTAAAGCCGTTAAAACCACCAGGTCCACCTGTGGAGGTGCGGTAATATGTTTGCCGCCCAGTGCGTGGGCTAGCGCCTCCAAAGCGTCCTAATAACTCATTGATAAATTCATCAAAGCTACCATATTGGCTGAAATCAAAACCGCCCATATCAACACCAGCACCAGATGGGAAGCCATCAGCCGCTTGTTTCCAGTATTGACCAAATTGGTCATACTTTTTGCGTTTGTCTGTGTCTGACAAAACTTCGTATGCTTCGTTGACTTCTTTGAAGCTTGCCTCAGCTTGTTTGTTGCCTGGGTTGACGTCGGGATGATATTTCCGGGCTAATTTGCGAAAGGCTTGTTTGATTTCTTCTGGACTGGCAGTTTTACTAACGCCCAAAGTTGCGTAATAATCCTTAAAGTCAGTTGCAGCCATCTACCAGCCTCCTCTAAAAATTTCCGTTAAATTTTTATCTAAAATTAAAGTTGACAGAGTGTCCCAGATATAATTCCGGTATACAGACTCTAATCATAAATTAACAAATATTAAATAAACTCAAGTGCGGTTCTTGCTCACGACACGAGTGCAATTCCCGTACTTCTGAGAGTCTGCTTCATTGCAAATCAAATTATCAAATCCTTCCTCTACACTTGGTGGGGCATCCCGAAGTTGACGATACATACGAAATATGACATCTTCTGGGACCTTACGTTCCCGTCTTTTATTACGTGCTAAACACTGCCATACTGGGGTTCTCACCCACACCCCGGTTACATGGGTGAAGCCTAGTTCACGGGCGATGTCAATAACTTCACGGCGATGACGTCGCTGGGCATTGGTGGCATCGTAGATTGTTGTACCACCTGCGATTACCGCTTGTTGAAATTGCCGCTGAATTTCCCGCCAAATCAGTAGCCAAGGTCCTTGAAGGGCTTCATGACCAAACAATTGCCCTCGGATAGCATCAGTAGAAATGAGTTGCTTGCGAGGGCATTCTGCTAGCAATTGCGTTGCTAAAGTAGACTTACCGCTACCAGGAAGACCAATTAACACAATTAACTGAGTCATCTGTCGATTGTCTTTTGTCCTTTGTTAGTCGTTAGTCGTTAGTTGTTGGTTATTCTACTAACTAATGACTAATGAACGGCAGGTTGCACACTCCGTTAAAGTCGTGCAACGCACTGCCTCCTAATGACTAATGACTAAATAATGGTTCCATCCGGAATGACGGCATTTTTGAGCACGACAACGATACCACTTTTGATATAGAATCCTTGATTCTCGCGCTCAGCTTCTTGGACATTGTCTTTATTGACAATTTGCACATCACAACCTATGCGAGCATTTTTATCAATGATGGCACGACGAATTGTAGTGTTAGCACCAATGCCTAAAGAAATTTCCTTAGTTTCGCAGTCGGACTGGCGTTCAGCGAAAGGCTGATAGAAATCTGCTCCCATGATTAGGGAATCTTGGATGACGCAGCCAGCTTCAATGCGCGATCGCACTCCCAACACCGAATGTTCTATCCGGCAATTTTTCAGAATACAACCTTCACTAATCATTGATTCTGTGATTTGAGAATCTAAGATCTTACTGGGAGGTAGGTAACGAGATCGAGTATAAATTGGCGCTTCTTCATCGTAGAAGCTAAACGACGGCTGAGGTTGTTTGGTCAGTGCTAAATTTGCATCATAAAATGCCTCGATTGTTCCGATATCTTCCCAGTATCCATCGTATAAGTAGGCTTGAACGTTGTAATTGTTTGCGGCATCGGGAATAATTTCTTTTCCAAAATCTGTCCGTTCTGCAGCTTCTTTCAACAGCTTAATCAAAACTTCTTTTTTAAAGACATAAATCCCCATTGAGGCAATGTGGGGCTGTTCTTGAGCCTGTTCTGGAGTCAATCCTAGTACAGTTGTATCAACGCGCATCCCCTTTAAAGCATCACCTTTGGGTTTTTCGCTGAAATTGATTATCCTACCAGACTCATCAATTTTCACCAAGCCAAAGTCAGAAGCACGGCGTTCATCAATCGGTAGTACTGAGAGAGTTATATCAGCTTCAGTTTCCCTGTGACGGTGTACGAACTGACGGTAGTCCATGCGGTACAAGTGGTCACCAGAAAGAATAAGATATTCATCTACGTCCCACTCTTCTATCAACCACAAGTACTTGCGAACTGCATCAGCTGTACCTTGGAACCAGTTGAGGCTATCTGGGGTTTGCTGTGCAGCTAGAACTTCTACAAAACCCTCTGTGAAGCCAGCAAAGCTGTAGGTACGGGCGATGTGACGATTCAGCGAAGCTGAGTTGAATTGAGTCAGAACATAGATTTTAAATATTTCTGAGTTTATACAGTTACTGACTGGAATATCGATCAAACGATATTTCCCAGCCACTGGTACGGCTGGTTTAGCGCGTAATTTGGTGAGTGGATAAAGGCGGGTACCTGCACCCCCTCCAAGGATTATTGCCAAAACTTTTTTCACAAGATTTCTCCCGACTGCCTTTCAACTCTCACCTACAGTTTAGGGCTAGCTGAGACCGTGAATAAAGGGGGGAAAGGAAGATTATGGTATTACTTATGACGGATTTTCAAATACCACAAAATCTGCTTATGGTAGTTACTCCCTTTGCGCCCGAAGATTACCTATTTAAATGAACCGCAAAGACGCAAAGAGCAAGGGAGTAAGAGGAAAAGTAGATCGGTAATCTTATAGCGAGAAGGGGGTAGTACGTGCAGCGAAGCAGCACCCTTGAGGGCAATGCTTGCAGAGGGAGCATGCCAAAGTGCGTTAAGCGAACGCTCATGCTGAGCGCCGTAAGGCGCTTAGCTCTACCGTTAGGGATAGGCGGAGCCGTGCCGTAGGCATAGCGTGTCCGCAGGACATAGGTAATCGCCCGAACCAAATTTCACCGCACTTTGGCGTGCGGACTAGTCGTCTTCGCCGCTCGCACTTACTTTTCTGTTAATGCTATTTAAAAAATTTGATACCGCCTTTAATTTTCTGATTTACCAAATGCAAATTTTGAGACAGCTTAATATACTGCACCCAAGGCTGCTCCGACAACTGAGAAATTGCATTTGGTGATAGGGTTGCTGTGAAAACATCCTTTTCAGGAGTCACATCTGCAACACCTAAGTTTTCTAATACGGCAGTACTTTCCGTATATTTTGCATCGATTTGAGTATGAATAAAAACTTTTAAACTAGGCTCTTGTGAGTTATTAACATCATTGAGCGCTACTGCAAGGGCGGTATCTAACTTTTGATAATTCATAAAAACCTTCCAGTAAGTCAACAAGGGCAAGCAAAATAGCTTACCCTATTATCAACCTATCAAATTATTAGGTTATCATTACCTATCCTTATAGAGACTTAATGCACTTATCTGTACGTCCAACTACAGATTTTGTGCATCAATCAGTCCATAACCCCATTTGCTATCAAAGGTTCCAGGTGGTTTTTTTGGTATGGAACTATTTTTACGTAGCAGTTCTTTAATAGCAACAGGGTCAAGCTTGGGGTTACGCTGCAACAGCAGTGCGACTAAGCCAGTGATGAAGGGTGCAGCCATACTGGTACCAGCTAACGCCATAAACTTGGAATTAATGATCATTGAGCGATCAGAATTGGCATTGGAGGAAAGAGTAGAAACAATCATTGCTCCTGGTGCTGCGACATCCGGTTTTTTAGCATCATTCCGCAGAGGTCCTTCACTGCTGAAATCAGAAATTGTATTCAAAGAAAAGCCCATTTCTTCGAGTTTATTGTCTATGTCAGTGTACTTCTCTTTGGTTGTATAAGCAGCAACTGTAATTGCACTGCTGGCACATCCAGGTGAACCAATTTTCACTGAGTCAGCGATACTTTGACCGGTGAATAAGCTTGACCCATCTAAAGTCCACACATCCAAGCGCACATCTTTGGCTGAAGTGTTTTTGAACCGCAACTGCCAAATTCCACCCTGGACAGGTGGAGTATAACTGCCTTTCCCTTTACCGCGAATTTGTACTAAAACGTTATAGTCGCCGTTGCCTGGATCGCGTTTTGGTGTTGCAACTTGCACCTGCGAATCTTGTAAGGTGTATTCTTTTATATAGTTGCCATCAGCAATGACTGGTTGGAAAGGGGTAACGAAACCGTTGGGACTACGCAAAGACACTTCTAATTGACCTGCACTAGAGTACCAACCGTTTAAAGTTGCTATGCTGGCTTGATTTAATGGTACGTTGAAGCGCATGGTATGAGTTTTACCAGGAGGAATGATTGCTTGAGCGTGAATGTTATCGTTGCCCTCGTTACCAGCAGCACAGCAAACAATTCGTCCAGGACCAGTTTCAGAGTCAATAACTTTTGATAGCGAGTCGCTTCCATCATGGGGGTCAAAGTGTCCCCCCAAACTCATATTCACAACGGCTGGACGTCCCAATTCTCGGGCGACGCGGAAGATGTAGCGGACAGCATCAGCAATGTGACCTTCATCCAAGTCGCTTTTGACGATGAGCAATTCTGCCTCTGGTGCGACACCACCATAGGTCGCATCCATACCAGCAGCAATTCCAGCAACGTGAGTCCCGTGACCGTTTGTATCTTGGGAAACTGTCAGTAGCGAGCCAGTTAATTCCGCTCCATATTTACCTTCTATCACTCCAGAACCAGACAGTGTTTGGTCCCAGATGCGTAAAATGCGTCCTTTAAAGGCGGGGTGCTTCGGATCAATGCCGCTGTCGATAATACCGATAATCACTCCCTTGCCAGTAAGGTTACTATTTTTCTTTTTAAACTCCGGTATGTGTACTGTGCTTTTGGCAACGTCCATGTGCAGTTTTAGTTTGCGCGATGGCTTGATGCGCTCAATAGCAGGGTCATCAGATAAGGCGTCTAAACTTTGTACAGGTAAGAACGCCGTCCGCACGTGTCCTGTATTTTGGTTGACTTCAATACCGTGTTGTGATAGGTGACTCAAGTCTGCATGTTCATCACAGTAGATAAAAACGATGCTACGGATTGGCTTGAGATTGTTTTTTGGGGGAACTATACTCAGCATTTTGAACTGGGGAGTTAAAGCTTGCTGTCCTTCCCGTTGATAGTCTTCAAATGCTAATAGCAGTCCGGGAGATAGTTTTTGATGTCTCATTTGACGTTTCTTGAATCTATTGAAGTTGAATATCTGCAACATTTTAGCAAGACAAACTGAAGAATTAGGAATTGTGAATAATTTTAGATTTCCCTGATGTTTGGATAATAATTATGGCAGTTATCACTTGGGTAAAATACACATTTTTTTTCAGCAATAAGGTGTTACATCCAAAGAAAAACTGCGAAAAAACTAATGATTTTTCTGAAAATCCTACTTATAGGAATTACCTTATTTACCAAAATCAGGATTTTTATTTGCAGAGCTTGCGAATCTAATTTATTCATTATTCATGATTGACAAATTCTTCAGCGACTTTAACTAAATACAATGGCAGCGTGAATCTTTACGGAAGAGCTTAAAAAGTTTTTGAAAATTTCATATCAAGTTGCATAGAGTGCATTCCATTCAAAATCAAACATGGAAAATGGAACTATACCCTAGATGTAGGCTTGAGAAACCACCAAGCCACAAGGAAGATTGCAGCTGTAAATAGTTGCGTTAGATCCAAAGCAGACAGATAACCATCGGAAAACGAAGCAATACTGCGATCAGTTATACCAAATAGCCACGACGATATACCAAACACCCAAATTCCATTCTTTATATTTCCGACAAATTGCTTAGAGTCTGATGATTGCGGATTTTTCATGATTTTCGACCTTGGTGAATAATCTGATGGTTAGAGGATGCACTAGCGGCGGATACCTGCCACTAGTAAATTTCAGGTGTTATTGTTCCCTCAGCTGCAAGTTTTTCTGACTCTGGCTCTTGAACTTTATATTTATTTTATATAGTTAACAATATTTAAGGTACTTGACATAACTGCCAAAAGATACATATCCTCATTTTCTGAGGACGGCAAATCATAAAATTGCATAACGTCAATCGTTCGAGAATTAATAAAAGATGTAGGGTATTCGGCTTCTCAAGCTGTTGAGTAGGGAATCTCGCTTACCTGATTATCCAATTTCACCTTAATAGCGGTATATATAAACCTCGGAAAGACACGTTACCGAAGGGTTATGATCTCGTTTTATACTTAGTACTTTTTATACTAACTTGTGAACCAGCACCAGGTATCTTCCTGTCGTTTGAAATCTGTGTACTGGAAAACTTTTGTAAAGGTTAAATTGGTGACTCAGGAAAAATCTGTAAAAAAAATTTGGTTTGCGTGTTCACAGAAATGGGAATGTGAAAATTGACTATAACTCATGAATATAAATGCTTATGAGAGTAGCTTCAAGATATTGGACACTGGTTAGAATTGACGCCACAGGAACGCGCAAGTACCAAGAGATTCCTGCTGCTCAGAAATTTTTTACTCAGGTATTTGATGATTTGGAACCTGTAGATAATGTTGTTGATGGCGATATCCAGCGTGAATTGTTGCGTTGGTATAAAGAAGCTTCTTCTAAAGATGCAGAACGTTGTTTGTTGTGCTTTATCTCTTGGCTTTTGGAGCAGGAGTGTGTGAAATTAAAAGAAAATTTTGGCAAGAATCACAATTTTAGTCTTAGTGATTTGTTGCCGTATGTACTGGATGATAATGGTAAAGTATCGCAACCTGGTTCCTCTGAATGCTTTTCTCGCCAAATTCTTCAGAGTTTTGACTCAAAGCAAAGCAGTCTTACTACCTGGACGATAAGGAAGTTTAAGCAACATCAACCTCTCAACAAATTTTTGCTAGAGTGTGGTGTTTATAGGATTAGTGATTGGGCAATTTTGAATGATACTAAACTTCCATATTTAACAAAACTTCTTCAAGACTTTCTCCAGAACGCGAATTGTGGGAAATTTTAACTTGGGAACAAGCGATCGCAGTCCTAACAAGCCCTGATTTACTGAATTGGATTTATAATTTACAAACTCAAGCTTTCCCAGAAGTCAAACCCCAACTATCCGTTTCTTTTCTACCAGATTTGTTGAAATTAATAACACAACCTGTCCTCAATTCTGGACGCTGGTTGTGGAATGAATTGGATGAGGTAGCACAGGATTTTTCTTGGGTTTTATTACCAAGTCTTACAGCCACTTCAGCAATGCGTAGTCCTGCGGAAGAATTTGAGATGATTGTTGCACAACTGCGAGACAGGAAAGAGGAAATTCCTTTGGAATCGCGTGCGGCTTTTAAAGACATAGCGATCGCAGGAGTACCTCTACGGCTATACGCTGTAACTTGGCATCTGATTTCGGAGTCTGAAAAACCAGAGTGGGCTTTATTAGTGATTTTAGGTGCTCCTGCGTTAAATAGCTTACCTCATCATGTAAAACTTCGCATCAGCGACCAAAACAATATTCTAGTTAAGCGAGGGCTGGAAGCAGGAAGTGATGATTCCTATATATTTACTCGTGTGGTGGGTTACTGGGATGAGAAGTTTCTTGTTAGTGTCAGCTTAATGGATGGAGTGGAGGTGACTCTACCGACCTTTGCTTTTGACTTGGAGAGGTAAATTTTATTTATAACTTTGGTTACGTCTATGTTTGGCTATGGAAATTCGGTAAGATGCTGAAATGATAGACCACGATCGCCTGTTTAAAGAACTCCTATCTAACTTTTTTCCGGAGTTTATTGAGCTATTTTTTCCAGATATTAGCGCTGAGTGGGAACGTGACTCGGTACAGTTTTTACCATTGGAAGTCATTACCGATGTCACTGAGGGAGAAAAGAAAATCCTCGATATTGTTGTGCAAGCGTCATTGAAAAGCCAAGATACTTTATTTATCATTCACACCGAACATCAATCCTATTCTCAGACTGGCTTTAATCGACGAATGTTTACCTATTTTGCTCGATTGCACGAAAAATATGCACTTCCCATTTATCCGATTGTCATTTATTCCCACGATAGTCCCAAAACACCTGAACCAAATTCCTATCGGCTGGAGTTAGCAAAGAAAATCATATTAGAGTTTAATTATGATGTTATCCAGCTAAATCAATTGCATTGGCAGGATTTTGTGAATCAGCGAAATCCCGTAGCTAGTGCTTTGATGGCAAAAATGCGGATGAGTACAACTGAACGTCCCCAAGTCAAACTGACATCATTACAATTGTTAACAAGTCTTCGACTTAACCCCGCACGAGTGCAGTTAATTTCCGGTTTTATTGATACATATTTGGAATTGAATTCCCAAGAAGAAGTCGTGTTTCAAGAGCAACTTGCTACCATTGAACCAAAAGAGCAGGAAAAAGTTATGCAGATAGTTACCAGCTGGATGCGACAAGGGGAAAAGCAAGGAGAATTAAAATTGCTGATGCGTCAACTTAACCGTCGCTTGGGAGAAATTAGTCCACAGCTAAAGGGTAGAATTGAAAATTTGTCAACACCTGAGCTAGAGAATCTGGGTGAGGCACTGCTTGATTTTTCTTCTGTGGAAGATTTAGAAGCTTGGTTTGAGAATCTCAGCTAGTTGCTATGAGTGGGAGTGAGGGAGAGACGGAGAGACGGAGAGACGGAGGGGGTGAGGGAAAATATTTTCATGTGTCCGGTGGTTTGCAGTTTATGATGGCTATTTAATCCTAATTTTGAATTGGGTCATCTCTGCCAATTCCCAATTCTCTTAGCTTGATTTTCACATCTTCCCACTTAAGCATCGCAATAGTAATATTTTTTATCCAAAATATTTGCGATATAGTAACCCTGCTTTCCACCATTGATGCACAAAAGTGCGATCGCAACTTTTGTGTAGCCGTGACTTCAGTTGTTGGGATTTTTGCAAGAGGTCTATTTGTAGAATTTAACAAATATACATTAGATTTAACAATGTTTTTCAGAACTACAATGTGGTAATAATACTGATGACATTTTTGCTTTTTCTGCATAACCTGCTCTACCTTGAGAAATATAACAAATTAGGTTAATAATCCACGTGTAAGAGCAAGAGGTTTACCATGTCTCAAGGTATGAGAAGGCTTACCATCGCTACTCTATTATTTTCACTATTTAATTAAACAAGCTAAACCTGGGGATGTGGTGGTGTTTCACTTTTCCGGACATGGTTCGCTTGTATTGGATAAAGAACGCGATACAGCAGATGGACTTAACGGTACTCTTGTTCCTCATGATGCTTCTCTACCTCCAAATGGTGGTGTAGTGAAAGATATCATGGGACATACTTTATTTTTACTCATGTATGCGTTGCCAACTGAAAATGTCACAGTGGTGTTGGATTGCTGTTATTCTGGGGGTTCAAAGCGGGGTAATTTCGCAGTGCGTTCGCGCAATGGATGACTTAGATAGAAGCACCCGAAGTGGAAGTCATGACGAAGATATACAACTTCCTCCGGATGTTCGCGGAATTGATGCAAAGAAATTAGCTGTCATGTCAATTCCATTTGAGGTAGTAGGCGCGTGAGTAGCAATATTTTTACACGTTTAAACCCAACCCCATAACGGCTGACTTCTACCTTTGGATACTCATCATTCCTGGGCAGAAATGAGTTAAATCAAGAAAGTGATAGCAATATGTCATATGTCAGCTGTGCGGCAGTCGAAATCCCCATCAGGGGTTGCAATTAACCATTCACCTGCACAGCAGTTGCAAAAAACTGCTGTGCCGCACTTAGGATTGGTTTGCATTACATTTTCCAAAGACGTCCGCTTCCGGACAATAACGCGTAAGCGCTACTTAGAACTCCCAGAGGAACAACGTGAAACTGCCCTAAAAGTCATTTATCGGGAGAACTTACAGCGCTTGGATTTGGCGTTAACTTTCTGTGTGCGCAATTCTATAGGGCTTTATCGTATGTCCTCTGGTTTATTCCCGATGAGTGATTTGGAGGATGAAGTCGGCGCAACTGTTCTAGAGAAGATGAGCGCAGATTTAGCCAAAATCGGGCAAAGAGCGCTAAAATTAGGTATCCGAATGGTATTGCACCCAGACCAATACGTCGTCCTCAGTTCTGATTCACCGCAAGTGGTGGCATTAAGTATTAAAATCTTAGAGCGACACGCCCGGACGCTAGATTTACTAGGTTTACCGCGTTCTTCTTGGTCGTTAATGAACATTCATGGTGGGAAATCTCAACGTCGCGATCAACTGGTGGATGTTATTTCTGAATTACCAGAAAACATCAAAAGCCGCTTGACTTTGGAAAATGACGAATACGCCTACAGTGCGAGTGAAATTTTAGAAGTTTGTCAACGAGCTGGCATACCATTGGTATTTGATGCTCATCACCATATCTGTCATGAAAGTTTAGAGAGTTACGACGATCCAAGTGTGACTGAAATGTTTTATGCTGCAAGGGAAACTTGGGCTAACCCAGACTGCCAGTTAGTCCACATTTCTAACGGTGAAGAAGCTTTTCGGGATAGAAAACATAGTGAGTTTATTAACGCAATGCCCAGTGTTTACCGAGAAGCGCCTTGGATAGAAGTCGAAGCAAAACGCAAGGAAGAGGCGATCGCCCATTTGCGTTCTTGGTGGCTGCAATAAATTTCCTTCCCTAATCTTGAGTGTCTGAGTGCGACTTGATGCTCTCTAGGCACTTTTTTGATTCTTCCAAGATTTCCCTGGTTTCCTTCATATGCTCCTGAGATCCCCTAATATGCTGCATTGATATTTCTATACGTTGCTGGGAGGACTTTTCTAAGTTTTTTGCTCTTTCATTCATAACTCAAATAACTCTTTGATAATCAAGTGAATTATAAGCAATATTTCAACTACTTTACTTTGAGATGATTCCCAAAACTTAATTTTTTATTTTGTTATTTTTATAAACGGAGTCCAATTTTTCAGAAATTGAGTGTAGTGAGTTTTCAAAGTAATAAAGTGACAACTAAGCTCTTTATACCGAGTCTCAAGCTCTTGTGAATCAGTTATAAGTTTCTTTGAATGAGCTATAATTTCATTAGCAACATCCTTATTGCAAGGATTTATTTTAAAACTTATCTTGTCCATCTTGTACAATTCCTCTGGTTTCACTTTTTCACCGTTGATAATAGTAAGTAGATCTGCTACAGACTCGCTGGCAGATTTTTCACTTTTAGAAATTGTCTGTTGCTAGTTCGTTAGCTTTAAAGAGTGTCCAGTGCTCTAAACCTGCCAGAGGGAAGTCAGCCCTTCAGGGCTGACTTCCCTCTGGCATGAGTGTAATACACACATCTTGGTTTGTCATCTCCAATTCTTGCTCTACCTCTTCGATCTGCTGCTGTTTGTGCTGCAAATGTAGGTTTTGGGTCTCTACCTGCTTGTGTAAAAAGTTTATCTCCTCAAAAGCAGCGAATAATTTTTCATCACTACAGCCTGTCTGTTTTTCAACTTGGCGCTGTTGCCGCTTTTTCTGCATCGTTTGAATGATATTTTTCTAGAGGAGTGGTGCACCATCTGCTTTGTGGTTATTATGACATACAAACTTAACAAAAAAATCTTTCTTTTAGCCCTTGACCAAGCTCTCCCGGGAGCATCCCAATAATCATGGGGAGGCGAAGCCTAGGCTGTTGACTTTGTAAGGTTTTTGAAGATAAAAGTTCATACAGTTTTTGTGTCAGGCTTTGTGGAGAATAGAGTCCTTCTTTTTGAGAGCATCGACTGACCAAAAACTTCATCTAGCCATGCCTCAACATCAGCAAAACTAATAGTTTCAAGCGCCTGCTTAACAATATTAGCTGTTAAATTCATAGTCGATAAGCAAATGGTTAACAACATTTGACCCATTTCCTTCAATGGACAACGTGCGGAAAATTGCTTATACTTCCCGAATAGTGATTCAATCACGTCAGAAGCTGCTAACAAAGTGCGCTTGCACTTAATTTTCTCAGCTTGAGTAGCAATGTAATCAAAAACCTTTTGCTGAAATTTTTGTAGATAAATATCATCAAATGCGAACCTATCTTGCTGAAAATATTCCAGAGAGTTTCCGTTAATTCCTGATACTTTTAACTGGCTTTCTACACTGCGTGTTAATGATACCATTTGATGCCATCGCTGCAAATCTAATTCATAATCAGCTAGCCAGCTTAACTTCTCTTTTATTTTCTTTACAATTATTTTGGGTGACATATCTGGCACTAATTTCATCAGTTTCTCTGGGGAAGCATTTAATAATCTTATTCCCCAATCTGTCAGCCTTTCGATATTAAAATAACGGCATTGAGAACGTTGTGCTGGTGGCGCTAAAAAATAGAATTCTGTTTGTTGTAGTCTTTGTCTACATATTGCACATCTTTGCACAAATGATTGATATTTATCCTCTGCCTCTAATTCGTATTTTAATAACAACGCCATTGCATGAGTCACATCATGAGTATAAATCAGTTCTGGATTTTTTTCTTGATATAGTCTAATTCCTCTTGCTAAGTCACTACTATTATCTGCGACAATTTGTCTTGGTACACCGACTTTCTTACTGACTTTTTCTAGTGCTGACTCTATCACCTCTCCTCTTGTTGAACTCATTATTTCTATTCCTAATACTTCTACATTCTCATGAGATAGTCCTTCTTTTTTATTAATACTTTCTTCCAAGTTCTGTTGCGAAATTCCTAGAACCACTAAGGCTTTTTGTTTGCCTAGCTCTAAAGTAAAATCAACTATATATATCCAATCCTCCCGATATTCTTTCTCTCTTTTCAATTCATACACCCCGATTCTTGCTAACCATTTTCTGATACTATAAAAGCTGGGAATATTCTGGAATTCCGACTCTTTAAATAATCCAAAGATTCTCTCTATTGCTCTGAAGCTTACCCCAGAGTCAATTACCATCTCTAATGCTTGTTGAACTGTTTTTATCTTGTAGCTGTGACCCTTCGCCTTTAACTCTTCTACTTCTAAATTTGCTTCTTCACTTTCGGCTTTTTCTTTTTTTCTGGCTCATCTCCGACTAGAGTGTGCTGTTTTAGTTTTAATTCTGCTGCTAATGCTCTCTGCTTCCAGTTCTCTCTTGATGCTGTTAAATCTCTGATTTTTATTTCTAATGCCCTCATTTTTTTGTGTCTTTCTATGGCTTTCTCTCTCCAGTTATCTCTTCCTTTACGAAATAAACTTGCTAATCTATCAATTGGGCTTTTAAACTCTTCCATCTCGCTTGACTCTGATCGTTTTTTCTGCACTATTATTGCATGAAATAATTTGCACTAAAAACCCACAAAGTCAACAGCCTAGGCTCTGCCTCCTTTAAGGCATTCCTATGCTCTGCATAGGAACGAGAGACGAGAGAAGAACAGCCGCTGCGAACCCCTACGCAGTTGTTTATTTAGTTGAATAGCAAATGAGAAAATAATCTCACGCTTTGCTTCTTTGCGTGAGATGATTGGAACATTATGGCAATCGCAATAGATTTTGGTACAAGCAACACTGTTATCGCTCGCTGGAATCCTGTTACCCAACAACCAGAAACTCTCAACATACCTGGTTTATCCATTCAACAAAGTCTCAATCCCCCACTGATTCCTAGCTTGGTTTATGTTGAGGATGCCTCAAAAAGACAAGTCTTAGTAGGGCAACAAGTGCGCGATCGCGGTTTTGACCTCAAAAATGACCCGCGATTTTTCCGCAGCTTTAAACGCGGTATTGGTGCAGACATCCAAGGTTTCTTACCAGAGTTGGATGGACAAATTGTCACTTTTGAGCAAGTAGGACAATTGTTCCTCTCTCAAATCATAGAGCAATTGGCACCACTGCAAGGGGGAATAGATTCTCTGGTGTTAACTGTACCTGTAGACAGCTTTGAGGCTTATCGCCACTGGCTGGGACAAGTTTGCCAAACCCTAAACGTTGAACAGGTGCGGATGCTGGATGAACCAACAGCAGCAGCTTTGGGCTATGGCTTGGCAGATCAAGAAATTCTCTTGGTGATTGACTTTGGCGGCGGAACCTTAGATTTATCTCTGGTACGGCTAGATCAAACCGTGCAAAGAACTCAAAAGCCCGTCGGGTTTCTTCTCAAATGGGGTAACAAATCCTTAGCTGAAGACTCAAAACAAAAGGTAAAAACCGCTCGCGTGTTGGCGAAAGCTGGGCAAAATTTGGGTGGGACTGACATCGATAATTGGCTAGTTGATTACTTTGCTAAAACTCAAGGGTTGGTGGTGAGTCCTCTGACAACGCGACTCGCAGAAAGAGTGAAGATTCAACTTTCAACTCAAACCCAAGCAAGCGAAGTTTATTTCAACGATGAGACGTTTGAGAGTTATGAGTTAGATCTCAACCGCGACACTCTAAACACTATCCTTACAGAACACTCATTTTTTGAACGACTGGATGAGTCGATGACTTCCCTGTTGCAGCAAGCACGACGCCAAGGGATAGAAGTTTCAGATATTAATGCTGTTTTACTTGTGGGTGGAACTGTACAACTGAGCGCAGTACAAACATGGGTGAAGCAGTATTTTCAACCAGAAAAAATTCGTTGTGAGCGTCCTTTTGAAGCCATTGCTCAAGGTGCTTTACAAGTTGCTCAAGGCGTGGAAGTGAAAGATTTTCTCTACCATAGCTATGGTATCCGTTATTGGGACCGTCGCAACAAATGTCATAGCTGGCACCCTATTATTAAAGTTGGTCAGCCTTATCCAATGACTCAGCCAGTAGAATTAGTTTTGGGCGCTTCTGTAGAGAGTCAGCCCAGCATTGAATTAATTATGGGTGAGTTGGGTGCGGATACGGGCGGTACGGAAGTTTATTTTGATGGCGATCGCCTGATTACTCGCACTGTCACCAGTGGTGAAACAACCGTCAAACCCCTTAATGATAAAGATGGGGCAAGATCAATTGCTCAACTGACACCGCCAGGGTTTCCGGGGAGCGATCGCATCAAAGTCGGCTTTCAAGTCGATGAACAACGCTTTTTACGAATCACAGTTGAGGACTTGTTGACAAGTGAAACGCTATTGGAGAATCAAGTTGTAGCACAGTTGAGTTAAATCAGGGAACAGGGAACAGGAAACAGGGAACAGGGAACAGGGAACAGGGAAACTGAATAAACATGGCTTGTCGTAAGCGTTTATACAAACTTGTGGTTCAATTACCTGACCTCTATCCCCTCACGCCAGGTGCACCGTCCTTGGGAACCCCAACGCCAGATACCTACGGAGGGAAACCCTCCTGCAGTACTGGCTCCGCAACGCACTGGCTCTCCTTAATAAGGAGAGGGGTGCCCGTGAGGGCGGGGTGAGGTATCAACGCTTACTACTAACCCAATTCCTACCTTTGCACCACCACAGGCGTTCCTATCGATGCCCAGTTAAACAGCAACTTAGCCTTTTTAGGAGCGACATTTATACAGCCGTGGCTGACTGGTGTCCCAAATTTTTTATGCCAGTAAGCACCATGAATTCCATAACTTCCGCTGTAATACATAGTATATGGAACGTTGGGAATGTCATAGTCCTCACCCTGCATTCGGGCAGATTTATGCTTGGATTGAATTTGAAAAACACCAGTTGGAGTCGGGGTGGATTTCTTACCTGTCGAAATAATAAATGTATAGACAAGTTTGTCACCCTCCCAAGCTGTTAAGCGTTGGCTTGAAAGATCAATTTGAATCCAACGCTGCTGAGATTGTTGTAGCACTAGTACTTGTCCTTTAATCGTCTGGCTTTTTGATTGTGCCCAAACCTGATTTGAAGCACTCAAAAAAACGTTTAAAGTCAGTGCTATTCCAGTTATAAAGAGCTTTAAGGGACGCATCGATATAGGAGAAGTTAGACTGTTCATCATAGATACACTCAAATAACAGCCGTTTGGGGAAAGTTTTCGCTTTCTCCTATAATTCCTATTTTATTACATCAAAATACTGCTGTTTTGTTTAATTTTATAAAAATTGATGCATCAGCTACAATACCCGCCGAAGTTTAGATAAGGAGGCATACTCAAAGTCAGCCTTTGCAAGGACACAACACGACTAACTCATTTTTTGCATCAAGCTTGCTGCTTTTGAAGTGATCGCCTGCCAGTTTTGTGTATCTACAAACTCTTTGGGAAACAATTGACTACTCAAACCGACTGCGATCGCCCCTGCTTGTAAAAATTCCTTGGCATTCTCTAAAGTCACACCCCCTGTCGGAATCAAGGGAATATGACCTAAAGGTCCTCGCAAACTTCTGATGTAATTTACCCCTCCCACTGCTTCTATAGGAAACACCTTGACACAGCTTGCCCCACTAGACCAAGCAGTGACTATTTCCGTTGGGGAAAGCGCTCCTGGTATAATCGGTACGCCTATATCAACTGCTGCTTGAATCATCACTGGGTCAACATGGGGAGTGAAGAGAAATTGTGCCCCTGCTGCAATTGCTTCCTGCATTTGTTGTAAATTTAGCAGCGTACCAGTTCCAATAGTACAATTAGGTAATTCTACTCTTAGTTGTGTAATCAGTTCAGTCGCACCAGCACTATTCCAAGTAATTTCAATTAATTGTATTCCTCCAGATGCCACAGCCAAAGCCATTTGGCGTGTCAAGGAAACTTCTGGGGCGCGGACAACTGCAATTACCTTATGTTGTTTGAGCTGCGATAGCCAAGCTTGACCAGACATTTTTTTCAAGTTTTATATTTTAGATTAAAGTTATGTCTTAATGATTAGAACATAGCTTTTGTATCTTACCATAGACATATTTAGTTTGAATCATAACGAGTTACGTTTCGATTATCAGCCTATCTTTGGGAATATATATACAGCTATTTACCCTTTCATCAATAGTCTACTAACTAATGAGTGATGACTAATGACTGATTATTAAATAGATAAATTAAGCCGCCAGCGAGATGACAAAGATTCAATTAGTTTTTAGTTTAAAGAAAGATACACACTTTTCTTAATGTGGTAACAAGATTATGCCTCTCTATAAACTTGCAGACTTTGATCCAAATTATCGAGAAACTTTTGGTGGCGACGATATCAAAGCTTTAGACTTATATACACAAGGTGGAGTCAGAGTTGGTTCAGTTGCTGATGCGCTAGTTGATGCAGATGGTCGTTTTCGCTATTTGGTTATAGATACTCAATACAATTCTTCTCATAAAAGAATATTGCTACCAATTGGTCTGTCCCAGATTGATTATAATCAGCGACGCGTTTATGTCGATGGACTCAGCAAAGAGCAAGTGCAAAGTTTGCCTGTGTACAAAGACGAAATGACTGTTGATTACGATTATGAAGAGCAGCTACGTAAGACTTATCGTCCAAGCTCTAGTGATTTGACTTATGATCGCGATACCTACAACTACGAACAAGACCCATCCCTGTACAACTTGAATGACCAGAACCATCAAACTTTCAAACTATACGAAGAGCGGCTCATTGCCAATAAAAACCGTATCAAGACAGGAGAAGTAACAGTTGGTAAGCACATTGAAACAGAAACAGCAACTGTTTCAGTACCAATTGAAAGAGAACGAGTTGTGATTGAGCGAGTTGATCCTACAGAGACAGTAGTAAATCCCAGTGAACTTAAGTTTCAAGAAGGGGAAATAGCACGCATAGAAATCTACGAAGAAACCCCTGAGATTCGTAAAGAAGCGTTTGTACGTGAAGAAGTCCGCATCAAAAAAGTAGTTGAGACAGAGACGGTTGAAGCAAAAGAAACAATTCGTCGGGAAGAGTTAGATGTTCGGACCGAAGGAGATTTACCCATAGCTCAAACTGATGTCATTCCAAATAACCTTGTTTAAATTGCTTTTCCCAAAACTTTTTGAATAGAGTTGTACTATAAAATGGGACAGGCAAGAGGAGGAAGACTCATCTTTTGCCTGTCTTTGTTATTTAAAAGTATTGTCTGAAAAAAAAGTATAAAAAATCCAAAAAAGCAAGTCAATTCATTACAAAAAACTATCACTTTTGAATACTAGTAATATCAACTGATTCAGTCGTTAGGGAGATGGAGCACATTAGATAACCTTTTAACATCATAGATAAGAAAGTAAAAAATAGGTTGAGAGGAAATTATCATGGCTCTCTATAAAATTGCAGATTTCGACCCAGACTACAAAGATACTTTTCAAGGTAATGATATCAAAGGAATGGGCGTTTACGCAGAAGGAAGCGATGAAAAGGTCGGTACTGTCAGTGATGTTTTAGTTGATGAAGAAGGCCATTTCCGCTATTTAGTTGTTGACTTAGGTTTCTGGATTTTTGGTAAGAAAGTCTTGTTACCAGTTGGTCGTTCTCGCATCGACTATAACGTTGATCGCGTCTATGCAATTGGAATGACCAGAGAACAAGCCGAAAGATTACCTGAGTACAATGAGAATGACGTTCTTGATTACGACTATGAAGAGCGGGTACGCGGTACATATCGAACTCCTGTAGATACAGCAACTCCTGTTGAATCATCTGCTGCTTTAATAGACCCAACATATTCAGCTGCGACAGCAGGATATCAGCCAACACCTGCTACAAATTATCCAACTTATGATCGTAATACATACACATACGAGCAAGACGCTCCTTTGTTCAATCTCAACGATCAGGATCATCAAACCCTCAGATTGTATGAAGAACGGCTAGTTGCTAACAAGAGACGCCAGAAAGCTGGGGAAGTAGCGGTTGGAAAGCGTATTGAAACTGAAACTGCACGAGTTGCGGTTCCAGTAGAAAAAGAGCGAGTTGTTGTTGAGCGAGTTACTCCAGCAGATGCTGGTAGAGCTGTTGCTCCTGGCGAAGCAAACTTCCGTGAAGGAGAAGTTGCTCGCGTGGAAATTTACGAAGAAACAGCTGACATTCGCAAAGAAGCTTTTGTACGTGAAGAAGTCAGAGTCAGGAAAGTGGTAGACCAAGACACGGTTGAAGCTCAAGAAACAATTCGTCGTGAAGAACTGGATATAAACGCTCCTGGTCTTCCCATTGATGAGCGCTAAATCAAATCTTTTACATAAGTGATAGAAGTAGAGACCCGGAATTCCGCGTCTCTACTTATCATTAGTAAAGTCAATGAAATCAAGATTTTTTAACAGTTATCAAGGAAGCGCCGCAGTTATCAGGTAGGAAACGGACTCGTCCACCTCTTGTTCACTGTTCACTGTTCACTGTTGACTGTTCACTTGTTGAAATTTTAGACTTAGCAGTTATGACTTTTTAACAATGATTGACAAAAAAAATTATAAGATCAGTCATGAAAAGGCAAGTAAAATTGCAAGAATTAGTAGTCTCTTAAAAAAATTGAGTAATAAAGTCAAAAAATATACCGTTGTTGATAGGGAAGGTCAGAGCGTAGGTGAAGTTAGAGATTTAATCATAGATATCCATCGTCAGCTAAATTTCGTTGTCTCGAAATTGGACAATCAGGGAAATCATCGATTAATTCTATTAAGCAGTAAGCTAGTCGAAAAAGTTGATTCTCAAATTAAACTCGTTTTTATAAACTTAAAGAAATCACAAGTAGAATATTTACCTAACTATACAGAAAGAGAAACGCAAGTGAGTGAAATGGAACAGAATTTAAACGTTCAAGAAGCAAATACACAAAACTCAGAGTTGATTGCAGCAGTAGCAGCTGCTACAAATGGTCAGGTAGATTCAGTAGAAGATGTTATTCGTTTGCTCGGGGAACGATTAATCATTGAGCGCAGCAAGCGTAAAGTTGGCGAGGTGATTGTCCGTAAAGAAATTGAAACCCAAATCGTACAAGTGCCAATCCGGCGCGAAAAACTGATAGTAGAACAAGTTAGCCCAGAATACAAACAGCTTGCACAAGTAGATTTAGGAGAAGAAGTCATTTCTGGTGTTGATTTGACTCAAAAGGAAACATCTGCATCGACGACTCATTTAGAACCGACTACCCATTTTGATGGTGAACTGACTGTCAGTGGTGAATTTAGCTCTCCGAAAATAGCAAGTTTACTTTTAAATGCGATCGCCCTAGAGCGAAATCATAAATGTAAAGCAGTGCGAGTCACAGTCATTGTCGAAGATGAAGAACATCAGAAAACATACCAGGAGTGGTTTAACCGCACGTCAAAACGGTAAAACACACTGCCCGTGTTATATAGATGCAACGCAGGCAGTTTTTTGTGCCACAAAAATTTGTGGCACAAAAATTTGGAAAGTTGCGACGTTTTGTTGTAGCTGAATATCGTTGCATCTATATAAAAAGTTAGATAATTATGACTCGTAATATCTATGCCCTGCTGGTTGGCATTGACGAATATGTAAGTCCTGTCCCTGCCTTGAAGGGCTGTGTCAACGATATCATGGCTGTACAAGAATATTTGCAAGGACGGGTTGCGAAAGATGGAAACCAGCTACATCTGCGCACACTCCTAAATCAAAATGCCACTCGTCAAGCAATTATTGATGGTTTCCGGCAACATTTGTGCCAAGCCGTAGCAGAGGATGTGGTATTATTTTACTTTGCGGGGCATGGTAGTCAAGAGGAAGCCCCAGAAGAGTTTTGGCTTTTAGAACCAGACCGAGTGAATGAAACCGTTGTGTGTTTCGACAGTCGCAGTCCAGGGGGTTGGGACTTGGCGGATAAGGAGTTGGCGAAACTCATCGCTGAGGTAGCTGCAAAAAATCCTCACATGACTATGATTATGGACTGCTGTCACTCTGGTTCTGGCACTCGTGGTGATTTGGACAGGGAAATAGCAGTTCGTCAAGCCCAAGGTGACCGACGAAAGCGACCTTTAGACAGTTTCATTTTCTCTTTGGCAGAAGTCAACCAGTTAGCAGGTTCTCGCAGTCGGGAAGAAAATCCGAGTGGATGGAATTTCCCGCGAGGAAAACATATCTTTCTTTCAGCTTGCTTAGATACCGAGTTAGCGAAAGAGTATAACGGGGATGGGGAACGTCGGGGAGCATTTTCTTACTTTTTGCTCGACACTTTGAAGAAAGCAAATGGTAACCTGAGTTATCGAGACTTATTCAAACGTACCAATGCTTTGGTTCGGTCTAAAGTGACAGCACAATCTCCACAAATAGAAGCAACAGTTTTGGGGGGCTTAGACCAAGCTTTTCTTGGGGGTGCGATCGCCCCACGCACTCCCTACTTCACTGTTTGTGATCATAAAGACCACGGCTGGGTGATTGATGGCGGTGCAGTTCATGGAATTCCTCAATCTGTTGGAGATGAAACAACTTTACTAGCGTTGTTTCCCTTTGATAGTTCTGCTGAACAACTGCGTCAATTATCAAATGCAGTCGCTCAAGTAAAAGTCCTGCAAGTCCTACCACAAGTTAGTACAATTCAGATCAGCGGTATAGAAAACTTAAACCCTGACACAACTTTTAAAGCAGTTGTCACGAGTTTGCCCTTACCGCCGAAAGGAGTTTTCATCACAGGAGAAGAAGCAGGGATAGAACTTGCTCGCACCGCACTCTTGCAAGCTGGTCCTCAAAATCAACCTTCCTTATATATTCGTGAAGTCATCACCCTTGAAGAAACCGAGTTTCAACTGATTGCTCGTGATGGTAAATATTTTATAACACGACCCGCCGATGACCGTTTGTTAGCCGCTGAAATTCAAGGTTACACAACCGCCACAGCTTTACAAGTTATTCAGCGATTAGAACATATTGCTCGTTGGACAAATATTACTGAACTCTCCAGTCCCGCCAGCAGTCGCATTCAACCTGATGCAGTCCAAATGATCATTGAACAAAACGGGCAAGAACTGCAAGATGTGCAACTGCGCTTGGAATATCGGCAGGAAAATGGCAAGTGGAAGTCGCCCTCTTTTAAAGTTAAGCTGAAAAACACCAGTCATGAACCACTGTACTGCTCTCTGTTGGATTTAACAGACCGCTACGCCGTCAGTGCTGATTTGTTTGACGGCGGAGGACTCTGGCTACAACCAGGACAAGAAGCTTGGGCGTTAGGAGGTAACTCCATTTGTGCCACAGTTCCAGAAAAACTATGGCGGGAACAGGGGATTACCGAAGTCAAAGATATTCTCAAACTGATTGTCAGTACTGCCGAATTTGATGCTACCTTGCTGCAACAAAGCGAACTTGATTTACCTTCTCGGTCAGTACCAACACCTCGTCGTGGTCACGGAACCTTGAATCGTTTGATGAACCGGATTCCATCCCGTGACCTCAGAAGCAAGCCAGAGGAAGAAGAAGTATATGACGACTGGGTAAGCAGTCAAATTACCATCACAACTGTGCGCCCTCAACAGACAACTTTGGTTCCCAGGGGAGATGCGAGTATTTCCTTAGCTGCTGGTGTCAGATTGTACGCGCATCCAAGTTTAAACGCTAATGCGCGTCTGACTACAGTTACCCTTCGACTACGCTCAGGGCAAGCCGACTCCACCCGAGATTTAGGCAATCATATGCTACCGCCAATTTTACGGGGGACTCCGGGAATAGAATCCTTTCGATTAAATACCACAACTCGGGACGCACAGCCGCCTCTTGATGTATTGGAGTTCACTCAGGTCGAAAACCCATCTGTTGTCACGCCAACAGACCCCATAAAGCTTGTTGTCGATACACCGCTTTTACCTAATGAGCAACTGTTGCCCATAAGTTATGATGGCGAGTTTTTCTTGCCTTTGGGACGTGCTCATCGTACTAAGTATGGCAAAACGGAAATCATACTAGAGCGGTTAACTCAACCAGTAGGTGAATCAGTAGCTGAAGGCAGCCGTAGCCTGAGAGGTTCTATCAAGATTTTCTTCCAAAAGGTAGTGAGTGAACAACTGGGACTCAAGTTTGATTACCCACTTTTGGCTGTAGCGGATGTGAGTTCAGATCAAGTTGTCAGTTATACCAAGAATATTGAGCAAGTCAAAACGCGAGTTGACCAGGCAGAGCGGATTGTCCTTTATATTCATGGTATCATCGGTGACACAGAAACCATAGTTCCGAGTGTTCGTACAGCTAAGGTCGAGGTGGATGGACAGGAGAAATCACTTGCTGATTTGTATGACTTGGTTCTCACCTTTGACTATGAGAACGTCAAAACTTCCATTGAGGAAAATGCAAAACTCCTCAAGCAAAGACTAGAAGCTGTCGGGTTAGGGGGAAATCACAACAAAGTCTTACACATAGTTGCTCACGGGTTGGGAGGATTAGTTTCCCGTTGGTTTATTGAACAACAACAAGGTCATCAAGTTGTTCAACACTTGATTATGTTGGGTACACCAAATGCTGGTACTTCTTGGTCTACTGTTCAAGATTGGGCGTTAACTACCCTAACTTTAGGACTCAATGGTTTGTCACAAATCACTTGGCCCGTACCAGTTTTAGGAATGTTGCTCAAAGCGATGAACAGAACTGTTGAAGTTTTTGAAAACAATGATGTTTCTTTAGACCAGATGCATCCTAGTTCTGAATTCTTGCGAAACTTAGCAGCTAGTCCCGATCCCAAGATTCCTTACACAATCATTGCTGGTAATACATCAATTATTCCTACAGCCTTTGAAAGAGAAGTTAATCAACAGTTTAACCCCCTAGAGCGACTGATGCAGAAGTTGTTTAACAAAGCAGTGGCAATGCCGTTTCTTGGTGAACCAAACGATATTGCTGCCACTACACATAGTATCAAAAATGTCAACTCAGAGCGTCATCCTCAACCTCAAAGTCAGGAAGTCGCCTGTGACCACCTCGTCTACTTCATTCATCCAGATGGGTTAACAGCACTCGCGACTGCGGTGGTTCAAGCTAGAGGAGAAGCCAACCGCCCTAGCACAGTCCGTATTGCTACTCAAAAAACTGCTGTTAAAACACCAGTTCTGAATACTACTACCAACAGCACTTCTGCCCAGACAAGCAAACCCAAATGGTTAATTGGCGCGGCTATTGGAGGATTGGCTGTATTCGCAATGATTGGTTTGCTGTTCTCGCAGCAGAAATCAAATCAGATACAACACAGCAATCAAAGCTTTCAAAGTCGGGTACGTTAGCCATAGGTCGTTACGGCAGGACTGTTTCATGTGGTTTACCCCTATCCGCCTCCGGCACCTTTCCCCTTATAAAGGCTACGGTGTACACACAAGTGGTAGTAAACTACTAACACAAGGAGTTGTGGGGAGTATTTGGCGGTGGAAAATCCAATAAAGATTCACGCTCAACAGTGCCAGGGAAAAGCATTTGGAGACCCGCGACTGGTAAAAAGGGGGCAGCATTATACTCAGCGATGGAAAAACATCAATCAGTCAGTATTCGTCAAATAAGTAAAAATAGAGCTGAACAAGTAGGGTATTACCGCTTTTTAGAGAATAAGAATGTGAGGGTAGGGGAATTAGTCCGTAGCTTATCAGACCAATGCTTGTTACAGGTAGAAGGAAAACATATATTGGCAATTAGCGACAGTAGCGAAATCAATTTGCAGTCTCATGCAGGTAGATTGAAAACAGAGGGTTTAGGTGTAGTAGGAAACAACTTTGTTAGACATATGTGGTAAGCAATGTCTAATTTTGTCCAGCAATTAAGTTACAGTTTCTAGCCCTCAAAGGTGCATAACTTGCAAATGGTGTAACCTATTTCCTAATGTCAGCAGATTGGTCAAACTCAAGTCAAGTTAACCAAAGCAACGCGTTATATAAACAGAAATAAGGAACTACCACCATGCCAGAATTTGCACGCAACATGGCATTTGTGATTGGCATTAACAATTATGGTAATGGGATTCCCCCCCTGCACAACGCTGTCAATGATGCCAAAAAGTTGGTGGAAATTCTGCGCGAAAAGCATGGATATCAGGTGTGGGTGTGCTTAGATCAACTCGCAACTCTCAAAAATCTTCAGGATTTATTCGAGAAAAGTCTCCCACAACAAGTTACCGCAGATGACCGCTTGCTGTTTTACTTTGCAGGTCATGGTATTGCCCTCAACAGTGAGGATGGTCCTGCTGGTTATTTGATTCCCCAAGATGCCAAGTTGGGAGACAGCAAAACCTACCTACCGATGACCCAGGTACATGAAAGCTTGAGTAACTTGCCTTGCCGTCATTTTTTGGGAATTTTCGATTGCTGTTTTGCTGGGGCTTTTCGCTGGTCTTCGACGAGAGACTTGTTAATTGCACCAGAGGTGATTCATCAAGAAAGATACGATCGCTTTATCGCTGACCCAGCATGGCAGGTGATTACCTCTACCGCCTGGGACCAAAAAGCCTTAGATGCTTTTAATCTCAACATTGATCGCGGTGAAATTGCTAATCATTCGCCGTTTGCCAGTGCGTTGTTTGAAGCACTGACAGGAAAAGCTGATATTTATCCTCGTGCTAGTAATGGGAAACTCCGTGGAGATGGGGTGATTACTGCTACGGAATTGTATTTATATTTGCGCGATCGCGTCGAATTAGCCACTCAAAAAAATCGCTTACGACAAACCCCCGGAATTTGGGCACTCAATAAGCACGATAAAGGCGAGTATATTTTTTTAACACCTGGGCATCAACTGAATTTACCGCCAGCACCTCCTTTGGATGAGTCGAAAAATCCCTATCGCGGTTTGCAGTCGTTTGAGGAAGAAGACAGCGACCTGTTTTTTGGTAGAACTGCACTTGTAGAAAAGCTGCACAAGTTTGTGACCACTAATCCCCTAACCGTGGTTTTGGGTGCTTCCGGTTCAGGAAAGTCAAGCTTGGTGAAGGCGGGATTAGTTCCTCAACTGCGAAAGTCAACTATGGATAAATGGTATATTTTGTCAACTATACGTCCTGGTCAGTTTCCATTGCAGGCGTTGAATATTGCGCTCAAAAATGGCACATTGCCAGAAATAGAAGTTCCCAACGCTTCTTTTGGGCAAGCTGTCAAGAACCTTACCGAGAGTATAAAAGTTTGGGCAACTAACAACCCCAACTCCAAGCTACTACTATGTATTGACCAGAGTGAAGAACTGATTACTCTGTGCCGGGATGAGAATGAACGTAAGGAGTTTTTTAGGCAATTAGGTCAGGCTATCGCCACCTATCCTCAGCAAGTACGGGTAGTAATTACGCTACGCTCCGATTTTGAACCCCAGTTGCGAGACTGTATCTTACAGTTGCTTCCCAATGCCCTTCAGTTGGAAAACAGCACTATAAAGAATAAATGGCAACTAGGGCGATTTATTGTGCCTGCGATGTCGCGAATTGAATTACGCCAAGCAATTGAGAAACCAGTAGAAGCACGGGTGATGTATTTCAATCCGCATAGTTTGGTAGACCAGTTGATTGACGAAGTGGCGGATATGCCCGGAGCATTGCCGTTGCTGTCTTTCGCATTGAGCGAGATGTACTTGAAGTATTTAAAGCGACAGCGTGAGGCAAGTTACACAGGTATAACCATTGACCGCGCCCTCACCCAAGCAGATTATGAAGAATTGGGAGGGGTGATCCAATCTCTAACTCAACGCGCTGACCAAGAGTATAAAGCACTCGTGGAGCTTAATCCAGGTTACGAGCAAACTATACGTCACGTGATGCTGCGGATGGTTGCTCTTGGAGGTGGGGAATTGGTACCTAGACAAGTACCCATGTCGGAACTAAAGTATCCAGAGGCGTTACAGCCGCAAGTCACAGAGGTGATTAAGCGCTTTAGTGATGCACGCCTACTCATTGGTGGGACAGATGCTGAAGAGAAATGTTATGTGGAACCTGCCCATGATGCTTTGGTGCGGGGTTGGCAAAGGTTACAGAATTGGGTAAAAGAGGAGAAAAATTTAAGACTGCAACGCCGTTTAACACCTGCTGCTGTTGAGTGGAAAAGTAAACAACAGGCAGACTATCTTTGGCACGGTGACCCCTATCTGGATGTATTACAGAAGGAGGTGCTCAATTCCCCGAACAACAACTGGTTGAACCAGGTAGAAACTGAGTTTGTCCAGCGTAGCATTAAGCAAAAACATAGAAACATCCGTTCGCGTTGGGGCATTGCGATCGCACTCATGCTGGGATTGAGTGGGTTAACTATTGCTCAGACCAACGCGCAAATAGGTCCAATCCGTACTTCTAGACAATCTTCACAAGTAAACTTGGGCTGCGAAAACCAAGAGTTAGATGCGTTGATCGAAAGCTTACGTGCAGGAAAGTCCCTTAAGCAACCACTTTTGCAGTAGACCTCTCCAAAAATGGCTATCAAACCTTTACGGCGCTTGCACTAGAAATCGATTTTTGGAGAGGTCTAGTTAGTCAAACCTGACAATCAGATACAAAATCAATGGAAAGCAAAGTAAGATCACCAGCGTCAGTTTTAGCCTAGATGGTCGGCTACTGGCTACCGCCGGATCTACTGGAAATGCTAAGTTGTTGCAGATTGATGCACCGGGGTTGCAATTGGGTGCGGGATTATCTGAAGAATAACCCCAATGTGAGTCAGAGCGATCGCCACCTCTGCGACAACTAGTACTCGACCAACCCAAAATTGCCGGGTTAGGGTAAGTAGGGGGAGCAGGGGAAGTTGGGGAAGCAGGGGGAGAAAGAGATTTTTCTTGCTGCTGTTAACCCATCAAAGTTGCTTTGGCAGACTACTAGTTCTTACTTCCAAAAGCGATCGCTTGTATCTTGATTTTACTAAGGTTCTATCACAGCAAAGATAGCTATTTGTCAAATATTTTAGCAGCGAAGAGCGATCGCTTCGCTTGCCTTACAATGCATCAGCGCACGCTACGCGCCTCAGCAGATCGCCCTCCTCAGCAAATAAAAAGTAGAGACATTGTATGCAACGTCTCTACATGCCAAACGGTATGAAACTATAAACCTCTGTCTTTTCCCGGAGAACGCGAATTACCTTCTGTCTCAGCGACAACTTCATTTTCAGTAGTTGTTTGCGATTCTTTCTTTTTTAAATCAATCTCTTTCTTAACATCATCTGTTTCAGATGTTACTTGACTTTCATGATCTTTTTTCGATTCTTGATTTTCCATATTCGATATTGCACCCAGATTTTGTAACTGTGATATTACCCTTCGACTACGCGAGCTGGTGAACCCCACTAAAATCATACATCTAATTTATTTCTCTACTGCTCCCAAAGCTTTCAATGTGTTTTTCTGAGAAGTTGTTAAACCAATGGCATTTTTAATGTTCATACCTTCATAGGGTCTATCGATTCTCATCGTTTTCACGCATTCCCCTGTTTCAATATTCCAAAGCTTGATAGTTTCGTCTTCGCTGCAACTGACTAATAAGGGAGAATTGGGACTAAACGCAACTGACCGGACTGCTTTATAATGTCCGGCAAATGTTTTTAAAATCTCACCTGTACTCACATCCCACAGTTTAACTGTTTGGTCGTCACTTCCACTGGCTAAAGTTTTGCCATCTGGACTAAAGGCGATTGTTCTGACTCGATATGTATGTCCTTGAAATGTTTTTAAATTCTCGCCTGTGCTAACATCCCACAGCTTAATTGTTTGGTCTCCACTAGCACTTGCAAGCATGCCTGCACAGGGACTAAACACAACAGATAAAACCCAATCACTGTGTCCTTGGAAGGTTTGTAAACAAATTCCTGTACTCACATCCCAAAGCTTGACTGTGTTATCGTCGCTACCACTTGCCAGCTTTGAACTTTGAGGATTAAAGGCAACTGTTTTGACGTGATGAGTATGTCCTTCGAGAGTGTGCAAACACTCACCCGTGCGCCAATCCCAAAGCTTTATTGTTTGGTCACGACTAGCACTTGCTAAAATTTGTCCATCATCGCTGAAACTAACTGCATTTACCCAACTACTGTGTCCCCAAAGTGTTTTTACACACTCACCCGTAGTTGCATCCCAAAGCTTTATGGTTGTGTCATCACTAGTACTTGCTAATATTTGACTTTCTTGCTTCGTTTCAATATCTGAAGTGATGAATTTGCCTGTGCGAACATTTATATTTTGTGGTGCAAAAGTGACTGACGAAACCAAGTTAGTATGTCCTTGTAAAGTTTGTAGACATTCGCCTGTCACAACATCCCACAATCTTACCCTTTGATCTTCGCTACTACTTGCCAGCATTTGACCATCTGGACTAAAAGCCACAGATAACACCCAATTGCTGTACCCATCTACTGTTCTCAAGCATTGTCCTGTCAGAACATCCCACAGCTTCATCGTTTGGTTTTCACTAGCGCTGATTAGAGTTTGTCCATCTGGATTAAAAGCAACCAACCAAACGCGTTCGCTATGCTCATGCAAAGTTTGCAAACACTGTCCTGTTAGAGTATCCCATATCTTGACTGTTTTATCTTCACTCCCGGTTGCTAATGTTTTGCCATCTGGACTGAAGGCAACTGCCCACACATAACTGTTGTAATCTGGTAATATTCTTATGCACTCACCACTGGCTAAATCCCAGAATTTTACTGTTGTGCCATCACTTGCAGTGACTAGTGTTTGCTTATCAGGACTTAAAGCAATAGATAGCACCCAATTGATGTGAGTTTCTAGGATTTGTAGACACTCACCCGTGTTCACATCCCAAACTCTCACGGTTTGGTCTTCACTACCAGTAATTAATGTTTGCCCATTCAGACTGAACCTAGCAAAGATAACCCGACTAGTGTGTCCTGGCAAAATTTTTAAGCATTGTCCAGTGTGAATATTCCATAACCGAATTGTTTGGTCGTTGCTACCACTTGCTAAAATTTGTCCGTCGGGACTAAAGGCAAGAGATTGTACCCAATTCGTATGACCTCGCAATGTTTTAAGACATTGTCCGGTGTGGATATTCCATAACCGAATTGTTTGGTCGTTGCTACCACTTGCTAAAATTTGTCCGTCGGGACTAAAGGCAAGAGATTGCACCCAACAAGTATGACCACTGTAGGTCATCATTTGTTTAATGTTTGCAACTTCCCATAAAATAATTTCATCATCAATAGCTGTTGCCAAAAACTTTCCGTCTGGACTAAAGGTTGCTGATAAAATACCTCCTAATGTTCGACTCAAAGTACACTTGCTCAAATCTGAGTTAGCGAAGTTGACTCGATGCAAATTCATGCCCTGTAAGTAAGCTTGCCAAACAGTTAAGTTAGAAAAATCATAACCATTGAGGTCTACATGAAGTTGCCAGAGTAAATTGAGAATATTACCAGCAGCATATCCTGATTTTTGTAAGGTAGACGACCTCAGTTTTGACAAAAGCTGATTCAAGTAAAATTGAATATTTTCTTTCTGACCAAAAAGGCTTAAGACTTTATCTGCTATCGGTTTGAGAATCAGCCTAATTTGTGCATTTATCACGTAATCTTTGGCTTGAGATTTGATGAATGCACATCGATTAAATAATGCTAGTTCTTCAGTTTCAATCTCTTGGCAAATCTCTTGGATGAATCGGTCAATCACATACTCCATTACCACTGGCTGTTGGGTAAAGTTACCTGATTTCTTCTCAATTAATGAGCGCGATTGTAGAGATTCTAATGTTTCTAACAAATCTCGTAGTGAGACAGCAGGAATCATGTCTCCTTGTAACTCTGTAAACGACACCCATTCTCGATTAATTGTCAACCAGTACATGACCTGTTGTTCTAAAATGGACAACCGATTAAACTGCTGCTCTAGTAAATCGGAAATATCCCCAAATACAATCGTACCTTGTTGTAAGAACTGAGCAGCATCGCCATCAAATAATTCTGCAATAGTTGTTGCGACAATCTTCAAGGCTAAAGGATTGCCTGCATAATATTCAACAAGCGATCGACATTGTTCTTCTGATACACAAAAGCCTTTTTCTGCCAGAATTTCCTGACCTTCTGCTTGTGTTAACCCAAACAATTTAAGTGAACGAACAGGAGAGTTTATACCTTCTTTTACGCTAATTCCTCTAGGTTTTTCTCGACTTGTTAACACCAAGCAACTCTGATGTTTACTCTCTCCCAAACTTCTGAAAAGTTGCTCATATCCTTCATATCCTTGTCGATATGCTCCGGCACGTTTATCACTACATAAAATTGACTCACCATTGTCTAGCACTAACAAACAGCGTGAGTCGCGCAAATATTTGATTAAGCAAGAGATTTTCCCGTCTAAAGTCTCTGGTAAAACGGTTTGGTGTTGATTGGAAAAAAAGTTAATTAAGTCGCTCAAAAGCTCATGAATTGATGGCGCATTACGGAGACTTCGCCAAATCAAATACTCAAAATCATCTTGCAGAAGCTGTGCTAACTTCACAGACAAAGTTGTTTTGCCAATCCCACCCATACCAATTAAAGTAATGAGTCGGCAATCTTCCTTAATAATCCATTGCCTTAAAGTGGTGAGTTCTTCAGTACGTCCATAAAACACTGAGGCATCAATCGCCTCTCCCCAATCCTGATGTTTGCTGGTGGCTCTTGTTTTCGTATTTTGATTTAAATGAATTTGATTAAAATGGGAATGAAGGGTTTTATCACTCAGTTGTAACCAAGTTGGTGGTTCGGCTGCAGGATTAATGCAAATAACAGGTAACCAAGAAGCACCAGGAAAGTCATCTTCTAAACCATGTAACTTTCTGCGTGCTTGCTGCACTGCTAGGTGTAGAGGCAGTTGTTCCAATGCAAAAGCTTGCAAAAAATACTTAAAAAATTCTTGTGCAACGAGGTTTGGCACTGGTTCTCGCATGACAATCACTGCGGGAAGATTCAATTTTTGTAGCGCATTTGCTAATCCTAAACCATCACAAGAGTTGAAAATTGCCAAGCGTAAACCATTGTCAATGGCTGCTTTAAGAGCTTCTTCTAACTGTTCAATTGTTAGACTGTTATTTGTGTTATTTTCGTTAATATAAATCCGACCTGTGTCACCTTCGCTGTGACTATGACCAGCAAAAAATAGGATATCCCAGCCAGCAGAATCCCAAAGCTGTGTGTTGAATTCTTGACGTGTGGGATTGACAAGAAAAACAGGTTCTGCGCCTGGAAAATTCTTGATAAACTCACTTTCTACTTCCAGACTAATGCCTTCACTGTTCCCGAAAACTGCCAATATTCTAACTATTTTTCTATCAACTTGTGGTTGTGATAATTCACGGCGTTTATATTCTGATTGAGACAAAACTATTTCTGCACGTGGATAATCATTAAATAAATCGCAGCTATACCAGGGTATTCGCCGCATCATTTCATTATCAGTTTCAAGAATTACCCGTATTTCTTCTGTTGGGTTTAGTAAGGTGCGTAGTTGTCGGCTGGCATTGAGAATTCCCTCGGATTTAAGCCAAGCATTCATACTTTCTTGTAACTGTTGACATAAATCCTGGAACTCAACAGTAGAAATGTTGGTTATAGCACCTTCATCAATTTCCAGTTCATCATCTTCCCTTTCCCCTGCCAACCGAGAACGTAGATACACGGATTTACATAAACCATGATAGGTTAGCTGCCATTTATGATACAATTCAATCAACTTTGGTGCAGGTGGTAACGAGCCGATGAATTGCTCTGGAAGCGGTTGGTTAAATGTCCACAATTGGATAGTCACTTTTGGAAATCCATGACACAAGTTACCGTGTCCCAGATTAATGACAACTGACTTGCTCATTTGAAGATTCAAGTATTATATGGCTATAAAAAATATAGCTTTTTACATTAATCCATATTTTATTTAATAGCATAAAGTTAGCAAAAGCCGCGCCCAGAGTAGGGTGCAAAACTATTCGCTAATCTTTCCCCACATCTTAATCATCGGTTATATATAGGTGGTTCATTATAAGTGTCGAAGTTAACACTATTACCCAAAAGGATTATATCGTGGTAAAGAAAAATAACTTCCGAAAAGTTTGGAAAACTTTAACTGAACTAGGTCAAGAGTTTGGAGTATTAGCCGTTAAATTAGGTAATCTGCTCAAGCAATATGGATTACGCGAAAAAGATGGTGAACCTAGTCAAATGGCTAAAGATGGTGGAATATTGAGAAAATCACGCCCAATGAACGCATACGCCTTATTATTTATGGCATCGTCAAAAAATCTCTGAGTACCTTATTTCTCAAGGTGTCGCGAAAAATGGAGTATCAGCTAAAGACGCTGAAATAATGACTGAAGCTCGAAAATTAGCACGCTCTTACATGGAAGCTCAACAATTAGATGATGAAGGCTCTAAGCTTGGTTACATCATGCTCTGGTGAAATGGTAGATGATATTAAGAAAGTTGGTTTAGAGCGGTTCAATCAGGCACTGAAGTCGATTGGTTACAAAGGCGACGAAGTTACTAAGATAGGCTGGTAGATGTTTTGAACCAAGGAAAGTAATGATGTCAGCACTCTCAAGAAACACAGGGGTGTAGGGGAGGACAGTGCCGTGGGCGGGTCTCCCGACTTGAGGCACCTGTCCGTTGAGCCAGTACTTGATGAGGGTTTCCCGACAGAGGTATCTGGCGTGTGTAAGGGGGATGAAAGGGGGGTGAGAGGTAGTTTTTTTATAAGTGTTCATCCGAACATGATATTACATAACCCTGCGGAAGCCCTATGTCTACGGCATGGCTGCGAATTGCGCACAGGCCGCACAACAAAAACCCTGCCTGCGCACTGTCTCACCGCTAGGCATTAACAAAAATGCAACTCACCATATTTCTTCCATTTTGGTCTTGCAGTTTTCCAAATTTTGTAGTAATTATTTATCCATCACTCCCATGAGATATTACCTAAAATAGGCATATCCCAAAATAAGTCGTTACCATAGCGATCTCCAAATGTTTAAAAACTGTGAACGCTTTATGACAATGGGCGAAGAATAACATACTATCAAGCAAAATTACCTTGACTAAGAAAATGTGGTAATTACAATTGTGCAAATAGATGCGGACTCTCCCAAATTGGAACTAATTTTGAAGTCTCACAATCTAGAAATTACGGCTCACCCAAGAGCACACAGGGAAGCATATACAGTTATGTAGGACTCTAATTGCTCATGACTCATGCTTAACCGAAGATTGGCTAGATAAAAAATCGTAATTAGCGACCTGAAATATTGTTACTTGAGTGTTCTTGAATAATGGCAATCTATGAGTAATACTTGTTTCCATCATAAAATGACTTGGCAAAATCTAAAAACTCAACACCGCTTTCATAAGCGACACACATGAATCAACTGAACAATGGTTTTACTCTTTTTCTTAGTTTGCTAGTCGAGGCGATACCTTTCTTGTTGCTTGGGGTTTTGTTCTCTAGTTTGCTAATGTTTTTTGTCGATGAAGGCAAACTGGTGGAAAAAATGCCCAAAAATCCGTTTCTGGGTGCATTAGTCGGTAGTCTCGTGGGCTTTTTATTTCCGGTTTGTGAATGCGGAAATGTACCAGTTGCACGACGGTTGCTGATGCAAGGAGTCCCCATACCAGTAGCCATTGGCTTTCTACTAGCAGCACCAACAGTTAACCCCATCGTCATTTGGGCAACTTGGACAGCATTTCGCGATCAGCCAGAAATTGTGGTATTGCGAGTCGTATTTTCCTTATTGATCGCAATTATCGTCGCCTTTATCTTCGGTTTTCAAAAAGATTTAGCTGCTGTGGTACAACCTGCGATCGCTCGTTATCTAAAATTCAACCCACCTGCAAAGCCACAACCCAAACGCCGCACCACAAGTCAATTCGTTCAACAGCAGGAGGCGACTGGATCTACTTTATTACAGTCTGGAACATATTTGCTAGGAGGACAACCAGGACAAAGCATACGGATGGATGGAGATATTTTGCAAGCAAATATGCCAGCCTCTAAACCTAGTAAACCCCTACCAGATAAACTGCGGTTGTTAGTCGATAATTGTGTGCAAGAATTGCGTGAATTAGGAGCAGTGTTGGTTATAGGAAGCGCCATTGCTGCCGCGATTCAAGTACTAGCCCCTCGTGAATTTATCATCAGTTTAGGAGCTGGTCCAATTAGCTCTATCACTGCCATGATGATATTAGCTGTAGTAGTGTCAATTTGTTCTACGGTTGATTCATTCTTTGCCCTATCTTTTGCCTCAACCTTTACCAGTGGATCCTTATTGGCTTTTTTGGTATTTGGACCAATGATTGATATCAAAGGCATTGGTTTATTGTTATCAATTTTGAAACCAAAAGCAATCATTTACTTGTTTTTTTTAGCAGCACAGTTAACATTTATCTTCACCCTCTTTATCAACTTGTACGTCATTTAGAAATTGACTAATGAACGGCAGGTGCTCATGGGGGAAACCACGCCACTTGGTACCCTAGTGGGAACGGCCACGCCTTACGACTATCGGGAAGCCTTTTGGTGAGCGTCTAAGCCTGTGAAACCCTAGCCGAACAGTGGCTCCCCAAGACCCTTACGGGTATGCCTGCGGCACGCCCTCCGGTCTAACGGCAGTTACTTCACTTGGGGAGACCCCAAGACCGTACTGCCTCACCGCACTGCCTCCTAATGAACGGCAGGTGACGCCAGGTGCTTCAAGTCGGGAAACCCGCCCAACGCACTGGCTCCTTTATGCCGGGAAACCCGTCCACCGCACTGCCTCCTAATGACCAATGACTAATGACTAATAACTAATGACCAATGACTTCAATTCCCCAAAAAAAATCTCAAAATCGTTATCAAAAATTACTGCCTTGGCTGGATGTTTTAGCAATTGCAGCTTGGGGTATTTTAATCCTAAAATACTGGGTAACTAACAAGCTAAACTTGCTAATTCACCCCGACTACTTTTGGTTAGCAATTGTAGGTGCTATTGGCTTGATAACTATTGCTTTTTTCAAGACACAGCAACTTTTGCAACGGGGTCGTCAGATCACGCCAAATGTTCAGCACCTGACTTTATTTCCACCAGGTTGGAGTAGTGCTTTAGTGTTAACAGCAGCAATCTTAGGATTAATAATCACACCCCAAGTTTTTGCCAGCCAAACTGCGCTTCAGCGAGGTGTGACAGATTTAATGGGAGCAACACGCGCTAAACCCCAAACAACACCCGATCAACTCCAAGGAAAACGCCCTCAACCCCAACCATTCCGCGCTTCCAGCCCTCTAGAAGAACGAACACTGGTAGGTTGGGTACGTACGCTGAATGTCTACCCAGAACCAGACGCATATACAGGACAAAAAGTCAAAGTACAGGGATTTGTCATCCATCCACCAGATTTAGGAAAAGAACATTTGTTATTGGCACGATTTGTGATCACTTGTTGTGCTGCAGATGCCTATCCCGTAGGATTACCTGTAAAACTCAAAGAGAGTCGTGATAATTACCCAGCCGATACCTGGTTAGAAGTCGAAGGACAAATGGTGACGGAAAACTTAGCAAATAAACGTCAACTGACCATCGATGCAACTTCCTTGAAAAAAATTCCTCAACCCAAAGATCCGTATACTTACTAGTGAAAACTCAATACTCCAAAGTCAAAAGTCATCAAAACCGACTCTTGACTAATGTCTCTTGACTAATGACTAATGACTAATGACTACCAGTAAAACTTTTTTCCAACCTTTAGATCGTGTTGCTATAGGACTGATCATCATTCTCAGTCTGCTGATAGGACTATTGATGTTACAGGGTGATGCAGTTAAGCCGAGTGTGCGTCACTTTAGCTGGCAAAATCAAGAAATTGCAGCAGATGACACATCCTTTACCCTCAGCTTCAGTCGCCCAATGGATTCAAAAAGCGTAGAGGATAACATCAAAATTGATCCGCCTCTAGCAGGTAAAGTGAGTTGGGCAGGACGGCGGATGGTTTACACACTTCTGACACCAGCCCCCTATGGAACAACGTACAAAGTACAGTTGCAGGGCGCAAGAGATAAATTTTCCCAAAAAGAAGGTACAAACAGACAGATACAGCCTTTTACAGGAAGTTTCCGCACACGCGATCGCATTATTCTTTACATCGGGGCAGACCAACAAAACAAGGGGCAATTAATTCTTTACAACCTAAGCCAAGAACGAAAAATGGTACTTACTCCCAAAGACTTGGTTGTCATGGATTTTAAGCCCTTTCCAAATGGAGATAAAATTTTATTTTCTGCTCGCAAAGTAGGAAACCAAGACTTACTGTCAACTCAGATTTACACTGTGACAACTGGTATTTCTGCAACATCGCAAAAACCAGCAGAAGCACTGGGTAAAGTTGATTTGCTTCTGGATAACAAGGAATATCAAAATCTGAAATTTGACTTATCACCAGATGGAAAAACTCTTGTTATCCAACGAGGAAAAAAAGATGAACCCGGTGACTTTGGACTGTGGTTTATGCCCCTAAACAACGAAAGTTCTCAGGAAAAACTAACCCCGAAACGTCTGAAAAGTCAACCAGGAGGAGACTTTATGATTACACCGGATAGTCAAGAGGTCGCAATAGCCCAAGGTCAAGGAATAGGGCTATTACCTCTCCAAGCAGACGCCAGCAAGCCCCGAGATTTTTTTCCCGAGTTTGGTTTAGTGGAGGCTTTCTCTCAGGATGGGTTGCAAGCGGTCATGGTCAAGTTTAATCCAGATTCCACGCGAGAATTGTTTTTGCTGAGGAACCAAGGCGTCCAAAAACCACTGTTACGCACCAAAGGTTCAATTCTCAGTTGCCAGTTTGATACTGCTTCACCCACCCTTTACTGTTTGCTAACACAGCTTTTACCAGGGGAACTCTATCAAGAACAACCATATTTGGTGGCAATTGATCTTAAAAGCATGCAACAGAAACCACTGCTAGTTTTGCCCCCCGACCAACGAAATGTACACATGAGTTTAGCACCTGATGGTTTGGGGTTGCTACTTGACCAAGTTGTACCGCAGACAACCCCCACTGACTCATCACAAGCGAATATGTTGACAACTGATGAAGGACAGCCAATCGCGACCAGTAGTTTGTGGTTAATACCCTTATTGCCGATCTCAGATCCTAGTGCAGTCAACGAGATTAAGCCACAACAGCTACCCTTAGTAGGATTTCATCCCCGTTGGCTGCCTTAAAAACACAGGGAACAGGGAACTCTTAACAGGGAACAGGGAACACTAAAAAAGAAGGATGGTGTTTCTTAAGGCTGTTGCTACGGTTAAGAGCGCACGAGTTTAAGGCTCATATCCCAAAAAGGCTATATTGCGATATAGGTTGAGCAATTCTCACGCGTTCACCTATAACAAGTGCGAGTCTCGTGGTTGCAGTACTCTCGCGCTTTTCACATAGCAGCATCAAAAACGGGAATATTTTACAACTTTAGCGTGTTTTTGCAGACAGTAGCGAGGAAAAGCTACAATTCACTAATGTTTATTTATCTACTTTAGAAGGAACAATACTTGCCTTCTATAGTAAATTTTGGTAAGACAGGATTTATATATAATGCTACAGCAGTCTGGTGCTTGTCTATTTATAGCTGGTGGGTGAAGAGAGAGTGATGAATGAAGCTGACACCCCAAATAATGGGGATTTTGTTCAACCCCAAGATACCAATTCACTGCAACCAAAGCAGGCGAGTTGTCCATTTTACTCAGTTAGCAAGAGTGAAAACACTGCAACTGCGAAACTGCCACTACTGGCACCAGCAGAAAACCAGCAGTGTGAAAGCCAAATTCTATCAGAAGAAAATACACCCCAGCAAGACTGGGTTGCAGACCCTGACAGCGAAAAACAAGAACTCGTAGACGCTGAGTTCAAGAAATTGCTGGGATTGAATGAAGAATTACGTTCTGCCAATAATGATTTGTACGACAAAGTTGAGGAGCTAAAAAGTGTCTTAACTGAGTCGGAACTAGCTTTGCAGTGGCAGAAAAAACGCTCAAGTGTGACAGAGTCAATGCTTAACCAACAAGCTCAAGAACTGACTGCGGCTCAAGAGCAAGTAAATTCCTTATTTCAACAATTGGAAACTGCTGTACAAACTGTTCAGCGCCAAGAAAGTTTGATCTCAAACTATAAAACGCAGCTAGAACTAAGTCAACAACGCCTTGCACAGTTAGAACGGGAATGTGTGTTGATGAAATCTAGCTACAACGATCAGTCCCACCAACTATTACAATCAGAAAGTGCTTGTCGGGAGCTACGAACAAGGCTCATGCGACAACAACGCCAGACTCTGCAATTCAAAGCTGCTCTGGAAAAGTGTTTGGAGACACCTGTTCCTAGCTACGACTCCCTTGAGAATAACGACACAAGCAGTAGTCAGACAAGACCATTCAGACACTCTAGCGTTTTGTTTTGCCAAGCACAACCGATTCAACCTTGGTCGGTGGAATCAGAATCCTTGACAAACGGTGTAGATAATGCTTATAAGGAAACTCCAGCGTTACCTATAAATCAATTGGATAACTCCACACCAAATCCATCATCCACTTGCGATTTAGATACAGAAGAAACAGTTATACAAACGCAATCAGTTGACACACCAGAACCAGAAATTCAAACAGTTTCATCTTTGGGTTTGACAAACTTAGAAGAGCAATTGGATGGCGTTATCCAAATGTTTTTTGTTGCCAATCCTCCCGTATCGACATCTCCAGAGCCTCCTGTTGAAAAAGATGCGAATAGCACCCAGGCAGATGAAGCTATTTGGGAAACTTCTGTAATACCCCTCAAAGATGAAGCAAAAATTACTGAAACATTGGCGACTAACGATTCTCCAGAAGAAACTGAGGACTACTGGGTAAACGTAGCACAATCATCATCCCTCGAATTACAAAAAACTGCTGACTCTCCAGAACCCTTCACCGACCATGCTACTAACGACCCTTCGCCACTGCTTTATCCGCAGCGTCCACCCAAAAAGCGAAAGTCTCTAGCATCTGTGGAGTTACCAAATTTTCAACAAAAGAGTCATTAGTCATTAGTTATTAGTGATGTGTAGAGACGTAGCATGCTACGTCTCTACATTGCTTGATCGCGGTTTTGGTCTGATCACCAAGCGTATTAGCCAATAACTAATGACTAAATAATTTCTGGCTTCTGAAGCATCGCTTTTGATGTCACTTGAGAGACGAGATTTTGCGGACGTGCAATGCCTGCTGTGAGAGAATAGTTAATCGCCAATAGTTGCAACCATAATGCTGGATATCGTAGTTCCAGCATTGGACCAATTCGACGAAGGAAGCGCGGGAACCATCCATTCAGCAAAGCCCGGACAAAAGCATGGCGACTAAAGTCAAGATAGTTTCTAGTCCATCTCAGTAAATCTTTGGCACCTGCAAGTTCCCAAATCCACAGAAGCAATGCTGGGTTATTGCGAGCTGCTTTCAGCGCCAGTCGATTAAAGGTGAACCAATCAAATCTATCTTTGATAAAATTATCTGACACTTGTGGGGGTTCATCTGCCAACAGCCCAAAGAAGTTGTTGAGCATAGAGTTGATTCTTTGCGGTGGTATAAATTTTCCGGTAGGAACCATCATCCCTTTGGAAAACATCCAAGTGACGGCAATATTATTTTGAAAGGCGCGAATTTGGTTCAAATGCCGGAAACTCACCAAGTCGTGTTTGAGGGCGGTATCCAAAAGAGTTGTCAGCCGTTCTAAGTTGCGAACTAAAGAACCAAAACCAGTAAAAACTAAGGGAGACTGGAGTGATGCTGCATCTCCTATGGCGATTAAGCGGTCAAAAGCTACTGTGCGATCGCGACTCCCCACACTAAAATGCCCAGGTATATACCCAAATGTCGGCTTTTTCCACACCAGGTTATCCATATCGCAACGGCGATACTCTGGCAAAATTGTGAAAAAGTCCTCGTACATCTCCAATAAGGAACCGGGATTTTTTGGATTAACTTCGTGGTAATGAAATAAATAAATCGTCAGTTCTTCATCTGCCCCAGGAAACAATTCCCAAATCAACTGCCGTCCTCGCGAAATATCGCCATGACTGTAGAGAACATCTCCGTACTGAGAATCCCATACCCCAGGCTCAAATCCACGCGAAATCACTGCTCCTACAGTCGGGCAAACACTGTCAAAAGCACGACCACCATTCAATTGCCATGCAATTGGTGAAGCGGTTCCCATCGCATCCACTAACAATCGCCCGCTCACTTGCTTTGGGGTTTGAGTTGTTAAATCCTTGACAGTGAGCACAACTTGTGAATCATGTACATCTGCCCGGATGAACTCTGTTTCATCCCAAATTTCACCGCCTGCTGCTCGTAGCTTTTGTCCACACATTTGCAACCATTTTTCGGAATCTAAAGCCACGTTTAGTACTGTGGGCGTATGCAAAACAGGTGCTTTTAAGTTCCTGGGATTATTGGCATCAAAGAACTTATTAAATCCATCTTTATACTCCCGCGCAATAATCGATTCCAATTCTGCTGTCGTTAGCAAACCTAAGTTAATCAAACTTTGAATCTCATCACGGGAAATATTCCATTCTCGGTTCATTCGTCCAAAGGGCATCCGTTCGATCAGCAGCACTCGGTAACCCAGTCTTGCCATGACTGCTGCATGGATAACGCCAAGCGCCCCACCGATGTAGATGAGGTCGTATTGCTCAGGCAAGGGGGAAAAGTCTTCTTCCTGCTCCCCCTTCGGGTATGACCTTCGGTCACGCTGCGCTAACGCAGTCGCCTGCGGAGGGAAACCCTCCCGCAGCGCTGTCTCACCTGCTTTACTTCTATAGGAGAACACTACCTGACGCGGTTGCTGAGGATTTCGTACACCTTCGCGCCATCGTTGCTCCCACCAGTAGACTCGCTTCAGGTCATATTCGCCATTGGGCATTTTTTGAAAATATTTGACAGTTAGAGGATAGTATGGAGCAAGTGCCTCAAAAATCGATTGCTCAGATAAATTAATCGTTGGGGGTTCAGGGTATTCATGGGGAAACCGGCTTCTTATCCCAGTAGTGAGCCTGCGCAGAATTTGTTGCTCTCTGGGGAAGGGTTTATCTGCCCAACGGAATACTTTTAAATACGTAGTTCGTTGCACTGACCAGACGAAGACGGAAAGTTCACTAGGTAACTTTTCCGAAATAATTTCCGTGGTAATTGTAGTATTAGAAACTCTCAGGCGAAAGCCTTGCGGAGTCAGGACTTTTTCAACAGTAGTTCCCGGTTCAAAATCAGTATGCAACCAATGACACACAGCTGTTGTATCAGAAGTGGAAATTTCCAGGTAAAGAATCTCTTGCATTTTTTTCTCAAATCTCCGATAAATCTATGTATTGAGACAGATTTCATAAAGGGATAGAGTATAGTAAAATGCGCCCTATCTGTCTCATCCCTGTTTAGTAAAGAAATATTAAGACTTTTTCAGATTTATTGTTCATTCTTTGTTTTTGTAAACACACGCCATGAATTATCCCATTCCAGACAGCCCACAAGAAATTGTTGCCTTGAGACAAAAACCGATTGATGAAGAAATGGTTGCTGCTGCGATCGCTGGTGTCATCAAAATTGTTCGTGCTCAAGGTCAATCCTTAGAAGATTTAACTGCCCAAGTGCTAGCCGACGACAGCTTGCTAGACTTACAACAAAGACGCTGGCTCAGCCAAGTCGTTGCTCAAGCTTGGGAAAATTTCTCGTAACAGAGGTTTCGTGGTTAGTCAGTCGCACTTTCGTGGTTAGGCACAAGTTGTGATCAAACAACTAACAACTAACAACTCATCATACAGTCAACTCTAAAGCCAAATTGCCAATCACCTTCGTGGTGTGGGAGCTTCAATAAATTGTCTGAGATTGGCAATCTTGACTAAAAACTCAAAACTCAGCATCAATGAGGGGTTCAGTTTCCACTCGAAGTACTCAAAGCTGCTTGTGGTTGAGAGTGTAACAGAAGACCGTATTCTAAACCTTCTACCACAGCTTGATAAGAAGCCTCCAAAATATTTGTGGAAACACCTACTGTAGTCCAGCGTTGATAACTATTACGCGACTCTACCAAAACGCGGGTTTTCGCAGCAGTTCCGGTGTGTCCATTCAGAATCCGTACTTTATAATCTGTCAACTCAAACTCAGCTATGTGGGGATAGAAATTCCTCAAAGCCTTGCGTAAAGCCGCATCCAAAGCAGCAACTGGTCCATTTCCATCTGCAGCTTCTAGAATATCCTTATTCTTGACAGCGACTTTTATAGTGGCAACAGCGTTAGTCGCTTCTTTCCCCTCAACTAAATCACAATGAACTTGAAAACCTTTGATTTCAAAGAAAGACTGGCGACGACCTAACGCTTCGCGCATCAACAACTCAAAACTCGCCTCCGCCGCCTCAAATTGATATCCTTCACTTTCTAAAGCTTTGAGACGTTGGAGAATTTGCCCTGTTGCTGGATTATTCTTATCCAGTTCAATACCAAAAGTGCGAGCTTTTGCTAAAACGTTACTAATTCCAGACTGTTCAGAAATGACAATGCGGCGACGATTTCCGACTTGTTCTGGTTGAATGTGTTCATAAGTCAGAGGATTGCGTTCCACCGCCGATACATGAAGACCACCTTTGTGAGCAAAAGCCGAACGTCCGACAAAGGCAGCATGTTCGTCAGGAGCAAGATTAACAACTTCACTCACGAAGCGACTCGTTTGGGCCAGTTCAGATAACTGACTATCTTCAATACACTTGTAACCCAGCTTCAGTTGCAAATTGGGAATTAACGAACAAAGATTGGCATTGCCGCAGCGTTCACCATATCCGTTGATCGTACCTTGTACCATCTTCACCCCTGCCATGACAGCAGCCAAGGCGTTGGCAACTGCAGTATCACAATCGTTGTGAGTATGAATTCCTAACTGCGTCTCACGAGGAATTGCTTTTACCACATCTGTGACAACTTGAGTCATTTCATGGGGTAAAGTGCCACCATTCGTATCGCAAAGAGCTATCCATTCAGCACCAGCAGAGATTGCCGTCTTTAGGGTCTGTAAAGCATAATCTGGATTTTGCTTATAGCCATCAAACCAGTGTTCTGCATCGTATATAACGCGACGCCCTTGAGAACGAAGATACTCAATCGTATCCTGTATCATCGCTAAATTTTCTGTCAGAGTTGTTCTGAGTCCTTCTGTAACGTGTAAATCCCAAGACTTACCAACAATTGTCACCCAGCGAGTGCCAGCAGCAAGAATTGCTTGCAACATAGGATCCTCTGCTGCTGTTTTGTGAGGACGTCGGGTATAACAAAAGGCAACAATCTCTGCTTGTTGAAGCGGCTCTTCTTGGAGATGCCAGAAAAATTGTACATCCTTAGGATTTGCTCCAGGCCAACCTCCCTCTATAAAGGGAATTCCCAGTTGATCTAGCCTCCGGGCAATGCGTAACTTATCTTCTATAGACACCGATAACCCTTCACGTTGAGTGCCATCCCGTAGCGTTGTGTCATAGATCCAAAGTTGGTGTGAGGAATTTGCGGTCATAAGATGCGAACTCTTGGAGACAACTTTCAAGCTAATGTGTAAGTATAGTTAAGGATAGGACAATAAAACTAACGCAGAGTATTTCTTTATTGAGGAGAACTCAGAACACAGAATTTAGAACATCCTCATCAAAAGATTAGCAGGATTTAACAATATCGCTTCTTAAGCAAAACCAGAGTTTTGAGTCTGATAAGGGAGATTAAGAGAAAAATTTTCCGGACTCATTGCTTTAAACTCAGAAACTGAAATCAAGCATCGTTTCTTTCAGCAGGATTCCCCATAACTGTAAAGTGGGGTGTTGAGTGTAGCGCCCCTGCTACCTACCGCCAATTGTATAGTGCCAATATAGATATGGACAACGTACTTGAGTTTTTTCGAGTCTTGGGTTATCGATTATATATTGTTTCTGTGTTTTTCTGCATCGAAATGAATTGTTACAATACAACAAAAAGCTAACTTAGTGATCACAAATGCCCAAGGCACAAACTCAAGGTCAGACAGCCAACGTCGTCGTACTTGTCCTTGCCAGACAAGGGAAAGAATTTCTTTCAAAAACGCCTTGGCACCATACGGGCGAACGCGGAGCCAATCTGCCGCAAATATTGCTGCAAAATGGTGTTGACCTCTACAATAACGATGCTAAGGTAGTAGACTATTGGAACCTTGGTAGCTGCAATCCTTGTGCAGTTCTTGTAGAAGGTGAAGTGTCTAAGCTCAAGCGCCAAAAGCGCGGCGGTCACTACTTCCCCATTGTTCAGTAAGCAAGGGTGCGTTTGGCATGTCAAACCAAGGCTTTGGGCAATGTGAAACTGACAAAATTTGATTAATTTTCGGAACCCTAGGTTCTCAAAGACTTTGAACATCACAAGCTAATAAGGAGAAATTAACGATATGGGTAGATGGACACCACTTATTCTTATGGCTGGAGGCTTAGCAATTTTGCTTGGGACATTACTAGGCATTAGTTTTCCTATGGGTGGACAAAATACTGCACAAGCACCTGCACCCACAACTACAGAAAGAGCGAAAGAATCAAAAGTCCTCCCAGCTAATATCGATATTAATAGCACTGCGGCTGGAAATGCTCCTGCAGAAAAGAAAAATAACATTACTGCCCAGACAAATCAGAACAGCGAAACGAATAATCAGCAAAAACAAGATGATGACACAGGCGCTGTCAACAACCAGCCAACAGGTGGTCAATCATCCGGTAACAATCAATCCTCTCCGGACACAAATCAGAATCAGAACAACGAACCAATTCGAGCCTTATGGTAGTAGGTCATTAGTTAGAAGTTACAACTTATGAGTTACAAGTTATGAGTTATGCGTTATGAGTTATAAGTCACGAGTTATTAGTCCAAAGTCCATTGACAATTGACTATTGACTCTTGACTAATCACTAATGACTAATGACTAATGACTAATGACTAGTGACGTTTTAATTATTGGTGGCGGCGTCATCAGTATGGCGATCGCCATTGAATTAAAGTTACGCGGTGCCAAAGTGACAGTCGTCAACCGCGATTTTCACGCAGCAGCACTCCGCGCTGCTGCCGGTATGTTAGCACCGGGTGCCGAAAGAATCTCAGACAAAGCGATGCAAGAGTTATGCATGCGCTCTGTGTATTTATATCCTGACTGGACGCGTAAGCTCGAAGAATTTACTAGTATCAATACTGGTTATTGGTCTTGCGGTATCCTGGCTCCAGTTTATCAGGACGAGACAACGGAACAAGGGGAAAAAGGAGCGAAACAGGAAAAGAGTGAGAGAGGAAAGGAAACTTCCCTCACTCACTCTTCTTCCCCTACTTACTGGCTAGAAAAAGAAGCCATTCATCAATATCAGCCAGGATTGGGAGAAGAAGTTGTTGGAGGTTGGTGGTATCCTGAAGACGCACAAGTAGACAATAGGGCATTAGCGCAAGCACTGCTAACAGCTGCTAAATCTCTTGGCGTTGAACTCAAAGAAGGTATTGTCGTTGAAGGAATTCAACAGCAGCAACGGCAAGTTGTTGGTGTACAAACAAGTGCAGGAGTTCTTCATGCACAACATTACGTTTTGGCAGCAGGTGCTTGGTCAAACTCATTGTTTCCTTTCCCTGTGCGTCCTGTCAAAGGTCAAATGCTGAGTGTGAAAGCACCAGAATTTGTGCCAGATTTACCCTTGACACGGGTTTTGTTTGGAGAGGAAATTTACATCGTACCGAGGCGCGACGGACGAATTATTATTGGTGCGACAGTTGAAGATGTTGGTTTCACTCCCCACAACACGCCAGCAGGAATTCAAACCTTACTACAAAAAGCTATTCGTCTATTTCCCCAAATACAAAATTACCCCATTCAGGAATTATGGTGGGGATTTCGCCCTGGAACTCCAGATGAATTACCTATTCTTGGCACCAGTCCTTGTGAAAACTTAACGATAGCCACAGGTCATTATCGCAATGGTATTCTTCTGGCACCCATAACAGCAAGATTACTAGCTGATTTGATTCTCGAACAAAAAACAGATCCTTTACTATCTCATTTCCACTACTCGCGCTTCCACACCAAGTCATCTACTACCCCAATGGTTACTTACCCCACACTCAAAACTCAGAGTTCAGAAACCGCAGTTAAAAACTTAGAACTCAGCACTTTAGAAGATTCGCCACTCCAAATAGCTGGAAAAACTTTCCAATCTCGCTTGATGACGGGAACTGGTAAATATCGCAGCATCGAGGAAATGCAGCAAAGTGTTGTAAAGAGTGGTTGTCAAATTGTCACTGTTGCAGTAAGGCGAGTACAAACTAATGCCCCAGGACATGAAGGTTTAGCCGAAGCATTAGATTGGACCAAAATCTGGATGTTGCCTAATACCGCTGGATGTCAAACAGCAGAAGAAGCGATTCGTGTGGCACGTTTGGGGCGAGAAATGGCAAAACTTTTAGGACAGGAAGACAACAACTTTGTAAAATTAGAGGTGATTCCTGATCCTAAGTATTTACTACCAGATCCTATTGGGACTTTACACGCAGCAGAACAACTGGTGAAAGAAGGTTTTGCTGTGTTGCCTTATATAAATGCAGATCCGATGCTGGCGAAGCACTTGGAAGAAGTTGGCTGTGCGACGGTGATGCCTTTAGCCTCACCCATTGGTTCCGGACAAGGGTTAAAAACGACTGCAAATATTCAAATCATCATTGAAAATGCCAAGGTGCCAGTGGTAGTAGATGCGGGCATTGGAGCACCTTCAGAGGCGGCACAAGCGATGGAAATGGGCGCAGATGCGTTGTTGATTAATAGTGCGATCGCCCTTGCACAAAACTCACCTGCAATGGCTCACGCCATGAATTTGGCAACAGTTGCTGGTCGTTTGGCTTATCTTGCTGGCAGAATGCCTCTCAAAACATACGCTATTGCCAGTTCACCGTTGACTGGGACGATTACTAGTTAATTAAGGGAACAGGGAACTCTTAACAGGGAACAGTGAAAGAGTGTTTCTTTCATTAATAATGGGTGGCGTGCCTATGGGGCGCTTTTAAGAGTCAGTGAAATTGTCTCTGACTCCCTCCTGTTCTTAATGCTTTGTTACTAATGACCAATGACTAAAGACTAAAATAACGATTTGTATCATATGTTTAAGAGTGAATCTAACGTTTATGTTAAATTAAATCAATAAACAGGATAAGGAATTATACTCATGCCTTACACAACAGAAGAGGGTGGTCGTCTAAATAACTTTGCTCGTGAACCCAAAGTTTATAAAGCAGAAGCTCCTACCGACGGTCAAAAGCGAAACTACATTATCCTGGGAATTACTGCTACAATTTTAGTGGGTGGCTTGATTTTTGTGGCTTTCTCGGTTTCCAGCGTCAGTTGATAGAAAGTGATATTAAGAACTTAATGATTTCATCTTTTAAACTTTCTCAGGCTCACAGGTTGATCGGAGCCTGGTTTATTATTGTTTATAATAAATATTTATAATAAGTTATTTAAAATAATTTCTTTGTTTAAAGTGTAATTGTATACTTAGCTTCTTTGATCTTTCAAAGAATAGATTTATCCTGAGCAAAGCAAGAATGAGCTGAAAATCATAGTCATGGTTAGATTTACAGACTGCCTGCATGCACCCCAAGAGGGTATATCCACTGCGTTTTGGCTCTTTAGCCGCCATGAGCGTAAATGAAAGTACACACTCAGATAATTTTGCGTGGAATCGGCAAGTGTATCATCGTCTGAAACTTGCTCTCAGTCTCGGTTTAAGACGACAAATCTTTTTGGCGGTGTGTGATGATTTAAACCTGAGAAATCAGGTGGCGGCGCGTTTGCATTCAACTTTGGCTTATCCTGTTGGGCAAGTGCTGTATCAGCCATCAAATACACAGGAAGCTAGCACACCAGCCTATCCCCGATTAGTCACCTTGCGGCTGAATTTAAGCGATCCTAATCTCATCGCTCAGATAAATCAATGGTTATCTAATTATCCACCACCTATTGTTGGAGCATCAAAAGACAATCCAGGGCGATCATTACCAGTACCAGCATTTCAGATTGTAGGTGTGGAACAGCTCACTAGACAGCCAGTAGCAGTACAGCGGTTATTTTTGCACTATCTGCGTTTAACTGAGCAACAACTGTCTAACTTTGAATCCAGTTTACTGTTGTGGGTGCCGCGTCCTTGGTTGTATGCTATCCAGCAATCAGCACCACAGTTTTGGCGTTACCGTACCGGTGTTTTTGTCTTCGCCGGAGAACCCACACCGACAACTCAAAACAAAAACTCACCAGAACGTTTTTCCGGTTCTAAAGGTTTGGAGTTACGCAATGTTGAGCAACCCATCTTAGAAGAATCAGTCATTCAAGATGATTTCGATTTTCCAACACAAACATTAGTGAATAGTGGACAAAAACCGCAGGAGGTTCCTCCGTCAAAATCAGAAAAATTAACAAACAAACCTCTTCAAGAGGAATCCACTGATAAACTCAGCACCAACGATAGCTCATTGCCTCAGCAGACATCTCATATTAGCAAAGAGTTAACAGAGCTAGTACTAGCAACGATTAACACGACAATCGCCCAAGACGATGAGCAGAACTTACAAGTGAAGCAAATTCTGGAGGAGATAGAACAATTACACGCTCAACAAGCTTCAAACGTCAAGCTAGCAGCAGCTTATCACCGCTTAGGAAACTTATATCGCCTTCGTATTGAACAAGGACAGCCTACCTTAGAAAACCTGATGGTGGCAATTCTTACGTATCAAGAATCAATCACTCATGATGACGATTCACCCCAAGTTCCTGATACCTTAAATGACTTGGGTACACTGTACTGGATGCTTTACCGCACACCACCCAATTCTGAGGAAGGACAAGCTTACATAGAACAGGGAATTGAATTTTATCATTTGGCGTTGAAGCTGATTTCACCAGAAAGTCACCCTGAAACATACGCTCGCGTACAAAATAATTTAGGGACAGCTTATGGTGATTTAGCTCGTTTTACTAACCCTGCTGAAAACTGGCAACAAGCAGTTTTAGCTTACAGCGAAGCACTCTCCCTCCGTACAGCCGAGATGGAACCGTTAAAGTATGCTGCTTGCCAAAACAATTTAGGCACAGCTTACTGGCATTTAGCACAATACAATCAGCCAGTTGAGCATCTTAAGAAAGCCATTGCAGCTTATAAACTCGCGCTTACTTATTACAGCCCCGAGGAAGAACCGCTGAAATATGGCATGATTCAAAACAATATAGGCACGGCATACTGGAATATTGCACAGTATGAACAACCAGCAGAAAATCTGCACTTCGCTATTGATGCTTACCGGGAAGCACTGAAATATCGAACTCCGGCTAATGTTCCTCCCGCTTGCGCCGCCACCCAAAATAATCTTGGAACTGCCTATTGGCACCTAGCAAATCAATCACAAACTTCTAAAGATGAGCGACAAAAGTTGTTAGAAAAGTGCATTAGTTCATATGAAGAAGCGCTGAGTCTTGCTCATTCACTTAGCGGTATGGCTTTGAATTTTGATGTCTTGGCTACTCACAATAATCTCGGACTTGCTCATTATCAATTAGCCACTGACCAGTATTTTGATGGTGATAAAGCAAGCCGTTCTAAACATTTAGAAGCAGCATTAGACAATCACTTGCAAGCCTTGAATGGAATGAGTAAACAACCTGAAGCTTATCAAACAACTTTTGGTTATGTGGTCAAGACGATTCGTGCTTTCCATAATGAATTAGGCATACAGGGGCAAAATTTAGCTTTGTCTAAAGTTCCTGGTCAATTGTTACCAGAAATTCTGCCTAAGTTGTAATGAGTGAGTTGTTAGTTGTTACTGGGTCAAAGCAATTTCCTTAACTTGTCAAAAATTTATACAGATACATGCTAAACGCAGAAAGCGCAACGATAACAGGTACAATAATGCTAACCTGTGGTTTTCGTGTCTTCAAGATTTCTAGGCAAGAAATAGGAATAATCATAAACCAGAAGCTAGTTGTTATAACAAGCATTACCAAATTTAAAAAGTTCTCTTCTGGAGAAGAATTTGGATGCCGAATCGAAAAAGTTAACCAATTCATCAAAAAATAGCAGGTTATCAGAAGGTAACTAACAACCAAAGCCAGTTGAATCTTGTTCACGGTAAACACTCCTGAAGCTAACTCTATCTGAAAAAAGTCCTGAAAGCGTTAACTTTTTCGGAAAAGTTACAAAATGTCAATGAATCCTCAAATTAACAACTATTTTTTCCGATAATTTAGCCTGAATACTAGCATGTTTATGTATTTCTTAAAAGTAATAAAGTTAGGTTATTCCTCTTAAAAAAGTAAGAAAAGTAGGAAATTTGAGAGTTTGGAAATTAGGACTTATATATAGCAGTCCTAAATCATTTGTGAAAAACAAGATCCCCAACAACTTTGGCGAAGTCAGGGATCTGTGTCTCTCCTTAGCTGACGAGTACTTGAAAGCGTTCAATATCCTGTTGTATGAGATTTAGTCCAAGACGCCAGAAATCAGGTGTACAAATGTTGATATTAAAACGTGCTGCTAGTTCGGCAGCACAATCCATTCCTGTTGAGGTCAGCAAATCATCATATTTGGTTCTAAATGACTCTGGCTCTGCTTTATAGCAAGCATACAGTCCCAGTCCAAACAAAAGTCCGAAAGTATAGGGGTAGTTGTAGAAAGTTTCTATGTAATAAAGTAGCATTCTGCCCCATTGATAAGGAAAGAGCATGTTTGAATCGAGTCCATCACCGTAGGCTTCTTGTTGCGCTGTTAGCATCATCTGATTGAGTGCATCTACAGAAAGTGTGGTGTGTTTTCGTTGTTCAAACAGCCGTTGCTCAAAGGTAAAGACGCTATATACATCAACAACTAGGTTGCAGGCTGACGAGAGGTAGGCATCCAAAATATTGATTTGTTCACCTTTATTAGTATTTAGTAATGCACCCTGACGTACTAATGTCTCACAAAAGATGCTTGCCGTCTCAGCCAAAGTTAAGGGAACAGGTGTACGTTGAAGCATGGGTCGCTGTGCCAGCTTCATAAAATGGTAAGCATGACCAAGTTCGTGGGCTAATGTACTTACTTCTTTGAAAACTGGCGTGTAGTTGACGAGGATGCGCGATTCGTCGCCGCGTTGAGGTAAGCAGAAACCATTGGAATCTTTTCCAGCACGAGGGAGAGCATCTATCCACTTATCGCGAAATGCTCGCTCAGCCATTTGACCAAGCTGAGGCGAATAGGCTGTGAATTGTTCAATAATTAAATTGACACATCGCTCCCACGACCACACCTCCCCCTGCTCGTTCAGTGTCGCCCCTCGGTCATACCAAGCAAGAATTGGCAAACCAAGTACCTTGGCGCGGATGTGCAAGTAACGTCGGAAGTCAGGCAACGCCTCGCGCACTGCAATGAGCATTGCATCAAGTGTCATTTGCTCAATATGGTCTCTGTTGAGAGCTATTTCTAGCGGTGAAGCTAACCCACGCCGTTTAACTAAAGTTAATGTTTCACCTTTGATACTATTGAGTGATGCTGCCAGAGGCACTGCTAGCTGTTCCCATGAAGCTATCTCTGCTTCGTAGGTTCGGCGGCGTATTTCGCGGTCATGGTGGCGTCCCAGTTGCTGTGCTTCTGTGGGTAGTAGTGAACGAGTCTCACCGTCAATTTCAACCAATACCCTTCGCTGTCTGGTCAATTGGTTATACAAGTCTAGCCATGCTTGACTACCTGTAATTTGCATCTGAGCTGCTAGAGACTCGGACTCTGCCGACATCTGGTATTGGGATTGCTTTTGGCTTTGGCGCAGTACAAAAGAGTACTCTTGTGCTAAGGGTGAGTGAGTTATCAGTTGTGTGATGTCTAGTGAACCTAACCAGGCAGAAAACCGCGTTTTAAGAAGTGATAAGCGGGCATACACCACCTGGAAAGTACTCCAATGCTTCTGTACTGTTTGGTTAAAAGAATCTACTGCCATCAAGCAACGAAGATAGTTATGCATTGGTTCGGCAGTTTCCAAAGTTTCGTTGTAGTGAACCAAAACTTTTTCTAAGCGTGCAAAAGTGTTTTTGTCAAGGATAGTTGGAAGCTGATAACCAACATGATAGTGGTTACACAGAGCCTCAAATTCATCGATAGCTTTGATGGAAACCTGGAGTGAGGATGTAAATTCAGCTGATTCAATACCGGGATACAGTCCACTCATATCCCAACACGGCAGTGTTTGTGTGTTTACATGAATCACCAATTTGTCAAACTTATTCATTTATGCACCGATATTCTGCCATCTAGTGATACGGCTGACGCCGCCCCTTAATAAAGGTCATAAAAGCTACTCCTAGCATCAGCAGTGCGATCGCACAAACCCCATGCCATTGCCAGCGACTCCAAGCATATGCACCCAGGAACGAACCCAACGCTCCTCCCATAAAGGAAAAGGTCATATAAAGCGCATTCAAACGGCTATGAAACTCTAAGGGTAAACTGAAAATTCTTGCCTGGTTGGAAATGTGCGTGCTTTGCGCACCCAAATCCAGAAGAATAACCCCGACAATTAGCCCCAGGATGTGGTAACTAAACACCCAGAAAATGAGAAATGACAAGGTTGTAATCGAAAGACCCAAGGCCACAGTTATCTTGGGATTCCTTTTATCTGCTATCTTACCCGCAACAGGAGCCGCTATCGCTCCTACCACACCAACCAATCCAAACAACCCCGTCACCTCACTTCCATAGTGATAAGGTGGCTGTGCCAAAAAGAAAACAAGAGTACTCCAAAAAGCACTGAAGGCTCCAAAGGACATCGCCCCTGCAAGAGATGCTTCACGTAAAATAGCCTGCTGTTGTATCAACTTGAATAAAGATCCAACCAATTGAGGATAAGAAACTCGCAGCGACGGTTGACTTTTTGGCAGCATCCGTGATAAGACAACAGCCAGAACAATCATCAATCCACTAGCAAGCCAATACATCGCCCGCCAGCCCAGACTTGCTCCCACAAAGCCACTCACCGTTCTAGCCAAAAGAATTCCGATCAACACCCCACTCATTACCGTACCAACAATTCTTCCTCTGTGCTCTGGTTTTGCCAGTTGTGCTGCTAAAGGAATTATCAGCTGAGCCGAGATACTAGTTATGCCGATCGCCAAACTCGCCACTAACAACCAAGCAAGGTTAAGTGATGCTGCTGCTGCTCCCAATGCTACAGATGTAAACACCAGCATCGTCAAAATCAACCTCCGCCTCTCCATCAAGTCGCCCAGTGGAACAAGGAGGAAAAGCCCTACAGCATAACCAATTTGAGTCAACATGGGAATCCACCCTGTCGCATGGTTAGAAGCTTGAAGGCTTTGGGCAATCACCACCAACAGAGGTTGGTTGTAGTATAAGTTAGCGACGACAGTCCCACAGGTTATTGCCATTATCAAGACTAGACTACGCCCTAATGGGTCTTGGTTCGTTCGATCAGTAGATGCACTCTTTGAGTATTTGTTAACACTTCCCACAGGAGAAAACTCCAATTACGTGTAAAACAGTCTGTTTATATTTCGCTATCAAAAACGGAACTATGCAAAAGCTAAAATCTAGCTATATCGTATTTTTGAGTAGATAGTATTATTCATTTCTTAATATGGCAGGACACAGTAAATGGGCAAATATTAAACGCCAAAAAGCGGTCGTGGATGCAAAAAAGGGTAAGACTTTTACGCAGTGGTCGCGTGCGATTATTGTGGCGGCAAGAACTGGGGTTCCAGATCCAGCAGCAAATTTTCAACTGCGTACCGCAATTGAAAAAGCAAAAGCGGCGGGTCTACCTAATGAGAACATTGAAAGAGCGATCGCCAAAGGTGCAGGTACACTCTCAGGCGGTGCTTCTAGTTTAGAAGCTATTCGTTACGAAGGTTACGGTCCTGGAGGAGTTGCGATCCTCATTGAAGCCTTGACAGATAATCGTAATCGTACTGCTGCGGACTTACGTGTTGCTTTTAGTAAAAATGGTGGTAACCTCGGTGAAACAGGTTGCGTCAGCTGGATGTTTTCTCAAAAAGGCGTTTGTACTGTTGAGGGAATCGTTGATGAAGAACAGCTTTTAGAAGCTTCTCTTGAAGGAAGTGCTGAGTTTTATGAAATGACTGAAGAACAGATTGGTGAGGTATTTACTGAAGTGGTTAATTTAGAAAACCTGAGCCAAACTCTCAAAGAAAAGGGCTTTAAAGTAACTGATGCGGAACTACGCTGGATTCCTGGTAACAATGTAGAAGTCACTGATCCAGATCAAGCACGCTTACTTCTGAAGTTAATTGATACTTTAGAAAGTTTAGATGATGTACAAAATGTTACTGCTAATTTTGATATGTCAGAAGAATTGATGGCTGTGATGGCTTGAACTTTCATATAACATCTGACTTATAAATTTTCAAGAGCGGTAAAAGTAGAACACATTAAAACCAAACTGTGTGAAGAAAAGTAAAGAAGGCTCAAACTCTTTCTCTCCCTGCTCCCTGCCCCCTGCTCCCTGCCTTATTCCAACAAGAATTATTTACGCCGACCTACTTACTTCACTCCAAGTTGAACATCTCCTCAACTTGCTCTTCCTAGCCCGTTTGCGTCAAAATAAGAATGAAAACGCTGTAACTTATCTTAACAATGGCGCAAGCGCAGCTTCAAACCCCTAACCCTCCCCAAACACCGACACAGACGCGGGGATATGATTATGATTTAGTCATCGTCGGTGGTGGGATTGTTGGCTTAACCCTAGCCTCTGCCTTGAAAGATTCTGGGTTAAGCGTGCTGCTGGTGGAAGCAAAAGTAGAATCAGCGGCGGTAGCCAAAGGACAGGCTTACGCGGTGCATATGCTTTCGGCGCTCATTTTCCAAGGAATTGGAATTTGGAACAAAATATTGCCCAACATTGAAACTTACCGCCGTGTGCGTCTTTCTGATGCTGATTATCCGGCTGTGGTGGAATGGGAAACCGGGGATATAAATACAAAAGATTTAGGTTATGTGGCAGAACATCAAGCACTGTTGCATCCCTTACAGGAATTTGTCAAAAATTGTCCCAACGTCACATATCTGTGTCCTGCCCAAGTGGTTAATATCCAGTATCAGCAGGATGTGGTGACGATGGATGTTAAAATAGCAGACCAGATGCAGACGGTTCGCAGCAAATTAATTGTAGCCGCAGATGGATCGCGTTCCCCTATTCGTCAAGCTGCTGGAATTAAAACCCGTGGTTGGAAGTATTGGCAATCTTGTATAGTTGCCTTTGTGAAACCAGAGAAACCCCACAACAACACAGCATACGAAAAATTCCAGTCTAGTGGTCCGTTTGCAATTTTACCTTTGCCAGGAAACCGTTGCCGAATTGTGTGGACTGCCCCCCATGAAGAAGCAAAAGCCTTATGCGCGTTGGATGATGAGCAATTTTTAAGAGAATTACAAGCGCGTTATGGGAATCAGATGGGGAAATTGGAATTGTTGGGCGATCGCTTTATTTTTCAGGTACAACTCATGCAAAGCGATCGCTATGTTCTCCACCGACTCGCTTTAATCGGCGATGCCGCACACAATTGCCATCCTGTAGGCGGACAAGGTCTAAATTTAGGCATCCGGGATGTGGCTGCTTTGGCGCAAGTGTTGCAAGAAGCTGATACTCAAGGTGAAGATATTGGTAACATTCAAGTCCTCAAACGCTATGAACGCTGGCGTCAGCGGGAGAACTTGACAATTTTAGGTTTTACTGATTTGTTAGACCGGATGTTTTCTAACAACATCTTGCCAGTTGTGATAGTTCGTCGTCTTGGCTTATGGATAATGCAGCGAATACCTATGGTAAAAGTATTTGCTCTTAAGCTGATGATTGGCTTGAAGGGGAGGACTCCTAAATTAGCGCAGCATTAGACAACCGCTTCTTTCCTGTTAAGGATTAAGCGTCCCTTTCAAGAAACACAGGGGTGTAGGGGAGGACAGTGCCGTGGGCGGGTCTCCCGACTTGAGGCACCTGTCCGTTGAGCCAGTACTTGATGAGGGTTTCCCGACAGAGGTATCTGGCGTGTGTAAGGGTGTAAGGGTGTAGGGGAGGACAGTGCCGTGGGCGGGTCTCCCGACTTGAGGCACCTGTCCGTTGAGCCAGTACTTGATGACATCACCGTTTCTGGTAGGATGCAGGAAGTAAGCTCCGGATAGGAGGTAACGGTGGAAACATCATCTTTGAATCGACGCGAGATACTCAAAAAGCTGATCGCTGCGAGTGTTGGCACAACCATGTGTCAAGTTTTCGGTGTTGGGCAGTCAGCCAGTACTGTAAGCGCGCTGGCGGAATCCACCGATAGTGAAAATATTAATCTTCTTAATCTTGAACCACGTTTAGCATACGACTTTCTCAGCCCTGTCGCAAAAGGAATTGGTGGTGGAATAGGAGAGTATTCTTATTCACAACTAGAAGCACAAGGAAAAATTGTTAAAGGAGTAGGACAAGCAGGACAAGATATTATTGTCGGTATAGGAGAAGGACTCAGAGAACGTCTTAAAGATATTATTTCCAATTCTGAAGGTAAACGTAAATTGCAAGAATACTCTCTGCAACAAGATTTCCAAAGAAAGCGCGAAATAATTGAATTGATGCGAGATTCCCTGCGCGAATTTCAAGCCAAACAAATTGATTTGAAACTGACGGAGATTCAATCCAACTGGGATTTACAAAATTGGAATGGTATTTTGAGTCGCCAGGAGACAGAGGATCTGTTAAAGGAACAGAAAAACTGTTTGTTAATTCTACTCTCACCTCCAGAGATTAGCTTGGATGCTCCTGCATCTATCCGCAATAATCTTAAAATGCAGTTAAATGGTATGGAAGCATTTTTAGCCAGATACTATCCTGAATGGGATCGACAGCATCTGGTGAAGTTTTACAGTGACTATTTCAAGCGTCCGGTTGGCAATATCAATGTAGAGCAGTTACATAAAATTTTAGCTCCTGTGCCAACAGCCATTCTCGATATGATTGTGACTGATTATACTTATATAGTAAAAGTTCATTTTTGGGGAGTAAAAAATAATCAGCGTCACTTTTATTCCAGTCAGGAATGGGATTGGGAGCAGGGGATAAAAGATTTGATGTCCAAAGGTGTCTCTGAAAAAAAAGCGCTGCGAATGGTTCGGCAAACAATTGTCAATAGCAACAAGCTTTTGGTAGCCTATATAGCTGACTTATACTATTTGAATCTCGATCCTTACTATCAAGTTCGGTTGCCAAAGATAGTTGCCGAATTGAATCAGTCAGGAGTGAGTAAAGAAGAATTGAATCCTTATCTTACTCAGCTTCAAAATATTCAACAAACAGAACAGCAAATTTACGAACAGGAATTAAAGGCAGTAGCAGATGAATTGATAAGAGAAAGCATTATAAATGCTCAAAATTTCCGATTGACAAACACTTTATATGGACATAGTAATTGGGTTAATTCTGTTGCCATTAGTCCAGATAGTCACACTCTGGTCAGTAGTAGCCTGGACAGTACTATCAAAATCTGGAATTTGAATACTGGGCAATTGCAGCGTACCCTTGAAGGTCATTCTAATCCGCCGGTTTTTTCTGTTGCCATTAGCCCAG
>NZ_JXCA02000001.1:221295-377369 GCF_000828085.3 Scytonema tolypothrichoides VB-61278
ACTATCAAAATCTGGAATTTGAATACTGGGCAATTGCTGCGTACCCTTGAAGGTCATTCTAATTCGCTTGGTTCTGTTGCCATTAGTCCGGATAATCATAATCTAGTCAGTGGTAGCTGGGACAATACTATTAAGATTTGGCGAGATAATTAGGTAAGTTGTCACGCATTTAACTTGCAATAATAGCATTGCCCTGATTCTTAATCTTTGTTTTCCATTTAACAAGAAGAACAGAGGCGTCAGTCGCCAGAATTCAGAATTGAATTGGCTAAAACTCTTAAACTGCGTAGGTTGGGTTGACGTAAGGAAACCCAACAACAAACGTTTTATGTTGGGTTTCGCTACGCTTAACCCAACCTACTAGCTCAATAATCGGGAGGCTGAGCCTCCCAACCCTCGTTCCCAGGCTGAGCCTGGGAACGAGATATCGAGGCTCTGCCTCATTGTTGATACTGGTGCAAGATCTCAGTTTTAACGGACTTGGGTTTAAATAACGACAGTTAACGGGAGTGTCTACTTAGTATTTATAACTTAATTTAATACATTAACATTTCAGTGTTTTTTGTGATAAAAATCTAAAAAAATAAGTGTTTACTCTGAAAAAAGCTTTGAAATGAGAGGTACTATGTCTTAGTTTTTTAACATTCAAGAAGATTACTTACACAAAAATTGTGTCAATGATTCCTAAAATGTATAATCTACATCTCATTGTTGTTTCCAAAAATAAAAAATACAAAAGTTAAAACTGAAGACGTTGACCACTAGTGATGCTAAAGTGGCAAGAAATTCATGTGAAATTTTCAGCGGGAATCAATGCTGAAGAAGCTACAGACAAAGCATATTTCTCTCATAGTGGGTGCTGGACTATGTGCCTTCTTAGGTGGGGCAATCCTGTCAGCTCCCGAGATAGGAAAATCAGTAAGTCAATGGCTTAAACCGCACAAGACTGAACCAGAGAAGCTTTCGGAAGAAAGCAAAGCGAAATCACCCGTTTTTGCCTTGGTATCACAATCTCCGCAAGAACGTGGTGCAAAACTAGAAGCACTAATAAAGGAGGCATCAAAATCAGCAGATCAAAATCGCGCTCGTTATCTTTTGGCAAGTGACTTAATTGAACAAAAGCAAGCTCAACCTGCACTAAAGTTACTAGATGGATTAGACAGAGATTATCCAGTCCTTGCGCCTTATGTGTTGCTAAAACAAGCGCAGGCACACGAAATTCTAGGACAAGAAGGCAAAGCCTCGGATCTGAGGCAGAAAGTGCTCAAAGACTACCCCAAAGAAGCGGCTGCTGCTAAAGCCTTGTATCTCATCGGACTCCCGGAGTATCAGAACAAAGCAATAGCTGAATTTCCTTCTCATCCCCTTACCTGGGAAATCATCCGTAAACGGTTGGAGACAAATCCCAATCAGCCGCAATTGCAGTTAGTTTTGGCAAAATATGCCTATGATCAACCAGGAACTGTACCTGTGGTGGATCAGCTGGCGAAGAATTCCACCCTAAAACCCGAAGAGTGGGACATCGTTGGTACAGCTTACTGGGAAAACAATGAATTTGGCAAAGTAACGACAGCATACGCCAAAGGAAGTAAAACAGCCCGCAACCTCTACCGTGTTGGCAGAGGATTGCAGGTGAGTGGAAAACGACCAGAAGCCCTTGCTGTCTATCAAGAACTAGTCAAAGCATTTCCGGAAGCCAGAGAAACTAGCACTGCTTTGTTACGCTTAGCAGAAATGGCAACAGTACGTAAAGATGCTTTGCCATATCTTGATCAGGTTATTACTAAATTTCCTGACAAAGCAGGTAAAGCGCTGGTAGAAAAAATCAAAATTCTTCAAAATCAAGATCAAAAAGCAGCGAGTGAAGCTACTAAGCTCCTGATTACCAAGTACGCCAACTCTGAGGAAGCGGCAGAATATCGCTGGAAAATCGCACAACAAAAAGCGAAAGCTAAAGATTATAAAGCTGCATGGCAATGGGCAGAACCGATTCCCAAAAATAACCCCAACAGTATTTTGGCTCCTAGAGCAAGCTTTTGGGTTGGAAAATGGGCAACCAAACTCGGGAAAAAGGAGGAAGCAAAACAAGCTTATGAGTATACCCTCAGCAATTTTCCCCATTCTTACTATTCGTGGCGAGCAGGGGCAACTTTAGGACTCAATGTTGGCAATTTCAACTCCGTGCGCCAGATGAACCCAAACATCGTCCCGTTGCAGCGTCCGGTACCAACTGCTGGTTCTGAGACATTTAAAGAATTATACCTGCTTGGTCAAGACCGCGATGCTTGGTTGCAATGGCAGACCGAATTTCAAAACAAAATGCAACCAACAGTAGCGGAGCAATTTACTGAAGGTTTGATGCAGCTGGCAAAAGGAGAAAATATCGTCGGGATTGATACGGTTTCCAAACTAGAAGACCGCGAAACACCAGAAGAACAAGCACAGTACCAGGCTTTAAGCAAACAAGTCACTTACTGGCAAGCTCGTTATCCCTTCCCCTATCAAAAAGAAATTGAGCAATGGTCCCAAAAGCGTCAGCTCAATCCTCTGCTAGTGACTGGGCTTATGCGTCAGGAATCACATTTTGAGCCAAAAGTCCGTTCTACAGCTGGTGCGGTTGGTTTAATGCAGGTGCTACCAAGTACAGCTAAATGGATTGCCCCACAAATTCAGTTTGACAGCACAAAAATAAATTTGGAAAATCCCAACGAGAATATCATGTTCGGGACTTGGTATTTGGATCACACTCATGAGCAATATGGTAATAACTCGATGCTGGCGATCGCCAGTTACAATGCAGGTCCGGGTAACGTTTCCAAATGGGTAAAAACTCTGCCAAAGGAAGACCCAGATGAATTTGTAGAATCAATTCCCTTTGATGAAACCAAAAATTATGTCCGTCAGGTATTGGGTAACTACTGGAATTACCTAAGACTGTATAACTCAGAAACTTCCCAGCTGGTAGGAAAATATTCGACTGTACACCCACAACTACCCGTTCAGTGATGTCAAAAAGTAGAGACGCGCAATTGCGTGTCTCTACATCCACCTGCTTCCCAGATACAATAGTTAAAAGGTGATGCACTCTAGCTAACTCATGACACCTTCACAAAACGTAGACACAACAACACCATACACTGTTGACTTAGAAGTAGATGGTGACTCCAAACCGGAAATAGATCCTATGGATCCTCTTGATGAGTTGCCCGGTGAAGTCGAAATGTCAATTTTCGACCACTTGGAAGAGTTACGACAACGGATTTTTTACTCGCTCATTGCTGTAGTAGTGGGTGTTGTTGGCTGCTTTCTTGCTGTTAAGCCGATTGTTCAGCTGCTAGAAGTGCCAGCACAGGGAGTAAAATTTTTGCAACTGGCTCCTGGTGAATATTTCTTTGTTTCAATGAAAGTTGCAGGCTACAGTGGGTTGGTTTTGTCTAGCCCGTTTGTGCTATTCCAAGTTATCCAGTTTGTTCTCCCTGGACTGACTCGTCGTGAACGTCGCTTGCTGGGACCTGTGGTTTTGGGGTCGAGTTTTTTGTTTGCAGGAGGGTTAGTCTTTGCATATCTTTTATTGGTACCCGCTGCTTTGAAATTTTTCATCAGCTACGGTGCTGATGTCGTAGAACAACTGTGGTCGATTGATAAATATTTTGAATTTGTCTTGTTGCTGCTATTTAGTACTGGGTTAGCATTTCAAATTCCGATTATCCAAGTTCTACTTGGTGCTTTGGGAATAGTCTCTTCTGGGCAAATGCTTTCTGGTTGGCGCTACGTTATTATGGGCGCGGTAGTTTTAGGAGCAATTCTCACACCTTCAACTGACCCCTTTACCCAAAGTCTTTTAGCAGGGGCAGTTTTGGGACTTTATTTTGGTGGTATTGGTTTAGTTAAGTTGGTAGGGAAATGAGGGAAATAAGTTACGATGACTTTGAACGTATTGCGCGACACTCCCTACCAAGAGCCGCAGGCGGGGTAGAGAAGGATAGCGCGTCAGGGTCGAGCTTGATTCTGGATATATTTCTTTAGGACTTCTATTGGTGCTCCACCACAAGAAGAAACGTAATAAGAATTAGACCAAAACGAAACTTTCCCCCAATAATACTTTTTTACCTCTTCAGGAAATTCTTTTTTTAACATTCTTGCCGTAGAACTTTTTAAACTTCCTACGACTGCTGCAATTGAGTTTTTAGGATGGAAATCTAACAAGATGTGCACATGGTCTGATTCACCATTAAACTCAATTAACTGACAATCCATTTTGTCTGATACCTGCTCGACCATTTCTTTTAATCGGTCGAGCATTTTTGCATTTAGAGCTTTACGTCTGTAATGAGTTACAAAAAAAAAGTGCAGTGGTATTGGCAACATCAAAGACTTAATCAAGTATAAAGTTACTGAGTCTGGAGGTTTTTACATTGAGGTTCCAACTCAAAAAGTAAAACCTTCCCAAACTTGCCCTAATTGCGGTCACCAAAAAAAGAAAACACTAGCAGAAAGAGAACATCATTGTGATAATTGCGGTTATCGGTGTGATAGAGATGTAGCAGCAGCAATGGTAATGCTTAATTACGCAAGGGGTATGGAACGTACCTCTACAGACTTAGATGAGTCAACCTCTACTTGGTGCAGAAGCTTCAAGCAAGTTGCTCAGAGGAAGAGTCAGAAACGTGTAGCTCAGTCGTAGACGGCTACACGTAGTTCATAAAGTAGAAATTCGTGTTGGCAAAGTCATCAAAGTAGAAGATTTTCCTCAAGCCAGAAAACCAGCATACAAACTTTGGATAGATTTTGGTGATTTGGGCGTCACTCGCTTCGCTCAAATTCAAAATTCAAAATTCAAAATTCAAAATTTAATTAGTGGCGTCGTGGTAGACGATGGTGAAGTCGTGTTGATTCAGCCAGAAAAAGAGGTTCCTCTGGGTAAAAGAGTTCTGTAACAATCTCCGCATTTTTATCTAGAGGTTTCGCCGTAATTGGTGAAAGTATTTACCACTACTCGATCAACCATTCCGCCGCACGTTCGCCTAAATCTAACGGAATGCTGACAGCTTTACCAAGTCGTGGGCGTTCTCGTGTTTGTCGAATATAGGTTTTCACCTGTGTTTCACCACCCAAGCCATTCAGATAATTGGCGATGCTATCCAAATGCTCTTGATATTCTACCTCATTTAATGGGAAAGACACTTGCTCTAAATATTTCCACATAACTTGTAAGAAAATTTTACCTTGTGTGCGACGCAATTGGACATCATAGGAGCGTCCCCACTTCTCAAGCAACAGTTGGCGTAATTCCTGTCCCGTCATATCTTTTCTCAAATATTTTTACATTTAGTTATGATGTTAAGTTCCATGACTCAAGTATGATAGGACTATAAAGAAATGTAATCCTACTAAGAAAGATGCTGGAAAGATTTTTGCACAAAGCATTTTGGCATCCTTGTAGGCATTATCCTTTTCACTCAGACAAGAGTTTCTTAATGAAAAACTCAAGTCATATTTGTTAACAAAATACACAAAGAACGCGTAGGTTATGGCTCAATTTTCTGAATCAATGGACGTGCCCGATATGGGGCGTCGTCAATTCATGAATCTTCTGACATTTGGAACTGTAACCGGAGTGGCTCTGGGAGCATTGTATCCCGTTGTCAACTATTTTATTCCTCCAGCAAGCGGTGGTGCTGGGGGTGGTACAACGGCAAAAAACGAGCTGGGCAACGATGTCAGTGTTAGCAAGTTTTTGGAAAGTCATAATGTAGGCGATCGCGTTCTCGTTCAAGGACTCAAGGGAGACCCCACCTATATTGTTGTAGATAGCAAAGAGGCGATTACTGATTACGGGATTAACGCCGTTTGCACGCACTTAGGTTGTGTTGTTCCTTGGAACGCAGCAGAGAACAAGTTTAAGTGTCCCTGTCATGGTTCACAGTACGACGCTACTGGTAAGGTTGTCCGAGGTCCTGCACCACTATCTTTAGCTTTGAGTCATGCAAAAGCCGAAGAAGACAAAATCGTCCTGACTCAATGGACGGAAACCGACTTCCGTACAGGCGAAGATCCTTGGTGGGCTTAACAGTTAACAGTTATCAGTTATCAGCTGATCTTGGCTTGATAACTCTTCACTGTTTACTGTTCACTCAAAAGGCTGTTCACCGATTTAATCAGTGCATAGTCTGTAGTTTGGAGTCGAAATTTGACTCTTGACTAATGACTCTTGAGTAATGACGAATGACTAATATCAGAGAATCGTTGTCCTAGTTGTCCTTATAGAGATGAGAAATGTTTGTCAAACAGCGAGTTTAACTCGCAGTGCTAGAACAATTATCAAAACCTTGCTCGTAGCGATCGCCACAGTGACATTTTTCTTCACCAGCGATCTAGTTCTACCTCAAGCAGCTCAAGCATATCCCTTTTGGGCACAGGAAACCTACCCCGAAAGTCCTCGCCAACCGACAGGGCTAATTGTGTGTGCTAACTGTCACCTAGCAGCAAAGCCTACCGAAGTCGAAATTCCCCAGTCTGTTCTGCCTGACACAGTATTTAAAGCTGTGGTAAAAATTCCCTACGATACAAGCGTACAACAGGTGGGTGCGGATGGTTCTAAAGTTGGCTTGAACGTCGGTGCTGTGCTGATGCTGCCAGAAGGCTTCAAGATTGCTCCTGAAGAACGCATCCCCGAGGAGTGGAAGGAAGAAATCGAGGGTTTATACTACCAACCCTACACCGAAGATCAAGAAAACGTCGTCATCATCGGACCACTACCTGGTGAACAATATCAGGAAATCGTCTTCCCCGTCCTTTCTCCTAACCCTGCAACTGACAAGAAAATTCACTTTGGTAAGTACGCTGTTCACGTAGGTGGTAACCGTGGACGCGGACAAGTTTACCCCACTGGCCAAAAGAGCAACAACACGGTATACACGGCTTCTGCTGCTGGTACAATTAGCAAGATTGCCAAAATAGAAGATGAAGACGGTAACGTCAACTACGAACTCAGCATCCAACCTGAATCTGGGGACGCAGTCGTTGACACCATACCCGCAGGACCAGAATTGATTGTCTCTGAAGGACAAGTGGTCAAAAAAGATGAACCTTTGACCAATAATCCAAACGTCGGTGGATTTGGTCAAGATGATGGGGAAATTGTGCTACAAGATGCTACAAGAGTTCAATGGTTGATTGCATTTGTCGCACTTGTGATGTTGGCTCAAGTTATGCTTGTCCTCAAGAAGAAGCAGGTTGAAAAGGTTCAAGCTGCAGAGATGAATTTCTAAATTCAGAGCCAAATTATCAGTCGTAGGACAGGCATTTGACCTGTCTTTTTTATGTTTGTTTGACTTTATTATAATAAATGTTATAATAAAAATTGACTTTATAAAGGAGTTAACTTAGATGACTGACAAGACCTATCCTATAGCTTCTGCTAAGATAGGCACGCAAGATGGTTTTCGCTTACCTCGTGCTTTTTCTAAAGACCATCCTCATTTAGTTAATACTTCAGGTTATGTCCAAGTCTTATCCAAAAATACCTTTTTAGTGCAATTAGAGACTGATGAAGTTGAGGAGGTAGATGAAACAGAATCTATTATGATGAGTCTGTTCCTCGACTTTTTGATGAAAGATGCTATTAAAAATCCTGACCAACTCGTTGCTTATACAAAAGAAATGAGCGACGAAATGGATGAACTACTTTGTGATGTCGTTTTGGATTCATGAGTTCATTCATTTGTCATGGATGGAGAATTTTTTTCTACCCATTGTTTGATAAGCAGTGGGTAGAATTGTCTCATCGGGTTCGTATTTTAAAAACTGAGTTATCTAAAGAAGAGTTTATGACTCATGGAGATGTAAAGCTACTAAAGGGCTTGAATATTGGTATTAAAGAAAAAATTACTCAAGATCCTTTTGCATCTCACTTTGTATTACACAAACCTTTACACAGGTATGGTCGTCTGAAGAAAATGGGGCTACCTGCCCGATATAGATTATTTTTTAGAGCATTTAAAGAACAAAAAGTTATTATTATTATTTGGTTAGGATTCCCGCGTAAAGAAGGGGATAAAAACGATTGTTATCAGGTTTTTGCAAAAAAAGTTACTAATATTGACTTTCCGGAAAATGTAGAAAAACTGCTTGCAGAATGTGAGGTAACAGATTCTCAGGAACAAAAGAAAGATTCACTGGAAACCAAATGATTAGCAAAGATGCTGCTTTTTGTCTCAAAGCCCAGGTTCTACAACGCCAAGGAAATCAGCAAGCCTCTGTTTCAGATTGGAAGAACTGCATGAAATATGGTGATCCACAAAACCCTGATGAACGGGTGTTCATTAGTCTCGCACCACTAAATCTCAAGTAGGGCTTGATTATAAAACCGATGTCCGCGATTTAATTCGCTCTTTCCCATAAGCGCTGAATTTCTGTAATCATTTGGGTATTAGGGGGTGGTAGAGTCTGTATAGATGGTTGGATTTCAGCACCTGGGATATTTTTACTCCAAGGACTATTAGGCACAGATTTTAAATCAACAGAATTATTTGCTGGACGAAAACCATGCTGTATAAATACTACTTGCTGTTCTGGTAGTGTGAGAAAATCGAGAAACTTTTTTGCAGCTTTGGCTGTTGTTGCATCTATATCTTGACGAACAATTGCTGCAGTTGAAACTGTCTCAATGGTTGGGTTGAGATAGTAGATTTGGTAAGGCTTTCCTTGATTAGTACCTGCTTGCTCCCAACGAGAAAGCGCTATGCTTTCATATACTGTGGCAACATCAGCATCATTAGCACCTCTGGCAATAAATTCTTGCAACAAAATATCTGTAGAACGAGGTGGTTGATAAACTGATTTTTTAATCAAACCAAACAGCGATACCACAGACAAATTGTTTAAGCTAGCACTGTTAAGATTTCCACCTAATTTGGATTGTGCCCATAAATTTAATGTTAGCTGACCAATATTAGAACGAGTTGGATCAGTGGTGACAAAATCAAAACTTCCCCAATTACTTGAACCGCCGATTTTTTTCCAGTCTCCTGCTTCCATAGCCTGTTCTAAGCGTTGCCAACGGAAGCGTCCGTCAGGGAAAAGTACTTTGCCACGTTCTTGCCAAGCAATTCCAACTAACATTGTTTTTGCTATAGGGCGAGGAGAATCATAAAAAGGTTCGGTGTTATTTGTTGCTTTGTATCTCTCGCTCAATTCTGTGAGAATCACTCCATTAGCTGGAATTAAAACTGTTGGTTTAAAGTCATTCTTATGGTCAATATATTTATTGACCATCTCCTGGGAACCTTGAAATTTGAGTGACAATTTAATGTTTGGATTTTCCCGCTCAAATTTAGCCTCTAGTTCTTGTAGAGGTGCTTGTAGTTCCGTACCACTGACAACGATCACTGTTTGCTCTAATCCTGGTAGTGGTGCATAGGTTAAACAGAGTGATGCGAAGATAATTGCGAATGAAATGAAAACACGATTTTGTCGTTGAGATTTTGATTTTTTCTTAGTCATAATTTTGGCTCAATCAAATTCATACAGAGTTTTTCCAACTAACCATTCAAAAAAATCATGGTAAAACAACTAAAAAAAGCCTAATTATCTACGAACCAGCAAATCAATATTTGCTTCGAGGTTGCTGAATTCATCAACAAGTGCTTGCAACTCGCTAATTTGTGCAGAGTCGCTTAAATCAGATGTGCGCAATTTAGTTTGCGATCGCTGTAAGATACCACTAGCATCTTGAATCAAAGTAGAAATATTAACCATTTGTGCTAAACGAGTATCATGACCTTCTTTGGCTAGTTGAATGTTGCGGCTGAGGCTATTTGCTAGTTGACTGAGGTGTTGCTTGGCTACGCCTGAACTAGACTCAAGTCTTTGCTGAACTTCTGCTAGCTGTTGTTGCAATTGTTGAACCGAAAGTAGTGAATGACTATCTTGCAAACGCCGTGCCAGATTATCAATTTTTTTCGGAAGTTCAACAGCACGAGCGCAATTAATTTGTAATGCTGCTAAAAGCTCCAAATGGAAAGTATCAGTTAACATTTTTGTTGCTTCTAAATGTAACCCTTTGGCTTTGTTGGCTAAGTTATTAGCTGAAACACTAATTCTTTGTAGTTCCTCTGCTAATTCTGGATTTTCTAAATTCAAGTATTCAGGTTTGCGGACTTTCAAATAATTCGCACTAACAAGACTGATTCCAACTGCCACAGGTAGCACAATTGCACTAGGTAACTGGACCAAACGCACGCCAATAAAAAGAGTTATTGCCCCACCGAAAACAGCAACAGGATAATACAATGGATTAACGATTTTCATATTTAAAACTCTACCTGTAAATCTGCTATCAACCGAGAAATTGTTTCTGGGTCACCTTTGGAATAGTAACCACCATTCAACTCAGCGATTTTCTTGAGTGCATTAGCATCAAATTCGCCTTCGTTTCCGTAGCCAACAGTGAAAAACCCAATTCGTTGCTCGCTATTAAAACCACTTTTTTGCAGTTCTTGTGACAGTTGTTCAAGGGATATTTGCGAACCTGTATCTTCACCGTCGGTTAATATCAAAACTGCATTAATAGCATCTGGACGAAGATTTTGCAGCAACCAGTTGCGGGCGTTAAGAGCCGCATCATATAATTTTGTGTTGCCATCAGCTGTGAGTCCGCTGAGAAATTGCAAACCGCGCTCTTTTCCTTGTGGTGTTCCATCTACCAATACAGGCCGACGAATTTGGGAGTCAAAATCAATCAAAGCGATTTGCTCTTTCGGTCCCAAATTGTTGATGTAGTTTTTGAGAGTATTCTGTGCGGCTGATAACTTCTCACCTGCCATTGATCCAGAAGAATCTACTACCATTACTACGAGTGATGCTTTTTTAGCGACTTGTTGCCAAGATTTCAGCATCGCCTCTACAACTTGCGGTTGGGGAGGTCGCAAGGAATCGTACTTGGCTTGGGGATTGACTCCAAATTCTTGGGAAAACTTTGTTCCCAAGGGGACTCCTGGTGTACCTGGTCGTAAACCTAAATCTGTGGCAATTTTTTGAATTTCAGGCGATCGCAAATAAGCAATGAACTTTTCCCCCGCCGCCTTTTCATCTGCACTCACCCAAGGTGCATTCGGCAAAATCGCCCGCATATTTGAGGTCAATGTAGCTTTAGGATAAACTGCTTCGTAGCGCTGTTGACCTGGTTGTAAATGGGAATTTGCTGCAATCACGCTAGATTCATACACAGAAGCCACACTCGCCCAATATGGACCGTTCTTAACCATTGCTTTGGCTAAAGAATTGGTAGAAACACCGTAACGGGTAATCTTGGTTTGGATTTGTTGAATCTGTGGTTGAAACTGTTGGACATCAGTTGTTGTCAGTTGTTCTGGACGCTTAGACGATACACTGGCATATTGAGTTACGAGAGTTTGTAGTCCAGAATTAGAACGAGTCGGTGCAGTATGGACATAGTGAACTGGTTGCAGTGGTGCAGATGGGTCAATATCACGGTGAGTCTTCGCTGCGACTAAAGCCTTGTATAAGTCAGGGGTTTTTCTCAGTCCATCTGCAACATCAGCTTGCGCCATAAACACCATTGGTGAGTAAGCCAACAGTGGTGAATCAATGATTTCGGGAATATATTTTTGTCCTGGAAAAAGCTGATTCATGCGGTAAATGAGTTGACTATGATAAATCTCCCCATCCACAGAAACGATAGTAGGGAACTCTTCTGCATCAGCTTGCACAGTACCATTCTTTAATTGAGTTGCTAAAGAAACCACTTTGGTAACGACATCACCGCTACCCTGCGCTTCGCATTTGATCTGAAATGGTGTACCATTATCTAGCTTCGGTTGTGTAGAATTAAAGCTTTGTGAGGCTTGGTTGCAAAAATCTCCCAAGGCGCTACCCACCAAAACTTTAACTTTCAAGCCCGTGAAGTTATCATCCTTATCATTGTCAGTGCGATACGCCTCTGACGTTAAACTTCGCTGATCGCAAGCCGTTATTAACAAGATACTGAAGGTTGCTACAACACCAGCAATTAACCGACGACCTTTGAGAGGCATAGATTTCTCCAATCAAAATTAAATACGAAATCAGTGCTCACATCAGCTGCACACAAATATATCTCTGGCGGTTGGCAGAGAATTTATTTTTATGGCAATATTTCTTAACATTTAGGACTAGCTTTTTACAAATCAACTATTGTGTGATTTTTTAGCCAGTGCGCTGGTACAGTAGTCTCAAAAACCCGGTTTCTTTAAGTTGAGTCAACGAGATCTCAAGGTTTGCAAGCGAGGAAACCGGTTTTTTTTCTCCATTTTGATTGATGTACCGACGCTCTTCCTGATATTTCAACACTCACACTATCTAATGTAGTCTTGGTAGTGTTAAGTGCATGCGAAACCGCAGTCGGTGGTATTCTGGGTAATGGAGAAGAAATTTTGGGTTTTGGTTACCAGATGCAGGATGCGGCAGCAAAAGCTGTCATTGCATCTTTATGGTCTGTAAATGATGGCGGTACACAAACCTTGATGAATGCTTTCTACGCAATGCTGTATCAAGGTAATATGACAAAGGCTGAGGCTTTACGTCAAGCGCAAGTGGCAATGATTACGGACAACTACTCAAGGTTGTTCAACAGCAAAACAAAGCTATTTTAGAATCTACGCGCGATCTGTGCGCAGCGCAGCAGCGAAGCTATCGCTTGCCACCAAAAGTCGCTAATAATCTTAGTCATCCCTATTATTGGGCACCATTCATATTAATTGGTAATGGCTTGTAAGCAGAGGGTTTGGTGTTGCCCACCCGACTCTTTGCACAGCAGGTGAGGACACCCTCACCTACCGCCCCTGTTATATCCGTTTCGCTACTACAATGGACGATACACTCTATAGTTAATATTCGGGAAAATATTGTCCATAAATTCAACTTTTTCCAGCCAACCGCTGTCTATTTTGCCGATTTTAACGTCTTCGTAAAGTTTGTTGAAGCGCATGAGGTGCGATCGCGTTCTTCTAACTGCATAAGGTACCATCGTTCCCGTCCGCATAATAAACGCCCAGTCGGAAGATTGCGCCAACAACAGTTCCCTCGCTGCTTGGTTCAACGCTTTCCATTCCAACTCATCCTCTGGTTCCCGCTTTGCTATTTCAATCATCCGTTCTGCGGCTTTATGCAAATGTGGGTAAATCCACGCATTTGTTTGGTTCAACCAATACTCATGAAATCCCTTATAACCCCAACTTGATTGCGAAGGACGGCAAACTTGCTGACTTGGATTTGCCCGCAGATAATCTGCCAAGTGAGTCATTTCATAAGTCTTTTGGTCATACCATGACTTGCGGAACAGGTAATCAATGAACCAAGGACCTTCATACCACCAATGTCCATATAACTCAGCATCGTAGGGAGAAACAATAATTGGTGGACGATGCATTATACCATGAAGATGCCCGACTTGCTGCTCACGATTATACATAAAATTGGCAGCGTGTTCTGCAGCTTTTTCCCGTGCCCAATAGGGGTCGTAGAGTGCCTTATCTGCCAATCCTAAGCCGCGACCTGTAATTTTGTGATACTTAATGCCCGTATTTTTCCGTTGACCGTTAGGCATAATGTAGGGCTTAATGTACTCATATTCAGCTTCCCAGCCCAAGTCTTTGTAAAACTCGCGGTATTCTGCAGCACCAGGATAGCCGACCTCAGAAGACCACACTTGCTGAGAAGATTCATGGTCTCGACCAAACGCAGCAACGCCAGTTTCTGTAAAAATTGGGGCATAAGTGCCAAATCGTGGACGGGGACGGGCATAAAGAATACCATGTCCATCAGTAAGGAAGTAGCGCAACCCTGCATCGGCTAACATCCGCTCTACACCTTCATAGTAGGCGCATTCTGGCAGCCAAATACCTTTAGGTGGGCGACCAAAGTTTTCTTCGTAGTGTTCGCAAGCTACCTTTATTTGTCCCCACACAGCTTGTGGGTACATTTTCATCAGTGGTAGGTAGCCGTGGGTAGCACCGCAGGTAATGATTTCTAAATTGTTAGTGTCTTGATATTGCTTAAAAGCTGTGACTAAGTCCCCGTTGTAGCGTTCCCAAACTTCTCGTATCGCCTTAAACTCACTGGCGTAATGCTCAGCTAAATAACGAATATGACCATTGTGGACATTATGCTCGAATTCCAGTTCTATAAGTTCTTCAAGTTTGGCTAAATGAGCGTCGTAGCGTTCTTGTAAGAGAGGATCGCGTAGCATTGACACAAGGGGTGGTGTCATGCTCATCGTGATTTTAAAATCAACACCGTCTTGCTTCAAGCCTTCAAAGACTCGCAGCAAAGGAATGTAAGTTTCGGTAATGGCTTCATAGAGCCATTCTTCTTCCAGCACATAATCACTTTCTGGGTGACGAACGAAGGGCAGATGTGCATGGAGTACGAGCGCAACGTAGCCGATAGCCATAATTATAGTTCCGGGGTGGTACTTATTTAGATTGAAGGTTGGGATTTGGTAGATGTTAAGAATATTTTAAGACTTTATGGGGATCGTTACAGTTTTTAGTCAACTCTCCAAATTACGCCTATCCATTGACGCACATCTGATTCATGCCTACATCCCTCCCGCTTTCACGTCGCCAAAATTTCACCTTTAAGCCATCATGAGGACGGGAAAACGGTAGCACAACCCGCTCTAAATTTTGTCCAGGGAGTAATTCCCACTGATACTCACGAATCAACAACGCCGCAAACACCTTCATCTCCAATCTGGCAAATTCCTTGCCTAAACATTCTCGAATTCCACCACCGAACGGAATATAGCTAAAAACCTTTTGTTTGTTCTCGGTTCGATCAGGTGCAAAACGTTCTGGATCAAATCGTTTAGGTTCAGCATAGACATTCTGGTCTTGATGAGTTTCCTGGATCTGGTAAAATACATCCCAACCTTGCGGGATGAGATACCCACCGAACTCGCAGGACTCAAGCACTTTCCGCGAACCACTGCGAACCACTGGAGGTGCTATTCGTAAAACTTCTTTTAGCACTTGCTCTAGATAAGTCATTTGCTTGAGAGATTCTTGTGTTAGCGGTTGTGTCACCCCTTCGGCTGCGCTCAGGGTGAACCCTAGTTGTTCTTGTTCTGCACGGGCTGCTTGCAGCACCTCTGGATGTTGAGCAAGCAATAAACACAAGGATGTAAGTGCTGAAGTTAAGGTTTCATGTCCAGCAACGAGCATTCCCAACACGTTATCCTTCACTTCCTCTGAACTTAAACGATTACCCTCTTCATCCTGCGTCTGCAATAGAATTTCCAAAACATCCTGATTAGAGTTTCGATGTTGTTGGCGTTGGTTGATCATTTCATCAATCCTTGCAAGAAGCTGTTCACGCGCACGAACCGCACGATCAAACTTGCTCCCAGGAAATCGGATAGGAATAGATAACAGTCCCTCGCTCCAAGTCTGATAAACTTTTTCCAGGTTTTCATCTGAGGCAGTTTCAACGCTCACGAACAACTTACAGGCAATATCCAGCGTATATTTTTTCAGTTCGGAATACCAAGTCAATGTTCCCATGCGTTCCCATCGATGCAGATAACGACGGGTCATATCTTCTATTGTCGTAGCGTACTCGGCTAATGCTCTTGGCTCAAAGGCTTGAAACAACTGCTTACGAAGTATTTGGTGAGCGCTACCTGTCTTGACGCCAATCGAATTCGCTCCCAGTAACACCTCAAAACTTGGAGTATTGGTCATCTCGAATCGCTGACTTTCATTGGTGAACAAAAAACGGGTTGCATCTGCTCCAATGAAAACAATCGTTGGACGACCAAATAGATGAGTTTTGAAAATTGTTCCATATCGCTTTTGTCGCTGATCCATAAAACGGGCTGGATCGCGCAAATAGCTGATGGATTCGCCAACGATGGGCAAACCGAAGCGACCAGGAGGTAACGGGAGATTTCCCTTTGGGGTTCGCCAAGCAAATCGCTGAGTCCAGAGGTTGGTCATGCTGTTTATGGATAAAGAAGTCTTATATTTACGATACAGTATCGTAATGTTATCTAAAATGTCAATTGGACAACTGCTTGGTAAATTGTTTAGATACGGATGCCTGAGAATGACGATCGCATGAGTAAACCTGTCAAAAGTCCGCCAGGACGACCCCGTAGTGCCCAATCACATCAAGCAATTCTGCAAGCAGCCCTGGAACTGCTGGCAGAAGTTGGATTTGAGCGCATGAGTATTGATGCGATCGCAGCCCGTGCAGGAGTTAGCAAACCCACAATTTACCGGCGCTACAAATCGAAAGAAGAATTAGTTGCAGACGCGATTGAGAGTTGTAGACAAGAGTATGTCGTTCCTGACACTGGTAGCCTCTGGGGTGATATTGACGCCTTGATCAACAGTGCTGCACAAATCACATTTACCCCTTTGGGACGACAGACAGTTGCTATGATGATCAGTACTGCTTCCAGCAATCCTCAGTTCGCTCAGGTCTACTGGACAAAATACTTACAACCTCGACGACAAGCCTTCGCTGTTGTCTTTGAACGCGCAAAATCGAGAAATGAAGTTCGGGTAGATTTAGATTCTGATCTCGTTTTTGACCTGATAAGTGGAATCATGCTTTATGCACTCGTGTTTCAAGCTACAACTGAACCATTGGAAGGATATATTCGTCGTACCTTGCATCTTCTTCTGAGAGAACCATCAAGCTGATTTTGCTTGGACAAAAAGCCGGGGGAGTGTCAATGAGGTAATTCATTACTCATCAGTCTCCTGATACAACTGCTGCAACTGCTGCAACTGCGTCCTGCGTGAAGTCCGGCGATATTTCTTACTTTCTAGCTTCGGTTCGTACTGAGTCTTTCCCTTGCCTTTCGTTTTTACCTTGACAGTAGATTCAGGATCTGACTGTTGGTTAAGCTGAGTTTGGCGCTTAATAACTTCCTCTAAAAAATCTAAGTAATGCTGATATCGTTCCCAATCTCCACGGACTACACACCCCGGTTCGTCTCGATGCAGACAATCACTAAAACGACAGCTATCAACTGCTAATTTTTGTCTTGCTTCTGGGAAATAACTGACTAATTCTTCTGGGACACAGTCAAAATCAGGTTGATTAAAACCGGGAGTATCTGCTAATAAACCGCCACTTGGTAATTCAAATAATTCTACATGGCGAGTGGTATGGCGACCTCGTGCCAGTTTACCAGAAACCTCTCCCACTCGTAAGTTAGCATTGGGAATCAGTGTATTGATCAGGCTGGACTTACCAACTCCAGAAGGCCCTGCAATCACTGTCATGTTGTCTTTGAGCTTATCGACTTTTTTCTCAATATTGATACTTTTGCTGAGACTCATAAATATTGGTTGGTAGCCCCAACCAACCAACTGCTGATTAATTTCTGCCTCTTGTTCTATTGAAATTAAATCGCATTTATTCAAGCATAAAATCACATTTAAACCCGTGGACTCAGCTTTAACTAGAAAGCGACTAAGCTGGTAGGGTTCCAAAGGCGGGTCAGCTACGGCAAATACTAAGAAAATTTGATTAACATTAGCAATTGCAGGACGATCCAATTCACTTTTACGAGGTAGGACTTGAGCGATCGCCCCTCGTCCGCCAGCCCAATCTGGTTCTTCTACGATAACGCGATCGCCCACCATCACCTGTTGCCCGATTTTTTTCAACCGTGTTCTGCGAGTGCATAAAAGCATGGAGGGATGAGGAGGACTTTGCTCACTGATCTCCCTCATCCCCATATCTAACTGCACTCGGTAAAAATTAGCTTGCACGGCTAGAACCGTGCCTAGTAACTGATCGGTAGCTTCTAAGCCTTCCCCTCTCATTCGGCACTCACAGGGCGGCGGACTAGTAGGGAAAAATAACTAACACAATCTGTAATTTGCTCTACCTGATACCCTGCCATTGTTAAACTATCAGGAACCTGCTCAATCGGTTCCCCTGAATCTAGCCAGACTTCTAGTAATTCTCCCGGATTCATTTGCTCCAGACGGAGTTTCGTCCGCACAAAATTTATCGGGCAAGGGGTGCCACGCAAATCGAGTTGAGCATTAGGAGTTGAGAGGGAGGATACACTCATCGTTGGTGAAAGAAGTTTCCTAAAAATCCTTCTAGTCCGCCTTTACCAGTGCGATCTCCTTTTATTTTAGCGAGCTTCTCCAGAAGTTCACGTTCTTCAAGTGTCAACTTAGTTGGAATATCAATTAACACCGTAATCATGTGGTCGCCACGACTGACGGGATTACCCAAGCGCGGTACTCCACGATTTTCCAGCTTCATGACAGTATTTGGCTGAGTTCCTGGTGGAATCAACAATTCCTGTGGTCCATCTACAGTATTTACCTCCAAGCGACAGCCCAAAATTGCTTGCAGGTAGCTAATTTTGAGTTCCGAGAGAATATTAATTCCATCCCGATGGAATTCCTCGTCCTCATTGATAAACAGATAAACGTATAAATCTCCAGGAGGACCACTGCGTTGACCTGCATCACCTTCTGAGGAGATCCGCAAGCGTGTACCGTTGTCCACCCCAGCTGGAATGGATATTTTTAGTTTCTTGGTAACTTGTTTTGCACCCTTACCGTCGCAAGCATCACATTTGTCTTCGATCACCATCCCCGTACCATTACAGGTAGGACAAGTCGAAACTTGGGTGAAGCTACCAAAGGGCGTTCTGGTGACGCGACGTACTTGACCTGTTCCGGTACAAGTCGAACAAGTGCGAGGGCGAGTTCCGGGTTTCGCACCAGATCCGCTACAAATCTCACAAGTCTCTAGATGAGAAATGCGAATTTCCTTTTCACCGCCAAAGACTGCTTCTCGAAAGTCTAGCTTTAGGTCTAGCCGCAGATCGTCGCCCCGCACTGGTCCACTGCGTCGTCTTTGGGTTGTACCACCTGCACTACCAGCAAAGCCTGAGAAAATGCTTTCAAAGATATCAGCAAACCCGCCCATGTCACCCATATCTTGGAAGCCTGCACCAGCTCCACCATTCACAGCAGCTTCACCAAAGCGGTCATAACGTGCGCGGGTTTCCGGCTCAGAAAGAACTTCATAAGCACGGTTAATTTCTTTGAAGCGATCTTCTGCTCCCGGTTCTTTGTTCACGTCTGGGTGATACTTCCGGGCTTGACGGCGGTAAGCGTGTTTGATTTCTTCTTTGTCGGCGTCACGAGAGACACCTAGAATTTCATAATAGTCGCGAGCCATAGAGCAAAGGTGAAAGTTAAAAGGTAGAAAGCGGGCTATGCAAACAGAACTTTTAACGACGAGTTCCGCCGTTTGGAAGTTCGGGAAGGCAGAAGGCAATAGTTAAGTTTTATTAATACTAAAATTTTACCTTTTCCTTTATACAAAAATCACCATAACAGTTCTGAATGTTAAGCACTGAGTCAAAGCAATCTGGAATTAGTTTTGAAATCAAAGACTAAGTTAAGACCAGAAAAATTTTTACTCACTACTGACAACAGCAACAGGTGCCTTCCTCATGGTAAACGACAAAAGCAATAGCCTGAGGCTGTCTCTTTTACAATTGTGCTACGTATATTGCAAAAACTCCGCTTACTTTACAGACGAGCTAACCGCACTAAAAAGTGTGGAAAACCGTTCATGAAAGTCATGGTATTACCGGATATGTATGGTGTAAGGCAAGCTGACAAGCAAATTTCAGAGATTCAATAATTAAAAGTGTAGAGGAGTGACAATCTAGAATCCGTCATTTTTGGACACAACCCAAACTCTTGGCAATTCTCTAGTCTATTGCCTCATAACCAACCTGCATTATACTCTCGTCTTTCAAATCAAAGTCAAATGGTGGTGTTGACGTTCCACTAGGGGGCGCTGCTGATTCTAAAGTCAATTGATTATCTGAAGCTGCGATTATTGTATCAGTTTGGCTATTAACGCGGTTATAGACTTGGGAGCCAATGGCAAACAAAGTTTGCTGGAAGTTATCTAAGTGTTGTTGGAATTGGGCTACAGAAATAGATTCATCTGTCATAGCTGCTTGTAGCTGTATGACTTTTTCATGTGCCAAAACTTTCATCTGGTCATCAATCATACCGCCATTATGCTTTAAGGTTGATTCGTAACTATACAGTAGATTATCTGCTTGATTTTTCAGTTCAACCAGTTGCATACGTCTTTTGTCATCTTCGGCAAACATTTCTGCTTGTTGCCGCATTTTTTCAACTTCGTTGGCACTTAAGCCACCTGTATTGGTAATGACAATACTTTGTTCTCGAAGAGTGCCTTTGTCTTGTGCCGCAACTTTGAGAATACCATTAACATCAATTTCAAAACACACTTCAATTTGCGGTACACCACGCGGAACTGCCGGAATTCCCTGAAGAATAAATTTGCCCAAACTCTTGTTATCCCGTGCCATTGCCCGTTCACCTTGAAGGACGTGAATTTCCACAGAGGTTTGTCCATCAACTGCTGTAGAAAAAATTTGGGACTGGCTGGTTGGAATTGTGGTATTGCGTTCGATAATTTTGGTGAACACTTCTCCCAAGGTTTCAATTCCCAAAGACAAGGGCGTAACATCTAACAAAAGTAAATGATCTACGTCACCACCCAGCACCCCAGCTTGAATAGCTGCCCCCAGTGCGACTGCTTCGTCGGGGTTGACACAACGATCTGGAGTTTTGCCATCAAAAAATTTGCTCAAGGCATTTTGAACAGCCCGAATCCGAGTGGAACCGCCCACTAAGATTATCCGATCAATGTCTTGTGGTTTGAGTTGTGCATCTTTGAGCGCCTGACTCATCGGTTCGATGATCGCTTCAACCAGATGTGTTGTTAACTCTTCAAATTTGGCGCGGGTGAGTTCCATTTGCAAATGCTTTGGTCCTGTTTCATCAGCTGCGATAAAAGGCAAGTTAATTGAAGTGCTGATTCTACTGGAAAGTTCCGTTTTTGCCACCTCCGCTGCTTCCCGCAAACGTTGCAAAGCGATTTTGTCCCTAGAAAGGTCAATTTTCTCTTTTTCTTGGAAGCGTGTGATCATCCAGAGGACAATACAGTGATCAAAATCGTCCCCACCTAAGTGGTTGTTGCCACAAGTCGCCTTGACTTCAAATACTCCATCCCCCAGTTGTAGAATGGAGACATCGAAGGTACCGCCTCCTAAGTCAAATACCAGAATGAGCTGCTCTTGGTCTTGCTTGTCCAACCCAAACGCTAAAGCAGCTGCAGTCGGTTCATTGATAATCCGCAAAACTTCTAGTCCGGCAATAGTGCCAGCGTCTTTGGTCGCTTGTCTTTGGGCATGTGTAAAATATGCGGGTACTGTGATCACGACCTGAGTGACAGGTTCACCTAAAAAGTTTTCCGCATCCTGTTTGAGTTTTTGCAGGATCATCGCGGAGATTTCTTGTGGTGTATAATTATTTCCGTGAAGGAGCACATCAACAGTGTCATCTCGACCTTTGACACAGGTGTAAGAAATGCGCGAGCGTTCACCTACAGTCTCATCCCAACGACGACCGATAAATCGCTTAATACTGAGAATAGTGTTTTCAGCATTCGTGACAGCTTGACGTTTTGCCAGTTGACCAACCAAGCGTTCACCATCGTTACTGAATCCCACAATACTGGGAGTCGTTCGTTCACCCTCTGAATTCGTAATCACAATTGGTTGACCACCTTCCAGAACCGCGACACAACTGTTGGTAGTGCCTAAATCGATCCCAATAACTTTTCCCATAAATATTCAGTTGTGTAACATCAGTATTTTTACTGGATACTTTGTCTATAAAGTTTTGAGCAACTTCAGTCCGGTGTTAGCGATACACAAACACCGGGTAAAGGTTGCTAAACTTTGGGCGTGATGTTTCCGTGACTATCTGTCAGGTGTGGTTAGATTGCTCGCCCCTGTTTTCCAGGGACTTTTTATCAGTAAGACGAGCGAAGACAGCTTAGTTATTGGCTGGACTCGACTGAATTTTCCTCGGAAGAGGGTGCATCCTCCTTCGGGGCAGCCACCTTCACCATTGCATGGCGCAGGACGCGATCGCCCAAGTAATATCCGCGTACTAACTCTTCTAACACTGTTCCTTCAGAATATTCATCCGTAGGTTCGCGCAATACTGCTTCGTGCAAGTTGGGATCAAATGGTTGATTTTCAGGACGCATTGGTGAGACACCCAAGCGCTTTAAGGAATCTACTAATAGCTTGTAAACACCTTGGTAACTTTTGTGAATCGTCATCTCCCCATCATTTTGGGGTTTGATTTGCGCTCTTGCTCGTTCAAAATTATCAACGATTGGTAGTAATTCAGTAATCGTGTTCCGTTTTATCTGCTGTTCCAAATCTTCTTTCTCTTTTTGATTCCGTTTGCGGTAATTCTCAAAATCAGCCACAATCCGCATGTATTGAGTGCTACGCTCTTCTAACTGCGCTTTTAAGGACTCAATTTGTTGGTGAAGTGCTGCTTCTTTGGCTGTCAAGTCAGTACTTGCGCCCTCAACTTTTGCAGCAACACTATTGTCTTGATTCTGTGTCTGTGTATTTTCTGATACATTTGTTGGACTTGCCACTGGCTCAGTCTGGCTTTGGGTTACGTTGGCATTGATTTCGGCTGTAGAGTCGCTTGTCATTGCTTGCTTTTCCTCGCTTTCTTCACCTGATTGCTGGTTTGTCTTGTTTTGGTGTTTATCTTCGTCTATCATTGTGCACTCTTCCCAGATGCTGATAGTGGTAGTTATCCCCATATCTTGCAACAATTGAATTCGGGTGCAAAAACTGGTTACCTGAAGTATGAAGTATGAACTAGGCAACAAAGTTGCGGACGAATTCTTATAGGATTGTATAAACTATGAATGAAGTACGGAATATTTCATTCTTCATCCTTTAGCTTGAGAGTGACCACCGTCATCTATTTTGACAAATTGAGTCAAGTTAGCGTATACGCTGCTTGGACGGGTTACCGTCTTCAAGGTATTCCAGAGTGGATCGAGAGTAAGGTGATTTCGCCGCAATTTGGTATGACTTTTTCGCCAGACTAAGCCCGCGCCGGAAATCTCTACATCGACTTTAGAATAAAAAGCTCTAACAGCCAGTTGAGGGTGCAGAAGATAGGCTCTACTGAACTATGCTAGAGATTTCACAGGGTTTGGACGCATGTCCGTGGAGTAGCAATTACGCCATCAGCTCTTGAGTGTTGACTCTTAACTCCTAACGATTGACTATAACGATGGATTAATATTTATGAAAATACTGATTAGCAACGATGATGGTGTTTCTGCTTTAGGTATTCGTACTCTAGCAAACACTCTAGCGCAAGCAGGTCATGAGATCAATGTAGTTTGCCCGGATCGAGAGCGTTCTGCAACCGGGCATGGATTAACAATGCATCAACCAATTCGCGCTGAAATGGTTGAGTCGATTTTTCATCCTGCTGTCAAAGCTTGGGCTTGTGATGGAACTCCCTCAGACTGTGTTAAATTGGCGCTGTGGGCTTTGTTAGACTCTCCACCAGATTTAGTTCTATCTGGCATTAATCAGGGTGCTAATTTAGGAACTGAAATTCTTTACTCTGGTACTGTCTCTGCCGCAATGGAAGGTTTGATTGAAGGCATTCCCAGTGTGGCGCTCAGTCTTACGAGTCATATAAATAGGGACTTTCAACCGGCTGCTAACTTTGCCAAAATCTTGGTAGGACAGCTGGCGCAAAACCCTTTACCAGAGTTGATGTTACTTAACATTAATATTCCTGCTGTTAAATGGGAAGAAATTGCAGGAGTTAGTGTTACCCGCCAGGGAATACGGCGTTATATTGAGGTTTTTGATAAACGAGTAGACCCGCGTGGGAAAACTTATTATTGGTTAACGGGAGAAGTTGTGGAAGATGTGGAACCTCCATTAGGTTTAAATCTTTCTGAAAACATACCTATAGATGTGCATATGATCCGTAAAAACTACATCAGTATAACCCCATTACAATACAACCTTACTTATGCAAATGGATTGAATCAATTATCTCAGTGGAATTTTAAATTTCCCTAATGTCTTTTCTTTATGACAGCAAGTATATGGATAAAACCATGACAGCAAAATATCGGTTATAAAGTAGGAAGTTAAGTGAAAATAATTTATACGCAAATGTTTGCACTCCAAAACTTCTACCTTGAAGTTTTTCATAGGTAAAGACAAAAGTAACCTGAAACAAGGTATGCTGTTTTACCAAGAAATTCCACTACTACTAAAAGTCGTGAAACAGAATAAACTGAACAAAATAAGTAATAATTTTTTTTATTGAGTGCCCGCTCAGTCCAGCAAGCAACACCCATGTCTAGGATAGAGAATCAATTTACCGTACATTTTTGGGGCGTTCGTGGCAGTATCCCCTGTCCGGGACCACACACCGTTCGTTATGGCGGTAATACCCCTTGTGTAGAGATGCAAGTGGGTGGCAGACGTTTAATTTTTGATGGAGGCACAGGACTGCACGTTTTAGGGCAATCTTTGTTGTCTAATATGCCGATAGAGGCACACGTTTTTTTCACCCACTCCCACTGGGATCATATGCAGGGTTTCCCTTTCTTTTCCCCAGGATTTGTCAAGGGAAATACTTTTCATATTTACGGTGCGATCGCTCCCGATGGTTCAACCATAGAACAGCGTCTTAATGACCAAATGCTACACCCAAATTTTCCTGTTCCCTTGCAGATTATGCAGGCAAATTTAGATTTCTACGACGTTATATCAGGGCGACCGATTCACATTCATGACATTACCATAGAAACAGCTCCACTCAACCATCCAGGAGAAGCGGTCGGGTACAGAGTTAATTGGCGTGGTGGGGCAATAGCTTATATTACTGATACTGAACATTATTCTGACAGACTAGATGAAAACGCCCTGCGATTAGCTCGTAACGCCGACATCCTGATTTACGATTGCACCTACACTGATGAAGAGTATAATTCCCCAATTCAGCCTAAAATTGGTTGGGGACACTCTACATGGCAAGAAGGTGTAAAGATAGCCAGATCCGCTAATGTCAAAACTTTGGTCATTTTTCATCACGATCCATCTCATGACGATGAGTTTTTGGATCGTGTGGGACAAGAAGCCACACAGAAATTTCCTGGTGCTATCATGGCACGTGAAGGAATGGTACTTCAAGTTCCTGTACCAGTCCCTTTATCAGAATCTTTTCCTATTAAGAAATTTTCGACTTATAGATTGCAATCGGAGCAACTTTAAATTTTGGATTAGATTGGTGATTAGGAGCTTTCAGCAATCAGTCGCTAGCACACAACTCGTGCGGAGGTGTCAACGAACAGTTGCACAAGCATACCCACCACTAGGGAAGGCATAGGGCTTTGGTTCTTAGAACTGTATTAGCTGAGAGCTTAATATAACCTCAAATCCCAGAATCGACGTGCTAAATTTGTCTCAAAATGGGTGTTCTGTGTGGGTAACTTCTTCAACCGAATTGGCTCGAACTCCAACTTTTGTTGCTCTTGGCAAGTTTGACGGCGTACACCGTGGTCATCAAAAGGTTATTCAACCTATATTACCGCCCTTCAACAGAGCAGAAGACGTGGGGAACTTTGCCGAAACGCTGTTTGCGTCCTCTCAAACTCCACACGTTTACTCAACGGTTGTCACCTTTAATCCTCATCCACAAGAATTTTTTACTGGGCAACCCCGTACTTGGTTAACACCACTGGATGAAAAAATTGATCAGTTGCGATCGCTGGGAGTAGAACAACTCGTCCTGCTACCCTTCGACAAAGAATTATCTGCCTTATCTGCTGAACAGTTTGTAGAAAAGATTCTGGTGAAACAACTGCAAGCTGCACGAATTAGCGTTGGGCAAGATTTTTGCTTTGGTTCCAACCGCAGTGGTACAGCGCTAGATTTGAAGTTGATCGCCGCCCAGTACGGCATTCCTGTTTCTATTGTTCCTCTAGAAACATCTGCAAGTCATGGATCTTGTGACAGCAGTGATGTCAGTGTTGCTTGGGCCGAGGAAACTCGCATTAGCACTTCACTCATCCGGCAACTTTTACTCCGAGGCGATCTTCAAAGCGCAAATCAACTGTTAGGACGTGCATACACTCTTATCGGTACTGTTATCATTGGTCAACAACTGGGCAGAACTATTGGCTTTCCCACAGCCAACCTACAATTACCGAAAGACAAGTTTTTGCCCTGCCACGGTGTCTACGCTGTTCGCGTTTTAATCTACGATGAAACACCAGACAATCCAGAGAATATTTACTTGGGCGTGATGAATATAGGTCATCGCCCAACGGTAAACGGTACGTATCAATCTGTGGAAATCCATCTGTTAGATTGGTCTGGTGATTTGTATGGCAAAAAGTTGTTAGTGCAACTAGAAAGATTTTTGCGACCAGAACAAAAATTTTCTTCTCTAGAAGCCCTAAAAACACAAATTCAACAAGACTGTGATATCGCTAGAGCTTTTTTTAGTGCAGAGTCTTAGTCTAGGTTATTGGGGGAATACTAAGAGGATGTCTGTCCCAAAAGTGTCATTTTGTCATTCTCAGTAGAGCGAAGTGAGACTAGTACTGTTTTAACTCATCCCACAGCTTAAAGCTGTGGGATTTCGAGTCATTAGTGAGACCAGTGCTGCGGTCGTTGTTTCCCGACAACAGGCATCTGGCGTAAGCGCAAAGCGCACGCCAAGGGCTAACGCGTAAGCGCAAAGCGTGCCGCTAGGCATACGCGCAGCGTGTCCCAAAGGGACTCAGCGTCTGGGCAGGAGATACCCGAAGGGTCATTAGTCCTTGGTAAGCGCCTTACTCGCGTGCATTTTTCACGATACGAGCGTTTTTAACAGTACTAATGACTATTGACAAAGACGGGAAACATCGATGGAAGCAACTGGTGAGTCCAGTCCTGCACCGACGTTTTTCCCGTCTTGGAATCTAACACCCATTCAAAATGATTTAACAGATGGAACACTAAAAGGGGTTACCAGTAACTCTTTTAGAATCCAAAATCACGCCACGTGCTACAACGGAGGGAACCTCCAAGGGCGCAGTGGCTCCAAAATCTAAAATCCAAAATGGTATAACTTTCTCGTTGGGCGGAACGAGGGATCCCAGTTTACCGTCAAAATCAGAGTATCCTTCAGTCAGAACAGTTCGATGACATTAATTTGTTAACGACGACAAATAAGATGTTATTTGATCACTCAAAAGCCAGCAGTCGGATTTGAACCGACGACCTTCCGATTACAAGTCGGATGCACTACCACTGTGCTATGCTGGCGTATTCGGCTTTTTTGAACATCACACTAATTTATGAGTATACCATAGACAAGCTGATTTGACAATATACTAGTGTGAAGAGTTATATTTGTCCAAATTGCGCTGAAAATATCTTATTTTCATCATACTACCGATGTCACCACCTAGAAGCATATTTACAAGCGCGGTTAGTGTAATGAAAATCAAACAAACTTGTGATTATTTTCACTGACGATATTGATAAACTAGTGATATACCAAAGCCACCTTAAAACTATGGACTAGACAGAAAATATCTGGTGTAGTTTTCAGGCAAAATTTTTTTGACACGGCTGGGTACACCAAACAGAAAGGCAAAACTGTTCTTTGTAGAGCAACAAGCATGGCAGCGTTGATCGGACGGGATTTATTAAGTCTGGCAGATTTTAGTCCAACTGAAGTTCTAGAACTTCTGCAAATGGCATCTCGGCTAAAATCACAAAAGCTGAGATTGCGGTGTCATAAAGTGTTAGGGCTGTTGTTCTCCAAGGCTTCAACTCGAACACGAGTCAGTTTTACTGTAGCAATGTACAAACTGGGTGGACAGGTGATTGATCTCAATCCCAATGTGACTCAAGTTAGTCGCGGGGAACCAGTGCAGGATACAGCGCGAGTTCTGGATAGATACCTCGATATTTTAGCGATTCGTACCTTTGCACAGCAGGAATTGGAAATTTTTGCTAATTATGCCAAAATTCCTGTTATTAATGCTCTCACTGATTTAGAACATCCTTGTCAAGTCTTGGCTGATTTGATGACAGTCCAAGAATGCTTTGGCACTTTTTCTGGACTGACTTTGACTTATGTCGGAGATGGGAATAATGTTGCAAATTCCCTGTTATTGGGTTGCGCTTTGGTGGGAATGAATGTGAGAATTGCCACTCCCAACGGATTTGAACCAAATGCAGCAATTGTAGAAACAGCACGTTCCATTGCAGCCAATAAAACCGAAGTCCTCTTAACTCATGATCCAGAAATTGCAACAAAAGGTTCTCATGTCATTTACACTGATGTTTGGGCAAGTATGGGGCAAGAACAAGAAGCAAACAACAGAATGCCAATTTTCCAACCTTATCAAGTAAATGAACAACTGATGAGTCTTGCTCAAAGCGAGGCAATTGTTTTACACTGTTTACCAGCACATCGTGGTGAAGAAATTACTGATGAGGTTATGGAAGGTCCTCAGTCACGTATTTGGGATCAAGCTGAAAATCGAATGCACGCTCAAAAAGCTTTACTTGCAAGCATCTTAGGGGCAGAAGAATTTTAAGGTGTGAGTTATAAATAGTTAGATTTTTACTCGATCATTGACTCATTTATTCTCTGTTCTAACTTGAATTTATCAAAATATCTAAAATAAATAGTGCGTAGGGAGGTTTTTTGTAGTACTAATGTTCTAGGAGCATTTGTATTCACCTCCCTACAAATTTATGGAACGTCTGACAGAAGCTCAAAAACAACTTTATGAATGGCTGGCTGAATACATACGAGGACACCAGCATTCACCTTCGATTCGACAAATGATGCAGGCGATGAATTTAAAATCGCCTGCACCAATTCAAAGTCGCTTGGAACATTTACGCAATAAGGGGTACATTGAATGGAGTGAAGGTAAAGCACGGACAATTAGAGTTCTACAAGGGTTAAAACAAGGTGTACCAATTTTGGGAACGATCGCCGCTGGTGGATTAATAGAACCCTTCACTGAGGCTGTAGAAAATATTGATTTCGCTCATTTGTCATTACCTCCCCAAACATATGCTTTGCGGGTTACTGGTGACAGCATGATTGAAGATTCAATCGTGGAGGGAGATTTGGTATTTTTGCGTCCAGTGCTAGAACCAGATCAACTCAAAAATGGAACTATCGTCGCCGCCAGAGTAGATAGTATCGGTACGACTTTGAAGCGGTTTTATCGACTGGGCGATCGCATTACCCTCAAACCTGCAAACCCGAAATACGATCCCATAGAGGTGAACGCTATTCAGGTACAGGTGCAAGGTTCCCTTGTCGCCATTTGGCGTAATTACAACTGATAAATACAGAAAGGGGATTGGGGAGATGAGGGAAATAATTTCCTCATCTTTCCACTCACCACTACCTTGACGTTATTGCCTTTCTATGTATTTGACAAAAAATCAAGTTAAGCAAACAGCTACATTCAAATTAAAATTACCATTTGTAGGCGAAAGTAAGGGTGGGTATCAGACACAACCATTACCAGGATGCCCTAAAATGCCACAATCTCTGCAATTGCGAGGGTATCAGCGACAAGCCGTTAATAACTGGTTTGCCAACAATGGTAGAGGAACGCTGAAAATGGCGACTGGTAGTGGGAAGACAATTACGGCGCTGGCGATCGCCACTGAATTATACAAGCAAATAAAGTTACAAGTCTTGCTGGTCGTTTGTCCCTATCGACATCTTGTCACCCAATGGGCGCGAGAATGTGCAAAATTTAATTTGCAACCTATTTTAGCTTTTGAGAGTTTACACAATTGGCAGAGTCAACTTTCCACACAACTTTATAATGTCCGTTCTGGTTCTCAATTATTTCTGACAGTTATTACTAGTAACTCTACTTTAATTGGAGATGGCTTTCAATCTCAACTCAAATATTTTCCGGAAAAGACTTTAATTATTGGAGACGAAGCACATAACTTAGGCGCACCGAAGTTGGAAGAAAGTTTACCTCGTCGTGTGGGGTTACGACTGGCTTTATCTGCTACGCCAGAAAGGTATTTTGATGAAGATGGAACTCAATCTTTATTTGATTATTTTGGTCCTGTTCTCAAACCAGAGTTTACCTTAAGAGATGCGATCGCTCAAGGAGCCTTAGTACATTATCTTTATTATCCCATATTAGTAGAGTTAACAGAAATAGAAAGCCGTGCCTATGCTAGGCTAACGCACAAGATTGGAAAGGCACTGTTATATCGAAATCGTGAAAATCTTGACTTGGTAGATTTGGAAGATAACGAAGATTTGAAGCCATTATTAATGCAGCGAGCAAGATTAGTTGGTGCAGCCGAAAATAAGTTAAATGCTTTACGGGAGTTAATGTCAACTCGCCGGGAAACAACTCATACACTTTTCTATTGTAGTGATGGTTCACAAGAAGTGGGAGAGGGTTCTAGCTTACGTCAACTGAAAGCTGTCGTCAAAACTCTGGGGGTAGAACTGGGTTATAAAGTTAGTACCTACACATCCCAAACATCTATAGAAGAAAGAGAAGTTTTACGGCGTCAATTTGAAAGTGGAGAATTGCAAGGTTTAGTCGCTATTCGCTGTTTAGATGAAGGAGTTGATATTCCTGCAATTCAAACGGCTGTGATTTTGGCAAGTTCAGCTAATCCCCGCCAGTTCATTCAACGGCGGGGAAGAGTTTTGCGTCCTCATCCAGGAAAGGAACGTGCCACAATTTTTGATATGATTGTTTTACCTCCTGATTTAGATAGGAAAACTCTAGAAGTTGAACGCAATTTATTGAGAAAGGAATTACTGAGATTGGTTGAGTTTGCTGATTTAGCTGATAACGCGGGTGAAGCGAGGATGAAGTTACTCAACTTGCAGAAGCGATATGGTTTGTTGGATTTGTGAGTGGTTGTGTTTAGCTTGGGAACAGGGAACAGCTTAATTGGGAACTTATAACAGATATAGCAATTTTATTTAATTTGTGAAAATCACTCTCGTTCCCAGGCTCCAGCCTGGGAATGGAATGTGCTTAGGCTCTGCCTATGGTAACTTAGAAGGCGGAGCCTTGATTGCTGCATTCCTTGCAACAGACAAGGAACGAGACATCTGGATGGCTGAGTTGTCTGCTTAGAGCGATCGCTCCAAGGACACTCCATTCCCCGTATATTAAAGTGGAGGTGGTGGAAGCGGTCTAGCTAGGGCTGACATCGGATTGATCCCATTTTGCCCGATTTCAAACTGGCTCATCATATCACGGTCTTCATGAACCATGTTGTGGCAATGGTACATAAATTTTCCGCTTGGTGTAAACCTACCTATCAACCGTATTGTTTCATTTTCACCAAGGTAAAAAACATCCTTATTGCCACGTTCATAAGGAAAAGGTGCCTGACCATTCCGGTCGAGAATTTGACTCTTGATCAGGTGAAGGTGAACAGGATGAAACGCGCCACTTGACTCGTTGCGAAATGTCCAAATTTCCACATCTCCTGGTTGTGGATTGGCATCTATTCGATTTGCGTCCCATCCATTACCGTTGATCATCCACATTTGATTCCTCAACTCAAACAAGAAATCGCGGGTTCGCACAGCAGCAGATTCTGGAATGAATTCAACATTGCGGAGTGTGCTAGGAACAACGCTGTTGTCTGTTTGAGAACGCACAACATCAAAGCGCATAATTTTGTCTGTGTTGGCGAAAGAAGTGTTATTTGGTAGTGGAAGATTTTGCAATTCTACCTGAGTCCCCACAGGATATCTGGAAAAATCGATAATTATGTCATACCGTTCTCCCGATACAAGACGTAGATCTTGAGTATTCACTGGTGCAGACATTAACCCAGCATCAGTACCAATTACAGTTAACGCATCACCTGTACTCAAAGCAAGTCTATACGCCCGAGAACTTGATGCATTTAAAACTCGGAAACGGTACTTACGGTTAGCCACTTCCATACGGGGCCAAGCTACGCCGTTGACTAGAATTGTGTCACCCATGACACTCGTCTGACCTTGATTATCAAAAATGAGTGAATTATCAGACGCAAATTGCCTATCCTGAATCATAACAGGGATATCATAATTGTCTTTGGGAAGTGGCAACGCAAGTTCTTCATCATCTTGGACGATATACATTCCAGCTAAACCCATATACACATTTTGGGCAGTTTGAGCAAGCCCGTGGTCGTGGTACCATAAATTAGCAGCGAAGGAGTTGGGGTAAACGTAATCTTTGTAATACCCTGGAGGAATGAAATCTAGAGCGTAGCCATCGTACTGGGGTAAAGATGCCATCCCATGCAGGTGAACAGATGTATTCTCATCAAGATTATTGATAAACCGCACAATTGATTTCCGGTTTGCACGCTGTTTAATTATCGGTCCGGGAAATATACCGTTATAAGCCCAAACCTCGGTAGTGCGTCCGGGTAAAATCTGTACTTGAGCCTTCTGCATCCTAATTTGGTAGTAATCAGTTGTTGAATCCTTACGTACTGGGTTCAACACTGTTGGTGTGCGAAAGGGAAGTGTAAATGGCGCGACTGTTCCATTGGCTATTTGAGCGTATCCCCGATATTGAAGCCCTACAGGAAGTAAAATCGAACCTCCCGCAAGCGCGACAATCTTCATTGCTTCACGTCTGCTGATTCTCTTCATGCTTAAGTTTTCTCTTTAAATTTGTATAATTTTCAGTAATATCGTACGTATGATTACGCTTTACTCAAATTGATTCGGACAGTTAAATCGTTGTAATCTCTGTCACCGCCATTAACGATATCCTCAAAACCAAAAACGTTATCTCCCAACAGACAAACATGATCCGCTTTGTCAGAATTAGCACCCAAGAATGGAAAATAAACTTGCGGGTCGTTATTGGAATTACTATCTAAAAGTGCATCCGGTTTTCCATTGACGATCATGAACGGGGCATACAGCGAACCGCCTTTGAAAGTTCCAGTGAAATTTGCCGTCGCTTGGTTGTTCACCGTCAAGTCAATCCCAGGAACACGTCCCTTAACAGCAGCTTGTGCATAACCAGCATCCCCTGGACGCAGGTCAACAATACCGTCACCATTGGTATCAATACCACCCTTGTCATCTGCTATTTCATAGAAACCAATAAAGTCACTAAAAGCAGCTTCTCTGTTGAGAATAAAATCAGCTTTGACTTGAGTGTTAACTTGTCGCAAGTCGATGAGTTCATCTTGCGGCTTTCCTTGCAGACTGGTTCCTAAAGAAAATTCTTCATTTGTTGCTTTTACCTTGATTCCCAAAGCATTGAAGTCACCATTTTGAGTTAATGGATCTTTCCAAGCCGCATTGAACTCTCCGTTGTTCAAGCTTTCGACTTTGAAATTTGCCGCAGATGGAAACACGACTTTTGTTAAAGAGGTGTTACCAAATAATACTGCATCTGTGGTGCTGTCAGGTACTAAGTAGAATCTTAAGTTGGCATTTGAGTCAAACGCCAACTTGCGTGTCAAGTCGGTATCAAATCCATTTGGGGTATTAGCAAGAGCAGAGAAAATAACCTGAGAGCGATTCAAGGCAGCTTGGCTGTAACCAGCGCTACCAGGGACAATACCGTTGATTCGACCTTGTGCATCGTCAACGGTAAATACTCCTACTTCATTGACGAGTGAAGAACTATGTTGTGTGAGCTGAACTGAAAGTTTGGCTTGACTACTGTTACCTTTAATGGTAAAAACATCAGAAGCAATTTGAGTTAACTGAGGAGTTGGTATCGGCTGGATAGGTGGAGGAGAGGGATTACCCTTATCGCCGCCGTTATCGCCGCCTTTACCGCCGCCGTTATCAACACCCTTATTGACATTAATAGTGAACTGTTTGTCAAAGTAGAGTCCACCGTTATCAGTAGTACGGGCGCGGATGTTGTAACTAGATTTGCTTGCAAAGTTAGGAGAATTATTAATGAGTAGTTTGTTGCCGTTAATACTAAAGACGGCATTATCAGCATCGCCCGTCCCCGTCACTAAGCTGTAGGTGTGCTGGTCGTTTGTGTCTAGATCTGTGGTGATGAAAGCACCAATTTCTGTTGCCACAGGCACCTTTTCATCTACGCTAGTACCACTCAACGCCAAGTTTGTTGGGGCGTTGTTGGTAATAGTGTCGTAGAGGAAGATATCACGGCTGTTATTCGTGTCTCCTATCACTAGGTTGCTGGCATATGACTCATACGCGACATAACGTCCTGAAGCGGAGATGACGGAGTTGTTGGATAAGTCATTTCCCTGATTGCGTTGTGAATCTATAGAAACGCGTTTGGTGCTACGTGTTTGAGTGTCGTAGACAAAGATATCGGCAGTGTCATTGGTGTCTCCTGCTACTAAGTTATTAGCATATGAAGCAAATGCCACATAACGTCCATCTCCCGAGATGCTGGGAGAGAAAGATTCGTTATTCCCCTGATTGCCCTGTGAATCTACAGAAACGCGGCTGGTGGTGCGTGTTTGGGTGTCATAAACGAAGATGTCACCAGTGTCGTTAGTGTCTGGTGGCACTAAGTTATTAGCATATGAAGCAAACGCCACATAACGTCCATCTCCCGAGATAGCAGGTGAGAAGGATATTTGGTTTCCTTGATTGCCCTGTGAATTTACGGAAACGCGGTTGGTGGTGCTTGTTTGGATGTCATAAACGAAGATGTCACGAGTATTGTTTGTATCTTCCGGAACTAAGTTACTAGCAAACGAATCAAACGCCACATAGCGTCCATCTGCCGAAATGGCGGGAGAGAAAGATGCGTTATTCCCTTGATTACTCTGTGAATTTACGGAAACACGGCTAGTGGTGCGTGTTTGAGTATCGTAGACGAAGATGTCATTAAAGTTATTCGTGTCATCTGCTACTAAATTGCTGGCATATGACTCAAACGCCACATAACGTCCATCTCCCGAAATGGTGGGGGATGAGGATAGGCTATTCGCCTGATTACCCTGTGAATCTACGGAAACACGGCTGGTGGTGCCTGTTTGAGTGTCATAAACAAAGATGTCACTAAAATTATTCGTGTCATCTGCGACTAGGTTGCTAGCGTATGACTCAAACGCCACATAACGTCCATCTCCTGAGATAGCGGGACCTCCATTAGCGGGGTTATTTCCCTCGACGCCAGATGGACCTACGGAAACGCGGTTGGTAATGCCTGTGTCAGTATTGTAGACAAAAATGTCACTGGAGTTGTTTGTGTCATTCGCTACTAAGTTGCTGGCATCAGACCGAAATGCTATGTAACGCCCTGAAGCGGAGATGGCTGGACGCAAGGAGTTGTCATTTGTCTGGTTACCGCTTGCACCTACGGAGACGCGGTTAGGGTTTAACACTCCAGTATATGCGACTTGAGTTGCAACAGGAAATGCCAAGGATATGGTCATCTTCTCTGTAGTGACTTCCAGTTTCCAGTTACCGCCTAAAGCTGGATGACCTGTGGGGGTCGTGGAAGCAGCTATTTTTGCTTTTGTTTTTTGGCGCAATTTACCTAGAAATTCTATGCCAATGTCTGTGGCTGCAATGTTGCAGCCATAAAGCAATAATGAGGGAGTAGAACCCTTTGGAAACCATCCCTCTAAGAAACTGGCGTAGAATTCTAGGGTTTTTAAGTTCAAGCAGGTATTGCCCAGATACAAGCATCCTGGTGAACCGTGTGAGACTATATGGACTGTGGTAATATCGTCTGCTTGCTGAGACAATGCAGTGGTAATTTGCTCGACACCATCCCATTCTGGGTGCAGGAGTATCACCTGTGTGCCCTTCTCCACTCCAGACATTAGGGTTTGATAATCCGCTACGGCTGTGTCTATGAATACTAAGTTTTTATAAGTGACACTGCTGGACTGATTCTGCTGTGTTGCAATACCAAAACGATTGTGTCTATCAAGGGTTTGTATTTGAGTTGGCTGCATGAGTATTTGTCATAAATTGTCACACTGTTTTAACCTGTCACGGATATATTGAATTGAGATCAGCTCACACGCTTTAGCTTGGACGGCAAAGTTAGTTAGCACGTTCTTCTAGTTCGGCGTAAGTTTAAGCGACTTGTGCATCTACAACCGCAAGTTGTTGTAATACTCTTTGAGGAGCGTAAATTTTTAGAAAAAGACACAAGCTATTTGTGCATTTTTGGTAGAATGTTTCCTCCTACGGTTGTGTTGACACAGAAAAAAGTACGAAGCAGCAACAATTACTCTTCTGTCAAATAAATTTAATTAGAGTCCAGAGGAGAGTGTGATTTTACTTTTAAGGAAATCCCTTGGTTGACTGATTTTGAGTCTTTCAAACAATTGTCAGGCTAAACAGTAACTACTTTTCCTTATCAAAAGATCAAAGTTTTTTCCTGAGCATTATGACTGATGTTGACTTGACATATTATTCTTATCAAAAAAAATGTAAACTTGACAATTAAACATGTGTCAAAATCATGAATTTTTCAGGTATAAATTCTTTATTATTTATTTGTTCAGAAGAATAATCTCTGTCAATATTATTTTGCGAATGCAGCGGACAATATTAGCATCAATAGAATAGAGAGCAATGTAAATTTTCTGTTTTCTTGTATTTATATATAATAAAGTGTGGCAAATATCTTAGACCAACAACAACTGGTACTGGTCAGGACTTACACAAAATTATGAAAAAACGTAGACGCGGAACGGCTTCCCGCAGGGTACCGCAAAGGACGCACTCGTACACGAAGCGCGTAGCGTACGCTGTCTTCACATAGGAATAAGAGTTTTAGAGAGTTCTTGCGTAAGTCCTACTGGTGGTAAAACCAAAGTGCAATGTGGAAAGTCGTGCACAGACGCAATAGCGTTTTACTCCTGATTCGCCAGGAGAATATTTATTTTTGAACCGCAGAGGAAGCAGCGAAAAGTCTGAACGGAGGAAACCTCCGTAAGCGCAAAGCCCACGCGGCTTAGGCGTATCTCCTCCACCAGACGCTAAGCGCCAAAGGCGTTCGCTTTTGGCGTGCGCTTGCGCTTACGCTAAAGCCGTAAGGCGTGCCGGTGTTCCCTACGCGTAGCGTCTCCTCTGGAGACTCAGACCTTTTCAAGAGAGAGAAACACAGATAGAGAGACACACATAGGAGTAAGTTATTATAAGTAATTTTAGAACGGTTCAAGAGTAGACTGAAGAACTGTCTCCTGCCTAACAAATATAGGTTTTACAACAATGCTTGAACAGGACAAGCTAGATTTTGGAGACAAGGAGGACAAAAGAGAAAAAGCTTATTCGGAGTGTTCACATTAAAGTCCTGTCTGACTCACCGTTTTATAAAAAAGCTACACCTATGAGGAGATCCTCAAGGGCGCTTAGTCTCATCAGTTAAATGAACCAAATCTCAGTGGCTGGAAAACTTTTGTCAGTCAACGAAAGAACAAGGGTTTGGACTGATATTTCTGGAACCTCCCACTTATGCTGAGTTGCATTGCAAACGGAACGAAATGAAGTGAAGCAAGACAGATAGATATTTGAAATTGTTTGGGAGCATTTACAATGACATTATTAAACCAATTTTTATGTGATTTCATATGATTCTTTATTCATCAAAATTGAAAACTTCAAGTTTGATAAAATATTGTTGATAGTTAATTTCATGATAGTTATAAAACAATACAGCAGTTGATTTTATTTTTGAGAAATGAACCACAAATAACGCAGATAAGCCAGTGCGTTGCGGGGGTTCCTCCGAGGGTGTCACCTGGCGCGATACAGAAGAAGAAAATCATATGATCTCGCAATTGATGAGCGGGTTGCTATATAATATGGGAATGTATAAAGCTTATATTTGAAAAACCAGATGACAAACGAGACTAATATTGATTATGTTCAAGAACCAATTAGTAGTGCTCCACCAGAAGTAAGGCAAATTATTGATCGGGTATGGCAACTGGAGAAAAGTAGGCTAGATAAGAAAATTAACAGCCATATTAATGATGATATTCTGGCGATTGTGAAGGAAGCGGTGAAATGAAGCTAGCTTCGATTAAACTGTGTAACTTTCGCTCTTTTTATGGCAAGACGCCAGAAATCATTCTTGCAGGAGGAGATACTCGCAACACAACGATAATTCACGGTAATAATGGTTCCGGAAAAACGAGTCTATTGAATGCGTTTACTTGGGTGTTGTATGAGAAATTTAGTGCAGCGTTTGCATCGACTGAACAATTAGTGAATAAGCGTGCGATCGCCGAAGCCAAACCCGGACAAGCTGTGGAATGTTGGGTAGAGGTAGAGTGGGAACATGACGGCAAACGCTACAACGTGAAACGCCTGTGTCGGGTTTATAAAAATGAAACTGACTTCAACGTTACTAAAACAGAATTGCGTATGCAGGTAGCTGGGGATGATGGACGTTGGTATTTTCCACCTCAGCAACCAGAAGACGTGATTGGGCAAATTTTACCCATGAGTTTATATCAATATTTCTTCTTTGACGGCGAACGTATTGAAGAGATCGTTCGTTCTGACAAGAAAGCTGAAATCGCTGAAGCCACGAAGATTTTTTTAGGCGTGGAAGTGATTAACCGTTCCATCAATCATCTCAAGGAAGCTAAAAAAAGTCTCGAAAATGAGTTAAAAGCTATTGGTGATTCAGAAATTAAACAGCTTTTGAAACAGCAAAATACTTTCGAGCAGGAAATTGAGCGCATCACAAAGCGACAAACAGAAATTAAACAAGAGTTAGAATATCAAGAAACTTTTAAAAAAGAGACAAGCAACCGCTTAAGAGAACTGAGTGCTGCCAAGGAATTAGAAGAAAGACGAAGAGAATTAGAAAAACAAAAAGTATCAACTCAGGAAAATCTCAGAGAAAGTCGGGAAGCTATTAAAAAAGCAATTTCTGCACGTGGTTATACTATATTACTTTCACAAAACACAGCACAATTTCGAGAAATTATAGATGATTTAAAGCAGCGAGGTGAGTTAACCTCTGGAATCTCACGGGAATTTGTGAATGAGTTACTCGACACTCAACGCTGTATTTGTGGTGCAGACTTATGCCAAGGAAGTCACTCACACGACAATGTGATAAAATTATTAGCTAAAGCGGGTTCTTCAATTGTGGAAGAAACAGCCATCCGCATGAGTGCTCAAGTCGATGAAATTGACAAGCAAGCAGTTAGCTTTTGGTCAGAAGTTGATAGAGAGCAAGCACGGATTAATCAGTTAAGACAAACTATATCACAAACTGAAGGTGAGTTAGATAATATTCAAGAACGATTGCGAAAAGATACTAATGAAGAAATTAGCAGTTTACAAAAGCGGTTAGATGAGATTGAAGAGAAAATTAGAGATTTGATATTAGAACAAGGAGCAAATCAGCAACAAATAGCGAACTTGAAAACTGACTTGGAAGGTTTGAGAAAACAAATCGCCAAGCAAAAACTGAATGAAGATAGACAAGCATTGGCGCAACGACGCATCAGCGCGACTCAAGATGCTATTGAACGATTAACAGAAGTCAGAAACCGTCAAGAAAAGCAGTTTCGTTGGCAATTAGAAAAGCGGGTACAAGAAATCTTCAACGAAATTTCGTTTACACCTTATATTCCTAAAATCAGCGAGAAATATGAACTGACGCTGGTGGAGAATACGTCAGGGATCGAAATGCCAGTTGCAGCTTCCACAGGAGAAAATCAAATTCTCAGTTTATCCTTTATTGCCAGCATTATCGATAGAGTACGGGAGTGGAGTGAAAAGAAAAAAATCCTACTGGTTCCTGATAGTAGCACTTTCCCGATTGTTATGGATTCTCCCTTTGGCAGTTTGGATGAAATTTCTCGACGACAAATCGCAAAGACAATTCCCAAATTAGCAAATCAGTTAATTGTGTTGGTGACTAAGACGCAGTGGCGGGGTGAGGTGGAAGAAGAAATGGCAGGTAAAATTGGTAGGGAATATGTGCTGACATACTATTCTTCTAAGCCTGAGTGTGAACAGGATTATATTGACTTGGGTGGGGAACGGTATCCTTTGGTGAGACAAAGTCCGAATGAGTTTGAGTACACAGAGATTCTTGAGGTGATGCGGGAAAGGTAGTTTTTGAACTTTCAGACACAAATACTCACACACAAAAACAATGTAGAGACACGAAACCTCGCGTCTCTACAGCGTCTTTGCCTAAGTTGATAGAACTCATAAATCCCAGAAGCGTAGATAATATAGAGAGTAGAAAAGAGAGTGCTGTTGCTTCCTATGAAGGAAATACAACAAATTCACTTCCAGGTAGTTCTTGAACTACCATGATATTGGGTAATGGTTTTTAAAAACTCTTCTCTCACTGTTCTCATCGCCCCTGTTGTGACTGTATCAACTTACAGCGCCCTTACTTTTTTCATCTTTGACAATCTTTGGGCTATAGATTGTCTTAATGAGATGTCACCCTAATGCCTGGAGAACTACTATGTGGAAGTTTCTATTTCTATCTTACTATCACGCGTAGGCAGTTTGTGGTGTTGATGTTGGACACTTTGTTAAAAAGTTTTGTAAAGCACAGTGAAATTGCTTTTGGACAGATAAACAGCAAAGACGTGGAGGATACAAAAGGGAGAAAGTACGAGTCAAGTATCTACTGTATGGTTAATTAACAGCAATAGCAAGAAGTTAAAGTTGAAGCAATAGTCTTGTAAAAACACTTTAGCAAAACATTGGGTTATGGTTGCAAGTTCAGATCGTCAGTACATGAGACCTCAGGAGTACTTGGAATGGGAAGAACGCCAAGACATCAAGTACGAGTACATCAACGGCGAAGTTTTTGCCATGACTGGCGGTACTCTTGCCCATACTACCATTGCTCTTAACCTGGCTTCGGCATTAAAAAGCCATCTCAGAGGTGGTGGTTGTCGTGCTTTTATGGCGGATGCGAAAGTAGGCGTATCCGAAAACGGATCATTTCACTACCCAGATGTGGTTGTTAGCTGTGATCAACGAGATAAACAGGCGATGAAATTCCTTCTCTACCCTTGTCTGATTGTGGAAGTCCTTTCGCCTAGTACAGAAGGTTATGACAGAGGCGGTAAATTTTACCAATACCGTCGCATTCAGACTTTAAGAGAATACGTTCTTATTGATGCTGAAAAAATCAGTGTAGAATGCTTTCGGCTGAATGAAAAAAGTATCTGGGAATTACATCCCTACGAGGAGGGGGATGAAGTTCACTTAAGCTGTGTTGATTTTCACTTTCCTATATCTCTGGTTTATGAAGATGTTCAGTTTTTGAGGTAGGCGTAGTTTTAAACGAACCGCCAAGACGCCAAGGACGCAGAGGGAAGAGAGTGTATGGATGTGTAGTAGATTGTTGTTACACATCACTTTGACCTTTAAGTTAAGATTGTCACAAACTAGATTTAAGTAAAATGGCTGAAACTGGTAGAATCAGGGTTGCTAAAGATAAGGCTGAGTTGGTAAAAGCTTTAACATCAGTTGATGGTGCAACTGGTCCTTTTCAAACCTATGCTGATGTGATTGTGTTTGCTGCTGCTTTGGGTGCAAAGCATAATAAGCGGGTTCCTTTGGGGGAAATTTCTAAAAGAGAACCATCGCCAATTCCCCAAGAACAGTTTATTGTTAGGGGATATGATACGGTAATTAATTTAATTGCAATTACTGAGACTAAGGATATCAAAATTTTATCTTTCAATGAAGACAAAAGTGTTGAAAAACGCAACCACATATTTGAAGAATATGCAAATGGTGGACTGGAGTTTTTACAAGCAGAATTACGTGGGGCAGTAGATTACACAGAAAGAATTTTACTAATGCTTAGTTCAGAGAAATTGGAAAGTCAGCCCGAAGAGGAGTTTGATTTAAGTCGGTTTATTTCATAGTTTTTCTAAACAAACACATTTGATAAGCAAAAATTTGTTAATTGATGCGTCTGAGTATCCAAGAATAATAATGGGTAAATTGAGGAAGACTGAAAATCATAACGGTTCAGATAAGACCAAAACCATTACCAAGACAACAATGTGAAAGTGCATGCACTTTCACTACACATCACCAAATTTCACCCAAAATCCTTAACAGCAACTGTATTGGAGTAGAAATTAATAAGTACATTCAACTACTCAGCCAGCTTTAACTGCATGGGGACTAAAAGAAGATTAGACCATGTTGAAGCAGAACGACCAAAGAAAGCTGGGTTTCCTCGCCCTTCATTTCTGTATGCGGTTAGCAAGTTATTAAGGAGGGTGCTTCCCATCTCATCCCATAACTGTTCAACAGGCTTCTCCCACTTTCCATCTTTAATAAAGACACGAAAAGCTGCAAGTATAGGAAATACGAAAGGAAGAGGAAGAGTATGATTAAATTGCCTACCTGTGATGAACAGATAAGGCTTTTTTTCGACGCCGTTTAACTTGCTAAGTCCTTTTTGTTGATCGTATTCACTGCGAAGGCACTCCTCAAGATAGAGTACATCCTTGAGTAAAGGCACAATCTCTCTGAAGTCTTCCTTTTTCCAATTCTTGATGAGAGTGCCGTATGCAGTAAAGGTGGCACTAGGATTTTTAGGTGAACCGTCTGAACCACGCCAAGGATAGATTTTATTATTAATGCAAGCAAGACGACGAACCAAGTCAGTCACATCATATTGCTTATCTTCTCCTTCTCTGAAAGCTACATATGGTTTGCAGTCAGCAGGAAGGTATTCTTGGATGATGTCCCACTCCCCAGCCAGATTCTTTAGACTAAACTCCTCAACACTCTCACTGGTATTGCGATACCTGCTGATGTTTGATATTTCTTCTTCGTTGATGTTGACTAGCACAAATATTTGTACACTAGCCTTTTCCAACTCTGAATAGTCATTCTTACCCGTTTCTGGTAATGGTTTTGGTTTAGAACGTCTGGATTGAAGCTTATCGTAATTTTCGCGGGCTTTTATGATCGCAGTATAGGTGTGTCCGCCATTGACAATACCGTTGCCAATCAATTTTTCCTCTTCTTCCTTGCTAGGACTGACCAGCGAAAGCTCAACATCAAAGCCCCCACCAGTACCATGACCTTTAACTTGAATAGAGTCTGCAACAATTAGGATACCATTGTTGTAGAAGATAAACTCTTCTGGTTCCTGTGCTAGAGTAGCAAGCATACTCTTGACAGTCCGCCGTTTCTCGTTTGCTAGCCTAGCATTGGGGTCTAAAGGTAAGTCTTTTGGTACTTGACAGACAGGAACTGTAAGATTCCATATGACTCGACCAGATTCTTTGTCCTCTTTGTATGCTTTGCAAGCAGCAGTAGCAAACAATGAAGCAATTGTCGTAAGCATTTATGTCTCCTGCGCTCTACGGAACGCTTAAAATGTTTACGTGCCCAACAGGACACATCAACAATTATACGCCAGTAAAAACCCGTAATACTAGCGTGATGAAAAATTTACAAGAATGTCAGAAACCTTACACTTGCCACATAATTATGCCAATTAAAGAACAGGTGGAAGTCCTACTTGCTTGGGTTCAACAAACTTACCGTCAAACCCAATTGTTTTATTTTCCACAGTTCTCGCTTTAGCCAAATCCTTGCGAAGTTCCGCACGTTCCATCTGATCCTGAATTCCACCCAAGATGTAAATCAGTAACTTTGCCGCTAAATCCCGCCCAGCAACTTGGACTCGCTTTTTATTTGGATCATACAAAATACCGTACCACAGAGATTGCGGGTACTCCATACCGCTAAAACCACCGGAACGGTCGAACTTTTGCAGCTTCTTAAAAATATCTGCACTCGATCGCCCTTTTTTAAAAACCAAAATACCCAAAGCTTGCGCTAAAGCCACTTGACCAACAGGACGGAAAAGCATATTTCCTTCGCCGCCATCTTTCTCAAAGCTGAATCGTCGCAATGCAGGCGTACCCTCATCTTCAAGAAGTTTATAACTTGGAAGCGTTGCCAAATAATCGAAGAACTTGTGAAACTCCTGTATCCCCTCATAAAGTTCCTCATCCTCTGGACGCATGGGAATGAGACCTTTATCCAAGGGTTTCCAGTGCGAGTACTTTTGCCCCAAGTATCGTTCAGACATTTCTTTTAAAGCTTGCAGCGTTGTCAAAACTGTTGAGTTGGCTGCAACTGTCGCACTATTCCAATTGACACGAGGCTTTCGCGTTTCCTGTTGTTCCAAAAGCGGATGATTGACAGCAATTTTTCTGGCAACGATCGCAAAACCATCATCCTCATTCAGCTGTGCTAACTGACCTTTGGTTAAAGGAACAGCCATCAGGTTCACATGAACAAAGATGGATCTCACCCGTCGCCTTGCCTCTTCGCGGGTTTCACCAACCCCAACTCCACAAATAAACTCAATACCAATTTTTTCTTTGGGCAAGCTTTGCAGGTAAGCTGGTTCCACACGATATTGTTCTGCCAAGTCAGCCAAGGTAATGAAAGTTTCGTAAGCAGTTTTATCCTTTTTGTATCGCTGGAGTTTGCCAGTTTTGAGTAACTCCATCAAACCCTGCACCCCCATCAATCGATGTTGACCATCCAAGGCATAAATGGTGACATTTTCTTCACAAAGGTTAAGCAGACCGACTTTATCATCTTGATCCAATGCGATGAATTCGGTGGTAGATTTTTTGGCGCGTCCCTGACTATCCCACTCAGCAGCTTTGGGATTATCCACCCACGGTTGGTTAATCACCACGAGAACTGGTGGAAACTTGTGACTTTTTCGCGCTGCCAAATACTGCACAAGCGGTGCTTGACGTGACCAATCAAGAGGACGCTGTTGAATTTCATCAATAGTATCCGCGTCAATTTCGATGTTATCAGTTTCTGGATTGTACTTTTTTTGCAGCAGTGGTAAGCCAGACGCGAAGTGAACGCGACCCGCAAACCATTCTAGGGTGACAGAACCAACATAAGCCTCGGTACCACCCATCTCAGTTTTCTGAACGAGAATGCGATCGTTCCTCCCAAGGAACTTCTCTAGCAGTAAAGTGAGTAGCTGTTGGTCTTTGATTTCCCGTTGCAAGTACTCGTTGGTGATGTCAGTGGTTGGGTCAGATGCGCTGTCCTTCATAATGGTTTTTGAAAACTGGAGGCTTTGGTACAAATTAATTCTCTATAATATTCGGGTAATATGAAAAAGTTTTTAAAAACTTTACGTTTTACAATACTAGGGCTTACGCAAAAACTCTTTTAAACTCTCTTAACTTCGTGTTCTTTGCGTCCTTTGCGGTTTATTTTTTCATTATTTTGCGTAAGTCCTGAATACTAGGACTGCAATCGCACAGAGTGCCCACACAATTGCGATCGCCCTTGGCAGGGCGAAAGCCCATCGCACTACATATCATTCGGATGACTAACGTCCGTGTTTAGACAGGGAAGGAGAAATGGCTACAGCACAACAGTCAGAAAATCAAAGTCAGCAAGCCCGTACTGTGGCAGAGTTAGTCGATTATATCCAAGAACTCACCACTGAAATACAAGAACTATACTGTCTGGATGCCATTCCTTGGGTAGTTGGATACTCTGGTGGGAAAGATTCAACAGCGACTTTGCAGTTAATTTGGAATGCGATCGCACAACTACCAAGCGAAAAACGAACCAAAGCTATCCATGTGATCACAACAGACACCCTGGTAGAAAACCCTGTCGTCTCTGCTTGGGTACGCAACTCTCTGGATCAGATGAAGGTCGCGGCGAAAGAACAAGGAATGCCTATTGAACCTCATCTAAATTATCCAGCAATCAAAGATACTTTTTGGGTATGCTTGATTGGCAAAGGTTACCCAGCACCACGTAACAGATTTAGATGGTGTACTGAACGCCTGAAAATTCAACCCGCCGACAACTTCATCCGTGAAATGATTCGTGCCAGCGGTGAAGTTATTCTTGTACTTGGTACACGTAAAGCCGAAAGCGTTAAACGGGCTGTAACGATGGCAAAGCATCGAGACTGGCGAATACGCGATCGCCTCAATACTAATCCCAATCGCCCTAACTCGCTGATTTACCTTCCCATAGAAGACTGGCGTACTCATGAAGTGTGGATTTACCTCAACCAATGGCAAAATCCTTGGGGATATAGCAACAAAGATTTATTCACCATGTATCGAGGTGCAACAGCTGATAATGAATGTCCCCTCGTGATTGATACTTCTACCCCTAGTTGTGGCGATTCTCGCTTTGGTTGCTGGGTTTGCACAATGGTTAGTAAGGATAAATCGATGGAGGCGATGATTCAAAATGACGAAGAAAAAGAATGGATGCAACCTCTATTAAATATCCGCAATGAATTAGATGCTGAAGATGACCGCGACAAAAGAGACTTCCGTCGCATCTGGGGCGAAGTCACATTATTTGAACGCAACATCGATGGAGAAATCTCCGTAGAACCAATTCCTGGTCCCTATACTAAATATTGGCGTGAACATTGGCTAAGAAAAGTTTTAGAAGCCCAAACACAAATCCGCCGCACAGCACCAGAAAATATGCGTGATATTACCCTAATTACTATAGAAGAATTGAGTGAGATTCGCCGGATTTGGCTAGAAGAAAAACACGAATTTGATGATACTTTACCGCGCATTTATATGGAATTGACAGGCGAACCTTTTATAGATCCGCGTCCTGGTGCTGGTAACAGTCTCCTGGGTAGTGATGAATGGGCGGTATTGGAAGAAATTTGTGAAGAAGATGCAATGCACTTAGAACTGATGGCGAAGCTTTTAGACACAGAACGCCAATACCGCAAAATGTCGCGTCGCGTGGGAATTTACGATGCCCTAGCTAAATGTTTTGAAACAAGTTCCCGTTCTCCAGATGAAGCAATTAAAAATGCCCATTTGAAACGAGATTTGAAAGCAGCAGCGAGTGAAGGCGACGTTGAAAAAGTTAAGCAGTTGACTTTGGGTGATGTTGCTGTTTCTGAAAATGATCAAACAGCCAAACTGCAAAATTGGGCAAACATCAAATTTAAAAACAGCGATTCAGCACAGAAACCAGGCGAATAGAATGAGACTGTTGGCGAATAAGTGAGGGGTCGTACCCCGTATACAGAGGTAAGAATGAGTAATGAGAATGATTGTGTGACAAAAGTGGCATAAATAATAAAGTATGACTCTTCATCCGCGAGACTGGTCAGAAATTCCAGAAATGACAGTGCAAATTGCACAAAAATCCTTTGCGAAAGGAAACGTGTATATGAAAATGCGGGATGAACTTGGAGTGTTGTACAAAGATAATGACTTTGTCACGCTGTTTCGGGCAGACTGTGGTCAAAGTGCTTTATCACCAGGACAGTTGGCATTAGTGAGTGTGATGCAATTTGCCGAAGGATTGACTGACCGACAAGCGGCAGATGCAGTCAGGAGTAGAATTGATTAGTTTATGCAACAATCATAAAGGAGTGTGAACAGTTGAAATGTACTGTAATTGCAGTAGGTGGTGTTGAGGATCATGTTCATCTGTTAACAGGCTTTCCGCCAACTCTGACTGTATCTGAGTTAATTAAACAAATTAAGGGAAGTTCTTCCCATTTCATCACTCATGAAGTCAAGCCAGGTGAATTTTTCAAATGGCAAGGTAGCTATGGCGCTTTTACAGTTAGTCATGATGCCATAGACAGCGTAGCTAATTATATCGGAAACCAAGCTACCCACCATCTTCAAAAATCAATCATTCCTATCTGGGAACTGACTCCTGGATAACCTAAAAATCCTGCATTTAATTAGTCCGCGCAGGCGGACTTTGCCTGTGTAGACGCGAATTCCATTCGCCTAATATATTAGTATTATCACATGATATTTCTTGAACTCGTACTAGAAAACTTTGGTCCCTACAATGGACGCCAAGTTATCAACCTTAACCCACAAGAGAATGAGAATTCTCGCCCCATCATTTTATTAGGTGGAATGAACGGTGGTGGCAAAACAACTTTGATGGACGCGATTCGCCTCGCCCTTTATGGACCTCGTGCTCAATGTTCTACTCGTGGTAATTTAAGCTATGGTGATTTTCTCACCCAATGCGTTAACAGTCATACTCCAGCGATTGATAAAACCCGGATTGAATTGCTTTTTGAACACATTGAAAATGATAAGCCAGTCAAATACCGTATTGTGCGAACTTGGGAAAAAAATCCGAAAGATGGTAAAGACCATTTAGGAATTTATGAATTAGACGCAAGACTTGAGGATTGGCCCAGAGAAGAATTAGTGAACACTTGGGACGATTATATTGAAAATCTACTCCCTTTAGGAATTTCTAATTTGTTTCTCTTTGACGGTGAACAGGTTAAAGAACTTGCAGAACAGGAAGTACCACCACCTATTGTCGTTGATGCAATTCGTGGACTTTTAGGGCTAGAGTTGGCAGAACGTTTAGCAGTTGATCTAGAAATTGTAGTCAACCGCAAACGTAAAGAAATAGCCGAAACTAAAGATTTGGTAAATTTAGAAGAAATTGAAAAAAGACTCAAACAACAACAAGCTGAATACGAAGAAAATAAAAACAGAAATGAAAACTTAAAAACAGAATTACAAGAATCAGAAAAAGAAAAGCAAGAAGCGTTTGATAAATTTGTTTCTGAAGGCGGTAAACTCGCAGCGGAACGAAATCAGCTAGAACTACAAAAGAAACAAAAAACTGCTGAGGTAGAACAAGCACGTCAGGGGATGTGTCAATTAGCGGATAGTATCCTGCCACTCGCGTTGATTGAACCTCTACTAACTCAAGCCCAACGCCAAGGAGAAAAAGAATTTCGTATTCAACAGGCACAAATAGCAAGAGATATCTTGTTTGATCGAGATCAACGTTTACTCAATTGGATGACTCAATTAGGCATTTCCGAAGAACAAGTTGAAAAAATCAAAGTATTTTTGGAAAAAGATGAAGAGACATTGCGAGCCAATTTGATACAACCAGAAGAATCTTGGTTATTAGCTGACGCTGAAACTTTAAGTCAATTGGGTAATGTTTTCTACTACTTGCAAAATGACAAGAAAATAGCCAAGCAGCAAATTGGTATTCTCAAAAATAAGGAAGAAGAAATTATAACTCTGGAAAGACAAATACAGACTGCAGCCGAACCAGAAGCTTATAAACAGTTAGTTGAGACACTGGAAGCAGCACAAAATAAAGTTTCCCAAATTCAAGCAGCAAGCGTTGTCACAAAACGCCGCTGTGATGAACTAGAAGCTGAAATAAAAAATATCAAAAAGGACTTACAAGAATATAGTAAGCAAAATATTGACCGCAAAAACTACGAACATATTATTACCTCTGCTGCTAAAGTCCAACAAACACTTAAGCTTTTCCGCGAAAAATTAACCCTGCGTAAACTAAACAAACTCGAAGTCGAAGTCACCGAGTGCTTCCGCTACCTCCTCCACAAATCAGACTTAGTCCATCGCATCGCAATTGACACTCACACCTTTAGCCTCTCGCTGTACGATTTACAAGGTAAACCCGTTCCAAAACATCGCCTTTCGGCTGGCGAAAAACAACTCTTAGCGATCGCCTTCCTTTGGGGATTAGCCCGTGTTTCCGGACGACGCTTACCAGTCGCAATTGACACACCCCTAGGACGCTTAGACTCTTCTCACCGCAGTAACCTAGTTGAACGTTACTTTCCATCAGCCAGCCATCAAGTCATTTTGTTATCGACTGATACAGAGATAGGAGAAAAAGAAGTCAAAATATTGCGAGAAAACGAGGCGATCGCCCGCGAACACCTCCTCGAATACAACTCATCCACCCGCCAAACAACAGTTCAACCAGGTTACTTCTGGTAACCTCTCTGAATTATTCTTTCCTTTGTGTCCTTTGCGCCTTTGCGGTTCGTTATTCTAAGACAACATGGAAACCCCAATAGATCGTATCAAACTCTCCCAAACAGCCAAAGACCAACTCCTCAAACTCAGACGCAACACCAAAATCGACCAATGGAACATCCTGTGTCGTTGGGCGTTTTGTCGTTCCTTAGCCGAACCAACTTCACCCTCACCCGTCCCAATTCCTCAAGATAGCAACGTCGAGATGACATGGCGTGTCTTTGGCGGCGAAATCTCTGATATATTGTTACTCGCCCTCAAGCAACGCTGCTACAACGATGGCTTCCCAACAGACAAAGAAACCCTAGCGACACAATTTCGCCTCCACCTACATCGCGGTATTGGTTACCTCGCAGGCGATCCAAATATCAAGAAGATTGAAGATTTAGTTGAATTAGCGACGAAAAAGATATAAGGATTAATAAGCCACAGATGCACACAGATGCTTATGATTGTGTTTATCTGTGGTTCTTTTAATATCCTTATGTCGTCACAGAACTACGTAGAAATAGAACGCCATAAAGCCGCGATTTTTCGCACTGACTTATCCAGACCTGTGCGATTGGCAATAGAATGGTCAATTATAAATAACAATACCACGTTTTTTGATTACGGTTGCGGACACGGTGGCGATGTACAGCGAATAGCCAACTTAGGCTACACCAGTGCAGGCTGGGATCCATACTACTACCCTGATACGCCGTGCATTTGCGCTGATGTCGTGAATTTGGGCTACATCCTGAACGTGATTGAAGACCCAGAGGAACGTCGTCAAGCTCTTTGCAAAGCATGGGAACTCGCCCAAAAAGTCTTAATTGTTGCGGCTCAAGTTTTGATAAATGCTCCCAGCAAGACTCAAGTTGCTTACAGTGATGGTATCGTCACAAGTCGCAATACCTTTCAGAAATATTACGAGCAAGAAGAACTCAAAAGTTACATTGATGAAAGCCTGAGTGTAGATGCGGTACCAGTCGCGTTGGGTGTGTATTTTGTTTTTCGAGATGAAGCTGAAAAGGAAGAATTCAAAGCGATACGCTTTTTCTCTAGAACCTCAACACCAAAGGTACGCATTCCTACGAAACGGTTTGAGGACTACAAAGAAATGTTGGAACCACTGATGTATTTTTTTACTCTACGTGGAAGACTTCCAGTCAAAGGCGAATTGGATAACGAACAGGAATTACTCGGTGAATTTGGGAACTTCCGCCGTGCTTTTGGTGTGGTTTTACAAGCAACTGATGAGGCAGAATGGGATGCGATCGCCTACCGTCGCTCTCTTGATATCCAAGTTTATCTTGCTCTCACCCACTTCGATAAACGCCCGACATCGCATAAATTATCACCAGAAATGCGCCATGATATCAAAGCCTTTTTTGGCAGTTATGAAGAAGCTTGCGAAGTTGCTGATGCTAAGCTTTTCAGTTTGGGGAAAACCGAAGTCGTGCAAACTGCTTGCGAAAAAAGTAAAATAGGCAAACACACTCGTAGCGCCCTTTACGTCCATGTTTCTGCGCTTGGCGAACTTGACCCCTTGCTGCGAATTTACGAAGGCTGCGCTAGCCGCACTATTGGGCGTGTCGATGACGCAACACTGATAAAGTTTTGTCTAGATGAACCGCGAATATCCTACCTGTTCTACCCGGAATTCGATACTGATGCTCATCCAGCATTAAAGGCGAGTATCACGATTGATTTAAAAACTTTGCGCATAACTCACCGAGATTATGAACAAAGGAAAAATCCGCCAATTCTCCATCGTAAAGAAACATTTGTCACCTCTAACTATTCATTATACCAAGAATTTGCTGAACTCACCCAACAAGAACAAAAATTAGGACTACTCAAGCATAAAAGCGAGATTGGTACTCGTGAAGGTTGGGCAAAATGTCTTGCAGAACGCGGTGTAGAAATCATAAGTCATCAAATTCATTTCCTTAACGAAAGTTAAGAAACAGTCAAAAAAGAAAAAATGCAAACTGCGTAAGATTGTGGAACTTTGCGTTATATATAGGCATCTTTGCCTGATATTACGCCGTCAGTATGACAAGATATCTAAAATTCTTCCACTTTAGGGGAAACAAATAAAACAGTGCAAACAATTTCATCATTACTACAAGTTTTTAAAAGCCGGAAGATGGTGGCTTTGGTGTTATTAGGTTTTTCATCCGGTTTACCCTATTTGTTAACTGGTAACACTTTGACGGCTTGGATGACCGGAGAAAATGTAGACTTGGGGACAATTGGCTGGTTTAGTCTCGTCAGTTTGCCTTATTCCTTGAAATTTCTTTGGTCACCAATGCTCGATAAATATAAACTCCCATTTTTGGGACGGCGGCGGGGCTGGTTAATTGCAACGCAGATTGCTTTAATCGTAGCGATCGCCCTCATGGCTGGGCAACAACCCGGCACAGCACTACAACTGCTTGCGATAAACGCAATCGCGATCGCTTTTTTGAGCGCTACACAAGACATTGCTGCTGACGCTTACCGCACCGACGTTTTAGAACCGCTAGAAGTAGGTGCTGGTGCTGGTCTTTTCGTCTCAGGTTATCGAGTTGCCATTATAGTAGCAGGTGCGTTGGCATTAATACTTGCTGACCATGTGCCTTGGAAATCGGTTTATCTGTTAATGGCGGTTTTCATGACTATCGGCATTTTTGGCACTTTGGTCGCACCAGAATCAAAGAAAGTTACTCCTCCAGATTCCTTAGCACAAGCGGTCATACTACCATTTGGAGAATTTTTTCAGCGCCTTGGTGTATACCAAGCCCCGTTGACTTTGGCATTTATTATATTTTATAAACTAGGCGATGCCTTTCTGAGCAAGATGTCCACGCCATTTTTACTCCAAACTGGCTTCAGCAAAACTGATATTGGCGCTATTCAGATCGGGATGGGTTCAATTGCTACTATTGTTGGTGCCCTAGCAGGTGGTTCGATTTTGAGCAAAATCGGTATAAATCGCTCGCTTTGGGTCTTTGGGATTTTACAAGCACTGAGTAATATAGTTTATTATATTCTGGCTACACTCGGTCAAAACTACCAATTTATGGTCATCGCCATCAATGTAGAAAACTTCTGTGGTGGTTTAGGAACAGCAGCCTTTATCGGTTTTTTGATGAGTTTGTGTAACCCCCGGTTTTCGGCGACTCAATATGCTTTACTATCTAGTTTAATGGCTGTCAGTCGTGATATTCTCGCTACCCCAACTGGCGCAATAGCGGAAATTACGGGTTGGCAGATATTTTTCTTAATTAGCATTGCCGTGGCTGTACCAGGACTATTACTATTACCATTGTTTGCCCCTTGGAACCAAAAGCCAGTGGCAATTAAGCGACCAGGACTCAACGATGATGAAGAGGATTTATGGGGCAAAAACTAATCATTATTATCGCAACGGCTATTCTTTTAATTACTGGCGTCTTACTTGGCTACGTTCTTTCCCAGTTAGTTTTGGGATATTTGACGCCTAACTTATTAACTCTTTTAGGGACTTTCAGTCTCATTATAATTTTTGGTACACTTTATTACGTTTTATTTTGGGAGTTTAGAAGACAGCAGGCGCAGACTTCCCCAGCAGCAAGAAGGCGACCCTCCCGAAGAGAACAACAGCGTGAACCTGACGCAAATCTCAAAAACAGGCTCATCTCTTTAGCCGGTGACGCGACTGTTGCCCAACGGTTGGTAGATCAAGCCAAGCAAGACTTTCCTGGTATGCCAGAAAATTGGTATTGGGAAAGAGCAATTGCTGACTTGGAACGCGATAACCCCCCAGCGCCAACCGCCTGAACTCCTATTAAGTGAGATTCTTTCAAGAAACACGCTTAACAGTGAACAGTGAACAGTAAACAGTGAAAACTGATAACTGATAACTGACGACTGGTAACTGGTAACTAGTAACTGATAACTGATAACTGTTCACTGATAACTGTTTTAAGAAGGGAGGTGGTGTTTGTTTCATTCGTTACCAGCAGCGTGTCACCGCGCACGAGTTTAAGGCTCACAAAGATCAACCGTTTGTTGCAAAATGAAACTATGGCTATATTTCGTCAGTACATCGCGCCGTTTTTCGTAGTGTTAATTTTCATTATTGCTCTTGTCGCAGTCAGCTCCCGCATCTTTTTACCCTCTGATATGGCTGCACCCGCACCTGTTGAAGAAACTGGGGAAGTGGGAGCAGTAAATACGCCGCTATTCACCTTGTCTACCTTGTCGCCTTCTTTAAGTGTCTGAAGAATTGCTACCGAATTACAGAATTCGCCGTGGCTCTACCTTGGATAGAGCGCTGCTCGTAAAATTCATGCAGCGAACTTACCAAGAAGCCTTTCCACAGCAAGATTTCTCCCATCTCCCGCGAACAGTTGAACAATACTTCTCCAGAGAAACTCCCCTTTGGTGGGTTGATTTTGTAGAAGTAGAACAAGAGGAAGCACCAGAAGCCGGTGGACAGGACAATTCAAAATCGCGTAGCGTTGCAAGCGTTGCGACGCAATCTCAAAATTCAAAATTAGGAGTCTCTCCTTCCCTCCCTCACTCCCCCCCTCCCTCACTTCCTCCCTCACTCCGTTCCTCATCCCCGATCGCCGGTTTATGGGTAGGAAATGCCATAGATCAAGTGCAGGGCGATCGCCATGCTCATATCTTTTTACTCTACGTTGTGCCAGAACACCGACGACAAGGTATCGGGACAGCTTTGATGCAATATGTAGAAAATTGGGCAAGGGCTAGAGGTGACCACCAAATCGGATTACAAGTGTTTCAAACCAATACACCAGCTTTGAATCTTTACAATCAGCTAGGATATGAAACCCAATCACTGTGGATGGTAAAATCTCTTCATCCTGACAAATATGACTGAAATTAATAAATTGTAAATACTAATACTGGTATAGCAAAACCGCAGTGGAAATTTAGAGAAATTCTCTCGCATTGTGTTTAAATATGTATGACGAAGACGACCTTAGCCTATTAGATGTCGAAACAGAACTAGAAAGCCCTCTGGATCACATGGAACCGGTCACTGCCGAAACAGAGACGCCAAAGCCCAATCCAGAGCAAATGCTAGCATTATTAGAACATCAAGAGCCGCAGCAAAGGATGTTAGCCGCGCGTGCTTTTTGCGACATAGAAGATGCTAGGGCCATCCCCCATCTGATTCGCTTATTAACTGATACCTGTCCTTTGGTACGGGTTAGCGCAGCCTATGCTATCGGACGCAACCCAAGCTTAGATGCTGTGGAACCGTTGATTGCCCAGTTAAACCGAGATTGGAATGGCTACGTGCGTAAAGGAGTTGTTTGGGCGTTGGGGAACTGTCGCGATCGCCGCAGCCTAGCACCTCTGGTAGACGCTTTAAGAACCGATATTTCCGCAGTACGCCTGTGGGCGGCTACCGCCTTAGCACAAATGGCAGATGTGGGATATGAGGCTGTTGTGGGAGCAATGCCCGCCCTGATTTCGGCCTTGGTACAAGACCCCGTAGCACCAGTACGCAGTAATTGTGCTTGGACAATTGGACAACTCTGCCGCGAACTGCCTTCTAATGTCGTTTATGCTACTGCGATTGATGCACTGATTCAAGCCTTCGCTGAAGACCAAGATTTGGGAGTGCGCGAAGATGCGAAAGCCTCCCTTTTAGGAGTTGGTGACCCCCGTGGACTTCAGTTGATTGAAACTCTCGAACAGGAAGGATGGTTTTGATTTTAGTCATTAGTCATTAGTTATCAGTTAAAAATTATTTGATAACTGTTCCCTGTTCCCTGTTCCCTGTTCCCTGTTCCCTGTTCCCTGTTCCCTGTTCCCTGTTGACCAAATGACTAACCTCTATACTGAATCCGATAAATACGGTTATTTGCTTCTTCAGTGACTAAAAGACTACCATCGGGCAAAACGAGTAAGCCCACAGGACGTCCCCAAGTCGTTGGTACAGCAGGGTTTAGGAGAAATCCAGTCAGAAAGTCTTCATAGTATCCTTGCGGACGCCCTTTAGTGTCAAATGGGACAAAGACAATTTTATATCCAGTGCCGCGATCGCGATTCCAAGAACCACGAAAAGCAACAAAAGCACCATTACGATATTTTTCCGGGAATGTCTGACCGTCAGAAAACTGCAACCCCAATGCGGCTGAGTGCGCTTGAAATAGTACATCTGGGGTACGGGTACGACGTGCTAAATCTGGTCGTTTACTCGCATCACCCGTCTTCTGACGTGGATCGAGGTTTTTAGCTGTTAAGTACGTATACGGCCAACCATAGAATTCTCCCTGCTGAATGCGTGTCAAGTAATCTGGTACCAACTCATCGCCAATACCATCACGTTCATTAATAGTCGCGTAAAGTTCCTTAGTCACAGGATGAAAATCTAGACCAACTGGGTTACGTAAGCCAGAGGCAAAAGTCTGCTGCTGGGAACCATCTAAATTCATCACCTGTACTGAAGCCCGTGGTAAAGGTTCTTCGTCTACGTTAGTTCCGGAACCAACTGAAACATATAGCTTGTTACCATCGGGTGACACAACAACGTTACGCGTCCAGTGGTTATTGTAACCTTTAGCAGGCAGGCTGGCGATTTTTGTGCCAGAACCAGTGATTTGCTGCTGATTTTTAGCGTAGGGAAACCGCAACACTGCATCAGTGTTGCCCAAGAAAAAAGAATTACCAGCAAAAGCCATACCAAAAGGTCTATTTAGTCCGTTGGCTTCACTTGCAAAAGTTTGTTTGACATCAGCCACCCCATCACCGTTGGTATCACGCAGTAAACGAATACGATTTTGCCTAGTTTCAGTTACTAAAACATCACCGTTGGGAGTTAAAGCTAACCAGCGAGGGGCATCCAAATTATCAGCAAAAACGTTGACCACAAAGCCAGGAGGGACACGCAGAGTCGGGTTCTCTGGAATTGGTACTACCTCAGGTGACTTTGAGGCGCTATCAGTAGCGTAGGGTTTTGGCAAATCAGCAACATTAATGCGGATAGGTGTTGGTGACAATGGTTCTGTACGAATACCATTTTTCAGTTGTGTAGAACTCTGTGCTAGTTGAACAGATGGTGAAGATTGGGGTGTGGCTTCTTCTTGGAAAGCACGAGTCTGGTTACAGGCTGCTGCTGTAGTCAGTAGCAGAAAAAGCAGCAAGCAACGCAGATGTTTCATGGTAGGAATGTTAATAATGATGCACAGCTTCTTCAAGCTAGATCAGATGTTCTAAAACTGTCACCTTTCCAAAGTCCGATATTACTCAGATCTTGCAGCATTCTCAATAATCGGGAGGCAAAGCCTCCCAACCCTCGTTCCCAGGCTGCAGCCTGGGAACGAGATATCGAGGTTCTGCCTCATTGTTGATACTGGTGCAAGATCTCAGATATTACTAACAAAGGAGTCATTGACAAAAACCATTGCCATTGAGAAATTTTCTACGCAGTTTGATTTGCTTCCAACCAGTTAAGTAAATCTTCCATCGCTGTAAAATCCAATAAAGCCTCACCCAGTGCTTCTAATCGCTCTAGGGAAAGAATATGAGTCCTATAGCAGTCCTAAATCGCTTGTGAACAACAAGATTCCCGACATCTAAAAGAAGTCGGGAATCTGATCATGTGCGACTTATGCGCTACGCGCAGGCTATGCCAACACAAATCAAATAGGATTGCTACAGCGTTCCATCACTCTGTGCAAAAAATATTCTGTAACCTCTGCAGCAAAAGGCTTTACGCAACAAGAAATGAGCTAGTTCATCACGACTTCATAGCCGCTTCCCTAAGTTCACCCGGTCGCACGCTTAGCTGTTGACTTTGTTCACCCCGTTGTATCTTAATTTGTAAAGGTTGGTTGATTCGACTCTGTTCTACCAAGTTTTGCAACTGTTCGGCAGTCGTTATCGCTTGTTCACCAACTTGAGTAATGACATCTCCTCGACGCACACCAGCAGTAGCAGCAGGACTGTTAGGCATCACTTGTACCACCAATACACCATTGGTTTCTGGTAGAGTCAGCATCGTATTGGGGTCAGTATTGGATTGTTTTGCCAATTCTGGTGTGAGAGTCATCATCCGAACGCCAATGTAAGGATGTGGAATTTTCTCACCACGAACCAAAGCATCTTTAATAAGCTTAGCTTTGTCAATAGGAATAGCAAACCCAATTCCTTGAGCATCTGCACGAATTGCTGTATTAATGCCAATAACTTCACCTTTTTCATTCAGCAACGGACCACCAGAGTTACCAGGATTGATAGCAGCATCGGTTTGGATAAAGTCCAAGCGTTTATCCGGGATGCCAACTTGAGCGCTGGATCGATTCAACGTGCTGATAATACCCAAAGTCACTGTGTTATCTAATCCTAACGGATTGCCGACTGCGATCGCCCAGTCACCCACTTTCAAGTCTTGAGAGTTACCAAGGGTAGCTACTGGCAAATCTTTCTCATTAATTTTGACAACTGCCAAATCTGAAGGCTCATCCACCCCTTTCACCTCTCCTTTTAACTTGCGTCCATCCTTGAGGGTGACGGTAACAGAATCAGCACCGCTGACAACATGAGCATTGGTGAGAATCATGCCATTGGGGTCAATAATAAAACCAGACCCTTCTCCGCGTTGGTGGTACTCTTGAGGCATAGCAGAGAAATCATTACCAAAAAAATCACGGAAAAATGGGTCACTAAAATACGGGTCAGGTGCACGCATTGTGATTGTGCGCTCCGTATCAATTCGCACAACTGCTGCTCCAACTCGATTGACAGCAGCACTAACGAAACTGCGGATAGGAACTTCTTGGGAGTCTGCTGTTGGAGGAGTCGTCGTTTCTACTGTGGGAGTTATGGGTGCAACAGCACCCTGTAAAGATGATCGCTTAAGAATTTGTAAGTTGGGAAATGCCCATAACGTCGTCAAAGTTAACCCCACACTTAAGACAGCGATTAAAGCATGGCTAATCACTTGACGTAAGACGGGTAAGAAACGTTGTTCTTCAGAAGATGACAAAGACATAGTAATTTCTGCTATCCCAAAGAGCTTATAGGTTGCATAAACCCGAAGAATCAAGTTTTTCTTGACAACCCATCAAAATTGTGTACTTGGATTTCAAAAAAATTAGTGTCGATCATATCGGCACCTTTACGACCATTATGACTGTAGGCTGTGCCGTTCGGCTTGCCAGCAATATTTGGTTTTGAGCTTGAGTAGGCTCAATCGCTCTTCTCTCGTCTGGAGACGTAATTTTAAGTCCGGTGAATTACTTATGGTATCTCCTCAAGCTCAATCTCCATTGCCAAAGTTGCTCAACTCTCAAGAAACACAGGGGTGTAGGGGAGGACAGTGCCGTGGGCGGGTCTCCCGACTTGAGGCACCTGTCCGTTGAGCCAGTACTTGATGAGGGTTTCCCGACAGAGGTATCTGGCGTGTGTAAGGGAAAAAGGTGTTTCTTTCATATAATGCTTGCTGCGAAGCCGCACGAGTTTGAGGCTAGTCAAACTGCATAAGTCAAAAATAACCGCAACTAAGTAGAAGAGCAGAGGGCAGAAGGGAAAACCTCGTCCTGAGAGGGTTTCATTGGTTTGCATTTTACGTTTAATTTTGTCCACCTACTTATCTGTTATCCATTAAGAGGGAACAGCTTAATTGGGAACAGGTAACAGGGAAATCTCCATAGATAAATCAAGGGGATTTAGACAAGGACGCCTTGTTGATTCGCGTAGCGGCTTCCGTTGCGGGCTGGTCAAAACAAAATTCCATCACTTAAACAAAACAAACAATACCTGGAGAAAAATCATGACATCTACCAATCCATCTACTGCAACTAAGAATATGCCACTTCTAAAAAAAGGTTCTAAAGGTCGGGCTGTAGCATACCTACAATTCCTGTTGATCAGCTATGGCTTTGAGATTAGTCGCGCTGGAGTAGACGGAGACTTCGGTTCAAACACAGAGAAGGCTGTCAAACAATTCCAACAAAAACGGAATTCAGTTCCTAATGTTGAGCCTCCTCAATTGAAAGTTGATGGAGAAGTTGGAGATAAAACTTGGCGTGCTTTGGGCGATAATTTCTATCGCACTTGCGGACCCACAGAATGGGATGACGCTGTAAAATTTCCCAATATAAACGGGAACGACCTACCAACTCTAAACAAAGGTGACAAGGGTGAAGCTGTAAGATTCTTGCAACAGATATTGGTCACTCTCAATTATGTTAACAATGACTCCTTCGATGGCAATTTCTCACAAGACATTGACCAAGCTGTAAGAGATTTCCAAACAGCTGCAAGCATCAGAGTAGATGGAGAAGTTGGTTCCAATACTTGGGGAAAATTGTTTGAAACCTCCAGAGTGGCATGCAATAGAAGCGTTGGCTAGCTTAAATTAACCAACTAGTGCATTCTGTTTTTGCAAGCATAGTAAGTTGCCTAACGGCAACTCACTTACCTTTAGAATCAGTGGAGATTTAGTATAAAAACCTTGGTTTGTTTAGGCAATGCAGATCAAAATTGTACGAATTTGTGATAATAAGCAAGCAGTAAAACAAAGCAATTAGGAAACTGCGATGAAAGTTTGGGAAGTTCACTCTAAAGAAGGTTTAGATGCGTTGACACTGGTTGAAAAACCAGAACCACAACCAAAAGCAGGACAGGTTCTCCTCAAGATGCGTGCGGCTTCACTGAATTACCGAGACTTGTTGACAGTGAAAGGGGCATATGGTTCTAAGCAAAAGCTACCGTTTATTCCACTTTCTGATGGTGTGGGGGAAGTCGTTGCTGTTGGCGATGGAGTGAGTAGAGTTAAGGTGGGCGATCGCGTCGCTGGCATTTTCATGCAAACCTGGTTAGAAGGAGAGTTTTCACTAGACAAATCAAAATCAGCGTTAGGGGGAGCTATTGATGGTATCTTGGCTGAGTACGTGACGCTTGATGAAAATGGCGTTGTTCATGTCCCAGAACATCTTTCTGACGAAGAAGCAGCATCCTTACCTTGTGCTGCGGTAACGGCTTGGAATGCCCTAACAACAGATGGCAAGCTGAAAGCTGGCGATACTATTCTCATACAAGGTACCGGAGGAGTGTCTTTATTTGCCTTGCAGTTTGGCAAGATAATGGGCGTAAAAGTCATTGCCACTTCTAGCAGCGATCTGAAGTTAGAGAAATTAAAACAACTTGGGGCATCTGAACTTATCAATTACAAAACTACACCAAATTGGGATGAGAAAGTTTGGCAACTGACAAATGAGGTGGGAGTTGATCGCATCATCGAGGTTGGCGGTGCTGCAACCTTCAATAAATCCCTACGTGCTGTACGCTACGGTGGATATATCAGTTTGATTGGAGTGCTTTCTGGATTCAGCGCAGATGTCAGTACAGTATCGATTTTGCACAAAGGAATTACCGTACAAGGCATCTATGTAGGCAGTCGCGCTATGTTTGAGGCAATGAACAAGGCAATTGCTTTACATGGTATCAAACCTATTGTTGACCGAGTTTTTCCCTTTGAGGAAGTGCGGCAGGCGTTAGAGTATATGGAAAGTGGGGCACATTTTGGTAAGATTGCGCTGCGCTTTTAGCAGGAAGATTCAAACATTTAAGCTTAATTTTTCAACGATTATTAGGCGATTACAAGGGAAAGCAGACGCCCTTGGCGTATCGCTATTTGTCGAGTGGTAATGGAGAAAAACCTGAAACTACCGATTTTCGTTAAGTCGGGGGAAGTTTCCCCCAACAGATTTTATGCACAGGATAATGAATTTGAGAACGTGCGTAAGTCCGAACAGATTACTTTTTGTTTTTAGCGCTGTAAGCCTACGCGAATAAGGCATCGCACCCAACTGCAACAAAAAACCTCGGCGAAACCAACCGAGGTGATGAGGAGAAGTCCAAATGTCAATAAGTACCAACGTCGAAATCTAAAAATATTAGCTGACGCCCAAGACAAGCGAAACTAGAGCGGTAACAAATATACGTAGCTCGTTTTTTTGGTTTATTTTTTTATTTTGAACTTATGTAAATAAATATAACAATTTTGTTACAGAATATCAATGAAAGTTTACATTTGAAGAGTTGATAGGGTTAATAAAATTTGCTTATCAGGAATGAGCGATCGGGTGATGCAGGCGAGACGCGTTTATGCGTCTGTTGCTGTGTGCGATGCTCGCCTCTGGGAGCCGCTTCGCGATAGCTAGCCCCTAAGGGGGCGCTGCGCAAACGCTTGCCTCACGCGCAAAGCGCTCAGCATGAGCGTTCGGCAGATCGCTCTTTGGAACACGCTGCGCATACCAAAGAGCGAGGATGCTTTAGGCTGAGGTGCGATACGCCATAAATCCTGCGGACATTGATAACACGGAAAGCATGATCACACAAGCTTGGTCAGTTAAATATTAGTGCTCATCATGATTGACTCCAAAGGTAATCCCCGCTGTATAGATTCGCGGCGTTTCCACAGGTGTTCTTTGAGGTCGGGAGAACCAAATTCCATGATGGGGTTGTAGTATACGTTCGACAGCGTCCAAACTAGGGTTACTTGTTTAGCGTGTTTTTGAGCCACCGCAGATGGGTCATACTTAGGATTATGTTCGTCCCAAAGACCAAGAGTGGCATAGTCTATGTCACCACCATCCTCATACTGTTTGTTATTTACCCACGAATGAAAGAACGAAGAGTGGAAAATCATGTAGATACAAAGCTGCTTCAGGTCTTTGATATTGGCGATCGCAAGTGTTCCCAATTCCGGGTTGAGGATTGAGTGGGTCACTAAGTCCTTGGACATTCCCTCAACCTCCGACCAATAAGTCTTAATACCCGTATGGTGTGCCTCGAAGAATTGCGACACGTAATCTCTAAACGCTTCCCATACACTGTTTGCCGCCGGGTCAAAGTTGTTGTTATGCACGTAATCTTTTAACGCATAACCAGAAGGACTCCAATTACGGTAAGACAGGCGTCTAATTTCATCTTTAAGTACATTGTCTACTTCTTGGGAACTCAAAGCCGAAGCTTCAGGAATAATACCTGTATCACCAAATATTATGGAGCCTCCTAAAACGTTAATGTTGAGTAGACCGTCGAAGTGAGGTTCAAGCAGCAAGCGGATTGGGTTATTAACTATATTGCGATAGTACGCTATTGCATACTGACCCATATTTATATGGGTACGTGCGAGGTGAGTCTGAATTTCTTGAAAGACAAACTCAGCAGTGCGGAATAATCGCTTTGACCATTCCCAGTCAGCATCACCAGGCACATGAGTCTCTGTTTCGCCGTTGAGAGTGAATTCAATCGAGTCAAGATATAAAGCTTTATCTTCGAGTTTGAATCGTGCCTCAATTAAGGAAGGTAGAATACCACCTTCTTTAAGTGTATACTTGGTGCAATCGTAGCGGATGATGTACTGCCAAGGCTGGTGTTTGACTCGCTTGAATTTACCTGGGTTGAAACCGTTGAGACGACGTTCGACAAAAAAATTATCGCTGAACTTGTCAGGATGGCACCGGGTTAAGTTAGCAGGCATCCATTGAGGGGGTCTTTGTCCTATCTTTGCCATTGCTTCGAGAACACCAGTGATGCCCGGTGTTGGCGGCACAGGTGGTGAACCTGGGGTTTGGGTTTGTAGGGGAACTAGACGATGCATCGCAAGGTTTGCCACATATCGCGGCTTCGGCTGGACTCTTGCGGGTAAAGGACGTTTGGCGTCAAAGGATGGTACGTCTTGACCGGGCTGCCCAGCGTAGATATATTCTTCTTTGGGGTTCGGCTGGCTTGCTTGCATAGTAATATAACCGCAAATTGTGTATTGGTAATAGTGATAGGCTATGCCTAAATCAAATTACAATCACTCAAAGCGCAATTTCAGGATTCTAGGTAAAATATTTACACCTGTTTTGATGAGCGTACTCCAAAAGTTAGAAACTCAGAATGGATGAGCCAGAAGAAAAGTCAAACTTTGTCCGTTCTTGTTCTGAGTAGAGGACACAGTCGAATAAAAGAATTTTTTAATTTAAATAAGTGCGGATTTCATCCGTGGGTAGATTCTGCGTTCTGCGTTCAGCCCAAGCTGAGTTCTTTTTAAGCTAGAACTGCTGCCAGTAAAAATAAGCAGTCCACCAATATGGTACTCAAAACCGCTCCACTAAAAGCGTACCAATGCCGCTGCTTTCCTGATAAAGACAAAAGCCCCACCGTTAACAAGACTATGGCGAGAGTTAGCGCCCAAGCTTGTCCCCAAGGCGTTTGGACTTGTGCCAAAGCACTTTGTAAAATTGGTGTCGCCTCCAATGTTGATTCTACTCGCACGATTTGCCGCCAATAAGGGATTAAATCTACCAAGTAAAAATACACATCGGTTAACACTGTACCGAGTAAAGAACCTAAATAAAACCAGTTACCGATTTTCCCCCAGTTCCGACTCAGACACCACAACGCAAACGGTAAACCTATACACTCAATAGGTAAATGCCATAACGGTTCCCAGCGCAACCAGCCCCAGTAAATTGAGCCTGCGAGCCAACTCCAACTAAATCCTAAAAGCAAATCTCCCCAAACATACGTAGAGGGACGCGACATTAATTTCAAACTCAGCCATATCCAACCTGCTGTTAAAGCTAAACTCAACCACGGAAGCGATCGCACAAGTGGTGCTTCAATAAACACAGGCACAGACACCAAAAAGACCGCCGCCGCAAAAACTAACCATGCTGGCCCAGAGGCGACTTTCCACAACAAAGGAACATCAGCGCTTTTCGTTGGCTGAACTGGCTGAATCGTAGTAGTAGAAGCAACGTAAGAGGACAAAGTATTGTTAACCAATGTTTTTAATATTTGTTACTTATCTTTATCTTATTTAAGATATCACAACATATATCCCCTAGGGGGGTATTTTATTCTAGCTTAATCTAAGAATTAAGAATGTGTTAACGTATTGAGCATTTCATTTACGTATTTCCGTATTTTGTGGACAATAGGCTCCAAACCGTAAAGTGAGCAGCACGCCTTCCTGCGCCGTGCTGTCTCACCGCGCAGCACAAAGAGCAAAAAGTATTTTGCCTCCGGGTTTGTCTATGGACTATTTGTGTAATGGGTTGTAAAGACAGTGAGCATGAATAAAGGAATGGCTCTATCAAAACGTCAATGGTTTTTGCTTTTAAGCGTTGCATCCGCGATCATCTCGGTTGTCGCAGAACCGATAAAAGTTCTCAGCGCCGAACCAAGTGCAGGGGATGGCGTGCAACAGATGAATATTTTCCAGGCTTTTGTTTTAGGATTTGTACAAGGAGCTACAGAATTTCTGCCTATCAGTAGTACAGCACACTTAAAAGTTGTGCCTGTTGTTCTTGGTTGGGGTGATCCAGGGGTTGCTTTTACCGCTGTGATTCAGCTTGGGAGTATTGCGGCTGTACTGTGGTATTTCTGGAGCGATTTGACGCAACTTGGGACGGGAGCAGTAAAAGCGATCGCCCGTTCTGATTACCAAGACAACGACTTTCGTATCACCCTGGGAATTCTCATCGGAACATTGCCAATCGTCTTTTGTGGACTTCTCATCAAAAAGTTTATTCCTGATTTTGATAACTCACCCTTGCGGAGTTTGGGGGCGATCGCAATTGCTTCAATTGTTATGTCGCTCTTATTAGGGATAGCAGAAAAACTTGGTACACGAAAGCGGGAATTTAGTCAACTGAATATGTCAGATGGGATATTCATGGGATTAGCTCAAGCTCTAACAGTAATTCCTGGTGTTTCTCGTTCCGGTTCTACCCTGACAGCAGGATTATTTATGGGTTTAGAAAGAGCAACAGCAGCAAGGTTTTCCTTTTTGCTGGGTATGCCTGCTATTACCTTAGCTGGGTTAGTTGAGTTAAAAGATGTTTTGGGAGGAGGGTTAGAGAATGCAGGGATAGTTCCTCTGATTGTTGGCGTTGTTTCTGCTGGAATATTTTCTTATATAGCGATCGCTGGGTTGTTACGCTTTTTAAAAAATCGAAGCACTTGGGTATTTATTTGGTATCGGTTGGTGTTTGGCGTACTTATATTAGGAGCGATTGGAGCAGGATTATTGAAAAATGTTTGACCAATCAGTTGGCAATTATCAATTATCAATTATCAATTTAAGGATACAAGCCTCTAACCAATGAATTGTCAATTATCAATGAATTGATAATTGTTCATTGTTCATTGATTGGTGAAGTTGTGGGGTAATTGATAATTGTTCATTGTTCATTGTTCATTGATTCTGACTATGGCAGTTCCAAGTTGAGTTAAGTATAAACTCATGGCACTAAGCTAAGACACAGCCCTTGTCCTGACTGGTTCTCAGCCTCTGGGCTGGGAACCCATCCACGCCTTGGCTCCGCCTGAGCGAGATTCTGTTTTGATAAAAAGACAATTTTTATACATTCAGAACCCCTCTCAAAATGAACATACCTAGCAACTGAGCAACTCCAGAGAGGACAGTTTTACAATAAAAATTGTGGTGAATCAACCGACCTAATGTATATGCCTGAAACAAACCCAAGGATGGCAAAGACATCAATACCTGCATTAAAGCTTTACGAGTCCGACTTCTACGCTTGGACACAGGAACAAGCAACGTTGCTCCGCAACCAACAGTGGAGTCAGATTGACATACCAAACCTAATTGAGGAGATTGAATCTTTGGGTAAGCAGCAACGCCAAGAACTGCGTAGCCGTTTGAGTGTGTTGATTGGACATTTGCTGAAATGGGAATACCAACCTCAGCGTCGCCGCCGCAGTTGGCTAGCAACACTTCGCATACAGCGTCGCGATACGGTACGGTTACTAAAAGACAACCCAAGCCTCAAACCTTATCTTGATGACCCTCTGCAAGAAGCATATGAGAATGCTAAGGACTTAGCAATGGGAGAAACTGATTTGCCAGAACAAATCTTTCCTCTCAATTGTCCCTACAACTTAACCGAGATTCTAGAAGATTGCTTTTATCCTGGCGAGTTAAGTGAATTAGTAGACAAGTCGGAATCATGAACACCTCTGATCAATAGACAAGATTGCAAAAGTGAAATTTTACGAGGTTCTGTTAAAAGTTAAGAGTTAAGCCTTAAGAGTCCCCTGTTAAGAGTTCCCTACTTCTGCAACAAGTCCAATGTTGTAAGAATCTGTGACTAAATCTGTCATTGCTCCTTTTGAATTTGTCTAATGAACAACACAGCGATCTGCCGTTCGCGCAGCGTGTCCCGAAGGGACTCACGCTCATGCGCTCGCGCTTTGCAAAGTAAGGCAAGCGTTTGCGCAGCGCCCCCTTAGGGGCTAGCTATCGCCCTCATCTCCAAATTAGTTCTCTCGTCTTTACCGCTAAACTTTATTCTTTAATTTGAAAGTTTGGATTTGAAATTTTTGATTTTAAGTTTTTGAATTGAAATTGCTGAGTGCTACTTTGAGTTGCCCACAAGCTTTTTCAATCGCATCTATACTACCAGGATTGACAAGTCCGTAGTAGTCGAACTCATAGACTCGATTATTTTTCGTTGCTTTGAGTTGATTCCAAAAAGACTCTGACTTGAAAGATTTTAATAATCCAGGTTGAGGACTAACAACAATTAAGACTTCTGGATTTGCTTCCAAAACTTTCTCAGCAGAAAGCGTCACATAACCAGGTATTGAAATTTTACCTTGTAAATCTGCAGACACATTTTGTGCTTGAAATTTCTCTAGCAAATTTCCTGCCCAACTTTTCTTGCTTGGTGACAAAATTGGTTGACGGCTAACCAGCACTAATGTGGAAGGATTCTGAGTCGGCTTATCAGGCAAAAAAGTTTGATACCGATTTAATAGCGGTGTAGGATCGACATTAACTATTGTTGCCAGAGTTCTGGTTAAATTTTGTAATCCATCCCAACTGTCAACTTTAGTGAGTAAAGTTGTTATACCCAGTTCTTTGAGTTTGTCGGTAGTCAGATTAGAAAAACCTTCAGCGCCAATAACCAAATCTGGTTTCAGTGCTACGATTTTCTCTAAATTTGGTGGTGTTTGCCCTTCACTCACACGAGGAATATCTTTAAATCGTGGGTCATTTTTGAATAAACTACTACCACTGATACCGACTAGTTTTGTGCTATCAAGTTGAGAAATAATATCAGATGAAAGAGATGAAAGGGTAACAATTCTTTTGACTGACTTTTGGGAGAGTGGTTGCGATGTAGAGATAGAACTAGAATCTGTATTTTTTGCCTGCTCATTTGTTACAGTGCAAGCAAAAGTAACCAGACTTAACCACAGTATTAATCCAAATAGTATGAAACGGCGCTGCATAATCACTCCATATTTTTATTCATTGCTAGATTCAGCTTGGTATTCATCATCAATAGCTGCTAAGGAGCAAATTTGCAAACCAACTGGCGTTTCCAAGACAGCAACTTTTACACCCAAAACATCAGCTAAATTTTCAGGCGTTAAAACTATCCTTGGTTCTCCCACTGCCCAAATTTTACCTTGGCACAACAGCGCAATGCGAGAGCTATACCTTGCGGCTAAATTCACATCATGCAACACTGTGATAATGGATAAACTTTGTTCTTTGTTGAGTTGTTTGAGCAGTTCCAGTAACTGCAACTGGTAGCGGATATCTAGATAAGTCGTTGGTTCATCTAATAGCAGAACTTGCGGATCTTGAGCTAAGGCTAACGCTAAAAAAGCTCTTTGTCGTTCACCGCCGGATAATTGTTCTACGGGGCGATCGCACAAAGATTTCATCCTAGTTAATTGTAAAGCTTTCTCAACTTTATCTCTATCTTCTGAATCTAACTCCCATTGCCACCAAGGTTGATGGGGTGTGCGTCCTAAAGATACCAACTGTCGCACCGTTAACCCTGCAGGTATCGTTTGCTGTTGCGGTAATAACGCTAATTTTTGGGCGACAGCAGTAGCCTTTTGAGTGTGAATAGCTTTCCCATCCAGTAGCACAGCGCCTGTTTGTGGTTTCAGCAGGCGACTCATGAGTTTTAGGAGGGTGGATTTTCCGGAACCATTCGCACCGACTAGACTTAGCCATTCTCCTGCTTGGAGTGCGATTTGGATTTCTTGGACAATTGGTTTACCATCGTATCCACCAGTGAGATTGTTTGTTTCTAATGGCATTTTATTACGCCAATCCGTTACATGAGAGCAGTTACAGTTTCTCACCCCACTGCAAAGTCTGTGTACTGTCGCACATGAGGCGCATGATATGCTAGCACAATATCTTGCTTGGGAACTCCTCGCGCCACAAACTGATCTGCAATTGCATCCTCAGTTCCGTCATGCTGCACCCAAATTTTTCCATTCTTAATATCCACATCCAGCACACAGCCATAGATCCGAGTGCTACTATTAGGTGAATTTTAACGCGCATCACAGTCAAATAGCTGACCGAAGTGAAACAACCACCTATCATCCTGGAGGTAGAACTGGTAGCTTGTGGTAAAGACTGTAACATCGAAATCAGCCAATTCATCAACAGGTTCGTTCTGTGCTTCCGAACCAACCAGAATGATAGCGCGTATTGGTTCTTCGCCTTCTGCCCATTGGATAATTCAGTTGAAAATCTCACTCGCCTTGCTCATTAGTTTGATGACAAAACTGTTTATAATAAGCTTCAAGACAGCATAGCATTACGTACTACAAAATATAGTTTAATAAGCAGAACTGCAAAAACTAGGAAACACCACTGTGACAGCAAATCAACCGACTATAGATGTTGACTCTTCAGCTAATTTTTTCGCAACATATTGATGTCGATGGTGATTGCTGTACCCTGGATTTTTCCACTTGTAAGGGGATAGTATGAGACAAATCCACGGCTTGGACTGTCAAAGAGATACCCACGACGTGAGGCTGGAACTTTGCCTTGCTTGACTAAAGACATGAAGGCTTCGAGATATCTGCGTATACTTTGACGATTACCGAGAGTTGCGTTTGTATGGTTTTTAATCAGCATCATGAACAAGTCCAAGCTGCGGTCATCTTGTCTGTCAATTAAACTACCGTTTTCTAGGAAAGAACTTGCTACAACTTTACTATCAATTTGTTGCACTTTGAAGAGAGTATAATAGCGCGATTCTTTCTTGGGATCGTTCACATAACAGATCCAGGAACCGTCTGGGTTTTGTATAAAACCTTGTTGCGCAAGGTAGGAAAGCGGAGAATTGGTTGGCTGATTTTGTGGAGTCGGCAACAAATCCGCAATTGGATCGAAAGAGCAAATTCTTTGCAGTGTTCTCTGTTGAGGAGCATTGGTAACTTCCTCTGCTAGTGTCATAAAAGAAACAGCAGTAAACGCAGACGCAGAGAATGCGAATGCGCTAAGCAAACGAATAATTATATTCATCTTTTTTTGGTTATAAGTGATTATTTGGATACCTTTTCGTAGTGGTCAGGCGTCCTATTTTAGTTCTTAATACTTATATTCAATGCCCGTTATTATATTTCCGGAAAAAAGTTTGGAAACACATTTCATCTGTTTTTTGAATATTTAGTATTTATCTATACTTTTTTCGATAAAACAATTAGTAAAAACCTATATATACTTCAACGAATATGTGTTCACTTAGTTCTGGTATAGGTAGGTTTAATCTTTGAAGTAGTTTCTATGTTGCAGTTTTTACCGCGATTTTCGTACTGGAATCATACTCATAGCTTTCTAGAAGTCGTCTCCATAATATCTCACGAATAAAGCAGGGTGAGGTATGAAGTGAATTTTAACGCGCATCACACCAAAAAGCACTGCACGACTACTACTGAAGACAAAAGGTAAGAATGGAGTTCTAAAATTGTACAGTAGAAATATTGCACTTGCGTAAAAGAACTCATGAAATTAACTGGTCAGCAATACAAACAATTCACACAAGCTCTAATTGAGGCATTTCCAGAACAGCAAAGACTTGCTGAATTAGTACAATTCCAGTTTGGAAAAAACCTAAATGCAATCGCAATGGGCAATGACTTAAAAGCAATTGTCTTTAGATTAATTCAAGCCGCAGAAGCTGAAGGATGGGTTGATAATTAGTTGTTTTCCACTTAATACAGCAGCTTGACAACCAAGGTCGCATACCAGAATTAATTCAGGGAGCATTGAATGAACGACCTGGTAATCCTGATGTGCAGAAAGTCGCTCAAGAAATTAACGCTATCGATTCCAACGTTAGCAACGAATCAGTTTTCAAATCGTTTGAATTTGATGTGGTAACGGTGAATGCTCAAGGCTGGAAAATTAGCCGCAAAAGATGTCGAGCACAATGGTTTATACGACATGCATGGCAATGTCTGGGAATGGTGTGCTGATATTTGGCATGAAAACTATGAAGGAGCACCAAAAGATGGCAGTGCCTGTATCGGTGATAATCGTTACAATACAATTTCCTGAAGGGTGGTTCTTGGAACGACCTTCGCGGTCTCTGCCGTTCGGCGTATCGCAGCATAATCTATCTGGGCTACGGCTACGGATCCGACGGTTTCCGCGTTGCGTGTTCTGCCGCCTGGACTTAGTAGCCCTTTATACTTTTATCCTTTTTACCCTTTACTCTTTTTTCTTTTCTCTGGTGTCAGCGGAGCGAGATAAATTTTTTTCAGGAAATAGAGTTGCTCAAAATACAACCCACTTGAATATTCTAATTTAAAAATCCCTAAAACACAACTATTTCAGTATTGAGTGTTTTGGCGATTTCTTCAAATTTATGGAGTATTTACCAAATTTCATTCCCAATTGCAATTCCGGTATCAACTTCAGAATGGAATTTCTCTGGTGTCATACCTTCTAGTAATTCATCAAGCGTATATTTTTTCGGCTTTCTTGGTGTGATGACAATGCTGTCACCCGAAATGCTCAAACTCACATCGCTTCCTTCTTGAATTTGTACCTGTTCTGCCAATGCTCTAGGAATGCGAACCGCTAAGCTGTTTCCCCATTTCGTAACGATGGTGGTCATAAATTTTCTAATGATGTTGGCTGAGAGGATGTTTTAAAAGTTTTGGGCGAATAGAATTCGCTACTACACAAGCGAAGTCCGCCTGCGCGGACTAACCAAAAATTAACAGTTTTAAACCCGCGCAGGCGGGTTTTGTCTATGTAGCCGCGACTTCCAGTCGCCTGGTCTAGTATGAATGGATACTCTACAAACATCCTCTGAAGAATGACACGCTCAAATCTTCTTTTCACATGTATCTACTTTGAAGATACATGACCTCTGCCAAAAACGTTAATTGTGAAGTTTTACAGCAATGCCTCTGAGTGATACATTTATGTGCCTGCTCTTTCTCTGCACTAAATCCCTGCTTTACGTTGATACAGTAACCAAATAAACAAAGGCGATCCAAAAAGTGCAGTCACAGCACCAACTGGTAACTCCACAGCACTATAAAAAACCTGCCCTTGAGAGTCTTACTCAGGTGGTTTTGTTGACTGTGGAGCTAGATAAATTTCTGCTTAGTATTGGGCTTCGACGATATACAACGCAGGATTAGCCTCTAACCAGGACAGATGTTTCTCCTGCGGCTCATGCTCAGAAATTGCGGCTTGATAAGCTTCTACACTTTCCCAATGCGCGACATTAATAAACTGAAACCGAGCGTTGGAATCTATACTGCGATGCAGGTTTGCGTCAATAAATCCTGAGGCATTTTTCAAAGATTGACCCGTTTGGTTCCACGTTTTGATGAATTCCGCTTCTTTGCCTTGAGGTACAGCAAAGACATTGATGAGTGTGACAGGTGAGGTCATTGGTGCTTCTCCTTGGTTATGATTATACAATGCCGCCATTTGCCCGCAAGCTCTGTCCCGTCACCCAGTGGGCATCGTCAGAAACCAGCATAGCAACGGCACTGGCAACATCATCCGGATGACCTAAACGTCCGAGTGGCGTTTGAGCAATTAGTTGATTGACTTGCTCTTGATCGAGTACTAATCCATCTGTATCGGTGACACCGGGAGAAACCGTGTTGACGGTAATGCCGCGTCTGCCCAACTCTTTCGCTAGTGCAGCACTAAAGTGCTCGATCGCCGCTTTGCAGCCTGCATATGCTCCCCCAGTGGGGATTGCCATTGCCGTACCACTAGTCGAGATACTGACAATCCGACCGCCATCTGCTAAATGATGGGCGGCTTGCTGTAGGGTAAAGTACACACCGCGCGTGATGTCGAACATGCTGTTGTATTCGTCTTCGGTCATCTCTGAGGTGGGTTTGAAGATATTTTTTCCCGCTGCATTGTTGACCAAGATGTCTACTTTACCAAAGTGCTGTATGGTTTTCTCAAATAGGGCGCGAATCTCTTCCAGGTTACGCACATCTAGCTGATGTGCTATCGCCTGTGAACCTCCTGCTTCAATCGCCCGGACAACTTCCTCTGCTTTGTCTCGATTGCCCGCATAGGTGATCACAACATTTGCCCCGTCTCGTCCTAATCGTTCAGCAATCGCCCTTCCAATACCGCGAGAGGAACCGGTAATAATCGCAACTTTTCCCTGTAAAGATGACATCGTGTTACTTGTTGATCGTAAAGATATTCATTCAACAATTACCAGGCTATATTTATGCTTACTTTTTGGGAAGTACTTACTTTTTTGTTCGTGCCTATAGATAGATGAGGTGAAGTAAATGCCAGAAGAACAGACAGAAGGCACTGTATTTGTGCAGACAACATTAAAAGTGTTAGGCGGCAAGTGGAAGATTTTGATATTGTGGCACTTGAAAGATCGAACAAGACGATTCAGTGAACTGAAGCGATTAATGCCTGAAATCACAGAAAAAATGCTGATTCAACAACTTCGAGAACTAGAGAAAGATAAGATTGTCAATCGACATGTTTATTCAGATGTCCCTCCCAAAGTTGAGTATTCGTTCACCGATTACGGCAGAAGTCTTAAACCTGTTTTACAAGTCCTTTGTCATTGGGGCGAAGAACATCTAAAACGAGGAGAGACTTAGATGTAGCCTTCTAAAAATTGTCTCCATAATATCTCACGAATAAATCAACTCTGGGATTTTGGCTATTACAAGAATTAAAGAAAAAATAAACCGCAAAGACGAGGCAGTGCGTTGCGGTGAGACCAGTGCTGCAGGAGGGTTTCCCTCCGTAGGCATCTGGCGAACCCGGAGGGGGGTTCCCCCCGTTGTAGCACCTGCCGTGCAAAGAGCACGAAGTTAAGAGAGTTTTAAAGGGTTTTTGCGTAAATCCTATATTAATTAAAATTTCCTTTGCGTTGATACAACAACCAAATAAACAGAGGTGATCCAAAAAGCGCAGTGACAGCACCAACTGGTAACTCCACAGCACCCAAGCGAGACAGCAAATCAGCTGCTGTCAGAACTAAAGCACCACCAACAGCACTCAATGGTAAAACAACTCGGTAATCTGTCCCAACGAACAAGCGGATTCCGTGGGGAACGATTAAGCCGACAAAACCAATTAATCCGGCGACACTTACAGCACCTGCGGCTAATAGTGTGGCTATAGCACCGATAAAAATGCGCGATCGCACCAAAGAAACCCCTAACCCAACAGCCAAGTCATCCCCCAAATTCAGTAAATTAACATTACGACCTAAGAAACTTCCCAGCAATAAGGATAAACAAATATATGGTCCGGCAATAACGACAACGTTCCATCCTCTTCCATTCAAGCTGCCAATCAGCCAATTTAATGCTGCTTGCACTTGTCCATTGTCTGTCAGCAGCAACAAAACCGATTGAATTGATCCAAATAATGAGCTAATCGCGACTCCACCCAAGATAAGCCGTTCAATTGAAATCCCATCTCCACTCTTCGCCAGCAGATAAACAAAAAGAGTTGTCAACAAGCTGCCAATCCAAGCAGCCAAAGGAACCCAACTCTGTAATACCCCTAAGGTGAATATTGGCACAACGACTAAACCAGCACCAGCAGAGATGCCAAGTAAGAATGGATCTGCCAGTCCATTGCGCAGCATTCCTTGAAGCAGTGCGCCAGACATTCCCAAAGCCGCACCTACCAGAATTGCTGCTAGAGTGCGAGGTAATCGTAAATCCCAGATAATTGTTTGATAGAGCGTATCGCCTTGACGGAGTATTGCTTGCCACAATTGAGATGGAGTCATCCCGACCGCTCCAAATGACAGGGAAAGCCCTATCATGAAAAATAGTGCAACACTCAATGATAGAGTTGCCAGCAGCACACGGTTGCTTGAAATTCTTTTCTGCACCTAAATGTTAATTGCTACTATTAATACTTACTTGACCGAAATAACACAGATAGTTTTTCTTATTTGATATTAACTTAAATGCGCTAATTTTCGTCGTTGATTAAAGATTAAAGAATATTCTTAACTATAAAATTAAGTATCAAAAGGTACTCAAAGGCTCAGTAAGTTAAAATGAGTAGCGATAAACTATAAATTCGTGTTTTATTACTCTTGTGAGCCTACAGGTCTGTAGACTATTGATTATTGCATATTAACTCATAATTAGTCACTCATATGTCATCACTCACAACTCATGGCTATCATTCATCCTGCCCGAATTACTAAAGTCCTACCAGATTCCATCGCTGCTGAAATTGGATTTGAACCAGGAGATGCAATTGTCAGCATCAACGGTACACATCCTCGTGATTTGATAGATTATCAGTTTTTGTGCGCTGATGAGGTCTTGGAATTAGAAGTTTTAGACGCTACTGGCAAAACCCACTCCCTGGAAATCGAAAAAGATTATGACGAAGACTTAGGGTTAGAATTTGAAACAGCTCTATTTGATGGTTTGATTCAGTGTAATAACCGTTGTCCGTTTTGCTTTATCGATCAGCAACCACCAGGTAAGCGCTCAAGCTTATACCTGAAAGATGATGATTACCGACTAAGCTTTTTGTATGGCTCTTACTTAACTCTTACCAATTTAGGTGAACGAGAATGGCAGCGAATTGAACAAATGCGGCTGTCTCCTTTGTATGTGTCTGTGCATGCGACTGAACCGGAAGTCAGAACTAAACTGCTGAAAAATGGGCGTGCAGGACAAATTTTGCAGCAAATCAAATGGTTTCAAAAAAGAAGACTGCAAATTCACGCACAAGTTGTGGTTTGTCCTAGTATTAATGATGGCGTTCATCTAGAACAAACACTGAGAAATTTAGCATCTTTTCATACTGGGGAAGTACCTGCTGTTGCTTCTGTGGCAGTGGTGCCAGTCGGTTTGACGCGGTTTCGTCCAGAACAAGATGAACTGATACCTGTGACTAGAGAGAAAGCACAAGAAGTCATTTCTCAGGTGCGATGGCTACAGCAAGAATTTCGCCGCAAAGGAAAAAACTGCCTTTGGCTTGCTGATGAATGGTTTTTAATTGCTGGTGTAGATTTACCAGATGAATCTGAATATAAAGACTATCCTCAAATAGATAATGGTGTTGGTTCTATTCGTCTGTTTCTGAAACAATTTACAGAAGCTGCTGACAAGTTGCTACCGCCAAAAGTTCAACCAAGAAAATTAACTTGGGTTGTTGGCAATGCAGTAGAACAAGCGTTTCAACCTATCTTGAAGCGATTGAATTCTGTTGAAGGTTTAGAGGTCAAAATGTGTGCTTTGTCAAGTGATTACTGGGGACAAAGTATTAGCGTTACTGGCTTGCTAACAGGTCATGATTTGCTTTTGAAGTTACAGGGGCAAGATTTGGGAGATGGAATTTTGCTACCAAATGTCATGCTAAAACATGGTGAATTGATATTCTTAGATGATATAAGTGTTGAGGATGTGGCTTGTAAGCTGGATGTCAAAATATTTCCAGTGGCGGGAGTTGAAGAGTTTCTTCAAACCTGTATAAAACCATTTAATGTACTATAATGAATCGTCTGGAAATTGTATTCAAAAACGAATCGCTGAGTTGCACTAATATATAGCGTGCCTGTAGGGTTTACCCTTCGGCTCCGCTCAGGGTAAACTTTGTTCTTTAAAGGGTGCCCTACGGGCAGATTTTGAATTGTTAAAGCGAGAGTGTCTAGTGAGAAATCAGAAAAGACGAGGTAAAAAGATAAAATCAAAAATTCAAAAAGTAGGATTTCTGATTCTAAATTTCAATTTGTTAATATTTCATTTACTAAACATTCTCCCAGCCACGGCGACAACTTCAGAACCAGTATTGAGCATAGTCCAGAGTGACGAAAATGTAAATCAGTGGACAGGAATCACAAACCGCTTGCAAACGGCTGGGGTGAAGTATTGTGTGATTCCTCTATCTAGTGTGAGGAGTGCGGCAGATTGGGGCTCGCGCATAGTTTTATTTTTACCAAATGTCGAGTTATTAACGCCAGCACAAGCCATAGCCCTTGAAGAATGGATGAGCAAAGGAGGACGTTTAATTGCAAGCGGTCCTGTAGGGAGTTTATCAGCACCAGGAGTGCGACAGCTACTGCGAAGTATTCTGGGCGGTTATTGGGGATTCAGCCTTAATAGTCCACAAAAGCTGCAACCATCACCAAAAGCAAAATTCATAGAATGGGCAAACCAAAACGGACTCTTTGGTGAAGTCAGGGGTGGCGTCGTCATTCCTGATAACGCCACATCTACTGCTGCTGCTATTTGGGGTGCTAAAGATAGCCCAGCAGCAGTGGTCGCTAATGAGCGTTCCACGTTATTTGGCTGGCGCTGGGGTGTAGATGCTGCTTCCCCAGCACAGCTAGATACTGCCTGGTTACAGACTTCCATTAAGCGTTTTTTAAAAAGGTCTTCGACTGCGCCAACTAAAGTAGCGGGAGGTTCTCAAACCTGCTCTACTACCGTAGCAAAAGCGCCAGCAACTCCTACGGGACAAGGAAGAGCAGGGGGAGCAGGGGAGCAGAGGAGCAGGGGAGCAGGGGAGCAGGGGAGCAGGGGAGCAGGGGGAGCAATTGCTTCCTCATCTTCCCCATCTTCCCCATCTTCCCCATCTTCCCCATCTCCTGCACCTTCCCCATCTCCTGCACCTCCCCCGCCTCCCCCATCTCCTACACCTCCTCCCAAAATTGCCACAGCTCCTCAACCTAGGGCTATTCCCAGCATCACACCTCCAAAATCAGAGGAGGCGATTGACCAACTTGAACAAAAAGTGCGGTTTGATGTTGTTCCTAACTCACAAGCACCGATTAGCAGAACTGAAGTGCTCACCTATCAGCATGAGCTAGAGAATCTTATTGGTAGAGTCGAGAGTGCCAATTTAGCAGCACTGGCTGTTTCTGAAAATCCTAACAATCCAGCGTTAGCAAAGACGCAACAGGCACAGGTAGCATCAACAAGACCTGGGGCAGCAGTTCCTACCACAGAACAAGCTTTAGATTCTGCTCGTGAAGTAGTGAAAAACTTGCCCGACTTGATTGCAGAAAAAAACTATGCTCAGGCTCGTCAGCAATGGTTGATAGCAAGAGGGAATTTGTGGAACCAATTTCCTCTGAATAAAAGGTTAGCTCAACCAGAAATCAGAGCAATGTGGCTTGATCGAGGAACAATTATCCGTGCAGGAAACGAGCAGGGACTGGCTCAGATTTTTGATCGCATGGCGCAAGCCGGGATTAATACCATATTTTTTGAAACGGTTAATGCTGGCTACACCATTTATCCCAGCAAGATTACACCCCAGCAAAACCCTTTAGTTAGCGGTTGGGATCCACTAGCATCTGCTGTTAAGTTAGCTCATGAGCGAGGTATAGAATTGCACGCTTGGGTTTGGGCTTTTGCGGCTGGTAATCAACGTCACAATCAACTCCTCAATATAAATTCTAATTACCCAGGACCAGTGCTTGCTGCTCATCCAGATTGGGCAGGTTACGATAATCGTGGTCAAATGATTCCTTCTGGACAGACCAAACCATTCTTTGATCCAGCGAATCCTCAAGTACGGCAGTACTTGCTCAGCTTGTATGAGGAAATTGTCAGTCGTTATGACGTGGATGGTTTACAACTAGACTACATTCGCTATCCCTTCCAAGATCCAGGTGCTAACCGGACTTATGGTTATGGTAAAGCCGCTAGAGAGCAGTTTCAGCAAATCGCTGGTGTAGATCCACTGAAGGTTTCCCCAAGAGAACGCCAACTGTGGCAAAAGTGGACAGAATTTCGCACTCAACAAATTGATAGCTTTGTTGCTCAAGTATCGCAACAACTGCGACAAAAGCGACCGAACTTGATTTTATCAGCTGCTGTATTTCCCCTTCCAGAACAAGAACGCATTCAAAAGCTACAGCAGCACTGGGAAGTTTGGGCAAGGCGCGGCGATATCGATTTAATTGTGCCTATGACTTATGCCCAAGATACCCCGCGCTTTGAGCGACTGGCACAACCTTGGATAACAAGTGCTACACAACTGGGTTCTTCCCTGCTGGTACCAGGAATTCGCCTACTTTCTTTGCAAACAGTCGGAGCATTCGATCAAATTCAGCTAGTTAGAGACTTGCCTGTTGCTGGTTATGCTCTGTTTGCTGCACAAAATTTTACCAATGAGCTCAACCAAGTTTTTAGTAACACTCAAGGTAGCGCTCAACGTGGACAAAAACAACCCATTCCCCACCGCCAACCTTTTCAAACTGCTTGGGTTCGTTACACTGCTTTACAACGTGAGTGGAAGTTGGCACAGCAAAATAACAAGCTACGAATAACTTCCACAACGCTTTCAAGTTTTAATTCTCAAGCAGAAGTTGTGCAAAGTGCTTTAAATCAGCTGGCTATTAACCCAGACAATAGTAAGTTGGCAACAGCAAGAACATCGCTTTTAACATTACAGTCTCGATTTAGAGAGTGGATGCGTCTACAAGCGTTGGAAAATCCATATCAAGTCAGAGTTTGGGAAAACCGTCTTGCCACGATAGAGAAGTTGTTGCGTTATGGAGAACGGGTACAGTTGCACCGCTAATACCGTTTCACTTTAAGATTGATACAAATAGGCAGCGCTTGGGTGCAGAGGAGCAGGGGAGCAGAGGAGAAAGAATTAGAGACCAATCATTTGTATCAAGTATTTCGTGAAATGGTATAAGGAGTTAAGTAAGGTAAGCATTGCAATGCCCAACGCCAGATGCCTAGGTCGGGAAAGCCCTCCGGGTATCTCCTGCACCAGACGCACTCGCGTTCGGGGGTAACTCCTTCGCCCGGAGGGCACGGCCCCGTGCCGAACGGAGACGCTGCGCGTTAGCCTTCTGGCGTGCGCAAAGCGCATACGCAATCGACGCTCACCTTAAGAGCTGCGACCCCCTCACCGTCATTCGCACTGGCTCTCCTACTTAACTTCTTGAGTGAAGCGTATTGGTTCATAAGCGAAGCAGTGCACTGACTTGCCTCTGCTAAAATATATGAAGCATAAATATAGTATAAATCCTCACTTTTTTAAGGGAATCTACGCAAGATCTTACCGATAGACAAGGTAAAAATGAAAATACACCTGGACTTACGCACGAACAACGTAACTATAGTCCGCAGCGACGTACGGGAAGCATAAGTCAAAGCATTGCGTGTGCAAATGCGACGAGCGCGTCTGTTGTTCGGCGCAGCCGTGGCCGTACCCACTAGGAGATACACCAGCGCTGCCTGCTTCTGAGTTGTTTCCTGTTCAATACATAACTTAATAGATAGAAAACTATTTTGTGCTAGTAGATTCTTGCAAACATTTATGCACACCTTTGCTCAATTGATTTCACTGCCATCATTAGATTCTGCAATTGACTTTTTTCCCCTAACTGTTGCACCTGAAACACTTTTATCAGATGTCATAGCTCTGATGAAGAAGCATCAATCGCAAACAAGGTGTGTGTTGATAGTTGAGAATTTGCAGATAGTAGGGTGGTTTACAGAGCATGATGCGTTACACCTTCTATTCTGTGACGTCAACCTACAGACTGCCAAAGTGTCTGAAGTCATGAGAACTTCGGTACCAACACTAAAATATTCTGAGATTCCTAGTCTAGTATTTATACTGTCATTTTTACGCCAATATAATTTGTTTTGTGTACCACTCATTGATGAGCAAGGTCAACTCGTTGGTTTATGCACTTATGAAAGTATTTGTCAAGTCATAGAACAACAGGCGGGGGACATTGTATCAAATCCGTCTCATTGCTGCACGTTTAAGAGCTGCGAAGATATTACCGAGCAAAAAAGAACTACTGAGACATTGTGTGAGAGTGAGGAGCAATTCCGCAAACTGGCAGATGAGTTACCAATACTCATTTGGATGAAGGATGTTAATGGCTTGAACACATTTGTCAACCAATCCTGTGTAGAATTTACAGGACGTCCTTTGGAAGAGTTGCTAGGTGAAGGTTGTGTAGAAGGAATTCATCCTGAAGATAAACAGCACTGTTGGGATACATACCAAGCAGCATTCAAAAACCATCAACATTTCCAGTATACCTGTCGTTATTTGCGTCCAGATGAACAGTGTCGTTCGCTGCTCAACATAGGCGTTCCAAGATTTGCGTCTGATGGCAGCTTTGTTGGTTACATTGGCTGCTCTATAGATATTACTGAACATGTAGAGACAGAAGCAGCATTACAACAGGCACAGGCAGAACTAAAGCAGGTCAACGCAGAGTTAGAAACGCGAGTTGAGGAACGAACAAGGACTGTCAAAGAAATGAATCGGCAGCTGATTTTTGAAATGACTGATCGCCTGTATGCAGAAGAGCAACTGCGCCAATCGCAGGAAATGCTGCAGTTCATTATGGACAACATCCCCCAAAGTATCTTTTGGAAAAATACAGCTTCTGTGTACTTAGGTTGTAATCGCATCTTTGCCAAAATAGTTGGTCTTGAGAGTCCAGAAGATATTCTGGGTAAGACTGACTACGATTTATTAGCTAACGAACAAGAGGCAGACTTCTACTATGAATCTGACCTGAGAGTGATGGAGACTGATACGCCCGAATATGACGTTATCTTTCGCCACATCCGAAAGAATGGTAAACAAGCTTGGCTGGAGGCGAGTAAAATCCCACTTCACGATCATGAAGGCAATGTCATGGGGGTTCTTGGGACTTTTGAAGACATTACTGAACGCAAACAAGCAGAAGAAAATTTACAACTGCGCGATCGCGCGATCGCCGCTAGCAGTAATGGCATCATCATTGCTGATGTCACAATGCCAGGCTCGCCGATCATATATGCTAACTCAGCATTGGAGGAAATCACTGGTTATTCTGTAGAGGAGGTCATTGGGAAAAACTACAGTTTTCTCCACGGTTATGATATCGATCAACCGGGTATGACCGAGTTACACGATGCCATTGCCCAAGGAAAAAGTTGCACCGTAGTTTTACGTAACTACCGCAAAGATGGTACACTGTTCTGGAATGAAGTCAGTATTTCTCCGGTTTATGACAATGATGGTCAATTTACTCATTACATTAGTATTCAAACTGATATCACAGAACGCAAGCAGGCAGAGGTGGCGCTCTTAGTTTCGCAAGAGCGGTTGCAATATTTACTTTCTTCTAGTCCTGGTGTGATTTATAGCAGCAAGATCCACAGCGAGCATAGCATTACGTTTATGAGCGCAAACGTTATCGCAACACTGGGGTATGAAGCACAGGAATTTACTGCCTCTTCTAGGTTTTGGGCTAGTCATATTCACCCAGAAGACTTACAGCAGGCGCTTGTAGGGGTGTCAAAACTTGTTGAGCAAGGGCACAATAGTCACGAGTACCGCTTTTTGCACAAGGATGGCACATATCGCTGGATGTACGACCAAGCAAAGCTCGTGCGCGATGACGCTGGTGAGCCATTGGAAATTGTCGGTTACTGGCTGGACATCACAGAACGTAAGCAACTAGAAGAGGAATTAAAAGCTTCGCTGCATAAAGAAAAAGAACTGAATGAACTGAAATCTCGGTTTGTTTCAATGACTTCCCATGAATTTCGTACGCCGCTGAGCACTATTCTTTCTTCATCAGAGTTGTTAGAACACTACCGCCATAAATGGACTGAGGAAAAACAACTGTCTCACCTACATCGCATTCAAACTTCAGTCAAGCGTATGACTGATATGTTAAACAATGTCTTAGTGATTGGGAAAGTGGAGGCAGGAAAATTAGATTTTAGACCTGTGCCCTTTGATTTAGTTGAATACTGCCATTATCTCGTGGAAGAATTACAACTGAATGTCAATAATCAACATGCAATCAACTTTAGTAGTCAATCTGATTTCATGCCATGCTGTATGGATGAAAAATTGCTAGGGCATATTCTTGGTAATTTACTCTCGAATGCAATTAAGTATTCTCCAACTAATACTACTGTCAGATTTACCCTGGCGTTTCATCATGCCCGAGCAGTCTTTACAATTCAAGACCAAGGAATAGGTATTCCACCAGCAGACTTACCTCACCTGTTTGATTCTTTTCATAGAGCTACAAATGTAGGTAACATTCAAGGCACGGGGTTAGGACTAGCAATTGTAAAAAACTGCGTGGAAACTCATCATGGTGAAATTACGGTAAAAAGTGAAATTGGGCTGGGAACTATATTTACTGTAACTCTGCCGTTAAACAATTACGTTCCATCAGAGGTAAGCCATGACCAAAATTTTAGTCATTGAAGACGAAAAACTAGTACGAGAAAACATTATAGATTTATTAGCCGCAGAAGATTTTGATACGATTGCTGCTGCTAATGGACGCGTTGGATTAGATTTAGCAGTTTCTCAAACTCCCGATTTAATTTTATGCGACTTAATGATGCCAGAAGTTGATGGTTATGGTGTCTTGACAACATTACGTGAAGAACCAGTCACAGCAAGTATTCCATTTATTTTTCTCACAGCAAAATCTGCTAGGGCTGACTTTCGTCAAGGGATGGATTTAGGTGCTGATGACTATCTGACGAAACCATTTACTCGTACTGAACTATTAAATGCGATCACAAGCCGCTTAGCGAAGAAAGCAACTTTGGCAAAGCAAGTCTCTACCAAATTTGACGCCCAGACTTTCTCTCCCAAAGTACAGATAATGGAAATGTATTTGCGTCGTGCTATAGAACGGGAAGAGTATGAGCAATTTCTGGTTTACTACCAACCTATAGTCGATATTCATTCTGGTCGAATTATCGGTGCTGAAAGTTTATTACGTTGGCAGCATCCAGAATTAGGAATGGTTACTCCCACAGAACTGATTCCTTTAGCAGAATCAACTGGTTTAATTCTTCCTATTAGTGATTGGGTATTAAAGAAAGTTTGTAAACAAATGAAACTTTGGCATAACCAAGGTTTCACAGACTTACGCGTAGCAGTTAACATATCGGGACATCAATTAAAGCAACCTAACTTTAGTGAAAAAATTATTCATCTTTTATTGGCAAATAATGTAGCTCCAGATTGCTTAGTCTTAGAGTTAACAGAAAACATCATTATGCCAGATATAAATCAAGCCATTTCTACTATGAACGAAGTCCACTCTTTCGGAGTCAAAATTGCTATTGATGATTTTGGTACTGGATATACTTCTTTGATTTATTTGAAGCAATTACCCATTCATACCTTAAAAATTGATCGATATTTTATTCAATGTATTGCTAACGATTCACAGAAAGCAGTCATTACAACGGCATTAATTCAAATGGCACATAATCTGAACCTTCATATAGTTGCTGAAGGTGTGGAAACTGAACAAGAACTTGCTTTTTTGCGTCAACATAAATGTGATGCAATACAAGGATTTTTCTTTAGCCATCCATTACCTGCAACAGAATTTGAAAAAATATTATTTGCTAAAAAACGGTTGAATATGTCAAACGTATAATGTTTGTTAGTCCATGTCAATAACAGATTATCAATTATCAATTATCAATTGGATATAGAAATGATCGTTAACAAACAATTGATAATTGACAATTGATATTTTAATCAGCCATGTCAAAGACTACTAAGAACCAAGCAAAGTGGGGTAAACAGTAGTCACTTAAATCAAAAAAAATCTTCAATTTTCAATAATGAAACTTTATTGAACATGTATAAAATTTTGGTCATAGAAGATGAGACAAATGTCAGACAAAATCTTTTGGAATTACTAACCTATGAGGATTTTGATGTCATTGCTGCAGAAAATGGTCAGCTTGGTGTGAAGTTAGCTCAAAAGGAAATCCCCGACTTGATTATTTGTGATGTCATGATGCCAGAACTAGATGGTTATGGCGTTTTAAAAACATTACGTCAACAATCTATAACAGCAACGATTCCGTTGATTTTTTTAACAGCTAAAACTGAGAAAACTTACTTACGTCAAGGGATGGAATTGGGAGCTGATGACTATTTAACAAAGCCTTTTACCCGCGCAGAACTCATCGCTGCAATTTCTTCCCGATTAAAAAAACAAGTTGCCATTCGTCAGCAGTCACAAAGAAGGCTGGATGATTTGCGTAGTAGTATTACCATGTCTCTTCCTCACGAAATGAGAACACCACTAAACGGTATTTTGGGTTTTTCAGAACTTTTAATGAAAGAAGCCGATACCCTTTCTCGGCATGAAATTTTTGAGATGGCAGAAGGTCTTCATAAGTCGGGAAAACGCTTACACAGGTTAGTTCAGAACTTCTTGTTATACACAGAACTCGAAATGATATCAACAGACCCGCAACGAATGAAAAACTTGGAAAGCCATAAAACTGTTTTCCCTTCAATGGCGTTGGAAAAATTAATTACCGAAAAAGCTCAACAAGCAGGACGTTATACAGATTTCCAAGTTAATTTACAAAGCCCTTGTTGTGTACAAATTTGTGAAACAAGACTTTCTAAAATTTTTGAAGAATTAATTGATAATGCCTTTAAGTTTTCAATATCAGGAACACAAGTTTATTTAAAAAGCACTTTAGTTACCAATCAACTGATTATCTCACTTAGCAACTACGGACGAGGTATGACAGCCGATCAAATTGCTGAATTGGGAGCATATCGACAATTTGAGCGCCAACTCTATGAACAACAAGGTTCAGGTTTGGGTTTAATCATCGCTAAACGTATAGTTGAGTTATACGGAGGGGAACTGCGTATTCACAGTAAGCTAGGAGAAAAAACAGTTATCCAAGTCGTGCTTCCGTGTATTTGAGCCTACTCAAAGTTGTACTCTCCACTCGCTTCGCTCAAATTCAAAGTTCAAAATTCAAAATTCAAAAAAAGAAAAAAGCATACAAGCCCCCAAATCGATGGAAAATATAAAGAGATTTTTTCCATCGAGTAGGCGCAAGGAAAAAGGCGTCCTTATTTCAAGCCCCTAAATTTATTTATGAGTTCTTAATTTTGATAGCGCAGCGTGCCGCAGGCATACTTTGAATTTTGAATTTTGAATTGTTTTGACGATGGATATAACTAATGACTTTTTTCATGTGTGAAATCTCATCATCAGTGTAGTCATCTTTTTTATTTTGTAGTAGTTCGACAATATACCTACCGGATTTATGTCCGATAGATTCATCATCTCCTTGTTTTTGTCCAACCGATTTTGACTCCTTAGTTTCTAGCCAAGATTTAAGTTCCTTTGCTGTCATATTAACTGAGGAGTAAAACTCGTCAATCACTGATTTGACATCTTTACTCATAACGTTCATGACTCCTCAATTTTCTCTAAAGAATCAGGTTTATGAACTGCCTCTTTTCCAGTTTTGTCACTTTTAACCAAGTACTCTGGGTTATCTTTTGAGGCGGCGACATGATGTCCTTTAATCTGTGTAGGTGAGGTGAGTTTCTTTTCCACTTCACCTGTGGTTTCACCTTGCGATGTATTCCACTTCACTTTGTCGCTTTTTTTCAACTCGTCAGTCACGGGTTTTTTCCTGTTTGATGTTTTCCACCCGTTAATTATGTTTGGACTATCAGAAGAATTAATCTTTCTATTGACAGAAAAAGTGGTAAATTCTTCTGTTGAAAGGGCTACCCCGTACCAGATATCTGCGTTGCAAAAATGTGTTCTCGGTTTGGTCTGTTGTTACCGAAGAAAGGCAGAGGGCAGAAGGGAATAAAGTCAATTTTGATACATTATCGAGTCCTCTGTGCTCTGCAATACGGTAAGACAGCCCCTGCTTTTAAGTATGGAGGGGAATAAATGCGTAGTAACCTTATCAAATCCCTCGGATTTATAGTGCTTCTCGCTTGCGTGCAATACACAAGTGGAGAGACGTTACATGTAACGTCTCTACGTTATTCGTTCTGCTGTATGTGATCCAAATAAGAACTGCTATATGCGTAGGGATACATAGCTGCCTTTTTAATGCACATGAAACAAAGTTGCTCCGTGCGACTAAAAGCCTTGCGGAGCAACAACAGTTTAGAATCCTCGTTTTTCAAAACAGAGAGAAATCAACCTATGAGTAGATGCGCCTTATCTACCACAACGTTAATGACATGATGACTGATGGGAAGGCTATCAATTACCATACCTAGACATAACAACATCATGTATGAGATGGAATAGAGAAATAATCCTTTGGCTAAATTACGGTCTTCTGGATTGTGCAGTAATTGCCAAGCTTTGTAAATAAAAACTGCTCCCAAGGTAACAGCAATGACTCCGTAAATTATTCCACTGATTTGCAAAGGATAAATCAATGAAAATGTTGCTGCTACTGTAACTAGGGTGTATAACCAAATTTGTCGCACCGTAGGCGTAGTTCCTGCAATGACGGGTAACATTGGGACGCCAACTTTTGCGTAATCATCCCGAATCATCAAAGCAAGAGACCAGAAGTGAGGCGGTGTCCACAAAAAGACAATCGCAAATACTACCCATGCTCCCCAGCTTAACGTACCGGTGACAGCAGCCCAACCTACCAAAGCCGGAACTGCGCCTGCGGCTCCACCAATAACGATATTTTGAGTGCTATGTCGCTTGAGAAAATGCGTGTAAATTAGCACATAAAATACAATTCCTGACATTGCTAGCAGTGCAGCTAGTAGGTTGGCAAAAACGTAAAGTAAGGTAAAAGAAATGACAGCTAAAACACTAGCGAAAATGAGAGCATCACGCGACTGTATTCTACCTGAAGGCAGAGGACGATGACGTGTGCGCTCCATTTCATAATCGATATCTCGGTCATAGACACAGTTAATCGTCTGGGCACTTGCAGCGGCCATTGTACCACCACTAAGTGTAACGAGTAACAACAATGGGTTTACTTCTCCCTTGGCTGCAATCCACATACTTCCAGCAGTGGTAATAAGTAGCAAAGGGATAATTCTAGGCTTCGTCAGCTGGTAATAGCTTTGAATAACCTGTAGAAATGTCTGATGGTGGCGAGAGACATTAGTCTCAATCATTTTGGCACTATTTCCTTTTTTTCAAACCTAGATAACTGTTCACTGCGTAGATAGCTGTTGACTGTTCAGTGGCTTATTATCTTGCTGTGTTTGCGTTGATAGTCACGCTGTTAGCATTGATCCCACCCTTATGAACCCAGTCGCGCAGTGCAAGAACTGTGAAACACACTAAAGTACCAAGCAAAGCTGCTCCTACTGCTTGGTGAGAGACAGTTAGTGGTTCGACCTGAAGATGTAATCGAAAAGTGGCAACTCCTATCAGGAGTTGTGCAATAAGCAATCCACCAGCGATATTTGCTAGTCGTCGTAATGCAGGATGCAGTGCTGGTGTTCGCCATGAAAGAAATACCACTGCCAATGTTGCTACTGTTGGAGGTACTATGCCAGCGATATGACTGTACATCACAGTACAAAGTTGGGATGTGCCAAAGCATTGGTGTAGTGCCCAACGAGAACCGACTAAAGCACCTAGTAGACTTTGTAGATAAACCAAAATAGCTGCTGTTAAACCTACCCAAGGCAAGTTACCCACAGTTCCGGTTGGCTGGTAAGGGGTAAGTGCAGTACCGATGACGAGTAAGGTTGTGAAAAATAACAGCGCTGTTCCTAAGTGAGCGGTTACAATATCAAACCGCAAAAGTTCAGTAACCGTGAGTCCGCCCAAGACTCCTTGGAAAACGATTAAAAATAGCGCGAATGTGGATGCCCAAGGCAGCCATCTGGGTAAAGCTTGACGAGACCACCAGGACATTCCAACGAGTGCGATCGCGCTGACACCAATTAACGCCGCATCCAATCTATGAAACCACTCCAAGAAAACCTGAAAATTCATTTGCTTGGTTGGCACCAGTTCTCCGTAACACAAGGGCCAATCAGGGCAAGCAAGTCCAGCATTCATCACACGGGTGGCACTGCCTATTGCCATCAAAATCAAAGTGGCTATACACATTCTCCACACCAAGCGACGAATTCGTTCCTGTGGAACCTGCGGCGGCGCAGTCGTTATGTTTTGTTGTTCTAGAACAAATTCGCTCATGTAAAGATACCTTTTGCCGCTCTTTTTGATTCTGTCTACGTTTCAACCATTTGTCAGTACCGATCCATCTCCCACCCTAGCGTACAACTAAGGTTCGAGACTGGCTCTCACTATACTGTGAATCACCATAGCTACTTTTTGCCTGAAGCTTTAGGGAATTTTTAAGTTGTGAGGATTGGAAAGAACTTAAAACCAGAATTCACCAAAATTAAGCGGGGGTGTGGAAGCCCAGGGAAGGTGAGTTTTTTCTGGCTTGGCATTGATTCATGCTAACCATCTATAAAATTTTTTCCCTCATCGACATCCACCACTCGACACATCCGAGAAACAGATTCTGTTCAAGATCCCAAAAATCAGCCTAAAAATTAATAAAATTTTCATCCCTTCCCCCAACATATCTCTTAGGCTGGACTAGTGTAGTAAGTGAGTAAACTGCTCAGTCAAATATAGTAAAGCCGTTAACTCAAAAAAACCGTGAAAATCCCAAGCTCCATCTGGACGTTACTAATTGGCATCGGGCTGACCCTAGTCAGCCTCTGGTACGGTCAAAATCATGGTCTACTACCAACAGCAGCTTCTGACGAAGCCCCGTTAGTAGACGGTTTGTTCAACACAATGATGACCGTCTCCGTAGGTATATTTGTGCTCGTAGAAGGTGTTTTAATTTACTCTGCTATCAGATATCGTCGCCGTGCAGGTGACAATGCAGATGGTCCACCAGTACATGGCAATGTACCACTAGAAATCCTTTGGACAGCGATCCCAACAGTTATTGTTATTGGCATTTCTGTTTACAGCTTCGACGTTTACAACGATATGGGCGGCTTCAGCCCCCACGCCATCCATGAAGCCCCAATGACGTCACAAGTCATGAACATGCCTGGGGCAGCGATCGCCGCAACTTTAAGCGATACCCCCCCCAGCACAGAAGCTAACCAAAATCAGGAAAAATCTGATGAGGCAATGCAAGACCCTGCCACAGCGGCAGTCCGCAATGCTGACCAAATTCCCCAAAAGCGGAATGCTCCCGGTGTAGGAAGTGTTGCTCCTACCATTGGACCTACACCCGAAAATGAAGGAAAACCACCTGCATTTGTGGTAAATGTCACGGGTTTGCAGTACGCCTGGATTTTTACCTACCCTGAAACTGAAGTCACTTCTGGAGAACTGCACGTTCCCATCGGGCGCGAAGTGCAATTGAATATGACAGCTAACGATGTTATCCATGCCTTCTGGGTACCAGAGTTTCGCTTGAAGCAGGATGTGATCCCTGGTCGGCAAAGTGAGATTCGTTTTACACCCAACAAAGAAGGTGATTATACGCTCATCTGTGCCGAACTGTGTGGCCCTTACCACGGTGCGATGAGGACACAAGTTATTGTTCAAAAGCCAGAAGAATTTGAACAGTGGATCCAAGAACAGGAAGTTGCTAGCGCTGAAGAACTTAAGCAAGCAGTTGCTGTTAATCCTGCCGATCTAACCCCAGATGAATTTCTCGCTCCTCATACTAGCCACATGGGAATTCATCCTGAAATGCTACATCAAATTCACCATGAATCATGAGTGATTGGTCATTAGTCCTTAACAACTGACTTCTGACTCCTGACTTCTGACTTCTGACTCCTGAGTTCTGAAATTTCTATGACACAAGCACAGGTACAAGAAAAAGCCAATCTTCCAGCTCTGATTGAAGAGCCGGAGATCAGACCTTGGCGAGACTACTTTACCTTCAACACCGACCACAAGGTGATTGCGATTCAATATCTGGTCACCACATTTATTTTTTACTGTATTGGCGGTGTGATGGCTGACTTGGTTCGCACAGAACTGCGAACCCCAGACGTCGATTTTGTCACCCCTGAGGTGTACAACAGTTTGTTTACACTGCACGCCACAATCATGATTTTTTTGTGGATTGTGCCCGCAGGTGCAGGATTTGCGAACTTCCTGATCCCCTTGATGATTGGGGCAAAGGATATGGCATTTCCACGCCTGAATGCTGTTGCCTTTTGGATGATTCCTCCTGCAGGTTTATTACTAATCGCCAGTTTAGTGGTGGGTGATGCACCAGATGCAGGTTGGACTTCCTACCCTCCCTTAAGCTTGGTCACAGGTCAAGTAGGTGAGGGGATCTGGATTCTAAGCGTTCTTTTATTAGGTACGTCTTCGATTCTGGGGGCAATTAATTTCCTGGTGACTATGCTTAAAATGCGTACTCCAGGCATGGGTTTCTTTCAATTGCCTTTGTTTTGCTGGGCAATGTTGGCAACCTCGGCGCTGACTTTGGTCTCTACGCCAGTGCTAGCAGCTGGTTTAATTCTGCTCTCGTTTGACTTACTTGCAGGCACAACATTTTTTAATCCGACTGGCGGTGGCGATCCAGTTGTGTACCAGCATATGTTCTGGTTTTATTCCCACCCAGCGGTTTACATTATGATTTTGCCCTTCTTTGGGGCGATTTCTGAGGTGATTCCGGTTCATTCTCGTAAGCCGATTTTTGGATATAAGGCGATCGCCTACTCTAGTTTGGCAATCAGCTTCCTCGGACTCATCGTCTGGGCGCACCACATGTTTACCAGCGGTATCCCTGGTTGGTTGCGGATGTTCTTCATGATCACCACGATGATTATCGCCGTACCAACGGGGATTAAAATCTTCAGCTGGTTGGCAACAATGTGGGGTGGAAAAATTCGCCTCAACAGTCCAATGCTCTTTGCAATGGGTTTTGTTGGCACCTTCGTGATTGGTGGGATCAGTGGCGTGATGTTAGCGGCTGTACCGTTCGATATTCACGTTCACGACACCTATTTTGTCGTAGCACACTTGCACTATGTCCTCTTTGGTGGTAGTGTTTTGGGCATTTATGCGGCAATCTACCACTGGTTCCCCAAAATGACAGGGCGGATGCTGAACGAATTTTGGGGTAAGGTTCACTTTACCCTGACAATTGTCGGTTTAAACATGACCTTCTTACCCATGCACAAGCTGGGGATGATGGGTATGAACCGTCGTATTGCTCAGTACGACCCCAAATTTACGTTTTTGAATGAAATTTGTACCTATGGGGCTTATATACTCGCGGTTTCGACATTCCCCTTCATTATCAATGCGATTTGGAGTTGGATGTACGGATCCAAAGCAGGTAATAATCCCTGGAATGCACTGACCCTAGAGTGGATGACAACTTCACCGCCTGCGATCGAGAATTTTGATAAACCACCAGTCTTAGCGACTGGACCATACGATTATGGTTTAGAGAACACTAGAAAGGGTGTCCCCCTGTCTGATCCCGATCCAGTTTTATCTGGCGGTGTTAACTCAGTGTTACGCGCCGAACCTGACGAGCCATATCCGGCTATCACTGCTGAGAAAGAAGAACGCTCATAAATAATGAATTATGAATGATGAATGCTAAAAGATTTCTTCATTCATAATTCATAAATTGTCATTCATAATTTACGGAAAATTCATGCAAAGTCAAACAATTGACCCAGCAAAGACAGCCCTTAACCATCATCACACTGCTACCGCAGAAGCTCATCACGAAGAACATCCAGACCATCGTCTCTTTGGACTGGTTATGTTCCTAGTTGCTGAAGGAATGATTTTCATGGGGTTGTTCGGAGCGTATCTGGCTATGCGTTCTACAGTACCTGTTTGGCCTCCAGAAGGTACGCCAGAGTTAGAACTATTGTTACCCGGAGTCAACACTATCAATCTAATTGCTAGCAGTTTTGTTATCCACAATGCTGATACCGCCATCAAAAAGAATGATGTCCGGGGAATGCAGCTCTGGTTCGGGATTACTGCTGCAATGGGTATTCTTTTCTTGGTGGGGCAGGTCTATGAGTATACCCATCTTGAATTTGGCTTGACGACAAACTTGTTTGCCAGCGCATTTTATGTTTTGACTGGCTTCCACGGTTTGCACGTGACTCTTGGAGTTGTAGCAATTCTTGCGGTATTGTGGCGATCGCTCAGTAAAGGTCACTACAGCAATGAACATCACTTTGGTATAGAAGCCGCTGAAATCTACTGGCACTTCGTTGACGTAATTTGGATTATCCTCTTCGGTTTGCTGTATCTGCTTTAAGTGTTAGTGATGAGTTTTTCGATTCACTCAATTAGCTAACCAACCCCCTATAGGGGGTTTTATTTTTTCGGGTAATCTAGATTTCCATCTTACAGCCGTTTGTGGTCTATTCATATGAAAACCGCTGTAAGAGGGATGACATTAAAAAAAAGCCCAAACGAGTAACGGCTACTCTTCCGTTGCCATCTTGCATCTGAGCGTCTTGGCGCAAAATTCATTTTTTTTGAATCAATCAGCGGAATTTTTTAGGATCTAGACGATTGCCAGTTTGAGGTTGAGACTGCTGCGAACCAAGCGATACACCATTACGAAGTTTTTCCCCAGTACCGCGATCAGCACGATCTAAGAAAGGTTTGAGATTGATTGGGTCTTTAGAAGAAGGAGAAGGTTTTTTGCCACCACCAAAAATATTTCGCCCCAAATTGGAGAGTTCGTTACCACCACTTGTATAAGTGTTAACGCCAAAAGTTTGCTGTCCGCTATCAGCAGATGCTAAGTTTTGGAAAACGCTATTACGGACAACATAAGGGTCTTTTTCGGGGGGTACTGTCAGCACAATGCGACAGTAAGGATTAGCTTCCGTGGTGACGCAGAGAATATTTTGTCTGTTCTCTATCGCTGTTTTCAGTTCCACTAACCCATCTGGGCGATATGTTTCCAAGCGTTCGGCAATTGCTTGGCAACGCTGTTGTGCATCCCAGCCGCCACCCAAAGTCCTAGGAGTTGCCCAAGGGAAGTATTGACCAGGTTGACTTTCTGGCTGGTACATAACGGTGTACTGACCATTGTAAGACTGACAGAAAAATCGATTACTGCTACTAATTGGTGATGAAGTGGTCGTTCTCGTTGTAGTGGAAGATCCACCTGTTTCTGTTGTCCTTGTTCTAGTTGTTGTTGAGCCACCGCCTGCTGGTTCTGTTGGTACAACAATATCACCACCTCCACGAACTTGCGCAAATGCAGCTGCATGACCTAGAACAAAGGATAAACTAACAGCACTCAAAAAAAGAAATTTCACAGGTTGAGATAGCATAGACACATCTAAAAAGCTGGAACTTGTTGTTGGGAGTTGATAATTCCAGTGACGAAGAATCTTGTGATTTTGATTCAACGATTATCTCCCTTTTGTGCAAACAGTTGAATTCCCAAAAATCGGCTCACGAATGTAACGGATATATTACGTGTGGGTTTCACTAGTTTTCCTGTTCTCAGTTACCTACACGACGTCTAGGGGCGCAGGAATGCTGTGCCTTTACCATTTTCTCAATATCGCACTCAATGAAAATCCGCTATATCCGCGACAGCTTAAGTTATTTTTTGTAATCTTTAATGCCAAATTCCATACAAAATCTGTAAAAATCAGAAAAATATCGTCGTACATAAGATTCAGATCAATAAAAAAAATCAAAGTCGCTGTTAAAATCCAAATAATTTATAAGTTACAATTTAAGCCCCCGACTTTTATGAGAGAAACTATCCTAGACGTTCGCAATTTACAAGTTGAATTTTCCGGTGAGAGTAAAAGTGTCAAAGCAGTAGATGGGATTTCTTTTGAGCTACATCGAGGAGAAACTCTAGGAATAGTAGGGGAGTCGGGAAGCGGAAAATCAGTCACATCCCTAGCGGTTATGGGGTTGCTTCAAAGTCCTGGTAAAATTAGTGGTGGTGAAATTTGGTTTCACCCTCAAGAGAATGGCGCACCTATTAATTTAGTGGAGTTGCCTAACGAGCAAATACAGCTCCACAGAGGCGGCGACATAGCGATGATTTTTCAAGAACCAATGAGTTCTCTCAATCCGGTTTACACGATTGGGTTTCAGATAACGGAAGCGATTTTGCGACACCAGAATCTTTCGGCATCCCAAGCACGACAAGCGGCGATCGCCGGTCTACAAGAAGTAAAACTCCTTCCTAGCGATGAAGCCCTCAAGCAACAGTATATCGAAACTTGGAAACAAACTTCCTTCGGTTCATCAACTCTAGACGAGCAAAAGCTGACACAGTTAGTTAAGCAGCACAAAGAAGCTATCCTAGAACGTTACCCGCATCAACTTTCTGGCGGACAGTTGCAGCGGGTGATGATTGCAATGGCAATTTCGTGCAACCCATTGCTACTGATTGCTGATGAACCAACCACAGCATTGGATGTGACAGTACAAGCAACGATCCTTGAGTTGCTGCGAGAATTGCAGCAGCGCCGTGAAATGGCAATGATTTTCATCACCCACGACTTAGGACTGATTTCAGAAGTTGCTGATAAAGTCGCCGTGATGTATAGAGGCAAAATAGTAGAATACAATTCGGCAGGACAAATTTTTTCAAATCCCCAGCATCCATACACCAAAGGCTTGGTAGCCTGTCGCCCCACACTCAACCGTCGTCCCCAAAAACTGCTGACAGTTTCCGACTACATGAATGTGGAAGAAACGCCAACAGGAGATTTGATCATTCAAGAGAAACAACCTCAACAACCTGTGGAAGTCACAAGTGAACAGATGAATCAAAGGTTGCAAAGCTTAGAACAGCAGCAGCCTTTGTTACAAGTTCGCGACTTGAAGGTTGGTTTTCCCATACGGGGGGTGTTTGGTGGCACAAAACGTTATTTTATGGCCGTCAATAAAGTTTCCTTTGATGTGAAAAAGGGAGAAACCCTGGGATTGGTGGGAGAATCTGGTTGCGGTAAAACCACTCTTGGTAGAACCTTGCTACGCTTAATTGAACCAATGAGTGGTCAAATCCTTTTTGAAGGACAAGATATCACAACCCTCAAAGGCAATGCGTTGCAGAAGTTGCGGCGAGAAATGCAAATTGTTTTTCAAAACCCATTTAGCTCCCTCGATCCACGCTTCAAGGTTGGGGAAGCAATTGCAGAACCTTTGTTGATTCACTCGATTGGTAACACAAAACAACAACGTCGAGAACGTGTTGCTTACCTCTTAGAACGGGTGGGTTTAAGTGCAGATGCTATCAATCGCTATCCTCATCAGTTTTCTGGTGGTCAACGTCAGCGGATTTGTATTGCCCGTTCTTTGGCATTAAATCCCAAGTTTATTATATGTGATGAATCGGTTTCAGCGCTGGATGTATCAGTGCAAGCACAGGTGCTGAATTTGCTCAAAGAATTGCAAGATGAATTTGGGTTGACTTATATCTTTATTTCTCACGACTTGAGTGTGGTGAAATTTATGAGCGATCGCATCCTAGTCATGAATCGCGGTGAAATCGTCGAACAAGGAACAGCAGAAAGTATCTACCACGAACCCAAAGAAGAGTACACCCAAAAACTCATAGCCTCAATTCCTACTGGAAGTGCTGAACGCGTGCGACAACGACAAGTACGGGCATCTTAAATATTTATTGTGGGTGTCTCTGGTTCCTATGCTCTGCATGGGAACGCTTCCTTGAGGTGAGGCCTCCCAATAATTATACTGAGACGGCGGTCTACAGTTATGCATTCCTTGTCAGAGACAAGCAACGAGGAAAGAGACTACGCTGCACTGAAGTGTCAAAAATCGCTCTTAAGTCAGAGGCAAATTCTGTGTTGTGGTAGAGGATTTTTTGCCTCTACCTAAGTATATTTGTTCATAAACAAATCATTAGAAAAATCATATGTTATCGTCCAATTGTGAATAATAAACTCTTGGGATTTTAGTGTAAACGAGCAAATAGCCATAAAAAGGAAGAACAAGCCGCAGCATGGATAACACAAACAAAGTTGATAACACCGCAAATAATTCTGCTGAGAATACAACAGATACTGAAGCGAACATTATTCCTCAACCATCATCTAACGAAGCGAAACAAATTCCTAAAACAATTAACGTAGATGGTCGCCGTCCAGTTGACCCAAGTAATATTGAAGTTCAGGAAACATTTGACATAGATGGCCAGCGTCCGATTGTTAAGAGTCATTTTAGCTCTTTAGAAACATTTGACATAGATGGTCAGCGTCCGATCGCCAAGAGCGATTTTCAGGATCATGATATGCTAGCCGTGGATGGCAAGCGTCCGATAGACCCAACTGATATAAAGGTTAGCTATACTCTCGATATAGACGGTCAACGTCCGATTGTTAAGAGTCATTTTCAGGTTTCTGACACTTTTGAGGTAGATGGTAGCCGTCCAATCACTTCAAATGACACTCAAAAGCCAGAAATAACAAGTGATTATGTAGACTAATATTTTCTACATATTTTCATTTAGATGAAATCGAATCTTGCTTAAGATTTCGATTTCTCTCTAAAATTTGTACGTTTCCAGGGTTTTTTCTATATATTATAAAATAATATCCTGTACTTTAGCTCAAAAATTTCAAGATTTTTGCGAGTAATATATCTAAGTTGATGGGTTTACGGATAAAGTCATTTGCTCCTATTTTTAATCCTTCTGCTGCATCAGTTTCATCATAAGCTGTGAGCAGTAAAATCGGAATGAAAGGGAGTTTCTCATTTTGACGAATACATTCAGTCACTTCAAAGCCGTTCATTCCAGGCATCATGACATCTAGCAGGACTAAATCAGGTGGTGATGCTTGAATCTTAGTTAAGGCTAAACGACCATTACAAGCAGTATCAATCTCAAATCCCTCTGCTTCTAAAACTGTTTGCAGCAAAAAGATATTGTCTGCTACATCATCGACAATTAAAATTCGTTGACACTGAGAAAACGGCATAAAAAAATAATGTTAAATGAATTTTATTGGTGAAATGGTTTCTATTCGAAAACCATGTACTTGTTAAGGAATTCTTGAATTACCAGACCAAAGCAGGTCGGATTCCAAATTTTACGGGACTGTCATCCCATCCGCCCAAACTCTTTAAATCCACACGACTTATGCACGTTTTCGGGTCAGTGAATGGGTTGGTAAATATTTCAACCTCAGTCACTCCTGTGAGATCGCGAAAAATGATCCATTGCTCATAATTCGCTTGGATCTCGTCTTTAAGTTGTTTTCCTAAGTGATTGTCTCCTACAATCACACTCACCCACCTCAAAGCAGTTTGTTCCATGACTTCCATCTGGGACTCAAGCAACATAGCCTGAAGTTCTGTATCACAAAACAAGTTAACAAACTCCTTGGTGAAAAGCCTTTAATTAATACCTTCGTGATAGAGTCAGATAAACAAGTTGCTGATGTTGTGAGTTCTCAAAGCGACGAGGAAGAAAAGGACTTTGATGAAGAACAAGCAAAGAAAAAGCGTGCTTTAGCTATTATGCGTGCTGAGGCTGAGGCTAGATATGCTGAGGCTGAGGCTAATTTTGTCAAGGCTCAAACTCTCTTTTTGAAACGGAAAAAATTACAATTAAGATAAATCCGCTCAAAGTTAGGTCAATGTGTTACTTGATTCTGCTAGCGTGATCTAAGCAGTGCGATATGCGTAGCTCCGCTGCAATTACGAGGAAGAAGAAAAAATGCCCGGACACGATATCATCGTTGTTGGAGCATCAGCAGGCGGAGTTGAAGCACTTTCTTATTTAGTCAAGAATTTACCGCCAGACCTGAATGCTGCTGTCTTTGTAGTCCTTCATGTACCTAGCCACGGCACAAGTGTTCTGCCACACATTCTTACGCGTGCTGGAAAATTGCCAGCATCTCATGCAAAAGATGGCGAAGTCATTCAATTAAGAAGGATTTATGTTGCCCCACCAAACTATCACCTGCTGGTGAAACCAGGACATATACACCTGACACGGGGACCGAGAGAAAATGGTCATCGTCCAGCTATTGACCCACTGTTTCGCACGGCAGCGCGAACCTATGGGCGACGAGTGGTTGCTGTGGTGTTAACGGGTGTTCTTGACGACGGTACGGCAGGACTAAGGGCAGTGAAAATGCTGAATGGTGTTGCGGTTGTTCAAAATCCCGAAGATGCAATGTATTCTGGGATGCCGCGCAGCGCAATCGAGAACGTAGATGATATTGACCATATCCTGCCTCTGTCGGGTATTCCAGATATGTTGGTAAATCTAGCTAACACGCCGGTGGAAGGCGAAGAAGATGCTGTACCTGAGGTGATTGAATTTGAATCTGACTTGGTGGAGTTGGATATGAATGTGCTTAGCAACGAAGCAAGACCAGGCAAACCCTCTACTTTCGGGTGTCCTGACTGCGGTGGTACTCTGTGGGAACTTTCAGAGGGAGGTTTATTGCGGTTTAGATGCCGTACGGGTCATGCTTATTCAGCAGAAACTTTGCTGGCAAAGCAATCTGATGCTTTGGAAGATGCGCTGTGGGTTGCTTTGAGGGCGTTGGAGGAGAAAGCATCTTTATCAAGTCGGATGGCGAAACGGATGCGCGATCGCAACCAACTCTTATCCGCACAACGACTGGAAGAAGAAGTGGAGGATTCTCAAAAACGTGCTGAGGTTATTCGGGATGTCCTGCTTAAGGGTAACGCTACAGCAGCAGAGGCAAACAACAGCAAAGCGCTAGAAGACGAAGAACCAACTAATATCTCGTAAATATTTAGGAATATAGCTCTTGTGACTTCGTTGTCATACAGTCGAAACCTCACCCTCGCTTGAATCGGCGCTAAAATCTTTCCCTCTCCGTGGGTTCGGAGAGGGATGCCCGACAGGGCAGGGTGAGGTTCCGATCATGCATAGCAAAGCCCAACGCTACGATACGAATTTTGCCGCTATGTCTACCAAATCATCAAAAGATGATGTTTGAATGAAGTACGAGTAAGCGCCTAAGCTGGCAGCTTGAATCAAATGCTTTGGATCGTCATAGGTACTCATCAATACAACAGGTAAATTCTTCAGTTGAGGATGCTGCTTGACCCATGCAAGTAACTCAAAACCTGACATACCGGGCATATTTATATTTGTCAATATGATGACTGGTAGTGGATAGTTCTCTCTGTTAGCATAAGGTTCTTTGCCCGACAAGTAATCCACAGCTTCTTGTCCATTTTTGAGAACTTGAAAAGAAACTGGCGCTTTAGCAGCATGAAATAAAGATTGAATAATAAACCCGACATCACGGTTATCTTCAACTAACAAAATGGTTTTGGTTTTCTCCCCCATTAGTATTATATTTAATTGCAATTGACTAAAATTCTTGCTATTTCTTTGACTAACTCTGTATTATCAAAAGGCTTAGTCAGATAATTTTGAAACCCAGACCTGAAAGCAAGTTGGCGTGCTTCATCTGTATCTATAGCTGTTAAGGCTATTGCAGGTCTTGCTTTTTTTTGTGTATTTTCCAGCGTTCTGATTTTACCAATTAATGAATAACCATCCTCTTGCGGCATAACAATATCGATAATTAAAAAGTCTAGTTCAAAATTTTTGATGACCTCAAAAGCTTCGCTTGCTGATGTAGCTGTGATGACTTTAGCGCCGTAATCTTCAAGAATAACAGTCATTAAAATAAGGGTATCAATATTATCATCGACGACAAGAACTCGCAAATTATTGAGAGTCTTAACGTTTGTACTATCATCAGGATGTTGATTATCAAAACTTTTTGACACGATAATACTTACCCCCACCAAACCCCCCTGACTGTCATCGCTTTTCATAGCTATGTTAAAAAGGTTGCAAGTTCAGCGATCAGTTCAGCACTCTTTGCCCTTGCGGCTATGCTGTTAGCTGCAAACAAAATGCTTTTGGCTCTAACTTCCCTTGCTGTGCTTCTGATAGCAGCACTCTTTGTTTTGATGACAGCGTTTTGAGTCATTATCACTAGGATTTTTGGGATAGTGTTACTATGGCTGGCAGGTTTTGAGGTGACCTCGGCAATCAAAACACTACTTTGGGTCATGTTTAAGTCACTTCTGAGGATATATGCATTTACTTTCGCTTTGCTTGTCGTGTTTCTAGCTACACGCATTTCAAACAATTAGCTATATGGTACAAACTCAGAATCTACCTATTTACTAGTTATTTGTCTATCCGCTACCGTACATAAGTAATATCAATATGGCGTAATAATCGATTCATAGCGATAATTTTTTGTCAAGCTAAAAATCATTGACAATGCAGCTAACTGTATAGTTAATTTACGACTAGTTTAATGAAACTAGTGATATCTGTGTCACCAACCTTTTGTAATCGAAATGAAAATCGGCTTCTGGCTATCTTGCCAGCAGAGGAATACGAACGTCTCCTTCCCCACATGGAGAACATCTTTTTGCCTTTGAAGCAAATTCTCTACGAGATGAATGAACCGATTGAGTACGTCTATTTCCCCAAGAATGGCGTTGTCTCTCTAGTCACTATCATGGAAGACGGCGCGACAGCTGAAATCGCTACAGTCGGAAACGAAGGAATGATCGGTGTGCCTGTATTTTTGGGAGCAGATCAAATTCCTGGGCAAGCTTTTTCACAAATTCCTGGTGAGTCGATGCGAATGAAGGCAGAGGAGTTTAAAACTTTTGTCACTCCAGGCAGTTCGCTTTACAAGATATTACAGCGTTACACACATACACTCTTCAACCAAATTGCCCAATCAGCTGCTTGCAACTGCTTGCACTCTATCGAAAAACGATTCTGTCGTTGGCTTTTAATGACTCATGACCGAGTAGAATCTGACGAGTTCTTACTCACTCAGGAGTTTCTTGCTCAAATGCTGGGGGTTCGTCGTGCTAGTGTAAGTGAGGTGGCAAGCATTTTTCAGAAGGCTGGGATAATTAGCTACAGCCGTGGGCAAATGAGAATTCTTGACCGAACTGGCTTAGAAGCGGCTTCGTGTGAATGTTATGCAAAAGTTAAACAGGAGTTTGAGCGCTTGCTTGGTGGTAATTGACGGGTGTAATTTATGATGCTGTTAGTCTCACGAGGAATGTTACCCGCACTCACTCTCGTTCTTAGGCTCCGGTCTGGGAATGCTATTCTGTGGGCTGCTGCCTCTAGTAGTAGGTCAGGAGGCAGAGAGCCTACTACCGCTGCATTCCTTGCAACAGACAAGGAACGAGACAATAAGAGATTTATTATTTTTCGTTTGTAATAAGCACAAGATATTAAAATACCAATCTGTTTTGAGATTTTTTTCACCTACTGGTTAAGAATAACTGCTTAGGAGCAATACCTCTTGTTGAACCACTAATTATGCCTGTTTTGGCTATAGTTTGACAACAAGCACAAACGCAACTGCATTTATAAAGTATAAACTTATATGAGTAACCAAGAAACCAATCCAGAACTAGAAAATTTATTAGCATACATTAAACGCAACCGAGGCTTTGATTTTAGCGGTTATAAGCGCACAAGCTTAAGCCGTCGGATTCAAAGACGTATGCAAGTTATTGGAATTGAAAATTATACTGATTACTTAGACTACTTAGAGGTACATCCCGACGAGTTTGTTGAGTTATTCAACACAATATTAATCAACGTCACCGCTTTCTTCCGTGAAGGACAAGCTTGGGAGTACATAGCAAGTGACATTATTCCTGGAATACTTGCTAGCAAACATTTGAGCAAACCAATCCGAGTATGGAGTGCGGGATGCGCTTCTGGGGAAGAAACCTATACCATAGCTATTTTGCTTGCGGAAGCATTGGGTATGGAAGAGTACACAGCACGAGTGAAAGTGTTTGCCACAGATGTAGATGTGGAAGCTCTCAATACCGCTCGCCAAGCAAGTTATAATCCCAAAGATATTCAAAGCGTTCCCGCAAATCTACAGGAAAAATACTTTGACCGAGTGAACGGTCGCTACATAGTTCAAAAAGAATTGCGTCGCGGTGTTATCTTTGGTCGCCATGACTTGGTGCAGGATGCACCAATCTCTAGGATTGACCTACTGGTGTGTCGTAACACTTTGATGTATTTTAATACCGAAACTCAAGCAAAAATTCTTGATCGTTTTCACTTTGCTCTCAATGAGAGTGGTTTTCTGTTTTTGGGAAAAGCAGAAATGTTGTTTACCCGCAACCACTCGTTCACCCCAGTGGATTTGCGGCGACGGGTATTTACCAAAGTTCCTAACGGCAATCTGCGAGATATGCTATTGAACATGGGTCACTCTTCAGGACACCAACCCGTCTCAGAGATGGTTGATCAAATCCGCATTCATGAAGCAGCCTTTGAGATTGACCCCGTTGCTCAATTAGTTGTAGATCTCAACAGTATTGTTCTATTAGCTAATGCTGAAGCTCGTAATTTGTTTAATCTCCATCCTAGAGATTTGGGTCGTCCGTTGCAAGATTTAGAGCTTTCTTATCGACCGGTGGAGTTGCGATCGCGCATTGACCACGTCCGCACCAATCGTCGCCCCATCATCTTAAAAGATATTGAGTGGCCCGGTACAGACCGTGACATGAAATATATAGATGTGCAGATAATGCCCTTGATGGACGACAATACTGATGAACTGTTGGGCGTAAAAATTATCTTCACCGACGTGACTCGCTTTAAAAATCTGCAACAGGAACTCGTCCACGCCAATCAAGAACTCGAAACGGCTTATGAAGAACTCCAGTCCACAAATGAAGAATTAGAAACGACAAACGAAGAACTGCAATCAACTGTAGAGGAACTAGAAACAACTAACGAAGAACTGCAATCCACAAACGAAGAATTAGAGACTATGAACGAAGAACTGCAATCCACAAACGAGGAATTGCAGACTATAAATGAAGAACTACGCCAGCGCAGCGACGAACTCAACAGAGTCAACGGTTTTTTAGAATCTATCCTCACTAGTTTACGTGTTGGCGTGGTTGTTCTTAGCCCCGACTTGCACATTCTAATTTGGAACCGCAAAGCAGAAGATTTGTGGGGTTTGCGATTTGATGAAGTTTTTTCTAAGCATTTTATGACTTTGGACATTGGTTTGCCTTTGGAACCACTTAGACAACCAATGCGAACAATTCTAATTGGAGACTCAGAACACTATGAAGTGTTACTAGATGCTAGAAATCGCCGGGGTAAAGCAATTCAGTGTCAGGTTATTTGCAATCCGCTGTTAGGTAGCGGATCTGATATCCAAGGTGTTATTGTCCTAATGGAAGAGCGCGAGCAAGTGGAATAATGAAGTTTTATCCTAATGAGCCTTTGAACAATAACCAGCTAGATAGATTTTACATATAAGCGGGATATGTATCTTAGTTGGTACAGGAGACTAAAAGAGGTGCGCCGTGAATCTGGATAAGTTTCGTCAGCAAATAGAGGAAGTACGCCAGCGCGGTCAATTCTTACAAAATCGTGTTACCCAATCACCTACCTTCCAGGAAGATTTAGTGCTGCAAGCTATCGAGGAACTTAGCACTGCGTTGGAAGAATTGCGTGTGGCTGAGGAAGAATTGCATCAACAGAATGAGCAATTGCATATTGCTAACCAACAGGTCGCACTAGAACGTCAACGCTACCAGGAATTATTTGATTTCGCACCCGATGGTTACTTGGTAACAAATACCGAAGGGAAAATTTTGGAAGTCAACCAGGCGGCGGCTCAATTGTTGAACATCTCGAAAAGTTTTTTGGTAGGGAAAGCGCTGATTAACTTTATTCCTGAGGAAGAACGTCGCGCCTTTCGTAACCAACTCTTAGAGCTATCCCAGATGCAGCGAATCCAAGAGTGGGAAATCCGCTTGCAACCGAGAAATGGTAATATTTTTGATGCTAGCTTGAGTGTTACTAGTGTTTTGGCTTCCGAAGACAAACTCCTTGGCTTGCGTTGGCTTGTGCGGGATATCACCTCCCGCAAGCAAGCAGAGGAAAAACTTCGGTCGATTCAGCAAGAGAATTTAGAGTTACAAGAAACTGCACGCATCAAAACTCAAATGATGTCAGTTCTTTCCCACGAACTGCGTACACCTTTGAATTCAATTTTGGGGTTTTCCCAGCTGCTGTTGCACCGCTACTATAATCTGTTCCCCCCCGAATTAAGAGACATGATAGAACGGATTACTAGAAGTGGCAAACATTTATTAGGACTGATTGAGAATATGCTTGACTTCTCCAAATTGGAGAGAGATAGGCTACAACTAAATATACAAGAATTTAACTTAGTGGAGCTAGTCACAGCAACCACAGAGGAACTGCGTTGTCTTGCCGAACAGAAAAACCTAACCTTAGTTTTACACGCCAATATCGAAAATCCCATAGTTGTCAACGATAGTGTTCGTTTACGCCAAGTGTTGGTTAACCTAGTTTCCAACGCCATTAAATTCACAGATACAGGCGGCGTGTTTGTAGAAGTAGACCAACACAATCAAGACCAAGTCATGTTGATGGTTAAGGATACAGGCATTGGCATTCCAGAATCGGAATTAACACACATTTTTCAAGAATTTTGGCAAGTCGATAAGTCAACGACACGCAAGTATGGAGGGATTGGTTTGGGACTGGCGATCGCCGATAAATTGGTTCGCCTCATGAATGGTACCATCACAGTTGAAAGTAACCTAGGCGAAGGTTCCACCTTCCGTTTACTATTACCCCGGAATGTAGAGACGTAGCCCTTCGGGTTCGCCCTTCGGGTTCGGCAGTTCCTCATGGGGGAAACCCCCAAGACCGGACTGCCTCACCAGTCGCCTGCGGAGGGAAACCCTCCCGCAGCGCTGGACTCACATGCTACGTCTCTACATTATTCTCTCTGTGCTATTCTCAACTTTGCAGAACGAGCGCGGGGATTATTGACAATTTCTTCTTCTTGTGCTTCTATCGGCTTTTTCGTCAAGACCTCCAATAAAGGAGAATCTCTAAAACTATGCTTGACGATGCGGTCTTCTAAGCTGTGAAAACTAATAATTGCAATTCTGCCACCTGGTGCAAGGGCTTTTGGTGCTTTGCTCAAAAAAGTTTCTAGGGATTTTAACTCGTCGTTGACAACAATTCGCAACGCTTGAAAAACGCGGGTAGCTGGGTGAATTCTGCCGTAGCGGTATTTTGGGGGGACACAGGAGGCGATCGCCTCTGCCAATTCTGTTGTCATGTGAAATGGACGTTGTTGAACAATCCGTCTAGCTATGCGCCGTGACAATCTTTCTTCACCGTATTTAAAGAAAATATTTGCCAATTCAGCTTCATCCCAATCATTAATCACATCAGCAGCCGTCAGAGATTGTCGCCTGTTCATCCGCATATCCAAACTTGCTTGGTGGCGAAAACTAAAACCCCGTTCCGATGTATCCAAATGATGAGAGCTAACGCCCAAATCAGCAAGAATTCCGGTGAACTTGCTCAGTGGGAACTCGTAATTAGCAAAGTTGCTATGAATAAATTTTACACGTTCTCCAAACGCCCCTAATATCTTTTGCGCCGCTGCCAAAGCGTCCTCATCCTGGTCAATAGCTGTGACATGCACATCGGCTGCAGCCTCTAAAATCAGGCGAGTGTGACCGCCACCGCCTACCGTCGCATCCAAATAATGCCCACCAGGACAGACAGCCAAACCCTCAATCACCTGGCGACTAAGAACAGGCACATGAAAAAAATCTTGTACCTCCATTCCTTGCACGTCATGCTCCATATAATAATAGTTGAATAAGTGCAACAAAACGAAACATCAAACGAAAACCCTCAACTGCCAACCTCTCTCCAACTTACCGCTTAGTTTGCACTCTGTGCGACAGCAGTTTGCACCGTTGGGAAAATCCCACGCCAAGTGCTGCCTCGCCTGTGCGGTTCCATTTTAAAATTTTCGCAAACCGGAGAACACTCTTTTTATGGCAAGATTATTAGAAACCCGCACTGAACCCATGGTGCTGAACATGGGTCCCCACCATCCCTCAATGCACGGGGTGCTGAGACTGATTGTTACTCTGGATGGCGAGGATGTTATTGATTGTGAACCAGTACTCGGCTACTTGCACCGGGGAATGGAAAAGATTGCGGAGAACCGCACCAACATTATGTACGTCCCCTACGTGAGTCGGTGGGACTACGCGGCGGGGATGTTTAACGAAGCTGTCACAGTAAACGCCCCAGAAAAACTGGCAAACATTCCCGTTCCCAAACGTGCCAGCTACATCCGCGTTATCATGCTAGAGTTGAACCGCATCGCCAACCACTTACTGTGGTTTGGTCCGTTCCTAGCTGACGTCGGTGCCCAAACTCCCTTTTTCTACCAATTCCGCGAACGGGAACTGATTTATGATCTGTGGGAAGCCGCCACAGGTTACCGGATGGTCAACAACAACTACTTCCGCATCGGTGGCGTCGCGGTAGACTTACCCTACGGTTGGGTTGACAAATGTCTCGACTTCTGCGACTACTTCGTGCCTAAAATAGATGAGTACGAGCGTTTAGTGACCGATAACCCCATCTTCCGGCGTCGTGTTGAAGGTATTGGCACTATCACCCGCGAAGAAGCAATTAACTGGGGACTTTCTGGTCCAATGTTGCGTGCTTCTGGTGTGAAGTGGGACTTACGCAAAGTTGATCACTACGAATGTTACGATGATTTCGACTGGGACGTGCAATGGGAAACCGCTGGTGACTGCTTTGCCCGTTATGTCGTACGGATGCGGGAAATGCGTGAATCTGTCAAAATCATCAGACAAGCCATCAAAGGACTTCCCGGTGGTCCCTACGAAAACCTGGAAGCTAAGCGCTTAGCAGCAGGCAAAAAATCTGAGTGGGATGCCTTTGATTACCAGTACATCAGCAAGAAAATTTCCCCCACTTTCAAAATTCCTAAAGGTGAAATTTACTCCCGTATCGAAAGCGGTAAAGGTGAACTGGGAATTTATCTGATTGGTGATGATAACGTCTTCCCTTGGCGGTGGAAGATTCGTGCAGCTGATTTCAACAATCTGCAAATTCTGCCTCATCTACTAAAAGGTATGAAGGTGGCGGATATTGTCGTCATTCTGGGTAGTATTGACGTGATTATGGGTTCTGTAGATAGATAAGGAAATTTTGAAATTTTGAACCGCAGATGGACGCGGATGGACGCAGATGTTTTTCTGTTCTATCGGCGTCTATCTGTATGTATTTGGGTTTGCAATACGTCAACAACTAGGGGTGTAAGGGGATAGGGGTGTAAGGGTATAGGGGTATAAAGTCGAAGAAGAGGGGGAGAAGGGGCTGGGTGAGGGGGAAAAAAGAGTCAGTGCTTGTTAGTCCTTTTTCTCCCTGTTCCCTGTTCCCTGTTCCCTGTTCCCTGTTCCCTGTTCCCTGTTCCCTGTTCCCTGTTCCCTGTTCCCTGTTCCCTGTTTTCTTAAAATCTTATGCCTTCCAATCAAGAACTATGTAAAGCGATCGCACACCGCATCACGACAAGTCCCCAAAAGCGAATCACTTTCGCTGAGTATATGGACATGGTGTTATATCATCCGGAATATGGTTACTATTCCACAAAGGCGCTAAAGCTGGGAAAGGAAGGTGATTTTTTTACTTCTGTTCACCTTGGTGCTGATTTTGGTGAGTTGCTGGCGGTGCAATTTTTCCAAATGTGGGAAGTTTTAGGACAACCTGTGCCATTTTCTTTGGTAGAAATGGGAGCAGGTCAAGGACTGTTGGCGTTAGATGTTCTTAAGTATATCAAGCAGCAGTACCCAGATTTTTTTAATGCTCTGGATTATGTGATTGTTGAAAAATCTTCAGTTTTGAGGGAAGAACAACAGCAACGTTTGCAAGAATTTTCTGTGCGTTGGTCAAATTTGGAGGAGATTCCAAGTCAGTCTGTTACTGGCTGCTTTTTTTCTAACGAGTTGGTGGATGCTTTACCTGTGCATCAATTTGTTTTGCAAGAAGGGCGATTACAGGAGATTTATGTGACAACCGGTGAAGAGTCAACGCTTAACTCTGAACAGGGAACAGGGAACAGGGAACAGTCAAAAATTTCCCTATCTACTTCTACTGCTGTAATATCATTTGTGGAAGTCGCAGATACGCCTTCAACAACCAAACTTGAGGAATATTTTGAACTTGTAGAAATAAATCTCAGTTCTTACTGTGATGGTTATCGTAGTGAGGTTAATTTAGCTGCATTGGATTGGTTGAGTTTAGTGGCAGATCGTTTGCAGCGTGGATATGTGTTGACGATTGATTATGGTTACAGTGCTAGTCGTTATTATAATCCTATGCGATCGCAAGGTACGTTACAGTGTTACTACAATCATCAACGCCATAATGACCCATATATTAATGTTGGGAGACAAGATATTACGGCTCATGTTGATTTTACCACTTTGGAACGATGGGGTGAGCGCTGCGGATTAGATAAAGTTGGTTTTACGAAGCAAGCGTTGTTTTTGATGGCTTTGGGCTTGGGAGAACGAATTGCTGGTCTATCTTACACAGACCAACCCATCTCACAGTTACTGCACCGCCGGGATGTTTTGCATCAGCTTTTGGATCCTTCGGGTATTGGTGGGTTTGGTGTACTGGTTCAAGCAAAAGGACTAACCAAACAAGAAGCTGCACAACCATTAAAAGGACTGAGTGTGCCAGAGCAAATGCAAATTTGACTCTCCCCTGGCTAAAAGCCGAGGGGATTCTAAGAAGTTGTTCCGAGATCGGTATGTGCCGTTGCTCTCCACTTCTCCAATTTAAGAAGATTGATTCTTCTAGGCTGGATCAATGCAGCCCTAGACACTCCGATGAAAAGGAGTCAGAAGTCAGAATTCAGGAGTCAGAATACCCCATGCCTGAAGTCAGGGGTTTCAACAAACGAAAATTCTTTCTTTTCTCCACGGATAAATCCGGGGGCTTTAAACCTCGATTCATCCACCAGCGAGGTGGAGTCATTCTGACTCCTGGCGACTGACGCCTCTATTCTTCTTTGGTAAAACCATTGTGCTTACTTTTTCTACCAATATTCAACGAACCATTTAAATCACTATTCACCAAATGCCCATCCTTTGTCCTGTACAATCCGCGCTTAATTCGTTTACCAGAAAACTGGTATTCTTTTGGATTGTCGGCATTGTAAACAGGTATCTCATCACTATCAACCGCACTTGCTTTAGATGTGTAAGATTCTTCCTGCTCTTGATAGTTTAACCCATATCTTTCACACATTGCTTTCAGCTTAGAACGCAAGCTGTGAAAAGGTATTTGGACAAAGTTTTGATTGTTGCGTCCACCAATCTTGATGTCTTGTTTGATGCCGGGATTGTACCCAACAATCACATTAGGAATACTGTTGGTGATGCAGTGATTTACAAGAAGTCGTGCTGTCTTATTCAGGTAATCTCTGACTTGGTTATTGCGTTTTGCCGTCAGCTTCACTTGTTGATTAGTGATGCCTTTAATACCCTGCTTATCTTTAATAGATTGCAGTTGAGCGTTACGCTTGTTGAACCATTGGTTAATAGATTTAATTGGTTTACCATCCACGAGAAAGGATGCCCCATTGGTATCAACACAAGCAGCGAGATTATCAACTCCCAAATCAATACTAATAGCACTATCGTTTTTAGTTTTGATCGGTTTTGGTTCTACTTCGCTGATAAACTCAACCTCAAAATATCTAGCATTATATTTTGGGTGAATTCTAACTTCCTTAATTTGATGAATGTTAAGTCTTTTAGGGAATGGAATCCAAACTTCACCATACTGCTTTTTAAAAGCATTGGACATTGGAACTCTAAACTTTCCCTCCTTAACAATAATTCTGGGAATTATCAGCAACAAATACCCGTCCTTAGGCAGATAATTAGGAAGCTTCACTTTTTGTTGATAGCTCCCATTTTTAACTGCATTTATCAAACCGTAGAAGCTTTTAAAAGTCCTGTCTACTACCTTCAGTGTTTGCTGTGCAATATCTGTATTGAGAAATTTATAGTTCTCGTTGGTTTTGCACAGATGGTATGCAGACTCATAACGCAAGTGTTTACGCTCCTGAAAAAAGTATTGCCGCACTGTGTAAAGCCCTACATTGTAGAGGTTTTTGCTCAGTCGGCACAACTCGCGCAGAGCAACAAAGTCAGACTTATTCAATTCTCTGATTTGGTTCTTTTGCGTCAAGTACATCAACTTACTTTCGCTAGTCTTTATACAATACAGCGAAAACTAAGTTTGTGCAACACAGGTACACAACAGGCTTCAGCCTGTCGAGTGGCTTTTCCTCCCAGGGCTAAAGCCACGCTCGTTCCAAGCTCCCGCGAGGTTTTTTATGAAAAATTAAGCTCTATTAACAGTGTGTTGGTGATTGTTGGTCTACCATAGCAGTGATTACATTCGCAATTATATCTTTTGGAGCGTAATAATTATGAGTTCTCATGATCTTTTAATGTTGGTGTTGCTACTGAGTCCCGGTCTTTTGCTTTCAGTGATGATTATGGTGACTTTTGCAGCAGGTGGCTGATGGAGAATAGGGGACAATAAGAGTGAGAGAGTGAGGGAACCAAAGAAATTTCCTTCACTCACCTCAATTCCCCAGTTCTTAAAGAATAGACGCCTTGCAAAAGTCAATTTTTAGAATCACAAAACAAACAAATTCTCTGTGTTTGTTTGCGTCTAAAGTTTGTGGTTCTGTGGTTCAAAATACGCACAAAATCGGATTTTTGCAAGAAATAATTCTGAAAATGAATGATGAGAAAAAGCGATCGCTTACCAAGGAAGGTGAAAAAATGAAGGTAGCATTTCTGGGGACTGGATTGATGGGACTACCGATGGCTCAAAGGTTGTTAGAAGCGAATGTAGAAGTTATTGCTTACAACCGCACCCCAGAAAAGTTAGAACCACTCAAAGCAGCTGGTGCTGAAGTGGTAACACGCCCCTACCAAGCAATTAACGCTGCTGATTGTACCATTCTCATGCTGAGTAATGCTGGAGCTATATACAGTGTTTTGCTTTCGGATAGGTCTTGGCAAACTGTCGCCGGACGCAGCATTATTCAAATGGGGACTATTACTCCTAGCGAAAGTAAAGAAATCAGAGATGCAGTCGTTGCTGCTGGTGGTGAGTATTTAGAAGCACCTGTTTTGGGTAGCATTCCAGAAGTCAAAGATGGCAAACTGATTGTGATGGTGGGCGCACACCAAGAACAATATCAACGCCACCTGGAGTTATTTAAACATTTTGGTCCAGAACCTCTACTTGTTGGTCCTGTAGGATCTGCATCGGCGCTGAAACTGGCGTTAAATCAACTCATTGCTTCCTTGACAACAGCTTTTGGTTTAAGTCTTGGTTTTGCGCAGCATCAAGGTATCAATGTTGATTTGTTTATGTACGTTTTGCGCCAGAGTGCTCTTTACGCACCGACATTTGACAAAAAGTTGCAACGGATGCTTGAGGGCAATTATGCTAATGCGAATTTTCCGACAAAACACTTGATGAAAGACGTAGATTTGTTTATTGCTGAGGCGAAATCGACTAGTTTAAATCTCAGCAGCATTCAGGGTGTACGCGACATCATAGATATGGCAATGAAAATGTCGTTTAGTAATGCAGATTACTCATCAATCTTTTCTGCAATTAATGCATCAACTGACGGTGCATAATTATAGCAGGAAATTGGCTACTTATTCAAGCTCCTACGGAATTGAGATAACTTTTGAGGTGTTCAGCTAGAATTTGGACATGGGCAGCGTCAAGACTTTTCCGGCAAACTTGCTGACTTGCCCACCGTCCACGTCAATAGTTATTGAGAAAAAATGAGAGCACTATAGGGACCGATCGCAAAACCAGCACTATGAGGCATATTATCCTTTGGCACTGGTTCAGCGCTGACCGGATATCCTCCCACGTTGCTAAAATCGCTGCTGTAGCCTGCCCAATCGCTAGAAAAACGACACCACCAAGTCCCCCAAGCGGGTAACCCTACGCGATAAGAATCCCAGGTGCGATCGCTAAAATTTAAGATCACAATCACATCATCCCCAGGACCACCCTCATTCCAACGGTGGAAGGCAACGACTTTATTGAGGTTATCAACGACGTGACAGTTGATGTGCTGTCCTCTGAGTCCACGAGTATTGTTGTCCCAATTGCGTCGCAACTGACAAAGACGTTGATAAAGCTGAAATATCCCGTTAAAAGTCTGTTTGCGAGACCAATCAAGCGGAACTTGATCGGTAAATTTATTAATTGAGAAAATTTCTTGTCCCTGCCAAATCATGGGAATTCCAGGTGCGGTCAAAACCAAAGCTGCCCCTAAAATAGTTCGCTTCCTAGCAAACCAAGATTCAGGATTGGAGGGATCGATGCGGCGGGCTAAGGCATCATTATTGCCAGATTCATCGTGGGATTCAGTATAGATAATCCGCTTAAAAGCATCACCATTGAAGCGGGCGTAGAGGGCGCGAGCAATTCCATCCATATCTCGAAATTGATCGCTAGGGTTTTCTAAAGCACGTCGTGCTTCATGGACAAACCAATGCCATTCAGCATCAAAACCTGCTCCCATCTCTGGTGTTGGACGTGTTACCCAGCCGTCATTGTGCCAATCTTCAGCAATGAAGATTTTATTTGTGGGATAGCGATGAAAAAAGTTTTTCTCATCAGTAATCCAACGTAATAAATTAAACCCCTCGTTATTCCATCCTTGACCGTTATTGAATCCCCAGACATTGCACGTGCTATCAATTCTCAATCCATCACAATGACATTCGCCTAACATAAACATGAGGTTGTCACGGATAAATTGCCGTACTTCCGGACGTCCAAAGTCAGGTCGAGGTCCCCAGTCAGTTGCTTCTCTATCGTCGTTGTAGAAATAAATGCCTCCGTGTTCGCCTTGATGCCAGCCATCAAAGCGCCATAAACCATCCTCTAAATCACTAGGACCAAAGTGATTAAATACACTGTCAGTAATAACAGCAATTCCTAAACTATGGGCGCGATTGACAAACTTTTTAAATTCGACAATCCCGCCATAAGCTTCCTCAATAGCAAATGGGAACGCAACATTAAATCCCCAGGAAAAATCGGCGGCGAATTCATTGGGGGGCATCACATGAACACAGTTGATACCAAGTTCAAGTAGATGGTCAAGTCGTGAAGTTGCTCTTGCCAGGGTTCCAGGGCGATCGCCTGGATCGTCATCGAATGTTCCTAAATGAAGCTCATAAATCACCAGAGAATTGTAGTCTGGCATCCGAAAATCAGCATCCGTCCAGGGAAACTCTGATTCGCGGACAATAGCTTTTCCAACTGAGTTAGTGATTTGTTTGGCATACGGATCAATCTTATAAAAGGTTGCTCCTGTATCGCGATTAGTAATTTGATAGCGATAGAGCTGATCGGGTGAAATCCCAGGTACATCACAAGACCAATAGCCATTATTCTCTGAAGCTAAACCGACTAAGCCAGAAGGTCTGCTATTATCTTGGTCTCGGCTATCGTAAAAAGCAACTTGAACCTGGCTGGCGTTGGGTGCCCAAACCCGAAAAGCTGTACCGCCAGGAAACACAATATTGCCCATGCCTTCATGGGTACTGACTTGAGGTGATGCTGTACTAACTACCATTTTTCCCCTGAATGAATTTCTATGAATGACAAAAAGGAATTTTAACCTTCTCAACCGCGTGAGAAGGTTGGGATTCATCAAGGACGGACAAGTCTAACTAGATGATCGCTTAAACGTAGTGCGAGGGCAACCGCTGTTAAGCTGGGATTAGCTGCTGGAGAAGTCGGAAATATTGACAAATCGCAGGCGTAAACAAACTCCTGGTCGAGAAACTTACCGTTTTCATCGACAACGCCTTGTAATTCTGCCTGTGTGCCTTTTGCAATATTGTTGCTGTCTGTTACCTGCATATGGAGAGAACCGACCTCATGGGCGACACCGCCAAGCCCACCATCTCCAAATCCTTCGTTAAACTTCACTCCCCCTAAAGCAGTGAGAATATTGTCTGAGATTTCCCGAACTCTGGCTTCAACTGTGTCAGGAAGTCCAGGATTTTTAATTTTGGCGATCGGACGAAAATCATTGCTCTGATCAAAGTCAATCTGATTGTCTAAGACCAATTCGGTATTTGTCAGAAAAACAATTTCACAAAGCATATTGCGCTTTTCTGCATTGAGGCGGAAGATGTCTTCATCTAGATAGCGCCCTTGGTTAAAATCTGCACCTAGTTCAATCAGAATATTAAACGGATCACGAATCCTATTTTCTCCTGGTCGCGGCTCAATTGGTTGGGATACCACCTTCACAGATCCAAAACGGTCGTAATAGGGCGAATCGGGCGGAATAGAAAAATGTGTGAACGCAATCGGGTGGTCGGTAACACCCAGCCCTACCAAGCCATTCCCTATGTTACTGCGTTTGGCAAGGCGCGCACTTTCAAAGCAACCACAAGCAAGAACGACATACTGGGCTGTAAATTCTCGTTCTTCTTCAGAAATAATATCCCGGGCAACAACTGTACAGGGTTCTCCAGGTTCGATTCTGATGACCTGATGATGAGTGCGCACGGTCAAGTTTTCGGAACCTACAAGACCGCCAGTTCTTGATGATTCCAGTAGCAAATCTGCTGTGGAAAACATGCCAGTAGTAATAGTATTTGCTCCAGTCAAATTCTGTCTGACTGCTACCGGAGCATCGAAATGGCTGTATCGAGGAAGCTGATCTCGTAATAGTCGGTGAATTTCCCGTGTGTAGTAAGTCGTTGGTGCGGTAGAACGACCCATCAAATCCTCAGCTAGCTGATAGTAGCGATCTTCTAAGTCCCACTTAATCTGAATCGGCCAATAATCCAACTCCCAGGAACTCATGCGTGGAATAAAACCGCCCCAAAATACCGATCGCCCACCCAAATTAAACGCTTGGGCACCTCCATAGACATTTTCACTACCATCAGTAGGCTGATCGTAATTAATGACCTGATATTGAGGCCAGCGATCCCAGACGTGTTTCGTAAATACACCGGGGGCAACATGGCGTCGAGGCAAATTTGCAATGTGAGTCTCTAGAGGAACTCCCCCTGCTTCCAGCACTAAAGTCTCTAAACCGCTATCAGCGAGTTGATCAGCCAATACGCCCCCAGCCATACCAGAGCCGATCACGATAACATCGTAGACGCGACCAGCAGGATCTGGACGGGAAATATCAAAAAGCTTTGCCTGGGTTTGACCGAGTTCCACAACGGGCTGAACAGGCGAACCAAAGCCAATCTCATTGAGATAAAAAGTATGGCGCTCGTTGTCGGTGCCAGGAATATTAAAATTGTCACCGTTAGACCAAATCTGCCGATTGAGTGCAAACTTACACAGGAAGCCAGTTAAATACTTGGGATCATCTAGCTCGAATATCCAGCGATCGTTTTGGTAGCTGCCTTCAATCTCATTAGTTGTCCATCCATCTTTATCTGTTCGCAACGTAACTTCAGAGAAAGGAGGAATGTGAGCAATGGTAACTAATTCTACAAAAATCATAAAAAATACCTTTCATTCGTGAATGAGGAGACTCAGAACATTAAGGAGCAGTTAAAAGGACACTTGAGTTAATTGAGTCAAGGTTAAAAATTTCACGAATTTCAGATGCATTCAAGGCACGATTATAGATGCGAACTTCATCAATGAGTCCTTCAAATTCGCCATCCACTACCTGAGGTGCTGCTCCATTTTCTTCCCCACCAATAGTGACAGCATTATCATCGACTCGAATGTTTCCAGTCAGAGGTCGATTGCCAATTTCAATGCCATCAACATAAAGACGCATGATACTTCCATCGTAGGTTCCTGCTAGATGTATCCAACGATTGTTGTCTGGAACACCACTGTAAATGTCGCCTTCAAGTAAAGTGCCACCGTCGTCTGTGCCAAGGTGCCACTTATAATGCATCCCGCCATTTTCTGGACCAAAGCCTAAATAAAACTGATCGGGATGCAAAACAGTACCAACTTGTCTAGAAACGACGACTTTGAAACCCTCCGGGGCTACATTTGGAAACACCCAAGCTGTCACAGTAATTTGATCAGTTAGGCTATTGAGGCTTACCGAACCAGGAATACTGACATGTGAATCATCACGACCCCTAAGTTCTACAGCTTTACCATATATTCCATCGCTTCGAGTGCCATTTATGATCAAGCCACGATTATCATTGCCTGATCTATCCAGGACAGTAGTACCTTCCGTTTCATCAAATTGCCAATAGCCTATCAGTCCATCATGAATGCCCATGCAAGATTCTCCAAAATAACTAACTTTTTTATACTATGACTTACGCATTGACAAAAAGTTTCTTGTATGTGCACGTCAGACTTGATTTGCTCAACAGAAGTTAAGCACTCACATCCTTAACCTGTCTGCATTCTTAATAGATGTAAAGCGAATCAACTTTGGAGACGCATTAATCCATACAAAACGCGCAACCCTATTAGCCAGTGCAACTATAACATTCGACAGCACATTCAAGAGCTAGTCGGAAGTAGTGCGGTCTACTTTGGGAGTATCAGGTTCGTCTTCACATAAGCGCAAAGCGCACGCCGGAGGCAAACCTGCAGCGTGTTCCTTTGGGACTTACGCTCGTAGCGTGCCCGTAGGGCTTATAATTTCAGAGTCCTATAGCAGTTCAAACACAAATTACTAGTGGCACTTTCTAAAAAACTCGGGTCAAAATGCCTGCAAAGTCAAATTTCGTAAGGGTTTTACATCGATTCATGACTTTTCTTTGATTTAACTGACTATGAGCCGTTTTGACGTAATCGACGTATTTTCTTTGTCTAGCATGGGTTTTAGATACTTTTTCTGCCCGAAATTTCTAAAGTACCATTACTTACAAAAATGCCTACTCCAAACTATTTATAGTAATATGATTAGGCTGGGTTCTCACTAACTCAAGCCAAGTTTTAATAAATTGATAGTTAGTCAAATCAAAGCCGCCCTCATCCGCTACGTGAGTATAGGCGTAGAGAGCGATATCTGCTATAGTGTAATGGTCTCCTAAGAAAAAATGCCTGGTTGTCAAATGTTTCTCCATGATATCGAGAGCTACATAACCTAACTCTCTCTTAGTAGTCAAAGTTTGTTGGTATTCAGGTGGTGCTCCAAGATAGCGAGTGATGTAGCGAGCAATAGCAAGATTTGGCGCGTGGCTGTATTGCTCAAAAAAAAGCCATTGTAATGTTTGAGCACATTCCAGTCGGTTCTTTGGTAAAAAATCAGTGCCCTCACTGAGATAACACAGAATAGCGTTTGATTCGGAAAGAAATGCTCCTGTCTCAGTTTCTAACAAGGGGACTTTTCCATGAGGATTCTTAGCGAGAAAATCAGGAGTACGATTCTCTTTTTTCAGAATATCAATATTTACCCATTCAAATTGTATACATAACTGTTTTAATAATAACTTGACTTTGTAGCAGTTGCCTGATTGGTTAAATCCATAAACTTTAAGCATATAATTTTATCCAAAAAAGTATTAATTCTCATTGAGATTGAAGCAAACAGAAAGTCATTTACGAGTTCATAACAGGTAAATGTGTAAGCATCTTCTTGTATTGGGTATCTAGAGTGTTTTATTATTCAACTTTCAGACAACACTTGTTTTTAAAAACTTTACCGTACTATCTTGACTCAGTGTATTTTAAGATTGACGTACCGCTATTAATCTACCCGCTGCACCTCCGGTATAAGTATTTGTCTTTGTTACTTTTGCACCAGAACTTTCTATTAATTGGATAAAATCAGGCATTTTTAACTGATTAATAATGCTTTGGGCTAAGTAGCGATATGGAGTTGTGTCAGCAATAAAAGGACGTACAATCTGGGGTACAATCTTACTCATCCAGATAGTATAAATATTTCTCCACAGCACAGGCTTTTCTGGATAAAAATGGTCGAGTATGAGTAAACGACCTCCTGGACGTAAGACTCTTAACATTTGTGCGAGTGACACTTCACGATTTGGAAAGTTACGGAAAGTAAACGCCGTCACCACTACGTCATATGTGCAATCAGGGCGAGGAATAGCACAGACATCACCTTCAAAATAGCTACTGTCAGCGTCCATGCTACGAGCTACTGTTAACATTCCAGGAGATAGATCCATTCCCTCAATTTGTATTCCAGGATAAAAACGATTCAAACATCTGGTAGATTCTCCAGTACCACAACCAACATCTAGTATTTTTTCACCTGGCTGCAATTCTAAATCGCGTAAAGCTTGTCGATACCATAAACTAGTGTGTCCAAGAAAAACAAGAGTTCTTAAGAAATCATAACGAGTAGCAATATCGTCGAAGAGATTACGAATATAATTGCGTTTGTCATCTCCTTCTAATTTAGTTGCTTGCGCTGGAGTGACAGAGGAATAATTTGTGTTCTGGGTCATTTTGACTTTCTCACTAATGTTAACTTGGTTGCTAAGTAGTTAGATAAAAATATTATGCGTCGTTGCGTTAGCGCAGCGTGCCCGGAGGGCATACGAAGCTTAAGCGCAATGACATATAGCAATCCTAATTGAATCATGAAAATCTCCGCTTTCTCTTTACTCTTTTCTCTGTGTTCTCTGCGTCCTCTGCGGTTCCAAAAAGAACAATTTCACAAATCATCTAGGATTGCTATAGTGACGTTTATTTATGTCCACTTACTTAATAGTCATTAGACACTCGGGAGTAAAAATCCGATTCCTAATAAGAGTCCAAGGCTTAAGTACATGGACACAGCAATAAACTTACAGTTACTCACCTGATTAGGCTGGTCATGATAATTATTGACATGACTAAATAATTTGAGAGCGTAAAAAAGACTTACGAAACTTAGCAAACTCAGCAGTGGAAATATTTTTAAGAAAACGAAGACACCAATTAAAAAATATATTCCATATCCCCACCAAGACAAAACCTGCGCAGATTTTGCGGTACCCAAACGTACAACAGGTGAATACTTTCCTCCAGCTAAATCATCTTCAACTTGGTGAAAATGCGAGCAGAACAAAATTAAGCAGGTTGTTAATCCTACAATGACTGAAGCAGCTAAAGCAGTTAGAGACCAAGTTGGATTTTGATTGTAATAAGCTGCACTAACAGACAATGGACCATAGGTGATGAAGCAAATTATTTCACCTATACCTTTGTAGCCGAATCGGAAGGGAGGCCCTTGGTAACTGTAACCTAACAAACATGCGAGTAATACTAAGATAAGAAGCGTTACATCTTTTTGCCAAAAAGCTAATAGCGATGTTGTTAATATACCTATAATTAAAAATGAATTACCAAACCACAACCAAAAATTTGATGTTTCTTTCCCCGTCAAATTAATAAGAGAGTGTAGTTTATTGACATCTACCCCTGTTTCAGCATCAAACACATCGTTACTAACATTAACCCAAACCTGAATGCAAAGAGATGCAAATAAAAAAATCAAAAAATTTGTGGTATTGAAGTTTCTAGTCTCTGCGATCGCCACAGTTGTACCCACCCACAGAGGTATGAGAGCAACACTGTAAATAGGAAGCTTAATTGCAGCCCGCCAAAGTTTTCTTCTAGATGAATTATCTATTACTGTTGTCATTTGCAAAAAGTTTTCTCAAAAAAACTTAACTAAGTGAACCGAAACAAACCAGGGTAAATTGTACCATTTTGGATTTGATGTTTGGCGAAAAGTTTGAGCGGTGGTTTCCTCCGTAAGCGCAAGCGCACGCGGCTTGGGCGTTAGCCGTAAGGGGTGCCAGTGTTCCCTACGCGCAGCGTCTTGTGGAGGAGACTCAAAGCTTTTCAAGACGGATTTTTCATTGTGAAAGAGTTACTGGTAATCGCTTAATGCGTTCCATCTGTCGCAAACATTTTTTGAATTGGTATTACTTCAGCCAAATCGCTTGCTAACTCACAAATGAGATGATATTTTTGGGATTTTTAAATATTTTTCAAAAAATATACCGAGAGTAGTATTTCTACAATTATTCTTAAGATAGTTGTCATTTATTTTTATAAAAAGTTACAAAACGAGACCACAATCAAAAAATTAACTTGAGTTCAAAAGATGTTTTAAAGGTTCTTTCCAGAAACCCTGTGGGCACATACCAGGCGATGCTGTAGCTTTATCAGCGCTCAAAGGGCGGCGATAGCTAGCCCCTAAGGGGGCCGGAGCTAACGCTTGCCTCACGCGCAAAGCGCTCAGCATTCGCGTGAGGCAAATCGCACTCCTACCTAACTAGCAACTTGAGTTATTAAGGCAATCAATTAGCAACTGTTTGGCATTTTCATATTGCGTTTCATCACCCGCCAAGAGGCTATCGAGTTGGTGTTTCATCAACTGCAATAGGTCGTCTGGGTTTGGCAACATCTGCACTGTTAGCAAAAAGATTTCTCGCCAGCGTTCTTCACTCATATGGCTGACAAGGTTTTGAAAAGCTTCTTGTGTATGTGATGGTGGACTAGCAACAATTTTTCTGGCTGCAAAGTATTTTTGAAAGATGATGTGGGAAAAGGAGTAAATGCCTCTTGCTCGCTCAACCAGCAAACCATGCTGAGCTTCTATAGATTTCAAAATATCTTTGGTGTCAACTTGAAGTGTTTTTAAAAAAGTGCTAATCTCAAGAGATGTTTGGATATGATGGGCAATGCCTTGCTCAATCGCACTTAGCTTGAAGAAGGACTCGCCACGTTCAAAAGTAGTCCAAGCAATTTGACTCAGGATATCTTCTTTGTGCTGTCGGGAGAGTTGTTTGTAAACCTGATTTCGCTCAATACCGCGCTTAGCATCCCATTTTTTGAGTAGTAAATCCACTCCTTCTTGATAAAGCTGCGAACTATGAGTTGGAAAATCTTCTGCTTCCTCAAACACCAGACATAACAGAGTCAGTAGCAAGGGATGAGTTGCGAGTTCACCAAGCGACTGATTCGCGAACAGCTTTTGCACAAAGCGTTCTGCTTTTAGGGTATCTTGACTTTGAAACCACTTGGCAGCGAAGTCAATGATTTGTTGGTGATCAAAATCAGCAACTTCTACTTCGGTGAACTCTTCAGGAATATATTCCAAAGCTGCAATCCGGCAAGTTATAAGTATAGAATTGGCGCAAAACCGTGTTGAAACGTTGCGAATCTCCTGCAACACTCGGTTAAGCTCAGTTTTCCTGACTTCATCTAATCCATCTAGTAAAAGTAGCGATCGCCCCTGAGTCAAAAGCGTCAAAACCGCCTGAGGTTCAACAACTCCACATTCCTCAAGTTGTGTTGTGATGTAGTCCAACAAGCTTGGTTGCTCACTTATCTGGGCAAAGTCCTTAAGGCTAATAAAAATTGGAACAAGATTTGACAAAAACTGACTTAAGTTACATTGAGTAGCGATCCATTTCAAAAACGTCGTTTTACCCGAACCTGGTTTTCCCCAAATCATCAGCTTGTTGTAACGTTCTACCGCTTCAACTCCTGACACCCGTTTCTGGTAAATGTTGTTTTTGTCAGAATTCTCATGCAATTGGGTAAGGGAAACCCACCTGCGTCCAGTGACTCGCTCTAAAATCTTGATATCGGTGTATATACTCTCCAACTTAATCGGCTGCTCTTTATCTAATAGCCGGATGAGATTACAACGCCTGTGAATGTTGTCGTGAACTTTTTCTCGTACAGTCTGCACCAAACTCTCTATTTGGGAAGCACTTAGTGCATCATCTACATCAGGGAGTGAGCAGAAACTTGCAACATCATCCCATTGCAGCCCTAGTTTCTCGCAAATCGTGACAAAAATATAGCGATCAACTGGTTTACCTTGAAAAAACTTGCTAACTGGCTGACGACTAATACTCAGTTCTTCTGCTAACGCCTGTTGCGTTAGTGAATTACGGATGAGGGCAGCTTGCGCTTTTTTCATACCCTCAGCAGATGTTTGAAGCGATCGTCTGCTCATTATACTCCATAAGAAATACTTTTTACACGTATATTAGCCGCTTTCAGATAAGTCATGCCCAAGTCATACAATTCTCAATCTTTACTTATACCCTAACTCACTCAGGAACATAGAATACTGGAATTGTAGTTACTTGACATCTCTTACATAATTAGAGTTTATCGCACAACAGATGATGAGAATGTCAAACGAGGTGAAATTATGACAGGAATTAGCGTGACAATAGATGCCCCTTCTGACAAAGACGTAATGCAACAAGCGCTCTTAAGCATAGCAAGGGGGTTTCAGGATTATCTGAATTCACTACAGCCGGACGAGATTACATACTTGGCGGAACAAATGGACAGTACTCCTAGTAAGGCAAAGTACTCCAAGGCTGAAACTGAGTTTGCTGCCAAACTTGGTGCCAATAAAATTAGTGATGAAGAGCGAGGTAGATTAGAATTTGCTGCCTTGACTAGGAATTTTAAATGGAGGCAAGAGTTACTTAAATCTTCGTTAACTGCGCCTCAAGTCGCCCAAATGCTCAATACAACCCGTCAGACGCCACACGATCGCCTGAAAAAGAACAGCCTAATTGCAGTTCAAGACAATGGAGTTTGGAAGTTTCCCACTTGGCAATTCGATCCGCAAGGACCAGATGGCGTGATTGCTGGATTACCAGATGTGTTGAATGCCCTCAATGTTCCTGCTATGTCGAAAATTAGTTGGTTGACTCGACATAACAAAGCTTTAAACGGACTTACGCCTATAGAAGCCTTGAAAAACGGTCAAAAACAGGAGGTTATTGCTGAGGCGTGTTCTGTGGGAGTCTACTAATTATGTATTAGAGTTCATTTATCAAATGGTACTAAACTTAGAAACCCGGGTGTTTGGAGCGACCCGGGTTTTCAGTATTTTTATTTATAAAAATGATTTTTGAAGTCATTACTGAAGTTATACTAAAAATTTTTCTAGAACTTATAAAAAACTTCCGGAATGACATAGATGGCTTGTGAATCTTCCAGTTGACAGAGTTTCTAACTTTAGATTTTGTAACGTTTCAAGGCTGATGGAACGTTAAATCTCCGAATTCTGTCAATCAACCAGAATAGGAGTGAAAAATGTGGTAAAAATAACACCTCCGCCTCCTTGCTTTAGCAAGCCGAAACCAAAATTTTATACCTTAAAGAAAGGTACGGAACTTTTAAGAATATTTCGTCCTGAATATAATACTGCTGCCCTGACCTTTCGTTTTTGGGGTCCACTTCATCGCTTTGACCATCATTTGGGAGAGTGTCCCTGTGTTGGCGTTGCACAAGAGAATAATGATACTTGTGGATTGTGGACTGAGGAGGCGTCTTCTCCTACAGAGGAGACAGCCATTCCACAAAAACATTCCGCTCTTCCTACTTGCTATAAACCATTGGAACGGAAAGCATGCGATGATCTAGAACGTGGGATATACTACGCTGCGCCTGTAGACCTACTTTCGAGCTGTTTAGTAGAAGTTTTTGGGGACGCAGGCTGTATAGAAATTACTGACCACCAGATTGCTATCATCACTACCACAAGTCGCATAAAATTATTGGATGTACGCGGTCGTGGTGCAATGCGAGCTGGTGCTAATGACGCAACTCTGGCAAAGACAGACAAACGTGGTATCAGTCAAGCTTGGTCGCGGTACTTTTATGAGCAAAAAGAAATATACCCTGATATTCAGGGGATTATTTACCGCAATGCTCATAATGATGAAGAGGCGATCGCAATATATGAGTCTGCTAAACATCTGCTCACCTGTCTACCAGAAAACGTTTTTTCACTAAAACATGAATTGTTCCGGGGTTTAATTCTAAAAGCTGCAGAGGATAATAATCTTGAAGTAGAGCGTTATTGGTGATTCTCACGCTCCCTTGAAAGTCAAAACAAAGAAGCAAGAGTATGGATAGTAAATCCGATAATTCTGAGTCTGGTAAAAGTGTAATTGCTAGGGAAGCAGTAGATTGGCTACTGCAACGCATCTTCCAACTTCCTAAAAAATGGTTAATTATTAGTATTATTCTTATTCTTATAAGTACTTGTGAAATAGGCTGGAGCAAAAAAGAATTATTTTCATTTAAATTTAGAGTTACAAATACAACAGCTATTTTTTTGTCGCTGATTTGGTTACCATCTATATTAAAAGTTTTTGCTTTAAGTGGGGGAGCACTCAAGACACCCTTGGGAGAAATTGGTGGCTCAGGTATGAAGACAATGCTAGAGTCATTAACTGGTGATTCACTCGGATTTCTCATCGAGCAAACTAAGCGAGCAGAAGAAGTTGCTCCACCGAAACAGCAAGAAGAAATGCGTCAAATTCGTCGAGAATGGCAGAAAGTTTACGCCTCAACAGTTCCCGTGTCAGACGCCAGACAGGAAATGGAGGGTTTAGCTGAACGCTACAAGCAACTGAGAATAACAATGTCTTCCGGACCACAGCGAACATTTGAAATGGAGTCTGTAACTGGAAGGATGCGTGCTTTAGCTCCAGAGGTCAAATATAGTGTACAGGAAGTTAAAGATCTTTTGCAATCACCGGATCAAGGGAAACGCTTACTAGGACTTTGTGTTGTCGAGTGGTCTGGTGATGCAATCTATTTTGATTTGGTTTTACACTTGATTAGTCATTCAGAAACAGCGTTTGAGCAAACGAGTGCATTGCGATCTGTGGAAAAGATGGTGTCTAAACTGGATGCTCACCAGAAGAAAAATTTGCAAGCAGCAATTATTGAACAGCGTAACTTTAATGAAAAGGAACAGCGTTGGATTAAGCCTGATTCTAATCGTTGGATATTGAGCGATCGCATCTTATCAGCACTCAAAGAATAAATGTGTATACGCCAGATGGGGAAGCGGTGGAGTTGCAGGAAATGATGCGGCGATATCCGCTTGAATAGTAAAAGTTCCGTGCTGCCTATCCCAAATCTTGAAAAATAGACAAGATTGCAAAAGTGAGATTTTACGAGGTTCTGTTAAGAGTTCGGGTGTTAAGAGTTCCCGACTTTTGCAAGAAGTTTAATGTTCGAGTAAAGCTATGGCTGCAAGGTCAAAAGTGCGACCACATGGAATTACGACTGGCGCGTCTACCTTCGCTGCCACCTTGGCTAATGTTGTTGCCAGAGTGGTTGTTAATACGAATTATGAAGATGCGCCCAACTGAACGTATCTCCTGCACCAGACGCTACGCGTCCTTTGTAGCGTGCGCCTTAGGGCGCATACCACAAAGGACACAAAAAAAAAGAAAGAAAGAAGAAGTCAATAAGATTTGGCGCAGCCTCACAAAGAAATGGTATGGGCAAACAAATCTTAAGCTACGGTGATTGGGCAGTCAAAAATCGCCAGGGCAAACCAGGTGCTTGGGTAGATGATAACTTTGTTGGCGATCGCCGTGCCACTATGAAATAGAATGAGGTTTTTAGGGATTTTAAATGGTTGCCCTATTTACGCTGCGTTGTACTAGATACAGATTGATGGGCTTGGCAGACTCCGCACTAAATACTCAAACTCGCTCTAATCTCCTGCACAACCACCTCTGGTGGCTCGGAAACATCCACTGTAACCGCACCAGATGGCTCCTCAAGAGTATCAAACTGACTTTTCAGAAGTTTTTCACCCATAAAGTGACCATGACGCTGTTGTAGTCGCTTTTGAATCAACTCAAATGGTCCTTTAAGGTAAACCACGATTACGCGTTCCTCATCCAAAACCAAAACCTGGCGATAACTGGCTTTGAGTGCAGAACACGCCAGCACCATATTTTTATTCTCCTGCAACCACTGTTGTATCGCCTGTTGCAACGCCAGTAGCCAAGGCATTCTATCTAAATCATTTAAGGGAATGCCATGCCGCATCTTCTCAATATTTTCTGGCGAGTGAAAAGCATCAGCATCGCTAAATTGCCAGTGTAAAGAGTCTGCCAACAGTTTCCCAATGCTGGACTTACCAGAACCAGAGACACCCATTACGAGAATTATCATCTCAGTGCAATTAATTAACCTAATTGGGAGATAGGGGGAGAGATTTGACACGTGTAGAGACGTTGCATACAACGTCTCTACAGAGGTTATCGTTCTTGCAAATTATCTTATCAGCAACCGTATTGTCCTACTGTCCCCTTGTCCTCTTAGATAAACTCACGCGGATCTGTCACATACCCAGTGAGTGCGGAAGCTGCAGCGGTGAAGGGAGAAGCAAGATAAATTCCCGCTTCTTTATGTCCCATTCGTCCGGGGAAGTTGCGGTTGGTGGTGGAAACGCAAATTTCTGGTTCATTCATCCGCCCAAACGTGTCTTTGGGACCACCCAAGCAAGCGGCGCAGGAAGGTGCAGCGGGTTCAATACAACCAGCTTCTAAGAAAATTTCCGAGAGGGTTTGCTCTTGGTACTTGATTTTAAACAAATCTTCGTAAACTTTTTGGGTAGCAGGGACTATGTAGGTGGGAACTTTCACCTTATGACCTTTTAGAACTTGTGCTGCATGGAAAAAGTCTTCTGTTTTTCCACCCGTGCAGGAACCAATATAAACACGGTCAATCTTGACATCGCTGCACTCTCGTGCTGTTGCGCGGTTATCAGGGGAGTGAGGTTGGGCAACAACTGGTTCTAGTTTGGAAACATCGTAGTGATGTTCACTGTAGAACTTAGCATCTGAGTCTGTGTATACTGCCTCAAAAGGTTTGTCGGTACGCGCCCGTACATACTCAAACGTGGTTTCATCAGGAGCAATGGTACCATTCTTGCCACCAGCTTCAATCACCATGTTACACAGGGTCATCCGTTCTTCCATCGTCATTCGTTCGACGGCTTCACCTGTAAATTCCATCGTCCGATAGGTTGCGCCAGAAACACTAATATCCCCAATAATTTGTAAAATCAGGTCTTTGGCTAACAAGTAAGGAGGCATTTCACCATCTAACACAAAACGCATGGTGGCGGGAACTTTGATCAACAGCTTGCCAGTCCCCATAATGAAGCCAGCGTCTGTGTTACCGATACCAGTGGCAAATTGACCGAAAGCACCAGCGTTACAGGTGTGAGAGTCAGTACCAAATAAAACTTCGCCTGGGCGGGTGTGACCTTCTTGGGCTAGGGCGACGTGGCAAACGCCTTTGTAGTCTGGGTTAGCTTTAAAGTTGCTCAGGTCAGTAATATCGTAAAAGTATTTTATACCTTGTTCTTTTGCAAAATCACGTAAAATATCAACGTTGCGGTTAGCGCGTGCGTCAGCCGTGAAAATATAATGGTCGGGAATTAGTACGATTTTTTCAGGGTCCCAGACTTTGGCGTCCGCACCAAACTCGCGTTTGAAAACGCCGATGGTTCCTGGTCCACAAACATCGTGTGTCATTAAAAGATCAACATTAACCCAGATATTTTCCCCCGGTTCGACAACCGAACGACCAGAGGCTTTCGCCAAAATTTTTTCTACAAGGGTCATGCCCATAGCTTCGCGCGTTCTTTTTGTGCAAGGGTACAAATTATATGCTACATGGCAGGTAGTCTGTCAACCAAACTTAATTACCTCTAGATGCGATGAACGAGTCTTTTTAGATGGCTAACCTACCCGATAATTTGGAAATTAATGAAACGACTGCGGCACAATTTGCCCAATTAGTGCTGGATTGTATCGAGCAGGAGTATCCCAACAGTAATCTATATTGGGCTAATAGTGACGAGGATATAAAACCACCGCGTGAATTGACTCCCGCTTTTTATGGCTGCTTAGATTGGCATTCCGCCGTACACGGTCACTGGTTGCTGGTACGTCTGATTCGTCACTTCCCTGACGCCTCCTTTAGTGCACCGGCAAAGCAAGCACTTGAGGAAAGCTTAACGCCTGAGAAGATTCAAGGAGAGATTGCCCATTTCCAGCGGCTGCCCTTTTTTGAATGTCCTTATGGCATGGCATGGCTTCTGCAACTCGCTGCAGAACTTCATGAATGGAATGATGTTCAAGCTAAAAAATGGCGGATTGTATTGGAACCACTAGAGAAGTTGATTGCAAGTAACTTACACAGGTGGCTTGACGCACTGAAACTCCCGGATCGCACAGGGATGCATAACCAAACAGCTTTTGCACTTGGTTTGGTGCTGGATTGGGCAAGGATTACCGAAAATGCTGACTTCACTCGATTAGTGGAGAACAAGGCACAGCAATTCTATCTCAACGATCAGAACTATTCGTTACAATTTGAGCCATTGGGCTACGATTTTTCTTCTCCTTGCCTTGCGGAAGCAGACCTCATGCGGCGAGTACTTCCAACAATAGCTTTTACTGACTGGTTCACTAATTTTCTTCCACAAATACCCGTTGATAATTCAGTAAATTGGTTAGAACCTCTCAAAGTAGATAATCCTAAAGACTATATGCAATCCCACTTCCACGGTCTTAATCTCAGTCGCGCTTGGATGCTTGAGGGCATCATTTCTGGATTGCCCAATGACGATCGCCGCATAGAAACACTTCGCGCTTGCGCCGTTCACCACCGTCAAAGTGGACTAGCAGATGTTGTGAGTGAACATTATGCAGCTAGTCACTGGATAGGAACTTTTGCTGTTTACCTCATAACGAATCGTGGGTTGCAAAGGCAAATTATTTGAACATAAAATTCCTACCTAGCGCAGATGCAGAAATTCTCTGCTAACCTCTAACGTACAACAACAATCGAGTCTGAGAGATTAACTTGTGGATGTTATATTAGAGCGATCGCACCAACTCAAACAAGACCTCACTGATTTTGTCTACGACGCTGAAGGCGAACTTGCACAAGCATTGGAAACCTACGCTGCGCTTAAGTCTCGTCGTGGAAGCGGTGATAATTTTCAACAAGAACTGATTATTGACTCGTTTATTACAGAAGGGCGTGTCGGCGACTCCTCACCATTAGATTTGTTTATCCAAAGCTATCAAGAGTTGTCTAAGGTTGACCGCGAACTTATCAAAAGTTGGCATCGCACTTTTAGCGGCTTATTTGCTATTACAAAAATCTTATCTGATGGCTTTGAATTAAGGAACTGGTTGACAGACAAATACTATATTGTCAAGCCAAACACTCCCCAAAAACTAAATGAAATGTCTCGGTTGAAAGAAGGAGAAATTTTACTGACTCGCATTTCTCCTGTCACGGATAGCTACTGGACTTTTTTCAGTCCCTACACACAAATGGGTAAATTGGGCAAACCAAAACTAGCAGTAGCTATTGGTAATTTTAAAGATAATTACAAAGACAATCTTTATGGTGATGCTCCAGACTTACTAGAGGAAGCTTGGAAATCTGTAGGAATCTATCATCAGCAGTTTTTAGATTTTTTTGGTTCTGATGAAGTCACACTCCCAGGATACCAACTCAACAAAAAGATTGCTGAATTTCAAGAAATATTAACGAAAAAACGTTTGGAAGAAGCAGGGATTGACCCTGACAAATCACTAGGAGATGTTGCACAAGAAGCTGGTTTAGGTGAAGAAGAAATCAAAGCAGTCGCAGAAGAATTTGGTGCTGACTCTCAAGCCGTTTCACAAATGTTTGACAAGAAAAACAGCGGCAGTAAAATGGTCATGCCAAAAGTTGATTTACCTGCTGAACTGAAAAAAGCAGAACAGGTGACAGCTATATCTCATCCCCGATGGGGACAGATGTTTCTGCCAACCTACTCTAAAATCAAGACAATATTAGAAGCAGAGGATTGGCAAAGTGTAGAAGGTGCCGAAAAACTGATTCGTTTTTATCTGGAAGATAAAAGTATTAATGCTTTTATTTGGCATCGTTTAGCCCAGGAGTATCCAACGCAATTAGAAAAAGTACTGCAAACGTTTCTTCAACGACCAAATTTTCAGCTTCCAAATGACTTAGATACACTCTTGCAAGAATACAACAAACCTATAGAACCAGAATTACCAGAAATTGCCAGCGTACCAGTACATCTGCATAATTTATTCCAAGAAGCTTTGATGGAAGTTAGTAAATCTAAGCCCAAAGGGAAAAGTCAAAACCAAACTGCTAAGGGCTTTGGGAAGTGAGAGTTTCAATAGGTTCCAAAAAAACAACTGCCTCCTTAAGGGAAGCAGTTTTTAAAAACCTACAGAGTGTTGTAACCTCCTTACAGCCAAGTTATTTGACCAAAACTAGGGGTGTAGGGGTGTAAGGGGAAAGAGAAACTATTACTAGGAGTTAGGAGTTAGGAGTTGGGAGTTGACGCCTAAATCCAAGTTTTGGGTTTCTCCTCCCCAAATCCCAATTCCCAAATCCCAAATCGCAATTCCTAATTTTTTGTACAAGAAAGCCCCAGAGTTAATAAGGGTACTCACCGCCCCCACTAAATTTTTAATTTAGTGGTCTTGTGGGTACTCACCGCCCCCACCAATAACTCCGAACGGGCACAATGCCTTGCGTCCCTTCACACCCTTACACCCTTAGTTGTTGTCACCCTTTCAACCAATTTTTTGCATAGCAAACAGAGGCGGAAAGGGTGGTTAAGTTTTTGCAATCTCCATAACACTCACCACCAAATCAAGGACGCCTTATTCCTCATGGAAGGGTGGGAGTGCCAAATGATTAAGTCGGCTGACGAATTTAGGCAATATCTTCGCGTTCTATGTATAACAACAGAAACGCAAAAACTACACTTGGAACAACCCAACCAATGACTGGAACAAAGATGGAAGACAGATATGAAGCTGCGTACATGAGGATGGGAGGTAAAAATGAAGCTGTGTACATAAAATATTCCTATCCAATCAAACAACAATTCAAAATGAGCTTACTGCAAATCTTGCATGATTTTTCAAATTCTAAAGATTTTTAACACAGCACCGTTCAAAAGAAAGACTGTTCACGTACCGAAAACTTCGTCTAGCTGCAACCTAGGTAAGTCTGGAGGTATCACAGTCCGGAGGATAGAGACTTTGTGGCTTTCTTGCTGAGTCGTCTTGTTCACGGCGATCGCCTCCAAGCGAATTTCCAAACACCCAAAAGGAACCCTCAGATGAGTGATTTCTTCCAACACTCCAGCAGGGTTAAGCCGTAAATTTGTTAACCAACGCGGTTCACCTATCAACCCACGAGTTTGGCAATCCAAAATCCATAACTTCACAGCCACTTCATCAGCTACTGGCGCTAACTGGACGCATATCCTCACAAATTTTCCAGAGATCAGTTCGCCTGATGGCAAATGCAGTTGCGGAACTGGTAATGGTTCCGTGATTTCTGCTAAGACTGGTAAACCAACAGATAGATCTGAGACTGATTCTTGTTTTTGTTTGGAAGGTTGATTTTTGAAAGTCTCAGGTTCGGTTTCATCAAATATATCCTCGACAACAATTTCGTGTACCAACCTAGCCGACAATATTCTCCCATCAAGGGAGTTAGGAGGTTGGGGAGATGGTGAAGGGGATATTTTGTTCGCTTCGCGTGCCTCAAGGGGATATTTTATTCGCTTTGCGTACCCTTTCGCCGCACGCGTACCGGAGGGATAGGGCATATTTTGAATTGTTTTGTCCTCTTGAGTCTCTATACCAACCTCTTCCTCGATTTGCGTGCGTTCTAAATCATTAGCATCTGCATGTGTTTGCGTTTCTTTGTTAACCTCATCAGATACGTGATTTTGGCTGGCGACAATATAAATATCGTCGTCTTGGTTTTGCAAATTAATCGGTTCAGGCAAGGAGTATCCTTGAGTATGCATCCACTTTCTAATCAAGGGCGAGATGTTGGGGCTTCCTGTCGTGATGAGTTGAGAATTATGGGGAATGACTAATTTGACAAACGTGTCTTGAGGTTGTGCGTTGTCTTTTGCTAATTTTGCTGCATCTTCATCAAAAGATGAAATCTGAGATTGTGTCTCTTCTACAATTGATTTCGCGGCATCCTCGTTATGAATCTCAGTTGTATACTGCTGTTCGTCAACTGACTCATAACGCATGATGCCTTTTGTTGTATTCTGGGATGTTTTGAGTCGTCTCAGGTAGGGTAAAGTTGTCTCCATCCTGATGACTTTACTAACAACCGTGATTGTGCTGTCGTCCCTGTCTGACTCGAACTTTGAAGAAGGTTCCCAAACAACTACAGGAGTCATTATCCGATTTTGATGCGGAATAAAACTTGGTAGTTGAGGTGAAATTCCTACTGGTTTACGACGTAATGGCGGATCAATTTTGGGTGGCAAAGATTTTTTGGGAGATGGCTGCAACAGATGCGATTTCGCTTTTTTTGGCGTTTTTGCTAAATTGAAAAGTTGCAAATCTAGAGGTGTGGATACTTTTTTGGCAACTGACGTTGTCAGTGCTGCAGAAGATACTGCTTGATGTTGTATTGTGTCTAGTTCATTTTTTTTGGCTTTAGCACTGATTGCCAGTAATTCTGTGACATCTGCTGTCATTGTGAAAAACTGGTTAGTTAACAGTGTGGTTTTACCATCTATCGTCAAGATGCCATATAAACTGATTTCTCCCAAAATCAGCTTGGATTCACAATTAGCTGGAACCTCTATGGAACATCTGATTTGAAATGGTATTAACTTTTCGCTTAAGGATTGCCGCACTCGCCTGATAACTTTAGAATCTTGAGGTGAACGCAGTTCTATTCTGATTTCTCCTGCGTAGACTCTTTCATAATTTGATGCTAGGCTCAGATCTAAATTCGTCGTTTCTTTTTGCTCTACACGCCCATTGATTGTGAGAGTTTGCCCCCAAGGAACAGTGTAAAAATCTTCCTGAAGTTTCAACACTAGCGGTGGTTCTAGCGTTTGATTTGAAAAATCCTCAATTGCTGGTACCAATTGAGAATCAGGTAAAGCAATCTCTATTAAGTTTTGTAAAATTTGCTCTACTTTCTCACCTTTGAGCCAAACTGGGCTAATTGGCTGCGAAATCATCGCTTCTTCTTCAAGCAATTCATCGTTAAAGACAGGAAATTCTTCCTGATCGACTCTTGACACCCAAGTGTTCTCCTCTTGTCGTCCCACCTCTATAACTACTATAGGTAGGACTTTTAACTCAACACAATGTTGCCAAGGTTGATTGACAAAGTGTGACATCAAGTTAGCGGAACAACATAACTCCCAAACTCCTGGCTTGAGATAACTAAAGGGAAGAACTGCGATTAAGCCTTCAGAGTTTGTACAACGCGATCGCTTTTGAATTCGCCGCTTCGGTGGAAACTCCATCGTTGAACTATGGGTGATCTGCACGTACATATCAGTGTTAGTCAGGTCAGTTCGAGCTAAAATTCTATACCGACCTTCTACAATTTCTATATTTGGGGATTCTATGGGACTCCAAGAGCGATCGCCCTGTTTCTGTATCAGAAATTGCCAGTGTTCCATGTTGAGTGATGCCCAGATCGTAGAGATACCCTGGTTATACTAAGATAATATTGCTTGCCAGTTTAACTCAGTATTTTAAAATTTCATCACCGGATTCTGTTGTTTTCATTCAAACATGGACAAGGTTGGGATTACGTGTGGCAAGCTGCTGGCTGAATTATCAGAATCGTGCGTTTTCACTCACTTGACTTCTCGCACTTTGCCAAGGCGAGTAAAACGAATTTCAATGCGTCTGCGTGTCGCATCTGCCTGACGCTGGTTCTTGGGAATAGGGGCAAACTCTCCACTCGGTAATATTAACTGTGCTGCCGAATAAGCGCGAAACTTAACTCCTGGCATTTTACGCTGCTGCTTCTGGATTTTACGCAGTTCTTTCACTACCGCCAGGGAACGCATTAGTCCCAAGTCAGCGTTAGAACCGGCATTAAGATTCCTTACTGAACCGTTAGTACTAGCTGCTGCTTCTAAATACTTGTCTAGATTGCTTGTTGTACTACCAATAGGTTGCTCATCCGTGTGACCGATAATTTCAACAGTATTGATGTTAAAATCTTTTGTAGTTTGTTCAATGTCAGGTGCTATTTTATTTGTGATGTAATTCAACATTGCCGGAGGAATTGCCGCGCTGCCTGGATCAAATCTGTAATTTTCATCTTTAATCAACAGAATTGGCGGTGTCCCTGTATTTGTTTTCAGAGATATTTGTGATGTAGTATACTTGACGCTAGCTATTAACAGTAATAATAGAATTATCATGAAGGCATTGGACATTAAATCCGTAAAAGCCTGCCAGATGTTTAAGTCTTCACTATTATCGGTATGTCGCGCTCGACGAGCCATAAGTTGAAGATGGAATTTTACTATTGATAAATCTTTGTTATATAGGAATTGTATTTAATCTAAGTTCTTCTCTTATTTACTAGTTTTCGCATCTCTCAGTTGGTAAATTACCTGCTGTATATCACTAATTTGTCGAATAACCTTTGCCATTAAAACTTGATAGCTTTTAATGTTATGTTCCGTTGTTTCTTCAAGACCTCCAAGCAACAATTTACCCATTTTTTGGTATTCGGAAATGACTTTCACATCGTTATTTCTTATTAATTCCATTAAATCTAACTTAAAGGTGTCAACTTTGACACTTAACTCATTGGCATATCCTTCAAGTTGGGCAATGACAGTTTCAACTTTTTGGTTATTGGTACCGATTAAAGACTCAATAGCTGAATTTACCTGTTCTGTATAGCTTACTATAGTCTTTACCAACTCCTCCCAACTATCGGCTTTATTCACAATTCTTTTCTCTAAATTATCAAGTCTGTTAATAGCATTTGAGAAACTTTTAGCTCCTTGTTTTAGTTGGGGAATAATCTGCCCAAGAGAGTTTTGGTTAGTTTGATGCAACTCTAACACAGAGACTGAAGTTTGATGAACACTCTTGATCTCTTCTCCCAAGTTTAGTAACTCTTGGCTACAACGCTGAACTTCACTCACTGCTGTTGCAATAGATATTACTGTTTCAGCTAAACTTGCAGCCGATTGGGAAAATCTGTGGTGTGTTCCTGCCAAATCTGTTGTCGCCTCTGATAATTTCTGGGGAAACTCGCTATTTTTAAATGTTTCAGCAGCAAACTTAAATTCAATAGCAGCAGCAGATATAGTGCCAGAAGATTGTGTAAAACTATCATAAACTTGCCTTGCTAGTTCATTGGCTTTCTTATTTTCTTCTGCAATTTCCTTGGCGACTTTTCCTAAAGATTTCTCAAGCACATCCCGAACATTATTGCCAAAGTTAGTTAAAAACTCATTTTGCAGAGAAGTCATTCTGTCAACCGCTTTATCAAGGCGAGTATGCCCATCTATTGTTGGTTGATAAACATTATCTAAGTAATCTTCTAAAGAACTAATCAGTCGATACTTAGCTAGGCTAGTATTTTTCATCCAGTTAAATACTATTAAAGAAGCACTGAAAAAGAGTCCTGTTAAACTGGTAAGAAAGGCAACGCTCATGCCTTGTAGTGGTTTTTCTAATTCAGCCACTAAATCACTAACATTCCTGGCAGTAGTTTGATTGATGGTTTGACTTAGTGCTGACAAATTCATTGTCATACCTATAAAAGTACCAAGTAAGCCAAATGCTAGCAGTAAGTTAGGCAAAATGCGGCAGAAGTAATCTATTTGTTCGCAGCGGACTTGTTTATTAAAAATGAATAACTTAAGTTCAATCTTTTTTTGACTGTACACTTGATCTATTAAAGCCGCTGTATTAACATTATCTAATGTGAGACTAGCTTTTTCATATCTCATTTTTAGGGTTTGAACAATTGAGGGTTCTCTGACACTTCTGTTTCCCTCAATTAGCATTTTAACTTTATCAGCTTCATCTACAATATGTTGATAAAGACGCCAGCGTAATAAAATAGCAGCTATAGATGGTATAAGGACGAATACAATAATGAGAAAAATTAAGTAAAGTGGTAGTGGTGGCATCAAAACACTCTTAATAATTTAGGAGTATGTTTAAAACTAATATGTTGTAGTTTGTAGTCGTTAAGCTACGAAGATAGCGAAACAACAAACCAGTCATGTTACAAAGGGTATTTTTGGAAAATTTTTTGACGCTCGCGATCAAACTCTTCTTGAGTCATCAAACCAGCATCAAAATTCTGTTTTAGTGACTCCATTTCTAACCGCCGTTTTTCTAAATTGTCATGAGAATCTACCGGAAAATCTACAATTATCTCTCCAGAAGTAACTTCCTGAACCAATGTCTTTGTGGATTGAGCAAAATTTCGTTGTTGGGAAGTTGTAAACCGCTTATCCAGCTTTCTACGAAAGCGAATGATAATTCCTTCTTTAGCTGTGGGATCTGTGCTTCCGGGAGTTCCTATGACAGCCGCTTTGTAGGGGTAATTAGGATTGTCTTCTGGGAATTGATAAACTTTATTTACAAACTGCCGTAGTTTCGGTAAATACTCATGTTCCAAAAGATCACGTTGTCTTTCTATTCTAGAAATTTCATTATCCAAACGATTTTGCAAAGCTTGACTCATATCCTTGCGGTTAGCAAGTTCCTCTAAAGCTTGACGCCACTCTGGACTGAGAGACGCGGTGTTAGAACTATCGCGTGATGCATCATAATATTGAAATTTTAATTCGTGATTTTCCTGGTTTTCCTGCAATAAACCAAATGCCAGACAAGGATAGAAAACATCTTCCAATTCCTCTATTGTTCTTGCATCAGGAGGGATGATATCAGGAAATGAAGCGCGATAGTCATTATGCAGAAAAGATGTAGCAGAATTCTGTTCGCGGATGTAGGGGTTTCTCATCCTTTCTAAATGGCCAATTAGTCTTAAAGGAAAACCCGCATACTCATTCACAATTAAAATTTCGTCGTCAGCTTGAGTTGGTTTGAGTACACTTGTCGCAATTCCTAAATCCTGTCCCAACAAATTTTTAAACTGTTTTACCTCTGATTCATCTGTGTCCTTGAATCCTATTAACTTACTATGTTTAGCGGGATCATCGTGGAAGTAGGGGTCACTCAAATTAAGACGCAATAGCGGTTCAGCTTCATGCATAATTTGTGTTAAGCGAGTTGAACGTGCTGAAATCGAATAGTTTTGCATAAACCGCTTAATCACAGAGTTGATAATATTGCTACCGCGAGAAGCGAATAAGCTGTCAACCTTGACATCAATCTCTTTTTGTAACTGGTATGAAGTTGTGCGATCGCCCAAGGGGTGGCTTCCTACTGGAGCATCGCGATCTATAAAGCTTGTCAAAGATTGTCCACGTCCCGTTGGTTCTGTAATTGCTGAACTCACAAATACTAACTGGCGGCGAACATCATCTTCTGGCAACATATTTTGGTAACAGCGGTCAATATCTTCACTATGAAAGATTGCTTCACCACTCATCTCATGATCAAAATGTAGTTGTCTGAGATCGCGTTCTTGTTTCTCATAAGCGCTTTCCAAATTTTTTACGCCTGCACTAAAAGCAGCAACTTGAGTCGATCTACCTTGAACGTGCTTTTGCAACTCACTGACAATTTGTAGCGCCTGCTGAAGGACTTCCAACTCAAAGTTATGCTTGATCAGGTCACAAACTTCCCGTACGATCCTTTTAGCTTCAGCTTGGACTTGGCTATTCTTAGTATTCAATAAGGGAATACCAGGTTTCTGCTCAATCTCTTCAATTATCTGTTCAGCATCTCGCCATTTTTTCTCTATATCTTCCAAGTGTTTCGTTCTGCTAAATTTAGTGATTTCTTCTTGGAGATTCCGTTGATAGTTGTTCAGTTCGTGTTGTAAAGTATCTAGCCAATCACGAGTGCTTTTTATGGAAAAATTAGAATCACTAGGAGTAAGTAACTGTATTATAAAATCATCAATATTTGTCTTGAGTTCTTTAGTTATACTTGGATAAATTTGTTGCAGTCTTGTCAGCCAAATCCCTCTGCTACTTTCAGTCTCACCTGATTGAATTTTCCGGAATTGCTCTCGAAACTCCCTTGCTAACTGTTGGCGAATTGCACTGCGATCATCCCTGTTTTTGCAGTCAGAAATTAACCGTTCTAATTTATTTCTCCAAGCTGAAATTGTCTGACTAAAATTCTTGTTAGATTCTTGGACAGACTCCGCAAGTTTAGTATTTATACCGTCCTTTTTTACCAGGTCGCTGTGCCAACGGAATTGAATTAGAAATTGTTCAAGTAAACTGAGGGGATCTGGACTTTGACCTTTGCCGTTTAACCAGAATTTTACGAGTTCTAAACTAACGCGATTTAAGGCGACTTGGACAATGATATCGCGAGGAAAATAAATCGCCGCTAGTCCAAATGTTAAATAACTTTGAACATTGGAAAGTGGGTGCTTATCCGATTCAATCATGTGTTTCATAAAATTGTCTCTGTTACTTTTAACTACTGGTGCTAATTCACCAGAAAAGTCTAAAGCAATCTTATGAGCAATGACGTTACACAGCTTACCTTGTGACAGAATTTGATATTCACCTCCTGTTTGACTAGAAACTAAATAAGCGTAGTCAAATGGCGGTCGCGGTTCCTTTATAATGACCAGATTTTGAATATCATAAATGGCTTGAAACGTTGTATTGGGAGTGCTGTAATAATTTAATTCTTTGAGGGCAGCATAAGTATTGGCACTCATATTAGGAGTGTTGCCATACAATTCTGGACTAATGACTAAATAGCCGACAATCTGAGCACCTTGACTACCATAAAGATGCCTCAGACTATAAGCAACGTCCAAAAACATCCCGCTTCCTGTACCACCACAAAGAGAACCCACGACAAAAACATTCAGTCCCTCCTCAACTTTTAAACCCTCTTTCAACAATAGACGTTCATTTCCTCTTGTGCGTCTTTCTGCTGTTTCTATTGCTATTTTAATCTTTTGATAATTGTGGAAAAAAGCGAGCCTTCCTACTGGTCTAATCCCTTTTGCCCCTTCTTCTACTGCTTTAATATTTCGTAGTAATTGTGGAGGAAACCATCTACCAATATGGTCATAAGGTCCGTGACTAGTATATTCTGACCGCCGCTCTAATCCTTCCACAAACATGCTAACTTCGATTGAGGACATGGTAGCGCTAACTTTTTCCGCCTCCCGGAAGCTAAGGTCAACGCCATGATAGGTACTTCCTGTACTAATAGCAGTTACCTGGGTTGCGGCTTTATCTGTGTCAATGTGGACAAAACTAACAATTGGTAGATTATTTAAATCCTGATAACGGTCTACAATTAACCGCCGAATTCGCATCAGAACATCACGTCCAGTCCCGCCTAATCCTATACAAATCGTGCGGTTAATTCCCCGATATTGAACTTCATTTGCAGATGCTTGAATCATGCTATATTTCCTTTAATATTATTTTTTGACTTTAATATTTATCTTGTAGTCGCCCTGGCGATCATCTGGACAATTTATTGTAAATTTAGAACTAGAGATGAGAGTACGTGACCTAATTTCTTGATCTTTGTAATAAATTGGCTCTAAATTAGTTGGATTAGTTGGCACTAAATAAAGCTTTTCGCCTTTTCTCTCTAAATATGCCCTAACTTCTAACCCAGGAGTATCAATAGAATCTACACAAGTAGCATCAGAATCACCAATTGCAATACGTTTGTTGTTTGGTAATCTGCATTTTTGATCTTCAAGGGTTTTTTCATCCTCAAAATCAACTATCAATTCCCACTTTTTTTGTAGACGATAGAATTTGATGAGAGCAAAAACAAAACCCGCGAAGATTAACAGCGAAATTAACCCTGGTAGCCACAACTGTTTAATTAAATAAGGAGTCACTAAACAAGTTTCTTGACCGCCAGGTGCTGGTGTACAAAATTCCTGAACTGTAGGCGCAATATCAACGACAGTGAGTTTATATTCTTTATTGTCTTTGGTTGTGATTGACTGCGATCGCTTACTAATCTGTAAAGCTTCTCTCCAAGCCTGTCGCTGTTGACTTTCTGGGGAGTTTGCTATCCTAAAAGGACTATCCGCAGGAGTTTCTACCCACACTTGTGAGGTAATTCCTGCTTTAGTCAATAAAGGCGCATCAGTAACCCAAACAACTGATTGTGGCTTGATTGATTGATTTTGCCGCAGGCGATTTTGATTGATCTGAGCAATGCCTTGATAAATACTTAACTCGGCTCTCTGAATATCTGCACCATAGCGGTTTGGATCAGATACAAAAGGTATTTTTTCTAAAACTTTGTCAATATTTTCTTTACTTTGACTGTTAAATTGGATGGGTGTTCCCAATGGATTTACACTAGATGTAACTTCTCCTATAGCTAGATCTTTGCCAAAAGGAACCACATAAACTGAATCTCCCGGTTTTAGGCTATCTTCAACAATTTGACGTAAGCGAAAACGACCTTCATCATTGAGTCCAACGCTTTCTGTCAAATCAATTGCCAAGACAACATCTCGTCCCCTAAAGCAGGAGACTAACTCTAAGCCTATTTTTTGTGAAGGGTTAAGATTCTGACCCGGTGTAACTGTTGTAGAAGTTTCAGCCAAGACAATTTCTTTATATCTCCTCGATATATGTGATTATGTTAACCATTTTATCCGTATTTTCTGTGATTGCTTAATTGCTAAAAAAAAATATACGTATTGAATATATTAAGATATATTGAAGTCATTGACAGTTGAGTTATCTTGCGTTAAATCCTGTAAGTCTACACGATATAGAGCGCATTTCTTTAACACAAAAATCGAATTGTTGGGTGGAGAAACCTCAACCCAAAAATCCTTAAACATAGACATATTTACTAAAATTACTTGTGACAATTCCTCAAGCAACGTAGCGACTGCGATAATAACTCAAAATTTGCTGTACCCGTTGCCGACTTTGTGCGCCACACTCAGGCGTATACGAAATCCATAAACCAGCAATTTGGCTTTGACTATAATCAAATTGTTGAGAAGTTTGAGGAATTAAACTTACTTCTACTCCTTCTACCTGACACAAATGAGCTGCTATCTCTCGATAGACTGCTAAAGGTAAACCAGCAAATTCAATTGTTTCTTTTGTCTCCATCTTTAAGTATCTTCCTTTGGAACAGGGTTTTGGGGTAGCGCTGTGTTAGAAACAGGATTTTCCCCCCAAGCAGTTCGTGGCGTTTAGGTAGTGAGTCTCTGCCCTACCATTTTCGCAACCTCAATACCATATTGTTCCAGAATTACGACCGGTTCGGAGCCTTCATTTATTTCAATACGTTTAATCAGCACTCCATTTGCCAACTGTTGTCCTGCGTGTACATACTGACTTGTTGGTTCATTTGGTACTTTGATAATTGCTTGGGATTGTTTACCAATGAGAATAACACCAGAAACAAATACTGCTTTTGCTAACTCTGGTTGTGGTGGTGTTATGGATGCTAAGGCAGGGTTAGGGATAGCTTGCGGTAAAACTTTTGGCACCACACGAGTCAAGGCACGGTTGGGTTTAATTTTATTATGAGACGCACGCGCTACTGGCGGCGCTGAGTTATGCTTAATCACCCTTTTGGGCGCTAGACTTTGGGCGAGGCTGTTGCTGCCGCCAAGGGCGATCGCTTTTTTGTTAATTCTGTGTTTTTGTTGATTTAGCTTTTGTTGGTTTAAAGGATTTTTACTTAAGAGTGTAATCGCACTGTGCTGTTTGGTCTTAGCTGCGCTTAGAGGAGGTGACTTACGAACAGGTTTTACCTGTGCAGGCTGATTCGTGACTTTTATGGAATAAGGATTTTTATTTAAGAGTGCGATAGCACTGTGCTGTTTGGTCTTAGCTGCGCTTAGAGGAGGTGACTTAGGAAGAGGTTTTACCTGTGCAGGCTGATTCGTGACTTTTATGGAATAAGGAACCACAATTCTTGCAAACGGATCATTCCGACCTTTTGACACGATACTTACCCGTTTTGTAGAATCGGTTGGTTGAATCAAGTTAGCAGTGGTGATGGGAACAACTGGTGGAGTTTGTTTGGTAAGAACCACTGAGTTATGAAAGGGTTGATTCGTGACTTTATTGTTAACAGAGACCACTGGGTTATAAAAGGGTTGGCGAGGTGCTGGTTTATCGGTAGGTGTAGGATGACTGGATTGTTCACGAGTTGAGGAACAAGAGGCGATCGCCAAAGTCACCAAAGTCAGAATAGCTGCTATTACAATTTTTAAATTTCTGCCCATGAACTGTTCTCAAAAGCCATTATTCTGGCACATAGATTAAGTGTTTCAGCAAGTCTAGCCCTTTCCTAAGCCGACGAGAGACCGTAACTACACTTATACCAAGGCGTTCTGCTGCTTGTTTTTGCGTCAAATCATCCAAAAAAACAAATTCCAAGACTTGGCGGGTGGGTTGTTCCAACTGCATCAATGCTTGTTGGATAAGAATTTGGTCTTCTTGGGCTAGTTGAAAGCTGTGGTAGCAGTTGTCTGGAACAAGATCTCCCAATAAAGTTGCACTTTCATCTCCATTTTGCACTGGTACATCAAGGCTTAAAGGGGCGCGGTTAGTCCACGCCAATTTAATTTCTTGCCATTCATCAAGAGAAATTTCCAATGCTGCTGCTAACTCAGAGTCAGTAGGTTGGCGATTATATTTTTCCCTTAATGAACGCGAAACTCTTATTGCTTGCTGTTGCAGCGTAAGCCAGCGTCGAGGAATTCGCACGGTGACTCCCTTATCTCGAAGATAGTGTCGTATTTCACCGCGAATATAGGGAATAGCAAACGAGCTTAACGCATACCCCTTGGAAATTTTAAATCTTTCTATAGCTCGAATCAAACCCAAACAACCTACTTGGAGCAAGTCCTCGTAGCTTTCATGACATTGATTCATCCAGTAATGAGCTTCTTTTCTGACAAGTCCAAAATTAAGTTTCACCAATTGATTGCGAAAGTCGGGTGAGCCAGATAGCTGATATTCTCGCAACAACTGCCAAATCTCATGCTTCAGTTCGTTGGTGACTGTGATTGGCATAACATCGCATTTCTTGGTCGAATAAACAAAGAAATACTCACTTTTAAACCAAGCTGCGATTGCAGTTATATGTCAGATTTTTTGCAGCATACCCATTCATAGCGGTTCTCTTTTGGATACAGTACAATCTGCCCCTAATCCCCGAGATTAAGTTCCCCAACCCTCCCTGTTCTAGCACGTGACGTGAGGATGCTTAGTAGAGAGGCTGGGGTTTTGTACTTTATGCAATTCAGAAACGCTACAGACACGCGAACGCCTTCTGGACGCCTTTGTGCAAAATAGCGAACTTACGCCAAATACAGCGGTATCCGATACTTACATAACACAGAGGCTCCAATGGCAGATAAAGAATTTTATGCTGAAAACAGCTACCATAACTTGATTGACAATGCAGCTTAATTTAAATTGGAGGGGTTCTTTTGTTTTTTAGTTAACTCTGTGGTATGTCCTGTGACTTTCCGAAAACCACATAGAAATAAAATAAAAAATTTATCACTCAATAAAAAACCGTAATATTACTGAATTAAAGTCGTGAATACATCGGAAATCATGGGAAAAAAAGAATATACATATCAGAAATAAAAACAGATTCTAACAGGGATAATACTTAAGTTTTAAAGACATGATCAGCTGTCGCGCCAAAAGATCATATTTATTTGTCAAGAAAGTCAACACTCAAGAACGGAACCGGAGATGCTCCGCCTCCCTGAATGAAAAAAGTGCAGTCTGGTACGCGTATTAGCTTATTAAATTGACTTTACAATTCATAATTTAAATTTAAAATAATTAAAGATATTCACATGCTCAAATAAAAAAGACGATACACCCAAAGTCGTACTTGTGCATATCGCCTCTTTTGGCCATTTTTGTAAACTACATACCAACAGAGGTAACTCCAAAACCTCCTCCCAGAAATTCTCCTTCCTGTTAAGAGGGTAAGAAGTTACCTCTTAGATTTATCAGAACAATTTAGACTTGAGCAGGTTCTACACGACCGTAGAACAGACCACGAATCTTAACTTCCTCGGGTTTTTTCGCGCCTAAGTCCGTATCTGAAGGCTGTTCACTCTCGAAAGTGCCTGCAATTTCACCAGTAGAACTATCTACTTTCGCTATTTGCAGAAAAATTTTGCCCTTGAGAACATCACCTCGCTTAACGTTAGCGTTAGTCAGTTCTTTATCATCAGATGACGCAGGGAGAGCCACCGCGTTATCATACCCACTGGTAACACCGCGACCTTTGGGGTCGAGGAAGGCAGAACCTCGATAGGAGGGAACTCTGAAGGTACCTTCAAAGTCCGTGGAGGTGTTGATGCTGGTCAAGCCAGGTTGTGTTTGAGCCTCTAAGCCTTTGAGGCTAAACAGGAAAGGTACGCTTTCACCGCCAGGCAGTTTGACTGTAATAGCTTGAAAGTCAAAGCCGTCTCGTTCCACAAAGGTGAGGCTTTTATCTGGATTGATTTTGAGATCGCCAGTAATTTGATCCAAGGAGTAAGTGCGGCGAGTCAACAATTTGCCAGCAACATATTCTGCTTGTTGCCGTTTATTAAGGGGTTCTTCTTTGACAAAGTATTGAGTTGGCTCTAAGCACAGTTCTTTTATGGTGTAGGACTGGCTATCATCTATGGGGATAAAACCACGACTTGTTTCTGCCAGTTGGGGGCATTTGACAGCCAAGCCAGTGCCTCTAATCTGGTCATAGGTTAGGAACTCTGTACTACTCGATGACGGACCTTCACTACAAGCAGTAAGTAAACCCAAGCATAAAGCTAAGAGTGCAACAATTAAACCGCGAAACCTCATGGTTAACCTCAATGTCAAAAATTAATATTTAACTTGTAAAACTGCGCCCAAGCTTTGGTAAGCCCAAGCCGTGACTTAAACTTATCAGGAGTTATGCGTTTTTAAACGTGTTGCTTCCTTTAGCCCAAGCTTTAAACCTCAAACTACCCAAACCACTGCATCTGTTGAGATGCGTAGGTTTTAGGGTCGTCAAAGAATAAGCAGTTTTACATACAGCCCATTGTTTTATGGGAAAATCAAAGCGATCATCAGCCAGATCATACGATTTTTTTTAACTCAAAATCAAAGCTTTCTGATATTTACCAACAAAGCGGGATCGCAAGTAACGATTGCCAGAGACTTCCGCAAGGCCTCGTTGCTTTTTTATCTGAGCCGTCAGAACTTCAACTGTTGCTCTACGGGTAGTTTACTAGCCTGCATGAAGTATAAAATAACACTTGTCAGGGAGTTGTGATCAATCTATAAAATTTATAAACTATTCTTAAACTGGTGATTAACACTCATTGACAATAGAGATGTTTAAAATGTATTAAGTATTGCTATGGATACAGGGACTAAAATTATAACTGTGCTTTCAGTAAAATAATCACTAGTAGCCCACCAAAGGAACTTTGGCGGATGGGGAAATGCTTATTAACTTTACGCTTTTGCCTCATCCTCACAACAAACCCCACCTTGGGTGACCAATACCTGTCAATATTGGGTTGATAAAGTACTAGCAGGAGGCGAGTTCGGGTAATGAGTCTTTGCGACCAAAGTCAGAGACTCGCAAAAACCTATTTTATTTAAGATATGTAAAGAAAATTTGTCACAGCAACACTTCATAAATCAATTAACCTTTTCAACTAATGGTTGACTGGTAACAGGTAAAAGCACAAAATCTCCAGTAAATTTGATCAAACCTGATTCACACAGACAGGGGTGTATGAGCAACGGTAAAAAGTTAGAATTAACGAAATTGTCTTGTCAACTGCAAACAATTGCATCAGCAGTCTATGATACAGCCCAAGATTGTCAAGGGAATGCTAAAGCTCTTTTAGCCTTACTAAGACAGTTGGAGCAGTTACACCGAGAGATCCGAGATGGGGCTTTTCAACAGAGTTTGCCCGATAATCGTCAAGGTCTCTACTCACTGCTTCGCGATATTGAGGCTGAAGGAGGCTGGCCGTATATTGAACGTATGAGGCTACAAGCTTTTTTAACAAAAGCAGAACAACAGACGGCTGTTGAAAACAGCAGTGAGGTTTTGGAAAACGATAGCTCCTTGAACTGGTAGTACCAATTTTGGATTGTGGATTTGAGATTGGGTATTGTCAGTTATTTTTCGTTAATAGTTCTTGACTAGGACTTACGCAAAAGCTCTTTTAAACCCTCTTAACTATGCGAAGACAGCGCACGCTACGCTAACGTGTTCTTTGCGTCCTACCCTGCGGGAAGCCGCTCCGCGTCTATGCGGTTGATTTTTTCATTATTTTGCGTAAGTCCTGTTGACGACAAACCTCTGACCAATCCCCATGACCATCTCTAAGGTTTGCTTCCGCATCACATGCCTGTATGGGCATTATATTTAGCACTATGACGCCAGTCATGATATAATGAAAATTTACCCTGTTTGTTCTAATTTATGTTAAAAATATGACAGCGTATATACTCTGATTAAATTTTTTCAAATATCAACAAATTTTATCCGTTTAAGTACTCTTGTGTTGTTTTAGCTCCTGAGTTCTCGGTCGGACAATGAAAAAGTAGTATGCAGATAATACTATTTTTTTTTGTAGCTTTTTGAAGTAGGAAATGGTTGCCACAAAAAAATCAAAAGGCTAGATTCATCTGGAGAGCAGATCTAAGTCCCGCTAACAGCATTGACTAAAATTACGTAATACTACAAGCGCAATCACGACTAGGATTAAAAGTATGGAAGGGTTTGAATGGCTGGTATTGTATCGGTTTCCCGCTCAGATTTAAAAGGTCGCCGTAAGAAATTACGTCAAAAGCGGCAGATGAAAATTATCCAGACAATTTGGCAAACCATTGTCGTGAGTTCATTGGCGGGAGGTTTGCTGTGGACGGCTATCCAACCGATTTGGATACTGAAAACACCCAAAGATATTGAGGTTTTAGGTAATCACGTACTATCTGGTGAGGCGATTCAGTCACTGCTCGTGGTTTCCTATCCTCAGTCTTTATGGCGTATAGAACCTCATAGGATTGCCGAATCTTTGAAACAGCAACCGATGATAGTACAAGCGAATGTTAATCGTCGTCTGTTTCCACCAGGGTTAATCATCCAGATTAAAGAACGAGTCCCTGTGGCGATCGCCCAAAGTCGTCGGAAGCAAGGAAACACTGACACAGATCACAAAAAAGTATCTGTAGGCTTGCTAGATGCCAATGGCGTTTGGATACCTATAGAAAAATATACATCTGGTGATCCCAGCTTGCAATTGCCTAGTCTCAAAGTTTTTGGCTCACTAGAGCAATATCACCCCTATTGGACTGAACTTTATCAAGCTCTCAGCCAGAGTTTTGTTAACGTTAAAGAAATTGATTTCCAGGATCCAACAAATTTAATTTTGAAAACAGAACTGGGAAATATACATCTTGGATCACCAAGTTCTTTGTTGTCTGAAAAAATTAAGGTAATGGCACAAATGCGCAATTTACCTGCACAACTCAATCGTAGTCAAATAGACTACATTGATCTCAAAAATCCAGACATTCCATTAGTACAAATGATCCAAAAAAAACAACAGCCTAAATCCTCAACAAGTCGCTAAAAAGATTTGCTGGGTTCGATGTGTCAGACACACCGAATAGATAAGGAAGTTTTATGCTGAATCAATATACAATTTTCGATATTGCAGTAACCAACGATATTGCAGTACCCAAGTAGAAACCAGCGTTAACTTCTAATGACAATGGGAGGAATAATGATTAAAACTTCTACATTGGAGTAGAAGTAAAGCTTGTTGTTGCCCTAACATCTAAATATAGTGGGTGCATAAACGTTAGACAAACTGATGATGGAGTCTAGGCTGAAAAACGTCTGTTGACTACCTAGTGTTCGACAGAACACATCAGGTGATGGGGTTGAGTTCATGAGCTTTTTATTTTCTGCTAACCCAAAAAAGGAAAGCAATATTGTCTTCGAGGAAAAGTGCGGTTTGCAACAGCTTCCTGTAAGGGTGGACAGTTTGTTCTCCGAGCAGGTGTGTTTTGAAAACAGTTGTATTGAGACATTCAAAGGCTAAATTTCCGTAAGTAAAACTCTGTAGCAACAAGAGTGAAGCATACTGACACAGACGTGTAAGGACTGCTTCCCTTGGATTTCTCTAAATACCTTCAGACTTTCGTGCTAGTCACAAGGGGAACTCTTCCAAACCAAAGGTAAAATTTCTTTATTGCAAAGTTTCCTTGTATATAAGGTGAAGCTGATAGCAAAAAACCAGGGTGTTCCATTACTTAATAAGTCATTTCTCGGTTATGTCCAGTTCAGCAATAGATAATGAGAACAGAAATCTTGTGTCTTAAATGGTAAATCCGATTGTTCAAACCTTAATGACAGATGAGACTCACCACGGTCTGCCTTTACAAGTTACGCAGTTACTTGCGGATTTGGTGTACAAAATTTCCTATTTTTCAATATTGTGTATACGTAATCACTTAAAATTACTCCGAACAGACGATTTTGAAGGCGGCAATAGTTGGTTCCACCAACGGTTGAGAGACTTGTATTTTTTAAATTTATACCATAAAAGATCTGTGTGCGGTTCGGAGAGCCAAAAAAAGACCTGTAGCTCTAGTCATAAAATAAATGTCCAATGTCAATCACAATCTCGAACACGGAGATATGATTGGGGATACCAGGGGTATACTGAGCCAAATCGGCCAAATAGTAGTGAAGATATTAATGTCTGGTGGAAGTTATACAGGTCAATTTTCCGTAAATATAGGTATACTTCACTAAAATTAGCTATGCGACTGGATGCCTTAATGGCTAAATCGATAGCAAACTTTCGACCTCCAATCCAACCAGGGCTGGAAGTTGAAAGAATCATAAACAAAAATGCCATAAACTATGGCGATCTTGCGTCAAACTATAGTTGACTCCCAGGTGAATCACACCATAAAAAGTCGTTTATCTACATGCTCGCAACTCCGATGACACTTGATAATAACCAAGGGCTTACCTATAAAAACTCCCAGTCTCCAGGACAGCAGGGGTTCTCGCTGGCAGTCAATTCCACTAATCCCTTTAATAATACTGCGGTAAACTATGGGCAAAACCATGACAGCAAGAAAATTCCTAGTGAAGAAATGCGAATGGGTGATATTGTTCCTGGTCGAGTCGCCAATATTAAAGTAATTGGTGTGGGTGGTGGCGGTAGTAATGCTGTTAACCGCATGATTGCCTCTGATGTAATTGGCGTGGAGTTTTGGTCAATTAACACCGATGCACAGGCTTTGACCTTAGCATCTGCTCCCGCTCGCTTGCAAATTGGACAGAAACTTACGCGGGGTTTAGGAGCAGGTGGTAACCCTGCTATTGGTCAAAAAGCTGCTGAGGAATCACGGGACGAGATAGCCAAGGCTTTAGAGGGTGCCGACTTAGTCTTTATCACTGCTGGTATGGGAGGAGGTACTGGTACTGGTGCCGCTCCGATTGTTGCTGAAGTTGCAAAAGAGATGGGCGCTCTCACTGTCGGGGTGGTGACGCGTCCATTTATCTTTGAAGGGCGTCGCCGCACCAGTCAAGCAGAGCAAGGTGTTGAAGGTCTAAAAAGTAGGGTGGATACCCTGATCATTATCCCCAACAACAAGCTTTTGGAAGTTATCCCGGAGCAGACACCTATGCAAGAAGCTTTTCGCTATGCAGATGATGTGCTGCGTCAAGGGGTACAAGGTATTTCAGATATCATCACAATCCCTGGTTTGATTAACGTTGACTTCGCCGATGTGCGCGCTGTTATGGCGGATGCGGGATCAGCGTTGATGGGAATTGGCATTGGCTCAGGAAAATCAAGAGCTAGAGAAGCAGCAATTGCTGCCATTTCTTCGCCGTTACTAGAGTCTTCGATTGAAGGAGCCAGAGGTGTTGTCTTTAACATTACTGGTGGTAGTGACCTGACCCTGCATGAAGTAAACGCTGCCGCAGAAACAATCTATGAAGTTGTTGATCCCAACGCCAATATTATTTTTGGAGCAGTGATTGATGATAGGCTCCAGGGTGAGGTCAGACTGACCGTCATTGCCACAGGATTTACAGGTGAAGTACAAGCTGCACAACAACAAAATGTCAATCAAGGACGGGTTGTCTCTCCAGCAGCAACAAGACGACCAATGCCACAGCCACAGCCACAGCCACAGCCACCACAGTCACAGCCACAGCCACCAGCAGCTAATCCTCCAACGCCGATAGCGGAACCGAAAGAAAAACCAGGACTAGATATACCGGATTTTCTCCGTAACCGACGTACACCCCGTAATTAATAAGAAGTTATGAACTTATCGATGGAATCAGGGTAAAAAAGGTTATATGACTCATCATTCATTAAGTTTTAGTTGAAAAGTTTTGCAATTTGCTGAGGAAGTGTGAACTTTGGATCAAAAGTAATCCCCAACTTTATGGAGAAGATAGAGGAACCTAGGCGCGTGCCCAGAACTGCGCCCTTTGGGTATGTCCTATGCGCATAACGCACGCGCCCCAGGCGTGCGCTTTGCACTTACGCAGTCGCCTGACGCCACATTCTAAGAAACCGGGAAGCCGCCCGGAGGGCGTTTACAACGGGACGGACAGTTTGCCCCGGAGGGAAACCCGACAACGCAACAGTCCTCGGGAACCCCCGTACAAAAGTGGCACATGAGGGAGACGTTGGTTCAGCGCTGTCTCGCCGTACTAAGTTAGTCAGCGATAGCCAAGCTGTCATAGTAGAGAATCTACCCTGGCGGGAAGCCGCTGAGTCCCAAGGGGACACGCTGAGCGCAAAGCGCACGCTACGCGAACGCGAACGCGTCTACATGTCAAGGGCATGGTATGCGCAAAGCGCACGCTACGCGAACGTAATCATAAATTGGCAAAAGCAATATCTGATCGTGGATGGCGAACATTTACTAACTTTCTGGCTTATAAGCTAGAGCGCAAAGGTGCAAAGTTAGTTGAGATTGATAGATGGTTTCCCAGTTCAAAGCTCTGCTCTAATTGTTTTTATCAAATTGGTGAAGTGCCACTAGATGTAAGGAACTGGATTTGCCCTCACTGCGGTACTCATCATGACCGCGATGGAAATGCAGCTATCAATATTAGAGTAGAAGGAATCAGAATGCTAAAGGTGAGCCAGTCCGGTCTTGGGGTCTCCCCAAGTGGAGCAACTGGCGAACCCATAAGGGCGGAAGGTTCAGCCGTCTGGTGCTGTAGGAGGGGAAGTAAGACCAAAGCTTGGACGAAAGTCTAATCTAAGGCATTTCCCCGCGAGTACAGAAGCCCCGTCCGCCGGGAGCGGCGGGGTAGTTCACCTTATGTGAATGTTTTATGGTAATGGTTATAATTCATCATTTCTTTGCCTGCTCAACCCATTGAATCACCTGATGACCAAGACGAGTACCGTCTAGTCGATCTATCTCGCGCACTCCGGTAGGACTTGTGACGTTGACTTCAGTAAGGTAACCACCGATCACGTCAATGCCGACAAAAATTAAACCATCTTTGCGTAAGGTTTCAGCGAGTTGGGTGCAAATTTCATACTCTCTAGGAGAGATATCAGTTTGGGCAACTGTACCACCTGTCGCCATATTATTACGAAAGTCGCTGCCAGATGAAAGGCGATTGAGGGCACCGATTGGCTCGCCATTGAGCAGGATAATCCGCTTGTCTCCGTCTTTTGCCTCCGGTAAGTAGGTTTGTACCATCACTGGTACTTGACCTTGGACGGTACTGAGTTCGACCATAGAATTGAAGTTGCGATCGCCCAATTCTAAAAATAAAATCCCCTCTCCGGCTTTATTTCCCAAGGGTTTGAGTACCGCCCTTCCTTGAGCCTCTACAAATTGCTTGATCAACTGCTTCTGTGCGGTGACAATAGTTTCTGGAATCGCTTTGGTAAACTGAAGGGCATACATTTTTTCGTTTGCCGCTCGAATTCCCGAAGGACTGTTGATAACCAAAGTTTTGTTTTGGTCTATGTAGTCCAGAATGTACGTAGCATAAAGATAAGGAACTGTGACAGGTGGATCTGTCCGCATGAAGACAGCATCCAGTGTTTCCAGGCAAACAAGGGTACGGCTGCTCAATTTGTACCAAGGATTCGCTGCTTGATAACGTCCCTCCACCAACTGCACTGGTATAAGTTCCACTCTTTCTAACAGCGCCCAAGCTTTGCCTTCCACCACACTGAGTTGATTGGCTTGAGTGACCCAAATTTCATGTCCTAGAATTTGCGCTGCTTCCATCAGAGCAACACTTGTGTCGTGACACGGATCAAGTTGATGGATAGGATCAATGATAAAAGCCAGTTTCACGCTTTCTGCCTCAATTGCCAGGAAATTCCAAGGTTGTTCAATTTAGATTATGCACTTAAGAGTTATAAATAACTCTTGCTAATTCCTCACTTTTAACTCTTGACTTTTATGTCAACCTATACATTGTTGGTCGATGCTAGTAGCTCATCCAGCTTGCCTTGACCTTCTAAAGCATAAATATCATCACAACCGCCGACGTGATAGTCGTTGATAAAAATTTGTGGTACAGAACGCCTGCCATTTGCTCTTCTAGCCATAAGATTGCGTGCAGCTTCATCTCCATCAATGCTGTATTCGGTGTAATTTACCCCCTTGTTTGCCAGCAAGTTTTTGGCACGAATACAAAATGGGCAAGTTCTCCAAGTATAAATTTCTACTTTTGCAGCCATAACATCCTCAACTTTTATTAATGTTTTTTAATTTTAAGACAATAATGTTTTTGTGGCTGTAGATGCTTTATCTTGTGTTTACCTTCCCAATCAGGTACAAAGTTGTCCCTTCATTTTGGAATTAGCTCAAAGTTTGTGTAAAGTAAGGCTTTAGAATATCTTATTTTTTTAGTTAATAAATTGCTCTTAAAATGACATCCGTGTCTCCTCACAAAAAAGCCAAAGCCCTCAAACCCAGTAGCCGTCGCCCTGCTAAAGAACTCTGTAGCGAGTGTGGTCTGTGCGATACATACTATATTCACTATGTCAAGGAAGCTTGTGCTTTTATTAATCAGCAAATAGATAAACTCGAAGAACAAACGCACACTCGCTCTCGAAATTTCGACAATTCTGATGAATTGTACTTTGGTGTGCATCAAGACATGATGGCGGCGCGGAAAAAGCAGCCTGTTCCCGGTGCTCAATGGACGGGGATTGTTAGTACTATCGCCATCGAAATGCTGAATCGCGGTATTGTTGAAGGTGTCGTTTGTGTGCAAAACACGAAAGAAGACCGTTTTCAACCGATGCCCATTATAGCTCGTACCCCAGAGGAAATACTGGCAGCACGAGTCAATAAACCAACACTGTCACCAAATTTATCCGTCTTGGAACAAGTAGAAAAATCAGGAATGAAGCGGCTGTTGGTGATTGGTGTTGGTTGTCAAATTCAAGCATTACGAGCCGTCGAAAAACAATTAGGCTTAGAAAAACTTTACGTTTTAGGCACACCTTGTGTCGATAATGTTAACCGTGCAGGACTGCAAAAATTCTTGGAAACAACCAGCAAATCACCTGACACGGTAGTACATTACGAATTTATGCAAGACTTCCGGGTTCATTTCAAACACGAAGATGGCTCAACCGAAACGGTGCCTTTCTTTGGACTAAAAACTAATAAACTGAAAGATGTATTTGCTCCCTCCTGCATGAGTTGCTTTGACTACGTTAATTCTCTGGCGGATTTGGTCGTAGGTTACATGGGGGCACCTTTTGGGTGGCAATGGATTGTTGTCAGAAATGAAACAGGTCAACAGATGCTGGACTTGGTGAAAGACCAACTAGAAACTGGGCCAGTGATGTCAAAGGGCGATCGCACAGCCGCAGTCCAACAAAGCATACCCGCCTACGACAAAGGCGTTACCCTCCCCATGTGGGCGGCAAAATTAATGGGTGTTGTGATTGAAAAAATTGGTCCTAAAGGTTTAGAATACGCCCGTTTTTCAATTGATTCTCACTTTACCCGCAACTATTTGTATGTGAAGCGAAATCATCCGGAGAAATTAGATGCACACGTTCCAGGATTTGCCAAGCGTATCGTTGAGCAGTATAAGTTACCAGAGTAAAAACATAAGAGTAGCGGACTCAGAACCTAGCTATAATTCTCGATAGTCTCTTACCCGAACAGCCTTAATGAGTTCACTAAAAGTGAGTTGCAATGGGTGTTGAAGGCGTAGAATTTGATGTGGGCAAAAACAATTCATCCTTATGGCAACAAAATTTCCAAAATTTAGCCAGGATCTAGCACAGGACCCGACGACGCGTCGGATCTGGTATGCGATCGCAACGGGGAATGATTTTGAAAGCCACGATGGCATGACAGAAGAAAATCTTTACCAAAAGATTTTCGCGACTCACTTCGGTCATGTGGCAATCATCTTCCTATGGGCATCCAGCCTGCTGTTCCATGTGGCCTGGCAAGGTAACTTTGAACAGTGGATAAAAGATCCTCTTCACATCCGTCCCATCGCTCATGCAATCTGGGATCCGCACTTCGGAAAACCAGCAATAGAAGCGTTTACCCAAGGCGGCGCTAACTATCCAGTCAACATCACCTACTCCGGCATCTACCACTGGTGGTACACCATTGGTATGCGGACGAACAATGARCTGTATATAGGTTCAGTGTTTTTGTTGGTACTATCGTCTGTCTTCTTGTTCGCAGGTTGGTTGCACTTGCAACCCAAGTACCGTCCGAGTTTAGTTTGGTTTAAGAGTGCTGAATCTCGCTTGAACCACCACCTAGCAGGCCTGTTTGGTGTGAGTTCATTGGCTTGGACAGGTCACCTGGTTCACGTTGCTATCCCTGAATCTCGCGGTATTCACGTAGGTTGGGACAACTTTTTAACCACCCTGCCCCACCCAGCAGGTTTGACACCATTCTTTACAGGAAATTGGGCGGTTTACGCCGAAAACCCAGACACAGCAAACCATGTGTTTGGTACATCTGGTGGTGCAGGAACAGCGATTCTGACATTCTTGGGTGGTTTCCATCCCCAGACAGAATCACTGTGGCTGACCGATATGGCTCACCACCACCTGGCGATCGCGGTGATCTTCATCATTGCCGGTCATATGTACCGGACGAACTTCGGCATTGGTCACAGCATCAAAGAAATGCTCAACGCCAAGAATTTCTTTGGCACCAAAACCGAAGGTCAGTTCAATTTGCCTCACCAAGGACTGTACGACACCTACAACAACTCGCTGCACTTCCAGTTGTCTATACACCTGGCAGCGTTGGGAACAATCACSTCCTTGGTAGCGCAGCATATGTACGCGATGCCTCCTTACGCATTCATCGCTAAGGACTACACAACGCAAGCAGCTTTGTACACGCATCACCAATACATAGCTGTGTTCTTGATGCTCGGTGCTTTTGCTCACGCGGCAATATTCTGGGTACGTGACTACGACCCAGAGCAAAACAAAGGCAACGTACTAGACCGTGTTCTCAAGCATAAAGAAGCAATCA
>NZ_JXCA02000001.1:378129-422439 GCF_000828085.3 Scytonema tolypothrichoides VB-61278
AACTCCGCTCAGTTAATCAACGGTTATAACCCCTACGGCGTGAACAACCTGTCTGTATGGGCTTGGATGTTCCTGTTCGGACACCTAGTTTGGGCGACAGGCTTCATGTTCCTAATCTCTTGGAGAGGTTACTGGCAAGAGTTGATTGAAACTTTGGTTTGGGCACACGAGCGTACTCCTTTGGCGAACTTGATTCGCTGGAAAGACAAGCCAGTTGCTCTCTCAATTGTTCAAGCTCGTCTGGTGGGCTTAACTCACTTCGCTGTGGGCTACGTCTTTACCTACGCAGCATTCCTGATTGCCTCTACTGCTGGTAAGTTTGGTTGATCCGGTTGCGAGTAGTTGGTCAGTCATCAAAATCCCCTGCCGCAAGGTGGGGGTTTTACATATCACGTTCGCTTCGTTTTGTCAATTGACTTTTGCTGGATCCCTAGTAGTTACTCGTGAGTAGTTATACGCGCGTTGCATTCATACGTATTACCCTCCGGGTATCTCCTGCGGAGACGCTGCGCTTTAGCCCTCTGGGCGTGCGCCTTGCGCATACGCCAGATGCCTCTGTCGGGAAACCCTCATCAAGCACTGGTCTCACCTCACCCCGCCCTTACGGGCACCCCTCACGCCAGGTGCACCGTCCTTGGGAACCCCAACGCCAGATGCCCGCGACGGGAAACCCGTCTTCAGCACTGGCGCAGCAACGCACTGGCTCTCCTTAATAAGGAGAGGGGCAGGGGTGAGGTATTCAATGATATATTTTGACGATCAAACTAAACAATTCCCTATTTTATGAGTGCAGAAATTATTTGTGTTGGAACCGAACTTTTGTTAGGAGATATCCTCAACGGTAATGCTCAATATTTGGCGCGACAGTTAGCTGGGCTAGGTATTCCCCACTACTATCAAACCGTAGTCGGAGATAACCCAACAAGATTAAAACAGGTTATAGAAATTGCAAGTCAAAGAGCGCAAATTTTGATTTTCACTGGAGGTCTTGGTCCCACACCAGATGACTTGACTTGTGAAACCATTGCTGATTTTTTTGGTGCTCCTTTAGTAGAACGTCCAGACATTATTGAAGATATTACCAGGAAATATGTTCAACGCGGTCGGGTTATGACCGCCAGCAACCGGAAACAAGCTTTGATACCCCAAGGTGCTGAAGTTTTGCCAAACCCTACAGGAACAGCACCCGGTATTATTTGGCAGCCTCGTTCAGGATTAACGATTTTCACCTTTCCTGGTGTGCCCAGTGAAATGTACCGGATGTGGGAAGATACTGCTGTACCTTTTCTCAAAAGTCAAGGTTGGGGTAAAGAAATTATTTACAGTCGGATGTTAAAGTTTTGGGGTGTGGCGGAATCAGCACTAGCAGAAAAGGTCGCGCCTTATCTCAACTTGCCCAACCCAACAGTTGCACCTTATTCCAGTAAGGGGGAAGTGAAATTACGAGTTTCTGCTAAAGCTGCATCCCTTGCACAAGCACAGGATTTGATAGCCCCGATTGAAAAACAGATTAAAGATATTGCGGGGTTAGATTATTATGGTGCAGATAATGATACCGTTGCCTCTGTTGTGGGTGAGTTGTTGCGCGGTGCAGGGGAAACCCTTTCTGTGGCAGAATCTTGCACTGGTGGGGGATTAGGGCAAATGTTAACGGAGATTTCTGGAAGTTCTGATTACTTTTGGGGTGGGGTCATTTCTTATGATAACTCGGTAAAAGTAGGGCTTTTGGGTGTTAACTCACAAGATTTGGCAAAGTATGGGGCTGTCAGTTCTATTGTTGCAGAACAAATGGCTGCGGGAGTGCGGTCGCGTCTTTCAACGACTTGGGGATTGAGTATCACTGGTATTGCTGGACCTACAGGTGGTACGGAGACTAAGCCTGTTGGTTTGGTTTATATCGGGTTAGCCCGACCGAATGGAGAAGTGCAAAGTTTTGAATATCATTTTGGTGCAGGGCGAGGTCGGTCTTTAATTCGCCACCTGAGTGCGTGTACGGCATTGGACAATTTGCGAAGGAAGTTGTTGAGTCATTAAAAAAACTGCCTCTACACAAATAAAGCCCGCTTGCGCGGGCTACCAATAAGAAATATTTCGTGTTCTTGTAAATAAACTTCTCCTTGTTTTATGAAGAAGGGGAGAAAAAGTTATATTTTTCTCACAAAGCTTGGTTCATCAAGCAGCTTGAAACTCTCCTAGCATTTTTACTTCTGGTTCTAACGGAATAGACCAACGTTGTTGTACTTGATGTTGGACATGGTGAATGAGATTAAAAATATCCCCAGCACTAGCGCCACCACAGTTAACGATAAAATTAGCATGCCGTAGTGCAACTTGCGCTTTGCCAATTTGGTAGCCTTTGAGACCTGTTTGTTCAATTAACCAGCCTGCGGCATGAGGTTTAGGATTGCGGAACACACTACCACAACTAGGCAAGTGATAGGGTTGAGTGTTTAGTCGGTGTTCTTTGTGTTGTTTGGTAGCTGCTAAAACTTCTGTTGGGTTTGCCCCTGGCTGGAGTTGAAAAGTGGCTTGGGTGACGATGCGATCGCTTCCTTGGAGGATAGAGGTGCGGTAGCTGTAGTTCAACTGTTCACGGGTAAGAGTTTCCAGAGTTCCATCCGGCAAAAGTACTTGAACACTAACTAATATATCTGCGATACAACTATTGTGTGCCCCTGCATTCATCACTACGGCACCCCCAATAGTTCCAGGGATACCAACAGCCCACTCAAATCCTTGCCATCCCCGCTCTGCAATTTGCCATGCTAAGCTTGGAATTGGGTCTCCCGCAGCTACAGTTAACTGACCTGTTTCTGAGTCAAAATGGCTATGGCGCAAATGACGAGTCACAACAACTAAACCTGGTATCCCACAATCACTGACGAGCAAGTTAGAACCTGCTCCTAGTATTGTTACTGGTAATTCCTGTGCTTTTGCAAACTGAATACTGGCTTGCAAAGCTTCTAAGTTTCGAGGGGCAACACACCACTCAGCAGGTCCACCGACTCTGTATGAAGTATACGCTGCAAGCGAAACTTGAGATTTAATAACGCAATCAGTACCAGGTAAATAAATTTCTTTACTTTCGATGGAATTATGAGATGTTATTTGCCTGCTATTTGTCATACCAGAAACTTTGCAGACATTTGCAACTGCCTGGGATATTGTCATATCTTTTAGAATGCACTGAATTTAGATGTTTGTATGCCGTAAAAAACGACACCAATGAGAAGCCATGTAACTATTGCTAAACGGACACTATGCGAATAAGGGAAACCAACTTGTAAGAAAGTTGTACTCCGGTTTTGGGGGTAAAAACTTTCCTTAAGAGGTTGCCTTAGCTGGTGGACATTGTGTCGCCATGACTTCGGGAATCACTTGATTAATATTCCCAGCTCCTAGAAACAGCGCCAAGTCTCCACAATGCAGAGTCTGCTGTAAGTACTCGCAGACTGAGGCTAAAGTTGGTTGGTACATTACCTGCGGGTGCTCTTTTGCAACCTCAGTTGCAAGTTTTTCACCACTAACTTGCCCCAAGTTTGGCTCGCCTGCACTGTAAATGTCAGTCAGGACAACTAAATCAGCATGACTAAACGATTGAGCAAATTCCTCTAAAAAGGTAAGCGTGCGGCTATAGCGATGGGGTTGGAAGATAGCAACAACTCTCTGCCCTGGTCTTGCCTGCAAGCGTGCAGCAGCGAGAGTCGCACGAATTTCACTGGGGTGATGGGCGTAGTCATCAATAAAAGTGATGCCATTAACTTCACCCCGGAATTCAAAACGGCGTCTTGCCCCTTCAAAGGTCGCAAGACCCTTAGCAATTTCTCCAAATTCCAAGCCTAATATCCGACCAACCGCCACGGCTGCTAAAGCGTTACTGAGGTTGTGCTTACTCAGTAAGCGCAAGTTCAACACACCCAAAGCCTTGCCTCTTTCCCATACAAGGGCTGTGGTGCCATCGGCTTTATAGTCCACGTTGGTGACAGTGTAGTCAGCAGCAGAATCAGGATTTAGGCTATAGCTAATTCCTGGTTGCAGGCGATCGCGTACAGTCGTGCAATCAATGCTGCCTACCAAAGTTTTACAGCCTTTTGCAAATGTCTGAAAAGTTTCCACCACTTCCTCTAGTGTGTCGTAGTGGTCGGGATGGTCTAATTCTATGTTAGTGATAATACCTATTTCTGGGCTATGTTTCACCAAAGAACCATCTGATTCATCTGCTTCAGCTACCAAATACTGACTTTGCCCCAGTCGGGCATTGCCTTCCCAAGCATTAACTTCTCCACCAACTAAAATCGTTGGATCAAGACCTGCTTGGAGTAGCATGTAACCAATCATGCTACTTGTTGTCGTTTTTCCGTGAGTCCCTGCAACAGCAATACTATTGTATTGAGTAATTAATGCTGCCAGTACATCTGAGCGATGGAAAATTGGGCAACCTAATTCTAATGCTGCTTTGTACTCTAAATTAGTTGTGTTAATGGCTGTTGAACAAATAACTTGAGGTAGTTTTGCTTTCTTAAGAGCGGATGGTTCTTCTTGAGTGTTTAAGGTTACTTCACTAAAGTGAGAATGAGGACGAAAAAATTCGAGATTGCTTGCCTCTTGTTTACCAAAAATATGAGTTCCGATAGATTCTAAACGTCGAGTAATATGGTTTGGACGAAGATCTGAACCAGATACTGGCAGATGGCGCTTTGCTAGCACATAAGCTAAAGCAGACATACCTATGCCGCCAATACCAATGAAATGAAATGGTCTACCGCCAAACTCTACTGTATCTTTCATTGATTTATCCTCTATCACCACACCACACAATCATCCTAAATGACACGCGTATCATAACAGGAATTCTATTTTTACTGATACTGCCTTTGTTCCATTTTTATAACCTATCAGTTGTTTTTTTCATGATTGTTTTTCCCATTCCAATCGATTTTACCCTTGTTAGTCATTTTTTCTCTTTCTTAACAGATATTATGATTATTCTGAAAGTTTAAGCTAAATCGGGAAACTCTCAATCGTCATTGTAAATATATGTTTTTGGCTGCACCGCTAAAATTTGCTATAATCATGAGTTACTAAATAAAGTTTTTGTCAATTGAAGAAAGCCTAAGCGTAAGTTAATAGAGCAATGAGCAATTATTGCAGGCACTTTTGATCCACTGACCTAGGGAAGACATGCTTCTAGCGAAGACAGCTTTGGACGAAGTTCCTTTAGAACGAGTCGTTTAAGTGCCTTCATAAAAGCCTGATCGTAAAGATATATTGCAGCAAAGGACTACAGACAACAGATGGTTGACTGTATCACTCGCTTTTGAAAAGTTTTTCTGGGATTTCTTAGGCTATGAACACCCTGATTGCCTTGTCTGCTGATTACCCCAATACTCACTGATACTAGATTATTGGTGAAGTGAACATTTCAAACCTTACATCATTGGTACCGTTGAGAGAAATTAGGACAATTGTGTGATTGATTAATTGCACCTTGACTGCCAAGCTCTGAGAACATAGCTAATGGATAGTTAATGTGCAACACGCAGCACAAACCTGTAGAGCAAAATAATAGCACAGACTGGTAGTTACTGCATCACCCTGTAGTAAGATTTTCATCAAGTCTGATTCACAAACTTTCCTATCATAGCCAATCAATTTCCTATTTAGTTCCACCAAGGAGTTAGGGCTTATGATTGATAAGCACAACCTATATACAAAAAGGTAGGAAGAAAATATTTATTTTTTATAATGTAAAGCTTTATAGTTATAAATACTCCCCCCTTTGCGGTATGATCGGGGTCATCAGTAGCTTTTGTTAAGTATAAGTAAACAGAGGGCAAGACGCTGTGATTAGAGTTGCAATCAACGGTTTCGGGCGCATCGGGCGTAACTTTGCACGTTGCTGGGTAGGTAGAGAAAATAGTAATATCGACCTTGTCGGCATTAATGACACATCCGACCCAAGAACCAATGCTCACCTGCTCAAATATGACTCGATGCTAGGGAAATTAAAGGATGTTGACATCACTGCCGATGATAACTCAATCATCGTTAATGGTAAAACCATTAAGTGTGTCTCCGACCGCAACCCAGAAAACTTGCCCTGGAAAGACTGGGAAATTGACCTAATTATCGAAGCAACAGGGGTTTTCACTTCCAGAGAAGGGGCGACAAAACATCTTAACGCTGGTGCGAAGAAAGTTCTCATCACCGCCCCCGGAAAGAACGAAGATGGGACTTTTGTGGTTGGCGTAAATCATCACGATTACGACCACGAAAAACACAACATCATCAGTAACGCTAGCTGTACCACCAACTGCTTGGCCCCCATAGCTAAGGTGTTGCACGAGAAATTTGGCATCATCAAAGGCACGATGACCACCACTCACAGTTATACTGGTGACCAACGCTTGCTAGACGCCTCTCACCGTGATGTTAGGCGGGCACGTGCCGCAGCCATCAACATTGTACCTACCTCCACAGGTGCGGCAAAAGCTGTAGCCTTAGTCCTACCAGAACTCAAAGGGAAGCTGAACGGTGTGGCGTTGCGCGTACCCACCCCTAACGTTTCCATGGTGGACTTTGTCATCCAGGTTGAAAAGTCTACGATTGCCGAAGAAGTCAACCAAGCCCTCAAAGGTGCCTCCGAAGGTCAACTTAAAGGCATTTTGGATTACAGCGAACTCCCCTTGGTATCATCCGATTATCAAGGTACTGATGCCTCTTCAATTGTTGATGCTAACTTGACATTTGTCATGGGCGGCGATTTAGTGAAAGTCATGGCTTGGTATGACAACGAGTGGGGTTACAGCCAGCGAGTCCTTGACTTGGCAGAGTTAGTAGCCCAAAAATGGACTAAGTAGTTCATTCAATATGGCGGTTCTCATTTGAATCACATACATCACTACGAATAATGTTGTAGAGACGTAGCATGTGAGTCCAGTGCTGCGGGAGGGTAACCCTGGCGCAGGCGACGGGCGTTCTCAGAGGGCTACGTCTCTACATGCTCGAATTTGGTATTGTAAAACATTGAAATCAATAAGACAGTCTTTTACCAATGACCAATGACTAATGTACGGGCGCAAGGCCGCAGCGCCCCTACTAATGACTAAAATGTTGAAACCCCCGATCAAGATTGAGAACTTGGTCGGGGTATTCTTCTGTTTGGTCATGCAAAATGACTGTTGATCCATCTGTTATTTTTCCCACAATAGCCGCGCCCTCACCAAGCTGTTGTACCAATGCATATGCTTGTCCTTTTGGCAAGGATAATACTAACTCAAAGTCTTCACCACCGTATAAGGCATATTCCAGGGCTTGTTCTTGTGTCAGCCAATGATTAAATTGTTTTGGTAAAGGAATTTGAGTGCGTTCAATCACAGCACCAACACCACTGGCGCGGCAAATTTGCACCACAGCATCTGCTAAGCCGTCGCTACTGTCCATACCACCTAGAGAGTGTGGGGCGTCGGAATCTAGAATTTCCCATAAAATTGGTAAGACATCTAGTCGGGGTTTGGGTCTTTGGTGTGCGTGAATTAAGACAGTGCGATCTGCTGAAAGCAGCAGCGCTAGCCCCGATAGGCGTAGCCGTGCCGCAGGCATAGGGGGCGCTACGCAAACGCTATCGCTATCACTCAGGTTTTGCCCAAAATCAGGATGCAGCAGCAATTGTAAGCCAGCAGCGGAAGCCCCGTGAACACCTGTGACAACTATGGCATCTCCCACCTTAGCTTGGTTACGGCGAATAACACGTGAGGGGTCAACTTGACCGAAAGCGGAAATGGCTATGGTGGTCGTGGGCGATCGCACGATATCACCACCAACAATTGGGGTATTGTACTTTTGCAAGCATTGGGTCATTCCCTGGTATAATTGCTCTACCCAACTGACAGCAACCTCGCCAGGGAGTCCCAGTCCGACAGTAATTCCTAGGGGAGTTGCACCCATTGCTGCTATATCTGATAAGTTAGCAGCAACGGCGCGCCAACCAGCATCTTCACCAGAAGTAGTGATTTCACTGAAATGGACACCATCAACCAACACGTCAGTTGTGACTACCAAAGATTGTCCTGGTTCAGTAGAAAGCACAGCCGCATCATCTCCGATAATTTCTGGAGGACAAAAGCGCTGCAATCTTACTAAAAGACCTTGCTCTCCAATATCTTGAACTTGCAAAGAGGATAATTCACTGTTCACCTTTCACCCTACCCCCTCTCCTCTGCTTTTTCCCCCTACACCCCTACACCCTGCCCGTAGGGCATTGACTTTAAGAAATTTTCTTATAAAAACTTTGCAATTCTCTCAACAGCAGTTTCTAAAACTGGTGTATCATGCACTAAGGCAAAGCGGACATATCCTTCTCCAGATTTACCAAAGCCTGCACCTGGTGAGGCAGCTACGCCTGTTTTTTCTACGAGTTGAGTACAAAATCCGATAGAATCTTGACTCCACCGTTCTGGTAACTTTGCCCAGATATACATTGTTGCCTTGGGCGTGGGAACATACCAACCAATACGGTGTAAAGCGGTGAGAAAGGTATCTCGGCGTTGGCGCAAGATGTTAACAGAGGTTTTCACTCCAGTCTGTGGACCAGTCAAGGCAGCAATAGCACCGTTCAAAATTCCCCGATACTGATTAAAATCAACGGCTGCTTTTATTTGGCGTAAGGCACGAATTAACTCGGGATTACCGATGGCGTAGCCAACACGGAAGCCGCCCATATTGTATGATTTGGAGAGGGTGAAAAACTCAATTGAGACGCTTTTGTCTGGGTCAGCTTGTAAAATTGAAGGAGCAAGGGATTTGCCCCAGTTGTCGGTTCCTTGTTCTGAGTCGTTACTTTCCTCAAAAACCAAATCTACGTAGGGGAAATCGTGGACTAGGACGATATTATGTTGCTGACAAAAACTAACAGCTTCCTTAAAGAAGGATAATGGTGCGATCGCCGCAGTTGGATTATGAGGGTAGCTTAAGACCATCATCCGCGACTGTGCTAATACAGGCGTAGGAATATCTGTAAACACAGGTAGAAACCCGTTTTCTGCCCGTATTGGCATTGGGTAAATTTGACCATTTGCCAAGTGGACTCCCCCTGCATGGGAGGGATAACCCGGATCAAGCAATAAAGCGAAATCTCCTGGGTTGAGGACTGCTAGAGGCAAATGTGCTGTGCCTTCTTGGGAACCAATCAGGGGCAGTACCTCTGTTTCTGGATTGACGGGAACACCAAATCTTTCAGTATACCAGGTTGCGGCTGCTTGGCGAAAGGCTTGGGTGCCGTGAAATAGTAAGTAGCCGTGGGTACTTGGGTTGTATAAAGATTGGGCGATCGCCTCAATGACGTGCGCCTCAGGTGATAGATCTGAAGACCCCAGTGATAAATCTATTAACTCTTGTCCACAAGCCAAAGCTTTTGTTTTGGCTTTGTCCATATCAGCAAATACATTTGATTGCAGGGGTTGTATACGTTTAGCAAACTGCATTTTTCGTCCTTTGTCCTAAGTCAATTGTCTTTAGTCCTTAGTCAATAGCAAATGACTAAAGACTAAGGACTAACGACCAATGACTAATTTAGATGAGAATCTAAGAGGCTGAGTAATTTGTCTTTGCTGATGACTCCTTCAGTGGATGCCAAAAGTTTGTCTCCTTGAAGAAGTCTGAAGGCTGGTACACCTTCGACCTGGTACTGCTTGACTGCAACTGGGTTAGGGTCAACTTCCATTTTTACCACTTTGACGCGATCGCTGTAAGTGGTAGCTGCGGAGTTTACCAGTGGCGACATCAATTGACAAGGTCCACACCAGGAAGCCCAAAAATAAATTAATACAGGCTTATTGGCTTTCAACACTTCGGTTTCAAACTCAGCATCAGTTATGGTTACAACACTGCTGCTCATTGCACTCTCCAGCAATACCCATTCATCATAACTTGCCCACAGACTACTCTATCCCAATCTGAGGACATTAACATACTCTGTTATTTATCTCTCGTCAACCTCGCGGTCTTGAGCCAATGTATCAAAAACCTTGATAAACTCTTTGTCAAAAACACAAAAAATTATCAAGGTTTCTCTTGAAAGTAGTATAAATCAGCTTTTGGTGAACCCAACAGAAAGCGCTTGTCAGTGTAAAAATTACATTTGATCCAATTGCTTGCGTAGCGAATCCAACTCAGCATCAACCACTTCATTCTTATTTGATTTTGGAGGAGTGGTTTGTTGCGGTAGTTGGGGTTGATTTGGTGAACCTCCTGGTAAGGACATTTGGGCTTTCAAAGCTGCCAATTCATCATCAACATCGCTACTTTCCAAAGCTGCAAATTGGTTTTCTAAATCTGCACCTGCCAATTCACCTGCTGATTGGGCGCGGGCTTCTTGTATTAAAACTTTTTCTTCCATGCGTTCAAAAGCAGCCATAGCACTGCTGGTATTCATACCACGCACCATGCCTTGAAGTTGTTCTTGAGCCTTTGCAGCAGTAATCCTTGCTCTGAGCATTTCTTTCTTGGTTTTTGCCTCAGAAATTTTGCTTTCCAGTTGGATTAAGTTGCGCTTGAGAGTCTCAACCTGAACAGTTTGCTGATCTAAACTGCCTTTGAGTGCATTTGATGTGTCAGTAAAAGTTTTTTTACGTTCCAGTGCTTGCCTTGCTAGGTTTTCATCACCTTTTTGCAGTGCGAGTTGGGCATTGCGCTGCCACTTATTGACTTCGTTCTGAGCATCATTGTACTGTTTCTCAGTCCGTTTTTGGGCTGCTATTGCCTGAGCCACGCCCTGTTTGAGCTGCACCAAGTCTTCTTGCATTTCTACAACAGCTTGTTCCAGCATTTTTTCGGGGTCTTCAGCTTTACTGACCAGGTCGTTGAGGTTAGCACCGACGACTCGTCTAATGCGATCAAATAATCCCATAACTTTGTTTTTCCTCTTGTGATTTACGCGCCTCGTTGGGTAGTTAGCTTTTTTACTATTTCATAGCTACTTATTTCAATGTAATCGTTTCGGTTTGGATTGGCGCTTCTGAGAGTGTTCTTATTTTTTAAGATAAACTCCAAGTTGGATCATTGCCCAATCTTCATCAATTTGGACTTTTAGGTAGCTGCTGTCTTTTTTCTGATTCAGTGGAAAGCTGCTTTTGCAGTGATGCAAGTTCTGCATCAACATCACCAGCTTGTTCCAAAGAAGCAAATTCCTGACTCAAACTATCCCTACTCGTTGTGGAAAGAGCTTGTGTTTGAGCTTCTAGCCGCAAAATTTTTTCTTCCATACGCTCAAAAGCTGTGATGCTATCTAAGTTGGAAGTTGTGCCCAACATTTCTTGAATTTTGTATGACGCTTCAGCAGAACGGGCGCGGGCAATGTACATATCTTTTTTTGTTTTTGCTTCGGCAATTTTTAGCTCTAGGGTACGCATATCTTTTTTGATTCTAGCCACAACAGTAGTTTGTTCGTCTATCTGAGTGGCAAGAGCTTCTCCCGTTTGTTGATATGCTCGCCGTTTGATAAGGGCTTCCCGTGCTAAAGATTCGTTACCTTGTTGAAGTGCTAGTTGAGCGCGGCGATACCATTCTTGTGCTGTAGATTGAGCATTAGCCATTTGTCGTTCTGTGCGCTTTTGGGTGGCGATCGCCTGGGCTATCCCTTGTCGCAATTGGATCCTATTCTCCTCCATCTGTTGGACAGTGTCTTCCAGAATTTTTTCTGGATCTTCTGCACGCACAGCTAAGCTATTGATATTAGCGCGAATCACCCGCCTGATACGGTCAATTAGTCCCATGTCCTACCCTCGATGAACTTTTAAATAGGAGTGTAAGGGTTAACAGTCGTCAGTGATCAGTTATCAGTGAACCAGCGCGAATCACGGTGAGGGGGTCGCAGTCTTGGACGCCACTTGACGCCAGACGACTGGTGAACCCGAAGGGGGGTTCCCAAGGACGGTGCACCTGGCGTGGAAACCCCCTGTTCTGCGGACTGCCTCACCACCGCAGTGGCGCAGCAACAGTCGATTGCGTATGCGCTTTGCGCACGCCAGAAGGCTAACGCGCAGCGTCTCCGTTCGGCCTCAAGTCGTGCCCTCCGGGCGAAGGAGTTACCCCCGAACGCGAGTGCGTCTGGTGCAGGAGATACCCGGAGGGCTTTTCCGACAGAGGCGACCCGTGTTCCCGATAGCCGTAAGGCGTGGCCGTTCCCACTAGGGTTATCAGTTGGTAACTGTTTACTGTTCACTGTTCACTGATAATTTTTAGAGCTGCGTCAACTGCCTTAAGGCTGCTGAATTTTGGCATTAATGCCTTGTGCTTTTAGTTCTTGCAGGAGTGTTTGTGCTTCCTCTTTTTTCTTGAGGGCACCCAGATAAATAATTTTACCGTCGGGTGATAAGTAAGCATCGCGAACGACTCGCCGTGCAGAGGCAAAACCGCTATCACCTTGATTATCAATAATCACATGATAAAATCCATCTGCTGACGGTTTGATTTCTGTATCCGGCTTTTGGGAAGTTGTTGCCGTTGAGTTTGGCGTAGATTTCGTTCCAAGATTAGGTATGGGTGTGAAAGTTGGTTGAGCTACAGTTTTCACATTTTTGTTACTTTCTGGTGTCTTTTGCCCAGTGGGGGGCGCATTTTGTTGAAATAATTGATCAAAACTAATTTGTGGGAAGGTCTTGAAATTGAAGACAATATAGCCCAGCGTCAAACTTCCTAAGAACAGTAGTAACATCGAGCCAATGCCCAAGGGAGATAGCAGAGTGTTGTTAGAATTGCTTGGCGCTTGAGTCTTTGGTGGTTCATCTTCTACTAAACTTCTCAGTAGTGCTTCAGACGATTTTAAATAGTCATTTGGTTTTTTGCTTGTATTCTCTTGTGAGTTTGAAATATTTTCCCTCTGACTCTGACTTTGTTCCTGGATTTGTGTGCGTACGACAATGGCATTTGACGGTGGAGAGATTTGTGCTTGGGCAAAGTTGCTTGGGATTGAATCTACATGAGATTGTAGATTTTCTGTTTTTGAGGAAGCTGAGGTATGTGGCTGTGAGATTTCTGGTGATAACAAAGCATCCAGTATTGTATCTGATGCGCTCACCTGATTTTGAATTTGTACTGGAGGAATTGCCGGGTTAATTTTCGTTTCTGGAAGAATAGATTCCGGCGCTTGCAAAGTATTTGGAGTATGTGTTTTCTCTGTTGCCAACCCATACTTCCGGAAAGTCTCTTTGAGATTCTCCTCTGGTAGTGATTTCGTTTTGCTCCCTGTCGCACTCACAAAAGTGAAAGGTTGAAGTTTACTACTAGTGGAAATGCTTGCACGGGGTTGGTTTGGGGTTCTGTATCCAATTCGTGTGCGTCGGTATCGAGCTAATTCTTGATCAAGTTGGACTTCCAAACTAGCCAGTGCGGCTGCTAGTGGTGGTTTCAACCCTATTGTTTTAGAAGATTGAGCACCCGACGACGACGTCGTCGTATCTATTAGGGGGTTTTCACTCATTGCCTATCTGCCTCAAACCTGGAGTACGGGATTAATTTAAAAATATATTTTTGCCCATCAAGCGCGATAAATATCATATAGCAGTCCTATTTTAGTTGTGAAACAACTGTTGAGCTTGCCCAGTGTTCTTCATGAAAAATTTCACGTACGCGCAAAGCGCACGCAAGCGTAGCGTGCCGTAGGCATACGCTTTGTGTATGCCCGTTTGCCGCAAGCATAGGGCTTATAATTTAGGATTGCTATAAATATATTGCACAGCTGTGCTGCAGTTTTTGCGAAGGTTAGGTAAATTTCGTTGAAATCAATTAATGATATTTTAGAGGTTTTGGCAGCTCAACCCGAATGGCAAGAGCCGCCATTTCAACGTTTGCTCGCATGTTGGACCCAAGTCGTAGGATCGGTGATAGTTGCTCACACTAAACCGTTGTCACTCCAGCGCGATGTTTTGCGGGTGGCAACATCGAGTGCGGCTTGGGCACAGAACCTAACTTTTGAGCGCCAGCGCTTAATTTTAAAGTTGAATCAAAAACTGTCAATTGGTTTGAAGGATATTCATTTTTCTACTGCTGGATGGCAGCGTCCTCAAAACATTGCCAAGGAACAACAAACAATATTGTTAAGCGAACATCCGAGTTATGTGGGTGATGGTATGAGTATAGACGACGGTGATCTGACGCCCAAAGCAAAGGATGCCAGTGCTGCTTTCCAAAATTGGGCTAGAACAGTGCAAGGGCGATCGCACAATTTACCCCTTTGTCCCCTCTGTCATTGTCCCACTCCACCCGGCGAACTTCAGCGCTGGGGTGTCTGTTCTCTGTGTGCTGCTAAACAATCTTCAAAGTCCTGCTGAGTATTTAAACAAAAACTCAGAATCCAGAATTCCAAATTCAGGAATTCTCCGGAATTATTTATTGATTCTTTTTTCTACTTTCGTTAATCCTACTCAGGACTAATGACTTAGTATTGTGCAGTCGGTTGTTGATTATATATCTATCAAAAAAGTTTTTTCATGCTCTGATGAATCGCTAAAAAGACTATGTTTTTTTCCACTAACTTCCTCTCCCTAAAGAGAGAGTTTTTATATTTATTGAGAACTGATCTTAGTTGCGATTCAATTGTGTTATTTCTTTCTAAAGATACAGTTAATTGCATCTTACAAAGTGTCTCCTAAGGCTGAAGTTCAAAGGCGACTCACATCGTTATATTTATATTTAGCTTTGATCCCCAATGACTTTGAGTCAAGACCAAGTATGCTTAATCCATCGCAACTAATGTATCACTTTGTTAACAAAACAAATGAAAAATGTAACACAAACCTAAAAACATTATAAAGTTAATTTTTTCGTTGGGATCGCTATAACCTAGGTACTTCAAAGGTTCTGGCTAAAACCCACATTCTGTATATAGACGCAAAATAAAGGAAGAAAATTAGCCCTAAAACGGCACTAAAGGCACTAAATATGAAACAGATGAAATCATTGACTTCTGCCTGTAGATATTGTCGTTATTACAACCTAGAGGGACGTCGCGGCGGATTCTGCCAACAGTTGGGAGCACCAGTTCGAGGAAATTGGAAGGCTTGTTCTTTGGCGCTGCCACCGTTTGCTCCCTCTTGGGAAAATTTAGAAGATGTTTGGAGTTTGCCAGATGCAACATCAGTCTTGACTGCGGATTTAAACAAACCTGCCCTTGATCCCGTTGAAGAAATAGCGATTCCTTGCTCTTCTGAAAAGACAAAAGCTGAGGCTATCTTAATATAGCTGTGTTTTGCCAAAACAGGAAAAGTCAAATTGCAGAAGCACCCTTTTAGTGCTGTTTTGAGCGAATTTCTTCATAGCTATTTTTGTGGAAGAGAAATTGATCATGACCCTCCGAGGGCGAATATTTCACATTTCACTTTGTAGAAATGACACACATAGGCTTAGCTACCAATTATTACCTACGAAAGTAGTTCATCGAAAATAAAATTCGCTTTTAATATTTATAGGTCGTCGAAAGACCTGAACACTCAAAAAATCGCCCCTTTTATCAAAGGTGCGATTTTTGTGTTTTTAGGGCAGCCAAGGATATTGATGAAAGTTAGGTGGACGTTTTTCTAAAAATGCTTGTTTTCCCTCTCGTCCTTCTTCTGTCATGTAATAAAGTAAAGTGGCATTGCCAGCTAATTCTTGTAAACCAGCTTGTCCATCACAGTCAGCGTTAAATGCTGCTTTTAAACAGCGAATGGCGATGGGGCTTTTTTCTAAAATCTCTCGCGCCCACTGGATACCTTCAGCTTCAAGTTGTTCTATTGGAACAACGCAATTGACTAAACCCATTTCTAGTGCTTGCTGTGCATTGTACTGTCGGCAGAGAAACCAGATTTCTCGCGCCTTTTTTTGTCCAACAATCCGGGCAAGATAGCTAGCACCAAAACCACCATCGAAACTGCCGACTTTCGGACCAGTCTGTCCAAAAATAGCGTTATCAGCCGCAATAGTCAAATCACAAATTAAGTGAAGGACATGTCCTCCACCAATGGCATACCCAGCAACAAGGGCAATAACCACTTTTGGCATGGAACGAATCAGGCGTTGCAAGTCCAGCACATTCAAACGTGGTACACCATCATCGTCTACATAGCCAGCGTGTCCTCGTACACTTTGATCACCACCTGCACAGAAAGCGTACTTACCATCAGTGTGTGGACCAGCACCAGTGAATAGTACAACGCCGATACTGGTATCTTCGCGGGCGTTGCAAAAAGCGTCGTACAGTTCAAAAACGGTTTTGGGACGAAAGGCATTGCGTTTGTGAGGACGGTTGATGGTAATTTTTGCAATGCCATCAGCTTTATGGTAAAGAATGTCTTCGTAGGTTTTAGCAGTTTGCCAGTTAATTTGCATCGCGAAAAAGTATTTACTTCAGCTTAAAAATTTTATCCTTGGACAGGATATGCATACCAATGATATGTACGGCGATTCGCACAGAATTCTATCGTAGGGTGACATAGCGCTACCTACTATATGTGTCACGATTGCAGTACAAGTCAGAAAAGTTCCTTATGGCACAGACTGAAACTCATAACTACCTGCAAGATGACCTCTTCATCGAACCAGAAAAAGACCGATTAGGATATGCCCCCTTCGCCAAGCATTTGGCAGACAGTATTTGCAAAATGACCGTTACTGAAGGGTTCGTGATTGCAGTGTACGGTTCTTGGGGTTCCGGAAAATCGACACTGTTGAACTTTGTAGTTCATTATCTTAAGCAAAAGCCTGATGAGGACCAACCAATCATCGTTCCCTTTAGTGCTTGGTTGTTTACTGGAAACCAAGACATTACAAGGCGCTTTTTTGACCAATTACATAGCGTTTTAACGTCTGTAATGTATGTACCCAAAGGTTTGAGAGAGCGAATAGCCGATTTTGCTAAAATTATTTCTGAAATACCCTTACCTTACGCTCAAGCTGGTAAGGTAGTAGCAACATTATTTAACGATCAACAAAAGGAAGCTTCCGAGTTAAAAGAAGAAGTCGAAAATACAGTGGTGCAGCAGCAGCGACGAATAGTCGTCGCAATTGACGATATTGATAGGCTTCCCATAGAGGATATTAAGCAACTCTTTCGCATTTTTAAAGCAATTCCGAATTTTACTAACGTTGTCTATCTTCTCGTTTTTGATAAAGAAGTTGTTAGCAAAGCACTTTCCGCAACTCAGGAGAAATCACCAGAAGCATATTTGGAGAAATCTATTCAAGTTGCTTTTGAGTTACCTAATCCAGATAAAACTTCACTTCGTCGGCTACTTTTTGAAAAACTCGATAGTATTCTGATTGGTACACCAAACGACGAGGAGGACCTCAACTCCAGCCAACCATGTGATGAGACAAGTCCAACCGCTGAAGAATCAGAACTTCAGGAGGTTCCTGACTTGGAGGAAGCTGATGTGGAAAACCCATCCACGCCGCTGGCTGAGGTATTTGAGCCAACCTACTGGAGCAATGTTTACTTTCAAGGAATAGACCACTTCATTACTAACCTCCGCGACATTGTTCATCTGACGGACACCCTAACAATGACATATCCGGTAGTGAAAGGCGAAGTGAACCCAGTAGATTTTATTGCTTTAGAATCACTGCGGGTTTTTTACCCAATGGTATATGACATAATTCGTAAAAACAAAAATTATTTTGTAGGAAAAGTAGATTCTTCCTTAGATGATCTGAAAAACTTTCATAATTCTTGGGTTGCCCAATTGCAAGACAAAGATAAGCAACCTGTTAAAAATTTGCTAAAAATTATTTTTCCTAAATTACAAGCTGTTTGGGGAAAGAGATGTTATGATGAACAACAAGAATTAAAGTGGCGAAGTCAACAGCGTGTATGCTGTTCAGAAATATTTCCTATCTACTTCCGTTTAACTTTATCAGAAGATGATTTATCTAATACTCAGATTCAAGCTATTCTTGCTTCAGCTTGTGATCCCAAGCTATTTGGAAAGAAACTTATAGAATTATCTGAGCAAATACGTCCTGATGGTACAACTCAAGTTAGGGCATTTTTAGAAAAACTTGAAGATAGCACGCTCAACGAAATTCCAACTGATTGCATTGCCTCAATTGTACAAGCTTTGTTTGATGTGGGAGAAGAACTGTTGCGTTCTGACGATGAACCTCATACCACAATGTTTGATTTTGGGAATGAAATTAGAATTCATCGTATCATCTTACGGTTATTATGTCGTCTTGATGAAGCGGCACGGTTTGAAGTGTTAAAAACCTCAATGGCTCAAGGAAAAGCATTATCAATAATTACAAAAGAATTAGAAAATTTAAATGAGCAACAAGAAGAGTACAGTTCAGATATATTTAACCTTGAAGATGAAGAGTTAATTAGCACACAACATCTGAAAGAACTCGAAGAAATTGTTGCCAAAAGAAAGCAGGCGTCAAATATGTATTGATATTCAGCCATGCGCTAGCGATCGCTTGTATATAGTTGGCTGCATGGGCCTTGTTATGCTGCATCTGGAACAAGACAGCCTATTTCCAATATGAGCCATTTGTCAAGCTACACTTGACGCTGATGTGGTCAAGAATGTAAAGTAATACTTGACGACGAACAGACAAAGCTATGAAAAACCGACTGAAAGAACTTCGGCAACTGCACCAATGGTCACAATCTGACCTAGCTAGAGAATTAGGAGTCAGTCGTCAGGCGGTCAATGGTTTTGAATCCGGCAAGTTTGACCCCAGCCTGGACATGGCTTTCAAAATTGCCACCTTGTTCAACGTTGCACTTGAAGACATTTTCATCTATGAGGCAAAGAATTCTATGCAAACACTTGTTGAGCGATTCAAAAATTACTTTGGTTTCGAGTTTGGTTTCGAGAGGTTCACTGAAAAGGCAATCAACGCGGTCAAGTTTGCAAGAAATGAGGCAGCACGTTCGCAAAAATCACAAGTCGAACCAGAACATCTACTTGCTGGCTTGTTGGCTGATCCAACCACAACAAGTGCTCGTTTACTTCAAGCAAATGGCTGCCACGTGAACATCGAAATTAATGAACATTCTTTTGAATCCCGTGAGAATCTAAGATTTAGTCCACAGAGTAAATTCGTTCTAGAACTAGCCTTGCAAGTCGTTCGGCTTCAGGGTAACAAGTCGATTGGGACTGAACATCTTTTGTGGGGTTTACTCCGTCTAGCTGAAACAGACAAGACTACTCTGAGTGACCTGTTTCAACGATACGAAATTGATAAGGAAGCCCTGAACAATCAACTAGCAGAAACGGTTTAAACTGTAGCACTGTACTAGTCCAAACTAGTTAATTACCTTCACCTTAGGGATTTCCAACAAATAAATTACGCCCGCCCAGTTAATAAGACGGGCAAAATGCCCATCCCACAAAAAAAGTTGGATATTTTTTAATTTGGAAGTCCCTTATGATAGTGATTGCGTGGAACCCAACGCGCTGACGGGCACTCGCAATTTCTCTGCTGGTTCTAGCTAATTTTACTGAAGGCGGAGCATCCATAAAGGCATTCCCAAGCAGAGTGTAGGAACGAGAAAGCCCCTCCCTGGATGCAAGGAGGGGTTGGAGTGGGATCACTCCTCATCGTCGGGTGCCAAATCTTCTTCCGTTAGCCCCTGCTGCGGCGGTATCGCTGCAATAATCGCATCTATCACCTTTGAGACTGGCAAAATTTCTATATTATAGTCGGGGTATTTTTGCCCTTTTGGGACAATTGCCCTTTTAAATCCCAACTTTGCTGCTTCTTTTAACCGCAGTTCCATTTGCGATACTGAACGGACTTGTCCTCCTAAGCCAACTTCCCCTATAAGTACGGTACCAGGGTCAACAATCCTGTCGCGGAAACTGGCAACAATGGCGATCGCTATTCCCAAATCCACCGCTGGTTCTTCTACATTCAACCCACCTGCAGACGCCACATAAGAATCCAGCTTTGACATCGGAATCCCCACCCGCTTTTCTAGCACTGCCAAAATTTGCACGAGGCGGTTATAATCTATACCTGTTCCTGCCCGACGCGGTGCGGGATAGCTGGTAGGACTGACTAAAGCTTGCAATTCTACGACAATCGGGCGTGTTCCTTCACAAGCAACGACAATTGCAGTACCAGGAGCCGGATCATCGCGGTTACCCAAAAATAGCTCTGAAGGATTGGGGACTTCTCGCAGTCCGTTGTCAACCATTTCAAAAATGCCAATTTCGTGAGTTGCCCCAAAACGGTTTTTGACTGTCCGTAATAACCGATGGGAGGCAAAGCGCGCACCTTCAAAATATAACACTGTGTCAACTAAGTGTTCTAAGACCTTTGGTCCGGCGATCGCCCCTTCTTTGGTAACATGTCCCACAATTAACATTGTGATGTCGTCGTGCTTTGCCACCTTCATCAAAGCTGCAGTACATTCGCGTACCTGAGCGACAGAACCTGGTGCAGAAGTCAGAGCTGGGAAGAACACTGTTTGAATACTATCAATGATTGTCACATTGGGTTTGAGTGAATCCATTTCCCGCAAAATCTCTTCCAAGTCTGTTTCTGGCAAAATATACAAATCGGCACCGACACCGTCCGCTTCGTCTACTTTGGGCATTTCTTCGGGAGTTGCTTCGGGAGTTTCTTGTGCGGCTTTCCCATTATCGTTACCATTACCTATTAAACTGAGGGATTTTGCAACTCCCAAACGAGAGGCTCTTAACTTGACCTGTTGTCCTGATTCTTCTCCAGATACGTACAGGATGCGGTATCTCTGCGCGAGTTGATTCGACACTTGCAACAGCAGTGTAGATTTCCCAATTCCTGGATCACCGCCTATCAGCACCATTGAACCAGGAACAACTCCACCGCCAAGCACCCGATCAAGTTCCTCATAGCCAGAAGCCCAACGTGTGACTTGGCGATCGCTAATCTGGTCAAAAGTTAAAGAAGCTCGTGGTTTAGCTGGTTTAGCTGGTTTGGTCGTAGTCGTTTTGCCACCTGCTGCCTGAGCGTGCCATCCACTCACTCCGCGACTTGGTACATCTGTTGATGACTGGATATTAATCTGCTCTTCTAAAGAATTGTACGTCCCGCAAGCTGGACATTTACCAAACCATTGAGGGGATTCTGCTCCGCATTCGTTACAAACGTAAAAACTTTTTGGCTTTGGCATTCTTAATATTATTAAATATTCTTAATCTTTACTTAAGTTTTTGAGGAAACTAGAATCCAATAATTGTAGTATGCGCGGGTTTTTTTCAATCAATTTGTGAAATGATATCTTAATAATATGGTAGTAAAAATTAATCATGAAAAATTTTAGTTAAGGAGGGTTGAGAAACTTGGAAAGTCATAAAGAAAAAATTCTAGTGGTAGATGACGAAGCGAGTATTCGCCGGATTTTAGAAACGCGGCTTTCGATGATTGGCTACGATGTGGTGACGGCTGGTGACGGCGAGGAAGCTTTAGACACTTTTCGCAAAGCAGAGCCTGATTTAGTTGTTTTAGACGTGATGATGCCAAAGTTAGATGGCTACGGCGTGTGCCAAGAATTACGTAAAGAATCAGATGTCCCAATTATTATGTTAACAGCCTTGGGGGACGTAGCTGACCGAATCACGGGTTTAGAGTTAGGTGCTGATGACTACGTAGTCAAACCTTTTTCCCCTAAAGAGCTAGAAGCCCGCATTCGCTCAGTGCTGCGGCGGGTAGACAAAACAGGTGCCTCTGGTATTCCCAGTTCTGGAGTGATTCACGTTGCCACTATCAAAATTGACACGAATAAGCGGCAAGTGTACAAAGGCGATGAGCGCATTCGCTTAACAGGCATGGAGTTTAGCTTACTAGAGTTGCTAGTCAGCCGTTCTGGAGAAGCTTTCTCCCGTTCAGAAATTTTACAAGAAGTCTGGGGATATACACCAGAACGCCATGTGGATACCCGCGTCGTAGATGTGCACATCTCCCGTTTACGCGCAAAATTGGAAGATGATCCAAGTAATCCAGAGTTAATCCTCACTGCAAGAGGGACTGGTTACTTATTTCAACGCATTATTGAACCAGGAGAAGAATAAAAACAAGGGGATAAGGGGATAATACGGACTGATGACTGATGACTAAATCCGATCCCAATAGAGTTCTGCGGCGTCTACCTATCGTAGTGGGTGGGATGGGCGCTGTCCTTTTGCTGATTAACCGTTTGCTATCACCAGAATTAACAAATTCTCAAGCGCGTGCAGATGTTCTGGGTGTGATTTTGAGTGCTGTCTTGATTTTAGTAGGGTTAATTTGGCAGCAAGTACAACCGCGTTTACCTGAAGCTGTACAACTGATTGGTGAAGAAGGTTTTGTACTTGCACCGGATTTACCGCCATCGGTGAAAACAGAACTAGCCTGGGCATCACATTTGTTGTTAACTAATACGGTGACGCGATCGCTCGTCGTTTTCTACAAAAATAAAGTTTTGTTACGTCGGGGAATTCTAAGTCCCAAGTCGGAAGTTGTACCAGGACCAATCTTAAAAAGAGTGCTAGAAAAACACAAGCCAGTTTATCTGGTAGATTTAAAAGTTTATCCCGGAAGGGTTGAATTTGATTATTTGCCAGAAAACACTCAAGGTGTCATTTGTCAACCCATTGGCGAAGATGGAGTCCTAATTTTGGCAGCAAATGCTCCTCGCAGTTACACTAAACAAGATGAAAAGTGGATTGCGGGAATTGCAGATAAATTCGCTGTGACTTTGAATCAGTGAACAGTAAACAGTAAACAGTAAACTACTGGTAACTGATAACTGATAGCTGGTAACTGGTAACTGGTAACTGGTAACTGATAACTGATAACTGTTATTTGGTGTATAGCAAAATCAACAACTCAACAATTATGCAAATTCTTTATTGGTTACTTGTTGCTGTAATGGCTGTGGGTATTATCGGTGCTGTAGTCCCTGCGATTCCAGGAGCCAGTTTAATTTTAATAGCAATTATCATTTGGGGATTTATAAGTGGTTCTTTTGCCGCTATAAAAATACCACTCATTGTCACAGTTATTGTTTTATTCCTGAGTGTGGGAGTTGATTTTTTAGCAAGCTACTTAGGTGCAAAAAAAGCAGGTGCAAGTCAGTGGGGACAAATTGGTGCAATTGTTGGGTTAGTACTAGGTTTCTTGGGATTATTGCCAACATTACCTTTTGGTGGTCCATTACTTGGAATGTTATTCGGACCACTGCTTGGAGCAATTATCGGTGAATATCTTTATCGGCGAGACTTGGGGTTAGCAATTAAAGCTGGTATTGGAATTGTCGCAGGTACGCTGGTTGGAAATTTGATTCAAGGGTTGTTGGCGATCGCAGCAGTTGTCGTTTTCCTAGTCACAACTTGGCCACAAGTCTTTGGGAGTTAGAGTTTCAAACCCGCTTTTGCGGGTTTTTAAAAACCTTTTTCCTACTCCAGCGCGACAATAACAACGGTGATGTTATCGTGTCCGCCGTGCTCTTTTGCAGCTTCAACTAGAGAAAGAGCAGCTTTTTTAGCCACAGGGAGTTGGAGATAGTCAGCAATTTTTGGATCGGCGAGTTCTTCTGTTAAACCATCACTACATAACAGTAGGCGATCGCCCCTTTTCACATCTAGTTGTTGCACATCAATTTGATTGATGTCTTCACGCCCTAAACAACGAGACAACACATGACGATAGGGATGAATCCGCGCTTCTTGTTGCGTAATTTCACCCATTTTAATAGCGCGTGCTATCCAAGTATGGTCTTCCGTGATTTGCTGCAATTGGGAATCTCGAAAAAGGTATAGCCTTGAGTCGCCAACATGAGCGTAGGATGGTGGCTCTTGGGGACGAAAAATGACGACTACAATTGTTGTGCCCATGTCAGAACGTTCCGGATGATTTTGCTGATCAAGCAAAATCGCTTCATTCGCCTGTAATAAAGCTTCCTTTAATAACTGTTCTGAAGGCTTAGAGGAATTCCAATGAGCACTCAAGTACGCCTGAATTTGCCCAGTAGCAATACGGCTTGCTTGTTCACCTCCTGCATGACCACCCATGCCATCAGCGACAATGAAGAAACGCCCCTCTGGGTCGATATAGTGAGCATCCTGATTATTAGAACGAATAAGTCCCGGATCAGTAACACCGGTAAAATTAAGTTTCATATACCATTCACTAAATTTATGACATACGGTCGTAGCGGTCGAGGCGCATCAGCAGTCGAATGAGTAAACTTGACACTGCAACTGCGATCAAACCTGCAAGCATTGCCAACCATATATAATCTTTTACCAATAAAATCGTAGCTGAAAGCGTGAAACCACTCACAATAACAGCATAAGTCATCCCTAGCTGAATATTGCTTTGCCGTCGCAGCAAGCGCTCTGTTTCCAGAGACCTGACACGCACACGCACGTCTCCCCGTTCTAGCTTTTCTAGTGTGTCTTCTAGTCTGCGTGGTAGTCCCAATGCAGTATTGCTGACCTGAACTGCTTGACGACTCAATTCATTGAGAAAGCTATTGCTTTGAGAACCATTCATATTGGTCATAAGCTGCATTGCATATGGTTGAGCAACTTCCATAAAATTAAATTCTGGATCTAACCCTTTTCCTACACCTTCGAGTGTCGAGAAAGCTCGCATCACAAAAGTGAAGGTTGCTGGAAATCTAAACGGCTGGTCGTATGCTATTTCGTACAAGTCGTCACTAATAGCAGCTACCGATTGATTTTCAAAGGGCTTATCCATAAAATTATCCAGCATATACTGGACAGAACGTCGCACTGGTCCCATGTCGTCCACTGGTGCGATCGCTCCTAAATCAATGAGGGACTGAACAACGCGATCGCCGTCTTTTGAAGCAATACCAAACAAAGTCTCCATCAGTCCATCACGCACGTTCGTTTTGATGCGCCCCATCATGCCAAAATCATAAAATATCAAAGCACCACTGGGACTGACGGCAATATTGCCTGGATGGGGGTCGGCATGGAAAAAGCCATCATTGAGTAGCTGAAGCAAGTATGCTTGAGCACCCTGACGGGCAATGATTTTCCGATCCAAACCCGCTGCTTCTATTGCCTCATACTGGCTAATCTTTATACCAGGAACATACTCCAGAGTCAACACCCGTGATGAAGTGTAACGCCAGTAGACACGTGGGACTTTTACCCAGTCGTAGGTACGAAAATTCCGGCGAAAAGTATCAGCGTTGCGACCCTCATTGAGATAATCAATTTCTTCCCAAAGAATGCGACAACACTCCTCATAGATGCCCATCCAATCGCGTCCCCGTCCCCATTTAGGATGGTTTTGAAAGTAGCGTGCAATTCCCTTAAGAATTTGTAAATCTATTTCAAAAAGCTTCTTGAGACCAGGACGTTGTACTTTGACTACAACGGCTTCTCCCGAGTGTAACACAGCCTTGTGTACTTGTCCCAAGCTCGCAGCAGCTAAGGGTATGGGTTCAAAACTTTGGTAGAGTTGGGGAATTTTCTTGCCTAGCTCTTGTTCAATAATCGCTTCTACTTGTTCATAGCTAAATGCGGGTACCTTATCTTGTAGCTTGGCAAGTTCATCGACATATTCAACAGGGAAGATATCAGCACGGGTAGAGAAGAGTTGCCCAACTTTGATAAACGTTGGTCCTAAATCTAGCAGAGTATTGCGAATCCATACCGCTTGAGCCTTACGTCGAGCAGCTTGTTTCGCTTCGGTAACTCCACCTGGGTAACTCCAAGATTTGTTGTACCGCCAAAGCTTAAACATTAAGGTCAAGACAAAAGACCAAATGTCTAAAAAGCGGCGTCTACGAGAGTAGTTTTCGCGATTCCAACGGTATGCCTTATCTGAATAACCTTTTTCCATATGCTTTGCGTACCGCTGGTTTTTGACCGAGTCAGTAGGAAGAAAAGACACTCTGATTCCAAAACTGTTCCTTTACAATTTTCTAGTAGAAAGGTTGCACTGCAACGTCTCTACAAAGAATTTCCACTTCTATAGCGTTGTAATTCTGTTCGCAATGTGGCTATTTCTGCTCGTAGTTCATCAATTGTCGCTTGTAAGTCAACTGACGCTGAGCTAGTTTCTCCATAGCCTGTTGTTTGAGTAGCACCAGCAGCATCTGCTGCACGATTTGCCCGCTCTATGACTTCGTCTGTAAAATGGCGCAGTTCCTCTCTAGTCTGTGCGTCCCATTTGCCGAGTTCCGAGAGAGCATCTGTAATAGCGAACTCCAACCTCTCGGTGAGGATTTCAGCCGCTGCTCTCCCGACGAAAAAAGCTTGTAACAGGGGGTTACTCATAAATTTTTGTTACGTTCATCTGCACAAAAATTATAACTTGCCTGTCTGCTTTACTGCTTATACCTGAGTGCTGGACTGTTGTGGAGATAGAGGTTTGGCTTTACATAATTTTTTGCAATTCTTGTTTTGTAGCACACACTACTTAGTCTATTTGTGATAAACTTCCAGTTTTTATCGCTAATTATACTTATTATTCCCGAACAAATAAGTATAAAATAAAGATGTACTGACTTGTTCGGGCAAGAATCAGGACTGACGCTACTGTCAGTGGCGATCGCTCCTATATATGTTGAACTCTATCTATAAACCCTATCACAATCAGATAAAAAAGCACTTTCCAACAAGGAAATATTCACCAGGACTTTGGAGATACAAGTTGCCTAAATTACCGCGTATAACTGCCAAGCAAGCGGAAAAACTATTAATGCATTTGACAAAAAACATCAAAGGAGAAAAACGATGTCCACAGCGCAAATAACAGATTATTTCAACTTTTTAACCCCTGATGATATTCGGCTCAAGGGGTCAAGAATTGGTATTGAAACAATTCTTTATGAATACATGGATCTCGGTCGCACTCCAGAGGAGATTGCTCAGATATACACATCACTAACTTTAGAACAAGTTTATGCAACAATTCTTTATTACTTACAAAACAAAGAAGTTGTGAGTGCTTATATGAAAAACTGGATAGAACACGGTCACACAATGAGGGAAGAACAGCGACTTAATCCCCCACCAGTTTCCGAGAAACTTCGGCAACTCAGAGCAGAAAGAAAAGCCAAGAAACAAGCAAATGGCATTGTAATTAATGACAAAGAAGTTTGCTTTTCTTTGCTATATTATGATCTATGGTTGAGAAAAACGGTACAAGTTAACTGAAGCGGCATCAATTCTGGGCATCAATGAGTGGACGCTCAAGAGATGGGTGTATTCAGGAAAAGCACCATCAATAAAGTCTGAAACAGTAGTAGTAGAGTGCGTTATGCTACGCAATAACACACCCTACAGATACTTAGATTTTTTCACCAAATTAAATCGGATTGCTATAGGTTGAGTTTCGTTTCAAAAACCCAACCTACAAATCTTACAAGTGTTTAACCGAACTTGATCTGATAGCTTAGATTAAGATTAGCAGCTTACATATTTTTCAGAATCGTCTCCTGTCAAACCCACTTCTGCCTTCTCAAGCTAAGTTAAAAATTCCATTGCCAACAATTTGTTCCGGAGACATATCATAAGACTTGCGGAAAGATAATTGCTTCCATGTTTTCAGTCCAACAACACCATCTGCTGCGATATCAGTAGATTTTTGAAGCTTGATAACAGCAGCTTTAGTATTTGCACCAAAAACACCGTCAATTTTAATTGTACCAAACTCACCTTGAGGAAGTTCGCCAGTGCCATTTAGCAACTCCTGAAGATTTTTAACTTCTTGACCTTGTGAACCTTCTTTTAAGGTTGGTCGCTTGGACACCCAAACTTCACGCAGTATCGCAGCTTGGGTTTCATAACCAACGATACCATCAACTTTGACCGCGTTGGATTGTTGAAACTTGATAACAGCATCTTTTGTTTTGCTGCCAAAGTTACCATCGATACCACCAGCATAATACTTTAATGCTGTCAAGTTTGTTTGCAATTCGCGAACATTAGCGCCTGTTGAACCTTCTTTGAGAACTGTAAATGTAGTAGGCATTATTTTTTCTTGGAAGTGTGAATTTTGACAATGCTTACTACAAGGCATGTTTCATAAGTTACGGAAAAAGTAAAAAAATTTTTCTCAAGCTTCTTTATCCACCCTTACCATAAAGCTTCTTTGAACGCAAATGTTTCTGAAACGCTTCAGTATCAACATTATCCATCTTGACAACCGAGTAGTTCTTGGTAATACAATTCAGATTCAGTAGGCAAATATATGGTCTGTTGCAACGCTTGTTCATTCAACTTGTAAGCGTGAGTTATATCAATTCGACTCAAGAAATCCAAATCGTGGGAAATGACCCAAAGCGCCCCCAGGTAGTCATTGATACCCTCAATCATCTGGTCAACCGTTTCAATATCTAGGTTATTCGTTGGCTCATCGAGAATCAGCAGGTCGATTTGTGAAATACTAATGATGGCGATCGCCAACCTTGCCAATTCACCTCCACTCAACACCGATGCGCTTTTGTTAACATCATCCTCTTTAAAAAGGAAGTGTCCTAACTGCTGGCGCAAAAGCTGATAATTGAGATTGGGATTAGCAGCTTGCATATTTTCCAGAATCGTCTGGTTTCGATTCACCAGTTCATAAGTTTGGTCGAGGTACACAGCTTTCATAGCAGGAGCAAGTAAAATCTCACCTGACTGTAAAATCGCTGTTGTATTCTCTATTTCCAAAATCGCCTTTGCCAAACTAGATTTACCTGAACCATTAGCACCAGCAATAACTATTCTGTCACCAGAAGACACATGAAGCTGGATATTTGAGATCAGCAGGTGTTCTCCTACCTTGAGATTTGCATCTTGAATATCAATGAGATTTCTACGTTTTTGGCTTCTTTCTTCTAGTTGAAGACTTGTCGCCTTCGTTGTTTTAACCTTAGTTTCTGTAACTCTTTGAGTCGCCTTTGCTATCGCCGCTTCATGTCTCTTTTTTGCAATTCCTGCTGAAACCTCGGCTTTTGTTTTAAGCAGTCCTGCAGCTGCTCTATCTACACTACCATTGAGAAATTTGGCTCGACCATTTTTGCGAGATTGAGCAGCTCGTTCCTGTTCCTGCAACGCTGAAGCTTTGGTGCGTTTGAGTTCTTTTCTGGCGACTTCGTGCGATCGCACTCTCGCCTCCAATTCTATTTCCTTTTGCTCTCGATACAGAGAAAAATTTCCTCCGTAAACCTTCACACCCTCTGGTGTCAGTTCCCAAGTCATATCAGTAACTTGGTCTAGAAAAAATGGCTTGTGAGAGACAATAACAAACGCTCCATTAAAGTCGTTAAGAAAAGACTTCAAACTTTCTAACGCCATCAAATCCATATGATTCGTTGGCTCATCCAGCAGTAACACCTTTGGTTCACTAGATAAACCAATAGCCAAAAATAGTTTTGTGAGTTCCCCACCACTCAGATTAAAAAGGGGTAAGGATAAGTCAAGCGTTGTGTTGAATCTTGCTTCTAAAATCTCTTCAATTTTCCACCATTCCTCAGAAATAGAACTTAGAAAATTTAGTACCGTATCTGCTTTGATGTCCTGTTTGATGGTACTAATTTGAGGCAAATAGTAAATCGTTTCATGACGTGTAACAGAACCTGTCGTGGGGCTAAGTTGACCTGCAAGAATCTTTAACAGCGTGGATTTTCCAACACCATTGGAACCAATTAAAGCGATGCGTTCGCCCTGCTCAATACTTATTTGGACACCTTCAAATAAAGTCCTGGTTGAACTGAGTTCGTAAGCTAAATTCTCAGCTAAAACTATTGATTTTTTCTGCATACTCAAACCTCAATATGACCAAATAGCGCCTATCGAACGCGCACAATAGGAGCGAGCAAACAGAGCCAGCCACAGACATATTTAGGGCTGCTCTTTGTAGAGATAAATTTTTAAAAAGTATTTAGCGCATGGCTGCTTTTTACCAAACCTGCTGAGTTTTTGCTGATTTCTCTTTGTTGATTCACATCTTGCACCAAACTTTGCAATCGCCAAAAAATAAATTTCTACTGCGAATAGCCAAAGTAGGGAATTAGCTTACTCCATAAAAATTCCAGTCCGTTTTAACGGACTTCGATTGTTAGCCTTGTAGACGCCCTTTGGGCGGCTTCCCGCAGGGTACTTAAGTTCAAGGCGTACCCTGGATGAGGTGCAAGATTTGATTTAACACTCGTTGCTTTCGAGCAACAGTTTTCTACTACTACTTCATGTCAGCTATATGAGGCGTGTTGAGGTTTGATACTAACTACATCATAGCAGTAAAGGATTCCGGAACGCTGTTTAAATATTTTTAAATAAGGATTGTTTTTGGAGATTTCACACGTGTAGAGACGTTGCATGCAACGTCTCTACAAAGATTATTGTTCTTGCAAATTATCTTATCAGCAGCCCTTGCCTGACTTGAAATTTAATGTTTCAGCACCAACCTATATCTTGCTTTCCCACTATGTAGCCGTTCTAATGCCTCGTTGACTTGCTCAAATTCAAAAGTTTCAATGACTGGCTCAATCTTATGGCGAGCAGCAAAATCGAGCATTTGGGCGACTGTTGCGGGACTACCAAGCGGACTCCCAGAGATTGACTTTTGAGCTGCTATTAATGGGAAAACATGGCTGGAAACAGGGTTAGGAACTACGCCAACAAAATGTAGTCGTCCTTTAGGACGTAAGCAGGCAATATAAGTGCTCCAATCTAGATTGGCATTGACAGTTGAGAGAATTAAATCGAAGGAATTTTCTACTGATTTGAGTGCATTTGGATCGCGGGAATTGATGAAGTGATTTGCACCAAGTTCCCTTGCTTCTGCTTCCTTATCAGGACTAGTGGAGAATGCAGTTACATCACAGCCCCAAGCATGAAGAAACTTCAATGCCATATGACCTAATCCACCGATACCAATCACACCAACACGATCTGTTGGCTTGACATCAAACTGCACTATTGGATTAAAAACTGTGATACCACCACAGAATAACGGTCCAGCGGTCACCGGGTCAATATCAGAAGGTAAAGGCACAGCCCAAGCGTGATGGGCGCGTACCTTATCGGCAAAACCACCATGACGACCAACAATGGTACCTTCAGCTGTCAAGCAGAGGTTATGGTTACCGGACATACACCACTCGCAAGTCATACACGATCGCGAATTCCAACCCAGTCCAACCCGTTGTCCGACTTGGAGTTTCTTAACCGCATCGCCAATGCTTGCGATCGTACCAACCACTTCATGTCCGGGAACAATCGGATACTGACTCATTCCCCAATCATTATTGAGCATACTGAGGTCGCTATGGCAAATCCCGCAGTATTCCACATCAATTTCTACATCCTCACTGCCAAGTGGTCCTGGTTCGTACTCAAAAGGCTTCAGTTCTTCGCCTTGTTGAAAAGCTGCGTAGGCGCGGATCATAGACCTGACCTCAGTTGATGACGTTAAGTTTTTTCAGTAGTTATTGTAAAGTTTGCTCTTACTTTCCTCGCGCCAGATATCAAATTGGAAAGAAATCTTAGTACTTATTATGCAAACTTCATAAAGCATTGTAAAAATTGCTAAATATTATTGCAAAACTTTAATGAGGATAATGTTTAGCCAAAAACTCCTCCGCTTCATCCCTATTGCGAATCACTCCATCCAACGTGGCAGCAAGTAAATCATCGAGCATTTGCCGATACTGCGGTCCGGGTTTGTATCCCAGTTTGCGTAAGTCATTTCCATTCAAAATAGCCTGAACGTTACGCCAAACAGTCAAATATTGCCAAATCTTACGCCTGACACTTCTTGGACTTTGCACAGCTATTAAAATCAGCATTGGTACATCATACTGGCGCAATAACTGTTCAATTTGACTTGGACGCACCTCATCCACTTCCCTCTGTGCTTGCAAAGAAGGGATAATGTTATTGATATTAGCTTGAGCTTGTGCTATTAGCTCTAAGCTTTTGATACTATCTTCGGGCAATAGCAGATTCCTTGCCACGCGCCCTCGATATTCTGCTCCTATGTGGGCAATGAGAGCTTCCAAACGCATTTGCCAGTGGATAAGGGTTTGCTGGGAGTCGAACCGCCGTAAGCAACGTTCCAACAAACGCAATTGCCCCAGAAGTTCCTCGTCTAGCTTGAGGGTGGGATGAATACACTGCAAAGCTCCTAAGTCTCCCAGTAATTGCAAAGCTGGCTTCCAGTAGGGGGCTTCTAGGATGTGTTTCAATTCTGTTTTTAGTCGAGTTTGCAGTGCTGGAGTTTTGCTATTTTGTTGGGTGGTGCGATCATAAACGCCACTGTTGATAGCATAGCGGATATACTCTTCTGTCTGAGGCTCTAAGTGAAATCCGAGTCGCACAGCAAAGCGTACACCGCGATAGATACGGGTGGGGTCTTCGATAAAGCTGTTGGCGTGTAAAACCCGAATTTGCTTTGCTTGTAAATCTAGCAACCCGCCAAAAAAGTCGAGTAATGCACCAGCGCGGGGAGGTGTCAGTCGCAGTGCCATTGCGTTGATGGTAAAATCTCGACGATACAAGTCTTGACGAATCGAACTTGCCTCAACTTCAGGATTTGCTGCTGGGTAAGGATAGAATTCTGTTCTAGCAGTCGCAATATCAACCCATAAGGAATCTAATTCTGGGTCTTTATGCCACAACAAAGCCGCAGTTTGAAAAGCCCCGTGGATTTCTAAGCGTGCTGTTGGGTAAAGTTGCTGTAGTGCTTTTGCTAGTTCCACACCCGCACCCACATCGGCAGTTTTGTGAAAGCCGTCAACGACTAAGTCAATATCTTTAATCAACAAAGTGCCAGAAGCTTCTTCAGCGAGTAGCAAGTCGCGTACTGCTCCCCCAACAAGGTAAAGATGCCAACCGCGTTTTTCTGCTTCTCGTGAAGCTTTGGTGAGCAATTGCCACAACTGCGGTGCTAGCCGTGAATGCAATTCCTCTAGAGTGGGAGATTTTATATTTTTTTCTCCCCTTCTCCCCCTCTCCTCTTCTCCCCCTCTCCCCCTCTGTTCTTCCTGATGCAATTCCCGCAAAACATCAGTACGGGTGACAATTCCGACTAACTGCCCGTTTTCCAATACTGGCAAGCGTCCAATATCGTATGTCACCATGACTGACTCAATTTCTGGCAGTGTAGTATCAGGGGTAATTGTCCTCATATTGACTGTCATGTAACCCTTAACGGGAGCATGACTAAAGCCATGATGCAGGGCAATATCTAAATCTCGCCGAGAAATAATACCTAGCAGTTGTCCTTGGGCGTCAGCGACACATAAACCAGAGTGTCCATAGCGCAACAAAGTCCGCTGTGCTTCCGCAATTGTGGTTTCTGGACGAATGGTACGGACTGGGGAGGACATCAAGTCTCGGGCAATAGGAGGATGGGGAATTGTTGCTTTTATCCCCTCAAGGAGTTGGTTTAAAATTTCTTGGGAGTTTACGCCTCTTAGGTTCAGCGATGCTGCTTGGGAATGTCCACCACCACCGAGTGGTTGGAATAACTCATTGAGATTAATACCTTGAATTTGAGAACGTCCAATCACTATTAAGCGTGATTCACCTTCTGCCAAAGGATACTCATTCAAAAGCAGTAAGGTATCTATTTCTGTCAACTCTACCAACTGCGAGGCAAGACTTGACAATCCTGGTACGAAAGCATCTGTTTTCAAATTGACCCAGGCAATCTTATTTCCCCTAACATATATATGTTGTATTTTTTCCAGTGACACCTTCAACAGTTGCTGCAACTGGGGAGAAAGACCAGGGTCAACGTACTGACTCACGACTGATAAACTTGCCCCTTGTTGCATCAACCAAGCCAAAGCCATAGCATCCCGTGGTGTGGCATAGTCAAATGTCAAAGAGCCAGTATCCACATGGATACCCAATGCCATCACAGTTGCTTCTGCGGCTGTCAGGGAAATTTGTTGTTGTTGCAATTGCTCGACAATCAGAGTTGTTGTCGCTCCAACAGGGGAAATGTGTATCTCTGTTGCGGGAATATCCCCAAGTTGTTCTTGGTGATGGTCATAAATGATAATTTTATTAATGTGGGGTAGATCTAACCATTCGGCAGCTTTGCCGATGCGATCGCGCTGTTGCGTATCCACCACAATTAAAGAACGAATTTCGTTGGGATTGACCGAACGCCGTTCAATCAGCTCATACTCATCCCGATGCAGTGCCAAAAAATCTCGTACCGGTGGATGAGCTCCACCACTCAGCACAATCTTGCTTCCAGGTAACAGGCGTGTCAGTCCTACCGCCGCTCCTAATGAGTCAAAATCAGCTGTTGTATGGCACAGAATTAAATCCATAGTTATCACTCATGGGTCATGAGTCATTAGTCGTTAGCACAAAGGATCAAGGACAAATGACTAAAATGTGTCAATTTTCTGTTAGCTTAACAAATAAGGAAAAACTGTCAGTGTTCACCTGCACAATATTTTATCTTTAAGTCACTCGTTTGCTGTTTCGGGAGAAGAGAAGATGACTTTTATATTCCAACTCGCTTTATTAGCTCTGGTTTTGCTGTCTTTTGCTTTGGTTATTGGCGTTCCTGTTGCCTATGCCACTCCACAGAACTGGAATGAATCTAGAAGACTGCTGTGGATTGGTTCAGGAGCTTGGATCATTTTAGTCTTTGTAGTTGGGGCGTTAAACTTTTTCGTAGTTTAACCGACTGCTTCAAGGGTATCGCAGCCAAATAGCATAAAAACTCAGGAGCGTTATAGACGCAGGTACGCTACAGAGAGTTCACAGTATTTTCCCTCTGTGGCGTGGCTGCGTTTATTTTTGGCTGAGTCCATTGATCATTCTGCTTCTATACTTTTTGAAGAACAAATGTATATTGGCAAGAAGTATAGATGAATGAGAGGCGGTTATGGCAGTTTTTGAGGGAACTTTTACTCAGGCAGAACCTTTGCGGTTTGGAATTGTTATTGGTCGATTCAATGACCTTGTGACTAACAAGCTGGTGGAAGGTTGTCAAGATTGCTTGAAACGCCATGGTGTTGATGTCAATCCTCACGGCTCTCAGGTAGACTACATTTACGTACCAGGCAGTTTTGAAGTTCCAGTTGTGGCTCGCCAATTGGCAGTCTCTGGTCGTTATGACGCGGTTATTTGTCTGGGTGCTGTTATCCGAGGGCAAACGCCTCATTTTGATTACGTATCTTCTGAGGTCGCTAAAGGAATTGCGGCTGCTGGTTTTCAAACTGGCGTACCTGTGATTTTTGGCATTTTAACAGTGGACTCCATGCAGCAAGCTTTAGAACGTGCTGGCATTAAAAGCAATCATGGTTGGGATTACGCCATGAGTGCTTTAGAAATGGCGAGTCTGATGCGGCAATTACGTTCAAACCTCACAGAGCCTTTTTCTGGCCATTCTCTCTCGTCAGCATCGCTCAAAAGTGCCAGCGTAGGACAGTTGTCTGCGGAATAGTCAGTGATTAGTAGTTAGTGGTTAGTGGCTAACTTTTTCCACTAACTACTAAACAAATAAAAGGTGTTGACAAATCATGCATACTATGAGATAGTAAGAAGAGTTAAGTTTGCGGGTATAGCTCAGTGGTAGAGCGTCACCTTGCCAAGGTGAATGTCGCGCGTTCGAATCGCGTTACCCGCTTGTTAAAGAAAAAGTCATGCATATACGTAGAAAGTTGGCAAATTCCTATTGTTAGGTGCCAACACATACGATTTATCATTCTAAAAAATTTAGGTGTAGCGAAAAAAATATGTAAGATGGGCTACACTATAAAAAGACATGTACAGTGGTTCGTATCAGACTGTAAAAAAACAGTGAATTGATACTGACACTAACGCGATCTTGAAGAATAAAGGTTGAAGTGAAAAGAAAATTCACTTTGGTCTTTGTGCTTCTCAGTTGTGATAGCTGGCTATTATCAATGTAGTTCAGTGATAGAATAGTACTGCCACTGAATTTCAAAAAAATCTGTCCAAGGAAAAGAGTAAGCCAGACTGGCTAATGTTATAAAGAAAGTTCATGGGAGAATAGCTAACCCCCAAGACGTAAATCAGGGGATGCTATTTTCGCCGCTATTGGCAAACACGCTCAAGTAAAAAGTTCGCTTGTGCAACCTCAAAAAGCAGACAAAATTGACTTCAATAGTGAATACCCGTGTCCCTGTCGTCGGCGCGGGCAGCTGATTCCTATTACGCTGACAGAAGCATTTGGTTGCAATCGCTGTCAGCAGATATTCGTAGTGGAAGATAATGGTTATGTACTGGAGCAACTTTCCACCACCTATCCGTATAAGCGGGCTTGGCGCTGGAGAGGGAATAGTTGGCAAGTTGTCCATCCTCGATTAGGAGAAAGCTATTTGCCTGTAGCGCTTGGGATTATTTTCGTGCTAGTGATTATATGGTTACCATTAGCACTACGATTGGCAAATGGTTACAGCATTATTGCTTGGGCAATGGTGGCGGTGCTGTTGGCTATTTTGCCAGCACTGATGGTATGGCTCACCTACAGGCGATAATTGAATGACAGTGGATGCTTTTGATGTTAGCCCCGAACCAATTGAGCGCGCTAGACGCGCTTATCAAGCTGCCCTAAAGCTAGGAACCACAAAAGGAGTAGACAGAAGTCGTGCTGTGTTAGCGATGGCACAAGCGATAACACGTTCATTTGACGACATTCTAGAAGCAAACACCTTGGATCTAGAAGCGAGTCGGGAAATGGCGGTGCCAGATTTAATTCTGGATTGGCTGAAGCTGACTCCGAAACGCCTGGAGATGGCAGTAGATATTTTACAACGGCTGGGGGAATTATCAGATCCACTGCGGCGAGTCAGACATGCTGACTATCAACTAGACGACTCTCAGACTTATACGCAGTTAATGCCTTTGGGTGTGATTGCGTTTATTTATGAGGCGTTTCCAGAATTGGGAGCGATCGCAGCAGCGTTGTGTATCAAAACTGGCAACAGTCTGATCCTCAGAGGCGGTACTGAAGCCAGTCATTCTAACGCGGCGATTGCCAACGCACTTTTGAGTGCTGTGACTGAAGTTGGTTTACCACCAGGTTGTTTACAGCTGATAACAGCAGAAGAAGGAAGTTCCATTCGGGATATAGTCACGCAAGACCAATGTTTGAATTTAGTGATTCCCTACGGACGTTCTAGCTTGATACAGCAGGTGGTTCGCCACTCCACCGCCCCAGTTCTCAAATCGGCTATGGGCAACTGCTACCTTTACTGGTCGCCGAATGGTAGTTTAGAAATGGTACGTTGGCTCATTATAGATAGCCATCAAAGCGAACCAGATCCGGTGAACGCAATTGAAAAAGTACTCATTCACCGACAAGCCTTGCCATCTTCTCTACTGACATTGTGGAATAGCTTAAAGGAGAAGGGCTTTGAAATTAAGGGAGATGCCGAATTGGTAGAAGCCTTTCCTCAGCTACAGTTAGCTAAAGAAACAGAGTGGGGGAGCGCTTTTTTAACAAAGACAGTCGCTTTTAAATTGGTGGATAGTTTAGAGAGTGCGATCGCCTGGATTAATCGATACAGCAGCGGTCATGCTGACTGTATTGTTACTGAATCTTACCAGGAAAGTCGGCAGTTTGCCTTGGGAGTGAATAGTGCTTCTAGTTACATCAACGCTTCTCCGCGTTTTTCCCGGAATCCGTCGCGAGGAGATGCGGTATTTCTAGGGATGTCGAATCAAAAAGGTCATCGACGCGGATTGATTAGCTTAGAAAGCCTGACAACCGTCAAACATATTGTTCAGGGAAACGGACGATTTTAATCATACGCACAAGTTTTGTTGCTTATTTGCAAAATTTCTCTTTTTTTCTGGCACATAGTTGGCATAATCTGCAACAATGTTATGATTTGGCTTGTGTGTTTTTATCTGAGCAACGCCACTTGCATACTTGCCAGATAACAGACTTCTTCAAGTCAATTCATAGCTCATTTGAACGATTAGTTTTTATGACACAGACACAGACACAGACAAGAGTAACTTTTGCCAAGAACGTTGGTTTTAGAAAAGAACTCAATAAACGAGTTGACGCTTATTTTGAATCTGAGAACATTGCGAAGCGCGATAATCTAGCAATGTACCTCAAAACTGCAATTATCTTGGGATGGGTAATTTCTGCTTGGACATTTACTCTCTTCGGTCCACCGATAATGTGGATGAAGGTATTTGGCTGTGTCCTTTTAGGATTAGGTATTGCTGGTGTTGGTTTTAGTGTAGGACACGATGCCAATCATGGTGGTTATTCTAGTCACAAATGGGTAAATTCTATTTTTGGTCTCACTTATGATGTCATTGGTTTATCCAGTTCTTTGTGGCGATTTCGCCATAATTTCCTGCATCATACATATACCAATATATTAGGACATGATGTAGAAATACATGGAGATGGTTTAGTGCGTATGTCTCCATACATGGAACATAAATGGTATCATAAATTCCAACATTTATTCATTTTTATAGTCTATGCAATTATTCCGTTTTATTGGTCTGTTGCTGATGTCAATCTCGCTTTATTCAAGCGCAAATACCATGACCATGTAATCTCTATCAAGCCTTTGGAAGTCATTATATTGTTGGTGGGTAAATTGGTTTGGCTAGGAGTCTTTGTAGGAATACCACTTGTTGTTGGATATACTCCCCTACAAGTAATTGTAGGATTTAGCATTGCTTACATAACCTATGGCCTGCTGATTTGCAATGTTTTTATGCTAGCTCATGTTCTCGCGCCAGCAGAGTTTCTTCAACCACATCCCGAGTCAAACGATATTGACGATGAATGGGCAATTTCTCAAGTCAAAACAACAGTTGATTTTGCACCAAAGAATGCCTTTTTAAATTGGTATTTGGGTGGTCTTAACTATCAGGTTGTCCATCATTTGTTTCCGCAAATTTGTCATATTCATTATCCAAAAATAGCTCCAATTTTGGCAGAAGTATGTGCGGATTTTGGCGTTCAATACAATGTGTATCCAACTTTTGGAGAAGCACTTGTTGCAAACTTTCGTTGGTTGAAATTAATGGGTACTTCGCCTCAGGAAAGCACTGCGTTATAAAACACACATCCTGCGTTTAACCAAAAACCCAGTTTCTTTGTAATTGAACGCAAATTTGGATCATCAGAAATACCAAAGTTATCAAATGAAGAGTGGGGAGTTTTTCATGAACTTCTCACTCTTCACTTCATGTTAGCCTTTAGCTAACTTTTTCTTGGATATATAGTAAACTTTTCCTCCAGTCTCCGGAACAAAATCACAGCTACTGGACGAACGGCGTAATGCAGTCCAAATGGGTAGATCAGATTTGCGGAAATAGTCACCCATAATCGGTTTAATCGCCTCAGTTGCCTTTTTCAAATTGTAGTGAGGAATGTTCAGGAAGATGTGGTGAGCAACATGAGTACCGATATCATGATGGATGTGATTGATAAAACCGTAATCACGGTCAATGCTAGAAATAGCACCTTTGAGGAAAGTCCAATCCTCTCCACGATACCAGGGAATATCCGGGTCAGTATGGTGCAAATATGTGACTAAGTCTAGCCAAATGACAAAGACAAGATAAGGTCCAACGTAGTATTTCAACAACCACATCCAACCCCATTGATAGGTGAGGAACAACAGCAAACCTACCATTAGAGTCCAGAGTGTGGTGCTGGTGATGACATCCCATTTTTCTGAGGGTTTGAAAAATCGGCTGCTAGGTAAAAAGTGAGAGCCTCGTTTATCAGGATTACCAGTAAACAAATACACCGGATAAACCAATAAAAACAAGTAATCTCGACCTATATCATGTACCCAATTCAGCACTTTGTACTCTGACTCTGTCGGTGGGTACCAGCTTTCATCATTATCGAGGTTACCAGTATTTTTGTGGTGAGTTCTATGGCTAATTCGCCACCCGTGATATGGAACAAGTATCGGTGTATGGCAAAGATGTCCAATCAAATCATTAAGCCATTTCTTCTTAGAAAAAGATTGGTGTCCGCAGTCATGTCCAACGACAAACAAAGCCCAAAACATGGTTCCTTGCATCACCCAGAAAATCGGCCAGAAAAACCAAGAATTTAGAAAATGAGCAACTGCATAAAGTAAACCGATAATCAGGATGTCACGAAAAAAGTAGAAAAGTGATTTCCCGACATTGGGCTGAAAACATTCAGATGGGATTGCAGCTTTCAAATCTTGAAGCGTGAAGGGCAGCTTGGTTGTATCCTCAAGAGATTCAACGTCATGAGGATTATTAGACTTGATGATATTTGATTGCACTTGATTTTTTTTACTGGAGTCAAACAGGAAGTTGTTGAGACAAATCATTTAAACTTTGCAATCGCATTACGTTGGGGTTTGGGTATCCCGAAGTTTTGGAAGTGCAAAGCAGCAAGATAATATCTGGCAATTTTCGTAACAAGACTTCTGTTTACAGAATTGCCAGAATTTATTTCTTCAAGCGATGAGCTTATCGTCCTGCAAAATAGTCTTTAAAAGACTGATAGCCACCATCGGCTGTATACAGGTGACACTGATCTGTAATTCGCTTCATTAAAGAAAAAGAAAACCGACACTCATCATGCAAATACGTCTGCCAATTTTCTTTGATACTGCCATAAGCCATCCGCAAATTATAAGAAGGAATAGCAGTTGAAATGTGATGGGGGACGTGGACATTGATATCGTGGCAAAGGATTTCTACCCAAGAGGGGTAATCACAATGAACTGTGCCATTTAGCTGTGCTATAGCCTGGTTCCACTTAGATTCTGCCACAAAAGGAACGTCTGGAGCAGTATGGTGAACCAAAGTAAAAGTACTCATCCAAAAATGGTAAACCAGCCACGGAAGTAGCCAAAATTTCACAAATCCCCAGATTCCGGTTGTGGCGATGAGGATGGGGAATGCGATCGCAGCAAAAAGCACGACGACAGCCACAGAAAACTTCACACTTGCTTGGTCTTTCTTGCGGAATAAAGACCAATTAAAGTGCAAAACTCCGCAATGAATGATTGAGCCTATCCACCACAATCGATACCTTAGAAATGCTATGAAACCCCATTGCGAAATTTTTCCACAACTTTCATAAACTTCTGTGGTGATTGGCTGCCAAGCGTTGTCCTCATCCAGCTTGTTAGTGTGAGCGTGATGATAATTGTGCTGAATACGCCAACTGTGGAAGGGGTAAATTAACGGCATCATCATCAAATGTCCCACTAAATCATTTACCCAGCGACGTTTAGCAAATGAACGATGAGCACAATCATGACCGATGACAAAAAAACCGGTTAAAGCAGTACCCGTAAAAATCCACGCTAGGGGCAAGAGAAACCAAGGAGAAATGATCAAGCTGAAGTAGCCTAAGCAAACCATCGATACACTGAGCAGAACTTTTGTCCAGGCTTTGCGGCGATTCTGCTCAAAACATTCCCGTGGCAAGCTTCTGATAATATCTTTTAGCTTAAGGTCGGAATTACCAAGCTCATGAGCTGACTTGTGGCTTTCGATTGTTGATGTAGTCATGAATACCTGAAAAGACAACAAACCTCACTACCAAATCACTAAACAAGTGGCTGTCGCAAAGTTTTCTAACATTAGCGTCTTGGATTATAGCAATCTAATGTACCTCAGCGCACCTACAAGAAACCCCCGCTGACGCTTAAGTAGTCTTTTAGAAGCGGGGGAGCATAAGTCGTTCAAAATTCAAAATTCAAAATTCAAAATTGAACATTAAATAAGATAAGAATTGCTAACTATTGACCGCTTACTGCTTTTTCTGGTGCCAGCTTGACATTTGTAGCTAGACCCAGTAATTGTAGCAATTGAACGGTCATCCAGGTTAGATCAATTTCCCACCATTTCAACCCGTGGCGAGCTGAAAATTGATAGGCGTGGTGGTTATTGTGCCAGCCTTCACCATAGGTTAATAAAGCTACCCACCAGCAGTTTGTAGAGTGATCGCTTGTCTCATAAGTACGATAGCCGAACTTATGGGTAGCACTGTTGACAAACCAAGTACAGTGCCACACAAAGATCAGGCGAACAAAAACTCCCCAAACGACAAACGACCAACCACCCAGCAGCAACAGGACTATACCCAGGGCGACCTGAATCAAAATCATATTCTTTTGCAGAAACTGATAAAATGGGTCGTCGCCAATATCTTTAGTAAAGCGAGGCACGTCCGCGAAAGCAGGTGAATTATAAAACATCCAAGCTATATGACTCCACCAGAAGCCCTTATTGGAATCGTGGGGGTCTTTCTCTTGATCAGAGTGCAAATGGTGTATACGATGCATTCCTACCCAATCGATTGGTCCTCCTTGGCAAGTGAGTGTTCCACAAAAAGCCAAGAAATACTCCAGCCACTTGGGAGTTTCAAAACTACGATGGGTGATTAGGCGGTGAAATCCTAGGGTAATACCCAAGCCACCAGTCAACCAGTAGAGAAACAAGAATACACCGAATGCTTTCCAGCTAAAGTTACTTGGAAACAGGGCAAACAAAACTCCGACATGCAAACCTGCGAAAAATGTGATATGAAGCCAATTAAGTTGGGATTTTGTGGATGTAGCAATTGTCATGCAGTAACCTGAATAGGAATTGTCAAGCCTAATCTGCGCGATATAAAAATCCGCAAATTTTTTATGTTTTCTTAAAAGAGGAACTAATGAATAGCTCGGAACAGCTGCGTGAAGCAGAACAAGCACTGTTACAGATTTTTTCTGGAATTGACGCTCAGGTCAAGCAAAATCTTCAACGAATATTATATGCTTTTCGCCATAATCATGTAGGGGCACACCACTTCGCCGGTGTCTCTGGATACGGACACGATGACTTGGGGAGAGAAACTTTAGATCGAGTTTTTGCGGAGGTGGTGGGCGCTGAGGCGGCTGCTGTAAGAGTACAGTTTGTTTCAGGAACCCACGCAATTGCTTGTGCTTTATTTGGTGTTCTCCGTCCTGGTGATGAAATGTTAGCGGTGGTTGGCGCACCCTACGATACTCTTGAAGAAGTCATTGGATTACGAGGTCAAGGTCAAGGTTCACTACTTGAGTTTGGCATTCGCTACCAACAATTAGATCTTACTCTAGAAGGAACTATAGATTGGCAAGCTTTAAGCCATGCAGTGAAGGACAAAACTCGTTTGGTGCTGATTCAGCGTTCTTGTGGCTATTCTTGGCGTCCTAGCTTATCAATAGCCGATATTGAAAAAATTATCCACTTGGTCAAGCAGCAAAATCCCAATACCATTTGCTTTGTTGATAACTGCTATGGCGAATTCATAGAAACTCAAGAACCTACCCATGTTGGTGCTGACTTGATAGCAGGGTCGTTGATTAAAAACCCCGGTGGTACGATTGTAACTGCTGGCGGTTATGTTGCGGGTCGCGCTGACTTGGTAGAAGCCGCTGCTTGTCGCCTCACAGCACCAGGAATTGGCAGTTATGGAGGTGCCACTTTTGACCAAAATCGCCTGCTGTTTCAAGGGCTGTTTCTCGCCCCACAAATGGTAGGAGAAGCAATGAAAGGGACTCACCTCACGGGTTATGTATTTGACAAACTAGGTTATCCAGTCAATCCAGAACCGTTAGCTAAGCGTCGGGATGTCATTCAAGCAATTAAACTAGGTTCTGCCCAAAAACTCATTGCTTTTTGTCGGGCAATTCAACAAAATTCACCCATCGGTTCTTATCTTGACCCTATCCCAGATGATATGCCTGGTTATGAAAGTAAGGTCGTTATGGCTGGCGGGACATTTATTGAGGGAAGCACCTCTGAATTTTCAGCTGATGGTCCATTGCGGGAACCGTATGTGGTGTATTGCCAAGGGGGAACTCATTGGACTCATGTAGCAATAGCTTTAGAAGCAGTCATAGAAGCTGTGGGAGAAGCGAATACGTAGATTTTCCACCCTTTGGGAATAAATGCTCCTTGTCTATCTTGGTCTATACAAAAGCTGTAGTGAAAGTTTAACGCTAAAAAAAATCTCCTGCTTGCTCTAAAGCAGGAGATTTCTTACCTATCTACAAGTATTTGCTTAGTCTACTACATCAACCAAACTTACCAGCAGTAGAGGCAATCAGGAATGCTGCGTAGGTAAAGACGTAGCCCACAGCGAAGTGAGTTAAGCCCACCAGACGAGCTTGAACAATCGAGAGAGCAACTGGCTTGTCTTTCCAGCGAATCAAGTTCGCCAAAGGAGTACGCTCGTGTGCCCAAACCAAAGTTTCAATCAACTCTTGCCAGTAACCTCTCCAAGAGATTAGGAACATGAAGCCTGTCGCCCAAACTAGGTGTCCGAACAGGAACATCCAAGCCCATACAGACAGGTTGTTCACGCCGTAGGGGTTATAACCGTTGATTAACTGAG
>NZ_JXCA02000001.1:424114-450343 GCF_000828085.3 Scytonema tolypothrichoides VB-61278
GCGCCGCCTTGGGTAAACGCTTCTATTGCTGGTTTTCCGAAGTGCGGATCCCAGATTGCATGAGCGATGGGACGGATGTGAAGAGGATCTTTTATCCACTGTTCAAAGTTACCTTGCCAGGCCACATGGAACAGCAGGCTGGATGCCCATAGGAAGATGATTGCCACATGACCGAAGTGAGTCGCGAAAATCTTTTGGTAAAGATTTTCTTCTGTCATGCCATCGTGGCTTTCAAAATCATTCCCCGTTGCGATCGCATACCAGATCCGACGCGTCGTCGGGTCTTGTGCTAGATCCTGGCTAAATTTTGGAAATTTTGTTGCCATAGGTTTCGATAAGTCCTCTGACCTTCAGCCATCAAGTTCTTAGAGCTTTGAGTTCTGAGTCCTGAGTTCTGAGTTTTTATTCACAACTCAAAACTCAAAACTCATCACTTGTAAGAGCTGATTTTTAGCCCAGTGAAATGATTCGTGCGTGGAAGAATGCCCAGGTGGTAGCGATTCCTCCTAAGAGGTAGTGAGCCACACCAACAGCCCGACCTTGAATGATGCTAAGAGCGCGGGGCTGAATTGCTGGTGCTACTTTCAGTTTATTATGTGCCCAAACAATCGACTCAATCAGTTCTTGCCAGTAGCCACGGCCACTGAACAGGAACATTAAGCTGAATGCCCAGACAAAGTGTGCGCCCAAGAACAGCAGACCATAAGCTGACAGCGCACTGCCGTAGGAGTTAATCACTTGTACAGCTTGTGCCCACAAGAAGTCACGCAACCAGCCGTTGATTGTGAGAGCGCTTTGGGCAAAGTTACCACCAGTGATATGAGACACAGTACCATCTGCGTCCACAGTTCCCCAGACATCAGATTGCATCTTCCAGCTGAAGTGGAAAATTGCAATAGAAATGGTGTTGTACATCCAGAACAAACCAAGGAATACGTGGTCCCATCCAGATACCTGACAAGTACCGCCACGACCTGGACCATCGCAGGGGAACCGGAAGCCCAAGTTCATCTTGTCTGGAATCAGACGAGAGCTACGGGCAAACAGGAATCCTTTCAACAGAATTAGTACTGTGACATGGATTTGGAAGGCGTGAATATGGTGGATCAAGAAGTCCGCCGTACCCAACGCAATGGGCATCATTGCCACTTTGCCGCCTACAGCCAGAACACCGCCACCAAAGGCATAGCTCACGGGTTCCAGTGCATTAGGTGCAGTTGTACCAGGAGCTACCGTATGCAGGTTTTGCACCCACTGAGCAAATACTGGCTGCAACTGAATTGCCGTATCCGAGAACATATCTTGGGGACGACCCAAGGCACGCATGGTGTCATTGTGGATATACAGTCCAAAGCTATGGAAGCCCAGGAACATACATACCCAGTTCAGGTGAGAGATAATTGCATCTCTGTGACGAAGAACCCGCTCCAGCACGTTGTTCCGATTTACCACTGGATCGTAATCCCGCACCATGAAGATTGCTGCGTGAGCAGCACCGCCAACAATCAGGAAGCCACCAATCCACATATGGTGAGTGAAAATGCAGAGTTGGGTAGCGTAGTCTGTTGCTAAGTACGGATACGGAGGCATCGCGTACATGTGGTGGGCAATGATGATAGTCAGCGAACCTAAGAAGGCAAGGTTAGTTGCCAACTGAGCATGCCAGGAAGTGGTCAAGTTTTCGTAGAGACCTTTGTGACCTTCACCAGTGAAGGGACCTTTATGGTTCTCTAGAATTTCTTTGATGCTGTGACCAATACCCCAGTTGGTACGGTACTGGTGACCAGCAATGATAAACAATACCGCGATCGCCAAGTGGTGATGAGCATTGTCTGTCAGCCACAAGCCACCTGTGACTGGGTTAAGACCTCCCTTGAAGGTGAGGAAGTCTGAATAAACACCCCAGTTTAAAGTGAAGAAAGGCGCTAGACCATTGGCAAAGCTGGGAAACAGCTCGATCAACAAGTCTTTGTTCAAAATGAACTCGTGGGGCAACGGTACATCTTTAATTGCCACTCCAGCATCCAGCAGCTTATTCGTTGGTGCGGATACGTGGATGATGTGTCCTGCCCAGCCCAATGAACCACAACCGAGCAATACTGCTAAATGGTGATTCAGCATGGACTCCACATTTTGGAACCATTCCAATTTGGGAGCGCGCTTATGGTAGTGGAACCAGCCGGCAAACAAGAACAAGCCTGCTAATACCAAACCGCCAATCGCAGTGCAGTAAAGCTGGAATGAGTTCGTGATACCCCAACCACGCCATATTTGGAATAAGCCGGACGTGATTTGAATACCATGGAAACCGCCACCGACATCTCCATTCAAAATGTCTTGACCAACGATTGGCCAAACAACTTGAGCGCTTGGCTTGATGTTGAGGGGGTCGCTCAGCCAAGCTTCATAGTTTGAAAAGCGAGCGCCGTGGAATATCATCCCGCTCAGCCAAATGGTCACAACGGCTAAGTGACCGAAGTGTGCTGCGAATATCTTGCGGGATATGTCTTCTAAATCGCTTGTATGTGTATCAAAGTCGTGGGCGAGCGCGTGTAGGTTCCAAATCCATGTTGTCGTTTTTGGACCTTTGGCTAGAACTCTGTCGAAATGTCCTGGTTTTGCCCATCGTTCAAATGAAGTGGGTACCGGATCGTTATCGACTATGACTCTTGCCTTTTTCTCCTCTCGCTCTGGAGGACTAATTGTCATTCGACCTCCTCTCTTTATCGGGATTGAGGAATCATTGAACACCACCTAGTATCTTTGGGGCTTGAGTTCACCTTAGTCGCCTCTTCCAGAAACAGATGACTGGAGCTGCGACGAAGACCTTTTTGTGGTGATTGGTTTCTGTTGAATTATAAAGGCTTATCTCGTACATAGTTAGAGATCTTTTAACAATAATTCAAAATCCTGGAATCAATTGCCTCATCTGCTTTTTACAGCAAAAACACTTGACCAAAAGTCAATACTCTCTTCATTTATTTTACAAATGGTAATAATTTTTTCAAGAAATGCTCATACCACAAAAATTTATTTTTTCAGTATTTGCTAAGTTTACTTAATATCATTTAACATAATCTACGAAGCCAACGCATACTATAAACAATTAAAATTCCTTAAAAAGATTTAAAACTTAATGTTGCAAAAATGACATTCTTATTTTTGGACACAATGTCTACGAATAAATCTCCTTTTGGGCTATAGTGTCCAGTGGACAGTTTGAGCCAAAATTATTTAGTCAGTTGTAGTAGGAGTATCACTGGGTGAAAAGCATGAACTTGTGGCAAAAGACCGCAACTGCTATACTCAGATTGCTGATGGCATCAGTGCTGGTATTAAGTTTGACCAGTTGTGGAGAGAAAGCCGTTAGCCAAGAACCGTCTGGCAGCTTGCAACCAAAAGCTCAACTTTCAAAGCAAATCTCAGAAGTTTCCCCTCCAGCAACAATCCAAGAACTGCGCTCAGCCTTGGAACTTTATCAGCCACAAGTAACAATAGTGACTCCGAAACAGGACGAAATCCTTCAAGATGACACAGTCACTGTTCGCTTTCAAGTTAAAGACTTACCGATATATAAAGACCCAAAACTAGAGCTTGGTCCTCATTTACAGGTCATTCTCGATAATCAACCATTAATAGCCGTATATAATCTAAATAATCCCCTGGTTTTGCCAGATTTGTCACCAGGTACCCACACCCTACGTGTCTTTGCCTCTCGTCCTTGGAACGAAAGCTTTAAGAATGAAGGTGCTTACGCTCAGACAACATTTCATATCGTCACCAAAACTGACGACAACAACCCTGATCCAGCTAAGCCACTGTTAACATACAGTCATCCCAAAGGCAGCTATGGTGCAGAACCAATTCTACTCGACTTTTACCTTACTAACGCTCCATTGCATCTAGTTGCCACAGAAAACCCTGATGACGACATAGCAGATTGGCGCATTCGCTGCACAATTAATGATGAAAGTTTTGTTTTAGATCGCTGGCAAGCAGTTTATCTCAAAGGCTTTAAGCCAGGTAAAAATTGGGTAAAACTTGAGTTTCTTGATGAACAGGGAAATCCTGTAAAAAATGTCTTCAACACCACAGTGAGACTCATTACCTATGAACCCAATGGGAAAGACACTTTATCTAAAATTGTCAGAGGAGAACTCTCAGTAGATCAAGTTCGCAGCATTGTAGATCCGAATTACACTGCCGAAATTCCAACTGTTGAACCCGCACCCACCCCAATCTTAACGCCTAGTGTTGAACAAACACCTGAAACACAACCCAAGGAAGAAACGCAACCCGTCCCTGAACCGACACCTACCCCAACCTTAACGCCTAGGGTTGAAAAAACACCTGAAACACAACCCCAGGAAGAAACGCAACCCGTTCCTAAAGCTATACCTACCCCAACCTTAACCCCCAGCGTTGAACAAACACCTGAAACACAATTAAAGCAAGAAAGACAGCCTGTTCCTGAATCTGGGCCAGTACCTCAAACACAGCCAGAAAAACCAAAATCAGGAGACATTTTTAATCGATTTGAGCGTCGGACAGATAAAATATCTACTCCAGAAGCAACGGTTGAACCAACTCCTAGCTTGTCCCCCACTTTGCCAGAAGTGATTGAAACTCCCCAACCAGAACCTGAGTTAACACCCGTACCAGAAAAAGTTGTTCCTCAGCCAGATGGAAAATCAAGATTCAGTCGCTATTTCAATCGTCAGCTATACAAAAAACCAACTCCAGAAGCACCAGTTGAAACAACTCCTAGCTTACCTCCAACCTTACCGGAGATTATTGAGTCCCCTGCACCAGAATCGATTGTGCCGCAACCAGAAACTACACCGGAACCTAAATCGGAGGTAACGCCTACACCCGAAAAGCAAAGCGAGGAAATCCAAAAAGCACATTCAAACAGTGAACAGTAAACAGTGAACAGGGAACGCTTAACACGGACCAGTGAACACTGAACACTGAACAGTGAACACTGAACACAACGACGACACTCAGTGCATCCCAGTGAACGAGGGGTAGACGAGTCCGTTTCCTACCTGATACTGCGCTTCCTTGATAACTGCGGCTAGTACTTGATAACTGATAACTGATAACTGCTAACTGATAACTGATAAAAGCTTTGGATTGCTACCCAAAGATACTTAACTGTAAACCTTGAGATAAACCTTCAACAAAGGCGATCGCCCCTACAGAATTACCTGTACTATCCAAGGCAGGACTGTAGCAACCAACACCTCCTTCACCTGGTACTACCGCCAAGACTGCGCCACTAATACCCGATTTCATTGGCAAACCAATCTGTAAAGCATACTGCGAAGAAGCTTTATACAACCCACAAGTTAACATCAGCGAGTTGACAATACGGCGATGCTGCGGTTTGATAAATTCACACTCACACGCCAAAAGCAAACCCAAACGGGCTAAATCTTCCACTCGACCAGATAGACAGCATATTTGTTCATAAGTGTCAAGGGCTATGTCTGGATTCTTTACAGACCGAGCTTTTGCAAGATATTGCGTAATGGCTTGATTAGCTTGCGAGTTACTTGAGCGGACAGAAGCGAGCATAACTTCATCCAACTTGAGGTGAGAACCAGCAAGTTGGTTTAGCCAATTACACAGCTGGTGAGTGCGAGTGATCGCATCTTTTCCTGGTAACTTATCAGCAAGGGTAATTGCCCCACTATTAATCATAGGATTGCGCGGTCGTCCATTGTCAGCAACTAGTTGTTCTAAAGAATTGAAGGGAGCATCCGATGGCTCAAACCCAATCCACTGAAAAACTCTTTCTGCTCCTACAAGTTCAAGTAGATACAAAAGCGAAAACGGCTTAATCGCGCTCATGAGAGGGAAAACACAATCCGTATCGCCTTGGCTATAAGTTTCTCCAGAACCACAGCAGATGTAAACTGCAAATAAATCGGGATTAGCTAAAGCTAATTGAGGAATACGGTTAGCTACTTGTCCTTGGTGTGTTAATAGTTTGGCTTGTTGCACCCAAGCTGATAACTGAGTAGTTGTTAGTCTTTTTAATCCAACCATTACTGCTACTGTGTTATGCAATTTATAAATAAGTCGGTAAGCGTAATTAAATATAAGATAAAACCTCACCCTCAATCCCTCTCCGAAGCCACGGAGAGGGAAGCGGTCGGCAGGGTGAGGTATTATATTTAATTTGACCCACTTACTGTAAAACAGTCAATTTTGAATTTTGAATTTGAAATTTTGAATTTTGAATTGTTTATGATTCCGCGTGTCAGAGCACCAGAATTACCGCAAAATTATCCTTGGCTGAATGTTGACAAACCTTTGCCTCTTCAAGAACTTAGGGGTAGAGTTGTCATTTTAGATTTCTGGACATATTGTTGTATCAACTGCTTGCATATCTTGCCAACTCTGAAATATCTTGAACAAAAGTATAAAGATAGTCTGACAGTTATTGGCGTACACAGTGCCAAATTTGATAATGAAAAGGAAACAGATAATATCCGTCAAGCTATCTTGCGATATAACATTGAACATCCAGTTTTAGTAGATAGTGGATTTCGAGTTTGGCAAGAATATGCTGTGCGGGCTTGGCCCACTTTGATGATAATTGATCCACAAGGTTACGTAATTAGTTCTGTGTCTGGTGAAGGGAACAGAGATGTTTTAGACGAACTCATTCAAAAGTTAGTTAGCCAACACCAAGAAAAAGGCACGATTAATTTTCAAAAACTCAACCTGACTTTAGAAAAACAACGAAAACCATTAATTAGACCTCTAGCTTTTCCTGGTAAAGTCCTGGCGACACAAGCGGGTTTGTTCATTGCTGACTCTGGATATCACCGTATTGTCATGAGTACCTTTGATGGGGAAATTATATATTTAATTGGGACTGGACAATCTGGACTAACCGATGGTTCTTTTTGTGAAGCTCAGTTTTTTGCACCGCAGGGAATGGTATTTGATCAAGAAAATCAGATTTTATACGTTGCGGATACAGAAAATCATGCTCTGCGGCGAGTTGATTTAAAACACCAAGTCGTAGAAACGATTGCAGGAACAGGTGAACAAAGCCGTAATATTCGTCCTCACTCTGGTAGTGGACGAAAAACAGCACTGAATTCTCCCTGGGATTTACAGCTATGTGAAAATAGCTTGTATATCGCAATGGCTGGTTCTCATCAAATTTGGGAAATGGACTTAGAAACTAGCATGGTTCAAACTTATGCTGGTACTGGTGCAGAAGCTTGTGTAGATGGCGTACTTAGCGAGTCTACTTTTGCTCAACCTAGTGGTATCACGACTGATGGACGAGAATTATATATCGCTGACAGTGAAGTGAGTTCTATTCGTGGTGTGGGACTGGTTGAACCACAACAAGTAAGAACCGTTTGCGGTAGTGGTGATTTGTTTGGCTTTGGTGACGTTGATGGACAAGGTTTCGATGTCAGGTTACAGCATTGTTTAGGAGTAGAATATGCCAAGAATAAGTTATGGGTAGCTGATACCTACAACCACAAAATTAAACTTGTTAACCCCCACACTGGCGATTGTCACACAGTCTTAGGTAATGGTTCGGCTGGTTTGCAAGATGGAGAAGGTAAAAATACCCGTTTTTCTGAACCTTCGGGACTGAGTGTGATGGGTTCTGATTTGTTTATTGCTGATACGAATAACCATGCTATCCGTCGCGTAGATTTGGATACGTTAACGGTGACAACATTAAAATTTCCTAATTTGTGCGCTCCAGATGTATGTATTCCACATGAGTAAATGACATCTTGAATGTGTTGCTAAATACTTCTTGTCTCTATCTTGAAAATGTCAAACTGAATCTTAATGACCACTATCCTACACATTACTCAACGAAAACAATGGGAGCAAAGCAAACTCCTCGGAACATACGAAGGTGATACCCTCAACTCTGAAGGCTTTATCCACTGTTCAACGCCAACACAAATCATTCAAGTCGCAAATACATTTTTTCGCCATCAAAAAGGATTGGTACTTCTTTTCATCAACTCTGAAAAAGTTCAGCCGGAAATTCGCTATGAAGGTGTTGAGGAAGAACTCTTTCCTCATATTTATGGTGTTTTGAATATTGATGCTGTGTTCAAGGTGAGCGATTTTGAACCTGGAGAAGATGGCTTGTTTCTATTGAGTCATGAAATATTAACTATGAAATAATAGCTCAATAGTCGCACTCGAAAACGTCTAAAAAGTAGTTCTGGAAATCTGCTGGTAGCTTAATGAAATGGAGTGAGCAGAACACAAGACATTCAACAAATCACTCTTAAGGTAAATGTCAAAAGCCGATATCTACTGTAAATTAAGCGAAGTTTGAGCTAGCTACTAAAGATAACTATTTACAATTGAATGCTAAAAGTTACTCGCTCTCGGCTACAGCAATACAGTGTTGCTGGACTTAGTGTCGGTCTGGCACTATTGCTTATGCTGGCGCTAGATGCTTGGCTTGCTATGACCAAAACCCCTTTTCTGCTATTTTTTGGGGCGGTTGTGGTGAGTGCATGGTACGGAGGTTTGAGAGCAGGGCTACTGTCTACGTTTTTGTCTGTTCTGATTAGCGACTATTTCTTTGTCTTGCCAATCTATTCGCTGGCGCTCGATCTACCCAACACTATGAGGCTTGGGTTGTTCGCATTTGAGGGAGTCCTCTTTAGTGTGCTATGCGAGGCGCTACGAAATGCCAAGCGACGGGCTGAAGTGAGCTTAGAAAGTCTACAAACGGCTGACGTACGGTATCGTCGCATTGTGGAGACGGCGGGTGAAGGTATCTGGTTATTTGATGCTCAGTTGTATACAGAGTATGTGAATCTGCAACTAGCGCAGATGTTGGGATATAACGTAGAGGAAATGCTGCAACGTCCTATTTTGGACTTTATGGATCAAGCAGTAAATGTGGAAGCACACCGGTATATAGCCCAACTGAAGCAAGGGATGCAACAGCGATTCGACTTTCGGTTTCAGTGTCGGGATGGCTCTAATTTATGGGCGATGGTTTCAACCACTCCAATTTTGGGTGAGTCGGGAGAATTTCAAGGCGGACTCGCGATGATAAGCAACCTGACTGAACGTAAGCAGATTGAAGAGTCGCTACAAGTCAGAGAAGAACAGTTGCGGTTGTTTGTTGAGCATGCGCCTGCAGCTATTGCCATGCTTGACAACCAGATGCGATATATTCTTGTGAGTCAACGATGGCTAACAGATTTTCAGTTGCAAAACCAAAACATTATTGGTCGTTCTCATTACGAAGTGTTTCCCGAAATTCCCGACTCTTGGCGAGAAATTCATGCCTTATGTCTAGCTGGGGCAGTTCGCAAATGCGAAAAAGAATTATTCCCCCGTGCTGATGGCTCAATAGATTGGGTGAAATGGGAAATCCATCCTTGGCGAAACCGTGCTGATGAAATTGGTGGCATCATTATTTTTACAGAGGTCATCACAGAACGTGTACAGGCACAAGAAGCTGTGCAAGCGGCTAACAACCGTATCACGATGATTCTTGAAAGCATCACGGAAGCATTTGTTGCCTTTGATCGTGAGTGGCGCTATACCTACGTGAATCAGGAAGCCGGACGACTTTTGCAAAAACCACCCGAAGAACTGCTGGGTAAGCAGTTATGGAAAGATGTTTTTCCTCAATTAATTGGCGATACTTTTTATCAAGAAGCTCATCGGGCTATCGCCCAACAAGTTCCCGTTGAATTTGAAGAGTTCTGTGAGGTACTACACCGGTGGCTAGAAATTAGGGCGTGTCCCAATTCTGAAGGGCTTGCAGTTTACTTTCGCGATGTGACTGAACGCAAAAGAGAGCAAGAAGCACTCCAACAAAGTGAAGCTAGGTTTAGACGCTTGTTTGAGTCCAATCTCATAGGAGTTGCTTTCTGGAATGTCGAGGGCTTCATCACCGATACTAACGATGCGTATTTGCGTATCGTTGGCTACAGCCGTCAGGAGTTTGATGCCTTAGGCAGAATTGACTGGCGTTCACTAACTCCACCAGAGTACAAGCATCTGGATGACCGAGCAATTGAGGAAACCCTTGCTACTGGAGTTTCCAGTATTTACGAGAAGGAGTACGTCCGACGAGACGGAACACGGGTGCCAATTGTCTTAGGTGTAGCCTTGATGGACGATTCCCAGATCAATGGAGTCGCATTTGTGTTGGACATTAGCAAAGGCAAACAAGCAGAACAAGAGCGCGATCGCCTTTTACAAGCTGAGCAAAAAGCCCGGACGACAGCAGAAGCAGCAAATCGCCTCAAGGATGAGTTCCTTGCTGTTCTTTCTCATGAGTTGCGTTCTCCCCTCAATGCTATGCTTGGTTGGCTGACTATCATGCGTACGGAAAATCTTGATGAAGAAACCACAGCCCGGGCACTGGAAACCATTGAACGCAATGCTAGAGCACAAGCACAACTAGTTGAAGATTTGCTGGATGTCTCCCGCATTATCCAAGGAAAATTACGCCTGAACGCCCGTACTGTGGATCTATTACCCGCAATTGAGGCAGCAATTGATACGGTAAATCCTGCCGCCCTGGCAAAAAACATCCAACTTCAACCAGTGCTAGACCCAGATGCTGGACCAGTTTTTGGCGATTCTGACCGCTTGCAGCAAATTGTCTGGAATCTGCTATCAAATGCTATAAAGTTTACACCAAAAGGTGGACGGGTGCAGATTCGCTTGTCCCGCGTCCACTCTCATGTGGAAATTGTTGTATCTGATACTGGTAAGGGAATAAGCCCTGAATTTCTTCCTTATGTTTTTGAGCGCTTCCGTCAGGCAGATAGCTCAACCACTCGGTCTTTTGGCGGTTTGGGATTGGGGTTATCGATTGCGCGTCACTTAGTTGAGTTGCATGGTGGTTCAGTTGATGTTGAAAGTCCGGGGGAAGGACAGGGAGCAACGTTTACTGTGAAGCTACCGCTGAGTCCTGTTAGCAGCAAGATACAACAGCCACGGGTGCATCCTACTGTGGGAGGATCTTTACCGTTCGATTGCACTCCCCAGTTGGATGGTTTGCGAATATTGGTGGTGGATGATGAGGTGGATGCTCGTGAGTTGCTGATTCAAATTCTTGTAGAATGTGGAGCTGAGGTTGTAGCAGTGGATAGTGCAGATGAGGTGATTGCGGCGCTGAAGGAGCAAACGTCTGACTCACGTTTTGATATTCTTATTAGTGATATTGGTATGCCAAGACAAGATGGCTACGCGCTGCTGCGACGAGTGAGAGCGCTTAAGTCTAATGAAGGTGGACGGATTCCGGCTATTGCACTGACTGCTTATGCTAGGGCTGAGGATCGTAAGGCAGCTTTTTTAGCGGGGTTCCAATCTCATGTTGCTAAGCCTGTTGAACCGGGAGAATTGATTGCGGTGATTGGAAATTTGACTGGGCGAAGTATGAGTTAACGAACCGCCAAGACGCCAAGGACGCCAAGGAAGAAAGAAGAAGAGGATGGAAGGTAAGGGGTTGAATGTGGGGGAGTATTTGGAAATTTGACTGGGCGAAGTATGAGGAATGAATGAACCGCAGAGGCCCAGAGAACGCAGAGGAAGAAGAGGAAGAGGAGGAAGAGGAGGAGAGATGGAAGGATATGAGTTGAATGTGGTGGAGTATGTGGATTTGATGGCTTTGTTGTTGGATTTGGAATTGAGGGATGAGTATCGAGATGGGGTGGTGGCGAATTTTGAGAGAATTATGGCGATCGCCCAAGTTGTGAATGAGTTTCCTTTACCTGAGACAATTGAAGCAGCTTCTGTTTTTGAGCCATGAGTTTAGAACTAGTTGATGGTGTAGGAATAGCAACTGCTGTGCGAGAAGGTAAAGTGAGTGCGGTGGAGGTGATTAAAGCTGCTTTACAGAGAATTGCGGTGAGGGATAATGAACTCAATTGTTTTACAACTATAACTGCTGAGACTGCTTTGGCAGATGCAGAACGAATTGATAGGGAAATTACTCAAGGTAAAAATCCTGGTTGTTTGGCTGGTGTCCCTTTCGCTGTCAAAAATCTTTTTGATATTGCTGGCTTAACGACTCTTGCGGGTGCAAAAATTAATGCGAAAAATTCTCCAGCAAGTCAGGATGCAACAGCCGTCGCCAGGTTAAAACAAGTGGGTGCGGTACTTGTAGGCGCTTTGAATATGGATGAGTACGCCTATGGGTTTGTGACGGAAAATTTTCACTATGGTGTGACACATAATCCGCATGATTTGAAGCGGATAGCTGGTGGTTCATCGGGTGGATCGGCGGCGGCGATCGCATCTGGTTTGGTTCCACTGACGCTGGGTTCTGATACGAATGGTTCTATTCGTGTACCTGCTGCTTTGTGTGGTGTTTTTGGTTTTAAACCAACTTATGGGCGATTGTCGCGTGCTGGGGTAGCATTATTTTCTAGCAGTTTAGACCATGTTGGACCATTTGCTCGTTCGGTGCGGGATATTGCGACAGCGTTTGATGTGCTTCAGGGAGAAGATGAGAGAGATCCAGTTTGTACAAAACGTCCTCCTGTAGAGACGTTGCATGCAACGTCAAGACAAAATTATCCAACGTCAAGACAAAATCATGGCGCGTCAAGACAAAATATAGAAGATTTACGAATTGCTATTGCAGGTGATTATTTTACAAAAGGCGCAAGTCCTGAAGCAATAGATGCAGTACAAAAAGTTGCTGATGCTTTGGGTGTCACCCAGTATGTCACAATACCTGAAGCGCATCGCGCCCGTGCAGCAGCGTTTGTGATTACAGCTTGTGAGGGGGCGAATTTGCATTTGGAGAAATTGCGTTCGCGTCCCCAAGATTTTGATCCAGCAACACGCGATCGCTTTCTCGCTGGTGCTTTGATACCCAGTACCTGGTACATTCAAGCACAACGCTTTCGCAGATGGTATAGAGATAAAGTTCGGGAAATCTTTCAAAATGTAGATGTCATTCTTGCGCCAACCACACCAATTTCGGCACCACTCATAAGTCAAGAAACCATGATTTTAGATGGTGAGGAAATTCTTGTTCGTCCTCATTTAGGGTTGTTCACTCAACCATTATCTTTCATCGGCTTACCTGTCTTATCAGTTCCAATTGTGCGCCCAAATGCTTTACCTCTAGGTGTACAGTTAATAGCTGCACCATATCATGAAGCCCTAATTTTACGAGTAGCTTCCGTACTGGAAGCAATGGGTGTACTATGTGTGTGATTCAATGGCATGATCAAAACAGTTATTGTCTTCTAACTCTGCCTGTTCCCTTTTTTTGAGATACTCTCTACCTTGCTCGGTTATTTTTAAATAATCTTTCAAATTGCCCGTTTCTGGCATAGAGGAAATTGTTTTGTTCGGTAAGTTTTCAATAAAACCTAATGCACGTAAATGCCGCAATTCCTGTTCAAAAGGACGCTGCTTTTCAGAAATAAATGGCTCATCACTTGCTAACTTCCGGAGATGCTTTAATTCATAGTCACTAAGCAAAGTACTAACAAGGAGTTGGTTTGGATTTTTACTTTCAGCCATTTCCTGCTCTAAAAAAGTGAGACGTTTGACTATGTTTGTAATCGCTTCAATATTTGCTGTATTTGTTTCAATATTAACTTTTTGGCTATCTTGTTCAGGTTTGATTTCGTCAAGTTTCAATGTTATTCCATCTTTACTGATAACTATAGCAGTCGCCACAATTGTTAGGACATTTCCCTGTTGCCTGTTAAGAGTTGCCTGTTCCCTCTTAATCAAAGTACGATGTCCTAAACGATATGTCTGTTGCTATAACTTGACTAATCTTTCCAAAAGTTCGGAATGAAACAATAAGAGAATCGCAAAAATGACGACATCTGCTGTCTCAATTTTTTGATTGATCCAGCCCAGAGGAATCGCTACCAAATAAAGTAAACTAAGAAAACTAAAAATTTTTAAAAACTAAAATGCAGTTTATTTTGATTGTTAGGTTTCTGGTTTGTCCCATTCATAAACTGCTCACCTGAAATACTGTTCTCGGCAATGCTACTTCCTAATACAAAGCTTTGACTAGAGATTCCAGAATCACATAACCTCAAGAGAACTCAGAACTCATAAAAAACAGTACAAGCCCCCGTATGGCATAAAAGAAGAAAAAGATTTTTTCCATCGAATAAGCGCAAGAAAAAACGTCTACCCAAATGACTCAAAGCTAGCAAACCAACAAGCTAAGATAGTTCAGGTATTGAGTGTTGGTAAGGTTATCAACAGAAAATCGCGGAATGAAAAAGACTTCAAGCGATGAACTACTCTACCAAACCATGCTTAATCGCAAAACGGACCAATTCTGCTCGGTTACTAGTTAAAGTTTTTCTTAACAAACTGCTCACATACTTTTCCACAGTTCTTGGACTTAGATGCAGCTGCTGACCCATTTCAGCATTAGAAAGACCATGAGTTAAAAGTTCCAGAACTTCTTGCTCTCTAGCTGTTAAGTCGAAGATGTGGGGTTTTTGAATATCACTCACATCAAAGTTATTGGTGTCAGGCGATTTTGTGGGAGTATGAGTGACGAAATTTTCTTGATGAGAAAAACCGTACTCTGATTGAATAATTTGCGATCGCTCTAAAAGATTGCGAATTGCTGCAGCCAACTCTTCTAGTTCAAAAGGTTTGGGCAAGTACAAATCGCATCCTGACTGATAGCCTAGGATTCTTTCCTGAGTCTTTGTTCTCGCTGTTAGCAATATGACAGGTAACAACCGGAACCCTGGTTGTTGACGCACTCGCCTCACTAAGTCATATCCATTCATTCGTGGCATGATGATGTCAGTGACAATCAAGTCAGGATGATGTTCCTCCACGATTGTCAAAGCCTCTTGACCATCATCCGCTGTCATTACTGAGTAGCCAGATAGTTCAAGATAATCGCTGATAGATAAACGAGTGCCCAGGTCGTCATCTACTATGAGGATCGTCAAGGCCATGGACAGTAGACCCCTAAGATTTTTTAGTCTTGAGTTTGTTTTTATAAGCACTATAAGTAAACACAGGTAAGAATAGTACTCTCATTTTTCATACTATGACAGGATTAACAATAGGTAACTACCATTAAGTTGATTTCTAAAATTAATATTAAATCCCTCTTAAGGTTAACAACTTAAGCTCACCATCAACTGGTTACTTTAAATATTATATATTGCTGTATGATTTGCTACAATACAGTCAAGAATATTCCATTGAATAGAATGATCGTTGAAAAAATCTAGACATGACAAAGTAAGTCAACGATTAAACCCAACACAAACGTAATCAAATCTATTTCTAAGTGCTTTGAATGTAGTACATAACAGGAAGTTCCGTCTTGCGATTTCTTCCTTGCTTGTAAACAAAGCTATGGCTAATCTCTGTCTACAATTTACTTACGACATCTATAATTGAATTTGATTTGTCATTCAAAGCACACTTGGACAAGAGATTATGACAGGTAAAGGACAGGGATTTGGCTTTGGCTTGGGAAAAATGAGAGAACTGGCTGATGCTTTTAAAAAAGCGCAGCAAGTTCAAGAAGGCGCTAAGCGACTCCAAGAAGAATTGGAACAGATGGAAATTCAAGGAGAAGCAGGTGGTGGTTTAGTTAAGGTTGTTGTTAGCGGTAACCAAGAACCGAAGCGAGTGGAAATCTCTCCAAACGCATTACAGGAAGGGTCAGAAGTCCTTTCCGATCTTGTAACAGCAGCAATGAAAGACGCTTACAACAAATCTACTGCAACAATGCGCGAACGTATGGAAGAATTGACTAGTGGGCTAGAACTTCCAGGATTGTAGTCTAAGTTGAGCATAAGCTTTGCTGAGGACTTCCTAACAGAGGAGCCAGTGAGGTCTTGGGGTCTCCCCAAGTAGAGCATCTGGCGTGCGACTGACGCCAAAGCGCAGCGTCTTGTGGAGAAGATACCCAAAAGCTTATGAGTTATTTGTCATTAGCATAACACTAATGACAAAAACAAAAAACAGTGAATATTTATGCCTTACAAGCTGCTGTTTGTGTGTCTAGGGAACATCTGCCGATCGCCAGCGGCAGAAAATATCATGAATTCTCTGATTTCGCAGGCTGGATTAAGTGAACGTATTGTTTGTGACTCCGCTGGGACATCAAGCTATCACATCGGTAGCCCACCTGACTCACGCATGAGTTCTGCTGCACTACAAAAGCTGCAAATTAAACTGTTGGGTAAAGCACGCCAATTTCAAAAGTCTGATTTTGAAAACTTTGATTTGATTTTGGCGATGGATCAAGAGAATTATCAGGACATCCTTTCTCTTGACCCAACTGGAAAATATCGCCACAAAGTACACTTAATATGTGACTTTTGCTCTAGGCACAATCTCAAGGAAGTTCCAGATCCATACTACGGTGGCGCAGAGGGATTTAATCGGGTGATTGACCTACTTGTCGATGGTTGTGAAGGTCTGCTGAAACACATTCCTAGTGACGATTCTGGCTTGTGATACCAATCTAGATGAACGACTCCGTCCGCTTATGCGGCGGCGTCATTCATATTAAGCACCTTCCCGCAGTTTATCCAAAACACCCCTATCTTCCAAAGTAGATGTATCACCCGAGACTTCTTGCCCAGCAGCGAGATTCCGCAGCAAGCGCCGCATAATCTTACCAGAACGAGTTTTGGGCAAAGCGTCGGTAAAGCGGATTTCTCCGGGACGGGCGATCGCCCCAATCTCTTTAACAACATGTTGCTTCAATTCTTTACTCAGTTCTTCACTGGGGTTTTTACCACCTTCTAAAGTCACAAAAGCAACTATCTCTTCTCCTTTTAGTTCATCCGGCTTACCTACCACAGCGGCTTCAGCAACCGCAGGATGAGACACAAGGGCTGATTCAACTTCCATTGTACCGAGACGATGACCTGACACATTAATCACGTCATCTACGCGCCCCATAACCCAGAAGTAACCGTCTTCATCGCGTCTTGCGCCATCTCCAGCAAAATAGACGTACTGCCCATCTTTCGGGGGAATGTGTTCCCAGTAGGTACGGCGGAAGCGGTCAGGATCACCATAGACTGTTCGCATCATACCAGGCCAAGGATGCCGCACTACTAAATAACCGCCTTCATTGTCGCCCACAGGATTACCTTCTAAATCAACGACATCGGCTAGGATTCCAGGAAAAGGACGAGTTGCAGAACCGGGCTTTGTGGGAATTGCCCCTGGTAACGGTGTAATCATGATACCGCCAGTTTCCGTTTGCCACCAAGTATCAACAATCGGACAGCGTTCACCACCAATCACTCTGTGATACCACATCCAAGCTTCTGGGTTAATTGGTTCACCCACAGTTCCTAGCAAACGTAGGGAAGACAAATTTCGTGCTTTAGGTAAGTGTTCGCCCATCTTGATAAAGGCACGAATCGCAGTTGGTGCGGTATAAAAAATATTCACGCCGTGTTTCTCAATGATGTCCCAAGTACAACCTGGGTTAGAAGCACGAGGCGCACCTTCGTACATCACAGTTGTCGCACCATTGGAAAGAGGACCATAGACAATGTAGCTGTGTCCAGTAATCCAACCTACGTCAGCAGTACACCAATATACATCTGTATCTTGTAGGTCGAAAATCCATTTAGTGGTCATGTGAGCGTATAAGTTATAACCAGCAGTTGTGTGTACAACACCTTTCGGTTTGCCAGTGCTACCAGAAGTGTAGAGAATGAACAGCATATCTTCACTGTCCATAGGTTCGGCGGGACAATCTGCGGAAACATTCTTTTGCAAATCATGCCACCATTGATCACGTCCTGGTTCCATGTGAATTTCTTGACGTGTACGCTGCACTACCACGACGTTTTCGACGCTGGGAACAGCACCATCAGCTAAGGCTTTATCTACTTGTTCCTTGAGAGGGACGATCGCATCCTTACGCCAACCACCATCAGCAGTAACGACGAGTTTTGCTTGAGCATCTATAAGTCTGTCGCGCAAAGCTTCTGCGCTGAAACCACCAAAAACAACACTGTGAGGTGCGCCGATTCGGGCACAGGCTAGCATGGCGATCGCCGCTTCCGGAATCATCGGCATATAAATGCCAACCGTATCTCCTTTCTTCACTCCCAGTTGCTTGAGTGTATTCGCAAACTGAGAAACTTCCCGATGCAGTTGGGCGTATGTGATGGTGCGCGAGTCGCCTGGTTCTCCTTCCCAAATAATCGCAGCTTTATTCTTGCGCCATGTGGTGAGATGTCTGTCAAGGCAGTTGTAAGAAATATTAATCTTGCCATTGACAAACCATTTAGCAAACGGCGGTTGCCAGTCTAGAATTGTGTCCCATTTTTGGAACCAGTGCAACTCTTGTTCTGCTAACTCCGCCCAGAATTTTTGCGGATCAGCTTTCGCTTTGTCGTAGAGACGCTGATAATCTTCCAAGCTTTTGATTTGGGCTTTTTGGGAAAATTCAGAACTTGGGTGGAATAGACGCTTTTCTTGAAGGATTGATTCTATCGTGACTTGGGACATGATTGTTTTTGTAATTGGTGATGTGACTGAATACTACTGAAAACTATTGTGTACGCAGATTTACGAGAAAGTGTTTTGATTTTCGTTAAGATATGCGGGAATTGCAAAATAACTTTATACATAGCCACAAAGAATGGCGTTGAAAGTCTATTTTAATTTTCATATTGCAAGATGATAGGTAGTACTCAAAACACTTGCTTGCGCCATGCCAATTACTGTAGAACCCAGCAGCTTATCTCTCAACGATGTTCATCGCCTGCTGAAATTGCAAAAGCAGTCAAATGGTTTATTTACAGACTTTTTAAGTTTAGAACCTCTCACGGATTTTGAACAGCAAGATTTATCGCGAATTAGGAGCGATTTTGAGCGTTACTTTAACGCAGGTAAAATTTCAGAAGGACTAGTAAAATTTTTGACGCTAGCACCTTTGATGCGATTAGCAGGATTCTATGATGCTCCAATTCGCCTGACAATGGAAGATGTGATAGCCATCGCCATCGAAGATGAAGATATAAGCATCAGAGGACGGATGGACATTTTAGCAGTCAACAACGCTCAAGCAACCACCGCGCCACCTTTTTGGATTTTAGTGATTGAGACGAAAAATAGTTTAGTAGAGGTATTTGAGGGTTTACCACAATTACTGAGTTATGCTTTTAAGAGTTTAGAGCAGCAAACATCAGTGTGGGGACTGGCGACAAACGGACTGCGTTATCAGTTCGTACATTTAAAACAGGGAACTCCCCCAAGTTATCAGTTAATGCCTTCACTCAGTCTGAATGAGTCTGAGGCTTCAATTCGGTTGTTGCAAGTGATGAAAGGGATTTGCCAGTTAGAGAATTTTCAGGTGAAAGCGCCATTTATAAGCAATTAAGCGAACTTGATATTACACCCCTACACCCCTAACTATTGACACTTTTTGGCATGAGACAAAGTTTTCAACCCCACCTTTGCCGTTCCATACAGCCGACTAAACTCTTGCTCATAATGCGCTGCTACGATGGGATTTTGTATAGCTATTAAAGTTTCATCATTTGAATAATTCCCTGCATTAGACCAGTTGTGACTACCAGTAATCACCAATGTGTCATCTAAGATTGCCATTTTACTATGAACTGCGCGATCGCCCATGAACCCAGTCGGAAAACCCACAGTAGTAATTGGATGCTTCCAAGGTTTCACTGTTATGAAGCTACGTTTCTTGCCAACACGAGGACAAACACCCATTGCATCGTATGCTTTGGAGTAACTTTGTCTAAAAAAATCCGGATCTATCAGAACTTTTATATCTTCAACACCTTGATCATGCACACCACCAAGAGTGTCACTAATCTTTTGGTCTGAAAAAACAAACACCGCAATATGTACACTCTTTTTAGCTTGTTCTAAATAAGAGGCAATCATTCCATTACTCGTTCTTGTTATATCATCTTTTTTGCTAGCTGGCGAAAAATTGACGGTGATAGTTCCGACTCCAACTGGAATTGTGACAGGATATCTTTGTGGCTTATAAGATTTGAATAATCCCTGCCACATATAGTTAAATTCATCAGTAAAAGTTTTGGCAAGTTCGGGATTATTAGGAACAACAACCATATTGTTGGGATTACCACGGCTATCAAGATTTCCAAAATCTCCATGCATATCTGATGTCGTTAGGTTAGCGCTAGAGATGATAGTTGTCTTTCCATCTACAATCACAAATTTATGATGCATAAGTCCACTGCCTTTTTTGGCATTGTTAGATTTATCATCTTTGATTTCAATTTTAGATGAGTGCAACATAGCTAAAGCATCAGCAGGATATCGCTTTAATTCTTCATACGCTTGCTTATCATGCCGATTCATCCGGGGAATTTCTGCTTGTGTATATTTCTCTAAAGTTTTATTGTACTTGTTATCTATTAACACTCTCACTTTTATTCCGCGTTTGTGAGCAACTGTTAGTGCTTCAGCAACTTTAGGAAGCCGAAACTCCATCACTGCTAAATCCACAGTTGAGTTTGCTTGATTTATAGCGTCGATAATTTGCTGTTCTAAATTGTCTCCCTTGCGGATAAAGTGACGGTATGGATCTTCATAGGAAGACGCTATATTTTGATTGAAATAAACTTTAACAGCAGAGTCTTGAGGTAAAGGTTTAACAAGTTTAGTCTTTGGTGAAGGTTTGAGGACGTTAACTAAAACAATCCCAAAAATAAATATAGGTAATATAAAGAGCGTCCTTCTAACAACTTTAAAATGCTGTTTGTCAGAAGTGATCAAATCTAATAAGAGTTTCATTAAACAATAAGGAAGTGTAGCGGATCGTTTTGACTCAGTTTGAAGACTGAGTTATATCTTTTATCAGTATTCTTTTAAAAAAAAGCCATAACAATACGGCTCTTACGGAAGTTCTTTTGTTTTTATGACAAATTTTTTCAGTAATTGCACAATATCTGAAGTGAACTACCTACACTCACCGCAACAGCAGGAGTTTAACCTTTGCTGCAAAGGCGGTTGCATTTTGTTTAACGTTTTATCCCAACTTGAAAGCATTAATTTTAGTAACACTTTCACAATTTTGAGTAAAAATACTCCAATCAGACTTTAGTCAGGTAACTTGAGCATATATACTTATTTAATATTAAATAACAAAAGTAAAGAAAAGTCAAAAATAACAATATGCCATGTTTGCGCCTGTCGTGATCACAAGGAGAGGCTCTTTACGTGAAGCCGAGTTTAACTTTGTTAAGGGGAAAGCGACTATTCTCCACTATTTGCGACTGAAAAAGTTCTGCTATCAAGTTGGTATTCATCGCCCCAAGTGTCAGAACTTAATCTGTTGAATTGGTTAAAAGGGCAAAAAATCGAGTTTTTCGCCTGACTGGTAAGAGCAAATCATTCCAGGATTTCTGGGCTAATTGCAGGAGACATAAACACTTTGGAACTAGTAAAACGTTATATCGCAGGGCAGAGGGATTTTAGTCAGGCTTTTCTTAAAGGAGCAAATCTAAGTGAGGTTTGTTTAACTCAAGCAAATCTCAGGAAATCGGATTTTACAGGTGCCGATTTGAGTTGGGCAATTTTGTATCAAACAGACTTAACCTGTGCTGACTTCACAGAAGCCAATCTTAATGCGGCAAACTTGATTGCAGCACAACTGTCGATGGCTGTGTTGGTCCGATCTGACTTGAGTAGAACCAATCTGAGTAGGGGGATTTTATATCAAAGTAATCTTCAAGACGCAAACTTGACTAGAGCTAATCTGAGTTGGGCTAGCTTGGTTGAAGCAGATTTAACCAGAGCCATTCTCTTAAAGACAGATTTAACTGGTGCTGATTTAACCAAAGCTAACCTGAGAGAAGCACTCATGGTCAAAGTCAATTTAACAGGAGCAACCCTAACAGGGGCAATCATGCCCGACGGTACTATTCACGACTAGACTTGAAGCTATAAGATACACAAGGGGGTTGGATTAACTGCCAATCTTTGCGCCTGAATAATAATAAGCTAACAGGCTGTCCACAGAATGAACAACCTGTTTTCAAATGGTATAAACAACAACAAGAAAATTAGAACTCGTTGACGTCATCCTCGCTTCCACTAGGACCATGAGGGAGTATGGAACGGTCATCATCTGGAATTCGTGTAGGAACACCTAAATGTTTACGAGCTTGTTCCTCTGCTAATTTCCGGTCTTTTTCGTTGTCAAACTGCTCCTTATCCAGGAGATATTGACTACGTGCCGCTTGATCGCGACTTGGCATAGAGCCATTTTTCCATTTGTACTTGAAGTTCATAAGCAACCAATGCCTCAACGGTACTCCCCAAAGGTGATGGGATATCACATGCAGATCAGCCTCCGACTCTCCATCAGTTAATCTGATCACTAACGCGAACGACTCTAGCGTTGGGTAGAGTTCACAAGCACAATATCATCCGAAAGACAGAGGAGATGTATACATTAAGTAGTAAACTATTGTATAGAAATTTAATATTTTATTAAGATTTATAAATTTTCTTTAAATGAATAGTTGCCAACCTTTTCCAGACAATACACTAAGCATTACTACGGACTTCAGTAGAGCAAAATTAGTATCGCTTTTCCCTTGCAACCCCATGAGCCAACTGCAACAATGTTTGTCGAAAAACGAAAAGGTGTTTAGGTACAAGGATAATCTGGAATTCCTAAACGGTTTGCGAGTACTAGTCGTAGATGACGATGTTGATAATCTCGATTTGATTAAGTTCATTCTTGAACAATACAAGGCACAAGTGATTTTGGCAACATCAGTTATTGAAGCGCTTCAAGAAATGACGTCGTTCAAGCCAAATATTTTGATCAGCGACATCGCTATGCCAGAGTATGACGGATATTCGCTGATTCGTTCTGTTAGAAACCTCGCTGAACAGATTAGACATATTCCTGCCATAGCTTTGACTGGACTTGCATCACATGAAGCACGTACGCTGGCTCTCCAGGCAGGGTTTTCTACACACGTAAAAAAGCCATTTGACCCAGATGAGTTAATTGACCTTGTTTCAAAGCTTGCTCAAATGGTTTCCATTTAGCCCTACTCCTCCCTCAGCAGCCGTTCGATGACTATTGGTCAAAGATGTAATCGTCATGAGGGTAAGGACTTTCGCGATACCGTTAAAAACTTGTAAGAATTTGGCAGATTAACTATATAGTCAGAAAATAGAAATAACCCGTTGCCCAGGGTGTTTTCTCACCTTATAGGTTATGCAAATTTATTTAGATTACAGCGCAACTACTCCCACTCGCCCAGAAGCAATAGCCTCAATGCAAGCAGTCTTAACCCAACACTGGGGTAACCCTTCTAGCTTGCATGAGTGGGGACAACGGGCAGCAACGGTTGTGGAACAAGCAAGAATGCAGGTGGCTGGTTTAATAAACGCAGCTGATCCTGAATCTATTGTTTTTACTTCTGGTGGTACTGAAGCAAACAATTTGGCGATTATGGGAGTTGCCCATTTGTATGCCAAGCCTCAACACATGATTATTTCTAACGTTGAGCATTCTGCTGTTGCCGAACCAGTACGGTTATTGGAGTTGTGGGGTTGGCAAGTCACTCGCTTAGGAGTAGATGCGAAAGCAAGAGTAAACCCCTTAGATTTGAAGGCGGCGTTACAAGATAATACCGTGTTGGTGTCGGTTATTTACGGTCAAAGTGAAGTTGGGACATTACAACCAATTGAGGAATTAGGAAAAATAGCCCGTAGTGCTGGTGTTTTGTTCCATACAGATGCTGTACAAGTAGCAGGGCGCTTACCAATAGATGTGAAAAGTTTACCCGTAGATTTACTCAGTCTTTCAAGTCATAAAATTTATGGACCACAAGGTGTTGGGGCGTTGTATGTGCATCCTGGTGTAGAGTTGGTTCCTTTAGTGGGTGGTGGGGGACAAGAAAGACGACTACGTTCAGGAACGCAAGCAGTACCCATTATCGCTGGGTTTGGGGTTGCAGCAGAATTGGCAGATCAAGAATTGCCAACAGAAACACCCCGATTAATCAAGTTGCGCGATCGCTTGTTTGCCCAGTTAACTGACATTCCTGGTTTGCTTCCCACAGGCGAACGCACGCACCGCCTACCTCACCATGTCAGTTTTTGCTTAGAACATGCTGATGGAGAAAAACTGAGTGGCAAAACTCTAGTACGACAGATGAATTTAGCTGGGATTGGTATCAGTGCTGGTGCTGCTTGTCATAGTGGTAAACTCAGCCCTAGTCCCATATTATTAGCAATGGGCTATTCAGAAAACGCAGCTTTGGGAGCTATCCGCATGACACTGGGGCGCGAAACAACAGAAGCGGATGTCGATTGGGTAGCAATGGTGTTGAAGCAAGTTTTGCAGCGACTATCACCTGTAGAATTGGTTGTTAGTCATTAAGTTAAAGCAGGGAACAGGGAACTCTTAACAGGGAACAGGGAAACTGATAACTGATAACTGATAACTGATAACTGATAACTGGTTGAAATTGTAACCGCACTCTCAGCGCGGATGCACACGAATATGACAGGCAATTATCTGCGTTTATCTGGGGTTAAAATCTAAAATCCAAAATCAAAAATTATTTAGTATGACTCAACTTCCAAATTCTTTAGAAGATACAATTGCTCAAGCCCGTGAAGCAACCAAAGCAGCACTTGCAGATGGATATAAGCGCTTACAAGTTGAAATACTGATTCCCGAACTCAAACCTATAGTTGTGGCGCAGCAATTTCTGCCAGTTTTTGAAGAATACGGTTCCCGTTTGAAAGTTTTCTTTCCAGATGCTGGTGGTGCTGCGCTTGCGAAGCGTGATTGGGCAGATGTGGCGTTTAAGATTTTTGATATTGGTACAGGAAAATTATCTCTGGAGGACAAAATTGAACCAGAGGATGAAATTTTCTTTCTCATTGCCCCTACTGTGGTAGAAGTTTTAGAGGTGGAAAAGATGGCTCAATTGGTGGGCGATCGCCCAATAATCATATTAAACCCTCGTTTAGAAGACTTAGGAGCAGTGGGTATTGGTTATACTGCGCGTCAATTACGTGAGCGTTTCGTTAAAACACTAGAATCTTGCTACTATCTCCGTCCCATAGATAATGAGACAGCTGTATTTCGCTCTTACCCTGGGACATGGGAAGTTTGGCTGGAAAAGAGCGATGAGTATCAAAAAATTGCCGAATTTCCGCAAAAGCCATCTGGTGACGAGTTGGATTTAATCTTAGCTAAGGCACAGTCTACATCCGCCACACTGGAGACCTCACCTGTGAAAAAGCCCAATTTGTTTAAGGGTTTACAACGTTTCTTACGGGCGTTGAGGAATTAATTTGTTCCTTAAGAAGAACACAGAATATTCCTATACCTCTATCGCCTGAAAAACATACTTTCAAGCAGGGTGAAAGCTAGTAAGGCTTCCATCCTTTGAGAATTATCGCCAGATGGGTGGCGATACGCATGATTGCGTCTGCCCTTTGGGCGATCGCTAAAAGATTATCGAAAAATCAGGTTTGAATGGCTCAAACCTATACATATTTGGTATTTCCTGTCAATGCGTAAGTCCTAGAAGTTATAATATCAATCAAAGTTATTGGACTTTGGGCAATAATGCCAAGCGTAGCAAGTTTATTAGAGCAAGGACACAACCAACTTGACCGGGGAGAGTACCAAGCAGCTTTACAGATTTTTCAGCAAGCTGCTGTACTGGAACCGCAAAACCCCCAAGTAAGTTATGGGTTGGGTCTGACTTGTTATCATCTGGAACAATACCACGAGTGCATTGAATACCTGAACCAAGCTTTGAGAATTAAGCCAAACTACATTTTGGCGCTAGTAAGGCGAGGATTGGCTTGCCAAAAAATTGACCAAGCGCAGCAAGCACAAGCAGATTTTGATCAAGCGATCGCACTTACCCCCCAAGATTCAGAAGACTGGCAAAGTAGAGGAATTGTATTAAATAATGAATTACAACGCTACGAGGAAGCTGTTGCATCTTTCGACCAAGCACTGAAATTTAAACCAGACGATGATAAAGCTTGGAACTACCGGGGGAATGCGCTGCTGAATTTGGGACGCTACGAGGAAGCTCTAGCATCTTACGACCAAGCCATTGAATTTAAACCAGACTTATATTTGGCTTGGAACAACCGGGGGCTTGCGCTGCTGAATTTGGAACGCAACGAGGAAGCGATCGCATCTTTCGACCAAGCACTGAAATTTAAACCAGACTTATATTTGGCTTGGAA
>NZ_JXCA02000001.1:452309-496672 GCF_000828085.3 Scytonema tolypothrichoides VB-61278
AAGAAGCTGTAGCATCTTTTGACCAAGGACTCAAAATAAAATCAGACGACCACTGGGCTTTGAACATTCGGGGGATTGCGCTGGGGTATTTGGGACGCTACGAAGAAGCTGTAGCATCTTTCGACCAAGGACTCAAAATTAAACCAGATGACGATTCGGCTTTGAACAACTGGGGGAGTGCGCTGGGAATTTGGGGACGCTATGAAGAAGCAATAGTATCTTTGGACCAAGCACTGAAAATTAAACCAGACAACGATTTGGCTTGGCACAACCGGGGAATTGCGCTGGGGTATTTGAAACGCTACGAAGAAGCACTTTCATCCTACGATAAAGCCATTGATATCAAGCCAGATAAGCATGAAGCTTTGGTTAACAAAGGAAATGTACTCGTTAAGTTAGAGCGAGATCCAAAAGAAGTTATTAAATTTTATAATCTTGCTCTTGACTGTATAGATCCTCAGTGGTGGGAAGCTTGGAATAAAAATCAGGGTTTAGCAAACATATCTGCTCCAAATAAGGAAGCTGCTATAAAAACCTCGGTTGACGGTATAAATCCAGTACATATACCAACACCTGATGATCAAGGAAGTAGCAGCAAATTGTTGCAAGATTACATGATGCAACAATCACGTTTTTTCTTAGATTTATCTGAAGCAAAAAAAAGCTATAAAGAAGCCCTTGAGTTCCTGACGTTTGATAAGTTTCCGGAGCAACACTTGCAATTCTTGCAAGAATTGCTGAAAGTAAATTCATGGGATAACCCTGAAGAATTCCAGGAAAATTTGGAGAAAGGGACTCAGCAGTTAGAAGAATGGCTGAGAAAACCCAGAACAGAGCAAGAGAAAATAACCCTAGACAGCAAATTAGCGGCTTTTAATCAAATGCGGGTAGATATCCTTGCACAGTCAGAAGATCCAGAGAAACACATAAAAGCTTTAAAAACAGCAGAGGAACGCAAGAATATTTGCCTTGCTTGGCTGAGGGAAGGTTCAATTTATCAACCGCCTACCGAGTTTGAGTTTGAACAGACAGAGAAACTACTTAATCCCAAAACTGCGGTAATTTACTGGCATCTCAGCCCTATTGCTATCACTACTTTCATTATCAAACATAATGAACCCCTAAAAATCCTGTCACCACAATTACCAAGCGAATCACAACAGGGAGACTCTCGCCCTCATTTTTATCAGCTTCAGCGTTTTGCAAAGTGGATGCAGCAATGGAAAGAGTCTTATCAGTATTACTGTAATGTTCCTAACACAGATAAAGAAACGACTCCTTGGCGGAAAAATATGAAATCTATGTTGGAAACTCTTGGTGAAATTCTAGAAATTAAGCGCATTGTTCAAGGAAATCTCCAAGATGTTGATAACTTGATTCTCATTCCCCACCGGGAATTACACCTATTACCCCTAGATTACCTATTTAACGAGAAAGATTTTATCATTACTTACTTACCAAGTTTTCAGATTGGCTTGCAGTTGTTGGAATCGACATCAAACAGCGAAAATACCGATAGCCCAAAACTTCTGAATATAGAAATGCCTTTAAATAACTTGTTATTTACACAAATTCAATCTGCTGCTCTTTACCACCTATATCCACAGTATGGTAAATTGCCAGACCCGCTTGTAACAAAAACTAACTTGATCAAAGCTTTAGGAGAGTATGAAGGTTATTTTCACTTTACAGGACATGGCTCACACAATTTAGAAAAGCCGAGAGAATCAGCTTTGGAGTTAGCGGACGCAGAGAAATTGACTTTGGGTGACATTTTTGAGTGTCCAGAATTAGACTTACGAAAGTATCAACTCATTTGTCTTTCTGCTTGCGAAACTGGGGTCACTAGCCAGGAATCAAGCAAAGAGAGGATAATCGATGAATATGTTGGTTTAGTCAGTGGGTTTCTTGCCAAGGGAGCAAACTACGTTGTTAGTACTCTGTGGAGAGTCGATGAACGTTCCACTGCTTTACTCATAATTAAATTTTACCAGTTACTCAAAGAAAGACAAACCCCTACCATAGCACTGAGACAAGCAAAAGATTGGCTACGTCAGTTAAGCTATAAAGATTTAGCTAAGTGGTATAGTGACTTAGCCGAGGAATTGAATGAACCCCAATCGACAGCCTTTCTGGAAACAGAAGTGAAAACTATTGAAGATGACATAAAAGAAAAGAAGAAGGAACCTACCGAATCTCCCTATGCTCATCCTTATTATTCGGCTGGCTTTATTTTAACTGGTAAACCAAGTACAACACGGTAAAATGAGCCATTTCGTTGGAAAGCCAGCGCTTTTTACCTATTTTAGATGTTAGCTTTATTTCCTTTACCCCTTATTCCATCCTATGCTTGACCTACTACAAAGAATCACCCTCCGCGCCTTTTTAACAGCTTTGGTAGAATTAGATTCTCGCTTACCAACAGCTTTACAGCAGGAAATCAATAAAGTTGGTGAAATGCTTGCAAACGCACAAAAGGATAATGCTCTTAACCGCTTGATAGAATTGGCAGAAAACGACTGTCTTAAGGAGTCTTACCGTAATGCGCGAATGAATATTCAGACGCAATATAAAAGTCAAGAACTCAACAAATTCGATAAACCCAGTCAGCAGAATCAACCTACAATGCCCCCAGAACATATTGGGAATATTGCGATCAAAATTTTTCAAGATCCTGATTCCAGCGCAGAAGCCAAGAAGCACAAGTCAGAAATTATCCCCAAAAATTCTTAATGTCTAAAATAGAGTATCCCACCCTAGACTTATTCACTTATAATCTTGCAGATGATTCGAGCAAGACGCAAGATTATTGGTCAAAGCTTGCAGAACAACTTAAACAAAAGGGATTCTCAACTAAACCCGACGACGAAGATCCACAACGCCTTAATTTCTGGAACAAAATTTCTACTACTAATGCTGTTGATGGTTCTTACAGTCAAGCGAATTTTGATGATACTAACTGCCTACGCTATAGCTGTTCTGTTGAACAGCAAGTTGAATTATCTGATATTGAGCATACGTTAACTCAAATCAAAGATTTAGACGTTTTACCAAAAATTGGCAATTTAGCACCTGGAAAACTTTCAGAAAATGACTACTTAGGACAAACTTGCATGATATCAGGCTGGACAATCCCAGCTAATAACCCAATTCTTGAAGCAAACGCTCATCAAGCTTACAAAGCCTTAATTCCACAAGGACACCAACATCAAAATTTCGGAGAACTTTTAGGCGCTACAGTCTATGAAATGTGGCGTGGTGAAGGGCGTTGGGACAAAATTGAAAAAGACAGTCATGTAATAGTTGTTTTTTATCCTGATGAAGATAAATTTAAACAAGCTAGTAAATATTATAACACATGGAGATACTTATTTTACTGTAGACATAAAATCCTTTGGGCTTATGAACAGGGACGGGAACTAAAATTAAGGCTGTCGAAGAAATATGAACATGGTTTAATAGACCAGAAGAGTTTAGAAAGTTTATCAAACAAAGGATTGCAAGAGCTAAAAAGCGAATTGCAAAAAAACATTAATACTCTATTTAATTACGTCCAAGATATAAACCTCCTGCAAACTCAACAGCACACAGTTGAAGTTAATGAGCGTAACTACGAAAAACAGTGTCAAAAAATTTTTCCAACCGATAAATTTTTAGAAGAATTCAGCCAGATAGTCAAAGACAAATATCAGGTACAATTAGAAAAAGACTATCTCGGTCTAAATCCAGGATTAGCAATATTAGAAAACTTAACGGCTACAATTCGCGGGATGGTGGAGATAGAGGAAGCACAGCGCGATCGCAACCTCAACACGACTATTGCTATTGTAGGTGTTGGACTAGCAACAAGCCAAATTGCATCCTCTGTCATTATCGCTCAACAAACCCCACCTAAAGATATTCCTTTCTACCAAACACAAGCTTTTTGGTACAGTATTGGCGCAGGTGCGATCGCCAGCCTTGTTTTCTGGATTATTTTAACCAAAATCCTACCCCGGCTTCGTCGTTAAATTCAGCCGCGTCAAACTAGGGATTTATAGAAAATAAGGGGAGGTTGGCAATATCGATGTTGCGCCTACAATTGAGTATTTGTTGAATGTTCAACCTGCTTCAACTGTACAAGGTAAATCTATAGTCAATCATCAAAAATACTGCTTGAGTATATAAGTAATTGCCGCAGAAAATGGTGTATACCTTCCATTTGCATCTGGTTTTTGATAACCCTGAGTAAGTAGCTGTACTTCTGTAGCTGTTAACCCGTCAGTCGCCATAAGTACAGCATCAATAGCTGCACGTCTCATTTTTCTCAATTTATCAATGCTGAGTGCTAGTTTTTGAATTGTGGTTTTAGCAGGGGCTTGTTTGTCCTTATCATCTGTTGGCAATATTTCTCCAAAACCAGAGTACTTGAAATAATCTGCACATTTTGGGTCTAAGGGGGAAATCATCAGTTCTTCATCGAACCAAGCTTGTTTTTTGTGTCCACAATGCACTGGTACACGAGGTTTGTGTTCATCTTCGCCTTGGCATGAAGCGATAAGATTGGTGTACTCAAATGTGAGATCTCTATAAACACTCTTGGGTCTAAAATGTTCAATGTGGCATTGCTTTCTGCCTATGGACATACCACAGTAGCAACAAACAAAACCTTGCTCTTGTAGTAATGAGTGATAAACTTCATTTTTTACTGGTTGTGGAAAAGATTTCCAGTCGGGTATTCGGCTACCTAGTTTCTGCTTCCATTTCGTGAAGCTATCAGGTTCTTTACTCTTGTGGATATACTTCATCGATTAAGAATTTCCTTGCGTCGGATAAGAACATCTGCCCTGACAAACTCCGGATCGTCTTCTCCAATTTTGTCGGCTAAATTTTGGCGCAATTGCTTAGCGTTATCGAGATGTCCCTGATCAATTAATCTAAACAAATTCTGGAGACTGTCTTTGATTTCCTGAGGTCTTTCTGATACCTCCATGAGGTCTTCTAGAATTTGATTGCTATCTCTGCCAAAAGAATTTTCAGGACGTTCAGCAACGATTCCATCAGGTGTTGCTTGTAGGAGGTAAATGCTGTCTGGTTTGACATGACTAACCACTTGTGGTGAATGGGTGGTGATAATAAACTGACAATTAGGGAATGTTTTGGTCATCGCTGTAATAACTTGCCGTTGCCATTTGGGGTGCAAATGTAGTTCAATTTCATCAATGAGAACAACACCTTTCCCTTCTAGTGGATTATCTAAACCTGGGTTGGCGATAGCCAAACGTCTTGCCAAATCACCCACCATTGCTAGCAAGCATTTTTCGCCATCTGATAATTGATTGACGATGAGTTCTTGACCTTGTTTTTTGACAGTCATGCGTAGGGGCGATCGCTCAACTCGTAAATCAGAAAAATCTGGTTGTAAAGATGATACAGCTCCTCTCACCGCTTCTAACTGCTTATCTCGATGGTTCGGATTATCCCGTCGCAATTCATTTTCCAAATCTTCCCGGTTTCTAAACCATTCAAAGAAACTTTTGAAATCAATTCTTCCACCAGTCAGTGCTTGGTCGTAGGCATTTCTTTGGGTAAATAAATGTTCCTCGGAAATTTCCAAAGGCATATCAATAACGGCACGATTGACTGGATAATAAACAGCCAAAGGAATACTAGCATTATCATGATTTTCTAACTGATTGTTTATGTTATCAACCAGTGTTTGTAAATCTTTTAAAGGATTTTGATTCACTTCATCAGCTTCTATCTGACTTAGCAGTATTGAGGCTGCTTGTAAAGCGTTTGTCACTTCGTCTCCACGCCCAAGCTTTTGTAGGCGTTGCTGACTAATACCATCTATCAAAGATTTTATCGCTTCTAATCGCACTTCGCCCGTGCTTTTCGCCGATTTACCCTCTTTGCGTTCCTGAGTTAAAGACCAGGTTACTTCTTCTTCTGGCTTCAGAGAAATTGTTATTGAAATATGGGTTTTATGACCTGTGTTAGTGATGTCCTGTTCACTGAGGTGACGTATAGAGTTACTGTTTTGAATTCGCCCTGTCAGCTGAGAAAAAAGAATAGCAAGACAGTCTAAAATGCTAGATTTCCCGACACCATTGATACCAAGAAAGACAGTTGGTTCCATTTCAGCGAAATCAAGCGTCAAATCGCCGATTCCACGAAAAGAGTTCATGTTTAGGCGCTTGAGTTTCATAAGTTGTTACTCATTGAAGTGCAGAATGGATTTTTTGTATAAATTAAGGTTACGGCTAATTTGAACTGTAGATACAAACAGATATACTCAAATCAATGATTTGTGTATATCTGTGGTTTGATTTCCCCAAAAGATGAGTTTTATCAGAGGTTCAAAACTTAAACTGATTTGAGTTGAACAATCCCTTTATCAAAAACGCTATTATCGGTGCCGATACCACTAATTTCTATTCTATCTGCATAAACTTCGTAGGCAGCAAAACTTAACTTTTCTGCCGAATATTCTGTCCATTCGGAACGACCGACAGGACGAGTTCCCGCACCACCGCCACATATTAAATAAGTTGTTCCATTAATGGAACGAGTGCGTTCATAATGATGTTCATGACCATTTATATATAGTTGAACACCGTATTTTTGAAATAATGGAGTAAAGGTTTTAATAAATGTTGCGTTGCTACCATACACACCCGATGCATAAACTGGATGATGACCATACACAATTTTCCAAGGTGTTTTAGAAGCGCTTAATTCTTGCTCCAACCATTTTAGCTGCTTTTGCCAATCAGCATTGGTGTTCGTATCTAAAACAAAAAATTGCACTTGCTCGCGTTGAAATGTGTAATATCGCCCCTTCATATTAAAATTAAGATACTTTAGTTGAAGGTCACCGTTTGCGGTACGAATATCGTGATTTCCGAGAGCAGCCTGGAATTTCACACCTTGTTTTAGTAATGGTGCATAGGGACGCTCAAATACCGCGCCAATTTTTTCCATTTCACCATTGGTGTAAATGTTATCACCAGCTAGAACGACTAAATCATAGGGATTTTTACTGTGATAGTTAGTCATTGCCTTAGCTACAGCGTATTGTCCTTGATCTCCAGTACCTGTATCTGCAACAGAAACAAAACGTAGTAACGAGTTGTTTTTGGCTGGATTAGGGGGTGTAGCAGCTTTAGATACAGCAATTCCAGGATTTTTGCCAGCTTGACGAGTGACACAACCTATGAATCCTAACCCAATGGCGCTGAGGCTACTGAAAAACAAAAATTGACGACGTTTCAACTTCATAAGATGACCAAATTCAATAAATAGTAAAGTATAGCTGATGCAATGAAGTGATAAATTAAGGCTGAGGAGGCTGCACTACAAGAAGAAAGTCTCTTGTCTTTGATTCGCAGCTGTCGGTTAAAGTTCCATGTCTCAAGACAATCAGAATTCACAACCACCTTTTTCCCCTGAACCGGAAGCGAACCCACCGCAACCGACGCTTTCGTCAGCATCTCAACCTCCCCAAGAACAATACCAGACAGTCCAGCCAATTTGGAAGGCAATAACTATCCGAATTCTGAGAGGGACAATTGGGGTTCTAGAAACAACGGTAGACAAATTAGAGACACAACCCTCTGTTGGGGGTAAAGAAACTCCTGGTTTTTTCCAGAAACTCCAGTTGGCATGGAGTGCTGTTTTAGCTAAAATTCGCTCAGTCTTACCACGAAATTTATCTAGAAAGTTGTCGGATACAGCAATAACCGGTATAGTTGCTGGAATCGTAGTGATTCTTGTTTGGACAAGTTCTACGGTGTTTGGTAGTAAGCCTACTGAAGTCGCAACTGTTCCACCAGAAGTTGAAACACCTTCATCGGCAACGATAACGACTGCGCCAGAAGTAGAAACACCTCCCACGCCACCAATAGCTGAGGAAATCGTACCGCCGCCTGTGGAAGAAACTCCACCACCAGTAGCAGAGGAGACTCCGCCCTCAGTAAAGGAAACTCCACCGCCAGCAGTAGCTGACCAGACTCCGCCCCCAGTAGAGGAAACTCCACCACCAGAACCAGAACCGGAAGCAACTCCAACACCAACCATTATTTTGACACCAGAACAAACCTTGATTGCAGCTATCGAAAATCAAGTCGCAGAGGTTAGCGATCGCTTCGCCCCTGGTTTAATACAGTCAATTCAAGCTAACTTTCGTAGCAGTAGTCTTGCTATCACAATCCAGGATGAATGGTATAATCTCAAACAATCAGAGCAAGACAAACTCTTGGCTCAAATGCTGGAACGTTCCAAAGAATTGGATTTCATTCATTTAGATATTATTGACTCACGAGGTAAGCTGGTCGCACGGAATCCTGTTGTTGGTACTGAGATGATTGTTTTTCAACGACGGATTTCACTCATTCCTCAGCAATGAAATGGCATAAATCATGCAAATCGATTAACTAAATTGCTACCTATTTAAAGTAGTTTACAACTATTTACAACTATGCTTGGGCAAATTTCCTTATAATGAATGTTGGAATACAAAGGGGATATCTACGGTTGTGAAGTACGCGATGTAGATAGGTTTTTCCCTAGTTCTAAAAGATGTTCCAATTGTGGCTACATTAACGAGGAGCTAACTCTTACTATTCGTGAATGGGAATGCCCTGAATGTAAAAGTTTTTGGGATCGCGATGTCAATGCTGCGCTTAACCTGATCCTATTTTCGGAATCAAAAAATACCCCTGGAATCCGTGTCAATTTACGCCTGAACAGCCAGTTGAAAGACTGGATATCACTCGCAGTAGTGGGTGAGGTCAGGAAGCCCCGTACGTAGTTTTACGAAGTGCGGGGTACTTCACTAAGTAAACCTTAAATTGTAGGGTGCGTTAACTCCAGTAAATAAGTTGGTGAGAAAGATTCAAGCTTTGTAAAAAATGTTGAATCACTCTCCAGGTGCGTTTTCACGCAGCGCACCTTGCACAGTCGTTGGTGCGTTAGCTAAAAGCATTTTTCAAATTGATAACAAACCAATCAGAAGGCTTTTAATCGCTTGATGTTTGGTTACAGAGTTAGCTTTATTTTCACGGTTAAACTTATTTATCAACGGAGAAAAAAACAAAACATACGACAGCAAATATATGTATAAATATTACACAAAACCAGTTTAACTCTTTACATAAAATTCACAATAAAATTCAAATAGTTTACGGATTTTTGCTGAACAAAAATCGGTTTTTCAAGCTATTATGTATATACAGACACAGAATTTTTCTTCAAAATCGTTCTAGTAAAAAAAGAATGCTAAAGATTCTAAAATTTTGTTAGATTGCAGTTTTGAGAGTATTGGTACATGTAACAATTTTTCTGTCTAATATATTACACAGGTAGAAATGTTTTGATATGTACACAATCTCATTGTATATCAAATTAGTCTTGCCCACAGTTAGAGGATTAGTTGGAATGACACACTAGGAGATTTAGAAGTGGACTTTTAAATCACAGTTTCTATTGAGTCAGCATAATAGAATAGAATTTTCGTGTAGAGGGAGTAGCTGGATTTGTACTGCCATCCACTAACTATGGAGTATACATATGTTACTAAGACATGGCGTACTTTGACGGGCATCCATAGTTGCTCGAGATGTTCACTCACTGCAACCTGTTATAGTTTTGCGGACAGCTAACTGCTATTTTTTTTGTCTAGGCACGAAGCAGTTACCTAAATCGTGGAGAAAAATTTCTTTCTTAGTAAATAGTAAATGATGGGGTATTCACGGATAAGTATCGAATGGCATAACACAAAAAGTGGATTTGTCTGTCGCAAAAGTGTTCCGTCATTAGACAGATTCGTAACTCGTCTAAAAAAATACAACACTTTTGTTGTTTCAAAAATTACTTTGTTTTGATTTCTGTCGTTTATGAATTTTTCGCCACTACATCAGGAAGACTTGTATTGTGTTTTTACTTTTGTGGGGATTTTCAATTGATTTTACCTTGGAGAAGCTTGTTATTCAAAGGGAATTGAGGTAATCTGGATAGTTTTGCTAATCATTAAAAGAAAAAAAATTAAAATCAGATTGCAAATTGTGAAAAATTGTTATAATTTTTGATCATATAGGCATGGTTCAATCATTTCGTTGATCGTCCAATTAATATCTAGGTCTTTTCAGTAAAATGACTTAAGTTGATACTTTTAATTGAGCCAAATGTTACAAAGTCACTCAAGTATGTCATTGTTTGGGAAAACAAATATTTCTGGGTTGCAAACAAACAAATATTATGCTCATAAATCCTCAGAGAAGACATTTTCATTGACTGTTTGAAGTGACAAGAAATTTTTTAAAAACAGAGAGTTAACACAAAGATAAGAACTCTCAAGAAAGCCGCAAAAGCATAAAATGCAAGATTTTTGCTGTTAGTATCGTCAAACAGTAATATTCTCTATTTCAAAAAATATGACTGTTATGATGAAAACAACAGCTAAAACTTAAATCTTGGTGCATTTACAACAAAACCACAGTTTACGAAATAAATGGAGTTGCTCAGAAAATGCAATTAAATGACTTGGTATCGATTGACAGTGTAGAAAAAGAGGCGTGGGCAGCAATAGAGAACTCAATTCTCTACTATCGAGGTCGTCCTATAGGGACAGTGGCTGCTTATGATGTGACAATAGAGGCGCTGAATTACGACCAATGTTTTGTTCGGGATTTTGTCTCTTCAGCTTTAATTTTTCTGATCAAAGGTAGAACAGATATTGTCCGTAACTTTTTAGAAGAAACTTTAAGGTTACAGCCGAAAGAAAGACAGCTGAATGCTTATATGCCAGGTCGGGGTTTAATGCCAGCTAGCTTCAAAGTTGTATGCGAAGGTGAAGAAGAATATTTAGAACCCGATTTTGGTGAACATGCTATTGCACGAGTCACACCTGTTGATTCTTGCTTGTGGTGGGTGATTTTATTGCGTGCTTATGTGGTTGCTACGAGAGATTTTTCTCTAGCATATCAACCGGAGTTCCAACACGGTCTAAGATTAATTATGGAACTGTGTTTGGCAACTCGGTTTGATATGTACCCAACACTATTGGTTCCAGATGGTGCTTGTATGATTGACCGTCGTATGGGTATCTTTGGGCATCCATTGGAAATTCAAGCTCTATTTTTTGCTGCATTGCGTGCAGCTAGAGAATTACTGGTTTGTCAGGGTAATGAAGATATTGTTACGGCTATAGATAATCGCTTACCGCTTTTACAGGCTCATATTCGTCAACATTATTGGATGGATCTTCATCGTTTAAATAAGATTTATCGCTTTAAAAGTGAAGAGTATGGCAAAGCAGCTGCTAATCCCTTCAATGTATATGCAGATTCACTACCTTATTATGAATTGGACAAGTGGTTGCCAAGAAAAGGGGGTTATCTAGTTGGTAATGTTGGACCTTCGCAGCTAGATACTCGCTTCTTTTCTTTAGCAAACATGATCGCTATTGTCTCAGACCTTACTAGTGAAGATCAATCACAAGCAATTATGAATCTCATCGAAGAAAGATGGGAGGATTTGGTGGGAGATATGCCCATGAAAATTTGTTTCCCAGCTTTGGAACACGAAGAATATAAGATTGTCACTGGATGTGACCCCAAAAACATACCCTGGTCATATCATAATGGTGGAAGTTGGCCTGTTTTACTGTGGTTGTTATCCGCAGCTGCTGTGAAAACAAATAGAATAGATCTTGCACACAAGGCTATTGAAATTGCAGAAGCACGCTTACATGAAGATGAATGGCCAGAGTATTACGATGGTAAGAAAGGACGACTCACTGGCAAACAAGCCAGAAAATATCAAACTTGGACAATTGCTGGATTCTTATTAGCAAAAGAACTATTGCGCAACCCTAGATTTTTACCTTTGGTCAGTTTTGGATCATTTAGTGTAGAACCTGCTTCTCGGGCTTGTGAGTTTGAAATGGTTGAGGCCAATACTCTATATTTTGGTTAAGCCTTGTAATATAACTTAAAGTTCATTTTCACACCAGGGTGCGTTATGCTCATGCAAGCGCACCTCATTGCTTCAACGCAGTTCACTAATATCGCCAAAGCCCCCAGAATACTTGCTACTATCGGCTTATCCAATGCGTAAATTTTGTTAGCGCAGCGTGCCCGGAGGGCATATTTTGAATTTTGAATTACTCACATCTCCCCGTCAACTAGCTTTTATTGCCTTGCGAGATGTTCACAAAGGGGCTTATGTTGATATTGCCCTAGACAAAGTGCTACAAAAAGCAAGTCTACCAGATACTGACCGACGTCTCGTCACAGAATTAGTTTATGGCTGCACGAGAAGACAGCGTACTCTTGACGCCTTTATCGACCAATTGGGGAAAAAGAAATCCCACCAACAGCCAAAAGACCTCCGCACTATTCTACATTTGGGCTTATACCAATTACAGTATCAACAACGAATTCCTGAAAGTGCTGCTGTGAATACGACTGTTCAACTCGCCAGAGAGAATGGCTTTTCTGGACTAACGGGTTTTGTGAACGGTCTATTGCGACAGTATATCCGTTTAGAAAACAAAGAAGATGGAACCACTAAGGATAAAGTCTCTGTTCAATCTTCTAACCCCATAGAACGCTTAGGTATTTTACACAGCTTTCCTGACTGGATGATTCAAGTCTGGGTGGAACAATTCGGTTTAGCGCAAACAGAACAACTCTGCTTGTGGATGAATAAAACTCCAGCTATTGATTTGCGAGTCAACGTCCTTCGTACTTCAATAGAAGAAGTGGAAGTGGCGTTGACATCTGCTGGTGTTGCGTCTCAACCGGTTTCCCATCTACCGCAAGCCTTACGATTGATCAGTAACGCTGGCCCTATTCAAAATTTACCCGGTTATAACGAGGGTTGGTGGAGTGTACAAGATAGTAGCGCCCAATTGGTTAGTCATTTACTCGACCCTCAACCAGGTGAGGTGGTGATTGATGCTTGTGCTGCACCAGGGGGTAAAACAACTCACATTGCAGAGTTGATGAAGGATGAAGGTAAAATTTTTGGTTGCGATCGCCTCAAAGAGGCGGGCGCGAAGCGCCATCGCACTCCCTCTCGTCTGGTGAAACTCCAAGAAAATGCTCAACGGCTAAAGTTAAAATCTATTGAAGTTTGTGCTGGTGACAGTCGTAATATGCCCCAGTTTCAAAACACTGCTGACCGTGTCCTACTAGATGCACCATGTTCTGGCTTAGGAACCTTGCACCGCCATGCTGATGCTCGTTGGCGACAGACACCAGAAACTGTGGATGAACTTTCAGTGCTTCAAAAACAACTAATCTCACATACATCGACTTTTGTCAAGCAAGGTGGCGTCCTCGTTTATTCCACCTGTACACTGCATCCCAAAGAAAATGAAGAAGTCGTTTCCTCTTTTCTAGCCCAGAATCCAAATTGGGAAATAGAACCTCCGAGTGCTGATTCTCCCGCTAGTACATACTCCACTCCACAAGGCTGGATCAAAGTATTACCCCACCAACAAGACATGGATGGCTTTTTTATGGTGCGCTTAAGAAAAAACAATTAAAGTTTTGAGATTTTTCAGTGAAGAGGTATAGAGAATGGGGAAAATAAGTAAGAAGACATATTCCCAAATCCTAATACCTTAAAAAAATCATGGTTAATAATTCCAGTGTGAAAAACTTGGTAAAAATCCTGATTGGAGCCGCTTGGATTGATGGTAGAATTCAGCCAGAAGAGAGACAATATCTTCGCAAAATAGCTCAAGAAAAGGGTATGGCTAACGAGCCAGAAATTCAGCCTTTGCTACATGAATTGGTTGCAGTACAGCCAGAAGAGTTTTACGAGTGGGTGAAGGAATATTTAGGCGATCGCCCCACTCCAGAACAATGCCAAAATCTGATCGAAGCTATCAGTGGCTTAATTTACAGTGATGGTGAAGTGGCGATAGAAGAAGCAAGACTCCTCACCAAACTACAAAAATTATCAGACACAAGTGATTCAACCCAACCTCGGCATAACGCTGTTCTGAAACAAATTCAAAAGCTTTACCGTCGTTGGGTTGAAGTTCAGAATTGAAAGAGTCCACCAGTTCTGAGTAATGAGTCCTGAGTAAAACCAAACTCCGAGTCAATCATTCTCCTTGGATAATAGTCCGCACGCTTATGGACAACTTTTGTGTCGCCCCATCTGTGCTGGGCTTCAAAGGAGGCACAAGAAGCGGATTTGGCATCAGCACTCACAACTTGCGAACTATCTAGGACTTCGGTTCACCCAGTCCTGGAGTTGGGTCTTTTTCAACTTTAGGTACAATATCAGGACGCTCTTTGTTTTCCCAACCAACGGGACGTTTAGAATTGTACCAAGCAATTGAGCCAATGGTGACAGCAGCGATAAAGCCAATCACATACACAGCTGTGAAAGCAAAAGGAAATTGGTATGGTTCTTTGACTGCTTGCGCTGCTGCTTCCATCAAAAAATACATAAACATAACCCCCTACACTAGGCAATATTACATTAGACCGTATAGAAAGAGCGTATCATCAACATCCACCCCAGGAAAGAAGAGTAGTAGGGAAGTCAGGCAAATCGGCGTTTTTGTCGTGATCGAACAATTTTTGTCACGAGTGCGTAAGTCCTAACAACATAGATATAATCGCTCTTGAGCGTGTCCCTATTAATTAGTGATCGCCTGAAAATTTCCTCATTCATACTTACGCCACTTCTTGCCTATTTTGTCAATGCGTAATATCATGTCCGGTTGATTACTTATAATAAAGATGGAATCGTTGCAGTGCGTCTACTTACACTATGCCGAAACGGATTGCGATCGCCAACTACTTAAGTCCGGAAGAACTGTTTTCCCGTTACCGTAAAGCAACACAAACAACGGAACGTAGTCATTACCAAATAATTTGGTTATTGGTAACAGGAAAGACCGTGCTGGAGGTATCTCAAGTAACAGGTTACACGAGAATTTGGATTTATCAACTCGTCAAACGTTACAACCAAGATGGTCCAATGGTCTTGGGAGACCAACGGCATCAGAATCGAGGCAAAGAATCATTATTAACAGATGTACAACAAGCCCAACTGTGGCAAGTGCTTTCACACAAGGCACCAGATGGGGGATTGTGGAATGGTCGTAAGGTGGCAGATTGGTTAAGCGAACTAACAGGACAAAGTATTGATCGTCGGCGTGGATGGGAATACATAAAACAAATGACTTTCCGCTTACGTGTGACTCGACCGGAGCATGGCGCTTGCGACCCAATCGAACAAGAAAACTGGAAAAAAAACTCGATTTACGGCTCCAATTCCTTCAATCCCGATATCCAGATGCCGAWATAGAGGTTTGGAGTATGGATGAGCATCGTTTGGGCCTTCATCCAATTCTGCGTCGAGTTTGGATACCAGAAGCAGAACAACCGTTCGCTTCAGTACAGCAAACGTATAAATGGATGTGGCTGTATGGGTTTGTACATCCAGAATCCGGAGAAACATATTGGTGGATTCTGCCCAGTGTGAATACTCAATTATTTAATCGAGTTTTAGCTGATTTTGCTCAAGAGTATGGTCTTGGAAATCAAAAACGAGTCCTCCTGGCTGTTGACCAAGCAGGTTGGCATACAAGTAATGATTTAAACCTGCCAGAAGGTATTGATTTAATGTACTTACCCGCGTACTCACCTGAATTACAACCTGCTGAACGATTATGGCCCCTGACAAATGAAATCGTCGCGAATTCTTCACCATCGTCTTTGGACGAAATGGAAGAGCTCTTGGTTTATCGCTGCCAACAACTAATGAAACAGCACGATTTAATCTCTGGACTAACTTGCTACTACTGGTGGCCCAGAACCAGGGCGGCTTAATTATAAGTATTCATCCGGACATGATATAAGTCCTAACTGTCTTTAATTTTGAATTTTGAATTTTGAATTTTGAATTGTTAATAATGGTTACCTGATTTACGATGGTGCACAGCGGTAATTCCCTCACCATCTAGCACTTTGCCATTATCCACAGTTGCATAAACAAGCCAATGGTCACCTACTTCCATCCGGTTTTTTACGGAACATTCCAAGTAAGCTAAAGCATCATTAAGAACAGGACAACCGTTTTCAACTTCTTGAGTTGCCACACCATCGAATCGGTCTTGTCCTGGACCAAAGGGTTTGAGGAAGTGCTTCATTAAGCCGATGTGATTTCCTTCTTTCAGGACATTGAGGACGAATTTGTTACCAGAGTGCGTCAGTGGTTCTACGGCACGGTCTTTCGCCACAGCAATGGTTAAACCAGGCGGATTAAAGCTTGCTTGAGATACCCAAGAGGCTAACATTGCACTGGAAATATCGCCTTGCTTTGCTGTGAGGATACACAGTGAACCAACAACGCGCCCGACTGCTTGTTCAGTCGTCGTGGCGGGCTGGCTGGGAGTTCGCACTTTTTTCGCTTTCTTGAGTGCTTGGGCAAAGTCAGTTCCTGCTTCTTCACACATTTGCAGGGTAGCATCATTGGGTTTAAACTTCACCCTGATAGTATCAAAACCAAATCGATAGCCAGCGTCTTTCAGTTTACCCTCGATAATATCGACTGCTTCCCCACTCCAGCCGAAAGAACCAAACACACCAGCAAGTTTGTTGTTAGTCGCAGTGGAAAGCACAATACCCAAAGCGACCTGCACGGGAGTTGGTGCATGACCACCAAGAGTTGGAGAACCAATGATAAAGCCAGATGCTTTCTCTACAGCAGCACGGATTTCTTCTGGGTCAGCAAATTCGCAGTTAATTGATTCTACAGCAACGCCTGCTTTTGTTATCCCACGAGCTATTGCCTGAGCAAGAGTTGCCGTGTTTCCATACGCCGAAGCATAAATCAACGCCACAGATGTCTCTTGCGATGCTTGCTGCTGACACCATTGACGGTAAAATTCTGTTAGTTCAATTAAGCTATACCGTACCAAAGGTCCATGACCAGTCGCATACATTCTCACGGGTAAGTCGCCAAGTTTATCGAGTGCTGTTTCGACTTGACGAGCATGGGGAGCCATCAGACAATCAAAATAATAGCGTTTATCTTCGTTAATGATTTCCCAGCCTTCATCAAAAACTTGGTCGCCACAGATATGCGCACCAAAAAGCTTATCTGTGTAAAGAATTTCAGTTTGTGGATCGTAGGTGCAAAGTAAGTCTGGATAGCGGGGATTGGGAGTAGGAATAAACTGTAGATGATGTCCTTTACCCAAATCTAAAGTTTCTTCCCCCCGCATCACCATCACTGGTAAATCTGGATTTTCCAATGCACCACGCAAATTTTTTGCTCCTGGGTTAGAACAAACAAATGTGATTTGTGGTGCAAGTTCCAGCAAAGCTTTGAGAGTTGCGGCGCGGTTGGGATTGATGTGACCAAGAATGACGTAATCAAATTTTTTTAAATCGAACCGTTGCTGCAACGCTTTCAGGAAACTTTCTGTAAATGTTTCTCCTGGAGGATCAACCAGAGCGATTTTATCTCCTTTGATGAGATAAGTATTTGCTGTTGTCCCTTTTGCTAAAGCATATTCTATTTCAAATCTTAGACGTGTCCAACTGCGGGAACGAAACACAGTTGTGTCTGTAGCGATGGGGTAAACCTGAACGTCACGGGGTTTATTTTCTGGCATAAGTCTTATTTAGTAAAATTTTATATTGAACTGTGTACACCAAAGCTAAATTGTTTGTGAACATCTTCTCTCTTTTCTTCCTTCGTGTACTATGCGCGAAGGCGCACGCTACGCGTTAGCGTTCGCGCAGCGTCTCGCTTTGCGACTCAGCGTCTCCGCAGGAGATACGCGTACTTTGCGGTAGCCTGCGGCAAGCCGCTCCGCGTCTACGTTATCATAATATTTTGTTCACGACCGATCTGGGATTGCTATACCTCATGTAGAGGCGACTTTAGCTAGTACATCGGCGAGCTGAGTAGGGTGAGATAACATTGGGCAATGACTACTTTGAGGTAACTCAATTGCATCAACACCAAGACGTTTGTGTGCAGCATATCGACACCATGCAGGAGAAAGGCAACGATCCTCACCACAGACGATATATGTACACTTTACATCTGGCCAAGCTTGTAGGGGACTGACCTCACTCATATATAAAAACTCCTGATTGCGCAACTTCGGAAATGCCCAACTCGCTACATCTGAGGCGCAGTCGTGAAAGAGAAATTCTCTGGCGACAGCCTCGTCTTGTAAAGAGGTTATCCTCAGTGCTGCCGGATTGAACATATCTGGCTCATCCCGAAACTGCTCAAACTTCTCAGCTTCTGGCAATTTATAACCTATCATTTTAAGGAAATTGGGATCTACCTCGTCATAAAACTGGTCGAGGACACTTAAACCGATGTGCGGAATCAGCCCAGCAACGAAAACAAGCTGACGCACTGGACGCTGGCTAGCAACAAGGGGGATAGTTAAGCCTGCCATTGAGTGACCAACCAGCACCACATCGTCTTCAAATCCTTGCAGCGCCTTGCTCACAACTTCGGCATATTGAACAACACCAGCACTCGGATCTTCAATTGGGAGATTCACTGCTACCGTCTGATGACCACGCGCTTCTATCTCTTGGGTGAGTAAATTCCAACACCAAGCGCCCAGAGAGGCACCGTGAACTAAGCAGAAAAGAGTCATAAGCAGTTAATAATGATTACCCACTTTACGATGGTGGACTGCTGTTAAGGTTTCTGGTTTGGAAACTCGTCCTGCGTATACGTTGCTGTATACTAGCCAGTGGTCGCCACCATCCATCCTACTGATGACTTCGCACTCCATATATGCTAATGCGTCTGCAAGAATGGGTGCACCATTTTCAGCAGCCTGGGTTCTGACTCCTTCAAAACGATCAGCACCTGGGGCAAAACGTTTGAGGAAGTGCTTCATCAGTTTTTGATAGTTACCTTCTTCTAGGACGTTTAGCACGAATTTATCGCCGACTTGCATGAGTGATTCGATCGCCCTATCTTTAGCAACAGCAATAGATATTCCTAAGGGTTTGAAGCTGGCTTGACTCACCCAAGAAGCTAACATGGCGCTAGATACATCGCCTTTTTTGGCAGTGATGATGTACAGTCCACCACTGATTCTACCTAGTGCTTTATCAACGTCAGCACCTAGGGATTTCATTTGTTTGATGCTGCGATCGCGTGTCACCCACTGTCCAATATCTGTCCCCGCTTCTTCACACTGCTTGTAAGTGTTTTCTGTAGGTGTTTGTTTAATCCGAATTCCTGGAAATGCTGTTATTAAACCCAAATTCCGGAATTTACTTAGCAATGGATCAATTGGTTCGTCATCTCCACCGCCTGATTCAAAAATGCCTACTCCTTGTTTTTCATGAACTGAGCCTAAAATGGTGCTGATAGCTGCTTGGATATTGGCTGCACTAGAAGCTGGAGGCATTCCAATAACAATACCAGCACAACGGCCTACAAGTTCCCGCAATTCTTGTAAATCAGTGCCTGCACGCAAGTCTACCATTTCTGTGGCGACACCAGTTTTGGTAATACCACTGGCAATTGCTTGAGCTAGGCGATCGCTATAACCGTAATCTGAAACATAAAAAACCGCTACACTAGTTTCAGCCTTCGCTTGGGTTTTGCTCCAATTGCGATAACGTCCAGTGAGCTCGTCAACGTTATGTTGTAATAATGGTCCATGACCTGTAGCAATCATGCTGATTTTTTCCAGTTCATCCATCCGCTTGAGGGCAGACAGAACTGAACGGGCATTGGGAGCCATCAGGCATTCGTAGTAATATTGAAAATCTGCTTCTATTGTTTTTAAGTCTTCGTCAAAGGTGCTATCTGAGCAATAGTGCATCCCAAACGCATCACAGGTAAACAGAGTTTGGGTTTTATGGTCAAAACTGAATATAGTGTCGGGCCAGTGTAAATTTGGTGCGATGACAAATTCTAGTTCGTGTCCGTTGCCTAAATCCAGGCGATCGCCATTTTTGACAATTTTCCGCTTAAACGGACGATGCACTAAATTCTCTAGAAACTGGATAGCAACTTTAGAACCGACAACTGTTACATCCGGCGCTAGTTGCAAAACATCTTTCACTAAACCGCTGTGGTCTGGCTCAGTGTGGCTGATAATAAGATATTGAATATCTGCTGGATTAACGAGATCTTTAAGAGTGTCTAAGTACAGCTGGCGAAACTTTTCGTGTGAGGTGTCAACCAGCGCTATTTTCTCACCGCGTATCAAAAATGAATTGTAGGTCGTACCGTTTTGTAGACCGAACTCGATATCGAAGCGATCGCGATCCCAATCCAAAGAACGAATTGCCGTTGTCTCGGCAGCAATTTCGCCAATCTCAATGGTTAGCCTTTTTTTGGTTTTTTCGGTGAGCGCTACCATAACTTGTCTCCTTAGCAATTGAGTATTTATTACTCTGTCCCTATTGTGACACGTTTTTTTTGTAAACTTTTATTAATTTTTATATACATTTGATAATAAACATGAAAAGGTTCACTATGGATAAAGAGTGTAAAGCTTAAACAGCAGATGAGAGACACTCACCAGACAATTTGGCTAGCTTTGATGATTGGAAATTCCCGACTGCATTGGGCGCAGTTTACAGGTGAAACGCTGATTTATGCTTGGGATACAGATTATTTACCAGCAGATGTTATTCAGCAACTGTCTCAATCTCAAACACTGAAGGATTTATTACTAAAGATTTTCCCAAGCAATGAAGCAACTGGGAAAGCAAGACACGGGAACATGGAAGATTTTTTAAAAACACTCTCTTCATTTCTCCCCTCCCCTCCTGTGATCGTAGCCTCCGTTGTTCCTAGTCAAACAGCACTATGGCAGATTTATCCTAATGTTCGCATTCTAAGCTTAGACCAAGTTCCCATAAAGGGGATGTATCCGACACTGGGAATCGACCGTGCATTAGCTTTATGGGGTGCTGGGAACAATTGGGGTTTTCCTGTGCTGGTGATTGATGCGGGGACAGCACTTACTTTTACTGGTGCAGATGCTAACCAACATTTAGTTGGAGGCGCAATTCTTCCAGGACTCGGCTTGCAGCTTGCGACTCTTGCTGAAAGAACAGGACAATTACCAACAGTTGAGTTACCCCAGCAATTACCCCAACGGTATGCTTTGAATACTCAAGAGGCGATGCAAAGTGGGGTTATTTATACTTTAGTTGCTGGAATCAAAGATTTTATTGAAGCGTGGTGGCGGGATTTTCCGCAAGGGAATGTTGTGGTGACTGGGGGCGATCGCGAATTGCTGGTAAACTATCTACAATCCCAGTTTCCTGAGATTGTAGATAGTTTGAATGTTGAAGCGGATTTGATTTTTTGGGGAATGCGATCTGCTGCTTTGCTGCAGCGCTAGCTCCAGCAGGGAGCCGCTTCGCGTTCGCCCTTGGCGTGCGCTTGCGCTTACGCTATCGCTATTTTTTTAGATAGGTAGCTGCTTGTTGTTGTTCTTCTTACGTTTCAGTAGTAATCCTACCCCAGCAATACCAAAAGCTAAAATACTTAAGCTAAAGTTCGACTCAGGGACAGGTTGCCTACGCACAACTTGAAAATTGGTATACAGATCCGGGGTAAGGTTAATCTGTTCTGCGGTCTCGGGATCAAAAAATTCAATTCCAAGACTTAAGTAAGAAGCTGGGTCATCAGAAAGTTCTGAGGGGTTACCTGAGTAGAGTACACCAATAGTCACTGCACATGTGAAGTTAGTTCCTCTTGAACATCCGGTTGGATAAACAGGACCGCTAAGAACTCCCAGACCTGGAGGAAGACCAAGACCTGCAGAAGTCAGACCTGGGACAACCTCATAGTCAGCGGTGACGCCGCTCAAATTTAATTGTGTGGATGACAAAAATAAGTCAGAAACCGCATTAGGGTATAAAATTCCTGGAGTCCCTGGAAACGCAGATCCACCTCCAAGGGATGGCTCACCAGAGGCGGGAGTGTCCGTGTCTAAGGTAAACGAACCTGTTGCACCGCTTACAGTAGTAAAGCTGAAGTCTAAGAGTTCAGCGTTAGCTGGGGCTACAGCTCCACTTCCCACAGCCATCATAACCGCTCCCGCAACAGCCACAAATAACCTTCGCATATCCTTGATATCTCCTAAAAAAGTTCAGGGCGTAATTTTCTGGTTGGATAAGGTTTCACGAAGATGCACCGAGTTAAATGACTTTAAAAGCTGCTCCAAGCTGGCTTGGGTTTGCATGACTCTCGTTTACACACGTCTGTATCTTTGTCAACACACATAGAGTGTGCTGATTACGTGTAGTAAATAGAGTTGTCAAAAATTATTTAGAAAAAACGACAAGCTTTCACAGGGATATTACTTAGTTTTGTAATGTCCTTAGCAGCTAAAAACCACTGTATTTCTGCATAATATAATACTCCTGAGAATCAATATATATTTTTTAGGTATCTTTATAAAAAAACTCAAAATTATATAAATGTATAAAGTAAAACTTTAAAATAGCGCAAAAATCAAACTCTAGCCCAGTAATTTTTCGGAAAATACATGAAAAACTTATAGCCGTTTTCAATCGTCGTGTAATACAAGTCAATTGTAGGGGCACAGCAATGCTGTGCCCCTACGGCGTGGTGTATGCAACCGACAAACACTATAGTTCAAAGCAGCAATGTTTACTGCTGTACTTTTGTGGTGCGATACGCCCTTGGCGTCACGTTCCGCGTATCGCGTAACGATTGCAGTCGTAGCAAGAGACGAATGGCGGCGTATCACCTATCGCCACCTACTGGTAAAGTATCTGCAATCTCAAAAAGCTGGGATAGCAGTAGTTTACTTGCCCTTAATAAAGTTGCGAATATCCCCAGCCACAGCTGAGGCACAAGATTCTGGTAAGTTATCCTCTGCGTGAGCGATTATTTTCAACTGTGCATGAAAGATATATTGAGCGTAAGCCCGACTCATGGCTATAGCTTCTTGGTTGTCTTTTTCACCTTGTAAAATTAAGACCGGGACTGTTATAAACGACAATTCGTCGTGTAACAATTCTGCTTGAATTTCGAGATGCTGGCGTTCAAAGAGAAGCTCACAAGCTGTGGGGTATTGCAGCATTTGCTGATGAAACTGCCAATCCTGTTCAATTTTTTGATCGAAACCAAAAATTTTCGTTATCGGACGAAATAGTCGTAACAATTGAAACAGTAGTGTAGAACGGTTTAATATCTGCTGCATCCTCTCCCAACGTTTTTTTTGCCCTTCTATTTCTACACCCTCCGGCGCTAGTAGTACCAAACCATTAATTTGTTCTGGATACTTCAAAGCGTAACTAGCTGCAATCCAACCTCCAAGGGAATCTCCAATTAAATATACCCTTTTTTGCTTTAAAGCACGCTTTAAAGCGTGTAATAATTGTGCTAGACACTCCACTTGCAGATCAATGGAATAATGGGCATTAGGAAAATCTGACTCGCCAAATCCTAATAAATCTGGTGCAAAGCAATGGAAATCTTGTGCTAACATCTCCATAACTGATATCCACTGACTGCCATCTTTCCAAGCACTATGTAAAAAAATTATGGGAATTCCTTCTCCAATTTCACGCCAGAAAAGCATCCCTTGAGAGGTCTTGAACCGGGAGTTACGGAATATCGAATGCATATTTAAGGATTTAATATAAGCGTTTTATTAAATATGTTTTGGATTGGAAATTGAGAATTACTGCTAATACAAAACTGCGGAAATCAAGCAAAAATTCAAATTTAGCTAAAAGCTTACGAGAGCAGCCATATTTTTGAATTTTGAATTTTGAATTGCGAAGGCTGTACTAGATTGTTAGTAGTAGTTCATTGAATTTTCTTCTAACTACTAATTATTAAATATAACTCAATACGGTTCAGTTAAAGCAAAAAACATCGAACCAATGTAGATGGGGTTTCACTGACGTTCTACCCTAGCTACTATTAGTCTCAAAAAACACTCTTGAGGGAGTAAAGGACTCACAGAGATGTTTGTGTCATTGATCACGGGTTGCAATTGCTGCCGCTTCATAAAAACCGGAAAAATCTGCCAGCCCTTCGGGTATGCGCAAAGCGCACGCCTTACGGCTTTAGCCCAGAGGGCGTGCCGTAGGCATACGCCAGTCGCCTACGTCGGGAAACAAGGACTGCAGCGCTGGACTCACCTCATTACAAGTTAATGGGTTTAGAGTCCACGACCTTGACGGAAAAATCGCCCATTCTGTCAATTAGTATACAAAATCAAGATTTTTCATAGGGGGATTTTTCCGGAGGCTGGCAGATTTTTCATATGCCTACGGCACGCCTGACGGCTATCGTTGTGACCCAACCCGTGGGGCTGCGTTAACTGAACCGTATGAAATCATGATGGAAGTATCATTACGCTAATGTTGTCAAGCCATTTAAATAGTCTTGCAACTGGCGATTATGATCATGAGACATCTGTCCCGGAGGTAAGGAATCGAGTGGGAAAGCTTGGATTTCCATCACTTCCAAAGTATCTTGAATTTCCATTTTTCCCTGCACTATTGCTTCAGCTACAATACAAATTGAATGAATTCTGGGATCGCGATCTGGTGCGGAGTACACACCAACTAAACGTCGAATAGATACCAGTTCTAGTCCGGTTTCTTCCATCAACTCTCGTCGGATAGCAGTATTGACATCCTCTCCCCAGTCCACCATACCTCCAGGTAATGCCCAAAGACCGTTGTCGCGCCGTCGGATCAGCACAATTCGACCATCTGGTAAAATTGGAATGATGCTCGTGCCTGGAATCGGGTGACGAAAGATAATGCCCAGTACGGTTTGTCCAATGCGCCATAAGTTACGTGTGGACTGAACAGCCACTGCAAAAAAAGCAAGAATGTTCAAGTTTCAAATCTTTGGCTTGTAGTGTAGAGTTTCCCCGCCATTCACATTTTTTCAACTGATATGTTGAGTTGCTTAGTATACAACAATGTTTGTGGTTTGGGGTTTGATTCTAACGATTAACGTAGAATTCAGTGTAGATTCTAGCATTTGCTCAAACTAAAAGTCGTGTCTGTGTAGATATATAGACTTATCAATCAAGCAAATTTTCAGCTTCTAGCAAAAACATTATACTTGCTCTAAGTAGAAGCCAATTCTTATTATTTTGATTTCTTCTATTCCCGTACTCGAACACAAAGACTTTTGCAATACAAGGATTCTACAGTATACTCTACAACTTGTAGGCATTCTGAATTCTACAAATGGCTTGAAATTTAAACTTAGAATATGCTATACTTGCCTACCGTCTGAAATGATTTCGTCGCAAAACTAGGCTAAAGTTATATAAGTAATACCAATACTTGTTATTGCCTACAATCAGCCTAGAAGTAGCTTTTTTGTTGTTTATTAATGAGGTGAACATGGCTAAGCGCCGCAATCCCAAGAAAGAAAAGGCGCTACGGAACCAGGCGTATGCCCGAAAGTTTCGTAAACGGACTACAACGGGACGTTTCCAAAGAAGGTTCCAACAAAGACCGCCGAAGAATGAAGAGGATGAGGGCGCAGCATCAATTGCTGCTGCTGAATAAGTTCTGTGTGAGAATTTATTTTGCCTGATCGCTTTTTAAGGTGTGAGGGCGTACATAATGTACGCCTTTGTAGGTTACTTAGCAGTCATTTGGGCGCGGGCGGTAAGGAGTGCGCCTTTGACTTGGGCAAAGCCTGTGCCACCGTAGCTATTACGAGCCGCAACCACTTGCTTGGGCAATATTGCCTGGTAAATATCTTCTGCAAATGCTGGATGAAGTTGTTGCCACTCCTCCAAGCTCAAATCTTTGAGGAGTTTTCCGGCGGCAATACTGGTTTTTACCACTTTTCCCACAAGATTGTATGCTTCTCGGAAAGGAACACCCCGTGCAGCAAGATAGTCTGCTACATCGGTAGCATTAGAAAAGTCTTCTGCGACTGCTTCTGCCAAGCGCTGAGTACGGAATTCTAAACCTTCTCGAAGTAAAATAGTCATTGCTTCTAAACAAGCTTTGACTGTGACGACACTGTCAAATAAACTTTCTTTGTCCTCTTGCAGGTCTTTGTTGTAAGCCAAGGGTAGCCCCTTCATCATCACCAACATTGCCTGAAGATGACCAAATACGCGTCCAGTTTTCCCGCGCACCAATTCTGGTACGTCGGGGTTCTTTTTTTGGGGCATAATGCTGGAACCCGTCGCGCAGCTATCCTTAAGAGTCACAAAGCTAAATTCTTCTGACGCCCAAAGGATCACCTCTTCTGATAGACGACTGAGGTGAACCATAATCAGACTGGCAGCACAGAGAAATTCGATCGCAAAATCGCGATCGCTCACTCCATCAAGGCTGTTTGCATAAACTCCCTCAAAATCCAACAATTTTGCTGTATAGTGGCGATCTATAGGGAAAGTCGTTCCTGCTAAAGCACCGCAACCCAATGGTGAAATATTGACTCGGCGAGAAACATCTCCCAAACGTTCCCAGTCGCGTTGTGCCATATGAAAGTATGCCAGCAAATGGTGAGCTAAACTTAGAGGTTGGGCGCGTTGCAGATGGGTATAACCAGGAATCAGCGTTTCAACGTGTTTTTCGGCGATATCTAGTAAGACTTGTTGAAATTCTCGCAGTTGATTGCGAATTTGTTGAATTTGGTCGCGGAGGTAAAGTCTAGTATCAGTACCTACTTGGTCATTGCGGGACCGAGCAGTGTGTAACTTTTTACCCAAATCGCCAACAATTTCCACAAGACGGCGCTCAACGGCAAAGTGTACGTCTTCCGCTTCGATACCTGGCTGAAATTTGTCTTGGCGATATTCCTGGCGAATTTGCTCTAAACCTACAACGAGTTGCTCTCCTTCTTCTTGGGAAATGATACCAGTATGAGCCAGCATTTTGGCATGAGCTTGAGAGCCTGTGAGGTCATACTCGATTAATTCAATGTCAAAATTAATACTTGCGTTAAAGCGAGCGATCGCAGGGTGTAGTGCTGATTCAAACCGTTGACTCCAAGTTTGTTGTTTTGTCATGAGTGTGGGAAAGTTATGAACGATAAATTATGAACTATCAAACTTTTTAGCATTCATAATTCATAATTCATATTTGGCAATATTAGTGAGCTTACTGATACATCAAGCTTTGGAACAAAAGCGCTTAATAGTAAGTCTCAATCATTTAGCATTCTAATCAAGTACTCATGTCCCCAAAGCGTAATAGCAATGTCGAGCAGTCAAACCCCAGCAATCTCTTGATTGAAGGTATTAAGACTATTGGCTTGAGCTTATTTCTGGCATTTGGAATTCGTACTTTTGCAGCAGCAGGCTATTTTATTCCTTCGGGTTCAATGGAGCCAACGCTACAAATTAATGACCGCTTGATGGTAGACAAAGTGAGCTATCACTTCAAAAACCCACAGCGAGGTGATATTGTAGTATTTTGGCCACCTAAAGAGACTATTGCTGCGTGTGGGTTAGGGCAGAAATCTGAGGACCCTTTTATTAAGCGAGTGATTGGACTACCTGGAGAGAAGATAGAGATCAAGGAAAAGCGCGTATACGTTAACTCCCGCCCTTTACGTGAGAACTACATCGCAGAAAAACCTCAGTACTTATGGGGACCTGAGATTGTGCCACCCAATTCTTACTTGGTTTTGGGAGATAATCGTAACAACAGTTGCGACGGTCATTACTGGGGTTTTGTCCCTCGCGATCGCATTATTGGTCGAGCAACTATTCGCTACTGGCCATTCGTACGTATAAATATCTTAAGCGAAGAACAAAAGCAGTAGTTGAACTGAAAGAACAAGGCAAAAGTGCACTATTAAGTAAAAGTGCAAATTCCTTCCACAAATTGTAAAGTGAATACAATTCTACTTCCTTAATTTATAAGCTGTACGCACAATTTGCCCCGCCAACACTGCTGCACCAAAACCATTATCAATATTCACCACACCCACACCAGCTGCACAAGAGTTGAGCATTGTCAAGAGTGGCGCTAAACCTCCAAAACTTGCACCGTAACCAATGCTAGTAGGAACAGCGACAACAGGACAATCTGCCAAACCTGCAACTACGCTGGGTAAAGCGCCTTCCATACCAGCTACAACAATCAACACTGACGCTGATTCAATAACATGGCGGTTATTTAGTAAACGGTGAATTCCTGCAACTCCCACATCCCAAAGGCGCTGCACATGAAAACCAGAAAGTTCTGCGGTGACAGCAGCTTCTTCAGCAACAGGTAAATCAGCAGTGCCAGCAGAAAGAATCCCAATTGTGCCAGGATACTGCGGTTCTATGGTAGGGGGTGCGATCGCACAAATTCGCGCCAAGTTGTAGTAGCGCAGACCTGGAACTTTTGTTTCCAGTGTGGCGAAAACATCTGGTTCTATGCGCGTCGCCATCACTACTGAGTTGCGCTGGCGCATGGCTTCCATAATTTGAGCAATTTGGTCAGGAGTTTTGCCTGGTCCCCAAATGACTTCTGGAAATCCTGTTCTCAAGGCGCGATGATGGTCAACTTTGGCAAAATCGCCTACAGGTTCATAAGCTAAGTGTCTGAGTTTTTCTAATGCTCCATCTGGAGTCATGTTACCATTGGCAACGGATTCTAAGAGAATTCGCAAAGATTTGTCATCGGTCATTTGTCTTTTACCGTTTGTCATTTGTTAGTTGTTATTTGCTTGTTGATATGGGACTTTGTAAAATGCAAATGTTGGTATTCAATATATACAGTAGTTTCAAGTCAACAAGAATTTCTGTTCTATCAAGAAACAGCCTAACGGTTGCCTTAAACCGCAACTGTTCTGTTTCACTGTTTTACATACCCTAAAATTATAGAAAATACAAGCCCAAACCAAATTTCTATGAGCGTCTTAATACCTGATGACATTAAAACTGAGTTTTATACAGCCTGACAATCTGTTATGCTGTGAATAAGTGAGACTTATTCTGCGACTTTTATTTCATACTTGTTCCACAACGCTCCCCTTTGAGAACCGAGAGCAGAGAATTTGACGTTTTGTAGGCGATCGCGCACTGCTGCTAAAGATAAAGGATTCACCAAGTAAATGAAAGGTAAATATTCTTGCGAGATACGTTGCGTTTCGGCGTAAATCTGCTTACGCTTGTTTTGGTCAAACTCCTGCGCTGCTTTTATGTAAAGACGACCAATTTCCGCTTCCCATTCCGGAACTTCCCTTCCAATCAGCGGTTCTCGTCCTGGTAGTGGTTTTTGGTTGAAGACGTGCAATCCACCATCAGGTGTCCAGACATTTGCTGCATCATGTGGTTCTGCTCCTCCAATAAAGCTTCCGATGTAACATTCCCAATCATAACTATTAGAAAGCTTATCTGTGAGCGTATTAAAAGTCATTGGGTTAAAATCAACTTGAATACCAATTTTACTTAAGTCTTGCTTTATTTGTGCTCCCATTGTTACACGGGTTTTATTTTCAACATTAGTTAACAGAGTGAAGCGGACGCGATTACCGTCAGCATCTAACAATTGGTTTCTAGTATTATATTTAAAACCTGCACTTAAGAGTAATTCTTTCGCCTTTTCTGGATTGTAATCATAAATTTTGACATCTTTATTTGGAGGAGTGTAAAAGGGGCTTTGAGGGTCAATTGGCGAATTATGTATCGTCCCAATTCCTCGATATACGTTGAGCAGCATTGCTTTTCTGTTAATAGCATGAGCAATTGCTTGCCGAAATGCTAATGTATTAAACCAACGAGATTTCATTGGGTTAATAAGAGGCTGTCCGTTTCGCCGACCTTTATTTAAATTGAAGGAAAGAAAATTTGTATTAAATTCTGGACCACCATTGTAGATAGTAAACTTTCCTCTTTTTTCTTCTCGCTTCAACAAAGAAAAGTTTTCCGGAGTCACAGAAATTGTATCTAATCCACCAGAGCGAAATTGTAAAATCATCGTATCGGTAGATTCAATAATTTGCCAAACAATTCGCTCAACATAAGGCAATTGATTACCTTGGCTATCTTGACGCCAGTAATAAGGATTACGCCGAAATACAACACGCTGACTAGGAGCGTAACTTTCTATTTTATAAGGACCATTGACAATAATTTTTGCGGGGTCAGTACCCGTTCCCCAAGTCGAGAGAAACTGAGGATTTCCCTTTGCATCCTGAGATGTCAGAGATGCTTCTAAAGCATGTTTTGGCAAAATACCAATTGAATTTGTTGATGGCCCTGTACTTGTGTAGAGAAATGGTGAGAATGCTTCAGGTAAAGTAAATTCAACTCGACGATTATCTATTTTTCTTATTTTAGGAAAAGCACCACTGGAGCCTACTTTCAGTCCATCTTTCCAATCAGTAGGAATTTTGGGATTAAAAATGATATCTTGATAGGTGAAGATGACATCATCAGCAGTCAGTGGTTCACCATCAGACCATTTCAAACCTTCGCGTAAAGTAAAAGTAATCAGTTTTTTATCATCAGAAATATCCCAATATTCAGCTAAGGCTGGCTCAATTTTGCCTGTCATACCGTTGAGGGTTGTTAGTCCTTCAGCAGTAAATAAAAAAACGTGAGGATACTCTTGATTGAAGGCGTAGTTGAAGGTTTTCGGGTCACCCAAAGTCGTAGTAACCCATTGGGATACCTGCGCCGCCTGAGTTTTAAAATTGGCTGGGTTGCAGCTGGTGAAAATGAGATGACAACTCAGCCATAGAGTGAATATCAGGGTAATTGAAAGCCAGCGGCGGCGAAATGGAAAGTGGGCAAACATTATGCGATAGATACTATAATATTCTCGCGATCATACACTTAAACAGATTAATAAGGTTTATCTCTTTGCAAAAGACAGAAAATAAAATATTGGAATTTTTAGAGGTACTGGGGTATGGATCATGATTGACCATGACCGCTTGTTCAAAGAACTCCTGTCCACTTTTTTCGTAGAGTTTATCGAGCTATTTCTGCCGGATATCTTGACTTATCTAGAACCAGATTCGCTGACATTTTTGGATAAGGAAGTGTTTACAGATGTCACAGCAGGAGAACGTTATGAAGCAGATTTACTTGTGCAGGCGCAGTTTCTCGGTGAGGCGTCTTGTTTCCTTATCCATGTGGAGAATCAAGCAAAAGCGCAAGCAAATTTTGGTAAGCGAATGTTCCGCTATTTTGCTCGTTTATTTGAGAAGTACGATTTGCCGATTTATCCAGTTGTGGTGTTTTCTTATGACCAACCCAAACAAGCCGCCGCGAGTGAATTTCGCCTTGAGTTTCCCGATTTTCGAGTGCTGGAATTCAACTACCGCGTCATTCAACTAAATCGTCTCAATTGGCGCGACTACTTGGATCAGGCGAATCCGGTGGCGAGTGCGCTTATGGCAAAGATGCAAATTGCGCCACAAGACCGTCCCAAAGTAAAGGCTCAATGTCTACGATTATTGGTGACATTGCAGTTAGACAGGGCAAGAATGCAGTTGATTTCAGGTTTTGTTGATACGTATCTGAATCTTACGGAGTCGGAGGAGCAAGCATTTCAGGCGGAACTTGGTAGGATTGAACCAGAGGAACGGGAGCAGGTTATGCAGATTGTTACTAGTTGGATGCGAACGGGAATTGACCAAGGGAGACGAGAGGGAGAAGTCTCTATCGTCATGCGTCAACTCAAGCGTAAGGTTGGGCAACTTGACCCAGAGGTTGAGGCGCAAGTTCAGGGATTAGAAGTGGCGAAATTGGAAGAGTTGAGTGAGGCGCTGTTAGATTTCTCGGAGATTGAAGATTTAAGGGTTTGGTTGAGGAATTTGGAAGGATGAACAGTGAATTGTTTTTTCATTTCCTATAGGAATTCGCGTATCATTTGCGATCGCATTTCACAAAAAGCAGAGTTATGAAGGTTGATCGTTATTGTCAATGCGATTAAAATCCCTGACTTCTCTAAGAAGTCGGGGAGTTAATGCATCGACTTGCATTGTTAAATAGGTCAACCTAATTAAACGTAAAACGTAAAATGTCATTACGAGCCGAAGCCGCGAGGCGTCCCTTGCGCGTGTCCGAAGGACATAGCCGTGGCGGGCAACGGAGTGTAGACGCGTTCGCGTTCGCGTAGCGTGCGCTTTGCGCTCAGCGTGTCCCCTTGGGACTCAGCGGCTTCCCGTACTGCGAAGCAGATCCCGAAGGGTAGGGTAGCGAAGTAATCGCCAAAACTTTATCTTACGTTTTTCAATGTTGACTTACTTAATGCATCAATCTGCAAAAATTAACCTACCCCACGTTAATACAGCAGATTGTTCGTGCGTGAGGTACAATGCTGAAGTCTAAAAGCCAGACAGAAAGTCCTTTGTACTTCTGACTTCTGACTTCTGAACGCCAGACACCAAGTGAGGGAAACCCTCCTGACTCCTGAATTCTGCTGTATTTTGCAACCTGAATTTAGCCCAACTCATATACAACTAGTTTTGTGTAACTTTAATTTCATGAATGTTCCAGAATGGACCACCTAGGGCAGAGTATTTGATACCTTGGAAGCGATCGCGCACCGCCGCCAATGAATAGACGTTAACCAGGTAAATAAATGGTAGATATTCCTGGGTAATTTGCTGAGTTTCAGCATAAATTGCTTTAACCTTAGCTTCGTCAAACTCCTGTGCAGCTTGGATATAAAGCTTCCCAATTTTTGCTTCCCAAGGAGCCACCTCCCAACCTTGAATCGGCTTTTGTCCTGGTTGGGGTTTCTGATTAAACATATGTAATCCGCCTTCAGGTGCCCAAACATTAGCACCATCATTCGGTTCTAACCCGCCAGTGAGTCCCATCAAAGCAGCTTCCCAGTCCAAGGTGTTAGAAACTTTGTCGGTGAAAGCACTCCATGCCAATGGGGTAAAATCAACTTGAATACCGATTTTGCTTAAGTCTTGTTTAATTTGCGATCCGAGTGCCTCACGGATTTTATTTCCTGCATTGGTGACCAAAGTGAAGCGGACGCGGTTTCCCTCAGAATCAAGTAGCTGACCTCTGTCGCTATACTTAAATCCTGCTTTCAGTAGCAGATCCTTTGCCTTTTGTGGGTTGTAATTGTAAACTTTCAGCCCTTCTTTCGCCGAAAGGTAATAGGGACTTTGCACGGAAATTGGAGAATTTTGCAGTTCTCCCAAGCCACGAAAAGTATTGTTAATCATCGTTTGCCGATCAATAGCATAAGCTACCGCCTGCCGAAATTCTACAGAATTGAACCAACGTGACTTTACTGGATTGACCAGCGGCTTGCCGTTCCTTTTACCTTTATTGAGATTGAACCAAACAAAATTCGTACCAGCAGCTGGACCACCATTGTAAATTGTGAATTGACCTTGTTTTTCTTGCCGCTTTAGCAAAGAAAAGAATTCTGGCGACACCCCCACAGCATCCAATCCACCAGAACGAAATTGCACCAAGGAAGTATCTGTCGATTCCACAATTTGCCAAATCATGCGTTCAATATAAGGCTGGGAATTACCTTTCTCATCCTTACGCCAGTAGTACGGGTTGCGCCGAAGCACCACACGCTGACTGGTTTCATAACGCTCTAGCTTGTAAGGACCGTTGACAATAATTTGGTCTGGAGGAGTATCAATGCGCCACTTTGATAAAAAAGTCGGTTTTCCCTCTCCGTCTTTCGTCTTTACTGATTCTTGCAACGCATGAGCAGGCAAAATTGGATAACCTGTATTCGGGAGGAAAGGTCTAAAAGGTTCCGGCACGCTAAACTCAACCCGACGTTCATCTACTTTTCGCACAGTAGGTAGTTTACCACTTTCACCAATCCTTAAGGTGTCTCTGACATCCGTGGGAATCGCTTTATTGAGGTAAATGTCGTTGTAGGTAAAAACCACATCATCTACTGTTAGTGGCTGTCCATCAGACCATTTCAAACCCTCGCGCAGGGTAAAAACAATTCGTAGTTTGTCATCAGAAATTTGCCAGGATTCAGCTAGGGCTGGCTCTATTTTACCAGTGATTGAGTTTTGGGTGATTAACCCCTCAAAAGTTAATCCAAGAAGGGTTGTTGTTGATGCATCTTGATTGAGTGGGAAGTTAAAGGTTTGCGGGTCACTCAGCATGCTGCGTACCAATTGCGGGACAAGTGCCGCTTGACTTTTAAACTGACTAGGATTGCAACCATTGAGGGCTAGTACTACCAAAAGACCCAATGAAGCGAAAATCCAACTACGTTGGAAAATTCTTGTAAAAATACCGGACTTCATAAGTTTTATTTTACTGTTACCTTTGTCACGATTATCAATAGTAAGGTTCAGAAACGAAATTTTACAAACTATCTGGAGATAACTGTAAAAGCTTCTTAATTAAAGTTTATTTAAGTGTTTGCTCACCTTGGAGAGTTTCCAGTTCTGGCTTTGGCATAAAACAATAGACTGCCCATTGTCGTTGTCTAATCATATCAGCTTAAAAGAAGTACCAGACAAGTGAGCTATACTGCCGAAATTGGAATCGTCTGGAGATTGCAAGTGCTGAATTTGATAGATATCAGGCACAGATGCCTTGGTGACACCATATGGAATCAGGCATTTCATCTCAAGCTGCTCATGTTTCTTCTCCCTTAACCTCGCTGCGGACATTAAACACATCTGTCCACTTACTTACTACCAACCATTTACGCCAAATAGCAGAAAACATAAAGTTGTATTTCAATTTGAGCCCGAAAACTGATATTGTATCTAGTTGAGGAATATTTGAATGCGGCTGTTGCATTTATTTACGCCAAATTAAAGCCTGCCAGAGTTTACCCTCAAGTAAAACGAAGAGCAGGCTTTTACATAGAATTCCAAGCTAGAACAGAAAGCTACAACAGACTTTGTTTAGCTATCACCACAAACTTGTTGCAGTGTGGTAACAAATGTTGGGTAAGAGACCGCAGCAGCTTCTGCACGCTGGATAATCGTTTGACCAGAAGCTTTGAGAGATGCGATCGCCAAACTCATCGCAATCCGATGGTCAGTATGGCTATCAACCTCAGCACCTGATAGGGAGGTTCCGCCAGTGATTTCCATACCATCAGGTAATTCACTCACTTTTGCCCCCATTTTGTTGAGTTGCTGTGCTGTGACAGTAATGCGATCGCTCTCTTTCACCCTTAACTCAGCAGCATCCCGAATGATTGTTGTCCCTTCAGCAAAAACCGCCGCCACTGCCAAAATCGGAATTTCATCAATCAACCTAGGGATAATATCACCAGAGATTGTGCAACTTTTCAAACGACTGGAACGCACTCGTAAATCAGCGACTGGTTCCCCAGCAACCTCGCGCTGATTTTCTTGTTGGATGTCCGCCCCCATCATCGCCAAAGCTTCTAAAATGCCTGTGCGGGTGGGATTTACCCCAACATTTTCAATCACGAGTTCAGAATCTGGTACAATAGCCCCAGCAACTAACCAAAAAGCGGCTGAACTTATATCCCCTGGAACAATCACTGTTTGCCCGTAAAGTTGACTGGGTCCAGTGATGATGACGCTGTTAGTTTGGTGGTCAGTAACTAAATCTGCCCCAAATGCCCGTAGCATCCGTTCACTGTGATCGCGTGAAAGTGATGGTTCTGTGACAGTCGTTTTTCCCTCTGTCGTCAAACCTGCAAGGAGAATGCAAGATTTGACTTGGGCAGAGGCGATGGGAGAATTGTAGTGAATGGGTTTGAGGGACTTTCCTTGAACTGCGAGTGGTGCAAGTGTATTGCCTTTTCGTCCCCAAATGTCTGCCCCCATCTGTTGTAATGGTTTGATAACACGGGACATGGGACGCGATCGCAAAGAACTATCACCCGTCACAGAAAAAAAGCGCCCTGGATGAGATGCTAAAAGTCCCAGCATTAGACGTATCGTTGTTCCAGAGTTACCAGCGTTTAAGACATCAACTGGTTCTTGTAAATTTCCTAAACCGATGCCTTTAACCCGCACTAATTCCGTATTCAGTTCAGAAATTTCTGCCCCCATCGCTTGGAAACAGCTTGCTGTGCTACAGGGGTCTTCTCCCAAAAGTAAACCTGAAATCTGGGTTTCACCTTCAGCAATAGCACCCAGCATCAAGGCTCTATGGGAGATAGATTTATCACCAGGAACACGGATGCGACCTTGTAAAGATAGAGAACCAGGTGGTTCAATGATTAAGTTTTGAGAAGCGTTTTCCCTCTTTTCTACGGTTATAACAGAAGCTGACATTAGGATAAACTGGCGTTGACTGCGCTAGTATCGTATCGCTTTCCTTGCTCCTCCAGCTCTACTAATCTTTATCAATTTCTTCTTGTAACTCATCTCATTGATTGGCTTTTTGCCCTTACCGCTGCCATGCTTACTCACCATCGCAAGCCCGTGTGCCTATCACTTATTTCCACAGATCTGCCAGTTTGGTCTGTTGTCGAAACTGCTGCAACACTCTACCAAAAAGATCGCGACAGATTCCACCTACTTTTGTCTGCACCGCCTGTAAAACTGTCTGAAAAAGTAGACGACTCTGTGCTGACAGAGAACACCTTTTGCCAACACCAAGGTAGCACTCCAGTTCCCAGTGGTCCGCGAGTATTATGGCTAGAGATATCCCCTTACAGAGTCACTATGACCATGCAAGGAAATGGTCAATTGAGTTATCGTCACTTTTGGGAACAAGGGGTCTACGGCATTACTCGCTATTGGTTACCTGTTGAGTCATTACAACCTAGCGAACCGATTCGCTTACGAAATTTCACCCGCAGCCTCAAACTCGATGGGCACCCCTTACCAAAGCATCTACGAGTTGAGTACGAATTGTGGGCAGGAGAAATCCAATTAGGATGCTACATCCTTAGTTTAGAAATCAAACAGTGAACCTAACCCCTTAGAATCCTCCTTTGCGACTATTTCTCCTTTGCAAAGGAGGATTTTTATTCTGTTGTGCGGTAGATGGTGTCGATTAACATCTGGGCCAATATACACATTGTGGATGACAAAGAAGACAAAGACTCCACTATACTGGACACATTAACATCTGCCACAAATGATCCGCTTCACCATACCAAGAAAGATTAAAGCACTTTCTCTGACCATCCCAAGGTTGGAAGATTCTTTACAATACTCTGGTGCTGATACTGAGTATCGTAAAGAATCTCTTAACCAAAATAACTGGGTTCGTTGCCAGGTTTCCACTTGATATTGCAACCAATACTGGGCTTTTGGTCGGCTGTCACTGGTCGATTCGACAATACTGCATCAATAGCTGCGCGTAAATCTGTACCTGTTACAGGTTTGCCATTACCGGGACGACTATCATCCAATTGTCCTCGATAAACGAGTTGGCGCTTGGCATCAAAGAGAAAGAAATCTGGTGTGCAAGCTGCTGTGTAAGCTTTTGCAGTTTCTTGGCTTTCGTCGTAACAAAAAGGAAACTTAAAATCAAGTTCTATCGCCATTGCCTTGAGAAATTCCGGATCATCATCTGGATAATTATGGACATCATTGCTGCTGATGGCAACAATTCCTAAACCATCATGAATATAATCTTTTCCCAACTGCGCCAATTCTGCCTTCACAAGCTTTACATACGGGCAATGCTGACAAATAAACATCACAAGTAAAGCTTTTTTATCAGCAAAAGTGGCAAGCGAAATCGTTTCTTCATGTACCACATCCGATAGATGAAAATCTGGCGCTTTAGTACCTAGCGGTAACATTGTTGAAGCAGTTAAAGCCATAATCCTGATATATTTTCTCTGAAGACTGATTCATATCGTTTACAATATACCAAGAGTTTGTGATGAATAACACTAAAGCCGATAAGGATTTCTTAATTTTGAATTTTGAATTTTGAATTTTGAATTTGAGCTAAGCGAGTGGGGCTGATTTGGAAGCCGATACGTGGAACGAGGCACATGACTTCGTAAAAGGAGCAAAGGAATACTGAGAATTCCAAAAATAATCACTACTCCAGTCATTACCCAAACGGTAAACTTACTGGGTTGATAGTTTCCTTCTTCAATTTGGGAAAAAACTTGATTATACCGCCAGACTGCTAAAAGTAAAGTCAGAATACCAAAGATTACTAAACAAATACCCAAATTTTCTGAGGTGAAAAAGGGATATGGTGATGGTTCATGTTGCTGTTGAGTCAAAGAGAAATTCAGCTGGCGTATAAATAGACCAAATCTAGCAATAGCAAAACCAAAGCCAATTAATGCTATTGAAGTGCGTAGCCAAGCGAGAAATGTCCGCTCGTTTGCTTGATGCTCCCTTTGGCGGTCGATTTTGGGCGCGTTGCTCATAATTACCAGCTTTAGTTCTCGTTTTAGCCACAAGAGAACACTACCGCATTATGTCCCTATACATACTCTCTCTGACGGGTAGCTTTTACAAACAAAAGACGCAAAATCTTGCGTCTTGTGTATCTACAAGTACGATAAAAATTTCTTTTTAACAGGATGTGTTTTTACAAGCTTCTGAACAAACCAAAAACGCCATGTCCTGTCAACACTTCCAACGCTATCAAGGATACAAAACCAATCATTGCCAAACGACCGTTGAGAAGTTCAGCGTAGGGAGTTAAACCGGTACGATCACCTTGCTCATCCACATACACCTTTGGCTCAAGCGCAAAATTGTTCATTTTGCCTGCCTCGTCAATAATGGCACCTTTGTACTGCATGGAAATGTCCTAACGAAATAATTGCTGTTATGTAAAGAAGTGTAACGTTAATATTAAAAAATGTAAAGCAGATGAGCAATCAGGCGTACCCTGTCGGTGTAACCTGACTTGCTAAACTTTTCTGAACAATTTGCCAGATCAATGAGTGGTGATATGTTAATATAGAAGGTTATTTTGACTTTATGGCAACCAACCATGACAGCAACGGGCAAGGCAATCAAATATAAGTACAATGCAGTGCACAAGCCTAAGCAGTTGATTTATGGTCAAGGTCAGACTGCAGTGATTACGGGATGGAGTGTAAAGGGGGCGATCGCCAAACATCTACACCCCCAAGAATATGCTGTCATTGGACAGCTCTACTCGCCCACAAGGGGGATAAACTTACTGATTCGCAATTTACTTTATAATCCCCATGTCCGCTACTTGGTTGTTCTCAACGCCACCAGAGAAGACAAAAACGCTGGTGCTGGAATTTGCTTGCTTGATTTTTTCCGCAATGGGTTTGAAGAAGGATTAAGCGATACTGGACGTCGTTGCTGGGTGATTCGCTCGGCTTATGCTGGATATATTGATATTGAAATTGAAGTTAGTGCGCTACAAAAACTGCGTCAGTCTATAGAGTTTCAAGAAGCAAAATCAATCACTGAAGCTTGTACTCTGGTAAAGTCTTTTGCTGAAACAGAAGCGGTAGAACCTTGGGGTTTTCCATTAGAATTTCCTATGTCTACCGTAGTCCCAACTGTTTTACCTGGACAACGCTATGGACACAGAATTGAGGGAAAAACGATTGCCGAAACTTGGGTGAAAATAATTCATCGTATTAAAACAACGGGAACAATTCGACCAACTGCATATGACGGACAATGGCAAGAATTGATTGATGTCATGGCAGTTGTGACTTCAGAACCAGAGAATTTTTATTTTCCAGAACCCAATTATTTACCAATTGACCGCAGTTTTTTGCAAGAATATATTTCACAGATTTTAGACGATGCACCCAACCAAGAAGGAGTGAAGTATACATACGGTCAACGTTTACGTTCTTGGTTTGGACAAGACCAAATTCAGCAAGTGATTGATAAACTAGTTGTTGATATTGATTCAGCTAGAGCGGTGATGTCTTTGTGGGATGTTAGCAACGATGCTAATGATAGTCCCCCTTGCTTGAATCATATATGGGTCAGAATAGTTGATAATGAACTATCAATAACCGCGACTTTGCGCAGTAATGATATGTTTTCTGCATGGCCTGCAAATGCAATGGGATTGCGTGCTTTGCAACAACATATTCGAGATGAAATATGCAAACGCTCAACTCATTCATTAAAAATGGGACCATTAATTACCATCAGTCAAAGCGCCCATATTTATGATGACTGCTGGGAAAATGCAGAAAAAGTTATTCAGTCTCAGTATACAAAAATTTGTCAGCAGCGAGATTATGCAGACCCCGCAGGTTCTTTTGTGATTACTGTGCAGAACGGCAAAATTCTTGTCGAACAGATGACTCCTGGTTCTGGAGAAGTTGTGAATTGCTTTTTAGGTAAGTCTGCAAAACAACTGTATCAGCAAATAGCAGCTAGTTGTCCGGGTTTGCAAGTTGAGCATGCTATGTACTTGGGGACGGAGTTACAAAAAGCAGAATTTGCCTTGTCAATGGAACAAGAGTTGAGTTATGAGCAAGATAAATCAATAAAAAAGATAAAGTGTGAAGGATAATAAACCTAATGTTTGTCCTCAGTGAAAGCACTGATATTTAGAGCGTAAATAGTAAATTAAATTGTCTTTAAAAATTTGTAGAAGAATATACATATTGTTCATCCAGCTTTGAATATCAATTTCATCAGAGGTAGAGCGTTATGTTTTGTCCTTTAGAGCAAATTAGGGACATTGGCTTTTTTAAATTTTTGGTAAATTAAGCAGTAACACAGGTAATAGCATGTAAATTTTTACTTATACTAAAAATATCTATAAAAGGTCGCATCTAAAAGATTATACGTATTGCATATCTCGACTCAGGATGGCGTCTACGATACATATGGTGTATGAAACCATAAAAGCCATAAATTTTGTTTGAATTGTATGAAAATCATACTCTCAAACGCATATTACAGCGTTTTGTAAGTACATGAGGTACACCCCTCCCTAACCCTCCCCGCGAGTTCGGGGAGGGTAGGCGATAGCGCGGGTGGGGTATTTCTGTACCTCACGAAGTTGAAATCTGCTGTAATTATGAAAATATGCCATGAAAAAAGTGTTGATTTAACACTTTTTAGAAACTATTTTTAGCTGATTTGCTTTACAAATTTCAGCTAAATTTGCTCCTACTTGCCTAGTTAGTAAAGTAACTATGGAAAAAAATTGAGTTATAGCAAAATAACTAGTTTATTTTATTCATTGAGTGTGGCTTACTCAACGATTAACCGCGCTTGGGAATAGAATAGCCAATTTTTCACCCCTTGAATATTTAGCAGCAACTGCGACGTATGAAAATCGCGGTCAGGTTTGCTGCACTTTTTTTAGGGAAAACACACAATTACCACAGAGTTTAGCATACATGCTCGCATTAGAACTACAACAGTCAATCTCAAATTCGCTTCAAAACTTGAAAAATATTGACGTACTAAAAAGATTATTTTGGAGTCAATTAAACTACGAACGAGTGAATAAAGAACTTTCTCGTCGGAGATTGACTGATGCAGTGAAGAATGAACTGATAGACGACCCCTTATTATTGGGTTCCGGGGGTGCAAACAATACTTTTCATGTTATTTATGCGCGTCTAAAATCAGAAGATTTATCAAGACAAGGGGAAAGAAGTATTGTTAATAATCTTTTGAAAGAACACCCCTATGCTCTCTTTGTATTTTCTAATAAATCACAATCGCAGTGGCACTTTCTCAATGTTAAGTACGACAGTTCGCCTCAAAAACGAAAATTATTCCGCCGTATCACTGTTGGAGAAGGTGAACAATTACGTACAGCAACAGAAAGAATAAGTTTGTTGGATCTGGAGTCTATCAACCCAGATGCATCACCCTTAGATATTCAGACACGCCATGATGAGGCGTTTGATGTTGAAGCTGTTACTCAGGAATTTTTCAAAGAGTATCGTAAAACTTTTGAGAAAGTAGAAAGCTTAATTCAATGGACAACCGATTCAGAACGTAAACGGTTATTTACTCAAAAGCTGTTTAACCGTTTGATGTTTATTGGCTTCATCCAGAAAAAAGGTTGGCTGAAATTTCAAGGCAGAATAGATTATCTACCAGCTTTGTGGAAAGCTTATCAAGATGAAGACGGCGTCTCAAACAGAAACTTTTATAGAGACAGACTTTCACACCTTTTCTTTTCCGGGCTGAATAATCCTCAAGAACACAACATTATAGGGATTAATAATGGTGGTTTTCTGAAAGATTTAATTGGTACTGTTCCTTACCTCAATGGCGGTCTTTTTGAACAAGATGAAGATGATAAAAATCCTCAAATTATCATCCCAGATGATTGTATAAAAAGTATTATTCACGACCTATTTCAACGGTTCGCTTTCACTGTTACTGAAAGTACACCGCTAGATGTAGAGGTAGCAGTAGATCCGGAAATGCTTGGCAAGGTATTCGAGGAACTGGTAACAGGGAGACATGAATCTGGAAGTTACTATACTCCCAAGCCGATTGTTTCTTTCATGTGTCGGGAAGCTTTAAAGGGGTATTTAAAAACTCAAGTTTCAGGAGAGTCAAGTTATGCGATCGCCCAATTTGTTGACGAACATATTCCAGATAATATCAAAAATTCAGAAGCCGTCTTAGAAGCATTGCGTCAAGTAAGAACCTGCGATTTAGCCTGTGGAAGCGGTGCTTATATACTAGGTATGCTTCATGAATTATTAGATTTGCGTCAATGTTTATCTGCTAACACGGGATTGGATTCCAAGAATGTATATCACCGCAAGCTAGACATTATTGAAAATAATCTTTATGGTGTAGATATTGATATTTTTGCAGTCAACATTGCCAGATTAAGATTGTGGTTATCACTAGCTGTGGAATACGAAGGAGATAACCCGCCACCCCTACCGAACCTAAAATATAAAATCGAACAGGGAGATAGTTTAATTGCACCTAGTCCTTCAACGACAGGAGTGATTAGGCATGAGTTGATCAACCAGTATCGCCAAAAGAAAGCTGAGTATATGCGAACTCATGAAGGAGGGAAAAAGCGAAAATTAGAACAGGAAATTAATGAATTAAAAACTCAAATTGCGCTGGTAACTCATGGAAGCAGCAAAGTCCAAGGGTTTGATTGGGCGGTAGAGTTTGCAGAAGTATTTGCAGATGGTGGGTTTGATATTCAGGTAGCGAATCCACCTTATGTACGAATGGAATTATTTAAGGATATCAAGCCTACTCTGAAAAAGAACTTCCCAGAAGTGCACAGCGATCGCGCTGATTTGTACTGCTATTTTTATGGGCGAGCTTTGCAACTGTTATGTGATGGTGGGATGTTGGCGTTTATATCTTCTAACAAGTGGTTCCGTGCTAAGTATGGCGAAAAGTTACGAAAGTATATTGCTGACAATTGTCAAATTCATACCATAACGGATTTTGGAGAGCTGCCTGTATTTAAAAGTGCAGCTACATTTCCTATTATTTTTATATGTCAAAAAGAAAAAGAAGAACAAAAATCAACTATCTTAACTCAAGTAAAAACTTTAGAGCCACCTTATCCTAAGGTATTGGAAATAATTCAGCAACATGGACAAGTTTTACCTGTTGGTGCGATTAATGGACAACAATGGACATTAACTGATGGGAGTTCTGCTAGCAAACTCCAAAAAATGGAAGCTTTTGGTATATCACTAAGTGAATATGTAGATGGAAAAATTTACCGTGGCATCGTTAGTGGACTGACTGATGCATTTTTTATAGATGAGTATACAAAATTAAAAATCATGGAGAAAAATCCACATAGTGCAGATATTCTTAAGCTTTTATTTATAGGAGATAATGTTCGTAAATGGCGTATTGAATATAAAAACAAATATTTACTCTATATGTATCACGGCATTGATACAAGCGACTTAGCAGAAGTAATTGAACATCTACGACCCTATCGTCAAAAACTAGAAAGTAGAGCTACAAAACAAGAATGGTATGAATTACAACAACCTCAATGGCGATATGCACCTGCATTAAATCAACCTAAAATAGTCTTTCCTGACATTGCTAAAGAATCACGTTTTGCCTTCGATACAACTGGCGCATATGTCAATAACACAGTATATTTTATTCCGACTGATGACCTGTACCTGCTTGGTATATTGAACTCTTCCATCATTTGGGACTACTGTAAAGAACGATTAACTGTATTAGGAGATGCAAATAAAGGTGGACGACTGAGATTTTTTAGACAGTTCGTAGAAAAAATTCCTATGCCCAATGCTTCAACTACAGAACGAGAAGCCATATCTAATATCAAATAGAAAAAAGAATGCTATAAATAGATGGAGGGATGACGATGAGGAAAAGTGAAAATGTCGGGAGTGCTGAAAATAGAGATAGAAGAGTCGTTGTCAAAACTCAAAGAGTTATTAAAGGGACAGAAAACAGGCAAAAGTAAGGAACGAATTCAAGTACTTTTTTGGCTAAAAAGTGGACAAGCTAAGACAATAGAGGAATTAGCAGCCCGGTCGGGACATCATCGGACAACGATATCAAGATGGTTAAGCCAGTACCGTTGTGGAGGA
>NZ_JXCA02000001.1:497377-607520 GCF_000828085.3 Scytonema tolypothrichoides VB-61278
TTTGGATGAATTAAGAGATAAGCTCTCAAAAGAACTGAATAAGTTAACTCCAGAAACTATTCATTCTGTGACTGGATGGCAGTTTATTCTAGAGGCACTATCTGTAGCAAACATTTAGGTAATCGATATTACGTCAATACTTGGGTAAATCTCGCAAGCGCCAATTAGCCAAACCACCAACTCATGAACTCAGTTATGCGCGTTATGGACTATGGAATTATGTTTTAAAACCGAAACAAAAGCAAGAACCTTATAACACTTTGCAACGCGCAGGCGCTAACTTGCGAGGACTCATGCGAGTGCTGTTGTTTAAGCGCTTTGAATCGAGTGTTTACGCTTTTCAAGAATCTATCAAAAAACTCTTGGTAGTGCATGAAAGGTTTTTAAAAGCACTGTCTCAAGGATTTGTCGCAGCCGGAGAAGAAGCCCAAACTCTGCTATCGGAAGATTATAACCAAGCAGAAGAACAAGATTTGATGGATGGATTGCAAAAAGTCTCTGATAAATATCATATAGCGGATTTTGATGCAGAAAAGTTACAACAGCATATCGAGCATGATATTAAACTGCTAAAAAAGATTTTTGCATTAGTTGAACCTATCACCCCTGATAAAGATACCAAATTACAAACTCTTCTTAAGTGGTTATCTAAACCTACTCTGAAAAATAAAAAACGGTTAATCTTCACTCAGTATGCAGATACTGCAAAGTATCTATATGAGAACTTAAACCCAGGCGGACAACGAGATGATTTTGATGTTATTTATAGTGGTAGCAACAAAAATAAAGCGCGTTTAGTGGGAAGATTCGCGCCGAACGCTAACAAGGAATATAAATTGAAACCAGGTGAATCAGAACTTAATACACTGATTGCTACTGATGTTTTGGCAGAAGGTTTAAACCTCCAAGACGGTGACCTCATAATGAATTACGATTTGCACTGGAATCCAGTAAAACTGATTCAGCGTTTTGGTCGTATAGACAGAATTGGTAGCGAGAAAGATGTCATTTATGGATACAACTTTTTACCAGAATTGGGTATTGAACGCAATTTAGGTTTGAAGCAAAAGCTGAAAAATAGAATTCAGGAAATTCATGATACTATCGGTGAAGATGCTGCGATTCTTGACCGAACTGAGCAACTCAACGAAGAAGCTATGTATGCCATTTATGAACAACAAGGCAAACAGTTGAGTCTTTTTGATATTGAAGAAGAAGAGGATTTCTTGGATTTAAATGAGGCTGAAGAAATTCTGAGAAAATTACAAAAAGATGACCCCGGAGAATTTGAACGCATTGCTCATTTACCGCATGGTATTCGTACAGCTAAATTCTCTATGCAACAAAAGGGAACATATGTTTTCTGTGAAGCTTCAGACCCAAATAGACCTGATATAAAAGGCTATCAGCAGTTATTTTTATTAGACGACAAAGGGGAAATCATCTCCAGGGACATTCCCCGCATCTTGGGTGCAATTAAAGCTGATTCCACCACTCCCACCTCAAGACTTCCCCAAGAACATAACTCTACAGTCATGCGCCTCAAACGTCAATTTGCAGAAGAAGTGAAGCATCGTCAAGCCCAAAGGGAGTTTAACCAGCGTTTGACTCAAGGTCAAAGGTATATTCTGCGGGAATTGAGGATTTTTTTTCAAGCGATCGTAGATGAAGAACTCAAAAGTCAGGTCAATATTTTAGAAAAAACGTTTCGCGCTTGTGTGAATCAAGCAGTCAACCGAGAATTAAATAAATTGCGGCGTGATGGTTTCACAGGTCAAGAATTGTTCACTCAACTGGTGCAAATTTACCGTCAACATAATATGCACGAATGGCAAGATAACAGTTTACCTACATTATCTCACCCAATACCCATTATTGTTTGTAGTGAAGCTTTGGTATGATTTCATGGAATTATCTCTCATTTCTCTAGCACTACCTTCTTTAACTTTTCAATATTTTGCTGTTTGATTGGCATAGTTCAACTCCTACTTTAAATCATATCTCTTAAACTTTAGCTAGCGTCACTTTATGAGGCTGATCTTGATATTTTCCTGCACGATCTGCATAAGTGGTTCCACATGGTTCGCCTTCCATAAACAAAGCTTGAACGACACCTTCATTCGCGAATACTCGACAATCAGCACTAGAGGAATTCGACACCTCCAATGTCAGCCAGCCTGTCCAACCACTTTCTCCCGGAGTCAAGTTCCAGATTAACCCACAACGAGCATATGTAGATTTGCCAATAAATAAACAGGTAATATTAGCTGGGATGACAAGCCGTTCTAGTGCAACCCCTAAACCATAAGAGTGTGCAGGAATAATAAAATAATCACCATCTTCATCAGAGTGTAATGGTACAGATTCAAGATTATCAGGATTGAATTTTTTAGGATTAACGACTGTGCCAGGAATATGACGGAATACCTTAAATTCTACAGGTGACAGCCTTATATCATATCCATAAGAAGAAAGTCCATAACTCAGGACTGGACGAAGTAAACCTGTGCTATCTATCGAAACCGCACGAACCAAACTAGGTTCAAAAGGTTCAATCATACCCAATTGAGCTTGCTCAATTATCCACCGGTCATTTTTTAACATTTACTGCTCCATATTAGGGTGTTTTAGACTTCATCATTTCTCTCCAATCCGTTCATCAGATTATTCACGGATTGAAGCTTTTCGTTTTGTTGTTTGGCTCTCAATTTATAACCTTCAAGGTAATTTTTTTTTGTTTTTATTTACATATATTTCATACAGAGAGGTAAAGCCTCTCTTTAAAGCTTGAGCAATCGTTAAGTTTTTGATTATACCGCATCTTGTAGAAGTGCTTTTACTCATGCAAATCACTGTAATATTATCATGTCGTTTCTAATTACTACTTTTTTGTTTATTTAAACTGAATAACTAGAATAGCGCGAACTCACGCTTGTTAAAGAAGAGTCACCGAATCCAAGTGCTAAGTCAGATGAACAACGAAACTCATCACTTAGGACTTAGCACTCGGTATGATACACTCAATTACGGTTGATGACTTCGACGGATTTCGGTGATTTGGTCTGCTATTTCTAAAATAGATTTGGGCATTTGTGATCCTGTGAAGATGATATCCACATGAGGAGGGCGTTTTTCCAGAAATGCTAGAACTTCTGTTTCAGCAATTAAGCCAAAGTGAATGGCTAAGCTGAGTTCATCTAATACAACCAGAGAATACTTAGCTTCAGAGACTACCTTTTGTGTATGTTGCCACAACTTTTGTAGAGATTGTGTTTCGCTTTCGTCCAAGTGTGGTGTATCAATACAACGAGGCAAATCACAGCGAATCCAATCTAACTTTTGCCCCAGTCGAATGGGGTTTTCTTGTCCTTGACGTATCCCACCCTTGAGAAACTGTACTACTAACACTGCTGTGCCTTGACCTGCGATTCTCAGTGCTTGAGACACGACGCTCGTAAAAAAGCTACGATGAGAGCTAGTGAAAACTTGTATTATACTTTCAACGGAGTATGGAAAATCGAGGGTTGAATTTAAGCTCGGGGTTTCTAATTGAGCAACCATAATAATATTTAAAATAATACAACCAAATAAAGTGCTTTTGCTGAGATTTTTTCTGGCGGACCTAGACTGTATAACCTAGCTGCTTTTGACGTTACGTAATGTATTTGCGTGCGTTGCATTCTTAGTCAAACACTACATTTATCCTGAAGTCAAGAGTTATCGAAACCGAGATGATTGCCTTTTTTCGGAAAGTAGTTGTAAAAATGAAAACATATAACTGAGCAGCATAGTGAGTTCTGATCAAAAAATGAGGAGTAAATTGTTGTGAAATTGGTGATTATAGGAGGTTCAGGAGCAGGGAAAAGCACTCAAGCACAAGGGCTTTGCACATACTTTAATATTCCTCTTATTTCCAGTGATGAAATATTACGAGATGCGATCTGCGCACAGCGCAGCAGCGAAGCTATCGCCATTTTATACCCAGAGGGTTTTTCTCCAGAAAATTCTCTCCCTGAAATAAGCGCAGGGCAAGATACGGCAAACCTGTTGGGTCACCAGCGCCGCTTTGCAATTCCATCTTTTCCGTATCTCGGTCATCTTCCACAGTCATACATGGAGACAGGGGAACTCGTCACGAACGAAATGATCATTGAATCGATTCAGATTCAGCTAAAAAAGCCTGATTTTAAGGATGGTTGGGTATTGGAGGGTTATCCCCGTACAGCAGACCAAGCTGAAAAACTTGACTTTTTGTTAAACAATCTAGGGCACAATTTGGACTGGGCAATTTATTTACAAGTCCCACAAGCGGTTATGGTGAATCGTTCAATGGGGCGTTTTCTTCCAGATGATCTACCGGAAATTGTGCAGCGTCGTGTCGAAACTTTTTATGATCGTACTGTTCCTATTTTAGAGTACTACGACCGTCACCGCCGCTTATTAACTATCAACGGAGACCAGTCACCAGAAGCGGTGCAGCAAAATATAATTACTTTGCTGATAACTTCTCAATAGGTTTTGAGACAAAAGTTTTGAGCTTATCTTTTTTAGAGTACCAAATTCTTGGCTAAAAAATGAGTGAAGCTTTATAATATTTAAGCCCTAATACTCAAACCATAACCGACTGTATTGTGGATACAAATTTTGAGGCAAACCCAATGGCTTGGCAGCGTCCAGACGGTCGGCAATCCTACCAACTACGTCCTATTAGCTTTCAGCAAAATTTTACGCGCTTTGCGCCTGCTGCTGTTCTCACAAAATGTGGCGACACTCAAGTACTTTGTAGCGTCAGCGTGACACAGGGAGTGCCTAAGTTTCTAGAAGGAACTGGTAAAGGTTGGCTAACTGCTGAATATCGAATGTTACCAACAGCTACGCCACAACGGCAAGAACGAGAATTTCTGAAGTTGTCTGGACGAACTCAAGAAATCCAACGTTTGATTGGACGTAGTTTGAGAGCAGCATTAGATTTAGAGGCGATAGGAGAACGCACGCTGACTGTCGATGCGGATGTGTTGCAAGCAGATGCAGGAACGAGGACGACTGCGATTACAGGCGGGTTTGTGGCGTTAGCTCATGCAATTTCTACATTGTTGCAGCAGGGAGTGTTAGAGCGATCGCCCATCATTGGACAGGTAGCAGCGATTTCTGTAGGATTGTTGCAAGGTGAGCCTTTTTTGGATCTCAACTACATTGAAGATGTCAGGGCTGAGGTAGATTTTAATGTGGTGATGAATCAGCAACTTGGGATAATAGAAGTTCAGGGAACTGCTGAGTCCGGTAGTTTTAGCCGTACCCAACTCAATTCTCTACTGGATTTTGCCCAAAAAGGCATTCAAGAATTGTTAATTGTTCAACGTGAAGCGATCGCAAACTGGAATGAGTTGTACCAAGGCTAAAACAGCTCTGTACTCTCAAGAGTCGCAAATTCAAACAAGATTCCGCTTCTTATATCCAAAACTAGTCGAGTTAAGCGCCTCACCCCCTTATACCGTTTCACTTTAAGATTGATACAAATAGGCAGCGCTTGGGTGCAGAGGAGCAGGGGAGCTTCAGGTGCAGGGGAGCAGAGGAGAAAGAATTAGAGACCAATCATTTGTATCAAGTATTTCGTGAAATGGTATTAGCCGAAAACAACCGAGTGATATTTCCGGAAAATTTCCTGAATTGCAGGTAAAGTGCTCAGCTTTCCCTTCTAGAAAAAACTAAGAAAACGTGAACCTCGCACTGGGCAGAAGATTCTGTCCGGCAGACTTCACGCGCGACACGCAGTGCGCTTCCTCGTTCTACCCAGAGCGTGTTTGATCGTGAAGTGGCTCAAATTCAGCCACTTTCTCGAAAAAACTTTCAATTAATATTAAAAAAACCTGCTTAATTTGTTGTTGGGTTGCGTATTTTGTATGGATGAGTGGATCCTCTCATTTATGGTGGGCTGTACTAAGAGCATCATCGCCATCCGAAGCCCTCTTGCTTTTCAAAAGAGCGCGTTCTACTGCCTAACCGCAAATCAATAAGTACAAAGTTTTGTTAAGAAATCAGAGTGGATTTGCATAAAACTCGTCAACTGAACTGAAGGTTAAAGGAGACAACCAGGGAGCATCTGACGAGTATTTCACGCTCTATTCATAGACAACGAGATGCAAAAACAAGCCAAACTCAATCAACTCTCCGAGCGACAAAAACAAACTCTGCTTGTGGCGCTGTGGGTGTCCGAGAAATCATCAATAGATAAGGAAGAGACTGTTTTTGTTCGGAGCATGAAACAGTTATTGCTACGTGCATTTGTGATTCACAAGCGTTACGAGCAGCTATCACCGGATACTTTATACAAATATCATTGTGACTTCCAACGTCGGTTAAAGCAGTGTTTGGAATTGCACCCAACCAACAAGAGGGAGTGGGGATTGAGGAGATATTGTCCCAAAATTCCTTACTACTTATTTTTGTTCTTGGAAGAGACAAAAAGCTCTACTCCTGTTGATCACAAGCAAACTTTAGAGATGAAGAACAATGCTCAAATAACTGATACTATCGCATTACAGAACATACAGACAGTCTTTTTATATTACTATTACATAGCTTGGATAAATTTGGTAAGACGCGTCATAGAGATCTCTGCAAAAAACTCCAATATTGTCAGCTTCAAGAAAGCATTAGGTTGTATCAGCTTAATTCCAATCAAAATTGGCAATGAACACCTGATATTACGAGGTTTTTGCATTAACTATCACGATTTATATCACCTTGAGGTGAGTCAGCTAGAGAGAATTAAGATAGGAAAAAGCTGGGTGAGTGGAATTCATGGGATTAACTCACCAGTGTTTCACAATTCTCCAATTGTAGAAGAGTATGACGGTTATTTAGATGAAGCTCGGATTGCAATTCATGAGGGGTTAACTCGACCTTCTGCTTTCAGCTTGCTTAAAGGACTGTGTTGGATAATTTTGTTAATCTTAAAGGGCATCGATCCTTTGGCAGTTCTTATTCGTCATATTAAGAGTATGGAGAAAAAACAGCAAGAATTATGGTATCAATAAACATCGGATGCCAATTCAACATCTCGTGGCTGCTGCTCTCTAGCCCACTCAGAAATAAGGTCAATGCTATGTTACAGGGTTTCTCGCCGAGCAAAGTGCAATGTGCTCTCGCTCCCTAGCCGAAGCATTCCTGAGCGCCACATTTGTTTCCAGACTCATTTTTTCTCAAGAAGAAAAAGGCCCTACTCCCCGCAAGGGGGTAGCTTTGCAAGTGTTGCGCTGACTGATATGATTGTAGTACAGGGATCTAAATCGCTTTCGCCGCTACATCCGCCCTTGAAAAAGAGGCGGTTTAGTTCCTGTCGTTGTTTAGAAAAATTTTTGTTACGATTTGGCAAAAATTTTGTACAACGGCTCACCTAGGGTATAGCTCTATTCAGAGATAATGATGTTAAAAGTTTCAAAAAGTAAAAACGGAAGTTGTCATTATTTCGCTATTGTATTGCTGGAAGTCGCTAGTGTGATAATGACGCGATGAGCAAAAAAGTTGAAGTTCTTTGTGATCAAAAAGCGCTAATTGCGCGAGCGCTTGAATTGATCTTGTCTAAAATAGAAATAGCTATCAAACAGCGTGGGCAGTTTACCATTGCGCTGTCTGGTGGCAGTACACCTAAACCGTTGTACGAAGCAATCTCTACCCAAAAACTGCCTTGGGACAAAATTCACGTGTTTTGGGGAGATGAGCGTTACGTTGCACCTGACCATCCAGATAGCAATCAGCTGATGACGCGTCGTGCGTGGTTAGATCGCGTTGAAATGCCGCCAGGTAACATCCACCCCATACCTACAGATGAAGCTGACCCCGCAGTAGCAGCGGCTAAGTACGAAAGACATCTGCAAGAATTTTTTCACGCTTCACCGGGAGAATTTCCTGCTTTAGATGTCAATTTATTAGGAATGGGAGATGATGCTCACACCGCATCTTTGTTTCCTCATACGGAAGCTTTAAAGGTTACAGATAAGCTGATCACCGTAGGGAACAAAGATGGAAACCCTCGCATCACCTTCACATACCCATTCATTAACTCTGCCCACTGCGTTATCTTTGTTGTAGCTGGTGCGAACAAAAGACCAGCTCTTGCTCAAGTCTTTGCACCAGTGGCGGATGAATTGACTTACCCATCCCGCTTAATTCAACCTCAAGGAGAACTTTGGTGGTTGCTAGATGCAGCAGCTGGAAGTGACCTACAAAAGGACGCAGGATAAAACAACAGGGATGAAGTATGAGGCATTGAGTTCTATCACACTTCATAAAACTTCATACTTCTGCCTTCAAACAGACTTGTTAGAATCGAAAGCTAGAGTTGCTCCTCTGCTTCAAGGCACTATTATACCATTGAACATCAACAAAGGCTAACTTAACCTCATGATCGTCTGTCCTAATTGCCATCACCCAAACCCAGACGGCGCTGTCCAGTGTGAAGCTTGCTATACCCCATTACCAGCTACTAGTAACTGTCCCAGTTGTGGGGCAACCGTGCAAGCAGATGCAGCTTTTTGCGGTCAGTGTGGTTATAACCTGCGTGCAGCTACTCCCACTGCAGTTGCCGCCGCAACTGTCGCACCTGATATTGCACCAGATGTACCGCCTCTGGTTAACCCTGATCCACTTGTACAACCACAACCTATGTCGGTTAATGGTGCTGATTACACATCCCCTCATTCCGCATCCATACCACCAACAGCAGTTACGTTTGGTGATCCATTCGTAGAGACAACACAAAGCAGCCCCCCGCCACCAACTATAACTACGCCACCTCCAGCACCTGCTGCCAGCGAACTATCAGCACCACCAACTCCACCACCCGCACCAACTCCACCACCACCCCCAGTACAGGAACTATCAGCACCACCAACTCCACCACCCGCACCAACCCCACCACCACCCCCAGTACAGGAACTATCAGCACCACCAACTCCACCACCCGCACCAACCCCACCCCCCGCACCAACCCCACCCCCCGCACCAACTCCAGCAGCCCAAACTCCACCGCCAACTGTGGTCTCGTCTAGTTCTTCTAGAACTCAATTGCAACAGGAGACAGCAAGACTGATCCACGTTCAAACAGACAGGATAATTGAGTTGCCGCAAAACCTTTCTGTTGTTCATATGGGCAAGCCCAATGATCGCATTCCTCCAGATGTGGATGTTTCAGGATTTCCCAATTCGGAAATTGTTTCGCGAATTCATGCTGATATTCGTTTAGAGGGAGGCGCTCATTATATCGAAGATGTAGGAAGTTCCAATGGTACCTACATCAATAACTTGCCCTTATTGCCAGGAAATCGGCATCGTTTACGCCCAGGCGATCGCATCAGTTTGGGTAAAGGAGATTTAGTAACATTCCTGTTTCAAGTTTCCTAAAATAACTTGTGTCTGGTGCTTAAGACAGTGAACAGTGAACAGTTAACAGTTAACAGTGAATAACTGATAACTGATAACTGATAACTGGTTAATTATGCTACTAGACACAAACAACGGATAGATACAACTACAATCAAAATGATAGGGGTATAACGTTGAGGAAAGTGATCGATGACCAACCTTGGAAAAAATTTTGAACCCTTGCTAACAAGAGTTGCCCCAAAAACAGTTGACAGGATGGGTCTATTTTGGCTTCTTGCTGCAGCGATCGCCACTATTGTGCTGTGGCAAGTTCCAGGAGGAAATTACATTTTATACCCATTCACCATCCTGGCAACTTGGTTTCATGAAATGGGTCACGGCTTGATGGCACTTTTGTTAGGAGGACAGTTCCAGCAATTGCAGATTTTTTCCAATGGTTCGGGTGTCGCCTTTCATAGCGTTCCGTTGTATTTGGGACCCATAGGTCGTGCTTTGGTTGCTGCAGCAGGACCTATGGGTCCACCTATCGCTGGTGCGGGTTTAATTTTGGCTTCGCGTAGTTTTAAAGCAGCCCATCTGAGTTTGACCTTCTTGGGGGGTTTTTTACTTCTTTCAACCCTGATCTGGGTACGATCGCCATTTGGAATCGTTGCAATTCCCCTACTTGGTCTGATTATACTTGGTGTTGCACTCAAAGCTCCTCGTTGGATGCAGGGATTTGGAATTCAATTTCTCGGTGTGCAAGCTTGTGTGAGTACTTACCATCAACTAGACTACTTATTTAGCGCCTCTGCAGGTCCTGGTTTGCTCTCTGACACTGCGCAAATGCAGCAGCAATTGCTTTTACCTTATTGGTTTTGGGGTGGATTGATGGCGATCGCATCTCTCGTTATTTTAGTCCAAAGTCTCCGTCTTGCATATCGCTCTAAGTGATCATCACCTCTTCACTCAAAGTCCTCTTGATAAAACGTTTGCAGCAAATTTTCCAATTGATCTTGCGGACAGCATTCTATCAGCGCTTCAAAAACCTCTAGCAATTTTGCTGCACTATCTCCCAACATTGGACTCAACCCCCACACATCCTGCACCCAGTCATGAGGACGTTCGTCATCAAAAATAAGACGTTCTAGCAGTTGCTTTGCTTCTGTTTTGGAGATGGACATATTATTTTTCTTTATATAAATAAATTTTTGAGTTTAATGGTTGATATTAAGTCATTTTAAGTATAAAGCTTAACTGCTTATTCTCAACCCGCGAAAAATTTGTTCTGCTTTCAACTAAAGCTCAATACTATCCTTTGAGTATGAGATAGTCACTTTCCTAACAGAGTTATGGTTGTTGATTCTGCAGAAAAATCAGGATATCTACTCCTAAGAAACACAGGGAACAGGGAACAGGGAACAGGGAAAGAGTGTTTCTTTCATATGTTACTAGCGGTTTCTTGCGCTAGTCAGAGGCTCATATCGTGTTCGGTCAAAGACTTATCATTAAGACTGTAGCAATGCTTAAGGCGCAGGGCGCTTTGTTTAGAAAATTTTAAGGTTTTTGCACAAACCCTCCGAATCATAACTTATGAACCGGATTTGATATCAAAAGTCAAACTTGGGCATAAATGTTACATAAGCTACAAAATATGAAAACTTGCTCCTAAAAATTACTGGGCTATACTTGTTTTTGATATTCAACAAATACCTAAAACCTTTCTGTAGAACCTGAACCTTCAAGCGAGATATGCGCTAACGTAGGGGGTGAATCATTATCTGTGGTTCTTCTTTTGAAAATCGTTAGACGGAAGGAGAGTTATTTTCAGGACAAGTGTAGAAACATGAGGTATTGGTCTAGTTAATGTTTAGGAATTTGCCATGCATGAACTGGTTCAAACTATCTTAAATAGTGAAGAAAAGACTGCTCTGCGTCATTTAATCAAGACTTTGAGTGCCTTGGATCAAAGGTACTTTCTGAGAAACGAAATTTTACAAGTTTTTGCTGAGTACTGTCAAAATTCAGAAAAGCCAGGTTACTTCTTTTACTCTTCTTCTGTAGGGAAACTCATACACTACACGCATGAAATGATTGTGGAAGGGGAAAGTACCTGGTTTCTTCTGCGACCAAGGATCGGTAGCCAAGAGGTTTGGCGGCTTGGGGCAAACATGACAAGTTTTGAGCAGATGACGCCACAGGCATTATTAGATGCGCGCGATCGCTTAGTCAACCGTTCTCAACCCCAAATTCTAGAAATTGATTTCAGCCCATATTACCACGGTTACCCCAAAATTAGCGACCCGAGAAACATTGGTCAAGGTCTCGGGTTTCTCAACCGTCACCTATGCGCCCAAGTGTTGACTGATCCTGACTACTGGTTAGAGGTCTTGTTTGATGTTTTTCAGCGACACTCCTATGATGGTATCCCGTTGCTGATTAACGCTCGTATTGACTCAGGTAAACAGCTCGCCAAACAAGTCAAGCAAGCCCTAAATTTCCTCAACGAACGTCCTGGTGGCGAACCTTACGAAAAATTTCGCTTTGACCTTCAAGAACTCGGTTTTGAACCAGGTTGGGGTAACACAGCATCGCGAGTGTGTGAAACCCTAGAACTTCTCAACCGACTGATTGACACTCCAGAATCAGCCATTCTAGAAGCCTTCGTATCGCGTGTTCCGACAGTTTTTCGTGTTGTTCTGGTTTCCATACACGGCTGGGTTTCCCAAGAAGGTGTTTTGGGAAGACCTGAAACAACAGGTCAAGTGATCTACGTTCTTGAACAAGCGCGCCACTTAGAAAATAAACTGCAAGAAGAAATCAAACTTGCAGGATTAGACGTGCTTGGTATCCAACCCCAAGTTATTATTTTGACTCGCCTTATCCCCAACTGCGAAGGAACACTGTGCAATCTACGCTTGGAAAAAGTTGAGGGAACAGAAAATGCCTGGATCTTGCGCGTTCCTTTTGCTGATTCTAATCCTAATGTCACTCAAAACTGGATTTCCAAATATGAGATTTGGCCTTATCTAGAAAGATTTGCCCTTGATGCAGAAACAGAACTCCTCGCCCAATTTCGGGGTAGTCCAGATCTGATCATTGGTAACTACAGCGATGGTAACTTAGTTGCTTTTCTGTTGGCGCGCCGTCTGAAAGTGACTCAGTGCAACATTGCTCACTCTTTGGAAAAACCCAAACACCTGTTCAGTAACTTGTACTGGCATGATTTAGAGGAGAAATACCATTTTTCAGCACAGTACACTGCTGACCTCATTGGTATGAACTCAGCAGACTTCATCATTACATCAACCTATCAAGAAATTGTAGGGACACCCGATACCCTGGGTCAGTATGAGTCTTACAAATGTTTTACCTTGCCCCAACTGTATCATGTGGTAGATGGTATTGACTTGTTCAGTCCCAAGTTCAACATGATACCACCAGGGGTCAATGAACATATCTTCTTCCCTTATAACCAGATACAAGACCGAGATATTACCGTCAGCAAAAGAGTTCAAGATTTACTGTTTACCCGTGAAGACTCCCAAATTCTTGGACACCTAGAGAACCAAAGCAAACGACCCATATTTGCTGTTGGTGCTTTGACTGCTATTGATAACCTTGCGGGTTTGGCAGAATGCTTTGGTAAAAGTCAGGAATTACAACAGAGTTGCAATTTAATTATTGTGACTGACAAGCTGCATCCCCACCAAGCCAAAAATTCAGAAGAAGCAGAGGAAATCGAAAAACTCCACAATATTATCAACGAGTATAATCTTCACGGTCACATTCGTTGGGTAGGAATACAGTTCCCTCTTGCTGAGTTGGGAGAAGCATACCGTATTATTGCGGATTTTCAAGGAATTTTCGTCCACTTTGCCCGATTTGAAGCCTTTGGACGAACCATTCTCGAAGCTATGAGTTCCGGATTACCAACTTTTGCCACTCAATTTGGCGGATCCTTAGAAATCATCGAAGATGGAGAAGATGGTTTTCTGCTAAATCCAACAGACCTAGAAGGAACAGCCAAGACGATATTAAGCTTTATTGACCAGTGTAATGCTTATCTAGAACACTGGTATAAGATATCGGAGTTGGTGATTCAGCGTGTCCGTAACAAATATAATTGGCAATTACACACCAAGCAGTTGTTACTGCTAGCTAAAGTCTACAGCTTTTGGAACTTTGTGAACCAGGAAATTGGCGAAGCCAAAGCTCGCTACGTGGAAACTTTGTTCCATCTGCTCTACAAACCTAGGGCTGAAAAAATTTTGGAACAACATATGAAAAGATAACAGTCTTATCTCAAAAACCCCGGTGTGCCATGGATACAACACAAAATTCCCACGACTTTATTTATACAGATTGGACACTTATCGAAACCCAGCTTAACCCGAACCAGACTCAGCACAGAGAAACTGTTTTCACTATTGGCAACGGTTATCTGGGAACGCGGGGAAGTTTTGAGGAAGGTTCTACTGGTGCAGTGCCAGCGACCTTCATTCATGGGGTTTATGATAATGTTCCTCTTGTCTACACCGAACTTGCTAACTGTCCCGACTGGTTACCATTGATTGTTACTGTCGATGGTGACCGCTTCCGCACCGAACGCGGCGAGATATTGAGCTATGAGCGACAACTTGACCTCCAGCGCGGTGTTCTCAGGCGTAAGATACGTTGGCGCAGTCCACACGGAAAGACAATAGACATCTTTTTTGAACGCTTTGCAAGTCGAGCTGATGAGCATGTGTTATGTCTACGCTGTCAGGTGACACCAGTAGATTTTGACGGGTTGATTGAAATTCAAGGTAGCATTAATGGCTATCCTGAGAATCAAGGTTTCAACCACTGGGAATTGATAGACCAAGGCAAGACAAACCGAGGAGCCTGGTTGCAACTCCAGACTCGCAACACCCGCATCAACTTGGGCATGGCTGTTGGAATGACGGTATCCGGAGCTGATGCGCCAGTACAAGTCAGTAGTCCTCCGGGTTATCCAACTTTGAGCACCGTATTTCAAGCTTCTTCAGGACAGACGGTCACAGTGGATAAATTTGTGACAGTTTTTACGTCACGAGATGTGGATAACCCTGTAAAAGAAGCGAATGAAAAGCTTGCTCAACTCCCAGACTATGAAGCGTTGGTAGATGCCCATGCACAAGCATGGGTCCAGGCTTGGGATAAAAGCGACATCTTAATTGAAGGAGATACTAAAGCTCAACTTGCCGTCCGGTACAATATCTTTCAATTGCTGATCTCAGCCCCAGAGCATGATGAGAAGGTGAGTATCCCAGCGAAAACACTTTCAGGTTTTGGCTATCGTGGTCATGTGTTTTGGGATACGGAAATCTTTATTCTGCCCTTTTTCATTTACACTCAACCAAAACTCGCTCGTAACTTACTCACTTACCGCTACCTGACCTTAAATGGTGCCAGACGCAAAGCATCTCATTACGGGTATAAGGGAGCAATGTATGCTTGGGAAAGTGCGGATACTGGGGATGAAGTGACACCGCGTTGGTTACCTCCTAACGATTTTTATGGAGAAGACATCAGGATTTGGTGTCGCGATCGCGAAATCCACATTAGTGCTGATATTGCTTATGCGGTTTGGTACTATTGGAAAGCGACTGACGACGACGAGTGGATGCGGGACTGCGGTGTGGAAATTATTCTCGATACTGCTGTTTTCTGGGGGAGTCGTGTTGAGTATGACACCAAGGACGAACGGTATGAAATTCGTGGGGTAATTGGAGCGGATGAGTACCACGAGATTGCAGACAACAATGCCTTTACGAACCGGATGGTGCAATGGCACCTAGAGAAAGCGCTCTTTGTGTATGACTGGTTGCGTCATACTTACCCCGACCGCTTTAGCACACTTGTCAAAAAATTGCAACTGACTCCAGGACGACTTTCTCGTTGGCAAGACATTATCAATAATATATGGATTCCCTACGATCCATCGACAGGACTTGTCGAGCAGTCCGAGGGATTCTTTAAATTAGAAGATATCGACTTGGCTGAGTACGAACCACGTAACCGCTCAATACAAATGATTTTGAGCATTGAGGAAACAAATAAGCGGCAGGTGCTCAAACAGCCAGATGTGTTGATGCTTCTGTATTTAATGCGCCAATCACAGGAATTTCCCTACACCCAAGAAACGCTGGAAAAAAACTGGGACTACTACGCACCCCGTACAGACATCACTTATGGTTCCTCTCTCGGACCCGCCATTCATGCCATTTTAGCCTCAGATTTGGGCAAATCAAAAGAGGCTTATGAACGGTTTATGCATGCCGCATTGGTGGATATTGAAGATGTTCGTGGCAATGCTCACGAAGGAATTCATGGTGCTAGTGCTGGTGGTGTTTGGCAAGCTGTGATTTTGGGGTTTGGGGGAGTCCAATTTGCAGAACATGAACCAACAGCAACGCCACAATTGCCGCCTGGGTGGAAACGTCTAAAGTTCAAGCTTCACTGGCGTGGCGAGTGGCACGAAATTGATCTACGTCCTACAGCACAAGATACTATGACACTTCCAGATATCCGAGGAGTTATTTTCGATTTGGATGGTGTTCTCACAGATACAGCAGAATACCACTACTTAGGCTGGCAGAAGCTAGCCGATGAAGAGGGATTACCCTTTAATCGTCAGGCAAACGAAGCGCTGCGGGGTGTGTCTCGTCGCGGGTCACTGCTGAAGATAGTTGGTAAAAAGCAGTACTCAGAAGCACAACTCCAGGAGATGATGGATCGCAAGAACCGTTACTATGTGGACTTTATCCAGACAATGACGCCGGTGGATTTATTGCCAGGGACAATTGCATTGTTGGATGAGTTGAAGCAAGCTGGCATTAAGATAGCCCTTGGTTCTGCTAGCAAAAATGCTCAAACAGTGCTCGATAAACTGGGGATTAGCGATCGCTTTGATGTGATTGCTGACGGTTACAGCGTGACGGAACCCAAGCCAGCACCAGACTTATTTCTGTTTGCTGCCCAACAGCTAGGACTCAAACCAGAGCAATGTGTCGTTGTCGAAGATGCAGCATCAGGGATTGAGGCTGCACTTGCGGCTGGTATGTATGCTGTAGGACTTGGTCCTACTGAACGGGTGGGAGCAGCACACGTTGTCTTACCTAGTTTAGCGGGCGTTCGCTGGACGGAATTACGGGAGAAATTGAGCAGCGATCAGTAAAACGACGAAGAAAGGCAAATTATATACAAGGCAGAAGGTAGAAGGGAAAAAGCACAACTTCTACTTTCTGCCTTCTGCTTTATGGGAGGAGATAACACCCGAACGCTTAACAGAGCGACGAATCCCCGTAGAATTTAGTAAACTTCTTGCAAAAGTCGGGAACGCTTAACTCTTAACACCCGAACGCTTAACAGAACCTCGTAAAATCTCACTTTTGCAAGAGGTCTAGTCTAAAAAACGACCTTTATATTAACCATAATTCAGAAAAAACCGATTGTGACAGTGCCAGGTGCGGAATGTAGGTTAAATAATATTGTCATTAGTCATTGGATCCCACTGTTGCGTGATTCCCTAAATAATTTTTCTTTGCAGAACTTTAAGTGATAAGATAACCACTATGGAATACTCGTAGTCAAAATAAAAACCGTTTCTTCAAACAAGCGACAAAATAATATTGACAATCATTTCAATTTATCAAAGCTTAGTCAAAACGAGATAGCAGCTTTTGTTGAAAGGTTTTTTACGTATTATAATTTCCTAGATGAGTAAAAAGATATGCTTATTGGTTAATTCATATTTTTCTACAGTAGTAAGAGCAAATACTTAATACTGTTGAAAAGTGTATTCATTCCTCTTTTCAACTGGAACTCATATTCCAAACTGTAGTAGAGGAAGTAGACCCCTTTTTTTGTTTCATGTTTCATAACTATCAATCAGATAGTAAGGTGAAAGCGTAGAACTATAATGCCTTGCGTTCCTAAACGCAATAGAATCTGTAAGCTAGATATAGATAAGCTTATCTATGACTTCAACTATTCCCCAGAAAAATCGTAAGTTACCAACTCAAGCAATAGCAGCCAAAATTTTCCACTGGATTAACATTATCAGTTTATTTATTATGCTCACCAGTGGACTGCAAATTTATAACGCTAATCCTGTTTTTGGTGGGCGATCAGGTTGGCATATTCCTCCTATATTTACTTTAGGAGGTTGGCTTGCTGGCGGTAGACACTGGCATTTTGCTGCTATGTGGTTATTTTCGCTGAATCTTTTGTGGTATGGAATTTATATTTTCATCAGTCGGCGTTGGCGACATCGATTTGTCGGTATCAACGATTTAAATGCATTGCAAAAAAGTAAAAATTCCAAACGCCTAATTTATGCTTGGCACCGGATTGTCTACACAGGCATTATTCCTATTTTACTACTAGCCATATTCACAGGTGTAGGAATGTATAAACCTGCTCAATTTCCTTGGATTGTAGATACTTTTGGCAGCTGGCAAGCACTACGAATTGTTCACTTTTCCTCAGTTCCAATAATTATTTTATTTGTCGTCGCTCACTTTTTGCTAGGACGTCAGGCTGGAGGTGAGAAATTGACAGAATCAATGTTTTGGTAAATCAACAGCATTCATCCTATGAATATAATTAGCATCAAGCGTCCTCAACTATCGCGCCGTCAATTTCTAAAAATTTCTGGATTGTCTGGCATGAGTTTTGTTCTTGGTGGATGTGGAACACCTTTGTTTGAAGATGTTGTAGGCAAACTGTCTGAACCACTCAACCAAAAGTTTGAAGCGTTAATTTTGAATCCACAAAAGCCAGTTCCGGAATTTTCTCAAAGTGAAATTGAACCAGAGGCTTTGCTGATTAATAGTTTCAGGTATACTCCAATTATTGACCAAGCCAAATATCGTTTAGTTGTTAATGGTGAAGTCAATAATCCCTTCAGTTTGAGTTTAGCAGAAATTCAATCTTTACCTCTAACGGGCATGATTATTCGTCATGTTTGTGTAGAGGGTTGGGCAGCAATTGTACAATGGGGAGGCGTTCGGTTACGGGAAGTTATTGCTCTTGCTCAGCCGAAAGCAAATGTTCGATACGTGTATTTTCAATCAGCTGATGGCTATTATTCAAGCTGGGATATTGCTTCAAGTTTACATCCTCAAACTTTATTAGCTTATCAGAAAAATGGGGAACCTTTGCCAGTAGAAAACGGTGCACCATTACGTTTGGCTTCTCCCATTAAACTTGGATATAAGCAAAGTAAGTGGATAACTCAAATTACATTAACAAGCCAATTATTTTCTTCTAGGGGATACTGGGAAGACCAAGGATATGAATGGTTTGCAGGACTGTAATTTTAAAATATAAATTATGAATACTCAAAATTTTCCTTAATTGACAAAACCTGTCTTCAAAGACTACTTTTCTTTTGCACAATTGTTTTTAAAAATAAAATGACAGATAAAGACAGATAATTCATTTGTGTACCTTGCATAAAGCCACCTCCGGCGTCTATATGTGCCTTTATCTGCAGTTTAAAATACTCTTTAACAAAATTTTTTAAAAGCAACTATGAACTTTTTTGACAAGTTAAACCAAGCAATTTCACAAAATCAAAGTTTACTTTTTGTCGGGTTAGATCCTAATCCAGAAATGTTACCTACTCGCTATCAATCTCAAAATATCATTTCTGGGTTGTGGGATTGGTTGCAATTCATTATTTCTGAAACAGTCGATCAAGTCTGTGCTTATAAACCTACACTTGGATTTTATGAGGCTTTAGGTGCTCCCGGTTTAGAACTCTTGCAGGAAACTCTAGCAGCTATCCCCTCTCACATTCCAATTATTTTAGATGCAAAACATGGTGATTTAAATACCAGCACGATCTTCGCTCAAACTGTCTTTGCCCAATGGGGTGTTGATGCTATAACTTTGAGTCCATATATAGGACAAGAGCATGTAGCCCCTTTTTTGGTTTACCCAGACAAGGCTGTTTTTATTTTGTGTTGTACTTCTAATTCTACTGCTATCAGTTTACAGCAATATCCTTCGATTGAGTCACCTTTTTATTTACAGGTTGTCAAAGAATCAAAAAACTGGGGAACTCCGGAAAAAGTGGGTTTAGAAGTCGGAACTACAAATCCTGATGTTTTGTCGCGTATTCGTGCAGTTTCTCCTGAACGAATTATCATGACTCGTAGCATTTGGGCAGAAGGTAACAATCTTTCTCAAATTTTAACGGCTGGTCTGACGGCAAACGGAGATGGTCTTTTGATTCCTGTTCCTCTAGATATGTTGACACGGGAAGATTTATCTGAGCAAATCCAGTCTTTACAAGCAGAAATTAATCAAGCCAAAACCGAAATTACCCATAATGCTTCTAGTTGTTCTGTATGGTTTCCTGATGTTTGTTTGTTAGAACAACATCCTCAACTAGATTTAATTTTGCAACTGTATGATATTGGTTGCATTATGTTTGGTAGCTATGTGCAAGCATCAGGTAAGACATTTCCTTATTATGTCGATTTACGGAAAATTATTTCTAATCCGCAACTTTTTAATCAAGTTATCAATGCCTATGAAGATATTTTGAAGAGCTTAAAATTTGATAGAGTTGCAGGTATTCCTTATGGATCTTTACCCACGGCTACTGGTTTAGCTTTACGTCTCAATTGTCCCATGATTTTCCCTCGCAAAGAAGTGAAAGCACACGGAACTCGAAGGTTAATTGAAGGTGAGTTTTTCCCCGGAGAAACGGTTGTCGTTGTTGATGATATTCTCATCAGTGGTAAAAGTGTTATGGAAGGAGCAGAAAAGTTAAAATCTGTTGGATTAAATATCAATGATATTGTCGTCTTTATCGACCATGAACAAGGGGTGAAAGACCGACTACAAGAAAATGGTTATCGAGGTCATTCTGTTTTAACAATGTCAGAAATTACAGAAACGTTGTATCAAGCAGGACGAATTAATGAAGAGCAATTTTCTGCTTTAAGTGAATCATCAAATGTGTAGTAGGCACAGTACGTAAATAAATATACCATGCTAAAAAAAGCATGAATGGACAAATTTAAGACTCTGAACAGCGTAAAAAATTCCCGCCACTGACACCTGACTTTGTAATTGAACTGTGACCAGAGACTGACCCCTGCAAGATAAAATGCAAGAATACCAGGAAAATGGCTTACGCTTAGGTTGCCTTATCAATCCTCAAGATGAGCAAATAGAGATTTACCGGACTGGGGAACGCTGTAGAAGTAGTTCAAACCCCAGCACTCCTTTCTGGGGAAGAGGTTTTACCTGAGTTTGAGTTACAGGTGTGACAAAATTTTTGCTAACTCTCCACTCTCTTTTCCAAATATTGACCAATCATCAACTGTTCTCCAGCCCGAGAGATAATAGACTGGCGCGTACGGTATTTGCTGCCAATCAGCTTTAACTCTTCCTCAAACACTGAATTGTTGTATTCTGTTCGCAAACACAATGTTTTAGAGTTGGGGAAGTAATATTGGGCAGTCACTGGTTTGGTTGTGGCGAAACCGCGATCGCGATACAACGTGCTTCCCAAAGCACCAAATATTGTTGAACCCTGAGACTCCTTTTTTCCCGTCACAGAATTCTCACTTTCCCAAATCACTTCAGTGCCACACCTCAAACTGAGTGTATCAGCTAGATCGTGCATCTGAGCTAGTTTTTGCAGTTCATCGCATCCCTGTGTCAAAAACCGAATAGTGATCAGACTCACCATTTCCTTGGTTTCTCCGTCTGGTAGTGTGTAGTAGCGTCGTTCCGAACGCCATTTACCAACTGATTCTTGAAAAAACTCTGCCAGTAGAGATTCGTCAGCAGTTTGTGTGATTTTAATCTGTGATGTCACTGGTATCCTTCCTCGCTTAAAGTAAATTTACAATCAGTTCAAAATTTACTACACTATCTGTGTACTAAATTCCAGACTTCTTTACTTTTCTTAAGGATATCTTGATTTTATGAGAATTGCTGATAGTTTTGCTACACCAGGAGAAATAGATAAACTGTTGCGCTTATATAGCAATCCGCGCAGGAGTTCTAAAAACACCGGGTCGTACCTAAACATTTTTGGAAAATCGAGTCTTTGATAGTGAGTCACGAGTTCAAACAATCTTTTGATATAGTTATGACTGATCATTTGTCAAGAGTAAAAAGTCAATAATTATTCAGGAGTTTTGATTCTTGTCGACTCTCACAAATCAGTATTAACGTTAAAGCGTTACAGCTTGTTTTTGTTTCTTTGAGAATTATTTGAAGCAAAAAGCAAAAATACAAAAGTAGAGTTTATCCAAAGAAAAATTTGCAGTCTTGGAACCAGTAGATAGAAAGTGTCATCTGTATAGACAGAGCTTGTTTTCATTTGACTTTTGACTGGTTTTGCTCCCAAGTCGTCTTCCTTGTCCTTCTTCGTCACCAAGACGGGGAATGTCTGTTATATATAGAGTTTAACCACCTTTTTGCTATTTAAGCCTGTCGTATTTTCCTTTCAGACGAGATGAGATAGCTGACCTATAGATAGAGTCAATAAAAGTTAAAAATAGTTAGAATAAACTTAAGAAAATTTGCATTCTTATAACAGAAAAAACAATATATCTCGCAAAACTGTAGAAGGTACAGGAGGTGTTTATCTTGAGTAGTCATTTTTATTGAGAGTATTAAATTTAAGAAAATCATTAGAAAATCAAACGACTAGGCTAACCCAAAACAGCCTGATAGGGACGTGCATAGATAATTAAGTAAGAAAATCAGCAGCGGAAAGTAGCACACAATTTCACACACAGCGAAAGGTAGAAAAATAGAGACTGTTTTTTGAGACAGCCAACATCTAAAAAAATGCAACTCTTAAGAAAGAACATTTTAATTACTTCTGTAGTAAGCATAGGACTACTGACAGCAGGTTGCGGTTCACTTCCCAAGGAAGAATCAGCCCAAGCTCAATCACAGCGTCCTGGAGGTAAGCAACAGGGAGGCGGTGCGGTTCCTGTCGATGCATTGATTGCCCGTACTGGTGTGTTGCGAGAAGAGCCAGAATATACAGGGACTACCAATCCATTTCGTACAGTGTCATTGCGATCGCAAGTGGAAGGGCGGCTTTTGGCATTGAACGTAGATGTGGGAGATGCTGTTAAGCAAGGACAAATTATTGCACAGTTGGATGATGCCCTCTTAAGAACTGCTCAAAATCAAGCAGAAGCAGAACTAGCAGCTCTCAAGTCAGAAGTCGCACGGGCGAACGCTCAGATAAGTAATGCTCGTGCACAGGTAGGTAGCGCACGAGCAGAACTAGAGCAAGCACAAGCAGACTCACAAAGGCAGCAGAAACTTGTGAAGGAGGGGGCGATCGCACAACAAGTAGCCGAACAAGCACGCACCGAAGCCCGAACAGCTGCCCAAGCACTTCGTGCAGCACAAGAGCAAGTTCGCACACAACAGCAAGCCCTCGCAGCCGCCCAAGGTAGAGTCGTCGCCCAACAAGCTGTGGTTGCAGAAGCGAAAGAACGCCGTTCTTATGCAAGGCTTACATCCCCGATTACTGGGGCAGTTTTAGAAAAGGTGACAGAACCAGGAAATCTTCTCCAACCGGGGAATGAAGCCTTGAGAATAGGTGATTTCAGTCGTGTCAAAGTAGTGGTTCAAGTTTCAGAGTTAGAACTGGGGAAAGTTCGAGTAGGGCAATCTGTAAAAGTGCGCTTAGATGCCTTCCCCAACCAAACATACACCGGGCAAGTGACACGCATTTCCCCAGCCGCCGATACAACAGCTCGCTTGGTACCAGTTGAAGTCGTCATTCCCAACAGGGACAGTAAAATTGGTAGTGGTTTGTTGGCACGAGTCAAGTTTGAAACCCAAACACAAGCGCGAGTCATCATACCTGAGATAGCGCTTCAGGGGACTTCAGGAGACAAGGGACAATCTGCTTCCTCATCTTCTCAATCCCCAGTCTCTAAGCGTCAAGGAACGGTATTTGTTGTGACACAAGCAGGTGATAAAGTAACGGTGACAGCGAGAGCTGTAACGCTTGGGGAAAGATCTGATGGGAATGTAGAAGTTTTATCTGGCTTGCAAGCAGGAGAAAGATTTGTAACTCGTAGTGGCAGACCATTAAAAGATGGCAGCATTGTACGTCTTTCTATTCTTTCTGAGCAACCATCGTAGAGCAGTATTCAATATACCAAGACAATAATACTTTGTAGTCAGCACTTAGTATCATGCAGCAGGTAAACCAGACTAGCGGATTTAGTATTAGCGCCATTTCAATTCGCCAGCATATAGGCACACTCATGCTCACCGTGGCGGTGATTGTTGTTGGGATATTTTTTCTGACAACCATCCAAGTAGATTTACTACCATCAATTACTTATCCGCGAATTGGTGTGCGGCTGGAAGCACCTGGTATATCACCTGAAGTGGCGGTAGATGAAATAACTAGACCTTTGGAAGAAGCTTTATCAGCTACAGAAAATGTCGTCCAAGTTTTTTCGCGTACTCGTGAGGGACAGGTTAGCATCGATTTATTTTTCCAGCCAGGAGGTGATATTGAACAAGCCCTAAATGATGCTACTGCTGCTTTTAACCGAGGCAGAGGACAACTGCCAGACACTATCGAAGAACCGCGTATATTTAAATTTGACCCTTCCCAACAACCAATCTATGAATTGGCGTTAACATCTCCTTCTCTACAAGGTAAAGATTTGCGGGTATTTGCAGATGAGGAACTGTCTCGCGAACTCAGTGTTGTACAAGGAGTTGCTTCTGTTGATATTTCTGGTGCTGCTGAAGAAGAAGTGCGAGTACTTGTTGACTTAAACCGTTTGCAGGCGTTGGGTGTTGGGTTAACTGATGTACTCAATCAACTCACAGCCAGAAACCAAGATATATCTGGTGGTCGAATTTTAGGGAAAAATTCTGAACCATTAACTCGTACAGTGGGACGGTTCAAAAACGCAGATGAAATCAGCAACCTCTCTTTTCAAGTCTCTTCCTCTTCCCCTACTTCCCCTACTTCCCTCACTCCCTCCCTCTCCCCCTCCTCTTCTTCCCCTCCTCGCCGCGTTTATCTACGAGACTTCGCTGAAGTCAGTGATGGTACAGAAGAACAGCGAATCTTCGTTTATTTAAACCGTCAGCCAGCGGTCAAAGTTTCAATTCAAAAGCAGCCTGATGCTAATACAATCAACGTTGTAGATGGCGTGAAGAAACGGATTGAGCAATTGCGAGGTTCTGGCTTGATAGCACAGGATATGGTTTTGACCCCCACAACAGATGAATCTCGCTTCATCCGCAATTCGTTGAATGATGTAATTACATCAGCAGTTTCTGGGGCGTTGTTAGCAGCAGCAGCAGTGTTGTTATTTTTGGGATCAATACGGCAAACATTTATTATTAGTTTGGCAATTCCGCTGTGTACTTTGGCGGCGATCGCCTTAATGAAACTATTCGGCTTGACTTTAAATGTGTTCAGTTTAGCAGGTCTTACCTTAGGTATCGGTCAAGCAATTGACACATCAGTCGTCATTCTGGAGAACGTTGCAGAAAAAACAGGCATGACTCCCAATCAGAAGGAGACGGAGAAATTGGCAGATAAGGAAATGGGGAAAAAACCCAATTCAAAATTCTTTATCGAGACAACCATTGCATCCTCCCAAGAAGTCGAATCTGCATTAGTCGCTGCGACTGCTGCTAACTTGGTTTCTGTAGTCCCATTCTTGCTCATTGGCGGCTTTATCTCACTGCTATTTAATGAGATGATTCTGACGATCGCCTTTGCAGTCGCCGCCTCTTTGGTTGTTGCCGTTACAGTAGTACCGATGCTGTGTTCTCGACTTCTGGCAATACCTTGGTCTAGTCGTATCAGAGAGTTTTGGCTACTGCGCCAGTTTAATCGCCGCTTTGAAGATGCAACAATCTTATACGCTAAGTTTTTAAAAAATGTTATACGTTATCGGATAATAGCCGTCACTATCGTTTTTCTGATTTTAGGCGGTGGCAGCTTGTTCATGGCAGGTCAAATTTCTCAAGAAATTTTACCGCGCATCAATACTGGACAAGCCAATTTAAGAGTGCAGTTTCCTCCAGGTACACCTTTGGCAACTTCTCAGAAAGTGATGCAGGTTGTGGATGATATCTTGATGAAGCAGCCAGAAACTGACTATGTTTTCTCCAGTGTAGGTGGTTTTCTCTTTGGTAGCAACACAATAGAAAATCCTCTGCGCGCCAGCAGTACTATCAATCTCAAACCAGATAAGGATGTTGAGAAGTTTGTCCAAAAGGTTAATCAGGAATTTAACAAACTCAATTTAGCAGGAATTTTGCTGCGCTTGAGTCCTGGTCAGGTACGAGGTTTAATCTTGAGTAATACCCCAGCGCAAGGTTCAGAAGTTGATGTTATTCTGCAAGGTAACGATGAACAAAACTTACAGCAAGCAGGTAGACAACTGCTGCAAGCTTTAGAAGAAAAGGCGACACTCGCGAGATTCCGACCAGATGCTGACCCCCGTCAACCAGAAGTACAAATTCGTCCTGACTGGGAAAGAGTTGCAGCTTTGGGACTGACAGCGCAACAAATTGGTGAAACGATTCAAACAGCTATTGAAGGTTCAGTTCCTACGCAAATTCAACGCGGTAACCGCTTAGTTGATGTGCGCGTAGAGTTAAATCAAGAAGCCATTGAACGTCCTTCTCAGTTACAAGGATTACCGCTATTTACGCAAAATAACCAGCAAGTCCGCCTTTTGGATGTTGCGCGTATTGAGGAGGGTCAAGCACCAGGAGAGGTTCAGCGAATTAACCAACGTCAAGTTTTCGTTATTGCAGGGAACTTAAGCGAGGGAGCTAGTTTAGGTGACGCGATCGCACAAGTGAATGAAGTCGTTAAGACCATTAAGTTACCTGATGGCGTAACGCTTATACCAAGTTCTGCACAGGAAACGAATCAGCAGTTGCAAAACTCTTTAAAAACTATGGGTGCGCTAGCGACGTTCTTAATTTTCGTCGTCATGGCTGTGCAATACAACTCGCTGATTGACCCTTTAATTATTATGTTTACTGTACCACTAGCTTTAGCTGGGGGAATTTTTGGACTTTACATCACTCAAACAGCTATTGGTGCAACAGTGATAGTCGGTGCGGTGCTGTTGGTGGGTATTGTGGTGAACGCGGGAATTCTCATGGTAGAACTGGCAAACCAAATTCGAGAGGAGGAAGGTTGCGATCGCCGCACTGCCATTCTTAAAGCTGCGCCTCAGCGTTTGCGTCCGATTATGATGACTACAGTCACAACTATTTTGGGACTGTTCCCCTTGGCTTTAGGTATTGGCGAAGGTTCAGAGTTTTTGCAGCCATTGGGGATTGTCGTGTTTTTTGGGATGGCGATCGCCACACTCTTGACACTATTTCTCATCCCCTGTTTTTACATTCTGCTGCACGATTTGCTGGGTGGGAAATGGGCAAAACCCGTGTTCGGTAGGCTGGGTAAGTTGAGGAAATGGTAAACCACTCCGTTCTTTTCTCCACCCCTGCTTCTGTTGTCCCTCTTCCTCGGTGCTTGCAAAGGGATAGATACCGACACTACCGAACCGTATTGCCTGACTACCTGCTTGGTTTGACGAATTACTAAACCTTTGTGCGGTCAGTTAAGATTTCGTATCCATTGTCAGTCACAAGCAATGTATGTTCAAACTGAGCAGCTAAAGATTTGTCTGATGTGACTACAGTCCAACGGTCTGATAAAATACGAGTTACTTTTGAACCAGCACTCACAATGGGTTCGATTGTCAATGTCATTCCAGCCCAGAGTTTCACATTTGGCATTTCACGAGTACGAAAGTTGAACACTGAAGGTTCTTCGTGCATATTGCGACCAATCCCATGCCCAGTATAGTTTTCAAGAACACTGAAGCCCTGTGCCTCTACACAATCTTGAACAGCACCCGCAATATCCATCAGATACGCTCCTGCTTTGACTTGTTCAATTCCTTTGTAGAGTGCCTCTTCGGCAACCTGAATCAACTTTTCTGCTTTTGGGGACACCTTACCCACGGCAATAGTGATACAAGAATCTCCGTGATAGTTCTGATAACAAGCTGCTGTATCAACCTTCAAAACATCTCCAGGTCGAATCATCCGCTTAGGACTAGGGATGCCATGCACGGCTTCATGATTAATCGAAGCGCAGATAGAGCCAGGAAAACCGTGGTATCCCTTGAAACTGGGTATTGCACCCATTTCTCGGATGCGTTTCTCTGCGTAAGCATCTAAGTCACCAGTCGTCATCCCAGGCTGCACTATTTGAGAAATCTCTTTTAAAACAGTTGCAACAATCAAAGATGCTTGACGCATGATTTCAATTTCACGTTGAGACTTGACGCTAACACCATGACTTTGCCGACCCGGGTGGGTAAAGAGGCTGTGATTGCTCATACAGAGAGATAAAATTTCACGACACTTGCTAGTGTAGCATAGCACAGCTTATGGTAGCTAAATATAATACAGCAAAAGCTGTTGTAAGGTGCTATGATAAGTACTATCTACGCAATACATAAATTTTGAAATGGGCGGCAAAACTCTATTGTCTGGTGTGACAACGTACATTTCCCCGGAACTGAAAGCAGAGTTAGAGGCATGGGCAAAAGAGGAAGAACGCTCAATTTCCTGGCTTCTTGCCAAACTGATTGAAAATAAACTTCAGGAACGACGACAAAAAGTATCACAAGCGTTGAGTGTGGGCAATCAGGATTAGCGATCGCACAAGCGCCCTAGCCGCCAATCGTTCTGAAAGAGATGGGGAAGGGCTATACGGGCGATCGCCTTCTTAGGAAAAATCTTGTTATTCTACCCGTTGTCACAACTACATGGTCTTCCTCGTCTAGTTTAATGAGTCCTTTATGGAAGTAGATGAGGAAGAGCCATGACAGTGCAAAGAATTGACCTAAAAACCGTTGAACCAGCCGCCTATAAAGCAATGTTTGAGCAGGAGAAGTATCTTGCTGCAAGCAGACTTAGTAAAACCTTGCTGGAATTGATCAAAATCCGGGCATCTCAAATCAACGGTTGTGCCTTTTGCATCGATATGCACACTAATAGCATCTAGGCGACCTCGTTTTGAAGTTTTACCACACTCCCGAGAACAAATAACCGAGCAATTCTTGCAAGCTTGCAATGTAGGAGACTTGCAAGGATTGATTACTTTGCTAGCAGAAGACGTTACCCTTTGGTCAGATGGCGGAGGTCAAGTGACAGCTGCCTTGAAACCACTACATGGAACTGTTAAGGTTGCTAAATTCTTGCTGGCAATTCGGAGTAAGAAACTTGGAAATTATATGTCTCGAATTGCGAAGGTCAACAATTAACCAGGCATTATTAATTATATGGGCGATCGCCTCCACAGTGTTATGATATTTGATTTTAGGGATGACCGGATTCAATCTGTTTTCATTGTTGTGAATCCAGACAAACTCAAACAATTGGCTGACTCAGATATCAAATTTTCACTCAACAGTTTATAACCCTCTCCTTAATAAGGAGAGGGTGCCGGAGGCGGGTGAGGTTCTTCGTCAAAAAAATAGTTTCAATTTCAACACAAATAGTGGACATAGAATAGTTAAAGTTTTCAACAGTTATTTGTTATCAGTTATCAGATAAAGAAGGTTGATTCTTTCATCGCGAGTTAGAGTTTGGCACCAAGAGGTGTGCTGTGTTTTAATCGGGGTCTAAATCGCTGTTTGAAACCTTGATCACTGTTAACTGTTAACTGTTCACTGATTTCATTTCTCTGGTTTTGGCAAAGCTAGCAAGTTCTCAGCGAAGGTGCGATAACCATTTGAGCAGTGCGCTTTGCGCAATTGCCCAACTGAAAAACGGTTCAAGACGGGATAAAAAGTCGATAGCTTTCACTTTTCATCAAAATAGAGAATCCCAACCAGATTAAGACAAGTGGGAAGATTTTTCGACCATAGCGAGCCAGAAGGGGAGCCATCAGAGGATTACGAGTCATGAAGTAAGACAGACAGCACCACACCCCAACAGTCATATAGCAGACACACAGTATAACACCCAAACTTGGGAGATTGCTACTGGCAAACAACGGCACATAGATCCCAATGTTATTTCCTCCATTTGCAATGGTGACTGCGGAAACACGGTAAGTTTGAGGATCGCGTAATGTTTCTAGTAGTGATTTCTTATGGTGCTTGGATTGGACACCAGAGGGTAAGTCAACTGATACTGTCTGCAATGCGAGTTCTTGTTGGTCTTCTCGACTCATGAGATTATTAATACCAATAGCAATCGGAAGCAAGCCTAGCAATCCAATCCAAGCCTCTGGAATCACTAAACCACCAAAGAAACCAGGCAGACTTGCAAACACTAATGCAGTGAATCCAACAAATTCACCGAGAATGATATGTTTTGGACGAAAAGTGCGATTGACTTTTCCGAAGAAGGCTGTCAGGTATAAATTGTCATCAAAAGTGGTTGCAAAAGCCGCAGAGATTCCAATAACTAATGTACTAATTAGCCAATTCATGATCGTTATTCACTATTATTCAATACTGTTTTTCCTTGTCCTTCTCTGCTTCTTGATGTGAGGGCACCTCAAGAGATTGCTCAATCATCAACGATATTGGTGATTTTTTTTCAGGAAGGTACTTACCTTGACCGCGCATGGCTTCAATATTAAGCGCTTCAACTAAATGAAAGCAAATCTTCTTTTTTTTCAAAACGATAAATAAAAGTGATGAACAACTTAACGATAAAGTGACGACATTTGAAGAGTTGAGTTTTAGTTATTAGCGAGGAGTGAGTTTTCACAAAATGAGCAATGCACACTCCTGACTTCAAACAAGCAAATTCGTTTCTATACTTTACTTCTTAATGCAGAAAGTTGATTGAGAATGTTGTACATACTCATTCAACAATGGTATACTCATTTATCTTGGAAACTTTTAGCTAGGAAATGTAGGAATGAAACAGTGTTTGCGCTTTGAGTTTTTTCCTATTGCATATTGCTGCAACTGTTCGTGTAAGCTTAGAGGGAATCAATCAAAGGCAATACTGGTGCATAGAGTCGTGCAAAGCGTTATGCAACAGAGCGCTCAGCCTGTTGAACGGCAATCATTTCGATCATGAATTCTTCAATACGTATGTTCGTGTAAGCCTAGAGGAAATCAAAGGCAATACTCCTGCATAGAGCCGTGCAAAGCGTTATGCAACAGAGCGCTCAGTCTGTTGAACGGCAATGATTTCGATCATGAATTATTCAATACGTAACAAAACGTAAAGGCAAAGAAACATCACTGTTCTATTACCCTATAATTCAGATCACGGTAATATCGCTCAAACTACCGTACATTCAGGGGGAAATGTTGATGAGATTGATGAGTAAGTCGCTACATCTAATCAGGTTAGGTTATAACGGAATTGAGCGAATGCAAACTTATTTTGTCAAAGCTTTGCGGGCTATGCAACTGTCATGGCAAGGAATAAGCAGAAATTGGTTGTATGGACGTGTGCAAAGATTTTTGTGTCTATTTTTAGTAGGTAGTATTTTAAGTGTGGCGATCGCCTCCTGTTCAGGAAGTAGTTTAGCGAACAAGGCAGATGTCAAACTCAGACTCGTTTCCTTCTCAGTTACCAAAGCTGCTCATGACCAAATTATTCCTAAATTTGTCGAAAAGTGGAAGAAAGAACATAACCAAAACGTCACCTTTGAGCAAAGTTACGGGGGTTCCGGTGCTCAAGCAGCAGCTGTCATTGCAGGTTCCCAAGAAGCAGATATAGTACATCTAGCACTTCCCTTAGATGTAAACAAAATTCAGCAAGCAGGTTTGATTAAACCAAATTGGGAAATCAAAGCTCCTAGAAATGGTATTGTTAGTAGATCTGTCGCTGCGATTGTAACTCGTGAAGGCAATCCCAAAGGGATTAAGACTTGGGCAGACTTGGCAAAAGATGGCGTGCAAGTGATTGCAGCTAACCCAAAAACTTCTGGTATTGCTATTTGGGAATTCCTAGCTTTTTGGGGTTCGGTGACTCAAACAGGAGGTGACGAAGCGACAGCACTAGATTATGTCACCAAAGTTTATAAAAATATTCCTGTCCTGACAAAAGATGCTCGTGAAGCTAGCGATTTATTTTTCCAACAAAAGCAGGGGGATGTTTTAGTTAACTACGAAAACGAAATCATTTTGGCAGAACAAACTGGACCAAAGTTACCTTACGTAGTACCACAAGTTAATATTTCCATTGATAATCCTGTAACTATAGTTGATAAAAACGTTGACAAGCACGGAACAAGAGAAGTTGCGCAAGCATTTGTTGATTTTCTTTACTCAACAGAAGCTCAACGGGAATTTGCAAAATTAAGATATCGTTCTGTTAACCCCACTGTGAGTCAAGAAGTCAAATCCCAGTATCCCCCAATTGAAACTTTATTCACAGTTCAAGATTTAGGGGGTTGGGAGATTATCCAGAAAAAGTTTTTTGCAGATGGGGCAACTTTTGATAAGATTCAAGCTGCCAAGAAAGCATGAGTGTTTGTAGGGTAGAAAGATTTTCCTAGCAATTTTGTCTTCAATATTCTTAGAAATACAAGATATTTGGCTTATGAGATTTTATAACAAATTGAAAAATAGATTTTTTCTAGCATTCTTAATGCTGAGTAGTTATAGTATTACGGGTTGTAACAGTAGTCAGCTAAAGCAAAGTCAAGTAAGTATTGATGGTGCAGCTGTAGGTTTCCCTATTTCGCTTGCAGTTGCAGAAGAATACGGAAAGGTGAAATCGGAAGCTAAAGTTAGCGTTGCTTCAAGTGGTACTGGTGGTGGGATCAGTAAGTTTTGTGCTGGCGATATTGATATTGTTGGTGCTTCTCGTACAATCAAAGATGAAGAAATTGCCAAGTGTAAGAGTAAGAAAATTGACTTTGTCGAATTGCCCATAGCATTAGACGGAATTGCTGTTGTCGTTAATCGTCAAAATAACTTCGCGAAATGTTTAACGATTAAAGAACTTGACAAGATGTGGAATTCCAAAGCAGATGGCAAAGTATTGACTTGGAATCAAGTGAATCCCAAGTTTCCTAAGCAAAAGCTGAAACTCTATGCACCCGCATCTGATACTGGGACGTTTGATTATTTTAGCCAAGCGATTAGTAAGAAAGTCAAAAATAGCCGTACAGACTACAATCCCAGCCATAATCAAAATCTTCTTGTTCAAGGAGTCGCAGGTGATGCATCAGCTTTAGGCTATATAGGGATATCTTACTATATTCAAAATCAAGACAAACTCAATCTAGTTGCTGTAAAAAGTCCTACAGGAGAATGCATAAAACCAGTACCAGTAGACAATGTGGTGAAAAATGTCTATACACCATTGTCTCGCCCTCTGTTTATTTATGTTAGTAAAAAATCCTTAGACACCAAACCAGCAGTAAAAGAATTTGTCGGTTTTTACCTCGAAAATTCTTGGAAGTGGGTAGATAGTGTTGGTTATGTCGCATTACCTGATGAAGCTTATGTCAAGGTAAAACAAAAATTGGCAACTGGTGAAACTGGTACGAAATTCAAAAAAGCAAAACCAGGTCAGCCAATCACAAATTTCATCTAGTCTACTATCTTTTAGATTTCGTGAGAAATCCGTAGACAAAATGAAATAGCAATAAAAAATATTTTTACTCTTAGTGTAGGTGTCTTCTACTTAGTCAAAAATCACTGTCTATGCAAAGCAGAAGTTATTCAGATAACGGTTTTGATCCAAACTCCAGGGACTTACTGGAGACAAAAGCATCTGAAGATATTCAAGAAAAGGTTGTTGCAGCAATTTTATTTGCTTGTGGTTTAGTTTCTGTACTAACTACCTTTGGTATTGTTGTCATCATCTTTCAGGTAGCATTTGAATTTTTCCAAGAAGTATCGTTCGCTGACTTCTTTCTTGATACGAAGTGGACACCTTTATTTGCAACCAAACATTTTGGTATTTGGCCCTTAATTAATGGCACTTTTTTGACGACAGCTATTGCGATGGCAGTTGCTATTCCTTTAGGTTTATCCTCTGCTATATATTTAAGTGAATATGCTCAACCTAAAGTAGCCGCAATTTTACGTCCTGCGGTGGAATTGCTGGCGGGAATACCCACGGTAGTCTATGGGTACTTTGCGCTGTTGTTTGTCACACCATTGCTGCGAAATATTATCCCTCTAGAAATCTTCAATGCTTTAAGCGCGGGGTTAATGATGGGGATTATGATTACCCCTACTGTTGGTTCCATCAGCTTAGATGCTATTCGAGCAGTTCCACGTTCTTTACGAGAAGGAGCTTATGCTTTAGGTATAACTAAACTGGAAACCATTTTTAAAATCGTTCTCCCAGCAGCACTTTCTGGAATTACAGCCTCAATTATTCTCGGTATTTCTCGCGCGGTTGGTGAAACCATGACTGTTCTCATCGCCGCCGGACAACAGCCAAAAATGACTATTAACTTTGCAGAGTCAGTAGAAACAATGACAACTTATATGGCGCAAATCTCTGGTGGAGATAGTCCCCGTGGTAGTCTGAATTTCAATACCTTATATGCTGTCGGCGCTGTTTTGTTTTTACTGACCTTGGCTTTGAATATTGCAAGTTATTGGATTTCTAATCGCTTTAAAGAAAAATACGATTAATAGACATGACTACAACTTATAAACGAGACGATTCTTTGAATTCTGCGGCAGAATTTACGGACAATATTGATAGTAGAGAGAAAACAGGAAAAGTATTTGAAATACTTTTTTTGATAGGGTTGCTCATAGGTTTATTTGTCCTAGCTTTGCTACTTTTTGATGTCTTACGAGATGGATTAGGACAATTTCTTTCACCTGGTTTTTTGACGGAAACTCCTTCTCGTTTTCCTGACCAAGGTGGTATCCGTCCTGCTATTGTCAGCAGTATTCTTTTGGGAATAATCGTTATTTTAATCACTGTACCCGTTGGTGTAGGTTCTGCTTTATATCTTGAAGAATATGCACCCAAAGCTTGGTGGACAGCGATTATCGAGATTAATATCAGCAATCTTGCAGGCGTTCCTTCTATTGTTTATGGATTGCTTGGTTTAGGAGTTTTCAACTACTTACTTGGATTTGGTCCAACTTTAATTTCTGGTGCTTTGACTTTATCTTTGTTGTCTTTACCAGTTATTATTGTGACAGCTAGAGAAGCGATTCGCGCAGTTCCGGATTCCTTAAGACATGCTTCCTACGGCTTAGGTGTTACTAAATGGCAAACTATCACCAACCATGTCTTACCTTATGCTGTTCCTGGTATCCTTACAGGAGTTATTATTTCCGTATCTCGCGCCATTGGTGATGCAGCATCTCTGATTGTGGTAGGCGCTGTGGGTTTCCTCACCTTTAACCCTGGTTTGTTCAACAGATTTATGGCATTACCCATTCAAATTTACAGTTACATCACTCGTCCAGAACCGGGTTTTGCTAATGCAGCAGCAGCAACAATTATTGTGTTGATACTCTTAGTTTTAGCTTTAAATGGTATAGCAATTTATATCAGACAACGCTTTTCATAACTAGCCTTATGAGTTGCGTACACTCCCAAGCATTCCGCGTAGCGGTACTAGTAGCCTAGTAAGGCAACTTTAATACGCGCGTTGCATTCATACACAGAATTTTTCCTCTGCCTATCTCTTTCTCTCTTTTTCTCTTTCTCTGTGTTCTCTGTCTTGAAAAGTTTGCTCTGTCGGGAAACCAACGCCAGATACCAAGTGAGGGAGACCCTCCTGCAGTACTGGCTCCTCCTTACAACTTTTCGCTGCGCTCTCTGCGGTTTTTTTTCTTCTCTCTCAACGCAACTTGGTATTAGCAGCAATCATTTTTGGGAATGATTACTCACTCGAAAAATTTTGCCATCATAAATATTAGGAGACAGGCAATATGACCTACAACAACAGTCAAAATCAACTAAATAATGTCACACTCAACCCAGAAGATCATGCCGTATTTAATGTTGAAGGTGTGAAAGTGTACTATGGCAGTTCTCTGGCTCTTGTTGATGTTTACATGAAAATCCCTGAAAAACAAATTATTGCTTTTATTGGACCTTCAGGATGTGGTAAAAGTACTCTACTACGTTGCTTCAACCGCATGAATGATTTAATCACTGGAGCTAGGGTAGAAGGTAGGCTGATTTACCGCAATTGCAATGTTTATGATCCCAACATCAATTCTGTCAAATTACGACGGCAAGTAGGAATGGTTTTTCAAAAACCAAATCCTTTTCCCAAGTCAATATACGAAAATATTGCCTTTGCACCGCGTGCTAACGGTTATAAAGGTAACCTTGATGAATTAGTAGAAAGTTCCCTCAGACGCGCTGCTATTTGGGATGAAGTCAAAGACAAGCTCAAACAAAAGGGGACTGCATTGTCTGGTGGACAACAGCAACGTCTTTGCATTGCACGTGCGATCGCCATGAAGCCAGACGTCTTATTAATGGATGAACCTTGCTCCGCTCTTGACCCAATTTCTACCCGTCAAGTTGAAGAACTCTGCTTAGAACTTAAGGAGCAATATACCATTATTATGGTGACTCATAATATGCAACAAGCAACAAGAGTCGCAGATTGGACAGCGTTTTTCAACACAGAAACCGATGAACATAACAAACGTCGCGGAAAATTAGTTGAGTTCAGCCCCACAGAACAAATGTTCAATTCTCCTCAAACTAAAGAAGCAGCAGAATACATCAGTGGACGTTTTGGTTGATGATAAATCACAGTTCACTCGAAAGATCGTAGTTAAGTAAGTCGGTGCTAAATAGGTAGGCATAAATAAACATAACTATGTTAAGAAAGGTAAACTTTCTAAAACCCTTACCAATGACTAATGACTGCCTTCACTAGTTAACTTTATTTGTACCGATCTACTTAATCTTTCAAACTATGTTAATAAATTTAAATGTAGGGTGTGTTGTTGCGGAGCGCAACGCACCGTCAAGAATTCAAGGTGCGCGATTCCTACGGCATAACACACCCTACAGACAATTTATATTTCTTCATATACATTGAAATTTTCTCGCCGACTTACTTAGAAACCAGGGTTTACAAGCAAAACGCTGTTTTTGATTTCTCAAAATATCTATAAGTAGGTGTCGTTGTCAATAATATCAAGTCCGCTTAATTATTTATGATGAAACCCAGTTGCAAAGTTTTGCGATCGCGTCGGTGACAAAGCACGCGCTTTCACAATTGCAGCCCCAAGCAAGGCGTAAGATATACCCCCAACCACTATCAACAACAATAGGACAAAGATTCCCAAAATATTTGATAGTCCCGTACAACTATTCCACAAGCCGTGAAGTCCAGCCGCACTCAAGTATCCCAAAGCCAGAATTTGCCAACCTTGACGCGGTTTTAGCACACTCAAGCCAATACAATAGCCAAACCATCCACTCCAAGCCATGTGACCTGCGACATCACCTAAAATTCGTGGAATCAGAAGTTCTAACCCTGCTCGCCAACCAGCATCTGCTCCCATTTTTTGTGCAACTTGTGCAATAGTACCGGGTACGTACTGACCTAGAGTTTCAAACAGGGTGAAGCCAGTCGCAGAAGCGCTTGCGATCAAAATTCCATCTAGAGGTTCTCCAACGCCAATCCGTTCACGCATGGGAGATGCAAATGCTCTTCCTAAAAGATAAAATCCAATAACTGGTAAAGCCTTAAGAAGTTCTTCTAATAACCCAGCACCAAAAAAGTACCGGATAAACAACTCAATAAAAGCTATAGCACTAGTATTATCAGGCACTTCTCCTGGAAGAATGTTACGAAATACAAAAATAAATAGACTTAATACAGGACTACTTAAAATCAATATAGTAAAAACAGCAGATGCAATAAGTACCCACCAAGGTTTATACTTGCCACATAACTGGTAAACAAAATATAAAGCAGCTCCAGCCAAGTAGGCACCTAATAGTATTTGATATAAAAATCCTTGTACAAAAAACAGGAATACCACGAAGATTACTGTGATAATTCCTGGTATTAAGTAAGCCTTGCGAGTTAAATTTTTTGGTCGAAAAAGAATAGGAAGCATCTGCGACCAACTCGCATCAGTGTCTGTGCTTGTAAATTTTGTGGAATTTACATCTACCGCGTCTGGAGTTTGGGTGACTGGTGGTTGTGGTTTATTCAATGATTGAATGTTGTGTTGATACTCGAAGACAAATTCTGGACCACTAGTGCCAAACGTCAGGCGATCGCCTGCGTGCAATTCTTGACATCCCTGCAAAACCTGTCCATTTAAATATGTCCCATTGGCACTATTCAAATCACACAGCACGTAGCTTGTTGTGCCTTCTGGCGTTGTAGATGGGCGAACAGTAGCATGACGCCGTGAAACCACTCCAAAATCATTTGAATTCAAGATAATTTGGCAACTCGGATCGCGCCCAATAATAACCTCACTCGTCGTCAGCAGTGAGTAAGAAGTTTCTCCACCTCTGGAGATTAATCGTAGAAATGCATGACTCATTCAGACAACTTCCCTCGCCCTTTTTATAGTAATTAATAGTACAAAAACTATTCTTTATTGAGATCAAAATATGTAGACTGTTGCTGTATGACTTTTGTTGACTTCATGGCGATGGTAACCCAACCGGAGATTCCTATGCCTGCGGTACGGCTACGCCGACAGGATATCTCATTGACGAAAACTATGTTGTATGGATCAGTAACGCTTGGCGCTGACGCCAGTCACCAACGCGCGGGACACGTTGGTGCATAGGGCTGGCTTACTGATAACTGAGTAACTGGTTTAAAATGACTAGACTGTAAGATAGTTATCGATTTATTATTGTTGATTGTGAGTTTTTTCCTGGACTATGAATACCCAAGAGATCATCCGCTCCATTGAAGCGGAACAACTAAAATCTAATTTGCCTGAAATCTTTGTGGGCGACACAGTGAAAGTTGGAGTCAAAATTAAGGAAGGTGACAAATACCGCGTACAACCGTATGAGGGAGTTGTGATTGCTAAGCGCAATGGTGGTATAAATGAAACTATTACTGTTCGTCGTGTTTTCCAAGGTGTGGGAGTTGAACGAGTGTTCCTCATACATTCTCCTCGGATAGACAACATCAAAATATTGCGTCGTGGTAAGGTAAGGCGTGCTAAACTTTACTATCTACGTAATCGTGTTGGTAAAGCTACCCGAATCAAGCAGCGTTTTGACCGCGCTTTATAATTCAACAGAGCAAGATGTGGGAGAAGGGTTTAACAAAAAGCGGCTCCCGCCGCTCATTTGTTCCCTAAATCAAGCTCAAAAAAATCAAGGTCAAAGAAAAAAATTGCCAACTTGTGTTAAAATAGGTTAGATTAAGTGTAATAACTGAGTAAAGCCCAGCCTGTGCGCTCTTAGTTCAGTTGGTAGAACGCAGGTCTCCAAAACCTGATGTCGGGGGTTCAAGTCCTCCAGGGCGCGCTGTTACCAAAAATCAAGCCCGAAAATTATGCAAGATATGCTACAATAGCACTATGCTTGCAAATTTCGGGTATAATTTTTGTGTTTGCAGCTTATTGCTTCGGACAAGTTAAGTTTGAGTACTAAATCTTAACAAAAGGTAGAAATTAACGGGCAACAGTTGTTTGTATCAGGAATCGGGGAGAGAAGCGACGTGACTAAAAAAAGCGAAGCAGAAATAACAGAAGCAAGCAATGGGTCTGGCATAACGAACTTTTTCAATGGATTAAAAGAAGAGTTCGATAAAGTTGTCTGGCCCAGTCGGAAACAGCTAGTGAGTGAATCAGCGGCTGTACTGTTAATGGTAACCCTCTCCGCATCTTTGATATTTTTGGTAGATAGATTCTTTTCTTGGGCAGCACAACAGGTGTTCTGATGAGTTTTGCAACAGACGGAGATTACAATGCGACGCTGCAGTCAGAGGATGCCGCAGATACAGCGTCAGATGCTTCTCACGAAGCCCGCTGGTATGCAGTGCAAGTAGCCTCTGGCTGTGAGAAGCGTGTCAAGACAAACTTAGAGCAGCGCATTCAGACCTTTGATGTAGCTGAGAAAATCCTCCAGGTGGAGATTCCACATACACCAGCGGTAAAAATCCGTAAAGACGGTAGTCGCCAGCATACAGAAGAGAAAGTCTTCCCTGGCTATGTGCTAGTCAGGATGATGATGGATGACGACAGCTGGCAAGTAGTAAGAAACACCTCTCATGTGATTAATTTCGTGGGAGCAGAACAAAAACGTGGCACTGGCAAGGGTCGCGGTCACGTAAAACCTATGCCGCTGAGTCATACAGAAGTAGAAAGAATCTTCAAACAGACCAGCGAACAGGAGCCAGTGGTCAAAATTGACATGGCTACAGGTGATAAGATAGTCGTGCTTTCTGGTCCGTTTAAAGACTTTGAAGGTGAGGTGATTGAAGTCAGTCCAGAACGGAGTAAACTTAAAGCCTTGCTTTCGATTTTTGGACGGGATACACCAGTAGAATTGGAATTTAATCAGGTTCAGAAACAGAGCTAAATAAGAATGGCGAAGAAAGTCGTAGCGGTCATTAAATTGGCCCTAAATGCTGGGAAAGCCAACCCAGCACCGCCAGTGGGTCCCGCTTTGGGTCAGCACGGCGTTAACATCATGATGTTCTGCAAGGAGTACAACGCCAAGACATCCGACCAAGTTGGAACGGTGATTCCTGTAGAAATTTCGGTCTATGAAGACCGGAGTTTTACATTTGTCCTCAAAACTCCTCCGGCATCAGTCCTCATTACCAAGGCAGCTAAAATTGACAAAGGCTCCAGTGAACCTAACAAAAGAAAAGTTGGGTCAATTACTAGAGAGCAATTGAGGCAAATTGCCCAAACTAAATTGCCTGACCTTAACGCCAACGATGTAGAAGCGGCGATGAACATCATCGAAGGCACCGCGAAAAACATGGGCGTAACAGTCACAGATTAGTCATGAGTCATTAGTCAAAGACAAATGACAAAGGACGAATAACAAAATTATTCGGGGGAGAGCTAAAGCCTCGCAATTGACCCCAGGAGAGAGAAAAATGGCAAAAAAACTATCGCGTCGAATGCAGGCGCTACTAGAAAAAGTTGAAGACAGGGATTATACACCCATAGAGGCGTTATCCCTTCTCAAAGAAACAGCAACAGCAAAGTTTCCCGAAGCCGCAGAAGCGCATATCCGCTTAGGCATTGATCCAAAATATACTGATCAACAGCTGCGGACAACAGTCGTACTGCCCAAAGGAACAGGACAAACAGTACGAGTAGCAGTGATTGCAAGAGGGGAAAAGGTCACAGAAGCAACCAATGCTGGTGCTGATATCGTTGGTTCAGAAGAACTAATTGACGAAATTCAAAAAGGTAGAATGGACTTTGACAAGCTGATTGCCACACCTGATATCATGCCTCAGGTGGCGAAGCTTGGTAAGTTACTTGGTCCGCGTGGTTTGATGCCGTCACCAAAAGGTGGGACAGTGACATTTGACTTAGGAAGTGCGATCGCAGAATTCAAAGCTGGTAAATTAGAGTTCCGAGCTGATCGAACTGGCATTGTCCATGTTATGTTTGGTAAGGTGTCGTTCTCACCAGAAGATTTATTAGTGAACTTGAAGGCGTTGCAAGAAACAATCGACCGTAACCGTCCTTCAGGAGCTAAAGGTCGTTACTGGCGTACAGTGTATGTGTCTGCCACGATGGGACCATCAATTAGGGTAGACATTAACGGCCTACGCGATTTGAAACTCACAGAAGCAGCATAATATCGTTATGTCATGAGTGATGAGCACATGACAAATGGTAAACAACTGAAGGCAACTAACAAAATTAAATAGGCAACAGCCGGAGACAGCAGGTGCCATAAGCTTAATATCCTGCCGAGGTTTTCGCCCCAATTGCTACCAGTACCGTTCATGATGAACGTGAGTACTGGGGCATAAGGATGATAAGGTATAGACGCACTGTACAGGGCGTCCATACCACTAAACCCCGGCTGCGAGAGCTGGGGTTTATTGTTTTCAAGCAGTCACTGTCATGGTGGTCAGCAGTTGGCAAAAACCTAACAGCCAATACCTGAAAGCTGATTTGTTAAGGAGGTGAGATGGATGCCTAGAACGATAGAAGACAAAAAAGCTATAGTTACTGAGATCAAAGAAACTTTGAGTCAGTCTCAACTAGCACTAGTCATTGACTACCAAGGACTAACGGTTGCTGAAATCACAGACCTGCGGCGACGTCTGCGTCCCTCTGGTACTGTTTGTAAGGTGACTAAAAACACCCTGATGGGCATTGCCATTCAAGACGACGAGAAATGGCAAGTGTTGTCAGAATTGCTCAAAGGCTCTTCTGCCTTTTTGCTGGTTAAAGACGATTTCTCTGCAGCAATTAAGGCTTACCAAGATTTCCAAAAAGCCAGCAAGAAAACAGAACTTCGCGGCGGCGTTATGGAAGGTCGCCTGCTGCAAGAGCCTGATGTCAAGGCTTTGGGAGATTTGCCATCCAAAGAACAACTCATGGCACAAATTGCTGGAGCGATCAACGCCTTGGCTACCAAGATTGCTGTGGGTATCAACGAGGTTCCCAGTTCGCTGGCTCGTGCTTTGCAGGCTGTCGCTGATCAGGAAAAAGGCGGCGAATCCGAAGAAAGTGCTTCCTAGTTAGTCGTTAGTGCTAAGTAGAACAACTAACAAATAATTTATCAACATTACAGGAGTTATATCAATGTCTGCTGCAACTGATGAAATTTTGGATAAACTAAAAACCTTGAGCTTGCTAGAAGCCGCTGAGTTGGTGAAGCAAATTGAAGAAGCCTTTGGCGTAAGTGCTGCTGCACAAGTTGGAGCTGTTATGGCAGTTCCTGGTGCTGGTGCACCTGCTGCTGCTGAACCAGTAGAAGAGCAAACCGAGTTTGACGTCATTCTTGAATCAGTCCCAGCTGATAAGAAGATTGCTGTACTCAAGGTTGTACGGGAATTGACAGGTTTGGGTCTTAAGGAAGCGAAAGACATGGTAGAAGCTGCGCCGAAGCCAGTTAAGGAAGCGATCGCCAAGGAAGCTGCTGAACAAGCTAAGAAGCAGTTGGAAGATGCTGGCGGTAAGGTAACTATCAAATAATTCATAACTCGTAATTAAAAATTACGAAAAGGCAGCAGTCCAGTAACCAGTTTGGTGTGGGCTGCTGCCTTTTTTTCATTGAGAAGAAATCAACACGGTATTATGGGTGCTATGTCCGTATTCCCCCAGGAATGTTCAGGCTTGAAGTATCTGATGACTTGGACAAACAAAAACCAACACACAAAAAATCTTTGCTTAAACGAGTTGAGAAACTTGACTATCAAGTTTCACTCTCCAAATTTTTTTGAATTTTGAATTTTGAGAGAAGTTTGAGCGGAGGTTTCCTCCGTAAGCGCAAGCGCACGCCAAGGGCGAACGCGCAGCGTCTGGTGGAGGAGATTCAAATCTATGCCCTTCGGGCACGCTGCGCGAACGGTGATTTTAAATTTTAAATTTTTGCAAAGCGACTGTTATGGGTCTTTCACCTTTTGACTTACTAAATATTACCTTTCGCTCCTTGGGTAAAAACCCTTTGCGTTCTGGGCTAACGGCTTTAGGAGTGTTTATGGGTGTGGCTGCTGTCAGTGCTACGCTTGCTGTTGGTAACATTAGTCGGGCAGTTATTGCTCAGCAACTAGCAAAACGAGGTGCACCTCAAGCCTCAGTCTATCCACAGTCGGGTTCTGGTCGTCGAACCACCCCACTTAAATTGGAAGACATGGAATTTTTACAACAACGCTTGGTGGGCTTGCAGGCAATCAGTGCTTTTAATTGGGCTGGTTCTATGCCAACTATATTTCAGGACAAAGAATTAACTCCACCCATGTCACCTGTTTCCCAAGGTTTTTTGCTGACTTCAGGAAAAACACTAGTCTCGGGACGATTCTTTACAGTTGAAGATTTTGCCAGGTACCGACCAGTAGCCGTGATCGACCAACTGTTGGCAGAACAACTTTTCGGTGGGCAGAAAGCTTTGGGTAAGATGATTTATGTTGGGGACAGACCTTATGTGGTCGTGGGGGTGGTGACGACTAATCTGGATGAAAATGCACCTCCTAATGGTCAACTTTATATACCAATCTCTGTTTATAACGCCCTGACTGGTAGCCGCGACATTGGTAGCATCCAAATGCGTCCCTACAAACTCGAAGACGTGGAAAACTTGAGCAAGCAAGCTGAGGAACTGCTAAAGCAGCGATTCCCAGGTCAAAAATTTAAGTCTTGGAACAATGTCTCAGATATCCTAGACCAGCAGAAAACTCTTGAGATGGCGTCCCAAGGACTAGCAGTGGTGGGAGTGATCGCGCTGTTGGTCGGCGGTGTGGGGATTGCGAATATCATGATTGCCTCGGTGTCAGAACGAACTGCTGAAATTGGTTTGAGACGGGCAATAGGAGCGACCCAAAAAGAAATCATGCTGCAATTTATTCTCGAGGCTACGCTTTTGAGTTTTATTGGAGGAACTGTCGCTCTTGGTGTGGTGCATGGATTGACAATCGTAGTCACGAATACCTTTAACTTGCCCTACGAGTTTGACGGTTCTATTGCAACACTAGCGTTAGGCTCAGCATTATTAGTTGGAGTGGGAGCTAGTTTGACCCCCGCCCTACGAGCGAGCCAAATCGACCCAGTCAAAGCCTTACGCTCAGAATAATTTCACTGTCATTGAGCTTTTGGTACTGGGGAGGTTGTAGTTCTTGTTGAGAATGGTACAAGATTTCAGTTAAAAAGAATTTTCGGTTAGGTAGAGCTTTAGCTGATACTGTTGGCGAATCTAACTTCGGGTGGGCATTGGCTATCTTGCTACGTCATTGATGTGTGATGGTACTACTGCCCACCCTACAAATTAAGATTTTTAGTAATTTGCGCTCCAACCTGTCGGAACTCTACCCAAGCTACGGCTTTTTCTGTTTTTAGTTATAACTGAACCGTGTTGCTTTTTAAGGTATTTATGCGTTGAAGTTGTGTTACACAACTTTACATAAAGAATCTGTTTTTAAAACCAAAAATCACAATTCTGTTGAGAATTGTTAAAACTCAAACTTCCAAGTAAAGTTTATTTTCTTTTCATGCAAGAACAAGCTAAATACTGTTAGCCTGTGAATTAAGAAAAGCATCAATTTAACTCTAATTACAGGTGTTTTTAGATTCTTACGTAAGCCAAATAGTACTTGAATAATCTTTAGTTTTATACCAATTGGTAGATTTATTAAAACAACCAGAAAAATTATATTTAGTTTCTAAACGTCATGCTGATTCCAGTTCCCAGCCCAAACATGAAACATTATCGTAATGAATGGATTGAAGAATGGTGCCAAGAAAATGGCTGGACAGATTTATTTGAAGAGCGGTGTAATAACTATTGGGCATTTCCTCCAGGGGCAGTTATGCCGGAGCCAATTCCTACCCATATATTGAGATTGATTAAAACTCAAAAGGGACTGACATCTCAGGAAAAGTTTTGGTCACTATCAGCAGTATTTGGCACAATTGTAGCCGTCGTTTCTACTTACTTATTTAAATGTCCAATACCTCTGGTTTTGGCTTTTGCTTTTGATGCAGTGACGGCAGCGCAACTTGAGGTAGAGTGATCTCAAGAATGAGTCATTATCAGTAGTACTGAGTGCTGTAGACGCCACAGAACAATTGGCACATAGTACTTTGCTTGGGGGCTATTTCATGATTTGCTGGGGTTGCTTTAAATCTGTAAAAATCTGGGCAACCCTTAACTTCTTCGTCGTAAGTCCCCCGGTATAGTGGTACTCCACTTAGCGCGAAAAGAGGCGACGGGTAACGACGATTGTATCTTTGACTGAATCATCGGACCGTAGGGGAGACAGGGAGAAGATGCATGAGGAGTTACCAATCCTTCAGGAATTTGTGCACAGCATGTTGTATCCTATTATTGGTTGATAACCCACCTGATTGTGACGCCCAGACAGGCTAATCCGAAGTAGCAGTAATATGCTTGCCGCAGAAAGTTCAAAGTTCAGGGAAAGAGCATGACCGCTGGTTAGCCCGTCTTACAAAGGCTGTAAAACTAAAAAACCAAGACATGTTGTACGAAAAACAATTAAAACAACCTGCGGGAGACGGGTTGCTGCCAGGGTACACACGGGTGTATGGGAGTAAGGGAGGAGTTCCAAACCTCCGGACGCCGAGTAAGACCATTATCGGATTTGGTTCCGAACTCCTAGCAATAGGAATCCCCAACGTGGCATCGACGGATGAAACTGGAAGCCCTCACCATAAACGGTACTCCGTTTTGGTGATGGGTACTTCACTAGCTAAGATTTAGATAAGTAAAAAGCGCTCTCCTCAAGGGGGCGTTTTTTGCATTGGTTGTTTTACCTACTTTTCTCAGCTTCCTTCCGATCACCAACTTACAACTTGTAAAAATAAAGACATCCCAAAAAGACCTTACCTCGAACTGTCAACCTGTGGAATATCGGTTGACAAAATGCTATCTAAAATACCAACAGTACTGATAAAATGTAGTCGAAACGACATTTATTTTCATAAAAAGACATAGCAAAATTACTAAAACATTATTTTTTATAAGTAATTATGCTATGTAGCAGTTCAATGTGCAGAATGTGGGAAATACTCTACACCTAACAAATAAAAGGAACTTAAATCTATGAATCTCTTACCTGAATCAGCCTTAGACAATCTTCAAGCTTCTCAATCTACATTCAACTCATCCACGACATCTAACTTAAATTTTGGGACTCCACAAGACATTATCAGTGGAGCAAACTTCCAAGGAAGCGGCAGTTCCATCTTTACGGTCAACAGCATTGCCGATGTGGTGGACGATAACGATGGAGTGACGACGTTGCGTGAAGCGATTAACTTTGCAAACGCGCTGATTGGAGAAGACTCAATTGTATTTGACTCTTCGGTGTTTAGCTCTGCACAGACGATTAGTTTAAGCCTGGGACAACTGAGTATTACCGACAGCTTGAAGATCAACGGCTTAGTCGATCCATTGACAGGTACAGACTTATTAACGATTAGTGGTAACAACGCGTCACGGGTGTTTGAGATTGGAACAGGAGCAACAGTCAACCTCTCGGGGTTAATTATTGCTGATGGTAGTGTGACGGATGGCAACGGTGGTGGGATTAAGAACAGTGGGACTCTCACCTTAGAAAATAGTATTGTTAGCAATAACACCGCCACAATTCTGAACTCAAACAATGTTTATGGTGGTGGCATTTACAATACGGGCACCCTGACGGTGAGCAACAGCACCCTTATTGGTAACTCATCAACCGGTACCTCACTCACCACTAACATTGGCTTAGGCGGCGGTATTTACAATGCAGGCACCCTAACGGTGAACGACAGTACTCTGATCAACAACTCGGCAAGTGGACCGAACAGTGGTAGGGGCGGGGGCATTTACAACGCGGGCACCCTAACGGTGAGCGACAGCACCTTCAGTGGCAACTCAGCAAACGGTAGGTTTAACACTGGTGCCAACGCCTATGGTGGCGGTATTTACAACACAGGCATCGTAACGGTGAACAATAGCACCCTCAGTGGCAACTCAGCAAATGGCTATAATCCCAACAGCGGCGGCGGGGGCATCTATAACAGCGGCGGTACTCTTGAAGTCAGCTATAGTACCATTAGTGGCAACAAAGCAAACAGCCGTGAAGCCGATCCCATTGGCGGTGGCATCTATAACGAAAGCGGCACCGTGATGGTGAAGTACAGCCTTTTGAATGACAACTCCGCACAGGGCCGAAGGAGCAGCGGTGCTGGTGGCGGCATCTATAATCGCAGCGGCATTCTTGAGGTGAGCCATAGTAATATCACCGGTAACTCAGCAAGCAATGGCGGCGGTATTTTTAACGGTGGCACGGCTTCAGTGAGCGACAGCAGCATCAGCGGTAACTCGTCAATTCAGAGCACTTACTTCCCTCATGGCGGCGGCATCTCTAATACTGGCACTCTTGAGGTAAGCTACAGTAGCATCACTCGTAATTTGGTAAGCGGAGGCGGATTCGGATCACCCGGTGGCGGCGGCATCTATAACAGTGGCACTGTTAAGGTGAGCTACAGCGACGTCAGTGGCAATGTGTTAAGTGGCGTTGGCGCATACCCTGGTGGTGGTGGCATCTATAACACTGGCGGCACTGTTGAGGTGAGCAACAGTTCCATAGACAAGAACTCAGCAACTAACAATGGCGGCGGTATCGCCAACTTCAGCGGCACGATTGAAGTTAGTAGTAGCAGCATCAGTGGCAACTCGTCAGGAAATGGCAGCGGCATCTTTGACAGTAGCGGCACGGTTCGGGTAAGCAACAGCACCATCAGCAACAATTCGGGAAGATATGGCGGTGGTATCTTCACCAATCCCAACAGCACTGTTGAAGTCAGTAACAGCACTCTTAGTGGCAACAAAGTTAGCGATCTCGGCGGTGGTATTTTTAACAGTGGTACTGTAAATGTAAGCAACACTACTTTTACGGCGAACGAGGCATTAGTCAGTGGTGGTGGCATTTGGAACGGCAAAACTCTGACGGTGAGCAACAGCGCTTTGAGCAATAACAGATCAGGGTTTGAGGGCGGTGCTATCACTAACTTCAGTGGTAATGTAACGGTAAGCGGTAGCATTCTCAGTAACTTCAGTGGTAGCACCCTCACGGTAAGCAATACCACTATCAGTGGTAACACGGCAGAATCTAACGGTGGAGGTATATATAATAATTCGGAACTGACACTACTTTTCAGTAGGATCACCCGAAACCAAGCCGCAAATGGTGGAGGCGTGTTCAATAATACTTCTGGTACAGCCAGAGTGGGAAACACGATTATTGCCGCTAACCTTGCTAGTTCGGATGGTGTCAACCCCGATGTGGCAGGCAACTTCATCAGCGATGGCTACAACTTGATTGGCGACAGCACGGGCAGCAGTGGGTTTGGAGCCACTCGAGACATCGTTGATTTCAGTATTAACCCGATCGCTTTTGCTGTGACCAGTGACAAAGCTGATATTGAGGCGTTGGAATTTTCATTTGCCTGATGGATTAGGTAGTGGAAGATTGGGGTAAGTCAGGGTACAGTGGAGTCAAGTGAACAAAACTCCACTGCTTCGTTTTCATTGGTTGATCAAAATCGGAACTTAATCGTAAGTGATTTACCGGACATGAGATGATAGACGCTTGAAAGTTTTTTGCTCAATAGACACTCCTCTCACCCAAAACCTTAACTATATATAGAGAGATCGCGCGATTTTTGACATGAATGAGGTTACCAAAGTTACTTGATAATTCCCAAAACGGGCGCTACTTCAGGTTCTGCGATTTTAGGAGCTAAGAAACTCTTGGCATATATACGGGGATTCGTTTGCGCGATTTGGGTATATGATTGGCGAACTTGAGTGTTGACTGCAACAGTCTTTACATCATATATTTGGGTAGCTAACTTGGGATAGAATCCGATGGCGATAATTGGTACCAGAAAACAGGCAGCGATGAACAACTCACGCGGTCTAGCATCTTCATAAATTGATTGGTTAGGTAGGAGACAGTCAGTACCGAAGCAAACTGAGCCTTCATCATCCTGATTCTCTGAGTCGGCATTACCAATCTCACACGAGAGTGCTGCACCTGAACCGTAAAAGACTTGTCGCAGCATTGAGAGCAAATAAATCGGCGTGAGGATAACTCCCACTGCTGCTAAGAAGACTGTCACTGTGCAGAAAGTTGAACTGTAGATGTCGCTGGTTGTTACGCCAACGAAGACTGCAAGCTCACTAGCAAAGCCGCTCATACCAGGGAGAGCCAGCGACGCCATTGCACCAGCCGTAAACAGGGCAAACACTTTGGGCATTAGCTGACCAATACCACCCATCTTTTCCATGACCATTGTATGGGTGCGATCGTAGGTCACGCCTGCCAAGAAGAACAGCACCGCTGCGATTAAACCGTGTGAGATCATCTGCAACATTGCACCGCTGACTCCCACGTCGGTGAAAGACGCAATACCCAACAACACGAACCCCATGTGGGAAACTGACGAATATGCTAGGCGACGCTTCATATTGGACTGGGCAAAGGAGTTCAACGCGCCATAGATAATATTGACGACACCCAGAATGGCGAGAACCGGTGCAAAGTAAATATGTGCATCAGAGAGAAGTTCTAAATTCAGGCGAATCAGTCCGTATCCGCCCATTTTCAGGAGTACACCCGCCAAAATCATTGACACGGGAGCAGAAGCCTCACCATGTGCGTCAGGTAGCCAAGTATGCAATGGGAAAACAGCTAATTTGACACCAAATGCAATCAGCAATCCTGCGTAAAGGGGCAGTTCTAGCGCCAGCGGGTAATTCTTCATGGCAAGGTCTACTATATCGAAAGTCATATTGTCGCCGTAGAGTGCCATTGCCAACGCCGCTACCAAAATGAAGATAGAAGCTGCTGCAGTATATAGTAAGAACTTCATTGCTGCGTAGCGACGCTTTTGTCCACCCCAAATCGAGACGAGTAGGTAGACGGGAACCAGTTCCAGTTCCCACATAATGAAAAACAGCAGCAAGTCTTGCGCGACGAATACCCCTATCTGTGCAGAATACAGGACCAGCATCAGAAAATAGAACAAGCGAGGCTTGATATTAACTTGCCACGCTGCAAAGATCGAAAGTGTCGTCACTACTCCTGCCAGAAGCACGAGTGGTACAGATAGTCCATCGACCGAAACTGCCCAGCTAAAACCTAACTGAGGCACCCAGGCATATTTTTCTGCGAGTTGAAAAGTAGCGCTGCTTGCATCATAATGCGTCAAAAAGGCATAGCACATCAAGACAAAGTCCGCAAATCCTACACCTAGGGCATACCATCGCACAACCTTGCCGTCTTTATCAGGCAATACGGGAATGATTAGGGAAGCAATGAGTGGGAGGAGGATAATCGCGGTCAGCCAGGGAAATCGATCCGCTATCATAATTCCAATGAGCAAAAATACTTATCTGTTAATAATCTCATTCTACTAAACTTTATAAAAATTTAAAAATCAGTCTTTATCTCAGATAAGCATATAGAAAAGTCTATCTTACGAGGGAACAGGGAACAGGGAACAGGGAACAGGGAACAGAGAACAGGGAACGCTTAACACCCGCACGCTTAACTCTTAACAAGGAATAAAGGTGTCATACGGTACAATATAAAAATAAAACTGAACTCTTTAATGAAGTTTTAGCCGTTTTTCAATCGTTGTGATCCAACCTACAAAGGGCGCTAACAACACTCATTTCACCGATATAACCAAACGCGCAACAGCGAAAGCAGCTGTTCGATGTCTACAGGTTTGCTAACATAATCTGATGCACCTGCTTCAATACACTTTTCTCTGTCACCTTGCATTGCCTTTGCGGTGAGTGCAATGATTGGCAGGGATTTAAATTGATTGTTCTGGCGAATCAGGCGCGTTGTTTCATAACCATCCATTTCTGGCATCATGATATCCATCAAAACGACATCAATATCTGGTGTGTTTTGCAAAACTTCAATGCCATCTCTACCATTTTCGGCATATAAAACCTGCATTTGATAACGTTCTAGCATACTCGTGAGGGCAAAGATATTGCGCATATCGTCATCTACGATGAGAACTTTTTTGCCCACAAGTACAGGATCATTGGAATGCAATTGTTCTAGAATTTGTCGCTTGGGCGCAGGCAAATTGGCTTGAACTCTATGCAGGAATAAAGCTGTTTCATCAAGGAGACGTTCGGGCGATCGCACATCTTTTATAATAATCGTCTCTGCCAAACGCCTCAGTTGAGTGTCTTCTGCCCGACTCAACTCTCTGGCTGTATAAACGATAATTGGTAGTGCTTCACCATTGGGATGTTGTTTGATTCTTTCAATCAGTTCAAACCCGTTCATGTCGGGTAAACCCAAATCGAGAACGACACAATCAAAATAGCCATCACCTATGGCTTCTAGCGCTTCAGCCCCTGTCCTCACAGCAGTGGTTGCAACATCGCTGTTACCAATTAATTCTACAATGCTGTGCCGTTGATTATCGTCGTCTTCCACCACCAGCAGAGTCTTCTCTCTGCGTTCAACGAAACCTTTGATTTTGTTCAATGCTTGATACAACACCTCAGTGGTGATTGGCTTTTGCATATAAGCAATTGCACCTAATTGCAATCCGCGTTGTCGCCCCTCCTCAACGGTCATGATGTGTACTGGAATATGACGGGTGCTTGGGTGATGCTTGAGGCGATCCAGCACCATCCAACCATCCATTCCTGGTAGGCGGATATCCAAAATGATCGCTGAAGGCTGAAATTGTTGTGCCAGTGCAAGACCCCCGCTACCATTATGGGCGACAATGACTTTAAATTCATGTTCTCGTGCCATGTCTAAAAGGATACGGGCAAAATTGATGTCATCTTCAATGATAAGAAGTATGCTATCGCCTTGTTCAATATTGCCTCTGTCGTCGGTGAGGGGAGTAAGGGAGTCAGGGAGTGAGGAGGCAGCGTTATAGGCGGGTTCCCCGACTTGTGGCGACTGCTGTGGAGATGAGGGAGTAACGGAGTGAGGGAGTGAGGGAGAGACTTCTAATTTTGAATTGATTTGTTCGCCGGACTGGGGTAAGTATAGTGTAAAAGTACTACCTTCCCCAAGACGACTGTGAAGTTTAATTTCTCCACCAAGAAGGCGGGTGATTTCGCGACTCACTGATAAGCCTAACCCCGTACCGCCATATCTGCGACTTGTGGTGCCATCAGCTTGTTGAAACGCCTCGAAAATTATCTTTTGCTTATCTGAAGCAATGCCAATGCCTGTATCGCTGACTGCAAATGCTATCACAGTTTGAGCACGATTCAAACTTTCCTGGTCGTGACTCCAGCCTTGTGTTGTCACAAACACCTGCAAGCGGACTTCTCCACGATCTGTAAATTTAAAAGCATTGGCGAGGAGATTTTTCAAGACTTGTTGTAAACGCTTTGGATCGGTGTAGATGCTTCTTGGCAGTTCGGGAGCGAAATTTATCGTGAAATTGAGTCCTTTATCAATGGCGATTTGTCGAAAAGTTCGCTCAATGTGTTCTTGTAATTCTGTAAGCAGCATCTGGTCTATGTCAATTGACATTGTTCCAGATTCGATTTTTGCTAGATCCAAAATGTCATTGATCAGCGTCAAAAGGTCGTTTCCTGACGAGTAAATCGTACGGCTATACTCAACTTGTTTTGCAGTCAGGTTTTTCTCAACGTTATCTGTTAGCAATTTCGCTAAAATCAACAAGCTATTTAGCGGTGTCCGCAATTCATGGGACATATTCGCCAAAAACTCAGACTTGTATTTTGACGAGAGTGCTAGTTGTTCGGCTTTCTCTTTTAAATCTAAGCTTGCTTGTTCAATTTCTTCATTTTTGCGCTCAACTTCTTTGTTTTGCAAAGCTAATAATTCCGATCTTTCTTCTAGTTCCGCATTTGTCTCTTGTAATTCTTCTTGCTGCTTCCTCAATAAATCCTCGGAGGCTTGCAGGGATTTTGCTTGTTCTTCTAGACGCTTGTTCGTTTCCCTGAGTTCGTTTTGCTGACTTTGTAACTCGTGTGCTAAAGACTGCGACTGTTTGAGTAACTCTTCAGTACGCATACTGGCAGCAATGGTATTCAACACAATCGCTATACTTTCAGTCAGTTGGTCGAAGAATGACAGATGAATCTCGCTAAAGCGTCGGAATGAGGCTAGTTCAATCACTGCTGTGACTTGTCCTTCAAATAGGACAGGTAAGACAACAACATTCAGCGGAGTCGCTTCGCCTAAGCCAGAACCAATTTTGACATAATCATGCGGTACCTCCGTCAGCAGAATACGTTCTTTTTCTAAAGCTGATTGTCCGACCAAACCTTCACCCAAGTAGAAGCGGTTCGCAAGCTGCTTGCGCTCACGGTAAGCGTAGCTAGTAAGCAACTTTAAGCACTGTGTTGTATCCGCATTTTCCATTATGAAGAAAACGCCATGCGAAGCTCCAACAAGCGGTGCCAACTCGGAAAGTATTAGTTTAGACACAGTTTCTAGGTCACGCTGACCTTGAAGCATGCGGGTGAATTTAGCTAAGTTAGTTTTCAACCAGTCTTGTTCAGTGTTTTTCTGCGTTGTCTCGCGCAGGTTGGCAATCATTTGGTTGATGTAGTCTTTAAGCATGGCGACTTCACCTTGCGCCTCAACGGAAATTGAACGCGTTAAGTCGCCTTTGGTGACAGCAGTTGCGACTTCGGCGATCGCCCGCAACTGAGTTGTCAGGGTAGCAGCCAGTTCATTCACGTTGTCAGTCAAATCTTTCCAAGTTCCCGCAGCCCCCGGCACTTTCGCTTGTCCGCCCAACTTACCTTCAATTCCCACCTCACGCGCCACGGTTGTTACCTGGTTAGCAAACGTCGCCAGAGTACCAATCATCTCATTAATTGTTTCTGCCAAAGTTTCAATTTCTCCTTTGGCATCCAGCGTGAGTTTCCGCTTCAAGTCACCATTCGCAACCGCCGTCACAACTTTGGCAATGCCTCGCACTTGTGCGGTTAAGTTACCCGCCATCGAGTTCACATTATCGGTTAAATCTTTCCAGGTACCCGCCACACCGACAACCTGTGCTTGTCCACCTAGCTTACCTTCAGTTCCCACTTCACGTGCAACCCGCGTCACTTCAGAAGCGAAAGACGAAAGCTGATCCACCATCGTATTGATGGTGTTCTTGAGTTCTAAAATTTCGCCTTTAACATCAACAGTAATTTTCTTCGACAAGTCACCATTTGCCACCGCCTTCGTCACTTCGGCAATATTCCGCAATTGTGCCGTCAAGTTGCCTGCCATTAAGTTGAAGTTGTCGGTCAAATCTTTCCAAGTTCCGGCAACACCTCTGACGTAAGCTTGCACACCCAACTTACCTTCAGTTCCCACTTCACGGGCAACCCGCGTCACTTCCGATGCAAACGAGTTGAGTTGATCCACCATCGTGTTGATGGTGTTCTTGAGTTCTAGAATTTCACCTTTAACATCAACAGTAATTTTCTTTGATAAGTCACCATTCGCCACCGCCGTTGTGACTTCAGCAATGTTCCGCACTTGTGACGTCAAAGAACCCGCCATTGAGTTCACACTGTCGGTTAAGTCCTTCCACGTTCCCGCAACGCCTCGAACTTCAGCTTGCACGCCCAGTTTTCCTTCAGTTCCCACTTCACGGGCAACCCGCGTCACTTCAGAAGCAAACGAATTGAGTTGATCCACCATTGTGTTCACGGTGTTTTTCAACTCCAAAATCTCACCTTTGACATCAACAGTAATTTTCTTCGACAAGTCACCAGTCGCCACCGCCGTTGTCACAGCAGCAATGTTCCGCACCTGCGCCGTTAAGGAACCCGCCATGAAGTTGACGCTGTCGGTTAAGTCTTTCCAAGTTCCAGCAACACCGCGCACATCTGCTTGTACGCCCAGCTTTCCTTCAGAACCGACTTCCCTAGCAACCCGCGTCACCTCAGAAGCAAAAGAGTTGAGTTGATCCACCATAATATTGATGGTGTTTTTCAACTCCAAAATTTCCCCTTTCACCTGTACAGTTATTTTCTTAGAAAGGTCACCGTTTGCGATCGCTGTCGTCACATCAGCAATATTCCGCACTTGCGCCGTCAAGGAACCCGCCATGAAATTCACACTGTCGGTCAAATCTTTCCAAGTTCCCGCAACACCCGGCACATCTGCTTGTACACCCAGTTTGCCTTCAGTTCCCACTTCACGCGCGACTCGCGTCACCTCAGATGCAAAGGAACTGAGTTGATCCACCATCGTGTTGATAGTATTTTTTAACTCTAGAATTTCGCCTTTGACATCAACAGTGATTTTCTTTGATAAGTCACCAGTTGCAACTGCTGTCGTCACTTCCGCAATGTTCCGGACTTGCGCCGTCAAAGAACCCGCCATGAAGTTCACACTGTCAGTCAAATCCTTCCACGTACCAGCTACACCCCGTACTTCTGCTTGTACGCCCAGCTTTCCTTCTGCACCCACCTCGCGCGCAACCCGCGTCACTTCACCCGCGAAAGAGTTGAGTTGATCCACCATCGTGTTGATAGTATTTTTCAACTCCAGAATTTCGCCTTTGACATCAACAGTGATTTTCTTCGATAAGTCACCATTCGCCACCGCTGTTGTGACTTCGGCAATGTTCCGCACCTGCGCCGTCAAAGAACCCGCCATGAAGTTCACACTGTCGGTCAAATCTTTCCAAGTACCAGCACCACCTTTGACATCCGCTTGTACGCCTAGCTTTCCTTCAGAACCCACTTCCCTAGCAACTCGCGTCACCTCAGAAGCGAAGGAACTGAGTTGATCCACCATGATATTGATGGTGTTTTTGAGTTCTAGAATTTCACCTCTGACATCAACAGTGATTTTTTTGGAGAGATCACCGTTGGCGATCGCCGTCGTCACTTCCGCAATATTCCGTACCTGCGCCGTCAAAGAACCCGCCATCAAATTCACATTATCGGTCAAGTCCTTCCAGGTACCAGCAACACCTCGCACTTCTGCTTGTACACCCAGCTTCCCTTCGGTTCCCACTTCCCTTGCAACCCGCGTCACTTCAGAAGCAAAAGAATTGAGTTGATCTACCATCGTATTGATAGTATTCTTCAACTCCAAAATTTCACCTTTAACATCAACAGTAATTTTCTTCGATAAGTCACCATTCGCCACCGCTGTTGTGACTTCCGCGATATTCCGCACCTGCGCCGTCAGAGAACCCGCCATGAAGTTCACGCTGTCGGTCAAATCCTTCCAAGTTCCAGCAACACCCCGTACTTGGGCTTGACCACCGAGTTTACCATCTGCACCCACCTCACGCGCAACCCGCGTCACTTCCGATGCAAAAGAATTGAGTTGATCCACCATAATATTTACGGTGTTCTTCAACTCCAAAATTTCACCTTTGACATCAACAGTAATCTTCTTCGATAAGTCACCATTCGCCACCGCCGTTGTTACTTCAGCAATATTACGGAGTTGTGCCGTCAAGTTTCCTGCCATCAAGTTGACGCTGTCGGTCAAGTTTTTCCAAGTCCCAGCAACACCCCGCACTTGTGCTTGTACGCCCAGCTTACCTTCTGTTCCGACTTCCCTAGCAACCCGCGTCACTTCAGAAGCAAAAGAGTTGAGTTGATCGACCATTGTATTGATGGTGTTTTTCAACTCTAGAATTTCACCGTTCACATCAACAGTAATTTTCTTCGAGAGGTCGCCATTTGCCACAGCGGTTGTTACTTCAGCAATATTACGAACTTGTGCGGTTAAGTTTCCCGCCATTAAATTTACACTGTCCGTCAAGTCCTTCCAAGTTCCAGCCACACCTGGAACTTCTGCTTTCACTCCCAGCTTGCCTTCAGTTCCCACTTCCCTGGCAACTCGTGTGACCTCGCTGGCAAACGAATTCAACTGACCCACCATTGTATTGACCATTTGGGCAGTTTGCAGAAATTCTCCTTTTAGGGGTCTGCCATCAATTTCTGGTGCGATCGCTTGAGATAAATCACCATTTGCCACAGCCCGGATCACACGCGCCGTTTCCGCTGTCGGCTGAACCAAATCTGTCACTAGGGTGTTGACAGAATCCACACACACTGACCAAGAACCACGAACATTTCCCAAAGACGCGCGTTCACTAATTTTGCCATCTTTACCAACAACATGACTAATCCTGTGTAACTCTGTTGTTAGCCGCTCATTTTGTTCAATAATATCGTTGAGCGTATCAGAGATTTTTCCTGCTATGCCTGTTTGGTCTAAAGGCATACGGGCAGAAAAGTCACCTTTTTTAACAGCTACCAGCGTTTTCAGTAGCTGTTTTAAATCTAAATTATCGTTTTCTCTGGTTAACTGTTCAGTGGACATGGTGGCGGGGCAATAATATCTATATTAATTATCTTTGCTATTGCTTGCTATCAGTTCCAATTGCGTTCTTTACACAAAGGGCATATCAAATTATGACGCAAAAAAGAAACTTTGGTTTTCAATTAACTTGTTCTGCCAAAGAATATGTCGTATAAAATATAACGAATATCAAACATTTTCAGAAAGATATTTTATAGAAATCTATCTGAGGGATGAAAAGCATCGAGCAGTCCGGTAGATTATTTATAATTCCTCCGTTCCGTTCTACAACACTTGGACAACACTAGACAAAGTTTAACTTTGTTAGACACTGCCCGGATTGCTTCGGAGTTTCATCCTGGCAGTGATAGTAGGGGTTCTCCCGCATCCCACTTGAAGCCTGATAGATTTCAATGCCTGTTACTGATGCCCAGTAGCTTCACTTCGGAACAAATTTATCCGGACGGGATACATTCGAGTTTACTGATCGTCAAAGGTTTTGGTGTACATATTCATAAGGGGTGAGTATCTGGTGGTGGGAGTTTGTTGGTTTCTAATAGTTCTTGTAAGGATTTATACAGACCACTATTCTTGCCTTTATCTATTAAGCCCGAACTAACTGTACACTGTCCTGTTGGGCTGCGTTATATTCTATCCGAATGAGATCTGAGATAATGGAGCATGACAACTAAGCTGCTGAATAATCGCTATCAAGTTCTCCAGGTACTAGGTGCCGGTGGATTTGGTGAAACTTTTTTGGCGGAAGATATTCATATGCCTTCTCGCCGTCGCTGCGTAATTAAGCAACTCAAACCCGTAGTCAACAACCCGCAAACTTATCAAATCATCCAAAACCGATTTGAACGAGAAGCTGCAACCTTGGAGTATTTGGGCGAAGGTAGTGACCAAATTCCCAAACTGTTTGCCTACTTTTCTGAAACAGGGCAATTTTATCTGGTTCAAGAATGGATTCAAGGTCAAACTCTAGCACACATCATTAAGTCACAAGGGGTACTTAGCGAAACGACTGTTAGGGAAATGTTATTGAGTTTGCTGTCCGTATTGGATTATGTCCACAGTAAAGGGATTATTCATCGGGATATCAAACCTGACAACATCATTATCCGCTCCTCGGATGGCAAACCTGTTTTAATTGATTTTGGTGCGGTAAAAGAAACAGTACGTTCAGTGGTGAGTCCTGCAGGATATCCCGCACAATCACTGGTTATTGGTACACCAGGCTATATGCCGAGTGAGCAAGCTATTGGACGCCCAGTTTACGCCAGTGATATTTATAGTTTAGGCATGACGGCAATTTACTTGCTCACGGGTTTATACCCAAGTGAACTACAAACGGATCCTCAAACTGGTCAAGTGACATGGCATCACTTCGCCCCTCAAGTATCCCAAAACTTGGTGATGATACTCAATCAGGCAATTAGGCCACATGCAAGCGATCGCTACACTACCGCCAGCAAAATGCTGTATGCTTTGAGATCTGCAACTTCTCTCCCCACAGTGGAACCAACAGCAGCCTCTCAACCAACAGTACCCCTAACGAGTAGGGGTTCTGGTGCATCATACTCGTCACAGTATACCCAACCACCATTGCCCTCCAATCGAAAAGCTGCTGTTATTCCGGTTTCTTCCACTTCAGCGAACTGGCAAAAACCTGCTTGGATTGTAGGCAGTATGGTTGTGGGTAGCTTAATTGGTGGAGTCGCCATTGGCAATATAAATCGTCAAACCTCTGAAGTTCCGATTGTGACATCGCCCACCTCTACACCGCTTCCAGCAGCTAACGAAACAAATCCAATTCCTGCAACCGCGTCCCCAACTCCTACTTCTCAAGCTAGGATACGTAGAAATAGGAGGATTATGACACCAGATCCAGTTGTCATTGCACCTAGCCAGTCGCAACAGCAGCCAGAAGCTTATATATCTGCTTCACCCTCAGTTGTTCCTGACTCGAAATCACAGTTATCAACAATTGAGCCTGTGCCGGAACAACAAGTCCCTGAACAATTGCAAACTCCAGCTATTTTCACTCCACAAGAAACCATACCGCAAGAATCTATTCCACAACAATCTACACCACAAAAAACGGAACAACCACCTACATCACAAAAACCACAACAACAATCTATTCCACAACAACAACCTACACCACAAAAAACGGAACAACCACTTACATCACAAAAACCACAACAACAATCTACACCACAAAAAACGGAACAACCAGTGCCTTCTCCTACTCTTACCTCAACTCCACAAGTTTCCACTCCACCTCCACAGCCGGAAAAACAAAGTACTGCAATTCCCAATACCAGTAGTCATGATGTTCCTGCATTTCCCGTTGGTTCTTCAGAAGATACTGTTACAGCAGCCTTAGGAAAGCCAACTAAGGTTTCAAGAGGTGCGTTTGGGAGAACTCGTGCTTACCTTTACCAGCGTGATCCAAATCGCTTTGATCTTGGTTATTTGTTTGATCGTCAAACAAAACTGCTGCGTCAAACAGAAGTTTCTTTTGCCCAATCTGTTGGATCCGAAGTGATGCAGAATACATTGCAGGGGATGCTAGGAGGTAATGCTTCTGGTGACATTAAGCAAGGACTACAACAAGTTTATGAGCGGAAAACGAATCGGTACTCTTTTAATGTTGGTGGACTCAAAGGGTCGATAGAACGCAATTCAGAAGACCAAATTTACATTGCAATTTGGGATGCTAACTTGCATTGATGAAGTCCCCAGGTTCTGGTACGCTATGTCTAAAAGCGCTCTGTGAATGGAGTTTGACTGAATCGGTCTCATTTGAGAGCCAATGAAACTATCAAAAAATAAATCGCATTTTTAATGAGTGATTACATGGGTATATCTACTTTCATTATCACCTTGTAAGTATTTCTGACTTTTCATGGTATGTGAAAAAGGTAATTTTGAGGGTTTTCCAAGTCTGGATTTTTCCGTTAGTCACTTTCATTAATTAACCACTATTGAGAATAGGGGTTTACATAGTTGTGATACGGACTTGGAGGTAAAATGAGTTGACTTAGAGATGCGATGCCTGCGATGGGTACAAAGCGTGATCGCTTAAGTTGGGAAAAACGGGTGGTTACGCTCAAGCTCGTTCAAAATTTATAGTCACTAATTCTACGGAAATTAGGATTAGGGCAGGGCGATAGCCTACGACAGAGCTACGCTTAACGCGTGATTCATATTGTGATTCAGTAACCCCCAATTAGTAACCTCGCGTAAAATTAACACCACTCATTTAGACAATAGCATCAGGTATTTTTGATTTTAAAGTGATATAAATCACATAGAAATTGTGACGAAAAGCGTTGTTTAAATGAAAAGTCTTAAAAAGCAAGCATTCCCGCTTATTCACTAATATTTTATATTTGTATTAAATATACTGAAGTGATATTACTAGGATATTAGGCTGATAATCTCTTACGATATTATGCAGTCAAAACGCTGAATATTTACTTATGCTTATAGCCCTAGAACTATATTTATCAGTAATTTTAGAGTATTAAAAATAACTATATTTTGAACGTACTTATTTAGTAGGAGAATCTTCTGAATGACAAATCAACCCGATTTCGATGTTTTCCTCGCTCATAATAGTCAGGATAAACCCCTGGTTAGAGCCATTGCAAGCAAATTGAAACGGCGTGGTTTGAAGGTGTGGCTAGACGAAGAGCAAATTGCACCAGGACGCGCATTTCAGGATGTGATTCAACAGGCAATTTCCAATGTTAAATCTGCTGCTATCTTCATTGGAACGGGGGGATTGGGAAAATGGCAGATACTGGAGTTGCGGTCACTTATCAGCCGACTTGTAGAAGCAGACATTCCTGTGATTCCTGTCTTATTACCAGAGGTTGAGGGAATTCCACAAGATTTGCTCTTCCTCCAAGAACTAAATTGGGTGAGTTTTGCAAATGGAATAGATGATATTGAAGCGTTAGACAAATTGGAGTCGGGCATTAGGCAAAAACAGGTAAAAAGCTTACCAAAAACTTCTGGACGCTTCGATGTTCTCTTGTGCTACAACGACGAAGACCGCAACGAAGTAAAGCAAATTGCCGAACAACTCAAGGAAAGGCAGATTCGACCTTGGCTTGATATATGGGAAGCTTTTGCTGGCACTTCCTGGCAACAATTACTGGAAACTCAAATAGCCAAAATAAACTCACTAGCAGTTTTTATAGGCAGAAGTGGAGGACCTTGGCAACAAGAGCAAATAGAGCCTTTCATATGGGAATTTATTGAACAAAAACGTCCTGTTATCCCTGTTATTCTGCCGAATGTCCTGCAAGAGCCGCAACTTCCCATCTACCTCCGACGCCGAACTAGGGTTGATTTTCGTCAGCAAGACCCTGAACCGATAACCCAATTAATCAATGGCATACCTGAAGTTAATGAATAGTAGGAGGAATCTTTAGATGGTAAATCAGCCAGAATTCGATGTTTTTTTGGCTCACAATAGTCAGGATAAGCCTCAAGTGAAAGCTATTGCATCTGAACTTAAAAGGCGTGGTTTAAAAGTATGGATAGATGAAGAGCAAATTTTGCCAGGACGCCCATTTCAGGATGTGATTCAACAGGCGATTTCCAATGTCAAATCTGCTGCTATCTTCATCGGTTCACAAGGGCTGGGAAAGTGGCAGGTTATGGAACTGCGGATACTTATTAGCCAATGTGTAGATGCAGATATTCCTGTAATTCCCGTTTTGCTACCAGGAGTAGAGGGCATTCCAGCGGATTTGCTCTTTCTCCACCAATTCAATTGCCTAAGTTTTGCTAGTGGCATAGATGATGTAGGAGTACTAGATAAACTAGTGTCAGGAATTACCCAGCAGCAACCAAAAAGCTCATCAAAAACTGCCGAACACTTCGATGTTCTCCTGTGCTATGACGACGAAGACAGAAGCGAAGTTCAGCAGATTGCGGAGCAGTTAAGACAACGGCAAATTAGACCTTGGCTGAATCTGTGGGAAGTGCCTCCAGGCAGATCGTGGCAAGAATTACTGGCTGCTCAGATAGCGCAGATCCACTCAGTAGCCATTTTTATTGGTAGTAAATCAAGTCCCTGGCAGAAAGAGGAAATAGAGTCTTTCATATGGGAATTTATTGAACTAAAGCGTCCTGTTATCCCTGTTATTCTGCCGAATGTCTTGCAAGAGCCGCAACTTCCCATCTATCTGCGAAGCAGAACTAGGGTTGATTTCCATCAGGATAAGGCTGAAGCATTTTACAACTTAGAATGGGGCATTACCCAAAGAAAACCAAAAAACAGGCTGAAAACCTTAGACGAAAGCAACTCTTCTGTACAGCAAACGAATTACTATGCTCATCTAGAGGAGTTACTAGCAGCAGAAAAATGGCAAGAAGCTGACCAGGAAACTAAAAAACTTCTGCTAGAGTTATCTGGGAAAAAACAAAATGAAAAGTTGGGAGTAGAAGAAATTAGAAACTTTTCCTGTGAGATTCTATGTACTATAGACAAACTATGGGTGAAATACAGTAACGGACGCTTTGGCTTTAGTGTCCAGAATAGTATCTGGCATAAAACTAGAGCAAAGCCTTGGTGGCAGAAGTTGAAAACTAAGTTTTTAGGTAATAGTGGTAATGACAATAATAATGAAAAAGGCTATTGGTACAGATTTGGAGAAAGTGTCGGATGGTACAAAGAACTCAAGAAAGATCAAAAAAATTGGGTTCAATATAAAGATATAACATTTAATATTAATGCTCCTGAAGGACACCTTCCCTATTGTAGGGAATGGTGGAAAGGAATGCGGTATGAGCATGAGGCTGGACGTTTTTCTGCCCTAATGTTGAGACTTGAAAATTGTAAAAAATAGCAACTATATCAAATCAGTTAACACAAACAAAAGCTGCACAGTCTTATAGTAAAAAAGAAGTATCAGAATAAATCCTCACAACATGGTGGAGCAACAAGATAGCGAACTCTTAACACACCTAGCTTATTTATTGGAAGCAGGAAGATGGCAAGAGGCTAACATAGAAACAAAGAAGATAATCCTTAAGGTAGCTGGTCAAGAAAAAGAAGGCTATCTAACCGATGAAAAAATTCAACAATTTCCTAGTCAAATTCTCCGCCAAATTGACACACTGTGGAATAACTACAGCAATGGGAAATTCGGCTTTAGCGTCCAGAAGCGCATCATGAGAGAGTCAAAAAAAGACCCTCAAGCTTTTGGACAGCGCGTAGGATGGCGTGACCAAGACGGCTGGATTTCTCCTAGTCGCATAATTTATAACCCTATTACTGCCCCAGAGGGACATCTCCCTTGGGGAGTTATACAAGTAATTACCTTAGATAATGCGGGTTTGGATGCTATTGTTGGCACTATCAGATGGGGAACAAAAGCATTAGCTAAACAAGACTGGCAGAGACAGCTAATTGTAGATTTTGTCGATTTTATGAATACGGTGACAGGAGATAAAAGTGATAAGGAAGTAATGAGAAGAAATTTAGAATATGAACTATCTCATGATGAAGCGTGGTGGAAAGGACAAAGACTCGAAGAACATAAGGTTAATAAGCTGTTTTCTCTCCTTGTCATTTTTTAAGATTTTTGACTAACAAGGATTTAGGATTTCAAGAATGAGTAACAGAGATAAAAATGACTTATCTAACAATTTTATATTTGTCTTTATGTGAAATGACTTGGTGCAAAATGTGGGTTGTAATTCAAAAAGAATTGAGATTTTGTACTTAGATTGAGGCATTTTTTGATCACTAGCAACTTGGGTTACTACGAGCACTCGTCTTGTCCACGAGGGCTAAAAGCGCTTGGTTTCCAAACTCTCGCGAGGTTTTTTCTGATTTTGAATCTTGAATTCCCTGGGAGGGGGTGACTGGTATTCCTGGCTTGAGTTGCGACTGGGGGGGCGGCACTATAACCTGTTCGCCTGCACGCAAACCAGAGGTCACTTCTGTGGTTACTAATCCCTCCAATCCCAGGTTGATGGTTCGTTTCTGAGCCTTATTTTGACTATCCCGAACCCAGACAAAGGGGTGCGATCCAGAACGTTGAATAGTTTCTGTACTCAAAACGACTACGTTTTGCCGTTGTTCTAAAACAATCTCAACGTTCACCCGGCTACCAGGAATCAACTTGCTAGTAGAGGTATCAAGTAGCACTGTAGCAGGTACCGTTGCTTGAGTCGATTGGTTTTGGTTGCCGCCCTCTTTCTGAGCTTCCTCTGGTGTGAGTGCTTGAGGATACAAACTTTGCACACGTCCGGTGAACTTCTGTGCTGATGGTCCGATCGCATTGACACGGGCAACTTGGTTCACCCGGACTCGGGCTGCATTGAGGGTAGAAAGCTGCAGCTTCACCAGTACTTGCTTAGGGTCGCCTAAGGTGAGCAGGTTGGTGCGGAACTGAACTCCATCACCGTCCTTAACGTAAATACCCAAAACAACGCTATTAAACGGTGCACTCACAGTGGTATTTTGGAGTTGCTGCTCAATGCCTTGGCGCTCTAGTTGCAGGCTTTGAAGTTTGAGGGCGGTGATGCGCGCCTCTGCCTGACTATCTCGCACTTTAGCCTGCTCTGCACGCACTGTGTCTTCCTGTTTTCGGACTTGTTGCCCAGCAACAGCTCCCACTTTCGCCAGGGATGAAAGCTTGCGGAGTTCCCGTTCCTGGGCTGTGAGCTGCTGTTGGGCTTCGACAATTTTCTCGCGATCGCGTGCTAAAGTGAGTTCCTGTTCTCGAATCTGCAACTCATGCTTGGTAAGGGCAATTTTTCGCTCAGGGTAACGCAGGGTGAGTAGCACTTGGCCAGCCCTGACTTTCTCCCCTGGCTTTACCAGTACCCGTTCCACTGCACCCTCTGTTGGGGACTTGACAATTCTCTGTTCGCGCAGTTCAACAGTACCGCCCTCTGTGATGGTGGTTTCAACATTGCCTCGCTCTACAGTTAACAAGCTTACTGCCACTGGCTTGGGAGGTTGATTCAAAACTAGGAAGTAGGTCAACCAGCCGCCGACGCCGACGACAGCCACAGCTGCTGACCCTGCTAGCCATTGCACTCCAGTTTTGAATTTCTTTTTGTCCTTATGCCAGATCATGAACACTTCACCCCGTCAGTTTGCAGTTCACTCTTAAGCGAGTGCAGCCTTGGGCTGCTCACCTCATATTAATGTCGCAGGATCTCATGGTTGCAGATCGAACACAACAAGGCGGCTGTTGTGCAAAACGCAGCGGAAATTTGAGCTGAGGTAATTTCTTAGTTTAGAGTAATAATCAAGCCTACAATTTTTTGGATGGCAATTTCTAACCATAGTTTAGAGATGAGTTGGTAAAGCTCCTGTCCAATTTGATTGGATTGTTGTGCTTCAATACTGGAGATCATGTCTTTGTTCCCTAAATTTTTTAAACTTTGAGCAAGCAATCTTGGCTTAAGTTATTTCTTGGCTTAGTTATTTAACTAAATCGGTTTTACAAAGGATCGAAGGTTAATATCAGTGATTTCAGCGCTTCGAGGCAGACCAAGTGCATTGATGACTACAGTGACTACCTCCTCTGGCTGCATGAGACGTAAAGACCTTTATTTAAATTCTCCTAAATTAATTAATAAGATAGCTCAAGGTTCATATCAGCCTGTTGAAAGCTATTCAAAAGAAGGTGAAGAGCTTTTTAGTTGATCTCTATACCAATCTACTGTTTGCTCAAGCCCTTTTCGCAGAGGCGTTACAGGTTTCCAGCCTATCTTGTTATAGGCAAAAGCTATATCAGCGATCCGTTCTTGTTCTACAGGTCTGTCAGGCAAAGCACCAAATAAAGGCTCAATATCAGAGTTAAGTAAGCTTACAAGTTGCTCCACAGCTTCACGGATAGTTACCAGAGTTCCCGAACCTAGATCTATTGTGTAGCCCTCTAAGCCAGATATTGTGGCCATTAAAAGGAACCCTTCAATGACATCATCAACATAGATCCAGTCAACCTTTCTCTGTCCACTTGCAAGTTTGGGAGCTTGTTTTTGCAGCAAAGAAAGAGTAACCGAAGGAATAACTTTATGTATATTCTGCCCAGGTCCGTAGGTCATGAAAGGGCGCGCAAGAACTACGGGTACTTGGTAGAGTTTGTGAAACATTCGACCATAGGCACTACTGGCCCATTTAGCAGCAGCATAGGGAGAAGCAGGTGTGACTTCGATATGGCTTGGTTGTGGCTCCTCCAAAGAAGCTATCAAGACGATTCGATCGCATCCAACTTCAGCCACCACTGTTAATAGGTTGATAGTACTCACCAAAAGGCTATCAAAAGTGGGTAAAACGAGATCCAGATTAGCAGCTCCGGTGGTATAGCCAGATAGATGGAAAACTATCTTAGGTCTAATAGTACGGAAAAGAGTACGAATTTCATCAATACTTTCTAGATTACTCTGCCACCAATGTAAGGAATTTGTATTAGTACTCCGACAAGTCCGAGAAACTGCATGCACTTCTGCACCCCTTTGGCATAGACGATTGCACAAATGAGATCCTAGAAAGCCACTCCCTCCGGTAACCAAAACTTTTTGACCAGAAATACGATCCATCTCTTGCATTGCTTGGTTGTCTAAAACATTCTTATACATGATTGAATGCGTCCTATCAAACAAACCTTTGTCCCTTGTGTCGCCAAACCTAGAGCAATCGCTTTACCAATACCGCTACTGGCTCCTGTGATCACTGCAACCTGCTCACTTTAGGCTTGCATGATTAGAGTTCCATTGATTCAATTTAAGTTTTACCCCCAAGAGGAAGTTCTCTCAGGCGGTTAGGAAGTCAAGGTTTCTGCCGGCGCTGGGCTGTCATAAAGAGTCACCAGGGATTCGGGAATAGGACAGAAGTCCGTACCTCGCAAGAAGTCCCCCAGGGACGTTCCCGTGCAGGCTGAATCAATATTAGAAGCACCCCGTCTGGCGATCACGTCATCGAGATGTACAGTTCTAAAATCGATACTGAAACGGGTATAGCCAGAAGTGTTAGGAACAGTGGAGTGCATCTGCGCTGCCGAGAAGACAATCATTCCCCCAACGTTCGGGATCAGCCTCAGTTGAGGCTCCAATTCTATGGCTTCTTCAGGATGAGGTTGTTTACGGTTATCTGCTTTAATGTGCTTCGCGGCGTTTTTGCGGTTTTCTTTGTTCCACTGAGCGTAGTTGTAATCCTTTGACCCGTTCTTGACAGGTTCGCTCCAGTAGCGAGGATGAAACGCCATCGCATTGGTCGGCATAACGTCGTAAACTGGAAGCCACCAGTTGATCTGGCACTGAGGCGCGGAGTACCAGGTATCGCGATGCGGATGAAACGCATAGGCAATACCGGAGGTAAGATAATCATCACTGGTCGCAGTTCTCAGCCGCGGCACGTCAAAGTAAGTTTTCCTCAAGTCACACCCAGCTTCCTTCAAAATGCTCTGAATAAGCTGTTTAGATTTAGGGTGATGGATGAAGGCAGGCTTGAGTCTGGCTAAAATCGCAACGTACTCCTCCACAGGCAGCGTGTATTGCGCTTCTCTGGGATCTAAGGGAGTAAAAGCTTCCTCCACCATTTCGCGAGCAAATTCACACAGGGCGATTCCGCTAGGCTTGGGGGAAAAGACGAATATCTGTCCGTTGTAAAGATGTTCGCGTCTGACGTGATCACTGCTGGGAGAATCGAAGAAGATCGTGTTCACTTTAGCCTTTTCCTCCTGAATATCACTATAATTTTATTGAATTCTTTTTTAAAAAATGCGATACAACTGGTTTACTCCCAATCAATATCAGTTAAGATTTAACAAGTTGAGATTCACTGGCTAAATAGTTCTAAAGGCTGCCGTAGGTCGAATATGATTACCCGACTGTTGTGCAAGATGCAGTGGAATGTGCAGCTAAGGTAATTCCGTAGCTCAGAGTAATAATCAACCCACCAAAAGGCTGGCCAGCCAATGACCATGAAGCTTGCTCCGCAGTCGCGCATTCGTTCAAGTTCCCGAATAGCGGTTTCGTCATCAGATGGAGGTCCCCAGTACTGACCTTCATGTTCGAGGAAAGGAAGGGGATGGAATTGTGGTAAAATGTCAAAACCCCATTGATTTTCATCGACCAAAATAAAATGCTTTCCTGCTGGTATCACAGCTGCAATCTCCCGAATGGCAATTTCCAGCCGTTCTGACCAGCCCAGATTGAAATTTGTTACAAGTTTAGACGTAAATTCACTGCGGCGCATACTTATATGCAACAGGCGCTCTGCAAGCCACCGACGATAGGATGCATCCTCTGCACGCGGGGACTGTAGCAAATAAGCGATCGCATCAGTACGTTCTGCCATCACAGCAAGCGCTCCTTTTCCACTAAGGGAGTGGAAGCTAACCTGGGAATCCTGTTCAACGTGAAACCGGACTTGAGCTAGTTCTTTGTTAATAAAAAAGAAATCGCATTGCGCCGCCATCCGCAAGTATAAGTTCAAGTCTAGCAAGTACTTAGAGTGCGTTATGTCGAATCCGCCAACTGCCCTGAGGGCAGAAGCGCGAAACATCACCGCACTAGTGCGCAAAATCCATTTGCGTCCATCAACAATTTGGTGGATGAATTCCAAACCGTTGATCAGCCCTTGTGGTAAGTTGTCTGAAAATTCTGTCGCTGTTACTTGCAGTGGAGCACCCTCAGTGTCGATAAATTCAGCTAGGGCAGCGGAGAGACCAGCATTCGGATGATTGTCCAATGCTAAGACAGACTCGCGGATGAAGTTTGGCTGCACTATGTCATCGTCCGACAAGATGCTTAGATAAGGGCTAGAATTTATCTCAATGGCTCGCTGCCAATTGCCAAATATTCCTATATTAGCATCATTGCGTACATAAGTAATTCGCGAATCTGAGAATGAGCGTACAACTGCTTCTGTATCATCGCTAGAAGCATTATCTAATACAAGAACTTGGAAATCAGAATAGTCCTGTGCCAGTGCGCTCTTAAGGCTAGTTTTTAGTAACTTCGAGCGATTGTAGGTTGGGATTGCGATAGTAACTTTGGTTTCAGGAATCATATCGTTTCTGCTCTCTCCCAATGTGGGAATAACGCCTACACAGTATCAAGTTGATATTGCAAATCAAAGACAACTAAGCGCTCATGATTTAAAACACAGCTAAACTTGGTGCGCAAATAACAAGTAAATTCAGCATAGTAGTCAAACCACCAGAAAGCTGGCCATGCAAACACGATAAAACTTGCGCCTTCATGGTGCAGTCGCTCAAATTCTTTAATTGCTATGGCATCGTCACTAGGAGGTCCCCAATACACACCCTCTTTTTCTAAAAAAGGGATCGCTTGGCAATTTTCAAGTAGCTGATGATGACCCAATTCGTCCATGTCAACTAAAATATAATTCTGCCTTTGTGCAATTAAAGATCCTAACTCTTTACCTAACTCGACCATACGCCGAAGATAGTTGTGACAAGAATCTTCTCTATATTCAAATGCACCATTAACTTTAATGCCTTGCTTCTGTAAATATTCCCGTAGAACTTGCTCTTCATAATAATAGTGGCTCAGTCGCCAGCTATAAGTACGCTTATTTGTGCCATTATGACCATGAATGCGGTATAGTGACTGATAGTCATTAATGCGTCTGATATTGCCAGAAAAAGGAGCCAAAAAGCCGAGATATGATTCTGCATTTAGTCGATAGTTAGTCTCAGGCATAGGTAAGATTTTCTCTAGATAGCTGCGTAACCAAACATTACCGCTGGTAGGTGGGAAAATATGACCTTCTATGCCATATTTAAGCTGCTCATTGTACAAATTCCCTTCTGGCAAAATATCTTCACAATCAATTTTTTCTAATAGGTTGCTATCAATATCAATGACACGCAAGGGCCAATGCACCTTAACTGCATATGGTTCATCGTGCAACGTTTTAACTGCTCTTTCAATAGCACTTGGTAGCAAAATATCATCTGAATCTAAGAAGCATATAACCTCACCACGACTCATAGCAAAACCAGCATTGAATGCAGATGCTTGGCCACCATTATCTTTTAAAAGGGGAACAATTTTTTCTCCATAGCTGGCGATAATTTGTTGTGAGTCATCCGTTGAACCATCATCAACCACGATGACTTCTGTAGGCTGATAGCTTTGATTGAGGGCACTTTCAATTGCCTCGGGCAGAAAACGCCCATAATTATAATTGGTAATGATGATACTGGCTGGACTTTTTTGCATATACTTTTCCCTTTACTGTAAGCTAAACATAATTGCACAATCGTTTTTTAATAAGTAAGGAAACTTTTGACGCAAATAGTCATGAAATCCAGTAAAGTAATCCAGCCACCAAAAAGCGTTCCAAAGGAAGACAATTGCATATACTCCAGTTTGGTGCAATCGCTCAAATTCTCGAATCGCCATATTGTCATCTGTTGGAACTCCCCAATACTGTCCATTGCGTTCGGTAAAGGGGATAGTCTGAAAACCTTCAAAAATTTTGTTACCATTTAGGAAATCCTCATCGACTAAGATGAAAGATTTATCTTGTGGAATCAGAACCTTCAGTTTCTCCCTTAAATCATATAGATGAGCAATGCGATTACGCTCTTCAACGAAAAATAAATCTGCTGTCATTTGAGCCAAATTCCACTTTTTTTGAATCTGATCTAACTCCTTGGCAGCTTGTTGAAGATCCCATCTTTTCAAGAAATAATTTAGGTCATCGAGTTCTGGAGGAAAAGGATGCCAGAAATGGACAACAGACTTCGGTTCAAACACAACTGAGATGTTAGAATTATGCAAAGCCATGCTAGAGTCAATCCAATCTAAATAGACCACATCATCAAAAGGGTTCACTCGATCAAAAACACTTCGACGGTAAAGTTGACAATGAACCTCTCCAGACAACTCTAACTTTCGGCGATGGGAACCTTGGTCAAGCTGTTGATCACCTGTAGGTGGCAGAATTTGCAACTTGATTCCATCCGTCGTTTGTACTGAATCAACCTGACCTAAGTTTGGATCCCAGTGAATTTTAGTTGCACCCAAACGACCCTCGATAATACGGGGAATGGCCACATCAGCTGGACATTCTTCGCAAGCCTGGATGAGATAAGATAGCCAACCCTCTTCCACGAGAACATCATTCTCAATGAAACACAAGAAATCATCATCAGAATTAAATTCTTGGATCACCAGATTTCTTGATTGGTTAGGCATCAAATAATAATCCTTAGAAATGACTTTGACATTGCTACGCCCCGCAAGCACCTGTTCAATTTGCTTCCAATAAACTTGGGGAGTGTTGCAGTCTATCACAATTAAATTAAAAGGAATATGCGTGCAGTCAAAAATTCGCTGCAAAGATTCAGCAGCTAAAGAAAATTGTTCGCGAGGAAAGAATCCGATGGTTACTGTTGACATGGTGAAATTTTATAAACTTAATGTATCGTTAACTCATAGCTGCTTCTAAAAGAGAGGAAAGAACTTTATCTGAGTTAAAATATTCCTCTGCTAACTGCCGTGCTGCATACCGATGTCGGTTATAGTCAGCGTTGATGGCTTCTATAGCGTTCACTGCCTCCTTTTGGTCGCGGAAGGTTAAAATTCCTTCTCCTACTGGTAGCCAATCGCTCAAGCCTGTGTCTTGAACTAGAACAGGTCTGCCGGAAGCTAGGTAACAGACGCTGCGATCGCTAAACCAACCGCCCCGCGTCGCAACATAACCCTGTTTCGCCACTCCAAACTCAGCACGGGATTCTTGGACGAACTTTTGGTAAGATTCTGGTGTAAAGGACGCAATCCATCCGGGGATGACCTCCCAGCCATTCTGGGATAGCTCATCAGGAAAGCCGCCGCTGAGTGCAATCCGAAACGCTTGTTTTGTGAGTAGCGGTATGTCAATGAACTTTAGGAATTCTTTATCCTTGTTGCCGTAGGTGACTCCTTCGTAGACTACCTCCCGATAACTGTGCCACTGCATAATAGAACTGAAGTGGGTGGCACCGTCGTCCTCAATCACAGACCAGTAAGGCAGTGCTACTGGAGGTAATGTCAACAGCCAATCCCTACCTGCTGTGGGGATGAGACAGTCTGCGGCACCAATGCGCTGCCCAATTGTGAAGAGGTGATCGCAATGTTCAATCGTGTTTACCAATTCTGAATGACCGCTGGCAATGTTAATCTGAGTAAAACCTGGATCGGCATCAATATAAATGCGGCGTTGTGGCCAGTTATATTCTTCTCTCCACAGAGAAATTGGTGAGCCACGGACAATCATCAAATCAGCCTGGGAACAGACATCCCTAAACTCGTCAATATCCATTCCAACTGAGCGATCGCCAGCTCGGTAAATCCATTGATTTTCAAAGCCAAGCCCTTCCAGGCAGTTTCTCACATAATTGGTGGGATATTCCAACTCAGTTGTGAGTTGCTCGGTTTCCCAGTTGTAAACCCACGACTCTAGTCCACATTCTTCCAAGTAGAAAACATCGTGCCCAAGCGATCGCAAACCTAAAAGGTACTGCAGGTCAGACCAAGCATTGCCTCCTATGGGAAAACGACCGATCGCACTCGCAAAAATAATAATCATGCCACCTTCACCCTCGCTTCGCTCAAATTCAAAATTCAAAATTCAAAATTCAAAAAAAAGAAAAAGAAAAAGGATACAAGCCCCTAAATTTATTTATGGAGAATGTAAAAAATGTTTTCACCAGACGCGCAGCACTCGCTTCGCTCGAATTCAAAATGCAAAATTCAAAAAAGATTCTTATTCTTAATTTTGAACTTTGAACTTTGAATTTTGAATTGTTTTGACTCTCCCTGTCTCTAGTAATCGAGGCAGCACGACTTTGTAACTAAAGTTTTGCTCGGCTATTTCCCGTGCTGCCAAGCAATGCATCTGATAATCTGCATTAACACGTTCTATGCAGTCTACTGCGGACTCTAACGAGGAAAACGCCAGCACACCCTGACCCGTTGGTAACCAATCGCTAAATCCGGTATCTTGTAAGATGACGGGGCGACTAGCGGCGAGATAGCAAACGCTGCGATCGCTAAACCAACCGCTACGGGTTTTGACATAAGCGTTTTTGGCAACGCTAAATTCTCCCCGCGAGGTAGTCAGGTAATTGATGTAAGTTGAGACGTTAGCGCTCAATACCCTAGCATCTCGAACTAACCAACCTGCTGTCGCAAGAGACTTGGTAATCTCTGCTATTTCTGTATCCTTGCCCGAAAGCGCGAGTTCAAGTTTCTGTGCACAGTAGCTTGGGAGTTCCAGCAGGCGCATGAATTCCTCATTCTTCTGTCCATAGTGTTCACCCTGGTAGATCATCCCACCATAGGCATTCCAATTTGCCACAGTTGTCAAGGGTATATCTACCCGTTTTTTACCACAATCTTCTGGAGCAAGTACTTGGTGCCAGATTTCTGGCACAACAGGCGGTACGGTGGGGAGCCATTCAATACCATCACTGGGAATCCTGCAATCGGGTTTTCCGATATTAGCACCATAACTAAAGTAGGCGTGATAGTCGTTGCGACCCTCAGCGGCGAATGTCCCAGTTTGAGTAAAGAATGGGTCCATGTCGATTAATATCCGGCGCTTGCACAGAAGAAATTCTCTCAGCCAGCAAACTCCACCGATATTCAAGAGCAGATCCGCCGTCTTGAGCATCCGCTTTAGCTCTTGCCAATCCGCACCGTAGACGGTTCCCGTGTCCCGATTCACGTAGCAGACAGTCGCATTCACACCATAAGTGTTTATCAGTGTTTGCACTGCATCAATACCAAAGCTGGGGTCATCGCTGTAACTGCGGTTTATCGGGTTATAGCAGGAGCCAGACCAGCCGCTTTCCTCTAGGTATAGGACTTCATGCCCGAGAAGATGTAATCCTAACACATAGTGGAAGAAGGCAAAAAGATTACCAGCTAATGGATGACGGATCATATATCCGCAAACAACAATGCGTGCCATAGTTATAACCCCGCTCGTTCCATAAGACTGCCAATCACCTTTTCTGCGGCAAAGTACTCTGATGCAATTTCGCGGGCTGCTTGGCAATTGCCTTTGTAGTCGCTTTCGATCGCATCGAGTGCTGCTAAAATATCTTCCATAGTATTGAAGGCAAAAAGTCCTTTACCCGTGGGCAAAAATTTGCTGAATCCTGTTTCCTGAGTAATCACAGGACGACCAGCAGCTAGATAGCAAGCAGAGCGATCGCTAAACCAGCCACTTAACAGGCGCGTGTATTGCTCTTTTGCCACCGTAAACTCTCCGCGCGATTCCTGGATATAAACGCGGTAATTCTTCATATCTTGAGAGAGTTCCACCGCGTCTACCTGGCTCCAACCATGCTTTTGAAGCAGCGATCGCACATTCTCTCTTTCCTCCTCACTCACATTCGTCGCCATCTCAAATGGCAACGGACGCGCTTTGGGAAGATCCAAAAATTTTTCTAACTCACGCGCTTTGCGCCAGTGGTAAGTTTTGCCCTGATAAGTAATGTCCTTCCCCTTGTTATTCCAAGTGGCGATCGTGTTGTAAGCAATCCCAGGTGTGAAGTTTGAAGTTTCCCACAAATCCAGCACAACTGGTTGGCGGGTAGGTAACCACTGAAAGCCACCGACGGGAACACCACAATCTGGTGCCCCGAGATTTTCCCCAAAACTGAAGTGGGTGTCGTGGGCGGACAGGTGAGCAATGAGTTTTTTGTCGTCTTGAGCAACCCGAATTTGAGAGGCAACCGGATCTGATTCTACATAAATGCGGCGGGGGCAAGCCAGATGCTCGTCGCGAATTTCCTGGTCACCTGTTACGTTCAAGAAAGCGTCTGCTTGCTGATATAATTGCAAGATTTGCGCTTCAGTCATCCCATAACATTCACCCCCGAGATAGTCGCGAAATCCCCATCGGTCTTTGAAGCCATACTCCTCTAAAATTGGGGCAATTCGCTGAATATTCTCAGTAGCATCTGGAGAGAGGTCATTGAGGCGGGGATTGTAAATCCAACGCCATGAATCTTCTATATAATAAGCGTCATAGCCTAAGCGACGAAGCCCCAGCAGGTAGTGGAGGAACTGGTAAGTCACTCCTGCTAAGGGATACCAAAATAGAATACCAAAAACTATAATTTTCCCTTTACTGGGGCGTTCACTTCTCACGGTCAATGCCTCCTACATCTAACTCACGAACAACACGGGCAGGATTGCCAGCCACGATAGTGTACGGTGGGACATCCTGGGTGACAACAGACCGGGCACCGACGATCGCCCCCTCTCCAATCGTGACGCCTGGTAGTACACAGGCATCAAAACCAATCCAAACGTTAGAACCGATGAAAATAGGTTGCGCTGGTACCGTACCATCAATACATCGGGGCGAACGAAATGGTATCTGTTCTAGTTCACGCTGCCGCTGTGTCATATCGAACGGTAGACGGTAGGTATCCATCAAAACAACATTCCAAGAGATGAGGGCATAATCACCGATTTCGATCTGGGCGTCACAGATAATCCTGGCTCCGTGGACAAGGGCATAGTTACCCAAGCTGACCTGCCCACGCGGACCAACATCAAACATCGTCCCCAAATAGGTAGAAGCGCCGCGACCGTATTCTACCCCCACGGGTGCTTCGCTACGGTATAAGTAAAAACTGAAGCTCGTTTCAACGTAGGCGGTTTCATCAAGAACCACGTTTTCTGGAATAGTTCCTGGATACCAATCCCAGGAGAGAGTGCGTGTAGACATCGCCCTTAAACCTCCCCAATAACCTGTGCCGGATTACCCATAACTCGCGCCCGTGGTGGTACATCTCGGTTCACCATTGCACCTGCCTCCACAAGGGCACCAGCTCCAATATGGACTCCCTTGAGGATTGTGGCGTTCGGTCCAATCCAGACACCGTCTTCAATAACCACCGGTCGCTTTACGATTTCTGGTCGCGGTAAGGTCTTGCCCAGGGGTGAACAGGCGATCGCATCAGCAATGCGTTCAGCAGGTGCGATCGGATGAAAGTCAGTATCAGCAAGTGTCGTATTCCACCCAATCACAACGTAGCTGCCAATGCGAACTTCTAACTCGCACAAAAGTACAGAGTTTGTGAAGTAGCAGTAGTCGCCAATCTCGACCTGCCCCTTCTCACCAATATCAAAGTGGACACCGTCCATAGTACAGTGGTCACCGATTATGAGTCCCTGTGTCTTGCGGCTATGGAATCGCTTGAACGCAAGATTGCCCATGATGACTGTGTTTGAACCAATTTGGACATTCTCTGGAAAATCCGTAATTGCCCTGTAGTCCGACTGCTGATTCGTTAAATCGCTCACTTTTGCTCTCCTGGATTATACTGATTCAGAATGGATGATTGTTCGGCTGGACTGGGTTTGGTGCAGGCGATAGTACAGCCCACGAGCGTTTAGCAATGCTTGATGGGTTCCTATCTCCGCAATTCCTCCTCGTTCCAACACCACGATCCGGTCTGCTCGTTGTACTGTCGAGAGGCGATGGGCAATAATAAACGTAGTTCGTCCTGCCATCAGTCGCTCTAATGCCTCCAACAGCAGAAACTCGGTTTGAGCATCCAAAGCAGAGGTGGGTTCATCCAGAATCAACACTGGGGCATCTTTGAGCAAGGCACGGGCGATCGCCAACCGTTGCTTCTCTCCCCCTGAAAGCGTAGCTCCTCGCTCACCAATCACCGTGTCATAACCTTGAGGTAATCGTTGAATAAAGCTGTCAGCATTGGCGGCTTGGGCGGCGGCGACAATTGCTTCGCGGCTAGCACCAACACAGCCATAGGCAATGTTCTCGGCGATGGTTAGCGGTAGTAGAAACGGCTCTTGCAACACCAAGGCAATCTGCTCGCGTAGGGTTTGCAGTTGCACCTCTCGGATATCTACCCCATCAAAGAGGACTCGTCCCTGCCAAGGATCGAAAAAACGGGGAATCAGGGAAACCAGGGTACTCTTACCAACTCCTGTCTCTCCGACTAGGGCGATCATTTCCCCTGGCTGTGCTTCCAAGGAAATGTCTTGGACTATGGGTTTCCCATCCTGGTACCCGAAGCTGACTTTCTCTAAGCATACGTATCCACTCGCTTTACCAGGTTGTAAAAGCAGAGGTTTAGCACCAGGAATTTCCCGTACTTCCTCCTTGGCGTCTAACACCTCTAGTACTCTCATAGCACTAGCTGCTGCAGCTGCAAAACCAGACGACATGTAAGCCAAAGTCTCCATCGGCACATACAAGGAGGCGAGATAAGAAAGGAAGACTAGTAAAGACCCAATTGAAAGTGACCCATTCAGAACCTGGAAACCGCCAAGTAGCATGATTGCTGCTGTTCCGACTGCGGTTACCCCGCTCACCCCAATTTTGAATTGCATCTGGGCAAGGATAGCACGCAAACAAGCTTGGAGCGCTTTTTGGGACAGGTAGCGAAAGCGCTCATCTTCGTGTGCTTCGCGACCGAATGCTTGAACAATTGGTAGCGCTGTTAACGTCTGCTCGCCAAGCGCCATAATCTCGCCTTCAAATTGTTGATGCTGATAGGTTCGCTCAATCATGGGCTTGTTAAAGACCCAAATAAGTAAGACAATCAAAGGAGCAACAACCAGCGAGAGCAGTGAAAGGAAATGATTCAGTTGCCACATAACAACGAACATGGCTACCAGATTCACCACGGAAGTCAGCACGGGTAGAAAAACCCCCATCGCCAGATTCCGAATACAGATGCTGTCAGTCATGACTCGCCGGACGAGATCGCCAGATCGCTGTTGGGTGTGAAACATCAGGGAAAGATGCTGTAGACGATGAAACAGTGCTGCTCCCAAGTCATAACCCATTTGACTGCCAACGCCAGCACCAACATAATCTTGGAGCAGACGAACTCCTTCACTGGCTAGAAATAGAACGATTGTGGCACCTGCTAAGGAACCAAGTAGCGCAGTATCGGCATCACCAGCTAAGGTTTTGAGCCAAACAAGAGTATTTGGCAGAGGTTGGTTACCTAGGATGCAATCAACAATCAACTTTAAAGGCCAGGGCTTGAGCACATTCAGCCCGACATTAATGAACATCAGCAGCAGCACAAATGCGAGTCCGCGCCAACGGACTCGGGCGTAACGTGCCAATCGTAGCCACCACGGTTTCATAAGACGATCTCCTGCGGCGGATCGGAAAACTGCAAGGAATGCAAACGCTTGTAGAGACCAGAAGCAGCTAGTAACTCCTGGTGCGTTCCCATCTCCACAATCCTACCCTGGTCCAGCACTACGATCCGATCCGCCCGGAGAATAGTAGAGAGGCGATGAGCAATAATAAATACTGTCCGCCCGTGCATCAAGCGCTCTAAAGCTGACAACAGCAGCATTTCAGTCTGGGCATCGAGAGCAGAAGTGGGTTCGTCGAGAATGAGTACTGGCGCATCCTTAAGCAGCGCGCGTGCGATCGCCAGCCGCTGTTTCTGTCCGCCAGAAAGGATAGCTCCTCTTTCACTCAGAACAGTGTCATACCCCTGAGGCAGCTGCCGGATGAATTCGTCCGCCCTAGCTGCTTTCGCGGCTGCGACAATCTCCTCAAAGCTGGCTCCCGGACGACCGTAAGCAATGTTCTGTGCCACCGAGAGTGGCAAAAGAAACGGCTCCTGTAACACTAGGGCAATCTGCTCGCGCAGGCTTTTGAGTTGCACGTCTCGTACGTCCACCCCATCGAAAAGGACTCGTCCCTGCCAGGGATCAAAGAAACGAGGAATGAGAGAGACCAACGTACTCTTACCAGCACCTGTCGCACCGACCAAAGCAATAGTTTCTCCCGGTCGCGCTTCTAGGGTAATATCTTGCAGGATAGGATAGTCAACATCGTAACCGAAAGTAACTTCCTCTAGACATATATGTCCCCGCTCAGAAGCTGCACGAACAGGCAATAATTTGGATCCTGGGGCATCCTGCACTCCATCTTTAGCGTCCAAAATCTCTAGCACTCTATCCATATTGGCTTCCACAGACTTTAGACTTCCGTAGATGCCAAACAAGCCCCGAAATGCTCCTTGTATGGATTGTAGATATGCCAAGAAAACCAGCAGGCTACCGACACTCATCGCTCCCGATAACACCTGCAGCCCGCCGACATAGAGGACAACCGCATTACCAACCGTTGTCACAGAACCATTGGCAAGACCGTAAGTACTTTTGAGCAGGGTTTCGCGTTGCGAAATCGTAACTGCATCTTGAGACAGGTGCTTAAACTGCTGGGTATTGTAACTCTCTCTGGTAAATGCCTGAATCATTGGGATTGCTGTGAGCGTTTGGTGGACAAAACTGGTGAGGCGAGACTGCGCTTCGCGATTCAGCTTTGTCCTTAGCTTGAGTCGGGAACCAAAGACGAGGGCAAAACCAGCCATCATTGGTGCAACTAACAGCGTTATCAGCGTCAGTAAAGAATTCAGGTTCCAGGCGACTATGCTAATAGTGAGGAGCATAAGCAGATGCTGCACAGGTGAAATGAGCACAGCACCGACCAAGGTATATACACAATAGGAATCTCCTGTCAAGCGGCTCAAAGAATCGCCGACAGTACGCTGGCTATGGAACAGCAGTGAAAGGCGTTGAAGACGAGAGAACTGGTTTTGAGCCAGTTCGTAGACCATACCTTGCCCAGCAGCACTCCAAGCCCAGCTCAAGCCTGTGTCAAGGGTTGCGTTCAAAGCATAAAGTCCGAGGCTACCCAAAGCAGCGACAATGACCAGCAGTTGCGGCGTCAGGGATATGTTAAAGTTCCCAAACGGATAAACTAGGGGGGGGAGGGCTGCCTGAGACAGGGCGTAATCCACCAGAATTTTCATTGGCCAAGGTTGAAGTGTTGCGGTGGCTGAAGTGCCAGCCGTCAGACCGAGGATTACTATTATGGTACGCCACTGGCGCAGCGGATATTGGAGCAAGCGCCCATATCGGTGCATCATTGCTTTTAACCCTTGCCTCATTTACAAATTCACCTCTCGTCTGACCATTTGCTCACTTATCAGTTATCAGTTACCCTGTTCCCTACTTTCTGTTCCCTACTTTCTGTTCCCTATTTTCTGTTCCCTGTTCCCTATTCCCTGTTCCCTATTCACTGTTCAGTAATAACTGTTAATGCACTTCGCACGACAGGCTTGGTGCTATTACCGTGTATCGGCAGCAGGTGGAGTTTTTTGGCGACAATCTCCAGTACGTGGTACAGAGTACGCCCTAGGCAAAAGTTCTGATAAAAAATGACGCTCGCGTTGAGTACGGCGAATAAAAATGTAATTAAAGCTACTTCTTGCATTCCCAGAAGTATTGCCACAACTGTGTAGACAAAATACGCAAGCATAGCCATAGTGGCAAACTGTGACATCCTGAGTGCACAACGCAGCCTCAGTAATCTCTTGTTGCCGCCATGATTTTCAGTACACACTTTAACCTGAATTTTTGACCAGATCCCCCGAGAAATCTCCAAATCCCAGTTGCTCCACCCTTGATCGACAGCGATGAAATAGTTGTAGGAGAGGAGGAAATCCATGACCTCTTGAAGTAGGTTTTCCTTCTCCAATCCTTCGTCTGTCCAGTAGGACAACTCATAGGCACAAGCGCGCCAAGAAATATGTACTCTGTACGCTGATTTAACAAACTTTACCAACCCCGGTTGAGTGAGTGTTTGAGTTTTTTGACTAGAAACTGCTTCCATATCCAAACCACTCCTTTTGTTGACGTATTGAACCCAAACGCAAACTGCTATATTTACGGCCTATCAAACTTTATCGGCTCCACCTTGGTGAGTTGCTTGATACGCCACCGATAGCGCTCTACACTACGTACAAGAGGACCTAGGTAGATTAACAGAGCAACAAGTAAGCGTGCCTTCACTCCCTGAAAACGGGAGTCAATCCGCGCCTGTAGGGCACCAGCTACACACCAGATACAAGAGATCAAGAACATTGCTGCACCTACCCAGGGGCGATCGCCAGACAAGAGTGCAGACACAAACACTATCATTGCCACCACATTCCACTCCAGTGTCAGAGGGAGGTAAGAAATGAGGGATCCAGAAGGTTCATACAGGGTTTGAAACAAACCGCGACCAAAAACACCAGAGTAAATCACTGGTTGACCAAAACGAAGAAACGCAGATAAATCTCCGTAGATTCTCCCAGCCCAACTGGGTTGTCCAAAAAGGTTAAAGCGGTTGGGATGCTTAAAATAAACCAGCGCCTCTGCCTTACCATAGCCTCGCTGTTGCTTAAGATACGCATCTACTGTGTTACGGCGAAAGTGCCATACTATTGCAGCTGGGCTGAAGCCAATCGCGTAACCTTTGTCTTGCAGCCGCCAGCATATATCAACATCGTCACCTGCTGCACGATACTGCCGGTCGAAGCCGTCAATTTCCTGTAAAACCTCCCGACGAAAAGCCATGTTGCAGCCAGCAATATGTTCGGCTATATCATCGCTCAAAAGTACGTGGGTTGGTACGCCCGGAGACACAGCAACGCAAGCAGGAACAAGAGAGTCTTCAGGAGGAGATAAATTTGGACCACCAACTGCTGCCAAACCTGAGGAAAGAAACTTTGCGACTAGGTAGGTGAGCCAGTCTGGATCTGCCATACAATCAGAATCGGTAAAGGCAACAATCTCGCCCGTCGCTGCAGCTATGCCGACGTTGCGTGCTGCGCTTAGTCCCTTATTTTCCTGGCTAATCAGGCGTACGTAGTCGTAGTACTGTGTAATTTCTAGAGTGCGATCGCTAGATCCATCATTAACTACAATGACTTCATAATTAGGGTAGTTGATTTGTTTAAGAGAAACTAGGCAACTGTCCATAGTCCGCTCAGCATTGTAAGCGCAAACAACTACTGAGACTTTGGGATACTCCGGTAGCACTGGCGGCAGAGGCGCTGTGTAATACTGTTGCACAGTGTCGAACGCAGGCTTTTTGTTACGTTCAGCATCAACCAAGCCAAAAGCCCAATCTTGTATGGCATGCCCGCCGGTAAACCACTCGTCAGTCCAAGAAAAAACTATCGTCCCTGCTGCTCCCATGTCAAAACTTGATGACAACTTCTGGGAAAGAATCTCAGCTTGGGCTTGGTTTCCCTCACGTATAGAGTCAACACCAAACTCACTCAGCACCAGAGGTTTATCCTCGGCTAAGTTATGGAGTCGGCAGAGGTAAGAGCGAAAATCTTTTTCCCGATGCAGGTAGACGTTAAAGCATAAAAAATCAGTAAAGTCAATATTTAAATATTCAGTACAGGGATAATTGGCATAGCTGACGAGAGTTTCACTATCGCTGTCTTTTGCTACCGCCATTAACTCTTTGACAAAAGCACGAACCCGTTTTTGACCATGCCACCGCACAACATCTGCAGGAATTTCATTGCCCACCAAATAGGCAAAGACACCGGGATGATTCCGGCAGGCGTTAACTCCGGTGGCAATGCAGTTACGGATTTCTGCCTGAACAGCAGAGGAGTCAAGGAAGGCGATATGCTGAGCCCAGGGGATGCCAATGAGCAGTCTTAGACCATAAGCTGCAGCGAGATCCAAAAGCCAATCAGGTGGAACAGTATAGACCCGTAGACAGTTAGCCCCCAACTGTGCCATCATGGCAAAGTCTTTCTCTACAACTGGTTTTTCTGGAAAAGGCAGACCGTGTGTACCGGTGGAGAACGGACCATAGCTTACTCCTTTGAGGAAAAACTTCTGATCTCCGAGAAAGAAAAATTTGCCCTGGACTGTAACTTTCCCCGTATTTGTTGACGTTGTAGGGCTGCGCTCGTAAGATGATATCAGATTTTGCAAAATACCCCCCACCATTGACTGCAAATTCGCGTTTCTCGTTTTAGAGCTATTTTTAGTCGCAACAGACCAGTCTTATCCCCCTGGGGTGGAACGAACTGTTTCTGAGATAACAGTGTGAAAGAGTTGTGTTTGCGATCGCGTCCAGGAAAATGTATAACTTAACGTTTGAGTTTTGTAAGGTTGGTCTGTTTCTGTCCTGAAGTAGAGCAAAGCCTAAATTAACAGTGAACAGTGAACAGTTACCTACGCAGTGAACAGGGAAACTGGTAACTGGTAACTGATAACTGATAACTGAGTTGGTCAACCGTATTGAAAAACATCAGTACATTCATAATTGCCTAGTACATAAGCAGATGTTTTAGTGACGGGTAGTAACAACGTTGCTAAAATCTGGTCTCGCACGAAGGGAGTGACTTCACAACCGCTTTTAAGGCAATCCACTAATAACTGGTTGAGGACGTAGTACTGCTTGAGCACTTTCTTGTGCTGCTCGCTGAACTGCCATTGATGACCAATGTTGCAACACCTAAGCATCACAAACCTCAATTGCTTAGCCCAAGTTTGACAACCATTAGTGTTGCACCATTCTTTCAATCTTTCTCTGTCTTGATCTCGGTATGGTAGTTGTTCTTTAAGTTGTTGCAGCGATCGCTGCAAGTCAGGGTTACTGACAAGAGTTCGCTCATCAGGAAAAGCAAAGTTGAGAGCAAAAACTCGCTCTAAAGGTGAATTGCAAGGTTGAGTAAAGCTTAGGGATAATAGACGGCTAAGAGCCAGATCTATTGCCAAATCAGGGGCAAGATTATCAGCAACCTTGGGATCAATCGCAAGGGAGAGAGCCAAGTCATGAGTCAATGTCAGATCTTCAGCAAGGACTAGTGACAGGTAAAAGGCACGAATAGCTGCTTCTTTGTAAGGAGATTTAACTGAAAGTGACTTCGCTTTGAGCCAGATGAGAAACTCCTGCAATTGCTTATCAAAAGTCACAAGTGCATCAATGTGTTGCTTCATTAACTGAAGCAGACCAGTGGCATCACCTAACAAACCAGCCGTAAGTAAAAAGACTTTGTGCCAACGGGGTTCGTTCAGATGGCTGACCAGATCGAGGAGTTTTTCTTGTAATATCTCTGGTTGAGGACTAGTAACAATGTTTCTCGCTGTTAAATACTCTTGAAACGTCAGATGCGAGAATGAGTAAATTAAGTGCGATCGCTCTACCAGTAGTCCATGTGCCTCAAACGATTTCAGCACAGCCTGACTACTGAGTTGCAGTACTTCCGGCTCAACTTGGCTAGTGGGTAAGTTACGGAGATAGTCGGCGATATATTGCCGGACATTGCTTTTTGTAAAAAAGTAACGTTCTTGCTTAAAGGTGATTGCAGCAATCTGACTGAGCAGTTTGAGCTTATGGGGTAAAGACAAATCACTACAAATTCTATCGCGTTTAATGTTTCTCGCTTCATCCCACCGGTTGAGCAAAATGTTCAATGCTTGCTTGTAAAGTTCCACCCGTCTAGCAGGAAAGTCTGAACGGGCTTGAAACACACAACAAGCCAGATTGAGCAAAAGCGGCGTCACGGCTAGTTCTCGAATTTGTTGATTTTCCGATAACTGCAACTTTTGCATGAACTCACAAGCCTTGGCTTGTCCTTTTTCCTTCTCATTCCTACTGACGTTGACAAACCACTTTTGGACAAAGGCTTCGATTTGGGGCAGGTCAAAATCGGCAATCTCAACATCAGTAAATCCTTCAAATTGGTACTGATAGGTCGCAATCCGACAAGTGATAATAAACTGATTTTTATAATACTCCTCAGACAACTGGCGAATTTTTTTGATGATTTCGGCTCTATCATCTTCTGGAACTTCATCCAAGCCATCCAGTAAGATCAACATTCTACCTTGAGCAAGTAATGTTTGGATTTGCTGTTCGCAAGTCCCGAAGTCGGCAAGTTCAGTACTGATATAATTCAATAAACTAAAGTCCCCTGTTTCTGTTGCATCCTCAGCAAAGTTTTTCAGTCGGATAAAAATCGGCACTCGATCTGATAAGAAGTTGCCTTGATTACATTGCAGGGCGATATGTTGTAAAAAAGTGGTTTTTCCAGAGCCTGGTTTGCCTAACACCATTAGTTTAGGATAGGTCGCAATGACCTGCATGGCTAACTTACGTTCCTGACAAACTTCACCTAAACCAAAGCGATCAAATTCTTGAACAAAGTCTTGCAATTCAAAGATATCTAACCATCTTTGACCAGTCAGATTATTGAGAATATTGACATTAACATAAATGTCTTCTAACTCAATTGGTTGAGCAATATCTAACAACCGCATAGTGCCGCATTGGGCTTGAATTTTATCGCTGCGGCACGAGCGTACCATTTGCACTAAGGTATTGATATCGCAGGAGTTGTTCAAGATTTCTCTGTTTTGCGTTGGTAGCTTTTGAGTTGGTAGTTCAGCAATTTCTTGCCAATCCAAACCAAGTTTAAAGCAAATTTCCATGAAGTTTTGACGTTCAATCGGCTTGCCTGTAAAAAACTTCCAAATTGGCTGCCGAGTTTCTAGCCCGACTTCACTTGCTAGATATTCCTGCGTCCATTCCCTAACTTGAAATGCCTTTTTTGCTTTTTGAATCCCTAAGGTAGATGCTTTTAGTGAACGCCTTGCCATAAACTAAAAATCGATCCTCCACGTACCATTAACATCAAAAACTCTTCATACTTTACGTGTTTAAAAAAGTTTGATTCATTGAATTAAGCCCTCTTCCTAAGCAAAGAGACACACAATCGCGCTCGTCGCAGTAAATTTTCGTGCAGAACTGGACTCACTGCGGACTATCCTCCCTAACTTATAAAACATATCTAGGGATTTAAGATTAACTTTACAAATGAGGGATTTCATCGTTCGTCAGAAGTAAAAGGGTAGATGACATTTATGTTTTCTGATGTTTCTCTACAAAACTTTTGCTTTGCGACCAAAAAGGACGCATGCGAATGTTACATATGTGTAGAATTGTTTCAATCAACTTACGCATTTTGGACATAAAATTCAAAAAAACAGCGAGATTCTCTCTAAGTGTGTTTCCGTACAATCAATAATTTATATCAATTTTTTATCCAAAACATTTTGTATATTTTAAGTTTTTATGAATTTTATTTTCGCGTAAAAAAAAAAGTGAATTTACTTTTTAAAATTCAACGAAAAGTAAGAAAAGCTAGAGAAGCAAGAGCCTTTAATATTAATTTTTCAATAGAATTAATAATAAATAGCAACAGAAGTTATATATCTTTATGTATTTTAAAGGCAGAAAGTAACATAAGTCAACATTATATTTCTTATCCACACTCAGAATAACGATAGTAAGAAAGGTAAGGTAGTTTGACCTCATTCAAAGGGAAGATAACGATTTTCATATTTAGGAAATACATACAATTTCGTTCAAGTCAAGAGATGAAAATAGTCAACAGTAGTCAAAAAACTGTTATCAAATTGATAGTTGACTACTGATAACAGCTTACTATTTAAGTGACCTATAATTTGGAATACAGTATGCTTTTAGTAAAGGTCTATAAACACTGTGTCGTTTGTCGAACTAATACGTTAAGTCATACATTTTCCAGGACGCGATCGCAAACAGACAAACTGCACACTGTTATTACTAAGATCTTGCACAATTCTCAACAAACTACAAAAATAGCGTTATTGATAGTGGTGCAAGATGTGAGATGACATAAACAATTGCGCTAGTACCGCACAAGCACAATCAAGGCAGTATTGCAAGCACTTATTCGTAGGAGAGTGGCTCGTTACGAGGAAATGGTTTTGTACCCAGTCAACACAGGTAGTTTACAGAACCTAGGTTTACCTATAGGATTTGAAATCAATGAGTAAAACAACTTTAAACCCCTACGTACACAAGAGTACAACCGTGAATCATTGTTACTGTCGAGCCTGTGGGTCAACATTAAAGCATACTTTTGTTGATTTGGGAATGTCACCGCTTTGTGAAAGCTATGTGACATCTGAACAGCTTAACCAAATGGAGGCTTTCTATCCCCTGCACGTGTATGTGTGCGATCAGTGTTATTTGGTTCAACTTCAGGAATATGTCAGTCCACAGGACATCTTTAGCGAGTATGCTTACTTTTCGTCTTATTCTGACTCTTGGCTACAACACGCCAAGAATTATACTGAAAAGGTCATCGATCGCTTTGGATTGAACACCTCAAGTCAAGTCGTGGAAATAGCAAGTAACGATGGTTACTTGTTGCAATATTTCTTATTAAAAGGGATACCAGTTTTAGGTATAGAACCAGCGGCTAATATTGCTGAGGTCGCTAAAGCAAAAGGCATTTCCACAGTTGTAAAGTTTTTTGGAAGAAACACAGCAAATGAATTGGCTGCTGTTGGTAAGCAAGCCGATTTATTAGCGGCTAACAATGTACTGGCTCACGTACCTGATATAAACGATTTTGTTGCAGGTGCTAAAATTTTACTCAAGCCCCAAGGTGTGATAACTATGGAGTTTCCTCACTTAATGCGACTGATGGAGGAAAACCAGTTTGACACCATTTATCACGAACACTTCTGTTACTTGTCGTTGCTGACAGTTGAGAAAATTTTTGCGACTCACGGTTTAGCTATCTTTGATGTGGAAGAACTGTCAACTCATGGTGGATCTCTGAGAATTTATGCTTGTCATGCAGAAGATAATTCTAAATCTATTAGTCAGCAGGTGATAGAGTTAAGAGCTAGAGAAGAAGCTGCTGGGTTTAACAACATAGAACATTATTTTTCTTTTGCGAAAAAGGTTAAAGAAACGAAATTCAAACTTTTGGAATTTTTAATTTCTGCCAAACGAAAAGGCAAATCAATTGCTGGTTATGGTGCTCCTGGAAAAGGTAATACCCTTTTGAACTATTGTGGGATCAGAGAAGATTTTATTGATTACACTGTAGACCGTAACCCATACAAACAAGGCAAATTTTTACCAGGAACTCATATACCAATCTTTCATCCAGACAAGATTCAAGAGACAAAGCCAGACTATCTGCTGATTCTACCTTGGAATTTGAAAAACGAGATCATGTCGCAGATGTCACATGTACGTGATTGGGGTTGTCAATTTGTCGTACCCATTCCTGAAGTCAGTGTCTATTCTTGAATCAGCTATCAATCAACTCAAGCTTAATTGAAATTGAATAGTCAGGAAAAGGAGAAGTTACGATGAAAGTAGTTTTATTTTGTGGTGGCTTAGGAACAAGATTAAGAGAATTTTCCACCAATATTCCTAAGCCGATGGTTCATATTGGCTACCGACCAATTTTGTGGCATGTTATGAAATACTATGCCCACTATGGACACAAAGATTTTATTTTGTGTCTTGGTTATAAGGCAGATGTCATCAAGAATTATTTCCTCAATTATGATGAGTGTGTTTCCAATGATTTTACTTTGCAGGAGGGAGGTAAAAAAATCAAACTTGTTAATAGCGATATTGAAGATTGGAAGATTACTTTTGTCGATACAGGATTGACTTCAAATATTGGTCAAAGATTACAGGCGGTAGAACAATATTTAGAAGGTGAGGAAGTCTTTTTAGCTAATTATAGTGATGGTTTAACAGATTTACATTTACCTGACATTATTGAAGACTTTTCTAAACATAATAAAATAGCTAGTTTTATCTGCGTGAAACCATCCCAGAGTTTTCATTTAGTTTCCATGGAAGAGAATGGTTTAGTATCGGATATCCAAGATGTCAAACAAGCTGGTATTAGGATAAATGGAGGTTTTTTTGTTTTTAAAAAAGAAATTTTTCAATATATCAAACCTGGAGAAGAATTGGTACTTGAACCATTTCAGCGATTAATGAAATTACAACAGCTGATTGCTTATAAATACAATGGCTTTTGGGCTTGTATGGATACTTTCAAAGAGCAACAGCAGTTAGATGATATGTATTGTCAAGGAAACGCTCCCTGGGCAATTTGGAAGTTTCTTGAAAAAAAGGGAAAATCTTTGGAATATACTCCGAGTCACCATGTTGCCTCTAATTCTATGCCAGTTAGTTTAGCTTAAGAGTAAATATTAATCAAATGACAGTAGATATCCTCAATAGACATCTACTGTCATTGCTGTTTTTAGTAAGTATGTCAGCCAAAGTATTCCTTATTATTAAATAATTTGCAATATGCGGAAATTTTATTTCGAAAAAAAGAGTGCTTTCAGTTATAAAGTTTTGTGTTTAGGGGCGCATTGCGATGATATAGAAATTGGTTGTGGGGGTACGATATTAAGATTGGTAGAAAATTACCCAAATCTGACATTTTATTGGGTTGTTTTTAGTTCTAATGAACAAAGAGAAAAGGAAGCTTATAATAGTGCGAATAAGTTTTTATAAAAAATTCCAGAAAAGAAGATCTTAATACAACAATTTCAAGATGGTTTTTTGCCTTACCTGGGAAGTGAAGTGAAACAGTTTTTTGAGCAATTAAAGCGAGATTATAACCCCGTTCTCATTTTTACTCATTACCGCCATGATTTGCACCAAGATCATCGCTTGATATCTGATTTTACTTGGAACACATTTAGAAATCATCTCATTCTAGAATATGAAATACCTAAGTACGATGGAGATTTAGGAAATCCTAATTTCTTTGTTCATTTAAACCAAGAAAATTACCAAAACAAAGTCAAGTATATTCTTGACAGCTTTCCATCACAAAATAGCAAACAATGGTTTACAGAAGAAATATTTTTATCCATTCTAAGACTGCGAGGAATGGAATCTAATGCACCCAGTAAGTATGCTGAAGGTTTTTATTGTCGTAAAGTCGTTTTTTAGCTCGTTTACTTCACTCTTACTATTATACTACTGGGAGCTTGGACTATTCTCCACAAAAGGCGGATCCTCTGTATTCTCGTTACCAGGCTTAGCCTGGTAACGAGTGTTGGGAGGTTCTACCTCCCCAGTACTAAAAGCGAATTCTCTGTATTTTCGTTACCAGACTGAAAGAATTAACAAACCCCACCCTCGACGCAGATGAACTTGTACTTCATTAAACGCGCTGCTGGAACACGATTTATTAATAGAGAAACCCGACTAAGTATGCAGACCTCATGAAATAATAAAATAAGACCTCACCCTCAATCCTTCTCCGTGATCTCGGAGAGGGAAGCCGGAGGCAGGGTGAGGTTTTATATTTCATTCGATCCACTTACTTAGTCTTTGAGTGCTAGTGTTGCTAAACTAAACCGTGGAAGCTAGGAATTTTTTAGAATGTCGATAAAGCGTGTTGGTGTTATTGGTGGCGGGCAGTTAGCATGGATGATGGCAAGTGCTGCAAAGCAGTTAGGAGTTGAATTGGTTGTGCAAACTCCTAGCCCCAACGATCCAGCTGTACCCATATCAGCTAAGGATAACGTTTTCGCTGCAATTGATGACGCTAACGCCACGGCTGAATTAGCAAACAGAAGCGATGTCATCACCTTTGAGAACGAGTTTGTTGATATTGAAGCTTTATCAAAGTTGGCTTCACAAGGGGTTTGTTTTCGTCCTAGACTGGAGGCTTTGACTCCCCTTTTAGATAAATATCACCAACGCTGCTATTTACGCGATTTGGGTTTACCTGTTCCTCGGTTTGTCGCCATAGAACAGGATTGGAATACAACTGCTGAAGTTATCTTTACCTCTGAAATTGGTTTTCCTGCTGTTTTGAAAGCTCGCCGTCACGGTTATGATGGTCAAGGAACTTTTATAATCAAGGAAATAGAAAGTTTAAAGCAAAAATTAGAAGTCTTTTGCACAAAAGGGGTTGGAAGTCAATCTAGTTTTTTATTAGAAGAATTTATTCCTTTTGAACGGGAACTAGCCGTGATTGCTGCGCGTTCTGTGAGTGGAGAAGTTTGTACCTTCCCAGTCGTAGAAACTCAGCAGGAAGAACAAGTGTGTCGGCGAGTCATTGCACCCGCTTGTGTTTCATCGCAGGTGGCTTTTGAAATTGAGAAAATTGCTAGCACTTTACTCAATAGTCTAGAAGTCGTGGGAGTTTTTGGTATAGAGTTGTTTCTGACGGCTGATGGCAAGGTGCTGGTTAATGAAATCGCACCTCGCACCCACAATTCAGGGCATTTCTCGATTGATGCTTGCGAAACTTCTCAATTTGAGCAGCATTTACGGGCAGTTTGTGGTATGCAGTTGGGTAACACTGCCATGATTTGCCCTAGTGCTGTTATGGTTAACCTTTTGGGGTATGAAACTTATCATAGTGATTATAAAATAAAGCGCCAGCAACTAGAGCAGATTCCTCAAGCCCACGTCCACTGGTACGGCAAAATGGAATCTCGCCCAGGGCGCAAACTGGGACACGTGACGGTTTTGCTAGAGACTCAAAGTCGGGATCAGGCGATTGCGATAAACCGGAGGCTTGACGCTTTGCGTATCGCCCAAAATATAGAATCTATCTGGTATCCTCATGAAGCCTCCTAGAAATTTTCAACGCAAAAAACACAAAATCTTTTTGAAAGCTATAATAGGTTTGTTGCACTGCTACGTTGGTGACTGCCATAAAGTTTTTTGATCTATGCCTTAAGAATAAGGGAGCCTTACAACTCTCGTGGCAGTAGACCGGGCAAAGTACCCGGAAACTTTAAACGAGTAGCATCAGTTCCCACCTGGTTTATCCAGGTCATAAACTTAGGTAAAACGGCGTCGCGGTGTACCAAAATATCTAGCTCCCTTGCTCAGTTAAGACATGGGAGCTTTGATTTTTGAATTGAATTAGCAATTCATTAAAACTTAAAAATAAGAGAGATAATTTCTAAAAAAACTTCATATATATTTGTGCAGATCTACACACTAATACTCCTATTCTAGGCGTCATAATTGATCAAAAAAGTTCTCATAGAGTAAAAAAATCTGTGTAAAGCGATCCTATATAAAGGTACCAATAAGAGTTAGAATCGCAGAACTAAGCGATCATTGTGGTTATAACTGTAAAGAATTGTTAAAAAAACTGATAAAGACCGTGTTTCCAGCTTCTGTTTTCAAACTAAACAACGGTTTAACCTTGATTCATCAAGAAATTGCCACAACCCCTGTTGTTGTGGCAGATATTTGGGTACGTGCAGGTGCTCACTTAGAGCCAGAACCGTGGTTTGGTATGGCTCACTTTCTGGAACACATGATTTTTAAAGGAACTGCAACACTACCGCCAGGGGTATTTGATCAAAAGATTGAAAATCAAGGTGGGGTAACCAATGCCGCAACAAGCCACGACTACGCTCATTATTCTCTCACCACAGCTTCCCTACATCTAGAAGATACTTTACCTTACTTGGGGGAGTTACTGCTCAATGCAGCAATACCAGAAGATGAATTTACCCGTGAACGAGATGTTGTGCTAGAGGAAATTCGTCAAGCACATGATGATCCAGATTGGATAGGATTTCACGCTCTTATCTCTAGTCTTTACCAACATCATCCTTACGGACGTTCCGTACTGGGTAGTGAGCAAGAATTAATGAAGCAATCACCAGTTCAGATGCGCTGTTTTCACCGCGCTTACTACCAACCAGAAAACATGACAGTGGTGATTGTCGGCTCAATCGCTGCAGAATCTGCTTTAAAATTAGTGAACCAGACATTTGTTGATTTTGCCGAACGTTGCTGTGACTGTCCTCCAAAAAAGGAGGTGGCGAAGCCGGTTATAGCTGGAATTCGTCGTCAGGAACTTTCTTTGCCTCGCCTAGAGGTGGCGCGGTTGTTAATGGCTTGGATTGGACCTGGAGTGGAACAGCTAGATACTTGTTGTGGATTAGATTTACTTTCTGTTTTACTGGCGCAAGGACGGACTTCTCGTCTCGTGCGTGATTTACGAGAAGAGCAGCAATTGGTACAAGGTATATGTAGTCATTTTTCCTTACAAGAAGACTCCAGTTTATTTACAATCACAGCCTGGTTGGAACCAAAAGATGTGGAACGTGTCGAATCCTTAATTCGTCTACATTTGCAGGATTTAATTGATAATGGAATAAGCGAATCAGAAATACTTCGCGCTCAAAGGCTTCTGTGTAATGACTTTGCGTTTTCTACCGAAACACCAAATCAGCTTGCAGGACTTTATGGATACTACAACACGATCGCCCAAGCTGAATTAGCAGTGGCTTATCCGTGGCAAATTCAATCGTATGATGCCAAACAACTCCAAAAACTCGCACAAGAGTATCTTTCACCCAATCATTACGCGGTTACAGTACTTAAACCCTGTTAGTGACTAGTCATTAGCATCAAGAACTCATGACTAATAGACAAGATTGCAAAAGTGAGATTTTACGAGGTTCTGTTAAGAGTTAAGCGTTCCCTTTTCCCTACAACTGCCACGAAGTCTAATGACTAATGACAAAGAACTAATGACAACATCACAGCAAAAATCTTATATTCATCGCACAGTATTGAACAATGGCATTGTGGTACTGGTGGTAGAAAATCCGGCTGCAGATATTATTGCAGCACGTATTTTTGTCCGCGCCGGTAGCTGTTATGAGAACCAAGAGCAAGCCGGGTTAGCATATTTGCTATCAACGTTACTTACAAAAGGTTGTAAGGGACTTTCGAGTTTGGAAATTGCCGAACAAGTGGAGTCGCTGGGAGCAAGTTTGGGTGCAGACATTGCATCTGATTATTTTTTGCTTTCGTTGAAGACAGTCACGTCAGATTTTGCACAAATGTTTACGTTGGCGGGACGAATTTTGCGATCGCCAACATTTCCAGAAGCAGAGGTAGAATTAGAACGACGTGTTGCCCTACAAGATATTCGCTCACAAAAAGAACAGCCGTTTACCATTGCCTTTGATCAACTCCGGGATGCCATGTATGAAAATCATCCCTATGCAAGGTCCGCATTAGGGAATGAAGCCACCATGAGTCGCTTAACTCGAACAGACTTAGTCGAGTATCATCAGACTCATTTCCGTCCAGAGAATATTGTTATTAGTATAGCTGGACGCATCACACCAGAAAATGCGATCGCTCTTGTGCAACAAGTTTTTGGTAATTGGCAAGCATCCCCCACTCAGCCGTTGCGAAAACTAGATTTACCAGAACTCAACGTTGAACCTCAAATCAAGATTACACCACAACATACCCAGCAATCTGTTGTTATGCTGGGTTATTTGGGAGCATCGGTGCTATCAAATGATTACGCCGCATTAAAGTTATTATCTACTTACTTGGGAAATGGTCTTTCCAGTCGCTTGTTTGTGGAACTGCGCGAAAAGCGTGGCTTGGCTTACGAGGTATCAGCTTTTTACCCAACACGACTCTCAAGAGCATCATTTGTCGTTTACATGGGTACAGCACCAGAAAATACCCAAGTTGCTCTTTCTAGTTTACGTAAGGAAGTTGATTTACTCTTCACCACCGAACTAGAGTCAGACGCACTCCAAGCAGCGAAAAATAAGATACTAGGACAATACGCCTTGGGCAAACAAACTAATGCCCAAATTGCTCAGATGTATGGGTGGTACGAGGTTTTGGGACTGGGAATTGATTTTGATACAGATTTTCAAGAGGCGATCGCTTCTTTACGTGCTAGCGATACAATGGCAGCTGCTCACCAGTATTTACGGGAACCTTATATCTCACTCGTGGGTCAAGAACAAGCGATTCATGGTGCAATTTTAAATTATAATTCCTGAAAAGAGTTATAAATACTGCTACTCTATAGTTGCATTATACACCGATTAGCATGAGATAACCCAGGGGTAATTTCCATGATAAGCAGTATAAAAACAAATCCGTTAAATGACTCACAGTTTCTCAACCCAACCGTAAATTCAAGTGGAAGAAAAACAGAGCCTAGGTATCAATCATTACGAGTGATGAACTTCCTGCTATCCTGCGGAGTATCTCTGCTTTTTGGTTTCTCTACAGTATCGATTGCATCTCAACCACAACAAATAGCACAGACAACTTCCTCTGAAGGCATCAACCGTCCAACTCTCCAAGTTGGTAGCAAAGGAGAGCGTGTCACGGAACTTCAAGCTGCTTTGAAACTTTTAGGCTTCTACACAGGCACAGTAGATGGAGAATATAACGAAAGTACCGTCATCGCTGTTTCCCGCTTTCAGGAAGCCGCGGGCTTGAAAGCAGATGGCATTGTTGATACAATAACTTGGCAACGACTCTTTCCTGGTGAATCGACGGTAGCATCTGGATCATCACCCAATTCTACAAGCAGACCTCCTCTTGCGTCTGGTAGTTCTAACACCAATCAAGTTGTTGTTCCTAGTTCAAATTCAACCGCTCCAGCATCAACAACGACTAACACACCATCTGCAACCTCTAAACCAGAGCCACGAACTGTAACCGGCAATACCACTGCAACCAGCACAACCAGAGAAGAGAATTCTAAACCAGAGCCACGCTCTGTGACGCGTAATACCACTACAACGACTAGAACCAGAGAAGATGATTCTAAAACAGAACCACGATCTGTGACGCGTAATACCACTACAACGACTAGAACCAGAGAAAATGATTCCAAAACAGAACCACGATCTGTGACGCGCAATACCACCGCAACGACTAGAACCAGAGAAGATGATTCCAAAACAGAACCACGATCTGTGACGCGCAATACCACTGCAAATTCACAGAGAACGTACGTACGACAATCAACATCTACTCGTTCTGGCTCAACTCGTTCAGAGCAAAGCATTCGTACTCAGCAATCCTCTCGTCCTAGCTCAACGACTCGTACTCAACGAGTTGCTTCAGTTCAATATACCTCAGAAGGATTACCCATTTTACGTATAGGAACGCGTGGGCCTGAGGTTGTGAGGTTGCAAAGACGACTGCAAAGACTCGGTTTCTTGGATGACGACGAAGTTGATGGTAATTTTGGCGCATCAACCGAGGCTGCAGTCATAGCTTTACAAAAGCGCTATGGTTTGGATGCTGACGGTGTGGCTGGTGGAGGAACTTGGAATATTCTTCTAAGACGTTAATTGCGAGCACATATGCCCTGCTTGTCCCTGGTTGTAAGGCCTAGTCACCGAAGTTGGTGGACTGATGACACATGGAGCAGTTATCGCACGTGAATATGGCTTACCAGCAGTTGTCGGAGTAGATAATGCTACCAAACTGATAAAAGATGGGCAACGAATTCGCGTGCATGGAACAGAAGGGTATGTAGAAATCCTATAATGTTATATAAATCCAATAAATCTTCCATCCCTAACACAACCGTTGCCAAACAGCTTATTTGCCTATAGCTTGTCCCTCGCGACGGGGATCTGCGCCGCCAATCAAACCTTGCTCGGTTATGATAATGGCGTGGGAACCGCTGGTTTGCTCTACAACTTGCACTGAATGACCAAGTGCTTCTAACGCAGACTTGAGGTCAGCAACATTTGCTGTGCCCGCCTCCAGATCTGTTGGACTATTGCGATTACCAAAATTTGGCAGTGCTACTGCTTGTTGGCTGTCGAGTTTCCAGTCCAAAGCGGCAACTAGTGTCTTAGCAACGTAGTTGATAATTCTCGCACCACCGACAGAGCCAACCACCATGACTAGCTTGCCATTTTGATCAAATACCATCATCGGAGCCATCGCACTTCTGGGGCGTTTTCCAGGTTCTATGCGATTGGCGACAAGCTTGCCGTCAGTGGTTGTGGGTGAGAAAGAGAAATCTGTGAGTTCATTGTTGAGCAAGAAGCCTCGCACCAGCAATCTTGAGCCAAAAGCATCTTCAATACTACTAGTCATCGATACTGCGTTGCCGTAGCGATCGACAACTGAAAGATGGCTGGTGGAAGGAAACTCTGGGGAATCATCTTTTCCCCTCATAGAGGCAGGCTGTAAAGATAACTCACCAGGTTGAGCGTCAGTCAAGGCACGGTCAAGACTGATTAGTCGTGCACGGCGCTTGAGGTATTCCGGGTCGAGCAATTCGTTAGATGGCACGGACACGAAATCTGGATCGGCTATGTAGAATCCCCGGTCAGCATAGGCAAGCCTTCCGGCTTCAGAGAAGAGATGAACTGCCTGTAATGATGCTGGCTCCAAGCTAGGCAAGTTAAAATTTTCGAGGATGCCGAGAATTTGTAACACAGTCAGACCCCCGCTGGGAGCGCCCATCCCGCACACCTTGTAAACTCGGTAAACTGCACACACTGGTGGTCGTTCTATTGCTTGATAGGCTGCTAGATCGCTGGTTGTTAAATCGCCTGGTACGCCTGCTTGTTGCACCGTGGCAACGATATCTTTAGCAATTTCACCCTTGTAAAAGGCATCAGCACCTCCCTTGGCAATTTGGCGCAGTACCTGGGCATAGGGCCGATTGACAAGTATAGTGCCGACAGGCTTGGGAGTGCCATCCGCTTGGAAGAAGTAGTTCCTAGCTGGCGAGGTGCGCTGGAGATACTGTTCTCTGTTCAGTAGAGTGTATAAGCGTGGCGAGATGGCGAAGCCTTGTTCAGCCAGTTTGATCGCAGGTTGAAAAAGTTGCTTCCAAGGTAACCTGCCATGTTTCTTGTGTGCCAGTTCTAGCATCCTGACTGCCCCAGGCACGCCTACAGATTTTCCGCCAACAACAGCATCGTAGAACTGTAGGGGTTTGCCCTCTGCATCCAGAAAACGGTCTGGTTTAGCTGCTGCTGGTGCAGTTTCTCTACCGTCATAAGTACGAAGTTGTTTAGCTTTAGCATCGTAGTAAACGAGGAAAGCCCCTCCACCCAGTCCAGAGGATTGTGGCTCAACTAAACCGAGGACTAATTGGATCGCGATCGCCGCATCAACCGCACTTCCTCCAGCGCGGAGAATTTCACTACCTGCTGCTGATGCTAGCGGGTTAGCTGCTACTGCCATATACTTCTGAGTGATGACAGCTTCGCGCTCAATGCGACCACTACCTGCCTCAGGTGCATCTTGTGTACGCGCCACCATAGGCTGCAACAGGGCGGTACTAACGGCAAGGGCTACCAGACCAAAACGGAATTGAATTCTACGTGCTATAACCACAGAGAATACCTTTATTTATGTAGTTTTCTAAGTACTATTAGACCAGAGAAGCGGACACCTTTTTTCTCGCGTGCAGTATCCTCTTAAAAAAGATTTTTTTAATTTTTAAAAATAATTTTGTCTAAATAGTGGCAAAGGTCTGTCTGCTTCAGAGTCGTTGTCATAGCGTAACCTTAATTGCTTTTAAGAAAACTACTACCACTCAAGATGCCGAATGTGAGATTATAGCTCTTGTTGTTGCAACACCTCAAAAAGTGAGACAATCATGGCAATCTATCTGGACTCAGCAATTGTATCTGAAGCTGAAATTGCCAGTCGAATGGGTTGGGTAAAGGGTATCACGACGAATCCAACGCTTTTAGCAAAAAGTGATAATCCACCCGAAACCACACTGAAAAAATTAACGCAGTTGACTTCAGGACCAGTATTTTACCAGCTCATGTCGTCTGATTTTGAAGGAATGCTGGTAGAAGGGAAGAAAGCTTTTGAAATTATTGGCAAACAAACGGTGTTAAAGATTCCAGCAACACCAATTGGATTTGCTGTAGTGGCGAGTCTCTCGCCAGAGATAACTTGTTCAGTAACAGCCATTTACAGTGCAGCACAGGCAGCAGTGGCACGGGAGGCGGGTGCTAAGATGGCGATCGCCTATGTCAATCGTGCTACCCGTTTATTAGGCGATGGAATTGCCTTAGTACGAGATATGGCTAGCGTACTCAATGGCAGCAATACTGAAATTCTCGCAGCTAGTATTAAATCACCAGAAGAAGCCGCCGCATCACTACAAGCTGGTGCTCATCATCTGACTTTACCATTGCCAATGTTACAAGCTATGACGACTCATGAATTATCAGACAAAACAGTAGAAGAATTTGCCAAAAACGGCATTGGTTTAACAGTAAACAGTGAACAGTAAACAGTGACCAGTGACCAGTGACCAGTGAACAGTGAACAGTGAACAAGGGGTGGACGAGTCCGTTTCCTACTGCGCTTCCTTGATAACTGATACTGCGCTTCCTTGGTAACTGCGGCTGGTACTTGATAACTGATAACTGATAAAAAAGCCTGGTAGCTATTATGCAACCAGGCGATATTTAAGTCATATAGTAATGAGGAAGAAGATTATACTGCGCTGTAGAAATTTCTCACAATTGAGCACAATAATTTAGTGGGCAGCTTATTCGAGATTAACTTTGACAACTTTGTTTTTCGCTTCTTCCTTTTTAGGCAATGTCAGATTCAAAATACCGTTTTTATATTCTGCGGTGACTTTGGTGTTTTGAATATGAGTAGGTAAAGGAATGACGCGTTGAAATTTTCCATACTGGAATTCACTGCGCGTATAGCCTTTCCCTTCAGTTTTAGTTTCAGATTTACGTTCACCGCTGATAGCAACGGCATTTTCTGTCACTTGAATATCTATATCTTTGGCTTCTAAGCCAGGAACTTCTAACTTCAGATGGATAGCATCATCTGCTTCAGTCAGTTCAGCAGCAGGAAATTTTGTGAAGTTTTCCCAATTTCTAGCCGGCGCTAGAGTTTCATCAAATAGGCGGTTGAGTTGATCGCTGAGAGCATTAAATTCTTGTCTGGGGTTCCAACGACTTAACATATATAGTTCTCCCTCTTCATATTTGAAAATCATTGTTTTCATCAAGTCAGGAATCAAATCCTTCCTTTGATTCCCATATTATTGCAAGATAAAAATACTGTCGGTTCGGTTTTTATCACCAAAGAAATCTTAATAACCGACTAGGAAATTAGACATAATATTAAGTCGTTCAACAAAAGGTATTGCCCACTCCACTGCCACAAGGTAAACTAAATCCTATGTTTCCAACTTTCTTACCAACTACAGTCAGCGAACTCACAGAACCCTCCTCAATTGCTCTTGCTCAAAGTATTGAGCAGATTGCTCTGCTGACTCCCTTGAGTACACAACCAATCACCACCACCTATGTGCGTCAAGGGAGTGGGGGTACACCTTTGCTGTTGATTCATGGCTTTGATGGTTCTGTGTTCGAGTTTCGTCGCCTTGTTCCTCTACTTGCGTTACAAAACCAGACATGGGCAGTCGATTTACTCGGTTTTGGATTTACAGATAGACCAGTCGGAGTTAAGTTTAGCCCCGTCAGCATTAAAACCCATCTCTATTATTTCTGGAAAACCCTAATTAACAAACCCATCATTTTAGTGGGCGCTTCGATGGGAGGTGCAGCAGCGATTGATTTCACCCTCACTTACCCAGAAGTCGTCCAAAAGCTGGTATTAATTGATAGCGCTGGTTTAGCGGGTGGTTCTCCGTTAAGCAAGTTGATGATTCCACCGTTAGATTATTGGGCAACTCAATTTTTACGTAATCCCAAAGTTCGGGCAAGTATTTCCCGCGCTGCTTATAAAAACAGGGAGTTAGCATCACTTGATGCTCAATTATGTGCAGCACTACACTTAGAATGCTCCGACTGGCACAAAGCCTTGATTGCTTTTACCAAAAGTGGTGGTTACAGTGCTTTTAGATTTAAGAAACTAGCAGAAATTGTACAACAAACGCTTATTTTGTGGGGTGATTCTGACAGGATTTTAGGAATTAGAGATGCCAACAGGTTTAAGCTGGCAATTCCAAATAGTAAACTTATCTGGATTAAAGATTGCGGTCATGTCCCTCATTTGGAACAGCCGCAAATAACTGCTCAGCATATTTTAAAATTCCGGGATGATCAGTTGCAGGAGTTGGTCTAACAGCGGATAAGTTGAAACAGATGTAAACCAACGCCCATGTGGGTTTTAAATCAATACAGTTCAGATAAGATAATTTGCAAAAACGGTAACCTTTGTAGAGACGTTGCATGCAACGTCTCTACACGTGTGAAATCTCCGAAAACAATCCTTAACTGAACCGTATTTGGTTTTAAATTTCTTAAGTCTGCCTTTGGGGACTGAGTTTGTGTAGCCGTGAATTCTAGTTGCGCGCGTATATTTTGTGAAGCTGTCTTGGGAAACTTTCCGGAAAAGCTCTGTTATATCGTGTTATTTAATGCATAATTTATCTTAAAAACAAGTAGTGATGGCTACCAAACTAATCGAGTTAGAGGATGGCACTTTGGTAGAGGTAGAAGTGCCAGAAGATCAAGCAAAACAGATTTCAGGTAGTGCTGCTGATCGGGTTAGTACAACTTTTAACAAAATTAAGCCGATTTTGGTGAATACGTGTCGTCCAATTGCGGATGCTTGGCAGGAACTTAATCAAGAGATGCAGATTGAGCAGGCTGAGATCGAAATCGGCTTCAGTTTTGAGGGAGAGGGCAATGTGTACGTCACCAAGGCTAAAGCTGGTTCTAATTTAAAGGTCAAACTGGTACTTAAACCCAAGGCTTGAGTTAAATGAGTTCAACCTTTCAAGACTCAGTAATTTTAATCACTAGTAGCGACCCCAACCTGCAAAAGAGGAGAGTCTTTGGCACGGGGTTTGTTATCCACCACACGGATGAAGCCAGCTACCTGCTAACTTGCGCTCATGTGGTGCGGGATGTAGGTGGGGAAGCGTTGGTGCTGGCAGATAGCATACCTGCAACGGTAGTGGCAAACGGGGAATCAAAGGGGTTTGACTTGGCAGTGCTGCGTGTCCAGAGACTGTGGTGTCCTGCATTGTGCTTGTCTGTGTCTAGTGCAGTCGCAAAGCACTTTGCTATTGCTGGTTTTTATGCTTTTGACCAGAAAGAGACTCGGTTGCTAAGAGAGATTCAGGGCTATTTGGGCAAGCAAAGTTTTATTCCCTCTACGGATGGTCGCGAGCGTATTAAAGCTTGGGATTTGCATATTGAGGGCGAAGATATCTTACAACCAGGGTACAGTGGCTCGCCCGTGGTGGATAGAACTAGCGGGGAAGTGTTGGCAATGGTCAGCCACCAAGTTGGTAAAGGGGAAAAGGGTCTAGCGATCGCTATTGAAGCTATTCAAAACATTTGGCACTCAATGCCATATGAGTTATTAAAGACTAACAATGTGATTTCTGAGCCGCGAGTAGACTACACGCGGCTGCGCGAGTTTTTAGCAGCAGGGAAATGGAAAGAAGCCGATCGCGAAACTGCGGATCTCATTCTTAAAGTAGCTGATCGAGAACAAGAAGGCTGGCTGAAAAATGAAGACATGGAAAACTTTCCCTGCCAAGACTTACGCACCATTGATGGTCTCTGGGTAAAGTACAGCAATGGGCACTTCGGCTTTAGCGTGCAGCAGGGCATTTGGCAGGAAGTTGGCGGCAAAGTGAATAAAGTAACAGAGTGTCTTTTGGGCGATCGCGTCGGTTGGCGTGTGAAAAGCAACTGGCTGCCATATGACCATGACTGGCTGGGATATTCAAACATGACTTTCTCCTTGAATGCCCCCCGGGGTCATCTCCCTGCGCGGTTGGTTGGGATATCACCAAGGAAGAAATAAAATTTAGTTTTCCGACTTCAGTAGGGGCGCAATGCCTTGCGCCCCTACTGACTCCTGACTCCTGACTCCTTCACTGTTCACTGATAACTGTTGAGGCGCGAAATACTGCCCAGCAAACTCTCTTTTTTCAAGAAGACATAACAATACCATGTTTCTACATTGATGTTTGATGCGTTAACACAACAGTGTAACGCATCCTACTGTTTTGATTTTAATTCCTTAGTCAAGCAACCACATAGGTGAGGTATTGTCAACAGGTTCTTCGGACTTCTTGATAGGCTGTTTTTCTGGTAGATCGTATGATTTTCTATAGCTTTTGATTGATTTGGATGATTGAGTTTTTTCCTTTTCCTGTTGTGATGATTGAATGTTTTGCTTTTGTTGTTGTAATGCGCTAATTGTTTCTGTCAGTTGCGAATTAGCTTCTGCAAGTTGTATCGCTGCCTGTTTTGCATCATCAAGCTCTGTTTTCAGCTTTGCTGCTACTTTTTTGTGCTTAGATACATCTAATTGTAAATCAGTGATTTGCTCCTGAAGAGAAGCTTCTTTTTGCTGTGCTTTTTCTAAAGCTTCTTTTAGTTCTTTGACAACAGAAGCCTCTTTTTTCTGTGCCTTGTTCACAGTTTCTTTCAGTTCATTAGCAAGAGAAGCTTCTTTTTGCTGTGCTTTTTCTAGAGTTTCTTTCAATTCATTAACCAGAGAAGCTTCTTTTTGTTGTGCTTTTTCCAAAGCTTCCTTCAACTCTTTGACAGTTACTTCTAACTCGGCTTTTGTTGGTGTTGTACGCCTAGACGTTGTTATCTCAGCTGCTTGTGGTTCATCCTTTAGTTGAACTGAACCATCTTCTTTCCCCGTATCATTATCTGAGGAAGCGGAGGGATTATCATCAGAAATAGCAACAACATCAATAGTTGTTTCACCTTCTGGTGGTGAAAATTTTTGCGCTTCTTGTTGTAATAAGTCAGAAAGACGTTTTTTAGTCATATTCCCTCCAATCACGCTTTAGTTCTTCCGCTACTTGACGGTAGTCTGACGCCGCCTCCTGTGCATTCTTTCCTCGCCATTGGGTAATTGGTACACCCTCAAGCGCAGCTCGTTCGTGCGCTTTGTAGATGCGGATGAAAGCTTTACAAGCAGGAATTCCCATCTCCCTAAGAGTGTTTTGAGCTTCCAGGACTTCGCCCAAACTCCGCGTATCCACCTTAGTCAGCAAGACCCGATGGGGTTTCCCAACAGGAATGACGACTTGTTGGATTGTCTCGATAAGGACAGCTAAATCCATTGGTGCACATGGCGTAGGCAAAACCAAATAATCAGCTACAGCAACGACCGCCGCTAAAGCTTCAGACCGCAGCGCCGGAGGCGTATCTACCATTACTAAATCGTAACCTGTTATTCCTCGCAAATAACCTAAAAGTTTGGGGTCAGTTGATTGTGATAAATCAAATCCCATGCTGTTGTCACTACGCCCAAACCACCAACTGGCAGAACCTTGAATATCTGCGTCGATTAAAAGAACTTTTTTTTCTTGCGCAAAGGTTGCAGCCAGGTTGACAGCGGTCGTTGTTTTACCGACGCCTCCCTTACCGTTGAGGATAGCGATGATTTTTGGCACTGTTTGCTTCCGACACTCTTACACAGAATATAACTCTTGAAGGAGAAATGGGGAATCGGCGCATAGGCAGAATAATTTCCCACTTCTGAATCACACACCTATTCCTTAAAAAAGTCACAATAGAAGCAATCAGCGCTCAACGCCCAGTTTATGAGAGCAACTAACAATCTGCCTGATGGACCGAAAATGCCAGTTTTCCTGCGGCGGATGAAATTTATTTTTCAGCCGTTGGAATATGTGGAAGATTTTGCCAAAGTTTACGGTGATAGCTTCACTCTTTGGAGTCGTAACGATTCTCCTATTATCTACTTCAGTCATCCTCAAGCACTGCAACAAATTTTTAATGCTGATTCCAGTCGCTTAAATGCTGGCAGTGGAAACCGAGGTTTACAATTTTTGTTAGGTTCTAATTCTTTGATTTTACTGGACGGCGATTGCCACCAACGCCAACGTCAACTCTTAACCCCTCCTTTTCATGGTGACAGAATGCGTGCTTACGCCGAAACTATCCGCGAAATTACGCAGCAGGTGACCGACGAATGGAAGATGGGTAAGCCGTTTAATATCCGTGCGTCGATGCAAGAAATTACTTTGCGGGTTATTTTGCGGGTGGTGTTTGGCTTAGATGAAGGATCCCGTTTGGAAAAAATTCGACACTTATTAAGTTTACTGTTGGATTCTATCGGTTCTCCTTTGTTGTCCGCTGGCTTATTTTTTCGGTTTCTACAAAAAGATTTCGGTGCGTGGAGTCCTTGGGGGCGAGTGCTACGCTTGCGAAAACAAATAGATGAAATGATTTATGCGCTTATTCGGGAACGTCGTGCCGAATCTGATCAAAATCGGCAAGATATCCTCAGTTTGATGATGTCTGCGCGTTATGAAGATGGTCAACCGATGACTGATGAAGAATTACGTGATGAGTTGATGACGCTGATGGTAGCGGGACATGAAACCACAGCTTCAGCATTGACTTGGGCGTTTTACTGGATTGACTATCTACCAGAAGTGCGCGACAAGTTGCTGAAGGAACTGGACACGCTTGGTGAAAACCCAGATCCAAGTACTATTGCAAAATTACCTTACCTGACAGCAGTCTGCCAAGAAACCCTGCGGATATATCCGATTGCGATGAATGCTTTTCCTCGGATTGTGCGATTACCAATTGAAATTCAAGGTTACACTCTCCCAGAAGGAACAATAATTATCCCTAATATCTACTTAGCACACCACAGGGAAGAAACTTATCCACAACCAAAGCAGTTTAAACCAGAACGCTTTTTGTCAAGGCAATTTTCTCCTTATGAATACTTACCCTTTGGTGGCGGAAATCGTCGCTGTATTGGACTGACATTTGCTCAGTATGAAATGAAACTCGTATTGGCGACAATTTTATCGCGCTTTCAAGTCTCTTTGGTCAATAGGCGTCCTGTGCGTCCTGTGCGTCGTGGTTTGACTGTTGCACCACCCGCAGGAATGCAGATGGTTGCAATGCCTTTGGAAAAGCGTGTCAATATTCCAGCGCTTGTTTAGGTCATGACGGTGGGCAATGCCCACCTGTAGATTATAAATACCAAAAAGTTTTTATTTGTCATGTGCTTACTCATGCAGAATACAACAAAGAGGACTGGAAAAATGATCCTTGGTACACCTAGCACTAACGCTTATATAGAGTTACTCAAAACTTTTCCTCCTCGTCCAATCACTTCAGAAGAAGAATTGACAACTACGCAAAAAGTCATTGATTCACTTATCGATAAAGGTGAATTAACACCAGATGAACAAGACTATCTCAATGTCTTAGGTACTCTCGTTTACGAGTACGAAGAAAAACATAAACCTATACTTACATCTTGCACCAGTTGCTTTATTGCAATTTTTGTAAGGTGGGCACTGCCAACCAGGCGCGAAAACTCTTATTATTACGTTGTGTGCAGTGCCCACCCTACGCTTGTTGAGAATGGTGCAAGATCTGAGTATACCTGATATTCATGGTGTAGAAGTGCTCAAAGCCTTGATAGCTGAACGAGGTTTGGGGCAAAAAGATTTAATTCCTATATTTAAAACTGAATCTATAGTATCTGAAGTTTTGAGTGGTCAACGCAATTTGACCGTGAACCATATTCGTCAACTGGCAGAATTTTTTCACATTTCACCATCTGCTTTTTTTGAGGCATAATGAGAAAAAAAATTTTACAAACCATTATCGCTGCATTACAACCAGAAGATTTTGTTTTAGCTTTCTGGCAAGGTGGTTCCGCTGCTCACGGTTACACAGATGAATGGTCTGACATCGATATTGAAGTGATTGTTGAAGATAATTACGTTCAACAAACTTTTGATATTGTTGAAGCAGCATTGCAAACAATTTCTGAAATTAGCTTTCAGTATAGAGTTCCTTCACCTACATGGCATGGTCACTCACAATGCTTTTATCAACTTGTGGGAGTAAGTCCTTTTTTGGCGATTGACTTTGCTGTTATGAAGCGTAGTAGCCCTAACGACTTTTTAGAGATGGAACGACATGGACAAGCAGTGATTGCCTTTGATAAGGCTAACCTTATTGTTCCAACACATTTGAATCACCAAGAGCATTTTTCAAAAATGAAAGCAAGGTTTGAGCAGTTAAAAACGATGTTTTATTTTTTGCAAATCTTCGTAAAAAAAGAAATCAATCGTGGACATTTAGCGCAAGCTATTGTTAACTATCAATCCTATACGCTGCGAAATTTAGTTGAACTTATGGGAATGATATATCGACCTTACCGATATGATTTTACTATGAAGTATTTTAACCGAGATTTTCCACCTGAGATTGTAGCGCGTTTAGAACCCCTTTTTTGTATAACGGATTTAGCTGATTTGGCAAACAAACAGCAACTGGCAGAGGAAATGTTTGCTGAAACTTTGTCGCAAATACAAATAGAAGGAACTTGAGAATAAAACACACAACGAAATTTTTATGTATGAAGTTTATAAAATTTTATGACTAGTGATGAATAGCATACTTCAAAAAGTCATAAACTTTGACGCTGTTTTCTTGTCGCGACAAGAAAGGAAAAGACCACGCTGTTACAATGATGCGCGTCAGCAATGATGTTAATTTTGTTGACTTTGAAAGCCGACAGATTAAAAGTCTTTCCCTGAAACGGGATTTTAGCCCTAATCCCACTCCAGACATCAGTCTAAGTGTTGGCAACAAAATCTTTGCAGTTCTTAGGGGTGCAAAGCCGCTTTCAGCGATAACCGCGCTACAGGATGCAAGCCGAACACCAGGAGTAGCAGTGCTTGAGGTGAACAAAGACTGCGACTCTTTTTCTTGGAAGTCAAACAATATTGCACCGATGCAAGACGATCGCACAACAACCTTAAATAACGGTCAGGTCGTCCCAGCATCCGAACCTCACGGTTTGCAAGTTGTTATACTTGACACTCCTCGGAAAACACAGGTTCGATAATGACTGACTCGCAACTCATCAGACATCCTTTCAACGCTTAATTCCCTTAAACCGTTCTTTTGCGACCCGGAACGAATCTTGCATCACTGATTGAATTTTTTGAGGATCTGGTTTTTTTCCTCCCATTATATCACCAAAGTAAACGCAAGCTGCTTCCCCAAGTGACCAAGTATAGGCAGCAGCCCAAGAAGCAGCTATTACACTGCCAAAACCTGGTACAAATTTGATTAACTCACGTGCGATCGCCCTTGCTAGGAAGCCACTGGCGATCGCACTCACAACCCCCCCCGCCTGCGATGGACTCAATGTTTGTCCATATAATTTCCCCAATAAACTTACCATCGAGACTTGCAAAGCTGTGAGTGCTGGCATCGTTGCAAAGGGCAAGGGCACAGCTGAGATGGTAGCTGATATAATCGCAAATACCAAAATGTAACGGCGTCCAACATCCCGGTAAAGATTACCAAGTTGTTTGCCAGTCCCTTCATCTAATAACTGGTATATCGTTCGGGCTTCTGCTTCTGGTAGTAACTCTGCCAAAGCATCTCTCAACGCTTCTAAGCCATAAAACACTGGAGTGTAACCGTCTTCTTCTAAGGTAAAATCAATCAGGACAGCGCGATCATACAATCCTTTAAAAGCTTCCTGGATTGCAGTGAATGCCCTGTTAACTTCCTCAAAATTTGGTGGATATGCCGGATGATCATCTGTACCAGGAGGATAAACCTCATGCAAGCAAGTCACAGCCAGTAGACAGGGAATATCTGGATACTTCTGACGCAGTTGCTGAGTAATTTCTCGCAACGTATCAGTTGCAAAATCATTGATCTTAACCGTCAGAATCAAGATTTTGGCGCTACGACTTTCCTGTTGTAAATCTCCAACCAATTCCTGAATAATGACCTGAGTATCTTGGTTTACATCTCCCAGTCCGACAGTATCTGTAAAAACAAGTACTGGCAAGTCATTTGAAGGGTAAGCATAACGCTGGGTGTGTTGTGTGTGTGGACGAAATCCTTGACCAACAATCTCCGCTGAAACTCCCGTCAGTCCGCGCACAATCGAACTTTTACCTGCTTGCGGCTTACCAATCAAAAGGGCTTCAGTGGTTGGCAGTTCTGCTCGAATTGTCTCCAAAATCTCTGCAACCTGGGCTTCACTAACGCTAAACCACCCAACAACCGTCTGTGATATTTTATCTACGGGTAGCAGTTTCATAAAGCGTGCTGTTGTCTCGTTCCAAACACCTGAAATCTGGTTTGTCAGTGAATTATCGACCGACTTAGTCGTCACGTCAGTTGGTTCACTTGAGTGTTGAGAATCAGCGGATGGTAAATCAGCGTCACGTTGTTCAGTCATTTGCGTCAAAACGGCAGCACGCCCTGAAGAACTTTATTATTTGCCAGTATCCAGATTTAGGATAGCAAACATTAAAGAAGAATTCAGGAGTCAGAAGTCATATCATGTTCGGTTAATCGCTTATAAATCCCGAAGAACCCCACCCCGGTTTTGTCTAACGCCAAAACCTCCCCTCCCCTTGCTAAGGGGAGGGGATTGAGGGGAAGGGTAGTTTTTTTTATAAGTATTCATCCGAACATGATATCAGAAGTCAGCAAGTCAATCTTGAGCGATTCAGGTGTTATACATTATACAGCCCTTGTTTTTTGTTCACTGTTCACTGTTCACTGTTCCCTGTTCCCTTTTTATAAAACTGCCAAATTTTATCTCCTCCCCAAATCAACATTCCTAAAACAACTCCGAAAAGGAGACTGTAACAAATGGATAAGCTGAAGCGATGGGGTATGGATGTGGAGAAGGGAGGTAACAGAGGATCTTCCTGTGTGACGAGAGCATAACTAGATGCCATAATTCCAGCAGAACCGATCGCACTACCCACGACGAGAATAGTGATTTGGAGATTGCGATCGCCTATTTCTTTCTTCTCCTCTGCAATGCGATCTGCGCGGAGCGCAGCAGCGAAGCTATCGCTTCCACCAAGTTACGCGTTTTGCTACGCTCAATATATTCCACTGCCTGATCGTCGTATTCTAATTTCAGGCACACTTCCACCATCCGGCTATAAAGCGAGTTCCATTCTTCCGCGTGTTTTTGTTTGACTTCATCGCCAGAGACAATTTCACCCCGCAGAAATTCTACAGCGTCGATGGCAGATTGAAAGATGTTGTAAGCATCCGCAAACCGCCCAGCATCAATGTAAGCTAAACCGAAATTAAACGCAGTTTCAGCATGGTTTTGGGGAAAGCTTTCGCGGGTTCTAACAGACAAAGCTTTTGTGTAGGATGCGATCGCCGATTCTATATTTTGTGCTTTCTCCCCGCGTATTCTATCCCAGTAAGCAGTCCCCAGATTATTTTGCGTCATTGCCCATTGTTGCGGGAAAGCTTCTTTGGTGTAAACGGACAAAGCTTTTGTGTAGGATGCGATCGCCGATTCTA
>NZ_JXCA02000001.1:607575-969187 GCF_000828085.3 Scytonema tolypothrichoides VB-61278
TAAGCAGCCCCCAGATTATTTTGCGTCATTGCCCATTGTTGCGGGAAAACTTCTTTGGTGTAAACGGACAAAGCTTTTGTGTAGGATGCGATCGCACTCTCAAGATTCTCTGCTTTCTCCCCGTGTATTCTGTTACGGTAAGCAATCCCGAGATTATTTTGCGTCATTGCCCAATTAACAGGAAAGCTTTCGCGGGTGAACACAGTTAACACGACTTCATAACCAGCGATCGCAATTTCCATGTTGCTGGCTTTGTCACCCAAAGAGAATTGCTGAAGTCGATTACTAAAATCGTGAATATCTACAGCGATGGATTGTGCCTCATCCGTCTCAACTTCCGCCAGCTTATTTGTTGCCCAACGCCGCAAGACTTCTGCTAAATTACGATTGAGATATTTTGTGTTTTCTACCAGCAACGGGTAAACTACCTGCGCGTCACCTCCACTTTCTGCGGTTGCTTGCAGTACCTCCTCCAAAAATTGGAAATATCCCTGTAACTCCTCTTCACCCAGAGATTGCAAACCTCGCTTCCATTCCTCCTCCTGCTTTTTGAGAGGCTTTGAATTCTCCCCCTTCCGCAAAAAAAGTTTTTCCGCTTCCCTCAACTCATTTGCCAGATTTCTCAACCAACTCGCTGTATTTTCTTCTCCCTGCGCTGAGAAATTCTCCGCCACAGCTTCCACCATTCCCAAAAATTCAGCATCAAGTAAATCTTGATTCGCTTCTAAAATTTCTGCTTCTTCCCCACTTGGGCAATTCAGCAGTCTTTCAATTAGGTTGAGATAGGCTTGCTGGCGCTGTTCGTTCATGGATAGGCGCGGGTGTGTTTATCTAACTATGTATAAGATATATAAGATGCTTCAATTGCATTGCCCGTGATTACGGAAACATTGGGAGATTGCTGAGTCTGGCATTTGTGACTTTGTTGTGAAACTTTCAGAACTTCGACGAGTTCCCTTTAGTCTTTTTGATTATACTTTTTACGACCACTTGCCTTTATGAGCTATTGCATAATTGTGAGGAGGGGTCTATCTGCGCACACCTTTTCCATTATTCATATAGTAGCACAAAAAAGAATAGAATAGAATAAATAATCACAAACAGTTCAACACTAAATGCAAAATTAGACATATACAACCTTATATACTTAACGAAAAGACAATATGACCACTGACCTTTTACAACGCATTACCTATAATCCTGATGTGTGTCACGGCAAGCCTTGTATCAGGGGACTTCGTTATCCTGTAGAATTGATTCTCGAATTACTTAGCTCTGGCATGACAATGGATGAGATTTTAGCAGATTATGAGGATTTAGAGCGGGAAGACATTTTAGCTGCTCTGCAATTTGCTGTTCGCCTTAGCCAAGTAAAAAGTATCTATAAAATTGCCTCGTGAAATTTCTTGTTGACGCTCAATTACCTGTTCGACTCGCTCGATTCCTAGAATCTGCTGGTTACGATACAATCCATACAAAAGACTTGCCTCACAAAAATGCGACATCAGATACAGAAATTAATGCCATTTCAATACGGGATAACCGTATAGTAATTACCAAGGATTCTGATTTTTTAAATTCTTTTTTAACGATTCAAGAGCCTTACAAATTACTTCTTATTACGACAGGTAATATTAATAACCTAGAATTAGAGGTCATATTCGCAGCTAATTTACAATCTTTGAGTGAGTTATTGATGAGTCACTCCTATATTGAAATGACTCGTGATTCAATCATCGTTCACTTTTGACATCATAAAAGAATTGTAGGTTGGGTTTCACTACGTTCAACCCAACAAAGTTTTAAAAATGTTGGGTTTCGTTCCTCAAACGCCAGACTTGCCGTGAGAGCGGAAACCCCTTCGGGTTCGCCAGATGCCTGTTGAGGGAAACCCCCCCGCAGCACTGGTCTCATATCAAATCAGGATGATCACAAGTCAATTGCGAGCGGAGCGGTAGCGTAGCGTGGCAATCTCAAACCCTTGCGTTCGCGGAGCGTGCCCGAAGGGCATATGCTTCACTTCACTTTGTTCCGTTCGCAATGACTTTTGATAACTAATTAACGGGACTTGATGTAAACTGCTTCTCCATTTGCAGATATTCAGGTACACCAATCAGATTTTGAAATTCCTTAAACTCAACCAACTCCTGAAAATCCGCCGTAGTTCCCTGTTCTTTCAATTGACGCAAGCAAGCACTCATAACCTTTGTCGCTGCAAGTAAAGCAGAAACTGGGAAAAACACAATCTTAAAACCTAACTGCTGCAACTGTGAAGCCGAGAGTTGGGGAGTTTTACCACCTTCAACAATATTGGCAACGAGAGGAACATCTGGAAACGCAGAGGCGATTTTTTGTAGTTCCTCAACAGATTGAGGCGCTTCAACAAACAAGATATCTGCCCCAGCATCAATATAAGCTCTACCACGATTCAATGCTTCTTCCAAACCCAAGGGAGCACGAGCATCAGTCCGAGCAATAATAATTAAACCACTGTCACCACGCGCTTGCACAGCTGCGCGGATTTTACCAACGTGTTCAGCCGTCGAAATGACTCGTTTTCCTTCAAAGTGACCGCATTTTTTTGGCCATTCTTGGTCTTCTAGCAAAACTCCTGCAATTCCTTGCTGTACCGCGTCCTTTATAGTTCGGATGACATTTAAAGCGTTGCCATAGCCAGTGTCCATATCAGCAATTAAGGGTATACTCACAGACTGAGCAATTCGTCCTGTGCTGGTAAGTATTTCTGTCGCAGTCATCAAACCATAGTCTGGTACACCAAGTGTAGAGGCGGCGATACCAAAACCACTCGTCGCAATTAATTCAAAACCCAATTGTTCAGCCAGTTTTGCTCCCAAACAATCGTAAACGCCAGGAATGATGAGAATTTCCGGACGCTGTAGTAATTGTCGCAGCTTTTGGCTAGAAGGTTGCATGAATAAATCAGGGAACAGGGAACAGTCAACAATTGATAACTGGTAACTGATAACTGTTTGTTTAGATTACCACAAAAGGTGCATGGCAAGAAAATCAATACTAGCTAAAACCACTGATTTTTGAACATTTACATGTATAAAGCTTTGCTTCGCCACCATACCCAATACTTGCAACTTCAATTTTCTATTCCACAATAGAGATTGAACACCTTTACCCTAATTTATATTGATGCAATCTCCTGCCACAACCACTCCTGATCCAATTGTTCTCAGTTTTCATGCTCTTTCCGATCCACTGAGAATTAGCGTTATCGAACTACTGCGAAATAAAGAACTTTGTGTGTGTGACTTGTGCGATGCTTTAGAAGTCAGTCAGTCAAAGCTGTCTTTTCACTTGAAAACTCTGAGGGAAGCTGGTTTGGTTCGCTCTCGTCAGGAAGGACGCTGGATTTACTATAGCCTCAACATACCTCAATTTGCGGCGTTGGAGCAGTACCTGTCAGAGTTTCGTCGCTTATACCAAATGATGCCTAGTCGTTTTTGTCAAGAGCCATCCTAAAATATCAACTTTTTTTGATTAATTTGTGTAACATAGCTCACCTTATCTATTGACAAATCAATTTTTTTTGAAATGATAGATACATACCTTTAATATGCCAGGAAGATAAGGTGTATGAACGCAAGGCTGGTCAAGTTGGCAGTTGCACTGGGAACGTTGGCTTTGACAACCAGTTCTACCACGAAAACCAATGCATTAGAAACACAGGAATCACAAAAACTAGCTCAAGTCAGTAATCCACAAACGAGTACAACGACAGCGGATGTGAGGATTGATGGTTCAAGTACCGTCTATCCAATCACGCAGGCAATTGCAAAACAGTTTGAATCAGAGCAAAACAAAAAGGTATCAGTCAATATTTCTGGTACAAGCGGCGGTTTTGAAAAATTCTGTGCTGGACAAACCGACATCTCTAATGCTTCTCGACCGATTTTAAAAGCAGAGATAGAAGCTTGTCGGAAGAATGGTGTAAGATTCATAGAGCTTCCTATTGCCTTTGATGCTCTCACCATCGTTGTTCATCCACAAAACAATTGGGCAAAAGACATCACCACTGCCGAGTTGAAAAAAATGTGGGAACCAGCAGCTCAAGGGAAAATCACTTCCTGGAACCAAGTACGTGCATCTTGGCCCAATCGTCCTTTAAAATTGTTCGGTGCAGGCAATAAGTCTGGTACTTTTGACTATTTCACAGAAGCGACAGTAGGAAAAACGCGAGCCAGTCGCACTGACTATACAGCCAGTGAGGATGATGAAGTCATAGCAAATGGAGTCAGTAAAGACCCTAATGCTTTGGGTTACTTTGGCTACGCATATTACGAAGAACACAAAGGTAAGTTAAAAGTTCTAGCGGTTGACAGTGGCAAAGGAGCAGTTTTGCCATCGCGTGAAACCGTAGAAAAAGCGAAGTATCAGCCACTTTCTCGACCATTGTTTATCTACGTCAATCCTTGGGGTGCTCAGAACAAAGAAGTCGTATACAAATTTGTAAATTTCTATGTTGACAAAGCACCCAAGGTGGCAAGTTCTGTGGGCTATGTGCCTTTACCAACAGAAGTTTACCGTATAGACCATGTTCATTTAAACAATGGTAAGGTGGGAACTGTGTTTGGTGGAGAAGCTCAGCTTAACCTAACACTTGCAGAGGTGTTACGTAAACAAAAGCAGTTTTAGGTTGATGAAATCTTTTTTCAAACAAATCTCTGTACATAGATATCAGACATTAGCAGAAGCAATCGGCACCTTTACTTTGGTATTTGCAGGTACTGGCGCAGTCATGGTAAACGATATAAGTAAAGGTGCTATTACTCATGTGGGGATTAGCTTTGTGTTTGGTGCGATCGTCGCCGCTTTGATTTACGCCATGGGACATCTAAGCGGCGCACACTTTAACCCAGCAGTGACGTTGGCGTTTTGGACAAGTGGCTTTTTTCCCAAACATCAAGTTTTACCCTATGTTATAGCACAATCCTTGGGAGCAATAGCAGCTTCAGCTTTACTACTTATGAGCTTGGGAAGAGTTGCTAATTTGGGGGTAACTCTTCCACTCAATGGAAATTGGTTGCAATCTTTGGTGTTGGAAACAGTACTCACGTTCATTTTGATGCTGGTGATTTTTGGTTCTGGATTAGATCGCCGTGCACATATTGGCTTTGCAGGGTTAGCCATAGGGTTAACTGTTGGAGTAGAAGCAGCGTTTATGGGACCAATTACGGGTGCAAGTATGAATCCAGCGCGTTCATTTGGTCCGGCGTTAGTAGGAGCAATTTGGCAATACCACTGGGTTTATTGGGTGGGACCAATTTTGGGAGCACAGTTAGCTGTAATCGTTTATAGGCAACTTTCTAACGATTTTCAAGATATTAAATAACCCAGAAAATCCAAGGGAGGCTGTTATATTAGGCTGAAATTATGACAACGTTTCATCACAAACCGAGAATCTTGTTTTTGTATGGCTCTTTGCGAGAGCGTTCTTATAGTCGCCTCCTAGCGGAAGAAGCTGCTCGAATCATAGAGGAATTTGGCGCAGAAGTCCGGTTTTTCAACCCTCGTGATTTACCGATTCATGGAAGTGTACCAGATACACATCCCAAGGTGCAGGAATTACGAGAATTAAGTCAATGGTCTGAAGGTCAAGTGTGGTCATCACCCGAGATGCACGGTAATATAACTGGTATTATGAAAAACCAAATTGACTGGATTCCTCTAAGTATAGGAGCAGTCAGACCGACTCAAGGCAGAACCTTAGCAGTCATGCAAGTCAGTGGCGGTTCTCAGTCTTTCAACGCCGTCAACACCCTGCGGATTCTAGGGCGTTGGATGCGAATGTTTACGATTCCGAATCAGTCTAGTGTCGCTAAAGCTTACCAGGAGTTTAACGAAGACGGAACGATGAAGGATTCGCCTTACCGAGATCGGGTGGTTGATGTCATGGAAGAACTTTATAAGTTCACCTTGCTGTTGCGTGACAAGGTGGATTACCTGACAGACCGCCACAGCGAACGTAAAGAAAAAACAGCTAAAGAAGTAGTTTTGTTAGCGAATAAGGCTCTTGAAATGAACTCAAGTAAAGAGTAACTTTCAATGGATTTCTTGAACATCTAATAGAGAGGAAACGCGCGTGAAAAAAGTCATGTTTGTTTGCAAGAAAAATTCCCGTCGTTCCCAAATGGCAGAGGGATTTGCTCGCACATTGGGAGATGGTAAAATTGCTGTTAACAGTTCTGGACTTGAATCAAGTTTTGTAGACCCAACAACTGTCCAAGTGATGTCAGAAATTGGCATTGATATTAGTCATCAGACCTCCAAACCTTTAAATAATTTCAAAGCGGAAGATTACGATGCTGTGATTTCTCTTTGTGGTTGTGGAGTCAATTTACCCGAAGAATGGGTGATAAGAGATATGTTTGAAGATTGGCAACTTGAAGATCCAGAAGGGCAAGATATAGAAACCTTTCGCCGTGTTCGGGATGAAGTTAAAGAACGAGTCGTGAAGTTGATTGAATCGTTAAGTCAAAGTTGAACTGTAATCAAGGGGCAACAAGTTTGAACAAGGCTGCTCATTGAAACAAAAATCCCCACCTTCAGGCAATGTCCTGGTGGGGAACGTCAGCTAGCGAGGATTAGTCAATCAGTTGTGGACTGGGAGTTTGCGTATCAATATCTGCTTGAGACAAAGTAGGGATTAACCAGTTGGTTTCACCTACCTTATATACTTTGGCAGGTTCAACATTCAATTCAATCACACCAGTTGCTGGATTAGCTCTAGCAATAGACTGTGTACCATCGACAAACTTAACGGCGATTGGTTCACTCAGTTCTTGTGGTTGAGCATTTGGACTCAGAAGAACCTGAGTAAGAGCGGGCAAGTAGATGCCATCGCAATCCCAATCATCATCGGTGATTTGCCCTGCTGCTAAATAGTAGAGTTGAGTAGGAGATTTTTTCGGTTTATTGGCATAAACAGCTAACGTCTTTCCAGTTTCATTGCGGCACTGTGCCCGTTTTCTGGCTGTTTCTATGACATTCTTCTGAAACTGCAATTGTGCCAACCGCTGCTGAAATTGCTCAGGCGTATAGCCAGCTTGCTCCGGGGCATTTTTCACACTTAGAAGTTGATTGAGCGCCTGAGTGACTTCAGCATAGTCAGCCCCCTTAGTGAAATCCTTGCCTGCCCAAGAGGGCTGAGCAATTGCCAAGTTTACGATAAACACGAGCGCGACAAGAACAATTTTGAGAAACTGCATATTTTTCTCCTTTGTTTGACTCATTTGTTTGAGATGAGTATTTGTTCTAACAAAAAATGTGACCAGGAAGTTGGAAGCTGCTTAATACTTCAGCAACAGAGTATTCAGCCAGAATTATTGCAAGGCTAATGATTTTCTACATCTTCGTGACTTCTATTGGTTTATTAGCCTGGAGAAACTGGATGTAAGTGTACATTTTACTGGACATGTGATCACTTTACTTTCACCAAATCAATCAAAAAAAATATTCTTACTTCTTGATTCAATAAATCTACTTGATGAATTTGTCACCCAATATTTAAACTTTTAAAAAATATGGTTTATGTCACTCACACTAGAAGATGCTATGGTGGATTTTGAGGAGACTTTGAAAGCTTTATAAGCGTGAGCAGTTTTGTAGTTGACTTGACTGAGATTTACTTGAATGTCGGCTTTTCAATATTGGAGACATTCTCAAGCCTGTTTCGATTCACCCAACGGTTGATAAATCGGTTGTTTTTTTTGCGTACCTTAATTTGCACTTGCTTGTCGCCTAACTTGACGACTTCAGCAGGAATTTTGTGAACATCAGCCGAGTCTGAACGAGCCTTATAAAGCCAAACGACTTTTTGCCCAACTTCAAAATAATCAGAATTACTAACTAAGGAAGGAAGAGTTGTTGCCCAGGAGGGCAAAGCAATTATTAAACTAATCACAAGTACTAAGACCACTAAAGAGATTTGAAAAAGTTTCATATTTTTTACGATGACAAATTTTGAGTTTTGAATTTAGAAATTTGAATTGTTTTTAGAAATCCCATTAAACATAGACAAATAGCTGCCAAGGTAATTGGACTTAGTGCGGCACTGTCTAAGATAATAAAGACACCTAAGCCTATCAATACAAAGGGAACAAGATTACTGCCATAGGACTTTAGTAGATTGGCGAGTGCTTTTTGGCAGGTAAGTTTGTATGTCAGGTAGCACCAAACTCCAACTAGTAACAAGAAAACTGCAACTATCACCAGCAACTCAGAAAAAGTACTGTTAGCAAACAATGGCATATAAATCCCTACATTGTCACTACCATTGGCGATGGTAATAGCCGCCACACTATAAGCTTGGGGAGACACAAAACTAGCGAAGGCAGAAGAATGAGAAAATTCGGTTTCAACCTCAGCAGATGAATCACTTTCTGGATTTAGCAGACAATTTAGTCCAATAGTGATGGGTACTAAACCCAGAAGCCCAATCCAATAGGATGGCAAGACTAAGCCTCCTAGAAAACCAACTAAGCTGGCAACAACCAGAGTACAAAAGCCCAAGTACTGACCAATTACAATGTGCCGACGACGGAAAGTTGCATTCACCTGAGAGAACAACAGTGTGAGAATGACCAAATCATCCAAGTTTGTGGCTATAAAAGCTGTAATGCCCGTGGGAATTGCACTGATAAGTTCGTTCATTTCTATCTCTCTGAAATCTTCATGTTATTGCTGTCTGACGCTAGGCGTATTGCAGTGATAAATTCGTTCGCTTTTATCTCTCCAAAATCTTCATGCTATTGCTGTCTTATACTAGCGTCAGGTTATGTCTGCAAATGCTTAGGAAACTGCTACTTAGTGAAGCATGGAGGTGTCGCATCTCCAATTCAACTGATAGGCTGTACTCGCTTGGGATGAAGTGCTTTCTATCATTTTTCTGTGTGAAATTGCTTGCTCAAAGCAAATATTCTTTTTTTTTCAAAATGCTTGAAGGATAATTTTGAGCAGAGTCAAAAGAGTCTAAACTTTCAGAATGTTCTGCATATGCGTCAAGTTATATTCAGACTCTCTTGCTATCGAGGAGTAAAAAGCATTTGTTCCTCACTCTTATCGACGAATCAATTCTCAACAGTTTTGTTATTGTCATCGATTTGCGACTTAACACTTATAAGTTTATAACTGGAAGCTTGCTTGGAGAATTTGGTATTGATTTGGGCATGGCGTCCTGGTAATATATGTAATTTAACTTCTTTAGATTCTGGAACTAAAGTGACTTTTAGCTCATTGAGAGATTGCTGCTGCTCTTTGATAATTTGAGTCAGTTCGTTTAGCCGTTGAGTGTGTAATTCATCCAATTTTTCATGAAGTAGTTCAATGTTTTGTCCAGCTTTGAGATTCACTTGGTGGTCAATATCGGCATTTCTGCGGTCTGTATCAGACTGGCGGTTCTGACTCATCAAGACAATAGGGGCTGTGTAGGCTGAAGCAAATGAAAACACTAAGTTGAGCATCATGAATGGGGACTCATCCCAGTGAGGAACACCAGGCATGGAATTTAGACCTACCCAGCCCGCCAAAATTGCGCTTTGACCGATGAGAAATCCCCAAGAACCGACTTGTGCTGCTAATTTATCGGCAAGGCGCTGCCCGTGAGTCAATTCTTTAGTAGATATGTTTTCGACTGCTAAATGCTGTTTCTTTACCTGAGAAGAATTTTGAATGACTTTTGCATCAACACTGTTTGATAATGTTTTTTTTGCAGGATTCATATTGCACCTCTTTGCGTCATTTCGTTTGTGTTTCACCTGATGTTTTTAATGTACGCTGACCAAACGATAAGAGCAAATAGTCTTTGTTTTTAAAACGATAAATAATAGTGATTGTTATTGCTGAGACTCTGTTTTTGTGCCTATTTATTTAAGTCTCGGTGTTGTCTGTTGTTTTGACAACCCTAACGGGCGCACTGCGCCCGGGGAAGCGCAGCACGCCTTACGACTAACGCCCTTGACCAAGAAGAGGTGTAGAGGTGTAGGGGTGTAGGGGAGCCAGTACTGCAGGAGGGTCTCCCTCCGTAGGTATCTGGCGTGAAAAGAAGAATCGTGTTTTTTAGTACACCCTACACCTGAAATACTTGGTGTCATAGCCCCCACTGATTGTACCCTTACACCCTTACACCCTTATACCCTTATACCCTTACACCCTTAGTTTTTGACGTGCGCTTGTGCTTACGTTAACGGTAGTTCCCTACCCCTGTGAACACTCATACTTTTGTACTAACTCATCTAGCTCGGCTTGCATCATCGCACGAACGTGTTCGTAACAAGCATCTACGTAGGTGCGATCGCGAGCTGCAACACGCCCATAGTGCTCAAATACAATTGGTGCACAGACATGAGTATGAATCTGCATGGGGAACGGGATATTTGGTAAAGGTCCAATGCCCACACCCCAAGGCAGCCCAAGGTAAACTGGGAATACGCCTGTGTTTCCATCCAGTAACCAAGGAAAGCCCCATTCATGCAATTGTTTCATCTGCTCATAGAGGTCAGCTAGTATAATCAAAGTTGAGTGTGCACCATGAGAAATAATGGGCACAATTGGTACTTCTTCCCGCAAAGCCAGCTTGATGAACGCCTTATTGTTTGCCAGATGAATTCGGTTTCGCCAAGTGTAAGGACGAAATAAATCCTGGGCACCTCCTGGGTAAACCAGTAGTGCTGCATCTTTTCGTAGGGCTGCACTTGCCATTTTCGGATGTGCTATAATCGCTCCCACCGGAGCACCCGGTACAGCAAAGATAGGGGTATCCCAGGCTGACGGGTGCATCAAAGCGTAAGCTAATCGCTCATAGCCAAAGGTGCGGAACCAGTCATACATGAACATCGACGTATCTGGTGAAGCCAACCCGCCATTATGAGAACCGACAATCAAAACTTTCCCAGCCGATGGCATATGATGCCAACCAGAGGTTTGAACCCGAAAATAGTAGCGGTAAAACCATTCCCATATTGGCATCCAAGCTTTTATAATCTCAGGGTTTCGCTCTGATAAAGACCAACCATCGAACCTACGACGAGAGGCTTTGGAGTCATCACCCAAGCTGCTTGTGAAAATGCTTAATTTATCTAATAATTCAGAGAATGGGTTAAAAATGTTGTCGTCGTAGCCTTGGTTGCGCATAAAAATATTAGTGAATACCTTATGATGTTTGGGAGAAATATCTGGACTGTTACGGATTTGAAGGTGTGTTTCCGGTTGCCAAGACTGCAATTGGGAATTTAGCGGCGATCGCATCAGAAGAAATTTTATATCCAGAAGTGACCCGGTGTCTAGCCATGGGTGGAGCAGAGATTTTTCTGCATTCCACCTCAGAGAAGTTTTGAGTGGTCAACGCAATTTGACCGTGAACCACATTCGTCAGCTGGCAAAGTTTTTTCATGTTTCGCCAGCTGCTTTTGTTGAGGCACAATGAGAGAAAAGATTTTAGAAAACATGTTTGTATAAGGGATTTAGCTGATTTGGCAAAGAAACAGCAGCTGGCAGAGGAAATGTTTGCTGAAACTTTGCCGCAAGTAGAAGCAACACTTCAGTCATAAATTTAGTTTTTCTCAACAGCTTGTGTGGCACCTTACAGCTATTGTCAGTTAATTGAACCACAGATTTTCGTAGGGGCACTCGTGTGCCCGTGCCTCACCCGCGAAGAGAAACCACCCTCCCCTGTTCCTCCGATGCCTTGGGGCAGGGCTGTTTCATTCGTTAAGGAGAGAGGATTTGTCAATAGGTAGCGCGATGATTTTTGGAACAGAAGTGATAAAAAATCTACATTTTGACCCATAAAATTCAATTTTTATAACATTAACCCTTGACATTATGAGCCTTTGAAGCAATGAAACAGCCCTGGATGCCTTGGGGGGTGTGTAGGGGCGCTGCGGCTTTGCGCCCGTACGGGGAGGGGTTTTATCTATGTGTTCATTATTTTTTAAATTAGTATTAACTTTAATCTTGACAAAACACTGTATAGTCCTGCTGATTAAATAGCAATAAAATAATAAAAAACAGCATGCAAATTAAGTAAGTCGGCACGATAAAACCAATATATGTTGAGTGTTGTAAATACTCTGGAATAACCCATTTATAAGGTGTTTGTTGATTTTACATTTTCTTACATAGGTTGACTTTGTAATGCCGATTTACTTATGTGAACTTTCTGAATATCAAATTCTTTTTAACTCAGGTCTTGTACTTATCCGTAGAATTCGGAGTTAGTCAAAAAAATGCAATGATTGACATCACTTCTCTGGGTTTTTATCTATAAATTAGGGTATAAGAGCTTTTTTTAAGTATCAAAAAATACGAACATAAAAATACTTAAGCAGTCAAGAATGAACTTAGTAAAAAAATTTGAAGATATCATAAAGTTGACTGATGAAATTATTGACAGTTTTGATAAAACTGGTACGATTTATACGGGAAGTAAACAAAGTAAAATTTCAAAACAGATATGAATATTGCTGCTGTAATACTAGTACAGCAAGGCAAAAATAAAGCTACAACTCAAAATAAACGAAAAGCTTACTTCATAAGCTTTTTGACTTTCGACTTTTAACGATCGCCAGCGGTACTAGGCTTTAAAGCTTGTAATTGTGTGCACATGATTTTGCTCGCACATACTAAGCAAGCTTGAAGCTTGAGTTTTATTCATATCGTTGTTTTGCATGAAAATTTCTCTCTTTGTTTCTTCACTTCTTAAGTTTGAATACAAAGTTGTATTCAAACTTAAGAAAATCATAATTGGTTTTCATGAGCTTCATTCAACATTTATCAACATCTAGTAGAGAGGAAAAAGTTCAACTATGTCGAATGACAATCTTCTTCCTGATAAAGTTGGTTACACCTTCATTGTTGATAGCTTTGAAGACGTTATTGATCCTAATGATGGTGTCACTACCTTACGTGAAGTCATTAACTCTGCTAATGGTTTAGCTGGACAAGATACAGTTGTTTTCAATGTTGTATCCGGTTCAGAGATTAAGCTGAGTGAGCAACTTAATATTACCGATGACCTGATCATTAACGGTTCCGGTGCCGGAAACTTAACTATCAGCGGCGATGGCACTTTCAACAATCTCTTCATCGACAACGCTAATGTTGTCATTAATGGATTGACTATTGCCAATGGTCATAATGGCATTGATGTCGGTAGTAACAGCACTTTAACGGTGACAAACAGCGCCATCGTTAATAATACGGACGATGGTCTTCAAGTCAGCGGAGACGGCAACACCCTCAAGGTGAACAACACCACCCTTGCCCACAACATTGGTGATGGTTTCGATGTTAATAGCAATCACAACACCATCAGCTTCACAGGTGTCTCCTCAATTGGTAACGGTGAAATTGGCCTGGAAATTGATGGCACTTACAACAACGTCACTGTAGACAGCAGCTACCTTGCAAGCAATGGCGACGATGGCTTAAAAATCGATGAAGGTGGTAACAACACCCTCAAGGTGACCAACACCACCCTTGCCCACAACATTGGTGATGGTTTCGATGTTAATAGCAATCACAACACCATCAGCTTCACAGGTGTCTCCTCAATTGGTAACGGTGAAATTGGACTGGAAATTGATGGCACTTACAACAACGTCACTGTAGACAGCAGCTACCTTGCAAGCAATGGCGACGATGGCTTAAAAATCGATGAAGGTGGTAACAACACCCTCAAGGTGACCAACACCACCCTTGCCCACAACAGTGACGATGGTTTGGATGTCAACAGCAATGGTAATACCATTAACTTGTCCGGTGTCTCCTTAACTGCTAACGGTCAAGATGGATTAGAAATTGATGGCGATCGCAACCTGTTCACCATCAGCAACAGCAGCTTTGCAGGCAATGGCAACGATGGCATCAAATTCGACCAAGGTGATGACAATAGCGTATTTGTCAGCAACAGCACCATCGCCAACAACATTGGCGATGGTTTGGATATCCTTGGCAACTACAACAACGTTAGCCTGTATGGTGTTGGTGTGAACGCCAACGGTAACGATGGTGTAGTACTCAATGGCAATTTCAACTCCATCAGTGCTAGCAACAGTGTCTTCAGCAACAATGTTGGTGATGGCTTTGATGTGAATGGAAACAACAACATAGTTGGTCTGTTGGCAATCAACTCTTTTGGCAACGGTCAAGATGGATTAGAAATTGATGGCAATTACAACTTCTTAAGTGTCATTGGCAGCACTTTCAGCAACAATGGAGGTGAATCCATTGCTGACCGAGGCCTCGGCAATATCCTGAACTTGAGTGGTAACAATATTTCAGGTCTAGAAAGCCAGCCAATTCTTATCTAGCAGCAAACTCTAACGCATTTGTCGTCTAATACCGATTCAAAAGCTGAACGCAGTTGTTAGGGATGTAAACCCGCTTTCAGTGATAACTGCGCTACAGAATGCAAACCGAACATCAAGAGTGGCAGTCCTTGACTTAACAAAAACTGCCACTCTTTTTCTTGGAAGTCATACCATGTCCGGATAAACACTTATAAAAACGAGGAACCTCACCCGCCTCTCTTCCCCTCACGCCAGATGCACCCTCAGGGGAACCCCCCTTCGAGTTCACCAGATGACGGGGCGCGGGAAAACGCTTTATGTGCACTGGTCTCACCGCAACGCAGTGGCTCTCCTTTATAAAGAGAGGGTTAGGGTGAGGTCAAGCAGGAATTATAAGTAATTAAGCGGACATGATATCAAACAATATTGCACCGATGCAAGACGATCGCACAACAACCTTAAATAACGGTCAGGTCGTCCTAGCATCCGATCCTCATGGTTTGGAACTTGTTATACTTTCGTAGGTAAGTTCCTGATTTGCCCAGTTGGTTTCTTCTAGAAATTCACTAAATGTGGTCAAAAGTCCGGGGAACTCCTCTTCCCTCAAGCGCTGGACATCGGCTTGATAACCTTTAGTACGATACCACTGAATCAAATCAAATAAGTTTTTCTGGAAAAGCAGTAAAAATATCCAAGCGGGTGTTTCTTTGTGAACAACTGGAATACCCTGTACCTTGGAGAATTCCTCTGCAAGCTGCTTTGGAGTTAGCACATCGCCAGCCAACTCAATTTCTTGCCCGATGTAGTTAGAAGGATTTTTTATAACATAGGCAGCAACACGACCCATGTCCTTTGTTGTAATCAAATGTATGGGCTTATTTGGCTGAATCGAGAATGGGAAGACTCCTTTGAGGATGGACGGGCGAGTGTACTTCTTCCAAAATTCTTCCATAAACAAGCAAGCCCGCAAGATAGTTGTCGGTAAGCCTGCCGCTTTAAGAACCTGCTCCACTTTGTACTTCTGCTCAATGTGGCTGACTCTGGAATTTCTATCTGCCCCACCTGCAGAGTTATAAACGAAGTGCTTGATGTCAGCTTTCTTGGCGATTTGTGCAACTGTCTTTGCCCTCTCGACCTCTCGGGGATCAGGTTTGGCAGAATCCGCACTGGTGGCGTGGCAGTAAACAGCCGAAATTCCTGCAAAGGCTGCTGCAAGTGTTGCTTCATCGTCTAAGTTTGCCTCAACAAGCTCAACTCCTGCATCGTTCATCTTTGCCAAGGAAGGACGATTCAAGTCAATTTTCCTAGTTATAGCACGTAGGTTGGTCACTCCTTGTTCGAGAAATCCCTTGACCACATTTCCACCAGTGCCTCCAGTGACCCCGATAAGCAGGACTTTTTCCATTTTTTACCTTTCCTTGTAAAAGAAGGGGAATTACCGACGGCTTGGTTAAAACACGCATGGTTTATAGTTATAAAGCCATTCCTCAAATTCAGACTGATTCATCTGTGCCTGTTCTATCACGCTGCGCACAAATGCCTCAGCGTCGGGATCATAAGAGCGAGCGCCCTGAAATGCACTGCGAACTTGGATGACTTGGGTGCGTTGTATACGACTATTTTCGTAGCCAGTTAAGGCGGCTTCAATACTTGGTGCATGGGAAAGGCACTCTCCCAACTCCCATGCATCTTCAAAAGCTGTATTCGCTCCCTGTCCCAACACTGGCACGACTGGATGTGCTGCATCGCCCAAAAGCGTTACCCTACCTTTGTTCCAACTTTGCAATGGCGGTCTGTCATATATCGGTCGTTCTACAATATCATTGGCATCTGTTGCCTCCAAAATACTCTGCACGGGTTCCGCCCATCCAGCAAATACTTCCAAAACGCGAGACTTTACTTCTGCGGCACTCTGGAGACAACTTTCATCCGTCGATAGCGCTCCAGCACTCCAAAATATATATCCACCACCCACATCAATAAGCGTGAAATTTTTGCCCTCACTTCCAATCATAAACGTTGATTCGTCAGGATGGAGTAGCTCGTGGCGATACTTGACCACCGCACGCCAAGACAAACGTCCAGCATAGCGTGGGGAACCGTCTCCTATAAGCGTTTGTCTGACTACAGAGTTTATCCCATCAGCCCCTATCAGTAAGTCTGCCTGCACTTTGTTGCCATCCTCAAAGTCAACTTCTACACCTTTGTCATTTTGCTCAAAGGCGATGCACCGACAATTGAGGTGGATGATGTCCGGTGGCAGTGCAGATGCGAGAATTTCCTGCAAGCGCGACCACCGGATGTTCAACATCGGCTGCCCGTATTTCTCCTCTAGGGTGAGAGGGTTTTGCATTATCATCTCTCCGGTGCTTTTCTTCATGTTCACCATGCAACCTTTGCTACCTGCACTTTTGAGCGACTCGACTAGACCTGCATCGATGGCATGAAGACTATTCAATCCGTTGGGAAAAAGGGTGAGACCAGCACCGACTGGTCGCAATGACCGTGCCTTTTCGTACACTTGCGCTTCGATGCCTTGTTTTCGCAATGCTAACGCAACTGTTAAACCGCCAAGTCCAGCACCGATGATGGCAACTTTTAATGACGACGCTGCTGGAAATTCTCTTGGGTTGTTTTCCGACATGGGTAAGACACAGGAGTTGTATTTTCTTAGTGGTCGCGAGTCATCGAAAAATTTAAAATGAGTTTTGACTTGTTCAACCACACAACTTCATTTTAGTGTTCGCGATCTCTTTTGACACTTTAATTTTTTTAATGCGATCGCTTGGATCACAAATGACCAACAAGCTGGTGCGATCGCTCTGGGGTGGCGATCGCAATAAAACATAGAATAATAATAATTTAGACAAAGCAGGGTATGACAGCCAATCAAGACACCATCGACTCATTCCGAGCCTTGGCACTCCAGGTAACGTGTCACGCCGTTAACCAAGCAACCGACCGTCAGGAAGCCCGTTCTTTGATGCAAGACACAATCAACCGTTTAGCACGACAAATCGCTGCTAGTATTGCATTCATCGGCTCTGACTGTCGTTTAGTTGTTCTACCGGAATACTTCCTTACAGGCTTTCCAATGGGAGAGTCACTGGCTGTCTGGGCGGAAAAAGCTTGTCTAGAAATGGCGGGTGCAGAATATGAGGCACTCAGTAAAATTGCACAAATACAGAGTATTTTTATTGCAGGTAATGCTTACGAGCTTGACCCCAACTTTCCAGAGCTGTACTTTCAAACCTGCTTTGTTATTGACCCATCAGGGTCAGTTGTCTTACGGTATCGGCGGCTGAATTCTATGTTTGCTCCGACACCACATGATGTTTGGGAGAAATATCTTGACTGTTATGGACTTGAAGGTGTGTTTCCGGTTGCAAAAACTGCAATTGGGAATTTGGGGGCGATCGCATCAGAAGAAATTTTATATCCAGAAGTAGCGCGCTGTCTAGCAATGCGTGGAGCAGAAATTTTTCTCCACTCAACCTCAGAAGTTTATGGCAAAGAACGCGCTCCCAAAGAAGCGGCAAAAATCTGCCGCGCTGTGGAAAATATGGCATACGTAGTTTCATGCAATACGGCAGGCATCGCTAATATCCCCATCCCTGTTGCTTCTGCCGATGGTGGCTCTAAAATCATTGACTATCGAGGGCTGGTTTTAGCTGAGACAGGCGAAGGGGAGAGTATGGCAGCTTTTGCTGAAATAGACTTGACTGCTTTACGCCGCTACCGCCGCCGACCAGGGTTAAATAATTTACTTTCACGACAGCGGTTTGAACTCTACGCAGAAAGTTATCATCACTCGCACTTTTACCCAGCTAACACTATGCTGGAAAAAGAAGTAGTCCGCAAACACTTTATCCAAACACAGCAAGAAACGATAGAGCGCCTAGCTAAACTAGGGGTAATATAAGTCATGTCCAAACCAATAGAAATCCGCAACCCCTGGACTGGAAAATTTGATTATGTGATCATACCACTACCCCCAAAACTGATAGTACAGCAATGCAACCGCTTGCGGAGAGCACAAAGAGGTTGGTTGCAGCTTGGTTTAGAAGGGAGAATCGAAGTTCTGCAACAGTGGAAGAGTGCAATTATATCTGGACGCGATAAACTGCTCGAAGCTTTGGTAAATGATACCGGAAGATTATCAATCTCGCAATTAGAAATTGACTCATTTCTCTCTAGTCTTGATAGATGGTGTAAATTAGCACCAGAATTGCTGCAAGAATTTGTCAAAGATACAGCAATTTCTTTTATCGAACTGCAACAAACAGCAGTTCCTTACCCTTTAGTTGGGGTCATTAGTCCGTGGAACTTTCCTCTGCTGCTTTCCACAATTGATACAATTCCGGCATTACTCGCTGGTTGTGCTGTAATCATCAAACCCAGTGAAATTGCTCCCCGCTTTATGGGACCATTGTTAGCATCAATTAATTCAGTTCCAAAATTACGTGACGTATTAACTTTTATAGAAGGAGCAGGTGAAACCGGAGCTGCACTCATTGAGTATGTGGATTTGGTATGCTTTACTGGAAGTGTGGCAACAGGTCGAAAAGTAGCAGAAGCAGCAGCTAAACGCTTCATTCCTGCTTTTTTGGAATTAGGAGGTAAAGACCCGGCTATTGTACTGTCGTCCGCTAATTTAGACTTAGCAACATCAGCAATTTTGTGGGGTTCTGTTGTCAACACCGGACAGTCGTGTCTCTCTATAGAGAGGATCTACGTTGCGGAATCTATTTTTGAAAAGTTTGTTGAACAACTGGTAGACAAAGTGCAACGCCTTGAGTTAGCTTACCCTAGGCTGGAGAATGGAGAAATTGGTCCTATTATTGCAGAAAAACAAGCAGCAATTATCAGCGACCATCTGCTAGATGCAGTGGAACAAGGAGCAGTTGTCCACTGTGGCGGTGAAGTTGAGAATTATGGAGGATCTTGGTGGTGTCGTCCTACAGTTCTCACTTCTGTGAACCATTCTATGAAAGTGATGACTGAAGAGACATTTGGTCCTATTATGCCAGTGATGCCTTTTTCTACAATTGAAGAAGCAGTGAACTTGGCAAATGACTCAATTTATGGACTGAGTGCAGCCGTTTTTGCCTCCTCAGAAACAGAAGCTTTGAAAGTCGCGCGTCAGATAGATGCGGGTGCTATCAGTATTAATGATGCTGCTCTCACTGCTCTTATGCATGAGGGAGAAAAAAATGCTTTTAAATTTTCTGGTATGGGTGGATCACGCATGGGACCTGCGGCGCTGACACGTTTTATGCGAAAAAAAGCTTTTTTGGTGAAAACAAAGAACATCAGCGATCCTTGGTGGTTTGATAACATGTCGGGTGGTTGACGAACTCCCCTGACTAAAGTCTAGGGGAGGCGGAGCTATCCAGCGCTCTGCTCCTGGCGACTGACTCCTGAATTCTTCTGAGGTCAGCTCTTCTACACAGTCACAAACTGACTTTCAGTTAGCGTCATCGTATTAACTCCCGTTAGGGTTGCTAAGATACTATTATCCGATAGAATATTGTTGCCAGAGAACGTCAAATTATTAAAGGTTAGACCCCTTGTTAAACCAATTTTGTCACCAGCACTGCGGTTGAAATCAGTAATTATATCGACACCACTGTTCTTCTGCAAGACGAAAGTATCCACACCAGCATCACCAGTTAAGATATCATCCCCGTTACCACCTCTGAGGAAGTCATTACCGTTGCCACCGACAAGTAGGTCATCCCCGTTACCTCCGAGTAAAGTGTCATTGCCATTACCACCGTCGAGTTGGTCATCTCCTGCCAAGGCATTGATAGTATCGTTGCCGTTTAAACCGAAAATGACATCATTACCAGCAGTACCAGTGAGGTTGTCATTGCCATTACCACCGTTGATGTTTTGGCCAACAGCAACTGTGACGGTTCCAGTGTCAGTGCCACCATTGCCATCGCTGAGGGTATAATCAAAAGTGGCGTTGCCACTGAAGTTGTTGTTGGGAGTAAAAATAACTTCGTCATCACTCGTATAATCAGGAGTGCCATTGTTATTTAAGCTCACAGTACCGTTAGTCGCATTGCCGACAGCAGTAATGATTAAAGGGTTCAAAGGGTTGCCATCCGGGTCTGTGTCGTTAGCAAGCAGGGTGGTTACAGAACGAGTCACAGCAGTATTTTGGCGAGTGGTAGCGCTGTCGTCAACGGCAACTGGAGGTTGGTTGTTGATGATGCTACTCAATAATACTGAAACGTTATTAGAGTTAACGTTCGCCGTTGCCAAGTCGAGTTTGCCGTCATCATTGAAGTCAGCTGTTGTCACGGATATCGGACCTGAGTTTGACCCAACCCTAAAGTTAATGGCAGTGCCAAAGCCGCCACTACCGTTGTTCAACAATACTGAAACGTTGCTCGAAGAAACGTTTGCTGTTGCCAAGTCGAGTTTACCGTCACCATTGAAGTCCCCTGTAATCACAGTATTGGGAACTGACCCCACCGCAAAATTGGTGGCAGTGCCAAAGCCGCCACTACCGTTATTCAACAGCACTGAAACGTTATTGGAAGAAATGTTTGCCACAGCCAAGTCGAGTTTGCCGTCACCATTGAAGTCCCCTGTGGTCACGGAATAAGGATTTGACCCTGCTTGATAGTAGGTAGCAGTGCCAAACCCACCATTACCGTTGTTCAACAGCACTGAAACGTTGTTGCTCTCGCTATAGCTCGCCACAGCCAAGTCGAGTTTACCGTCACCATTGAAGTCCCCTGTGGTGACGGATTGGGGACTTGACGTCACCACAAAGTTGCTGGCGGTGCTAAAGCCACCACTACCATTGTTCAACAGCACTGAAACGTTGTTGGAGCTATTGTTCGCTACAGCCAAGTCGAGTAGCCCGTCAGAGTTGAAATCCCCTGTGGTTACGGATATCGGACTTAACCCCGCTTGATAGTTGGTAGCAGTGCTAAAACCGCCACTACCGTTGTTCAACAGCACTGAAACTGTGCCTCCACCGGAGCCAATGATCGGCACAGCCAAATCGGGTAGCCCGTCACCATTGAAGTCGCCCGTGGTCACGGATCTCGGACGTAACCCCACCGCAAAGTTGGTAGCAGTACCAAAACCGCCACTACCGTTGTTCAACAGCACTGAAACGTTGTCGGAGCCATAGTTCCCCACAGCCAAGTCGGGTAGCCCGTCGCCATTGAAGTCCTCTGTGGTTATGGAAAAGGGATTTGACCCCACTCCATAGTAAGTAGGAGTGCTAAAAGTGACAGCAAAGACCCCAGAGTAGCTCTGCATCAGTTCGGGTGTAAACGCATTCGTTGCGTCACACTCTCCGATGTGTTGTTGTAATTGCCAACTCCCACCCAATGCTGTATTTCCGACTCGCTTAGAAGAGGCGGCGATACTTGTTCCTGTCAATTCGTGTAGTTGAGCAACAAATTGTACACCCATATCCCCAGAGGCGACGTTACACCCGTAGAGTTGAATGCACCCAGCTTCCCAAGTTTTCAGTTGTGAGCGATAAGAGTCGATGGTGTCCAGGCTTAGCTGGCTATTACCCAAATACAAGTGTCCCGGCGCACCGTGAGAAACGATGTGAATGCTAGAGATATCGCTGCGTCCAACCAGTGCTGCAGTTATTTGTGCAATTCCATCACTGTGATTGTTTAGGACAATCACTTCAGCTTCTGCTACTGCACCGAGTATTAGACTTTGAAAGTCGTCTACGTTGGCATCAATGAAGACGACAGGATGACGATTTGGGGTACGGGCAAGTACCATAAATGTTGGTTCCTTTTTTGTTGCAAAAGAATTCAGCAAATCTTGATTCTGGAGCGTCTGCGCTCATGGGGTCTAACACGTAGAAGCCCATACTCCGCACGTGCGACCGCTACCTCAAGGGAAGACACCGTTGATGCGTATCGCAAAATATTACACTTCTTGTAAAAGTGAGATTTTACGAGGTTCTGTTAAAAGTTCCCTGTCAAGACTTCCTGACTTTTGCAACAAGTTTATTGGATTTTTGAAGCATGAGTGCTTCACTACCAAATATTAATGTACAAAATATTGACCACTGTATGATGTGGGATGCAATAAGTTTTTCCAGTCATTGTGAAGATAAGATTAAGCCCCTAAAGCTTTATCCCACTCTAACTGATGAGCCAAACCATACTTGATAAAATCTTCTGTTTTAGCTTTATCACTTTTACCAAAAACACCTAAACTGTAAGGATTATCTTGCATACGTTGTGTGACTTGCTCTTTTTCAAATTGGATCAATTCTTGTCTAGGCTTATCTGTTTTAAAAAAGTCTACAACCAAGACGGTTCTGTCATAATTGGTGTAATTATGTGGGCAGTGTGGATAACTGTGATCTAAAACCATGAATTCTCCTTCATGCCAATAAAGTTGTTCATGGCATATTTTCATAGCTATATCCCCTGGTGGCACGATTAAGCCTAAATAGCCACGATTCATATGAGGGTTATCGTTCACATGCAGCTTGATATCTAAGCCTGGATGGAATGTACCAAAATAGACATTTCTGATGACGTTATCATCGATTAAATTGATTTTTTTGATTACCTGAGCAACATTTGGAAAATATTTCTCTCTTAGTGTCAGTGCTTTTTCTGATGCCTCATTTTGGCTATAATTAGGATATTCTATTTGATGAAACTGAATATATTCTTCAATGAAGATACCTTGAAATAAAATACCAAAAGCACTGTATTTTGAATTTCCTTTTGTTTTTATCGTTTTACTTTTAGGTCCCAAAACATCATAAGTGAATTGTAACTCCTCATTCGATGCATGTTCACTAAAGTGTGTAAACTCATCTCTAATCACTCGCCAGTTATCTTGAAAGGTTTTGAGAAAAGGAAATTGCTTTGGATCTAGATGATACTCATTAAAACTTTTCATTATCTTTTCTCCTGAAGATGATTAAATAAAAAAGTTACATGGTGAGAAATTTGGTCTGCGTCTCAGTACGATGTTGAAATTTATGATTGAAAGACTAAACTTATACAACGGTTTAATGGAATAATATCATCTGTGTTGATGTTCTTAAGGTTTTGGGTTCTGTACTCATTTTAATGTGAGTTCGACAGAATTTAGAGGCTGAAAGCCTTATAAATTAAGGATGATTGAAATTAAGCATAATTGATGGCAATGATGCGATCGCTCCCGACCATCCCAACTTTACGCTTTTATCTAGAGAGTATGACCTAGGACGCCAAATACAAATACAAGCATTGACAATCTAGACAATCTGGTCAGAGAATGAGGTATGTGGTTCTTTGAGCCACATTGTTTATTGTTCTTGTGAGTATGGGTAATGACCAGTGGTTATCACCAATTGAAGCAGCAGCCAGATTGGGAATTTCAACAAAAACTTTGCAAAGATGGGAGAGTGCGGGGAGAATCCAAGCGTACCGGACATCGGGAAATCACAGAAGATTCAAAGCCGACTCAATTGACGCCTTGCTTGGAATTGAACCAGCAGACGACAGAAAAACAATTCTCTACGCAAGAGTTAGTAGTAGAGGTCAAAAAGACGACCTCGATTCACAGGTTAACTATCTCGTATCTAAATATCCTGGGTGCGAAGTCATTCGAGACATCGGAAGTGGACTCAACGTGCGAAGAAAAGGTTTACTCTCCTTACTGGAACGAATTTTGTCAGGCGATGTCAAGTTGGTTGTCGTTTCCAACAAAGACCGACTTTGCCGTTTTGGGTTCGACCATTACACATGGCTCGCGAGCAAATTCTCATGTGAAATTTTGGTTCTCAACAACAACTTACTTAGCCCAGAAAGAGAGATGGTCGAAGATATTCTTGCCATTATCCACGTATTTTCATGCAGACTATATGGACTCAGAAAATACAAAAAAGCGATCAAAGAAGACGCTGAAATATCGAGTGTATCCCACGGGTGACACCAAGAAAGTTTGGATGTTGAGAATACACGGCGTACGCAAAGTTTATAACAATGCGATTGCGTACTTGAACAAGCATCAAGGATTTACTTACATTAATACCTTTGGCGAGGTAAAAACGACTGGCAAGAGAGAATTCCGGTCTTTCTGTAAGACGTTGGGTTCAGAAATTATCCCCCAATGGTGTAAAGATTTACAGATAGCACATGCTTTAGATAACGCTTTATTTGAGGCTTACATCGCTTGGAAGAAAACTGACAAAGAGCCGAAATTTATCGGTGTAGGTAGAAACAGAAAGCCTCACCCCGACGCCAGTCAAAAGATGGCTAAGTTTCGTTCAATTCGGTCGAAAAATCAAACTATCCAGTTTGATCCTCACGACTATAAGAATGGGCATTGGATGGCAAGTTCGGGGCTAGAAAAAGCCCAATTCTGGGGGCAAGATTATTGCTTAATTAACTACTCTCAAGCTAGCGAATTAACTTATAACAAAGGACGTTGGTACGCAAACTTTCCTGTAGAGATGGATGCCCAGCCGCCGCGCAATGGTGGTAAAGCTATAGCATTAGACCCCGGCGTTAGATGTTTTCTTACAGGGTTTGATGGCAATCATTTTATTGAGTTTGCTAACGGTGATTTCGCGCTGATTGCTAAGCAAAGTTACCACCTAGACAAGCTTAAGTCTAAACACGATAAAGCTAAGTCCGGGAAGTTTAAACGATATCGTTATAAGCTACGCCAAGCAATGGAACGTATTCGGACGCGCATTAAAAACTTGCGGTCTGAGTGCCATAAACAAGTCGCTTCTTATTTAGCACGTAACTACGACGTGATTTATCTACCAACTTTTGAAACTTCCCAAATGGTAAGTAGATCCAAGCGTAAGCTACACAGTAAAACTGCGCGTGCGATGATGACTTGGGCATTTTACGAATTTTCACAAACCTTACAACACCTGTGCAATCGTTATGGTTCCAGGTTAGTACGTGTAACAGAAGAATATACCAGTAAGACTTGTACCTCCTGTGGTCATGTCCACACCAAGTTAGGCGGTAATAAAACTTTTAAATGCCCTAATTGTGGCACTATCATCAAACGTGATTTCAATGGAGCTTTGGGGATTTTCCTCAAGGCGTTGTGGGATACCACCCGAATCAGCACTGTTTGTGCTGATGAGGTCGTACTCAGTCTGGCTTGTCCAGAATGTCTGGGTTAAAAGTATCAGATAGTACATTATCAACCTGTACGCCATAGCGATGGCTCGCGCCGCCGATACCGCCTACTGACAAGGTTCCTCCAATCGACAGTTCGATGTAATCGGTGAGGACTGGTGGTGTCAATTGTTGCTGTAGCGTTTCTTGCAATAGTTGACTCCACACTACCCCTGCGTCAACAACAGCCTGTTTTGCACTAATAGAATGGACTTTGTTTAGTGTACTCATATCAATGATTACACCCTCTTCTACTTGTGCCTGACCGTAACAGGAGTGACCCTGACCACGTGCGGCAACCTTAAGGCTGTGAGTACGAGCAAATCTAATAATGTTGACGATATCATCAATCGAACCTGGATTAAGTACAGCTTTTGGGTAACGATGCACTAGGTGACCAAAATCATCAGCAGTATTTGCGCGTATGGCATCATCAGTGTAAAGCACTCCATCTAAATGTGGCAAATTGACAAACGAGTGTGCTGCGCTTGCAGATGTTGCCCAGGAACAATTCGCTGTATCAAATCCAACGACAACAGCACTAGCAATTAAACCTTGCAAAATATTGCGACGCGAGATATTATTCATCAGAAATTCTCTTACAAAAAATAGTTTTTCTAAGTAAAGCCACGCATAGGATGTGAATTGTCTGTGCTAAAGGCATCATTTGTAAAGGAACTTTGTGTGTTCTTACCCTGACCAAAGGCGGGGAGCGAAGTTGCAACAATAACACACAAAGCACAGATGACAACCCACTTAAAGATATTGTTTTTCATTTTTGAAACGACTGCTGTATTGCTTCAAAATCAATCTTCATTTGAAGGCGACCGCCTAATTTTGCTCTCTTTACATTTCTTTAGAAACAGCGTTCGGCTTAAGCCGTAACAAAAATAAAGAGTCCCAACTGGGGAAGTAAATTATTGCACCGCATACATTACAAAGACGCTACACTTGTCTTGAATTTTGATATTCTCTTAAATAGCTGGTTTGGCTGCTTAAACCTATTTACCTCAAAAACCGTCTCTTGATATTTATCCTAAAGACTTACCTGCTCTACCTCCTGCTGTTTTTTAATTGCGTCAAACTCACGTCATTTTAGTGTAAGGTTTACTGTGTCTGAAGCTCCCATATTAGATAAAATTATCAAAAATGTGCGGGTAGTTCGTCCCCATCATGATGCTGTCGAACGACTTGATTTAGGAATTAAGGATGGAAAATTTGCTACTATTGCTCCTAATATTAGCCCAGACCAAGGTAAAGAGGTATTGGATGGCAAAAACTTCCTGGGCTTTCCTGGGGTGGTGGATGCTCATATGCACATCGGTATCTATCAACCCCTCGCCAAAGATGCTGTGACTGAAACCAAAGCAGCCGCAATGGGAGGAGTCACAACTAGTCTGAATTACATCCGTACAGGACAGTATTATCTCAACAAAGGCGGTTCCTACCGCGATTTTTTTCCAGAAGTGTTGGCGTTATCCGCAGGTCATTTTTTTGTTGATTATGGGTATCACGTCGCACCTATAGCTAGCCAGCATATTGACGAAATACCCCTACTATTTAAAGAACATGGTGTATCTTCGTTTAAAATCTTCATGTTTTATGGCGGTTATGGGTTGCATGGTTTATCAGACCAGCAAAACCTCTTTTTGATGATTAATAAAGAGGAACGCTACGACTTCGCCCATTTTGAATTTATCATGCGCCGTCTAACTCGCCTGATGGAAGAACATCCAGAAGCACGAGATACTATCAGCTTGAGTTTGCACTGCGAAGTTGCAGAAATTCTCAACGCTTATACGAAAATAGTTGAAAATGATTCCAGCCTTAGCGGACTACACGCCTACAGTGCAGCACGTCCCCCTCATTCCGAAGGTTTAGCTATTTGCATTGCTTCCTATTTGGCACATGAGACGAACTGTGCAAATATCAATTTATTGCACCTGAGTTCGCGTAAGGCAATGGAAGCAGCTTTAACTATGCAAACTGCTTTTCCCCATATCAATTTTCGGCGAGAAGTGACCGTCGGACATTTGCTATTAGATGTTGATAGCCCTACCGCTACTTGGGCAAAAGTAAACCCCCCTATTCGTCCCCGTGCCGATGTGGAATACTTATGGCAAGCAGTACTCAACCATCAGGTAGATTGGATAGTGAGTGACCATGCTTGCTGTTCTGCTGAACAAAAAAGAAGTGCTAAAGACCCAAATAATATTTGGTTGGCAAAGTCTGGTTTTGGTGGTACTGAATATTTACTTTCTGGTGTCTTTAGTGAAGGAAGTAAGCGGGGAATGTCGTACAACCACATGGCTAAGCTGCTATCGTGGAACCCGTCGCGACGCTTTGGTTTGTTACAAAAAGGGGATATCGCCATTGGCTACGATGCTGATTTAGTACTGGTAGATCCAAATGAAACCTTTGTGGTACGTGCTGCTGAATCACAGTCACAACAAGGTTACACACCCTTTGAAGGAGTAGAGTTAACGGGACGGGTGAAAAGTACATTTTTACGTGGAAATCTTATTTACAATAATGGACAGGTTCTGGGTTCACCCACTGGACGTTATCTAAAAAGATGTTAAGGCAATCTCCATTTAAATCTTGTTGCTTACAATCTTTAGTAATGACCATGTGCGAAGACAAAGGAGTTCTGCTATGTCTGCCATTCGAGAAGAAATGCCTGTACTGACTCGTCACGAAGGAGATTGGGTAGGTACATATACAGTAGTTGATACAGAAGGAAAAATCATTGATAAATATGAATCTCACTTAACCTGTCAATTTCCAGAAGATGGTTCCCATTCCTACTACCAAATTAATCGTTACAAGTGGTCTGATGGAAAACAGGAGGAGTATGAATTTCCGGGAATTTATCGAGACAAAGTGCTGTGGTTTGACACCGAACGTATTGACGGAAAAGCTTGGGAAATCGATGATGCAACGGTTATTTTGTGGTTTTCTTATAAGACCGTGCCAGATATGTACTTATATGAAATGATTGTGATTAGTCCTTGCAATAATCATCGTGCACGCACTTGGCACTGGTTTAAGAATCATCAACTCTTCAAGCGAACCCTGATCCAAGAAGAACGGTTACAGCGTTTTTCATCTATTTGAACCACAATCAATCGTTAGGGCGCAAGGCTTTGCGCCCCTACAATGTGGTCTATTTACCCGAAAATTGCTGTAAGATAAGAAGAAATTGAGCGCTCCCAGATAATTTGTAAAGTGGATCTTCAATGCGTAGGGTGCGTTAACGCAGTGTAACGCACCATTGTTATATGATTCATTTAATGGCGAGTGTATGGACGCTCAAAGTGAGTTTTAAGTTTCTGAGCCGCAATTGCTATACCAACTGCGCCAAGAGAAGCCGAAACCGCCAAGATTTGCATCCACCCGTCGGCAGATATTGCTAAAGCTGCTAGGGCGATCGCTACTCCCACACTAATTTGTTTGACTCGATTTGTCACCTGATAGGCACCAGAGCAAGAACTACACAGTTGTGTATGTTGCGAGAACCTGTCTAGTGACGGTGGGTTTAAACAATTCCCCTCGTTGTCTATATTTTTAGAGGTGGAGTAGCCCTGATAATAGGGTAAAGATGAGCCGAATTTATCCAACCACTTGTAGTACTCTACGACAAATGTGTCACAAGTTTTCAGGGGCAAAAACACTTGTTTCATGCTTTGTCCCAACCGCTCAATTTGTGTCTTTTGCCCAATAATAAGTGGCAAATCTTCTTCCAATACTCTGTTGCGAAGCATATGATCTAGCCACCGGGGCGTCAGCTTGAATTTCCACGTCTTAAAGTTATGATAATTTCTGACCAAAATCCGGCATCGACCCTTACCCAGAGGTATCGAATAAAAAGCGACTCCCCCAGCCACACCTTGCTGCGGAACACTAAATTTGTAAATCACGAAGTTGGGAGCAATGAAATCTAGTTGTGACCAAGGTAGATTGGGTTTGCTCATTCCTCGCAACCTTCCTCGAATTCCTCTACTAGAATTTTCCAGCACTTCCATTTCCGATGGCTTGGCATTTTCTCGCTGACCTAAAGTTCCATCATGGCTAATGTGAACATGAGCTGGATCCATGATGTTCTCAATAAAATAGAATTGGTCATAAGGCAGGTCACGCATCACGTCTGTGGTGACAAACTCTGGCTTGTCCAACTCCTCTATTGTTGGGATATTCTCATCAGCAGCTGCTTCACCAACTCCTGCCCACATCCAAACCATACCTTGTCGTTCCACAATTTTAAAGGATTGCACGCAAGCATTTGCAGGAATTTTGGCATCTGTAGCTAACTGGGGAATATGCAGACATTGACCTTCACTACCAAATTGCCAGCCGTGGTACAAACACTCAATTTTTCCCTCAATTATCTGTCCATCCGAGAGTTTAGCAGCACGATGAGGACAACGATCTACCAGACAGACAAGCTTCCCATCCAAGTCTCTAAATAAAACGAACGGTTCGTCATACAAAGAAAAGCTATAGGGACGGTTTTTGGGTAAATCTTGCACAAAGCAAACAGGATACCAGCATTCCCTCCAGTTGAACTCTTGATGTTGCTCTGTTTGGAGCGCCGTTTGTCTTGCTTGTTCTTCTATCTTGGAATCTACTATCATGGATGAATCCTGATTTGGCTACTTATATACTCTGTATTATTTATCTAATTTACATATTGCTAAAGTTAGGTTTTATTGGTTGACTTATCTAATTTATGGAAAGTCAGTGAAGCCAGAGGAGTTTTGCTTATATATTCTTATTAAGTGAAAGCAACACCAAGTTATGCACTTAGAGAAGAGAAGTGAGAAAGGATGCTCAGAATCGTACTGTTCAATATGGAGGTTTTACTCGGTCGTCAGAGGCGGATAGAGACTTGACGTTCGGGATCGTTAACGGTGGGGAAATAAAATTGAATGATTTAACCTCTTGAAATTTTATGACTCATTGGTAAATGTTTATCGGTACTTGATAAAATTTTGGACTGTTACCCATTAATTTCTTTCTCCAGTCTCAGATTCACTCAAATTAGCAAGGACAAGGCATGGCAAAAAGTGACAAAATAAATTTCTCTACCCCAAGTGGTTTTCCAGAATTTCTTCCTGGCGAAAAGCGTTTGGAACTTTATTTACTAGATACCATCCGGAGAGTTTTTGAAAACTACGGATTTACACCAATAGAAACTCCTGCAGTGGAACGCTTGGAAGTTTTGCAAGCGAAAGGTAATCAAGGGGACAACATTATTTATGGTCTTAATCCTATTTTGCCACCAAATCGGCAAGCCGAAAAGGATAAGGCAGGTGAAACAGGTTCAGAAGCAAGAGCTTTAAAATTTGACCAAACAGTTCCTTTGGCGGCGTATATTGCTCGTCACCTAAATGAGTTAACCTTTCCCTTTGCTCGCTATCAAATGGATATGGTGTTTCGTGGGGAAAGAGCAAAAGATGGTCGATTTCGTCAGTTTCGTCAGTGTGATATTGATGTTGTCGGTCGTCGTGAACTGAGTTTGCTATATGATGCTCAGATGCCTGCGATTATAACCGAAATTTTTGACGCAGTTAATATCGGTGATTTTCTGATTCGCATCAACAATCGTAAAATTCTTACTGGTTTCTTTAAATCAGTAGGAGTTGAGGAAGAAAAAATTAAATCCTGTATTGGGATTATTGATACTTTGGATAAAGTCGGTGAAAACAAGGTAAAAAACGAGTTAGAAAAAGAGGGAGTGTTAGCAGATACTACTCAAAAAATCATCGAGTTTATTCATATAGATGGCACTGTAGATGAAGTTCTAGATAAACTCAAATATCTGGCAACATCAACACCAGAAGCGGAGGAATTTGCTCTTGGAGTCACGGAATTAGAAACAGTTATTTCTGGTGTTCGCAATCTTGGAGTTTCAGAAAACCGTTTCTGTATTGACTTATCGATTGCTCGCGGTTTGAATTATTATACGGGTACAGTGTACGAAACAACCCTCATAGGACATGAAGCTTTAGGTAGCATTTGTTCTGGTGGTCGGTATGAAGAATTAGTGGGGATGTTTTTGGATGAGAAAATGCCAGGAGTGGGCATTTCTATTGGCTTAACTCGCTTAATTAGTCGGTTGATCAAAGCTGGTATTCTCAGTACCTTCGCGGCGACTCCAGCGCAAGTTATGGTAGTGAATATGCAAAATGATTTGATGCCTGTTTATTTGAATGTGTCGCAAAAACTGCGTCAGGCTAAAATTAATGTTGTCACGAATTTTGAACAGCGACCTTTGGGCAAGCAATTTCAGTTAGCTGAAAAACAAGGAATTCCATTTTGTGTGATAATTGGTTCTGAAGAAGCAGCAGCGCAAAAAGCGTCTCTCAAAGATTTGAGAACACGCGAGCAGATGGAAGTCGCGCTGGAAGATTTGGCTGAGGAAATTAAAAGAAGACTTGCGTAATTCCTCGTTCCCAGGTTCCACCTGGGAATGCCTCCAGGGAGGCTCAGCCTCCTAAAATATACTACTAAAATATACTAGAGGCAGAGCCTGTGGACAAGGCGTTACCAGGCTGAGCCTGGTAACGAGATGAAAGCTTAATTTTATCAGGGCGATATGAACAAAGCAATCAAGCGAGCTTTTTTAGACACCGAAGACGGGCAGATTCTTTACCGTATTGGTGGTGAAGGAAGTCCTCTGCTTTTACTACATCAGCAGCCAATGAGTAGTAACGAATATCGAGAGTTAATGCCTATTTTGGCAAAAAATCGATGTGTCATTGCTATGGACTTTCTGGGTTATGGTGATTCAGATAAACCCCCCAAAATGTATTCAATTGAGGACTACGCTAAAACCGTCATCTTGCTTTTAGATGAATTAGGCATAAAAACTACAAGCATCTTGGGAAACCATACAGGCGCTTTTGTAGCAGGAGAAGTCGCAGCAGAATATCCTGAACGAGTTGAAAAACTTATCTTATCTAATCCCATTGTCTTTGGTGAAGAAGGAAAAGTAGCCCTATTAAGAAAATTTTCAGAAGGTCTTCAAATAAAAACTGACGGCTCCCATCTTATGGAAAGATGGGCAGCCCGTGCAAAGTTTGTAGAATCTGATGAATTAAATCATAGGTTAGTTTTAGATGATTTAAAAGGCTTTGGCTATCCTTTATATGCCGTTTGGGCTGTAGCAAACTACTGTTTAAAGACGCAAGAACGATTTAGACAAATAAAATGTCCCTCCCTAATTCTATGGGGAACTGAAGATATAAAACAGTTTGAACGGCTGGGTTTAGCAAATGCAGACAATCACCATTTGATTTTAACAGCAATTCCTCATGGAAAAGTGATTGAGATTGAAGGCGGAACTATATGCATGATGAACCAGAGATTTGAAGAAATATCGAAGGTAGTCATCGAATTTTTAGAATAGAAAAGTGTTTAAAACTATAGAGAGGATGTTTTCAAAAACATTATGGCAAGAAAGCACGTTGAGTTCATTCAATCAGCAGATGTCGAGCAGAAACCTTGGGTTGTGGATGGTCTTTTGAAAGGCGCTCATACTCGGATTTTGAGCCTCGATATCGAAACTGGCGCATCCACCCAACTTGTGGAATGGACAAACAACTGGGACAGCAGTTCCGGTTATTTCAACTGCGACGTGGAAGTTTTTGTACTTAGCGGACAGTTGCGCATAGGACAACTCCGTCTCGGACGCTACACTTACGGCTTCATTCCAGAAGGTGTTTGCATTGAAGCGTGGAGCGCTCAGGAAAATACTATAGCCCTTTGGATGCCTGAACGTCATCCTAGCTTTGTGATATCACCGACCGATGCGCCAGGAGCAAAAAGAGAATTATATATACCCTCGTCAAGTTCGGAATTGATCCCCTGGTCTGCAACTATCACCCCAGGCTTTCCAGCAGGAGCGATGAGAAAAACCTTACGCAAGGGATTTGAGGGTGGAAGAAGCACTTGGCTGCTTGGGTGTTTGCCGCAGTTTGCCCTAACTTTTGCAGAGTATCATCCTGTTCCTGAGGAGGAGTTTGCACTTCAGGGAAGCATGACAACACAGGCAGGTCACATGACTCCAGGCTGTTACTTTTGGCGTCCAGAACTCATTCCACATGCCCCGGCTTATACTGAAACAGGATACTTTGCCCTTGTGCGCGGAGGCAATCCCCATCTTTCCTACCATACTTGGGAACCGCCATTTCACACGTACTATCCTTGGCATTGGAACAAATGAGTTCACTCACCTACACAAAACTAATTGCAAAACAGTTTGCCCAAGATTTCAAATCAGCTATTGAAATCGTAGAAGTTCCCATTACCGAACCTGCACCAAATGAGAAAGGAGAAAGGAAGAAGCGGCAGATTTTCGCCTCCCCTCACTCCTATATATTGAGTATTGTAAAAATTGAGAATTTCCTTTTTTGGAAGTCTCTAAGCACTTAAAACTTCAGTCTGCAGTAGCGCCTTACGCAATGAGGTTATTGCTTCTTCCGTCTCTACCAACCTCTCAAGAGCAAGCGCAATATCATCTTCAACCTTCAATAGTTTAGCTGCCTTCTTAACAGCTTTTCGCTCTTCAGATGAATAATTATCGGCACGAGCCATTTGAATTGCGTGATACAACAATGTTCTTGATTTTGACCAAGTAGAGACATCAACTGTAATCTTGTCCAATAAGCTCTCTAAATTAGCACTCTTATAGTCAAATGCTTTATATTTTTCTATTACTTCTTCAGGAGCGCCAACGGTGCGTTGATGACTCAACAACCAGTCAAACTCCGCTTTTGAAACCTCTCCGTCAGATCCAGCAATAGCGAGCAATGCATATCCATAGTTAAGGTATGCTTCCAAGGGAGCTTCGGAAATACCCAAGTTCTTTTTCATAAACTGGGAAGCAGGCACTGTTTTTGTTGCATCGCTCATAACTTACCTCTTGAATGTTTTTTGAGAATTTACTTTTTTAGACTATTGTATTAAAGAATACAATAGCACAAAATTATGAGAAAAATTTATACAGTAATTTTCAAATGAAACAGGCGTTTGATAAGTGATATACAAAGGGAAACGAAACTCTCAAGAATAAAACATGAGTTCACTCACCTACAAAAAACTGGTAGCAAAACAGTTTGCCCAAGATTTCAAATCAGCTATTGAAATTGTAGAATTTCCCATTCCCGAACCTGCATCTGATGAAATTGTCATTCGCAACAAATTTGCTGGAATCAACGCCGGATTTGACACCTTACTTTGCCGAGGCGATGTCAGCTACATTAACTTAACTCCTCCTTTTGATTTGGGTGTGGAAGCGGTGGGAGAAGTCGTCGCAGTAGGACATCATGTCAAAGATTTCCAAGTTGATGATGCTGTAGTCACTACCGTGCGTGGCGGAGGTTATCGCGAGTACCAGGCGATAAATGCTAACTTAGCTGTTAAGGTGCGCGAAGCAACGCCAGAGATACTAACCTTGATGCCTACTGGTGTATCAGCAATGGTAGCCTTAGAACAAGTGGGGGAAATGAAAAGCCAAGAAGTTGTGTTGGTGACAGCAGCGGCAGGTGGAACCGGACACATTGCGGTGCAATTGGCGAAGTTAGCGGGTAACCATGTGATTGGTACTTGCGGAACTGATGCAAAGGTAGAGTTACTGGAGGAGTTGGGATGCGATCGCATCATCAACTACCGCACACAAAACCTCAATCAAGTCCTCAAGCAAGAATATCCCAATGGGATTAACCTAGTTTTTGAATGTGTCGGTAAACAAGTCTTTGATACCTGTGTGGATAATTTGGCAGTTCGCGGACGTTTAGTTGTGGTTGGTTTCGTTTCCGAATATGCTAAGAATTTGGAGCAAGTGACACAAGCGCGAATTTATCACAAGTTGTTTTGGAAAGCTGCTTCAGTGCGGGGGTTTCTTATGCCCTTATATAAAGAGTATATGACAGAGGGACGCGATCGCCTCTTCAATCTCTTCTACACAAACAAGCTAAAAGTTGCTGTTGACTCAACTCCATTTCACGGCATAGAATCCATTACTGCTGCTGTTGAATACCTCCTCAGTGGTCAAAATTGTGGCAAAGTCGTCGTTAGATTTTAGAAAATAGTCATATATAGCAGTTGCCAGGTAGATTAGGATATGAACTAATGAGAAAATAGGGACACCACTAGAACATCAAGCCTATTCCCTATTCCCTGTTAAGAGTTCCCTGCTATATTTAGAAGTACACAGGAAGTCACAATGACACAACAGTCAAAGAATACTTTAAAAGTTGCTCATCAAGCATTTGAACACTTCCAGCACGGTTTGGCGACAGGCGATTGGAACCAGTTCTTGGATGTGCTGACAGAAGACTTTAGCTTTTGGTTTCCTATTGGAAAATATCACGGTTTACATCAGGGAAAAGAAAAAGCTAGAGAATTTTTCCAATATATTGCTGAATCATTAAGAGGTGAACTCATTTTAGGACACGTTACAAGTAATGAGACAACAGTCGTGTTTGAGTTCCGCGATGAAGGAACATTGTTTGGAGAACTTTACAAAAATAGGGTAGCGGTTTCCTTTGATGTGCGGGGAGACAAAATTTGCGGCTATAGAGAATATTTTGGCAGTGATGGCAAATCGAATTAGGTCAGACTACGTTAATTTTCGTTAGTTTTTATCAGCATTTTTTTGATTCAATTCTCTGCACTTAGCTTCTGCTGCTTGATAAGCCTCTAAGTAATTCTTACCACCCAACATAATATTTCCGTAATACTCATAAGGTGGATCACCATAGACTGGCAATGGATCATCTTCTGGATAATCTTCCTTTGATTCTTCTATAATTGCTTTTAGCTCCTTTACGGTGAAATGTTGTGCTGTAAAGTACCAAAGTTCTTGAGGATTCTTGTTCAGGTACGCTAATGTTGGATCAACAATACAATCTTCTAGTTCTATCCAACCGTGTTCAATGGGTTTATGTGGCTTGCCAGCAAAAGCTAAAAAGCCTTGTACGTAGAATGCTCCCTTAGTCCGTAATGCCGCTTTGTAAGCATTATCAAACGGAGTTTTAGCTTTGCTTTTTACACGTTCGGCAGTCTCAATAGAAAGCGCTTCATTCAGTGGTTTGTTCATCGACAGCGAGCATAAGCCATGACAATAACATAGTATCACTTGTAAATCCCTAAACCAAATGAATCATGGCGGTTTTCAATTGCGTGCAATACAGTAGAGAGGTTGCATTTACGTGTTCTACACAATCTGGTGTATTTGAACAAACGAGAATTGCTATATTTGAAATTTGTTCAACAGGTAGAGAAGCTTGATAGATCTTGGTTCATATAACAGTTCTATTAGATTTATAAATATTAACAGCCAAGGGCAAAGCGTGTCCGTAGGACATAGACACCAAGAAACAGAGAGAAAAGAGAGTTTCACGTGCGCTTGCGCTTACGCTAAAGCCGTAAGGCGTGCCGCTGTTCCCTACGCGTAGCGTGCTTGTAGGGCTTATCATTCAGAGGATATCTCAAAAGTTTTGGGCGAATCTAATTCGCTACTACACAGCTAAAATCTGCCTACGCAGACTAACAGCAAATAAGGGATTTTCAACTCACTTAGGGGAGTTTTGGGAGAGTGCTGCGACTACTAGTCGCCCTGTAGAGTAAAAATTAGACTTCTCAGACGTCCTCTGAGATTGTTATAGCGAACTGCTTTGTTATCATTGTGATAAGTTAGCTAATATTAGCAGTTGTACATATTTCATTGAACCCGGATAAAGTTGATATAAAATTTTCATGATTTTTGGTAAAATGAGATGACTTTAAGCCACAATAATAAAGATTTTCAAGAATTAGATATTTTCTTACGACAATCTATCAATGATAGTTTACAAAATTTTCTCGATGAAAACTTGAAAAAGCATATAGATATTTTTATCAAAGAATCTTTCAATCAATATGTGGATGAGCACAGAAAAATACAACGGGCTTATTACACAAATACTAACGCGATTCTAGATCATCTTGCTGCAATTAAAGAATTATACGAGAAACTTGAGCAAACGTTAGAAGAAGTTGACTCTTTGAAAAACTCTGTAGAAAACATGCTTATGGAGCAGCGTCAGAAAAATGGGGAACTGCAACGAAAAATTAACTGTTGGGAACAGTCAGCAATAGATTTTTTTCGATTATTAGAGAGAGCAGTTGATTACGAAACAGATGAGCGTAGACTGTTAATTAATAGAATATTATATGGATTTAATGATCTTGTTAAGGACTTCGGGATAGAGCGTATTATACCACAAGAAAATGATTATCTTCATGAAAGATTTCATGAAGCTATTGATGAGGAAGAATCAGATATCATAACAGGCAATATCGTTAAATGTATAAGTTGGGGTTACAGAATTGGTGACAAAGTTCTTGAGAAAGCAAAGGTTGTTGTAGCAAAATAACTAGCGCCAGAACCGGACAAATCATTAATGAAAATATGAACTACGGATATGCTTTGCATGAGCACTTCTGACTTTTTTGCAGGAGTTACAAAAAGATGACAAGATCCGGCTCAAATATCTTACATTTTGACTGTATCCACTTCTTTTGGGACAGGTTATAAATTTGACAGTGAGAAAGGAATCAGTGAGGCAATGACAAAAAAATATGCTATCGGAATTGATTTAGGAACATCAACATCTGAAATTTGTGTCTACCGAAATAATGAATCACTTGCAATTGCTGATCCTGTGACCAAAATAGCGATGATTCCCTCAATTGTTGCTATTAATAAAAAAGGTGAAATTTTAGTAGGAGAAAACGCCAGGAGTTGGGTTGATGTCTCGGAGCGTGGAGTTCGCGAAATCAAGCGTAAAATGGGAACTGGAGAAACCATAAAACTACTAGGTAAAGAGTATCGACCTGAAGAAATTTCTGCTTTGATTCTTCGTCAACTCAAGGAAAATGCGGAAGTTGCACTAGGAATAGAAATTCGAGAAGTCGTCCTTTCTGTTCCAGCTAACTTTCCAGACGCAGCTCGACAAGCTACACTGAATGCAGGTGAATTGGCAGGATTAAAAATTATTCGCCTGATAAATGAACCAACAGCAGCAGCTTTAGCTTTTGGGATCAAAAATATTGATGTTGAAGAACAGCTTGTTGTCTTTGATTTTGGCGGTGGTACATTAGATATCACTGTACTGGAAATGGTTGCAGGTGTTCTTGATGTTAAGTGTAGTTTCGGTAATCCTCAATTGGGTGGTAAAGATTTTGATGAAGCAATGATGACATTGATTCATCGAAAATTTAAGACAGAAAATCCTGAGGCAGAAATTTCTCAAAAAGCTTATGGTGCACTGAAAGAAGCTGCAGAAAAAGCTAAAAAAGTTCTTTCGACACAACAATCTTATGATGTACGAATTCCATATTTTGCAGCAAGTCATGGTGAATTTATTGATTTAGAGGTGGAAGTGACGCAGCAAGAGTTTGAAGTGGCGATCGCACCTCTATTACAAAAAGTGCGAGACTGCATCCGTCAAGCACTAAATGCCAAAAATCTCCACCCCAATACAATCAATCGAGTGTTACTTGTAGGTGGAACAACTTACATTCCTGCGGTTCGTCAATTAATCGTAGAAATGTTTGGTAAACAAGGCAAAGCACTTGATGTTGGTGCAGACTTAGCTGTGGGTGTTGGCGCATCTATTCATGCTGCTTTTGCTCAAGGTTTCATTTCTGAGGATTCCAGTGTTATTCTCACTGATGTTGCTCCTTTTGGATTGGGTATTGAAGTAGTAAGTTACGTTGGCGGACAGTATATGCTAACCTATGAACCTTTGATTCAACCCAATACAACGATTCCTTATTCTACTCAAAAAACTTACACTCTTTTGAAACCAGATCAAAAGCGGTTAGAAATTCGTCTCTATCAAGACAACACAGGGAAAGCAAAGCTACCATTAGAAGCGATTGACACAGGAATAGAAGCAGAAATCACAGATATTCCTCCTGCTGTTGATGGTATTCCCTATCCAGTGGAAGTGGAATTTTCTTATGATATTAATGGGATAGCTAAACTGAAAGCGACTATTCCTAATATTAATAAAAGTGTTGAGCTATCTTATGGTTATTCAGCCAAGCGCATGGGTAACAAAGACATAGCTGATGCTGCTTCTCGCCTCAAAGAACTGTGGAAGCAAAATGCCAAGGCAAGACTTTACGAAGGACTCATAAATAAAGCAGAAAGGTATATGGCTGGAATACCTCCTCAAGAAAGATCGCCGTTATCTGATATTGTTATGGAACTCAAAAAAGGTCTTATGAATGACAACATTCAAGAGATTCAAAAAGCAGGCGATCGCCTTGTAGACTTTTTGTTTGATTTAGAAAACAACATGGAATAATAACAGATGGTATATGAACTCTATCATATCCTGGGAATTTCCTCTCAGGCATCTGCAGATGAAATAAAACGAGCTTACTTTCAGTTAGTTCGTAAGTATTCTCCGGAGAAAGATCCAGAACGCTTTAAACAAATTCGGATAGCCTATAACACGCTTTTTGACTCAAATGCACGAGAAAATTATGACGCCATGCAGAAGTATGGCGACCAAGTTAAAGACCTGATTTTGCAAGCTCAAAATAAAATGCAAGTAGAAGAATGGACAAACGCCATTTCCTTACTCAAGCAAGTTCTTGTACTAGCACCAAGAATTGATATCGCTCGTAATCTACTAGGTCTTTGTTACATTCATACGAAAAATTGGGATTTTGCTGTTAAAGTCTACACAGCACTTACGAAAACTAACCCAGACGTAGCAGTCTATTGGAGTAACTTGGGTTATGCCTACAAACTGCAAGCTCAATGTTTAAATGAGCAAGATATTAGTCAAATCCAATTCTATCACAATGCCCGTGAATCTTTTCAGCAAATAGTCAAATTAGAATCCTTCAATTCTGCACCCTATTTAGATATAGCAGAAACTTACCTTGACCAAAAAAATTACTCGGAAGCACTTGCTTGGGCAGAACGTGCTATTGGTGCTGATGGTAAAGCTGATTATCATGACTTTGAAGCGCTTTTTTTGATCTGCCGAGTTCACTTTTATAGTGGAGATTTACAAAAAATAGAAGTCATCGCCAAGAGAATTCTATCATTACTACCGAAAAACTCAGAAATTCGAGAATCTGCAGCGACTCGATTTGCTAACATGGGTATTGAAATTGCCAAAAATGCCGCCACTTCTAGTAGTTTTCATATGTGGAGAGCAGCTTTTGAATTTCTCAAAATAGCTAAGGAGATAGAACCAAATAACTTAGAGATTCAACAAATTTTGACAAAACTTGAGGAAATCGTTGCAGCTATTAACCAATATGAAAATCTCAATCGTGATTATCTCATCAACCAAGGATTCCAAAGACTAGCTGCATTTTGTTTAGCTGATTATTTTAATTTTTATGATTCACTGCAAGAAAGAAAAAGTTTTTTAAATGACATACTCACAGAAATTTTAGTTTCTCCCACCAGCACAATTTTTGCGTCACTTGAGAGAATTAAATTTTACTATCCTGCAGTGTATAAGCTGAATGTAGAACTCTTTCATCGAATTGAGCAAGTGGCTTGTGTACCTTAACACTCGTTCGTTATACCAATTCACGCATTCGCTAATTCAAAATTCAAAATTAAGAAAGCTTAAGATAACGAGGGTTTGGGACTGTGTATCTGTCGCACTCTTTTTGTCAAATTGGTATTACATAGGAGTCCTTCGCACTTAAAGAAAAGTATCAATCACCAAAGCTTTTGCGATACGCGGATCGTCAAACCTCCGGCTTATCGCAAAAGCCTTGGGACGCCAAGAGGACGACAGTGGCACAGTCATCGTTTCCCGACTTGTAGACGCGCAGTGATAAAACAGCACTACGCACCAATGTTGGGGGCGACTGCGTTCACTTCTCAAACTAGCGTCTCCGTATCCCTTGTGCAGAAATTGGAGCAATTTTCGTAAGCATAAACACTGGTTATGCCGGCAGTTAAGAACTGTTCGTCGCCAAGAAAACAGAGAAGAAAAAATTTCCGCTATCCTTGAATCTTGGTGTTAAAATTTACATTTTTTGATTTTGTTATGTTTTCTGAATGAAAACAGTTATCGCCATTAGCGGCGTATTATGTTTCAATGTCGAACTATGTTGTCATAGCAAGTCATAGTGCTTTGAATAGTCGTTTTATGTTTGCTACTATTTATCTAAACTTTGCTAGCAAATTGTTTTGATTGATAAAGTTCTGTTATTAATCAATTTGAAGATTTTTGAATTTTCCTCATGTGGGCAACATAATTTTGTACTTTTGTGCTAGCATAACTAACGAGGAATTATATTCGGTTGTGTAGTTTGTTTTTATCTATTTACAAGCGTCTCTCCGAATCTACCTCTCTACACTGTTTGATTCTGGAGATGTTTCATGTCGATTTACGTCGGTAATTTATCTTACCAAGTTGAGCAAGATGACCTCAGACGGGTGTTTGAGGAATATGGAACCGTGAAAAGTGTTCAATTGCCTGTAGACCGGGAAACGGGTCGTGTACGAGGATTTGCTTTTATAGAAATGGCAGAAGAAGCACATGAAACTGCAGCAATAGAAGCTCTAGATGGTGCTGAGTGGATGGGTCGTAATCTCAAAGTTAATAAGGCTAAGCCCAAGGAAAACAGAGGTTCATCTGGTGGCGGTGGCGGCAGAGGCGGTTGGAACAATGATAGAGGAGATAGAGGATACTCCTCTCGGGGGGGACGCGGCGGCGGCTACTAATTAACCTTTGCGATAAAGAATTTAACTCTAAGGTCTCAAGGGCAGACAAAGAGTCTGCCCTTTTTTGCGCTTCAGCTTAACTTACGTTCCTCAAAACTATCCAGCCATTCATTCAATTAATATTAAGGAGGAGATAATAATGACCCAAGTGATTCTTGGCGAAAATGAAGGAATTGAGTCAGCCCTCCGCAGATTTAAGCGAGAAGTCTCCAAGGCAGGAATTTTTCCTGACGTGAAGAAGCACCGTCACTTTGAAACACCCCTTCAAAAACGTAAACGCAAAGCAGTTGCCAAGCAAAAGCAGCGTCAGAATCGTTTCCGGTATTGATGGGAATTCTTTAAAAAGAAAACTTACCTGCAATCTTAAATGCTGCCCAGTAGTAAGGGTGATTATAGAGTTTTGTTTCGGCAGAGATTTCACGACTTCTATATAATTCTGTTGTTAAACTTGCCCTAATTTTTTGCCCTTCTTGAGGTAGTTGGTTGAGTAATTCTTCATACCATTGTTTCAGTTCACCAGCAGTCAGTTCTTTAAGCCATGCGGTTGTTTCCGCTAATGCTTTGACTGCTGATTTATTTTGTTGGAGTCGTCGATAAAACTCTATCATAACCAAAGCAATAGCAGCTGATTCCACAGTCCACACAGTACTCAAGACATGATTCACTCCCCCAGCTAGGAAAGCAGTGACTATTCCAACATGTTCAGTCGTGGTATTTTGGTTGCCACTCATGACTGTTTCCCAAGTTGAAAGAGTTATAAGGTCATAACTTGTAATCGGCTTTTTGCAGATTTCCTCTATAGTTAATTTATCTTCACCTGTTAATACAAATTCTGATTTGTGTGGTTGATTGAAATTTTCCGTAACATAGCCTGTAAAGTGAAATATATTGTAACTTTCAGATAAAGCATTTTCTACCTGTGTTTTTGTCGCTTGTAAGCCTTGAATGCGTGTGCAATAACTAAACATCTGGCTAATGACTTCAGATTCAAGTCCAGCAAATTGTGGTGTCGGGTAATTTATACTTTCTTGAGGTTCCACAATGAGTAACGGTTGGTTTTGCACCTGCAAGAGTTGTTGGGATTTGAAAGAAAACCCGATTTGGATGCTAGGTAGATAGGTACATGTGTAATTACGCTGCTTTGAGAACTCTTGTTCCCAAAGAGAGGAAATATTGAAAAGGGCGTGGAGAGGGAATCTGTGTAAGTCGCGGTGGGGAATTAAAATCAGATTGCTGATGTCCTCAAGTTGATTCACAATTGCAGAAATGTTGAGGATATGTTTTAAATTCAATAACCTCTGTTCCATTTCTGCTTGCCATGAATGGACACTTTTGTCTGATGCATCGTTAATTTGGAGTTGCTGATATTCCGTGTATTGTTGATGCCAATCTTTTAGCCAATCTTCAAATTCAACCAAGCGTCGTACCATCTCGGGTAAAGGGACTTCATCAATCACCCCATTAACTACAGGTGTAAAAACGACAATAGGTTCTGAAGACTTGTATTTAATGATGAAGGTGCGTAAGGCGCAAGGGCTAATATGCCAGTAAATAATTGCAGTAGTGGAATTGAGAAGTTGCTGAATTGATTGATAACTAGGCGATATAATTTCATCTGTCCAACCATACAAAAGCCAGGTGAAACAAGCATTTTTTCCACGTTCAGCGATTTCTATCGCTTGGGCTATCTCACCAGACTCTACGGCGATATCAACTGCCAACTGTTCAAAACTTGTATACTTGAGTGCTAACTGTTTTTTCTCTTCATCAGAGTGAGTCGTTTCGCTCAGTAAGAATTGTATAAAATCTGTACCATATTGATGTAATTCTTGCGCTTGGGAAATTTGCCCCAAACCTACAAGTGTTTTTATCAGGTTTTGTAAAACCTCAAGATGTAGTTGGGCAAAGGGTTCTGGTGTCAGAGTATGAAGCGCCTGATTGTACGCAGTGACGGCTTGTTGCCAATAATAGGAGGGTGTAGGATGTCTCTTACCTCGGTCGTAATAGGCATTGCCAAGCGCTAGATGCAATCTGCCCCAACCTTCTGGCTGTGTATTTTGATCAACATATTTCAGCCCTTGGTCATAGCTTGCTAATTTCTCTTCATAGACGCGTTCATACAGATCTGCTGGACTCAAGAAAGTAAAGTGTGAGTTGTCCCTAGAAACTATATTTTCTGCTGCATTCCCTCGGGCGATCCAGGCTTCCCAGTAATCAGGTTTGATTTGTAAAGCGCTATCATATGAGGCGATCGCCTCTTCAAATCTCTGCAAAGAAAATAGCAGTATAGCCCGGTTGTACCAAGCTAATTCAAACTGAGGATAAAATTCTATCGCTTTATCATAACAAGCGATCGCCTCTTCACGCTGTCCGAGATTGTCCAACGCCACAGCACAGTTGAACCAGCCTAAATAGTAGTCGGGTTTGATTTCTAAAGCTTTTTCCCAGGATGAAATCGCATCATCCCAGCGTCCCAAACTGAACTGTACCACACCTTTGTCAATCCAGACTTCATGAGAATTTGGATCGATTTGGGCTACTTTTTCATAAGATGCGATCGCATCTTCATATCTTCCACCTTTATTCAGCGCACCAGCCAAAGCGTACCAAGCTTCCGAGAAGTCGTTTTGAATTTCTGTTGCTGACTCTAAGCTAGCAATAGCATCTTCAAATTCTCCTAATTCACAAAGTTCCACACCTCGTTTGTACCAAGCTAGGTGAAAGTCATTTTGGATTTCTAAAGCTTTTTCATAGGAGGCGATCGCATCATAATTTCGTCCATCCTGCGCCAAAGCCAGACCCCGATAATACCAATTGTCTTGGTCTTGTGGTTGCAGTATGATTGCTTTGTCGTAACTCGCAACGGCTTCCAATGGACGCCCTAATCTCTGCAACGCTATACCTCTGCCAGACCAAGCTTCCGGATAATTAAACTTAATTTCTATCGCTTTATCAAAGCACAAAATCGCATCTTCAAAGTGTCCTAGTTCACCTAGTGCGCCGCCTCGGTAATACCAACATTTATAAAAGTCTGGTTTGAGGGCAATTGCTTTGTCGTAAGATGCGATCGCATCTTCAAAATGTCCTAAATAAAATAGTGTTAACCCCCTATTAAACCAATATTCCGGCGAGTTGGGGTGAATTTCTATAGCTTTGTTGTAAGATGCAATTGCTCCCGATAAATTACCTGCCTTAGCTTGCTTAAGACCTTCGTAATACCAGGCTTCTGCTTGTTCTAAAGTCGTCCTTTGTTGATTTATTGCTAAACCTGTATTGATGAATGCTTCGCTTTGAGATCCTAGCCCAGAAGCCAGTTGCTGAACTAAACTTGTACTGTGTTCTAACCTCACTAACAATTCATCCAGCTTGAGTGCCACTGGTGACTGAAAATCGGAAAAATCTTGCCTTGCAGGAGTTTTTGCTTCTGGTTCCACGCTTTGTTCTACCCAGTCGGATTCTTCCTTCTCTTGTTTAGCTGACAAACTCCACGCAGAATCTGGTGTTCGGAATTCAACTATTGGTTCATCATATTCCCATATTAATTCCTCTTGATTGTTGGTATACTCTTCCTGTGGAGGATTTAAAAAAGGTGCAGGCATTACTGCTGGTGTTAGTTGCCTGAGAATATTGTCTGAATCCTCTGCGCTTTTGTTTTGTCTCTCCTCAGAGAATCGACTTGGCAGTGTTGTATCAGTTATGGTTTCTGTATCTTGTGTCTGATCATTTTCCCAATACGGATTGCCTAAGTTTCGCGTCAATAATCGTATGCCAATGTCGTAAGATAAATCTCCAATCCTTCCAATACCTAACTCGCCTAGTTGCACCATTTGTTCTGCTAAGTAGTTATTTGGTGCAGGTGATTTTAACAATTTTTCCCCAAAATCTAGTAGCCAATTTATCCAGCGTTCATTGGAGATACGCTTTTCCATTCTTTCTAGATACTGAATCGCCCACTGTTGTCCTCTTGCCTGATGGACACCTTCCAGCAGTTGGGTAAATAGAAATTCTAAATCCGCATTTGTCAATGCGGGTGGAGGTGCGATCTTTTGTTCCTTCATAGGATATGCAGAACGAGTCTGCTTTTTCCGGAAGAACTTCAAAAATTTCTTAATCCACTTGACTAGCCACTTGAGCATTTCGGGAATTACTGGAGATTGGATTGGTCATCATAAGATTTTAGCGAGCACAGTGTTAAAAAAGTTATATTGACTCAAAAACCTATAATAATTGAATAAGAGATAATACGGTCAGTTAGGAATCTAAATAGCATACTAACAGTCCAAAAAACAAGGTTATTGACGATTTTAAGTATGTTTACTTAGTCAAGCAACGAATAGCACCAAATTTTACCCATGGGGGCGAAAATTTAGTATTTTTATATACAAAATGTTTTCAGAGTCAGGCATTGAATTACGATTCAGCTTGATTTGTAGTAGATTCATTAGCTACTTGGAATTGATCAAGCAAAGCTTGGATAATTATTTCTGGATTGTCTGTCTCGATTCCTAATTGCTCGCAAATTTGCTTGCGTAAATTCTCGTCTTGCTGTATCAGCACAAATAACTCATCTAAAGTAACGCTTTGGTATTCTCCTTCTGGAAGATTTTCTATTTCCATATCTTCCGGTTGTTCACTTTGAGTTTGTGGCGTTACAGGAGTTTGCTTGACAGCATCTGGTCCTTGATACTCCCATATTGGTTCGCCAACTGTGCGCGTTAACAACTGCATCCCAATATCATAGGCGGCATTTCCCACTTCTCCAATCTCCAACTCACCTAGTTGTACCATTCGGGAAGCTAATTCGTTATTGGGTGTGGGTGATGCTAACAATCTTGCACCAAAACGTTCCAACCACTGCACCCAACGTTCTTCTGGGACGCGATGTTCAATATTATTTAACCATTTCTGTGCCCATGCTTGCCCTCGTGCTTGATGCACACCTTCTAAGAGTTCTGTAAACAGAAATTCCAAATCTGTATCACTTAGGGGTGGGGGCGGTTCTTTGTGAATATTTCCCTCTGTTTTGGCTGGAGTCTGATTTGAGCCAAACAAGCGTTGCAAAAATTTTTTGAGCCATTGAATTAACCGCTTGAACATCTCCCGCACCGGTAAGTGTTGGTGGACATCATAAGATTGTAGCGGTGTATAAGGACAAGCTGCTATGCGTTTGTCAACTACACTCACATATCTTACTCATATCAAGTAAAATGTACAGACAAAAAAGTTTTCTGTCTCTATAGTGAAGAAAAATTAACACAAAGTAGAAAAATATCCCCAAGCTAGACTTTCTTTATATGGTATATTTGTACTAAAAAATAATCATCAATGTTTGAAGTTACGTCATAAATTTAAAATGATCTAAGCCCAAATCGTGGGTGCTAGTTATTAACCATCAAAGGCATTGACATCATTATTCATGTCTTACGAACCCCTGCACCACAAGTATCGCCCAAAGAGTTTTGCTGAACTGGTGGGACAAGAGGCGATCGCTACCACCCTAACAAACGCTATCCGCGCCGCCAAAATAGCCCCTGCTTACCTGTTGACTGGCCCGAGAGGTACAGGGAAAACTTCCAGTGCTCGGATTTTGGCAAAATCACTTAATTGTCTCAAAAGTGACAAACCCACCCCTCAACCCTGTGGCGTGTGTGATGTTTGTCAGGGAATTACTAAGGGCTATTCTTTAGATGTTATTGAAATAGATGCTGCCAGCAATACTGGTGTCGATAATATCCGCGAAATTATAGAAAGAGCGCAATTTGCCCCTGTACAATGTCGGTACAAAGTTTATGTTATTGATGAGTGCCTGACTGGAGATTCTTTGGTCTTGACTGATAGGGGACTTGTTAGAATAGATGATCCCAATATCAAAGGCAAAAGGGTTCTCAGTTATAACGATTCATCGCTCAAGTGGGAATTCAAGAAAGTTCTAAGATGGCTAGACCAAGGTGAACGCCAAACGCTAGTTATAAAAACAACTAACCGTGAAATCAAATGCACGGGCAATCATTTAATTAAAACAGACCAGGGATGGGTACCAGCAAAAGACGTAAAAGAAGGAATGAGGATACTATCCCCTGTGAATGTGGATGTGGTACCCTCATCTACAAATTTGGCACAGATGGACGCATCAGAAGTAACCCAGACAAGACATACTGCTACATTAACGTGGGTGCAAGCAGTAAAAAATGGATCTCAGACCTTCAAAGATATTCAATTCCCACAATGGATTACAAGTTTAGAAACTGTTGAATCTGTTCATATCGGTGAAGTTGAGCGAGTCTATGATATCGAAGTTGAGGATAATCATAACTTTGTAGCTAACGGGCTTTCCTTGCATAACTGTCATATGCTCAGCCAAGCCGCATTCAATGCGCTACTGAAGACACTAGAAGAACCACCGAAACATGTTGTCTTTGTACTAGCAACAACTGACGCGCAACGAGTCTTACCTACCATAATTTCTCGGTGTCAACGCTTCGACTTTCGCAGAATAGATTTAGAGGCGATGGCGAAGCATTTGAATTATATCGCTTACCAAGAAAATATTAACATTACCATCGAAGCGATAAGTTTAATAGCCCAAATTGCCCAAGGCGGATTGAGAGATGCAGAAAGTCTCCTCGACCAAGTCAGTTTATTATCGGGTGATGTGACACCTGAAAGAGTTTGGGATTTAATTGGTTCAGTCAGCGAACACGATTTACTTTTGTTGTTGAATGCGATCGCCTCTAACAACCCAGAAGCTGTTTTAGATTGCACTCGTAAAATCTTAGATCGTGGTCGAGAACCTCTGATTATTCTCCAAAATCTCGCTGCATTTTACCGAGATTTACTCATCGCCAAAACTGCGTCTGGTCGCAACGATTTGGTTGCTTGTACTCCCCAAACTTGGCAAGCACTGATTGATTTTGCCCAACAGTTTGACACAAGTACAATCTTGCTAGGACAGCAACACTTGCGAACCGCTGAAGTGCAACTGAAAAACACCACACAACCGCGTTTGTGGTTAGAGGTGACGTTGCTGGGATTGTTACCCTCAGCTGATATTTCTGTTCCACAAAACGGTAGAGGCGCAGTTTACCCACCAAGAATTTCGCCACCTACGGTTTCACCATCTCTAGAAAAAAGCGAACAAAAGTCAATTACAAGCCGTGAACCACCTTCAGTATCAGCACCAGAAAACAATTCAAAAACCGTAGAAGAAGTCAAAATTGACGAAACCCATACCTTATCAAAAACTCCTACTACCCCCTCATCACCAGAGGAAACCCCGAGTTCTCCTCATCCTCCAGAACCACGCCCCGAAATAGAAGTACCTACCTCAGCATCCCAAACAGAGGAAGTTAGTCAGAGTACAGAAATAGACTTAACTCCGGTTTGGCAGCAAGTGCTGAGTAATCTGGGAGACCTACCAAAACAAGCGCTACTGGGTCAAATGTGCCATCTTATAGAATTTGATGGTACTGTAGCTCGTGTTGCTGTTAAAGAAAAATGGTATAAAAAAGTACAAACATATCACCCCATAATCGCAGCAGCATTTAAGGAAACTTTTAAATGCGAAGTCAAGATAAACCTAGAAATAGCAACTCCATCAACTTCTATTCCACCTCAAACTTCTCCTCAAAAAAAGCCCAAAACTCGTCCCAGTTATGAACCACCATCTGCGCCATCTCCAGAACTTCCCAAATCAACCAAACCACCGACAACAAAATCTCCAAATGCAGCAAATACTGCGGCGGTGCAAAATTTAGACACAACTCATCGTAGTGATAAGCCCTCACAAACTCAACCATCGGCGTCTACGCCTACGCCTGATTGGGAAGTTGATGAAGTCACAGCCGCCGCACAACGTCTGGCACAATTTTTTGATGGAGAAGTCATCCGATTGACAGATGACATAGAACGAGCGACTTCTACAACCCCAGGCGAGTGGGAAGGTGAAGCAGAGGCGGATGATGAATTTTAAATCAGTGAACAGTCACTCGCTTCGCGAGAATTCAAAGTTCAAAATTCAAAATTCAAAATTAAAAACCTTGAGATACTCAAAAAGTTCTTGGGAATATTTTGTTTTCACTAATATCGACTCCCAAAAAAGTTCTTGGGAAGATTTTGTTTTCACTCAAAATCTTTTTTTGGGAGTCGATAAAAATCCTTTTTGATTATCTCAACCCCACGTCAGCCCCGAAGGGGCTGACGTGGGGTTGCATCCCAATTGTTAATTTCAAAATTATTTCTTTCTTGGTTTTTGAACTTTGAATTTTGAATTTTGAATTGTTTCGGTCACTGTGTTCATTCTCCATCTTCACCTTGATGTACAGTTTTCACCCATTTCAACCGCTTGGGACGTACCGACATCCGGGCGGTAGTACTACTCATGACCACTATCCAGTGGAGCAAATATAATGTGCCACGCAAGGTCTCAAGAAGCAGCAGAAGATAAGTAGATAATTTGACTTGCTTGTCTTGACGTCGTATACGCCACAGACCAGCAAACATCCCCGTTATTGACAGCGTTATCGTCAAGCCTGTCACTGGACTGAAAATGGGTGGACGTGATCGTGCGATCGCCATCAACAAATCTGGCACAGCCGCTGTAGGTAAGATGTACTGTAGCAGCACAAACACGAATAGATCCCAGGTTTTGCGCGTACCCATGCGGTTTCTGAGAATCAAATCCCAGTAATCCAAATACCGCTGATACCCACCTTCTGCCCAACGGTTGCGTTGATGCCACAATGCAATGGCATTAGTCACACCTTCTTCTTCTACAGTTGGGTTGAAGACACACTGAATATCCCACTTTTCTAGATGTAAGCGCAGTGTCAGGTCCAAATCATCGGTAATTGTTTCTTCATTCCAGCCACCGCAACACAGGAGTGCTTTTCGCCGGACAAATTGACCGTTACCGCGTAGTTCGCAAACACCACCATTAGCATTGCGTTGGTGTTGCATGAATGTATCGAATGCCATTTCTGACGCCTGACCTTTTGTCCAGAAATTTTCTTTGGCATTGGCGATCACCTTTCGTACCTGCACTGCACCTACGTTCTCTCGTTGAAACAACGGTATGACACGCTGTAACAAGTCTGGTGAAACTTGGGCATCGGCATCAAATACCGCCAAAATTTCTCCTTTTGTCAGCGCTAAAACCTGATTCAACGCTCCTGATTTTCCTCCTCCTGCTTCTGGCTTTCGTCGCAGTACTTTCAGTTGGTCGTATTTCTGGGCTAGTTCTGATAGCAATTGCGGCGTCCTATCGCTGCTGTTATCATCAATGACCCAGACTTCGTATTGCCCTCCTGGGTAATCTAGACTACAAAGACTCTTGACTAATCTGCCAATAACTGCTTCTTCATTTTTCGCTGCCACCAACACAGATACAGAGGGCAAATCTCCCTGCATTTGTTCTGGGTGGGGTTTTGCTCGGGCGAACACTATCACTAAGGCATGAAATCCGATGATAGTCGTCAGTCCCAAGACAAACAGAGTTCCCCAAGAAACTAAATGCAGAGCGATAGTACCACTCCAGACTATCGTCAAAACTAGAGCGGCTTTGCGTCTACGACCTTGAAACCGAGACGGAACAGACACGCTTACGGATGTCTCCTCCTCTTGTAACTCCTCTAAACCAGAGAGGTCTGAAAATAGGGAATCGAGCGGATCAAGCTCGTTGTAAGAATCGTTTTCGGGCCAGGAATTCGCTGGCATAGGTTACTTGATTTAACCACCAATATTTGTCTACACCCATAAAGAAGCTGGGTATTAGGTAACACCAAACTGTGCAACCTTCACATACCTTGAGCTTACCTTGAGATTGGCGGTATTTTTCAACTTCCTCAGACTCGCGATACAGCTCGTAAAGTCGCCCATTAATGGGAACTCCACTTTGAGCGAAGTGGTAACAAGGTAGCAGCAGTTCATCGTTAGGAGAAATGGCGATGACAGCATCCACCGCTTTACAGCGGGGATTTTTAGTATCATTGCCCCCAGCTTCAATAAATGCTAGTGCAGCCTTATTGTAACCGACATTGTTATATTTCTTTGCAGTGACTTCTATTGCCGTTACCATTTCTGGTGTCGGATTTTTGTTCGAGTTGTAGTGTTCGTATGCTGTGAAGGCGGGATTTAGCCAAACTCGAACACCAAGATCTTTGCCTAATTTCCCTATTTCTTCTATCCGGTGGTAATTTTGAGCGGTGACAGTGTGGTTGAGGACAGGGTATTCTCCTAGAGACTTGGCGATCGCCACCGACTCAACCAAGTTGTCAAAAATTTTCACTCCCCGAGACTGATCATGAGTGTCAGCGTCTGCACCATCTAAGGAAAAATTTAAAAAATCTACTAATCCCTGAATTTCCTTAGCTTTCTTCGGATACAGAATAGTGTTTGTCGTTATACTCGTGGCAAAACCCAGACGTTTCGCCTCTGTATAAATTTCTTTCACATCATGACGCAGGAGTGGTTCACCGCCTGTAAAATCCACATATTTGACTCCCAAGCGGCGTAAATCGTTCAAATTGTGCTTGATTGTTTCAAAATCTGCTTCTTTACCAGGTTCAAGTGACCAAATATTACAAAAATGACATCTAGCGTTACAACGGTAGGTTAAGTAGTAGTTTGCAACCAGTGGAGCCATAGGGTAAAACCACTTAAGTGTTCTTTAGGACATCTTTAAACAAAAAGTCAAAACTGAAAAGTGAGCCAGTGCGGTACTAAGTCAGCGCTGTTGGTAGGATAACTCGAAGGCAGGCGACTGACGTGCATAATTTCTCAGCAGTGCGTTAGAGAAGGTAAACGCCCTGGTTAGGTTCCCCCAAGGGTGGACACAGCCTTTGTCGGTCATACCTTTCTTGTAGACGCCTATGGGCGACTTCCCGTAGGGTAGTACCTGGCGTCAACTGGTGTTAGGCATCTGCTTCGCTCATACCCGTAAGGATCAAAACACAAAAATTATTATCCTCACCTCAATGAATACTAAACAAACATTTTTTAGGAATACTATTGACACAAATCATTAAACTACGCAAATTGTCAAGTTACTTAAGGAGTATTTCTAATATGTCACTCGAACAACTGCACCCCGCTACTCAACAACAAACAAGCGTCTACTTGCCTTACATTCAGGGTAACAAGCGTAACTTCTTGCCTCATGCAATTACTCTTTATCAAAAAGGTATTTTGGAGGGATACCGCAAAATAGAAGGCAGTGATAACATTCCCTTTGTCGCCACTTGGAATGTTGCGACTCTGCCCTCAGACTTAACCCGTTGCCGAATGCAGTTTGATGGCAACGCCCAGTTGAGTTATGAAGTCATGATGGCAAGCTTTGAGTTTATTAATTTTCTCATTGAATTCATAGAGAATTACGAGCGCTATCGCCTCACTGATTTTTCTCAAGTATTTTATCGCAAACTCTTGCGTTTAGAGTAATACATTATACGCTATTTTTACGACTATTATCTATCTTTGTTGGTTTTGCCTATGCTACCGTAAAAAAAGCTGTTATTAAAATCATCAACACTTGCTTAAGTTGAGCAATCATTACCTATGGTCAAGTAGGTTTACAACTTTAACTGCAAGTTCGACCTAAAATGAGTAAAACCTACTTGGGTTGTGAAAAGCTGTCAGCAATTATTTCTGAGATTATCTTGGGCGAAACTCTGTGTCTTGCTGGATTTAGCGTCTGGGCAAGAGATAGGGGTATACCTGTGCGCCACGGGCTTTGCCCTAAGCCTTGATCCTTCGTGCCTCCTGCGCAGAAGCTGTGTAAATGGCACGAAGGAGTATCCGTTAGTTTTGTGGATAGGCTATCTACAGCTAAAATCAAACTGACTGCTAAACGTTGAAAGTTACCTAAACTTTTGTAAATTAGGAGTGCATGTGTGCCAAAATCCGCTAAGTATTTATTAATTGGATCTACGGAGGCTTACTGCGGTAAATCTGCAACAGTCCTGGGTTTGTCTTATCAACTACAGCAAAAGGGGCTGGACATTGCCTATGGCAAACCGCTAGGCACTTGTTTAAGTGAATCTACAGGAACGATGGTTGAGGAAGATGTTCAATTTATTGCTAACAGCCTCAACTTATCAAAAAACCGCGTTGCACCCACGATGCTGGCTTTAAATGAAGTCACTGTGCAAAAACGTTTGCAAGGGTTAGACAAAACCAATTATCAAAAATTGCTAGCACAGCAATATTCGCAAATACAAGTTGGCGACTTGGTGTTGCTAGAAGGTCCTGGTAACTTGGAAGAAGGCAGTTTGTTTGATTTGTCTTTGCTGCAAGTCGCAGAAGTGGTGGATGCTGCCGTACTTTTGGTAGCCCGCTACAAATCGCTGCTTTTAGTTGAAGCACTCTTGTGTGCTAAACAGCGCCTGGGCGATCGCTTACTTGGTGTTGTCATCAACGATATTCCTGCAGAACAATTACAAGCCGTCAACACCAGTATCCGTCCGTTTTTAGAACAGCAGGGTATTCCTGTGCTGGGAATGTTACCGAAAAGTGTTTTGTTATGCAGTGTTAGCGTGCGCGAACTGGTACACCAGTTAAAGGCGGAGGTTCTTTGCTGTGGCGATCGCCTAGATTTGATGGTGGAAAGTTTGGCAATTGGGGCGATGAATGTTAACGCAGCGGTGAAGTATTTTGCTATGCGGCGGAATATGGCGGTGGTGACGGGGGGCGATCGCGTAGAAATTCAGCAAGCTGCTTTAGAAACTTCCACCCAATGCCTAATCCTTACCGGACAATTACCTCCTCCTCCCTTTATTCTCAATCGCGCAGAAGAACTTGAAATCCCAATCTTATCAGTTGATTTAGATACCTTAACGACTGTGGAAATTATTGACCGCACTTTTGGTACAGTTCGTGTCCATGAACCTCTAAAAGTCGAGTGCATTCGCCATCTCATGGCTCAACATTTTGATATTGATCGGTTGCTTGCTTTGCTGAATTTAAATCCAGCTGCGGCACTGTCTTGAAAATTATTAATACCAACTTCGATTCAGTAATCAAGATGGAGAGTAGCGGCACAGCAATGCTGTGCCCTTGCAAAGTCTGTCACATAATTCATCTGATACCAAATCCAGTTTTTACAATCCTCTATAAAAACGACATTTAATGTAGAGACAGTACTGTACGGTCTCTACAAGATAGGTGGGTTTGAGGTGCGGATCTAGTATGAGTAAGACACAGCTAACCATTTTGAATTTTGAATGACTTATGCTGTAAATCAATTTTTTTCCTGGGCTGTAGTGGTATTCCCTTTGGTGATGGTGGTTCTGGAATTTGCCGCTTTTGCTGATTATCTGATGGCTGAAGCACTTTGGCAAAATGACCCTCACTCACCATCCGGCGGTGAGCCTCTGAAGCATCAGGTAAGATTGTATCTTCTTGCTGCCAGTGAACAACTGCCGCTTCATCACACCAACGGGGCAGGTATCGCATGGCTTGGCGGTGTGCGCCAGAGTTACGGTACTGTCGCATTGCTGACTCATCCTCCCACATGCTCACAGTCCAAGCACCTCCTTGTTTGTCGCTTGTGAGTTTACCGCCTAACATACCAGGAGTGTTAATGATTTGCCACGATGAAAGGGCATTGTGCCATAAAAAGGCTGGAAAATAGCGAGGCGATTTGAGATGTAAGCGTGTGACTGAAACTAATACCATTTCACTTTTCTCCTTGTTATTGATAGCTTTGAAGAGCTAAAGACTGAGGACGCTTTTAATATGCAACTTATTGCTATAAAACTAATTGCATAGCAAAAGTGTATATTCAAAAAGTTGCATATGTCAAGGAGAATTTTTCATGGCTTTAGCTCACGCGATATTGGCATCTCTGGTGGATCGTTCCTGTAGTGGGTATGACCTAGCCAAGCAATTTGATGGTTCAGTTGGCTTTTTTTGGTCAGCAAGTCACCAACAGATTTATCGCGAGTTATCTAAACTTGAAGCTCAAGGCTGGATTGCCTCGCAGATCATACCGCAAGAAGGACGGCCAGATAAAAAGCTTTACCAAGTTACAGAAGAGGGTAAACAGCAGCTTTTGGAGTGGATTGTACAGCCATGTGAACCCACGCCAATAAAAGACGATTTACTGGTGAAAATTTTTGGCGGTTATGTTGCTCAAAAGCAGACTATCTTGGAAGAATTAGAACGTCATCGTCAAGCTCACCAGGAAAAATTGTCTACATACAAAGCTTTAGAGCAACGATACTTCCAAAATTCTCAACCACTGTCAGAACAAGCAAAATTTCAGTACCTGACTCTACTCAATGGTATAAGTTATGAAACATATTGGCTTGCTTGGTGTGAGCAAGCAATTAGGCTATTAAGTTGAGCAAATAAAAAAATAGCATGACCAGATGACAAATAGCTGACAGAGAACTCCCCTGCGTCTGTTACAATAGCTAGGTTGTTTAATCTGATTTTGTCAGTCTTTGAGCCAGTCAACAGACCTCATCAACGTCGATACATTAGCGCAAGAACTGGCGACAATCCAGCAAACGGGTTCTAAACGAATTGCATTGCTGGGTTCACGTCATGTCCCGATTACCCATCAGAATCTGATTGAGATGATGACCTATGCCTTGGTTTTATCAGGCAACCAGATTATCACCTCTGGCGCTACGGGTACAAATTCAGCTGCTATTAAGGGAGCAATGCGGGCTGATCCGAATTTGTTGACGGTGATTCTACCTCAAAGTTTAGAACGCCAACCTCACGAATCGCGTCAGCAATTAGAAAAGGTCATGCATCTAGTGGAAAATGCTAGCAAGGATCATATGTCTCTTGCCGAAGCTAGTTACTTGTGCAACAAAGAGATTGTCTCTCGGTGCCAGCAACTGATATGTTTTGCATTTCACGACAGTGGCATCCTGCTGCAAACTTGTAAAGATGCAGAAGAACAAAGAAAGGTGGTGACATTATTCTACTTTGATTAATCGTGTGTCATTGACTTTTGTATTTGACTAAATGACTATTTTTTTGTACTCTATTGCCGCTGCTGCTGCACTCATCTATGTACCGTATCTAGTGGTAGCTTATGCCCGTGCTCGCGTTGGGTACGATTTCTCTGCTCCGCGCGCCATGTTTGATAAACTACCACCATACGCTCAACGAGCAACTTGGGCACACCAAAACTCGTTTGAAGCGTTTATGATTTTTTCTGCAGCAGCGTTAATGACATACGTAACGGGTGTTTCTTCTCCCCTAGCTGTAGCGGCTACCATCGCTTTTCTCGTAGCTAGGTTGCTATACTCAGTTTTTTATATTTTGAATATACCCGTTTTACGCTCGCTCATGTTTGGTATAGGCTCCCTTGGATCTGTTACCCTTATTGTCATGAGCATTATCCAAGCAAGTAGCTAACTGGGAAATAAGCACTAGTTAGTGGTTAGTCATTCAAGTAAATAGCTAATTGGGAAATGAGCACTAGTTAGTGGTTAGTCATTTGTTGGTTAGTAAAAAATTCAATAACCACTAACAACTAATAAAAATCAACTACCAATCCAAATGTAAAGTTTCAAATCTAAATCTTCTATGGCTTCTACCTATTCCTTTGACATTGTGAGCGATTTTGACAGACAAGAATTGGTCAACGCTGTTGACCAAACTGTACGAGATATTAAAAGTCGCTACGACCTCAAAGATACTCAAACAACTGTTGAGTTAGGTGAACAAAGTATTACGGTGAATACTGACAGTGATTTTACTTTAGAATCTGTACATAACATACTGCGCGAAAAAGCCGCAAAACGCAATCTTTCGCAGAAAATCTTTGATTTTGGCAAAGTAGAATCATCGAGTGGAAATCGAGTTCGTCAAGAAATCAAACTTAAAAAAGGCATTGATCAAGAAAATGCCAAGCAAATTTCCAAGTTGATTCGTGACGAATTTAAGAAAGTACAACCTTCAATACAAGGCGACGCAGTGCGTGTTACTGCTAAAAATAAAGATGATTTACAAGCTGTGATTCAACGGCTAAAGCAAGAAGATTTACCTGTTGCTTTGCAGTTTACAAATTATCGTTAGTCACTCACATTCGCATCATTTGCTGATTCCAAATGACTTTTTGAAATCAGCGAATGAGTGAATATGAGCGCAAGCGAGTGATTACCTGCGTCCACCAATACTCTTTTGAAAAGCTGGACGATCAGACATCTGCTTCATGTAGCTCAATACAGATGGGTATTGGCTCAGGTCTAGCTTAAGCATGATAGGAATGTAGGATAGAATAGACCCTACAGCCACGTCAGCAACTGTGAATTCTTTGCCCAATAAGAAAGGTTGACGCTCAAAAATTTTATTTAAAGCAGTCATCAAGACTGGCATTTCTCGATCTCGGCTTGCTTCCACGAAAATTCCTGGTCCCAAAGTGGCGTTGGCAAACAACACCCATTGAGCTAATTCAGCTCGTTCCTCTGGAGAGTGAGCAGATTTACCATACTTCTCGGCTAAATACAGCAAAATTGCCCCAGATTCCCAAAGCTGGAAATTTCCATCCACAATTGCTGGGACTTTCCCTATTGGGTTAATTGCCAGATACTGAGGCTGACGATGCTCACCCGCTTGCATATCAAGCTTGACAAATTCGTAGGGAATTTCTAGTTCCTCTAAATACCACTGGACAATTGATGCGCGACTACGTGCGCCGCCATAAAGTTTTAGCATGAGCAAATCAGTAAACAGTTTACAACAATCAGTCAACAGTAATTATATTGTTATTTCTGAGACTTAAAGTTGATAACTGATAACTGATTAAAGAACTTTATGAGTATTGGGGTGTTGTTTGACGTTGTCTTCCTTGGTGACAGCACGCGAGGCATTTAGCACCCGCTTGCGTTCGATAGAATATTTAAAGTCTGTATAAGTTGTGCCCAGAGGAATGAGAGATTTAGCAGTTTCACGACGTTTGTAGGTGCGAGCAGCGGCGATCGCCCGTTCCACAAAATCATCACTAAATTGAGCCGTCTGGGGAAATTCTGGAGGAATCTGAGGTTTGTCTTCGTCCAGGACAGTTCCTAAAGTTGTCGCCAAAGCAAGCTTGAAGGACGTAGAAATACCTTTAGCAAGGGTTTCCAATGAGGCAGAGGGAATTGGTTCTATAACTTCGACTTGATGAACTTCTCCGTCTTCTTTGACAAAGCAAGTTGCCAGTCCGATCACAATGTAATCATCGGCGGCTAAATCAGGAGCATTGGAGTAGGAGGTGACAGTTGTCATAAGAATATTTTATCACAAATTCCAAAAAGAAAAATCCGAATTCCGCAACGCAGTATCAAAGACTCTTTTTGTTCTTCTGTGCTCTGAGACTTGAGTTGGGGAGTTTTTTTTCATCGGGACACTCTGGCATTTTATCAATTTGTTGCCCACACTACTTGAATCGTCTACTAAATTGATATTTATATTATCTGGAATTTACCTTGGGGAAGACGTATCAATTATTAGATGAAAGCATTCATTGAGTATGCTTTATGTTTACCTGGTTAAAGACAGTCAAGCAATTAGGCTTTGAGCGCCGTAAACTTTCACGCTATAAGGGTTTCTGGCATTTTCTTCCATACTTATGCCCCATGACTCATAGACACCTTAACAAGTGACACAGTTAGAAAACCACAGTAGCAAGTAACCTTATAAGTTGATCTCACAGAGCAAGCAGCTCAGGTAGGAATACATGAACATTCATTCATTTTTCCCTTTTGGTGGCGAACAAAATCACGGCAACCCATTTGTCTCAAACACTACAAAAGTACGACAACAGCAAGAGACTAACGGTAGCAGTAAATCTACTTTTGGGGACAGCTACTTGCGCTCTGATGCTCTAACAAAAGCCCGACAAGGTCATTACACTGAGGCGCTCGCCCTCTTGAATCAATTAATTCATCGTCATCCCCACAATGCTATTGATTACAACAATCGAGGGCTAATTTATTTTCAAAGTGGTGAAACGCAAAAAGCATTTTGCGATTATAACACAGCATTGCAACTTAATCCGAAATTAGCCAGTGCTTATAACAATCGGGCAAATTACTATGCAGCTTGTGGGGAATTGGTAGAAGCAATTGCTGATTATGATCGGGCTTTAGATCTGAACCCAAGCCACGTTAGGGCGTGGATAAACCGAGGCATAACCTTGCGCGATTTAGGGCAATACGAGGAGGCGATTGAGAATTTTGAGGTTGCTTTGTTGTTTGAGCAATTAGAAGGTCATGTTCTAGCAGAACGGGGTAGGACTTATCATCTTTGGGGAGATTGGAATTGCGCGATCGCCGATTATCGTCGCGCCTTAACTGAACTGCCTTGTAGTAGCTTCAAAACCGGAGAACCGGGTTCACACTTACGTTTACAAGTCGAAAATTGGTTGCACGAGTTGCTACCAACGCAGCATCCTACCTGGTAGACATTGCCTTCATCGTCACTGGCATGGTCTATGTATGAAACACAAAGTTAGAAACATCCTGATAACGGTGTAATGGCTAATAGATGATAACTATATAGCTCCTAGATAGTAAGTGACTAGCTATGAACTATCAGCTTTTAGCCTTACTACCAAATTCCAAATTTCTTTGGTGGGGTGGCAATTACAAGTTAGGAATTAGTTTGATTCTGGTTGTTTATGTTCTATAGTATCTTTTGGGAACACGACCTGACGCTGTAATGGGTCAAATCGATAGCCCTGTTCTTGCATAATCATCTTAGCTTGGCGCGGATCGAAGTTACGGCTAAATTCTCCCTGCAGCTGATATACACGTTCTTCCATCTGATTGACATCAATACGGATAGTTCGTAATTTTTCTTGCTGGGACCAATGATAAGGTAAAAGCTGTGTGAGAGCAGAGACTGCTGCTGCTGAAATCACAACGTTAACAGCTATTTTTGCCGTAGTTTCCAGTGCCATCACTTGATAAGAGCGTTGACGAAGACGCCGCTTAGGTCGAGGGGTAACTCGACGCTGTTGTGCTGGCTGTACCGGAAGTCTAGAGGGTTGAAATGCGTTCATGGTGATAAAAGGAACCTCGCTAAATGAGTAGACGCATGCCAAATGCACACCTGCGTCTTTTGCAGTTTCGTTTAGCTGCCATATTACTTCAATTTTTTCGTACTTGGTACACTGATCATCTGTCAAGTAAAAAACCTGGCATTTATCGTGTACAGTCTCGAACAAATTACGAGACAAAACCGCAAAAGTCCGAGAACTGTACCCCGCTTACTACCAGGTAACTCAGTTCTTCACAATCTTATGAATTGTAAAGTGTTGTTGACAACCGCCAAGCCAGAAGACCTGGAATCAGCGCTACGAGAAGAGCAATGTACACTTGGGTATCTGAGATAGAAGTTCCTACCTGAGCGAGGATCAGAGTATTTAGGACAGACATGATTTGAAACCTCCCAATATCAACAGATTTTGAATACTTCGTTTACTACTTTTCCCTGTTTTGCCAAGATTGGGGAGTAGGTTGTTACAAGATGAAACAATAACTAAGGGAATAGGGAACAGGGAACAGGGAACAGGGAACAGGGAACAGGGAACAGGGAACAGAAAAAATGCTGTTGGGGGTATAAGCTTTTTAAGCGCAGAATCCAGGCACTTTCACAAAAATCAAATAGGAGTCCTATAGTGATTAGTCATTAGTCATTAGTTATGATTAAATATAAATAAAAATTATATTATATGAATTTTTATTTGGGAATTGACTTTGGCACGTCGGGTGCAAGAGCGGTGGTAGTTGACGAGCAAGCTTGTATTCAAGCAGAGGGGCGATTTCCCTTTGAGAAGTCAGAAGTATCTGAGTTAGCAAATTCTTGGCAGAAAGCTTTGTTTACCTTGCTTGAGCAAATCCCTCAACAATTGCGGCGAGAAATAAGAGCAATTGCGATCAATGGTACCTCTTCCACAGTTCTGCTGTGTGATGCTGCTGGGAAACCTGTAGACGCACCGGTGATGTACAACGATGCACGGGGAGCAGTGGTGATGGAAGAATTAAGAAGCATAGCGCCTGCAAATCATACAGTATTAAGTGCTACTTCCAGCCTTGCTAAACTTCTGTGGATGTCGCGATTGCCCTCCTTTGCTCAAGCAAGATATTTCCTGCATCAAGCAGATTGGCTAGCATTTCTCCTGCATGGGCAGTTGGGTATTAGTGACTACCACAACGCTTTAAAACTGGGTTATGACGTGGAAGAGTTGAAATACCCAGAATGGCTAGAAAACTTAAGAATAAAAATTCATCTACCAAAAGTCATAACTCCTGGAACTCCGATTGCAGAATTACGCTCTGAAATTGCAGATCAGTTCGGATTTCGTCGAGATTGCATGGTGTGTGCTGGGACAACTGACAGTATTGCAGCTTTTCTTGCTAGCGGTGCCAAATTTCCTGGTGAAGCAGTGACGTCGCTTGGTTCAACACTGGTGCTGAAACTGTTGAGTCACACCCGCGTGGAAGATGCAAGGTACGGAATTTATAGCCATCGCCTTCCCCCTCTTGACAAGGAGGGGAGACAGAAGGTGTTATGGCTGACTGGCGGTGCTTCTAATACAGGAGGTGCAGTGCTACAGCAATTTTTTACCAAAGCTGAATTAGAAAGCTTGAGTTGTGAAATAGGTGAGTTAAAAGTCAGCGAGTTAGATTATTATCCGTTGTTGAAACCTGGGGAACGCTTTCCGATAAATGACTCGAATCTACCGCCGAGACTGGAACCACGTCCAGCGAGTGACGTGGAATTTTTGCATGGGTTGCTAGAAAGCATTGCTCGGATAGAAGCAAAAGGATATGAATTATTGCAAGAATTGGGAGCTGACCGATTAACCCAAGTTTATACTGCTGGTGGTGGTGCGGCGAATTCTACTTGGACGGCGATTAGGAAACGGATTTTGCGGGTTCCAGTGGTGCGTCCGGTGAATACGGAAGCTGCTTATGGGACGGCGCTTTTAGCGATGCAGGGGGTAGGAGAAATGTTCGCGTAGCGTGTCCGGAGGACATACCGCAGAGGCGCAGAGGACGCAGAGGAGTAGGGGAGTAAGGGAGATGAGGAGAGCTGACTACAGTGATCTAACTCTAATTTCGGAAAATTGCACATCAGGTTTTTAAAAATCTTATCCCGCTAACCTTTGCAACGCCAATAACCCAGCACCATTAGCCGGTTCATATCGAGAAAAAATCACTTTTGCTGAAGGATACATCGTCATAACAGATGCTGCAAATCTATCACGAATTCTTGATTTTCCTTGCCATACACTTCCAGTTGTCACAACCTCAAAACGTTCACTATGACTAAAAATTGCCTCAATCACTGTAGAGGTTGCTTTAATTAACTCTTTGGCAGCATCATCGATAATTCTTTGAGCAACTTCATCTTGGCAAGCTGCACTCCAATCAACAATAGGTGCCAAAGCAGCTATCTCTTTAGCACCCCATCCCCTTCGATAAATAACTTCTATTAAATCTTCTATAGTCGCAAGTTCAAGAGACTGTTTGAACGCTTCAACAAGACTTGTTGACATCCCCCGTCCATCATAAGCTTTTAATGCTGCTTGCATACCAGCAACAGAGATTTTATAGGCGCTACCTTCATCTCCTAAAAGATAGCCCCAACCGCCAACTCGTTTTGTTTCTCCATGATGATTTCGCCCAAAAACTATAGAACCAGTACCTGCTGCAACTACAATTCCTACAGGATAACCAACTCCCCCGACTAAAGCAATTAAAGCATCATGACAAATGACGATGTTAGATGCAGATAATTCCCAAGTTATAGGAAGCAAGCTGCTATTTTGTAATTCTTGTACTATACCTTTTACGACTTCGATATCCTCTGGACGACCTACACCTGCTAGTCCAATACAAATCGCTTCAATCTTAATATTATCTGTCAACTTTTGTGCTTCAACGACGGCAGTATAGATTGCAGATTTCATTGACTTTAGTGTTGCTTCTGTACCTATACTTTGATAATTAGATGCTCCTGCTTCACCACGACCTAGTACTTTAGTTGTATCATCCATTAAAATACAAACTGTCTTGCTTCCGCCGCCATCAATTCCTAGAACATAGCTCATAGAGTTTTGGATTTGAAACCGCAGATAAACGTTGATAATTTTATATTGTATCAGCGTGCATCTATACTTGTCTCAAATAGCAATATTTCGCTGAGCTTGTTTAGTGATTATTCTCTTCTTCTATAGGAATAAAAAATAGAGTTATCATACCGGGAATTGTTAGTAAACAAACTAAGATAAAGAAGAATGGATATCCAACTTTTTCCTGAAAATAACCGCTAATGAGTCCAGGCAGCATCATTCCCAATGCCATAATGCCAGTGGAAATAGCAAAATGAGAAGTTTTGTATTGACCTTTGGCAATATACATAAGATAAACGCTCAAAGCCGTAAAGCCAAAACCATATCCAAGTTGTTCTAAGGAAACCAAGGGATAAATTAATGTAAGTGATGGTTTAGCATAAGCCATGTAAACGTAAAAAATATCAGGGAAGTTTAATGCTAAAGCCATAGGGAAAAGACACTTCTTTAATCCATATTTATAAATGACTAATCCTCCGAGAATTCCTCCTACGCTGAGAGAAATGACTCCAAAAGTTCCGTAGACTAAACCAAGTTCTAATGTTGATAATCCCAAACCTCCAGCTTCTGGTTCGTCTAATAAAAATAACGAGGCTATTTTAACAAGCATTGCCTCACCAAATCTGTAGAGCAAGATAAATGCTAGGATTGCTCCAATTTTCTCTTGTTGAAAATATGAACTAATGATATTCCCAAAAGGTATCCTGTTTATTACTATTTGTGATTGATGTTGAGAATTTAACTCAGGGTAAGGTAAAATAAGATAATGGAAAAAAAACAAGATTGCTAAAACTAAAGCTGAAAACCCAAGAGCAATAGTCCAGCTTAAAGGAATATTTTCGAGGGATAATTCAAGCTGACCAGCTAAAAATACTAAAAATCCTGAGCCGAACATAACGGCAAGGCGATAAAAAAGTGAACGAATACCAGAAAAAAATGCTTGTTGTGCTGGATTTAGACTTAATAGATAGAAACCATCAGTAGCAATGTCATAAGTTGCAGAAATAAATGCTCCTATGGTCAAAGCTGCAAGAGAGATAAAAAAGAAATTTGGAAACTGTAAAGAAAAGGCTACCAAACCCAAACAAGAAAACATCGCGAATTGGCTGGCAAGAATCCATCTTCTTTTGGTTGAGTAAGTATCAACGACAGGTCCCCAGAACATTTTGATGACCCAAGGAAGATAAAGAAAACTCGTCCATAAGGCAATTTGAGTATTATTTATTCCGAGTTTTTTGTAGAAAATGACAGAAACTGTGTTGATGATGACGTAGGGTACGCCAGAGGTAAAGTATAGGGTAGGGATGAAAGTCCAAGGGGAACGGGACATTGTTGGATTTTTCATTGGTTGAATTGACGAACCGCCAAGACGCCAAGAGCGCCAAGAGAAGATTAAGAAGAGAGGATGATGCGTTTGATACCTTGTTTGAGAACAGGGACGTTGAAGTTGATTAGAATACCAAGGGAATGATTGGTCATTTTCAAATAAGAGATTACTTGGGATTCGTGGATGGGGGCTAGGTTCTCAACAGCTTTCAATTCAACAATCAAGACATCACCAACCAGAAAATCTAATTTACCTTCACCGACGGAATGCCCTTTATAATTTACACCTACTGGATGCTGAGACATATAAGGTATGCCACGCATCCGAAATTCCACCTCTAAAGCCTCCTGATAAACCGACTCTAAAAACCCTGGTCCCAACACCCGATGTACCTCAATCGCTGCCCCAATCACAGCATACGCTAACCCATCCACCTCCTCACTTGGCTCTCTTTTCTTGGCGTTCTTGGCGTCTTGGCGGTTCGTTTCCATAAAACACTTCTTAACCCTGTGGCAAAATTTATAAAAGTCCTTCCACAGTATCCTTTTCCCAGCATGATCGCATCAAATATTAACCTCCCCAGTCTTTACGAACCCTTCTCCACTGAAGCCAAATGGCAAAAATTCTGGGAAGAAAACCAACTTTACAAAGCTGACCCCAACAAAGGTGGCGAATCTTACTGTATCGTGATCCCGCCGCCCAACGTTACCGGCAGCCTGCACATGGGACACGCCTTTGAGATGTCGTTGATTGACACCCTTGTGCGTTATCACCGGATGAAGGGACGTAATACCTTATGGTTACCCGGAACCGATCACGCCAGCATCGCTGTGCAAACAATTCTGGAAAAGCAACTCAAAAAAGAAGGTAAAACTCGCTATGATTTAGGACGCGAGAAGTTTCTAGAACGCGCTTGGCGGTGGAAGGCGGAATCTGGAGGGGCGATTGTTCATCAGTTACGACGTTTAGGTGTTTCGGTTGATTGGTCGCGAGAACGCTTTACGATGGATGAGGGCTTATCTAAAGCAGTGTTGGAAGCTTTTGTCCGACTTTACGAGGAAGAGTTAATTTATCGTGGTGAGTACTTAGTCAACTGGTGTCCTGCTTCCCAATCTGCGGTGTCGGATGTGGAGGTGGAAAATCAGGAGGTGAATGGGAATCTCTGGCATTTTCGCTATCCTCTTACGGATGGTTCTGGTGATGTTGAGGTGGCGACGACTCGACCAGAAACGATGCTGGGCGATACTGGTGTGGCGGTGAATCCCAATGATGATAGATATAAGCACCTGATTGGGAAAACTGTAACTCTACCAATTATGAATCGGGAAATTCCCATCATTGGGGATGAGTTTGTTGACCCCAGTTTTGGCACGGGTTGTGTGAAGGTGACTCCAGCACATGATCTTAATGACTTTGAAATGGGCAAGCGTCACAATCTGCCGTTTATTAATATTATGAATAAGGACGGCACTTTGAATGAAAATGCTGGTCCGTTTCAAGGACAAGACCGCTTTGTTGCTAGAAAGAATGTAGTTGCTCGTCTCGAGGATGACGGGTTTTTGGTGAAGGTGGAGGATTATAAGCATACGGTTCCTTATAGCGATCGCGGTAAAGTTCCCATTGAACCCCTCCTCTCGACTCAGTGGTTTGTCAAAATTCGTCCTCTGGCTGATAATGCACTGGAATTTCTCGACCAGAAAAATTCTCCAGAGTTTGTTCCGCAACGTTGGACAAAGGTGTATCGTGATTGGCTGGTGAAGCTGAAAGATTGGTGTATCTCTCGTCAACTCTGGTGGGGACACCAAATTCCTGCTTGGTATGCGGTGAGTGAAACAGGCGGAGAAATTACTGACAATACGCCGTTTGTCGTGGCGAAGTCTGAGGCAGAAGCACAGGATAAATTCCACTCACAATTTGGCGAAAATGTCAAGATTCAACAAGACCCAGATGTGTTGGATACCTGGTTTTCTGCCGGACTCTGGCCGTTTTCGACTTTAGGCTGGCCTGAACAAACTCAGGATTTGGCAACTTACTATCCTACCACTACCCTTGTCACTGGTTTTGACATCATCTTTTTCTGGGTTGCTAGAATGACTATGATGGGTGGACATTTTACGGGGCAAATGCCGTTTAAAGATGTTTACATTCATGGGTTGGTATTGGACGAAAATGGTAAGAAGCAGTCTAAGAGTGCTGGTACTGGCATCGATCCGCTGTTACTGATTGACAAATACGGTACTGATGCCTTGCGTTATACCTTGGTTAAGGAAGTCGCAGGGGCAGGTCAAAATATCCGCTTGGAGTACAATCGCAAGACGGATGAGTCGTCATCGGTGGAAGCATCCCGCAATTTTGCTAACAAGTTGTGGAATGCGGCGCGATTTGTGATGATGAATTTGGATGGGGAAACGCCGCAACAACTGGGTAAACCAAGCGCTACTGAGTTAAGTGACAGCTGGATTCTCTCTCGCTACCACCAAGTTGTCAAACAAACTAATAGCGATATCGATAACTATGGATTAGGAGAAGCAGCAAAGAGACTTTATGACTTTATCTGGGGCGATTTCTGCGACTGGTATATTGAACTTGTTAAATCTCGTCTCCAGAAGGATTCGGAACCTGCATCTCGTCGCACTGCACAACAAACTCTTGGGTATGTGCTGGAAGGAATTTTAAAATTACTTCATCCTTTCATGCCTCATATTACTGAGGAAATTTGGCAAACTCTCACGCAACAAGGGGAGGATTCTAAGCAAAGTTTATCTTTACAATCTTACCCTGAGGTTGAGATAAATTTAATTGACCCCAGTTTGGAGGAACAGTTTGAACTACTGTTTGGTACAATTCGCACAATCCGCAATTTGCGAGCAGAAGCAGATGTTAAACCGGGGATAAAAGTGACGGCGAATTTGCAAACTGAAAGCGAGAAGGAACGAGAAATTCTCACTGCTGGACAGTCTTATATTAAAGATTTGGCAAAGGTTGAGAATTTAGTCTTTGGTGGTGAGCAAAATAAAGAAACGTTTGCGGACGTTGTTGGTACTGTGCAAGTGCTACTTCCTCTTGCTGGTGTTGTTGATATCAACGTGCTAAAAGCCAAAATAGAAAAACGCCTGAAGAAGATAGAAGGGGAAATTCAAGCTTTGAGTAGTAGGTTAAATAATGCTAATTTTGTGGAACAAGCACGACCAGACGTGGTAGAAGGAGCAAGGAATGCTTTAGCAGAAGCTGAAAAACAAGCAGAAATTTTGCGCGATCGCCTACGTAGGTTAGCCTAGTTTCCAGGAATGATTTAGTTGTTGGTTGTTAGTAGTTACTTATATAAAAGTATTCTTAACTACTAACCACTAGCTGACAAAGAATTTATACTATATTAATGTATGAAATGTCTATAAATAGACATAAAATTCTATGCTATATCTAGCCCAAGTGCATAAGAACGAATTTTTAAATCAGGTTCAGTTGCGATTATTAGCACGTGAAGAAGCTGAAAATATGTGGTCGCTCATTCCAGAAGAAGCTTTGATTCTTTTGGGGAAGGGCAAGTCTTTAACTGAGAACTTACTCGTTTTGGTAGAACTTTCTCCCACAGGCGATATAGAAAGACTGGAAAATGCCACAAATTGGGTGCTAAATTTGGTGAAGACTTACCTAACCACTGGTATTACTCCAGAGTTTTTGCAACAGGAAGCTGAACGAGCAGAAGAGTGGCGACAAAACCTAACATTGCAAAATCAAGATTTAGCACGTCGTTCATTAGAATTGGAAGCCCGTAGAGAACAAATTCAAGCTTTAGAAGAAAGTCTGAAACGAGAGAAAAGTGGCGTTCAAAAAGAAGAGAGTGCTAGTTCTTAGATTTTGGATGATAGCTTCATTATCCTAGCCACTTGTTAATTGAGTCCAATAACGTTCATAAACTTCTTGAGTTTGCCCTAAAGGAACTAAACGTTCACACTTATCCAGAATTGATTCTGAGGGAAACAAGCTAGAATTATTCTGCACTTTTTTTGGCAATTGCTCAAACCCAGCGCGGTTGGGTGTAGAAAGACTCAGCCGTTGACTCGTTTGGGCTGCTACTTCTGGTAGTAGCATCAAATTAATCCAAGCATAAGCCCCTTCAATATTTGGGGCTGTTTTAGGAATGACTATTGTATCTGTCCATAGTGAGGAACCACTTTTAGGAATCACATATTTTAGTTTAGGGTTCTCTTTAGAGATTTTTACAGCATCTGATGAGTAACACATTGCTAAGAGTAAATCTCCTGCCAAAATTTGATTGCGCCAAGCATCTGTGGTAAAGGTTGCAAGTGCTGGTTTAAGAACTTTTAATTTTTCATATGCTTGTTTAATTTCGTTTTCGTCTTTTGAATTGTAAGAGTAACCCAGCATCCGCAGAACTGCACCCATCACCTCTCGAACATCATTCATCAACGTCATCCGTTTTGACAGTTGTTGTTGATTTTGCCAAAGATAGTCCCAATCTTCTGGCGGAGTTTTTAGCTTTTCAGAATTATAAAGAAAACCTGTTGTCCCCCAATTAAAAGGTAAACTATAATGGTTGTTAGGATCGTAAGTAGGATTTTGAAACCGGGGAAATAAATTATCTAAACCAATTAAACGCTCATGATTTAATTCTATTAATAACCCCAAATCTACCATCTTGCGCACCATGTAGTCGCTTGGGTAAATGACACTATAAGCGCCTCCACCCCCAGCTTGCAGCTTACTTAACATAGTTTCATTGGAGTCAAACACATCCGCCAGTAGTTTGATTCCTGTTTGAGCGTTAAAAGTTTTGAATAACTCTCTATCTGTATATTGCTCCCAAGTATAAACAAAAAGTTGGTCACTATGACCAATCGTTGCAGAATAAGCTCGCACGTCACCCAGTCTCCAGCCACAACTCGCTAAAGATAAGCTAGAAACTGCTGCTATGCTTTTTAAAAAGTGCCGTCTTTTAGTCATTAGTTAAAACTCAAATGGTCGGATTCGTAAGCTGAAGTGACTACGACCATCAATAGCAATTTCCATTGTTCATCTGTCAGATCACTTGGGTATGATTTAGACATGGCTCTAGTCACGCTGTCACATTTTTTCGTTATTAGAGCTTTTTTTGACTTTTCAAACATCTTCTAAGATTCAGAATTATCAAAAGAGCGGCTGTTACAAACATTCATAGCCTTTTCTACTCCCGAATTCAGGCTGAGTTCTACGCATTCCATCACAAATTGTAATACAACAGGAACTATCTGATTTTCAGCACCAGAAAACCGTCCTAAGACATGAGAAACAGTACCATGTTCATCATGACTCGCTGCATTTTTTGGTTTACCAATGCCGATACGCAAACGAGGAAAGTTTTGTGTCCCAAGGTGTGCGATCGCGCTTTTCATACCATTATGTCCCCCAGCAGAACCAGACAAGCGCAAGCGAGTCTTTCCCAAAGGCAAATCCATCTCATCATAAATAACTAAAACCCACTCAGGTTGTAGCTTATACCAGCTTGTCACGGCTTGTATTGCTTGTCCTGAACGATTCATATAAGTCAGTGGCTTCAACAAACGGATTTTCTCTCCATTTGGTGCAATTCCTTCGCCATATTCGCCTTGAAACTTACGATTCTCTGCTAAAGGAATTTTCCAAGAACGCGATAGCGCGTCTACAGCAGCAAAACCGATATTGTGGCGTGTTTGATCGTACTTGGGTTCTGGGTTCCCCAACCCGACGACTAATTGGGGAATGACCAAAGTTTTTTTAGCAACAGCTTCTGTCATTTTGCCTTCAGTTTAGCTTTTTTGGGCAGAACTAACGGTGTCTTGCTCCAACTTTGCTGCTTCTATTTGCTTGGTTTCTGGTTCTGCAGTCTGCTTGGTGTCTAGTTCAGCAGTCGTTTTCACCGCTTCTTGCAACTGAATTGCTTCTTTTTGAAACTCGTTTTGAAACTCCTTAGAAGCTTCTTGAAAACCGCGAATTGCTTTTCCCAGACTGCGACCAACCTCTGGTAGCTTTTTCGGACCAAAGATTAACAGCGCTACCACAAAGATTAAAGCCATCTCTGGCAAACCGATACCGAATACATTCATATCTTTCTCCTGTCAACTCAAAAACCGCATAACCCACATATGTAGTTTAATCAATAGTTATCGTCATTGCTGCGATCATAATTGTAGTTACTTAATGCTCCAACATAAGCTGCAATCTCTGCAAATGCAGGCAAAGCTTCAGGGCAAAAGGGAGGAAAACTTAAAAAGCCATGCACCATACCAGAATAATCGATGAAGCGAACTTGATTCCCAGCCGACTGCAATCGTTGGGCGTACTTCTCCCCCTCATCGTGTAGGGGATCATATTCAGCTGTGATAATCAACGCAGGAGGAAGATGACTTAAGTTATCTGCCAGCATTGGTGAGAAATACGGTTCAAATCGATCAGCTTCAGTGCGGGCGTAATATTTCACAAAGCACTGCATCAAGTCTTTTGTCAAGACGGGTGCATCTGCATAGATTTCTATAGAAGGCTGACTCAGCGTTCCATCCGTAACCGGGTAAAGTAAAATTTGCCGAGTGATCAATCGTTGTCCTTGATCTCGTGCCATCAGACATACAGATGTCGCTAAATTTCCTCCAGCACTATCACCCATGACGATGACTTGTTGCTTGTTCGCTCCCAAATTCGTTGCGTTTTTGACCGCCCAAGTAAGAATATCATAACAATCTTCCAGTGCAATGGGATATTTGAACCAAGGAGCTAGTCGATAGCGTACTGCAATCACAATCGCATTTGTACTGTGTGCAATGCGACGGCACATCAAGTCATGAGTTTGCAAATTACCATAAACCCAACCACCACCATGAAAAAACAGAATCAGAGGCAGATTTTGTTTGCTTGATGGATAGTAAAGCCGAATTGGAACTGCACCATGTCGCCCCTCAACCATTTGATTTATCACGCTTAGTACCGGAATCCGCTTTCCACCCATCAGTCGTTCTACAACAAAAGGAATGGGTGTTTCAGAAAGCTGACGTAACTCCTCAAGACTCAATTTATCAAGAGGCTTATTCAAGCGAAGTAACCAATTAAGGAGACGAATTTTCCAATCAAGTCTGAGATTGCTTTGCATTTCTTAGTTTTTAGTCTGGACACCTCATGGTATTAGCTTTAAGTGCTAGTCAAAACTCCAGAACTCACAACTGATAAAAAAACCCGGTCGCAAACCGGGTGTGGGATAGCTTTAGGATGCAGGTTTTGCAACAGCAAACATCATTTAACGCCCAAAGCCCGCCAGTCTACAGAAACATCTTGGATCAAGAAGGACTTGTTATAGAGTTGCAGAATAATCAACAGAAACACAAAAAATAGCAGAATAAAAACAGACATCAGGGGGGTAGTACCCCAGCCTGGAGCCACTTTACCATACTCAGAGTTTAAAGGTCTGAGGATATCTCCTAACCGCGTCCTTTGTGCCATAGTTCACCTAAGATGAGTTGCCAAAGCATTTTTTAATCTTCTGTAATATTCTATAGGAATAGGACACATAATCTGCACTTGTCATGGAACCCGCAATAGTTCTTAGTATTTCTGTCTGCGCTGTCGTGATCGTCATTACGGCACTCTCCATCTATACCTCTTTTGGTCCACCCAGCAAGGAATTGAGCGATCCCTTTGAAGATCACGAAGATTAAAGTTCGTGGATTTGTGGTTACGCTTAAGCGTAACCCCAAACCCATTAGCTAACCTGAAAGCTGCTAATTTTCCAAGGTTGAATTGTAAAGATTTGTTCCTTAGATGAGAATTCGGGTGTGGGCAAAGACTGCTCTAACAAGTCCACTGACTCTCCCAGAGTTAACTCCAAATCACTTTGCAACAGCAATTCGGCTGTCTCTCCGTGACATTCGTAACATCGGAGAATCCATTGTTTTGGGTTGTCTTCCGCTTGCTTAAACGCCATTAATATCAAATTCTCAGCCGACAAATCTAATAAACTACCAACAGGTGGTAAAGACTTGTTGTTCTCCTGATGTTTGGAACTCAACATCATGACCTCCATTGGTAAGTTTAATTCATAGCCGTGTCTGACTGTATGGGCTGATTCCCAGCTACCAGCATGAGGATACAAAGCATAAGTAAATTCATGAAAACCTTTGTCTGCTTCCTCGTCAGGCCAATTTGGACTACGTAACAGACTTAAGCGTAATTGACTGGGTTGGCTATCGTATCCATATTTACAATCATTTAACAGACTAACACCGTATGTCTCATCATTGTTAACGGTGAGAGGAATTGTCAAATCAGCCCAACGTAAAGCCGGGACTTCCCACTTCGCCTTTTCTGCTGGAGTTTCGGGTTTCGTGGGACGGCGAATAGCTCCACAAGGAATTTCATAAGTCGCAAAGTCCGCTTCCAGATTCAGAGGAAAAGCAGCTTTCACCAAGACCTGACGTTCCTGCCAGTTAACAGTCGTGGCGATTTTCAGGATTGGCGAATGCCCTTGTAATATATAGTCACAGCAAAACTCTGATTCACCCAGCTGGCGCACCACACGCAGACGGGTTTGCACCGGTCCAATTTCCAGCCACTCAATAGATTTTAGCTGCGTTGGTGGTAAAGGATGCTCGGAATAATTAGGGTCAATATTCCAAGCATCCCAGTATTGACCACTATCTTGGAAAGCTTGTAATTGATTTCCAGGACCATTGAGAACTTCTCTATTATTAACTTTGTCAAAAAGACTCGACAAATTACCAGTTTCTTCGTCAATAGTTACCCGCAAAAATTCATTTTCAAAAGTCAATCTTTTTGGCTCAAAATGTTCTTGCTTTCGCAAACTCGATTTGGTATCATCAGACTGGGTTATGTTATTGCCTTTTTTAGGCACTTGAGGACAAAGCCAAAAAACGCGATAGCCAACAGAGGGGACATCCATTGCTAGAAACAGCAGCTTTGAGTCGTCAGTGAGTTGAGAAGGCAAAAGTTCTCCTTCGAGATTATAAACGCAAGCACAAGAGTGAGAATGAGGTAGCTCAACCGCAACAACTGAAGATCGCTGCCAATTCAGGGAGTTAAAGACGAAAATTGGTAAAGCGTCGGGTTGGGGCGGCTGTGGTAAGTTTATTTGGGATGCAAGATGACTTAAAGACTCCTGCAATATCTCATGACCAACTTTCTCCACCTCCTGCCAAGTTGGAAGCGCATCCGCATAAACTTGATTAATCGCAGAACCAGGCAGAATATCGTGAAACTGATTAAATAAGACCTTTTTCCACGCCGCTTCTAGTTCAGGTTTCGGATATGTCGCTCTAGAGCTAATTGTTGCTAAAGCCGCGAACAGTTCTGCTTGGTACAATAATCCTTCACAACGACGATTCCAACGTTTTTGGTCGCCGTGAGTGGTGTAGCAACCGCGATGGAATTCTAGATAAAGTTCGTCTTCCCAAGTGGGGAATGAGGGAGGGGAAGCAGGGGAGGCAGGGGAGGCAGGGGGAGAATTATTTTCTTGTCTATTCTTGATTTGCTGTAGATAATTTTCGGCAGTCGTAAATTCTAGCTTCGGGAACAAAGGAGACTTTTGCCAACGCTGGGCAGTTTCTAACATATCACGAGTGGGACCGCCGCCGTGGTCACCTACGCCAGGAAGCCAAAGAGCGTCAGAAAGACCAGTTTGGGTTTGCCATTCACAGGCGTAGGATGCCATTTTAACAGGGTCGATACCTTCACCAACAAGGGCAGACATATAGCTAAAGACTTCACTACCGTCAGGCGATCGCCACCAAAAAGCACCATAATCAAACTTCGTCGTATCATTCCAGCGCAGCTTCTGAGTCACGAAATACTCAACACCAGCACTCGCGAAAAACTGCGGCAAAGTTGCACAAAAACCAAAACTATCTGGTACCCACACAACAGAAGAAAGCTTGCCAAACTTCTCCAACACATAACGCTGACCATACAACAACTGACGAACAATAGATTCACCAGCAATTAAATTCAACTCCGGTTCAACCCAAAAACCTCCTACAACTTCCCAACGCCCAGCTTTCACCGCTTGTTGAATAGCATCAAACAAATCCGGACGATGTTCTTCAATCCAAGCATAAAGCACTGGCGAAGAATGGCAGAAAATTAACTCCGAAAAATCCCGGCTTAGCTTAAGAACCGACTCAAAAGTACTTTGTGCAGCCTTCCAAGTTTCACTCACAGGCCAAAGCCATGCTAAATCAAGATGAGCATGACCCAATAAGTAAATTTTTGAATTAATATTTTGTATCTTCGATTCCAACAACCTCTGACGAAGAGCAAACAGTAAATTCTCAAACTCTTTCTTATCTTCCTTGGCGTCCTTGGCGTCTTGGTGAGTCCAGCCCCCGTCTTGGCGGCTTCCGTCACGTTCGCGTAGCGTCTCCGCAGGAGTTTGGGGGACTGGCGTTAGCCGTAAGGCGTGCGCTTTGCGCATACCCGAAGGGCGGTTCGTTTCCTCCCAATCAATCCCCGCCACACTCTCCGCCAAATCCTCCAACCTCTCAGGCTCAAAAGTTTCTAAAAACCGCTGCATCACAGCCAACTCGTCACCCACAAAACCGGGATCTGGGCGATTCTCATCCGTAGACTCATAAATCAGAAGCGACTTTACTAAAGCACCATCACAATGCCCCGGACTCACCAAACGCAAAGCAATGATAAACTCATCTCCTGGTGTCACCCTAGGACTCAGTAGTACCCTAGGTGAACAATCAAACAAATCTCCCTCAAGTACTAACTTGCCATTAACATAAACTTGAGCAGAGTCCGCCCACCAAACCAACGATAGCCGCAAAGACAAGCCCTCTAGCGGATAACCCTGTAAAGCTTGGGGAACAACCAATTTTTGCACTAACCATATCACTTTTTGCCCGCCAGTCCAAGCAATGTGTCCTTTGGCGTTTAACTGGGCAAGACTCCAAAGCGAAAAGTCGCACGTGCTAATGTCAGCCACAGACAAGTCAGCTTCCAAGCATTGCCAGGATGACAAATTATTCACTCTTACATATGATCGCAACTTCTCAATTGCTTCGGAGATCAATTTAGTATTGGCTTGAGATACTTCAGAGGTCATAATTTCGCTAATATGGGGAAGCTCATAATCATCAACAGTCTTTCGATTTATTGTTTGGTACGAGTCCAGCAGCTCAGCAAAACTCTTAACAAAAGTTAACCATTACGTCACGCATTTAATTTGTACACAGCTAGGGACTAGACCAATTGCGTTGTTTTCTTAATTTTGAATTTTGAATTTTGAATGTTGAATTGCCTATGCCTCCTGCTACCCCTGGTCGTTATCAAAGCAGACTTTTTAACTTTTTCCACCAGCAATCTCGGCGCTGGGGTCAACAGTTTGAGCGTACCATACGGCATGTACAAGTCGCTGCTAATTGGTCATTAGAGGCTCTACTTACGAGCGTGTATCTGCTGATTAGCAAAGCAACAGAATCAGCTGGTAAACAACTGCATACAAATGAGCAACAACCGAGGTTCCAGTTACAAGAAAATCAGACTGAGATTGTCGAAACTCCTTCATCTGTAAATACTCCCATTCAGCGAGTTCTAGAAGCAGCGGTGACTCTGCAAATTGCTGGTTCTGCGGATCACCGAAGCACGGAGACAAATAACTCCCATTATCTGTGGATCCCTCATTTTCCTGTCTTCCCTACAGTCTCATCTCCCCTGACTCCTTCACTCTCTGACTCCCTGACTTTCTCATCTCCCCCAATAGTGCGGGGAATTGCTTCACTTTTAGGAAATCGCAATTTGGTACTCGTTACGATTGAAAATGAAGTTCTCGATATTTTAACGCCCCAGCAACAAGAAAAATTGCAAAACCGGATTCTTGAGGAAGTTGCTACGTATTGCTGTTCTTGGCAGTTGACTCAAAGCGAAGACGAGACAAAAGTATTATCTGAAATTGACCGTCTGTTGAACAAATTGACGGGTAGTAAGAAAAGCATACCTGCCTTACCTCAAGCAACGGGAACAGAGTCGAAAAAAGAGTATCAAGAATTACCTGGGATTTTCCAAAAACTACCATTACTAGACGCAGCGATCGCCCAAATAGAATCTCGTGCTGTAGTCACAATATCTCGTACGAGTGGACACTTGCTCCAATTGGTTCAAAATCAGCTAAACATCTTTATTTACGGTAAAGAGCAGCAACTGACAACTGAACAAAGATCATTAGATGGTAATTGGGAAGATCAAGCCTCAAAAATCCAAGCTCTAATTTGGGGGGCAATTAACTATTTTTTTGGCGAACGCAACACTAATAAACTAGAGCAAAAAACTCCAACGGATAGTATTGACAAAGGGTTATCAATAGGTTTAAAAAATAAACCAAAAACTGTAAAATTACCACAGCGTCCTTCTTCCTCAGCTTTACCGGAAAGCCCTGATTTACCAAGCGAGAATATAGAAGATCCTTGGTTAACTATGGATGATTTGTTTGGGGATAATTTGTTTGGAGATTTGCAGGAAGTTACAGAGGTTGTTAACGAGCAACAATTATTAGTGACATCATCTGAGTCTCCAAAATCTGTTCTCCCCGCGAGTCCTTCTGAGTCTCCAAAATCTGCTATCCCCGCGAGTCCTTCTGTGAAGATAACCAGACAAATCAATTTCAAATCGTTCAGCGTCCTGAGTCAAGCGAAGGAGCTAATTCAAAATTCCAAATATTCCCTACGGGCAACCTACGCAAATAAAATTTGGAAGTCTTCCTCATCTTCCGATACCCCTATTTCTCAATTTGAAAGTGATAGCAACCTAATTAAGGATAACAAAGGAGAAATTCTTCATCAGCAGCCGAAAACGACTCAAGTTGAAGCAAAGCCAGATTGGATTGAAACACAAGCTCAAACGATTGGGTATGCAAAACATCCTCTGGAGCAAGTTCTTGAATGGCTAGACCGCATCATGCTTTGGGTAGAAGAAAATTTAGTGAAAATTGGTGTATTTCTGCGGAAGCATTTGCGAATCAAATAACATTTGAGCTATCATAGAAATGCTGTCCATCAGCTGCTGCTCTGTCAACTCACCGTAACCAAAAATAAACTCACCTTGAGAGTGCGGTCCCAGATAATGAGGTGCAGCAGACATCATGCTGATACCATGCAAAGCAGCACGCCTAATAATCTCTTGATCGGTAAAAGGAGTGTGTAGTCGCACCATCACATGAATTCCGGCTTTTTCCCCTAAAATCGTTGCTTTGTCTCCAAAATGAACATTTAATGCTTTCACAAGGGCTTGACGACGTTTATCGTAAAGCGATCGCATTTTTCTAATATGACGTTCTAAATGCCCTTCGTTGATAAAGTCTGCAAGAACTTGTTGTTCGAGTAAGGGGAGATGGCGATCGCTCAACCATTTGCCACGAGCAAAAGCAGAAATTAAACTTTTTGGCAGAACCAAATAACCAATCCGCAGCGAAGGAAACAGCACTTTGGAAAACGTACCAATATAAAGTACAGAATCACTGCGATCCAATCCTTGCAAAGCTGGAATAGGTCTGTCACCATAGCGATATTCACTATCGTAGTCATCTTCGATGATCAAAGCCCCTGTTTGTCGTGCCCAAGTGAGTAATTCCAAGCGTCGGGGTAGCGAAAGTATTGCACCTGTGGGAAATTGGTGAGAAGGTGTCACGTAAACAAGCCGGATTTGTTCGTTGGAATAACGAGCCAAATCTTTAACCACAAAGCCTGACTCATCCACAGCAATAGGTAAGAGTTTAGCACCTTGAGTCTGAAAGATAAGCCGTGCGCTTAAGTAGCCTGGGTCTTCTAAACAAATAACATCATCAGGTTCAATGAACAAGCGCATAATTAAATCGAGTGCTTGCTGCGTACCATTGACAATGAGCACTTGGTCTGCTTCACAGTTGACAGCGCGGGAACGAGAGAGATATCGAGAAATAGCTTCCCGTAAAGGTTTGTACCCTAGAATATCCCTTGAGTAGTCAAGCCATTGCAAATCAGAACAACAGTAATGAGAAAGTAGTTTACGCCACAGCTTGATAGGAAACTCGTCTAAGGCTGGTCGTCCGTAGCGGAAGTTAATCGGCATTTCCGGTTCAGGAATTCTGGGGACATCTTCTGTCTTAATTAAATAGTTACCATACTGAGACAACTTGACTGGTGGACGAGTCATCTTTCCAGTTGATGGAATAGGCGTTGAACGCAGTAAATCATCAGGTAGTTGAGTGCAAACAAACGTACCAGAACCGACAACAGTTTCTATGTAGCCTTCACTCAAAAGTTGATCATAAGTTTGAGTCACAGTCGTGCGAGAAATCCCTAAAGATTTGGCAAGCTGACGTGTGGAAGGAATGCGTCTTCCTGGTAATAACCTTCCGCCAAGAATGCAGTAGCGTAGTTCTTCGTAAAGCTGTTGATGAAGTGGTAGAGGAGAATTACTATCCAGCGTAATGGCAAAATCCATACTTGCTGAGCTTTTAAAGTGGACTTATATCAAATCATAAAAGTGGCTCTTGTAGAAGACCACTATGGAGAATTACGCTGATAGTGTTGAAATTCAAAGTCCCCAAAAATGCTGATAGAAGGACAAATCACTATCAGAGAAGCCACTTCACAGGAAGACTCGCTCATTGCACAGCACCTCTACCACATGTGGCAAGATATTGGCGTTCCTGATGACGCCATCAACCCAAACTGGCTTGATATAACACTCCAGTTTATAGAACAGGCGCGTCGGGATTTGTTTTACAAAGCTTTTGTGGCAGAAGTTGATGGTGCAGTGATTGGTTCTGCAAGTTGTCAACTCTACGCGGGTTTATACCCGAACGTTTTTATCCCAGAATACCGCAAATATGGATACATTTGGTGCGTTTACGTTGAGCCAGCTTATCGTAGACAAGGAATTGCCAAGCAACTTACTAGCATGACGGTTAACTATTTGAAAGCAGTGGGTTGTACGCGGGTAGTTCTTAACGCCTCTCCATCAGGTAAACCAGTCTATGAGCAACTTGGTTTTTCCCAGAGTAACGCCATGCATTTAGATTTGTAAAGATGAAAATTGCTATTAGAGAAGCTACTCAACAGGAAGATTCAGTGATTGCAAAGCACTTTTACCATATGTCGAAAGATATTGGTGTTTTTGATGATGCTATTAACTCTGATTGGGTTGATATTATCCTTCAGTTTATAGAACAAGTTCGTCAGGATTTATTTTACAAAGCATTTGTGGCAGAAGTTGATGGTGCAATTGTTGGTTCTACAAGTTGTCAACTCTACACAGTGAGAGGTCTTTACCCAAATATTCTCAAGCAGCAATTTCGCAAAACTGGTTACATTTGGAGCGTTTATGTTGAACCAGCTTACCGCAGACAAGGTATCGCCAAGCAATTAATTAGCGCGACGGTTAAGTATTTGAAAGAAATTGGTTGTACGCGAGTACGTCTTGACGCCTCTGCAATGGGTAAACCAGTTTATGAAAGTCTTGGTTTTTTCAGTGGCAATGCTATGCTATTGGAATTAATTGATACTGCTTTTATACCGTAAATTACAGTTTTAAAAAACCGCAGAGAGCGAATTTGCGGTGTGGATGTTCCTCCCGCAAAGTTCGCGGTGGGCACAGAGTACGCAGAGGAAGAAACAGAGAGTATATGTAATTTAAAAATAGCGAAGGGAGTAGTACGTCTTTGTAGCAAGAATCGAGATGCACGGGCAACAAAATGCCCATCTCACAAAAGAATCGTAATTGGTGTACAAAACTATGAGTACTTTAAACAATCAAATCAATCAAGAACAGTTCACTCCTACACAACGCACCTCAATTAGGCGAGTCCCTCAGCGCGGTGATTACGATCGCCAGCTTATCTATCAAATTTTAGATGAAGGGTTGATTTGTCACGTGGGATTTGTTGTAGACAACCAACCGTTCGTGATTCCAACTGCTTACGGTCGTGTGGAAGACAAGCTATATATCCACGGTTCCCCTGCAAGTCGAATGTTGCGTTCTCTGCTTACAGGTATCGAAGTTTGCGTGACGGTCACTTTGCTAGATGGTCTAGTACTGGCGCGCTCAGCGTTTCACCATTCTATGAACTATCGTTCTGTGGTGATATTTGGTACAGCTAGTCTCGTGCAAGACGCTGAGCAAAAGCTAGAAGCACTGCGAGCTTTTACTGAGCATATTGTACCAGAACGATGGGCTGAGGTTCGTCCACCCAATCGTCAAGAATTACAGGGAACTTTAGTGCTTTCCCTTCCGATTACAGAAGCATCTGCTAAAGTGCGGACAGGTCCACCACTGGATGATGAGGAAGATTATAGTTTACCAGTATGGGCGGGTGTTTTGCCTTTGCAGCTTGTTGCAGGTGATGCGATCGCTGACTCGCGTTTGCATACAGAAACTGCTTTACCAAAATATATACAAAAATATACTCGCCAAGCCCAGCCAAATAACAGCCGGGAGTGAACTTTTCAACAAGTTTGTAGATTAATAGGCGATATTTCTCTCCAAGCTTCTGATTCATTTGCAGCACACCAAAGGTCATATTTATGCTGAAGATTTAACCAAAGCTATTGAGTGGTTTAAAATGCTAAGCGCCAATCGAAGCGCCATATTCGGTGTAACGCTTGCCTGTTCATTAACTATAGCAATCCGCGCAGGAGTTGTAAACTTACTGGTTAAGGGAGGGAACGCTTAACAGGGAACAGGAAAGAAGGATGTACAAGTGTACTTGGTTTTTAAGCGCAGAGCGCAGGCTACGCCAACACAAATGATTTAGAACTGCTATATGAAGATAATTATGTCTAGGAGACTGCAAAATCAATGCTGAATGAATTTAGTGTTTTGTTGCTAGATATGAACGATACTTTTATGTTTAGTGCAGACCGTTTTGGCGCAGATCAAGATTACTCGATTGTGTACCGCCGCCTTGGTGGAACGTTACAAGCAAAAATTGTAAATAAGGTAATTCAATCAGCTTATGATTATTTAGATGAACGATATCCTGATTTGATTTATCAAGATTCATTTCCAAGCGTTCGAGATGCATTGCTTGCGACCTCAAAAGAAATTATTCCAACCGATCAAGAATTAGATATCCTAATAGAAACTTTTGGACATCATGAACTAGGTCACGTCCCTCTGTCATATTCAGAAACATTACAGAGATTAGCGAAGCGTTTTCGTCTTGGTTTAATAGCAGATATTTGGGCACCGCAAACGCTATGGATTGATGAACTCAGTCGCAGTGGAGTCCTCAATTTGTTTGAGGTGACAATTTTTTCATCTAACTGTGGAATTGTAAAACCATCACCACGTCCATTTCTACAAGCACTTGAACAGATGCAAGCGCATGTTCAAGACGCATTAGTGATTGGCGATTCACTCAGACGCGATTTAGGCGGTGCTGTCGCGGCTGGACTCCCTTGCTTATTAGTTGGTGGAGCTACTCATTCGTCTGCTTATGGTGCGCTACCTAATATACTTACACTGGTGGACAACCATTCCTAGAAAAGAAGTTGTAAATGCAAGATTTTCCTAACTTGTCAAAATTACCTATTCCACAGGATGACGGTGCTTGTGCTCATTTATTGGGAGAGAACTTGCCTCAAGTGACACTTAAGGTGAAGAAGAAGGTGAAATAAAGGCTAAGTTAAAAATTTTGCCAAAGCTTGTGCCACGAGGGATGAGCATTCAAGAGATAGCAACAATTTTAGAATTGGACACTGACACTATTAGAAATGCTTTGCGAGAATAGGTCTGTCACTAAGCGCGATATTCACTATCGTAGTGTTGTAAAAGACCACTTTGGAGAAGTAAGCTGACATTGTTGGAATTCAGAGTCCCTAAAAATGGTAATAGAGCAACAGATTACGATCACAGAGGCGACTCCACAAGAAGACTCACTGATTCATCGAAATTTTACGCGTAATATACGCTACTGCTGCCTGACACCACCAACAACCGGCTTAATCTCAGAAGGATCAGAAAATGGATCGGTTCCACCACTCCAATTAAAGTCGCTAATTCTGAAACTAATACCACCTAATTCTTGCACTGGATTGTAACGCAAGGTGATTCCATAAGTGCGGCGACTATATTCTACGATGTAGTCGGTGCTACTACGTTCTCCTGTGTCCAAGTTGACTGTTGTTTGAAAGCCCACGCGGAATGGACCATAAATTTGCTGTAAAATTTCGGCACTCAGTACTCTGTTATCAACTCGACGGTCAAACAAGAAAGGCGATAAACCAGTATTTAGACCTTGGGAGTAACTGACTCTAAAGCCGGTATAGTCAAAAAAGGGTTGAGAAAAATGACCGAATTGCCCTTCTAAACCAACAGTACCAGTAATCGTGTTTTGGCTATCACCACTGCTGTAATAAGTGGTCGTGCCAGTTACCCCTCCAAAAGCTCGCACAAAGGGAACAACTGGGTTTGCTGTATACCGTAATCCTTCGGTGGCTGTCGGTGCTAATCCTTTCCCCTGCCAGAGGAAAAAGCCTCCATCGAGGGCTGCACTGGCTTGTAGGCGACTTAGTGAAATGCGGTTATTGTCGCGATTTGGTTTGAGCAAGTCTTGACGGTCTGTATTGGCTTCAATCAGCTGAGCACCACCCTGATAGCTCAAATTGATACCGCTCTTGCCTAAGGGAATCACAGGAGAGGTGATAACACCGCCAAAACTACTTTGGACGTCTTGAAAGCCGAGGGTACCATTGTAAAGGCGATCGCGATAACTATATTCCAATGAAAGTGTGTGGGGATTTTGCTCACCTAATAACTGGCGCAACCGCAAACTAGCTCGTAAGTTATCTTCTATGTCGCCCAAGTCCAGACTAGTCAACAATCCAGAACCCTCAATAGTCGTTCGTGGACTCAAAGTAGCGTTTAGTCTTGACTTCAAACCAAACAGCGAAACAACATTACCAACGTTACCAGTGACTGCTTTTTGAACAAAAAACTGAGGTGCGACACTCAAGGTGAAACCTTCTGTATTGATGGGTTTGAAGCTACGCTCAATAAACAAGCCGCCTCGCTGATCTCCATCAAAGCCAATAGATGCTGGTGCAGGGGTGACATCTCGCTTGTTACGGTCAATCACCTGCTCATCCTTGGGAATGGGTAGAGACGTTCGTTGATCCAAGACTAAACGTTGTCCCTGTGTCTTAATCCGGTCTCGTAAAGGTGTCTCTCGCGTGAGAGTCACTTTATTTGCTCTTAAGACTAACTCTGGTGGTGAAAAAGGATCGTTGGTCAGGCGGACATCTTTTGCTTCCCAACCTCGGGGGTAAAAATCAACTCGTCCGGCTTCAAAACGTACTCGTCTGACTTGACCGCCTTGTTTCGACGTAGGCAGGTTGCTCACATCCCTTGTACCACCGAAATTAACGTTGAGTCCTCCAGGACTATTTGCTTGTAGAGGTTGATTTTCTCGAATGCGATCGCTCAGAGGACGCGCTGATGTTCCTCCGGCTGTCACATCGGTGGGTAGAAAAGATAAATCTTGTCCGGCTGTTGGTATAAAAACATCGCCTCTACCGTTAGTCAGATCTCCACTATCTTGAACAAAGTTATAAGTAAAGCGCTGACCGCGCAGGACTTGGTCGCCTCGTGTTAAAGCAACATTTCCTTCTCCGACTGCAATCAAATTGTCTAAACTGACTTGCAGGCGATCGGCATCTACAACTGCTCCATCAAACCGCACAACTACATTACCTTCAGCCGTGACAATCCGCCGCTGCTCGTCATACTCCTGTCTATCAGAAGTGACTTCCACAATTCTTTCTCTGCCTGTCGGCGTTTTGGATGGTACAGTTGTTCCTGATGGTTGACTTTTCGGCTCAATTGTGCTGTCCGGTTGTCCGGTCGGTGCTGACTGATTTTGGGAATTTGGGCTGGGAGTGGACGGTTCAGTTGTTTGGTTGCGAGTCTTGAATTCTATTTGTACTGGTTGCTCAGTCCCTGATTTTTCTGTGAAAACGTTACCCTGATTTGGTGTTTGGGCTGTCTTAAGGTCGCGTCGCGTCTGGTTGTCAGATAAGTTCTTCAGTTTGGTGAGTGTTTGAGTAACTGGTTCTCCAGCAACGAATGTTTTCGTTGGTGCATTTGTACTGCCACCATTGGATGGATGAGAGGTTTCGGACTGCTGTAGCGGATAACCGACTGAAACCTCACCCAATGAAGCTGCACTTTTAGAAGCGGTGATCAAAGAAAATTCCGGCGGTAAACTTTCCGGCTCACTTGGTGTGGCTAAAGTCTTTGCACTATAAATTAATGGCTTTTGCTCAGCAGTTTGGAGTGGAGGTGTTTCCCTTTGTCTTAGTGTTTTTGTGTCAGTCGTGACGACTGACATGGGATTTGCGGATTGTGAAGATTCGAGAATAGGAGGCGGTTCGGGCGGCGGAACTGGATGAGGCATAATCTAGCAGGAATCAAGCTAACAAACAGCCAATAAATAGCCGGAAGGACATTACACATTGTGCCTTCCAGCTGTTGCCTTGGATCTAGATAAAGATTTAGGCAAGCCGCCCCGGAGGAGGACACGTTTTTGTATGAGAATAGCTCTGGGAAGTCTTCCTATGCAGGCGACTGGCAAAAGGATTTCCCAATTTGAGCTAAGTGTCCTTTGGCGTATAATGTCGTCCGCCTTCCGGTAGTCAAAGAAAATTTGTCGCGCTTTTACTCAAGATCCTGACGACCAGGGTTACGAGCAGGGTCACTCGACAAAAATCCAAAGACGAAAAGACTGACAAAGAAGGTAACAACTATATAAACAACGATTTTTAAAGTCAGCATTAGAGATATCTCCTTCGGGTCTCTTGAAGCTTTCAGTGTCTGCGATGCACCAAAAGATAGCTCCTTTATCTTACCCAAATATTGTTCTCTTTTTAGAGAGCACTGATAGTAGATGTCTAAACAGTTGCTTTGCGCCAAGTGGGTTTAGAATCTTTTGCTTTGTTTGCAAGGAAACTTGGCAAATGATGTTAGCGCGCAACGAGTGTCCCAGTTGAGGGTTATCTGACGTTTTAATCTCCTTAATTTTAAGCGGTGAAACCGTTAATGTCTCTAGTTAGGGTTAGACGTTTACTTGAGACAGATGTTTCCTACAGTCTCAACTTTTGACATCTTGGTAGGTTTCACAATGCCCTGAAATAAATTTTGGGCTTGTAGCTAAAGTCAGTTTTAACTTACTAAAACACTTATGAACATAGGTTTCTACCCGTTTTAACAAGTTTCAGCTATGAACCGGAAATTTATTTCAAGGCAAGTCATTTAACCGACAGCAGAAAACTCTCTGTTAAAGAAAGCTTGCAATACTGTTTGGGCGATTTGAGGACTCGTTAAACTAATTTCTGCCTTAGATTGATTTGGTTCGGCATGTTCCACTAAATCATCTGGCACACCTATGCGTTTAACAGGAACAACGATGTCAGCATCTAACAGCGCTTCTGCAACTGCTGAACCGAAGCCGCCCATAACACAACCTTCTTCCAAGGTAACTACGCGTCCAATTTTCTGGGCCAATGGCAAAATTAACTCGGTATCCAGAGGTTTAGCAAAACGAGCATTAATCACAGTGGCTTCAATGCCATGTTCGCTGAGAATTTCCGCAGCTTGCAGTGTCGTATTCACCATTGTGCCGTAACCTAGCATCAACACATCATCACCGTTACGGAGAATTTCTGCTTTGCCGATTTCTAGGGCTTCCCAACCTTCTTCCATCAGGGGAACGCCGTAACCGTTACCGCGAGGGAAGCGCATGGCGATTGGTCCTGTGGTATGATTGACACCAGTGACTATCATTCGTTGCAGTTCTGCCTCATCTTTAGGTGCCATCAGTACCATGTTGGGGATGCAACGCAGGTAAGCAATGTCGTACATGCCTTGGTGAGTCGGACCATCAGCACCGACGATTCCCGCCCTGTCTAGACAGAAGAACACTGGCAAGTTTTGGATACAAACATCGTGGATGATTTGATCGTAAGCGCGTTGCAAGAAGGTGGAGTAGATAGCGACAACAGGACGTATTCCGTCAGTTGCGAGTCCCGCAGCAAGGGTGACGGCGTGTTGTTCGGCAATACCAACATCAATATATTGATTGGGTAGCTTGGCTTGCAGTTTGTCTAACCCTGTCCCTGTTGCCATTGCAGCAGTAATACCAATAATTTTGGGGTTTTGTTCCGCAAGTTTGACTAGGGTATGGGCAAAGACTTTGGAGTAAGCAGGGGGCTTGGGTTTATTAGAAGGAACGGCTTTTCCAGTGGAGAGGTTGAAGGGGTTTTGAGCATGGTAGCCAACTTTATCTAGTTCGGCAATTTCATAGCCTTTGCCCTTGACTGTTGCGACATGTACCAAAACTGGTCCTGGGATTTGATGTGCTTGTTGGAAAGTCGCAATCAATTCCTCTAAATTATGCCCGTCTACAGGTCCCATGTAGGTAAAGCCGAGTTCTTCAAACACTGCCCCTACTTTGGGAACAGCTAAGCGCTTCATCCCTTCTTTGATGCGCGCCAGTTCCGGAGAAAGAGATTCACCCACGAAAGGAATTTGCTTGAACTGTTCCTCAAAGTTATCTGTGAGAAACTGCATTGGAGGACTGAGGCGCATTTTGTTTAGGTAGCGGGGTATTGCGCCAACGTTGGGAGATATAGACATCTCGTTGTCGTTGAGGACAACAAGCAAGTTGGTTTTGGGCATGTGTCCAGCATGGTTGATCGCTTCTAATGCCATACCACCAGTCAGTGCACCGTCACCGATGACAGCAGCAACTTTAAATTTTTCGCCATTGACATCCCGCGCTAAAGCCATACCCAAAGCTGCGGAAATACTTGTAGAAGCGTGTCCAGCGCCAAAGTGGTCAAACTTACTTTCACCGCGCTTAAGGTAACCAGCTATTCCATCTTTTTGCCGTAAAGTATGGAAGCGATCATAGCGCCCTGTAATTAGTTTGTGAGGATATGCTTGGTGTCCGACATCCCAAATGACTTTATCACGATCTAAGTCTAGCGTTTGGTAAAGCCCCAACGTCAACTCTACAACACCTAATCCCGGTCCCAGGTGTCCCCCAGTCGCTGCTACAGTTTGGAGATGTTTGTCTCGAATCTGATGGGCAATCTGTTGCAGTTGTCTAACTGATAAACCGTGCAACTGGTTAGGATGGGTAATCTCACTCAAGTGCATATTGTAGTGTTTTCCTCTCTACTTTTTCGTATTTTTGATTTTCCCATGCTCAGGTGAAGCAGTACCATCAACAGTCTGCCATTTATTTACCAAGACTGGAGTTGAGGTACGGCAACAGTTGGAACGGAAATCAACACCTTTGCATTTACAAAGTTTTACGTAAGTGAAACAAGTGCTTCAAACAATGTAAGTAGATAGGCGTAATTAAATATAAGATAAGACCTCACCCTCAATCCCTCTCCTTGGTAAGGAGAGGGAAGCGGTCGGCAGGGTGAGGTTTAATATTTAATTTGCTCCACTTACTTATATGCTCACTTCAGGGAGAAGATTCTGGACTATGATTACCACCTGGGACTTCTGGTGTTTCGGCTTGTGGCTGTTGTCTTTGCAAATATTTACTCAATATATAAGCCATATCCCCACGAGTCATAGGTTGTGAGGGTAAAAGATTGCCTTGTGTATCTGTATTGATGAATCCTTCAGTTGCTGCTGTGGCGATCGCCTTTTTTGCCCAACCAGGAATAGACCCTGCATCTGGATATTGGGAAATTATTTCATTTACTGTTTGATCGGGAAACTGAAAGACTCCATATGCCTGAGCAAAAATCGCTAAAGCTTCAGCCCTAGTGATTCTTTGATTTGGAAAAAAAAGATTGCCGCGATAGCCTTTCATAATATCGGTTTTTAAGACTATCTGAATGTCATTAAACGCTGGATTGGAAGGAGGGACATCTGTCACTTTTACATTCTCTTTGGTGACGGCTTGTCGTTTCTCCAGATGAAAAGCTTTTACCAGAATAGAGGCTAATTCTGCCCGACTGAGCAGACGTTCTGGATAGAACTGTCCATCTGGATAGTTCGTCATCACTTTGGCAGCAACTACTCGTGCAATTGGGTTGGATATTTTTTCAGTGCTGGGTTTTTCTTGGGCAGAAACTATGTTAGGAACTAATTGCAATAGTGAGACCAATGAAAGAGTACCTAGAAGCTGACGCATGATGACAACCGCTTTGAACTGCTACTGTGAATGCAAGAATTACCAACTTATGTGTACCTGTTTCGTGAAAACACAGCAGATAATTAGACGAGCTTGTGTTCACTAATGTTGCCTATACCCTTTGAGGAATTTCCTCCAATCAAAACAACCACAACCAAATTGGCAGAGTCACCAGCAACAGCATAGAACCCATAGCCAATGCAGTGACTGCAAGATCGCGGTCAAGATGAAAAGTTTCGGCAATCACCAGCGTAGCAAAAGCTGGAGGCATAGCCATTTGCAAGACAATCGCCCGTGCTGTTGTCCCAGTTAAACCAAAATGTGGTAAAACACTACCTAAAATCAGTGGAACAATTAGCATTTTGATTCCTATGCTGATGCTTGCCCTCGGTAAACTGTGCCACGAAGTCAGTTTACTTAGTCGCATTCCAATAAGTACCAGAGATAAAGCAACACAACTCCAAGCAACTAACTCTAGCCAAAATTCCACTGGTGCAGGGATTTTTACCTCTCGAAATAGTAAGCCAAACCCAAAACTCCATAGAGCAGGATTAATAGCAATTGCTTTAAGCACCTGCAAATGACTATGAACACCACCACCAAAACGAGCTGCCAAGGCAACACCAAGTCCATAAGCCCCCAATGTTGTCCCCAGCAAATCATAAAACAACGCCCAAGCAAAGTATTGTGTACCAACTATTGACAGAGTAACGGGATAGCCAATATATCCTGTGTTACCCACCATTGCCGCTAAGATAAAACTGCCTTGAGTCGATTTTTGGGGAGCGGTATTTGTAAGATAAGCTTGTCCTTTAATTGCTACCCAAGCCAAAACTGCTCCTAGTAAAATAGCTGAGTGGGCGATCGCTGGCGCAATCCAAATTTGTGCTGATAAGTCAGCCTTGCGTAAGAAGATGATAATACCTATCGGCACTCCAACCCAAAAAAGGAACTGTCCCAAACGGATAGGAACTGTAGTAGACAGCCTGCGTCCTAAAAGGTATCCTGCTAGGACTAGGAACACTAACTTGAAATAGAGTTCTAGGAGGTTTGTCAAAATGAAACCACCAGATGTAGATGCAAAATTTTACGTATTGCCTTCCCTTTTCTCCAGTTTACAATTTGTTATGATATTGAGCAAACGCAGGAGTTGAGCTTTGGATAATGCTGGGTTTTCCGAGAAACCGCAAAACAGATCATCTAGTTCCGGTGAAGATATTCCGGAAGCTTTGCGTGATACTCCTGATGCAGCAGCCAAGAAGGTCAGCATTCGCCCGTTGTTTTTAATCATTGGGGGAGTGGTGGGAGTTGTCTTAATAGCCGTTGTTAGCGGTTTTTTGTTTTTCGTTGTCACACCTAAAAAGACGAAGGATTCTCAGTCACCCCCTGCTAGTTCAACTCCAGCAACTCCATCAAAATCGGGTAATTCAGCCACCTCAAAAGATAATACAGTTTTAGGCCATTTTGTTTACTCAGAAGCGCCTGAGTCTGAACTACAACCGATTTCTAATGATAGACGCATTAAAATGCGAAAAGCAGCCGCTCAAAAGTTTCTAGAAATGGCGGCAGCAGCGCGGAGTGCAGGTGTTGTATTAGTACCCGTTTCCGGTTTTCGCTCGATAAAAGAGCAAGAACAGTTGTTTTTTGCCGTTGGTGCCCAGCGGAATCAGACTCCAGCCCAACGGGCTGCTGTTAGTGCTCCCCCTGGTCATAGCGAACATCACACAGGTTATGCTGTGGATGTTGGAGATGGCGGAGTACCAGCAACAAATCTCACGACCAACTTTGAAAAAACTAAAGCTTATCAATGGCTACAAGCGAATGCAGCACGTTTCAGCTTTGAGATCTCCTTTCCTAAAGACAATCCTCAAGGTGTGAGTTATGAACCTTGGCATTGGCGTTTTGTGGGCGATCGCGATAGCTTGGAAACTTTCTACAAAGCCAGAAATTTGAAACCTGCTCAAATCTCGCAACAGGAAGAGTCGGGAAGTGGGGCCAGATGAGGGAGTGAGGAAGTGAGGGAACTAGAGACAATTTCGTAGCTTCCCTCCTTTCCTCGTCATTCTCTTGATTCATTCTGCCGTCTCATTCTGGGACTGTGAGTCCTTAGTTTCAACGCCTCAGTATCAGCTTTGTCAGACTTATTCAAAGATTTCTTTTGAAAAAATTCTTCCATCACTTGTAACACCATTGGGGCAGCAACACTACCGCCACCACCGCCAGAGTGTTCAGCAAATGCCAACACGACAATCTCTGGCTGATCAGCGGGAGTATATGCTCCAAACCATGCATGGTTTGCTTTGACACGATTCTTCCATGCCTCAGCTGTACCACTTTTACCGGATGTTGGAGGAATTGTTGACACATTGAGGGCTTTACCCGTACCCTCAGCTATCACCTTTCGCAGTCCTTCACGCAGAGTTTTGACGGTACTTGGCTTCATATTCAGAGATTCTCGCCAGTTTTTTGCTTCTTCATTGTCTTTGAGCAAATGTGGTTTCACTTTATAACCGCCATTGGCTGGGATACAGAACATAACAGCAACTTGCAGTGGTGTGGTTTGCAAAGCACCTTGACCAATAGACATATTAATGCTGTCGCCTACAGTCCAAGGAATTTTCCACGTTCTCTGCTTCCAGGCTTCATCTGGAATATGACCTTTCGTTTCTTCGGTGTTGAACTCAATGCCAGTTTTTTCACCAAATCCGTATTTGCGAGTCCATTCAATTAAGGTTGGACCACCTACCCCCCTACCGATTTGATAGAAGAAAGTATCGCTACTCATTGCTAAAGCTTTTGTAAATCCCAATGGACCAAATCCAGCGTGGTTCCATTCAGCAAACGTGACTCCGCCAACAGTCAGGGAACCGTAGGTTTGCAGCACTGTGTCGGGAGAAAATTTGCCGGATTCCAGTCCTGCTGTTACAGTGACTATTTTGAAAGTACTGGCGGGTGGAAAGGCGCTAGCGACAGCACGATTCAGCAAGGGATGGTTTTCACCTTGTATGCTTTCCCAATCTTGTTTAGAAAGTCTTCGCTTGGAGAAAAGATTCGGGTCAAAGGTGGGATGAGACACCATTGCTAAAACAGCACCGTTATTGGGGTTTAGTGCAACAATCACGCCGTTACGTCCGGTTAAAGCTTTTTCAGCAGCTTTTTGCACATTCAAATCTATAGTCAGGTGAACATCACTACCTGCTTTCGCCAGTTTCTCTCCTAACACTCGAATTGGGCGACCTTTACCATCTACTTCTACTTGCTGACCACCCCATTCACCCCGCAATAATTGTTCATATGCCTTTTCTACCCCCATTTGACCAATCATATCTCCTGGGCGATAACCTTCTTGTTTGTTTTGTTTCAATTGCTGCGGCGTTATTTCTCGGGTATAACCCAGTACATGAGCTAATTCTTTCCCATGTGGGTAGTAGCGTACCGCTTCTGTATGAATTTCCACGTCTTTGAGTTCATTAGCGTACTCCTTCAATGCTGTAATTTCCGCTTCGTTGAGGTCACGAGCAATCCGCACCAGAGAAGAGTTAGAACCTGCATCATCTAATTTATTTTCCATCTCTTCTACAGGAATGTTGAGAATTTTGGACAGGCGCGGACCGACGACTGACCAGGAAGGCTTGGTGTGTGCCATTGGCCACAAATATACAGAACGCGGATAGCGAGTTGTTGCTAGTAGTTTACCATTACGGTCAAAAATATTACCTCGTTCCGGTTGTTTGGGAATCATCCGAACCCGGTTTGCCTCGGCTCGCTTGCGATAATTTGCACCTTTCACAATTTGCAAATATACTAGACGAACAGCAATACCAGTTGTCATCAATAAGGTAAATATGATGAAGAATAACGGCTGGAAACCCCGTCCAACAGTACGCGTATCTTTTTTGCTCGCTAATTGAGGTCGTTGCAGTAGCGTCATATCACAAATAGCGATTCCGAGAATCGCATGAACCGTATACGATTACGCCAAATTTCTACCTGGGATTACAAGAAAAACAACCCCGGTAGTGCAGCATTTGTCATTTGGTTTTTGTTATATAGAATAAACCAAATTGTTGTCAGTATTTTGCATAAGGAAATACATCAATTAGCGCTATTCAGAGAAAACCAATGACTATACTGTTAATTTGGCAAAGACGGTAGTCCAAATTTACAACGCTTTTTCAGGTAGAAACTACAAACCACATGGTAGGGGCGATCGCTCCTACCATATGTGGATGAACACTTATAAAAAACGAAGAACCCTCCGGGTATGACCTTCGGTCACGCTGCGCTAACGCCAGTCGCCTGCGGAGGGAAACCCTCCCGCAGCGCTGGTCTCACCTCACCCCGCCTGCCTTCCCTCTCCTTAATAAGGAGAGGGTTGGGGTGAAGTCCGCAGAACTGGAACTTAGTATGACAACTGTGTTCTGAGTTTTTTGTTGTTAATCTCCAGATCTACGTCTTGAGTTTTGAGTTTTCGCTTTTGATTCTTCAGACTCAGATTTTTTATACTTGCCTGGATGTTTCTTCTGAAAATACTCTTCCAGGACTTGTAAGACAATGGGTCCGCAGTTGCTAGCACCACCACCACCAGAGTTTTCACCAAACGCCACAACAACAATCTCTGGCTTATCAGCGGGAGCATATGCCCCAAACCAAGTATGATTTGGGCGACCAACACCAGCTTCAGCAGTACCACTCTTACCGGCCGCAGGGGGAATTGATGGTACCTTTAATCGTTTCCCCGTCCCATCTGTGACGACTCTGCGCAATCCTTCGCGAAGAACTTTGATGGTGCTTGGCTTTATATTTAGGGATTCTCGCCAGTTCTTTGCTTCTTCATGGTCTTTGAGCAAGTGTGGTTTCACTCTATAACCACCGTTAGCAGGAACCGCGAACATGATAGCAGCTTGCAGTGGTGTGGTTTGCAAAGCACCTTGACCAATTGACATATTGATGGTATCGCCTACAGTCCAAGGCATTTTCCACACTTTTCGCTTCCAAGCATCATCTGGAACATTACCTCTTGATTCTTCCTCTGGAAACTCAATGCCGGTTTTTTGGCCAAATCCATACTTGCGAGTCCATTCAATCAAAGTTGGACCACCGACTCTCCTACCAACTTGGTAGAAAAATGTATCGCTACTCATGGCGATCGCACCCTGAAATCCCAGTGGACCGAATCCTGCGTGGTTCCACTCACCGAAGGTCACCCCCCCAATGGTCAAAGAACCGTAGGTTTGTAGCACTGTACTCGGAGAAAATTTACCTGATTCCAGCCCTGCTGTTGTGGTAATGATTTTATAAGTACTCGCAGGTGGAAAGGCACTGAGGGCACGATTGACTAGGGGAAAGTTACTACCTTGTACACTTTGCCAGTCTTTCTGGGAAAGTCTTTGCTTCGAGAAGATATTCGGGTCAAAATTAGGATGAGACACCATTGCCAAAACTGCGCCATTATTGGGGTCTAATGCGACAATTGCACCCCTAGGTAATGTCAAAGCTTTTTGGGCTGCCTTTTGCAAATCTAAATCTATGGTCAGGTGAATATCATTACCTGCTTTTGCCTGTTTTTCTCCTAAAACTCGAATTGGGCGACCCTTACCATCCACTTCAACTTGCTGACCACCCCATTCACCCCGCAACAGTTCTTCATACGCTTTTTCTACCCCCATCTGGCCAATGACATCTCCCAAGCGGTAGCCTTCTTTTTTCTTTTTTTTCAACTGCTGGGGTGTCAGCTCCCTAGTATAACCCAGTACATGTGCTAACTCTTTGCCATGCGGGTAGTAACGTACGGCTTCTGTATTAATTTCGACACCCTTCAGTTCGTTTTCATACTCCTTCAATGCAGTGATTTCCGCTTCGCTGAGGTCGCGAGCAATGCGTACCAGAGAAGTGGCGCTAGCACCAGCCTCGTCTAATTTCTTTTCTATCTCCTCTTGGGATATATTAAGAATTTTCTCAAGACGCGGACCGACGACTGACCAGGATGGCTTAGTGTGTGCCATTGGCCACAAATATACAGAACGCGGATAGCGAGTTGTCGCTAGTAATTTGCCCTTTCGGTCAAAAATATTACCTCGTTCTGGCTGTTTGGAAATCGTCCGAATTCGGTTTGCTGCGGCTCGTTCCTTAAATTTATGTCCTTCAATAATTTGCAAATATCCTAAACGAGCATTGATACCAGTGATCATCAATAAGGTAAATACGATAAAAAATATAGGTTGTAAACCTAGTCCGACTGTACGTATCTCTCTATTTTTACTGGTTGGAGGTGACTTTACTGTAGACATAGAAAAATATCCAATTCCAAAATAAATTTTCTTGGTATAAAATTAGGTGAAATTCTTTTCTGTATTCCACGTTAAGATAACCAAAACAGTATATTTTTTTGTAAATTCTTCTTGGGGAGTCGAATCAACCAAAGTGTAACCTGTGGTTTGCCGAATCGACTATATTAATGAACAAAAAAACTGAAGATAACAGGATATAGCTGGTGGATTATGGCTCAACATTTGACGCAGAATCAGGGTGACGCATTGGGACAAAAAAATGAGGCAAGCCCTAATAACCCCTCGATTTATCGTGGGGCTTCCAGATCAACCCAAGAGGGCTTGCCTCATTTTTCCAGTCATTCCCCCGGTAGGGGAACGGCTTTTGAGTCGTTGGATGTTGAACTGCATAACGTTTTCAAGTTTTTTAACCAAGATCCAGCACTACATGGAGTAGACTTAGACGTCAAACACGGAGAATTTTTCAGTATTCTAGGTCCTTCTGGGTGTGGCAAAACAACTACGCTACGCTTAATAGCAGGGTTTGAAAGAGCGGATGCTGGCAAGGTGCTGATTCAAGGTCAGTCCATGACAAGTGTTCCCCCTTATCGCCGACCTGTCAACACAGTCTTTCAAAGCTATGCTTTGTTTAATCACTTAAATGTTTGGGATAACGTCGCGTTTGGACTGCGGTTAAAAAAAATACATAGGACGGATATTCACAGCAGAGTTAAAGAAGCTTTGGAACTGGTAAAAATGGAAGGGTTGCGATCGCGCTTTCCCAGTCAACTATCTGGTGGTCAACAGCAAAGAGTAGCATTAGCACGAGCGCTTGTAAATCGACCCGCAGTCTTGCTACTAGATGAACCTCTTGGGGCGCTAGACTTAAAACTGCGTAAGGAAATGCAGGTTGAACTCTCAAATTTACATCAAGAACTAGGGTTGACCTTTATTATGGTGACTCACGACCAGGAAGAAGCATTGTCCTTGTCGAATCGCATTGCTGTAATGAATCAAGGCAAGATTGAACAAATAGGCACCCCGAGTGATATATACGAACAACCACGCACAAGTTTTGTAGCTGATTTTATTGGTAATACGAATTTATTTGAAGGTGAAATCGCAGGTGTAGATGCTTCAAGTGTCATAATTTTTACAAAAACAGGATTCTCAATTGTGGTTGCTCGCCAGCATGACACACCAACTGAAATATCCCAAGCAGTCGTTGTCAGCGTACGTCCAGAAAAAATTCAGCTTTCGCTTTATAAACCCAGTTTGCAAACAAACTGCTTTGAAGGACGGCTCGTCAATATCATGTATCTCGGAACCCACATCAACTATATTGTGCAATTGACAAACGGTGTACGCATTACCGTTTTGCAGCCCAATACTTTTGGGAATTTGCCAGGTCGTGAAACTCCTATTTATGCTTGGTGGGTCCAAAGTGATTGTTTGGCTTTATTAAAGAACTCAGAACACAGAATACAGAATAGAGATTTTTAATTGTAAAAAATAGATGAAACCATGTCTACTTTGAAAACCGTAGTTTTGTAGGTTGGGTGGAACGAAGTGTAACCCAACATTAACTCGACTATGGTATTGGGTTGGGCGTTAAGCTAGCTGCGCCTCCGGCAATCGCTGCATCCAACCTACATAATATCTTTTTTCAAAAACTCCAGGTTTCAACATGAAGAAGGTTTACATAGTAGACAATATATGGTTTTCACGAAGCTTGACTAGCAATTTGATACACAAATTGTAGAGTTAATCCATCAGTGGGATAGCAACGATAAAGCAATAGGGCTAGATGATTCTTCGAGGTTATTAATAGTTGATTCTGCAACCGTTAATGCTGTATTATCCCAACTTGGACAACTGCTAAAACAATCATTTCGCGAAGAAGATGTTGTCAGCCGTTGGGATAAAGAAGAAGTTGTGATAGGGTTATATGGCATGACCCGAGCTCATGGACATCAACGACTCGTTCAAATTCTAGAATTTCTACACAAGCGAGAGTTTAGTGCTATCAACAACAGCAAGTTTCGGATAACTGCTAGCGCTGGTATCGCTCAGTATCCTAAAGATAGGACAGACTTACAGTCATTGTATAAATCGGCTAAGGCACTTCTAAAGTGCGATTCGTTGATGATTAAACGCCCTACACTTATTGAGAAGGTGCAAGATGTCAGTGAAATAATATATTAAGGCTGCCGTATGCGTTAAGGCTTGTTTAACATAATGTCGTCAGCCAACATCAGCACCAATCCGATTTATTTCATACGTCGCTTACGTCTGGCTGCTACTGCCTTACGTTTACGTTTTTCTAAAGGTGTTTCAAAATGCCTGTGATACTTTACGTCAGCTAAAATTCCCGCCTTGGAAACTTGACGTTTAAACCGACGCAGAGCCGAATCAATTCCTTCGTTTTCTCCTAAAACCACCTGGGTCATTCTTATTCCTCATCATTGATATTTCCATTGTAATCTTGCCTTAACTCTGACGAAACTCCTCTTAAAAAAAGTGGGAAACACACAGACAAAGGGACATACAGACAAGAGAACAAGGGGAACAACTTCTAACTAATGACTAATGACTAATGACTATCTTGATCAGGCATTTTGATAGAAAGAGCTAATTGATAGAGGTGACGACGGGGAAGGGAAATTTCTTTTGCTAACTGACGGCTGGCTTGCGATCGCGATACTCCCTGACTCATGATCTTTTGCAACTCTGCTTTAAGTTCTTCTTCTGTAAGCTGCGGTTGATTGGGTGGGGTTCCCGCTACAACTAAAGTGTATTCACCTTGAGGTTCACGTTGGCTGTAATGAACAATAGCTGACTCAATTCTTCCCCGCCAAAATTCCTCATACAATTTAGTTAACTCCCGCGCGATGACGATTTGGCGAGTGTTTCCAAAAACTTCTGCCAAATCTTGCAAAGTTTCGCGTAGGCGGTGGGGAGACTCATAGAAAATGAGTGTGCGGGGTTCTGTTTCTAGGAATTCTAAATGTAAGCGCCTCTGTTGACCTTTAGCAGGCAAAAATCCTTCAAAAACAAATCTATCCGTCGGTAATCCGGCTGCACTTAATGCAGTCATTGCTGCATTTGCACCAGGAATTGGCACAACACTTATCCCAGCCTCAATACAAACTTTCACCAGTTCATATCCAGGGTCAGATATTCCTGGTATACCTGCATCAGTCACCAGAGCGATCGCTTTCCCGTTACTCAGTTGTTCTAATAACTCTGGGATACGACTGCTACGGTTGTGTTCATGGTAACTCACCTGTGGCGTTGTCACTTGAAAATGTTGTAACAATCTACCTGTGTGGCGTGTATCTTCCGCCGCAATGATATCCACTGTCTGCAAAATTTTCACTGCCCGGAATGTCATATCTTCCAGGTTACCAATAGGCGTGGCGACAATGTAAAGTGTTCCTGATGTTATATCCATGAATTAAATATTATCTTGTGGATTGACTGGAGCTAATAGCAGTTTTCAATTGTGTGTATTCTATCCAGCGAAAAGCGTACGATAGAAAGAAAAATTTATAGCAGTCACTTTTCACGAATGGACACTATCAAATACACGCTTAGCGAAAACCAAATGCCACAGTCCTGGTATAATATCCAGGCTGATTTACCAACGCCGATGGCACCAGTACTACACCCCGCGACATATCAGCCAATTACAGCAAAAGACTTAGAACCGCTTTTTCCAGCAGCCCTGATTTCCCAAGAAGTTACCACTGAACGCTGGATTGAAATCCCTGAGGAAGTACAATCAATTTACCGTCAGTGGCGACCAACTCCACTTTACCGCGCCCGACGCCTTGAGCAAGCCCTTGATACCCCTGCCAAAATTTACTATAAGTACGAAGGTGTCAGTCCAGCCGGTAGCCACAAACCCAATACAGCGATTCCACAGGCTTATTACAACAAGCAAGCAGGGGTAAAGCGCCTGACAACAGAAACTGGTGCTGGGCAATGGGGTTCTTCGCTGGCAGTTGCTGGTGCTTTTTTTGGCTTAGAAGTCGTGGTTTACATGGTAAAAGTCAGCTATCGCCAAAAGCCATATCGTCGCGCTTTTATGGAATCTTTTGGTGCGCGTGTCATAGCTAGCCCGAGTGATGAAACACAAGCAGGGCGAAAGATTCTCCAAGAAAATCCTGATAGCACAGGTAGTTTGGGCATCGCTATTAGTGAAGCGGTAGAAGTAGCGGTTCAAGATGAGCAGGCAAAATATGCATTAGGTAGCGTGTTGAATCATGTGCTACATCATCAAACTGTCATTGGTCAAGAAGCACTGACACAACTGGAACAAGCAGGTGACTATCCTGATATTATCGTGGGTTGTACAGGTGGCGGTAGTAACTTTGCTGGTATTGCCTTTCCCTTCATGGGTGCAAAACTACGCGGTGAACAAAGTGATATCAAATTTGTGGCAGTTGAACCGGCTGCTTGCCCAACTTTAACTAAGGGCAAATATACATATGACTTTGGCGATACAGCACATCTTACTCCCCTTGTCAAGATGCACACTTTAGGCAGCACCTTTGTTCCCCAAGGCATTCATGCAGGCGGATTACGGTATCATGGGATGGCACCTTTGCTCAGTCACGTTGTAGACTTGGGTTTGATTGAAACAAGAGCTTACACACAACTTGATTGTTTTGCATCTGGTTTGACCTTTGCTCGTATTGAAGGAATTTTACCTGCTCCTGAAGCGAATCATGCAGTCAAGGGTGCGATTGATGAAGCACTGCGGTGTAAGGAAGAAGGAGTCAGTAAGACCATCCTATTCAATCTCTGCGGTCATGGTCACTTCGATATGCAAGCGTACATGGATTATCAGGCAGGATTATTACGCGATACTGAGTACAGTGCTGAAGAAATAGCGATGGCGCTGTCAGGCTTGCCTGTGATTAGTTAAAGTCTATGGAAAAATATGGGTTATTTGTCGGTTTAGTCACCTTAGATTTGATTTACCTTGCCGAGTCTCCTCCTGAGAATAACCAGAAAATAGTCGCTGCTGATTATACTGTTGCTGCGGGTGGTCCAGCAACAAACGCGGCTGTGACTTTCAGTCATTTGGGCAATCAAGCTACAGTGTTGGGTGTCGTGGGTTCTCACCCGATGACGCAATTGATCAAAGGAGATTTAGCAAATTATCAAGTCGAAATCACCGACCTTAACCCCACTACACAAAACGCACCGCCAGTTTCTTCTATCATTGTCACTCAAGCAACTGGAGAACGAGCAGTCATTTCCATCAACGCTGTTAAAACTCAAGCAACCCGCGAATCTATTTCGCCAGAATTTTTACAAGACGTTGACATTGTTTTAATAGATGGACATCAAATGGCTGTTGGAAGTGAAATTGCCCAAATAGCTAAAGCGAGGAATATCCCAGTTGTCATCGATGGTGGTAGTTGGAAAAACGGGTTTGACAAAGTCTTACCTTTTGTAGACTATGCTATTTGTTCTGCTAATTTTCATCCTCCCAACTGCCAGACTGAAGATAAGGTTTTTGCTTATCTCAGTGGATTTGGTATTTCCCACATCGCCATCACTCATGGACAAAAACCTATTCGATATCTTCAAGATGGAAAAGCTGGCGTTATAGATGTACCGACTGTTCGAGCTGTTGATACACTAGGGGCTGGAGATATTTTCCACGGTGCTTTTTGTCATCACATTTTACGGGAGAGTTTTACCACTGCATTGCAGCAAGCAGCTGATGTTGCTGCTTTCTCCTGTCAATTTTTTGGCACGCGCCGGTGGATGCATTCCCAGTAGTCGATTGCTGATTTGAAAATAAGCGTTAAATCTCTAATTTATTGGAAGTCCTTCCTCCCCGTAAACACGATTATCTTTTTATTCCAAATATTGTGAGTATTTTAACTGATTGACAAAATGCGCTTTATCTTAAACTCTCACCGATACCTTTCACCTGGTTACTAGTGACTTAATGACCAACCTTATTGGTAAAAAGAGTGCATTTTTGCGATGGTTGGAACCCTTGCTGTTACGTTTGTTTTCAAAAGTTTGTGGTTTACTGACTCGGAGAAAGGCAGTTTTATAATTAAAGAAGACTATAAAATTAATCTAAAAATACAAAAAAACTGCATAATCATCTGCATGATAGCACCCAGAAATAAGTAGGGCGCTATTATGCAGACAATTTTGTTTCAAGACGAACATGAACGAGTTATGAACAAATTATATATAGTTTGGATGATTATTTGTAATAAAATTTATCTTTGTATGTTGGTGGAGCAAAGCGGAACCCAACGTTTCAAATCACACGATTTTTGGATGCCTAAAATATTGAGCAATGTTTTGCCAACAGCATTCTTAGTGAAAACTAACGTTTTTGTTGGGGTTCACTGAGCTACACCCAACCGACTCTTTCTACTCTTTATTGAGATGAAAAATGAGAACTAAAACTAATAATAACAATTAAGGATAATCAACAATGGTGTTTACTTCAAATGATATAATGGCTCTTTTCCCCAATCAGCTATGGTTAGAAATATCCGAACAGGAGCAGGAACACACATGGCAAGTTGTAACCAAACAACAATATTCTAATACTGCTGCGCGCTGGAATGGTTATCTAAATACTCTTTGTCGAAATAGTTTTCTGGCTTGGTTTCAAGATGATTTTGACAATGGGGATTTGCCATTGCATCAAGAAGCTGATTTATCGATTTGGGAAGTTGTCAATGGGACATTTATGAATTTTGGTGAAACTCGTATTGTCTTAATTCCTGATGATCAAAGCAATTTATCCGAATTTTGCATCCCTCAAGAATGGGTTGATATTACAAACTGGGCACCTGATTATTATTTGGCTGTACAGTTAAACTTAGAAGAGTGTTGGTTACGGGTGTTGGGATACGCTACGAGGACACAAATACGCGAACAAGCAAGATATGAAGTGATCAGCCGAAGTTACTGCTTGGATGTCGAAGATTTAATTCCAAACTTAAACGTAATGTGGGTAGCACAGAAATTTTGTTATCTTCAGAAACCAGAAGTTCAATTATTGCCCAGTTTGTTACCTAGTCAAGTCGAAAAAGTATTAGGACAACTTAGTCATACAACGTCTTATTCACCCCGTTTAGATGTGCCATTTCCAGAGTGGGCAGCAATACTAGCATCAAATGAATATCGACAGCAACTGTATCACCTCCGGATAGAAAACTGCAACAAAAAAATAGTCGAATCTAGCCCGACTGTAACGAGTAGTAATTTAAGCCTTTGGTTCCAAAATATCTTTACAGCAGGATGGCAGTCTTTAGATGGATTCTTTGTTCTAGAACAAAGAGATTTCGCCTTGAATTTCCGCAGTCATTCTCTGTTTGACTCGGAGATTAAGATTAAAGGTGTTAAATTAATCGATTTAGGAATGCAACTGGGGGAAAAATCAGTGGTGCTACTGGTTGGTTTAACTCGGGAAGCTGATGAAAAAGTATGTATTCGTGCGCGATTATGTCCAACGACTGGAGAAAATTACCTGCCCGCTAATATAAATTTGATTTTGCTCAGTGAGTCGGAAACGGTACTTCAAGAAGTGCGATCGCGCAATCACGATAACTATATTCAACTTAAAAGATTTAAACCTTCACAAGGTACGAGGTTTAGTATCCAAGTTTCTTTAGGAGATGTTAGTATCAAAGAAAATTTTGTCCTTGAGGAAATTGATGGATAGATTGCGATAAAATAAACACAATCACTCAAAGTAGAAAAGTAACAGTTATTACACGGCCTGAATTCTTAACAAATGAGTAAATCAGTAGTCATTAATCTGGGAAGCGGTGATTACCAGAGTGGATTTCCAAGAGTGACTGCTCAAATTTGGGCTGAAGGACACCTTCTACCAGAGCAATTCATTGGCAGTTTACCCCCAGCACCTTTTCTGATTGAACTGTATAAAGATTGGCACTCACTTTATCAGCATCTCTATGACGACCAACAGCTACTTTCGCCAGCACCAAAGAACAACTCTCAAGAGATAGAAATCGAGTCAGGTGATATAACTAACGTATCTGTTGTCAGCTTCGATGAGTTATCTGAAGAATTACAGGCAGAAATTAATGAGTGGCTCACCTCAAGGGAGTTTCTTCATATTGACCAACAGTTGCGATCGCGACTCACAACAGCAGAAGAAATTCGAGTCATTATTGAAACTTGTGATCTGGTGCTGCGGCGATTACCTTGGCATTGCTGGAATTTCTTTAGAGATTTTCCTAAAGCTGAGATGGCACTGTCTCGACCGGAGTACAAACGTACTCTAGTTAACCCTGCAAAAGGCCAAAGTCGGAAAGTTAGAATTTTAGGGGTTTTGGGTAATAGCTTTGGTATTGATTTTGAGAGAGAAAGTCAATTTCTCAATAGCTTAGCGGATACCCAAACAGTTTTTCTCGTTAAGCCATCGCGTCAAGAATTAAACGCTCAACTTTGGAATTCAGACGGCTGGGATATTTTATTTTTTGCAGGTCACAGTCAAACAGAAAATGAAATAGGGCGGATTTATATCAACCAGAACCCTACGAATAACAGCTTGACGATTGAAGAGTTAAACCAAGCGCTGCTAGCGGCTATAGGAAACGGTTTAAAATTGGCAATTTTTAACTCGTGTGATGGGTTGGGACTAGCTGTAGCATTGGAGAAATTAAATATTCCCACAGTCATTGTCATGCGAGAGCCTGTGCCGAATCGTGTGGCGCAGGATTTTTTTCAGTATTTTCTAGAAGCTTTCGCAGTTCGTAGACTATCTTTATATTTAGCAGTACAGCAAGCACGCCGGAAGTTGCAAGGGGTAGAATCGGAGTTTCCTGGTGCGTCTTGGTTGCCTGTGATTTGCCAAAATCCATCAATAGAAGCCCCAACTTGGCTGACTTTGGGGGGAATGCCCCCAAGTCCATATCGCGGTTTATTTGCTTTTGGGGAAGAGGATGCACATCTATACTTTGGGCGAGAAAAATTCACCCAGGATTTGCTTTTGGCGGTAAAAACTAAGCCATTGGTGGCTGTGGTTGGTGCTTCTGGAAGCGGTAAGTCGAGTGTCGTTTTTGCTGGCTTGATTCCAGCCCTACGGGCGTCGGATGAATTTACGAACGTAACGGATAATTTGTTTGTGAATCCAACAGATAACTCATCTGTTAAATCGCCGACAAAATCCGCTGCCCCACATATTATCTGTTTTCGTCCGGGACATAATCCAATTGCTGCGTTGGCAGTAGCTTTAGCACCTTTATTGCACTTTGAATCACACGAGCAAGTAAACAATCCAAAATCCATAGACGCGCAAGCGGCTTCTTGCAGGGAAATCCAAAATCTAAAATCAAATGCCCGTCGCCAAATTGAACTAGAAGTAGCGAACACACTCCGGCAAGATCACCAAGCTTTAACCAAAATCATCAAAAACTCAGTGCAACAATCAAATTGCACCCGCCTAATACTAATAGCCGACCAATTTGAAGAACTTTATACTATAAGCCCAGAATCACAACGTCAGTCTTTCTTAGATGGACTGCTCAATGCGTGTAGAAACGCTCCAGCCTTTACCCTTATTTTAACACTGCGCGCCGACTTTTACGGACATGCTGTTTCTGACCGCTGCTTCAGCGATGCTTTACAGGGGGCAGTTTATAACCTCGGTCCGATGAGCCGTGAGGAATTGCGATCAGTGATCGAAAAACCTGCGGCACAAATGCAAGTCCGACTAGAGGAGGGATTGACAAATCTACTCATTAATGATGCATTAGGATACCCCGGACGTTTACCGTTACTGGAGTTTGCCCTGACGCAAATGTGGTCAAGACAACTCTGTGGTTGGTTGACTCATGCTGCTTACAACGAAATAGGTGGTGTTGAGCAAGCTTTAGCGAATCACGCTGAAGCGGTTTATGCTCAACTCACTCACAACCAAAGGCTCTTGGTGCAGCGGGTATTTATTCAGTTGGTGCAACCGGGGACAGGAGTTGACTTCAACCGACGATTAGCGACGAGTGATGAGGTAGGAAGCGAAAACTGGGATTTGGTAACGCAACTTGCCTCAGCCCGTGTGCTAGTAACAAACCGTAATGAGTTATCAGGTGAAGAAACGGTGGAAATCGCGCATGAAGCATTAGTTTGTTCCTGGGGACGCTTGGAGAATTGGCTGCTACTGGCGTCCGAGTTTCGCCTTTGGCAAGAGCAATTGCGGGTAGCCATCCATCAATGGGAGAGTAGTGGTTTTGATAATGGAGCTTTGTTGCGAGGAAAGCCTCTGGCAGATGCTCAACACTGGCAGCACAAACGCGTGGAGGAACTGAGTTTCAGGGAGAAAAATTTCATCGAGCGTTCTTTGGTACTTCAGCAGTGGGAGAAACAGACGCAAAAGCGCAGGCGCAGATTTATTATATATGGGCTAGTGAGTGGCTTAATAGTTACTTCGACTCTGGCTGTTGTTGCTTGGTGGCAATGGCACAATTCGGTCATTAGTCAGATTCAAGCGATCAATGAATCTTCCGAAGCGCTGTTTGCCTCAAATCAAAAGTTGGATGCGCTCAAAGAAGCAATCAGGGCGAAGCGAGAACTGCAAAAATTAGGTGGGACAGATGCAGGCACCCAGCTAATGGTTGAATCAGCGCTACGCCGAGCAGTTTATGGGGCTGTTGAGTACAATCGTTTGGAAGGACATCGCGGTGAAGTTAAAAGCGCAGTTTTCAGCCCAGATGGTAACACGCTCGCCTCAACCAGTAACGATAAAAGCGTCAAACTTTGGAAGCGTGATGGTACGTTGCTGATTACCCTTGAGGGACACAAAGCTGGGGTGTTAGATGTGGCTTTCAGCCCCGACGGTCAAACTCTAGCTTCAGCGAGTGAAGATAAGACCATTAAGCTGTGGAAACGAGACGGCACGTTGTTGGGTACTCTTGAGGGACACGATGCTGCGGTTAGCAAAGTTGCTTTCAGCCCTGACGGTAAAACTCTCGCCTCAGCAAGTGAGGATCATAGTGTGAAATTGTGGAGAGTATCAGGAAAAGTGCCTGTCTTACTAACGACTCTCAAGAAACATCAAGATGAGGTCAAGGCAGTTGTTTTCAGCCGCGACGGGAATATGATTGCCTCGGCTAGTAAAGACAAGACTGTCAAACTATGGAAGCGGGACGGCACGTTCTTAACCACGGTCGCTCGGCATAACGATACAGTTTGGGATGTTGCTTTCAGCCCCGATGGAAACACAATTGCCTCGGCGAGTGCAGACAATACTGTCAAACTGTGGAACAAGGACGGCAAGTTCCTGAAAACTTTGGAGGGGCATCAAGCTCCCGTTTCGGGAGTTGCTTTCAGTCCTGACGGTAAGACTCTAGCTTCGGCAAGTTGGGACAACACTGTCAAGCTCTGGAACAAGGACGGCAGCTTGTTGACTACGCTTAATGGACATAGCGATAGGGTTTGGGGAGTCACTTTTAGCCCTGACAGCAAGATTTTAGCTTCGGTAAGTGGGGATATGACTATCAAATTCTGGAAACTAGATAGCGCATTGCTAACTACCCTCCAAGGTCATAGCGCTCCGGTTATCGGAGTTGCCATTAGTCCTAACGGTAAGATGGTTGCCTCGGCGAGTGACGATAAAACCGTCAAACTCTGGACTCAGGATAGCACGTTACCCGTTACGCTTGACCACAAAGCAGCAGTTTTCGCAGTAGTTTTCAGTCCCGACGGTAGTACGCTCGCCTCGGCGAGTTTGGACAGCACACTCAAACTGTGGAACAAAAACGGCACCTTGCTGAAAACTCTTAAAGGACACAAAGCCGGGATTTGGGGAGTTGCTTTTAGCCCCGACGGGAACACTATCGCTTCGGCAGGTTGGGACAAAACAGTCAAATTGTGGAACAAAAACGGCACTGAACTTACGACTCTTAAGGGGCATCAAGAGTCGATTTGGGATGTTGCAATAAGTCCTGACGGCAATACAATCGCCTCAGCTAGTTCAGACATGACAGTCAAGCTCTGGAAGCGAGACGGCACCGAACTTACGACTGTTAAGGGACACAAAGCTGCGGTTTGGGGAGTTGCTTTCAGTCCTGACGGCAATATAATTGCCACCGGTAGTGAAGATAAGACGGTTAAACTTTGGAAGCGAGACGGCACTTTGCTGACCACTCTTGAGGGACATCAATCTATAGTCTTTGGAGTGGCTTTCAGTCCTGACGGTAAAATTTTAGCTTCGGCGAGTGCAGACAAAACCGTCAAACTGTGGAACGTGGAAGCAGGCAAGTTACCTGTTTTACTGGCTACTCTCAATGGGCATAGTGGTAGAGTTTGGGGAGTAGCTTTCAGCCCTGACGGTAAAACCCTCGCCTCGGCGAGTGAGGACAAGACAGTGATTTTGTGGAAATTAGATCGTGTTGTTAATTTAAATAAGATACTAGCGTATGGTTGCGACTGGGTGCGAGATTATCTAAAAACTAATCCGCATGTGAAAGAGAGCGATCGCCATATTTGCGATATGAGTCAATAAATTACTGGATTATTTCCAAATTTATAGTTCAAACATTTATCACTCTCATAAAGTTTTTGAGTTTCTCCCGCCTCTATCAAAAGTTATATATATTTTTGACTCAAGGTAGAGATATTTAGCAATTTATTAACAATTTAAGAAAGATAACACAGTAGTAACTGCATAAGCAACTACTAGTAGTACCTATATATAAAAAAAGATCGCATCTCCTGCTTTCTTCGTTTGCTATTGCGCTATTCATACAGAATTAACTGCAATTTCTAGTGAGTCAGAAATATGAATAAACGTCAAAGTATAGTACAAAAGTTTTCCACATTTCTTAGCCTTTTAGGTGCAAGAAAAAGTCTCATACACAAATGGATAACAGAATCGGAATTGGAACGTAATATCAAACAACAAGTGCAAACACATCCAAAAAAGACAGCAGAATTCTGGGCACTTTACTTTTTAAGTATTTTACAAAGTAAATCCCAGGAAGAGGAGAAAAGTGGAGATATCGGGAAACAGAAAAACAATAGATATTTTCTTGATACATTATCCTCTATACATTATCCAGTCACTACTCAATATTCATTTACCAGCCAGCATTTAAAAGCAGAAAAGCATCTGTCAGCCTACTTACAAGAAGCATGTTATCAGGCGGCAAAAAAGATACAAAAGCAATTTCAATCAATTCAATATAAATACTCATTAGAAGATTTGTTTCAAATAGGTAATTTATTTGTTAGTCAACCAGCAAAACTCTTCCGTAGTTTTAAATTAGAATATCAAGACAGTAGCTTGGAAAGCTATGCAAAAACTGCTATTTACCGCTTCATTGGCAATACAATTTATACTCAAGATGTAGAAGCGAAGCGAGAAAAGTTTTCTGATTATGGCTTGTTGAAGGATTTAAATAACAAAGAATTAAAAGAAGCCTTAGCATCAAAAGGAATAAACACTAGCCAACTTGATTCATACTGCTTAGCTAAACAATGTTTTAATGCAGTTTATCAACCTCAAAAAAGACAAAGTAGCCGTAGTTTCAAACCTCCTAGTCCGGAAGATTTAAGTCAAATTGCCTCCTGCTACAATCAGCGGCACAATCAGTTAAACTTGCCAACCATACTAGCTGACTCTAAGAAAATTCAAGAAATGCTATCAACCTGTATTCAGGCTGCGCGCGACTATCGTACTAAACGTGTTCTGACTTTAGAAAATGATGACATTATTTCTGACCCCATGCCTACTCCTTGGGATATTGTCACCCAAACAGAAGAAAGAGAGCAAATAGAATCCTTAGTCTCCAAGATATTTACAACTATACCAGAGATTGGTCAAACAATGCTAAAACTTTGGCTGGGATTAAACTTAACTCAAGCTGAGATAGCAACAGTTTTAAAGCACAAGTATCCAGAATTACAAAAACAGTATCAAGTGGCTCGTCAGTTGGGAAAATATAGTAGAAATTTCTTAAAAGAATTTATTCAGAAGTGTCATCAACTAAATCCCGAAATCTCTTTAAATGATGACAAAGATATAGAACTCATTCAAGAGTCGTTAGATGAATGTTTACAGTCATACTGTAAACGTCTATTATACGCCTATTTAGAGCAATTAACTCACCAATACTACAGTGAAGACGAATTTTTAATATTGACTGATTTAATACACAATGAACAACCAGGATACGAGCAAACAAGTAAGTTAATAGAAAAAAAGCAAAGTTTTATACAAGCTTTTGAAAAGCAACTAGAAAAAAATATGAATTTATCTCCTGAGTCTTTGAAATTTGTCAAGAGGAAAATAGCTGGTATTGTGGACGAATGGTTACAATCGTCAGTTAATTAAATTAGGGGGCAGCCTTACTAAACCCACACGCCCGTACAAATTGTCAAAGGGGCAAGCGTCACGCGAGAATGAAGCGTTGACCCCTCATTTTTTAGCTTGTTCCGACAGAAGCCCCACACTGTACCTGTACTCAGGGAGCGTGTAGGTAGTTCACCTTACCATCGCGTTGCTCCCTGACAGCGTGTCTTGGCAACGATCTGATCAAAATACCAGTTAATTCCGGAGGCTAGTGGGCTGTGGAGCCAACCTAGTAGCATCATCTTTGCTCCAGGAGTAATTGCAAACGATTTTCTCCTAATACCCCAGATAATTTCACGAGCTACGTCCTCAGCACTCCAGGTCTTAGCCGTATTAGTGATCATTTTGGTCTCAATAGGCTTCGTTTTGTTTTCCTCCTCAAGCTGTGGGGTGTCAGTATCGGGCGGATAGACAATTGAAATATGGATACCAGACAACTTAACCTCGCCGCGCAATGACTCTGCCAAGCCCCTTAGGGCAAACTTGCTAGGACTATATGGAGTGTAACCATAGATACCAATCAGCCCAGATCCGGAGGATATCAGCACAACGTGGCCCTGTCGCCGTTGCTCCATAACTGGCAGGACTGACTTGAGAGCGTAGAGTGAACCGAAGTAATTGATTGCCATCGTTCGTTCAAAAACCTCGATAGGAAGTTCCTGGAAGTAGCCAGGGTGGGCGATACCAGCAGAGGTAATCAACAAGTCAGGGGGGCCGATTTGATTCATAGCTGTATTGATTGCCTGCTCTACTTGAACCCGATCTGCAACATTTGCCGAAATAGTAACAACGCGCTGATTCAGATGCGAACGTGCTGCCTCGATCTCAGTTTTTGCCGCCTCAAGCTTAGCTTGAGTGCGACCAATAATTGAAATATGAGCGCCCTTGCTAGCTAACAGTTGTGCCGTCGCTTTACCGATGCCACTGGAGCCACCAGTAATAATTACATGCTGCTGCTTAAAATCCACTATTTCTCTCCTTATACAGCAAACGATTAGTCGGGTGTTCCTGCATATTTATCTCCATTGCGTATGCCTACTGCTGAACAGTAGCGTTTGTAAGTGCAGGCTGTTCTGAGTAGAACTGACTGACCCAACGCCAACATTGCTGAAGTGGTCCATCCCCTTCATAAATGAGAGGATGGCTGAGAGAAACTTTATGCTCTAAGATGGGAATGTCCTGTTCAAATGTTCTTGCCACATCCTGTCTAGCCATTGCTATTAAAACCTGCATGAAAGGTTGAGGTAAAACTTTTTTGACACTGAAGAAAATATGAATATCAAGATACTCCTCGTCAATGGGTGTCCCTGTAAAAATAGTCAACAACCCCAAATTGAGATTCATCTTTGTCTGAATCGAGTAAAAGCTGACATCATATCCTGGTCCGTAGTAGGTAGTTGTGACGGAGCCGTCCGGATCTGACATAAACATTCCAGCAGCTAAAGAAGAGAGGTTATATTTTTGGGACATACGGTTGATAAAAATCGAACCATTCATCTCGACACCATCGGTTTTAGCAGCCTTAAAGGTTTGAGTGTGTACGTTTGACAAGTGGGCAAGATCCACACTGTTCTCCAGATAATGCAGGATGTTCGTTCGCACTTTCCAGCGATGAACTAAGCGCAAGGGAGTCCATGTTTCCCATATAGATTCCGGCAGGTCTGGAATTTCCCAATGAGGAGGTTCTCCCTGAGCATGGTAATACATTAGAATCAGCCCGTTGACTTCACGAACTGGCCAGCTTTGAATCTGCACTTTGGACGGCAGCTTGCTGGCGTAGGGCACCTTAACACACTGACCATCAACGTTCCACAGCCAGCCGTGATAAGGACATCGGATAGTTTCGCCTTCAATTCTTCCGCCATAACCAAGGTGAGCTCCCAAGTGGGGGCAGTGGGCATCGAGAATATGTGGTATTCCCTCTTCGTCGCGGAATAGCACAAAGTCTTTTCCAAAGTAGTGAAGTGGTATGACGCCTCGTGGAAGAAGGTCTTCGCTGGAGGCAACACCGAACCAGCTGTTGGGAAAGGTTGAATACAGGTGACGTTGGTTCATAATTTTGAACTTTCTAATTACGGATGACGAGTTGGTTGCACTGAATCTTCGCCAACTCTTCGACAAGAGTATCCACCGTGAAGCGGATTTGCTCTACTGTGTGATTGCAATTGATGAAGAAGCGCAGACGGGCTGCACTATCTTGAACCCCTGGATAGATTATGGGTTTTACATTAATGCCACGCGCTGATAGTGCTTTAGAGAGTTGTATGCACTGCAAGGAATTGCCTACAATAATTGGCACAATAGGAGTGTTCTGACTCATGCCTGTATTTAGTCCTTGCTTGCGAGAAAGTTCTAGGAAAAGCTTTGACCGCTCAAAAAGACGTCCAACTCGTTCTGGTTCTGCCTTGAGCACCCGGATAGCAGCTAGCGCTGCTGCTGCATTTGGTGGTGACATACCAACGCTATAGACAAAGCCTGGGGCAGTGTGTCTAAGATATTCGACCAAAGCTTTGCAACCCGCGATATAGCCACCGCAGCTTGCAAACGACTTGCTCAACGTACCCATCCATAGATCTACCTCAGTAGGATCAACGCCGAAATACTCCCCGATACCGCGACCGTGCTTTCCAAGCACTCCTATGGAGTGAGCTTCGTCCACCATTAAAAATACTTTATGGCGCTTTTTGACCTCGATAAATTTCGACAGGTCGGGAATATCGCCGTCCATACTGTAGACGCCTTCGATAATGACAAGCACACGTTTGTAACGATGACGCTGGATACTGAGTATCTTGTCGAGCTTTTGCCAGTCATTGTGACGGAATGAACGTTGCTTTGCTCCAGATAACTTACAACCTTCTAAAACACTGTTGTGAATGAGTTCGTCATGCACGATGAGGTCATCTTGCCCAAGTAAATGACCAATCGTCGTAACGTTCGTTGCATGACCTCCCACATAAACAATGCAATCTTCAGTTCCAATCAAGTCTGCAAGTTCTCTTTCTAACTCCCAATGCAAAGGTCTTTCCCCCGATGCCACACGGCTTGCTGATACAGATGTACCATAGCGATCAATAGCTTCCTTAGCAGCTTTAGTCACTGCTGGGTCGCCGGACATACCTAAATAATTGTAGCTAGAGTAATTGATGAATTCTTGACCAGCAATGATAGTTGTGTCTTTGTTCAACCCTTCATGAACTGTGAAATATGGGTTGCCACTAGCTTCCAAGTTCTCAAGTTGCCGTCGCAGTTCTAGGTACTTTGGGTACAAAGTGAAGCAATAATACTCAGCTGGAATCTCCTCAGCATTAGTTAATAAGTGACTCGGTAGCTCTGTTAATACTTGAGGACTAACGCTTTGGGAATGATTATTGATGTAGCTCATTAAGGGCTCTCCTGGTCGTATGATAAATATACTGTTAGGACTTATGCACTGTACAAATCGACCATAATCTGCATCACGAAATTCGTCGTTTCAGGCGCTTCGTATAACGCTGATTTGCTTGCTGCCAAAGCTCGTGTTGAGTGCTAGACATGGTTGAAAGATTCAAATCTCGTATAGTACTTATGTACAATGCGTAAGCCCTAACTGTTTCCAAAATTTGGAGATCTATTTTTATTGGAAGTTCCGTGGTTCAGTTCCACATTAAATCCAAGCTAGAATCGCATTAGGGTTGTTGACACCAAGGGTAAAGTCTTACTAAGAAAGTTCTTGATGCGAATAATTCTATTGCGATCTTAATTTTTCCACTTATTATTGACGGAGGTTGTCCAACCTATGCATCACAATGCGTGAGAGGTTTGTTGCTCCGGAGTGGAAACCAATCATAGAAAAGCTCAGATATTTTTCATATCTGGCAACTACCTCTTCCCCCACCATATCAACCGCTGCTGTACGGTTTGCCTTCAGATTTTTGAGCCATCCCTTGAGCGTGCGTACGTAATGTTCGCGGTCATTGCGAAGAGCTACAATCTCAAAAAGTCTATCACTTGCCTTAGCAATATCCGACAGGCGAGGTAAATCTGATTCTGGAAAAATTTCCTCGGCAAAAAACTGGCTCAAATCTTCTTTGGTGGAGTTCTCGTATACAATTGTTTGAATCGACATCCAGCCTCCCGGCTTCAACCATGAATGGCAACCGGAGAAGAACGCACGATAGGCTTCTATTTTCTCTTCATCAGAAACCTCTGACTTAGCAAAGTGTTCAAACGCTCCTATGGAAATAATCCCATCGTAGGGTTCCCTGGGAATGTGTTCAGACCAGCTTTCCAAATAAACCTCGATTTTTGGATGGTTAAATCCTGAGATAAAATCCGCCTGAGCCTTACTCAAAGTTATTCCCACACCAGTCTCAACACCATGAACTTCTACAAGACGCCTCAATAGTGACCCCCAACCACAGCCTACATCCAAAACTCGTTTAGTGCCTTTTACCCTTGCCTGAGTGATATGGAAATCAAGTTTTCGTATTTGTGCTATTTCGTGGGCATCATATCCTTCATTTTCTTCCCAAAGCGCACAGGAGTAATTTAAAGTGGGATCGAGCCAAAGACGATAAAAATCGTTGCCGATATCATAGTGATGTTGGATTGCTTGAGACGAAGCACCATGATTTTGAGTTTTAACTGTACCCATGAAGCTCTACCTGCCAATAACTGATTGATTTATTTGATAGCTATTTCAGAAACCTGCTTATTTGGAAGAGAATTTAGTTATGAAATGATTCTTCCAGCTTGTATTGTTCTGATAAATACTGAGCTAAAGTTTCAATTGTGGGGTAATCGTATACAAGAGTTGGCTCAATCTCAAATCCGAGCCAATCCTCCAGATCCCCAGTCATAGCTAATGCTGCGGAAGAATCAAGACCATAGCGATCAAAGAGAGTTTTTACATCTATCTGATCTGGCTCAATTTCAAGTTCTTCAGCTAGATACGAGACTAACCAGGCTTGAATCTTTGCTGCTGTAAGAGACTGTTTGAGTGCAGACTCATTTACATCACTATTATTTTCTGCTTTCTGAGAAAGCTCAGTAAGTTGACTATTTTGAATTTCCATTTTTGATAACTCCATAAATTGATACTTCTATGAATGTTGCAATTACCGCTAAATTGTCTTTTTGCCCTCAATCATCTCTGCTGTAGGAGTTTTAACTTGCCAGACAAATCCGAGCTTTTCCAGAGCGTAAATTACCCAGTAACCTAAGTCAATTTGCCACCATTTCAGCCCAAATCTGGCAGAGTTAGGGAAACCATGATGGTTGTTGTGCCAAGATTCTCCTAAACTGGGAATAGCTAACCAAATATTATTTCTACTTTGCTCATGAGTATTAAAGGAACGGCTGCCATAAAGGTGAGTAATTGAGTTGATACTGTTTGTAACATGGTATGAAAGGAACAGGCGGACACATACCCCCCACAAGAATCCGGAGAGTAAACCCATAGCCGTTCCTGTCAGAATCCCTCCCAGAATGACAGGAATGGCAATCCCTAGGAAGATCCAAAGGTAGTAAAGCTGGTTAACTTTTGCAATCACAGGCTCTCGAAGAAGGTCTTTGGCAAATAAGAAAGTGTTTGTAATTTCGTGACTAAATGTCCAGCCAATCTGGGCATGCCATAGACCTTGAATTCGACTAAGCTGTTGGTCTTCATTGCAATGGGGTGAATGAGGATCTCCAGGCTGATCGCTGTATTGATGGTGGCGTCGATGATTGCTGACCCAATAAATCAACGGACCTTGGCAAGCCATAGATCCAAGGATGCCGAGGACAACTCTTACAGCCGTATTCGTTTGGAAGGCGCAGTGTGCAAACAGCCGATGAAAACCTACAGTAATCCCAACAAGTGTCAAGGCATACATAGTCAGCAACAGTCCTACCTCTATTAGTCCAATGCCTAAGTGTGAGGCCATTAAAAGAGCAACTATCGAACCTAGTAAAGGAATTACGTTAATGGCTAAGGCATGAAGTTGCTGTGCAGTTTTCGGGCGATCGCTGTTGATTGTTATTTTCTGCTTGCGTTGTGAACCTGTAACAGACTCGTCTTTTATTGTCCCATCCAATTGATTTGCCTTCATAGTTCTTAGTGCTTGAAAATCTTCAATAATTTTTCTGATTTTTTGTGTTGTGGTAATGATTGGTCTAAAATTTGATACTGATTATTGTTGATAACTGTTTACCAGTTGCTGCAACATAGAATCGACTTCAGTCTTTAGATGCAGGAACTTAGCTTTGCATTGAGGATTTTCACTCCAATCCTCCACAACATTCAAAGTTCCATTCAAAAACTCAGATCGGCAAGCATGACGTTGAATCTTACCACTTGAAGTCTTTGGTATACTCCCAGTTTTAACCAGTACCACAGCATAAACCTGTAGCCCGTGTTCTGCCGTTACTGCTTGAGCGATATTTTTAACCACTTCATCCATATCAAAATTTCGTAAGTAATTGCGCTCGATTTCCTGAATAATAACTAGCCGCTCTTTGCCTTCGACCTCTACCGCAAACGCTGCTCCACAGCCAGAGCGTAATGCCGGATGACTATTCTCTACGGTTCGTTCAATGTCTTGGGGATAATGGTTTTGTCCCCGAATAATAATCATGTCTTTGATACGCCCGGTGACGAACAACTCACCATTGTGTAAAAATCCTAAATCCCCTGTGCGTAAAAATGGTCCCTCACCTGTATCTGCCAGATAAGCATGGAAAGTCTGTTTTGTCTCCTCTAGTCGATTCCAATAGCCACCAGCGACACTCGGTCCTGACACCCAAATCTCTCCCACTTTGTCAGCAGGACACAAAGTTAAGGATTCGGGGTCAACTATTGCGATTTTTTGGTTCGATAAGTTATAACCGCAGCCTACGATTGTCTGGGAGTCCTCCTCGCCCCGTGCTGCTACTATTCGTTTTTGCTCAAGAGCTGCTTTCGCAACCTGGCGAATAACGGGTGGAGCTTTTTTGAAACCCCCAGAAACAATCAAGGTCGTTTCAGCCATCCCGTAGCAGGGGTAAAATGCCTCCTTTCGGAAGCCACAATCAGCGAAAGTGCTGGCAAATTGCTCGATTGTCTGGGTACGGATAGGCTCAGCTCCAGTGAAAGCCACTTCCCAGCTACTCAGGTCAAGATTTACAAGCTGTTCAGGCTTAACCTTTTGCACACACAAGTCATAAGCAAAATTGGGTCCGCCGCTGGTTGTCGCTTTGTAACGGGAAATTACTTGTAGCCAACGCAAAGGTTTTTGGAGAAAGTTTATTGGCGACATAAGTGTCACTGGAAATCCACCGTAGAGGGGCTGTATAATTCCACCAATCAATCCCATATCGTGGTATGGTGGCAACCAAATTACACCTTGGCTACTGGGCGTATGCTCGAAACATTTGTGGATCAAGTCCGAATTGTGCAGCAGATTCCCATGAGTGATCATCACTCCTTTTGGTGTTCCCGTCGAACCAGATGTGTATTGGAGAAAAGCTAGAGTGTCGCTGCTTACTGTCGTTTTCTGCCATTCCGACTCTAAGCTAGGGGTTATGTTATCCGTTGTTAGCCATTGCATAGCAGCTAATTCTGGATTTTCAGCAAATCGACCTTGTATGTCAGCCAAAAGTGATGTAGTTGTCAGGGACAGCATTCCCTGAGCATCTGCGACAATCGCCCGAAGCCTAGACATATTCTGATTACGCCGGGGGGGATAAGCAGGAACAGCTACAACCCCAGCATATAAGCACCCGAAAAAGGCAGCAATGTATTCTATACCTGGAGCGTAGAGTAGTAGTGCCCGCTCACCTTTAGCATTTAAGCTTTGCAGGTATGCGGCGATCGCCCTAGCTCGCTGCTCTAACTCTTGATAAGTTATACTTATTTCTTCCGCTTCTCCATCTACAAGAAAAGTATAAGCGGTTTGGTTGGGTTGACAGGTAGCTCTATAACAGAGTAGGTCAACTAACGTCGAAAAATCAAGTAGAGTATCTGGCAACTCAGATAAATAATTTGTCATGCCATTCTCCATTCATCGGAACTGTGTATAAATATAGACATTACCAACTCAAGAGTTAATTCTCGATTACGTGGCTTCTTGCATGGAGTCGTCATTGTCCTTTGAACAGAGCAAATGAATATTGTCATTCACAAGACTCTGTTCTCAATAGAGTCTCTAAAAAATGCTTTTTGACTTCAAACTGAGTTTTACTTTTGACTTAATTTGTATAAGTAAGCAAAAGACCTTCAGTAATAAATCTGATTTTCTCGTTAAATACATAAATCAGACTTTTCGTCAATTACCTATGCACCAAATTTAGATGCGTTTGCCCCTGCTATGAGTCATTTTGTGTTCTCTAAAATCGGTATATGATGTTCTACTTATTTAGTGGGTGAAAGCTTGACTCATTTATGCACTCACCAAGTAATTAACAGCCCAAAAAAGTCAGAGAAAATATCCCAAATGCTCGTTGAAGTTTTTAATTTAATTACACATCTGTCAAAAGACGGAAAGTAAACACAAAAATTTTAGTCCTTTAGCTATAATTTTCTTACAATCTCCCCTTCACGCTCACTTACTCAAACAGGAGCCCCATCCATAAATGTCTATATTTTGAATCCACGCTCTGGGAGCTTTCTCGGGCGCTTATTGACTTTGGCAACAAACCCGACTCCTCAAGCGCCCGATGCGTGCATTTTCGGCAATTTTGAGCAGGATTTACCCAACCCTGAAGCCAGTCGTACCACATCTGCTATTGCTTGCTGATGTTTGCTAATACTTTCAGCAACTTATTTCAATACATTAGCGTGTCGTGCTATTCTACAAGTCGTGGGATAGCCGCCTCCTGTGCAGATTTCAGTATCGCAGTGTGCAGTACAACACTCCTCGGTTTTTAAATACGACTGCACAAAGCGATCGCTCATGACTAGCAGTTAAACACCCAAGGCAGATAAGGAAACAAAGCGATAAATGAAAGACTTAGAAAACATTTTAGAATTAGCTCGTTCTGTGGGTTGGGGGGCAACAGATAGACTACGGTCTTATTACCACCAGACAAGCGACGATAACCTAGAAGTACAGTATAAACAAAATGAGCCTGTCACGATTGCAGATGTTAATGTCAATCATTACATCCTGGAGAATCTGCAAGGAGTTTTGGGTGATAAAGATTTTGCTTACATTAGCGAAGAAACTTACACAGCACAACAAACTCAGCAGGAATGGGTATGGATTATTGACCCTTTGGATGGTACACGAGATTTTATCGAAAAAACTGGGGAGTACGCAATTCACATCGCCTTAGTGCAGGAAACACGCCCAGTGCTTGCGGTGGTAGCAGTGCCTGAAGCAGAAAAGTTGTATTATGCCATCAAGGGAAGCGGTGCTTTTGTGGAAACCCGTGATGGAAAAAGTTTACAACTACAAGTCTCGTCACGAGAACGCATTGAAGATTTAACTCTAGTTGTCAGTCGTAGTCACCGTAATGAAAGATTAAATTACTTGCTGCAACACCTACCATGTCAAAATCAGAAAGCAGTTGGCAGTGTGGGTGGCAAAATTGCTGCAATTGTTGAACAACGAGCAGATATTTATATTTCTCTGTCTGGTAAGTCTGCCCCAAAAGATTGGGATATAGCAGCCCCAGAACTGATTTTAACAGAAGCTGGTGGTCAGTTTACTCATTTTGATGGCACGCCGTTGCAATACAACACTGGTGATGTGAATCAGTGGGGTGGTTTACTTGCAAGCAATGGGCAGTATCACGAGGTGCTGTGTCGGCAAGCCGAAAGTATTTTAGCGCAATACAGTTAAGGATTTTTTGTAAAATTCGGTGCTCTGTAGAGATGTAGCATAAACCGTTCTCTACATTGCCCTCTTGATAACGGTTTTGGTCTAATCACCAACGGTATTAGATTTTAGCGGGATTTAATAATGACATTATCCCCACCGCATGGCTGATGGGAAATTCCGTGGAGTTAATTAAAAAAAAGTTGAACAAAATAAAGTCTATCTTAAATTGCTATATAATAAAGGTTTCCACTATTTATCGTCATTTGGGTGATCTACATTAGGAGTGGAACCTATGAGAAGACAGCATCGACCAACAGTTGTCAATGAGCGACTTAGAGACATCATAGCCCAAGTTGAGTCTACACCAGATACGAACCATCTTAAGTTACTTGAGCCTTCTGCGCCTGTACAAATATTGCCCAAGACTAATGGTTCTCATGGTGAGGATGAGACTTGTGATCTAGACAATTGTAACTAATTTTGGCAAAAACAACACAAACTGGATAGAAATCACGGGTTAATTTTATATCGCTTTGTCAAAGGTTTGCCAGCAAACCTGTGATTCGTTATCCCTTGCTTTTGTAGCTATGAAAGGCAGGGGAAATTATTTTGTGTCGCCAAAATATTTAGCGTAGAGCAAAAATTAGAGCGTTTCCATCTGCCACAATGGTCACAATAGATGAAATTCTCTCTTAGCACTCTACCCATGACTGTTGCTGTTCATTTAGAAAACGTCCACAAAACTTACAATAATATTCCTGTGGTGAATGATCTCTCATTCACTATCAATGCCGGAGAAATGTTTGGTTTACTTGGTCCGAATGGTGCAGGAAAATCTACTACAATTCGGATGTTAACCACACTGACAAAACCAACCCAGGGACAAATAGAAATCTTTGGATATAATGTCGTCAGCCAACCTATACTAGCAAAACAGTGTCTCGGTGTTGTGTTGCAAGCAATTAGTGTAGATGGAGATTTAACAGTATGGGAAAATATGGAGCTACACGGAAGGCTACATCACATAGGTAATCCTCAGCGACAGCGCCTAATTGATCAATGGCTGGAGTATGTTGAACTGGCAACCAGACGTAATAGCCTAGTGAAAACTCTGTCTGGAGGTATGAAGCGGCGGCTACAGATAGCGAGGGCTTTGTTACATCAACCGCAAATTCTGTTTCTAGATGAACCGACAGTGGGACTAGATCCTCAAACAAGGCGACGTCTTTGGGAAATTATTCGGGATTTGAATAAGCAAGGAATGACGATGCTGCTCACGACTCATTATATGGATGAGGTCGAGTATTTGTGCGATGCCTTCGGCGCTGGCAAGCCAGGACGCATTGGCATTATGGACAATGGAAAATTAATTTCTCTTGGCACTCTACAAGAGTTACGTTTTGCTCATGGTGAGGGTTTAGTCATGAAGCAAGTAGGAGAACGTTGGGAATATGTTTTTTTCCCAACTTTGGAAGATGCAAACTTGTACCTTAATCAACAACAAGATAAAACTGGCATGATGGTTCGTCCTTCTAACTTGGAAGATATTTTTGTTGAACTAACCGGACGCAAGTTGGACTAATCTTATCCTCTCAAAGTTCGCAGCACAGCTTCTATCCTGGTTACGCTGTCCTGCTTGCCTTGCTTTTGGTACAAATCCCGGGCTTGTTGAAATGCTGCGATCGCATCTTTTGATTTGCCCTGCTTCATTAAAATGTTACCCCGCAACTCATAAACTTGGGGATTTTTGGGATCAAGGCTAACAGCTTGTTCATATGCCCATTTCAGATTGTTGTTCTCTCCCAAACGCAACAGGACTGTAGCTAACCCTATATAGGCGTTGACGTTACTCCGGTTACTTTGAATTGCACGCCGGTAGGCTTCCTTTGCTGCTTTATTGTCTCCTAAATTGCCACTGACATAACCCAAAGCATATTGATAATCGCTATTGTTCGGATTTAAGGCAACAGCGCGACGATAAGCTTGTAGTGATGAGGGAAAATTTCCTTGTAGCGCGTAGAGGTAGCCAATACCAGAATAAATTGTGGCGTTTTTTGGCTCTAGAGCGGATGCTCTTTGATAGAGAGCGATCGCCCCATTATAATCACCACTATCTACCAGCTTGCGCCCTTCCTGTAAAAGTCCTTTTATTTCTTCACTACTTTGTTGTGGTAATGCATCCTGAGCTTGAGCAACCAAAGGTATTGTTGCGAGAAAGCTCCCTATTAAAAGAACACTTACTATCAATGATGTTCGTTTGTACACAGTAAATTACCTAAAAGTTCCTGCAACTTTTTTCCACAATCTCCGTGGATGCTTGTCTATTAAAACAGATCTATTTGATTTTGCAAGATCTCTTACTTTATATTTACAAAATATTTACGATAACTTTCTTTTTTTTTTGATATTACAATAAATTAACAGTTTTTTTTCATACAATCTGCTTTCCAAGTATCTGCTTCGACGTTTAAAAATCTAAGCAGGAGTTTGAGCTGATAGTTACCTTTTTGAGGAAGATCTATGATAGTAACCACGACTGATGTCATTCAAGGAGCCGTCATTCAGTCATATTTAGGCATCGTCACGGCGGAAGTTGTCTACGGTAGTAATTTCTTACGAGATTTTTTTGCGAGCATCCGGGATGTTATTGGCGGACGCACAGGTAGCTACGAACGCCTTTTTGAGGAAGGACAACGTAAGGCTTTAGAAGAATTAGAGCGACGGGCATTACGTCTAGGGGCAGATGCTGTTGTCGGTATTGAAGTGGATACTGGCACAATCAATGTTGACCAATCAGGTGTGCTCATGCTTATTACTGCTACAGGTACTGCGGTGAAACTGCGTCAGCAGTTATAAGTTATCAGTCATCAGTTGTTGATTATCATCTGTTCACTCATAACTGATGGCTATTAACTGCTCACTGATAACTCTTTTGAACTTGATGAAAAGCACAAATTTATCACTTTCATTAAATGACTAGAGATAGAATGAAAACATAATGAAATTACGCTGATTGCTCTTGTGAAATTTTCTTAATTTTTTCATCTAATTTTTCATTTTGTCAACGTGTAATCACTTAATAAAACTTAAACAAAAATCGTTGACAATGATGATAATTATATGACTAAAGATAGAGTTCTTAATTATTTCTGCTGATAGATATCAAAAACTCTCATAGGCAATTTAATTATATTCATTAGCATAAATAGCTAGAAAAAAGTTTACTGGAGTACTAAGGGATAAATTGCTATGTCATACACAAATCGAGTCGGTGATGAAGTTATTACTGAGCCTGCAGTCATAGGTCGAGTTGGTGATTATCATGATCGCGTTCGTTGGGGTCCTATAATTTCTGGTTTATTAATTGCCTTAGCAACTCAATTGATTTTAAGTTCTATTTTTGCTGCAATAGGAGCAGGCAGCATAGAAGGTTCAGGTAGACCGAGAACAATTACTCCAGATGTGACTGGAAATGTTGGTATTTGGTCAACTATTGGATTATTGATTTCGCTATTTACAGGTGGTTGGGTAATGGCTCGTGCTTGTGGTCCGATGAACCGCAACACAGCTCTTCTCAACGGTGCAATACTGTGGGCAACAACTTTAGCAGTTGGCTCTTGGTTACTAGCAAGCGGAGTTTCCGGCGCTTTTGGTGTTGCTGCTTCTAATGCTGGAGAAGTGATTAACCAAGTGCAACAACAAGGAGGCGTTCCTGTACCACGAAATACAACCAACATAAGCGCCCAAGAAGCTCGTCAGATTGCAGCAAATGTACGTTCAGGATTGTGGTGGTTTGTGTTTGGTTCTTTGTTAGGTTTACTCGCTTCAATGATTGGGGCTGCTACTGGAACTCGCAGTCCACGTACTAATCATTATGCGTAAAAACTTGTTTTTAAAAACCTGTTTAGACAAATCAATGTCTCAACCTTCTTTAGACAGTACCTTTATTAAGGTGCTTTTTTTTATTAAGTAATACCAATTCTCTGTAACAATGAGCTTAATAATTCGAGTGGAAGTGAATTGCTGATCATCCTCCCTCCTCCCAAATGACCAATTACTCAGTATAAATGAGCCAGCACTGAAATTTACTAACTTTCCTTAACTTTTAGAATGGGCGGTACTGGACTCGAACCAGTGACATCCTGCTTGTAAGGCAGGCGCTCTACCAACTGAGCTAACTGCCCGCTGTTGCACACAATATCTATATTAGCACACACATTTTCAAAAAGCGATAGTTTTTTTGAAATTTTTTGAAAAAATTTTTCTGGTTTCTTCATTCCCTGATTTTATTGCGACTCAGACAGAGAGATACTAGCAATGGCTTGGATATTTTTAAATTTTGAATTTTGAACTTTGAACTTTGAATTGTTTATGCCCTCTGGTCGGACTCATGATCGCATTACTTTATGGGCTTTACCGTTTGTGACTGGTGTTGTTTTTTGGCTAACCAACAACGGTAACTTGACTTTGTTGATTACTGGTGGATTTCTGTTCGGAGGGCTGATGTTCGGTCCTGACTTGGATATTTACTCTCGCCACTTCCAACGCTGGGGTTTTTTACGCTTTATTTGGTTACCTTATCAAAAAAGTCTACGCCATCGTTCTTTGTTATCTCACGGACCAATCATCGGTACAACGGTGCGTGTTCTTTATCTGGGCAGCTTGGGAGCAATAGTAGCAATTTTCAGTTTGTTTATTATCGAAAAGCTGTGGAATATCCAGTTCAATTGGCAAATGACAGGCGAAACTGTCACATCCACGATCGCTCACTACAGTATGGAATTTATCGCTGTATTTGTCGGGCTGGAAGTTGGTGCTATGAGCCATTATCTTAGTGACTGGGGAGGTTCAGCTTATAAGCGTTTTCAAAAGCAGGGAGTCCGCGGATTGCTGCCGCGTGCGAAAATGAAGAAACGTAAAGTGACGAGTCGTGGTAGTAGTAGGAGTAAAGTCAAAGCAAAAAATAGCCGCCGCACAAAGTCATAGGTAAATTGTGGGGTAAGTATCAGAGCCTACTGATTAAACTCGTTTCCAGCCTCAGGCTGGAAATGCCAGGGACGAGGCTCTGCCTCAATCTGAAATACCGGAGGCGGAGCCTCCTAGTAGCGCATTCCCTGGCTGAGCCAGGGAACGAGAAATATGTCTTTATACATTTGGGATGCTCCCAAGAATAAGATTTACAACCGCAGAGGACGCAGAGGACGCAGAGCTTTTTAATTATGGAAACTAATCAAACCCAGAGAAACGCTGAGACTTTGGCAGCAATACAAAAATTAATTGATGTGGTGACAAAGTTACGTTCTCCTGATGGGGGTTGTCCGTGGGATTTGGAGCAAACTCCTCAAACACTAACACCATACGTGATAGAAGAAGCTTACGAAGTTGTAGATGCGATTAAGAGTGGGGATCAAGATGCTATTGCGGAAGAATTAGGTGACTTACTCTTACAAGTTGTCCTGCAAGCACAAATCGCCAGGGAATATGAACAATTTTCTTTGAAGGAAGTCGCCGAAGGAATTTCACAAAAGTTGATTCGCCGTCATCCTCATGTTTTTGGTGATGTGTCGGTGCAAAGTGTTGATGATGTGCGGCGAAATTGGGAAGAAATTAAAGCTGCAGAGAAAGGAGAAACATCTGCGGATACTCAAAAACTGAGTTATAAACTCGATCGTTATGCACGCAAGCTTCCTCCGTTGATGGCGACGATGAAGATTTCGCGCAAGGCGGCTGCTGTTGGATTTGAATGGGAAAATATTGATGGGGTGTGGGACAAGTTTAATGAGGAATTGACGGAATTTAAGCAGGCGTTAGCTGAGGAAACACCTGAACGACAACAAGCTGAGTTGGGTGATTTGCTATTTTCTCTTCTCCAGGTTGCTCGTTGGTGTAATCTTGATCCGGAAGCTGCTTTGCAGGGAACAAATCAGCGGTTTATTCAGCGTTTGCAAAAGATGGAGGTGAATGCTTCGCGTCCTCTGACTGATTACACTTTAGAGGAATTAGAAACGTTGTGGCAAAAAGCGAAAGCCCAACTTGCACAGGAAGAGTAAAAATCTGGTTTCAGGGTATTTGAAATCGCAGATAAAAACAGATAAAAACAGATAATTGAAACGTAGTTTTTTAGTATGACTATTTCTGCAGAGAATTCATTAAACCTAGTTGCAGTTGCGAAAAAAACTAGACAGGCTGCACTCAAGCTAGCAGTTCTTTCAACTGAGGTGAGAAATAAAGCTATTGAAGCGATCGCTCAAGCTTTAGAATCTGCCAAAGATGAAATTTTACAAGCCAATGTTGCTGATTGTGAAAAAGCCACTACAGATGGAATTGCTAAGCCACTTTATAAGCGTTTGCAGTTAGATGAATATAAGTTAAGAGATGCGATCGCTGGGGTGAGAGATGTTGGCAAACTCAGTGATCCGGTTGGAGAAGTGCAGATTCACCGTGAACTGGATCAAGGCTTAATCTTGAAGCGAGTCACTTGTCCTTTGGGTGTGTTGGGTGTCATTTTTGAAGCACGCCCGGAAGCAGCAATTCAAATCGTGACTCTTGCTATCAAGTCGGGAAATGGTGTGATTCTCAAAGGTGGGAAAGAAGCGACTCGTTCTTGTGAAGCAATTGTCAAGGCGATTAAACAAGGACTTTCTCAAAGTGTTGTTAATCCAGATGCAGTACAGTTGTTAACAACAAGAGAAGAAATTTTGGAACTTCTAAAATTAGATAAGTATGTGGATTTAATTATTCCTAGAGGTTCTAACTCTTTTGTGAGATTTGTGCAGGAAAATACTCGTATACCTGTATTAGGTCATGCTGACGGAATTTGTCATCTTTATATAGATAAAGCTGCAGATTTAGAAAAGGCTATTGCGATTACAGTGGATGCTAAAACGGGCTATCCTGCTGCTTGTAATGCGATTGAAACTTTGTTAGTTCACGGCTTAATTGCTGCAAAGTTTTTACCAAAAGTTGCAGAAAGTTTGCAAAAACTCAATGTGGAATTGAGAGGGGATGAACGTACTCGCGAAATTCTACCAAATATTGCAGCCGCAATAGAAGAAGACTGGGAGACTGAATACTCTGATTTGATTTTGTCGATAAAAGTTGTGGATTCGTTGGAGGATGCGATCGCCCACATTAACAACTATGGTTCCAAGCACACTGATGCTATTATCACTGAAGATGCAGAAGCTGCCCAAACTTTCCTAGCGCTAGTGAATTCAGCCGGAGTTTATCACAACTGTTCTACCCGATTTGCTGATGGCTTCCGCTATGGTTTCGGTGCAGAAGTTGGGATTAGTACTCAACAAATGCCTCCTCGTGGTCCTGTTGGTTTAGAAGGTTTGGTAACATACAAATATCAAATGATTGGCAATGGTCATGTTGTTGCTACTTACACAGGTGCAAATGCCAAAGCCTTTACTTTTAAAGATTTGGTATGAAACGCTCTGTAGACAATACAATGTACTGTTGTCTGAGTGTTTTCTGTAAGATTGAGTAGCAAATATTATATGAAGTGGGAAAAATTGAATTGGTTTAAAATTGCTTTACGAGTGCGAGGCTCAGTCTTTCCTGTTATATTACCTCGCATCTTTTTATTTAGTGGATTTGGAGTTATCATATCCATAATCCACTATTACGGGGTTTCTCTACCAAAGCAAATTGGCAACGTTACAACCAATGTAGCCTTTAATCTTGTCTTAGGTTTGTTGCTAGTTTTTCGCACAAATACTGCCTACGAACGTTATTGGGAAGGTCGAAAAACTTGGGGTGGGATAGTCGTTAATTCTCTAAATTTAGGCAGGAAGATTCAGCTAGCAATTTTAGAAAAGGAACCTATAGATAAAGAGAAAAAAGCAGCCTGTCTACGGCTATTTAGTGCTTTTGCAATTGCAACTAAATTGTATTTACGTCAGTTACCAGAAAAAAAGGAACTGAAACCTTTTCTGACAGAATCGCAATATTTACAATTAAAGGATGTACGAAATCCTCCCTTGAAGATTGCTGTTTGGATTGGAGAATATCTTAAACAGCAGCAAATTAACGATTGCTTGAGCATGGAAGAATTGGTGTTTATGAATACTTTATTGAATAACATGGTAGAGTCTTTGATAGGCAGTGAGCGTATTTTAAAAACACCAATGCCTTTAATTTATGCTATTTATCTGAAGCGATTATTACTGATATATTTTATTGTATTACCTTTGCATTTAGTTAGTACTTTACAGTGGTGGACTGTACCGAGTGTGGCGTTAATAAGTTTTACCTTACTAGGAATTGAAGAAATAGGTAACCAATTAGAAGATCCATTCGGTTTCGATTTATATGATTTGCCTTTAGATGACATTTGTCAGACGTTAACCAAAAATATAGAAGATTTAATGAATGAAAGTGAAGATAATTTGATTTGTCAAACACAATCATCTTTGTCTAGTTGAGCTTGAACAGGAGTACCTTTTCTGACGACATACAGCGCTTTGCATCTAAATGGAGTACACTCCTCCCTAACCCTGACGCGGGTGGGATATCTGTGTACTTCACCAACTTGCAATTTGCTGTATTATTATTCACCCCCAATTGAAGTGAATAAGTACAGTACTGCTATAATTTGACTTATACAGAAAAACCGAATATCTCTTGAAAAAGCTTTTTTGAATATTGTACTGTGGATTTTGGCTAAAGTTGCTTTGATCCATACGGGTGCTTCTGCCTTGAAAGTATACAGCAAAAAACTTGTCAGTGATGAAAACTGATAAATCATATAAATCATAAAACTTATTAAAAATCTTATTATCTACTGCTTTAAGCAAAGCTCGTGCATAATACTCAAGGCAATGAAAGACGAGGATAAGACAAAAGAGCAGTTGATTGAAGAGTTAACTGCGCTACGCCAAAACCTTTCGCTAGTTAAACAATTAGCAACTCAACAACAGCAGACCCAAGAGACGCTGCGACAGCAACACGAACGGGAACGACGCCAAGTTCAAAAAGAGCAGGCTCTGAATCGAGTGATTCAAAGTATCCGTAATTCTCTAGATTTAGAAACAATTTTTACCACAGCGGCTTATGAGATTACTCAGCTTGTACCTGCTGATCGAGTTGAAATTGTGCAATATATCCCTGAACGGCAACTGTGGGTGAATGTCGCTGATTATCATCACACTCCAGATTTACCAAGTGCTTTGGGGGTCGAAATTCCCGATGCTGGTAATGAAATTGCTACCCGACTTAAGCGATTAGAAGTTGTTCAAATTGAAGATGCGAGTACTTGTTCAGACGAAATTAACCGCAGCTTAGCCCAAACTTATTGCGGTGCATGGTTGCTGGTACCGGTGCACTTTGGCTCTACTATTTGGGGTAGTCTCAGCTTGGTAAGAAACAGGCATCCTTCTTCCCCTTGGCAGCAGGAGGAAGTGGAATTAACTTGTGCAGTGGCTGATCAACTGGCGATCGCCATTCACCAATCCACCCTCTTGTTGCAGCTACAAACCGAACTTACCGAACGCAAGCAGATAGAAGCTGATTTGCAAGAAAAGCAGCATTTTATTGAGCGAATTGTTGAAACCACCCCAGACTTGATATATGTCTACGACTTAGTTGAACAGCGCAACGTTTATGTAAACCGACAAGTTGTTGAGATTCTTGGCTACTCCTCACAACAGATTCAAGCAATGAGAGAGACAATGCTACCACATCTGGTTCATCCAGATGATATGGCACGAGTTAGGGAATACCACAACCGCTTTCAAACTCTTAAAGAAGGTGAAGTCATTGAGCTAGAGTATCGGATGAAAGATGCCAAGGGTGAGTGGCGTTGGTTGTGTAGCCGAGATACTGTTTTCTCCAAAAATGCAGACGGTTTACCCGTGCAGGTTTTGGGCATAGCCGCTAACATTACCGAACGCAAGCTAGCAGAAGCAGCCATTTCCTTTCAAGCGCATCTGCTATCAGCGGTGGAACAGGCTGTGATTGCCACTGATTTGGACGGAAGAATTATATACTGGAATCGCTTTGCAGAAACACTCTACGGCTGGTCAGCGGTGGAAGTCATCGGTCAAAATGTCTTAGAAGTCGTGACTAGTGAGACTTCACAAGAGCAAGCCGCTGAAATTATGTCCCACCTACAGCGCGGTGAAAGTTGGTCTGGGGAATTTCTTGTTCGGCGTCGAGACGGCACTTTGTTCCCAATCTTAATTACTGATTCGCCCATATACGATGATAAAGGCGTATTAGTCGGCATTGTTGGCATTTCTATTGACATCACTGAACGCAACAAGGCTATTGCAGCGCTCCAAGAAAGTGAAGAACGATTTCGCACCATGGCAGACACAGCTCCAGTGATGATATGGATGACTGGGACTGATAAGCTTTGTAATTATTTTAATAAGAGCTGGTTAGAATTTACGGGACGCGCACTAGAACAAGAACTAGGTAATGGTTGGGCAGAACTTCTCCATCCCGACGATTTACAACTTTGTATAGAGACTTACACAACTGCAGTTGATGCTCGCCGCAGTTTCACTATGGAACATCGCTACAGGCGTTTTGATGGTGAGTATCGTTGGCTATTTGATACAGCTATCCCAAGGTTTCATTCAGACGGTAGTTTTGCTGGTTACATTGGTTCCGGCATTGATATCACAGAGCAAAAGCAGATGCTTGAAGCACTGCAAGACAGCGAAGCGCGATTGAGGTTAACCTTAGACGCAGCTCGCATGGTCACTTGGGACTGGAACATTACGACCAATAGTGTTGTGGATTATAACCCAATGGAACCGTTCTGTGATCTTGCTTTAGGCTGCAATGAGCATACATTTGAAGCTTTTCTCGATGCTGTTTATTTTGAAGATCGCGATCGCGTCGTTGCTGCCATAAGAGATGCTATTGACAATCAGAAAGACTATGAAGTTGAATATCGATTGGTATCATCTGATGGTGCGCTGCATTGGATGGAAAATAAAGGGCAAGTCTACTATGACCAAACTGGGAAACCAGTACGTATGGTCGGTGTAGGAATAGACATCACCGATCGCAAACAAGCGGAACAAAAAATCCGCGAACAAGCGGCTTGGCTTGATGTCGCGACAGATGCCATTATAGTGAGAGATTTAGAAAACAAAATTGTCTTTTGGAACAGAAGCGCTGAACGACTTTACGGTTGGAAAGCAAAAGACGCTTTGGGTAAAAATGCTAGTGAACTTTTGTATAAAAAAATATCGCCGCAACTCCAAGAGGCTTTGTCTGAAGTTCGCTTGGCAGGCGAGTGGTATGGTGAATTGAGCCAGGTACAAAAAGATGGCAAGGAAGTCATTGTTGAAACTCGCTGGACACTCGTGCGCGATGAACACGGGAAGCCAAAATCTATCCTGACTGTAAACACCGACATCACAGAAAAGAAAAAACTTCAGACACAGTTTCTTCGTGCTCAACGACTAGAAAGCCTCGGTACACTTGCGAGTGGTATTGCTCACGACCTCAATAATACACTAGCTCCCATGCTCATGTCCGCTCAGCTTTTGCGGATGAGAATTTCCGATGAACGGAACCAACAGCTTCTTGAGACATTAGAAACAAACGCTCAACGTGGTGCAGCTATGGTTAGGCAAGTGCTATCGTTTGCACGCGGTGTCGAAGGTAAGCGCACGATTTTACAAATCAGGCATTTGATATCAGAAATTGAGCAGTTTGCCAAACAAACATTTCCCAAATCTATCGAATTTTGTACTGATATTCCAGCAAATCTTTGGACTGTTTCTGGAGATGCAACCCAACTGCATCAGGTGCTGATGAATCTAGTTATTAACGCTCGCGATGCGATGCCAAAAGGCGGTGTTTTGAGTCTTTGTGCCGAAAATTTCTTGATTGACGAAAACTATGCCAGAATGAATCTTGATGCAACTGTTGGACCCCACATTCTCATCACCGTTAAGGATACTGGAATTGGTATGCCTCCGGAAGTATTGGATAGAATTTTTGAGCCTTTTTTTACAACCAAAGAGATTGGAAAAGGTTCAGGACTAGGTCTTTCAACTGTGCTTGGTATTATGAAAAGCCACGGTGGTTTTATCAGTGTTTCTAGCAAGGTTGGTAAAGGAACACAATTTAAAGTCTTCTTAAAAGCAGTTTTAGAAAACCAAACGCCGCTAGAAGAATCTTTGGAATTGCCTATGGGAAATGGAGAATTGATTTTGGTCGCAGATGATGAGGCTGAAATTCGAGAAATTACCAAAATTACGCTGGAAAAGTACAACTATAAAGTGTTAACAGCTTGTGATGGCATTGAGGCAATTGCATCATATGCTCAAAATCGAGAAGAAATTAAACTCGTGTTTATGGATATGATGATGCCAGGTGTGGATGGTTTAACCACCATCCGTGCTTTGCTAAAAATGAATCCATGCCTCAAGATTATGGCTGCAAGTGGACTTGCAGACAATAAGCAATTGACGCAATCTCTTGGGATCGAAACATTTTTGTTAAAGCCTTACACTATTAAGCAATTGTTACAAGCATTGCACAAAATTCTAAACTAATGCTTTTAGCAACGCTTGTAGTTTGAGTTGAACTTCTGCAAGTTCTTTGTCGGGATCGGAACCAGCAACGATACCGACACCGGCGTAGAGTCTGGCGCGATCGCCATCTATAAGTGCTGAACGAATTCCAACAATAAACTCACAGTTTCCCTCCAAGTCTACCCATCCAAGCGGCGCAGCATATAAACCTCTTTCAAAGCTTTCATAACGACGAATTTCCCGACAAGCAACTTCTTGGGAAGTACCTGCAACCGCTGGTGTAGGATGCAGTTGAGCAACTATCTTTAAAGGATGGACATCAGCGGGAACTAACGCGCTGATAGGTGTCCACAAATGCTGAATATTTGATAATTGTCGCAAGCGGGGTGCTAAGACTTGAGGTAGTAAACCTAGTTGAGAGAGACGTTGAGTGATAAAATCAATCACTAACGAATGTTCGTGTCTTTCTTTCTCACTATTGAGCAAACGACTCGCATTGTTAGCATCTTCACCAGGTGTTTTACCTCGTGGCGCAGATCCAGCCAAAGCATCAGTCATTAACTGTTGTTCTTGAATATTAATTAAGCGTTCCGGACTTGCCCCGATAAAATTTTGTCCTTTACCATTACTCTGAGAAAATACATAACAATTAGGATGCAACTGTCTCAGGTTATTTAAAGATTTTATGACATTCAAATGAGCATTTGACCTAACATCTAGTATATCCGCCAAGACAACTTTAGTTAAATCATGAGACTGGATTTTTTCCAAAGCTGACAAGACGGAACACTTAAAATGTTGAGGATTTGCAACAGATTTATGACTAAATTTCGGCAAAGAGTAATCAAGAGTTTGCGAGTTGGATTGTAAAGAATTGATAATTTCTAGTTTTCTCGATAAACTTTGCAATATTCTTTGAATATTTGTGTCAGTGTGAATAATTGTATTCATCACCAACACACAACGGTCATTTTTAACAGCCACTTGCCAACGTGGAAGAAATATGGTAGCAGCAGAAAATGGATAATCTGGTTGGGTATTTTGATCAAAAAAACTAAAACTACATAAAAATCGAGTTCCAAAAAAAGCTTGATTCGTTCTAGAAAAGCTAGTTATATTTTGAACACATTCTTTGATGAACTCTTCCGATTTTGCAAAACGGTCTTTCCCTGCAATTTCTATTTTCGCGACAGCATCAACAGCAGCCAGGGCTTCCTTTTGTCCTTTCTTTTCCCAATAAAAACTAACCTTATTTGGCTGTGCTAATTTATCAAGTACAACCAAGGGGTCAACCCAGTCAATGTCTAGCGCGAAGCTTGCAATTTGCGTGTCATTATTCTTAATGCAGTTTTGTTGAACAGCTAAAAGAAAACAGTATAGTTCCTTATTATAGACAAAAAAGTCAGCATTACATGAAGAAACTGTCATGGATCTAGAAAGAGTAAATTTTCTTTAAGTTAACTTCCAAAAGAATGATATTTCGTGGTCGTATTTCTACAGGTAACACAAAACAGTTACCTTTTTACCTGCACTGACAAGCTTATAATGCGATATCGATTTGAGTTTCGTCCTTATCAGCAAAAATTTGTGACTTCTCTCATGACAAGTCATGGGATTTGGGATATCCGCGAAGGAATTATTCTTCGTCTCACCGATGAAACAGGAAAAATCGGCTGGGGGGAAATTGCACCCATCAGTTGGTTTGGTTCAGAAACTTTAGAACAAGCTTTAGAATTTTGCCATCAGCTTCCAGAGGAAATCACACAAGAGACGATTTTCTCTATTCCTGACGAGTTACCCTCGTGTCAATTTGGATTCGAGTCTGCTTGGGAAACGATTAGCACCCTCACCCGCCCGGAAATGAATTTAAACCCTACGCGGTTGTTGGGACTGGTACAAGATCTGATAAAAATTGAAACATTAAGCTATAGCGCTTTATTACCAGCTGGGGAAGCGGCGCTAGAGGCATGGCAAAAGCTGTGGAAGGAGGGATATCGTACCTTTAAGTGGAAGATAGGTGTTTATCCAATTGCTCAGGAATTAGAGATTTTTGAGTTACTCTCTCAAATTTTACCAGCTTCCGCAAAATTACGATTAGATGCCAACGGCGGACTTAGCTATGAAGAAGCTCAGTTATGGCTCGAAAAGTGCGATGATATCAAAGGAAATGAAGAATTTTGCTTAGAAATTGAATTTCTTGAGCAGCCTTTGTCTGTGGATCAATTTGCGGCGATGTTGGAGTTGAGTCATTGTTATCAGACGGCGATCGCCCTAGATGAATCTGTCGCCACACTCAACCAACTCGCCACATGCTTCCAACAAGGTTGGCGAGAAATTTTTGTGATTAAGCCTGGTATAGTCGGTTCACCAGCACGTCTGCGTCAGTTTTGTCAACAGCATAAAATTGATGCTGTATTTTCATCCGTGTTTGAAACCGCAATTGGTAGACAAGCCGCACTCCAGATCGCAGCCGAATTATCACGGACACTTTCCTCAACGGGGGGAACCCCCGCACGGAAGTGTCCTCCTCAGCGTAACAGAGCAGTGGGTTTTGGTGTCAACCATTGGTTTACTCAACAACAGACTTCGCCCGAAGAATTATGGAAAAAACTCTAGAAAATTTTGTGCAGGATGCATCTTGCCAGCCTCTCTCTAGACTTAGGCTCATATGTCATGATAGCCATTTATTTGCTCAATTAACCGAACAACTCTATTTAGAATTAACCCAGTTTTCATACTATCGAGGTACACCAATCAAAATTCTTTTAGCTGAACGCGAACCAGTGCGTTTTTTAGCAGGTTTTCTCGCGGCAAGTGCCGCCCGTTGTCCAGTTTTTCTTTGCAACCCCGACTGGACAAAACAAGAATGGCAACAAGTTTTTGATTTAGTCAACCCAGATTTAATTTGGGGACTTGGAACTAAAAATTGGGGACAAAACAATTCCAAATTTCAAATTCCTATCATTCCATCTCCTCACTCAGGACTCATCATGATTCCCACGGGTGGTTCAACAGGAAAGATAAAATTTGCCATTCACACCTGGGAAACTTTAATGGCATCCGTGCGAGGATTTACAGAACATTTTCTGATTAATCATGTTAATTCTTTTTGTGTCTTACCCCTCTATCACGTCAGCGGGTTAATGCAATTTATGCGGTCGTTCACGACTGGTGGAAAACTAGTTATTCTGTCATTCAAAGAATTAGAATCTCCTCCAGTAGACACTATAGAACCATCAAAAAGTTTTATTTCTTTAGTGCCAACACAGTTACAGCGTCTGCTACAAAATCCAGAATTAACTCAGTGGCTATCCCAATTTAAAACCGTACTCTTAGGAGGTGGACCAGCGTGGAATGAACTTCTAGAAAAAGCAAGATATTACAATATTCGCTTATCTCCCACTTATGGGATGACGGAAACCGCCTCCCAAATTGCCACCCTCAAGCCAGACGAATTTCTTAATGGTAAAGAGAACTGTACTCAAATTCTCCCGCATGCTTCTGTAAAAATTTGCAATGATCAAGGCGAGGAATTGAATTCAAATCAAATCGGAAACATCACAATCTCTTCTCAAGCGATCGCCCTAGGATACTATCCTAACATCTGGGAAAATCAGACTTACTTACAACTAGATGATTTGGGTTTCTTAGATAATCAAGGTTATTTACATATCGTCGGACGTAACAGCGACAAAATTATAACAGGCGGTGAAAATGTCTATCCAATAGAAGTTGAATCATCTATTCGATCAACAAAAATGGTAGCAGATGTATGTGTCATCGGCATACCAGATAAACTCTGGGGACAAGCAGTCACAGCAATTTACATTCCCAAAGACTCCAATACCTCTGATATAGAAATCCGAAACCTACTAAAAGATAAACTCAGCAAATTTAAAATTCCCAAAAATTGGATTCCTGTACAAACCTTACCTCGCAACTCCCAAGGTAAAATCAATCGCCAACAGCTACAGCAAATAGCCACAAAATTTATTTCCAACTTTGACACATGACAAGCGTGCAAGTGCCCATTAATTTATCTGCATTTATCTGCATTTATCTGCATTTATCTGCATTTATCTGCATTTATCTGCATTTATCTGTATTTATCTGCATTTATCTGCGTGCATCTGCGGTTCCAAATCATCCCAAATTTGACTTTTACAAAAAATTTACTCTTAATTCCCAACATTTCAAACGACCCCTCTTGACTTCCTTCTCTCTGCCGTCTCTGCGCCTCTCTTGTTCATTTCCAACCATTGCTTCATATTTTCTGGCAACTCTGTTTTCGTTCTGCTACTTGTCTCAATACAAACGTGCCTAGTAACTACTTTAGCAGCTATCACCTCACCAACTATCACCTCATAAGCCACTTCAAACCTATCAACACTAAGCTGTTGAGGCATTAGCCTAATAACCAAATTGTCCCCACAATATAGCGGACGAAAAAAGTCCACATTAGCATGAACAATCGGAAAAGCTACAGAAGGATTCGTAAAAAAATCTTTGAGATTAATGCCAGATACAATTAGAGACTCTTCATAAGCCTCATGACAAATACTCAAGATATTGGCAAAGTAAACTACCCCAGCAGCATCAGTATCTTGAAAGCGAATGGTGCGGTTATATGTAAAGGCCATAATTAAAGCCAAAGTTCAAGCCAAAGTTCAAAAATATATAGCAAACAAATAGCCTGCTACAGTAAACAATCTTACCGCAATTATCTGTTTTATCAGTTTAATGGGTAATAAATATCCTCAGAGCAAGGATTGAGGTAAGGACGCTGTAAATCAATACCAAGCCGAGTAAAATGTAACTGAATTGCCCTCATCCGTTCATCAGTTGAATCGTTATCTTGTTGCCAAACTTCCAACAAAGCATTCGCCACGATTTGACAGCGATTCATGCCAAAACTTTCTTGTACCGAAAATTTTTGACTCAGTTCTTCAGCTAAACTCAACCCAGGTGCTAAAAACTTGGTAAACAAGGGGATTTCTGTGTGGAAATGAGATTGATGTTCTGCATAGACACTTCTTAAGACTTTTCGCACTGCTGGATAGTCTTCCCGTTCAAAGGATAGCACTCCTGAATCATAGCGTCCATAAGCAGCCCGATTGTGTAACACCTGAAAACTAAAGGGAATTGCAGCAGCGTTCAGTTGTTGTGTGAGGCTATTCATAAGGGCTAAAGCACCCATTGGAGTCACATTAAAGTAAATTCGCCCTGCCCCCAAATCAGTATCCGGGTTACTCTGCAAATCCTGTCCGACATTGCTAACCGCTACGTAAAAGCCGTTTTGCAGTCGATTTTTAGGCATCCATATATCGATCAAATCTCCTACCTTGGCAGTTGGCGTTGACGGTTCTAGATTGTGATTGTACTCAACATACAACGTCAAACCACCTTTGCTCACAGCAATACTACCATCTGGTTCCCGTCGCAACAGCTGCCAACCAGCATCAAAGTAGCCTATTCCATGATTACTGATATGTAGTAACTCGTAAAATTGCCAATCCATCTCTAAAATAGAATGGCTTTCCAAGTTTTTATATGGCAAGTCATGACTGACATCACTACTGAGTGACAACGTGGTTTGCAGAGAACCATTATAATAAATACCGTGAAGGAAATTCCGCAATAGTAAAGCAAGATATTTGTGTTGTAATGCTGGCGAGTTTTGTCGAAATCGCTCTGCTATTTTAGATGGTAGTCCAAAGGGTTGATATTTTGGATGGCGAATGCAAAAGTTGGATTGAATTTGGATATTGCTAGCAATATCCAATAGAGAATTTAGCAGTGGTTTGGTAGAAGACTCTAGCATGAGTGGAACTTATCAAAGAAGAATTAATAGTTATCAGTTATCAAGGAAGCGCCGCAGTTATCAGGTAGGAAACAGACTCGTCCACCCCTTGTTCACTGTTCACTGTTCACTGTTTTAACAACCGCGCAGACGAGTTTTGTTATAATAAAGACGAAGCAAATTCTTCTCTGTTTTTGGATGAGAGAGTTGAACAAACTTTGCAAACAGCTTTAAGATTTCTGACTCTGTGATTCCAAAAACAGTCAGTACAGACTCTTGTGGTCTTGTGAGTAAGCTTTTAGCAAATTTAAACATACAAATACTGGAATTATCAAAGTATTTGTGAGAGTTTATTTTTTCCTTGATTCGATGAAGTAGAACTAAACCCGCAAATTGGATAACTCGTTGAACAAATTCACAACGATACTCAAGAATCACTGGGAAAGTATCAAGATAAGCTAAAATTAGAGTTAGTAGTGAAGGTTGGATAACTTCCAATGGAATCGCTGCAAGAAGTAATGATTCTTCTAACTCAATAGTCGGATCTACCACTAAGCTTTCTAACCAAAGTGTTAAGTAGCTTGCCACTAAAGTTCCCAAATCAAAAGCTGGATCTCCCCAGGAACAAGCTTCCCAATCAATCAGTCGTATAAGACAGTTGTCTAACTTCTCCCACCTTGAATGCACTAAAATATTTTCTAATTTCAGGTCATTATGAGTTAAACAGCAAGGATTCCATTCATACGCCAATTCTGCAATTGCTGCTTCTAAACTCTCATAACCTTGATAAAGAGCGTAGAATTCGAGCGCATCTGTAGGAACATTACCAAAAATTTCCGGTCCAATTGACCCTATCCCTTGCGCTGGATTATAAAATTGATAGCGAAACTCTCCTTCAGGAGCAGTTGCCATAAAATCACGATACTCCCGGCGGTTGAAAGTGGCACGATGTAGTGCTCCCAAACTAGTACCAATAGCGCTCGCAATCGCTTTTGAAAAGTACAAATTTCTTTTATAAAAACTTGCTAGTTCAAAATACTCCTTAAGGTAGTGGCGAACAAGAATAGATTTTTCTGGCTCAAAATGCACTACCAAAGATGCCGTCGCAGAAAGATTTCCTAATACTGGAAACTTTTGAAGTAATTGATGAAACAACCACTCATTGAAAAACTCATGAGGATTTTCGTTATTATCAATACATCGTTCTTGCTTAACCAGTAGCTTCTGATTCCCAGGCAAAGTAACAACTAAATTAAAATTTTTTGGACTCGTTTTCGGGAGTTCAGAATAGGAATTTGTACCTTCTTCTGAGCTACACAGACCTGCTTGATACAGATACTGAATAACATTCTGAGAAGACAGTGAAAGTACCATGTCTTATTTCCTAAAGCGTAAAATTGCTCCTGAAACCACTATTTCAGTATTAGCTTTACTTCAGTGGTGTTCAGTAGATATTCATGAATCGTGCAAATATCAATAACGATTAGCACAATATACTAATATCCGATTTATCAAAAACAAACCTGCCATTTTGGCAGTACTATTATGACTATTGCTTTAAATTTTGCTCAATGCTCAGTCAATTCTTTGAAACGATAATGTTCAGAAATAACAATGTTTAACATCTGCGCCAACTGTGGGGAATATCACCCTGATAAAATCATTGTTTCTTCTGGATCATATGCTGTATGTCCAAACTGCGGATTCAAGCACAAGTTTATACAACTGCCATTGTTTATTCTTTCAGGCGCGAGTGGTACTGGCAAATCAACAATAAATCTTGCACTTGCTGACAGAATGAAAGAAGTTGTGGTAATTGATAGTGATATTCTTTGGCGTAGAGAATTAGAGCAACCAGGAACTGATTTACGTGAATATCGAGAGACTTGGCTGAGGGTATGTAAAAATATTTCGCAATCTCGGAAGTCCGTAGTTCTATGTGGCGCTGCGATTCCTGAACATTTTGAAGAATGCGTAGAACGTCGCTATTTTTCAGAAATTTATTATTTGGCATTGATTTGCGACGATGAAATTCTTACCTCACGATTACGAAGTCGTCCCGCATGGCGTGGTTTTACAGATGAATTGATAAAGGAACATATATCATTCAATCGTTGGTTTAAAGATAATGCACACAAGACAAAGCCACCAATCACTCTTCTAGATACTTACTTAATGACAGTAAATCAAAGTGTCGAAGAAGTAGTACGGTGGATAAATATGAACTACCGACACTCTCGCAAAGCGACAACAACTACTTAAACAGAGAATGCGCAAGTAGGGCTGCTTGAGTGCGATCGCGCAAATTTAACCGACTAAGAATATTAGTCACATAGTTCTTAACAGTGTTCTCTGAGAGGAAAAGCGACTGCGCAATTTCACGGTTATTAGCCCCAGAAGCCATTAAACGCAACACATCCAACTCTCTGCGTGTCAGTTGCGCCAATTCGGGGGGTTCTGGAACCGAGGGGGCTGATTCTGGGACGGACATGAGTGCTTTTTCAAACAATCCTGGACCTAGTTGGGTATGTCCTTTGTAAACAGCGCGAATGGCTAGCGCCAGTTCATCTGGCTCAGTGTCCTTGAGCAAATACCCCTTAGCGCCCACCCGCATTGCTTGCGAGACGTACCCATCATCATCGAAAGTTGTTAATACCAGTACTTTTGTGTCGGGATAGTGTTGAGCGATCGCCCCAGTAGCAGCAACTCCATCCATCACCGGCATCCGGATATCCATCAGCACAACATCGGGGTGCAGCACAGAGATTTCCTCAAGCGCTCGTTGCCCATTTTCCGCCTCACCAATAACTTGCATATCGCAATTGGACTCTAAGAGACTCTTGAGTCCCTGACGAATAAGAAGTTGATCATCGACTAACAAGATCCGAATCATAAGACCTCTTGCAAGAATTAGATTTTACGATGTTCTGTTCCCTGTTCCCTATTCCCTGTTAAGAGTTCCCTATTTCTGCAAGAAGTCTATAATAATAAGTTTGATAGTGGAAGAGAAACACAGACGCGGCAACCTTCTCCCGGTTGACTGTGGAGATGAAACTGACCGCCCAACGCCAGTGCTCGTTCTCGCATCCCCTGCAGTCCAAACCCGGTTGTATTTTGAGTTGGGTTAAACCCTTTACCATTGTCCTCAATGGAAAGATCAAGTATCCCACCTTGCTGCTGTAGTTGAACGCTGACAGCTGTTGCCTGTGCATGTTTGTAAATATTTGTTAGGGATTCTTGCACAATGCGGTAGACCGTTGTGTTCACTTCTGTGGGTAAGGATAATGGTAAAGAAATATTGCTAGACAGTTCAATCCCTGTGGAGTGCTGAAAATCCTTCAGTAACTTCTCAATAGCTGATTCAAGTAATTGTCCTTGCAGCGGGTTTGATCGCAAGACTGAAACTGAACGCCGGATTTCTAGCAACGCCTCAGCCCCTAGTTGCTTTGCTTGTTTGAGAAATGTCAATGCCTTATCATCATCCGACTGCCAGAACAGCAAGGCGTTATTCATTTGAATGGTTTGAGCCGCTAGAGTGTGTCCAAGTCCATCGTGAATTTCGCGGGCAATGCGGTTGCGTTCTTGCAAAGTCGCCTGATCCTCAATGAGCAACGCATACTGTCGTAGTTGCTCATGCGTCATTTCTAGTTTTTGATGGGCAATTTCCAATTGCTTTCGACTTTGCCACTCTGCAAGCAGAGCGTTAATCAACAATAAAGCAAATACTGATGTCAAGCTATATAATAACAAGGAACTCAGTCGCCAATCCCATACAGCGGCTTTAAGCTTCGCAGTCATAATGGGTCTTGACACAAGCAGCATGACATAAGATAGAAGAGTTAAACTCAATACAATCAACTGTCCCTTTCGCTCAAACAGCAAGCAACTCCGCATCACCAATACCAGGCACAGTAGGAAAAGAGAGCGAATGGTTAAGCCTTGTGGAGTGACCGCAAGCATTATCAAGCCAAACTCCACACTCGTGTAAAGCAATTTTTCTGCCAACTTCTTAGTTGGCAGTCTTAAGCCCATTAAACCGAAAGCAGCAATTATAAAAATTCGCAGCAGCAACTGCCAAGACAACTCGAACGGCAACAAAATTTCCATTAACACTGCTGTGGCTAACAACAGCCACTCCAGATAAAGCAACAGACGAAACGATTGGTAACTCGGGCGAACCATAGAACCGTCTAAAATAAATGACCAAAGGAACAATACCACTAGCATTATCCTGATTTTAAAAGGAGTCCACCGGCAACAGAGAATATTTATAACCTTCTGTTTCTCCTCTCTAACAAACTTGTTACCAGTATCGATAGAGTTTTTCCTACTGATTTGTTGTCTTTGGACTAGGAAAAAAGTCACGCCAGTTTCAGTAATTTCTGACTGATCAGCTTAGGAGTCCTGCTTCATGTAAACATTCATGTCAATTTCTAAAGGGGACGGGTTCGGGTTCTCAAGCGCGTCGTCCTCTGGGGATTGCGATCGTCGGCGGATTGGTGTTCTCTCAGATTTTGACGCTTTACCTGATCTACACGTACATGGAAGAATGGCGGAAAAAGCTTGGTCAACCTAAGTTTGGGAGAATTTTCTCTCGCAAGAAAGTTAAGCACTTGGGCTGATTTTTGAAACCTAGTACGTATAGTGACATGAGGCGCACGTAATGTCAGTAGCGCAAAAAGAACAAATATAACCTAAAAACCCACCTATCTATAAACAAATCCACCTACTACACATACACACATCCACACAGTGGGGACGAAAGCTTGAACAAAAACATATAGAGTGAAAAAGAAAGTTGAAGAAACAGATTATCCATGAAGGATCAGCATATTGATTTACCATATTTTGACCAGCTTTTGGCATTGCTCGACAATGGTCATCCTGAGATTGATCTAGCGTTTGGGCGTCATGTACATTGGGGCTATTGGTTCAATCCAGAACAAGCATTGAATACACCAGAAGATTTTAGCAAGGCAGCCGAACATCTGACTCGCGAAGTTTATTCTGCTGCAAATGTTAAGAATGGTCAAGATGTTTTGGATGTTGGTTGTGGTCTTGGTGGCACAATTGCTAGCTTGAATGAACAGTTTTCGCAAATGAATCTGGTTGGGTTGAATATTGATAGACGGCAATTAGAGCAGGCACGAAAAAAAGTAGTAGCACGGGATGGCAATACACTTCGGTTTGAAGAAGGTAATGCTTGTATGTTACCGTTTCCCGATCAATCGTTCGATGTGGTGTTAGCAGTTGAATGCATTTTTCACTTTCCGGATCGTCGGCAGTTCTTTCAGGAAGCCTTTCGCGTGCTTAAGCCAAATGGGTGTCTTGCGTTGTCAGATTTTATTCCTGTAGATTGGTTTCTACCACTTGTATGGTATGCTAAGCCACCTGAAGGCTTTTACGGCTACTTCGACATAGGATACACTACTAAATGCTACTGTAAACTTGCTGCTGAGACAGGTTTCGAGCAACTGCTCGAACGGAATATTACGGTCAATACTTTACCAACTTATAAATTTCTTCAGAGTATGAAGCAATATCTTAAGTTAGACGTACATCTTTTTTCGGCGTTATCGCAAACTTTAATTCTTGAATGGGTTAGTCGATTGGAATTGATACGTTATATGATCTTCTCATTTAGAAAACAGTAATCTTGCCATTTATATATCTATATCTATTAAAGAAGTTGAAGAAAACCCATATGCACATCTGTCTAAACCCGCAGAAATAGGAACAGTGCCACAGTGGCTAGTGGTAGCAAAGAATCAACGGGTTAATCGAGACTGGGAATTATTACTGTCGCGTGCGCCTGAAAATGCTAGTCGCTGCTATGAGGATTTATCTACCGCCCCTATGACGCCGGAAACCTGGGCGGGTTTTTCCGTTGAAAGGCAAACGCTATAAGGGTGCATGGGAATATGAAGTCACCAAGGGAGATAAGGTCTTTTATGTCCCTGACGCTCAACAACAGAAAGTAGTTGTTTACTATGCTGGAGAGCATTCTAAAAATGCTCCCCTACCAGAATAGCGATATCGCTCTTTTTTCATCTAGAAATATAGTGCACAACGTCAAAAACCAATACTGGTTATAACTTGGACGCTGATGCTATCCCAATACCACCAACTGATTGACCATCATCGCTAGTGCTACCAAACCTAAAATAGCCATGACTCCCGCAGGCATAAATTTGCGTGTTTTCACCAGTCTTATCCCAAAAGTTATGACTAAAACAGCGGTGATCGCAGCTGCTAACGTCAAACCCCAAGTTTGTCCTTGGAACTGGACAAAAGCAGCAATAATCAGTAGTAAGCCACTGATACCACCACTGATAAGAGAAACTTTGCTATTCGCTTTACGGTAGCCGATGATGCCACCGATAATAGCCAAGACACCGTAAGCAAGAGCTGTAACAATACCTAAAGTCATTATTAAAAACCTATGTAGATTTTGATTTTGCTGCAAGCATCAGCAGACAATTTACCATAGCTATTTAGCTATATCACTCTTTTGATGAATGGATAATCAAGCGACCTTCTACGAAGCGGCTAAGCCGAACGCAAAAGTTCAATTCCTTCAGCGCGAAGCTGCATCCCTCTTACTCTACCAATCCGTTCTCCAAACCGAAGTAGGGAGGGCATATCTTGACCTGTTGCAAGCAATACGCTACACTGATGCGGATGCACAAAGTTGTCTTCAAGCATACGGCAATTACTTCAGGTGCTTAGCTGCCAAACATCAAAACTGGGAGGAATATCTGATTACTCAAATTCTCAGAGCTGAGAATCCTTTTACTGAACTCGCTCAACAACAAGAATTTGAGAATTTACCTCCAGCTTTAATAGCCGCAGTTGAACATGATTTACAAGCGTTGCAGAGTCTTGATGAATGTGGCAGCGCGATTTTGAGTGAGTGGGTGCAAATCGTAGCTCATTTAAGCGTTTCACCAGTTGTATGGTATGTAGAAAAAGATGGAACCGCAAGAGTTCAGGAATTACCACTTATAGAGAAGTTACAACAGCTGGAAAATTGGGCGGATGCCGTGAAAGAATTGGCAGCATATTATCGCCAGTTTGGTACGGGTTTATTTGCAGAATATAAAGCTGCGCGTTGGCAAGCAGGGCAGTTTGTTGGAATACGCTATCCCGATCCAGTTCAATTGAATCAACTTGTGGGTTACGAGTCGCAAAAAGAAGCTTTGTTGAAAAACACAGAGTTTTTATTATCTGGACAGGTGGCGCTGCACGTCTTACTTTACGGGAGTCGCGGTTCGGGAAAATCTTCTTTAGTGAAAGCTTTACTGAATGAGTATGGAGAAAGCAACTTACGCTTACTGGAAGTCACCAAATCTGACTTGAAAGATTTACCAAAAATTGTGGAACAGTTACGGGGTGTCCCACAGAAGTTTATCATTTTTGTCGATGACCTGTCTTTTGAAGAAGATGATGATGCCTTCAAAGCACTCAAAGTGGTTTTGGAAGGTAATTTAACCGCACGACCTCAAAACATTGTGGTCTATGCTACATCTAACCGCCGCCACTTAATTCGAGAGTTTTTTGCTGATAGACCATCTCCTAAAGACAACGACGAAGTCCATGCATGGGATACCATGCAAGAGAAGCTTTCTTTTAGCGATCGCTTTGGTTTAACCTTGACTTTTGAAGGGGCTGACCAGAAAATTTACTTACAAATTATCCGGCATCTTGCGGCACAAGCTGAAATTGATATGAGTCAGGAAGATTTGGAACGTCAAGCTTTACAATGGGCAACTCGCCATAATGGTCGTTCTGGAAGAACAGCAAGACAATTTGTTGATTTCTTAAAAGCTGATTTGACGGTGTCTAGTGCAATCCATCATCCAGGAAAAACAGAATCATAAAATAGATAAATTTCGTTTTTACATTTTCCGTTTTTTTGACTCTAATGTTAAAAATAATAACAGCGATAGCTTGAAAAGCGACAGTGTGAGGCTTCTTGACTGAGAAAATACTTAGAATGATTTGGCTATGTTAAAAACAAGCAATATGCAATCAGCGATCGTGAGTAATCGACTTATTATAGGTATAGTTGCCTTTGGCGTGAGTTTTGGTCTTAGTCTCGTCCTTAGCTGGGATTTTAATAAAGCCTTTCTCACAGGTCTAGTCACTGTACCTGCTACGTATCTGTCAGCCTTATTTGTAGACAAACGCAAAAGAAATTATGAAATGCTCATTTTAGATTCTCTACAAAGGCGAATTAGAGATCTTGAGGGATTAAAGTCTCGAATTGTGACAGAAGTTAGCCAACTTGAAGCACATAACGCCTTACTACACGCAGAGTCAAGCAATTTACAAAATCAAGTTATAGAACGACGTAATCAGAGAGATACGCTTAATAGAGAGCTAGGCGCTTATATCATAGAAAAAAAACAGTTACAAGCAAAAATAAACTATCTACAAAATGAACTTCGCACACTAGAGGAATCAAAAGTAGAACTTAACAATACTTTTTCTACACTAACAGCTGAAAAACGGCGGTTAGAATTAAATTCTAATATATCACGATCCGAAATAACTCAACTGCAAGCTCAAATCAGCGAACTTCAGCAGCAAAAGCAGGAATCAGAAAGTAGCTTAATTCTCTTGAATCGGCTCAAGCCTCAACTAGAAGAAAAATTATACGAGTTGCGAGTGCAAATACAAGAGGTTGAAGTTCAAGAAAACCAGCAAAAGCAACTCATTTTAGAGAGAAAAGCTGAGAAAGAACATATAGAAGCAAGCCTGAATGATTTGCAAACCCAATTGGCAGAACAACAAACTCAACTACAACAGTTACAAGGGCAAGTTACATTGTTGCAGGAGGAACGCGACCAATTGCAAAGTCAAGTTTGGGAACTTCTCCATCAAATGGAAACCCTGACGACTCAGGAACAATTGAATGAGAATGGAGAGGAAGATAGCGAAGATTTCTTTCCTTTCTCTGAATTAATAGAATCTTTAGAGGTAATAGATACTACCAATATATCAGAAAAATTTTCAGAAGAATGGGCGGAATTTACTAAGCAGCTACAGGGTTATGAAATTCGGTTATTAAAAGCTATGCTAGAGCAAGACAACCCTTATGCTGTGATTAAACAGATTGCTGAAGAAAATATTACAATGCCAAATCTACTGATTGATTCCATCAATGAACTTGCTAATGATACTATTGGTGAATTGATAATTGACCCAAGTTCAGAAACCCCCAAAATTTATGAAGAATATAGAACTAACGTCAAAAAAATAGTTGCAATGTACGAATCTAAAATGACTGAAAAAACCTCAAAAAACTGAAATTACCTACAATTATTTTCACATATTTAAGCTGGAAATACTTTCACCAAGGTTGTATATTTGGTAAATTGCAACAGAGGAGACAGCCCACTCAATACTTTTCCACCTGCTTCCTAGGAACGAGAAAAGTGAGGTGCATTAATCTACATGACAAAGCTCAAAATCTCAAAAAAAGTATCCACTGCGTTGATAAATTCTCTAGGTGCGGGAGTTGTACCTAGAGTCGGATTAGAACACATAGCAGTAGGGCGGGAACAAGAATTTAAAACTCTATCGCAAAATCTTGATGACATAGCAGAAGGGGTAGCAGCATTCCGCTTCGTCATTGGTAATTATGGTTCCGGCAAAAGCTTCATGCTACAATTGCTTCGTAACCGTGGTATGGAGCAAGGTTTTGTCGTAGCTGATGCTGACTTATGCTGGGAACGGCGACTAGCAGGAAGCAACAATGAAGGGTTGGCAACATATCGAGAATTAATGAGCCACCTTGCTACCAAAACTCGTCCTGATGGTAATGCGTTGGTTTCCATCTTAGAAGGATGGATTAATAAAATTCAACAAGAAGTCGCCAAAGAAACCGGAATGCGTCCCAATGATGAAGGTTTTGATGATCAAGTTGAAGAAAAAATCAGAGAAGTTGTTCAGTATATAGAAGACTTAGTTCACGGATTTGATTTTGGTAGCGTTATTGTTGCTTATTGGCGCGGATATAGGTTGGATGATGACGATTTAAAAAATGCAGCACTGCGATGGTTACGGGGAGAATTTTCTACTAAAACAGAAGCAAAAGCAGCCTTGGGAGTACGTGTCATTATTGATGATGAAAGTTGGTATGACTATCTCAAGCTTATCGCTAAATTTGTTGCTGAGATTGGCTATAAAGGTCTTTTAATTTTACTTGATGAAGCTGCGCTTTTATACCAGATATCTCCGACAGTGACACGAGAAAAAAACTATAACAGATTGCTCGGGATGTTTAATGATATTATGCAGTGTAAAGCAGAGCATCTTGGCATTTTTCTTGGTGGTACCACAAGATTTTTAGAAGATCCAAATCGAGGTCTTTTTGCAGACGCTGCTTGGCGAAGACGGACAAAAGAAAGCCGTTTTGTTACTCAAGCAGGAGTCCAAGAATATATGGGACCAGTCATGCGGTTGAACCCACTCACGCAAGAAGAAATCTTGACGCTCTTACAAAGATTAACAGAAATTCATTCTATTAACTTTGGTTATGAAAACAAATTACAAATCAATGATTTGAGAGATTTTGTACAAGAAATTGTTAATCGCTTAGGTGCAGAATCTTTGCTAACACCAGGAGAAATTGTGCGTGATTTTCTGAGTGTCTTGAATATTCTTTATCAAAATTCCAACATTTCTTTTGGTGAACTCATTCATGGTGCTAACTTTAAACCAACTGTTAAGGTTAAAGATGCAGATGTGGATGATGATGCAGCAGAATTTAGTTTTTAAAAATAACCACAACACAAAAAAATAACGTAGAGTTACAGGATGCGTTATAGCAATCCTGTTAAGGTGTAATTACAAGATGAGCGATGCTATATTTTCCAGACTCGCCCCTTTTATTCAAGAATATATTTACAATCATAACTGGACTGAATTAAGACCAGTCCAAATCGAAGCTTGTAAAGTTATCTTTAACACTGATGCTCATTTGCTCGTTGCTGCTGGTACTGCTTCGGGAAAAACAGAAGCAGCTTTTTTACCAGTTTTGACTTTATTATATGAAAATCCTTCTGCTACAATTGGTGCACTGTATATTGGTCCTATTAAGGCTTTAATTAATGATCAATTTGAACGTCTGAATGATTTGTTGAAAGAGGCGGATATCCCAGTTTGGTATTGGCATGGTGATGTTAGCCAAAGTCACAAAAATAAGCTTCTTAAGAATCCTCAGGGTGTTTTACAAATTACGCCAGAATCTTTAGAAAGTTTATTAATTAATAAATATCATGAGTTGACGCGTTTGTTTGGTGATTTGCGGTTTGTCATCATTGATGAAATTCATGCATTTATGGGTTCGGAACGCGGTTGTCAGATTCTTTGTCAATTGGCACGGTTGGCAAGATTGACGCAAAGAGAACCTCGAAGAATTGGTTTATCGGCGACTTTGGGTGATTACTCGATGGCTGAGGAGTGGTTACGTTCTGGGACTGATAAGTTGGTGGTTACTCCGAAGATTGAGGGGGGAAAGCGTCAAGTTAGACTTGCTGTGGAGCATTTTTTTCTGTCTGAAACGTTAGCGCAGCGTGTCCGGAGGACATACCGCCAAGTCGCCAAGGACGCAGAGAGAGGAAAAAGAGAGAGAGGAGAAGAAGGTATCAGTGTATATGATAGATATCTTTTTAATTTGAGTAAGTCTCGAAAGTGTCTGATTTTTGCGAATAATAAGTCGCAAACGGAATCTGTGATTTCATCTTTGCGTCAAATTGCTGCTGATGAGGGGTATGTAGATATTTATCATGTGCATCATGGCAGTATTTCTGCTAGTTTGCGTCAAGCGGCTGAAGCTGCTATGCGTGAACCAAATCAACCTGCGGTGACTGCTGCGACGTTGACTTTAGAGTTGGGTATTGATATTGGTTATTTGGAGAGAGTTATTCAGTTGGAATCGCCTCTTTCTGTTGCTAGTTTTTTACAGCGGTTGGGACGTACTGGAAGAAGAGGTGAAGCTGCTGATATGCGGTTTGTTTGTGTTGAGGAGAAAGTAGATGCAGAAGCATCTTTACCGGAACAAATTCCTTGGCAACTTTTGCAATGTATTGCAATTATTCAACTCTATTTGGAAGAACGGTGGATTGAACCAATTAAGCCTTTGATATATCCTTTGAGTTTATTATATCATCAGACAATGAGTGTTTTAGTAGCAATGGGAGAACTTTCTCCTGCTGCTATTGCTAAATATGTTTTAAGTCTACCAAGTTTTGCTGCTATTTCTCAGGAAGATTTTAAGTTATTATTGCGCTATCTCATTGATATTGACCATCTTCACTTAACTGAACAAGGTAAACTCATCGTTGGTTTGGCTGGGGAAAAGGTGGTAGGAAAGTTTCAGTTTTACGCTGTTTTTCCTGATAACCAGGAATATGTTGTTAAGCAAGGAACAACAGAAATTGGTAGTATCACAACGCCGTTTCCTGTGGGACATCTATTTGCTTTGGCAGGTAAAACTTGGGAAGTTGTAGATGTTGATTTTAAAAGAAAGATTATTTTAGTTAAGCAGGTAGATGGTAAGGCTAGTATTTATTGGCGCGGTGGTAGTGGTACGATTCATACGAAAATTTTACAACGAATGCGACAAGCGTTGTTTGAGGATGTGGAGTATAGCTACTTACAAAACAATGCTTTGAAGCGTTTGCAGTCAGTTCGTGAATTAGCAAGAGATGCTGGACTGGATAAACGTAATATTTTGCAATTAGAAAAGGGAAAGTGCTGCATTTTTCCTTGGATGGGTACTGTGGCTTACCGTACTTTGGAAAGATTGCTGAACTCTTTTTGCCGTGAGTCGTTGGAAATTAGCAGTATAAGTGGTGATAATCCTTATTATTTGACACTTAAATTAGCTCCGAAAAAAATCGAATCTCTTTATTCTGAAATTGTTTCGTTATGTGAGCAAAGAATAAATAATGAGGATTTAGTGAGTGATGCGGAAGCTCCACAAATCCAGAAGTATGATGAATTTATTCCTTACTCACTTTTACGGAAAGCGTTTGCTAGGAATCATTTAGATATGTCGGAACTGAGGGAACAAGTTGCTCTTTGGCAAGGATGTAACGATTCGTTTTGATACAGTTTTTACAACTAAAAATTTCATCACAAATCTTCCAATCACCATCTTCTCTAATTAGTTGACAGTAGTTACGTTTGAGTTGGTTAAGTCTGTTTTCAGGTACATTTCATATTTGGATCAAACAAAAATTTACCAGATTCTTTTACATAGTTGCCAAAATAGCTTACACCGAAGTCAAGCATCCAAGAGTCGGTGCCAAAAAGATTAGAAAGTTGAATACTAATCTCATTGAGTACTACGTCATATCCTACATCTGCAAGATTATTCCTACTTAATACAGATAAGCCAGCACCTATGATTCGATCAGATTGGGCTTTGTCTTTTTGACTTAGGTTATTACCTCCTGAAACATATCTAATTCCTGCTTTAATTAGAGCCTCACCTAATGCTTGACCTGCAATTCCGTAATAATCAACTCTATGAAAAACTAGACAAGCATCGGATGGCGTGTTGGAGTTTGGAAATGCAACAACTACATACTCTCTATTACTAGTACCTGGAAGCCACACCAATTCATTAACGCTGCCACGGTTGTTTTGATAACTAATTGGCTCATATACCTTTTTGGCAACTGGATCAAAACCTGTTCCGACTACAATATCCCAATTTCCACGGTTATTCAGATGCTTTAAAGTCAATACGCCTTTCAAATTAGGGTTGTCTCTGACGACAAAACACACATAGCCACGCCTTCTTTTCCCAGGACCCTCATCTCTGAAATTCGTATAGCGATGATTACCCAATTCTTCACATATATTGGGTGCCGCCATTCCAGGATTAGGAATGGATACTAAGAGTGTCAGGGTAGCAAGTAATAATTTTGCGAGGTTAAAACTTTTCATTTTCAACATTATTTTCTCCTACAAATTAGCTAGCAATACATTATCTAATGACCTAATGGCTGCCAAACTTTGAATATGAATAGACCAGATCCTCAGCCAGATCATCGACCAGTTGGATTAGACAGTCAGTGGCACAGATCCTTAGAAACTACAATTAGACCTACAAACAATCTTTTCCTGCTTTTGACCAGCACCGTAAAATGTGATGCTGTGAACGGTACCACCAAGCCCAAATAAACCCTGTCTAGTCAAGTCAATATGGACTTGGAGCAGCCGAGTAGCTTCGCCGTTGATTTTTGTAAAAGCCGATATTTGACACCCTTGACTTTTTAATTGGGTAGACCGAATCGTAATGGGTTTTGAAATTCCTCGTGCTTTGAAGCCGTTCACTTCCATGACTACTTCATTGCCTGAAACTGATTGGCTAGCAATACCAAAAGCTGGAACCTCCATAGTAAGCAAACGCTCTAACCGACCACTTTCGAGCTTCCAGTAGGGGTATACAGGTTTAGGAGCTTTTAGAGAGCAGTCTACATTAGTCTGCACGCCATAATGCACCTGGTTACCGTTGTCGCTCTTGGTAATCAAGAAAATACTATTGAGGCTTGTAGCATAGGAGTGGGTGGTTGGAATAAGTAACAGTGCGATCGCCCCTTGGACGGCTCCCTGCTGGAGCATCGCACCACCCATAAAGGAAAGATTTATTAGCCTTTTTCTGAGCCTAGACATAAATTATTATTGATTACAAATGTTGCTAATGTCGAGTTTCACAAAGCCTCAACCCAATCTACATCTAACTGAATTGACGAGTATGGAAAATTGGAAAAGCTATAGAAAAGATTATCCTCAGCGTCAATAATTACAGATTAGTATTAATAAATTTAATCCTAAAAGCAGGAATAAATTCCTCACTATGAGCTAGATTAATAAAATTCTAGTATCCTTGATTCTTAAACGCACTATAAGCAATAATGATAGACAAGTAAATATCTGAAGTTTCTTGTTTCGTTAAATGACTCGAGGCAAATGTGAAAGAGGAAATAAAGGAATTGTCCTTAGTTAACACCTCTCCCGCTTTTTTTAAATAAGCTTGAAACTGTGAATCATTTCTTAAATTAACACCGATGGGATTAAGTCTAGAGCTATTTAAAGCCGATATTCCGCTAACTGTTAATCGATTACAAGCTTGATGTTTTTGTTGAATAGTAACGTATTTTTGGCAAACATTATTAGAAATTCGGGCTAAAACTCGCTGCTCCGAAATCTTTTTTTGTGCATTCACAGGAGGAGAATTAGGAGAAGGTAAATAAGGAGGAGGCGAATTAGGAGAAGGTAAAGCCACTGGTGAGGAGTTGGATCTTGATGACGCTCTTGAGTTACCGCCAATTGCTGCCTCCCATCCTCCAAGTGTTCGATTGCGCGAATTGTGAGTAATGTCAATACCAAAATCCAGATACGCATACACACCAATTGATCCCAAGAGAATTGTCTCGATCACATCATCGCTAAATACCTCTTGCGCACTTCTAATACTTTGAGTAACAGAAGCATCCCTTGCAAGGATAGGAGAAGTTCTGTTGATGAAAACCGTCAAATCTCTATCTGATTGTAAATTCAAACCTGTCGGACGATATTTAGCTGCCCTCAGAGCCGCAACAACATTGTGAACAATTTGTGCACAGTGACTAGCCATAACCTTCATATTTGTGGGATTCTCGCGTAAAAATGCTGGAGCATTCTTGCGACAATGATCAACGGCATTAAGAGCAGCATCACCTACTGAGGTAATTCGCGATTTTGCTCTTACCTGAGAAGGAAAAAAAGTGGCGGATGTTATGAAAATTGGAGCGAAAATCAAACTGATTCTACTTAAGTTCATAATCCTTTGTTGTTTGATGAAACTACAAATCTCTAAATGTTTGCGAGCACTAATTAATTGACTTCTGAATAGAATAGCGATCGCCAATAATTCTGCAACAATTACTGGGCGAAAAATTAAACCCTTAAGGTAGTATTGTTGGAAGGTACTTTGCGTAAAATTTATGTATTTGGCTCGTAGTTATGCTTTAGCACTAAAGCACAACTACAAACCAGTGATAATTATTTGTGCCGACTTACTTAAACCGTAAGAGTAGGATCATTCTCACCAACATATCGTTTGACCTTGATTGTCGTAGTGGCAATTTTCAACCTGACTACGATACCCTGTTCCTGTGCTGGAACCGCTATTGCTCCAAAAGGGTGCCGTCTTCACTGCTGCGTCAATAACGGTACGCCACATCAGGGCGTTTCGTTCTTGCTCTGCTGCCAGAAACTTTGCTCGCTCCTGGGGAGTGAGGCTTTGCAGGTATGCTTCTCGCCGTTGTCTAGCGGCTTCTCGCCGTTGTCTAGCTGCTTGTCTACTGGCTTCTAGCTTTCTTTGTCGTTCCTCACTTCGTTGTCTATAGATATCTAAACGTTCTTGTCTTTGTCTGGCTCTTTCTCTGTTGCGTATCTCGTGGTCTACTGTATTGATAATTTGGGTGAAAGACCCGAAGGAGTTAGCAATCTGGATGGTTTTTGCTGTACTGGGTAAAGATTGATTTGTCGAAGAATTGACTAACTCAGTTGCAGCTAAAGATGGAGAAATGCTAGAGATGGAAAATAAAGCCAGACTTGATAACCCAACAATGAATTTCATAAGAATATATCCTGATAGTGGTAGCTTTTTGTGACTGGGATAATCGAGGGTTGTAAGTATAATTGCAGAAGGGACAGTGATAGCGCCAGACATTCTGACTTATCTTTGCAATTTCATTTTCTATCCTTCACAATTTATATACGTATGAAAGTTACCTAGTGCTGCAAACAGTGAATAAGTTTTTCCCCGACCTACAATTTTTTTACAAGATATTAGGCTTGCCATGTTACTAGCCCTATATTTGTGTAGTCTTACTTCTTCCTGCAACAGCAAGACCGATGCCAACAGAACCGAATATTCCAGCAGTTGCAAGAGAAGCAACCATTGCATCCTGCTTCCCTTTCATTTCTTGCTTGTTGAACTTTTCAATACCTGTCCATTCACTAAGTGTTTTATTAACTTGACCTCGACTTTCCAACTCATTTTGAAATTGAATGATCTGCACAAAAGTTGCACCGCCAAAAATTAGAGATATCATTGCAACAGCAAAGAGTATCCCTCCAGAAATAGTCATCATTTGCTTCATGATCTGACTCTCTTGATTTCTACTCAACAATATAGATACGTAGGAGAGTTACCCTGTGCTGCAAATACTTAGAAAATTCTTCTTGAGCTTAATACCAGACAAACTAAAATGGCGATACGCATCCCTTGCGCGTCAAGCCTCCGGCTTATCGCACTACAAGCTCAATTTATATACGTAGGAGAATCACCCTGTGCTGCAAAACACTCAAAAAACTTTGCTTGAGCTTTATGATACCAGACCAACTGATAAATCATCTAAAAATATTATTAATCTATTTCTCCGACATCCCGTAGCACTGCATCAATGAGGCTAGGTCGGATATAAATTCCATTGGTGCGTAACTGTTCAATGTATACTTTAATCTCAACAATCAAGCCCGCTTTTTTCGCTTTACGCAAAATGCCAAGAGTACCTATCCGGCGAATTCCTAAGCGTTCTGCAACCCGTCGGGCTTGAGCATCATCCAAAAGTACCGTACTATCTGGAGTGGACTGAGCCAACGCAATAGCTTCAGCTTCTCCACGATCAACTAGGATTGATAATGGTTCTAATATCAGGGCTTCAGGAGTTTGAATTTCCAACCAAGTTAATTGACTGACGGCTTGTGCGCCGGGTAACCCTACACCTTGGACTGTTACTTCGTCCCATACGGCTGGGGGAATTAATATCCGTTGATAAAGTTGGGGCAGAATTTCCAGTTGCTCGATAATTGACAAGGAAATGAGGGGGCTGCTATCGGCAACAATGACAGAATTAATCATCGCGCAATTCGTCGGCGATTTGGTCATCATCTAGGTTGATAACCGGGATTTGCAAACGCCCTAGTTCGTACATGAATTGAGGTTTGTTCATGTTGCAAAAGGCGGCGGCTTTACCAAGCGATAGTCGGCGTAGCTCAAATAGTTTGACTGCGAGCAAAAATGTGAGTTCTGCTTCTAATGCTTGGGGTGATTTGCCGGAGGTAATGAGTAAGTCATCGGGATAATGAAGGGATAGGATGTGCATGGTTCGCCTCTCGGTTCCTCATTCCTAATTCTTTCTTGATTATGGCTTACACTAGTCCAACCAGGATAGCGATCGCACCCAGTACTGAGTGACTGACAATAATACTATATAAATTACGATACTTTGCGTAGTGACAGCCCCAGAACATACCAATGATAAATGTGAACAACAGCGTGGGCACATCTCGATAGATAAGATGAACAAAACTGTAGAGTAATGTCGAGAGCAGAATCTGTACCCAAATCGTCAACTTTGCTCTAGAAAAAATCCCGAATAAAAAACCGCGATATAAAAACTCTTGTACAGGAGAAGATACACCAACAAAGAAAAGGTAGAAAGTCCATTTGTATGCAGAGTTGTCGATGCGTGGCTCTTGCATAATATAGTAAATGAACATGAGCAAAGCAGAAGCTAAGGTTGGTAGGGCGATCGCTTTAAGAGAAGTTTCCAGATGTTGTTTCGTAAATCCCAGTTCTAAAGCAGAGAATCGGTAGAGTCGAGCGATCATAAAAATAGCAACAGCAGCCAAGATCAGGATATAAAACCGCCAGGAGAAAGGAACTAATCCCAGATAAATCACTAAAACAGGCAAAATATATGCCAAGCCTACGATCAAAATTACTTTCTGCTGTTCTTTGCTGACTAATTTACCTTCCATCTTCACTCGTCTCCAATGCCATGATCAATCAACCGCACGAACAGGAAGAAAAATAAAGCAGCAAAGAAAATGCTACTTGCAAACCAAGGAGTTAGGGGATTGGTACTATTCATTCCAAACAGGTGATCAATCAGAGAAACACCAAACCAGCTGCCTAGAAGCGTCAAACTTAAACTACCTAACAACAATGACAATAAAATAGGCTGATATTTTTTGGTGGCGCTTCTGTAGATGCTGCTAACAGTTGCCGAAAATATGATGGAAATAATTGCGTAAAGAAGAACATTGAGTCCAGCTAGAGTCCCGCGAAATTCCGGTGAAAATAACAGACTTTTGGTATGCTCTATGCTGTAGCTTTGAAAGGGCACCCACAACAAGATACCTAATTCACAAATGATGACATATGTCAAGTATTTATTCTTGTTAAATATAGAATCTGGTACAAACCAAATCGTCGCCACAAGTGCCAGAATCTGAACACCACAACTAATAATGGCAACAAAGTTGAGGGCGTAAAACCATCGACTGATGGAAAAAGCTTGAGTATTTTGTCGCCAAACGTCATAGGCGGTAGCAATCCGCAAAAGCCCTTGCAATCCCGCAATGTTATCGACTCTGTGAATAATATGTTTTATAGCTGCTTCTAACTCTGATTTTTTCAGCGTTAAATTTCCTTCAGCGTCGAAAGCTTGACGAGTATTAAAAATTTCTTGGGGAATGCTCTGAATATCTGCCGTTGAAGTTCTCCATTTGGAATATACTTGTGGAAGTTGTTGTAGGTGAATTGTAGTCGTCGCATTGGATTTGAATTCTAGAAACATCATGCGATCGCCAGTCAGTTCAAACAACAGCGCCCCCAGTGTGAAAAACACAGTTAGGAGTGTCAAAAGTACAAACGGGCGTGTCTTGACGCGAATCATGCAATGTGCTTTGTAAGACGCAAACAGAGGCATCCAGAGAAACAGGGAAGGATACACTATGAGGTGAGGGTAAAGTTGCGCGTAAAGCGTCAAGGTTTCCCAACCCTGGAACTCGCTGAATATCCCGATGGGTAGGCAAACCAGCATGGCGATCAAAATTATGCCCAGCACCATCTCCCACTCCCAAGATAATCTCCTCTCCGAAAACAAACGATTCCATGTCAGTTCTTTCGCCAGAGGATTAGCCACGATCACAGGTAGCCAACTTTTGCCCGGTTCAAATTTCTGTTGTAACTGCTGTCGTGCTGCATTCATCGATGCAAATAAAGAGCGATCTTTGACAAAAGCTGCGAGAAAATGCTTCAATAATTCTCTAGCGACAGAGGACTCAACCATTTCGCGCATGACTATACAGTAGGGCAGAGATAGCTTGGTTAGTTGGTTTGCCAGTCCTAAACCATCACAAGAATTAAAGATTGCCAGTTGCAACTTTTTCTGAATTGCATCTTGGAGCAAGTCTGTTAGTTCAGTGATTTCGAGAATTCCTTGTTCGCCATCGGCTGGGTTAATTTGAATGCGCCCAATTCGCCCGTCGCGATCGCTTTCACTATGTCCGGCAAAAAAGAAAATGTGCCAGCCTTGAGTGTCTTTTAACTTTTCTTCTAACTCTTGGCGCGTAGGTTGTCTGAGGATATGAGGTTCTCCACCATGCTGTCTCAGACTTTTGATAAAATCCTCTTCTTCTGCAAAACCAAGCTTTTCGTCGCCAAATACCACAAGTATGCGTGCAGTTGCTTTAATTTGAGGTGTTTGCTTCTGAGTCAGCCGCTTGAAATTTGTGGCACTAATTGCCACTTCTACACCTCTGCTGGTATAAGCTGCCAAAGTATCCCACTCTTGCCAAGGCAATCCCCGCAGTTGTCGGTCTTCTGTTTGTACAATAATTTGGATTTCATCCTTTTGGGTAATTTTCTCCCTGAAACTTTCCAAAACCAGACTGACACGTGAATCAGGTTTTCCATTCTCATCAATCCAGCCATCGCTACCTAACCATTTATTTAATTCGACTTTCAAAGAGTTAGCGAGTTCTGTGAGATTGACTACTCCTGAAATAAACTTATCACGATTTTTTGCAACCTTACGATTACCTTGAAGACCAATATAATACTGCCATTCTTTGAACTTCTCTTCGAGAGGTTTTGGTAGAGGAGAGAGAAAGGAAACGAGTTCTTGTATTTGTCCTTCTTTATCAGAAATAGCAACAGTGACAGGCAGAACTTCAGAATGGTTAAGTTGTACTCGCCCGCCAATTTTTAAGGAGATTTTCAAAGCCATTGGAACTCCATCTTAGGCGATAAAATATTCTCTAATGAAAGTTTCTCCTATCCGCAACTCTACCCAGAATTCCTCACCTGAAGATAATTCCAGAGGAATAGAAATCAAATCAGCCGCCTCATTGACTGTTTCGGTATAAATATCAGATTCATCTGGTACACTGACCTGCATTCCTCTAGGTAGAGAACCACTTTTAGATTGAACATTAACTCTGACAAAAATCAATTCGTCGTTGTTCTGGGAAACAGAAAGTTGCATTTCAAAGACTTGCTCTGCCAATTGGAGTTTTTTCTTGCAGGTGGCACTTTTGAGAGCGCGCATTGAGGGTTCCCAGTCTGTCTCATAAATGTTATTCAACCAGTTTCTTAAGTAAGTAATTTTTTTTTCTGCAAATTCTTGTGTGAGATCATTTGTCTGGACTGTTTCAGTAAGTGAATCAGTAAGTGAACATGTTTCTTGTTGCGCCAAGTAATCGATGAGATCATCCATAGAGTGTAAATCAGCAATTGTCACTTCTACATCTGTAGTTTCGGGATGAAAAGCAGGCAAAAACCCAACTAGTGTCGCTTCTTTTTCTGAACTAGCAATTTCTATAAACAAATAGCCGATGCGATTGCTCAAACTTTCCGGTGGTAAAATCACAGTATCCTGTCCTGTAGCAATGACACGACACTCCAAATTGCCCAATCCAGGAAGTTCTAGCTCGCTCGCTTCACTCCATAGACGACGGGCTGCATTCCATCTTTCTGATTGAGTAATATTAGTTTCAAAACCGAGCAAACGAAAATACGCATCAGCAACAAGTACAGCTAGAGTATTAAAATAGGTTCTTTCTTGGGCATCTTGCGTGAAATACTGGGATGCGTAAACTCTGGCTTGTCGGCGAAACGATGCAGTCACTGGGAAGGGAATGGCTAGTTCTCGTAAGACATTTAGCTTATCGCTCATAGTTATCTTCTCCAAACAGCCTCTGATTTTTGTCTAACCACTCTTGAAGTAAGGGTTCACATTTTCTACACCAATGAGAAGAGATGACACCGCGTGTCGAGCCAACTTCCACAGCAATTTCCTGCCATTCTTTACCAATGACGAGTCTCAAATGGGCAAGCAATTGACAGTTGGCTTTTGGGTTACTTGCTATGTGGCAAGCCTTAAGAAGATTATCAGGATCGTCTTTGATCCATTGGACAAATGATTCCCAAGTTTCAAGCAGCAAGTTAGCATCTATCGGAGAAGGAACTTGATCTAAAGGATCGAGTTCAACCTCATCACTTTGCCATATAGATTGTCTGTGAGAGCGATGGCGTTTAGCCGCGCGAATTTCATCCCTGTACTGATTGCGAAGACAGGTGTTAAACCAAGCCAAAAATGAACCTCGACTTGGATCATATTTGTCGCAAAGTGTTTTGCTCAAATTAAACATGGTTTTATATAGAGCTTCTTCGTAGAGATCATTCCCTTTACTCCCAGCACGCCTTGATTTCAGGATGACTCGGAGCAAACAGTTAATGGCTTTACTACGCTGTGGGCTGGTTGGTTGGTGACTGCAAGCTTCTTGGATAAGCGATTGCAGGTAGAGGTTTAGCTCGTCCATAAACTTATAACATCGTTCTAGCAGTGTCATTAAGCAGACGATAAACTCCACTACCATTTGTTACGAAGAATAATGGCATCGTTCTGCAAAAAGATTGAATAAATCGCAAACTTTTTCTCAAAGGTTTTCTTTTACCGGAATTTACGTCTAATTTAGTTACAAAAGTCGCTTTTCAACAGTAAAAAGCTATTTTGACAACACAAATTCCACAAAGCACACTGATAAGCGTTATAAATTAAAATCTAAAAATCTATAGCAATCCGGTTTGAATTTTGAAAGAATCTAAGAGGTTAGATAACCAAAAAGAAAAACGACACTAGAGAAGTAAATTCTCAGTTGTTAGGTAAAATCGTATATTTAAGCAAATTCGCGCTCAAGATTATATTTTTCTATGCTTACATTAAATTGCTATTAAAAGCCATTGAACCCAAAATTTTGACTCATAATATTTTCGCTTATTTATCGTTAACCAAAATTTACTATTTTTTTATACTTAACACTAAAAGAATACACATATCTTGCTATAGACAAAAGTGAATATTTTGTAAATTTTTTGTAAAATAATAGTAAATATGCTTCAGTATACTGAGTTGTGCGTTTTTCTTAAATGAGTGCGCACTCCAGTTCCAGTACCAGCAAGCTTCGTGTTTATTTACAACCTCAAAGACGTAAATGTGCCAAACATTTCTGTTGGGCTTTAACGTTATAGCCGTTGTATACACTGTAGTCATCACTGCTGAGTACACCGTTATACTCAGTTCCTAAAATCGCTTCTAGTTCCGCACGCGAACGAGTATCAGTTGCTTGAAATAAGCAGAAATCCTTATTGGCTATAACCCACAACCATTCTTTTACACCTTTTACCGACCACGGTGTTTCATCTATATGCACGTTGGGTTGTGTTTGTTTTACCCAATTACTTAATTCCGAAATACTCTCTAAAGTCGCTTTTTCAATTCGTTCGTTCTACTTGTTGAGGCAAATTTCTGTTCATAATGGCGATACTCCACCTTGAGCGTCCCCTTTGTCAATACCCCCCACCTGAATTCTTACTGATTTTTTAATCAACAAGAATCGAAGCTTGCAAGCCTCTGATTTTTAATCATGGGGTAATGTCCTTCATCAATCGGGACAAAATAGCCCAATCTTTACAGCAAATGAACGGCTGATTCGATAAATTATTTAATAGTGATAAGAGTTACCAAATTTATGTAGTCAATATTACTATTGTTACACTTTGTTAACAATAGTAATTATAATTACTTTTTTTTAGTATATAAAATTACTATTTTTTAGGTTATAAATCACTGTTTCTTGTTAAAAATATCAGACCGACACCTGAAACATACAAGAAAAAATAGATAATACTAAATATTAATAACTCAGTTGAAAAAATATCTTTTGCTCACACACATGACTTCAGATAAAGGTTACAGACTTATTTTTTCCGTCAAATACTAGATTTACTTGAACACAATTATGAAAATTTACTGCCAACAACAGACTTGATAATTAATACTATGCTTTTCTGAAAAACACGAAATCTTTTGTAACAAAAATGTTGATAGCAATTATTGTATAAAAGAAATTACGAGTGAATCGGCGCAAAAAAGTAGTTAAACTTCTGTTTGATTGAGGTTTATTGCTTTTATAAAAATTGTGATTTTTTCTCAAATACTGAAAGACAATATAGTCTTTTGGGAGAGGATGATATTGCTATAAGAAAGCGAACGGTTGAGATTTTTATAATCTTGGCTTCAAGTTCTTGTGCAATTATCCGTCTGAGAAGAAGTGCAAAGCTTAATCCTTCACTTCCTGGTTTAAAACCACATCATTAATTCTCAACTAATCAAAATTTAGGAGATTTCAACTATGGTGCAGGATGCTTTTTCTAAAGTTGTTGCCCAGGCTGACTCACGAGGAGAATACCTCAACGACTCTCAGCTGGATGCTCTACTCGGTTTAGTTAAAGACGGTAACAAGCGCGTTGATGTCGTCAACCGGATTACTAGCAATGCGTCTACCATTGTTGCCAATGCAGTTCGACAGTTGTTCGCTGAGCAACCTCAGCTGATTGCGCCTGGTGGAAATGCTTACACAAGCCGTCGTGCTGCTGCTTGTGTACGGGATTTGGAAATCATCCTACGCTATGTAACCTATGCGATTTTTGCGGGAGATGCCAGTGTGCTGGATGATCGTGCCCTCAATGGTTTGCGGGAAACTTATCTAGCACTAGGCACCCCTGGGGCTTCTGTTGCTGTTGGTATTCAGAAGCTAAAGGAAGCCTCGATCGCCATTGCCAATGACCCCAACAATATTACCCGTGGTGATTGCAGTGCGCTGATTGCGGAAGTTGCAACCTATTTTGATCGCGCGGCGGCGGCTGTTGCCTAAATCGTCACAACTACATCAAATCAATCCTTTATAGAACAAACTTGGAGATATTAAGTCAATGAGTAAGACGCCTTTAACGGAAGCGATTGTTTCTGCGGATTCCCAAGGTCGCTTTTTGGGTAGCACTGAAATCCAGGTTGCATTCGGTCGTTACCGGCAGGCAGCTGTCAGCTTAGAAGCGGCAAAGACGTTATCTAAAAAAGCGCAAAGTCTGGCTGAAGCCGCTGCAAATGCTGTGTATCAAAAGTTTCCTTACACAACCCAGTTGGATGGACCTAACTACGCTTCTAGTTCCACTGGCAAGGCAAAATGTGTGCGCGATGTAGGCTACTACCTCAGGATTATTACTTACGCTTTGGTTGTAGGTGGCACAGGTCCAATCGACGATTATTTGATTGCTGGCTTAGCTGAAATCAACCGCACCTTTGAGTTATCTCCTAGCTGGTACATTGAAGCCCTCAAACACATTAAGGCGAATCATGGTTTATCAGGTGACCCCGCTGTTGAAGCGAACTCCTACATTGATTATGTGATCAATTCTTTGACCTAGCGGAAGTCTTTCAGTTTTGTGTGATGCAGCAAGAAAATAATTTGGTAATTGTGCATCCAAACTAATGTTATTACCAGATTATTTTCACCAAACTTCGTTTCATAGTTCCACAAAACTGAACCTAAAGTTTGCAAATGCGTCGAGGCTTTTGCGTAGTCAGCCTGAAAGGCTTCAAACACTGGCATCATTTTGTGTTAACTGTCAATTCAAACTGACTGAGATACTTATGCTGTTGGAGTTTTCTGGCTTTTCAATGACTACGCAAGGGTTTTTTTTAAAATGTCTTTTTAACGAGATTCGCAGTTGTGTGATCGAGATTTAAGAGGTGGAATTATGGCAAGGCTGGGAGAAGCAAGCCGATTAGGAATTAGCCCATTTGCAGATGCTGAAAAAGTTGAACTGCGTCCTGTGAGGACAGAAGCTGATGTCCAGGCGGTCATTTGGGCGACCTATAGACAAGTTTTGGGCAATGAACATCTGATGCAAAGTGAGCGTCTTTTGAGTGGAGAATCACTCTTGCGTCAGGGACAGATTAAGCTACGGGATTTTGTGCGTGCGATCGCCCAATCAGAACTGTATCGACAAAAGTTCTTCTATTCCAACTCTCAAGTTCGCTTCATTGAATTGAATTATAAGCATCTTTTGGGTCGTGCTCCTTACGACGAGTCAGAAATTGCCTACCACGTCGATCTCTACAATTCCCAAGGTTACGAAGCTGATATTAATTCCTACATTGATTCTGTCGAGTATCAACAAAGCTTTGGGGATTCTATTGTGCCTTACTATCGGGGCTTCCAAAGTGTCGTAGGACAAAAAACAGTCGGGTTTCCGCATTTTTTCCAGTTGTATCGAGGCTATGCGAATAGCGATCGCGCCCAAAGCAAGCCCAAAGGACAATTAACTTGGGATTTAGCAAAAAACCTAGTATCCCCCATCTACCCTGCTTCTGCTGGCACCTTAACTGGCACTTCAACAGGTCGTCGTGGTGGTAACACTTATCGAATTCGCCTCACGCAGGCGGCTTCTCCTAACTCTACAGTCATCCGCCAGAGTATTAGTGAAGTGGTTGTCCCTTTTGAGCAGTTGTCGGACCGATTGCAACAACTCAATCGCCAAGGACGCAAGATTATTAGCATCACTCTTTCATAAGAAGAACGCAGAACGCAGAACACAGAATACAGGAAAAAAGATACCAGGCATCAGGTAGGAGAAAGATTGTTGTTCATTAACTCTTCTGAAACCTTAGGACTTACGCAAAAACCCTTTTAAACCATCTTACCTTTGCGTTCTTTGCGTCCTTTGCGGTTTATTTTCTCATTATTTTGCGTAAGTCCTGAACTCTTCTTAAATCTTAAACCTGCAACCTAAAACTTAAAAAAGTTGTACAGAAGTTATACCGATATTAACCTACGTTGTTCTATTTATTCTGAGTTCTGACAACTGAGTTCTGAGTTCTTTATTCAAGAAAAAATTTTAATCAAGGAGACTTTTAGATGGCTATTACAACAGCCGCATCTCGACTCGGAACCTCTGCTTTTACTAATGCTGCCCCCATTGAATTATGGTCTAATGCCAGCCAGACAGATATTTCTGCTGTGATCGCGGCTGTTTATCGTCAAGTTTTAGGTAATGATTATTTACTAAAATCTGAACGCTTGACTGGCGCAGAATCTCTGCTGTTGAATGGCTCAATAAGCGTGCAAGAATTTGTCCGTCAGGTGGCAAAATCCCAACTGTATAAAGCTAAGTTTTTCTCCAGTAGCTTCCACAGCCGTTTCACGGAGTTGAACTACAAACATTTTTTGGGTCGTGCCCCTTATGATGAATCCGAGATAGCCTATCACCTGGATTTATACCAAACCAAAGGATACGACGCTGACATTGATTCCTATATTGACTCAAGCGAGTACCAAGCTAACTTTGGGGAAAATATAGTACCCTACTATCGGGGATTTAAGACTCAACCGGGACAGAAAACCGTGGGCTTTACCCGGATTTTTCAACTGTATCGTGGGTATGCGACGAGCGATCGCTCCCAAATCCCAGGAAATTCCCCTCGTCTAGCAAGTGAACTGGCGAAAAATAGTGCATCAACCGTAGTTGCTCCTGCGCTTAGCAATAATGGCTTTGCCTATCGTCCTCCCCTAAGAGGAGAAACCCCCAGCAGCACATTTGGAGGCTCGCAAGCATTTGGCACAGGACGACTCTATCGAGTTGAAGTGGCAAGTATTTCTAAACCAGGATATCCCAAAGTTCGCCGCGTCAACCAAGCAGTCGTTATCCCCTACGAACAGCTATCAGATTACTTTCAAAGGGTTCAACGCCAAAATGGCAAGATTGCCAGTATTACGCCTCTTTAATTCAGACTTTATAAAATTTGTCAATCCCCCGACAAGGGGGAATTTAAATTTCCTTTAACAGAAGAACTCAGGAGTCAGGAGTCAGGAGTCAGAATGGCTCCTGTGCGACTGGCGGATGAGTAGGGGGTTTAAATCCCCACCGTCTACACGGTGTCTACAATTGGTTGGGGTCAGAATCCCCATCCAATTGATTCTGAATTCTGAATTCTGTCTTCTGACTTCTTCTTCAATTTCTTGGATATTATCATGGTTTATCAAATTGTTAGCGGCAGAAGCAACAACTCAATCACAGCAAATCGCAGTTTCCGGTTTGAAGTGATCGGTCTCCATCAAAATGAGGTCACAGATAATAACAAGTATGCCATTCGCTCCAGTGCCAGTGTGTTTATTACGGTACCGTTTAGCCGCTTAAATCAAGAACTCCAGCGGATTAATCGACTTGGTGGCAAAATCGTTAATATTGAACCGTTGACGGTTGAAAGTTACGAAGCTTAGGACAACTTCTCATTTCATTTGCAGGTCAAATTAAAAATTAAAGGTGATCACATTGCTTGAGAATTGATCGACGACACAGTAGCTTTCGGTAACGATGACACGAAAAGTAAGTTATAGATATGACTTTCATGCAGGCTTGCTTTCTTTTTTTCGCTGCTTGGATGAGTGGAGTGTTGAATTCCGTTGCTGGCGGAGGTGGGTTGATTATTTTTCCGGCACTTATAGTCACTGGTCTGCCAGCTATCAGCGCCAACGCGACAAGTACGCTTGCCTCATGTCCTGGATACATTGCTGGCATTAGTGCCTATCGTGAGGAATTGCAGGCACAGCAGCAGCTATCTTGGTTATTTGGCAGTGTTAGTCTCGTTGGCGGAATGTTAGGTGCAGTATTACTGCTTCACACCCCAGCTTCTGTGTTCGATCAGCTTGTGCCTTATCTATTGTTGCTTGCTACAGTACTGTTCACTTTCGGTAATTCAATCTCAACTTTGTTACAGATTGCTCCTAAAGAAACTGCTCAGAATTCTTCGTGTTTCCAGATCAAAGCATCATTCGTTCAGTTGTTGGTCAGCGTTTACGGAGGCTTTTACGGCTTGGGCATCAGCTTTTTAATTTTGGCAACTTTAAGGATAGTGGGCATCAAGAATATTCATCAAATGAATGCTCTAAAAGTACTGATAATTATGTGTACTGATAGTTTTGCAATAGTGACTTTTGTAATTGCTGGAGTGATAGCTTGGCAGCAAGCCCTAGTGATGATGGTGGGGGCATCCGTCGGCGGCTACAGTGGTGCCTACTATGCCCGCCAGCTAAAACCAGAGTGGGTGAGGCGTTTTGTCATTGTCATTGCTTGGGGGATAACTTGCTACTTTTTCCTTCGCAAATAGCTGTAGTTGTCGATTAACACCACAAATAATGGGTGGGGAAAGTAAATCACTTCAATCTATTTGTAAAAACGTTGGATCACAACATCTCTACTTACTGACCTCGCAGAATTCCGAGACCAGCTTTCTTAAGCAATCAACAACCTAGCTTTATCCGCTTGCTCTTGCACACTTTCCTTCAACCACTCACTGATAGATTTACCCAATTTGACACCTATTGTTGGATCTTGGGTTAAAGTCTGTTGAATTTTTTGCTGCAACTCTGGTTTCTTCTGATACGCTAGTTCGTCAATTTTTTGATCAGGCACCAATTTGCGTATCCAGCCCGGTATATCTGTTTCCTTAACTAAGGATTCACCTATAAAGTAAGCTATTATTCCAACAATCGGTGCAATGATTCCAGTAAAAAGTAGGATATGGAATAATCCTGCTAGGACAACGCCTACAATTAAAGCAACAAGGTGTCCAACAAATATAGAAAGCCCGGTTAAATCATCAAAAGATATGGATGTGGGAACTTTGTCTGTGTGATCCCCCAAGTCAATTGTTTTGCTGCCAAATGTTTCCAGTGGTAAATTATATTTTCTACAAATTGAATCTGTTTTTTCCCTCACCTCGTTTTGAACTTTTGACAACCACTCAACTAAACAGATCGTCACTTTATTATTGGCATCACTTCCTGTTAGCCAAGCTTTGGCTTTCTGCTCTATTTCCGATTCCAGAGATGATAGCGTTATGATATCTCTGTTCCGCCAAGATTTTACGCTTGGCTTTATCACATCGTCTACCAAACCATTTGCCAGTTCCTCGGCTAATTTTTCCAAGAAGACGGGTATATAATTTCCTACAATACCTGTCAGTTCTAGGTCAAGAAATTGATTAATTTCTTCCAGAAATCCCGCTGTGCGAATGTACACCCGTCCCCAACGTGCCAGTCCTCTGGCAATACTAAGTTCAGGTTCTCCATCTCGCTTGCAAGGCAAATCGAGAAAGACTTCTTGGCATATTTCCAGAACAAACGACATCTTGGAAGCACTACCTGTGAGGAGGATGGCACTTGGTTGAATGCCTATGTGTTGCAACTTTTCTTTGACTCCCTGCAACTGGTCACGGAAAGCATCACGCCAACTTTTGTTGTCAAGTTCGCTTAGAGGTTGATTGAGAATTGTGTTCATCATTTTGCCATTGACAATCGGCAAAAACTTAAACTTTCTTTGAATATCTTCAATACCTACATTAACAATGGTTTCTTCGTAAGAATCTTGATAATTAAAATACTCCTCTTTTGCTTTACGGCATCGGAGTTCACAGCGATTTTTGTATATTGGGTTTTGCTCAAAAATTTTTTCAAGCTGCGAAATTTCTTCGAGTTGCAAAATTTCTTCATCTTTAAGAATTTCTCCAAGTCGTAAAATTTCTTCGCGTCCCTCCCTATATTGTGTTTGACATTCCAGGGTTTTCTTAAGAATTTCTTTTTCAATTAAGGATGCACCCAAGTCGTGTCCAAAATCTATCGGAGTGTCAGACATACCCTTGACAAGGGTGTAATCTGTGGTGGAAGAACCAATGTCGATGACCAACACCGACTTTTGTAATTCTTCTATGGTGAATATGCCACTTTCTTTGGCGTGCATCAAAGCCGCGCGTGACTCTTTGACTACGGTTGCATTTGGCAAGCAATCTTTAGAAAGGAGTTGTTTGTAAGTCTCAATTTCTTCTTGCCACCATCCTGATGGACAACCGATGAAAAAGTAGTTGTTATCTCCGGACTGAATTTGTTGGGTATCAATCAAATGCTGGTAGATAGCATTCACAAATTCTTTAATGTTTTTTTGGTATGCCGTTTCATTAAAACGTCTAGATTTAAAGGCGATTTCAAAGATGGTGGCATCGGGCATTTGACATGCCATTTCACCAATGATTATTCCTTTTTTAGGATGATGGGCAATGGCAGTGATTTGGCTTTTCCTATTATTAATGAGTAGACTTTGAGGAGTCGTTTCTGCATTATCTGCTCGTACCCAGCTAAGAGCCGTTTCTCCATGCCCTAAATCAAATCCAATGATTTTGATATTATGATAATCGTGCATTAGTAATTCTGTTTGCTCCATACAATTAATACTATTGATTCGTTCCCATGCTCTGCGTGAGAACGAGAGTAAAATGATGAATATTGCCCACCTTACGATACTGATGATGCAGGCTCAATTACGCTACCTGGTAAGAGTACTTGGTTATCTTTAACAAAGGCTTGTTTCAGGGTGATGTAATCTGTAATTTGTGGGTCGAGACTCGGCTCAAAGTAGAACATTGACCAAGCTTCCATTCCCGAGTCCTGTTCCTCTATTGGTTGATAAACTCGTGTCTCAATTCCGTAGCGTCTCAAAATCGTCGCAGCTTGTTCAATGCGCCTACGCACCGCAGTTGGCAGTTGAGTTTGTTCATCGAGTCCCTCTGCCATCAGGTCTTGTAGGTACTCTAACAAGTCTAGATGATTTTCCAGACCGGGTTTGGGTGATTTCTCTTCGCTTCCCCCGTACGCAGCAACAGTTAGATCAATTGATTGAAAAGCTTGATAGAGATGGTCAAGTAATTTATCAATATCTATTTTTACAATACTTGTTTTCAACGTGTTTTTAGGTGGTTCTGGCTGCGAGACAACACCTGTGTTTTCAGACGACTGTGTTTGTTGAACTATTTTTCCAATCACTCCTCCCGTGATTGCCCCTATTAACCCCCATATATAACCCCCTGCCAAGGTTCCGGTTATACCGCCAGCAAGTAAGCTACTCATAACCTCGCGGTTTTGCTGCACTTGTTGTGATAATCCCTGCTTGTAATAGTCAAGCGATGTCAATGCTTTCAGATTTTTTTCTATCTGAGTAATTGTGTTAAATGGCGCTATGTTAGAGGTTAACTCAGTCAAGCCTAGCTGGTTTTCGGATTGTGAGTTAGCACTACTGTGAGATTTTTCCGAAGTGTTTAGGTTTGAATCTTGCAGTTTGACTAATATTAAAATGCTCGTGTATTGATTAAGCGCCTTTAACATGACTGTGGCAAGGCGTGCCTGTGGTGGGGTCAATCCTCTAATGTAATCACCACTCAAGTCTGCAAGCTTGTTAATCTCGTCTTGGACTATCTTAACGGCTTGTTCAGTTGTTTCTACACCTTCTAATTGAGACTTTAGCTTTTCTTTTATTTCTTTGTAATGAGATATAAGTGTTTTCATAATAAATATAAATTTTAAGGCATCTATTTCTATACTATCGTTGCGATCTCACAGGGTGCTATTTATATTTGTTGGGTTTGCACAACCTTTATAGTAGTATTTTTAAGTATGTATAGCATCTGTTAAATAAAATACTTAAATATGAAATCGTTCGTCGCTAAAACCTTTCCCTCTCCTTAATAAGGAGAGGGATGCCCGACAGGGCAGGGTGAGGTTTCCATTGAGTTTTGGTTAGTTCAATGACTTCTATGTACACCTTAGTCTTGCGGCGAGGAAAGCCTAAGCCCACCTTTAGCGGGGTAGGGTTCTTCAAATCTACTTACTGACCTCGTAGAATTCCAAGACCAGCTTTTCTCTCTATATAATCTGCCAAGCTGATAAAGTCATCACGCGGATAGCACCTTCCTCCAATCAAGTCAAATGCCAATTTGCTAGATGGATTTTGGGGATTTTCTAGAATATGTATTCCCCAGTAATAAAGTTGATCACTGGCTCGAATACAAACTTCTTCTGGGTCTATACAATGAAACTTTTCATCTGTTTTGAGAATGTCTTTATATGTCTCTAAATAAACTTTTCTGAGAAGACTTAATTTTTGAGAGCCAGGATTTTTGAAATTATTAACTAAGACAAACAAGTGAGCATTTTTGTTGATGTGACGTATTTCTGTCACAGTATCTCGAATCACTTGACCATGCTTATTTAAGCCGAGTGGATTTAAGGTGGTTGGTATGATGCAATAGTGCAATTTTTCGAGTAACTTTGTAGGGTTCCGCTCAAGTGCCGGAGAGCAATCGCAAATAACTATTCTACAATCACGGGCGGAATCTTCATGCCAATCCCTGCCATCAAAAACTTCTATTGTCGTACCCCTGCCTCTAGAATTAGGAACAAAAACCCCATCTCCTACTAGCTTTTGCAAATTTTGTTCTGGATCCAAATCTACAAGCGCCACATTAAATCCTTGTAGTGCAAATGCTCCTGCTAAATGCCCTGCTATAGTTGTTTTCCCAACTCCCCCTTTACAAGTAAAAATGCCAAAATAAACCTTTTCTGATGGTGTGGAATCGTCATTCATTCTATGTTCGTAATCAGCGCCATCAATACCAACTAGCTTATTTTCCTGAGCAATTCCACAGCGGATTTTAGCATCCTTCCCCCAGGATCTAATTAAAGCCAGTGCTGGTCCACTGAAACCTCTTGTTGTTATGAATAAGCCAAAATTAAATTTATTACCTTCATCAGAATCTAAAAAATTCGCAAATTTTAAAAGCTGCGGTGCTGCTACATTATTTCTCAGCCACTTGATGCAAACAGCGCCAAATAAATTTCCTTTTTTAACAACTAAATCGTAACCAGATTGGTTTGATTTGGCAGCTATCACTGTCCAACCCGCCCTATGGAGAAGTGTTGCTACGTGCTGTTCAAAGTGGCTATAGTCTTTTATGTAAGCAGGCTCCATAAATGAGATTTCGGGATAATGTAAGCTTAATGTAAGCTTAATATAAACTTAAGTTAGTTTGTTACTAAGTTTGTTGTTAAGACGGAATCTAGTTTAACATCCACAAGAACTTTGATAAATTTTTAAAAAAGTTGTTCCAAGTTCTATACTCGTTAGGTGATGATTTGTTAAGCTGAAAGCGCGGGTAAGAGGAGTCATGTCAGCGCAATGCATTGGTTGTTATCTGGACCTCTAAGCGTCGAGAAGTTAACGGTTCATATTGCAGGGTTGCCAGCATCGTTACAAGGTACGAAGCTGGTTCATATGTCAGACCTGCATTATGATGGTAAGCGGCTGTCGGAAGAAATGCTGGAAGAAGCGATCGCAGTTAGCAACGAAGCTGAACCCGATTTGGTTATATTAACAGGTGACTATATTACTGACGATCCGTCACCAATTCATCGGCTTGTGCTACGACTCAAACATCTGCAAAGTCGCGCTGGGGTCTATGCCGTACTTGGTAATCATGATATATATTACACTCGTTCTAAAGCAGAAGTAACAGCTGCATTTGAAAGTATAGATATTAAAGTTCTTTGGAATGAAATTGCATATCCTTTAGGCAAAGAATTACCTTTGGTTGGATTAGCTGATTACTGGTCACGAGAATTTAAGCCTGAAGTTGTGATGAATCAGCTAGACGGTACTACACCTCGCATTGTGCTATCCCACAACCCAGATAGTGCAGAAATATTACAAAAATGGCGAGTGGATTTGCAGCTGTCTGGTCATACTCACGGCAGTCAAATTGTCATTCCAGGACTTGGTCCTGCTGTGATCTACTATAAGCCGTTTGTTCGCAAACTTCCCAGAAAACTACGGCGATGGGTGCCATTTTTGCGAGGAGACTGTTCTAAAGTCATGAAACACTGGGAATGGGCACAGGGTTTTCACAAGGTAGGAACAAATCAGCTTTACGTTAATCGCGGCTTAGGGACTTATCCACCAGGACGTTTGTTTTGCCCACCAGAAGTGACTGTGATAACTTTAATGAATAGCATTCAACCCTTCGACTACGCTCAGGGTAAACCCTTAACAGATTAACCGCCGAAAGCTACGATGGATGCGTATCAGCAGCTTGCGGCGGTTTAGTAGGTGTCAATGATTGAGAAGAGTAAAAAATGAGAATAAAGAGACTCAACTAAGGTGGGCAAACTTCACAACCAATAATCTTCGCAATTGTGTGTTCTTGATTTCAGCGAGGCAGGCATTTTTGCTGTCAGTTAAAAAACCTCCAAAACGACTTTACTAAACCTTAGGCGAAAACACATCACAACAGAACACAACAACTGAGAAATGGTCGCGAACATATTAGAGCAGGAGGCACAGGCTCTAACAAGTGGAGATTTGGATAAATTTCTAACTTCCATGCGCCTACTATTTAAGTTAGCATCTCCCGCTAAGAAAGGTTTATATATTTACCAAATTTTATGACGATTCATCCGTCTTAACATTTTATAAAATTTGTTATAAATATAGTCTTTTTTACTGTCATATCGGAAAAGTTGATTTGTATTTCTTGAGGTGCTGATTTCATTTGCAGTCTCCAGGTGCTTTGCCCAGCTTAATCACAAGGCAAAAGCATGACAGTGTTATCACCATTGCCACCCGCTGCCAAAGTCTTACCATCTGGACTAAAGACAACACAATAAATTGGATCTTCACCAACAGTGAAAGTACGGATTTCCTTCCCTGTCTCCACTTGCCAAAGCCTCACCGTCTTGTCTTTACTACCACTTGCGATCTGTTTGCCATCTGGACTGAATGTCACAGAACAAACATCATCAGAGTGTCCTCCAAGAGTGCGTAGTTCTAAACCGCTTGAGAGTAGCCAAATCTTAATTGTCTTGTCTGTACCGCCACTGACAAGAGTTTTCCCATCTGGACTAAAAGCTATAGAATAAATTCCTCCCAATTCTTCGGAATGACCTTTAAGAGTCAAAAATTTATTTTCAGCCAGATACCACACTTTGATAGTTTTATCCTTGCTAGCACCAGCACTGGCTAAAATCTTTCCATCTGGACTGAAAGCAAGGCAGAAAACCTCGTCACAATGCCCGTGGAGTGTAGATGTTTCTTTATTTGTATCTATAGACCAAAGCTTGACACTCTTATCTTTACTACCGCTAGCTAAAGTTTTTCCATCTGGGCTAAATGCGACACTATAAACTTTTTCTTTATGCCCTTTGAACGTAGAGAGTTCCTTTCCTGTGGAAGTCTCCCACAGTTGAATCGTTTTATCATCATTTCCACTCGCCAAAAGTTTACCATCAGGACTGAATGCTACAGAATTCACTGCGCTAGAACAAGAAAATCCTCCGGTTTCCCTAAGCATGCGAGGTTCTTTGTCAGCCAAATGCCAAATTTTTATGGTTTTGTCATCACAAGCACTGGCTAATGTTTGCCCGTTGGGACTAAAAGCAACGGATGTCACTTTATAGAAAACAGGACTTTCTGTTGTTAAACCTTCACCTGTTGGGGGTGATGTCGGTACGCTGACAACAGGTGTAGAAACTTCACCTGTTGGGGGTGATGTCGGTACGCTGACAACAGGTGTAGAANGGGTGATGTCGGTACGCTGACAACAGGTGTAGAAACTTCACCTGTTGGGGGTGATGTCGGTACGCTGACAACAGGTGTAGAAACTTCACCTGTTGTATGATTGACCTGAGACTTCGGGCTTTGTGTGACCGTCACTGGAGATAGATTTGGAGAAAAATTTGTTGTCTGTTGCTTCTTTTCCTGGAGAGGTGGTGGTGGTGCTAGTGATTTAATCGTTACCTGAGGTGGTTTGAAACCTTCTGGTTTTTTCTTTTTTTCGGACAAGTTTTGAGATTGCTGCTTTCCCAAAGACAACTCCTGTAGTTCAGTCTGTAGTAGGGCGATCGCGTACTGAAGTTCTTGAAACTGTTTTTGAGTATTTGCACTTAAATGTTGTGTCAGGGCATCAAGTTCACTCAGGTGTTGTCTAATATCATCCACATTTTGTTCCTGCTGGGTTTGCTGTAATGCCTGTATCTGGTGTTGAGTGTATCGATTTAATTGCTGTGCAAAAGAATCGAGTTGAGAAAGGCGCACAGAAAGTGGATTAATTTGCTGTTGTGTCGTTGTACTCAACTGTTGTACAAGGGTATCGAGTTGAGTGAGTCGTTGACTGACAACATCAATATTTTGTTCCTGCTGGGTTTGCTGTAATGTCTGTATCTGCTGTTGTGTCGTTGTACTCAACTGTTGTGTCAATGCATCAAGTTCTGCAAGGCGCTGATAAATAGGGTCTATCTGTTTGTGAGTGTTTGTCTTTAACTCTTGGGTAAAGGTGTCGAGTTGAGTTAACCGGTGTCTAATCTCATCGGTATTTTGTTCTTGTTGATTTTGCAGTAATGCCTGTATCTGTTGTTGAATGTTTGTACTGACTTGCTGGAAAGAGGCATCAAATTCTTCAAGACGTTGAGTGAAAATATTGACGTCTTGCTGCTGGTTCTTTCGTAACTCCTCAAGCTGCTGTTCAGTTGTTGCACTGAGTTTTTGAGTGAAAGTATCAAAGTTTGTCAGTCGTTGTCGGAGTGGATCCATGAGTAGATCCTGTTTGGCAATTGTTTGTTGTTGATGCTGCTGGATCAAATATTTTAACCTTTCTCGATTAGCAAGGTTCAAGCAAGCTGTTACAGTCAAAGGAGCAGCCACATAAATCATCTGTTGCGTGAGTGCGGCTGTGACTAATCCCAGTGCAGAAAAAGAGACGGAGGCGTATTCGCTAACTTCTAACCAGTGGAGTTTGGCCATAATCAGGTGAGTGCTGTGCTTGGTGCCTAAATCAGAAAGAAAATAACTTGAGCGCGTAACGCGGTTTGACTACCCTATCCTCATCTTCTGCTAATAAATTTCTCGAATCTATGCCCAGAAGTACTCATGTCAACAAGAGATGACAAACACAAGTGCATCTGAGTGACCTCTTAAAACCCACCAAAGCGCCTGATCCAGTGTAAAAACCTTTCTAGAAGGGATTTGAGCTTTGATTTTCTTCGAGAAGTTTTGGAGGATCTTGATGATGGGGATGCAGAATGAGTCTGTTTATTTTTCAACCTCGCTTCGATTTGTGCGGCTTTATTTAAATCAGAACTAGCGCGATACTCATATCCAAGTTGGGAGCAAATAAACCCACGGTATTTGTAAGCATCGATGTAGTTGGGATTGAGGCGAATTGCATGAGTAAAGTCCGCAAGTGCTTCCTGGTATCTTCCTTGTTTTGCATTCTCTGCTCCCCAGTTGTAGAAAAGTTCGGCATTGGACCGACTTGTATAAATGTTTGTTTGTGTTGTCTGTGTTGTCTGAGTGGGCGGATCAGCAGAACTTGGTAGATCAGATTTCAGCTTGTTGTAAGCTTCGTTGATTTGTTTGATTTTTTCTTCTGCTTCCTGTTTTTGGTGCGGATGAGAAAACCGATCAGGATGCCAAATCTTAACTAGCTTACGATAGGCTTGCTTAATCTGTGTTGGTGATGCACCAGGTTTGAGTTCGAGGATAGAGTAGGCATCATTTATGTTAAGGCGATCGCTCATACTGGGAAATAGGCAGCATGGTAAATCTATGTTAACTATTTCCACAAATTCTCATCATTCTCTCCAAACACCCCACAGCGGTTATCACTGGGACGGTAGTACTCGTCGCTTTTTTGAAGGTTGGTATTACCGTGTCACTTTACCCGCAGAAGGTCAAACTTTTGCTTTCATGTATTCTATTGAAGACCCCGTCGGCGGTAAACACCACAGTGGTGGGGCAGCACAAATCCTCGGTCCCAATGACGAGTATTTATGGCGGACGTTTCCAGACGTGAGCAAATTTTGGGCAAGCCGTGACGTTTTGGGCTTAGGTCATTGGGGCAAAACAAACCTCCTACACACTAAACCTCTCTACCTCCTTCCACCTGAGTTTGAACACCATATTCAAGAAGGCTACCAAGCAACCGCCACCCTAAACCAAGGAGCAATTTATGATCCTGGGACTGGTAACTATTGTCGCTGGGAGTATGAAATTCAACCCATTTATGGATGGGGTGATAAAGGAAGTATTCAACAATCAACAGCAGGTTGGTTGTCATTTTTGCAGATTTTTGAACCCGGATGGCAAATTTTAATGGCGCATGGTTTAGCTTCCGGTTGGATTGACTGGAATGGTAAACGTTATGAATTTACCAACGCCCCAGCTTACAGTGAGAAAAATTGGGGAGGCGCTTTTCCCAAAAAATGGTTTTGGCTCAACTGCAATAGCTTTGAAGGCGAAAGTGACCTTGCTTTAACTGCTGGCGGCGGACGACGGGGTGTTTTATGGTGGATGGAATCTGTAGCTATGATTGGCATACACCATCAAGACAAGTTTTATGAATTTGTACCCTGGAATTCCCAAGTACACTGGGATATTCAGCCTTGGGGTAGATGGCAAATGCAAGCACGGAATTTGCACTATGAAGTTGAGGTCACAGGAACTACCGATTCACCGGGGACTCCTTTACGTGCGCCAACGGCAAATGGTTTAAGATTTTGCTGTCGTGACACCATGCAAGGAGAGTTAAATTTAGAGCTGCGAGAATTCGGTATAGGAAAAAGAAAAACTATCCTGAAAGCACGTAGTTTCTTGTGTGGATTAGAAATAGGCGGCGGATCTTGGGATAACTCTTGGCAGTCCCGCTAAAAATGGTATCATGTTGAATGATGTCTATTTGGGGCTGTAGCTCAGCAGGATAGAGCGAGCGCCTCCTGAACTATCGGGCACTATAGGGGAAACTCTATGAGTGAATGTAGTTAAATTCGGTGAACCCTAAAAAGATAAGAAAAGGTAGGATTAGTTGTCTTTTGACCACAATGCTGACACTTCATGGGAATACCGAGCCAAGCCTGAGCATGAAACTATGTCATTTCTTATGCAGGTCTGCTCAGGAAGGTGTAGAGACTAGAAAGCTACCACCTAAGGGCTTAAAGCCTACGGTGAAGGTATAGTCCAGAGAGTGGGGAAACTCACACAAATCTGAAGCGCTAGGTCGCCGGTTCGAATCTGGCCAGTCCCGTCCTCTAATACACTTGATAAACGACTCGGGAAATCTTTGGATTTGCTTAAATGGAGGTTATGATCATCCATTGAATCTAGAGATGTTTGTTATTTGTAGGCACAGATAATACAAAATCTGCGTCTGTAACTTCAAGCAACCTTGACAATTGCGAGTCGTGGGTTCTTAAAAATATCTCCTGATATGGACTTTAGAAAAGGAAGGTATTTACACTGGATTTGGTATAGAAAACTTGTGGAAAACAAACGTGACTCAATCACAAATGTGAGTTGATTTTTTAGCGCTTTGATAATGTACGTTATGATTCTTGCAGCAAATTATGTTTAAGCAACCGAGGTGATAAGCCCTTGAAAAAGCAACAATCTAAAGGTATTTCTTCTCGGTTTATGATTGTAGCACTACCACTCATAATGTTGTGGGGTTACAAGGAAATTCAAAGCCAATTTATGCAGCCTCAAGCAATTTTAGTCTTGGGTGGTTCGACATCTAAATTAGAGCGAGAAAAATTTACAGCAAATTTTGCCCAAAAACACCCTAATTTAAGTATTTGGATTTCTGGGGGTAGTCCTCCAAGAGTGACTAAACAGGTGTTTGCTAAAGCTGGAGTTGATACAAGCCGGTTGCGCCTAGACTACAGAGCAAATAACACTGTCGAAAACTTTACAACATTGGTAGATGATTTGAAAAAAAGAGGCATAAAAAGTGTTTATTTAGTGACTTCTGACTACCATATGCGCCGTGCTAAAATCGTTGGTGAAATTGTTTTGGGTAGTCGAGGAATTGATTGTAAACCTATCGCAGTTCCTTCTGAGACTTCTCCCGAACCAATTGGAAAATCTATCCGTGATGGAATTAGAGCTATAGTTTGGGTAACAACTGGTTACACAGCTATTGATGAAACTCAAAATAACCAGCCATGAAATCAGTTATGAAAAGAATAGTTAAAAGAATTCACAAGTAAAAAATATTTAAAAAAACTCTATATTTTTTTTAGGCAGCAGCTTTCTCTTGTACAAGCACGTAAGGTTGTACAATCAAAGTCTTAAACCTCTTTGCACTCTGGGTGTTCCATTCTCCTATTTGTTCAACTGAGGGTTTGGTAATCAATGCCTCATCGATCCAGGTTTGGACTTCTGATACGTTATCGCCAGCGATCGCAACTCCCACATCTAACAAATCTAACTCTTCTGCCACGAGAATAACAGCATCCCGCTGCGCATGAGGAATCAGCCATTCCCACTCCGCTTCATCCAAATTTTCTGTTAATTCCGCTCTTAAATCTGTATTAGTCATTCGTCAGGAGTTATGAGTTCTCAATTACTATCATAAATAAATCCAACACAAATAACACATCTTTTTTTTGCCATGTTTCAATCTTTTATCATTAAACTATACTTTCCGAGAAACTATACACATTTTTTTATGAATTATTTTTTATTATGACTAATGAGTCATGACTCATGACTCATGACTCATGACTCAACTTCCGCTTTCATTTCATCAATTTCAAATAAAGACACTAAAACTCCAGCAATCGGAATAGAAATAAAAAGTCCCAACAATCCTGCAACTTTAGCCCCAACAAGTAAAGCAAAAAAGACAACAACAGGATTAAGATTGAGAGCACCTTGCATAATTCTAGGCGTAATTAAATTGTCTTGTATTTGTTGAAGTATGATGCAAGCTACTAAGACTTTGAGTGCCATCCAAACACTTTGTGATAAGACAATTAAAGTAATGATACTCACTCCCAATGTAGCTCCTATACCAGGAATGATGTCTAGTATTCCGACTATAACTGATAAAATCAATGCAAAAGGCACTTTAATTATCAATAAAATCAGAAAAGTTGAAGATGTCAAAAATAAAGTTAATATCAGCTGACCTCGAAAAAATCCCAAGAAGTTACGTCTGATTATATTTGTAAATTTATCTCGTCGTCGCTGCGGTACTGTCTTTATAATAAAAGACCAAAGCTTTTCGCCGTCTAGTAACATAAAAAAAGCCACAACCGCAATCAAGAGAAAAGTCACAAAGTTAGTAATCATGCTTTGGAAAATATTTAAACTGTTAACAAGTAGGGATATAGCTTGATTTCGCAACTGCTCTTCGATTACGCTCAAATCTATTGGCAAGTTACGATTACGAAGAAGAGCCTCTATCCGTTCTACTAACGGTATTAAAGAGTTTAAAAATGCAGAGACGGTATCAATTAATTGTTGCCCTTGAGATAAAACGGTTATGCCTACAGTAATTGTCAAACCACCAAGAAAAATAATACTCAATAGGAAAACGACAACAACTGCTATACTGTGTGGTAAAAAGTGCCGCAGCCATTGTACAGGATAACTCAGTAAAAAAGCTAAAATGGCAGCAAATGTAAAAATAACAATGACTGATTGAAAATAATCTAGAAGTAGTACAATCGCCCACCCAGAAGCAACGAAAAGCAAAAAACGAACTAACGCCAGATTATTTAGGCGATACCAAAGATTGTTGGCATCAAAACTGCTCATATATTATTTAGCTATAGTCTGATTACGGTGAATTTGGTCTAGCAACGTGGGACAAATATCAACTTTAATTTCGGATTTTAGATTATAGTTTTTGGTCTTTTTCCCGAGAAAGAGGCGCAAAAAATATGCTATTTTTCAGACAATTATTGACAATTATCTACTCAATTAGCGATTCTAAATCTCAAATTAAAATTGCATTGTTTTAACTTGACACAAATTCAGGGCTGCTTGCCACCTCCTTTAAGCATATTTTCAGACTCTTCCAAATTATCGTCCCAAATCGTGGAGCGCGTTAATTTCTGCTGTACACTTTTGTGTTAATGCTTCTAATTCCTCTTTATCATTAGAACTGGGAGCATCTATCAACGTCCCAATTCGCACTGTAACTGGAACAGAAAGAGGAGTTTTTGAACCTTTTTGCTCAATCGCCTGAGTTCCCCACAAAGATACAGGCAAAAGTGGGACTTTGGCTTTAGCTGCAATCAGCGCTGCACCTCTTTTGGGATCTGTAATGCGTCCGTCTGGAGTACGTGTTCCTTGCAGAAAAAGACCTACAGCCCACCCGTCATCAAGATACTTCATAGCTGCACGGATAGCAGTGCGATCGGCACTACCTCGACTTACAGGATAAGCACCGTACAACTGAATTGCTTTGCCGAGAATTGGGATTTTAAAGAGTTCTTCCTTTGCCATAAACGCTACTGGACGGCGTACGCAATTAGAAACAATGGGTGGATCGTAGTTACTTGCATGATTGCTAACTACCAGTAGTGGTCCTGTTTGAGGGACATTTTCAGCACCATAGATTCGTCCCTTGAAATAAACCTGAAGCATGGGACTGACGACTGACCACTTAAATGCGTGGTAAAGTAACAAACTTACATATGGTTCACGGCTTCGAGACATAGTCGAGTGGGAAGGGATAAACAATTCAAAATTCAAAATTCAAAATTCAAAATATGGCACTTCGTGCCACGCTGCGCTATCAAAATTCAAAATTCAAACTATGGAAATCACCAATCTGAATGTGGGACAAGTGAGTAGTGAGTAGTTAGTGACACAATTAACGACTCACTAGTCATAACTCACTCAACAGCCAAATCAGCCAGACTGCTGACGTTTTCTAGGATTAAGTCAGAACAAGTGCGTTTAATTAAACCAGTTAGCACATTACCAGGACCAATTTCTACTACTCGTTCAATGCCATTTTCTGGTAGTGCTAGTGAAATTTCTCGCCATCGCACTCCCCCAGTCATTTGTTGTATTAAACGTTTTTTCAAAACGGTTGCATCAACAGTAGGAACTGGTTCTACGTTTGATAACACTGGTATAAAAGCTTGATGAAATTCGACTGATTCTAAAATATCTTGAAATTCAGCGGCTGCTGGTGCCATTAAAGGTGAATGAAATGCCCCAGAAACATTCAAAGCCTTAGCACGCTTTGCTTTCACTTGAGACATTACGGCTTCTACTGCTGCGGGTGTGCCTGATATGACCACTTGACCGGGACTATTATCGTTTGCTATCACTACCTCGGGAGTTTCAGCAATGACTTTGTCCAATTGTTCACGATCAAAGTTCATTAAAGCCGCCATCATCCCACCTGCGGTGGTCTCCATAAGTTCGGCACGACGCTTCACTAAGCGCAACCCATCAGACCACTCGAATACTCCAGCCACGTAAAGGGCGACGTATTCTCCTAAACTGTGACCTGCAACTAAATTCGGTTTTTCTTTTTCTCGCACAATATCAGCGAGAATGCTTTCTACAACGTATAAACAAGGCTGTGTGTAGAGAGTGTACGATAGCTTTTCGGCATTGTTCTGACAGATTTCGATGACAGACCAGCCTAATATGTTCTCGGCTTGAGCAAATTTTTCTTGTGCGGATGGCACATTTAATAAGTCTATTCCCATTCCCTGTGACTGCGAACCTTGTCCAGGAAATACCCATGCAGTTTTAGTCATTGGTCATTAGTCATAAGTCATTGGTCATTGGGAGGCAGTGCGGTCTTGGGGGTTTCCCCCATGAGCACCTGCCGTTCATTGGTCATTTGTTATTAACAAAGAACAAATAACCAATGACAAAGGATAAAAAACTATCTTCCCCATTGGAATATTGCTGCACCCCACGTCAGTCCAGCACCAAAGCCAGAGGCAGCAATAATATCACTCGTCTTGATTTTGCCCTGCCGTACTGCTTCATCTAAGGCAAGAGGAATGGAGGCGGCAGAAGTGTTGCCATAATTGGCGAGATTACTAATAACTTTGTGTTCTGGAATATTTAGGCGTTGAGCAACAGCGTCAAGAATACGCTGATTTGCCTGGTGCAATAATAGCCAATCTATTTGGTCAACACTAAGGTTTGCGCGAAACAAAGCTTTGTCAATAACTTCTGGCACTTTTTGTACGGCAAAGCGGTATACTTCTTTACCATTCATGGTGATGGGATGGAAGTTACCTTTTCCAACATTGACGCCTTGAGTTAGTTCTTTGGGTTCAGATGTATACGCAAGGTTCAGGCAGTTGTTTTGAGTTCCGTCGCTTCTAAGTTCAAATCCCAACAGGTAATCCTTCTGGTTTGCCTGTATGACTACAGCCCCAGCACCATCACCGAACAATACACAAGTACGACGGTCTTGCCAATCTACCCAACGAGAGAGAACATCCGCTCCAACAAGCAGTACGTTTTGATAAACCCCAGTCCTAATATATTGAGCTGCAGTCACTAGCCCAAACACAAAACCAGAGCAGGCTGCGGTTAAGTCGAAGGCTACCGCTTTGGTAGCTCCCAATTGGGCTTGAATTTGACAAGCACTGCCAAATAAGTCATCAGGAGTTGAGGTCGCTAGCAGAATTAAATCCAAGTCTTGTGGGGAAATTCCAGCCATGGCGATCGCCTGCCGACTAGCAGCAGTCGCAAGTTCAGTTATCGTTTCACTTGCTTTTGCCAATCGGCGTTGACGAATTCCTGTTCTTGTGGTAATCCATTCGTCTGATGTTTCAACCAGTTCTGTTAATGTGTGGTTATTCAGGAAAGTTGCTGGTACTGCGGATCCACTTCCTGTGATTGCTATTCCTAAGTTTTGCACTCCGGCATCTCCAAAGCTATCAGCTTTTAGTCATTACTCATTAGTCATTAGTCTTTAGTCAACAGTCTTTAGTGGTTAGTAAAAAACTTTTGAGTTTGACTTTGACTCGAAACAATTGACTGTTAACCACTTTCGCGCTGAATGCTGATGTTTTGAGACTGAATTCTCTGCAACACTTGGTTATCCACAGCTTCTTTTGCCATGCGAATTGCATTAAAAATCGAAGGTGCTTGGGAGCTACCGTGACTGATAATGCAAATTCCATCAACGCCTAAAAGCAAGGCCCCTCCACGTTCTGCATGGTCTACGCGTTGCTTTATTCGCTTGAGGTTAGGTTTTAAAATTGCTGTCCCAATTTGACCGTGCAATCCTTGGGGTAATTCTTCTCGGATAATCTGCAACAGGACTTCCCCAACTGCTTCGGCAAATTTTAACAACACATTGCCCACAAATCCATCACACACAATCACATCAAAGCGACCGGAAAGGACATCACGTCCTTCCGCATTGCCAATAAATGAGATTTGGGGATTTTCACGCAGCAGTTGGTTAGCACGAACAGCCGCGTCATTCCCTTTGGTGTCTTCTTCACCGATATTCAACAAACCGACAGACGGTTCTTGAATACCCAAAACATACTGACTATAAACCGACCCCATAACGGCAAATTGCTCTAAAAACTTAGGACGGCAGTCTACATTTGCGCCCACATCAAGTATGAGCACTGGTTTACCTGCTACTATCGTCGGAAACACCGCACCAATTGCTGGACGGTCAATTCCTCGGAGTCGTCCCAAGCGAAGCAAAGCTGATGCCATTGCTGCCCCAGAGTGACCAGCAGAAACCACAGCATCAGCCTGCTGACTTTTTACCAAATCCATCGCTACGTTGATCGAAGCCTTAGGTTTGCGTCTGATACCGCTTAAAGGCTCCTCGTCCATTGTGATCGTTTCCTCAGCAGGAACGATCTCTACCTGCCCCAGATGAGTTTTTGGCGGCAGTTTGCTTTTTATTTGTTGGGGATCGCCTACCAATAAGACTTCTACACCCAATTCTTCTCGTGCTCGCAGTGCGCCAGCAACGATTTCACCGGGTGCGTAATCCCCTCCCATTGCGTCAATTGCGATCCGTGCGCCAGTCGATCCCATTGCTCAGAGCTTCTAGAAACCTTACAAATTTTACCAGATGCCTCTACTGAAAGTAGTAGATGTTCTGATCAAGGCAAAAGTTATGAAGTATGAGTGATAAAACTTTCAATCTTCATGCTTGATCCTTCATCCTTTCTCAAGAGGTCCTGACAAGCTCAACATAACATGAATTACCTCTGTAACTAAGAAGCAAAACCACAGTATTTAGGAGAAAATTTAATCCCTTTTGACAAAAACAGAATTTTTGGCAACACAAAAAGCAGCAAAGCTACTTAAAATCACAAAATTAGCCTGATTTGGGCGTCAAACTCAGAAAAATGTGGGATAGACAAAAATGAGTGCCCTGCATTAACAACTAGATTCACCAAACGTGCAAATGAAAACCCTCTATTTTCAAATATTTTGAACATATGGTTATACTTTGTACCAAAGCTTCTTTGCATGCCCTACTTCCGCATGGCAAAAAGTGCGGTTATCATAACTCAATGCTTAACAGCAGGAAACACTTACGTAATCATACACGAAACAAAATAGCATATTCTACAGAGGCAATGAAGGATGCTGGAATTGTTCGGTTCAGGTTTAATTTCTGTTTGGCTAGAAATGGCTGGGGTCGCTGTCAAGCCCATAAATGCTTTGGATATCTTGGCTTGGCAAGGTAGTCCTGGCTTAGTTGTTGCCGCCGATCCAAATCCAGCTGGGTCTAATACGGTGCTGGAATATCTCAAAGGACTACAAACATTGAAATTAGTGGCAGCAAATCAAATCGAGAGCCAAGGAATTTGGATGCAATCTGGACCGATGCTTATGGCTAATCACCAAGGTACGACTCCTCTACCGGCTGCTTCCTTAACCAAAGTTGCTACGTCACTTACTGCTTTCAAAAATCTTGGTCCAGACCACCAATTTCAAACTTTGGTGAGTGCTACAGGACCCTTGCAAAATGGAGTCTTACAGGGCGATTTGGTCATTACAGGTGGTGGCGATCCAATGTTTGTTTGGGAGGAAGCCATTGCTCTTGGCAATAGTCTCAACCAGATGGGCATTAAGCGTGTTACAGGAAATTTGGTGATTACTGGCAATTTTGCCATGAATTTCCAACGTCATCCACTGCTAGCAGGTCAGATGCTTAAGCAAGCACTTAATGCTGCTACTTGGCCCCGTGGGGCTACTTTTCAACACTCGCTGATGCCAAAAGGAACTCCCAAGCCTCAACTTGTCATCGCACAGGGAGTGAAAGTAGAACCAATAGCAAATCCTCAACCGACTTTGCTATTGCGTCACCACTCACTACCTTTAAAGCAAATCATTAGGGAGATGAATGTTTTCAGTAACAATGAAATAGCTCAAATGCTGGCAGATGCTGTGGGGGGAACCGAGGTCGTGCAATCAACAGCTGCCAGACTTGCAAGAGTACCACAGTCAGAAATTCAGTTAATCAACGGTTCAGGGTTAGGACAGGAAAATCGTATTTCTCCCAGAGCAGTTTGTGCTATGTTTATGGCAATTCAACAGGAAGCACTCGCTTATCAGTTGACTTTGGCTGACTTATTTCCAGTCTCCGGGTTTGACCATCGGGGGACGATGCACTCTAGACATTTACCTGCGGCTACGATCATGAAAACTGGCACTCTCCGAGATGTTAGTGCTTTAGCCGGAGTGGTACCTACACGCGATCGCGGTTTGGTCTGGTTTGCCATCATTAACCGTGGTACAAACGTCTCAGGTTTCCGCACTGGACAAGACCAATTGTTGCAACGTCTGGTGAAGCAATTACAAGTTGCTTCTGGTGTTCCTGCTACTCTCATTCCCCACATAGCTATCAACACAATACCTCAATTAGGTGCAGCTAGTCGTAATGAAATGTTGTATGGAGGTTAGTTAATAGTCATTAGTCATTAGTCATTAGTCCTTGGTTTTTACAAATCATAAATGCGAAATCTAATTCAACGTAAAATGTCATTACGAGTGAAACGGAGTGTAGACGCGAGAGCGGGTTCCTGCAGACGTATTACTAGGCATAGGGTAGCGACGTCATCGTAAAGACTCTATTTGACGTTTTTCAATCTTGACCTACTTAACTATTAATTTTTCACTTTTCTGTCTTGAGGAATAATCTCTGTTACAACCTTTTTACCAGAACCATCGCTGTTGACGACAATCGTTTCTGCTTGTAAATCACCGGAAGCTTTTTCACCTGTAAAAGCTAATGGAGGGTCTGCTTGGCGATAAACGACATCCCCTTGAGCCTCAATTAATTTTTTGTCCAAATACCATGTTAAAGTTTTTGATTTAAGAGACTGACCACGCTCTCCAACGCCATAAACGTTTCCTGTTAAGTAAACAGTTTTTTGCGGTATCTTCATTTCGCCGCCCTTCGCACTAAGTGCTACTTTTTCAGCCTGATGGAAGACCCGCACCGGAGAATTCGTTGTTACTGTTTCTGAGTTGAAGTTCCAAGTCATAGAGTTACTAGCGACTTGCACTGGTGGGTCTAGTAACTCTATTTGTGCATTTTTCTTAACAGTGGCAATTTTTGTTTTCAAGTTGACTTCAGCGGAGTCTCCCCGACCTCGGTCGGTAATTTGGTTGTTTTTATAGTGATCCATTTGGACAGGGCGATCGCCTATTAATGTTTCTTCTTTTATTCGCCAAATCAAATGCTCAGTTCGCATTTGTAATTGTGGTTCTAAGGAGTTTGCGATTACCCCTCCAGAAAATTCTATGCGCTGTTCGCGAGTTTTGACTCGCGCCTCCTGCGCTACTGCTTGTAGTTGTTTATGAGTTCCATGAAGCTGGTTACGGACAATCAGCAAATCTTCTTTTGGTCGCCACTCCAACTCATTACCTTGCAAAACAACACCATTAAGAGGATCTATTGCGACAATTTTCCCTTTGAGAAACAATTGCTTACCATCTTGCGCAATGTCTGCCATTTGAGCTTGTATTTGATAAACGATTTTGCCATCTTGGTAAAGTTCACCATACGGACTTTGCGCTGCACCAATTTGTTTTTCTTTGGTGTATTTTGCCTGTTTTGCTCTGACTTTCCAAATTGGTCTGCCAACTTCATCTGCTTGTTCTAAGGTGACACCAAAGAAAGTCAGGTTGCTATCTTTGTCTCCAGGCGATGGACTTTCAACAGGTGGTTTGGTTGTGACCTGAGTTTGGCTTCCACCACAACCAACTAGCCCTGTGGAAATAAGGGAGATGAGCAAGATGAGAGAGTTCTTAACCAAGGGGAGATGAGGTAATCGAGTGAAATTCAAAATTTGCAATTTGGAGATTGCGTCGCTTCCCGCCACGGCTATGTCCTCTGGACACGCTGCGTTAACGCTTCGCGGCTTCGGAGAGCAACGCTTTGCGATTTTGAATTGATTTGTCCCCCTCATCCTCCTTATCTCCCTTTCTTTTGTTGCTTACTGCTTCATTAGTCTTGCATTTCTATCTGTTGGCTGTCGCTTTCTCTGGGGTCTTCCAAATATCCTATCGGGGCTAGTGGTCGATAAGGGTAGCTTTGGCGAGGGGTTTTTTGAATATCTTCTTTAATTGCTTCTAAATCAATATAGCGATCGCTCACATTGATTAAACTGTCGCTCGTCATAGACCGTAAACTGACCACTTCAACCCGCACACCGCGATAGCTGACTGAATTGACTGCATACGCCAGATCCCCGTCACCACTGACTAACACTGCTGTATCATAGGAATCAACCAAAGCCATCATATCTACCGCAATTTCTACATCCAAGTTGGCTTTTTTGGAACCATCTGGCAACTGTACTAAATCCTTTGCAATAACGCGGTATCCGTTGCGTCGCATCCACAACAGAAAACCCTGCTGCTTTTCATTTGTGCGGTCTACTCCAGTGTAAAAGAAGGCTCGCAGTAATCTCGAACCTCCGGTTAATCGACATAGTAGCTTGGTGTAATCAATTTCAATTCCTAGTTGCAGTGCTGCATAAAATAAATTTGAGCCATCAATAAATATGGCGACACGACCCCGATTTTCTAAAACTTGTTCTGGCGTAAATATCGAATCATTTTCCAAATTATTCAACATTGTTGTCATACCTCATTTTTTATCAAAAGTAATAAATTGATACTTTTTGAACCTTACAAATCAGCGGAGAACGGCTTATGATAATCTTTCAGGACTGATAAATTTAGTCCTGATAAAATCAGACAAAATCAGTAATGGAGATTGAAACAATTAATCGTTTTTAGGAGGTTCTATTTTTTTAAAAACCGGTCGGGCTTGACCCAGCTTTTGTTGATTTGTCAGTACTCCCCATGTCCCATGAATGGCAAAAGGAGCAGCGGTGGCAGTTTCTATTTGTTCATTAAAATTAATTCCGAAACCTAGTTGCTGGTAAATATCACTACTTGTATCAGGGATAATTGGAGATAGGAGATAGGCTGCTAGTCTCACTGATTCAAGAACTGCATACAGAACCTGCTCAACGGCTTGCTGTTGTCCTTGTTTATACAATGACCAAGGAGCTTGTTCATCAAGAAACTTATTACTAGTTTTCACCAGTGAAAGGACGGCCTTGCAAGCTTGATTGAACGCTAACGCTTCGTAAGCATTTCTTACCTGTTCCCCAAGAGGTAAACCGATTGATTTCAAAGCATGGTCAAAAGGTATATCTTCATTTGTAATTGTCGGCACATTGCCAGCGCAGTATTTCTTCACCATGCCTAAAGTGCGGTTTAGCAAATTACCTAAATCATTTGCCAAATCTGCATTCAGGACATCAATGAATCTACTTTCATTAAAGTCGCCATCCTTGCCAAATTCGATTTCCTTAAGGAAGTAATAACGAACAGCATCACTACCATAGCGCTCTACCAAACCTATGGGATCGAGGGTATTACCCAGACTTTTGCCCATTTTCTGACCATCTTTGGTCAAAAAGCCATGCACAAAAACTCGCTCTGGTAATGACAAGCCAGCTGACATCAGCATTGCAGGCCAAGACACTGTGTGGAAGCGTAGGATATCTTTACCAATCAGATGCAAATTGATCGGCCACCATTTTGCTAAGGCATTTTTAATGGTTGGTTCTTCATCGGGTTCTAGCAAAGCGGTGACATAACCTAGAAGCGCATCGAACCAAACATAAAGAGTCTGGTTTGGATCAACCGGTACACGAAAACCCCAATCTAAATTCACCCGTGAAATAGAGAAGTCCTGCAACCCTTGATTTACAAAGCTGAGGACTTCATTTCGACGACTCTCTGGTTGAATAAAATCCGGTCGAGACTCGTAAAGTGCTTGCAGTTTCTCTTGATATTTAGATAAACGAAAGAAATAGTTCTGTTCGTCTCGCCACTCAACTTCTTTGTTTGGGTGGAGGGGACACCGGCGTCCTTCTAACAGTTCTCTTTCTTCTTTAAATTCTTCACAGGAAACGCAGTACCAACCTTTTTGTTGTCCCTGGTAGATGTCTCCAGCTTCCCACAATCTCTGGAAAAAGTCTTTGACCAGAGGTTCATGACGAGGAGCAGTCGTACGAATAAATCTATCGTATTGAATGTTTAGTAACTGCCATAACGAGACAAAACCAGCCGACATTTCATCACAAAAGCTTTGAGGCGATCGCCCTTTACTTTCTGCTGTCCGCTGAATTTTTTGCCCGTGCTCATCTGTACCTGTAATCAGGAGGACTCTATGCCCCAAAAGTCTCTGAAACCTTGCCACCACATCTGCTGCCATTGTTGTATAAGCACTGCCAATATGGGGTAAGTCGTTTACATAATATAGCGGTGTTGTGAGTGCAAATGTGTTTTGTGTTTTCTTCACTTGATTCATCTAAAAAAACTAGTTGTTAAAAACGTTTTCTATCTTACTTTTTTTTGGTAAAACCACGCAATTATATAACATAATTATCATTTTTTCAAGTTTTTCTTAATATTAGCAAATTTCTCTAGGTTGAGTTTTTTTGATGAACGGCATAATTTCAGCTAATTTATCTAAAAAATACCGAAAATCTTTGCTTATATTCCACACACAACTTGTCATTACATTAAGATTCTTAGAAGAAAAACCTCTTTTCCACAAAGAATTTTACCGAGCTTGTTAATCTGAACATTTCTACCTTAAGGCAGTCGCCGTTATCGGTTAAGAAATGTAAAATTTTAATGAAGAATAAGCTGCGAAATTTTCGGATTCTATATTAAAGATGAGTGTAAATAGCCCCCTTGAGATTTCTCGCTGGTTACTGGCGGCGCTATCAACCAAAATGTTTCGCTACTATGAGGATCGCATTCCCCAAGATGCGAGTGTGTTAGTAGTGAGCAATCACCGCAGCTTTATGGATGCACCCATTTTAATGGCGGCGTTATCGAGTTCTATTCGCTTTGCTTGCCATCACTATATGGGGCAAGTGCCAATCATGCGGGAGATTGTTACAGGACAATTGGGCTGCTTTCCTCTAGAGGAGGCAAATCAACACCGCCAGCAAAGCTTTTTCCAACAGTCACAACTGCTGTTGCAATCAAAGCAAATAGTAGGAGTCTTTCCAGAAGGTACAAAACCAATGGTAGAATTTACCCAAGCCAACCGGGTGGGTGAATTTCAACGAGGTTTTGCCCATTTGGCATTGCGAGCGCAGGTGCGAGATTTAGCAATTTTGCCAATCGCAATAGCATCCCTTGAAGAAGTTAACACATCTGCTGTACCTTTGAGGGTATTAAGTTTGTTTGACCCTTCAGAACCTTTATTTAATCAGTCAGGTTGGCATCCACTAGTTATATATCATCGTGTTGCCGTGCTCATTGGTCACCCATATTGGGTTAAGCCTCTACAAAAAGAAAAATACCAGGGAAGAAAAGCAAGAACTGTGGTGACAGAATTGACAGATCATTGTCACTCAGAAATAGCAAACTTACTGCGTGAAGGTTGCTATTAAAAATTTTACTCATTAGTTCTTATAGTTAGCTGATGACTCTTGACTGCCTCCTCTTGACTGTTGACTCTTGTGACCAATGACTATTTCAAAAGTTGAGCTAAAACCGTGTTTCCTCACTCCTAAACGACTCCAGCCAGAGTTCCCCTTGTTTGTGTATTTACCAGGGATGGATGGAACTGGTCAATTGTTGCGATCGCAAACTGCTGGATTAGAAGTTGGCTTTGATGTCCGTTGTTTAGCGATACCAAGGGAAGATCTCACCAGTTGGGATGAGTTAGCCAATAACGTATTAGACTTGATCCATGCAGAATTAGAAAAAAGCTCCCACCGTCCTGTTTACCTGTGTGGGGAGTCCTTTGGTGGTTGTTTGGCGCAGAAAGTGGCGATTCTTGCACCGCAACTGTTTAAGCGCATTATTCTTATCAACTCAGCCAGCGCCTTTAATCTTCGCCCTTTATTAACTTGGGCATCTCAATTGACGCACTTTGTTCCATCTAACCTTTATAACATCGGCGCACTAGGTTTATTGCCTTTTTTGGCATCTTTGCCGCGTATTTCCAGGAGTGATAGACAAGAACTCCTAAAAACCATGCGTTCCGTACCGCCAGAAACTGTTTTGTGGCGAATCTCGTTACTTAGGGAGTTTTTTGTTGATGAGGAGGAGTTACGCCGCCTCACTCAACCTATTTTGGTGATTGCGGGTGCTAGCGATCGACTTTTACCTTCTCTGGATGAAGCAAAACGTTTGGTTAGTATCTTTCCTAATTCCAAGATGGTGGTACTACCACAATGTGGGCACGCTTGCTTGTTAGAAACAGATACTAACCTCTATGAAATCATGAAAGCAAATGATTTTTTAGACACTAGTGCTGAAGTTGCTGAGGCGCTGGGGTAGGAGGAGATAAAAACTAATTATGTTTTCTCTGGTGTGAGAATTTTAGCTCGACTGTGCCTGTTAATTTTCATCTTTTATCTTAAGCGCGAATAATTTCTTCAGCCGCTTTGACTAATGTTTCATCCATCCATGCATTAATACTCTTTCCAACCTTTCTAGAAGCTAGAAAAATTTTTCGGTGATGTTCACCAGATGTGCGAAAAGGAAGTTTACCTGAAAAAGGCTTATCTGGTTCTTCTCCTAATTGAGTGCAAAATTCTAAGTAATCATCTACAGATTCCTCAAATGCTTGACGAGTTTCTTCCACAGTTTTGCCTCTAAAAGACACAACGTCTTTAATATCAATCACTCGTCCTACAAGCATTTCACTCTCTATATCAATTTCAATTTCACCTGTATACCCTTTGTATTGAAACATAGATATAATTACTACTCCTTTTGGATTTCACCACAAAAAATGTGGTTTTTTCTGTTTTTAAATGATTGTTAGTGGTGTTTTTGTTTCAGGTATAAGAACAGTTTTTAAATTACCTTACGGAGTGACATTAGCATTTATTAAGAATTCTCTAAAGCGCACTTCAGCTATAGATTGGGGTCATAAAAAACACACTATTCCCAAGAGTTCACCATTCCTCTGAGTGCGGCTACCGATTTGATAGAAACGTTGCAGCAGCAATGGTAATGCTAAATCATGCAAGGGGTATGGAACGTGCATAGCGGATGAGTTAACCTCAACAGCAAGTTGTTCAAAAGAAGTGTCACAAACGTGTAGCGATCGCGATAGCGGCTACACTGATACTTCCTCTAACGACTTATCCTTATAGAAAGAGGTCAAGCCAATCACACCTTCGCTACAAATAAAATAGGGAGATTTTTAAAAAAGGTGCTAGGCAATGGCAGACAAACCTAAAAAAGATATAGAGGATAAAAAATCACATAATATAGTCGCGTCCGATACAAAAGAAGAAAAGCCATCGTTGTTAGAAGCCGTTGCTGAAACAGTAGGTTGTGTTTTCGGAACGGCTGTGGGCGTAGGAACAGCTGCTGGTAACACTGCTATGGAAGCTGGTAAAGTCGTTGTAGAAACTGCCGGTGATGTAGGAGAAGCTGCAGCAAAACAAAGTCATAACCTAATCTCACAAGCAACTCACACAGCAGGACAACTCGCAGAACGTATTAGCGAGATTTGGCTGGTGCGAAAGCTGGCTGGGTTTTTAAATCTGAATTGGCTTTTTGGTGCTGTTGATACTGTAAATTTAGATAAAGCAGAAGCAGAAGTCAAAAAGCTCAAGCAAAAATATCCGAATGAATCACCTAGACAAATTGCCCACCGCATTATGCTTGACAAAGCAACTAAAGCGGGCGGAATCGGATTAGCAAGTAGTGTTTTGCCGGGAGTCGCAGCGGCTTTGTTGGCAATTGATTTAGCAGCTACGACAGAGTTGCAGTCAGAAATGGTTTATCAAATTGCATCCCTCTACGGATTAGATTTAAAAGAACCCTCCCGTAAGGGAGAAGTGTTGGCGATTTTTGGTTTGGCGTTGGGTGGCGGTCGTCTTTTGAAAGCAGCAGGTTTAGGTTTACTAAGAAATATACCTTTTGCTGGCGCAGTTATTGGTGCGAGTTCTAATGCTACAATGATTTACTCGTTGGGGTATGCGGCTTGTCGGTTTTATGAAGCGAAGCTAGATGCATCAAAGTCGCTCGATTCTGAGGAGACACTGAATACTTTAAAACAACAAAGCGAAAATTATCTGGAAAAAGCAATGGCTCAAGAAGCCGCAATGGATCAAGTGTTGGTTCATTTTATCATTGCTAGCTATCCAGAAAAAACATGGGGAGAAATTTCGACAGAGTTACAAGCTTTGAACCTCAGTTCAACTTCCTTGAAAGCAATCTCTGAAAATATTAAATCACCATTATCTTTGGATACACTTCTTAATCAACTCAACCGCGATTTTGCTGTACCACTATTAGCTCAATGTTATAAAATTGCCCGAGTCAAAGGTGAGATGACTCCAGTTGCACAACATATTATTGATACTATTGCTGCTAAATTTGACATTGATCTCAAATTTGTTGAGTCCACGATTGACGCATCGGAAAATTTTGCAAATAAACAATAATCCATTTGTCTAGTAGAAGAGACTCTACTAAACAAGCCGGTTTCTCAATGAAGCCGGCTTTCTTATTCATAGAAATATACCATACTAGAGAAATCTATCTCAAGGTCATTCCACAGACGTGACTATCAGTCTTAAGGTAGATTGTAGCAATACTCCCAGCATTTTTGGTCTGGCAAAGCAATGTTGGAAATTTTGTCCTGCAATCATTGTATTAGAAGTCTTAGAAAACAGAAGTTTGAAGTTGGAGTAAAGGCTTATGCCTAACTTCATCGTTACTAAAAACATTGCACAAGCTGCAAGTGTCTTTGTTATTTGCCTCGGTTGTGTCGTATTGATTGGCTGGACATTTGATATTGCTTTACTCAAAAGTCTACTGCCAGGACTGGTCACAATGAAAGTTAATGCAGCCGTTGCTTTCTTACTCTGTGGGGTATCACTTTGGCTTTTGTCAAAAGAAACAAGCAAGACTTGTGGGATAACTTCCTCGTCTTCTCCATCTTTTTTACTTTTGATTGCCCAAGGATGTGCGATTGCAGTTACATTAATCGGTCTAATGACCTTATGTCAATACCTCTTTGGATGGAATTGTGGGATTGACGAACTGCTGTTCCGTGACTCAAAACAAGCCGTGGAAACATCTCATCCAGGTCGGATGGGGGCAAATTCTGCCGTTAATTTTCTGCTATCGGGTTTAACTCTATGGCTATTAGGGCAGAAAACTCATCGCAGTTCTTGGTTAGCTCAAGGTTTGAGTTTGATTGTAGGTTTGATTTCTTTGCTAACATTTGTTGGCTATGCCTATGGGGTGAAAAATTTTTACCAATTTGGCGTTTATACTACCTCCATGGCGTTACACACAGCCCTAGGATTTGGAGTGCTGTGTTTGGGAGTGTTATACACCCATCCGGAGCACGGTTTCATGCAAACGATGACTAGTGAACTGAATGGTGGGGCGATTGCCTACGGCAGAACTTCGCTTAACGCCCGCAGGTTCATACCAAGTGCAATCGTGCTGCCCTTAATTCTGGGCTGGTTAATACTTGTGGGGCAAAGGGCGAAACAATATGACGCCGCTTTGGGCATATCGCTTCTGGTGGTATTGCTAGAAGTCATGTTTTTGGCACTGATTTGGTGGAATGCGGCGTTTATTAACCGCGTAGATAATGAGCGCAAAAAAGTAGAAGGCGCACTACAGGAAAGTGAAGAACGCTATCGGCTGCTTGCCGAAAACATTCCTCAGATGGTTTGGATGAGTCATCACGATGGCTTTGTAGAATACTACAATCAGCGCTGGCTAGACTACACAGGACTCAAAACTCAAGAAATCTTGGGGTGGAATTGGCAGCAGGTGGTTCATCCTGATGACTTACCACAAACTTTGGAAAAATGGACAACTGGACTCAAGACAGGAAATCGCTATGAGGTGCAGTACCGTCTCAGACGAGTTGATGGGGTTTATCGTTGGCATTTAGCACAAGCTTTACCATTACGTCATGAGGACGGTACAATTCTCAAGTGGTTTGGCACCTGCACCGATATCGATGACCAAAAACGGACAGAAGAAGCACTGCGAAAGAGTGAGGCACGGCTACGGCTATTTGTCAACTCCGATATCATTGGCATTCAGTTTGGCGATGTATATGGAGGATTAACTGAGGTAAATGATGCCTACCTCCATATTGTTGGTTATACCCGTAAAGATTTCCTACAAGGTCGAGTGCGGTGGACTGATATGACGCCACCGGAATATTTACCGCTTGATGAAGCAGCGATCGCCGAGGCGAAGACTAAGGGATTTTGCACTCCTTACGAGAAAGAATATATCCGCAAAGACGGTTCTCGTATTCCAGTGATCATTGGCTTCGCCTTCATTGATGAGCAACGGGAAGAGGTGATCGCCTTCATTGTGGACATTAGTGAACGCAAGCGAGCAGAAGCAGAACGCGATCGCTTCTTTAGGCTATCAGTTGATATGCTCTGTATAACCGGATTTGATGGTTATTTCAAGCGTGTCAACCCGGCTTTTGAGAGAATTCTCGGCTACACTCAAACAGAACTACTCACCACACCATTGATTGAGTTTGTACATCCAGAAGACCGAGCAAAAACCGAGTCTGAAGTCGAGAAACTCGCAACAGGAACTGTAACACTTAATTTCGAGAACCGCTACCGGTGTAAAGATGGTTCCTATAAATGGCTGATTTGGAATGCGGTACCCGATGTTGAGTTAAAGTTGCTGTATGCAGTTGCCCATGATATCACTGAGCGCAAACAGATAGAGCAGAAGCTGCGAAAGCAAGCAGAAGCTTTGCGAATTAGTAGAGAACGTCTGGATTTGGTCATTGAGAAAGTAGAAGTCGGTGTATGGTACTGCAACTTACCACTGGATAAACTCATTTGGAACGACCAGTGCAAAGCGCATTTTGGTTTACCACCTGATGCCGATGTGACCATTGATTTATTTTATCAACTCCTACATGATGATGACCGGGAACCCACACGCCAAGCAGTTCAGCACGCTATTGAGCAGGGGGTTGGTTATGACGTGGACTACCGCACAGTAGCCCCAGATGGTCGCATACGCTGGATCAGGGCGATTGGACGCACTTTCTGTGATGCGGCTGGCATACCAACGCGTTTTGATGGTATTACTATCGACATTACTGAGCGCAAACGAGCACAAGCCGCCCTTGTTGAAAGCGAGAAGCGCTTTCGCCATGTCACAGATACTGCTCCGATGATGGTTTGGATGTCTGGTACAGATAAACTCTGTGACTACTTCAATAAATCTTGGCTAGATTTTACCGGACGGACAATGGAGCAAGAACTGGGCAATGGTTGGACTGAAGGTGTACACAGTAAGGATTTTCAGCGTTGTTTGGAAATTTACACAAATTCATTTGATACCCGCCAAGAGTTTCAAAGGGAGTACCGCTTGCGACGGTTTGATGGAGAATATCGTTGGGTTTTAGATATTGGTGTGCCTCGGTTCACAACGGATAGAGAATTTTTGGGTTACATCGGTTCTTGTGTAGATATTGAAGATCGCAAGCAGGCTGAAGCTCAAATTCAACAACTCAACGAAACCCTAGAAGAACGGGTCAAACAGCGCACATCTCAACTAGAAGCTGCTAACCGGGAACTAGAATCCTTTTCTTACTCCGTCTCTCATGACTTGCGAGCACCATTGCGCCACATTGCTGGATTCGTTGACTTGCTGCAAAAACGTCTTGTGTCAACAGCGCTGGACGACACCAGTAAACGATATCTCAACACTATCACGGAAGCTACTAAACAAGCAGGTAAATTAATTGATGATTTGTTAACTTTTTCCCGTGTAGGACGTTCGCAAATGCGTCATACCACCATTGACATGAATCTACTGCTGCGGGAGGTGCAACGCGATTTAAGACTAGAAACCAAAAGCCGTCAGGTTTCCTGGCACATAGAATCATTACTTCAAGTACAAGGAGACCCCGATCTGTTGCGGCTTGTTCTGCGTAACCTGCTGGAAAATGCTCTCAAGTATAGTAAAACTCGCCCTGTGACACAAATAACTGTAGGCAGTACCACCGGTGATCAAGAAGTGGTATTCTTCGTGCGAGATAATGGCATTGGTTTTGATATGAAATATGTTCACAAGCTGTTTGGTGTTTTTCAACGCCTGCACAGTGACCCACAATTTGAAGGTACAGGTGTAGGATTGGCAAATGTCCAACGCATTATTCACCGTCATGGTGGACGCGTTTGGGCAGAAAGTGAAATAGATAATGGGGCGACTTTTTATTTTTCGCTACCAAGGAGCTCTGGAGTGGAAAGTGGAGAGTAGAGAATATACGATGGAATTAAAGCGCATTCTCCTAGTAGAGGACAGCATTAACGATGTTGAGTTAATCCTGACTTCACTGGCAGAAAACCATTTGGGCAATGAAGTTGTCGTCGTTCGTGACGGTGAAGAAGCATTGGATTACCTCTATCGTCGAGGTTTGTATCGTTTGCGTCGGGAGGGTCATCCCGTTGTGGTGCTATTGGACCTTAAGTTACCAAAAATTGATGGCATAGAAGTCCTTGCACAACTCAAAGCTGACCCAGAATTGCGAGTCGTACCAGTAGTGGTGTTAACCTCTTCCCGAGAAGAGCAAGATCTCGCTCGCTGTTACGAACTTAACACCAATGGCTACGTAGTCAAACCAATCGATTTTCTTGAATTTGTTGAAGTGATTAAAGGTTTGGGGTTATTTTGGGCAATAATAAATGAACCCCCTCCCGGTTCCATACCTCCGGCACGCAGTAGTCAAGGAGTAGCAGGAATATAGCCATGTCAGGTCTAAGATTTCTCTTGCTGGAAGATAATCTGCTCGATGCAGAACTTATTCATGCCTTGTTGACCGAAAACGGTATTGCCTGCGAACTAGTGCACGTGAAAACGCAAGCAGAATTCCAGACAGCCCTAGAGCAAAATAGCTTTGACCTGATTCTTTCAGATTACGCTTTGCCAGGATTTGATGGTATTACAGCTCTTGGAATAGCGCAGCATCATTGCCCAGAGATTCCCTTCATTTTTGTCACCGCAACAATGGGGGAAGAAGTCGCAATTGAAACCCTCAAAAGTGGTGCCACTGACTATGTTCTCAAGCAAAGATTAGGGCGTCTTATACCATCGGTACGTCGTGCACTACGCGAAGCCCAGTATCAACGCGCCTGCAAAATGGCAGAGGCTGAACTGTACCGTCGTGAGCAGGAGTTTAGAGCTTTAGCGGAAAACTCACCAGATGCGATCACTCGCATTGATCGAGAACTCCGCTACTGCTACGTAAATCCCATAATAGAACTAGCAACAAGATTACCATTAGAAAAGTGGATAGGCAAAACAGTTGCCGAAATCGGTTATCCAGAAGAATTTTCGACAACTTGGGAAGCGAAATTGCGCCAAGTGTTTGCCACAGGATCTGAATCCTCGATGGAGTTCGATGTTCCCTCATATAAGGGACACATTTACTACCAAGCCAGGATAGTGCCAGAATATGCTCCTGATGGATCCGTACAATCATTGCTGAGTATTGCTCGTGATGTGACACAGTACAAGCGGTCAGAACAGGCATTACGGGAAAACGAAGCCCAATTACGTCAACAAAAGGAAGAATTGGAACGGGCAAATAAAATTAAGGATGAGTTTTTGGCGGTGCTTTCTCATGAGTTGCGATCGCCCCTCAACGCTATCCTCGGCTGGTCAAAAATATTACGTACCCGCAACTTGGATCCAAAGAGTTTCAATCGTGCCTTGGAAACAATTGAGCGCAACGCCAAATTACAGACACAACTGATTGAAGATTTGCTGGATGTATCCCGGATTATTCGTGGCAAGTTGACTCTGCGTCCCTACCCAACAAATTTGGTTCCAGCAATCGAAGCTGCAATAGACACAATGCGTCTAGCAGCTCAAGCCAAATCAATTGATTTACAATTTCTCATTTTAGACTCTGAATTGGAAACCAAATTCCAAATTCCAAATTCTCAATCCCCCCCTATTGCACTACAATCGTCACCCTCACAGGAAATTGCAGCGCGTCCACAACAGAACGAACCTCTGCTGGCGCAAAAATCCTCTGTGGAAAGCCCTGGTTCTCTATCTCAAATTGCAGGACAAAAATTCCACGTTTTAGGCGATCCTAGCCGATTACAGCAAGTTGTCTGGAATCTGCTTTCTAATGCAATCAAGTTTACCCCACAGGGAGGACGAGTCCAAGTGCTGCTCGAAAGAGTTGGGGGAGATGAAAAAGATGAAGGAGAAACATCTTCCTCATCCCCACTCCCCATTCACCACTCCTCAAACCACGCTAAAATTACGGTGAAAGATACAGGAATTGGTATCAAATCTGAATTTCTTCCTTACGTGTTTGATTCTTTTCGTCAAGGAGATGGTTCTACCACCCGCAAATACGGGGGTTTGGGATTGGGTTTGGCAATTGTACGTCACCTAGTAGAACTGCATGGTGGAACTGTCAGCGCAGAAAGTTCTGGAGAAGGAAAAGGCGCAACATTTGCAGTGGAATTACCTATTCTTGAGGATAGAAAAACAAGGAAATTTATTTCGTCTTCCTCCCAAGCCTCATCTGCCTCATCTGCCTTATCTCCATTAGAAGGTGTGCGCGTGTTGGTGGTAGATGATGATACTGATTCACGAGATTTTTTGACATTCGCGTTACAAGATTTTGGGGCGATCGCCACTGCTGTCAGTTCCGCTTCTTTAGCGCTAGAGGTTTTAACGACATTCAAACCAGATGTGCTTATTAGTGATATCGGTATGCCTGAAGAAGACGGCTATAGCCTGATGCGTAAAGTCAGAGGATTGCCAAGTGAAGAAGGAGGAGAGATTCCGGCGATCGCTCTGACGGCGTATGCTGGAGAAAGGGATCGTCAACTGGCAATTTCAGCAGGTTTTCAAAAACATCTTTCTAAGCCTGTGATGCCAGATCAAATAGCGAATATCGTTGCCGAACTCGTGAGACATTAACTCAGTTATCAGTTACCAGTTACCAGTTATCAAGGAAGCGCAGTATCAGGTAGGAAACGGACTCGTCCACCCCTTGTTTACTGTTCACTGTTTACTGTTCACTGTTCACTGATTTAACCACCAACTCTGGAACCCTCTCAAAAGCAGAAAGCGCATATTTTGCGCAATACTGGTACAAGAAGTTTTACACAGAAGACAAGAGTATGGAAATTATTACCACTAATACCCCCCTTCTAGAGTGGACGGGGGACGGTTTAGCAATTGGATTATTTGAAGATGCTGTAGAGTTAACTGGCGAACTGGCAACTTTAGATGAAAAGTTGGCTGGTAGTATAAAAGAACTGATAGCCGAAGAGGAATTTAAGGGTAAGCAAAACACCAGCATTGTCACACGAGTTGGTAGTGGTAGCCCAGTTCGTAAAATTATACTCGTAGGTTTAGGCAAACCCGAGGCTTTTAAACTAGAAACCTTGCGGCGAAGCGCAGCCAGCGTTGCCCGGTTAGCTAAAAAGCAGAAGTGCAAAACTCTAGGAATCAGCTTACCTATTTGCAACAACGATCCAACACAAACAGCACAAGCACTCGCTGAAGGAGTTCAATTAGCACTATACCAAGATAATCGCTTTAAATCTGAACCAGAGGATAAAGGACCACAAGTTGAAAAAGTCGATTTACTAGGATTGGGTGGACAGGAAGCAGCCATTACCCGCGCCAATCAAATTGCCTCTGGTGTATTTTTAGCACGACAGTTGGTCGCAGCCCCAGCCAACTCTGTGACACCAATAACTATGGCAGACACCGCCGCCGCCATTGCTTCCGAACACGGTTTACAAATAGAAATCTTGGAACAGGAAGACTGTGAAAAGTTGGGCATGGGAGCGTTTTTGGGAGTTGCAAAAGCTTCTGATCTGCCACCAAAGTTTATTCACCTCACTTACAAACCCGAAGGAACGCCCAAACGCAAGCTAGCAATTATCGGTAAAGGTTTAACTTTTGACTCTGGTGGACTTAATATCAAAGGATCTGGTAGTGGTATTGAAACCATGAAAATTGACATGGGTGGTGCTGCGGCTACTTTAGGTGCAGCCAAAGCCATCGGTCAACTGAAACCAGATGTTGAAGTTCACTTCATTTCCGCTGTCACAGAAAATATGATCAGTGGTCGTGCAATGCACCCAGGCGATATTCTGACTGCATCTAATGGCAAAACGATTGAAGTAAATAACACCGATGCAGAAGGACGTTTGACTTTGGCAGATGCTTTGGTATTTGCTGAGAAGCTAGGAGTTGATGCAATCATTGATTTAGCCACTCTCACGGGTGCTTGTGTGGTTGCTTTGGGAGAGGATATTGCAGGTTTGTTCTCTGGTGATGATGCTTTAGCTGGAGAGTTAGAAAAAGCTTCCCAAGCCTCTGGGGAAAAGATTTGGCGACTTCCAATGGAAGAAAAATACTTTGAAGGACTCAAGTCTGGCATCGCGGACATGAAGAATACAGGACCGCGTTCTGGCGGTTCAATCACCGCTGCATTATTCCTCAAGCAGTTTGTCAAAGAAACTCCTTGGGCGCACCTAGATGTTGCAGGTCCAGTTTGGGCAGACAAAGAAAATGGTTACAACGGTCCGGGTGCGACTGGCTTTGGCGTTCGTACCTTAGTCAGTTGGGTGCTAGGCGATAGTTGATACAGCGATAAGGACATTAGGATTTATGTAACGGACTACCAAAAAATAAATTATCCATCAGGTAGGGGGGCTGACGGCGCACAATAGTTGAGATGTGACATGATGAGTAAAGTGCGCCGTAGCCCACCATTGTTTTGTGCATCACTACAAATTGGACATTTTTTTAATTGCAAGTCCCTTATTGCCATTCGCACATAGAGGACTAATTGGAATTTCAATAAAAAATTCTGCACCTTGTCCAGGTACTGAATGACAATATAACTTCCCACCATGCTTGTCTACTACAATCTGGTAACTGATAGACAGCCCAAGTCCTGTACCTTTACCCACAGGTTTTGTAGTAAAGAAAGGGTCAAATAGCTTTGAACGAATTTTTTCTGGAATACCAGGACCATTGTCCATGATTTGGATTGCGATCCAGTTTTTTGAAATCACCTCAGTGCGAATGCGAATATAACTGGGGTTAGCTTTGACTTCATCAGATATGTCCTGTGAGTTGTACTCATGCAAAGCTTCAATTGCATTGGCAAGGATATTCATAAATACCTGATTCAGTAAACCAGGGTTGCACTCGATTAGCGGCAACAAACCATACTCTTTAATCACAGAGATTTCTGTATGTTTATCGGTTGCCTTCAGGCGGTGCTGCAAAATCATTAATGTACTATCAATACCTTCATGAATATCAACTGTCTTAACAGCAGCCTCATCTAAGCGAGAAAATGTCTGAAGAGATTTAACGATTTCTTGAATCCGTTCTGTTCCCATCTTCATGGATTTGAGGAGTTGAGTGAAATCTTGTTTCAAGTAATCCAAATCCATAGCATCGATTTCAGCTTGAACGACTTGTGAAAGATTGGGACAGTCCTGCTGATAAAGTTCCACCACTCTTAGTAAATTTTGGGTGTATTCTTCGGCGTAAACAAGATTGCCAGCAACAAAAGTGATGGGATTGTTAATTTCATGGGCAATACCAGCCATCATCTGACCCAAACCAGACATTTTTTCAGTTTGAATCAGTTGTACTTGAGTTTGTTGCAATTTTTGTAGTGTTTGTTGTAGTTGGATATTTTTCCGTCTTAATTCCTTTGTCCTTGTCGCAACTCGAATTTCCAATTCTTGATTAGTTTTTTCTAAGGCTGCTTGGGCAAATTTTCGACTTTTTAAGTATTCTTGTAACAAGCGCAACACCAAAAGCCATGCTGGAATGAGCATGACTAAACTTAAAATTGATGCAAAAATTGACCAAAATAGTTTGTTGCGGTATTCAGCAACTTTTTGATGCAACTGAAGCGAGATAGTACGATTTCTTTTCGCTACACTATCGGCGTAGAAACGCTTATGAGTTTTATATTCCTGACTTAAAAAGAGTCTTTCTGCTGCTTCTTTTTGACCTTTTCTGACTAAATCAAAAGATTGATATTCTATTGCTACCAAGCGCTGATTGATTGCGTAAACTTTTTGGATATTTTCCTTTTGACATGTTTTTGGAACCAGGTTAATAAATTCTTGAATTGCAACATCTAGTTGAGGTTCAAATTTATGATAGCGTTGTTCCCAAACTGGATTACTTGTCGCAGCATTCATACTTGCTGACATTGTTAAAACTTCATCAATATAGATAATTTTATCACTAATTATTTGTAGTTGAAATTCATTTTTTATAATGTTGTTGAAGTTGTAGTATGCTTCCCAAGTGATCCAAGTTTGAGGTAAAAATAATAACAAAGTCAACACCACTGTTACAGTTACTAGTTGAGATGGAATCAATCTCAATCGATAGTATAAGTACATTTATTTAAATTTTATATCAATGTTTTACAAGAAAAAATAAAGAAAAATCAAAACAATAAGCTTGCTCCATGTTCCTATTAAATAACGTTCCGAAAAAACCTATAGAATAATTATCATGAAAAATTTGCTTGTCTGGGCTTAATGAGAATTTCTCCGAGAAGAGAAGACTCAAGAAAAATTTTTCAATGACGATGAAATCAATTTTATGATCACAAGTCAAGTCAGTTTGTAAAAATATATATTATCCGATGTAGATGACTTTTTGTGAATCATGAACCATTCTAAATCTAATCACAAAGGCTTCATCTTAAAATGAAGTACCTCTACTTCAAAGTATCTGAACATCATCATGACAGCGAAGACTAATTTTTTTAGGTGATGGCAAAGATTTTTTCTGATTTTGTAGTCACAAAACCAGAAAAGGAATCTCTGTGTTGTCTAAACCAAAAACCACTGAATATACTTGTTTTAGTTTAATCTAATCTATATCTGCTTGAAAACTTGCAGCTAATACCAAGTCCCAATTCCCAAGATAACAAGTCAATTGCGTATGGGCAAAGCGTGCCACAAGTATAAGCTAATGGTATCCCCTAATCGCAAAGTGTACCGCTGTTCCATACGCGTTGCAAGAGGGTGTCCGTAAGGACTCATACCGTTTCACTTTAAGGTTGATACAATTAGACAAGAGAGGAGCTTCAGGAGCTTAAGGAGTAGGTGAGAAAAGATTTGTATCAGCAATTTCGTGAAATGGTATCAGAAATTCAGCAATCTTCTCTAATCACAAACTACTACAACAAAACGCAACTTGGTATGACCTAGATTACAGAATATCCTGACTTTTTGTGACAATGAGCGACAGAAAAATTCCTATCAAAAGCCAGGAGACTCTCAAAAGTCATCACCCAAACTTGATATTATCCGAACCGTATTCGATCAAGAATGATGAAGAACAATGAAGAAGATCAACAGACAGTGCACCAATTGCGTTATTGCAATTTTTGTAAGGGAGCCAGTGCGTTGGAGAGCCAGTACTTGATGAGGGTCTCCCTCACGCTTGTTCTGGTGAGACAGCGCTGCAGGAGGGTCTCCCGACCTAGGCGACTGCGAACCCGAAGGGCGTCCGGGTTTCACAGGCTTAGACGCCGGAGGCGGCTTCCCGCTTTCTTAGCATCTGGCGTTGGGCACTGCCTACTGTTCGCTCAAAACCTTATTTTTTACGTTGTTGGCAGTGCCATGCCCTATGCCTACGGCCCGAGGCTCGACCTAACAGGCTACTTCCTTTCTGGATGCGCCTTTTCTTCTGCTGAAGGAGTCCCCATGCGGTTAATCACTGCGATGAGTTGGTACAACCGCCCTAAATCTCTTTGATTAAAGTACAAAAGGAGGCGGGGTAGCGAAAACGTCTCATCTTGAGCCTCTTGTGGTAAAGCCTGACTTTTTTCAATGTGTCCTGTCACAAGAATGTCGTTGAAATCAGCGTTGAGTTGTTCTACCTCAGCATCGGATAACTCTGCTTTGAGACGGATAACTAGGCGATCGCCTACATAACGGCTAGAGTGATATACTTGGTAAAAACTGGTAATAGCATTGCAAGCCACATCCAAGTTGTCCGTCACCGTGTATAGGCTGGGGTCATCAGGACTAACCAGACCTTTCTGCACCAGTTGCTTGTCAATATATTCGCTCCAAGACCGCCAATAATCGCCTCCAGGGTGGTCAATTAAAACCAAAGGTATTGGACCAAATTTACCTGTCTGGCTTAATGTCATGCACTCAAAAGCTTCGTCTTGGGTGCCAAAACCACCTGGAAACAAAGCTATAGCATCACTCTCCTTGAGGAGAAACAGCTTCCGGGTGAAGAAATACTTAAAGTGAATCAGCTTAGGATCTCCCTCAATAATCGGGTTTGCCTGTTGTTCAAAAGGAAGCTGAATGTTTAAGCCAAAAGAGTTTTCCCGTCCAGCACCTTCGTTACCTGCTTGCATAATTCCGCCGCCACCACCTGTCATAACCATAAATCCCAATCGACAGACATAGCGAGCAAATTCGTACGCCATGCGATATTCTGGTGTTTGTGCTGATAAGCGAGCCGAACCAAAAATAGTGACTTTACGAACATGTCGGTAAGCATAAAACAGCTGGAAACCCCGTTCCATGTCTGTTAAAGCAGACGACAATATCTTCCAATCGAGGCGCTCAATTTCTTCACTCTTGTAAGCCAGACGCACTATAGTCGCTAGTGCCTGTATAATGTACTGCCGATGTTTTGACATCGGTAAGTCTTCAAATAATTTAGCGATATCCGCTTGAAGAGACTCTAATGTGTCAAACGACGCAGATGAGGTCATGAGAACTTCTGCCAAAATGGCATTACATTTTATCTAAATTTAATGTGGAATGATAAATCGTTACGTGGAGTGCAAAGTCTAAAGTTTTTTGACTATTGACTTTTAGATATTTTTTCACTACAAAAAGCACCTTTGGTAAAGATAATCCAAGGCGCTGCCGACAGTTATCGTCGCCAACCTATCTTGATCAGAGGAAACAGTTTGTTTGGTGGTTGTGTTTGCAACACACGCAGCAAACTACATCCCTACAAGAATTTAACATTTATTTTATAAATAACTGCTGACAACAGAGAAGCTCGCTAAACATTGGCTGAACCAAAAAGTTCATAAATTTATGGAGAGGCGATTGTCGCCCCTCCACTGTTTACCAATCTTTAGCGAATGCCCTTTGAAATCAAATACTCTGCAGCAGTTTTCCGGTGGTTGTATTTAAAGATATTTTTCCAAAGTGTTAGATAGTGTAGTTTTCGGCACGGCACCGACCACCATATCAACTTTTTGCCCATTTTTAAAAATCATTAATGTGGGAATGCTGCGAATGCCATACTGGCTGGCAACATTCGGATTTTCATCGGTATTAAGTTTCACTACCTTAACTTGGTCTTTGTACTGGTCAGCAATTTCATTGACAACAGGGCCAACCATCCGGCAAGGTCCGCACCAGGGTGCCCAAAAGTCAACTAAAACAGGAATTGCGCTATCCAATACTTCCTGTTTAAAGGTAGAGTCTGTAACTTGTTCGGCTTCTGACATGCCTATAAACCTTCGACTATTAATATGTTTGACTTTGCTGAAAATTCTACCACAGCAAAAACCACTGCTTTGCAGTGGTACACAGACTTTATATGGCAATTGATGTGATTCAAAAATAATTTAATTATTAAGGAACCGCCCGAAGCTTGTCCGGGCGGAGTGTGGTGTGAGGAGTGAACGGAAACATGCGTCTCCGCTATCTCTATTCTAGGCGACATATGCGATTTTTCCAGTAAGAGTTTAAGAGTCGGGAAAAATTTCATTAACTTATCCCCCAGCTGTAATAGTATCACTCCTGTTGACTATTACAGCTGGGGGATAAAGAGTCATTAGTTGCCACCGCTATGGAGGCGTTAAGCGTAGGTCTGGGTCCTTTGAGTGCCGCCCCTGTTAGGGGCTAGGAATCACAATTGTGTCTTCAAACTTCTCTAAGGGTAACGACTACCAAGCATTGCTTCACCAAGGGCGCAGTGAGTCCTCAAGTCGGAAAACCATGCATAGCAGTCGCCTACCTTCCGGTTACGTTCCTGCATAGCGCTGGGGACTTTTGACAGAACGCGCCCGCAGTACTCTCACCCTTCATTTACCCATACCTAATTGTTGTGCTTTTTGATAAACTTTACCTTCGGTTAACAAAGAAGGAGCAATCACAACTTCCACTTGTTGCATTTCTTTAATATTTTTTGCTCCCAAAGTGCCCATACTTGTTTTCAAGGCTCCCAAAAGATTATGAGTCCCATCATCAAGTTGTGCTGGTCCAGTGAGGATTTGCTCTAGGGTGCCAGTGGTGCTGACACGAATGCGCGTGCCACGTGGCAAGACTGGACTGGGAGTTGCCATTCCCCAATGATATCCCCGTCCGGGAGCTTCAGCAGCTCTGGCAAAGGGGGAACCAATCATCACTCCATCTGCACCACAAGCAATGCACTTACAAATGTCACCACCGGTGATTAAACCCCCATCAGCAATCACAGGAATGTATTTGCCAGTTTCTTGATAATAATCATCTCGTGCTGCTGCACAGTCAGCGACTGCCGTTGCTTGTGGTACACCAACACCCAGCACACCACGAGAAGTACATGCTGCACCAGGACCAATCCCCACCAGTACGCCTGCTGCGCCTGCTTTCATCAAATTGAGAGTCACTTCATAAGTCACGCAATTTCCTAATACCACAGGTATGGGCATTTCTTGACAAAATTTTGCCAAATCGAGTGGTACAACAGATTCTGGAGAAAGGTGTGCAGTAGAAACTACAGTTGCTTGTATAAAAAATAAATCTGCGCCAGCTTTTGCCACCACAGAACCAAATTTGCTTGCTCCTACGGGAGTCGCACTCACGGCGGCAATACCACCAAGTTGTTTAATTTCTCTGATTCGTTGTTCAATTAATTCTGCTTTTATCGGTTCAGCATAAAGTTCTTGCATCAAGGGAACAAATTCTTCTTTCCCGACAGAGGCAATACGATCTAAAATTGGCTCTGGATTTGCATAGCGAGTGTAAATTCCTTCTAAGTTCAAAACACCCAATGCTCCTAGCTGTGACAAAAGCACAGCCATACGGACATCTACTACGCTATCCATCGCGCTGGCAATAATTGGGATTTTGCGCTCAATATTGCCGATACGCCACTGAGTGTCTGCCAAACTTGGATCGAGTGTTCTATTACCGGGTACGAGAGCAATTTCATCTATGCCGTAGGCCCTGCGAGCTGTTTTTCCCCGCCCAATTTGAATATCCACGCTTGATGCTCCCAAATCTGTTTTAGATAGGGTATCAAAATTATGGGAGGATTTGCAGGGGTTTTCCAAAGGTCATTAATCTAGAAAGGTTATGCAGCTTAGAGAAAAGAATTGTTACAATAATTTTAGAATCCATGTCAGATTAGCAGTCCTTGATCCAATCTGAAACTCTAGAATTACTTGAATGGTCACGCCTGTGCCAGCATTTGTCTACCTTCGCGGCAACAAAGCTGGGGACTATCGCTGCACGCCATCTACAAATTCCTGCGTCGCAAGCCCAAAGTGAGCAGTTATTAGCGCAAACAAAAGAAGTCTACGAACTGGAAAGCCGCCTTGGTACGGGACTTTCGTTTGATGGAATCCAAGATATTGGTGATTCCCTTGAACGCGCCGAACTGCAAGGAATTTTGCAGGGAGATGAATTGTTGGCGATCGCCACCACTCTTGCTGGCACCAGAAATGTACGTCGTGTGATCGACAAACACCCAGATTTAACAGTACTCAATGATTTAGTTACCGATTTACGGACTTATCCAGAATTAGAACAAGAAATTCACAGATGTATAGACGAAAGGGGCCAAGTCACTGACCGCGCCAGCCAAAAACTTGGTGAAATTCGCACGAACTTACGGCAATTACGCAGTCAAATTAGCCAAAAACTGCAAAATATTTTACAGGTAAAAGCGAATGCCGTCCAAGAACAGATCATTACTCAAAGGGGCGATCGCTTTGTTATTCCCGTAAAAGCGCCTCAAAAAGACGCCATACCAGGCATTGTCCACGATACTTCTACCAGCGGTGCAACGTTGTATGTGGAACCAAATTCTATCGTCCCAATGGGAAACCAGTTGCGGCAGTTGCTCAGAAGAGAGCAAATAGAAGAAGAAGCAATCCGTCGTACATTAACAGAGCAAGTCGCTGCTGTCAAGCCAGATTTGGAACAGTTGTTAGCAATTGTGACAACCTTGGATTTGGCATTGGCAAAAGCGCGTTATAGCTTGTGGCTAAAAGCAAATCCTCCACGCTTTATTAACCGAGACGAAAACGAAAGCATTACCTTGCGGAAGTTACGTCATCCACTTTTGGAGTGGCAGCATTACCACGAGCAAGGACATTCTGTCGTTCCCGTTGATTTGATCATTCAGCCGCAAATACGAGTCGTCACAATTACTGGACCAAATACTGGCGGAAAAACTGTGAGTTTGAAAACCCTGGGTTTGGCAGCATTGATGGCGAAAGTAGGCTTATTTGTGCCTGCACGCGAACCAGTGGAATTGCCGTGGTTTGACAAGGTGCTGGCAGATATCGGTGATGAACAGTCGCTACAGCAAAACTTATCCACTTTTTCTGGTCACATCCGCCGCATTAGTCGGATTTTGTCAGCGCTAGACGAGGACAAGGAAGCAGAGAAAGCAGAGGAAGCAGGGGAAGCAGGGGAAGCAGGGGAAGCAGGGGAAGAAAAAACTATCCCATCCCCCGATTCTTCTGTCCCCCCGTCTTCCTTAATCCTCCTCGACGAAGTGGGTGCAGGAACAGACCCCGTTGAAGGAAGTGCTTTGGCAATATCGCTCCTACAATATCTCGCAGACCATGCTCTGTTGACAATTGCGACCACTCACTTTGGTGAACTCAAAGCGCTGAAATACGAAGATGAGCGATTTGAAAATGCCTCTGTAGAATTTGACGAAAGTACCCTTTCACCAACTTACCGTCTCCTTTGGGGAATTCCTGGACGTTCCAACGCCTTAACAATTGCCCGTCGCTTGGGGTTGAAATCAGAAGTTGTGGAAAGTGCGAAAACGCAACTGGGAGGAGCAACAGATGACGTGAATCAGGTTATTGCTGGGTTGGAAGCGCAACGCCGCCGTCAGGAAACTAAAGCGGAACAAGCACAGGATTTGTTACAGCAAGCTGAGCGTTTATACAAAGAAGTATCCGAAAAAGCCACAGCATTGCAGGAAAGAGAACGTGCTTTGCGTGTCTCCCAGGAGGTAGCAGTACAGCAAGCGATAGCCCTTGCTAAAGGCGAAATAGCTCAAGTGATTCGCCGCTTGCAACAAGGTAAACCAACAGCACAAGATGCTCAAAGCGCAACAAAAGCTTTAGGGGAAATAGCAGATAAATTTATACCAGAACCTCCTCCGAAACCAAAAGTGGGATTTCTTCCCAAAGTGGGCGATCGCATCCGCATACCCAAACTCGGGCAAACAGCGGAAGTTTTAACCGCCCCTGATGAAGATAGGGAGTTGACTGTCCGCTTTGGAATCATGAAGATGACGGTGAAGCTAGAAGATGTAGAATCTTTAGATGGTCAAAAACCTGAACCAAGCGTTAAGGAACCCAAGAGCCAAAGAGCCGAGGAATCGAGGAGCAAAGGAGAGTCAAAAATCACAACCTTGACAGAAACTCCTGCAATTCGCACGTCTAAAAATACGGTAGATATACGCGGGCGTAGGGTACCGGATGCGGAAATCATTTTAGACAAAGCAATTTCGGAAGCCACAGGACCAATATGGATTATTCATGGACATGGCACGGGTAAGCTACGCCAAGGAGTTCACGCCTTCTTAAAGCAGCACCCCAGAGTCAGCCGTTATGAACCAGCAGAACAAGCTGATGGCGGTAGTGGCGTGACAATTGCTTACATTGGTTAAAGTTATAGCAGGGAACGCTTAACAGGGACAGAGAATAGGCTTGATGGTCTGGTGGTGTCCGTATTTTCTCATTAATTCATGTCCTAATTTACCTGGCAATTGCAATAAAATTAGAAAACACAGAAACCCCTTCGGGTTCGCCAGTCGCCTGGCTGTCGGGAAACAAGGACCGCAGCAGGTTGTCGTCACCGGATTTTTTCAAAGTCCGGGTTTTTATTGTAGCGGTCAGTATAACTAAAATAATCACCACTGAAAAATGAGGCTATTTTGAATAGCAATTGGATACTAGCGATGATTTATGTACAAATATTTATTGTTACTAAAAAATAAAAAAAGTTATTTGTGTTTGACAGATAAAGCACAATTGATTACGATTATACTTTTTTCAAAACAGTTTTTCATCATAGAGTTAAGACAAAGACCTCTGCTGTTCACCAAACTAATAGAAGCTGTAGCTCCCGGCTTCGGCTGATAGCGATTGGAAACCAATCTTAACCCTTGAGAGTCTGGTTTCAAAATGGGTAACAGCAACAGCCCTCACCAGCCTGATCACCTATGCTAAAAGTTATGCACTCTGCCGCCGATTCACCCGCACCAACTTCTCAGTGGGAGGATTTAATAAAGCTTCCAGCGCCAAACTCAGTTCATTGGGATAATATCAAAACTCAGCTGGACTTGGTGCTGTTAGCGTTAGAAACATTGACTGGCATTGGCTCCGAGGCAATGCTACAAGCGGCAATTAATCTGAATTTAGAGTCAAGAGTGCCAGACCGTGTAGCGCTATGGCGACTGCGCCAATCAAATCCGCTACGTAAAGGTCAAGGAGGACGAAAAAAACTAGATGTGGAGGAAGCTAGGGCGCTTGTTCTGATTACTTGTTACCTTGCCAAACAGCACCAAGAATTAATTCGCCGTGCTGTTGGTCTTTTAGAACAAATGGCGGAAGACAACCGCGAACCTCATCAGGCTGCTTTGCTTGGAGATTATATTGATACTTTCTGCAACACTTATCAAGAGCGGATGGAGGAAGACGCAACAATCTCCACTAATGAATTAACCCACCTGGGATTAAAACTGCTTATAGATTTACTTTTTTACAGTGGACCTGGTGGACATCGCCGTCTGTGGTTAGCACTTATCGACCGTTCAACCAAATTCTAGATTTCAGATTTGAGATTCTCTGATCAAAAATCAAAAATTAAAAATATCCTGCTCGCACTTCCTGCCATGCCTGTATCAAATTCTGTGATCCGTCGGTATACACCGCCCACCTGCACGCTAGAAGTCTTGGCGCAGAGTTCAGCTTTGTCTCAGTGGATGGGTAAATCTGTCCTCAAGCAGCTACAGTTTGAACTTCGCTTTGATGATCCGCGATTGCCAGAGGAAAAGAGAATCGCAATTAGAGGCGACAGCGACCAGCTGGAGACTTTGTGTGCAGTAGTGACAGGCTACGTCCAAGAATTCTTGGAAATGTCTCCTGAAAGCTTTTGGGCAAATTTCTCAGGAACAAACTTCCCAGCAACAGAGGACGTAAGCGTAGTCTCTGATGAGACTGAACAAACAAATGTTTACAACCCCGCTTCACAAAAAATTCCAACGAGAAACTCTTTTACCCATTCACCACATGCAGATATAAAAATCAAGCCTAGCGATCACTTAACTCACAATTTGTTTCTTGGTTCTTTAGCAAATCCAGCATCTGGTCCTGTCATTCAACTGAGTCTGCTGCAATTATTCGATTTAGCAACAGCCTTAGATGAATATTCTGCTGATGTCGTGGCGCTACCAAATCTCACACCTAGTTCGACAAGGAGTGGCGGTATACCTGCTTGGGCACCTGTTGCAGCAGTTCTGGTGATAGGTGTGGGTTTAGCACCATTCACTTGGCAGTATGCTAACCGTGTCAGACAACAGCAGACAGCCAAAAAACCAATTTCGACAGAACAAAAGATTGCCCTAGAAGCTTCTCCCTCACAGGGTCTGTCCACATCAACTGCTGTTCCTACACTGGCTCCCTCAAGTAGTTTACCTTCGCCGCCACTCCCACCCTTTGGGTCTACCCTAGCAGTGCCCAATGCTTCTCCATCGATCGCTCAAACATTGCCTAGTGTACCTGTTACGCCTCAAACAACTGCAAAGTCCACATTTCCTTCTATACCCCAAACATCTCCTAGTATTGGAAATGTCGCCAAAGCACCTTTACCACCTTTAGGCAATCCGTTGAGTATATCTGGAACAACAAAAACTCCAACCTTCTCAACCTCTCCACAAAACACAGCACCAAAGCAACAAATTGCTCTTCAACCCAAATTACAGCCCAATTTTACAGCATTAACGCCAAAGAGCGAGCCGAATTCTACATCAGTTCAAAAGAATTCGGCACCGAACAATTTGTCCAGCACAAATAATACTTCCAGTACTTCAACTGGAGCGTCACTTTTGAGGGGTACCTCTTCCAAAGACGCTTCGCGAACGCGAAGCGTCTCTGAAAGAGATACGGCAGTCACTCCTGGGGGAAACCCTCCTATGCCCTACGGCCAGGCTTCGCCGCCAACAGCACTGGCTCCGCAAGGCACTGCTCCCAGCAACGGACTAGCTCCCCAAGACAGCGCTGCCTCATCACTTGCAACCTCACCTCAGTCCAGCACAAGTACCAGCCGTGAACCAGTTTACTCACAACCAGGTTCAAGACCAAGTGGTACTGATGCATTAATTTCTAGATTGCGGGAAGCGAGGGCAAGAAGGGCTAATCTTTCCACAGAAGTTGCTACTAATAGTACAGTTCGTAGTGGCACATTGTTTGACACACCTCAAGTATCTGAAGCTAGAGACATATTGAAAAAACGCTGGCAACCGCCTTCTGGATTAAGGCAAAGCATTGAGTATAGTTTGTCAGTAGGTGTTGATGGCACAATTGAGCAAATTTTACCAATGGGAAAAGCTGCAAGAGATTATGTTGACCGTACAGGAATGCCTTTGATTGGTGAACCTTTTGTTTCTCCTAATAAAAATGGACAATCAGTAAAAATCCGAGCTATTTTTAGTCCTGACGGCAAGGTACAGACTTTTCCAGAAACGGAGTAAGTCAGACAGGGCTATGAACCGACGTTTCGGTGTGCTTTTGGGACTGTATGGGCTTTGCGCATACGACGCCGCCGTACTATAGCTATAGGGTGAAAACTAGAAGGGCTGGTTTGACCAGCCCTCTATTGTAACATAAAATTAGTTTTAATAACGGGGTTTTTTACGGGTGAGTTTTTGCTTTTTGCGTCGCCGTTCAGTAGTCACAACTGCCGCGTCCACTGGGTATCCAATTAAGGGTATAACCTGATATTTACGCTCTTCTTCCAAGTTTCTCAATTCGGCGTACTTCACCCAGTGGATGCAATCCACTGGACAGGTGTCAATTGCCTCTTGAATGACCTCATCTGGATCGCCATCTTGACGTATGACGCGCGATCGCCCATAATCTGGTTCAATATAAAACGTATTACGGGCAACATGAGCACAGTGTTTGCAGCCAATGCAGGTAATCTCGTCAACATAAACACCTTTTTGGCGTAAAACACCTCCCAATTCCGGCTCAAAACCAGAGCGTTCTGGGGCGTCTCGCAAAAATCCCCCCAGTTCTGGTTCAAAACCAGAGCGTTCATCCTCGTTTTGTTCCGGCGACGGCAAAAAATCAGACATTACGCACTCCAGCGCTGTACAAGTAAGCGAATGGAACCATCTTCATTTTTTTGTTGTTCAGCAACTTGAAACCCAACACGAGCAGTTTCTTTGACGACTGTATGGTATGCGTATCGCTGTGTTACTTGCCGCAAGAAACCTTCTACTGATAAATTTTGCTGCCAATATTGTAAATCAGCGACCAGCTCGTATTCTTTGCCATTCCATTTAAAGCCGATATCGTAACCATTTTCCTGCTCAATGGTAACTTCGGCATTATGAGTTTGACCGCGATAACCACGTACTTCACGTGGACCGTGCTTCCAATCTACACCTAAATCGCTCAGTGCATCCTTCAAGGAATCAACGTTACGGATTTGGGTTTTAATCTGGCTAAAGTGTGACATGGCGGTTGTGAATGAATGAACTAAACAATGAATGAAAACTTACCAATCGCTAAACGTGGTTTGCGTATTTACCACATTCGATTGCTGCACAATGGTCGCAAAGTATTCTGAGCTTGGCTCATGAGTTAGTACCTGTCCTAGCTGTGCCTCTATAGCTGCTGTAACTTCAGCGCAGGAAGCACCCACAATGCCAGTGACTTTTTCTTGTACCCGACCGTCTGGATAAATTACGAACTCTAATGTCTCCATGCTCTTTGCAAACCAAAATACTAAGCTTGGACAGTACTGCTGTACCAACTGACTACAAATGCAGCCCTCTGAAACAGCATTTTTCCTTAGCTACAAATTTGCCATTTGTTAACTAATGTTCCATCTCTCAAAATATATATCTCAGAAACTTAACAAAACTTATGACTCTTATTAGTTGTTACATCTGTTATTTGTAAGTTTCCCTTAACCATATCAATTTAGTCAAGCTAAAAATTCAACTTTTTCTGTCAGTGGGGAAACGCCTAAAAACAAGCATTATTCTGAGGAAGAGGTGTAAAAACAGTGAAATTTGTTGAAAAAAATTATCATTATTCTCTGAATCATCCAATTCTCAGGAATGAAACTACCCAAACCAGGACTGCTAACTGTCACGGGGTCTTACACGTAAAAAAATTGCCAGCCTTATTACTACGCGTACCCGACTTCGACAACAGATCAACAAAACAAAGGAGCCAGTCCGTTGCGGAGAGCAGCGCCGTGCGGGGGTTCCCCCCCGTTGAGGCGACTGCGGAGGGTTCCCCCCGTTGTAGGACCTGGCGTGCTGGCAATTTTTTAGGGGACAATGCGTCAAACGGTAGGATAAGCTGTTATCTAATTGTAGAAAGTTCATCATGAATGCAGAGCAAGTGACAGGTTCTACTCATCTCCCGAAAGCGATACGCGTAGGAGTACTGGGGTTTGGCGGATTGGGGCAAGCAGCTGCCAAAGTACTCGCCCCAAAACGTGAAATGCTTTTAGTAGCAGCAGCAGATAAACAAGGCTACGCCTACGCCGCTGATGGTTTAAATGCTCAAGAATGCATTGCAATTTATCAATCTCAAGGTTCGCTGGGTTATCTAGAACCCATTGGAACTTTAACAAATCACAGTGTTGAGGATTTAATAGAAAAATCTTATCCTGTAGACGGGTATTTTCTGGCGTTACCCAATCTCCCCAATGATTTTATTGCCTCTGTCGCGAGGCAGTTTATCAAATCTGGATGGCGCGGGGTACTGGTGGATGCGATTAAGCGCACCAGTGCTGTGGAACAACTGCTGGCGATGAAAGAAGAACTGCAAGCAGCAGGAATTACCTACATGACAGGATGTGGGGCGACACCAGGACTGTTAACAGCAGCAGCAGCTTTAGCCGCCCAAAGCTACGCTGAAATTCATCGAGTGGAAATTACTTTTGGAGTAGGAATAGCGAACTGGGAGGCTTACCGCGCCACTATCCGCGAAGATATTGCCCATATGCCGGGTTATACTGTGGAAACTGCTAGGGCAATGACGGATGAGGAAGTAGAAGCACTCCTAGATAAAACCAATGGCGTGCTGACTTTAGAAAACATGGAACATGCTGATGATGTGATGTTAGAGATAGCTGGAATTGTGGGGCGCGATCGCGTGACCGTTGGTGGTATAGTTGATACCCGCAATCCTAAAAAGCCCATTAGCACCAACGTTAAAATCACTGGTCGCACTTTTGAAGGTAAAATTTCCACCCATACCTTTACATTAGGAGATGAAACCAGTATGGCAGCCAACGTCTGTGGACCAGCTTTTGGTTATCTCAAAGCTGGCGTTGGATTACATCAGCGAGGCATTTACGGATTATTCACCGCTGCTGAAATTATGCCTCAGTTTGTGAGGTAGTTATGAACTATAGTAATCCTAAATCATTTGTAAAAGGCGAGAAACCCGGTATCTTTGAGATACCGGGTTTCTGGGGATTCGCAATTTTTACAAATCAGATAGGACTGCTACACTAGCTTGAGTATTTAATTTTTTATATTTTGTCAGCTGGGTCTAGTTTTTCAACCCAGCTAATTTTTTGTTTGACGCACATTACAGCGACAATGTGAAGTACCCCATCTTACCTATGCCTGACGGCACGCTGCGCGAACGGTTGAAGATGGGGCTTCCCCCGTTTCCAACTAGCATAAGGACGGTTTTATTCGTCTCTTGGGCTTCCCGCTTCATCCGCCGATGCCTCCTTGAACCCGTGTTCAATTGTGGTCTTACTCCGCGTCCACAGGCAGATCCTCGCCTTCCGCAAGGATATAACTTTTCGCATAATACAACTTGGCTTATTTTTTACAGCAGGGCGTAACCTTACTAACCAGCGGTCATATTTCTTCCCGGAACTTTGATCTTTCTGCACCAAGCGTTTTACCGCTACTTAGGGTTATCTGTTCCGACACAATCCGGTGGGTCATCAACCATCTTTATGATCACCTGAGTGTGGCGCTTTGTGTACACGCAAATGAAAGAAAAATCATTACGCTTTAGGATGTCTGCTCGTAGATATAATAAGCTAAAGCTATACGCGGATTGGAAAGAAAAAACGATGACTCAGCTAATTGAAGACTGGGTTGATCGATTACCAACACCAGAAAGTGGTAACTTCTCGGACACCCACAAGGGGTGTACCTCATAGTTACCCGCTATCCATCCCCACCAATTTGTCCCCTAAAAATCTGGCAGCCTTATAACTACGAGTACCCGTCTGTGCCCACGAATTAACAAACAAAGGCTGCCAGATTTTTTCGTGTTAGACTCGGACACCGCATGGCGGATGGGGAATTCCGCGAAAGAGGTTAAAATTCTGCCTAGAAAAAAGCAAGCGCTTTTGTTTTACCTATCAAAAGACCCAAAGGACATTCTATCTTTTAAGATGGCAGCAAGGCGGAATAAACACTGTTAGTAAATCTGTTGTAGATTCTCAATTGTGAGATATTCTTCTTCATCAGCTATCTGAAAGCTGTAATCAATGTTAATTTGGGTTGGATAGCCGAGTGTCGAATTGTACTTGACATCCAAGCTATCTGCTTTCCTTTTAATCGCATCCCTGATTAAATCAAAAAGCCTGGGAACTGTATCGTATTTTTGGAAGAATTCTGGATTAACTGGTTGACCAGTTTCGACGGAAGTGACAGAAGTTGTTCTACCGTTACGCACTTCAATGATGACTGGTCCTCTTGCTTCGGCTATGCAGAAGCAACTCCGGCTAAGTGTGTAGCGATAGTTGGAAATATTTTGCCGATTCCACAAACGCTGATTAGCTGTTAATTGCTGTGAATCTGATTGACCCCTCGCTGATGATTGTGCTATCTGTATGGGGGATTTCGATATGACTGGTGTATGCAAACCTAAAGACATGACTAATCCTGCACCAATAATAATCGGTAAGCGTACAGCCATCGATTTCATTTTCAAGGTTCTAACCATTTGGCAAACTCCTGGGAATTTTCGTTTTCGCTTTGTTTTGCGAAATACCTACAAATTAGGGTATCACAATTTCTTTATCGAGTTCGCGTTCACTACTTGATGAGTGGGTTAAATTGCCTTTGCGCAAGTTTGTAAAGTATAAATGGTTGCTCTGAATCGATGATTGGTGCGGGATACATTGAAATCTGGAAAAACTTGATCTCCTAGTGTAGTTACTATATGTATTTTACAAGAACCTATCTTTATGACGTTTTTATCAAAATTTTACAATGATTAACACACTAACATTTACAAATAAATAAGATGAAGAAAAGCATTCTTTTACATGTTTGTTAATGATATGTAAGCGTCTACCAGTCATCGGCGGTTCAATTATCCTTTACTAGAAAGACAAAAAAACGTGGAGCATTATGAAGAGACGCAAAAATGTTAATTATATCTCTAATAACTTGGGATTTTCCGCAGACGTCATACTGATTACTTTGAGCATCATTTCAGTTTTAATAGCTACACTTTATCCGTTTCATTTTCACTTTCCAGATAGTTTTTCGCTACCAGCACTTGTTGCCAGTTTTGATAATAGTAGTTTTTTTAAAGACCAGGTCAACAATATTTTATTATTTACGCCTTTAGGTTTCGGTTTCGCCAGTCTCTTACAGAGAATGAGGATGAAGCCAACAAGTCAATTTCTAATAGTGATATTTCTGAGTGCAGGCTTATCATTGACAGTTGAAGCATTGCAAGTTTTTTTGCCTTCAAGAACACCTACTCCTGCCGATATTTTTAACAATACCATAGGTGGATTGGTGGGTTTCATCTGCTTTTCTCTATGGTACTCACAAAGCTTTATCTATACCTTGATACGTTTAGAAAATAGTAGACCCAATAATTCTATTAAAAAGCTCACACTATTCTTTATTGGATACATACTTGTATCGTTTCTCATCTCGAATGTCTGGCAAAATACAACGAATCTGAGCAATTGGTCTTTGAATTATCCACTCTTGATTGGCAATGAACGAACAGGTGATAGACCTTGGCAGGGACAGGTCTCAGATGTTTATATTGCTGATAGAGCAATTTCTAAAAATGAAGTTTCACAAGTTTTTAATCAGAAAAATTACAGTGATATTTTTGGGAAGTCTTTGCTAGCTTCCTATCAATTTACGGATACAAAAAGTTATCAGGATCGTACTGGTCAACTCCCCGAACTATTATCGCAAGGGCAGTTACCAGATATGAAAGATGAAAAAGGTGTTGTTTTGAGTTCCAATCATTGGCTAAAAACAACAGAGCCTGTTACTTTGTTGAGTAAAAGAATACGTGAAACTTCTCAATTTACAATAATTACTACCGTTGCTACTGCTAATACGGCTCAAATTGGACCTGCACGCATCATCTCACTTTCAGGTGATTCTCTTCATCGCAATTTTACACTAGGACAGCAGGGAACTGACTTAGACTTGCGAATACGAACACCGATGACTGGAGCAAACGGGGCAGATACAAAATTAACTATTCCTGATATTTTTGCAGATACAAAACCCCATCATATAGTCATCACTTATTCTGGAGCGACTGTTCAAGTTTATATAGATAAATCAAATTCTTATTCTTTGAATCTCTTGGAATGGTTTCCGAAAGAGCAGAAATTATTTTACTATGCACTGACTTTTATCCCTTTAGGGCTTTGCTTAGCGCTTCTGACAACTTTAGCGAAAAGAAAGTTAGCTTTTAATAGGTTATTGCTTCCGAGTGGAATATTATTACCGTCTGTGATACTGGAAAGTATTTTGGTAACTGATGGCGGTAAAAGTCTCAGCCTGAAAGGTCTGTTGCTTGGTATATTATTAACAGCCGGGACAACACTGATATTAAGATGGCGAGCTTCGATGATTCTTAAAACAGTGAACAGTGAACAGTGAACAGGAAACAGTAAATAACTGGTAACTGATAAGTTGTTGTTCACACGAATGGATTTCTCACTTCAAAAAGAGAGAATACTAATTTCCCAGAAGAAACTGAAAGTTCAGCTGCGCGAATTATTCGAGCAAGATTTCTTACGTCCACTCAATGGGGACGACATGAAGCTGATATGTTTAAAATTCTTCTTGATCAGGAAGGAAACTTACCAATATGTCGCCAGTCAGAGAGAAATATCTTTGATGGACTTACCTATGGAACAGTATCAACGGTTGTGATGAATTTGAGCGAAAGAAAACTGATTTTTTCACAAGGTAATCCTCGTAATAGGACGTTTTCTTATGTCTCAATTTGTTAACTCACATCTTGCACCAAGAAAAATTGATGGTATTTCGTTACTCAGTGTTAGACCAGAAAGTCTTATTGAGCGAGAAAAACCAAGAAAAAATATGTAGCTTTATAATGCATCTTTTTAGCTTCTACGGATTTCTACGGTTAGGTGCAAGATATGAGCCTCTAACTAGCGCAAGAAACCGCTAGTAACATATGAAAGAAACACTCTTTCCCTGTTCCCTGTTCCCTGTTCCCTGTTCCCTGTTCCCTGTGTTTCTTAGGAGTTAATGGGATACAGAATATTTTTTGACCCTCCGTCCCCTCTAACCATTTGTTATGCATCATTTCAGGCTTGTCGCACACCAGCCAAAATCAATGCGATCGCCTCTTGAGAATGTTGTTCTAACATTGCTTTACTCAAAAGCCTCTTACCTTGAGGATAATGCTGAATATTTCCAACGCCAATAAAGTAGAACAAGCAAGTTCCCATAATGTTAATGGCTGATTGGAAGGGATCGAGTTTGCGAAACGCACCTGTGGTGACTCCTCGTTCTAAAATTTCAACCAATATTTTGTCAATACCAACAGAACTACTGCGTTTGTAATATTGCCCTTGATTTTGCACTGCTTCGTGAAACATAATCATCGGTAACTTGGGATTGCGCGATACACAATCGAGCAATGCTTTGAGAAATGTCTCCAAGGCAGCTTCAGGAGAAAGATGATCCAAATCTAATTGAAGACTTGTTTGCACAAGATCTGAGTGCGATCGCTCCAACACTGCCTGATACAAACCTTCCTTATCCTTAAAGTAGTAATAAATCATTGACTTTGCCACACCCGTTTTAGCAGCAATTGCTTCTGTTCTGGCGGCGGTTAAACCATGCTTCGCAAACTCTTCTTGGGCTGCTGCCAAAATCACAGCTTGAGTTGCCTCGGCATCTCGGACTTGCTTGGTATTCAACGACTTTGCAGCTTTTGTTTGACGTGCCACGGGTTTTTAGTTTGTCAACAGACTTGTCAGTTAGTATAGCCTCTAATTGCATTTTGCCGAATCAAAAAAAAAGGGGTGTAAGGGGGTAAGGGTATAGGGGTGTAGGGAAAATGAATTAGTAGGGCTACACCCCTACACCCCTAGTTTTGGTCAATTGTCAGCTTTTTTCGACCAAATAGTCAGTTGACAAGAGAGCCAAAAATCTGTGAATATCAATTTTAATCAACTGACAAGTCTGTCGATTAGAAAAGAAAGATGCAAACAACTAAGAAGATCATCATTATCGGCGGCGGAATTGGCGGTGCTGCGACTGCACTTGCTCTTCATAGAGCTGGTTTTGAAGCAGTTGTCTATGAGCGAACAAAGGAGTTGCGGGAGGTAGGGGCTGGTATTGCACTTTGGGCAAATGCCACACACATCCTAAAAAATTTAGGCTTGTTGGAGGAGGCGCTGCGCGTTGGTTATCTGACAACAAACTATCAATTCAATTCCCAAAGCGGCAACTCATTGGTCAATATACCCGTTGATACCTTTGAGTTGCCTGTTATTGGAATCCATAGAGCTGAATTACATCAGCTATTGTGGCGTAATGTACCGCATGAAAAATTTGTTTTAGGACAAACCTTTGAGCGATTTGAGCAAGAAGGAGAGAAGGTTCGCGCTTACTTCAGTTCTGGTTTAACAGTCCAGGGGGATGCTTTGATTGGGGCTGATGGTTTGCGATCGCAGGTACGATCTGCCCTCCTCGGTGATCAACCACCCATCTATCGCAACTTTAAGACTTGGCGTGGTTTAACAGATTACGTTCCTAGAGGATATCGTGCCGGCTACATTCAGGAATTTTTAGGGCGTGGCAAAGGCTTCGGTTTCATGATGCTGGGCAAAGGACGGATGTATTGGTACGCAGCAGCAACTGCACCCCCAGCACAGCCAGATGCCTCAATTGGTCGTAAAAAAGAGCTTGAAACCATGTTTCAAGATTGGTTTGCATCGGTTCCTGAGTTAATTACAGCGACGGATGAAGCCAATATTTTGACAACAGATTCGTATGATCGTGCCCCGACGAAATCTTGGAGCCAGCAGAATATTACACTACTGGGTGATGCTGCACATCCAATGCTACCAACTATGGGACAGGGAGCATGTACAGCATTGGAGGATGCGTTTGTAGTCGCTAAGTGTCTGAAAGAGCAAGCAAATCCAACAGCCGCTTTTCAACAGTATGAGTCAGAACGGTTTCCTCGCACAAAGTTAATCGTTGAACAATCCTTGCGGGCAGGAAAAATGGGTGAATTAAATAATCCTTTTGGTGTGGCATTACGAAACACATTTATGAAGCTCATGGGAGCAACTATCAGCAACAACTTCAAGTCGCTTCATGCTTACAGACCTTAATGAGAATCCGTCGCCATCAGCCCAGATGGCAAAACCCTTGCCAGTGGTAGCAATGACAAGACTATCAAACTGTGGAATCTGGCAACCGGAAAACAAATCCGCGCCCTCACAGGGCATTCTAGTCCGGTTAATTCCGTCGCCTTTAGCCCAGATGGCAAAACCCTTGTCAGTGGAAGTTATGACAAAACCATCAAAATTTGGCGGCTACGGTAGTGATAAAATCGCTACAGCTAAAAACTACGCCAAAACCTGAGCGTGAAAACTGACAGCATCTTTTATCGTCTCTTTCAAGAATTTCCCAATATCTTCTTTGAACTGATTGGTAACTCTCCCGAAACAGCGAATCTCTACCAATTTTCTTCAGTTGAAGTCAAGCAAACAGCCTTCAGAATTGATGGTGTATTTCTTCCCATCCAAGATGAAGAAGTTCCGATTTATTTTGTCGAGGTTCAGTTTCAACCCGACACAGATATTTACTTACGTCTTGTGTCGGAAATTTCTTTATACTTACGCCAAAACAAACGCAAAAATTCTTGGCGAGGAGTCGTGATTTATCCTAGCAGAGATATAGATAAAGGTGATAAACAAGATTTATGGGAATTGTTCCATAGCCAGCGTATCAGTCTCATTTACTTAGATGAATTAGGTGAAGCTGCATCACTGCCGCTAGGCATTGCTACGATAAAATTAGTAATTGAAGAGGAAGATACAGCCATTAGCACGGCTAGGGAATTAATCAACCGTATCCAGCCAGCCATCAGTAAATTTGCAACTGCCACAAAAACAATTACTAGAATTAATAGAAACAATCTTAGTTTATAAATTTCCTAAAATGAGTCGCAAGGAGATAGAAGCAATGTTTGGCTTAAGCGATTTAAAGCAAACGCGGGTTTACCAAGAAGGACGTTTAGAAGCAAAATTAGAAGCTGTACCTAAGCTTTTAGCATTGAGCTTAACTGTGGAACAAGTAGCACAGGCTTTAGATTTAGATGTTGCACAAGTCCAGCAAGCAGAACAGCAAACGCGATTAAATGAATTGTAAGGTAATTTTCAAATTATTTTCTATAAACATCTTTTCGATGCTTGCACTGTAAAAGTTGCACGAGTTGACTTTCATCATCAATCTCAAGCGCGAACTCTATAATCACCAACTCGGATACGATACTCGTTATCAGAGCCTTTTAATTTGATAACTCCATCGGGACGCAGTTCATCTGTAAGATTTTGGATTTTTCAAAAACGCGTTTTATAACATCATTTGGCAAGTCGTCAATCTGCTTTTGTACCGACTTTGAAATAACGATAGTGTAGCTCATGATGCTTGATTTGAGCGGTTAGCAAGATATTCATCCAGAGTCGTGTACTCACCAACTGTATACTCAGCACGAACTGCTTGAATTTCTGCCTGTGTTTCTGCATCATCTTCGTACAGTGCTTCTTCAGTTTCAACAATTTGTTGCTCAATTATCTCTTGAAGTTGACGTTTTTCTTCTAAATTCAGGGAAGATATCACTTCTGCTAAAGCTTCCAAGGAGAGTTGTAGTTTAACAATGGCTGGCATTTTTCTCCAATTGGTTTTGTTGTTTTTCGTATTCTTAGACTATGAGGTTTGCCTCATACTCTCTGTTGGGTACAATACAAGTCGATTGTAGGGGCACAGCATACTGTCATTGGTGTCAACTTAACGTTTAAGCCTTAATTCCACGTTGATTTAACCTCACCCCCCTTTGGGTTCACCAGTCGCCTAGGTCGGGAAAGCCGTCATTCGCGCTGGATTCACCGTAAAGCTACGCTTCACCTTCCCTCTCCGAACTCGCGGAGAGGGGAGGTTTTGGCGCAAGACAAAACCGGGGTGAGGTTACGCGACAATTGTGGGTGACTAAAATAAAGCATCTCGGTAACGTAATAACAAGAGTTTCAGCTTAAGTTGACACCAATTAGCATACTGTGCCCCTACCTTATGCTACGCACTACAGATTCTTCAAGTAATCCAAAAGCGCCTCATTCACCAAATTAGTCATCGGCTTCCCTTGACGCTGAGAGATTTCCTTCAATCTGTTGTAAACCTCATCTTGCAGGGTGACGCGATGGCGGTTTTTGCTTGTTGCAATCGTTGTGTTAGCGATCGCCACTTCCTGACGTTCACTCTCTTCTGTAATTGCTGCAGTCGTAGAATCTGCCATTGTCTCAACTAAACCATCAGCATCGTCTGTGATTTCTGGTGGTGCAACGGTTTGAGATTCGTAGTTAGCAGCAAACTCGCGGATGGCATCAAAACCAACTCTGTCGCAAAAATCACCAAATTTTTCTTCCGTCTGGCGCTGCTGTTTGAAGTAAACAAAAATCGGTTCTAGCTGGGTTTCTATATCATTATCGTGCAGTCGTTCCATATAAGGTAACGCCAGCCGTGTTTGATTTGGCGAACCTCCCAGCCAAACTTGGTAAGATTCCGGTGCACTTCCTACAAAGCCAAGTTCTGCCATGTAAGGACGAGCACAACCGTTGGGACAACCCGTCATTCTTACCACAAAATGCTCATTTTGTAAACCCACTTTATCCAAAAGAGCGCGAATTCGCTCTAAAATTCCTGGAATTGCCCGTTCTGATTCGGTGATAGCCAAACCGCAAGTGGGCAAAGCTGGGCAAGCCATTGCATACCGTACCAGGGAGTCAATTTTTTCTGGTTCAAAAATGACGCCGTGACTGCTAAGAATTTTTTGAATCGCTTGCTTGTTCTTTGGTTCAATATCGTAGAGGACGAGGTTTTGGTGGGGTGTTAGGCGGATGGGCAAGTTATACTTTTCGACAATTTCCCGCAAAGCTGTTTTGAGTTGGAAGTCGCCTTCATCCTTAACTCGACCGTTGTCGATGGAAAGACCCAGAAATAGTTTACCGTCGCCTTGTTCATTCCAACCGAGGAAGTCATGATATTTAAACTCTGGCAAGGGCTTGAAAGGTGCGAGTGACTTGCCAAAGTATTCTTCGACTTGGGAACGGAACTTATCAACGCCCCAATCGTGGATGAGATATTTTAACCTGGCGTGACGACGGTCAGTGCGATCGCCATAATCTCTTTGAGTCGCAACAATCGCCTTAACAAGATCGTAAACGTCATCTTTCTCTACATAGCAAATCGGATCTGCTACTCTAGCAAAAGTTTCTTCTTTATTATGTGTGCGTCCTAAACCACCGCCAGCAAAGACATCAAATCCCTCTAACTCTCCCTTGTCATTGGTTATGACAACCAAAGTCAAGTCTTGGCTATACAAATCAATCGAATTATCTCCTGGAACTGTCACACAAGCTTTGAACTTGCGCGGCATATAGTAAGTTCCGTAGATGGGTTCTTCCTTGTCGTGAAAGATTGTGCCAGTCCCATTTTTCTCTCGCGCCGCCTTCACCTCTGGGTTTTCCTCAGCACTAATTGCCATTTCCCCATCTAGCCAAATTTCGTAGTAAGCACCAGTTTGGGGTGTTAGCAAGTTAGCAATATTATCCGCGTAATCCCAAGCGTACTGATACTCAGGCTTATTTTTGAAAGGTGCGGGAGGTGCCATGACGTTGCGGTTCAAGTCCCCACAAGCGCCCAAGGTTGAACCCATATTCTTGATTATGGCAGCAAATGCTGCCTTAAGATTTTTCTTTAAAATTCCATGCACCTGAAACCCTTGACGAGTCGTTACTCGTAAAGTGTTATTCCCATATTCATCTGCCAGCTTATCTAAAGTCAGATACAGCTGCGGTGGGACTAACCCACCCGGATTTTTCGTCCGCAGCATGAATTGGTAGTCTTTTTCTTGTCCCTTAACCCGATTATCACGATTATCTTGCTGGTAAGAACCATGAAACTTTAATATTTGTATAGCATCTTCACTAAAGTGAGTTGTATCTTGAAGTATTTCGGTTGCTACAGGTTCACGCAAAGAATTGCTGCGTTCCTTGATTGCTTCTACTTTGGAAGGCTTACGGCTTGTGGTCAGAGGAGCAGATTTAACCATTAGAGTGGTACACAGTTTTTTCAAATAACGATCACAATGTGCCGTAAAGTACTTCAGAAGCACCCTTTCGGCTTATTTATTTCCGATAATCCGGTCGGAATCAGGAGAAATACAATAATTTTAACATGCCAAAAAGCCGGGTTTTTCAGCGATGCAACACTTAGATAAACCCAGCAATATTACTTATAATATGAGTTATGAGTCTTGACTAATCATTTGCCGCTTGAAAATAGGCAAATGATTAGTCTATGATTTCTCAACCTAACAGGATATCGTTCCTGTCAGAATTCGCTAATGGCTGTAGTTCAACCCGACAATTGAACTACAGCTTTACCTAAAGCGATAGCCAACACCACCACTGACGTTGAGAGCAGAAGCAGGGCTATTTTTGTAAGCATCAACTCCTAAGGTAGTATTGCCATAGACAATAAAGCTGTTACCAACTTCTGATTCTACGCCAGCAGTCAGCGCGACTCCATCTTTGTTGCCCAATGGACTTGCTTTACCATCTTTCTCCACAAAAGAGTAACCAGCACCAAAGTAAAGATTGGTACCTTTACCAATTCCTAAATCTGCGGAAATTTGTGGGATGATAGCAGTTGTTTCTTCACCCCAGAGGAGTTGACCGCGTGCAGACAAAGGTGTGTCTCCTAATTTATAGCGACCTGTGACATTTCCACCAACAGCTGCAGCATCACCCTTTTGCCCACCATTGGTGAGACCAGCAGAACCACCAACACCAACATAGCTAGCGTCAGTACCGTTTTGTGTTGGTCGAGGCAAAGCAGAAGCTTGACCCGCCGAGAGAAAAATAGGAGCAACGACAACAGAAGACAATGCAGAAATTGTCACAAAAGACTTAAGCAAGCGTTTCATAATCTTTACCGATATTTTGTAGGTATTGATTTTTAATACATGTCGAAAAACTAACTACAAAGTTCCAGATATTTTCTAAAAAAATTTCTTGTCTGTTGTTATTAATGCAGAATATATCAAGTAGTTTTTCTAGATCTAAATAAGGGTTTTATTATTACATGGTGTCATTTTTTTATCCGGAACTTTGTTTTTAAAAGTAGACACTTATTTGACTGGCACATAATTCTCATCCCACAGATACGGGTCTGGGGGGATTTCGCGAGATTCAGTCAGTTTTGATTAAGGATTGCAGTACAGACATTGTGCTGGGTCTGCCTTTTCTAATCCATCTGGGAATAACTTTTCTTGAGAAAATCCACATTTTTGACATTTATATACTGCTGCAATAGTTAGTTGTGTGGGTCCGTGACAATACGCGCAAGGCAATCCTTTTATCCTTTGAACTAGTTCAAAACCGGGACAAGAACAGTTGGGACAAGCATGATTTAGTTTTCTGACTAAGTCATGAGTCGATGCAGCAATATTTTTCATCCTTGTGGGATTATATAAAGCCCGCATATCTGTTTCTATATAAACCTTGCCATCTTTGGAACTGTTTAAAGCAAATTGAACTGCTTGCACAAGTTCCTCTCTAGTCTTGATACCTTTGATAATTTCATCTTGACTTCTGGGTGAGGAACTCAAGCTTACGACTAGGGCGTGTTCGGGAAAGCCAATTGCATCTGCAAAATCTTGTGCTTCTTCTAAACTGTTCACAATCCTATGATTAAAGTTCGTTTCAGTAGAAATTTCTTGACCAATAATTTCTAGTCCGTTTGTTTTGTCTAATAAAATGACAACTTCCCGATTACAAGGAATAAATGGGCTACCAGGGTGAGGACCAAATGTACCTTCACTAGCTATTGCTAAAGTCTCACCTGTTATAGTTAATGCTGTTTCTGCTTTGAGCCTTGCTGCTTCGATTTGCGTTCCTACCCGTTTAATTTCCCTTGTAAATGTACCAAAACGGTCAGTATCAAAGTCTTTGGGAACTATGACTTTGATGCCTAACTCTTGTTCAAGGATAGGAGCAATGACTTTCTCCTTATGATGCATTGTCGCTAATACTGCTACTCGGTTGGTAAATAGAGGATAATGATTCATAACTCTTTACAATTCCTCAGATAAGATTAACCCCAGAGCACTCTTGTTTTGAAGAGAGTGGCGAAATATTAGATTCTTTTCTTGACTTTATAGTGATTTTGTGTAACTTAACATTTTCTTCTCAAATGATGAAACTCCTATCTGATACCTATCCGTATAAATAAAGGCTAGGTGAAAAGCAGCGCGATAAAGTTACATGACATTTTTGGATTTTTATCGCTAAATCAAGGGTTATGGGATTAATACTGAGTTAATCTAAAACATCTATTTTGGGGATCAAAATGTCATAAGAATCATAAAAAAAATACAATAGTTACTATAAGTCAACAGTTATGGCTTACTATTGCTCGTGCTAAAATCTAATAGTTATTATCGAATTGCTTCTATAAGATAGAGTAAATTCAATTAGGGTACGTATTGTATTAAATTTTTACTTATAGGAACCATATAATATTTTTTTAAGATTTGGGTTCAGATATTGCTCACTGCTGATTCAAAAGTGATAATCTTATCTACAACAGTAAATTTTGGTCATTCCAAACACCTCAGTTCATGTAATTGAGGCGGCAATAGGTTTGAAATTAGGTGTGAATAACACATTAAGAAAGCAATGAACATAATTGTTCAGTTGCCTTGATTTGCGTACCCAAAAACAATTGTAATTTACAAAATGTAATGTTATGAGTGACTTTTCAAATCAATTTTCTAGACGTAAATTTTTGTTAACCGCTGGAGTTTCTGCTGTAGGGTCTGTATTCCTCAAAGGTTGTTTGGGAAATCCTCCCGAAACTGGTAGCACAACTCCAGTACAACAAGCTGTTGCGACCAATGCAACCAATGTCAGTGCAGCGGATAAACCGGAAACAACTAAAGTTAAGTTAGGTTACATCCCCATTGTTGAAGCTGCTCCCCTGATTGTTGCAAAGGAAAAAGGTTTCTTTGCGAAGTATGGAATGACCGAAGTTGATATATCCAAGCAAGCTAACTGGGGTTCGGCAAGAGACAACGTAGAAATTGGGGCTGCAGGAGGTGGTATTGATGGTGGTCAATGGCAAATGCCTATGCCCTATTTGATTTCAGAAGGACGCATTACAAAGGGTAATCGAAAAATACCCATGTATGTGTTAGCTCAGTTGAATACTCAGGGTAATGGAATTGCGATCGCATCTAAGCATCTAGGCAAAGGTCTGAGTGTGAAGATTGCTGGCAAAGAAACATTTTTTGCTCAGCTCAAATCAGCAAAAACTATCTTCAAAGCTGCTATGACTTTCCCAGGAGTGAATCAAGAGTTTTGGATTCGCTACTGGTTAGCTGCATCGGGTGTCGATCCAGATAAGGATGTTCAACTACTGACTGTCCCAGCAGCTCAAACGGTTGCAAATATGAAAACGGGGTCGATGGATGCCTTTAGTACAGGTGACCCCTGGCCCTACCGAATTGTCAAAGATAAGATTGGCTTCATGTCAGTATTAACTGCAGAAATCTGGAAAAATCATCCAGAAGAATACTTTGCAATGAAAGCAGATTGGGTTAATCAAAATCCCAAGGCGACTATTGCCCTTTTGAAGGGTCTGATGGAAGCACAACAGTGGTGCGATAACTTTGACAACAGAAAAGAACTCGCTCAAATCCTTGCAAAGCGGAGCTACTTCAATGTACCTGCAGACATTCTCAACGACCCATTCATGGGTAAGTATGACATGGGTGATGGTCGCACTGTTAACGATAAAAAAATGGCATCTCTGTATTGGAAAGATGAAAAAGGTAACGTCTCCTATCCGTACAAGAGCCATGACCTCTGGTTTTTAACAGAAAGTGTGCGCTGGGGCTTTTTACCAGAAGATACTTTAACAAATGCCAAAACACTGATAGATCAAGTTAACCGTGAGGATTTGTGGAGACAAGCTGCAAAAGAATTGGGTGTTCCGGCTGCTGACATTCCCACCAGTACATCCCGTGGCGTTGAAGAATTTTTTGATGGTATCAAGTTTGACCCTGAAAATCCCAAGGCTTACTTGCAAAGTCTGAAAATTAAGAAAGTGAAAGTTTAAGCTCAGTTTTTACTCAGTAAGAAAAACAAAATTTCAAGAGGAAATAAACAATGGTAACTCTGCAAAGACGCTCTCGGGCAAATACTGTTGATAATGCTTGGTTCTCCCGATTGCAAAAGCAATATCCTGGTTTGATACCACCGATTATAGCGATCGCCATCTTTTTAGTTCTATGGCAGTTGTTTGCTTGGACTCCTGGAGCAACCCTACCAGGACCAATCCAGGTTATACAAGACACTTGGATACTGATTCTGTATCCTTTTTATGACCGAGGCGGTACAGACAAAGGTTTATTTTGGCAAATCTTGGCAAGTTTACAACGGGTAGCAATTGGTTACACGCTTGCGGCAATTATCGGTATTAGCTTGGGCATCGTAATTGGTACAAGTAAAGTCATGTCCAGGGCGTTAGATCCGATGATCCAATTATTCCGAACTGTACCACCTCTGGCTTGGGTGCCGATTTCTCTTGCAGCTTTACGACAAAACGAACCTGCTGCTTTGTTCGTCATTTTTATCACAGCGATTTGGCCTATCTTAATAAACACAGCAGTTGGAGTCAGACAAATCCCCCAAGATTACAACAACGTTGCTAAAGTTCTGCAACTTTCTCGTCGAGACTATTTCTTTAATATTCTTATTCCTGCGGCTCTCCCCTACATTTTTACAGGCTTAAGAATTGCGATTGGTTTGGCTTGGTTGGCGATTATTGCGGCAGAAATTATCATGTCCGGTATTGTTGGAATTGGCTTTTTTATCTGGGATGCGTATCAGAATAATAAAGTCAGTGAAATTATTTTGGCTCTCGTCTACATCGGTGTGGTTGGTTTGATACTCGACAAGTTGATGATTTGGGTACAGTCGAAAATTTTGCCAGAAGAACAGAAGTAGTCATTAGTCATTACTCCCTTCCCTCTACAAAATTACCTCTCTTTTTCTTGGCGTCTTGTTGCTAATCGTTAAATAAATATTTTCCGGGTGGGATAGGAGTAGTCCTTTGTCATTAGCAATCAGTAAATGGCAAAGGGTGAAAAAACAAAGAATAAAGGACAAAGGATAAAAAAATGAGTGTTTTTGTTGCTGTTGACCAGATTGATAAAGTTTTTTCCTTAGCTAATGGTGGTGAATATATTGCTCTTAAAGGAATTGACCTTCAGATTAAAAGAGGAGAATTTATCTCTCTGATTGGTCACTCTGGTTGTGGTAAATCCACTCTGTTAAATATGATTGCTGGTTTGGATTTACCGAGTGAAGGTGTGGTGACGCTAGAAGGAAGAAGAATCACTAGACCTGGTCCAGATAGGATGGTAGTGTTTCAGAATTATTCACTCTTACCTTGGCGGACAGTACGAGAAAATATTGCTCTTGCTGTAGACTCAGTGCTGAATGATTTTTCTGTGGATGAGCGCAAGGAAATTGTAGAACAGCATATCGATATGGTGGGGTTGCGTCCTCATGCTGACAAAGCCCCAGCAATGTTATCGGGTGGACAAAAACAACGGGTGGCGATCGCCCGCGCCTTAGCAATTCGTCCCAAATTACTCTTGCTAGATGAGCCATTTGGTGCGTTAGATGCACTCACACGCGGTAACTTGCAAGAACAGTTGATGCAAATTTGTCAAGAAAACCAAGTCACCGCCGTTATGGTGACTCACGATGTCGATGAAGCGGTGCTGTTGTCCGACCGAATCGTGATGTTGACAAATGGACCAGAATCGAAGATTGGAGACATTTTGGAGGTGGATATTCCTCGACCCCGTAAGCGGATGGAAGTGGTAGAACATCCTAGCTACTACAGCTTGCGGAGTGAGATGATTTACTTCCTCAATCAACAAAAACGGATTAAGAAAATTAGGGCAAGGAAAACAGCAGCGATCGCGCGTCATGGTTTAGAAAAAGTCAACCTGGAAATTGGTTTCCTTCCTTTGACTGCTTGCGCCCCTCTGGCTGTCGCTAAAGAAAAAGGTTTCTTCGCCAAACATGGTTTAGATGAAGTGACTCTGGTGCGCGAAGCGAGTTGGCGCGGAATTACCGATGGCATTAGTGGCGGATATTTAGATGCAGCACAAATGCCTTCTGGTATGCCAGTTTGGATGACAGTGGGAGGCGATAAAGGTCGTCCTGTACCAGTTGTCAGCGCCCTGACACTCACCCGTAACGGCAATGCCATTACCCTAGATAAACGTTTTTATGACCAAGGAATATATTCCCTGGCAGACTTTAGACGATTGTTGCAATATTCTACAGATCAACGTCATACTCTCGGGATGGTTCATCCTTCCTCGATGCATAACATGCTGTTGCGTTACTGGTTAGCAGCAGGTGGAATTGATCCTGACTATGATGTTTCCCTGAAAACGATTCCTCCGGCTCAAATGGTGGTTGACTTGCAAGCAGGGACTATTGATGGTTACTGTGTGGGCGAACCTTGGAACCTCAGGGCATCAATGGAAGGAATAGGCTTTACCATCGCTACAGATTTGGAAATTTGGCAAGGACACCCAGGCAAAGTTCTAGGAGTTCGCGAAGACTGGGCAAATGCTTATCCTAACACCCACGTCGCCTTAGTCAAAGCCTTGTTGGAGGCTTGTCGATACTGCGCTGATGAGAATCACTTTCAGGAAATTAGGGAAATTTTATCTCGGCAAGAGTATGTGAGCACAAGTGAGGATTACATCCAACTTGGCGATCCGAACTCCTACGTGTGTAGCTTAGAACAACCAATGCGACAGTATGCCCATCACCTATTTTTCGCAGATGGTGTGAATCGTCCCAGTCGAACAGAGCATCTGTGGATGATGACTCAGATGGCGCGTTGGGAAGATATTCCCTTCCCCCGGAACTGGTTAGAAATCCTCGAACGAGTTTGTCGAGTCAGTGTGTTTAGTACCGCCGCACGAGAACTCGGTCTGCTTGATATTAAGTATAATCGCGGTCCGATTGAGTTGTTTGATGGCAGTGTGTTTAATGCTGAGGATCCTATCGCCTATCTCAACAGTCTTGACATTAAACGCAATTTTTCAGTAGCAGAAATTGTCATTAACTCACGCCAGGTTTCAGCAGTTGCTTGAGAATTGTAGATTTTTGATTCTGAATTTTGATTCTGAATTTTGAATTGGGAAATACTGATATGTACGAGCGCACTTTTTCTAACAGTTACAGACAGTCCGGGGCAACAGCTACACGCCAAAATCCTTTCTTGTTGATTGAGAACGTTTCCAAAATCTATCCCACATCGAAAGGTCCTTATACAGTCCTACAAGACGTAAACCTGACCGTGAATGAGGGCGAGTTTATCTGTGTCATCGGTCACTCTGGTTGTGGTAAATCAACTCTGCTGAACATGGTTTCTGGGTTCGCCACACCCACCCACGGATCAGTGTTGCTCAACTCCAAACCCATCACTCAACCAGGGCCAGATAGAATGATGGTATTCCAGAACTATGCTTTGTTACCTTGGTTGACGACTTCTGAAAACATTTACTTAGCGATTAACGCCGTTTTCCCAGAGAAGCCAAAAGCACAGAAATCAGCTATTGTCCGCGAACATTTAGCACTGGTGGGATTGACAGAAGCTGCTGACAAAAAGCCGACGCAAATTTCTGGGGGGATGAAACAGCGGGTTGCGATCGCCCGCGCTTTAGCAATTCGTCCCCAAGTTTTAATCTTAGATGAACCTTTTGGGGCATTAGATGCAATCACCAAAGAAGAATTGCAAGAAGAATTGTTGAAAATTTGGAACGAACGGCGATGCACAGTGTTGATGATTACTCACGACATTGATGAAGCACTGTTCCTCGCAGACCGTTTGGTCATGATGACTAATGGACCTGCTGCTAAAATTGGTGAAGATATCCAAATTCCTTTCTCTCGTCCGCGCGATCGCGCAAGGATTATGGAAGATCCAGAATACTACAAACTGCGCAACCACGTCCTTGATTACCTCTACCGCCGCTTTGCCCACGACGAGTAAATGTGACAAAACTGAAATCTCGTTAAAATCTCGTTTCCAGGTTCTACCTGGAAACGCAATCAAAGGGGCTTTGCCGCGAGTAAGGGAAGGGTTTCGTTTCGTATATAGTATTCTCTATTGCCACTACATGAAAGCTATGAGAATACTCGTTTTAAAAATAACCATTACAATTACAACAGCTTTAATTATGGCACTAACGGGAATAACTTCCGCTCATGCTATTACATTGAACTTCACCTGGAATGGTAATAATAATTATTCCGCTCTTGGCTCGTTTAGTTATGATGAGAACACCGCACCAGCAACTTTTTCTGAAAATGGCGCTGGACAGACTGATGTTTTACAATCGCTCAATATTTCTTTCTTCGACCCTCTTAATAATCTTATTGCTACTTATAATAACGTTGTAAATGGTACTTCAATACCTAAATATTTCCAATTCAATTTCAATACAGTCACAAAAGAAATCTTTGGTTCAATAGATTTAGGAGGCGAAATAGCAGGCGATACTTATTTAAAAGGAATAGTTAATAGCGATCTATCACTATTTCAAGTTCCTCAATCTGGTTCTGATGTAAAAATAGATAGTAATTCAGGAGCTATTGTTGTTAAGCCTGTATTATAAGCGATTCTTTTCTTCGGTTGTTTACTTTCTGGTATGGTTTATTTTTCACAAATCAAAGAATATTATACTCACCCAAGTTGGTAGTTATAGCAGTCGCCACAATTGTTAAGACATTTCCCTGTTAAGAGTTAAGAGTTAAGAGTTCCCTCTTAATCAAAGTACGATGTCCTAAACGATATGTCTGTTGCTATATTTGAGAACGCGATCGCTTTTTCACAAAAAACAAAAACCAAAGCCAAACCCCACCCAAATCAAAATGATGGGTGAGGACTGCGCTTAACATTTTTGTTCAAACATTCTCTAAGAAACCGCCAAAGAAATCTAACGTTTCTTTCAACGCTTTCACAAAAACATCTATCTCTTCACGAGTATTGTAAAAAGATAAACTTGCCCGTGCAGTCGCAGGAACAACTAAATGACGGTGCAATGGTTGCGTGCAGTGATGTCCAGAACGAATGGCAATGCCTTCTTGGTCTAATAATGTAGATATGTCATTAGCGTGGATTTCCCCAGCAGTAAACGCAGCAAGAGCAGCTCTACCCAAACCTGCTACTTTAGGTTTAGGACCATAGATGCGCAGTTGAGGAATTTGTTCTAGCTGCTCAAATAAATAGCCAGTTAACTCAGCTTCATATGTATAGATTTTATCCATACCAATGCTACTGAGATAATCTACCGCCGCACCAAGAGCGATTGTTTCTCCAATAGCTGGTGTTCCCGCTTCAAATTTATGTGGTAAATCTGCGTAGGTTGAATGGTCTAAAAACACCTCAGCAATCATCTCACCACCACCCAAGAAGGGAGGCATTGATCGCAGCAATTCCAACTTGCCGTACAAAAAGCCAATCCCGCTTGGAGCACACATTTTATGACCTGATGCCACCAACCAATCACAGCCAATTTGCTGTACGTTGATAGGCATATGAGGGACGCTTTGGCAAGCATCAATTAATACTCTTGCACCCTGTTGGTGAGCAATTTCGCAAATTTCCTTGACTGGGTTAATGCAACCCAAAGTGTTAGAAACATGCACCACCGACACCAACTTTGTTTTGTCAGAAACCAGCTTCTTAAACTGTTCCAAATCAAAAGTTTCTTCTGCAGCCAGTTCAACAAATTTCAGCACCGCACCCGTCTTTTGCGCGACAAAATGCCAAGGTACCAAATTACTATGGTGTTCCATCACCGAAAGGATAATTTCATCCCCTGGCTGCAAATTGCTCATTCCCCAGCTGTAAGCAACCAGATTAATCGCCTCAGAAGCATTACGAGTGAAGACAATTTCCTGGCGCGACGCAGCATTGACGAACGCAGCAACTTTATCTCTGGCTGCTTCATAAGCTTCGGTAGCTTTAGCGCTGAGAACATGTACGCCGCGATGTACATTGGAATTGTACTGCTCATAGTAGTCTCGAATGGTGTTGAGGACGAGCAGAGGTTTTTGTGACGTGGCGGCGTTGTCGAAGTAAATTAAAGGTTTGCCGTTGACTTCCTGGTGTAAGATTGGGAAGTCAGCACGGACTTTATCAGCAAGGGTTTTTTCTTGGGTAAAGGTCATATTAGTCATTAGTCATTAGGAGGCAGTGCGGTGGACGGGTTCCCCGGCATAAAGGAGCCAGTGCGTTGGGGAGCCAGCCTCGTGCGGGGGTTCCCCCCGTTGAGAGGACTGGCGTCGGGTTTCCCGACTTGAAGCACCTGGCGTCACCTGCCGTTCATTAGTCATTAGTCATTGGTGATTGACTGATAACTATTGACGGTTTGTGTGAGTCTTTCTTGTAAAGACGGAACAGGTATTTGGTTGATGACTTCAGCGGCGAAGGCGTTAATTAATAAGTTGCGAGCATTATCTGCATCGATACCCCGGCTTTGCAGGTAGAAGATTTCATCATCCTCCAACTGACTGACGGTAGCACCGTGAGCGCATTTTACATTATCTGCGGTAATTTCCAATTGAGGCTTAGTATCAACCCTAGCCTTTGGCGACAGTAACAAATTGCGGTTTAACTGTGCTGCATCTGTTAACTGTGCAGGTTTTGGAACAAAAACCTTACCGTTAAATATTGCATGAGCGCGATGCTCCGAAGGAGCCGCTTTGCGAACGCCTACAATACACTTATGCAACTGTTGACTTTTACCATGCGGATAATTGAGGGCGATCGCACTATGAGTATCCGCCAACTGGTTTTCCCCAATCACCGTCAACCCATTCAGAATCGTTTCCGTTTGCTCACCAGCCTGTAAAATCTCTAAATTGTGACGCGACAGCTTTCCACCAAAGCTAACTGCATGACAAGTATACCGACTGTAACGAGCTTGAGAAACAGCCGTCTTCCCTACGTGGAAAGCCTCCGCACCTTCTAACTCAAGCCGAGTGTGACTCACTTGAGCATTTTCCTCAAGCCAAATTTCCGTCACCGCATTGCTAAAGTAAACCCTCTTCTCCTCTTCTTCCTTCGTGCCCTTCGCGTCTTTGCGGTTCGTAAATTCCTCAACCAACGTCACACTACTACCAACCTCCGCCACCACCAAACAACGTGGTAGAGAAATCGTGGCAGACTTCCCAGCAGCAACAAACACCAAATGAATCGGTGTTTCCACCACCACATTCTTCGCCACCCAAACCACGGCTACATCTTTGATTCCACTCGTATTGAGCGCAGTAAACACCTCATGTGCTCCCTCAGTTTGAGCCAAATACTGCTGCACACGCTGGCGATCGCCTACAGGTAAATCAGCCAAATTACTAACAATAACCCCATCTGGTAAACCTGCAACTGCTGATAACTCAGGCGCATAAACCCCATTCACAAACACCAAACGGTTCGCAGCTTCTGGTATTGAATGAATATCCGATAAACTGATACCTGTTGGCTGATTCCCAACAGCTTCAAACGTAACATTCCGCAAAGATGACAAATCAGTAAAGCGCCATTCCTCATCGCGGGTGGTGGGGAGAACTGATTTGCGTACCCAAAGCGTAGCACGCTCCTGTAACTCTTGTAACCAACCATCAACACCTTGTCCAGATGCGTCATGGTGCATCACCTGATTTAATAACCCAGTCAGATAAGCATCCCTATCCAAAACAGCAGACGCTAAATCGACTGGATTTGAGTTAGGAACCGGACTGGGAGAGACTACAATGCTCATTACACACCCACCTCATCAAGCGCATCTTCCAACACCCAGTCATAGCCACGCGACTCTAACTCCAACGCCAGTTCCTTACCACCACTCGTAAGAATCCGTCCATTTGCCATCACATGAACAAAATCTGGCACAATATAATTCAACAATCGCTGATAGTGAGTAATCATAATCGTGGCATTTTCCGGACTCGTCAGCTGATTCACTCCGTTCGCCACAATCTTCAACGCGTCAATATCCAAACCTGAATCAGTCTCATCCAAAATTCCCAACTTTGGTTCCAGAAGCGCCATTTGCAAAATCTCATTACGCTTCTTCTCACCACCAGAGAAACCTTCATTCAAACTCCGACTCAGGAAAGCAGGATTCATCTTCACCACATCCAGCTTTTCCTCAATCAAATCATCAAAATCAAACGCATCCAATTCCTCTAAACCCTGCGCCTTACGACGGGAATTATAAGCCACCCGCAGAAAATCCAAATTACTCACACCCGGAATTTCCAACGGATACTGAAACGCCAAAAAAATTCCAGCTCTAGCGCGTTCCTCCGGTTCCATCTCCAGCAAGTTTTCCCCTTGGAAAATCACCTCACCGCCAGTCACCTCATACGCCGGATGTCCAGCCAGAACCTTAGAAAAAGTACTCTTACCAGAACCATTCGGTCCCATAATCGCATGGATTTCACCCGAACGGATCTCAAGGTTCACTCCCTTAAGAATCGGCGTCCCATCAACATCAGCCGTCAAATCTCGTACCGACAGCACAACTTCACTATTCTCAATAATCATCGCTCTTCTCTCTCTTCTTCCTTCTCCTCGTTCCCAGGCTCTGACTGGGAATGCTATCCACAAGGCTCCGCCTTGCATTCATCGTGAGGCTGAGCCTCACAGTATGCGTTACCAGGCTCAGCCTGGTAACGAGAATTAACCAACACTACCTTCCAACTTCAGACTCAACAGCTTATCAGCCTCCACCGCAAACTCCATCGGTAGCTGATTAAACACATCCTTACAGAAGCCACTAATCATCATCGAAATAGCATCCTCTGACGAAATGCCCCGCTGTGCGAAAAAGAACAATTGATCTTCCCCAATCTTAGAAGTAGAAGCTTCATGCTCCACCTTCGCAGTATTATTCTGTACCTGGATATAGGGAAAAGTATTCGCGTGAGCATTATCTCCAATCAGCATAGAGTCGCACTGGGAATAGTTCCGCGCCCCTTGAGCCTTCGGATTGATTTTCACCAAACCACGATAGCTGTTACTAGAATTACCAGCAGAAATTCCCTTAGAAATAATCGTGCTACGGGTGTTCTTACCAACGTGAACCATTTTAGTACCCGTATCAGCTTGCTGCATATTATTCGTCAGCGCTACCGAGTAAAACTCACCCACAGAGTTATCACCCACCAACACACAGCTAGGATACTTCCAGGTGATAGCAGAACCAGTTTCTACTTGTGTCCAAGAAATCTTAGAATTCACGCCTTGACACAAACCGCGCTTGGTGACGAAGTTGTAGATACCGCCTTTACCATTCGCGTCTCCAGCGTACCAGTTTTGTACGGTGGAGTATTTAATTTCGGCGTTATCAAGGGCGACAAGTTCTACGACAGCAGCGTGTAGTTGGTTGCTGTCGTACATTGGTGCGGTACAGCCTTCCAGGTAGGAGACATAGCTGTCTTCTTCAGCAACAATCAGTGTTCGCTCAAATTGTCCAGTTTCGCCATTGTTGATGCGGAAGTAGGTAGACAGTTCCATCGGGCATTTCACACCCTTGGGAATGTAGACGAAGGAACCATCACTGAACACGGCGGAATTGAGAGCAGCAAAATAATTATCTGCTGTTGGAACAACGCTACCCAGGTACTTCTGTACCAATTCTGGGTATTCTTGTAAGGCTTCAGAAATGGAGCAGAATATGACACCCTCTTTGAGGAGTTTTTCTTTGAAGGTGGTTCCAATGGAAACACTATCGAAAATCGCATCCACGGCGACATTTGCCAGTCGCTTTTGTTCTGACAGAGGAAGTCCTAATTTTTCAAAGGTTTCTAACAAAGCTGGATCAACTTCATCCAAGCTGTTAAGCTTTTCTTTCTTTTGTTTTGGGGCTGAGTAATAAATGATATTTTGATAATCAATCACCGGATACTTAACGCTCGGCCAAGTTGGTTCTGTCATTTTCTGCCACTGGCGAAAAGCCCTCAGGCGAAAATCCAGCATGAACTCCGGCTCATTTTTCTTCGCCGAGATGATGCGGATGATGTCCTCGTTTAGTCCACGCGGAATCGTGTCGGCTTCGATGTTGGTGATAAAGCCGTACTTGTATGGTTGGTTGACTAAGGTTTTGACAGTGGCACTCATCAGTAGTTTTCTCTTGCGTTCGTTTTGTAGAATCTCTTTAAGGACAGCAGACGGGCTTTTGTAACCGATTCCCAGATTCGCTAACCGAGTGGTTACGCGAGTGGTTACGACACTGCTAAGATAAGTATAGAGAGAAAAACAACATTTTTGTTGTTTAATATATCTTCATTTTAAGCTAGATTAACAACAACGTTGTTGTCAAAGTCATATTTTTCTACAAATCACATGAATTATTGGGACGATGATGGAGACTACCCACCAGTCCTCAACAAAGCAAGATATCCTAGAATATCTTCTGAAACACTCACAGGCTACAGCTTTTGAGTTAGCTGAAGCGCTTGATATTAGCCCCCAAGCAATTCGTCGTCATCTGAAGGATTTAGAGGCGGAGGAGTTGATTTCTTTCTCGTTGTCAGTGCAGGGAGGAATGGGGCGTCCACAGCATGTTTATCGATTGACTGGTACTGGACGCGATCGCCTGCGTCCTTATGGTGCTGATGGCTATGGTCAATTTGCGGTTTCTCTGTTGGACACATTAGCAGAAACAGTAGGACGCGACCAAGTCAGTTCAATTTTACGCAAGCAATGGGAGCGTAAGGCGGAAGAATATCGCGATCGCCTAGGAAACACCTCCCTATCAGAAAGGGTGGCAACTTTGGTAAAACTGAGAAAAGCTGAGGGTTTTATGGCTGAGTGTCATCCTGTAGAATCGAGTGAGTCATCCGGAGGGGACGGGTTTATTTTAACCGAACACAATTGCGCGATTTCTAACGTTGCAGAGTCTTTCCCCAGCATTTGCGGTCATGAATTGGAAATGTTTGCTGCAGTTTTACCAGACTGTACAGTAGAACGTACTCACTGGATCATCAATGGCGAACATCGCTGCGGCTATTTAGTACAAGAGCGAAAAAACAAACTTTAAGTTTTTCCATCAAACGAGTAGGCGCAACTAATGAGCCTTTTTATTAAGTTTAGATCAACGATTATAGGTAATCAGTAATAAGATTTACGAACCATTGATTTCTTAGCCGTTACAACCGCAACATTTGAGTACAACATTTGAGTAAATTTTAGGCAAATATTAGACAAAAGTTATGGAGTTACCACCACAGCAATCAACCTCACAATTTATAACTTTAGAAGAGTCAGCAAAAGTAGATGCAGCTTTACTCTCTTCACCTGAAAAATTTTTAACCAGATTGACTATTTCATCTCTGAGACTTTTGAAGCAAATTGCTCAAGAAAACGAAGTGAATATTGAAGATTTGACAGCACAGCAGGTAATTGATTGGTTTGAAAAAGATGGAAAGATTCGGCGAGAGCAAGGAATTGAGGCAGCTTATTTAAAGTGGTAAGCTTAAAAGTTCTCTGTTCCCTATTCCCTGCCTTAACGAGTTAACTTTCAAGAAACACGGGGGTGTAAGGGTGTAAGGGTGTCGCATTGGGACAAGAAAATGAGCCAGCCCTTGTTTTATTGATCGGTGAGACAAGACGCGTACTCGAAGTAATAGGGCTGGCTCATTTTCCCAGTCATTCCCCCGGTAGGGGTGTAAGGGAAAAAGGTGTTTCTTTCATATTTTGCTGGTAGCGAAGCTGCTAGTTGAAGGCTCACATCTTCCACCTGTCCGTATAAGCTTGGGGTTAGTCAAAAACAGCGCAAGAAAGTTACAGGCTTTTTATTGGCTTTTTCCGGTAAAATGGCGATCGCGCATTTTGGACAACCAGAAAAATTCATTTGCAGAGCAGGGCAAACGCGTCTAAATTATCAAGCTAATTCTGATATTTCATACTAGCATCAGCGGCTGTTAACTTTCCTCCAACAACCGTTGCAATGCCACCTTCATTTCTTCTGGAGTTGTGGTTGTGGTGCCAAACTGTCGCACGACAATACTAGCTGCTAAATTACCTAAAACTGCAGCTTCCCAAGCCGACGCCCCAACAGTCAAACCTAGAGTTAACGCCGCCACCACAGTATCTCCAGCACCTGTGACATCAAACACCTGAGTTCGATTAAAAGCTGGGATGTGGTGTTGATCACCCCCACGCTCAAATATACTCATTCCTTGCTCCCCACGCGTAATCAGTATATGTTGCGCCTGCGTCAATGCCAGCAAATCTTGTCCTGCTTGAGTCAAAGTTGCTTCATCAGTAATTGCATAACCAACAGCAAGTTCTGCTTCCGGCAAATTTGGAGTAAACAATGTTCCTCCACGATACCGTTCCAGATTTTTTTGAGCATCCACAATAGTTCGAGAAGCAGACAATGCTGCTGAAATCACAGGCTGAGTTAAAGTTCCGTCCCCGTAGTCAGAACAGACAACAGCATCTACGGAATTAATTTGTTCTTTAATATATTGAGATATCTGAACTTGTAAATCTAAGTCTGGCAAATCATCCGATTTTCGGTCTAAGCGAACAATCTGCTGTGTCACCGATTGACGAGAATGACCAGAAATTCGGGTTTTAGTCACTGTTGGGCGAGTGGAATCAACAAAAACACCATCAGTATTGATTCCGGCAGTTTCTAGAAGACTGCGTAGCGATGTTCCCTGTTCATCTTTCCCCAATAGCCCTACTGCTAAAACTTTTGCTCCCAGTTGGGCAAAGTTGTAAATCGCATTTGCCCCACCTCCTGGCACTTGCTTGGTGGTTTCATGGCGCAGGATCAACACTGGTGCTTCCCGAGAAACTCTTTCCACTTCACCTGTGAGAAACTCGTCTAAAGTCAAATCTCCGATAACCAGCACCCGTGCAGAAGTGAATTTTTCTAACAAAAAGAACAAGCGGTCAGCCGAAGCACGCAATTTAGAGGCAAAATCAGGGTCTAAAGACATAGATTAGGATGTTTCAACACACAAGCCAATGATTTTACAACCCAAACTCAGGAAATGGCGAGATGGGAAGATGAGGAAGAAATTTTGAATTTTGAATTTTGTTCGCGTAGCGTGTCCGCAGGACATATTTTGAATTTTGAATTTTGTTCGCGTAGCGTGTCCGCAGGACATATTTTGAATTGTTAATCCCGCCACTGCACTTGGACAAAATACGCCTCTCGTCCCCAAAGATCACGCGTGTGTGTAATATTTTCAATTTTGAGGTTGAAAGGAATGGAAGTTGTCAGGTAACGCTGTACTAAAGCACCGATGTCAGGAGCGAGTTCAGCCGCTGTTGTCGTCGCTACTCCCAAACCTACCAGTTGCTCAATTGGTCCTCGCGGTAGCAGCAGATGCATCCCCACTGCTAGCCCAGCTGTGAGCAGCATTTCTACTGATACATTTGTCCCACAACGAGGATGTACAGCCAAGTCCCATTCTCCGTTAGTGAGGCGATGTAGGGCGAGTGTGACTGCACGTCGCAAATCGCTGATATTAACTTCACCATAGAGATAGAATCCCCGATCTGTAGACAAACCGCCTAAGAGTTCGTTGTCAACTTGAAAATTGCTTGGTCTTGGTCTTGCTGTGGAAGCTTGGACGCTTTTTGACGCACTCAGAAGCCAAACTGTGGCGTGTTCCAAAGCATGAACTTGTCGTAGCATTAAAATTTCTTTTAATCCAGGCAGAAACGACAGGTGCTTGAGTAAATCAGCATCTTGTGTGGGCTGAGATACTGTAAAATCAGAATTTAAAAAGTTAAACAAAGACAGGCTACCAATAGCCGAAGCGGAAGTATTCATTGCAACACTGCTCCCCAAGCTAATGGAGCAATAGAGATTTCTTTTAAATGTAGCGTTTTAGCCTGGAGATAGTTGCTAAATTTTGTTGACTATTGGGTTTACTTTGATTTACTAAAGGCAAAATTTTTATAAGGACACATAGCTACAGCAAGGTTCTTCCATTTAAAAGCCAAGAAAGCTTGGTTTCTCTGCTCTGTGGACGAACTTAAAAAAGAGCAAAGTTGCGCTTTCTGCCGCGCTTTTCGTGTCCTTATGTGTACAGTTGAAATAATCTGAGGAAATACAACCTCTACCCAAGACGACATAGTCGAGTACTCTGTGGTGCTTGATTTTGAGAGGTTTACACTTATACGTTAAGTTGTGAGGAGAACAATAAGTAACCAGTCAAAATGAGCTTGACAGTATACTACCAGTTTATCTATTCTTTTTGCTCAGGCAGAGGCAAAGTACAGCAATTAACATCATTCAGGCAGACTTTGCCCCATTGCAAAGCCCACCGGACAAGAGCCACTCGGTTGTCGGTACCTGTTTTGGTGAGAATATTGCTGATATGATTATCAACTGTACGCTTGCTTATTTCCAATTTAGCTGCAATCTCTTGGTTAGTTAAGCCAGCGGCCACTAAGTCGATAATTTGCAGTTCTCTGTCTGACAGACTAACAGGGGTCTGAGACTCGCCACCAGCCATAGAGTTACTTTATCCTCCTTAGTATATGTACTCAATCGCTCTATCCCATTCTAGAAGATTCTTTTGTAGGTAGATGTTTCAAGTGTAGGCATAAATACTATTTTTTCTTCGAGAGTTGGGTTTACAGAGTAGAGCAGAAGATAGAAAAAGATCAAGATTGAAAACCCGAAATTATCAGGACGCTATCCTTGCTCTCCCACACCATTACACTGAACCTCATCCCAAATCAGTTATTTATAAGTAATATTTATAAAATTTAAATGAAAAATAATAGAAATAATACTGATGGCAAATAAGCAGTGATCACCATCGTTAATGGCTAAATTGATTCATAGAAATTGCTATTTCATTGTATGAACGACTGCCGACATAGTCACAGAAATTATTGTAGATTTTATACTGGCAATTCCTAATCCAAAATCTGAAATTCAATGAGCAATCCCCGTGTTTTGTGCCTGGGTGAAATCTTATTCGACCGTTTAGCTGATCAACTGGGGCGAAAGCTAGAAGAAGTTGAGTCATGGACTGCCTACCCTGGAGGAGCACCAGCTAACGTCGCCTGTGCTTTAGTGAAGCTGGGGACACCAGTGGCATTTATTGGTACCTTGGGTGAAGATGCACCAGGTCACGAATTGGTAGAATTGTTAGAAAAGATAGGTGTGGATACAACTGGAGTACAGCGTCATCCTACAGCACCAACGCGGCAAGTGAATGTAGTACGCTCTCTTGAGGGCGATCGCACTTTTGCCGGCTTTAAAGACTATGACACCACAGAATTTGCTGATACGCGCACCAAAGCTGATCAATTACCAAAGGAGTTATTTGAAGCAGCAGATTTTCTGGTTTTAGGTACTCTAGGACTAGCATATCCTGACAGTGGGCAAGCAGTTCACCGCGCCCTTGAGCTAGCAGAGCAATATGATGTCAAAATTTTGCTTGATGTCAACTGGCGTCCGGTATTTTGGACAAATCCTGACATCGCTCCACAAAAAATTCAAGAATTATTTAAGCATATAGACTTTATCAAACTTTCAAAAGAAGAAGCCGAGTGGCTATTTGACACCGCAGATCCTGGGGCAATTACTTATCGCCTCGATACCGTTGAAGGTGTGCTGGTGACAGATGGAGAAAACGGTTGTGCCTACTGCCTTGGCGAAAACGAAGGCAAATTACCTGCTTTTTCCCTCCCCGTTGTTGATACAACAGGTGCAGGGGATAGCTTTGTGGCTGGGTTCATCCACCAGTTGCTCACTCATGGAATCCAAAGCTTAAACGACCCAGAGACCGCCAGAAGAATCGTGACATATGCAAGTGCAACGGGGGCATTAACGACAATGAAAGCAGGGGCGATCGCATCTCAACCCACACAAGATGAAGTAGAAGCTTTTCTTAATTCGCATCAAGTTTAGGAGGTAGCACTCTTAGCTGGGATAACAGTACAACAAGAAGGCGGGAAGAAAATCGTCACCGCCTTTTGCCCAGCAAAGCCGAGCCAAAAAGGTAAGATTAACAGTGAACAGTGATAACTGGTAACTGATAACTGATAACTGATAACTGGTAACTGATAACTGATTCGGTCATGTCAAAAACAGAGCATGAATGCTGCGCTGTAGAAAAGGCAATCTTAAAAAGCTTTCATCGTCAATCTCTACTCTCTAACGACGATTCGTTTTGGAACGGTATCCGCTTCCAGTTCACTCAAAGCAGAAGCGCAAGTGCATTGCCAGATGAAGTAGTCTTTCCAGAGAATGCGATTCATATTTATACAGATATGCCCTCTGGGTACGTTCTTGAAGCACGAATTAATGGACGGTTGCAAAAAAGCTCTCTTGTCACGGGTCATAGTCTGATCATTCCACGCGGCACAGCTTATTGGCAATCAGATAACCACAAAAGCCAAGGCATTACCTTAGGTTTTAATTTCAGCTTTCTTGAGCGCACTCTGTGTGAATCGATTGACTTAGGTTGTCTGGAACTGCATCCTCAATTTCCAACGTTTGATCCGCTTATTTATCAAATTGGGCTGGCGCTAAAAGCGGAACTAGAACAGAATCGACATTCTAGCCGCTTATATGCAGAATCTGCCGCGATGTTTCTTGCCACTCATCTTTTTCACCATTACGCCCAAGGCAAACAAAAGGAGCAAATCACAACAAGTGGCTTGCCTAAGTACAAATTACAACAGGTCATTGATTACATCCATGCCAACCTTGAGTGTAATATTGGCTTGACTGACTTGGCTGACTTGGCTCAGATGAGTCTGTCCCACTTCTCTCGATTATTCAAACAGTCAACCGGATACTCTCCTCATCAGTTTGTTATTAAGTGTCGCGTTGAGCAAGCTCGTGAACTCCTCCTCAAAAGTGAGTTGTCAATCGCGGATATCACTTATAAAGTCGGCTTTGCCAATCAGGGGCATTTAACCAATCATTTTAAACGCCTGCTTGGAGTTACGCCTAAGGTAGTTCGAGAGAAATAGCACAAACGTGTAAAAAAAGCAAAAACTTGTAAGACCAAATAAGAGTGCGATCGCTACTTTAGAAATCAGGACGCGCCGCAAGTATCATATCTTGCTTGGTGGACACGCTGACAAATTCTTGTGTTTATTGAAAAGGGTTAAATAATCTGAATAATCATGCCAGCTGCACCCGCGTCCTAGAAGTCATAAAACCAGAAAGCTCCCAAGGAGAGATATTCTTATGGCGATAAAATTTACTGGCGGTTGTCTGTGCGGATCTGTCCGCTACGAATGTTCAGCCGAACCCCTTACGATGGGCAATTGTCACTGTCGCGATTGTCAACGGGCGACAGGAAGTGCCTATGCCTCCGCGCTTCTCGTGCCGCAGTGTGCAGTTACCATAACCGGAGATGTAAAATACTATGATGTGATTGGTGATAGCGGAAATCTTGTTGGTCGAGGCTTTTGCCCAAACTGTGGTTCTCGATTATTTAGCAAGCCCCCGATTCCTGGACTTCTGGGCATTATGGCAGGGAGTCTTGATGATCCAAGCTGGTTTCGACCTACGATGGATCTTTACGCACTCAGTGCCCAACCCTGGGATTACATGAACCCAGATCTACCCAAGTTCGACAAGATGCCAGTAATGCAGCAGAGTCTGTGAAGAAACACACAAGTGTAGGGGTGTAAGGGCTGACAACAGAAGTGAAATAATTGGACAAGATTAGATAAGATTGGACAGTAAACAACTTATAATGAATAAATGTCCAATATTATCGGCGTAAAGGAGGCAGCAGAACTGCTTGGGGTCAGTACTAAGACAATCAGACGTTGGGAGGCGGAAGGAAAAATCAAGTCTGTGCGTACAGAGGGAGGTCACAGGCGATTTGAAATCTCACAATTGCTTGGGACAAAAACAGATGCCAGCTTAACAATTGGTTATGCGCGTGTCAGTAGTTATGAGCAAAAGCAAGACCTAGAACGTCAAGTAATTGTCTTAGAGACGTACTGCGCCAAACATGGTTGGTGTTTTGAAATCATTCAAGATTTAGGCAGTGGCTTAAATTACCGTAAAAAAGGACTGATACGGTTAATCAAGTTGATATGTTCATACCAAGTAGAAAGATTGGTTGTCACTCATAAAGATAGACTATTACGCTTTGGCTCAGAGCTAATTTTTACAATATGTGAAATATTTGGAGTTGAAGTTATCGTGATTAATCGTACAGAAGACTCAACGTTTGAGGAAGATTTAGCACAAGATGTGTTAGAAATAATAACAGTATTTAGTGCGCGATTATATGGGTCAAGAAGTCATAAAAATAAACAAATAGTCAAACAGCTTAAAGAAGTAGCAAATAATTTAAAGTAGTGTGATGTTGCTCGGATTCAAGACAGAACTCAAGCTGAACAATTATCAACGTACCCAACTAGCAAAACACGTAGGTACTGCAAGACACGCATATAATTGGGGATTAGGCTTGTGTTTAGGAATTCTTGACCACAATCGACTTCATCCAGATAAAAAGATTAAATTTCCAACAGCGATTGACTTACATAAATGGTTAGTAGCCATAGTCAAGCCGGAGAATTCATGGTATTACGAAGTCAGTAAATGTGCGCCACAGTATGCATTGAAAGCATTGAGAGAAGGTTTTGCAAAATGGTTTAGTAAAAAGGGAGGTAGACCGAAATTTAAGAAAAAAGGTCGTGATGATTCTTTTACGTTAGATGGAACAATTAAGGTCTTAGAACAAAAGAAAATTCAATTACCAGTAATTGGTATATTGCAGACTTATGAAAAACTACCAATTGGTCATTGCCCAAAAAATATTACTATTAGTCGTCAAGCTGATAGATGGTTTATTTCTTGGCGGATAGAAGTATCAACTTATGTGAAAGAAAAAAACATGGATGTAGTTGGAGTTGATTTAGGAGTTAAATCTCTAGCCACTCTTTCTACAGGAGAAGTTGTTAATGGAAGCAAAAGTTATAGAAAGTATCGCCAAAAACTAGCGAGACTACAACGTCGATTGAGTCGGAAAGTCAAGCATTCAAGTAATTGGTACTCTGCGGTAATAGATGTTGCCAAACTACATCGAAAAATTGCCAACATTCGTGGAGATACGTTGCATAAATTAACTACCTATTTAAGCAAGAACCACGCAACAGTAGTGATAGAAGATTTAAACGTGTCCGGAATGTTGGCAAATCATAAATTAGCAGCTTCGGTTGCGGATATGGGTTTTTATGAATTCCGACGCCAACTTGAATACAAATGCAAGCTCAATGGCAGTAGTTTAATCATCGCAGACAGGTTTTTTGCATCAAGTAAAACCTGTTCTAATTGCGGTCATATTAAACAAGAACTCAGTTTATCTGAACGAGTTTTCGTTTGTGAACAATGTTCCTGTCAGATAGACCGAGATTTGAACGCAGCAATTAATCTTAGTAGGTTAAGCTCTAACCGAATTCACGCCTGTGAACAGAGTGCCGCCGACGGTTCTGGATGAAGCAGGAAGCAGACCGGACAACGTTATGTCTAACTTTGTCCAAGTTTTGTAGAGCGGAACAAGGTGTTTTTGTCAGCTCAAATGCTAAGCGTCAAGAATGCACGCTACGCTAAAAGCATAACGAAAACTATACTTTGAAAACATTCTCTTACAAAAACTACTTTATGACTGTAAAAATCCAAACTGAAAAAGACTTTCTCACGGCAAACAATAGTATCAAGACTAATAAAGAAACAGAAAACGAAAAAGTTCTATGTCCTCATTGTCGGCGCACCGCTAAAAACGGAATTAAATGTAAAGGGATGTGTGTGGCTGACAATGACTATTAACGCAATGATTGACAAAAAGCACTTTTTATGAAAATTTCACGAATGCCAAAAGAGTCACCCATTCAATAGTTCATTACTGATAAAGTGACTCTGACATCAAAGTAGGGTAGGAACATAGCCTGTTACTACCCTACTTTCAACTGTGCTACTAATTGTCATAACCTAGCAGCACAGATAGCAGCACCAATGAGTCCTACTTCTTGATTTAGAACAACATACACGGGTATATCTTCAAGCAGGTGACGCATCCTACCTTTTTGAGTGAAATTGAGCATGAATCTGTCTTCTTGAATCAAAGGCAGTATTTTAGGAGCAATTCCACCAGCAATATACAAACCACCGTAAGGTAGAAGTTTGAGGGCAAGATTACCTGCTTCTGCAGCGTAGGCTTCTACAAATAACTGTATTGTTTGTTCACAAAGGCGATCGCTTTTCTCTAATGCTGCTTTCCCAATCACAGCACCCGGATCAACGCTTTTTTCTTGTCTTCCCGCTTCTTGTTCCCAGGTTTTCACGATTTGGGCAATTTCTGGTGATTCAGCAGCAATTTTGCGGTCTCGTAGAAATTGATAAATTGCTAGAATTCCCATGCCAGAAACGACTCGTTCAACAGAAACCCGTTGGATATCATGTTTATCCAACAGGTATTTCAAAAGCTGAAACTCTAACTCGGTACGGGGGGCAAAGTCAACGTGTCCACCTTCAGAAGCAAAAACTTGATAGTTCTCTCCCTGCTTAATTAAAAATCCTTGTCCCAAACCAGTACCAGCACCAATAATGGCAATAGGGGCTTCGGGGTTAAGTTTGCCAGCCTGTAAAGTTAGCAAATCTTGCTTGTCTAAACCCAAAACACCATAACCAACAGCAGCAAAGTCGTTGATGAGAGAAACTTCGGATATACCCAGTTCTTGTTGTAAACGTTCGCTATCAAGGAACCAAACTAAATTAGTCAGCTTAGCGGTATTTTGCACCACTGGTCCTGCAATGGCAAAACACGCTTTTTCTGGAGTCTGTGTGTTAGCCTTGAGCAAGAACTGTTGTACCATCGGCACCAAATCGGGAAAATCTCCACTGCGGTACCGTTCCTCACAGATAGTCTGTAATGAAGGCTTTTGTGATGCTTCAACCAATCGTAAGATGGTTTTTGTGCCGCCGATGTCTCCTGCCAATAGTAATGTCATGTGAGTTGTTCTTAATTAAACCGAATGACTTCTTCTACCTGAGTTAAATGGGAGGTATCTCCCTTTAGTTCTAGCAACCACTCTGGGTGTTGACGCACAACTTTTACTAAGGAACATAGGGAAGCCTTCACTTCCGTTCTGGCAATTTCACCTACCAAGCCTATTGTCGCCCCCAATACCGATGCACCATGTCCCACTAAAAGAATATCTTCTGGGGAGAATTCTGTCGTTAGGCATCTAGCAGTTTGTCCGGAACGTTCCTGCATTTTTTCGTAAGTTTCTGGGTAATTGACTGCAATGCGGGAAGTGTAGCTGGTGTCTATTCTGGGGAATAATTCTGCTAACACTCGGGTTGAGAGTCGCTGTGGTTCTTCTGTCATCCAGACGATATTCAGCCATTCACTTAAGCCTGTTTCTAGCTTGATTGGCAAATCAAGAACTTCTGCCACAGCATTTGCTGTTTGTACCGTCCGCAGGAAGGGCGAAGCGAAAATATGGGCAATGTTTTCTCCCTTCAGGCGCTTAGCTAACTGTTGCGCCTGCACCATACCATCTTCAGACAGTGGTGGATCGTAGCGTCGTTCTGCTGTGAGAAACCAATCAGGGTTAACAAAGTCGAGACGGTTAGCGTGTCTTGCGATCCAAACTATTTGATTCATGGTATAATATGGCGTTTTTGCTAGAGTAAAGCCTGTAGCTCTACGTATGCAGCCTTTCAGGATAGGCTGTCAGTTAAATAATATTACAAAGTGTGTAATTTCTCCCTGATGTTGCTCCAAAGATAAGTAAGCTGGCTAAAAAAATTCAATTGTATAAACAAATGTAAAATCACTTTCCGGGTGCGTTGTCACGCACCACAACGCACCTTGTGCAGTTGTTGATGGGTTAGCTTGAAAATAGCAGAGAGTAGGAATCAGTTTTGATGTATGCAATTCATGAGAGGTACTTACACAATAAAGCAAAGTGCGCGTATCACCTCAAACCAATTATCTGTCTCCAAAAGAACTGATTGTTCGCCTTGTAGTTTTGCTCCCGGATAAAAGGAATTTTCGTAAGCATCGGGTGGATGGTTGTATTCCACTTCAAGCTTAAAATTCTCAGATAAGGGTTTCACCCCAATTTGATCTTGATTCTGCAATGCCCTTTCTACACCTGCTTGAATTTGCTTAACAGCTTCCTCAGGATGAATCGTCCATACAGACTCACCAATTCCCTTCTTGGTAGCCACTGTTTCGATGTTTGTGTCATAAACTTTTACAGCTTCACACACAGCAGAATCTCCAGACACAAAGACGACAGGAACTTTTTCATACGCTGCAGTCATTGCTACTAAATGGAACTCGGCTATGGGTTGATCATTGAGCAGAATACAGTTTAATTCTTCACTCAAAGTATGCGCCAGAGGATTCTTTCCAGATCCAGATCGTGAGTGGTAGCCAATCAAAACTAATGCACTAAAGCTGCTATTTAACTCTTGAACCATGCTGTAAGGATGACCACTCCATCCTCTAATAAGTTGTGCTGGTAATGGTAATTGATAGGGATCAAGATTTCTACCTGTGTCATGGGCATCCTTAACAATAATCTCAGTTGCACCAGCAGCTGTTGCTCCTTCACATGCTGCAATGACTTCACGAGTCATCTGCTCTTGAAAGATATCGTATTCTTGTTTACCCAACGTCGCTTCATCCCAGTGACTGATTCCAGCTATTCCTTCGATGTCTGCGCTGATATAGATTTTCATAGAGTATCTTAATTGCCATCTTAATTAATTGTTGTCTACTCTCAAGAAACATAGCGAACAGGGAACAGGGAAACAGTGTTTCTTTCATTCGTAGCGGGTTGCAATGCCACCCGTTATCAATGAAACAAACACCTTTTTCCGTTACACCCCTACCGGGGGAATGACTGGGAAAATGAGCCAGCCCTATTACTTCGAGTACGCGTCTTGTCTCACCGATCAATAAAACAAGGGCTGGCTCATTTTCTTGTCCCAATGCGACACCCTTACACCCTTACACCCCTACACCCTCTACTCAGCAATCCGGGCAGGAGAACCCACCCAAGAGGAACTAGCAGGTAAGGATTCGCCTTTCATCAGCATGGACAGGTTGCCTAGGCTGGAATCGGGTTCCATGACTGTGTCGTAGAGAACGATCGCACCACTGCCTACCGAACAGCGATCGCCAATAGTCACAGTTGATATCTTCATCACACGGTCTTCAAACAGGTGTGTTTGCAAACCACAATTACTATTCAGTGCCACATTATTACCAACCTCAATTGTGTCAAATTCGGTGATATCGGTGGTATCAGTATAAACTTGTCTGCCAATTTTGCAGCCCATTAAGCGAAGATACCAGTTAATAAAGGGAGTGCCTCGCAGCATATCCACCAGTAAGGGAACTGCCAGGGTTTCATGGATACAGGTAACGAGTTCCGAGCGAAACACGAAGTTCGACCACAGAGGACGTTCTGTCGATTTATACCGACCGATGATCAGCCATTTAGCAATGATGGTGATTGCCGTGGCTACTAGTCCGAAACCGAGATACAGGAACGGTAACATGAGTATCAATACCGATTCATCCCAATTTTCGTTCAGCATAATCATTGTATCAATAAGTACTGAACTTAGGATGACGATGCAGGTAAGAGAGAACAGCACGCGAACTGTCTCAAAGCCGATGCGTTGCACCACCAGACTTAAGGTTGGCTTGTAAGTCGATTCCACTGAAAAACCCTGGACAACTTGCCGTTGTGGTAGGTTAATCGCTGGGGAACCGAACCAGGAGGTATCGGGTTTAGCAACTAAGGTTTTATCGGCGGGAGGAACAGACATACAGCCAATGAGGGTATCATCGCCAATACTCACGCCTGCTGGGAGTAAGGCACTGTTACCAATGAAGGCACGCTTACCAATTCGTGTCGATTCCAAATACATTCGTCCACGTTCAACTCTGGGTACACCCATAATCACACCATCTGCAATAAAACTTTCATCGTCGATTGTGACTAAATCGGGAACCACAGAGGATGGTGTAGAGATTTCTGTCCGCCATCCTAGCTTTGCTCCTAGCAGGCGATACCAAGGTAGCAGATACAGTGTGGCGTAAAGCGGACGAATAATATCGAGGCTTAATGCCATCAGCTTATCAACGTACCACAATCTTACGTAATGATGACTGTCTAGACGACATGATCCCGGTTTGACACGTCCAACGATTAACCACTTGAGTGCGGCAATTTGTAGTCCCATCAAGATGACAAACGATAAGGCAATTAAAGGTGAAAACAGCAGCCAATGTTGCTCATCACTGATGGAGTACATTTGCTCGACTCCAGGAAGAATTGGCAGAAGTTCCAAAATTGGTAGCGTTAGCAGTAAAATTGCCTGGAGAGTGCCAAAATAAATTCGTCGCAGTCGCGCAGGACGAGATACCATTTTGCTTTCGTTGATTCCGACTTTAGCAGCAGGAGAACCAGCCCAAACTTCCCTTGCTGGAATTTGTTGCAGCGGTGGCAGCATTGATAAATCTTCCAGACTGGCATTTTTTTCCATGATCGTGTTTGCGCTTAGTACAGCACTAGCACCGACAAAACAAGAATTGCCAATCTTAATCGAACCAATTTCCAGCCAACCCTGTTCTACCGTAGCATTTAGCAATCGTGCTTCGTAGCCAAGGCTACTATCTGCACCGATACTTACCAAGTCGGGAACATCGATATTGACCGAACTCAGGTAAACATTGGTTCCAATTTTAGCTCCCAACAGTCGGTAGTAGATGTTAAGCAAGGGAGTACCACTCAAGAAGTGATGTGGTGTAATCGATAGCAAGTTCTTGACAAACCACCAGCGCAAATAAAAACTCCCCCAAAGTGGATACTTTCCTGGTTTCACCCGTCCCAAAAGTAACCATTTCGCAACAATCGAGAACCCAAGCATCAAGGGAATGATTCCTGCCAAAGCAGCTATGGACAAGAAAGCGGACTCAAAATTGCTGGCGTCGTTCTCCTGCGTCCAACTGTACGTCAGATAAGGTAGCAACCACTGTAAGGCAAAGCAAAATAGAATGACTATTAGTCCTAATGCCTGAACGGTTACGCCCCTCAGGTAGCGTCTGTTACTCGTATGATGGAAGGGGAGAGTGGCAGCTGGAAGGTTTGGTAAAGCTGTTGGTTGCGTCAGCCTAGCAGCTAATCCAGCAATGGTAGGGCATTGATAGACATCAAGCATGGAGACGTGACTAAACTCAGGTTGGTCTCGCAATTGAGACACCAAGCTGGCAGCCAAAAGTGAGTGTCCTCCCAAGTCGAGGAAGAAGTTGTCGTTTATAGAAATTTGGGCGTGGGGAAAGAGGTTTTGCCAGATGTTGGCGATCGCCGACTCCTCTTTTGATAAGCTAACAGGCAGCGCAAGCTGATCACTGTGATGCTGACGTTGCATCCTTTGGGTTGGTGCAGGTAGCTTTGATCGATCTGCCTTACCGTTGGGTAGTGTCGGAATCGTATCCAAAATTTCGATGAAAGCTGGCACCATGTAACTAGGTAAGCGGTGCCTTAATACCGTATGCAAACGATTTTTCAGTTCTTCAGAATCGGCAACAGGAACACGCAGTGTGATGTAGGCGACCAATTCCTGGACGTCTGTATTAATAGACACCAGCGAGACAATAGCGTTTTCAACATCTGGGGTTTCCAGCAAAACTGTCTCAATTTCTGTCAACTCAATGCGGTAACCCCTGATTTTGACTTGAGTGTCAATGCGTCCTAAATATTCAATCTCACCGTTGGGTGTGACTCGTCCTAAATCACCCGTCCGATACAACCTTGCTTGAGGATCGTTCTGCTCAAACGGATCGCAGACAAACTTGGCGGCGGTTTGTTCCGGCAAGTTGACATAACCTTGTGCAACACCAATACCGCCAATGCAGATTTCCCCTGCTTCCCCGAAAGGAACTGGATGCAACTGCTCATCCAGAATATAGACGCTATAAGTGGGTAGGGGTTTACCGATTGTCACTGGCTGATCAGGAACTAGTTCTGTCCAGAGTGCAGTGACTGTTGTCTCAGTCGGTCCATAGGTGTTGAGCATCCGTCGGTCTGGTTGACTCCAGCGTTCTACCAGATATTGGGGACAGGCTTCACCGCCAACTATCAAAGTCCGCAGTGAAGGCACATCACGATCAATAGTTGCCAACAGTGTGGGTACACAATACATCACCGTTATCGCGTGCTCAATGAGAAAATCGGTGAGTTCAGAACCAAGTCGTCGGTAATTGGTTGGACCAGCCACTAGCGTTGCACCGACGATAAAGGTAGGCCAAATTTCCTCAATCGAGAAATCAAAGGCAATAACCATACCTTGATAAACGCGATCGCCGCAAGTCACACCATAAATTGGTGTGCAAACCGTGAGAAAATTACAGATGCTGGAATGATTGACTGCAACACCCTTGGGGCGACCTGTTGAGCCTGATGTGTAGATGATGTAGCAAAGTGCGTCAACAGAGTCCGCAATTGCAATACGGTTTGGTGGTTGAATGGCGATCGCTGCACCTACAGCATCAAGCAACAAGACTTCACAGCACACTCCGGCAGTTATGTCAACAAACTGACTGGTTGTGACCAACAGATTGAGGGAGGCATTTTCAGCAATGAAGGCAATCCTGTCTTGGGGGAAAGATGGATCAAGCGGCACAAAGGCAGCGCCACACTTTAGTATCGCCAGTAGTGTCACATAAGTGTTAACCGAGCGTTCGAGCAAAATACCAACTCTGTTCCCTGAACTGATACCTCTACGCAAAAGGTGATGAGCTAACTGATTCGCTCGTACGTCAAGTTCAGCGTAATTTAGACGTTCTATATCGCAGATGAGAGCAAGAGCATCGGGATCGGTATCACATTGTCTTTCAAAAAAGTAGTGAAGACGTTGTGGCGGTATTTCTAGCTGATAAAATGGAGCATTTATAGAATCAATTGTTTTGGAATCGTGTTGCGTGTTACTACAATATTGATTTTTCATGAAACATCTTTGGAAAATTGCTAATTTGATTTGAAATCAAGTATTTGTAGGTAGCTATTTGTAGGCAGCACCAAAAAGCCAGATGCGCTCAAACTGCTTGCTATCTTATCTTTAGAAAGATATTGCAATAGATACAGCCTGACTTAATAGGATATGAACATCATCCTCTTCTTCTCTTTCTTTTCTTTGCGTCCTTTGCGCCTTTGCGGTACCCTGCGGGAAGCCGCTCCGCGTCTACGTTTTTTTTGTTCACGACTTATCTAGGATTGCTGTAGCAATGTGTAGGAAAAAACAACTTACATACACTACTTCAGAAGTTTAATGGTTTTGTGTGGCGAGAGAATGGCAAAAAAATGGCAATTTTGTGACAAGAAAAACACAGTACTAATACTCACTTGCAGAGAATGACAACTTGTTATAGACATCCATCAGTATCTGTCTACGCCAACCTACAATTTTCTTAACTGAACCGTATTGAGTTAGAAGGAAATAGAACACGAGGAGATAGGAAGTCTTGTTCAAAAGGGGTGTAGGGGACGGGTTGGATGGGGTTTTAGACCCCAACCACACGATCACGCTCAAATTCACGCATTATAAATTCACGCATTCGCTCATTAAGAATTCTTTTTTTGATAGCGCAGCGTGCCCTTCGGGCATACTTTGAATGAGCGAACTTTGAATTGTTTTATGGTGGGGTTTTAGACCCAAATCTGGGAGGGGTAAGGGATCAATGAGAAAATTCTCCGTTACACCCTTACACCCTCGTCGCGAAGCGGGGATAATATGGTGTTAATAACGATCGCAAGCACAGCATCTGGATCAATTGGTTTAGCAATGTGATGTTGAAAGCCTGCAGCGATCGCTCGCTGTTGATCAACTTCTCCGGCATAAGCAGTCAGGGCGATCGCCGGAACTTGTCCACCTTGTTCAACCGGAAGGGCACGAATTTGACGCATCAGCATGTAGCCATCCATCTCTGGCATTCCAATATCGCTGAGGATGATATCGGGAATTGATTGGGAAAAAGCTTCGAGTGCATCAATCCCAGATGCAACGGTTGTAACGATCGCATTTGCTTGCTCTAAAACAAAAGCGATGAACTGCCGTGAATCAGCCTCATCATCAACTACTAAAATGCGAATGCCGCCCAAGTCGCTTGTATTAGGTAATGATTGCTGTGGAGTTGGTAGTTCATTTGACTGGGAAGCAAGCGGAATTTGGACAGTAAAGGTGGCTCCTTGCCCTTCACCGGGGCTGTCTACTGTGACAGTTCCACCGTGCATCTCAACAATTTGCCGCACAATCGCCAATCCTAACCCCAGCCCGCCAAACTTGCGCGTTGTTGCTGCATCTTCTTGCCGGAAATGCTCAAACACATACGGCAGAAAGTCGGAACGAATTCCTTTTCCTGTGTCTTTGACTTGGATTTGGGCGTTGCTTCCCACTTGGGCTAACTCAACGGCAATTTGTCCGCCTGAAGGAGTAAATTTCACTGCATTGGTTAAGAGATTCCACACCACTTGCTGCAATCGTCCGGCATCCCCGTTGACTGTGCCGACTGCGTCCGGGATGGTTGTTTGAATGTGCAGCGATTTTGCTTCTGCGGCTAATCGAACCGTTTCGAGGGCGGCACAAATCACCGTGCCCAGATCAACAGGTGTTACCGTCAAGCTCAACTTGCCGCGCAGAATTCGGGAGATGTCGAGGAGGTCGTCAATCAGCTGCACCTGCAATTTGGCGTTGCTATTAATTGTAGCAAGGGCGTGAGCGGTTTTTGCAGCGTCGAGTTTACCCTGTTGGAGAAGTTTTGACCATCCCAGAATTGGATTCAGCGGTGTGCGTAACTCGTGGGAGAGGACTGCCAAAAATTCGTCTTTGATACGGTTTGCTCGTTCAGCTTCTGCCCTTGCTTGTTGTTCTTGAGCAAGGATATGATCTCGTTCTATGTCAAATTGAATGCGATCAGTTATATCCCGTGAAATACCCAGAAGTCGTTCTGGCTGTCCGGTGGAATCTAGAATCGGCGAAACGATCACTTCCCACCATTTCGGAGTTCCATTGGCAGTAGGACAGTAACCTTGAAATCGACCGACTCCGCCTGATAAGGCTGCTGCGATCGCTACTTGTGCAGCTTGTCGGTCTTCACCTTGCCAAAATTGTATCCAATCGCTGTTAATATAACAATTCAAATCACAAATGTTTAGTAAACGCTGCCCACCTGGATTTATGTAAAGTATCTTCCCATCTAAGTCCAATACCTTGATACACTCGTAGCTGCTCTCCAAAATTTGCCGATTCAATTCTTCGCTTTCACGCAGTGACGCTTCTGCTTGCTTGCGTTTGGTTATGTCAACCACCACTCCTAGTAATCGGGACGGGATGTTGTGCGCATCTCGGTAAACGCTACCCTTCGCCCAAATCCAACTAAGTTGTCCATCCAAGCGGATAATTCTGCATTCAAAATCCCAATCTGCCCAAGTTAAGAGTGTGTGCTGGAACTTTTGAGCAACAGATGCTCGATCATCCGGGTGAACGTATGTTAAGAAGATTTCGTAGTTCCATTCTGGCAGCAGTGAGTCAGAACCAAAAATTTGGTCGTGTCTGAGCGATCGCCTCGCAGTGTAAGGTTGAGTCGTCAAATCCAAATCCCACTCCCCAATTTGGGAAGACTCAAGCACAAACCGTAATCGCGCTTCGCTTTCTCGCAGGGCAGCTTCGGCTTGTTTGCGAGCAGTGATGTCCATTGACATACCCACCATGCGTTCAGGATTACCCGTCTGGTCGTAAACCGGACGACCCCGTATCAGTGCCCAGTGAATGCTATTATCGTCCCAAAGGGTGCGGTACTCCACATCGTAATCGGTGTGATGAACGATTGAGTCTTGTATCGCCGCTTGCACCCAAGCCCGATCCTCTGGATGAATCCGTTCCATCAAAACCTGGTGCGAAAACTCAGCTGAAAGTGGAACACCAAAGTTCACTTTACATTGGTTAGAGACAGACAAAACGTTTGTCTTGAGATCAAGTTGCCAAGAGCCAAGTTTGCTGGTTTCAACTGCCAGTCTCAGCTGTTGTTCGCTTTCTTCCAGGGCAACTTCAGTGCGCTTGCGATCACTAATGTCAACTAGCCAGCCATCCCATGCACTTCCATCTGAGGTTTGCTCTGCACTGGATCGACCGTGAATCCACTTGAGTTGCCCCGACGGGGTGATCACACGTCCCACCCAGTCCCACGGCAGAAAGTGCTTGATCGCATCAGCAACCGATGTTTGAAAGGAGGCTAAGTCTTCTGGGTGGATCAAGTTCCAAATTGAATTGGCATCTCGAAGCGCAGTTTCTGGTTCTATTTCAAACAAGTCGCGACAGCCAGAATTAACGAAGACAAAGCAACCTGAACCATCTACACCAGGGACATATCGATACACCATCCCTGGCATGTTACTGAGCAGGGTTTGAACTCGCTGTTGACTCTCATGCAGCAATTTCTCTGTTTGCTGTCGCTCTAATTCTGTCGCAATCCGGACAGCAAAGATTGTTAGGAGTGATTCGGTTAATGCCATCGCCTCTAAGGGTTTGTTGTCCATCACAATCAGCAACCCGAGTGGAACACCTGTCGAGTCAAACAAGGGAATTGCCGCAAAGCTTTCCACCTGAAATGAAGCCAACAGGGGGGCGTCCGGGAATTGTTGTTGCACGTTGCGGGGATAACAGCACAGCTTGCGTTGCTGGATGACTTCTTGGCAAGGGGTGTCGCGCAGCAAATACTTGAAGTTCTCTGTGATGCGTCCATCTGCACAAACTGCGATCGCTTCAATCGCCTCTGGGTCACGCTTTGCTAACAACCCAATGTAAGTATACTTCACGCCTAACGCCTTACTTACATGTTGCACAAGCGAGTAAAGAAACATTTTTCCTACGTTTGCAGTAACACCACTAGAGACGTCGGTCAATGCTGCATTCGTTTGAGCCACTTTCCGAGCAGACAGCCGTAATTCCAGTTGTGTCATCACTTGACGACTTAAGATGCGTAAGCCATTGATTTGCTCTTCACTCATCTGACGTGGAGTAAAGTCCCACACACACAGTGTTCCGATAACATAGCCATCCGAGGTAATCAGGGGAACGCCTGCATAGAAACGGACACCCGGTTGACATACTGCTGGATTTGTGGTATTTTCCATATCTGGAATAGTTAACGAGTCCCCACTTTGCACAACAGCAGGACAAAATCCCACACTCAACGGTGATTCCGTCATTTGGACTCCAAAGCTCGACTTAAACCACTGGCGGTCAGCATCCACAAAGGTAATCAGCGCGACTGGAGTTTGGCAAATCTGAGCTGCTAATTGCGTCAGATCATCAAAGGCAGCTTCCGGCGGAGTATCCAGGATATCGTACCGATACAGTGCAGCCAAGCGGTTTGTGTCAGTAATGGACAGAGGGAGTTTTGGCAAAGAGTCTTCAGGCAACATTTAGTTCTAGGGGAACTCGTGAAAAAGTCAAGATTTGAAAATCGACAACTGGCTGGTGTGAGTCATGATCACAAAAGCTTTCTAATATAATTTTAAGGACAAACGAAAAATAGTCGTAGTAACAGTCCAGTAAGGCGACCGTAGAAAAATATTCGTCGGTGACTAAAGATAAAGGTTAACATCTAACACTATCAGTTAAATAATATTACAGACTGTTTAGAACAAACTGCTGTGCGACTGCTGCATCATAAAGTAGTAATGACACTTTTTGTTGGACTTCTATATAGGCTAAAAGATGATGACCACAGAGCGGTTTAAAAAGTTTACGATTTTACATTCAAATGATATGCATGGCGACTTTCTTGCAGAGGCGAAAGGCGCTGATGGTCGTCTTATTGGTGGACTGTCGCTGCTTTCAGGATATCTAAATAAGGTGCGTTCTGAAGAGAAAAACACGCTTTTTGTCATTTCTGGTGATATGGTTCAGGGATCTATGATTGATACGGAATACAAAGGTATTTCAACCATAGAAATTATGAATTACCTGGCTCCTGACGTAGTGACTCTGGGGAACCACGAATTAGATTATGGGTTTTCTCACTTACTTTTCTTGGAAAAGATGGCAAATTTTCCTATCGTCAATGCCAACTTGTATATTAAAAAGTATAATAAACGATTAATGAATCCCTACATTATCCTTAATGTAGATGGATTTGATATTATGTTCATTGGTATTGTTACTGAAGAAATTCTTAGTGCATTAAAACTTGACACCAGTATTGGCACATTTGTCAGTCTTGAAGATGCCGCAGCAGAAGTAGGTAAGATTTGCAACACATACAAAAATGATGACATTGACCTGACAGTTCTCCTGACGCACATCGGTTTTGAAGAAGATAAAAAACTAGCTGCAATGTTAGACCCGACATGGGGTGTGGATATAATAATTGGCGGACATTCCCATACAATCCTAGAACAACCCGCGAAAGTCAACGACATTTTAATCACACAAGCAGGGGTTGGCACAGATCAAATTGGACGTTTCGACATTGTAGTGGATGACGATACTAACAGCATTGTGGAATGGAAGTGGCAACTCATCCCTGTGGATAATAGTCTTGCACAGCCAGATCCTGAACTCGACAAGTTTATTGCTACCTTCAAAGATGCGGTAGATCGCAAGTATAATCGACTTATTTGTCGATTAGTACGTCAACTGACACATCCTAAGCGTGAACAAGAAACTGAATTGGGTAACTTAATTACTGATATTCTTGCCTCTTCAGCTATGTCTGATATAGTTTTTATAGGAAGTGGTTCAATCCGTGTAAAACAACTAGGTCCTGTAGTTACATTGGGCAATCTTAAAGAAGTTTACCCTTTTGACAGTCCACTTTATAGACTGAGAGTTACTGGTGAACAGCTCACCAAAATATTCTCACATATCATGAGAGCAGAAAACAGAATACCGGGTGAAAGTCAGTATTTTCAGGTAAACAAAGGTATTCAGGCAGTTTACAGCGATCCTGAAAAAAGGCTTGAATCTTTGAGCATTAATGAAAAACCAGTACAAGCAGATCATCAATACACCATCTGTCTACAAGAATATCATTACAAAAATTCAGTTACAAGTCTAGGCATAGCAACTGAAGAATTAACAAAATTAGGCGAACCAAAAGTAGTCACAACATCTGTCCAGAATGTTCTTGAAGAATACTTTACCTCTAATCAACTTCTTAACAGCGATATCGAAGGACGATTGATATACAAATAGGTAGTTCGTTTCATCAACCCAAATAAGCCTTTTTCACTCGCTCATCAGTGATTAAGTCCGATGCTGCACCTGAGAGAGTAATACAACCAGCTTCTAATACATAACCACGGTCTGCAATTTGTAGGGCAAGGTTAGCGTTTTGTTCAACTAAAAGGATAGTAACACCTGTCGCACGCAAATTCTCAATAATACTGAAAATTTCACGAACAATTGTAGGGGCTAAACCTAAGCTAGGCTCATCTAAAAGCAAAAGTTTAGGTTTACTCATTAAAGCACGGGCTATGGCTAACATTTGTTGTTCACCACCACTAAGGGTTCCTGCAAGTTGATGACGTCTTTGTGCTAAACGTGGGAACATCTCAAATTGGTACTGAATATCATTTCTCACCTCTGTTTGATTGGGACGAATATAAGCACCCAAAAGTAAATTATCTAAAACTGTTTGCCGAGCTAATACTCTTCTTCCTTCAGGACAATGGGCAATCCCTAATTGTACAACTTCATGAGGTTGGCGACGGGTAATGTTACGCCCATTGTAGATAATTGTGCCATGACGAGGATTAATTATTTTGGAGATGGCGCGGAGAGTCGTTGTTTTGCCAGCACCATTAGCACCTATTAGGGTAACTACCTCACCATTGTTCACAAATAAGTTAATATTTTGTAGAGCTTCAATGCCTCCATAGTTAACAAAAATATCTTTCATTTCTAACATCTTAAAATCTTGTTTTTGATTTAAAATATCTGTCTTCATCTCTGTACATATGTTGTTATCAGTTATCAGTTATCAGTTATCAGTTACCAGTTACCAGTTACCAGTTACCAGTTACCAGTTACCAGTTACCAGTTATCAGTTATCAGTTATCAGTTATCACTGTTCACTGTTTAATCGTTGCCTAAATATGCTTCAATAACCGCTGGGTTACTTCTGACAACAGAAGGTTCCCCCAAAGCAATCAACTGACCAAAATCTAAAACGGCAATACGGTCACACAAACCCATAACTAAGGGGACATGATGCTCAATGATAATTATCGTCAAGTTGAATAGGTCACGGAGATTACGAATAAATTTACTCAGTTGTTGCTTTTCACTAGGGTTCATACCTGCTGCTGGTTCATCTAACAGTAACATCTGCGGTTCTAAGGCAAGGGCACGGGCAATTTCTAGTCGTCTTTGGTCACCGTAGGAGAAGTTTTTAGCTTTTTCGTGGATACGCTCACTCAATCCAACAAGGTCTAGTAATTCTAAAGCTTTTTGCTTACTTTTTTCTTCTTCTCTAGGAGCAGGTGGCAACCCTAGAATACCTTTTATTGTATTGCTATTGATACGGCAGTCGCGCGCAATTCTCACATTTTCTAACGCCGATAGTTCACCAAATAAGCGAATATTTTGGAAGGTTCGTGCAATACCCAAACTTGCAATTTGATGGGGATGTTTTTGAGAAATTTCAGCACCTTGATAAAGTAATTGGCCACTAGAAGGTGTAACGAAACCTGTCATTAAATTAAACAGGGTTGTCTTGCCAGCACCGTTGGGACCAATCAGTCCAAAGATTTCATACTGGATGATTGTAAAAGAGACATCATTTACTGCCACTAGTCCCCCAAAACGACGAGTGAGGTTTTTCACCTCTAATATTGGTAATCCAAATAAATTTTGATTTGATTTTTTCTGAATCATTGCATTTATTTTAATATGTCATTTTTGCGCTTTTTACCTTTTTTAAATAAGTCTGGATGAACAAGACCTTGAGGAAAAAAGATTGTACCAATAACTATAAGTAATCCAAAGATAATTAATCTACCATCTCGTAGAAATTGCGCAAACCAAGAAGGTAAACCGCTGGTATCTGCTATTGCTCTCAACACTTCTGGCAAAGCTGTAAATACCATACCTCCAACAACTGGACCCAAGAAAGTTCTGGAACCACCAATTAAGACAAAAGTTAAGTAGATAATACTCGCATCAAAGGTACCTTGACGTGCATTCCAAGTGTTGAGAAAATGAGCACTCACTGCACCAACCATTCCTGCTAGAATACACCCTAACGTGAATGCCCAAACTTTATAGTAAGTTAAGTTAACTCCCATCGCACTGGCTGCTAATTCATCCTCACGGATAGCAATGAATGCCCTTCCAACTCGGATGCGTTCTAAACGGTAAACCAATACAATACTGATGAGTAATAATGGCAGGGCAATCCATAAGTATTCGATTGGTGTTTCAAAAGGTTGAGGAATGCCAAAAATGCCGACAGCACCACCTGTAATGTCCAAATTTAAAGATATGACTCGCAGGACTTCTACAAAAGCAATGGTGGCGATCGCCAAATAAATCCCCCGCAACCGCAACGCCGGAATTCCCACCGCCACACCCAAGAAACCAGAAACGACTGCAGCAATTAACATCTCCAGTAGCAGCAGTGGAATGGGAAATGAACCAGTTGTGGAAGAGAAAACGGTTGTAGAAAGAATCGCAGCAATATAACCACCCAAAGCATAAAAGCCAGGGCTAGCCATAGACAACTGTCCAGCCATGAGTGGTAAGTACAGCGACAGCCCCAGCAACGCCCCTAATACCATAGAGACGATAAGAGAACCGTAAGTAGCAATAAATTCAGACATGTTTAAAAATTTTGACTAAGCTTTAGTATGGTGTTCCATCTTTGTGGATAAATCTGAACTTGCCATCAGGACTAGCTTGTGTCATCAAATCATGATCAGGATAAGTCGCTTCGTCATTGGGGGTGCGGTCGCCGACTTCCAAATAAACTGCAACCACCGATGAACGATTCACCAAATGATGTCCATTCGCTTCATTGGCTGGAAATCCTGCCGCCATTCCTGGTTTGAGAATTTCGGCACCTGCATCTGTCACTAAAGTTAGTTCACCTTCCAAGATATATATGAATTCATCTTGATGTGAATGCCAATGTCGCAAAGCAGAACAGCTTCCAGGTTCTAATTTCACCAAATTCACGCCAAAGTTTTTTAGTCCTGCAAAATTGCCTAACCGTTGTCGAATTCGTCCTGCAACCATTGGCTTGAACTCATCGGGATAATTTGAGCGTATTTCAGTAGGAACTTTCTCTGGGTCGATAATCATTGAATGATGACCAATTTTTTAGACTTTCTGGACAAACCGACGCCCAAGTAAACCTTGAGGTCGAACTAACAACATAATAAATAAGATGCCAAAGGAAACAGCGTCTTTATATCCAGAATATTCTCCTGGGACAAACGCCTCCACTAGTCCAATAAGCAAACCTCCCAACACAGCACCAGGAATACTGCCCAAACCACCTAATACAATCACCGATAATCCTCTCAATCCAAAACTTATGCCAAAATAAGGTCCAGCAATGCTGACACTAGAAGCAACCAAACTTCCCGCGACTCCTGCGAGAAAACTGCTGATGAAAAATGTCAGCACAATAAAGCGATCGCTATTAATTCCTAACAAACTTGCTGTTGTTGGGTCTTCTGCGATCGCCTGCATCGCCTTACCATACTTTGTGTAATTAATAAAGCAAGTCAGCATTGCAACAATCGCGACTGATATCGCAAAAATCACTATTTGAACAGTGCGAATCGGAATCGGATTTTCTGGAGTCCCAAAGTTAATAGATGGTGGCAAGTTACCGTAAGTATTGGGTGGAAATGTGTAACTTTCTGCTCCTACCATGTACTGAATGACGTTAACAATAACGACTCCGACACCCAAACTAGAGACAACGGTTAGCAAAGGGTCAGAACCTCGCTGTCGTAAAGGTAGAAAGGCAATGCGTTCAATGAGAACTCCAACTAACCCTGCTATGGTACTTCCCAAAATCAAAGCAACAGCAAATGGTAATTGTATAGGCAGCGATGCATTAGCCAGCACCCCGTTAAATCCAAAAGCACCACCCATGAGTGTGTATGTAAAATATGCCCCCAGAGTAAAAACCGCACCATGAGCCAAATTAATGATGCCTAAAATAGAGTAAACAAGGGTGTATCCCAAGGCAAAGATAGCGTAGACACTGCCGATAGATAACCCGTTTAAAAATTGTTGCGAAAATATAGATATATTCATGTTGCAACTATTTTAAAAGTGTAAATTTAGCTTTTTTACTGTCTTTGTCTATCTTAATCTGGGAAACATAAAATTCTTTTTGAATGATTTCGCCAACAGGTGTGAAAGCAATCTCGCCCAGAGGAGTATTATACTTTCCTGCTAAAAGTTGCTTGTTCAATTCTGTACGTAATTTACTAATAGACATTGTACTAATTTTGGACCTTTTATCTAAAGCTTTCAATGCTTCTACATATACTTGTACAGCAGCAAAAGCTTGACCGCTAAACTGAGGCGGTTCTTCGTTAAATTGTTTAACATATGCAGCGCGAAAGTCTTTATTAACCTCTCCTGGGTGCTCAGGACTGTAAGCTTGAGCAATAATCACTCCATCGCACGCTTGCTGACAAACTGCGAAGACTTTTGCTGTATTCAAACCATTTCCCGCCACAATTAAGCCTTTGTAACCAAGTTCTCGCAGTTGTCGCACTAAGTTACCACCATCAGCAGCCAAGCCAGAAATAACTATCAAATCTGGTTTTAAATTAAGAGCATTCGTGGCTTGAGACTGAAAGTCTGTGTCGCTTGTTTGGAACTTTTGCACTGTGACTATTTCCAGGTTCTGTTCCTTGATTGTTTTCTGAAAAATTTCTGTTTCCGACTTACTGAAGACATCATTTTGAGCGAAGAAAACCGCAACTTTTTTAATATTAGGATTTTGCTTGAGTGCAGCTTTCACAGAAAGAGGTGCAACGGTAGAAACGGGTGCAGAGACACGCGCTACGTAATCTCCAATTTCTGGAACTCCTTTAGCGGTATTGGATGCGCCAATGACAGGAACTTTTGCTCTTTCTGCAATGGGGTCAGCACTAAAAGCTTGCTGTGACAAAGTTGGACCAACAATACCAACAACTTTATCTTTATTAATTAAACTTTGAAAAGCGTTAATTGCTCCTGCTTCATCACCACCAGCGTCTTGAAGCACTAATTTAATCGGAGTTCCATTCACACCACCTTTATCATTAAAATATTTTTCAGCAATCTTTACCCCGGCGACTCCTTCTTGACCGAGTAACGCCACGTTGCTGGTTTGTGCGAAAGCAATACCGATGGGAATAGCGCCAGATGTACTTGTTGTCGCTGCAGCGTTAGTTGCAGAATTTGGGGTAGAACTAGTGCCAGTATTTGTGCTAGTGTTAGTGCCACCGCTACAGGCTGCGAACAGGATAGCACACGTCGCAAATAGTGCAGTTGTAATAGTCGTAGGTTGTTTCATGGTCGAGGAATGCTAAAGTTAATATTAGTCTTGACAAAAAGTAAAGTATATAAGACTGTTTACAGTTCAAGACTGTTTCTGTGGAATCGCCATACTCATTAAGAGTATTTTGGCAAGAATTGTATTAAATCATTTTTATCTCATCATGCAAAGTTAAATGTTCCAAATCGTTTTCAGAGAACTTCTTGGTTAACAACAATTTAGGACTTACGCACTGTACAAACAGGCTTTTGTGTGCATCAACATCAAGATTCTCAGCCTAATCTATCTAGGTGGAGGTAATCTACAGTACAAGCATCTGTCCGATGATCTCGAACAGTGGAGTTAGACAGTCGAATTATATGTGATCATTAATCAATAGTGTGCCGTGTCAGTTGTCGGTGAGGGCAGTCCATCAAGACTAGTAGTCCTTAATCATCAATAACCGGATATAAACGTTTGAGTTTGGTTCGTGCCTCTGTGGTGGTGAAGTGCCAACTGATGATGGAATGAAGACTATTGCGTTGTGTATTCCATGCGTTGAGTTCGGCTTGGAGGGTAGGAAGGTCGGGAATACGGCGGTCGAGACACTGGCGTGTCAGAGTGGCTAGTTCAATTTCGGCGATATTGAGCCAAGAGCCATGTTTTGGGGTGTAATGGATTTCGAGACGATGTGCGATTCGTTGCTAACTGAATCTCGGTAAACAACCGGAACATAAGTTAGCCACCTAACAATAGGTGAACTTCGGAAAGGATGGAGGTGAAAGCCCCCCCCTCAAACTCAGAGGTGACTCCTTACCTGCCCACAGCGACTAGACTCGGAATTCTAGAGACTGAAGCTGGGAACAGGGCGCAATCAGACGGTCGTTATGGGCTGACACTGGCGCTAACAGGGAATGCACAAGATGAAACAGGGTCTGAAAAAGCAACCCACGAATAAGCAGGGCATAACACAAAACCCCTGACTTCGCTAGAGATAATCCCGCCGACAATGTCGTCATGATCGGCAAAGAGTAAGGGGTTCTAGCGGTTGAAGTGACCACATCTGACGGCATATATTATCTCTTCCGAGGAACGAATAAAAACGAGATAAGAGTCTTGGGAAGGTCGAAACCCAAGTAGGTCAGACGAGTGACGGAACTCTCTTATCTCGGGTAGGATGCGAAGTAATTTTCGCAAGGTGTTCAGAAAAACATTCTTAGGAGAAGAGCATGATTGGGCGTGCGACTCGTTCGTGGTGAATTCATAACCCACGGTGAGAACGAAAGGTTAGAACCTTGAAATTTCATAACTGTTCCTTGGATGAAGGTGAAAGTCCTTCCCTTCAAGGTTAGAAGTGATTCCCTATCTGTCCACGCCGAGGTTAATCACCAGAGCGAAGCTGGAGGCAGGGCGCAACCAGAGCTGAATCAGAGCTCTAGCAAAAAATTATTAGACAAGGCATTCCCAGCAGTCCCTTACTCCGAAAATAAATTTGCAAACGTCCAAGGTAAAAGGTCTCCCTTCGATGGAGATCTTACATATTGGAGTGAGCGTAACAGCAAGCTCTATGACGGCAAAACCTCTAAAGCCCTCAAACGGCAAAACCATACATGTGGATATTGCGGGATGAAGATGCTCCCAGGTGAAACAATCCACCTACACCATGTAGATGGTAACCACCAGAATTGGAAAGCAAAGAACCTTCTAGCAGCTCACCAAAGCTGCCATCAATATCACCACATGGGCAAGGGGAAACCCTAGAACATCGGGAGCCGTATGCACAGAAATGGGCACGTACGGATCTAACTGAGAGGTGCGGGACATAATAGCCCCCATCGACTCAACCCAAGGAGGCGTCGTGCTTCTTCTGGTGGGAACGTTTTGTATAGAGCGGCGGGTTTGTGGGTATTCAGGTTATCACACACTAGCACGACTTTTTTGGCGTTTGGGTATTGCACATCAAGGAGATGTTTTATCTGCTCGGCCCAATCGGTCATGGTGCGTTGTGCATGGGCAGACACCGTGCGTGTTCCGGCTTTTGGCTCACAGAACATGAAGATACTCGCGGTGCCGTTGCGTTCGTATTCTGAGTCGTATCGTTGAGGTTGTCCTGATTCCATCGGAAGTGGTGTGCGTGTTTCTTTGACAAGTTGCACTGGTTGTTCATCCATGCAAACCACCGGAAAATCAGCATCTAAAGGACGGTGATATACCTCCAACACGTCTTCCATTGCTGCTACGAATTCCGCATCCTGCTCCGGCGGAATAACCCAGCATTCCCGTAAATGAGGTTTAAGTTCGTTTTTTTTAGCACCTCATGTACCGTATTGGCTGTACAATGTGGCACAATCTTGAGTTCCACTACGCGGTCAGCCAGCATCTGTAATGTCCACCTGCCACGACCCTCTGGTGGAGTACTGCACGCCAGCGCAATCAGCCGAGCCTCCGCTTCACCATCAAACAATCGTGGAATCGCCAGATTTTCACGCTTCTTGCGCTCAACTGCCGCCGAAAAACCACGCTCAACCAGGCGTTTACGTGCCTCACACACCGTATCTTTATTGCAATGCAGTAGTTTGGCGATCGCTTCCACCGTCAGACGCTCACCATTTTCATCGCTGTGTAAAAGTATTTGTGCATTCCGAATTTTATGGGCACCTCCTTTCCCCTTCTTCACGATCGCTTGTAATTCCTGCCGCTCCGCCTCACTTAACCGCACAATATACTTTTGCCGTTCCATTACGCTCCCCCTTCCTCGTGTTGTCCTCAGCCACCTTTGTTATTATACGGTTTTTGACGATTACATTCTACTAGTTATTCGAGTTCAAAGTTAAGTTGCCTTGCGATCTTGATTGGGGCAGTAATTACTTTGGATTTGGAATCGGGCAATCGCGATAACTCAATTACCTCTAAATCTTTTGGGTGTGACACCTGTTAACTTGCGAAACTGTAGCGTGAAGTGACTCTGGCTGTTAAACCCACACTGGAGTGCAACATCTGAAATTGGGCTATTGTGCTGTTTTAGCAAAACCTTTGCTCGTTCAACGCGCTGCTGTACCACATACTGCCAGGGAGTAATTCCCATTGATTGCTTGAAGAGATTAACAAAGTAGCATTGACTCATATCTGCTGCGTCAGCGAGATCGGCTAACTGAATATCCTGCTCAAGGTTGGTATTAATAAATTCTAACACCCGGTGTAACTTGAGTTGAGTTAACCCTCCATCGTACTCCCGCAACTTAGGTGGGCACGAAGTATAGTTTCTTAGCAGATGAATCGCCAACATATTGGCTAAAGAATTTAGGTATAGCCTGCTTCCCCATATTGCCTGCTGAATTTCTCTTTGAACAGACAGCGCAATGAATTCAATCTGCGGATCGTATGTTTTTAGAACGTTGAAGAGTTCAATCTGATCGGGATACCGACAATTTGTTTGTAACGCTACCTGATGTAAAAATATTGGATCAATGATAAATGCCAAAATCTCATCACTCGTTTCGCAAGCCCCGAACAAAGCGGCTTCAGCCGGAATCAGAAGTATCTCACCTTGCAGCAGGGGTCCGTCATACTCGCGCCCACCAATGCGGGAAACTTGGCGTGGCACGTTACCCAGTTCAAAAGCTAGTACATGATGAGTAAGTCCGCCAGGTGCTTCACACTCCCCTGATGGCTGAACTTGATGTTCCACGGCCAATCCATCCGCATAGAGAGTTTGACTGGACAGCACCCACTCATTCTTTATTGTGTCCGATGGATGGATACGTGGTTGGGAAGACATCACTTTAACCTTGTTGGCAACTCACTTAAGTAAATTATGTAACAAAGCGTAAATTTCCTTACCTAGCCTAATCCAAAAGAATAATAATTTGGCTAAGAGAATCAAAAGATTTTGATAAATTTCATAAGAAACTGAAAGACAAAATTTGAGTAACGAGTCGATAATCAATTTGCTCTGTTCAGTCCAGTTTCCTTTGGCTCGATGCATAATACCAGAACTCCCATCAGCGTCTTGCTCCTCGTAACCCTATTGAGTTTAATAAGCTGCTTATTCACCAGTTGTTCTTAAGTAAAAAATGAACAGAGTGCAGTGGTTGAGATGAGCCAAGTAGAAGGCAGTCGCTCAAAAGCTGATGCAGCCGAGGAAAAACCTCCAATCTTAGAAGTTAGAAAACAATAAGCTAGAGCTATGCTCAAAACCAGACATCTGATAAACTTCTTACTCCTGGTGGCACTACTAGGTTTGGGAAGCTGCTCATCCTCTAAAGTTCCTCCGGTTAACAACGCGCCCCATGAAAAGCGTGCGGGTGAAATTAGCCAAGCTCAAGATGAGGATGTTTCGTTAGAGTGGTTTACTTCCTCCAAATTGAAGGATACAGATATCGTCTCTGTTTCAGACGCAAAATTACTGATTACTAACGTTTATCAAATCTTGGATGGCAAGATTTTCGATCCTGCTTTCAAAAAAGGAGAGCGAAACCAGCATTTTAAGTTGCTGCTGGCTGAGGTCAGTGCAAAGCCAAGTTGGTCAAGAGCAGAGTTGACAGAACGCATCAGTAGTCAACTGAAGAAACTTTCAGTTTCCCACTTAAGACTTTTAGATCCTACTGAAGGTGAAAAATTATTTCGTTTGATTGAGCAAAACCCAGCATCAAACGCTAAACCCAATCCGGCTGTTTCAGCCCAAATAAGAGGTGAAGTCGGGATTCTCCAAGTCAAAAGCTTTCTGATTCCTCAAGTTACAAAGGCTGCACTCGATCGGGCAAAAGCTCAACTTTCTCCAGCCGAAGTGATTCTCATTGATTTACGTGGCAATGGCGGTGGTGCTGGATCGAGCATTAGTTATTTAATTGAAGATATTATTGGTCCTGATAAGGTACTTTGGAGAGACAGAACTCGTGCAGGTCTGCGAATAAAGGAGCCATACGTCTTTCGAGGATATTTTGATGACGCGATTAACGCTGAAGCTAAGGCAGAAATTAAGCTAGCTAGGGAACATCCCTATGTAGAGTGGCGAACGCGATCGCTAGCCAAGAAAGATCCAAGACCTTATTATGTGTTGGTTGACGATCGGTGCGGATCTTCCTGTGATTTGTTTGCAGCGTCGGTACAAGAAAACAGAGGTGCAAAACTCTTAGGAGTCCGCACAATGGGTGCATTACTTGCGGGTGAGGCTTTTAAACTATCATGGCAAGGCTTTGCTCTAATTGTTCCTACGGCTCAAGTCATTTCACCCAATGGCAATACGATTGAAGGTGTAGGCGTTCAACCAGACATTCAGATACCTGAGTGTAAAAATAGTAGCAAACGATGCCTTGAAAAGGCAGTTGAAGTTGTTGTACGCGATACCCCATAACAAGACATTACCGTTGAGACTTTCTGCTTTGCCTTTTCGATTTTTTCGGGATTTCCTGGAGGTAAGCCTAAAGTTCTTTCTCCAACAGAGTAATCCAGACACGGCAAGAATTTGGAGAAATCGGATCGTGATATAGCTTCAACATGGAAAAAGCTTACAGTCCTATAAATAGGATGGGCATTGTCACCCTATACCCTACACTCAATAGAATGACTTTAACAACAAACAAAGAAAACTTGGAATACAATTCAAAGCTATTTGTATTACTGTGAACAACTTAAAATTGCCTTCTTTGCCGGATATGGCAAATATTTGGCAGGAAACTCTCCATTGGACTCCTACAGTCCAACAGCAAGTGCAATTCCAACAGCTTTACGAGTTCATACTACAGGGTAACAGCCAGCTTAACCTAACTCGTATCACCGATCCCCAAGAGTTTTGGGAAAAGCATCTTTGGGATTCTCTGCGAGGAATAGCCCCTTTATTAAGAGATGGGGGAAATGAGGATGTGATTTGTGCCCCTACTCCTCCTACTTCCCTATCTTTTATAGATATCGGTACGGGTGCGGGTTTTCCGGGAATTCCAGTTGCTATTGCTGTAGCTAATAGTACTGTAAATCTACTTGATTCAACTAGAAAAAAAATTGCTTTTCTTGAAGAAACAAGGGCTGCGCTTGATTTGACTAAGGTTAAAACTTTGACTGGTAGAGCAGAAGAAGTCGGTCAACAACCCCAGCACCGACAAAATTACGATGTTGCCCTTATTCGCGCTGTAGGGACAGTTTCTGTGTGTGCTGAATATGCCCTACCGTTACTTAAGCAGGGCGGTTTAGCTGTTATCTACCGGGGAAATTGGACAGAAGAAGAAACAAAAGTTCTAGAAAATGCCGTTGACCAGTTGGGTGGCATCATTGAATTAGTTGACAAATTTACAACTCCCTTAAGTGGAAGCATTCGTCACTGTCTTTACTTACGGAAGGTACGAACTACACCAGTCCAGTTTCCCCGTCCTGTTGGTGTACCCACCCAAAAGCCGCTTTAGGAGGAGATGGAGAATGGGGGAGAGAGTGTGCGAGTGAGAGTAACTATGCGCAGCGAGAGTTACGCCGCTTTACCCCCCTCTACAAACCGTCTATTAATTTCATCCCAGTTCAAGACATTCCACCAAGCACTCAAGTAATCAGCGCGACGGTTCTGGTACTTGAGGTAGTATGCGTGTTCCCACACGTCATTACCCATAATTGGATAGTTACCTTCACTAAGGGGACTGTCCTGATTGGCTGTGGTTGCGACTGCAAGCTTTCCATCTTTGGTGCGGACTAGCCAAACCCATCCACTCCCAAACTGACCTGCACCAGCTTCGTTAAACTGATTTTTGAAAGTAGCAAAATTGCCGAAGTTTTGTTTGATAGCGTCTGCGATCGGTCCTCTAGGTTCTCCGCCACCCTTCGGCTTCATGATTCTCCAAAACATCGAGTGGTTCACATGACCACCACCATTATTGCGTACCGTTTTACGAATATCTTCTGGCACACTGTTAAGGTTACGCAGCAGCTGTTCAACTGTTCTGCTTTTCAGTTCTGGATGTTTGTCTAGTGCTGTATTTAAGTTTTTCACATAAGCCGCATGGTGTTTATCATGGTGAAACCGCATTGTTCCAGCGTCTATGTGTGGTTCAAGTGCCTCGTAGGCATACGGTAACGCAGGTAGCTGGATAGCCCCTGTTTTGCCAGGACTTGGTTTGTTTTGGCTTGGCGCATTCTGTGCTAAAGCACAAGCGTCTAAAGTAAAAGCACCCGCACTAGCCCCGAGTAAAACTAAGAAATGACGACGAGCAATAGCCATAATAGTAACTGTGGCAGAAAAATGTTATCTTCAGTTGTTATTTTCTGAAATTTAGACTAAAAACTATATCGATTTTCAATTTTAACCATAAGTAGACCCAAACACGTGTCAATTCTTCACACTGAATTTTAAATGTCTTAAACAATACTTATATTGCAAATATTACTGATGAAAATGTCAAAAATACTTTCTGCACCTTAAGTACTAACTGAGAAACTTATGAGCGTGAACTTTCTTGAGTATATGAAATTTGCAATTAGTATTATACTGATTTGTTTTCTAGTGTTAGTTGTTTGGCAATGGAGTAGTGTATCTGCAGTTCTAGATATATTCAGTACTTTATCAGAAGAAAAACAATGGTCGTCTCGATTAAAAACGCCTGAAGATGTGCTGGAGTATATAGTTGCTCATCCCAAAGATGTTTCACTTGTAGCTTATAAAATTGGCAATTCTGAAAAAGGAATTTTTTACAACTCTGATGAAAAACGTCCCCTTGCTTCCACTATTAAAATTCTTGTACTAGCAGAGTATGCTCGTCAAGTAGAGCTAGAAATCATATCACCAGATGAGTTAGTTAACCTTGCAGATATTGATATTTATTATTTGCCAAATACTGATGGTGGTGCTCACCCTAACGCGGTAAAAGAATTAAAGGAAAAAGCATATATTAATGCAGCTAATCAAGTTGAACTGCGTCACATTCCCTGGGCGATGATTTCTTATAGCGATAAAGCTGCTACTGATTACTTAATTGAACGATTGGGACGAGATAAATTAGAAAAAATCACAGCCAGCTTACAACTCAATAATCAAGATGTTCCCTTACCAATTATCGGTCAGTTTCTAAGTTGGAGTAATCATACATTTTCTAACACACCTGCTGAAAGACTAAACAAATATCAGGCAATGCGCCTAAAAGAATATGCTGATGAAGTGTATCATTGGACAAACGAATGGCGTAGTCATCAAGAGTTTAGAGCAAAAGAAACCAAGCAAATAAAATCAAGAAAAGGGTTAAAATATCAGGAACAAAAAGCAATGACTGAAGCCACAAACTGTGGTGGAACAGCCAGAGGTTATGCTCAGATTATGGAGAGAATCTATAGTGGTTCCTTAATTTCGCCTCAGGCAGATGAAATTATACGTGAGTATTTAGAATGGCCAATGCAATTTCCCGAAAATCAGCAACAGCTAGATGCTTTTGGAGCTAAAGGTGGAAGCTTAGCAGGTATCATCACAGAAGTTTGGTATTTGAAACCAAAGAAGGCACAGCATGCACGAGTAGCTGCGTTATTTTTGAAAAAAATTCCTGGAAGTGTGTGGTTTAAAATGTTGCAAACATACATTCAACAAGAATTTCAATATAAGCTTTTAGTTGATGACAAGTTTTTTGACTTAGTGCGGGAAAAATTGATGAATGATCAACGATAAAAAACTCCAGAATTTCTAATTTACAATTGATACAACTTTAACTTTGCGATAACCGCTGCACAGCTTCACCTGCCAACATCTGATGTGCTTGTGCAAGAAGGCGAGGAATTTTGTCAGCGTGAGGACTGCGGCTAAGACATTGTCGCAGATCTAGTTTATCTACTTCCTCTGCTTTGTTACCAGGGAACCAATGACTCGCATTGCCAAGCAGGTTGTAGCGCATTTTGGCATAGTCTAGTAAATCGTAGGCGATCGCCAAATTTCTTAACCATAAAATCACTGGAATATTTATCTCATCAGGTGTTTCCTCAAAAGTGGGTAAATTGAGGTGCCAAGTTTTCACCCAGTCTTCCCCCAAGGTAGCAATAGCTTCTTTCTCTAGGCGTGTCAAAATTGGTGACAAAATTTCAGATGCATTCTCCAGCAAATCTAAAGTTTTCAGGTGTTCGTCAAAATCTTGTGGTTTTGCAGCCCCCAGACTCAGAGTATGTACCTGAGGGTGACTCAGACAAAACAAATCATTAAAAACCATCGGACTCAAAGGAGTGCAAAGATTAATTAATTTTTGTGGTGGTTTATATAACATTCCTCCTTTATCGGATGGGCTAATAATAAATACACCCATATCTTGGCTGTTTGCTGCTTCAATAGCAGCCCAATTCACTTGATTGATATAATACCAATGCAAGTTGACGTAATCAAATTGATTAGTATTAATGGTTTGGATAATAATATCTGTTGAACCATGTGTGGAAAAGCCGATAAACCTGACTTTTCCTTGTGCTTGAAGTTTTTTTGCGACCTCCAAACAGCCGCCAGGACGGATAGTATAGTTTAATGACTCAACATTATTGATGCCATGTATTCCAAGCAAGTCAACATAATCTAACCGAAGATTTCGTAGTGAGGTTTCAAAATCACGCTGAAATTCTTTCGGATCTGCCACAGGACCAACTTTAGTTTGAACAATTAACTCCTCACGGGGAAACTTTGGTAAAATTCTCCCCAACTGCATTTCCGAACTACCATAACCACGGGCAGTTTCAATGTGATTAATTCCTAATTCAACAGCCCGTCGAATCGTTGCTTCTAGATTTTTCTGGTTATCACGGGGTATTTGCCATTGCGGGACATCCTGCCATTTATACTGGTATCTCATACCACCGCAAGAAAACACAGGCATTTTTAATTCTGTGCGTCCAAATCGTCTGTATAACATCACTGGATTCATGAACGAAATCAAAAAACAATTTACAGCTACGGAAGATCTGAACGCGATATTCAGCTTTAAACCTACTTTAACCCAAGCCCACGGTTTGGGTTGCAACGGTTATGCTGGTTAAAGTGGCGGCTAACACAACACTTTTTTGAGTGTTAGGTTTTTTCAAGCGGAATTTCCCACGAGTGTAAAGCGTTGTACTCTCCCTAAAATGTGAGGATATAACACCATCAGAAGATCACCGCAAAAAAGAGGTTAAAAGAAGGTATTGAAGTGAATATACTTTTGGTTATCGCCATTGGTTTCTTACCGTCCCTATTATCTCTGTGGTTGATGCGTAAAAGCCAGGCTAGAACACGTTCACGGTTTAGACGAGCCGCTGCTACAATTTATCCTGTAGGGCGAGTGCAGCAAAATAGGATCAGCGATGATAACTATTGCACAGAACGTAGTGCCCTTATGGGCGATCGCTATTATCTCGAAGGAGTCGGTTACCTTGTGGGCGACATCAGCTGCCAATTTAACGCTCGTTCTGGTTACCTACGCTGTGCTGTCAACCCCAGTGGACCATGTGAAGGTTGTCGCTTATATCAAGCAAAAGAAACAGTTTCTATAGAAAAAAGTTCATCTGACTTCTAGCTTGATGTAGTAAGTGGTGAAGCATCAAAGACGGGTTTTCCCCGCCTTGATAGACTTCACCCTTGCATCAGTGCATTCAACAACTTATCAGCACCAAATCGTATTGGATCTGTACAGGGTATTCCAGTTTCTGTTTCAGTTTTCGCGACAGCATCCAATGCTTGTGATTCATCTAAATCCTTCGTGTTCAAAGATATGCCAACAACAGGTACAGATGCAAATGCACCACCTGCACGGGCAACAGTTTCATAAAGTTTTACGACTTCTGATAAAGGCGGAATCGGTACACCATTAATCACCTCAGTTTGTCCGGCACGATGAACGAGTATCATCTGTGTTGGTTGCGATCCTCTGATTAAGGGTAGCGTTGCAGTCGAACCTGGGTGCAGTAGGGAACCTTGTCCTTCAATATGCAAAATGTCGTAGTTTTTACCATAGCGCATGACCACCTGTTCCACAGCACCAGCGGCAAAGTCAACCCTGACTGCATCCAATGGCACACCATCCCCTTCTAACATCAAACCAGTTTGACCTGTGGCAATAAATTTAGAACGCAAACCCCGCAGGCGTGACGCCCAATGTATCTCCAAACTGGTTGACATTTTGCCCACTGACATGTCAGTACCTACAGTCAAAACTCGCTGACATGGGAGATGACGTGCCAAACCGCTAGCAACATCTAAGTTAGGTGGTTCTTTGCGTACATCCCAAATCACTTGCCCTGGTTTCAGCAACGCTTTTAAGTCTGGCATACTTGCCAATGGCGTATGCAAACCGTTGACTATTGACATTCCCGCTGATAAAGCGTTCTTAAGTTCATGCCAATAATCATCTGGCAAAACACCTCCTTTAGGGGCAATGCCAATAACCAAAACCTGAGGCTGATATTCTAGCGCTGCTGCAACTGATGCCACTATTGGCACATCACGCTTGATACCCGTTAACTCGGTTAAAGATTTGCCTGCATATTCGCGGTCAATCACTGCGACAATAGGGGCTTCACTGTAGCGTAAAATTGACAGCCCAGTTTTGCCATGACGTCCCAAAAGTTCGTTATGTAGTAGGACAGCTACCCGTTGATTAAGCGCCAGACGCACTATGTTGTACCCCCAACCCTGGTAAATCGTTTGGTAAAATTCTTCCCTCCTGCATGTATGCACCTGTAAAAGGGTCATCTGTTAAATTTAAGTGACTATCCAAGTCGAGATAGTCAGCTAATGGGGCAAGTTGTACTGCTGCTGTATTCGCTAGCGTACTGTCAGAATAGCAACCGAACATCACTTGCAACTTATATGCCCGCGCTGTGTGTACCATCCGCATTGCCTCAGTTAAACCCCCTGATTTCATAAGTTTGATATTAATCCCATCCACACAGCTTGCCAATTTGGGAATATCCAAGCTATTGAAACAACTTTCATCAACAAAAATAGGTAAAGGAATTAGCCTCTTGAGTTGGGCTAAGTCTTCTTCCTGCCCTTTTGGTAGTGGCTGCTCTACATACTTTACACCGATATCAGCAAGCCAATTGCACATAAATACTGCATCTTCCAAATTCCAACCCCCGTTTGCATCAACGTATAACTCTAGCCCTGGTGCTTCTTCTCGCACTGCCGTTAACATTTTTCGGTCTGCGTCAATACCATCCGGACTACCTAACTTTATCTTGAAAACACGCACATTCGTGAATGCCAGCCAATCTCGTGCCCTAGCCCTTGCCCCTTCTGGGGAATTAATACCAATGGTGACTGAAGTCGGCACTATGGCATTGCGATTGAGTCCCCAAATCTGCCACAGGGGTAGCCCCACAGACTTTCCTAACCAGTCATGCATTGCCATATCCAGCGCTGCGATCGCAGATGAAGGTAGTAAAGCTTTTCTTAATATTTGCTCAATTTCTTGTCGTTGCAATGGACTAAATGCTTGGAAACAGGGCGCTACTTGCAGCAAAGCATCTTTTATAATCTCAGTTGACTGCGGATGAGTGCCTACATTGAACGGCGATGCTTCGCCCCAGCCTTCGATACCATCGTGCAAAATTCTTACCCATATATTCGTCGTTTGTGCCGTTGTACCACGACTAATGGTTAAAGGAAAACGCTTATTGACAGTAAAGATTTCTACTTTGATTTGCATAATTACGCTTAATATTGCGGTAAAACCGCTTACTTTCAACAAATCAAAGCTTATACTACAGCGTTTGTGCCCTTGTGCCACGACTCATCCTTAAAGAAAAGCGTTACTTATATTCAGTATTATGTAAAGAAATATTTCAATTATGAAAACTAATATTAAAGATTAGCTAGACTTTGATCATTCTTTAGATTCTCTTAACAAAATTTTCTCCGTACTTCTAATTAAGCCTATTGCGGGTAGCCATACCCGCAACCTTTGTGTGAGTTAGAAGAGAAACTGATATAGCTCTAAAAGAATACTTTGTTGATTTGCTTTGATATCTCTCATTTTTCAGAAGTTCCTATGACTATCGTTCCAGGTACAGTTGTTAAACTCCCCAACGGTCGTAACGGTTTGGTTATTCCTGCCCCTTTGTGGAAACCCGGTAGTGTGTTAGTGAAGTTACCGCGTGGTAAAAAGCGATGGTTCAGGGTAGATGAGTGTATTCCCAACCCATAAGCTGGTGAGTCGCGATTATTTAAATTCACGCATTTTTAACGTGCTTATGAATTTGGTTGTTTCGGAACATCAACTGTAATTCACCGATGTTAGCTGTGAAGTCCCAACGTTCATAAAAAGGAATCATCTCTGGTAGACAATAAAGAGCAATTTGCTCAACTGAGGCTAACTTAGGATGATTCACAACTGCATCTATCAACCGAGTACCAAGACCCATTTTTCTATGAGTTGATTTAACGATGACATCATAAATAGTTGCTCTGTACACAAAATCGGTGAGAACACGAGTAAAACCAATCAATTGTTCATTCTCATCTACCAATCCGACAATAATGTCTGATGCTGCAAGCATCTTGACAATATCTTCACGTTCACGTTTGTAACTCCAAAATTCGTTTTTGTATAAATCCAGCAAATCAGAAACCTGGTTTTCGGTCAGATTGGTAACAATTTGGTACATTGTCATTGCACTTGGTATTTATATCATGTCCGGATGAACAGATATTTATAAAAAATTATAATTCTTTATCGTGCATTAAAGGGTTTAAGACCCCTACGTCTACACGTAGCACGCCAGATGTCTCAAGTCGGGAAACCCGCCCACGACACTGGCTCCTCAGTTTAAGTTGGGGTTTAAATCCCCAATTCAAACTGTCTTTAATTTTGAACTTTGAATTTTGAATTTTGAATTGTTAACACCTGTTCTATAAAATTTTGCCAAATTTCATTGGGAACCCAAATTTTATATAACTCTTTTTTTGCATCTTCCTCACTCATCTGTTCATGTAGACGACAATAAAGATAGATAAATGCCGAAACTCTCTTATTAGCTACACAATGAACAAACACTTTTTTATCAGTGTTTGTTTCCATGACGCTAAAAAATTCCTTCAGGTCTTCAATAGTGGGTTTTTCCCAAACCACAGGAATGTGTACATACTGCATACCTTGAGATTCAACAATTTCTTTTTCTTCAGGTAAAGCATTGGTAGATTCTGGTAGTGCCAAATTCACAACGATTTGATATCCTGCTTGTTGAATTGCGGAAAATTCTTTTGTTGTTGGTTGTCCGGAAGTCGCTATGAAATCTGATATTTTTAAATAGTTATAAATGTCTTCAATTTTATTATCCATAATATTTACAGGTAAAATGTCGCTTACAGATAGTTTTCAACCAGAGAGATTTTCTTTTCAGCAACTTTTGGAAAAACTAAAAGAGATCACCGAGGGACTTTTGTGGTCTAGCGAATCAGACTATCCATGATAAGGTCGTTTTTTGGGAAACTAGCACCATCAGCCCAGAGAAACTATTGCAATTCTAGAAAAATGTCAAAAATTGGCTGAGTTGATCAAAGCCAATCTGACTGATATTCAATACTTTGATGTTGGTGGAAATGAATCAGAGATACATTTCTATCTCATTGGAAAATCTCCATTGGGCAACAAACATATTGGGATTGTCAACAATCGGATTTTATACGTAACTAAATCATGCATGAAGATTGGCTTGTTCTTGCAACCACGGGTCAACAGGTTGTCCATCTTTACGACGTAATTCAACTTCAACAACCATTACTGATTTTGAACCGGGAGGTGCGGGTTTTTGATGGAAAAGAATATCGTAATCTGCAGGATTATGCTTGCGTTCTTTTAACCAATCATGGACTTTTGTTGTGGCGAAAAATGATTGCCCGTTCTCAAACATCCGGGTAAGTTCCATCTGTAGAGTGTAAGGATTGAGTCTGCCCATTGTTAATTACCTTTGTTAATAATGATTTCTTATCCAACACTTGCCGGGGCTAGCACCCAGATTTACCTGGCTTAAATTTCAGCTGCTGCTCGTTCTATCAATCGACGTGCTAAAGTTTGTGTACCTGTATGTTCGTAGTAATTTGTCGATACATCTAACAACGCAGCAACGAAGTCTAGCTTATCATCTGCAATATCGACAAAACTTTGTAAGTTGTTGGCTACCTTTTGTGGTGTTAAATTCTTTGAAGTAATTAGACCATTCATCCAACCACTGACTGAATTGAAGCTTTCGCCGATAAAGTTCAGTTTGCTAGTGGAATTGTTACCTGGAATTTCTGCTCTAATATTCGCAAAGGTCGAGTTTTGCTCTAACTCCTGAGGACTTGTTTGATTAATTCTAGATAGTGCTTTGTTAATGAAGTCTGGACCTAGGGGTATCAAACCATCAAAGCAAACTAATGCAGCCATGCGGATGAACGACTCACCGCTGTATTCACCCAAAGACCTGACAAAATCCCCAATACTGTTTCCAGGAATACCGTTAATTTGGCAGAAAGCGACTAACTCAACAACTAATTTCAAGCACAAATCTATGGTTTGTGCTTTATCAGCTTTGGGAGTCATTCGGTTTAAAAAACCTAAAAGCGGAATTTTCTCACCCACTTTGTTTGCTAAAGCGGCTGCACCAAGTGCTTTATCTGTGTGTTCAACGGTTTGATAAAGCCACATTGCTCGTTGATATCCTTGAGAACGATCGTTGTAGAGATAAACTGCTCGTTCGCCAATTTGTTGAATCAGCCTTTGGTCGGTTTCGCCAGTTACAGTTTTGATGGTATTAACAAAGCCAACCACATTTTGCCACTCACCAGGAGCAATAAAATCGAGCGCGCGCAATGCAGAAACAGTCAAATTGTTGGTTGGTAGTTCATCAACTAACTTAGAAATTGATTTGCTCATAAATACACCTCTTAAATTGTTTTTTGGTTACTCAGGATAGAGAATGTGTCTGAACGATAGGCGCGCGGCGCGGCTAACCAAAAGTGCGATGGCGATCGCCTACGGCGGATACTCCCCACCATCCCACCTTGCGCGACTCCAGAAAGGAGAATCGCCTTCACCGGGCACTCCATGCCATAGCACCTCGGAGTGACTTTGAAGTAATGAGCGCATTAACGCTTGTTAGATCTTAACTTTTCTTCTACGAATGTAAGGGTTCGGAAAACCTCATAACCTGTAGTTGATGAGTCGCACTCAAAGTTAATCTGTAGCTAAGGAAAAGCGTAAAAGCTTTCTAAGTACGGTAACCTGTAATGCTAAATCTATTATGTGACCGTTAAAATCATAACTAGAAAGCGAATTGAGGAGCCACCAACGATGCAAGTTACGTACGATTCTGATAAGCGCAAATTGCTATCATCTCTGTGTCATGGGGCGATTTTTTTTAGTACAGCATTATTTTCGATTGGTGTTCCAATTGTAATTAACTTAATTTCCGACGACCCAGTTGTTAAAAGCAACGCTAAAGAATCTATTAATTTTCACTTTAATGTTTGGTTTTGGGCAATACTAATTGGAGTTCCAATCGGTATTTTATCTTTTCTCACATTTGGTCTTGGCGGAATTTTGTTCTTCCCCGTTGTTGCTTTTGGCTTTTTACTGCACTGGGGACTGACAATTTGGGCACTGTTGCACTGTTTCACCAATTCAGATGAACCGTTCCGTTATCCATTTATTTTTCGAGTTTTCTAATTATATTGATTGAAGATAAAGTTAGTTTTTAAAAATGGGATGGAGACAAGCATCCCTTTTTTATTTTTTGGATGCATAGACTACTCCGGTGCAAGCCTACGACACATCGGAACCTCACCCTGCCCTGTCGGGCATCCCTCTCCTTATAAAGGAGAGGGAAAGATTTTAGCGCCGATTCAAGCGAGGGTGAGGTTTTGAGCAAGATGTGTGTACACGGTAACCCTGCAAGCAGTTTTCGGGCAAAGGTTCATCAAAATCATCAGGTACTGTAAATTCTCCAGCACATAAACCAAATGGTCGTAGATGAAGAAGCTTTTCAAACTTATTTAGATAGATAGATTCACTTCAGAAGACGCTGTAATCTTCCGTGCCCCACAATCGATAGAAGATTTAGAAAACTTCCGAGAAACTATGTCTTTAGGAGCACAGAATTGCTGCGCTCCTTGACAATTCATCAACTCAAACTATAAACGAGAGTAAAATTGTTGGCTGGCATATCAATAATTTCCTTTAGCTTTAGCCCATATTTTTGAGCAGTATTTGTGATATCTGCAATATCTTTTAAACCCCATTCTGGTACTTTATAAGATAGAAGAGTTTTATCAAATTCTTCGTTTGAAGGTGTTGTATACTTGCCATCTATTTTAAATGGGCCATAGATGAATAAAGAGCCATGAGCACTGAGATGGTTGACTGTACAATTCATCATGCCATCCGCAACAGAGATTGGTGCAACTTGAAAAATATTAATACAGAAAATGGCATCAAATTTTTTTCCAGCTAAAACTGACCAAGTTTGTGGTTGAGTTAAGTCCAGTTTTATTGGTGGTTGGATGTTTTGGGCTTGAGTCTGTTGAGTTAATTGCCTAATATTTTCAAACACTTCTTCATTCATATCTGAGGGTTGAAAACTTAGATGCTGGAAATGGGAGGCGAAGTAGTTGATGTGCATACCACTACCAGAGGCAAACTCAAGAATTTGACCTTCACTGTTGGGTAGCTTTTGTTTGAATACTTCTAGAATAGCATCACGGTTGCGATTACCTGCCCAGGCAACATAAGGACTAAGTGGATGCGGATTAAGTCCAGGTTTTTCTAATGGTGACATTTTATCGCTTCTGTATTTTGTTGGATTGCACTATTTGGAGTCTATTGAATAAAAGGGAGAATTCATACCAATGCTGGCTTCTTGAGTGATATCACCATCAAAAAGTCTCACAGTCAGATTTCCATTAACCTGTTTTGCAAATGGAATTAACAAATTATCAATATATTTTTGTGCGTTTTCTAACGAATCAAATTCATAAAAACCACCAACAGTATTGGTGTTGATACCATTTAGCCAGGTTTTAGATTGCAGTCCTGAGAATTTTTTCATTTCTACATTGATGGCAACCCAATCAATTTGAGTAAAAGGTATAGATACTTGATACTCGGCGTAGAGAAATAGTTTACTCATAGGTATTTGTGACTTGATGCTGAGTTCTGTTTCTATTATTTTCTTCTATTAAATTAAAATTAGGTCAATTAAAGGTGAGTTACGACTGAACCTAACCCACCCCACATGTATATTAACTTTTTCAAAGCAGGCAAAATGCCTGCCCCACAAGAAAATACAATTAACCCAAAGCCGATCGCAACTCACTCCGCGCTTGTTCCAACGCCTCCGGTAATTTACTCGCATCCCGTCCGCCTGCTTGGGCAAGATTCGGACGTCCGCCGCCGCCGCCGCCACAAATTTTGGCGATCGCACCCACAAATTTCCCTGCTTGCAATCCTTTCTTGTTCACTTCTGAACTGAAAGCTGCAACTAAACTCACTTTCCCTTCCTCAGGAACGGAACCCAACACCACCGCACCATTGCCAAGTTTTTGCAGCAAGCGTTCGGCTACAGTTTTTAAGGACTCTGGGTCAACGTCTTCCATCTTAGCGACGAGAATTTTATAATCGCCGATGGACTCGACTGTTTGCAGCAAACTATCTGATTTGGCGATCGCCAGCTGTGACTTCAGGGTTTCCAGTTCCTTCTGGCTGGTTCTGAGTTCGTTTTGCAGAGTCGTAATTCTGTCGGGGAGTTCTTCGGGTTTTACTTTGAAGCGATCGCTCAAATCTTTCACGACTTTATCGCGCACATTCAGGTAATCTAGTATCGCAGGACCAGAAACAGCTTCAATCCGCCGAACTCCTGACGCCACACCAGCTTCAGAGATTATTTTGAAAACCCCAATCTCCGCAGTATTACTCACGTGAGTCCCGCCGCACAATTCCATTGATACACCAGGAAAGTCAATCACGCGCACTTCCTCGCCGTATTTTTCCCCGAACATAGCCACAGCACCTCTGGCTTTTGCTTCTGCTAAGGGCAAAACTTCCACTTTGGCAGAATGTGCTTGGGCTATCCAAGAGTTCACCAGTTCCTCAACTTGCTGTATTTCTTCTGGTGTTAAAGCACGCGGACAGTTGAAGTCAAAGCGCAACCTATCGAATGACACGAGAGAACCTGCTTGCGAGATGGAGTCATCAACAATTTTTTTCAACGCTGCTTGCAAGAGGTGAGTTGCGGTGTGGTTCGCTTGGAGACGACGACGACAAGCTTTATCAATTTGCGCGGTCACAGCATCTCCTACTCGGATTGTACCGCGTTCGATGCGTCCGAAGTGAACAAAGAAATCAGATTCTTTCTTGACATCGTGAATTGTCACGAGGACACCATCGCCAGAAAGATAACCGCGATCGCCAATTTGTCCTCCCGACTCTGCATAAAATGGAGTTTGGTCGAGGACAATTTGCACCTCTGTTCCAGCTTCTGCTTCTTCTTGAGAAACGCCACCTACCAACAGCACTTCGACTTTGGATGTCGCCACAGGTTGGGTATATCCCAAGAATTCTGTCGCGTGGATATGTTCCGCCAGTTTGTCCAGAGAACCTTGCACTGTTAAGTCGATTGTTTTGTGTGCTTCCTTGGCGCGTTCTACTTGCTTTTGCATTTCCACATCGAAACCAGCCTCATCAACCGTGAGGTTATTTTCAGCAGCAATTTCTTGAGTCAGTTCTAAAGGGAAACCGTAAGTATCGTACAAGGTAAAAGCACTTTCCCCACTAATTTGGGTTTCGCCTTTGCTTTGCACCTGTTGGATAATTTCCGCCAGCAGTTCTTCACCGCGTTCCAAAGTTTTCAGGAAGCGGGACTCTTCTCGTTGCAGTTCTGCTTTGATGGCGTTTTCTCTTTGGCGCACATTGGGGTAAGCTGATTCGGAAAGGGCGATCGCAGTCTCAGCAACTTGGGTAGTAAATTCTCCCTGAATCCCAATCAATCTTCCATGACGAACAACCCGACGAATCAGGCGACGCAGAATATAACCTCGTCCCACATTAGAAGCACGGATTTCATCGGCTATCATGTGAACGACTGCACGAATATGATCTCCAATCACTTTTAAGGAGATTTTGGTTTTCTCATCCGCTTTGGCGTAATCTATCCCAGCAATATCCGCTGCTGTTTTAAGAATAGGGAAAACCAAATCAGTTTCGTAGTTGTTGGGAACTTTTTGGAGGATTTGCGCCATCCTTTCCAAACCCATCCCAGTGTCGATGTTTTTGTTCGCTAGTGGTGTTAGTTTCCCTTCAGCATCCTGGTTGTATTGCATGAAGACGAGGTTATAAATCTCAATGAACCGGGTACCGTCTTCTAAATCTATATTGTCATCGCCGCGTTCTGGGTGAAAATCGTAGTGTATTTCTGAGCTGGGACCACAAGGACCAGTAGGACCAGAATTCCAAAAGTTATCTTCCCTCAAACGTTTAATTCTGGCTTCTGGAACGCCGATTTTATCACGCCAAATTTCAAAAGCTTCGTCGTCTTCCTCAAAGACAGTAATGACGAGGTGTTCTGGAGGTAAACCAAAGACTTTTGTTGACAATTCCCAACCCCAAGCTATGGCTTGTTCTTTAAAATAATCCCCAAAACTGAAGTTCCCCAACATCTCAAAGAACGTGTGATGCCGTTTTGTGCGTCCGACATTTTCGATATCATTGGTGCGGATGCATTTTTGGGAAGTGGTAGCACGCTTGAATTCTGGTGTCCGCTGTCCGAGGAAGATGGGTTTAAATGGTAGCATCCCCGCGATCGTCAGCAGTACGGTTGGATCTTCTGGTACGAGGGAAGCACTCGGAAGAATTTGGTGTTCCCGTTGGGCGTAGAAGTCAAGGAATAAGGCGCGAATTTCGTTTCCGCTGAGGAATTGGGGATGAAAAGACATGGGTATTTACAAAAATAGTATCAACGAATAAAGTTTCTGAGTTCCGAGTCTTGAGCAATAAATTATAAGTTCTGAGAAAATCTTGATTTATTTTCTCCTAATTGTCTTGATTCTACTCAGCACTTATTAAGTACGTTTATATATTTTTGCATTTTGTTTCAGTTTGCGACCACTAACCTTTGCCAAGAGTGCAGCTTATGTAGGTATTGTGTCGTGTCACAGTCACCTAACTTTAGTAGGATGAGCGATCGCCCTGACGATGACTACAATCAAAGCTGAGAAAAAAATCAAAATTCCCCGAAAGAGGTAGATTATGGCGTTAAAATTAACTGTACCAAATATTTCCTGTCAAGACTGTGCAGCAACTATTACCGACTCCATCCATACAATGGAACCCGACGCCAAAGTGGATGTAGATGTGAAAGCGAAAACAGTGACTGTAGAATCTAAGGCTTCTGAAGAGTCCATCAAACAGAGTATTGTTGCAGCTGGTTACCATATTGAAGGTTATCAATAACTGCTTTCACAAAAAAAGCGACAGATGCGTAGTAGCGCATCCAGACTAAAATATTGGGTAAACAAGCTTGCAAAAACTCTCATCCTAGCTATCCTCAACCCAAAATTTTAAGCCAGACGTGTTAGTAGGTTGGGGAGGAAACTTCTGTCTGGAGAGTACAGTACCTGCCGTGGGGTCTCCCCCTACTCCTTATCTCCAGAGGGAACCTCATTCATCCCCACAGAGTGGGAATCCCGAAGCCCCTGCTTACGGTGATCAGATTTCATCCCTAAAGAATTTCCCTAATTATTTAATGTTTTCGCCAAAGGTCAGATGCTTTTCTTTGTGCTTCTTCAACTCCGGCATTCAGCGCTTGGTGTGCTGTTTCATAACAGCCGAACAGGCATGAGTCAAAATCGGCGATCGGGAGTGGATTCCGTTCTAATACGTTATGGATAGCAATCGCATAAGAATATTTCTCTTTAGCTAAAGGGTGAAAATGTACCGCCACGAACCACGGTATATTCATTTCCAACTCAAATGTAGTCCCATCTTTTTGCAGGATTGGTTTGTCCATTGTCGCTTGAACCCCTCGTGGCTAAGTGATGCCAGGCGCTGACCTAATATAGAAGCGAAGATGGTATCTTTCTTAATTATGTACGGAAAGCAAAGCGTCTGTGTGAGAGAATCGTCATGAAATTGGCCAACAAACAGATGCTTCCTAGCACCAATAAAATGTATGTGGGAGCCATAACCACTCCAATCATAAACCAAGCAAATACATGGAGTACCATCAATACAGCAAATAAACTAGCAATTCCAGCACTTTGCCAGATCTGAATAGCCGGACGATTCAATAATGTGAGAATTATTGTCGAGAAGGTAGAAATCAGGTTGGCTGGAATGAGAAAGGCACAAATGCCAATGCAGTAGGTGCTTGAGAATGCTATCAACGTGTTGAAATCTAACATTAATTTTCCTGTGTTAAGTTGCCAAATTTTATATAGATTTTTATGGATATTTGTACTTATATCCTAAAGACTAGTTGGACTTTCAAATATTTGTAGGTTGATAACCGAAACTACTGTGTTAATTCAACCCAAGTCAAGATCCACTAAAAATTTGAACACCTAATAAGTTGGTGGTTCAGAAAACGAAACTGATAAAAAAGAGCTAATTAAAAGAAGGCTTCTACATTGTGTCGGAAGGCGATTAAGGCGTGCTTGCCCTGCTCCTCTTTCAGTGCCCAAAAGATAGTGTCAGATAGTTCTAGTGAAACAATAGTCTTGATTTCAATGTTAGTGTTGTAGCCTGCTAAATCTGCCAAGCGTCTTCCATGACCGCCCTCACCTTGTACTTGACTAATAGTGTAACCGCTTACATCGTGGCTTTTTAGTAGCTTAACAATACGGTCTTTGAGTACTGTCTCACCAATGATAGTGATCAGGACGGCAGGTTGGACAGGAAAGGCTAAGTTTGTCATAGAGAACTCCAGAGAATGGGTTTTGGCTTCTAAAGCTTAAGTTTTTATCCGCAGTCCAAATGTTGTATCAAAAAGGCTCAAGCATTCTTGCCTGAGCCACTGCTAAATAAAATTAATTTGCTAGATTAATGGGTTAGCTCTTTGAGCTAAATTTATGAAGCTTAGTAGCGGTTACGGAAGCCGCTGTTTCCCCGGTTACCACCAAAGGAACCTCTTTCTTCTCTAGGCTTAGCCTTATTAACTTTCAGGTCACGTCCCATCCACTCAGCACCATCAAGAGCTTCAATGGCAGCTGTTTCTTCAGCATCTGTACCCATTTCCACAAAACCAAAGCCGCGCAAACGACCTGTTTCACGATCCGTAGGTAGCTGAACCCGCTTTACAGTACCATATTCTGCGAACACAGCATTCAGACTCTGTTCTGTAACTTCATAAGAAAGATTGCCTACATAAACTGACATACATTGTCTCCGAAATCGTAAGTGTGTAGAGATTTAGGTTTCGGAGAAAAGTTTGTAAATACCAAAAACAAAAAGACTGTCAAGACTAAAAACAAACGCTATTAACCGAATTAACTCTCACCTCCCATCATGACATAGCAGACAACGTTTAGGGAGGAAGTTGGAAAAATCGTTATATAAAGTTATATAAGCAATTGATAGCTAGGTATGATAAGGCACAGCTTGGAGGCATAATTTCTAGAGTTTCAATTTGATGTAGACACTGGTTGAGACGGAAAGGTCCAAAAACGAATCAGACCCTTCCTATTCTTTGTTTTGCTTGGAAGCTCCAGCCTCCAAGGAAGTAAGTCCAAGGGTACTTCACCATATCACAATTTCTAGTTAGTTTTGTGTTAAATTAGCATTACTTGCACTTGCAAAGTATTGAACAATTGAGAGGAAATCATTATCGTCATTCAAAAGCAACTCATTAATTCGCAAATCAAGTCACCTCAAGTTTTCTTGATTGACCATGAGAATAATAACCGTGGTCTGACCGATACACGTGAAGCTCTACAACTAGCACAGAGCGTAGAGCTTGACCTAGTTGTAGTCTCGGAGGGCAAAGACGCTCCAGTTGCGAAGATTCTTAACTATGGTAAACTTCAATATCAAAAGAAAAAGCGTCAGGGACAGAGTGCTAGACCTACGGTAAAGGAAGTTCGGCTGCGTCCTAACGTGGGTGTGGCTGATTACAACTTACGCATTGAGCAAGCAACTCAGTGGTTGAATAAGGGCGATTCAGTAAAGTTTGTTATTCGCTTACGGGGTAGAGAAAATCAATATCGTGAACAGGCTGGAGAAATGTTAGAGCGGATTGTAACTGCTCTGAGCCAAGTTGGTAAAGTCCAGTCGCTTGATAAACGCGCACTCGTTGCTCAAGTCGTTCCTGCATAAATTGATTTTTTAGCAATATTTTAGTCAACCTCAGTAGCCAGAGAAACTGCTTACATACGCTGGCTACTGAAATGCTTCCATGTGCTGTAAGCGTGGGAGAAACGATATCACACAAGTTTTGCGAATGCAGATTACGGATGGGCTTTGGAAACTTAGCAATACATTAACGCTTCACATCAAACTATAGTTGCAAGCTTGAAAGCACGCTCCTGAGGAATGGAACAATTGAAGATGGCAGGGATACTTCTTTGAGAATGCAAGCTTTGAGTACTTGCAGAAGGACTGGGAGATTGATCCTGCAAGTGCAGATAGTTATTAAGAAGTTGCTCACTAAGTTTCCGCACTGAGGGATTACTTGTGTGAGTGGAGAGCTAGTTGATTGGAATAGGTAGCGTTTAAGGTGCCACAGATTTTGCAAAAATCTTGCTTGTCTATAATGTTGTCCACTTATCTTGATTCACAGATTGCACCAATAAAAATTTCTGTTATTTAGTCACTCAGTATTAAACCAAAAGTTCTTTATTTTAGCGAGAAAAGCCCAGGACTTACGCAAAGAAACCCGGTTTCTACCAAAAATCGTCTGTTTCGCAACCAAAGACGAACGAAGAAACCGGGTTTCACAGCAGATGGTGCGTAAGTCCTAAAGCCAATAAAAATAATGTAGCTTACCTCAGATCTTGCACCCGGGTCAAAAACCGGGTTTCTTGAGAATTCCGACACTTGCAAACCTTAATTTGCCGGCTCCGTTACCCGGTTTTTTAGGTCTTGTTGAGAATGATGCAAGATGTGAGTTACCCTTGCATATTTTTAGTTTGTACGGTTTTCTACGGAGAGGTGCCAGATATGAGTTGAACCATTAAACAAACATGTATGGTGAAATAAAACTATGCCCATTGACTTTTTAGGTGAGCGACTTTAAGTTAAGCCACTAGCTGCAAAAGTGGAGAAATCCAGCAATAAAGGTAATATATGCTAGCTTAATGAAACAGTACAGCTTTTTGTGGTTATATAATTTATTTTTTCTAGTATTATTACGAGTATCACTCAATCTTATTCTAAGTAAGTGGGTCAAATTAAATATAAAACCTCACCCTACCTCCGGCTTCCCTCTCCGAACCCACGGAAAAGGATTGAGGATAAGGTCTTATCTTATATTTAATTACGCCTACCTATTAATATGATTTAAAACTTATGTACATCTCCATCACTCCAGGAGAAACATTTACCAAAAGGTTGATATTTGTGAAATGAGAAAATTGCTTGCCTAACTTATTATAGCGCTTCTCGTTTGAATCAAATACAAATTTATCTGCGTCCATCCGCGTCGAGGGTGCGGTTCCTAAATTCTTTGATGTATTGCACCCAACTGATAACCGCTATATCTATTCCTTAAGATTTATCTTTTGTTTTTTATCTCTTAAAAATGTTAAAATAACGGTAAGTTCATGCAAGTAAAAAATATGGTTACAAGCGAATTTGATAGTACATTAGCTGCCATAGAATTAAATACAGCTAGAAAATTAAACTGGGATTATAACCAATTAAAAGACTGTTTAATTTTTACAGTAAATAAGGAAGCGATTGAGATAGCACTCCAGAAAAATCAACTCAAAGAATCTGAGTTGCAAACTTTAAAGCAAGCTTTGTTAGATTATGGTTTTCAGTACAAAAAAACCCGAAATGATTGTATCTTTGTTTTTGAGCAAAATGTTGAATTAAGATAGAGTCAAAACAAAGTAGCAGACTTTTGGGAGTCATCTTTAGTGCTAATGATGCTTATTTTGCTGGCGGTGGTGTAGGTCTGATTGAAGTTATTACAGATGCTGGGTGCTTTAGTAACTCATCTGCAAACTTATCTAAATGCGACCAGAGAACTTCTTTGCGGAGATAGCGACACGAACCGCAGTTAAGACGAATAATTTGAGCGTTGTTGCCAAAAAATATAAGAGGTAGCAGTGTTATACTTAATAACATCACCCAGATGTTCTTTGCCTAAATAACACGTTTAAACGTGTATAAAGCATGAAAACCGCTTCAAACCTAATTCCCGAATTTGAAACATTATTTAGACAAAAGTTACGACTCAATAATTGTAGGCTTAAGAAGAAAAAACAAGAGAATCATTATGAAATTACTACTCCCGCCAAAGACATTTTTTTGATGTCTTGGTGCGAGTTTCCAAAAATTAACTTGATATATCAGCCTATAGGCATACGAACAAAGCAGACTATAGTTTATGAGCGGGCTATCCGTGACCATATTAATTTTTGTGTGAGTAGTGTCCAGGATAACCCAGACTCTAGTCTTATTACTTTAGATAGAGAAAACTAAAGTTTTTTATTTTTAGTATTTAAAATATCTTCGTTAGATGCGGTTGGCGAAGGTATGACAAAGCCTCCTACAGGTGTGTTGCCACTTGAAACGGTTAACGACAAATTAATGGTTTGAGTGTCTGTATCATCTCTATATACCTAATTTGTAGTCATTTGACTAACAGTATCAAATACTACTTGCAGGCGTTAATTTGCTTGGGGCAACATTCCAGTTCGACGAGCCGATTGCGAATCTTACGGAGATGCTTTCGGCTATTGATGGGTGTTCGTGGTACTCACAGTTGTGCAAAAAGGATTTTATGAAAGCACTATTGATTTACCCTCAGTTTCCCCAGTCCTTTTGGTCTTATGATCGCTTCATGGAAATCGCCGGACTCAAAGCCGTCTTGCCTCCACTGGGGATGATTACAGTAGCAGCCCTTCTACCCAAGGACTGGGAAATTAGATTTTGCGATCGCAACGTCAATCTTGAAACAGAGGCTGATTGGGAGTGGTGTGACCTAGTAATCCTTTCTGCAATGCTGGTGCAGAAACCAGATTTCCATGCCCTGATTCAAAAAGCGGTGCGGTTAGGCAAAAAAGTGGCAGTAGGTGGTCCGTACCCCACTTCAATCCCGCAAGATGCTCTTGACTCTGGAGCGCATTATCTGGTTTTGGATGAAGGGGAGTTGACAGTTCCACAGTTTCTAGAAGCGCTCAAAGGTGGCAAAGAGCAAGGAATCTTTCGCTCCCTGGAAAAACCTGATGTCACCCAAAGCCCGATGCCGCGTTTTGACCTGCTGCAACGGGATGCCTACTTGATGATGGCTATCCAATTTTCTCGCGGTTGCCCCTTCAACTGCGAGTTTTGCGACATCATTGTCCTCTACGGTCGGAAACCACGCACCAAGGAGCCTCACCAGACCATAGCCGAGTTACAAGCTCTTTATGATTTAGGCTGGCGAGGGTCACTCTTCATCGTTGATGACAACTTTATTGGAAATCAGCGTAACGTCAAACGCTTCTTACGAGAATTAATTCCTTGGGTAAAGGAGCACAACTATCCGTTCACCTTCATAACTGAAGCTTCTGTGAATTTGGCAGAAGATGATGAACTGTTGCAATTAATGAATGAAGCAGGCTTCTATGCAGTTTTTCTCGGCATAGAAACCCCTGACCAAGACAGCCTGCAAGTCACACAAAAAGTGCAAAATACTCGCAATCCGCTCATCGAAGCCTGTCGCAAGATCAATGAAGCAGGGATGCTCATCTATGCGGGGTTTATCCTCGGTTTTGATGGAGAACGCCCAGGAGCAGGTGAACGGATTCAAGCTTTTGTTGAACAAACCAGTATTCCTCAACCGATGCTGGGCATCCTCCAAGCTTTGCCCAATACTGCTCTATGGAACCGTCTTCAAAAAGAGCAGCGTTTAGTAGAGGGTATTGGCGGCGTTGAGGTGGGAGACCAGAATACCTTGATGAATTTTGTCCCCACCCGCTCCATCGATGAAATCGCTAGAGAGTATGTAGAAGGCTTCTGGACGTTGTATGAACCCAGAAACTATCTCAGACGCTGTTTTCAGCAATGTCTCAGTATTGGCTCGCTAGCAAAACGAAAGCAAACCATGCAATTTTCTCCAGGTAAGGGGTTGCGGCTCGTTGCTCAGTTAATCTGGCATCAGGGCTTACGGCGACCTGAAATTCGCGGGCAGTTCTGGCAACAACTATGGACGATTCTGCTGAGAAAGCCTCAAGTTCTCAATATGTATTTGGGGCTATGTGCTGCTGGAGAACATTTTTGGGAGTACCGCGCTTTAGCTAGGGAACGGATTACTCAACAACTAGGCTACGATCCACTGAGAGTGCCTGTGCTAAGAGAGCAAGAACCAATGCTAATCAAATAAAAAAATAAAATATAGATGTAACCAACTGCAAATACTCTCAAAACAAAAAGATAAAAAGTTCCTGTTTGTTTTCTGAGGAAAAACCAAACGAGCGTGCGATAAGCCGGAGGCTTGACGGACTCGCCTGCATTAAAATCACGTTCGTTGTATGGTCTTTTTTGCTAGAACGTAGCCATGACTCACGCAGGCAACGCTAATTCAATATTTGTGTTGTTTTAGTATTGGCGATATTGGCGATAGTAGGTGCTTACTATTAACAAAGCTTATTGCAACAGACACAGTTAAATAGTTCAACATATGTAATAGATAGCAAACTTTAACGGACATGGCAGAAAGTAACCAACTAGAGATACGCTACATTAGTCCTAAAGTGAGACAGTTGATTAAAATGTACGCCGCTGTTAATAACTGTACACAGTCTGAAATGTTGGAACGCATTGTTTTGGAGTGGAATGCCCAACAAAGCGGGAGCGAACGACCACCAGGAGACGAAGATGAATAGCTTTATTGTAAAAGCTTTTAACTCAATCTGATAAGATTACTGAGCCAGTAGCTTAAAACCAGAGGATATATTCAGTCAGTATCACTCCTATTTACTATGGCTCATGAATCCTTCTACAACACCATCTTGGAATGAAGTCCGCGCTGCATTTCAAAAAATCTGGGGTTATGAAGATTTTCGTCCACCGCAGGGAGAAATTATCCAGAGTTTGTTAGCAAAAAAAGATGCGCTGATTATCATGCCCACAGGTGGGGGAAAGTCAATTTGTTTTCAACTTCCCGCACTCCTACAAAGTGGATTAACACTTGTTGTTTCGCCTTTGGTGGCGCTGATGGAAAACCAAGTGCAGGAACTTCGGGAACGCAATTTACCAGCTGCACTTTTGCACAGTGAATTACCAGCTGACAAGCGGCGTATCACTTTACAAGCTTTGGAACGACAACAACTCAGGTTACTTTACTTGTCGCCAGAAACTTTACTCAGCAAGCCAGTGTGGGAAAGGTTGTGTCAGCCGCAACTTGTGATTAATGGATTGATACTTGATGAAGCGCATTGTTTGGTACAGTGGGGAGATACTTTTAGACCAGCTTATCGAAGATTGGGGGCAGTACGACCAGCGCTACTCAAATCAAAACCATCGGGAACAAATATAGCACTAGCCGCTTTTACCGCCACCGCTGACCCTTTAGCCCAAACTCAAATTCGAGAAATTCTTCAGTTACAGCAACCTGTAGTTTTTCGTATTAATCCTTATCGTTCTAATATTAATCCTTCTATTCGTATAGTTTGGACTCCAAGAGGCAGAAAGCAACAATTCTTAAAATTTCTTTCCGATAAACCACAACAAACTGGGCTTGTTTACGTTCGGACAAGGCGAGATAGCGAAGAGTTGGCTGCATGGCTGCTAGAGTTGGGTTACGTTACAGCAGGTTATCATGCAGGATTAGGCGCAGAGGAACGCCGCGATATAGAAACACAATGGCTGAGTGGAAAAATGCCGTTTGTCATCTGCACGTGTGCTTTTGGTATGGGGATAAATAAGTCTGATGTCCGTTGGGTGGTTCATTTTCACCCGCCATTGTTGATTTCAGAGTACGTGCAGGAAATTGGACGTGCTGGAAGAGATGGAAAACCAGCCCAAGCACTGATGTTGATCAGTGAACCAACAGGGTGGTTAGATCCACAAGATAAGCAAAGACAAAAGTTTTTTGAGGAGAATTTGCAGCAGCAACAGCTAGACGCGCAGCAAGTTTTGAAAAAATTGCCAAAAACGGGGGAAGTGAATGCTGTGGCGCGAGAGTTTCGTGATGGTGCGATCGCCCTCTCTCTACTACACAGCACCGGACAACTCAAGTGGCTTGACCCTTTCCACTACAGTATCGTTCCAGGGGCGAAAACTAAATCAGTCACACAATCACACGCCACCAAACAGATGAATCAATATCTTACGACTAGGGATTGTCGCTGGCGTTTTTTATTGAGTGCTTTTGGTTTTGATGAAGAAATAAAGAACTGGCGTTGCGGACATTGTGATAATTGCTGCCGAAAATAACTTTGTATCTTAAATTCTTAAACTCATGAAGCGATAAAACTGATGTAGAAATGTTTGTACTTTTTCTTTCTTAGAATAAAGAGTCATGCTCACCCATACATCTACACAAGTTGATCCAACGCTTGCAACGCGACTGCAAGCCATGCCAAAGGTGGAAATTCATGTTCATCTAGAAGGAGCAATAGATGCACAAACCGTATATAGCATGGCTGGGCGTAATCAAGTGACCTTGCCAGTTGCCTCATTTGAAGAGTGGAAATCTTTTTACCAATTTCGAGACTTCCCTCATTTCGTTGAGGTATACCGCACTGCCACTGGGTGTATGCAAACACCAGATGATTTTGCAGAAATGGCAGAGCAATTCTTGAAAAATCAGTCACAGCAAAATATCCGTTACAGCGAAGCCTATTTCAGCTTTGCACTGCACCACGGTAAGTTAAGCAATGATGAGCTACTTAATGCTTTAGCAGTTGGAACCGCTACAGGGGAAGCCAAATATGGCAGTCGGGTTAAGTTCATTGTTGATATTTCCCGAGAATTTCCTGACTTGCAGAGCCAAGTTTTAGACTTTGCGCTGCAAGGTCAGGAAAAAGGAATTGTTATCGGCTTTGGCATTGGTGGTCCTGAAACTGGGTATCCCCCTGAAAATTATACTGAGACTTTTGCTAAAGCCCGCTCTCAGGGATTAAGAGTGGTGGCACATGCAGGCGAAACAGAAGGACCAGCTAGTATTTGGGGTGCCCTGAACAGTTTACAGGCAGAACGGATTGGGCACGGTGTACGCTGTTTGGAAGATGCGGTACTTGTAGAAACACTACGTCAGAAGCAGACACCACTTGAGGTTTCACCACAAAGCAATTACTGCTTGAGTATCGTCCCACCAGACCAACCTCATCCCATTCGCCAAATGCTAGATGCTGGACTGTACTGTACGCTCAACTCTGACGATCCCCCAATGTTTAGTACCGACCTCAACAACGAGTATCTGACACTCGCTGGTCAGGGATTTTCTTGGGAAGAATTATGGCAATTGAATTTGAACACTTTGGAAGCCACTTTCTTGACAGAAGCAGAAAAAAATGCTTATCGTGCTGAGTGGCAAGCGTTTTTACAAAATCTTTGAATTTTGGGCTAAAGTGCAACGTCACGAGAAAAGTTAGAAGAATCGATTAAAATGCATCACCGTTAAGCGTTTCTACCAGTCTGCTATGAATAAAAATCAAACCAGCCAGCCTCAACACAGTATTATGTCCATCAGCGTACGAGTGCTTTCTCCCGCTGATGCTGAATCATATCGTTTTGTGCGTCTGCTTGCACTTCATGAACAACCCCCAGCTTTCGGCTCGTTGCCAGAGGATGAACCAAATCTTTCTGAGATAGCTACAAGACTCGCACAGAGCGACGAGCGTTGCTTTTTCGGAGCGTTTCAAGACAATCAACTCATTGGCATCGTCCGGATTTCTCGCTATTGCGCATCCAACGAGAAGCACCGCGCTCATCTTGGGGGGCTGTATGTTTTGCCCGCATTCCGTCGCAACGGTTGTGGTAGATCGCTTGTCAGGCAAGCTTTGAGTTGGGCAACGAACGCCCAAAGCATTAGAAGAGTCAACCTAACTGTCGTCACCCAACAAAAAGCAGCGATCTGTCTTTACCAATCGCTTGGCTTCCGTATCTACGGTACTGAGCAAGAGACATTCTCGAAACCTGGACGTTTCTACGACGAACACCTGATGACGTTGGAACTCGCTTCGGATAATGACCGCAACGTCTAACAACAGTATGAACCGGAAGCTTAAGTGATGTTATTGAGCGTATCGCAAGAGAAAAGCTACCCAAAAATGGGTAGTCATGGGTAGCTTTGTCCATAGATTAAGTTACAGTTCCTAACTCCTAACTTTTTTAAAACTGCCGCAAAAAGCGCAAATCACTGGCATAAAGACGGCGAATATCATCAATTTGGTGTAAAACCATCGCAAAGCGTTCTACACCAAAACCAGCAGCGAATCCTGTGTAAACTTCCGGATCATACCCCACGGCTTTCAGCACATTTGGATCCACCATACCGCAACCCATCACTTCCAGCCAGCGACCATTCCACTGCAAATCAACTTCAGCAGAAGGTTCTGTAAACGGGAAATAACTAGCGCGGAAGCGAATAGGCAACTCACCAAACATCGCTTGCAAAAATACCTTAATTGTGCCTTTAAGGTCGGTAAATGTCAGTCCTTCGTCAATTGCCAAAAGTTCTATTTGGTGGAAAACTGCTGAGTGAGTCGCATCTACGTTATCTCTTCGGTAGACTCGTCCTGGCGCTACCACCCGGATGGGCGGTTCCTCAGTTTCCATATAACGAATTTGTACAGACGAGGTATGAGTCCGCAGCAGATTCCCGTCTGGCAGGTAAAAAGTATCCTGCATATCACGGGCGGGGTGGTCGGGTGGGGTGTTCAGAGCTTCAAAATTGTAGTAATCTGTTTCCATCTCTGGTCCAGTAGCTACGGTGTAGCCCAAACCGACAAAGATATCCAAAGCTTTGTCGATGACGCCATTGAGGGGATGGACGCGACCTTGAGGACGGTAAATTCCTGGCATTGTCACATCCAAGGTTTCAGCATCTAGCTGCGCCTGAATTTTCGCCCCTTCCAAAGTTGCGCGTTGCTGGTCTAGACTGTTTTGCAAAGCTTCTTTGACTGTGTTGGCGATCGCCCCAAATTTTGGTCTTTCCTCCGCACTCAGTTGTCCCATACTCCGCAACAGCGCCCCAAGTTGACCTTTTTTCCCGAGGTAGCTGACTCTAAGTTCCTCTAGACGTTCTAGCGTATCAGCGGCGGCGATCGCTTTTTCTCCTTCCTCTCGCAGTTCTAAAAGTTGAGCCTCTAAACTGTTAGTCATTAGTTTTTAGTCATTACACTATTCATTAGTCATAGATCCAAGGCTTTGGACTACTGGAGATATAACATATCGTTGACACCGTTATTCTGCCGTATGAAGAACTTGAATCGTCACAAGACAATTGATTTGTCAAAGACAATATTATAACCCAAACTTGTTTTTACCTGTTTGGCTGCTGTGTAAGGAAGCCAGAATGCAACATTTTCACAACACTTAGAAAGGTATCTGGCGTCCCCACCTTTAAGAAGGATGGCGATTCCTTGGGGCGACCTGTTAACTTGATGAGCAGCAGTTAGTAAATTCCCCTTCACGTATGTCGTTGTCTGTAGAACAAGTCTATAAGAGAATAAAAGAAATTGAGTGTCTCGTTGACTCTTCAAGTGAGCGATACGGGCGTTTACTCAACTGGCAAAATCCATCTGATCCATTTTGGCATTATGGGATTGGTCTATCAGAAACACATATTTTTGATACAGGTCGTGGGTTATGTCCATTTGAGAGAAAAGAGGCAAAATTTGTTGCTGGTATTGACCACATTGCTTTTGATCCAAAGCGAACAATTGAGCGACTCAAACAAGCCCTTCATGTTTTTGCTAATTGGGAGTACACTTTTCCTGGTTGGAATTGTGAACACCTTGGTCGGTTGATTGCGACAGATAAACCGAGATGTTATCAAAGTAAAGGTTTATGGTTCTTGTGTGACCTTACCCCAAAAGGCGACCACAAAACCGCACATCAAATCTTTCGAGCTTACCTAGAGAAGGTTGATCCTAGTCTCAATCGGTAGTCATTTTATAAAAAATGTCTCAATTATTATCAGTGTAGATGTCAATTCTATCTCACAGCTTGGGAATACTCTAATTAGAGTTTCCGTGACTAATTTCTCATATATGTCTCACTCGTTACCACAAAGGCGTAGTACTGCTGTGACTACAAGGTCTCAGTTCTCGCCCTTTGGCAACAAACTAGTGCAATCTGGCTTTGTCAATAGCGAACAAATGAGACAAGCACTGATTGAAAGTCGCAAGTCTGGCAGATCCCTGACAGAAGTGCTGGAATCTATTTCCGGACGACAGTTGTCACCAGAGTTATATAGGTTATACAAGAAGCAGCAGCTATTTGAACTTAAAATACTATACGGTGTTGAATCTGTTGATTTAGAAGTGAGTCAGATTGGCACAAGAACAATTGGTCAACTGATTGATACCCTGATTCCAGTAGATATCTGTCGTCGCCATCACTTGGTACCACTAGCAAAGAATGCCGAACAAAACCCACCCTCGGTTATGGTGGCGATGGTAGATCCGGATAATTTAGAGGCTTGGGATGATTTGAATCGCATCTTACGTCCGCAGGGATGGACTTTGCAGCGGATAGTCATTACTCAAGAAGATTACCAGCAACTTATTAACCAATATTTGGATGAGGTGAGTGTTCGACAAAAGCACCTGGAACAGGAAAAGTTTACAGATATTAATCAGGATTTAGAAAATCTAGACAATCTCAATTTAGAAGATGTACCTGAAGATAAGGAAGCTGACTTAGGCGCAGCGATGAAGGGTGCTGAGGATGCCCCGATTATCAATTTAGTTAACAGAATCCTCGCGAAAGCACTACATGAGATGGTTTCTGATATTCACGTAGAACCGCAAGAAGAAAACTTACTCATTCGTTTTCGTAAGGATGGTGTGCTGCGTCAAGCTTTCGATCCTCTGCCCAAAAAAATCATTCCTGCTGTCACAACTCGTTTCAAAATTATTGCCAACTTAGATATTGCTGAACGGCGTTTACCTCAAGATGGACGCATCAGACGAGTGTTTGAGGGACGAAAGCTGGACTTCCGCGTTAGTACTTTGCCCAGTCGCTACGGGGAAAAGGTCGTACTGCGGATTTTGGATAACTCTGCAACTCAATTGGGATTGGATCAGGTAATTACTGAAGCAGATACTTTGCAAATTGTCAAGGATATGGTCAGTCGTCCCTTTGGTTTGATTTTGGTGACAGGACCCACTGGTTCTGGTAAAACAACAACGTTGTACTCGGCACTTTCGGAACTGAACTCTTCAGGTATTAATATTTGTACGGTGGAAGACCCAATTGAATACAGTTTACCTGGAATTACTCAAGTGCAGGTGATTCGGGAAAAAGGTCTGAATTTTGCAACAACTTTACGGGCTTTTTTGCGACAAGATCCTGATGTGCTTCTGGTGGGTGAGACGCGAGACAGGGAAACGGCAAAAACAGCAATTGAGGCAGCATTGACCGGTCACTTGGTTTTGACAACTTTGCATACGAATGATGCGCCGGGGGCGATCGCCCGTTTGGCAGAAATGGGCATTGAGTCTTTCATGGTTTCTGGTTCTTTGATTGGTGTGTTAGCACAGCGCTTAGTACGGCGTGTGTGTCCTATTTGTAGCATTCCCTACACTCCCACCACAACAGAACTATCTCGCTATGGTTTATCAGCAACTCAACAAGCGGGTGTTACTTTTTATAAGGCAAATACTTTAACTTTAGAGCAAATTCACGAAGCCAAAGCAAATGATCAGCTTTGCCCAGAGTGTCATGGTGTTGGCTACAAGGGACGTTGTGGTGTTTATGAAGTTATGCGAATCACAGAACGTTTGCAAGCCTTGATTTCCCAAGATGCACCAACGGAACGCATCAAAGAAGTAGCGGTGGAAGAAGGGATGAAAACTTTACTGGCTTACAGCTTGGATTTAGTGTGTCAAGGTTACACCACTTTGGAAGAAGTTGAACGAGTCACGTTTACTGATACGGGTTTGGAAGCGGAGTTAAAAGCTAAACGTAAGAGGAGTCTGACTTGTCGGACTTGTCATGCTGGGCTGGAAGCTGAATGGTTAGATTGTCCATACTGTATGACACCACGGTTTTAAGGGTAGTTACTCTTTTCCCACCAAAAGATTACTGATTTTAAAACCGCAGAGGAAGCAGCGAAAAGTATGAGCGGAGGTTTCCTCCGATCATACCTTTTCAAGAGAGAGAACGCAGAGAAAATACGCTTCGCTGTCAGAGGTAATTTTAGAGTACCGAAGGGAGTCGTCACTAGTCATTAGTTTTGAATAAAGGAAGTCATAAAAATGGAAATGATGATTGAAGATTTGATGGATAAGTTGATTAAAATGGGTGGTTCGGATATGCATTTATCCGCTGGTTTGCCTCCCTATTTTCGCCTGAGTGGTAAACTGACACCTATTGGCAACCAGCCATTGTCAGCAGATGAGTGTCAATGGTTGATTTTTAGTATGCTTAATAATTCCCAGCGTCGAATTTTAGAGGAAAACTGGGAGTTAGATTGCTCTTATGGTATGAAGGGATTGGCTCGTTTTCGGGTCAATGTTTATAAGGAACGTGGGGCTTATGCGGCGTGTTTGCGGGCGTTAAGTTCCAAAATTCCAAGCTTTGAAAAATTAGGTTTACCAGATGTTGTCCGAGAAATGTCAGAAAAACCAAGGGGATTAATTTTGGTAACAGGTCCCACCGGTTCTGGTAAAACAACAACTCTAGCTGCTGTTATTGATTTCATTAATCGCACTCGTTCAGAGCATATTTTGACGGTAGAAGACCCGATTGAATTTCTCTATGAACCGATTAAAAGTGTGATTCATCAAAGGCAACTTGGTGAGGATACAAAAAGCTTTGCCAATGCTTTAAGAGCAGCATTGCGGGAAGACCCAGATATCATTTTGGTGGGTGAAATGCGCGATTTGGAAACAATTTCCTTGGCGATTTCCGCTGCGGAAACAGGACACTTGGTTTTTGGAACTTTGCACACGAGTTCAGCAGCACAAACTGTAGATAGAATTATTGATGTTTTCCCATCAGAAAAACAAACTCAAGTGCGAGTGCAGTTGTCGAATTCCCTAGTGGCGGTATTTAGTCAAACTTTGGTTCCTCGAAAAGATCCGAAACCAGGCGAATTTGGTCAAGTGATGGCTCAAGAAATTATGGTTGTGACTCCTGCTATTTCTAACCTAATTCGTGAAGGTAAAACATCTCAAATCTACTCTGCTATTCAGCTTGGTGGAAAAATGGGTATGCAGACTTTAGAAAAGGTTTTAGCAGATTTATATAAGGCAGGATTTATCTCTTTGGAAGATGCAATGTCTAAAACTTCTAAGCCGGACGAGATTAAGCGTCTTATCGGTAGTGCAGCACTACTAGCTGGAACAAGAGCAGGAATAGCAGTCAAAGCACATTAAAATACAGGGAACCCTTAACAGTGAACAGTGAACAGTGAACAGTAAACGACTGATAACTGATAACTGATAACTGATAACTGGTTATAAGGGGCATTTTAAATCAACAAGCAGAATGGTTGGGGGCAGTGGGTTTGTTATTTTTAAAGTTTGAATTGTGAATTGTGAATTTTAAATTTTGAATTGCTTTATATGCCAACATTCGTTGCTCGTGTTAAGGACTCGCGAGGAAAATCGAAAAGAGAAAAAATTGTAGCTAATTCCTTGGCTCAAGCTCGTATTTATCTTAGGCAACAGGGTTATATTGTACAAGATATCAAAAAAGAATCTCAAGGCTTTGACTTCAAAGAATTTCAAACCAAATTTACGTATGTTTCAGTGAAGGATAAAGCCGTATTTTCTCGTCAATTTGCTGCTTTGGTGAACGCAGGAGTGGCAATTGTAAGAAGTTTGAGTGTGTTAGCCGAGCAGTGTAGCAATCCTAAACTTAAACAAGCGATATTAAGTATTAACACTGATGTGCAAAGTGGCATGAATCTTTCTGAGGCGATGCGGAAATATCCTGATTGCTTTGATGGTTTATATGTCAGTATGGTTGAGGCTGGGGAAGTTGGTGGTGTTTTGGATGAAGTGCTAAATCGTTTAGCCAAGTTGTTGGAGGATATTGCTCGCTTACAAAACCAAATTAAATCAGCATTGGCTTATCCTGTTGTTGTGGGATTTTTGGCGATCGCCATCTTTCTCGCTATGACAATTTTTATTATCCCTGTTTTTGCCAATATCTATCAAGAATTGGGTATTCAATTACCTGCTCTGACGCAATTTATGCTACAGCTAAGTGAAGTGTTAAGAAGTTCTTGGCTTTTGGTGATTATCAGCGTTATCACAGCAGGTATCGCCTATCGACAATATCACAAAACTCAGGCTGGACGTGAAACCATAGATCGTCTTTTGCTGAAGATGCCGTTGTTTGGTGAGTTAATTCAAAAATCATCCATTGCACGTTTTAGTCGTACTTTTGGTTCTTTGACTCGTTCAGGAGTACCAATTCTGACTTCCTTGGAAATTGTGCGGGATACGTCAGGAAACCAGGTGGTTGCTAAAGCTATTGATATTGCGCGTACAGAAATTCAACAAGGAGGCATGATTAGCATTGCTTTGCAAAAAGAGAAAGTTTTTCCTCCAATGGCAATTCAGATGATTAGCATCGGAGAAGAAACTGGTGAATTAGATGCTATGTTGATGAAGATTGCTGATTTCTACGAAGATGAAGTGGAACAGACAGTCAAAGCACTAACCAGCATTTTGGAACCGATTATGATTGTTGTTTTGGGGGGAATGGTTGGTACAATTTTGCTCTCTATGTATCTGCCTATGTTTAAAGTGTTTGACAACCTTGGCTAATTATCAGTTATCAGTTATCAGTTATCAGTTATCAGTTATCAGTACTTGTTGTCGTCTGAAACCTTGATAATCGTTCCCTGTTCCCTATTCCCTATTCCCTATTCCCTGTTCCCTGTTAAGAGTTCCCTGTTTCCTGTTCACTGTTGATATCATGTCACAACTCCAACGAATCGCAATAGCACCATCCCAACTTCAACAAGAGCAAATATTGCTGACGAAAGAGCAACAACATTATCTGGAACGTGTTTTGCGTTTGCGGGAGGGCGATCGCTTTATCGCAATAAATGGCAAAGGTAAATGGTGGCTGGCGCAGTTGGAAGGAGAAAAAGCACAAATTTTAGAGTCCCTAACGGTGGAAACGGAGTTACCCGTATCCATAACGTTGATGGTAGCCTTGCCTAAAGGAAATGGATTTGATGATGTGGTGCGGTGTTGTACTGAGTTGGGAGTCGGGGTTATTGTTCCGGTTGTGAGCGATCGCACTTTACTTCATCCCAGCCCTCAAAAACTCGAACGCTGGTTGCGTATTGCACAAGAAGCTGCTGAGCAATCAGAGCGTTCTTTTGTGCCTACAATATTAGAACCCGTTTCTTTTATGACTAGTCTTGCCACAGGGACAGCAAATTACAGTTACATTTGTGAGGCTCGTGGCAGTTATCCTCATTTAAGAGAGGCAATCAATCAAGTTTCTACAACATCTGATATTATCATTGCCACTGGACCAGAGGGAGGATGGACAGATAAAGAATTGAAACACGCTCTTGACGCTGGATTTCAACCTGTTTCCCTCGGGCGTCGCATCTTGCGGGCAGTCACAGCCCCAGTTGTTGCCTTATCTGTTGTGGCAGCACAGTTAGAATCACTGACATTCGATTCAGCAAGCTGAAAACACTATACTTTTTGTGGGGACAGCTTTAGATATAAAAACGAATCAAATTTTGTAAAAATAGTTCTTTTTTATAAAAATTATCAATTAATAGTAGGGTGAGCAACGCCCACCCTAAAGAATATTCAAAAGCTACTTAGAGGTTTTCACTTGAGTTGCCATGTCTAAAAAAGAACTCATGTTCGCACCTGGACGCCGACGACCGTTGGTGGTATTGGGTACAGCAAGATATTTTGGTGCAAAAGTGGTTTCAGTTGGCTCCTTTTGAATTATTGCTTTGGCTTTTTCTGATTTTACAGGCTCAGGCTTAACACCAACTGCAGTCTGTACTAACTGAACATTAGGTTGTGGCTTAACAGCATCTTTTGTTCCATTGTTTGTGGCTGCTTGTGTTGCAACTGACTTAGCCGTTTTCTTAGCTTTTGCTGCGACTGGTTTAGCCGCTTCTTGAGTTTTCGAGACTACTGATCCAACCGCTTCTTGAGCTTTCGAGACTACTGGTTCAACCGCTTCTTGAGCTTTCGATGCTGCTTGCTTCGCTGCTTCTTTTGTTGCTTCAGCGGCTTCATCGAACTCTAGGTAATAGCCGTTCTTCTTACCACCCAAAAGCCCAGTAAAGAAATTCAGAACCCCAGTGATTAAATTTTTGATAAAACCGATCATTACAATTTCTCCTGCCTCTTATACCTGGAATGTGACCGTAATCCTTAGAAAATCACGGAATATGTTTAATTTTTATCAAGATATTCTTGACCTACCCATTAGCCTGTACAACCAGTTACGGTGACAGCTTTCTAACGGTTTATTTCTTAACAAAGTAGCTATGACTGAACAAGGCTAGTGCTTTTCACTCTTTACTTTCAGGCACTTGCCACCTGTAAACAGTTAGGTTTTATTATTAAATTTTACTGTAACTTGAGGCAATATTTCGACAGCCTGCTTAACAAAAGTTAACTTGTACTTTCAGATATGCGTGTCGACTCTTGAAAAACCCTGTTCCCTATTCCCTGTTTCCTGTTTCCTGTTCCCCTCAAACCAATACGGAGACTGTCATAGCTTTTTGGTAAAGGGTGATGAGACTCCACTAGATTAGGAAAAGATAGAACTTCATTATTTTGTTTTGTAAATGAATAACGTCAAAGTACAGCGAAATCCAGTGCTACTGGTACACGGTATTTTTGATACAGGTCGAGTTTTCGATACAATGATTCCCTACCTGAACCAGAGAGGTTGGACGGTGTATGACCTAGACTTAATACCAAATAATGGCAATATTGGTCTTGACACCTTAGCTGAGCAAGTTGCTGATTATATTGATGCGACTTTTGAACCAGAACAATTTTTGGATATAGTGGGCTTCAGCATGGGAGGTGTCGTTAGCCGTTATTACGTCCAACGACTGGGAGGAATCAACCGCGTGCAGCGGTTTGTTACCATCTCATCACCCCATCATGGCACTTGGATTGCTTACTGTCGCCAAGGTCTTGGTTGCATTCAAATGCGTCCTGATAGTGTTCTGTTGCAAAATTTGAATCAGGATGTTGATATGTTAAGACAGATTGATTTTACCTCTATCTGGACACCATATGACTTAATGATTGTCCCTGCGAGTAGTTCGCAAATGCCTGTGGGACGGGAGGTGATAGTACCAGTTTTAAATCACTCCTGGATGCTGACTGACTCAAGAAGTTTGGCTGCAGTGGCTTCGGCGTTGACAACCCCAGTTCAGCAATTCAAAATCGCTCAGCGTCCTTACAGTAGGGTAGGATCTCATTCACAATTCAAAAACGAACAACCGAGCATTGGGAAGTATTCTGTCTCTTGACAAGATGCAAGAAAAATGCATTTAAGCTTAAAGGCGATGCTCCTAAAGGGAGCCGCGCAAGGCGCTATCGCCAATTTGCGTATACTCAGCACTCCCAAAAATTGCCTCAGGGTAAAGATAATACTTAAACTCCATAATGTTATAAAAAGGATCTTCTAAAAAGAAAGTGCGATGCTCTAAAGGAGAACCAACAAAGCGGTGTTTGGGTTCTTCTCTAAAAAGGAGTTGTCGCTGTTGCGCCCGATCTCGTAAGTCCTCCCAGTCATGTTCTGAAGTAAAAATTAGCCCAAAGTGTCTTGGGTATATCCCACGCTGAGGTATGAGTGGTTCCTTTGTAATATGAGCTACCAGTTGATGACCGTAGAGATTGAGAATTAAAGCGTTGCGGTTTTCCCGTCCAGGAGTGCAACCTAAACCATCGACATAGTATGCTTTTGCTTGTGCAATGTCTGTGACGGGAAAGGCAAGATGAAATAACGTTTGGTTCATTGCTTGTATGGGTAAGACTCCCTCAAGTTTTACCAGATGGAAGTTGTGCTAAACTCCCTCACAACAGTGATTTTAGAGCATCAACCCATGAGAAAGTTGATCATTCAACTATTTATCGTCATTCTGGTACTAGGCGGCTCAATAGGCTATGTGTTTGTGAATCGCGCAATGCCTGCCTCAAGCTGCACGATTGCAAGCCTGACTACACAGGTCGGCAACGGTACATTGTCCTACAGCCAGGTGGGGAACGGGCGTTCGATTCTACTGTTACATGGTTTATTTGCTGACAAGGAGCAGTGGAACACCATGATGTGTCGGCTGTCTCTTGTGGGCTATCGGGCGATCGCCCCAGATTTACCGGGCTATGGCAACAGTAAGGGTTTTACTTTGAGTGACTATGCTTTGGAGAACCAAACAACACTTTTACATGAGTTGATGGAGAAATTGGGGATTAAGTCTTTTGATCTAGCGGGTAGTTCGATGGGAGGAGCGATCGCTCACCTGTATGCTCAACGTTACCCAAATCAGGTACGTAGCCTCGCCTTTATTGGTTCACCATTGGGCATTGTTGATTGGGCAAACAGTTTCAAACAAGCAATCTTACTCGGCATCAACCCCTTTATTCCAATTACCAAAGAACAGTTTGCTCTGGAGATCAGCCTGCTTTTCTTCACTCCTCCCACGATTCCTGATTCTGTCATAGCAGAGAAAGTCAACGATTACATTACTCGCAACCGACATTACCAGCAGGTTTGGGATATTGTCAATCTCTATGATCACATTCTCTGTCAGGGTGTACCAACTCAGCTTCCCACATTCACTATTTGGGGCGAGGAGGACAAGATTTACGACATTAGTGGGGCTAATCGATTGCAAAAGTGTATTACTGGTGCAAGAGTGATCCAGTTGCCCAAAGCAGGACATCTAGTGCTGATAGAAAATGCAATGGAGGTAGCTTCAAAATATGTGGAGTTTTTGCAAACTGCCAGAGGCAGATAGAACAAGTAAGGGCGAGTTTTGCAGGGTAAGCTCATCCTCCAGTACCAAAATCAAATCAGCACGCTTGAGGGGGGCAAAACGGTGGGCGATGAGAAACACGGTTCGGTTAGCGGAAACTTTTTGTAAGTTTTCCAGGACTTGCTGTTCAGTTTCACTATCTAAAGCACTGGTTGCTTCGTCTAAAATTAAAATCGGCGCTTGCGAGAGAAATAACCGCGCTAAGGCTATGCGTTGACGTTAAGACTGGTGGAATACCTGTTTATCGAGTCAAAGGGTCTTGTTTCATCTATCTATAAGTTTTCATTCCACATAAGAGCGATAGCTAGCCCCTAAGGGGGCGCTGCGCAAACGCTGCTGCCTTTGGCAGATCGCCTTTTAGATTATGAGTCAGGTAAAATATTTTGAACGTCAAACACTTTTCTTGGTGCAGGAGTTTTTATTGTGACTTGAAGAGATTGATTTTCAATTACAGCCTCCCAGCCATAGATTCCCTCAATGTTACGATAGTAACGAAGAATTTCTCTAGCTTTTGGTAATAAAAACTCAGAGATTGTGTTAAAGACACGCTGCGGTTCTCCTGAACTCTCGCCATACCATTGCAGGTTGAAACGACGACCATTAAACGTAGCTGTCCCTAAATATGTTCCATCAGGCAAGGGTTCTACAAGAGTGAAGGTAAGCAGTAATGGTGTATCACTTCGATTATTTCCGTAGTTTGGATCTTGTTGACGACGACGTTTCGCTTCTCCCATGACTACTACTATGATAGGTTTGCTGCTGGAGGTAATTCAGCTATATCATCGCTGGATGGTTTGGGACTTGGTCTGAGTGGAATAGGACTTGGGGAAGAACCACCACTGTCATCATTGTTATCAATACCTTCGCCCAAGATAAAACGCTTGAAGCGACGAACTTGAATGAAACCACCGAGTTGAACTGTGTTCCACTGTAGCAGATCTTTTACCGTGATACTCTGATCGCGAATATAAGGTTGATCTAGCAAACTCATTTCTTGTAGACGTTTTTCAATTCGTCCTTGAACAATCTTTTCTTTGATGTTCTGTGGCTTGTTTGCCAAGTCATCCCGCCCCATTTCAATATCCTTTTCTTTTTGAGCAACTGTAGCCGGAATTTCGTCTACGTTCACGTACTCAACGTTTGGGCAAGCTGCAACTTGCATGGCTACATTCCGTGCCAGAGTTTGAAACTCGCTACGATCAGCGACTGAATCATTCTCAGTGTTCAGTTCGACTAACACACCAACTCGACCACCAGTATGGATGTAGCTGTCTACTATTCCTTTTATATCTTTGGAGAGTGCAAATTTGGCAAAGCGACGCAGTTGGATATTTTCTCCAAGTTGAGCACTAGTTTGCTTGATCAAATCTTCTACCTTAACACTTTCATCTTCAATGTAAGGTTGAGCAAGCATTGCCTCAACATTTTCAGCAGTCGTTGCTTGCTTCGCCAGATTTTGAACCAGGGCTTTGAAAGTTTCGTTACGGGCAACAAAATCAGTTTGACAGTTGACTTCTATGAGTATACCAACCTCAGCTCCGGGTTGAATGTATGTATCCACCAGACCCTCTGTCGCAATACGTCCTGCGCCCTTATCGGCTTTGGCGATGCCCTTTTGTCGCAGCCACTCGATGGCTTTTTCCATGTCACCGTCAGTTTCTTTTAGTGCCTTCTTGCAGTCCATCATACCGGCACCAGTTTTCTGACGTAGCTCTTGGACAAGTTTTGCAGATATTTCCGCCATGTTGCCTCAATTCCTACCTCATCGCTCACAAATAGAGTTTTGTGAAAAAGCACTCTTTACTCAGTTTAATCCCAGCACCAATTTTTCAATGTATTTTGGTTTGTGCAAAATGCAAGTTCTATTCGTTGTGCAAAAGCTGATCTGGAAGTTGCTCCAAAACTCTTTCAAATGGCGCAGTATTATTGAGTCCCCGCGTTAAAACGAGCGCACCTTGAACTTGTATGACTGCATCCTCTGCTCGTTGACGTGCCTGTGTTTTAGACAAACCTACTTCTTCTAACACCTGCGCTAAACCATCAATCCAAGCATTAAGCATTTGATTGACTTGCTCGTGAAACAAATCGTTGGAATCGCCAAGGCTAAATAGCGCTAACAGACACGCATCTCGCCCGCAGTTGTAAAACTGCTTAAGACTTTCATTCATAGCTTGAATGCGCTTTCTTGGTTCACCTGAACGGTGTAACGGTTCGAGGATTGCGACTCCAAACCATTGACTCACATATTCCAGCACCGCCTCTGCCATCTCCTGTTTTCCATTGGGGAAGTGATGGTATAGACTTGCCTTACCTAACCCAGTTGCTTGAGAGATTCGAGACAGGGTTGCTCCTTCGTAACCATACTGACGAAACACGTTGACTAATCGCCGAGACGCTTCAATTTTGTCCATTGAATTTTTTGTTTAACCTGTTGACATTGTACCGAAAAATCGGTACAGTTAAATTGTACTGAATGTTCGGTGTAAAAATATAAAGATATCAAGCGCATTGCGGAAAAGATTTATTTCCAAACAATGCTTGTTGTTGTGTGTCCTTTGATTGTACCGAACGTTCTATTGAAGTAATTTGAAGTCAGGAGAATTTGAGAGCTATGTCCACATACCGCACAATTGAGATTGATAGTCTCCATATTTCCTATCGTGAAGCAGGTTCGCCCTTATCTCCAACCATCCTTTTGCTTCACGGCTTTCCAACTTCATCGCATATGTTTCGTAGTTTGATGGGTGCACTAGCCGATAAATTCCATCTTGTTGCGCCTGATTATCCCGGTTTTGGTAACAGTTCGATGCCAACAGTAGATGAGTTTGAATACACCTTTGACCATTTGGCTGAGGTGATGGAGAAATTTATTGAAGCGCTTGGATTGAAAAAGTATAGCCTTTATTTAATGGATTACGGTGCCCCAATTGGATATAGAATTGCAGCTAAGCATCCAGAGCGAGTTGAAGCGCTGATTGTACAAAATGGAAATGCTTATGAAGAAGGACTTCGCGAGTTCTGGGAACCTCTTAAAGCTTACTGGAAAGAGCGTACACCCGAAAAGGCTGACAACTTGAGGCAATTGCTAACACTGGATGCAACCAAGTGGCAATATACTCACGGAGTCCGTAATCCGGAATCGATTAGTCCTGATAACTGGAATATCGACCAGCCGTTACTTGACCGACCTGGTAATAGTGACATTCAGTTGGCGCTGTTCTATAGCTACGGTTCTAATCCACCGTTGTATCCCCAATGGCAGGAGTACTTCCGCAAGTATCAACCTCCAACATTAGTGGTTTGGGGCAAGAATGACCAGATTTTTCCTGCCGATGGTGCTTATCCTTACCTACGGGATTTGAAAAATATTGAATTCCATTTGCTTAACACAGGACATTTTGCTCTAGAGGAAGACGGTGAAACCATTGCAATGCTTATCACTAATTTTCTGACAAAACAATTGCAACCCTTAGAGCGCCGGTTCAGTCAAAATAGTTGACAAATCAGCCCAAATGTGGAATAAACTCCTTTAACAGTGAACAGTGAACAGTGAACAGTTAATCCCCATCAATGAATTGAGGGGATTTGTATAAGGACGCCTTTATGTCTCGCGCGGAGCGTCTCGACATAAAATCTTCATTAATCTCCACGATTAAAATTGGGGGCTTGCACCGAACAAGATTTTTATCTGATAACTGGTACTGCGGGTACTTGGTAACTGATTCGGTCAGTAAATTCCAGTTATTTAGAACCGATTTGGCTTTTCCTAAAGACAGCTTGTGTGTGCGTTTTAACTATCAGATCGCCATTTTGCTAATCTAGGAGTGGTGCTGGGTCAAATGGATAAGTCAAATGCTGAAAACAAAATCTGTGACAAGCAACCTTGTCAGTCCGATTGAACTCAATCAACGGTTGAATAAATCTCTGGTGTTATCCAGTCGGCAAATTGGCTGGAAAGGGATCTTGGTTGAACTGTATCAGAATTCTCCGACTCCAAGTGAAACTGAACTTCCTGCCCTGTCAGATCATTGCCTCAACTTACCCCTGGGACACCCCGTCCATTTGACCCAAAAGCGTGACGATCGCCTGCATGAATCAATCGTTCAAAAGGGTGACAGCATCTTTGTTCCTGCTGGACAACCCAGCTACTGGCGCTGCGGGGGAAGTGATACCTACCAGCCAGCGCTGCACATCCACTTGAAACCGGAGTTAATCACGCAAGTCGCTGAAACATCTGAGTTTGATAGGGAGCAGATCAACCTCGTGAACTGTTTCTGTAAGCAGGATTTACACCTTCAGCATATCGCTATGCTGCTCTTGGCTGAGTTGAAGTCAGGTGGGATGATGGGTCAATTATATGTCGAATCATTGACCCAGGTGTTAGTCATTCATCTTCTGCGACACTATTCCACCTTCACGCAGACAATTACGTCTCAGAACAGAAGCTTAACTCACGCTCAATTGCAGCGAGCGATCGACTATATTCACACCCACCTTGACCGAGATTTGTCACTGGTTGAAATTGCAGGAGTCATTAATATCAGCCCCACTTACTTTGCCAGTTTGTTCAAAAGCGCCACAGGTATTTCTCCTCATCAGTATGTGATTAAACAGCGGGTGGAGCAGGCGAAGCTGATGCTGTTGACAACGAATTTGGCGATCGCCGACATTGCATTACAAGTTGGGTTTTCCAGTCAAAGCCATCTGACTCAACACTTTAAACGCCTCACTAGAATGACACCGAAACAGGTTCGCTAAAACCATAAGAATCTGATAAAGCGTTGTAAGAATCTGAAAGAAGTCGAGCATTGGAACTCACTACACTTCAGATAGATAGGGCATTGTTAGACACTTCAGGAATCAACCACTGTAGCTTCCTTGCTCTTTCCTTCAACTCTTCATTAGAAGATTTTGGGATACATCCGCCATGTTTTTTAGACCAATTTTGGCTATTATAACTGCAGTGCTGATTATTACAACCTCGTATTTTTTTTCGGGGATTGCCATAGGCAAAACTGCGAAAACTCAAGTACCAGGTGTCTACTCTTTCATGTTAGGCGATTTCACGATTACGGCGCTCAGCGATGGTACAGTACCGCAGGATCTCCTTAAGCTCCTAACCAATACGAACCCGGCAGAAATCGATCGCCTTCTCCATAGCAGCTTTCTTACGAACCCTGTTGAAGCCTCGATCAATGCGTTTCTTATCGATACCGGAGATAAACAGGTGTTGGTGGATACGGGATCGGGGGAATTGTTTGGATCGGAGCTAGGTGGCAAGCTACAAGTGTCGTTAAAGGCGGCGGGCTATGCACCCGACGAGATCGATACGGTTCTCCTTACCCATATCCATGCCGATCACAGCGGTGGTCTGGTCAAAGGCGATCAACTAATGTTTCCCACCGCTACAGTTTACGTTGGCAAACCTGATGTCGATTTTTGGCTCGATCCCGCGAATGCAGAGCGATCGCAGCTCGACCGCAAATATTTTGATGAAGCAGTCAAAACGGTCAAACCTTATCTTGATGCAGGCAAGCTTAAGCCGTTTTCCGGCAAGACGGTTATTTTGCCGGGGATTACCGCACGCCCCACACCGGGACACACGCCGGGACACAGCTTCTTCCTTGTTGAAAGCGGTGGCGAGAGCATTGAGTTCTGCGGCGATATTGTTCACGTCGCCTCGGTTCAATTTCCGAAGCCCGAGATCACGATTGTCTATGACGTCGATCCCAATGCCGCAGCGGTGCAACGTGCGAAACAGTTCGCCGACGCAGAGAAATCACGCCGCTTAGTTGCAGGCGCACATTTACCCTTCCCAGGAGTTGGGCATATTCGCGCGGAAGGTAAAGGCTATGCCTGGGTGCCTGTGGACTATCGCTGGCGTGAACAATAAGGTTGTGTCGCCAAAAGATAGGACATTTTTAGACACCTGAGGAATAAACCACTGTAGCTTCCTTGCCCATTCCTTCAACTCTTCATAACAAGGTTATGGAATACATCCGCCATGTTTTTTAAACTAATTTTAGCTGTTATAACCGCAGTAAGGACTTAGACACAATGAGAAAGCAACTTATTAATCCGCCACAACTCTATGATGGAAGACCACACGGAATGTCCCATGCTGTTATCGATACCGCATCGGCTACCGTTTACATTTCTGGTCAAGTTGACTGGGACGTGAACCATCAAGTCTCATGCCATACCGTCGAGGGGCAACTCTCGAACGTGCTAACGAACCTAAAGGTCGTCCTAGATGCATCGGGAAGCTCCGTAGAGAATCTGCTTAGCCTTCGCATCTATGTTCGTGGTGAACTTGGAGAATTTATGGGGACTATCGGACCAATTGTCGCGCAATTTCTGGCAGAATCGCGCCCCGCTGTTACTGGCATCGGTGTTTCCTCACTTGCCTCTCCAGAAACATTGGTTGAAATTGAGGCAACAGCAGCACTTAAGTGACCAACTGATTTCCGAAATTCGTGTTTATTTAGGTGGCAAGCTACAAGTGTCGTTAAAGGCACCGGCTATGCCTGGATACCTGTGGACTATCGCTGGCGCGAACAATGAGGTTGTGTCGCCAAAAGATAGGACATTTTTAGACACCTCAGGAATCAACCACTGTAGCTTCCTTGCCCTTTTCTTCAACCCTTCATTAAGAGGTTTTTAGCGATGCAATTTTTAGATGAAACAAAAGAACAATCTACGGCTGCTCAGGTTTTTGCTGACAGTCTCGCACTGATTACAAAGGATATTCAAGCCTGGGTAGACCTGTTTGCCGAAAATGCAGTCGTTGAATTTCCGTATGCTTCTGCTCTCGGTTCACCAGAACGATTAGAAGGCAAATCTGCCATCTACAACTACATGAAAAATGCGTTAGCACAGATGCAAAATTTGGTATTCACGAACATTCGTGCCTACCCAACGTCAAACCCTAATATTCTATTTGCTGAGGTGCATGGGGAAGCCGTAATTGTCGCTACAGGTCGTCACTATCAGCAAGATTATGTGATGCGACTGGAAACCAAGGATGGCAAGATCATCCACTACCGTGAATACTGGAACCCTGTCCTCGTTCTTGATGCGTCCGGTAGCACACAAAATTTGCGTCAATCTTTTAATGCAGAGTAATGCAGAGGAGAGGATAGATATGAAAATTGTGATTGCAGCCGCATCCGGCAATATTGGACGACGCACCGCAGAGAAAATCATCCAGGCTGGAGCCGAAACTATTCTTCTGGCACGACATCCAGAAAAGTTAGCTCATTTAGTGGCTCAAGGTGCCACGGTGAAGCCAATCAGCAGCGATGATACTCAAGGGTTGATCGAGGCAACGCAAAATGCAGATGCTTTGTTTTGGCTGACTCCACCGAAACTCGATGCACCAAGCTTACGTGACTGGAGCATCCAGACGGCAATGGCTGCAGCTAAAGCAGTGCGTGAAAACGGTGTCAAGCGAGTCGTCAACATTTCTGGCATTGGTGCGGGTTCAGCATCAAACTTGGGTACAGTCTCATTTGGTGGAAACGTCGAATCGATCTTCAACCAAACTACAGCAAATGTGCTGCATTTGCGTCCCGGCTATTTCATGGAGAATTTTCTAGATCAAGTTGAATTCATTCAGCGAGACCATACTGTCTACTTTCCCTATGCCAGTGATCACGATATTCCCTGGATTACTACTGACGATATCGGCGATGAGGCAGCAAAATATCTACTCAATGATAGTTGGGCAGGTCATTGGACTCGGAATTTGATGGGACCGGAAAATTTAACGCTGTTTGAAACAACTGCTGTCCTTTCACAAGTGCTCAATCGCCCGATTAAATATGTCCAGGTGACTATTGAATCGATCCAGCAGCGCCTTGCATTGACGGGCGCAACGCCTGATGTACAACGAGAGTTGGGCAATCTGTTTCGTGCCCTTGGCAATCCTGACGGAGTTTATGCGACAGTACGAACACCTGAAGCAGTTACACCAACGACGTTTGAGCAGTTTGTAAAAAACAAACTATTTCCAAACAATCTTCTCAATGCCATTACGTGAACTACCCAACACCGTACCCGCAAGGGTACGGTGTGGGTGGTCAGTTCGATTGGCGCTTCATCTAACTCAAAATCTGCACCCACGTCGGTGTAGAGGTTGACAAATCAGTCAAAATGTGAATAAGTTCCTGTTTGCAAATTCCAGTTATTTAGAACTGCCTGTTGATATCAGATATTTGCCTGCTGCCTTTGATACAATGACCAGTACAAACCTTTTTGTCCCAACAGATCCAAATGGGTTCCGCGTTCAGCAATAACGCCCTTCTCCAGTACCAAAATTAAATCAGCACGCTTGAGGGGGGCGAAACGGTGCGCGATGAGAAACACGGTTCGGTTAGCGGAAACTTTTTGTAGGTTTTCCAGGACTTGCTGTTCTGTCTCGCTATCTAAAGCACTGGTTGCTTCGTCCAAAATTAAAATCGGTGCTTGCGAGAGAAATAACCGTGCCAAAGCTATACGTTGACGTTGTCCTCCAGATAAAGCTGTACCCCGTTCTCCAACATTTGTTTCGTAGCCGTGGGGTAATTCACTAATAAAGTCATGAGCAACAGCATATCTGGCGGCTTCTACGACTTGTTCTGAGGTGATGTCGGGATTACCGAGAGTTATATTGTCTAAGATAGAACCGTTGAATAAAAAGTCTTCTTGCAGAACTACACCAATTTGTTGGCGCAGCGAAGCTAAATCAGCGCTTTTAATATCAAAACCATCAATGAGGATGCGTCCTGATTCAATTTGATAAAGGCGTTGCAACACTTTAGAAAGAGTACTTTTCCCAGAACCACTGCGTCCAACAACACCAACAAATTGTCCTGGTTGCACAGAGAAGGAAATTCCTCTCAAGACGGGTTCACTACTTTGTCGGTAGCGGAAGAAAACTTGCTCAAAGTTGACTTGACCTTTGAGGGACGGTAACACTAAACCAGTGCCTGGTTCCGCTTCTGGGGCTACGTTAAGAATATCACCAATCCGGTCAACAGAAAGCAGGACTTGTTGGAAGGTTTGCCAAAGCTGTACGAGGCGTAAAAGTGGTGCTGTGACTCTACCAGAAAGCATTTGAAATGCTACTAGTTGACCGACTGTTAATTTATGATCAATAACAAGCTTGGCACCAAACCAAAGAATAAGCAAGTTAGAAAAATTGGTGAGGAAGTCACCAATGTTGCTGCTAATGTTAGAGGTGGTAGAGGCTTTGAAACCTGTGCGAACGAAACGAGCAAATAAACCTTCCCAGCGATCGCGTGCTGCTGGTTCTGCTGCGTGTGCTTTAACTGAGTGAATTCCGGTAATCGTTTCGACAAGAAATGATTGACTATCAGCACTGCGGTTAAAAGTTTCGTTTAGCCAGTTGCGGAGAATTGGCGTTGCAACCACTGTTAAAGTGGCAAATAACGGTAAGACTGCTAACGCCACAAATGTCAGGGGGATATTGTAGTAAAACATCAATCCCAGATACACGACAGCAAAGATGCTATCCAAAACCACGGTTAACGCCGTACCTGTGAGAAACTGGCGGATTTGTTCGAGTTCTTGAACTCGTGCGACTGTATCTCCAACCCGCCGAGACTCAAAATAAGCCAAGGGTAACCGCATGAGGTGGCGAAACAGCTGTGCTGATAAACTTAAATCTAGACGACGGGCGGTATGGGTAAAAATAAACAGTCGGAGGATACCGAGAACTGCCTCGAATGTTGAGGTTAACAGGAGTGCGATCGCCATAACATCAAGAGTTGGCAAACTCTCCTGCACCATCACCTTATCAATAACAACTTGAGTAATGAGTGGTGTTGCTAACCCCAAAAGCTGCAATGTAAAAGACGCTAGCAGTACTTCTGCGAGTAATCCTCGGTACTGCCAAACTGCTGGAGTGAACCAATTGAGGTTAAATTTTTCTTGCTTTTGGATGAGTTCTACTTGCCATAACTGCCCATCCCAAGTTTCTTCAACCACTGAGCGTGGTATACTTTCACAAGTGTGATTGGGATTTAAGGGATTTGCGACAGTTAGGCGATCGCCCTTGAGGGCATACGCGACTATCCAACCTCCTTCTGTTTTTCCTGATGCTTCCCAGCGTAACAAGGCTGGAAATGATAGCTGTTGTAACTGACTCCAACTGACTTGCAACCGTCGCAGCACAAATCCTAACTTTTCTGCTGCTTCTACAAGATGTTTTGGTTGTTGTCCTTTGAGTTGACGTTGTACCCATTCAAGTTGTACGGGATTGTCTAGCTGTTGCGCCACCATTGTTAAACACGCAGCACCTGTGTTCCAGCTAGAGACGAATGGGTATGCTGACAATTGTGTGGAGGAGGGGGGGACAAGGGAAGGGGACGATGGGGGAGATGATGAAGGAGTGAAGGAGTCAAGGGGTGAGGTAGAGACTTCTAATTTTGAATTTTGAGATTGCGTCGCTTTGCGATCAACGCTACGCGATTTTGAATTGTCTTGTTCTCTTGTCCCGGTGTCTTCTTTATTTCCTAACCAATATCCTTCAATTTGTGGCGTTGAAAGTTCTGCCCATATTGCTGTCGTCCAGCGTACTACGACGACTTCTTTACTTGCAGCAACAGCTTTGCACTCCACAGAAAAGTTATTTAAGTCGCCGAACCAATCTCCTGGCTGTAGTACGGTCATTGTCTTACCGACGCTTTCTTCCCGCAAGCGGATGTTTCCAGAAATAATTAAGAACTGGAAACCTCCTGCTTCTTGTGACCAGATTTTTTCTCCTAGTTTGTAGCGAAGAGTTTCTGACACCTCTTGCAGTCGGCTTTGTTGTTCAGCAGTTAGCCAGCACAGTGGTGGTTGATTCCAAGATTGAGATGCTAGCACGCTATTTTCTGAAGATTCGTCATCTAAAAGTTTTAATTCACCTGCAATTTTACCGTTAGTTTTTGAATTTTCTCTGCTAGCCATTTCTCAAACAACTCATTTTGTAGTGCTTGCCTTAGTTGAGTATCTTCTAATGACGCGCTTAGAAATTGTTCCACACGAAACAATCCATAGCGTCCTTCCAGTTCTATTGGTCCTACCAACTGTCCAGGACTGGCAATATCAATACATGCTCTTAGTTTATCTGGCATTGTTCCCCGACTTACAGGTCCCATCATACCGTTCACAATTTTCTCATCTGATAGTGAATATTCTCGAGCAAGTTGTTCAAAGCTTGTTCCTTCTTCGATTTGGGTTAGTAGTTCTTCAGCCAACTCCTGAGTTTCAACAATAATTCGTGAAACTACCACCCTATCTAGATAAATCTTACGTTCAATGTAGTATTCTTGTAGCTTTGATTCTGTCACGATTGCTTTGAGTTTTTCTACCTTAAAACCATAAGCAACTGATGAGTGAAAGGTATCATAATTTGTCCCGTTACTTTGTAGCCATTCTTGAAATTTCTGAGGTTCTGTCAATTTATTTTTTAGCCGAAAGTCAATTATAGTCTGTTCTGTCAAAGCAGAACTAATGAGTATATCTTCTCGTTTTTCCAATTCTTGTTCAATTATGTACTGGCGAAGAATGTCTCCAATAAATTGCCCCAATTTTCCCGAGGCTTGCAAATATTTTACCGCCTGTACATAAGAAATTGGTTTTTCATCTACAGTTAAAAATGATAATTTTTCCATGAAGTTAAAAAATTAATGAATAGAAAAAAATGACAAAAAAACAACATACAACTTTTGGAAAATTCAAATTGCATTTGAATTGACAAATTTAAATAAAAAAAAGAGTGTTGCAATTATAAGTAGTTTTCTCAGAAGTGACAATTCAACCACGAGATTGCTAGAAAGTACTCAAGATTTTTTCCAAAAAATTAGGCAATGAAATTTGCCCATATCCAGGCGAGCAAAATTGCTGTACTTGCGCCTATCAATGTGTTGAAAATATTCACCACTTCATTAGTAAGCCAGCTAAAGCGAGATTGTAGTGTTGCACCAATCACACTTTCTAAATTAGTGGCAATAAACGCCGCCAAAACACACCAAAAGACACCTACCAAATCTATCAAACCTACACCCCAGCCGAGGAATGCTTGGGCGAGTGACGCTAAGGCACCAGCTAAAGTTCCCTCCAAGCTAACCGCACCTTCTGTTCCCCGTGGAACTGGTTGTAGGGTAGTAATGAGAAAAGTGCTTTTACCATAAGCCTTACCTATTTCGCTTGCACAGGTGTCAGAAAGCTTTGTACTAAAACTTGCCACATAACCCAGTAACAATAGAGTGGCTGGTGTGGGATGTAACTTTTGAGGTGTAGGAAGAATTCCCGAACTTGTCGCCCATACTCCTAACGCACACAAAGCCGCAATTAAAGCAGAACCCCAGACATTTTCTGGGCCTCTAGCACCAGAACGCTTTTCTGCAATACCTTGTGCTTCCTTCTGCGCCATACCTACGCGCGTAATCAAAGAACCAACAAGAAAGTAGAACATAACGACTACATATCCCTGCCACCCTAGTGTTGCCCAAATCAGGACACCAAGTAGCCAAGCATGAAAGAATCCAGCTGGAGTCAGCAGCTTTTTGGGGACAATCCAAGCTACCAGTAGTAGGACAAAGTTCAAGCCGACTCCAACTAGCCAAGGATTTAGAGAGTTTATTGAATCAAACATTGTACCAACTCATCTTTCTTAGGAGTATTTTGTCAAAGTACCAATAGAATAACTAATTTAGAACAAGTTTGATTGCTACCTACAACTTTTTAGTCACAGAAGAGACACTGATTTTTTGTACTTCTTTCATTACGTATCTCAGTTCTCTGGGAATTTTCCAAAAGACCATACCTTATCGGCAATGTAGGGAGGGAAGACTCAGGAATAAATTTTTTCTCCAGATGGTGAATTTTGAGGAACGCGGATTGACAAAAATCTTTTTACTACCTGAAGTCTTCTATTCTCTATCTTCTTCAAAGGGAGGAACAGCCCTTTGCCTTTTTCCTCGTTCTCTCCCGTCGAGACTACGTGTTTTATATTACAACTGTTTCAAAGACAAATTTTGTTAATTTTTCAGATAAAACACTCTTAGAATGTATCAATTCTATGAAGAAACAGTAAGATTTTTCTATTTTTTAAGTAAATTTATACACAATCATAAATTTTGCATTCAAAGTAATACGATATTATAAATGATGTAATATATACAGATGGTACACTCGTTAACCTATGTCAACGACTTTTTCTGAAAGCTCTCTAGAGACTGCTAAAAACTTAAATACAGGCGTTAATCCTCAAATATTTAGCGATACATTAAATTCCGGTCATAGCAATTTCTACAGCTTTAATCTGAAAGGTCGTAGTAGTTTTAACCTTAATTTTGAAGATTTGAGTGCCAATGCACACGTAGATTTGATTCAAGATCTAAATGGCAATCGTGTGCTAGATGACGGTGAAGTCATAAATAGCTTTGTTCTCAGTGGCGCGAAGCCTGAATCGATTAACCAAACCTTAGATGCAGGTTTGTATTATATCCAAATCTCTATTGATGAAGGTTTAGATACTGATTACAAATTGGCTGTTTCAGCAACGCCCATTGACTATGCTGGAGATTTTTTACAAAATGCACGTCAAATTACTCTTCATTCCCAAGCAAAAAACTACAGTGATTGGGTAGGTATATCTGATACAAATGATTACTACAAATTTACACTGAAGACTACGAGTGATTTCAAGTTAGGACTTAGTGGCTTGAGTGATGATGCACAGGTGCAATTACTACATGGCAACGGTAATACAAGCGACCATGACGTTGGCATCACAAATGAATCAATAAATCGTACTTTAGACCCAGGAACATACTATGTACGCGTAAATTCGTACGAAAATAGTGAAACTTTCTACAACCTAAGTTTGTCAGCAACTCCTGTATCTAGTAGTGAAACAATACCGACTCCCAGTGATGGAGGCATATTAACCACCATATTAAACGGCGCACAACAACTGATTGCCTCTGTTATTACATCTGTATTCCCTGATAGCAACACGCAATATTTTAAGGGAACTCTTCGGGCAGATAACTTTACTTATCAGTCTGCATACAATCGAACAATATATTCTGGCAATGGCAACGTTGACTATGGTAGCGGAGGGCGAGACTTATTGGATTTATCTGCATTTTCTTCCACACAAGCCCCAATTAAAGAGGGTGTCATGTATAACCCTGGGAATGGTACTCGCCTATTTGATTCCATAACATTCAGCAACGGCAAAGAAATTTTGTTTGAGGGTATTGAAGCGATTAAATTTGCAGACAAAACAATCAACTTATCAGTGACACCTAACGACCCCCTGTTTGGGCAACAATGGAACCTACATATGATGGGTGTTCAAAGTGCGTGGCGTTTCACAACTGGTTCCAATAATGTACTTATTGGAATTGAAGATACGGGGTTGGCTGGCACTACTGCTAATCTTCACCCTGATTTTCGTGCCCTCTATACATTGCCGAACAATTACTTGGATGAAATGAGTAACTTCTCTGCCCACGGTACTGAAGTTCAAGGGGTGATTGCTGCGGCTAGCAATAATCGCGTGGGGATGAGTGGTATCAACTGGAATTCTGATGTTTTCCATATCGATGTTATGGGTCGTGACGCTGGAGATTACGATTTGGTTACTGCTACACAAGCATTAATTGATCAGGCAAAGAGTAAAAATCAGCGTCTGGTGGTGAACCTCAGCTTGACTGGTGGTAGTTCACCACAATTTGAGCAACTGATTGCTAATAACCTAAATACAGCCTTGTTTGTGGTTGCAGCCGGAAATACCAACGCCAATAGCCTTGAAAGTCCTGCTGACTTAGCGAAGAAGTATGCCAATGTTGTCGCAGTCGGTGCTTCTGGGGGAGTCAAAGACTGGAATAACAATCCAACAACACCTGGAACACGGATTTCTTATCCAGGAGGGTGGGGTTCTAACAAAGGAGATGGTCTGACTCTCATGGCACCATCTGAGTACTTGACAACCAATGCTATCAAGTCTTCTAATGGTTTTACGTTCGACTATGATCAACGTTTCAATGGTACTTCAGCAGCAGTACCAAACGTGACAGGAGTTGCTTCATTAGTGTGGAGTCTGAACTCAAATCTCACTGCTACTCAAATCAAGACGATTCTGTCAGAAACAGCTTACGACTTGGGTGCATCAGGTTATGATACAGAATACGGTTACGGATTTGTGAATGCTGATGCTGCTGTTAGAAGAGCAATGGCTCTTGCACGAGGTGCGGCGTAATGACTGGAATTAGGGGTGTAGGGGTGTAGGGGCAAAACAATTCAAAATTCAAAGTATGGCACTTCGTGCCACGCTACGCTATCAAAGTATGCCCTATGGCGTTCCGCCACGGCTACGCCATAGGGCACGCTGCGCTATCAAAAAAAAGAGTTATTGTGAATTATTTCTTAATTTTGAATTTCTAATTTTGAATTTTGAATTCCCCCGGAGGGGGTGTGGGGTGTAGGGGTGTAAGGGGAAAAGAATTAGAGACCAATCATTTGTATCAGGCATTTGGTGAAATGGCAGTCAGTAGAAAAGATGGTGAAAATCTAAGCTAAATCTACTGCAAATTTCCCTAAATTCTCTTTGCGCCACTTAGCATCTGCTTTGCGATTTGTCCGCAATTCTAAAACCCGAATTCCCTTGCTTGGAAGTGGGTTTAATCTTGAGAGTAACTGTTTCCAAGAAGTTATCAATTCATACTCAACACCATAGGTAGCAGATAGTTGAGCAAAATCAATATCTTGCGGAGTTGCAAAAAATTCTTCAAATGGTGGCTCAAATTTGGAAATAGATAACATTTCAAAAATTCCACCACCGTTGTTGTTAATTAACACAATGGTTAGATGTCCAACAAATTTATTTCTCATTAAAAAACCATTTGTATCGTGCAATAAGGCTAAATCACCTGTCAACATGACACTACTTTGTTGGCGATGGGCAATTCCCAAAGCTGTGGATAATGTACCATCAATACCATTCGCACCTCGGTTGAAAAAGGGTTGCACTTGTGAGTGAGTCGGTTTCCAGAAAAATTCGACATCCCGCACTGGCATACTGTTAGCAATAAAAATAGGTGTTCTTGGTGGTAATGTCTGAGAAAGTAACCAAGCAGCTTTGCCTTCAAATAAATCTTCTATTGTTGCCAAAGTTTGGTCAACACTCGCCCTGAGTTTTGCTTCTGCTGTACACCATAGTTGGAGATACGATGAGGGGAATGAGGGAGTTATTTCTCCGGGTGCTTCCTGATTGCTCCATCTGTTCAATTCTTCTATACTTATGCGTAAGTGAATTGTCTTACCATGAAGAGGGTCGAGGTTTTGGTCACTTTTGTCAATAATCCAGCGTTGGGCTTGGGTAGAAGCTAACCAGTTACGTAATTCTTTACTGGTGGGTATTTCACCAATTTGAATCACCACTTCTGGTGCTAGCTGTTTTGCCAATTCCTGATTCCGTAAAATTAAGTCGTAGGTGGAAATGATATAAGGATTTTGGTCAGCGTAGTTTCTCACGGGAGAGAGTCCTTCTGCCAAAACGGGGAATTTTAAGGTTTTGGAGAGTTGGGCGATCGCACCACAATACTCCTCTGGTCTTTGCGGTTGACCAACACCAGCGATAATAATTCCTCGTTGAGATTTTAGCCACTCTTGAAAAGGGATAGGCGAGGAGATGGGAATGTGGAAAGGTGGAGAAGTGGTTGTTATGTGAGAGAAGAAATCTTCTGTGTCAAACTGGGACTCTAACAATTGTAGAGATATTGTGTGCAACATCTCTACATCGGGGATGGGTGCAAGAGGGTCGCGAAAAGGAAAATTGAGGTGCACAGGTCCCGGTACAGGAGTTTGTGAACGTTCCCATGCATGAATCATTGTTTGCCGCAGATAAGCAAGCATTTGCATATCCACAGAGGGAATAGCTAACTCTGTCTGCCAGTTTGGATAATTGCCGTATAATTTCAGTTGGGTTATGGTTTGACCAGAATGGCAATCTCGTAACTCAGGTGGTCTATCTGTGGTAAAAAGCAACAAAGGTACACGACTTTCTTTTGCTTCAATCACCGCTGGGTAAAAATTCGCTCCTGCAGTCCCAGAGGTACAAACAACGACTGTGGGGCGTCCGGTTGCTTTTGCTTGACCCAAGGCAAAAAAGGCTGCAGACCGTTCATCAAGAATGGAAATTGCTTCTATGTCGTCTGATTGTTGGGCAAAGGCGACTGCTAGAGGTGTGGAACGGGAACCCGGACAAATCACAACACAAGTCAATCCTAGGCGCTTTAATGTCTGGGCAGCAATCGACGCCCATACCGTGTTAATGTTTCTAAAATCAATTACCATCAACCTTGAAAGTCCAAAAGTCCTGAGTTTTCAGTTCAAAAAGATATGCCAATAAGAGCGTGTCATTTTAAACTGATTGTCTGGTGAGTTATCTCATCATCCTAATTTTCTGGTATATTTCAACCAACCTTCCTATCGTAGATTAATCAGGAAAGCCAATGGGCTGTTAAATACTAAAAGTACTAACTCAGGACTATTTTTTATGGACTGCATTCATTTGACGGGAATTCGCTCATATGGCTACACTGGGTACCTGAAAGAGGAACAAGTGTTAGGACAATGGTTTGAAGCAGATGTCAGATTATGGGCAGATCTCTCACAAGCTGCTGAAACTGACGCGATAGAAAATACTATCGATTACCGTGGTACTATCAGTTTGGTGCAAAATCTGCTGAAGACATCAAAGTTTCTTCTGATAGAACGCCTAGCAGGCGCTATTGCAGATTCTATTTTGGCATCAAGCGATCGCGTGGTAAAAGTTCAAGTTATTTTAAATAAACCTGCCGCACCGATTCCAGACTTTGGCGGCACAATCAGCATTGAATTAACTAGAACTAAACACGAGACATCCAATCTATAACTCAGACTGTATGTCAAGAGTCTATTGTTATCTTCTGTATTTGCCAGCAAGAAAGTAAATCTTGTTAATTTCCTTGACATCTTCCCTCATCAACCTCGCGGTATGCTGAGGGATTCCAAGAGTTGCCCTTGAAAGTTTTGCTTCTTGGACTCCTAACTAGAGTAGTAGCAAAACGCAGTATTTGTAGTTATCCGTTGATAATTATTCTTTTCTCATAGTTTATTCTATCTTGGCACTTTGGCAGTTCCTGTCAGATATAGCTGCTATACATAGTATTAAATTTCAGTTATTAGCTTGCCTAAATATATACAAAACATGTGTCATGTCACTCTTTTGTGTTTGTTTTTATACTTTAATGAGTGGAAAATTTTCAAAAAACTGCTCTATCTTCTCAAAAATATTGCTTTTACATCTATTTCTACCAATCCTCCAAAGATTTTTGAGAATCACTCGTAGAGACGCTTAACTCTGAACTCTTAACTCTGAACAGGGAAGAAAGAATAAAGGTGTATCTAGTTTCACAAAAATCTGCGGAGGAGTCCTATATATTTACAGAACTTCAAATATAAATCTATTAACTTGATATTGAATGCACAAAAATAATGCGATTTGTTTTCTGATCAAATTCAAATAAAAAATGTTATTTTAACAATATTCAAGTTTATAAATAAGCAGTTATTAAGCATTTAATCAAAAATGTAAGTGTTTTGAATATGAGCCGCAAAACTAAAAAATTACATTGTGTTGAGCAACAGTAATACCACTTAAAAATATTCCAAAAAACATGGTAGAAAACATAATTTTAGGATTTGATGAAATCTAGAAAAACTGTAAAATCATTAACACTCTATGCCTACGGCAGACCTGCAAAGTATGCGCAAAGTGTGCCGCTAGGCATACTCTGCAGCGTAGGCGCGGAGGAGATACGGATTTATCCGACGGGAGAGCAAATTACCAGATAATCTTGATAAGCGACTTGCGAAGAAACAGAGAACCAATTTTTTCGCAATACTAGAGAGTCGCCGCTTTTGTTTACTAGTTAATGTCCAAATTTGTCTGTTCATGACGGCGGCGCGATCACCTTCAAGGAAAGTCAATCTGTTTTATTGAAATGTATTAAATTGCCGTTTTTTTGCTATTTTAGCATAACAGTGATCGATGCGATAATATTTGTACTCATCATTTACTCTGGCTCTTCACACTACGTACAAGGATGATTATGATACTTTTTTTACTTACTTTTCCGCAGAACCCTGATTGACAAAAGCGATGTTTTTTGGAGAATAGCACATTGTTCAAGATTTTTTCTGAGCCAATAACTTTATTGAGATTGAGTAACGAGTGCAAAAAATATAACTTTAGCTAGAGGAGATTTTGATATGTCTTGTCTGAAAATTTTAGTTGTAGACGATGAGAAAAAAAACGCATTAGATATTAAAAAGAGATTGCAAAAATTAGGTCATTACGTTTCCGAAATTACTGAATATGGAGATAAAGCAATACAAAAACTGGGGGAAGTTAATCCAAATTTAGTCTTAGTTGATATTTGCTTCTTAGGAATAATTGATGGTGTGAGATTAGCTGATATTGTTATGAATGATTTTCAACTACCAGTTTTATATTTAACAGAAGATGATTCTGAAATAGAACAAATATATGAAAAGAGACAAACAGAACCTTTTAGCTACATTACTAAACCAGTAGCGGAACAAGATCTACAGATTGCTATAGAACTAGCTGTTTACAAGCATCAAACGAAAATAAAATTGCAAGAACAACAGCAAAAGTTTATGGCAATTCTTAAAAGTATGGGTTGTGCAGTGATGATCACAGATACTTGTGGTTGTATTCATATGATGAACCCAATAGCAGAAGAACTTACAGGATGGAAACAAGAAGAAGCGGTTACTAAAAAATTAGCAGAAATATTAAGCTTAGTTGACAAAGATACAGGAGTCCAGATTAAGAATTTAGCTACACAAGTCATACAGACAGGTGTCGTTTTGAATTTACCAGAGACTTTAACATTAATTGCTAAAGATGATACCGAAATCCAAATTGGAGGAAATATTGCACCCATCCGCGATGATGATGGTAATTTGATTGGTTCAGTTGTCGTTTTTCAGGACATCACTCAACGCAAACAAACAGAAGCACAACTTGTTCGGAATGCTTTCTATGATGCCTTAACAGGACTACCCAATAGAGTTTTATTTTTGGAGAGACTAAGTCAAGTGTTTGAACGTCGAAAAAGACGGAACAATGATCGCTATGCTGTCTTGTTTTTAGATCTGGATGGCTTTAAAGGAATTAATGATAGTTTTGGGCATGGTGCTGGTGATAATTTCTTGATAGAGATTGCTCGACGTTTAGAATCATGCTTGCGCAGTGCCGATACAGTAGGGCGATTTGGTGGTGATGAATTTGCTATTCTCATCGAAGATATTAAAGATATTTCTGATACAACCAGTGTTGCTAAACGTATTCAAGAAACCTTAAAATTACCAATTTACATAGAAGAACAGAAAATATCAATTTCAGCTAGCATTGGTATTGCTCTAAGCTGTTCTAGTTATGAACAGCCAGAAAATTTGCTGCGGGATGCTGATATGGCAATGTATGATGCAAAGCAACAGGGAAAAGCTCGTTATGTTGTATTCAATTCCCAGAAATCATACCATACTAACAGACCGGTCAAAAAATAGTAAGTACGAATATGTGACTGACAGTGCCGAAGTACAAACAGAAGAAATCAGTCTTATACCATTTCCATATGAAGATGCATACAAAGAACCCCACCGCCTGCGGCACCTCCCCGCGAATTCGGGGAACCAGTGCGTTGCCAAGAGTTGTTTGAACGGAGGTTTCCTCCGTAGACGCTTTGCGGCAAGCCGCAGGCATCAAAGCTATGCCCTACGGGCACGCACTCGCGTTCGCGGGGTTCTTCCTTTGGGTGCACCTGGCGTGAGGTTGAGAGGGGTAAAATAATGTGCAGCTATGGCACTTTACGGGCAAGCTATCACATAAAATTGGTATGATTTGATATCTAGTACTTACCAATTTTAAGCTAGTCATACTAACGTTTAAATTCTAAATTGGACTGAGATATCAAAAAGTAAAAACTATTGGTTTATAATTTGATAGCTTATGGCGAAAATCATCGTGTCATAGCCCTGAATAAAAATAAATTCTGTTATGGAAAAAACCGAAAAACAGAAAATGCTGGCAGGCGAATTGTATTTTGCTTCTGATTTAGAATTGATTGCTGAAAGAAACTTCGCACTTCGTTTACAAAGAATGTATAACTCTACAACTGAAGAACAACAGGAGCAGCAATCGCAAATTTTACAGGAATTATTTGGTAAAGTGGGAGAAAATATCAAAATTCTGCCGCCATTTCACTGTGACTATGGTAAAAATATTTATGTAGGCAACGGATTCTTCATGAATTTTGGCTGTGTGATTTTAGACCCCAATACAGTTCATATTGGTGATAATGTGTTGTGTGCTCCTTATGTTCAAATTTACACGGCATATCACCCAACAGACCCAGAAATTCGTCTTTCTGGTAAAGAACTCGCTGCGCCAATTAGAATCGGTAATAATGTCTGGATTGGTGGCGGTGCAATTATTTGTCCTAGTGTGACAATTGGCGATAATACTACTATTGGTGCTGGTAGTGTTGTTGTCAAAGATATACCTGCAAATGTCGTTGCTGCTGGCAATCCCTGTAGAGTCATTCGACATTTGTAATCTCTAGCTTATAAGAGTTATTTCCAAATACTTCTGCACTGATTGTATGGGCATTCTAATTTTGGATTGATAGTAAGTCGTCCTTAAGCACTGGGGTTTAACCGACAAGCGTGCTTTTTTGTTCTTTCTTTAATTTCATTTATACTGTGCTGGGCATTCTAATTCTGAGTAAGAGTTGTTGCCTTCAAGCACTGGAGTCTCCTAATTCTCCAGTGTTTTTTTACAGCTGCAAGTAATCGAGGTACAATGCTCTTGTCTCAAAGCAAGACATAAAGCCATTTTTACTTCTGACTCCTGACTTCTGACTTCTGACTTCTATTTGATAAATTGAGTTGACCCCTGAACGCGAGATAATATAGTGCTGCACCACTTGGTCAAATTATGAGCATTATTGTCTTCGGCAGCATCAACATAGATCTGGTAGCAACAGTACCCCGGTTACCAGTTGCAGGAGAAACGCTGCTAGGATACGATTTTTTCAAAGTACCAGGCGGTAAAGGTGCCAATCAAGCAGTCGCATCAGCACGATTGGGAATTCCAACCTACATGGTAGGGCGTGTAGGTGCAGACAGTTTTGGTGCAGAACTTGTTAACAGTCTGCAAGCATCGGGTGTTCAAACAGATGATGTGTTTGTAGATGAAACTGTGAGTTCTGGTGTTGCCATCATCAGTGTAGATGTGAAGGGTGAAAATCAAATTATTGTGATTCCTGGTGCGAATGGACGCGTCAATCAGGAAGATGTGAAAAGATTATCGCATTTATTACCAAGAGTTAAAGCACTGCTTTTACAATTAGAAATCCCTATGCCTGCGGTTGTCTGGGCTGCCAAAGCTGCACAGAAAGCCGGAGTGATAGTTATTCTCGATCCAGCGCCCGCGCAGAAGGATATACCAGATGAACTTTACTCCTTGGTAGACATTATCACACCAAATGAGGTGGAAGCAGCAGGACTGGTAGGTTTTCCTGTAGATGGGGAAGAATCGGCAATTAAGGCAGGGGAAGTTTTACAGGAACGAGGTGTGAAAAATGCCATTGTGAAACTCGGTGCCAAAGGCGTTGTTTGTTCCACTCCAGAAAACACCTTTTTTATACCTGCGTTTCCCGTTCATACGGTTGACACAACTGCTGCGGGGGATGCCTTTAATGGTGGTTTGGCTGCGGCGCTTTGTGAGGGACTTCCTTTGCGTCAAGCGGTGGTTTGGGGTGCAGCCGCTGGTGCTTTGGCTGCAACCAAACTAGGGGCGCAACCTTCGCTTGCAGATAGGATAACGTTTGATGCGTTTCTCAAAGAAAGAGGAGTGGTTAGTAGAACAATTAACCACTAACAATTACTTGCCAATATCCTCGTTCCACAACTCAGGTTTCTCTTGAATAAATTCGCTCATCATTTGTTCGCATTCATCAAGATTGAGGTCAATCACTTCCACACCGTGAGATACCATAAATTCTTTAGCACCTGGAAAAGTCCTTGATTCTCCAGCGATAACTTTTTTAATGCCAAATTGTACAACCGCCCCAGCGCACAGATAACATGGCATTAAGGTTGAATAGAGTGTTGTACCCCTATAACTGCCGATTCTACCAGCATTGCGAAGGCAATCGATTTCAGCGTGGGTGACTGGATCGCCATCTTGCACACGCTTGTTGTGTCCTTTGCCGAGAATCTTGCCATCTTTGACGAGAATGGAACCTATGGGAATTCCGCCTTCTTGTCTGCCTTGTTTTGCTTGTGCGATCGCAGCTTCCATAAACTCATCCATTTTCTCATTCATTTTTAAAAATCTCCATGTCTAAACAACTTGTCTTAATGGATCACGATGGTGGTGTAGATGATTATCTAGCAACTATGCTGCTGATGACTATGGATCACATACAGCCACTCGGTGTTGTTGTCACTCCAGCAGATTGTTACGCCGAACCAGCCGTAAGCGCTACACGTAAAATTCTAGACTTAATGGGGTGTTCTCATATCAGAGTTGCCCAAAGTACTGTACGGGGTATTAATCCCTTTCCTCGACTCTATCGTCGTGATTCATTTGTTATTGACCATCTTCCCATTCTCAATCAAAGCGATACAATTCGCACACCACTGCTTGCAGAACCTGGTCAAGATTTCATGATCAAGGTGTTACAAGAGGCACCAGAACCTGTTACGTTAATGGTGACTGGTCCATTAACGACAGTCGCAACTGCACTCGACAAAGCACCAGACATTGAAGAGAAAATTCAAAGAATTGTTTGGATGGGCGGTGCTTTGAATGTTGGTGGTAATGTGGAAAAAAATTGGGAACCAGGACAAGATGGTTCCGCAGAATGGAATGTGTATTGGGATCCAATTTCTGCAGCAAGAGTGTGGCAAACCCAGATTGAAATTATTATGTGTCCTTTGGATTTGACTAACACTGTACCTGTGACATCAGAAATTGTTTACAAAATGGGAAAACAACGTCACCATCCCATATCTGATTTAGCGGGACAATGTTATGCACTGGTTATTCCCCAAGACTATTATTTCTGGGATGTGCTGGCGACGGCTTATCTTGCTCATCCAGAATTCTATCAACTGCGAGAGTGGGAAACAGAAATTATCACCACAGGTTTAAGTCAAGGGCGTACCCAAATAGTGCCAGGAGGGCGTAAGATTTTTGCAATGGATCAGGTAGATAAAGAAGCTTTTTACGCTTATATTTTGCAGCAGTGGGCACGTTGAATTAAAGAGAGGGAAAGATTTTTTCAGTTTTCTTGTTCCCAGTCTCTGGGTTTCTCGTTCCCAGTCTGTGGGTTTCTCGTTCCCAGTCTCTGGCTGGGAATGCACTATCGGGAGGCTGTGCCTCCTCTAGCAGTAAGGAAAAGAAAATTAATACGCGCGTTGCATTCATGACTTAAACCTCACCCTGCCCTGTCGGGCATCCCTCTCCTTATCAAGGAGAGGGAAAGATTTTTCTCGTTTTTGGCGATCGCGTTACCTTCACCCTTGCAAAAATCTCATATCATTTGTTAGATACTACAAACAAGAGCGATCGCTATTAGTAAAGACGAAAACTACGACAATGTTACTCCCACCAAAATTACAAAACTTGCCCCATAGTCTCCCAATTGAAGGTGCAGTTCGCATCGAATTAGTTGAGGGAATTCCTATCTTTCGAGCTTCTAGTACTGTACAAAATCGCATTGAAGAACTCTTGACAAAACAACAAATTTATCCACTGAGTTCGGATGAAGAACGCGAACTCGACCTTTATGAAAAAATTGACGATTACCTCAGTTTTATTAATCGGACTGTTCCTCATGCTTTCTTAACACAGTCGATTAGCTGGTGTTTAGTAGATGAAAACAACCCTCAAAATCAATCTAGAAAATTTAGCCCCAAGGAAATAGCCGCAATCGTCCCCGCTACCGAAATTTCACCTTGAATGATTTTCTCTCTCACTGATTCTACTGGAATCAAAACAACTTCTATTTCTTCTGTAATATCTAACTTTTGTTCTCCAGATTTAATTACATTTTCTGCTAAAAATAAATGTATATTATTTGTATCTTTGCTTGGGTTATCATATAGTGTTGCTATTTTTTTCACTTGTTGTGCAATGTAGCCAGTTTCTTCTTGCATTTCTCTGATGGCTGCGGCTTGAGCACTTTCTTGGGCTGGGTTGAATAAGCCAGCGGGGAGTTCTAACAAAAATTCACCGACTGCGTGCCTATATTGCCGCACAAAAATAATTTCTTTGCTGCTAGTAATAGGTAAAATTAGAGTAATTTCTGGTCTAACATTTACAAAATAATCATCTATAATTTGACCATTCGGCAATTCTATTTCATCTTGCCTGACTTTACACCAGGAATTATCCAAAACCATTTTTGAATGCAAAAGCTTCCATTTTTTTAAGTTTGTCATATAAATAGAGTGGACACCATAATTAATAAGTAGGTCGTTAAAATAAAGTTAACGATGTTTTGGCAGTCATTAGTCATTAGTCATTAGGAGGCACTGCGTTGGGCGGCTATGCCGACTGGAAGCATGTGGCGTGGTTTCCCCCATGAGCACCTGCCGTTCATTAGTAACGATTTGAGGCGTTTTTACGTTTTTTAACATAGCTGGTGTTTATTTCCACCTATCTACTTAAAAAGATTATATTATAAGACTTTTCTTTGATTTTTGCAAAGCTTCGTACACCTTAAACAGACTTGTTCCCTGTTTAGAGTTGCCTGTGTTTCTTAGACGCTCGATAATTTTCTTGGCAATTGTTAGTCCCGCCACCATAAAGATTTTGCTCGTGCAGTCGCTGAAACAATCGGAAGATGGTTTCGAGATGTCGTGCTCGAATATGTGGTGATTTTAAACGCACTCTTAGCTTGACTGCTGAATCAAAGAATTAAGCAAATCTAAAAAAAGTATTAAGATATTTTACAAAAAGATCGAGACAGAGCAAAGCTGATGAAAGAATATAAATAAAATATTAAAATTTTTTCACACAGGGGGGTACAGGGCAATGCTTGTCAACTCTTCAATGCTGTATTTGACTTGGTCTGTAATTGAGGATACCTCAAGCAGCGAGCTGCTTAGCCTTACAGATACAGCGTTAATCAGACTGCTGTTAAAACAGATTGCCAGAAAGATGCTGCTGAGTGGCGAGGAAGTTTGTGAATTGTATGGCTACATTGGTTCTAGAACGACACTGATCCGCGATATTGCTGACTCCCGTCTTGTCTCAAAGACGTATCCGATATAGAGAATTCTGTGTTTTGAAATTTTCTTTCCAACTTCCAACCTCCAACTTCTCCTTCAATGAGAAATTGTTGGATTTCGCAGATACGAAACCCAATTTACAATTCTTCTTAATTCAACGGTCTTAGGATAAAGTCAAATTTCGACAATCATCCTAAAACTCTTGAAAGATATTACTCTCCAGTAATCGACAGTTCATCAACCCAGATTTTGGGACATACACCTCCGGGAGTCAACTCTGGTTCTTTTTCCACAAAAACTATCGATTTGAGGAGTTCTAGAAAATCTCCAGCAACAGTTGCAGACTCAATGCTTGTCTTAACACCCTTGTTGACAAGCCAGCCATCAAATGGTAAAGAAAAGGAACCTTGTAAAGCTTTCACGCCTGCATGGAGAGCTTGTAAATCATCAATAAAAATGACATTTTCTGCGGTTTCCAAGCTCAATTCCTGTTGGGCTGGTGCGGCTGCAAAAACATGATAGAAATTAGGACTGACAGTAACTTTTGCACCAATATTAGCGTTACCTGTCGGCTGAGCGTTCATCCTTTTTGCAGTACCTGCACTGTGGAGAAAGCCTGTTAAAACGCCATTTTCAATTAACGAAACTTTGCGGGTGGGAGTTCCTTCACCATCAAAAGTTTCTGCAGCGATGTTTGCTGGATGTAATGCGTCATCGTACACTGAAAGTAGGGGAACAGCAATTTCCTTTCCTATATCATCAGGAGTAGATAAACTTTGCTTATCCAGAATACTTTGAGCATTGAACAAGTTAGAAAAAGCACCCAATAAGCTTAAGAAAGCATCTGGAGAGAAAACAACTCGATATTTTCCAGTCTTGATTTTTTCATAATTCAAATGACTGATTGTTTTCTCTGCAGTTTCTTTGATACAACCATTGATGTCTAGATGATCTAAACTTTTGTTGATTCTAAACGCACCACCACTGCGAGGTTTCTTTCCATCTTCCTCAGTTTTGCTGTAAAGATAAATCGATGATACTGAGCCAGATTCAGTTCTCATCGCGCCATCGCTGTTGAGATAAAATCTGTCAAAATCTCTTTGCGCCAAACTGTTATAAGGAACTCCTTTGATCGCAGAATGAGCGGCGAGGACTTCTTTTTCAGCAGCTAACAAACTTTCTATCAGGTGAGAAACCGGTGCTTGAGGTGCTTTCTCGTGTGATGAATTGTTCAGAGGAACCGTAGACTCTGGGCTAAAGTCAGGAACGTTTTCTTTCACACCAAAGAAACTTGCTTCGTAAGCTGTTTTTAAAGCTAATTCGAGTCCTTTGGAGTCTACATCTGTTGTGCTTGTGACACCCATTGTGTTGTCTTCATTCCAAACACGAACGGTGACACCAGAAAGATTAGAAGCTTTTACTTGCTTCGGCTCACCTTGATCCACTTGTACACTTGTTGAATCTGCTATTGAGCCATAGATATCGAATTTTTTGATGCCAAGTTTACCAGCGCTTTCCTTGGCGTAAGTTGCGATCTCATTAATATTCGGCATAGTTCGTCAATTTTATATTCGCGTGTTTTGTCGCTCTCTCGCTCCCAGGTTCTACCTGGGAGTGTATTACAGGAGGCTCAGCCTCCTATTATCATGTGGCAGAGCCACATAAAAGGCATTCCCAGCCAAAGGCTAGGAACCAGTTAAATCCAAAATTATTTAACGTCCACCTACGGTAATCGAATCAACCTTGATATGTGGTTGTCCTACTGTTGTGTAAATACTTCCGCTGACAGAACCACAAAAACCAGGTGCAAGAGACAAATCTTGAGAACACATGGAAATTTTGTTCATAATTTCCTTGGCTTCACCAATCAGGATTGCTCCCTTAAGTGGCTTAGTGATTTTGCCATTTTCAATCAAATAAGCTTCATCTACACCAAAGTTAAATTGCCCTGTAGCACCAACGCTACCACCGCCCATCTTCTTACAATAGATACCTTTATCTATAGAGGCAAATAAATCATCCGTGCTATATTCGCCAGGAGCAATGTAAGTGTTACGCATCCGGCTAGCTGCAGCATAACCAAAATTCTGACGGCGTCCACTACCTGTTCTCGGATGTCCAGTGCGTACTGAACCTGTTCTATCTGCCAAGAAGTTTTTTAAAACTCCTTTTTCTATTAATAGCGTTCTTTGAACTGGCATACCTTCATCGTCCATATCAATTGTGCCGAAGGCGTTTTCGGTTCGTCCTTCATCCCAAGCTGTTAAGGCTTCATGAGCAATTTTTTCACCTTTCTTGTCAGCAAAGGGAGTGGTTTTGCGTTCAATTTGAGTGGTTTCCAAAAGGTGTCCGCAGGCTTCGTGGAAGATAACCCCACCGAAGTGATTTGCCATGATGATGGGATAAGTGCCTGACTCTACATAATCAGCGTAAAGCATCTTACCTGCTGATTCTGCAATTTGTCCTGCTGCTTCTTTATAATCCCAAGCTTTTAAGAAATTGGGATCACTGGTGTTACCACCACGTTCAGCAAGGGAAGCGCGATGGGCACCGTCAGCACATAACAGGATAAGTGCTACTGACTGAGTGAGGCGAATATCGCGAGCAAAAGTACCATCACTTGCAGCAACTAAAACTTCTTGCCAATCACGGAAATAGGTAGCGCGGCGCGATTGTACATGACTTGCTTGCTGCTGGAGTTGGGTAGTACTCTCAAGGAGAACATCTCCCATGTCTCGCATGGAAGTACACAGAGGTAGCCAGCCATCTTTACCTCTTTTGCTAGCATAATCTCGCAACAGTTCCAGGTTAATTTCTGGAATAAAAGCGTTGGGCGCAGGAAGTTGCAATCCTAGGATAGAAAGACCTTTTTCCAAAGCTGCTTTTAAACCAGAAAATGTTAGGTCATTCGTGCTAACGTAGCAGTCAGCTTTGCCACGAAATACTCTGACTCCTGCACCTGTAGAAAGACGCGGTGTAATGCTGGTGATGGCGTCTTCCTCTGCTAAGCAGCTAATATAGTTGACACGCTCTAAAAAGAATTCAATAAAATCAGCACCAGCAGCGCGTCCAAGTCCTAAAAGGGTAGACAGAGGAGCTTCCCAGGACTCATCAAATCGCTCTGGCGTAAAGGAGTATTGTAAAGTGGGGAGTTGTTTGGACAGAAGTAGAGTACTTGTAAGCATCAGTAGCCTCAAAAAGCTGGTGTTACCAGAGAATTAACTGAACAGTCCTTTGTGTGTTCAGTCTAACAAATCAATGGAAGCCGCAGGCGGAATCTAGGTGGTAGAGGTTTCCCCACCTTGGAAACGAGCAATCAGAAAATTACTCAGCGCCGATATTCATCGCCGCAGTCACCAATTAACTTATACAAATCCCGTGACTTACTAGATACAGCATTTATTTGATTGAAGTCGTCAGCATCCAGTGTGAAGTTAAAAACTCTAGCATTGTCTTCTATATGTTCAGACACGCCAAGCCTTGCACCCACAATCACACCTGCAACAGTTGGCTGATCCAAAATATAACGCACTGCCACATTGGAGATACTGACATTGTATTTATCAGCTATTGCTTTGAGGGTAGAAAGTAATTCTTGAAAAAGTCTCCAACCACCCCAACCATCTATCATATTTTTGTATTTTTTCAAGCTGGCAGTTGTCAAGTCAAAACCTCGTGCTTCTGGTTTATTCAAGTACTTTTCAGATAACAAACCACCGCAAACTGTGCCATATGTGAAAAGTTTTATGTCGTGCTGTTGACAAAACTCAATCATATTCACTTCCGGACGGCGGTCAACAAGAGAAAATTGCACTTGGTTAGAAACTATTTTGATGCCTGCTTCTGTAATAATTTGCAAATGTTCCGTATCAAAATTAGTCAAGGCTAAATGTTTAATTTTTCCCTCAGATTGCAATTGTGCCATATACTTGAGGGCATCTAGGTAATTTTTATCCCGATATTCCCACCAGTGAAATTGCATCAAATCTAAAGATTCTACACCCATCCTTCTCAAAGAGACATTGATGTTTTCTTCAACCAATTCTCTTGTCATCTTGGTAGGACGAGGTACCCATTTTGTGAAAGCTTGAATGTTAGATAAAGCTGCTTTACCGCGAGTTTCAAGAAGTTGACGGCGAAACTCACCAATCAAGTCTTCTGCTGGTCCATAATGGTCTGCTAAATCCCAAGTGGTGAAGCCTGCATCCACATATTTGAACATACTTTGAATAGCGGCTTTTGGCTCAATACGTCCGTGTGCACCGGAAACTTGCCACATTCCATTTAAAACTCGACAAATGTTTAAGTCAGGTGTAAATTGTAAACGACTTGAGGTGGGTAAGTTCATATTAGTTATTAGTTATTAGTCATTTGGTCCTTGATTCACCGCCAGCCTTTCTGGGCTTGCTCTAAAACATAAGCGGAGACTTGTTGTATTTCTTGTTGGCTAAGGCGGTCTTTGTAAGCCGACATATTATTTTTACCGTTAGTAACTATAGAGGAAACCGCCTCAATAGAATCCATACCATATTTTTTGAGAGCTTTTAGTTTCAAGTTCTTCCCTCGTCTAACAATATTGCTACCATTGATGTGACAACCAGCACAATGAACGTTAAAGATTTTTTCACCATTGGCTGTATCCAGAGCAAACGCTGTGGGAATAAAGTTGAGACTTAAGATAATGAGTGTCAGTAATATAACGATGACAATTTTGTCTAATTTCATACTTTTGTAATGAAGATATAAATTGGAATTCTGTCCTTGGTTGTACATTGTTGTTTGGGTAGATGCTAGCTGCTACTTTTGGTTTAGCAAACCAATTGTTTTCTATCTAAAGGATGTACCACCATCAAAAATCTTACGTCACGATAAAGAAGAGACATCATAGACCTCTTGCAAAAGTTAGTTTTTTGGAATACAAAACCACAGATTAACACAGATGCGCACAAATAATCCATCTGAGTTTATCTGGGTGGTACTGCAATTCAAAATAAGTCTCAACCGATTTTTGCAAAAATCTAATGTCTATAAATTTCTATAAGTAAAATCTCATCCGGAATTGAAGATGGCTAATAACATTAAAGAGCAAATAACAAACGATTTGCAACAAGCTAAACAAACTGGACAACTCAGAAGCGAACGAATTCGAGAAATTGTCAAATCTGCACTTTCTCAAGTTGTTTCTGAATTCAAAGAAGGTTCTACAGAACTTCGTACTCTCGTGAAAGATGCTGTTAGTACAGTCGTTGAGAACTTGCAAGAAAAAGGTGGCGAACTCAAAGAAGAAGTGACGGCATCTATAGAAGGAGCCTTGGAAGCTGTTAATAGTAAAAGACATGAAAATATTGCAAAAACACAAGCTGAAGTGAAGCAGCTACAAGCTAAGTTGGATGAAGAAGAAGAGAATATCCAGCGAGAAGTAGATGGAATATTAACAGAAATTCAAAACACGAGTCAAGAGAAATCAGCTAGTTCAAAAACCGCTATTGACTCTGCTGTTAATGCCATTAAAGATAGTGAGGAATTTTCATTATTGAAGAAACGTTACGCTCAACTGCGAGCACAGTTGGCTATAGTCCAAGCTAACCTAGCTGCGCGTTATGGTGGACGTTCTGAAGAAGTGAAAGGATATTTGGACGACGCGAAAAACTGGTTTAACCAAGCGCGTCCACAAGCAGAAGCGGTGGTTACACAGGTACAAGAAAAAAGCTCGCAACTGGATGATAAAATTGGGGAAGCGGGTACGGCGATCGCCAGAAAAGAACGTCAAATCCGACAAATCTTAAGAGAGTTACTTCTAGCAGCAGCTGACAAGATTAAAGATAAAGAACCAGTTAATAAATAGAGATTTACGATCACAAAATAAGTCCGCAGATGCGGACTTATTTTTTGTTTTTGAAAACCTGCAGAGGCAGGCTTTTTTTGTATCAGCGTTATTTCTGGTCGCTGGGATGATTTACTAATATACTTCCTCTCTATTGATTTTGTCTTCGTACTTAGCAATAACCCAAACTGCATGAATACTACCAGGAAGCCAACCAAGAAGAGTTAGCAAAACGCTAATTAACAAAGTAGGACCAATTCCAACTGTCAGGAAAACACCTAAAGGAGGGATAACCAAACCAAGAATCAAACGGAGTAGTTTCGTCATAGTATCACTGCCACTCTCTCAAAATCTGTTTTCACTTACATTTTCTTGAATTCACCGAAAGAATAACTCCTCCAGAGGAATTATCTTAATTTGCCAGAAAGTAGAGACAAGAAGGTGTCGTCTCTACAACTGATTGCTGACATTTAACTCGAAGGTAGTTGCGCGTTGTCTTTGATGGTAGTTTCAGTACCAGTTAAAATCTTTCTTTCAGTAAAGTAATTGTTGATTAAAGTACTAGCAAAAGAAAGCACAACTGGACCTAGAATAAAAGCAATTAATCCGTGAACTTGGAACCCAGGCGCTAAAAAAGCGGCTATTGAGAAACAAATACCGTTAACAACCAGTGAAAATGCTCCCAAGGTTACTAAGTTCAGTGGCAAAGAAAGAGTTGATAGAACTGGCTTAACTGAACCATTAACAAGGCCAATAAGCAAACCAGCAACCAAAGCCGCTACAAAATTATCAATGTTAACACCAGGAACAACTAAATCAACAATTAGCAAGCTCAAAGCTGTTACTAGAGTCGTTAAAAAGGTTGGCAGCATAGTTTTTTCCTAAAAACTAATTAGAAAAGGTGTTTTTAGCATCCTTCTTCTATATTGAAATGATGAGATACCTGTTAACCTCTCTAGTAAGGTAGATTTCTGATTACGCCATTTGGCTAGTTTTGAAAATCATTGAGGTTTTATTGTTAATTCTTAGCTAATTATAAAGAAAATATATAATTTTTAAGGCGCGTTAACCAACAGTAACGCGCCCTACATTTACTTTAACAGTTATCAGTTATCAGTTATCAAGGAAGCGCCGCAGTTCATTGTTACCTGTTAAGAGTTCCCTATTCACTGATTGAAGAAATGTCCTTTAGAACTATTCTGATGGTGCTGTATCTGACTTAAAATAAAGCGATGTTTTATACAAAACTTGTTCTTGATGAGTTTCTAAAGTGCAATCCGATAAAGGATAAGCGACACAGGTGATTGTGTAGCCAGCTTCTACTTCATGTGGACGCAGAAACTTTTGCTCACTTTGATCAACTTCTCCACTGATTATTTTGGCAACACAGGCGGAACATTCTCCTTGTTGACATCCCGATGGTAGACGAATACCAACTTCTTGAGCAATATCAAGAATATATTGATCATCTGGGACTTCAATAGTGCGATCCAATCCAATTCCGGAATTGACGAGTCGAACTTGATAAACTGTCATTTTTTATTTCTGTACAACTGGAGTTTACACTAAAGGCGAGCGATCAGAACATAACGCCCGCAGAATTACGTGTCAAAGAAGTTACACACTTTGGCAGTAGAAACGTTCCTCATGCCAAGTCACAAATTCTTTGTCGTCATTAACACATTAGTGTAGTATGCTAACAATGCTGATTGAGCTAATACTTCGCTTTGAAATCAACCCAGTGGTGTAAAAAAAGCAACTAAGAGTCATATGCGTAATCACAACAAGCAGCAGAAATGGAAACGAAGGCGGCAAACAACTAGCACACTGCTATTGGGTTTCGTAAGCTTTCTAATTATACTCGGTATTCATATTACACTGACGGTAGCGCAAGCAGCGGTTCTGCCGGTTCAACAGACAAAAGGCAATAATCTCATCGCACAGATTTCCTCTGATGATGCGTGGCGTCAAGCAGCTGCCAACAATATCAACACATACCGCAAAGGAGATTTGACGGTCGTAGTGACCGATGTCAACGGTAAACCTGTCCCTAATGCAGAGGTACACGTTGCGATGAAAAGTCACGCCTACAACTTTGGTAGTGCAGTTGACGAAAACACTTTACTGACAAGCTCAAGTAACCCTGATGTTAACAAGTATCAAAACAATATCCCACACCTGTTTAATGAAGGGGTAATCGAAAATGGTCTGAAATGGCCACAGTGGGAAAACTTGGAGTTACGTCCGCGAGCGATCGAAGCTGTCAAGTGGCTTAGGGATAAAAACCTCAAAGTACGTGGTCATAATCTTGTCTGGCCAAGTTGGAACAATTCGCCACCCAGTTTGCAGTCACTTTACAACAATACACTAAACCAGCAGGGAAAGGCAGCGGCTGATCAGGTTTTGCGCGATCGCATCATCGCCCACATCCGCGACGAGGTCGGGAACTTAAAGGGTCAGATAAACGACTGGGATGTTATCAATGAGGCATCTGACAATCACGATTTTCAAGACATTCTCGGTGAGTCGGTTCTTGTAGATTGGTTTAAAGCCGCCCATGAGGCAGATCCAAATGCCGTTCTTTACATCAACGAAAATTTATATGACAACAGCACTCACGGAGACCAATATGAAAGTGAGATTCAGTACCTAGTTAATAATGGTGCACCCATTGGTGGTATTGGTATAGAATCTCATCTCATGACAGGTACTATTTCTATACCGCAACTCGTAAGCATCCTTGACCGCTTAGGTAAGTTTAACCTTCCAATTAAAATTACTGAGTTCGATATTTTCACATCTAATAGGCAGACACAGGCTGATATAACGCGCGATTGTATGACGGCTGTTTTTGGCCATCCGGCGACAAATGGCTTCCTAATGTGGGGTTTTTGGGATGGCGCACAGTGGTTTGAAAATGCACCAATTTATAACAAAGATTGGACCGTCAAACCGAGTGGTAAAGTTTACATGGACTTGGTCTTTAAGGAGTGGTGGACTGACGTGGTTGGGAAAACTGACGCCAATGGAGAATACAAGATCCGGGGCTTTCTTGGAGACTATGAAGTGACCGCAAGCAATAACCTTGTGAGTAAAACAGTGTCCGCAACACTTTCGCGCAACGGTACGAAGTTGACAATAGGAACCTAGCTTTGGATCGCAGCAGCTAAGGGGGTAGCGCGATTGCGCTACCCTTTATCTAAACTGCAGTTATAAGTGATTAAGCAAACTTGATATTAGCACCTTTGTGAGTTTACTGCTTCACCGACTTCATCGATAAACTTATCCGCTTCAATTTCTCATTGACTTCCAGCACTCGCACTTTCACAACTTGTCCCACCTTCACAATTTTCTTTGGATCATCAACGAATCTATCAGCCAATTGGGAGATGTGCACCAAACCATCTTGATGTACGCCGATATCAACGAAAGCACCGAAGTTCGCAACATTAGTCACGATACCTTCTAGTTCCATTCCTTCTTTGAGATCAGAAATTTCCTTGATTCCTTCCTTGAATGTTGCATACTTAAACTCAGCGCGTGGATCTCTTCCTGGCTTTTCCAATTCGTTGAGGATGTCGCGTAGTGTTGGTTCGCCAACGGTGTCGGTGACATATTTCTTGAGATTGGCTTTTTTTAGCTTTTCAGCAATTTGGGTGATTTGGGTTAATGGTACGCTGAGGTCGGAGGCGATCGCCTCCACCACCAAGTAACTTTCTGGATGAACAGCAGTATTATCCAATGGGTTCTCACCACCACGAATCCGCAAGAACCCCGCCGCCTGTTCAAATGCTTTTGGTCCCAATTTCGGGACTTTCAGCAACTGTCGGCGGTTTTTAAAAACACCATGCTGGTTCCGATAAGCGACAATATTATTCGCAACGCTGGACGTAATCCCAGAAACAAAAGTCAAAAGTTCTTTTGAAGCAGTATTCAAATCCACACCAACGTAGTTAACACAGCTTTCAACAGTTTCATCCAACTTCTTTTTCAACAACTTTTGATCCACATCATGCTGGTATTGTCCCACACCGATAGACTTAGGATCAATTTTCACCAGTTCCGCGAGTGGATCTTGTAACCGACGACCGATACTAATAGCACCGCGAACGGTAATATCTAAATCAGGAAACTCTTCCAAAGCGACTTTACTTGCAGAATATATAGATGCACCCGACTCATTTACCATCACCTTGACTGGTTTTCGTTCCATTGTCTGCAGCACTTCCAAAACAAATTCATCTGTCTCGCGGGAAGCTGTACCATTACCAATGGCGATTAACTCAACTTTGTATTTCTCAATCAAATTTTTGAGAGTTTGTGCAGCTTTCAAACGTTGTTCAGCTGCTTGATGGGGAAATACTGCCTGATATTCCAAAAATTTCCCTGTTTGGTCGAGTATAGCAACTTTGCATCCAGTGCGAAAACCAGGATCAATCGCCAGGGTGGGTTTCATCCCTGCTGGCGCAGACAGCAGCAACTCTCGTAAATTCGCTTCAAAAGTTTTGATAGACTCAACGTCTGCATAGGTTTTCTTTTCACCAATCACTTCACTTATCAAGGAAGTTTTCATCAAGCGGTTGAATGCGTCTTTCAGCATCGCCGCCATAAAGTCTCGGATGGCGCGGACTTTCGTCTTAATTTCCTTTGACTCCAAATAGGAAAGCACAACATCCTCATCAAAGGAGATTTCAAAGGACAATATTCCCTCTGCTTCACCCCGACACAACGCCAGCATATTGTGAGGTGCAATGTTTTTCACCCTCATTTGATAATTACGGTACATCTCAAACTTGGTTGTCCCGGACGGATGATCATCTTTGATACGGGAGACAAACACTCCTTCTTCCAGCAAGTAGTCCCGCAGGTATGCTCGCAACTCTGCTTTTTCCGCGATTTCTTCCGCTAAGATGTCAGAAGCACCTTTGAGTGCATCTTCTGCTGTCTTAACTCCTTTGTCCTGGGAAATATACTTTGCTGCTTCCGCATCCAGCGACGCCGAAACACCATTTTTATTGTTCAGCGATTTGATGAATTCTGCAAGTGCTTCCAGTCCTTTTTCTCTGGCGATAGTGGCGCGAGTGCGGCGTTTGGGACGGTAAGGAAGATATAAATCCTCAAGTTCAGTTTTTTGTAAACAGGATTCGATTTTTTGTTTGAGTTCGTCGGTGAGTTTCCCCTGTTCGGCTACGGAATTCAAAATCACCAATTTCCTTTCTTCCAATTCGCTTAAGTAATTATACTTATCATTCAGTTCGCGCAACTGGACTTCATTCATCTCGCTTGTACGCTCTTTGCGATATCGTGCAATAAAGGGAATTGTTGCACCCTCCGCCAAAAGTTCTAGCGCGTTTTGCACCTGATAAGGTTTCAGATTGAGTTCTGTAGCTAGTAATTGAGGAATATTCAGCATTGGTGTCTCAGTTGAAAACGCTACTTTTTAAGGTAATACGTTAGATAGATTAAATAGTCCAATCAGAAAGTGTTAAGCTAGTTTAACAGAAGATTCCGGAATCTTGTCTTTATACGCTGTTGTTATAGGTAGCTTGTCATGGCTAAAACAACGTAGATTGTGAAATAAAACACACTTGTTGCCCACAGCAGCTTTCATATGCACACATAAGTGCTTCTGCTTTTGTTCAGAAGTGAGAAACTATGGCTCTGTTTTTTCTGGTTCCACTTTTTACTGGCTTAATTGGTGGCTATATCTTCAAGAAAAGTACCGATGAAATCGGGTACTTTGTGGGGATATTCGCAGCTATCTGTATAGTTTTAGGTTTAATCTTCGCACCTTGGCAAATACTGCTTTTGCTACTGATTTTTACCCTCACTACCACAAAAAAACTCTTACGAGAAAATGAGTATAAAATCATTCATGACGAAGAGGTCAAAGAAGAACCATTATCCCCTGATAACCGGGAACAGGTTCTTTCAAAACCACAGGATTACGAGGTTGAAATGATACGGAAGTACCAGCATATTATCTACTAAACTCCAAGTTTCCGTCCCGAAATTTAGGGGATAAATGAGTAAGTAAAGCGCCACGGAATTATCACCTTGTCCATGTGATAGTTCACAGATGGATAAATGGTTTTAGTTTTTTTAGAATATAAAAAATGCTTATAGATCCTATAAGTTGATTGAATCAATAGATAATTGAAGTCTGCCTACCAATCAACTGTTAATACTTTCGTAGACTTGAAAGTAAAAAATCACTTCCTCTCCTTTGAAAAGATTAACGTTCGTATATCTGCTTATGCTTTGCCAAAAGCTGGAGATACTTTTCATTCATCTTGGCTTGCATCCACTTTTCTTTAAAGATTGCTGCTGATTCGGCTTTAACTGGATCTACTTCGTTTGGTAAGATATCCTTTCTTGCTTTCATCTGGGCTTCTTGAGAAGTTTCTTTTTGCGGGTTCGTTTTGTACTTTCGACCACTTTTATGATTGGCGTAGCGACGCGATCGCGTGTACCCCATCTGTAAAAACTTCCGCGCCATATCCGCCCCAACAAAATCATCTTGATCTAAATATTCAAAAAACATCTGGTAGATTTTTTCGCTAGACTCTTTTGCAATCTCTGGAGTTTTAAACCGCCAGTGAGGAAGAATTTCTGATTTGTATGGTTCTACCAGAAGTACTCCCTGTTCACCCTTACCTACGCGATAGAGTTCAGGATGTTCTCGAAAGTTGATATTTTGAAAATCTAAAGAATAATCAAACATACATAATATTATAAGCAAGCACCACCACATCTGCGGACTTTTGCCCACACTTTTATTGGTGATTCAGTGGTACTCGAAGGATTCACAAACTCTACTTTCAGAATTTTTAACTTCTCTTGAGGCTTAAGAATAGCTAAAGCTTTTTGTTGTTGAGAACTAAAGTTTGGCGGTTGTGGTCTATTTTCCCTCAACGTAACACCTGGTTCAACAGCGACAGCTACTATCGACCCTACGGATGGAATAATCCGTGAATCAGTAGACTCTGAACTTTTGATGAGAGTCTTTCCAACCAATGCTGAATCTGAGGCTTTGTTGATATGACCTACAAAAATCCAACCATCTGTCATTGTTGGCGGTGTTCTTTCCGGTGTTGTTTCTGGTATTGAAGATAGACTTTGAGAAGATGCTGATGATTTCATGACTAACTGATTTTGTTTTGGGATAAATCCCAAAGTTACACCTATCAAACTTATGATAGAAACTCCTACAATAATTCCAGAAAAAATTTGTTTTTTTTCAGTTTGTGGTTGAAGAGTTGGTTGTTGAAGCTGTTGAGTAGTTTCTTGTTGACTGTGCTGAAATTCTTTTTCTTTCTGTTGAATATTGTTAGATTTAATCTCTTTGATATCTTTTATATCTATTTCTTCAAAACTCTTCGGCTGTTGTGAATCATTTAACCCTTGATCAACCTGTTCTTTAATATCAACTTCATCTGACAAGTTACTATTCTCTTGAGACTCCACCCTCAACTCCTGCATAAACAAATCTTTTCTTCTGTCTGGCGTTAACGGGAGAGTAGAAGGAGGTGATACGGGAAGAATGACCGTAGGCGGAATGAAATCTTCGTCTTGAGGACAATTAGATGAACTTGACATCACATCCTCAACAACTTCAGGACACTCCTTGCTTGACTTCGACAGTTGCTCTCTCACCAATAGCTCTTGGTGTATATCATTGTTGTGAGTATTAGATGGCTTGACTTCCTCATCTGCATTTTTGGCAGTTTCTTCTACACCTACTACAGATTGGTTGACCTCATCAACTGTATTTTTTACTGTATTTTTTAATGTAGTCCCAATATCATTGATACTCTGATTAACAGCCTCAGCAACATTTTTGGCTGCATTTACTACAGATGGCTTAGCTTCCTCAACTGTATCCTTAACCGCCTGTACGACGCCTACTACAGATGGCTTAGCTTCCTCAACTGTATCTTTGACCGCTTGTACCGCACCTACCACGGATGGCTTGGCTTCCTCAACAGTATCTTTGACTGCCTGTACTGCACCTACCACGGATGGCTTAGCATCCTCAACTGTATCCTTGACGACCTGTACTACGCCTACTACAGATGTCTTGGTTTCCTCAACTGTATCTTTTACGGCATTTCCTACACCGTTGACATTATGGTTAACAGTCTCAGCTACACTATTGGCTGCGTCTACTAAACTATCTACCGTACGGTTAACACGCTCAGCTGTACCCTTCCCAACCAAAGCACCAGCAACTGCGCCAATTACAGCACCAGAAACTCCTCCAACTCGGCGACCGAGTAAACCACCAATGGCTGCTCCAACTAATCCACCGCCTAGACCTATACCTGCTTGAGGAGCCCTGCGTTGCTCCTTCATCCGGTCAGCATTTCTTTCATACTGGTGCTCATTAGAACTCATACTATCCATCTCCTAAAATGACACCAAAGAGGCATAACCGCTAGCTGAAGCAGCTCGTTATCTATGACCAACCAAACAATTCTAGGTAAGACTTAAAACCAGTAGGGTGGGCAATACCCACCCTACTCTCTACTTCTGGTTTTCCACTGGGACTAAAATATAGGTTGTCTGGTTATTAGGTAGGTTGGCTACGTTGACGTTTTGAGTACCTGAAGGCTTGGCATCTTCAACTGAACTCTTGGCTACGTCCATTGTATTTGTCACAGAGTGGGTAACTCCTTCAGCAGCACCCTTGATGATGTCTATTGTATTGTTTACGGTGTCGTTAACATTTATCGCTGTAGTCTTAACAGCACCCACTGTTGTGTTTACAGTGTCATTAACGCCCAAAGCTGAACCCCTGACGCTCTCCCCTACATCTTTTACAGTGTCGTTAACACCCTCAGCTATTGTATTTACTGCGCCCCCTACACCTTGTACAGTTTGGTTAAAATTTTGGGCTGCATCCTTGACCTTATCCCCTACATTTTTTACAGTTTGGTTAACTTTTTCGGCTGTACCTTTAATAGTTAAAGCCCCAGCTATTGCGCCCAAGGTAGCACCAATCAGTGCTCCAATCGCTATTTTAGATAACCCATTACTCGTATCTTGACCTACTTCATAAGCCTGAGGTTGCTCTGTAGCTACATCAGTATTGCCGTCAAGCTGATCGAAAAGCTCCTGGTTCCCATTCATAACAATCGTTTCCTTTGTACCAAAACTGGTTAATTTCTCTTCTGGTTAGACGACAAAAAATCCATACTTAGACCTTTGTCTGTGATTTAATAAGGTCTAAGCCGGAAAAACTATCTCGTATAACTTGCGAGCTTCCTATGTTGACTAAGATCTTGCAGCATTCTCAATAATCGGGAGGCTTCGCCTCCCAACCCTCGTTCCCAGGCTCAGCCTGGGAACGAGATATCGAGGCTCTGCCTCATTGTTGATACTGGTGCAAGATCTCAGTTGACAGGTAGTCCTATTGGACTACCTTTATTTAAAAGGGGGCATCGTTGTTACATCTGGGTTTGATTGATGACCCTCGGAATGTTAAATGGCTATTTGTAATCGTCAATCCGAGCAATTTCTTCCTCAAGCGAGTCCCCTTTACCAGAACCCAGTGAGGTTCCAGCATCTACAGGCACAATTGGATCAACACGTAGCTCTTTGTGCTCTGGCGTTGAAATGTAGACCACCGGTGTACGATCAATTTCAACTTCATATTTATTGATTTGCTGATTGTCTGCAACTGTCCGATCTTGATATTGATTGCTCTGATTTTCAGAGGGCTTAATATTTTGTGCGCCACTTTGTACAGCTTGGTTCACACCCTGTGCTGTATCCTTAACTGTGTCTGCAGCACCTTGTGCAGCTTGCTTAGTTCCTTCAGCAGCACGATTTGCAGTATCCTTTGCACTGTCTGCAGCACCTTGTACAGCTTGGTTCACACCCTGTGCCGTATCCTTAATAGTGTCTGCAGCACCTTGTGCGGCTTGCCTAGTTCCTTCAGCGGCACGATTTGCTGTATCCTTTGCAGTGTCTACAGCACCTTGTACAGTTTGGTTCACACCTTGTGCTGTATTTTGTACTGCGTCCAATGCACCTGTTACGGTTTGCCTAGTACCCTCAGCAACACTCTTTGCTGTATCCTGGACTATCTCCGCTCCAGCTTGTACAGCTTGGTTAACACCCTGTGCTGTATTTTGTACTGCGTCCAATGTACCGGCTACGACTTGCTTAGTTCCCTCAGCAACACCCTTAGCCGTATCCACTGCGCTACCGACAACAGCTTCGGTTGCACCATCAGCAATACTCTTTACCGCTTGCCCAACACCTTTTCCTGTTTGGCTAAGACCCCCACCGATAGTCTTTGCAGCTTCTCCTAAACCTTTTGCAGCAACGCTAACGCCTTGAGCTATTCTTTGACCCGCAAAAGCGGCTGCTACTGAACCCAATGTACCACCAATGAGTCCGCCTATCAGTGCTCTAGTTAGCGCCGCATTTTTGCCTCCGTTTGCTGCTTGAGCACCGGATTGACCACTACTGCTAATTGAATTCGTATTGGCGTCTGTAGATAACCCTGCACCTATGTTTGCCCCTGATAAACCCACACCGGGTTGATCGATGCTCACGCGGTTCGCATCATCTGTTCTGGATACCCCAACCCCTACGTTTGTGCCTACTGTACCAGCATAAGGTTGACTTGTAGTTATGCTGTTTGCAGTATTTACACTCTGCCGTTCCGTTGCCTGCCTGCTCTCAACCATGTCAATCGTTTCCTTAATCAAAAAGGTTTAACGCTTTTTGAATGTAGATTGTCTTCATACGCAAATTTAACGATTACAAATAATAAGTTAACCGCCCTAAAGACAGACATAGTTGATTGGTATAGTCTCTCTGTAGAAATAATATTTTTTTATAGATAAATATACATATTTACCGTGTCTAATTTATTTGGTATTATCTTATTCCTGACTTTCATCTCAGGTTTTGTAAATATTTATTTTGATTAATATATTTTTCACTTTTTACTGATATACCTTAAAATCAACTATTGCTGATAATCCTTCATCCTGGAGTTAAGATGAAAAATTAGACAAATTATCCCAATTGAAGTCTGTGTAAAGCTTTTAAGGTTCGATTCATTCATCTAACTAGAAAATGAGCGAGTTCTCCAAAACTCTTTATATGTAAATATTTTGGCGTTTCGCTCTCGAAATGAGTTTAAAGTCCAGTTCATCTACTTGATAACAATTAGGAAAAATATTAGAGAAATCGAGCGAAAAAGTAGGGAAACAGGGCAATGTAACTGTTACGTTTGGCAATTCGATGTTTTTCCGTGATTTCATTCAATATAGTCATATTTATGAAATAATTCCAGTTTTATGAGATGATAATACTTATCAATAGTGAAGCGTTTAATACAGGGAAAAGTTATGCTAGAAACTGATCAGTGTAGCTTCTCCCTTAATCAGTCAATAGAGTTCTGCTGCCATGCTACAAAGTCCTCAATCCCTCAAAAGTGTCCTCACTTCAGGTGATTTACGAAAAGTGCATCACATCGCCCTTAACGTCCATGATATGCAAGCCTCTCGACACTTCTACAGTCATATTCTTGGTTTGCACGAACTGACTGGTGATCAAGTTCCTGCAACTCTTGTAGATTTAGTCGCACAGGGGAAAGTTGCTAACTTTGTCACTCCTGATGGTACTATCCTCGATTTATTCTGGGAACCAGATTTACCACCGCCAGATCCAAACCCAGAACGTACTTTTACCAGAGCATACCACTTGGCGTTTGACATTGCTCCTGAGTTATTTGAACAAGCAGTCGAAGTCATAAGACAAAATCAAATACAAATAGCCCACGGACCAGTTACACGTCCTACTGGTAGAGGCGTGTACTTCTACGACCCCGATGGCTTTATGATAGAGATACGCTGTGACCCACTATAGCTAGCAAAGACAAGGGAAAACTTTTGACTAATGACTAATGACTAATGACTAATTTACAGCAGACATATCAAGTTATCGAAGAGACGATAAAAAAACCTCCTATTCCACATGATCCACAAAAGCAGTCATTGAAAGCTTGGGCGATGTATTGCCTACGAGATAGAGGTTTTAAGGTAATATATGCTCAAAATGCTGATTTTGCCGTTGAAACCAGAAACGGTGAAAAGATTTATTTTAAAGTCGCAAATGATGGAAGTGATTTGAATAATCAATTCGGTTGGATACTTTGGGATAGTACCACAAAAAATGTCAGCCTTATTCCACCGGAATCTTAGCTGTTGCGTGTTCTGTCGTTTGTCGTGTTTTAATCCCCTTACGGGGAAGTAGATGATTGAAATGTGGTAGCGATACGCGTAGCGTCAAGCCTCCGGCTTATCGCACTTTCCCAACTCAAGCAAAATAGTTTTAAATCAGGGAACTCTTAACAGCCAAGAAGGGAGATGGTGTTTCTTTCATATGTTGCTAGCGGTGAGACCAGCGCTGCGGTCCTTGTTTCCCGACAGCCAGGCGACTGGCGTATGCCTACGGCACGCCCTCTGGGCTAAAGCCGTAAGGCGTGCGCTTTGCGCATACCCGGAGGGTTAAGGGCTATCGAGAAGCGCCATAATTTCAACACCGTAACCATTTACAGCCAGCCTCACATTCCGATCCCGTAAAACGAAGTCATGGCAAAGACTCTGTTTTACGTTTTTGAATGTTGGCGTACTTAATAAAACTCAAAAAACGGACTCTTGTCTCTGGGGTTTTTTCGTTGTAGTATTTATGCGAAAGTCTGCGAAACACTCTCGCCAAAAGCAACTTTCCTAGTTTTATACCTTATCATTACTTGATTTTTTTTAATATGATTTTTTTTGTTGATCAAATCCGGCAATTTTCAATAAAGAATCTCCGTCCTTTGATTCACAAGACAGGGTTTGATATCGTAAGATTTCCCCCTCGCAAATATAATTTTTTAATCACGTTATTAAAGAATCATAATGTAGACACTGTCATAGATGTTGGGGCGAATCTTGGTCAATATGCGACAGAAATCAGAAGCGAAGGTTTTGATGGACGTATTTTATCTATAGAACCAGTACCAGAAGTTTTTAAATCTCTTCAAAAAGCGAAAGCGAAAGACTCAAAGTGGTCAGGTTTTAATTTTGCTTTGGGTGCTGAAAATGGAACGACTCAAATAAACTTAACGAATTTTTCCGATTTAAGCTCTATTTTAGAACCCACAGAATATGCTAAAAGTGTCGCACCTGCTTTTGAGATTAAAGAAAAAATCCAAATTCAATTAAAGACGTTAGATACGTTTTGGAACGAAAATAAGTTAGATAATTCCAATGTGTTTTTAAAATTAGACTGTCAAGGCTTTGAAGAACAGATTCTACAAGGGGCTAATCAATCTCTCGACAAGGTTGTCGGCGTTCAAATGGAACTGTCATTGAAGGCTTTGTATAAAAATCAAAGACTATATAATGATTCTATTGCCTTTATGAAAGAAAAGAAATTTGAACTTTATCATATACTGCCAGTCTTTAGCGATCTAAATACCGGACAGCTTCTTGATATGGATGGCTTTTTCTTCAAGAGTTAGCAAGCTTTAGTACCCTTAACAAAATCTGTTTCAATCCCCTTAACGGGGAATAGATAATTTCAACCCCAGAAAATTGCAGGGACAATTGGCATAGGAGGGGCTGCGTTTCAATCCCCTTAACGGGGAATAGATAATTTCAACCAGAGATTTCATAACTCAGTTACAAACAGACACTATAAGTTTCAATCCCCTTAACGGGGAATAGATAATTTCAACAAGCAACCCAGAACACCGCTGTTTAAGGCAAAAATGTTTCAATCCCCTTAACGGGGAATAGATAATTTCAACGAGTCAAAATCCGTTTTAAAGACTAACTTTTTAAGTTTCAATCCCCTTAACGGGGAATAGATAATTTCAACGGTAGGTAGCTGTACACAGTTGAGTTGATGAAACCGGTTTCAATCCCCTTAACGGGGAATAGATAATTTCAACATGAGCAGGTAGAGAGACTGGCTAGAATAATTCAGGTTTCAATCCCCTTAACGGGGAATAGATAATTTCAACGTATCCAGTCTTGCCAATTGAATGTACCTTGTGCTGTTTCAATCCCCTTAACGGGGAATAGATAATTTCAACTTGATGTCGAATCCTGTACCAGCATATTGATTGCGGTTTCAATCCCCTTAACGGGGAATAGATAATTTCAACGATATCTTCTACTCTCGTGCGTCCGACTTTTTTGGGCGTTTCAATCCCCTTAACGGGGAATAGATAATTTCAACTACGAGACGACCACGGAATATTCGACGGAGTACAGGTTTCAATCCCCTTAACGGGGAATAGATAATTTCAACTTAATATTGGTTCAACTCCTAAACTAGATAGATATGTTTCAATCCCCTTAACGGGGAATAGATAATTTCAACCTTAAGCGCGAAGCAGTAGAACAATTTACGGCTGTTTCAATCCCCTTAACGGGGAATAGATAATTTCAACCGCAAAAGCTGCATTGAACGAGTTGATCACTCCGGTTTCAATCCCCTTAACGGGGAAT
>NZ_JXCA02000001.1:969577-969919 GCF_000828085.3 Scytonema tolypothrichoides VB-61278
AGTTGTTGTGGTTTCAATCCCCTTAACGGGGAATAGATAATTTCAACTGATGTGACTTTTAACTGTGGTTGCTGTTGTTCATTTTTGTTTCAATCCCCTTAACGGGGAATAGATAATTTCAACGGGCTTAAGTGCATCGGTTGTGAGCCAAATAATTTTTGTTTCAATCCCCTTAACGGGGAATAGATAATTTCAACTATTTCGCTTTTCGAGTTCACCCAAGCTGGAAATTTGTTTCAATCCCCTTAACGGGGAATAGATAATTTCAACAACCTTGATTAGGGTCAACAGCTACTACACTCCTGTTTCAATCCCCTTAACGGGGAATAGATAATTTCAACG
>NZ_JXCA02000001.1:970429-1024890 GCF_000828085.3 Scytonema tolypothrichoides VB-61278
TTTAATAATAGCAATACAGTGGTGATATGTCAATGTTTCAATCCCCTTAACGGGGAATAGATAATTTCAACTACAGCGTTTTATAGCCCAGCAGAATGGGTATTAGGTTTCAATCCCCTTAACGGGGAATAGATAATTTCAACAGCTAAGTCAAACTCGATGGCTGTTGTTTTGGAAGTTTCAATCCCCTTAACGGGGAATAGATAATTTCAACTACGATGCGAAAAACGACGAATATGAGTATTCTTTGTTTCAATCCCCTTAACGGGGAATAGATAATTTCAACACTAAAGCTTAACCAGACTTACATTACAACCACATGTTTCAATCCCCTTAACGGGGAATAGATAATTTCAACTGCGGTCATATGAAACCCATGACCTATTTAGTTTTCGAGGTACGGTTGCGCGGATACATAGTAAAAGTACCATTTCAGCGATCCAACGTCAAGTAGTGCAAATTTCAAAATAGCCTCAAATCCAGTCCTGATAAAGGTTATAGAAGTTGCGCGGATGCTTTTTTGTGAAAAAACTCTCAAACTCAGAACTGATAAGCATTTGAGTCACAAAATTGCTCCTGACTTTTCATACACCTACCCATCCGCGCAGTGTCTCCTCACAGGGAAGGTTTTTCAAATACCATCAAATGCTGTTGGGGTAACAAGTTCTTAGTTTCCCGCCAAACCAAACCAACAGCTTGCATTTCTTTTCGTACTTGTCTCTGACTCATTTTGTGCAAAGCCTTAATCAGAATAAAGGGATTTTCACCTCGATATTCAACCAGTACAATCCTACCACCTGGTTTTAGCGCCCGAAAAATCCCTTCCATCACTTCTCGTGGATACTCAAATTCGTGATAAGCATCTACCATCAAAGCCAAGTCAACACTTTCTGGTGGTAAATTGGGGTTAGTCAAAGTTGCCAAAATAGGCTCTACATTGGTGATATTGTTCTCTTTCTTCAAAAACTCAATAATATCCAACATTTCTGGCTGAATATCCACAGCTAGCACTTTTCCCTTTGTTAAGAGGGGGGCAATACGAAAACTTATGTAGCCTCCTCCTGCACCAATATCTGCCACAATATCATCAGGTTTGAAGTTCAAAACGCTAACAATCTTGCTTGGTTGTTCTTCAACCTCTCGACTTGGTCGTTCTAACCATAATACTCCTGTGTGTCCCATGACTTTGGCTATTTCTCGACCCATGTAAATTTTACCAATACCATCTGGACTGTGGATCCGTCGGTGTTCGTAAACAGTAGTAGATGGAGAAGCAGCGTTTGCTATACCAGTGGGGTCAAAAAGCAAGCACCACAGTATAACGAAAATAATTGGGGGAAAACGTAAAAAATCATATTTCTGTTTACGATTGATGAGTTTCATGTCACTCAGAGCGTGTTTATAAACTATTATGAAGAGTTTTGAGGTGTGGTTTACTAAAGAACGACAGATGGATTAATGCCATGAAAATGAAGGCGATATACTACCATTTAAGTAAAGAATAGTGGTTGATATCTATCAATGGTGAGGAAATGTTCTACTAATGGTATTCCAGAAAAGGACTTGGTTGCTTGTTCTATTTTTGCTGGCATTGGTAAGTGCGATCGCCTTTCAAATACTCCAAATATCCAAGACTGAAAACTTATATCCCATAAGTGTTGGGTTTCCATATGGATATGTAAACCAAGCAGGAGAACTGGTTGTTAAACCTCAATTTTCTCAAGCAGAAGAATTTTCTGAGGGATTTGCACCCGTAAAAGTCAATGGCAAATGGGGATTCGTGAACCTTAAAGGTCAGGTAAGCATTCCCCCACAGTACGATATGGTGGGTGAGTCAGGTTCTCCTTATTTTGAGTTTGATCTTTCACCAAGTTCTTTTTGGGAAGGCTTGGCAGGTGTCAAACTCAACGGCAAATGGGGATTTATCAATCAGAGTGGGAAACTAGTCATTCCATACCAATTCGATAAAGTTCAGCGATTCTCTGGTGGTGTAGCAACTGTTCAAATAGGTGGCTTATGGGGCGTTATCAATCCAGAGGGCAAATGGATTATCCAGCCTGTAGACAAGTTTCCGATTCAGTTTTTTCAAGGGATAGCAAAACTTAACTTGATTTCTTGGAATGAGTCAGGACAGATCATTGGTGATCCCAACATCTATTGGGATAAATCAGGGCGGCAAGTCGGTGACTTCTACAATCCGCCTAAGTTAGCGTCCGAGTTTCAAGAAGGACTTGCCATTGTTGAGATAAATAGGTGGGCTAAACAGCAAGGACGTAATGTCCCTCCTATGGTAGTAACCTCTGAATATTTCACAGGATCGAAATGTGGTTTTCAAGATAAACGAGGGAAAGTGGTCATAGAACCACAATTCGACTACTGTCAAAGCTTTGCATCTGGATTAGCAGCCGTCCGAGTAGACAAAAAATGGGGCTACATTGACAAAACGGGCAAGTTCATTGTTAGTCCACGATTCGATTATGCAGATCGCGTGATTGAAGAACGTGCTTTAGTCGTCTCTGATGGTAAGATTGGTTTTATTGATAAAACTGGTAAAATTGTTATTAAACCAGAGTTTCAGATAGATCCCGAGTTTACAATTTATTATCAGAAAGAACCTGCTGCTGTACTTAAGGAATGGAAGTCACTCTTAAAAGAGTTTGGTCAGCCGCTTGAGTTGTCTTCAATCGAGAAATTGCGTGCACAGGGGTTTAAGCCGTCTTCAAGCGAGGTGGTGCAACGTCAGTTTTCCAATGGACTTGCAGCTGTCGCAAAAGATAATAAGTGCGGATACATCGATAAAACTGGTAAATTTGCTATCCAACCTCAATTTACCAAGTGCAAGCGATTCGATCTACACGGAGTCGCCCAAGTAACTCGTCAGAACGGGGTTGTTGGACAAGGAGGTTCGGATGAATCTGTTTACATCAATCGTGAGGGGAAAACATTTCCAAAATACGCTGCTTCCTTCAGCAGTTTCTATCCAACTTGGATCAAACTGCTAACTTCAGTAATGGCGTGCTTGCTGTGGATAGTTGCCATTAGCTGTCATGAGTTTGGGCATGCAATTGTAGCATATTGGGGTGGCGATCGCTCGGTCAAAGACAAAGGCTATTTAAGCTTCAATCCACGCCAATATATCAATCCTCTACACAGTATCATCCTGCCTGCAATCTTCTTGATGACAGGTGGAATACCTTTACCTGGTGCAGCAGTATACATTGAATTTGATCAGATTCGCAACCGTTTGTGGTTAAGTGCCACAGCAGCAGCAGGACCAATCGCTAGTATACTTTTTGGATTGCTGTTAGTTCCCATATTTCAGTTCAGCCTTGCCTGGAACTCTCCTCACTGGTTCTCTGCATTCATGGCTGACTTTATTAGTTTGCAGTTTTTCATCGCACTATTTAACTTGCTGCCAATTCCCCCATTAGATGGTTATCGAATTCTTTCTGTTTGGTTGCCACCTAAGCTACAAGATCGTACTGGCATTGCATCGATAATCGGACTATTTTTTCTCTGCTTTGTGTTACCGTTTATCTCGATTGCTGCTGCTCCATTTTTTATTATTCTCTTTGTTGGCTCTTATCTTGTCATGCGTGCTTCAGGCATTTCAGAAGAATTTTCTCTGGGTGGTTGGCACTCGTTTGATCGCTGGTATATGGCATTATGTCTGCTAGTTGCTGGTCTTGTTTATCTGGTCTATAAGCCAGCTTCAATTTTTCAATTAGCAGGTTTAGTACTAGAAAACTTCTTTCCTAAAGTAGCACTAAAAATGTACGACAGGGCACTCAAAATAGATCCCAAAAGTGCTTGGTCATGGGAACGTAAAGTATGGACTTTACGGAGAGTAGTAACACTAGGGGACTATGTAGAAATAATATCTACTTGTGAAGAAGCAATTCAACTCGCTCCTTATAATCGTTTTTTATGGCGAGCACTCATTTTGGAACTCAGGCTGTCGCTTATCTTTAATGAATTTTATAAGCAAAAATTAATAGAAGCTCTTGAAAGATATATCAAACTTTATCCTAAAGATGGTTGGGGATGGGCTGTAAAAGCTTTAACGCTAGATGACTTTGGGGACAGTGAAGAAGCACTATTAGCTTGGGAAAAAAACATTGAACTTGATCCTAGGGATCATCTTTATAAATGGCGGACGCAGATGAAAGAATCGACTCTAGAACGGTTAAGAAGTTTAGGAAAGCTTTAGTGATATCTTGCACCCTTCGGGTATGCGCAAAGCGCACGCCTTACGGCTTTAGCCCAGAGGGCGTGCCGTAGGCATACGCCAGTCGCTCATAGGGGAAACCCTCATCAAGCACTGGCTCACCATTCTCAATAACTGTAGGGTGGGCACTGGTCACAACGTAAGAATAAGGTTTTGAGCGAACTCTAGGCAGTGCCCACCTTACAAAAATTGCAATAACGCAACTGGTGCAAGATGTGAGCCTCTGACTAGCGCAAGAAACCGCTAGTAACATATGAAAGAAACACTCTTTCCCTGTTGCCTGTTGCCTGTTGCCTGTTGCCTGTGTTTCTTAGGAGTCTAGCTACTTTTGACAAATCTATGGAAGTTTTCTCGTAGAGTTTATACTTTGTCCATCATCCACAAATAACCTCTGGACACTGAACATTTCTAAATCACAAATGGTTCGAGGTGGCGATCGCACCACTCACCCATAAACCATTCACTCACAAATGGTCTGACAATAAGCTTCGGTGGGCGTCCACCTCGAACATCAATACGAACAAAAGAATATGGTCGTCGCATTTGAACATCGTATCCATGACGACCAACAAACAGAAACGAATCTGCAACTTTCCGACAAGGACTACCTGGAAGATCCTCAAAAGTCTCCATCAATTCTGTTCCCTCCTGGCGTTGACGACGGGGATAATGACCGCTACCACCAGAGATGATGCAGTTGATATGCGAGTCAGCGTGTCCGGTGTCCGTTGTGCGAAGATGTTCCAAACAGTGTGCATGACCATTCAAAATCAAATCGACTATTGGACGACCTTGAGTCAACGAACCAAGGCTGTCTGCGACTTGATCAAACACCCAACGCAAACAGCGGCGAACTGCTAACGTTTGCGCTTGATGCCATTTCGTCGCTTCTGTGACGTAAGGTGGATGATGAAAATAAATGATACGTCCGCGAACTTCCTCAGTATTCCAAGAAGAAATCAGTCTTTGCTTCAGCCAGTTCAGTTGTTCAAAGTCTACGACTGAAGACTCATCAGATTCAAGTTGCTTTTCAATATCAATTTTGATTTCATCGATTTGATATAATTTCGCTTTCAGGGCATCCAGTTGTTCGGCTTCTGAGGGAATATCTGGATTCAGCTTGTCGCAGGCTTCCAGAATTTGGATTTCTTCTTGTTCTATCTCACGCTGACGACGCACCAATTTGCGGCGTTCGGCTTCTCCCTCTTTTGTCGCTGGGAGTGGTGATGGTTCATTAAAAGTATTGGAGTCGAGGGCGAAAAAGTCGATCCCGCCGTAACGAAAAGTGTAGTAGCGGTTGGGTAAGCGGGTGAAACGTCCGGGTTCATAACGCAAACAGTGTCCTGTGTCAGTTTTAGCAGTGTAATGGTTATCTAAGTGACGTTCCAACTCTTCACCAGAGGCGAATGCCTTAAGATAATCAAGAAACGCCCGTGCATAAGCGTCACCTTTATAAGATCCATGCCAGCCTATCTCGACATTTTTATAGCCAAGTAAGCGACGCAGCGATCGCGTACCTCCAGCAATAAACCGATATATCCCCGGAACATCGTAATAATCATGATTACCTAAGACGGGCAGAATTGGCAGCTTAAAAACCATGCGATCATATGGAATGCTTTTAGGATTTTGGCCACCCACCAGAAACTCGCGGTAAGGTTCGATAAAGTTGGTCGGGTAATACTCATGAGATCCCACCACATAAATGACATCACCCGTATGCAGGACAAAACGGCACTCCTTTTGGTGAACAAGCATCAATTCCGCAATTTTCCGTTGTGGGTGATGTCCGTGATGTTCTGTAGTCCCACTATCACCTATGACTATAAAGGAGAATTCTGGATTATCCGAGTTACCATCATCTAAAACCATGCTGGTTTGGTCAATTCCACGTTGGGCAACACTCGGATCTCCCCACCGTACCCGTTCCTTCATCTTTTCGATTTTCACAGGAATTGGTGGATCAAATATGAATTGCATAAATTCGTATTCATGAGTTATTAGTCATTTAGTTATTCTCCCACTACTTCCCAATTTCCTCTACTCTTATTAACTCTCCGGGTATGCGCAAAGCAACTAGTCAGTTATCAGTTATCAGTTATCAGTTATCAAGGAAGCGCAGTATCAGGTAGGAAACGGACTCGTCTACCCCTTGTTCACTGGTCACTGTTCACTGGTCACTGTTCCCTGTTAAGCGTTCCCTGTTACTGATATCCTGCTGCTTGCAACGAAAACAGTGTTGCATAGCGCTTTTGTGCTTGTAACAACTCCTCATGAGTTCCCTGTTCCACAACTTCCCCAGCTTCGATAACAACAATTTTGTCAGCCATCCGCACCGTAGAGAAGCGGTGAGAAATTAAAAATACCATCTGATTTTTCGTCAAACTGCGAAAGTGATTGAAAATATCAAATTCTGCTTGGGGATCCATTGCGGATGTTGGTTCATCCAAAACCAAAATATCTGCATGAGTTCGCATAAAAGCACGCGCAAGAGCAATTTTCTGCCACTGACCTCCAGAAAGTTCTTGTCCATCCCTGAACCATTTCCCAAGCTGAGTCTGAAACTTGTCGGGCAAATGTTCAATAAAAGGAAGCGCCATGCCTCTTTGGGCGGCAGTTGTCCATCGGTTTTTGTCTTCAAGGTAGTCTACATCCCCCACACCAATATTCTCACCAACAGTAAATTGGTAGCGGACAAAGTTCTGAAAAATCACCCCAATGCGTCGCCGCAGCACATCCACATCCCATTCTTGCAAGTCCAAACCATCTAGTAAGATACGTCCAGAGTCAGGAGTGTAAAGTTGAGTCAGCAGTTTGATCAGCGTCGTTTTGCCAGAACCATTTTCACCAACGATCGCTAACTTCTCTCCCGGTTTCAGGTGCAAAGAAATATTTTTCAGCGCTGGTTGTAAACTTCCTGGATAGGTGAATGATACGTTTTCAAAGCGAATTCCGTCTTTAGGTTTTAAGCCTTTGGTGGCTTTGCCTTTTGGCTTTGGAACTTCCTCTTCCAGAAACTCATAAAGATTAGAAAGGTACAAGTTATCCTCATACATCCCCCCAATAGAAGTCAAGGCACTAGAAAATGTAGACTGTCCTTGGCGAAACACGGTGAGATACATCGTCATATCCCCCAAAGAGATTCTGCTTAGAACTGTCTCCACCACAATCCAGGCATAAGCCATGTAAAAAGCTAGAGTACTCAACAAACTCAGCAGATAACCCCACCATCCTCGCCGTAACGTCAAATCGCGGTCTTCGGCGTAAAGTCTATTAAATAGGCTGTGGTAACGTTCCAGCAACATATCCCCAAGTTGGTAGAGTTTGACTTCCTTAGCAAAGTCTTCTCTAGCCAAAAGAGTTTCCAGGTAATGCTGCTGGCGGGTTTCCGGCGCACGCCAACTAAATAGGCGAAAGGCTTCCCCAGCAAATTTCGTTTCCGCAAAGAATGCAGGCATAGCTGCTAAGATGAGCATCAACACCGCCCAAAATGAAAATTTCACCAGCAAAACGCCGTAAGTCACAAGTGATAAGGCACTTTGCACCAAGCCAAAGGTACGGTTGACCAGAGACAAGGGACGAATTGATGCTTCTCGTCGTGCGTTGGTCAATTTGTCGTAAAACTCTGAGTCCTCAAACTGTGTGAGGTCGAGTGTCAGGGCTTTTTCCAAAATCAGAACGTTGACTCGTTGACCAAGCAGCATCCGCAACAATGACTGGCAAACGGTGAGTCCTCGCTGACTAGCCGCCAGTAAAGCGACGGCGATCGCCTCTAATCCCACATATATTAAAGGACGATAATTATTGACAAAATCACTGTTATATGGTAGGTTTTGAGGTGTCGAATAAGATGTCGAAACCACTGCATCGACAATTAACTTACCAATATAAGCTATAGCTGCTGGTAAAAGACCAGCCAGCACAGTTAAACTCGCAAAAATAATAGTCAGCGAGCGGCTAGTCGTCCACACCAAGCTAATAGCTCGTCCACTGTACCGGAAAACTGCGAGAGATTGGCGCAGGCCATTGCGTTTTTTACGAATCCTCATATTCTTTTTATACTGTAAAATCGCGCCTGATTGCAGCGTTCACTCCTATGTCTTCCAGCAGAAATTCATCCTGAGTTGCATTCAAAAACAATAGGCAGGATGAGGGATCATATCCAAATAGACCAATTGGAGTATTTGAGGTACTGTGAATAAATGTAAAGCTATAACAAGTTAGCTTTATTTTTCAACTTGACATACAGCATCGTGAGTGCTACAGATTTACCAGAAACTACAGCCCATGTTAAGATTACCCGTCAATCTTGGCAAGACGGATTTCTTGAAGGTGAAGTCAGAGCGGGTGACTTTGAATGGCAGTTCCAATGGCATTTCCGCCGGGGAGAACTTTCTGTCAAGCCTTATAGAGGGCGTGCTCTGATTAAGGAACCCCTTGGTCGCTTTTTAGAGCAACGAGATTACCAGCTCGAACCCGGAGGAGACTATGCTTTCACTATTCGGGCTCAATTGTAAACAAAGAACTAAACATATGTTATAATTATTGACCATTGACTATTCATTATTAACCACTGATTCAGTTAAACGATTGAGATATCTTTCAATTAACAGGATAGCTACAATGTCGTCTATCGGTCGTGGTGGTTGTCGCAAGCCTTGTGGTAAAAGTTTGGCAAGTCCTTTAGGAGGATACATCTGCCAGTAGCGATCGCGCGCTTCTAAGGTGGTGTAACGCTCATCCACTAAAACGATGTTCAATGGATCTGGTAATTGATTATACAGTTCTTGCTTCCAGCGTTTTGCTGTGGTTTGGTCACCCATGACGAGTAAAGAAATGGGGAACTTTTGACGCAGTGACATGATAGCGGCGATCGCCTCAGCTGCCAATACGACTTGGTGATGGTACACTTGTCTATCAAGTCCCATCACAGCTAAACCGCACTTATCACGACCTGGATCAAAACCCAAAATAGCTGGTTGGGTTGGCAGGAATTCACGGGAAGTCATAATAAAAATTTAAAATTAAGAAGAACGCAGAAAGCAGAACGAGAGAATTCTCCACAAATGAAATATATAGCGGTTTTCATTTGAATGACATACACCATTACAAATAATGTAGAGACGTAGCCCTATGGCTGACGCCACGCCTTCGGCTATCGGGTTCGTCAGTCGCTACAACGGAGGGAACCTCCGCAACGCGCTGACTCACATGCTACGTCTCTACACCCGTGTATTGCACGCAACCGAGAAGCGCTACATTCTATGTAAGAAAAAATTTTTTCTCCATAAATGAATTCAGGCGCAAGAGAGTCGCAACTCACGCACCAAAACTCCGCTCTTATTGACGCGCGATTTCTAAATTTATTCTGACTACTGAGTTTTAGCCATTTTTTGGGTCAAAAGTCAACAGCTTTTGAACTGTGGACTTTTGCTCATAGATGATGAAAACTTAACAATTAGTAATATATAAGACTCCTATTTGATTTTTGAAAAAAAACTCGATACACCTTTATTCCTTCTTCGTCTTAAGAGTTAAGCCTTCGGGTGTTAAGAGTTCCCTGTTCCCTGTTCCCTGTTCCCTGTTCCCTGTTCCCTGTTCCTTGGTAGTTCACGTGCTAAAAATAATCTGCCCGTTTTGGATGGCTATGAGTTTGACTTTCAGTGGTCCAGCTGTGTATGTATCCTCTGCAGCAATAGCTTTGATATCTATTGGCTGGTTGTACTGTCTCAACTGGGCGATAAACCGAATGAAAGTTCCATCTATTTGAATACTTTCTAAAATACCAGCATTACGAGCGCGAAATTGTGAAGCAGAAATCAGCTGTTCCAGCCGCTGTCGCAGTTGAAAAGATGTCATTGTTTTGGGATCTGCGCTTGTTGTAGCGATAACTTGACCTCCGGTAAAAACGATTTGATTGCGTGCTGCATCAGCAAAAAATGCAATCTGCTTCTCTCCCCTGACGTAATTGCCAGCAGAAAAAATTCTTACCACATATTCTCGACCATCATTAATTTGCTTGGTTAATTGATCAACCTGCTCATTTGTCACTTGCAAAATCTGCAAATTTGCTTGATTGGTCGCACCAGGTTCACTTAATTCGATACTAGCGTTTCGATTAGCTTCCTGTAAAAGTTGAACGATCAACTGACGCCCTGCAAGAGGTTGTTCCACACGAACAACGTCTGTAGCAAGAACTTGACCGCGAACGAGTGCGAGTTTTCCTAAACGCAGGTCACGGTAAGACTGGTAATATTTCTCCAGCCTTGCTACTTCTTGTTCCAGATAATCTTGTTGTGTTTCCAATTCTTTGAGGCGAGATTCCCGTTGAGCAATGACTTGCTCTCGCGCTGCAATTGCTGTGTTTCGCTTTTTAATCAGTTGATCCAGTTCAGCAATTTTTTGATCCCGTTGTTGAACAGCTTGCTGTCGATTGGCTAGTTCGCGATCACGTTTCTCAATAGCTGTTTTGGCTTGCGAAATCGCTTTTCTTGCTTCCTCATAGAGTCGTTGGCGTTCTACCTTTCTTTGTTCAATTTCCACCAACAGCTTTTTTTTCTCATTGTCAACGCTTTGAAGTTCCGCTATGGCTTGTTTATAGCTAGCGACTGCTTGACTTAGTTGGTTTTGTGTGCCTTGAAGTTGAGCTTGAGTTTGAGCTTGTTGGCTAATAGTACGGTTCAGTTGAGTCTGAGTTGCCTGCTGTTTAGCGTTTGCCTCCCGCAACGACTGATTTGTTTGCTGCAAGCGGTCTTGTTGAGCCTTTTGTTGTTTTCTAGCTTGTTCTAGCTCACCTTTTGTGTCTTCTAGCTGTTTTGCTGTTGTGTTGAGTTGTTCGCGCTTGCGCCTGAGATCTTTTTGAATATTCTCTAGCTCAAACACTCCTGTGCGCAATCCGTCGTCGGCAGCAAATAAAATTCCTAAGGTTGATGCCGAGACCAAAGTACCTGTCAGAATAGTTATCAGTACTGCCGTGTTTTTCGGACGCAGGTTAAACAGGGAGAGGCGGGCTTTGCCAACTCGTGTGCCAATGCGATCGCCCACGGTGGCAATGACGCCTCCCAAAATTAAAATTGCCGCTATTAGGATGTACCCGGTGGTCATCTTCTCCTACCGACGAAATCCTTCCAGATACAGCCTACTACTTCCAGTCATTCTCTGTGGGAAATTAGTGTAAGCCAAGCATTGACATGACCAAATCTTCACGAGTCTTTATTCCTAATTCCAAGAGAACTCAACAAACGCCATGAACACTTACTATCTCAGTCACTTACAGCATAGTGCAAAGCCACGTTTACAACGGGCAAACCCTTCGGATCACCGTATTGAGTTTGCACTCACCAAGCAACTGGCGGGAGTCACGCAGTGGCTTCAGCTACCTTTAATTTGCTTTTTGGACATTTACAAGTCAGCTTTGCACGGGAAAATCCCACAAACCTTGCATGAAAAAGATTTCTTTCCTTCATCGTTCTGAGTCAGGAGTTGCTGAGTTCTATTTTCAAGCTAGGAAACTATGCATGGCAGTTGCTTACAGAGGTTGATACACGCCTGGTACCTTCTGAACAGAACTCTTGCAACAAGGAGGGCATTGCCGACAATCCGCTTTAGGTTGCAAGGAATGACCTAAAAGGTGTCAATTCGTCTTGCAACAAGGAAGGCATTGCCGACGTCAGTTGTAGCAAGTGGCGTTTCTGAGTCGTTTTTTCTGACTTTTTTATCTAACTCAGAAATCCCTATTCATGGCTAGTGAACTTTGTTTAGGTAAATTGGCGACTTAAGGTAACAGGTTTATGAACAGTAATCTTTTTCTTGTGTATTGAAATCATCTTTTTCTCGCGCAAGTCACCTAATAACCTAGTGACAGTCACGCGAGTTGAACCAATTGCTTCAGCAATCGCTTGATGAGAAAGCTTGAGATCAATTGTGATTCCATCTGCACAAGGAACGCCAAAATCACGACAGAGAATTAACAAAAAACTCACCAATCTAGAACCCATATCTCTGTGAGCGAGTGTTTCTATCATCATCTCTGTCTGTAAGATCCGCGAAGACAATCCTCGCAGCATTAGCATCGACAGTTCTGGGTTTTCTTTAAGCGCTTGTTCCACCTGTTCAATTGGTGCTGAGAGCAATTCTACAGATGTGAAAGCAACCGCATGGTAAAACCTGTCTGACTTGTTTCCTGTCAGCAAGGATAAGACGCCGAAAACACTATTTTCCCGCAGCAGTGCTACGGTTATTTCTTCTCCTGCTTCATACACCCTGGAGAGCTTAACGGCACCTTTCAATAGAAAATACACTCGTTCGGCGGGATCGCCGGGGAAAAAGATGGTTTTACTACGTTCAAATGTTTCCACAACCGGCGGAAAAGCTCCGGTCGCCATCTGACGAAAAACACTTGCTAGGGCTTTATCTTGTGTCACGAGCATTTACCTTCCCCTACCCAATGCCGGAAAAATTAAAATCGATTTCCTAAGAATACACCTGAAAAATCAAGAACACATTGTCAATGTTTTTGTACTTTCCTATACTTAACCTCACTCACTCATATAGCAATTCTAAACTATTTGTGAAATTTACCATAACGTCACCTGTGATTTGTCCAGTGTCTCAGAGCCAAAGTCATAACAAGTCACAAATAAACGCAACTTGTTTTAACAAGGGTAATCACCAAGAGCGAGATCCTCAAGATGATTCTAACGAGCAGTCTTACAACTTAAATTGGATTGCTCTGTTTATTTGTTCATCATGATACATAATTTTGAGTGTTTAGATCTAGTCTTTTTTAAAAGTTAATTACAAAAGTTTTGGAAGAACTTTTAGTCAGTAAAAAAAATAGACACACTCATTCTGTAGAAGGTGTCAAACTGTAGTCAGCAGCTGGTCTATGGTAGATAGAAAAAAATTCTATTGACTACCTAATACCTACTATCTACTACCATACATTTACCATCTACTATTTACTCCTAAATCATTTATCACGACTATGTTTTGAGCATATATTTAAGAATTGAACGATGATTTTGTGGTATCAAAAGCTGACTCCAGAATCGTGTTTACAAATAGTGCCCAAAACAAAGACAAATCGGTGTCAGATTCTAGTATGCTCAAGCAGGAGTGTTCACATTAAGAATTGATATGCTAGATCTGACTGGAAAAAAAGCCTTAGTAACGGGAATTGCAAACAACCGCTCAATCGCCTGGGGGATTGCCCAACAACTGAACGCAGCAGGAGCGAACCTGGGTATTACCTATTTGCCAGATGAGAAAGGCAAAATGGAGAAAAAAGTCGCAGAGTTGGTAGAACCCTTAAACCCCAGCTTGTTTCTTCCTTGTAATGTCCAAAACGACGAGGATCTTAAGTCTACCTTTAATGCGATTAGCGATAAGTGGGGATCTTTAGATATCCTGATCCATTGCCTTGCCTATGCCAATAAAGAAGATTTGAGTGGAGATTTTAGCCAAACCTCCCGTGCTGGCTTCAATTTGGCTTTAGAGGTGAGTACTTACTCGCTGGTGCAACTCGCTGGATATGCTAAACCCTTGATGACTCAAGGAGGAAGTATCGTCACTCTCACCTATCTAGGAGGTGTGCGGGCAATTCCCAACTATAATGTGATGGGAGTTGCCAAAGCCGGGCTAGAAACGAGTGTGCGATACCTAGCTGCTGAAATGGGACCACAAAATATCAGAGTGAATGCCATCTCTGCTGGTCCAATTCGTACTTTGGCCTCTAGTGCCGTAGGAGGAATCTTAGATATGATTCATCATGTGGAGCAGGTGGCTCCTCTACGACGCACTGTCACTCAGCTAGAAGTGGGCAATGCGGCAGCTTTCTTGTGTAGTGACCTGGCAAGTGGAATCACAGGGCAAGTGCTTTATGTGGATGCAGGATATGAAATCATGGGTATGTAACGTTAATATTGCTATTTGCTAACCAATAACTACTATTTGTGTATTTACCATTAGTTATTAGGTATTAGCAAATGGCTCTGACCCATTACTCCATAATTAAGCATAAGCCAGGTTCTGTATGCAAATAAGCGATTCCTCCAGCACAGACTCCGTCCTACGTCAAATTATCCCCTCACAGCACGAACAGCTCCCTGGGGGCGCTCGTATTGCCGAAATTAGCCGTAGGACAAGCGAAACGGATGTGTATGTTAGAGTCAACTTGGATGGGACAGGAGTTTGCAATGCAGCAACTGGCATTCCCTTTTTGGATCATATGCTGCATCAAATTTCCTCCCACGGGCTAATTGACTTAGAAGTTAGGGCAACAGGAGATTTGCACATCGACGATCACCACAGCAACGAAGATGTTGGTATTACCTTGGGTCAAGCAATAAGCTTGGCCCTTGGCGATAAAAAAGGTATTGTCCGCTTTGGTCATTTCGTTGCGCCTCTTGATGAAGCACTCATTCAAGTGGCGCTAGATTTTTCCGGACGTCCCCACATCAGCTATGGCTTGCAAATTCCTACCCAGCGAGTGGGAACTTATGACACCCAGTTAGTGCGCGAATTTTTCGTAGCTTTGGTAAACCATAGCCAAATGACGCTACATATCCGCCAATTAGATGGTATTAATTCCCATCACATTATTGAAGCAACATTTAAGGCGTTTGCTAGAGCAACGCGCATGGCAGTGGAAATTGATCAGCGTCGTGCTGGTACAATTCCCAGTTCTAAGGGGATGTTATGAACTAACACAAGCACAGGGAATCCTCTGTCCCTCCCTCTCCCTCACTTGCCATTGAGGGGAGATTAGCTTTAATGGTGTTATAATTACCAGTCAACTCGGTAATTTGTCATTACATCTTATTTTATCTGTTGTATTAAGCACAACATGATGTCTCTCGCAAACGTCCCTGAGTCCCAACTGAATACCACAAGTATTCCGCCAGTTGTTCTAACCTCTGAGTTACAAAAAGTCTATCGCACAGGCATTTTTTTGAATCAAAAAGTTGTATCTCTCAAAAGTTGTTCTTTGAAAGTTTATAAGGGAGAAACTTTTGGGTTACTTGGACCAAATGGTGCTGGTAAAACAACTTTGTTGAAATTGTTACTGGGAATGATTCGTCCAACATCAGGACGAGGATTGCTTTTGGGCAGACCATTAGGCGAGCGTACTCTCAAAAAACGCATCGGCTATCTGAGCGAAAATCCCTCTTTTTCTCAATATCTCACAGGCTGGGAATTTTTGCAGGTTTGTGCTGGGGTATTTAAAATTTCTACAAAGGTGCAACGTCAACGCATTCCTCAACTTTTGGAACTGGTTGGATTATCCCAAGCTGACGCCCGCAAAAAGCTGCTTCGTCGCTACTCTAAAGGGATGCTACAGCGTGTTGGTATGGCAAAAGCACTGATTAACGACCCAGAACTGTTGTTGCTTGATGAACCGATGTCGGGTCTTGACCCTGTGGAACGTTACCAAATGCGAGATATTATCATAGCGATTAAAGCCGCAGGTAAGACAATTTTTCTCAACAGCCATGTTGTGAATGAAGTTGAACAAATTTGCGATCGCATCGCTATCCTTGTTCAAGGAGAACTCATTTCCTCTGGTTCCCTTGATGAACTCTTAGGAAAAAATCACCCATATCATGTCAAAGGTTACGGGGGTAATTGGGAAGTTCTTAAAAAATGGGTTCCCAATCTAGAGTACCAACCTGATGGTTCTTGGCAAGGTAAAGTCCAAGGCGATGTTTATGATTTTCTTGCCAGTTTTCGTCTCATGGGAGGACAACTCATTGGTATGAATTTGTCTCGTCCCTCTTTGGAAGATTTTTTTGTGGAACAGATCAAAAGACACAATCAGTCTTAGATCATTTCATACGTATGTTAGTCGGCTTGTTTTTCCTCATTCTGACTAACTGTAAATCATTCTCGCAAGAAAATGAGCAGACAAAAAACGCAGCGGCGCGGGAGTTGGAATAAAGTTTGTTTCGTTATGGTGACGAATTCATCGTGACGAATACTGATTCAGACTCCTGAACTTTAGTCTATTCATCGTCTTCAGTCACAGATTTTTTTGCTCCTTACAAATAACAGATGGCTGAGACAAAAAATATGCACTCCTCAAACGATTGTCTCTTCTTAGTAACATTTTGATGCTATAGCAGTTGCCAAGTAGATTAGGACATGAACTCATGAAAAAATACCGACAAAACAACACTTTCCAGCCTGTTTCCGAGTGAACTGCTGTACGTCTTTTTCTGCTTTGATGACACGCTCTCTTAACTAAGAAATCCTAGTTTTCTTACACGTCAGATTTGCTCCTCAAGAAAAATTTTGTTAATACTACTGTACGAAGAGAGTATTTATCAGATAAAATGTCATGAAAACCACAATATTGTCAAAGCAAGTATGATAAAGTTTCACTCTTTAAATGAACTTCACTAAAAATTCAAATGAAAGAAACAATTATCATTCTGAAAAACAAGATTTTTTAAGAAAAGAAAAGTGTTAGGGAACTTGAAGAAAAGACAATAGTCAAGCTTAAAATGTTAAGACAGTACTTTACTAATAGTAGTTTCAGGTAAATATGGAAAATACAAGGTTAAAGTTTATCAGCCAACCATTTGGGGGTGTGGTACTGTTAACTGCTATTAATTTCGCTTGTCCGCTTACTAGTTTAGCTCAGAATCCAACCAAACAATCAACAACACAGATAAATAATTATACGTCAGGACAAGCCCTACCTACAGCGACACAAATAAATGCAAAAGCTTCTAGAAAAGTAGTACCAGCAGCAACACAGGTAAATAAAAACTATACACAAGGACAAACCGTACCCGGCTCCACAATACCAAAAAATACAAAATATACACAGAGACAAGCAGTACCAGCGGCAACACAAATAAATACAAACTATACGTTGGGAGGTGGCGATCGCGTCAGAGTCAGCGTATTTGAAGTTCCGGAATATTCAGGCGAGTACCAAATTCCTCCGGGTGGAGGGCTGAACCTACCTTTAGTTGGTAATGTCTCGGTTTTAGGACTCACCACAGAACAGGCAGCTGAGTTAATTACTCAGAAATACTCTCGCTATCTCAAACGACCAATCATAACAATCAATCTTTTATCACCGCGTCCCATTAATATTTTCGTTGCGGGAGAGGTGACACGTGCAGGAGCTTACACTCTCAGCTTACAAGGAGGAGGAGGGAATGATCCTGGTGTGCAATTCCCAACTTTACTATCGGCACTAACGACAGCTCAAGGGATCACACAGTCAGCAGATGAGACAAGAGTGGAGTTGAGGCGTAAGATAGGACGAGGTCCAGAGCAAGTCATTTCTGTCAATTTGAGGGACATTAGACAAACAGGTAGGATAACGCAAGATCTGACCTTGCGGGATGGAGATACCATCTACGTTCCAACAGCAACGACTGTAGACTTGGCAGATGCACGAAATTTAGCTTCATCAAGTTATGCGGCAGATCCTACCAAACCTCGTACAGTCGCACTGATTGGTGAAGTTCTCCGTCCAGGTTCGTATCTTGTCAGCGAAGGTGCTTCAGAAGGGGGAAATGCAAACAACACAACTGGTGCGCCAAGTATCACTGGACAACCAACTTTGATGCGAGCACTGCAACTGGCTGGGGGAATTACGCCACAAGCTGATGTTCGTAATATAACGATACGCCGACCCACCAGAACAGGCAAGGAACAATCGCTCAAAGTTGATCTTTGGAGACTACTCAATAGTGGTGACATCACTCAGGACGTGATTTTGCAAGACGGAGATACAATTGTTTTTCCAACAGCAACAGAAGTCAGTCGAGCAGAAGCGACTCAATTAGCGACTACGACTTTGGCTCCTTCTCGCATTCAAGTTAATGTGGTGGGTGAAGTGAAAGCCCCAGGCGTGAAAGAAGTTCAGCCTAATACTCCGTTAAATCAAGCATTGCTTGCAGCAGGCGGATTTAACGATGCGAGAGCAAGTAGAACTACTGTTGATTTGGTTCGTCTCAACCCAGATGGCTCTGTGACTAAACGAGAAGTCAAAGTAGATATCAAACAAGGAATTAATGAGCAAACTAATCCCATACTCCGTAATAATGATATCGTGATAGTTAACCGCTCTGGTATAGCCAAGACTGGTGATACTATAGGTGCTTTCTTCAATCCTTTTGGCACTGTGCTTGGTATTTTTAGATCTTTATTCGGGTTTTAGACGAAGCTATAAACTGGGGACACTCGCTTCGCTTAAATTCAAAATATGCCCAAAGGGCACGCCAAAGGCGAACAAAATTCAAAGTTCAAAATTATTTTTTTGAACTTTGAATTCTCTGAAAAAGATGTGGAGATTATTAACTTTGAATTTATAATTTTGTTTGCGTAACGTGCCTAAAGGGCTATGGGTAACTCATATGCAGTTTCAACTTGGCAAAAATTGGCGTAAAGCATCTTGGGTACAAAAATTACTCTGTCCTTTGATGCTTGTTTTGGGATGGGGTATGGGAATGCCTTCCACAATAGCCGCCCAAACAGTTACCATCCGTTTAGGTCCATTTCAGCAGTCAGTGGCGATCGCAGATTTAGAAAAGTTTGCCAAAACCGGGAAATTACCAGAAGGACTGGAACTTTTATCACCCGTACTAAACTCGCAAGTGCGCGAATTGCTAACTAAGCGGTTGGAAGTTAATCCTGCTGTTGCAGACAGATTTATTGATAACTTGGTGCGATCGCCCGGAGGTAGACAGTTCATTTCATCCGTGGGCGGAGTCATACCAGGCAGTACAGCAGAAAGTATCAAAGCCACCCTGAATTTCGCACTCCGACAAGCAAACGGTTTTAACGCATTAAGTTTCTTACGAGCTTACCCAGGAGAGAATGTTACCGTAGACGCTACGAAAGCTGTCGGTTTGGCAGTTGAGTTTAATCCAAATAATTTACAGAGTCAAGCTTTTGGTTTGTTGCTTGAGAGAGAATTATCTACTGAAAGTACCATACCATTCAAAGCAGCATTCGACCCAGCAGCACTCGGGAATCAAACAGTACAGCAGCAGACAATTGTCCTGAATGACCGACAGCGCAACCGTATGATTCCTGTAGATATTTATTCAAGTCAAGATTCAAGTCAGGGAAACACCGAAAACCCACTCGTTGTCCTCTCCCACGGTTTCGGATCCAACCGGAGATTCTTGAGTTATTTAGCGCGTCATTTAGCTTCTCATGGCGTAACTGTTGCTGCTGTTGAACATCCTGGAAGCAACGTTGATGCTGTTGGTAAAGCTTCAGATACACAGAATTTGGGACGGCTGCTAAGCGCTACAGAATTTATGGATCGACCAAAAGATATTAGCTTTGTGCTGGATGAGGTGGCGAAACTCAATACTCAACTTGGTCAACTTCAGGGTAAGTTAAATACTGAAAAAGTCACTGTCATCGGTCACTCCTTGGGAGGTTATACCGCTTTGGCTTTGGTAGGGGGAGAAGTGAACTTGGAAGAGTTGCGTAAATTTTGTAAAGATTCTTTAAATATTGGTGAAGCACCTGGTGATTGGTTACAGTGTTCAGCGACTTCCTTGCGAGAGAGAAAACTGAAGTTACAAGATGAGCGAGTCAAGAGTGCGATCGCTCTTAACCCTCTGGTTGGAAACCTTTTTGGCAAAAAAGGTCTCACACGCGTCACCAAGCCAGTTTTAATCTTAACTGGAACAGAAGACGCCCTCACCCCAGCGCTCAAACATCAAATAGAACCTTTTACCCAACTTAGAGGTGAGAAATATTTAGTCACAGCTATTGGTGGGACTCACTTGAGTATTAGCGATCCAATATATCCAGAAAGTGCAGCGACGACTATTGTCAAAGAACGGCGAGGTGAAGAAGCTAAATCTCTCCATCAATTAACCAAAGGTGTCAGTTTGGCATTTATCAAGCAATTAACACCAGAAGCAAAAATTTACAAATCTTTTCTCACACCAGCTTACGCACAATCCCTCTCTACATCCCAGCTACCATTGCGTCTTACTTCCGATTTACCAGCAAGTATCAAACGGTGGCTGGAGCCTAGTGAACAGTGAACAGTGACCAGTGAACAGTGACCAGTGAACAGTGACCAGTGACCAGTGAACAGTGAACAGTGACCAGTGAACAGTGAACAGTGACCAGTGACCAGTGAGTAAGCGTGCTGCAGGAGGGTTTCCCACGCCCGCTGCATCTGGCGTTAGCGGAGCGGAACCGGAGGTTCTCCCCGAAGGGTGACCAGTGACCAGTGAACAAGGGGTAGACGAGTCCGTTTCCTACCTGATAACTGATACGAGTGGTACTTGATACTGCGCTTCCTTGGTAACTGATAACTGATAACTGTTTACTGCTGAACACTATGCTTGCCAAGCTTATTTTTCGTCCTGCTCAAGGAGTTTGGAAAGTCTAGTTTTGATCTCTTGTACTTGCTTATCACCCTTAGGTAGCGTTAACAAACGAACTTCAATCTCTGCAATGTTGTCAATCCGAGTGGTCTTTTCCCAAATCCTTTTTTCTACGTCGGATTCTTGTTCGTAACGAAATGTTACGGTGTCATCACAAACATCTAAGATTTCCACATTCTTTAACCAGCCGTTACTGCTTTTGACAAAAAGCCAAACATTCGACTGACCAATGAGTTCTCTGAGTTTACTCTCCATGCACATTAAATCTAAATTCTGGACTGCTTTAATACGCTTAACAATATTTGTAACCTAACTTAGGATATATTTTTGCATAAATTTCTACTTTTGAAAAGCTTTTGGTTAAAAAAATTTGGCAACAAATGATACAAATCGCCTAATTTTCTAAGATTTGTACCTAATGACGGGGTGAGTGACTTGCCAATGGATACATCTTTTGTGTCATCATCGAAAAGATAATAAAAATAAATTTTTATTAAGCGAGGATAGAAATGTACATAGTACAAATTGCCTCGGAGTGCGCTCCTGTCATCAAAGCTGGAGGTTTAGGCGATGTCGTTTACGGACTTAGCAGGGAACTAGAAAACCGGGGACATTGCGTTGAACTCATTTTGCCAAAGTATGATTGCATGCGTTATGACCACATTTGGGGACTCCATGACGCCTTTCTTAACTTGTGGGTACCCTGGTATGGCGGTGCAATTCACTGTTCAGTCTATTGTGGCTGGGTACACGGGCGGCTGTGTTTCTTTATTGAACCCCACTCTGAGGATAATTTCTTCAATCGGGGCTGCTATTACGGCTGTAACGACGACAATATGCGCTTTGCGTTTTTCAGCAAAGCCGCTTTAGAATTTCTACTCCAGAGTAACAAGCGACCTGATATCATCCATTGCCATGACTGGCAGACAGGCTTAGTTCCTGTGATGCTGTATGAAATGTATAAATATCATGGAATGGAGTACCAACGAGTTTGCTACACCATTCATAACTTTAAGCATCAGGGGTTTGCTGGAGTTGATACTCTCTGGGCAACAGGTTTAAACCGAGAGTCTTACTACTTCCAGTATGATAAGCTCCAAGACAACTTCAATCCCTTTGCCCTGAACTTTATGAAAGGGGGCATTGTTTATTCCAATGCTGTGACGACAGTTTCACCACACCACGCTTGGGAAGCTCGTTACACTGATATTGGCTATGGATTAGGTCACACTTTGCATCTACACCAAGATAGATTTACTGGTGTACTCAACGGCATTGATTGTGATTTTTGGAATCCTAAAACAGACCGCTATATTCCCTCTCACTACACTCAAGACAATTTTGAAGAAAAAGCTAAGAATAAAAAAGCTTTAAGAGAGCGGTTACTCTTGCAGGACGTTGATAAGCCAATTATTGCTTACATTGGTCGTTTAGATGAGCAAAAAGGTGTTCATCTTGTCCATCACACAATTTATTACGCCCTCCATAATGGAGCACAATTTGTGCTGTTGGGTTCAGCAACAGAGTCAAACATTAATAATCATTTCCGCCATGAGAAAGACTTTTTGAACAACAATCCTGATGTTCATTTAGAACTTGGCTTTAACGAAGAATTATCTCACCTCATTTATGCCGGGGCAGATATGATTATTGTCCCCAGCAATTATGAACCTTGTGGACTCACTCAAATGATTGGCTTGAAGTACGGTACTGTGCCAATTGTTCGGGGAGTCGGTGGACTAGTCAACACTGTGTTTGACAAAGACTACGACCAAACCAAACCACCAGAAGAACGCAATGGATTTGTGTTCTACCAGTCAGATTATCATGCCCTTGAATTTTCGTTGGAACGTGCTTTGAAGTTGTGGTACAACAATCCAGAAGAGTTCCGCAAACTTGCTCTTGCGGGTATGGAGTATGACTACTCTTGGAAGAATCCAGGAGAAGAATATGTGAAGATTTACGACCATATTCGACATAAATGGTAGTGGCTTAGTCTGCTACTGCGACAAATGATATCAACTTGAACCATTAGGCAACGTTGATTCATTTGGGTGTATTACCGCCAGGGATGAAAAATCCCTGGTTCATTATAGATAATGCTCTTTAGATAGGATGTAAATGAATAGATAGGTTGATTCTATAGAAAAACGAATGGCACCTTACTCTTTAAATTTACCAACTCAACTGCAACAAGAAGCAGAAAAATATGCTGTAAGCCTTGGTATTTCGCTTGATCATATCGTACATTAAAGGGTTCCGTGACCCCTACGTCTATACGTAGTATCAGTTTGAGTTGAGATTGAAATTCCCAACTCAAACTGTCTTTAATTTTGAACTTTGAATTTTGAATTTTGAATTTTGAATTGTTAATATGGTTGCTTCACCTGAAATTTATATCACCCCCGACGAATACCTCCAAATGGAGGAACACAGCGACATCAAACATGAATACATCGACGGCTACATCTACGCAATGGCTGGAGCGCTTGACTCCCATGTTACTATTGCGGGTAACCTGTTTGCTCTCCTGCGTAATCATGTACGTGGCTCAGGCTGTCGTGTTTACATCGCCGATATGAAAGCACGTATCGAATCTATAAATCGATATTACTATCCTGATGTAATGGTGACTTGCGACCAACGAGATCAAGAAACTCCTGCGTATAAAAAATTTCCCTGTTTAATTGTCGAAGTTTTATCTGACTCTGCTGAAGCTTTTGACCGAGGAGACAAATTCGCCGATTACCAAACTTTAGAAAGTCTCCAAGAGTATGTTTTAATTAACACCAAACGTCAGCGAGTCGAGTGTTTCCGCCGTAATGATGAAGGGTTATGGGTTTTGCAATCATACACAGCAGAAAATCAATCATTTCGACTACACAGTGTTAAGTTTGAAGGAGCGATCGCGGAGCTTTACGAAGATGTCGTTTTCTAGTAGTAATTCCTAAAAAATATCGCAATCCTATATGATTTGTTAAATTTATTTTTTGAACCGCAGAGGACGCACAGAAGAGGACACTTCCCTTCGGGTATGACCTCCGGTCACGCTGCGCTTTAGCCCTTTGGGCGTGCGCAAAGCGCATACGCAGTCGCCTCTGTCGGGAAAGCCCTCATTCGCGGTGTCTCACCGTGCGGGGGTTCGCCCCCGTTGAGGAAAGTGTCCGTCGCAGAGGAAAGAGAAAGCAGAGATTTTCACGATTCAACTAAGATTGCTATAGATTGTTAAATTGTATGAAGCTCTTTGAATTTATATCTAGATCCTATTAATAGACTTCAGGATTGACACAATTAGGTAATCGTTCTCCTTTCAACCCAGCAATGAGATTAACGATCGCCATATTTGCCATTTTCTCTCTTGTTTGACGGCTAGCACTACCAATATGAGGTGTAATAATCAAGTTATCTAAGCTTAGTAAAGGACTATCTGTTGGTATCGGTTCTGGATCGGTGACATCTATAGCAGCACCTGCAATTTCACCATTCGCAAGCGCTTGGTATAATGCTTCTTGGTCTACAATTGCTCCCCGCGCTGTGTTGATGAGAATGGCAGATTGCTTCATCAATTTAAACTGGCGATCACTAAAAAGATGATAAGTCTCATCCAACAATGGTGTATGAATAGTCACAAAATCTGCCTCTTGCAACAGATGTTCAAACGCCGTAAACTCCACACCTAAATCTCTTTCTAACTCCTGGTCACATCTATTTTTGCTGGTATAAAAAACTTTCATATCAAACCCTTTGGCACGACGAGCGATCGCCTGACCAATACGCCCAAAACCAACAATCCCTAAAGTTGCACCTGTGATATTTGGTCCCAATAACAAATTTGGTTCCCACGTCCGCCACTCACCCCCACGAACAAATCGGTCTGCTTCTACCACTCGTCGTGCAGCCGCCATTAATAATGCCCAAGTCAAGTCAGCAGTCGCATCTGTTAACACACCAGGCGTATGACCAACTGGTATCTTCCGTGCAGTCGCTACAGGAATATCAATATTGTCGTATCCAACTGCCATTTGGCTAATAACTTTAAAAGAGGTTCCGGCTGCTTCTATCAGTTGCTGATCAATCTGGTCTGTCAGCAAGCACAGCAAACCATCAATTGTTTTGACTTTTTTTAGTAAAACTGTATACGGAGGCGGTTGGCGTTCTTCCCAGACTTCAATGGTAGCAATCTGTTGCAGTTGGTCTAATTTGGTAGTGAGGTGGCGAGTGATGAAGACTTGGGGTTTGGGCATGGTTGAGGGTTTGTTGGGTTTCGCTTACGCTCAATTTAAGCTACTAGCTGCGACAAATGATGTCAACTTATACCGTTTCACTTTAAGGTTAGAACATGGTGGGCAGCTCTTGAGCAGGCAGCACCCGAATAGGGGGAAAAAATTAGAAACCCATCAAAAGTTACCCCAACTTTGGTATTCTTACGAATTAGAGAATGCAAAAATTGTCTGGAAAAATTAGATTATGTCACAGGAACCCATTTTTGATAGCATAACAGGCAAATCTAACTTAGTTTCGTTTAAGTTAGAAGACATTCGACTTCAAGTGGAGAATAACGAAGTTGCTGATGTTACAGTTAACTTGGATTATATCGATGGACTGAACCCAAGTGAATTAAAAAATGTCGTACCCATTGCTAATAATATCAAAGATTACCTGACTAATTATCCAAATAATCCCAATGACTTATTTGAAGTCATCAATCGCAATCTCACTAAGGAATTACTAACTGATGACAATCTAGGGCTTTCTAAAGTATTGGACTCATTGAGTGTTAATTTGGATGTGTCACCAAAAGTTATTCCTTTCCAATTTGATAATACAAACACTCGTACCTCAGATGGAGACATTAACGATATTGTCTCGTTTCAGTTAAAAAATATCCAGCTTGATGTTACGAATAAAGAGAATGCAAATGTCACCATCACTCTTGATTATATTGATGGAGTAGACCCTAGTAACTTTAAAGAAGTCGGAGTCATAGCTGATAAAGTCAAAGATTATCTAACGAATTACCCAAATCATCCCAATGACTTGTTTGAAGTCATCAATCGCAATCTCACCGAGAAACTGCTAAGTGATTCCAATCTAGGGCTTTCTGAGGTGCTAGACTCTTTAAGTGTGAATCTTGACGTCGCACCAGCCATTATTCCTTTCCAATTTGACAACACAAATACTCGTACCCCAAATGGCTACATAAACGATACTGTTTCATTTCATTTAGAAGACGTTACATCTCCAATTGATGGTGGTATAGTTGCCGATGTCACTGTTAATTTGGATTATGTTGATGGAATTGACTCAAGTTTATTAAAAGATGTCATACCCATCGGTAATTATATTAAAGATTTCTTGGCAAATTATCCAGTAGAAGCAGGCTTGTATGAAGTCCTCAATCGCGACCTTACCCAAGGATTACTAAATGATAGCACTATAGGGCTATCTGGGGTATTGGACTCATTAAGTGTTAACCTGGATGTGTCACCAAAAATTATTCCTTTCCAATTTGACACCACAATTACCCGCACACCCAATGGTAATATTAACGATATTGTCTCATTTCAATTAGAAGATATTTTACTTCCTATTGATGGTGCTAGTGTTGCTGATGTCGCCGTCAACTTGGATTTTATCGATGGAATTGACCCAAGCGCCTTCAAAGATGTCATCCCCCTTGGTAATTTCATTGAAGATTATCTCACAAATTATTCTAATCCCAATGACTCTTTTGAAGTCGTAAACAACAATTTAGGCAATGCATTGCTAACTAATTCTAATCTAGGACTTTCCGAGGTGCTAGACTCACTAACTGTTACGTTAGGTGCATCACCAGGTGTTATTCCTTTTCAATTTGACAATACTGTCACCCTTACCCCAATTAGGACTACAATCTTTGGAGTCAGCGAATTTACTACGGTTTTGTGATATCGACGGTACTGTCTAGGTTAGGGCGTGTTTTCAAACTACAACCATAACAAAATGCAGGCGAGCGCAATCATGGCTGTATAATTTGCAGCCAGCTTTTCATATCGAGTAGCGAGGGAGCATCCCAATTTTGCAAAAATAAAAGAAGAAATATTAACCCAAGTTGCTAGTTAATCCGCAACTTGGGTTATTAGCAGTATTTTGAAGGCATAGAAAACTTTCTTTCTATCTCGTTCTGTTGACACTAATTCAATTCTTTGTCCATCAAGATCGTTCCTGAATGTCCCTCAATTGAGCCAAAAATCGGCATATTGTGGTAAGTGTACTGTTTGTATAGAATTTCGTGACGAGCGACAAAACCACAGTTTCTAAAAACCTGCTGGGAAATTGAATTTGCTGCTTCCGCAAAAGCAATTTGATAACCTGCATTTGCTGCATTTTCAACGCAAATTTTTACTAAATTCTGAGCAATTTTTTCTCCTCTGTATTCTGGTGCTACTGCTAACATATGAAGATGCAAATACTCACCTTTGTCAATCCGCTTACCCAGCATATACTGTGTTTGTAGTTGCTCGAAAAGCTGCATAATTGGCTGAAACTTGTCGTCTTCATTAAGCTTCTCAATTTTGAGAGATGAATCTGCAACAAAGTCACCAGCAATCAATACACCAACCACCTCGTGATTTTGATGTTCTCTAGCAATAATTGTCAGTCCTTGCTCGGCTACTGCTGCACATAACTGGAGAACATAATGTGCGAATTCTGTAATAGAAAACTTCTGAACTACTGCCATTGGATCGGAATGGATAAATGACTGGGCAACCATTGTTGCCGTTGCATCGAGCGATTCCATTTCAAAAATTTCGTATTGTAGGCGTTCAGTTTTACGCAAACACTTAGTTGTTTTCATCTGTTGATCTAAAAACCTTCGGGAGTATGGAAACCTTGTGGCTTTATTTTAACCCCACAAAATCGCTTTGTTCGCTTTTGGATACTACCCTTTCACTACTTACCCATCCGTAAATAGCTTTATTAATACCAGCAATTGTTGCTCAGCAAAGTTATTGCACTGCCCAAAGAGCGATCGCCGTTGGTATTTTCCGTACAGTTGCCGCAGGAATATCAATATTGTCGTATCCAACTGCCATTTGGCTAATAACTTTAAAAGAGGTTTTGGCTCTGCCTTCTGCCTTGCTATTGTGCATTAAAAATGCACAACAGCTTATTTCCAGTCACAGTCATTATCTGTCCACTTAACTTGAATGCTGCTGATACGGAGGCAAGCGACTATTATGTTCCCGGACGAGAGCGAATATGATCGGGTATATGATGGCGATCGCCTAATATTTCTAACAAAGGACCATTAACATCAAATTTAACCATACTTACCGACGCGACCAAAATATTCACCCGATAGCGATAGCGTCCCAAATCAATTCCTAATAAACTGCAAAGCATAATCCGAATCGTAGCTTTATGGGATACTACTAAAACATTACCTTGGGGATGTTTTTCTTGAATTTCAGCAATGACAGGCATAGAACGGTTAGCAATATCTACCGCAGTTTCTCCACCTAGTGGTGCATTCCAAGCCGGTTCTGTCAACCATTTTACATAGTTTTCTGCATAATTCTCTTGGGCAAACGATCTACTCTTAGTTTCCCATTTGCCGTAACTACCTTCTCTAAGTCCGTCACGCAACTGCATATCCATACCGATAGCATCACAAAATGGCTTAGCAGTTGCAATTGTGCGCTTCATCGGGCTAACATAAACCGCTTCCCACTTCAATTTTTGATAAACATCGGCAAAACTCTCTGCCATCTGCATCCCTTCAGAGGTCAACTCCGCATCAGTTTCACCGCAGAAATTACCACTTTGACTAAAAGTAGTTTCTCCATGTCGCAGTAAATATAAATTGAGTGTCATAGCTTGTATCGCGATTGGGTTAAAACAGTGAACAGTGAACAGTGAACAGTGACCAAGTGACCAGTGAACAGTGAATAACTAGTAACTGATAACTGGTAACTGATAACTGATAACTGCAAAAATAAAATATCATCAATCTCGCAATCGAGTATGTGACACCAGGACAAAGTCATCAACCAAAAAAGTCAATCAATGACAAACTTTTGCGATACGCCTAGCAGCGTCTGCCCTTTGGGCAATCGCCGCAACTTTGCCAAATTCAGCTTATATGCCAACCGCCGCAAGTGAGTACGAAGAATTGAATACCAAAAAGTTATTACTTTGCCCAAAGAGCGATCGCCTACGGCAGAGCTACGCTTAACGCCTCAGCAAACCCCGCAAATGAACTATAATCCTGGGCAACTATTGAGACATTTAAACCTAACTTCTTTGCATTTGCTGCTGTGTACGGTCCAAAGCAGGCGATCGCACAACGTTCATAATCTCTTTTCGAGTCAACCATTTGCAAAAAACCTGTTACTTCCGCAGTACTACTAAAAGCAATGACATTTATTTTGCCTTGCCGAATCAGATTTAACTCAACCTCATAAATATCTTTATCTAAACACCGCGTCCTATAAGTTGGTACACGGGTGACTTTCATCCCCAAATTTTCTAATCCTGTAACAAAGTTTGGAATCACATCGGGTTCTGGGACACCTACAACTTCTGGAACTGGGACAAGTATATTTTTCTGAGCAATATCCGGAATTTTAGCTAATTCAGCAATAACTCCTGCTGGGCTGGGTTCTTTGGGTACTAAATCGACTTTGACTCCTAGATCTGCTAATCTCTCTGCATCTAATCCAATCGCACAAAAACATATATTTGTCAAGACAAAGGGGTTTATCTGCAAATCTTCTAGGCGTTGGAAAAATGCATCGATACCGTTTCTACTGGTAAAAGCAATCCAATCAAATGCATCGATATGTTGCAGTGCAGCGTCTAACTCAGTAAAGTTTTCTAGTGGACAAGTTTCGATGGTTGGCATCAAAAACGGCATACCACCTTGGTTAATGAGTTGTTGAGATAACCTGGCGGCATAATTACGAGGTGCAGTAACGATAATCCTTACCCCGTGTAAGGGCAGTTTTATAGATGAAGTAAGCAGTTTGATAGACCTCCTTTTATCCCACCACTAACCCATAGGGGTATAGTGGAGGAGTCGAATTTTGTTAAACTTTTGGGCAGCGCGTTAGCCGAGAGTACGGCACCATACCTCTTATGTTTTAACTTCTACTTCGGGCTAACTTTATCAATCGTCTTGATTTTACCGTCGTCCCCAACTGTCCAGATATCGTAGATACCGATAACATCGCCGTTTTCGTCAACATCCACATTACCACTAGCGCCTTGGTAGTTGATGTCTTTTCCTTCTTTTAATAACTTCAGTCCCTCACAAACATCAGTCACTTCTACACCAGGACTGTTAGAAACTTCGCGGATTTTACTGGCTATGCCAACACCTGTATTGTCCTTAGCAGCTTGTGCTGCTAGCGCTAGCAAGGCGGCGGCGTCCCACCCTTGAGGAGCAAATTCACCTGGTGCAGATCCTCCTCTTTTAGATTGCCAGAGTTTGGTAAGGGCTTCTAATGCTTTGCCGTTGGAACCTGGTACCGTACCAATCACTCCAGATACGATATATTTACCATCACTGGTTTTGCCGACTTGTCCAGGAAACTCATTTGACTTCATTCCATCTGTCAGCATCACCTGCACTCCTTGCAGCAAACCTTGCTGGTACGCTGCTTTTAGCAGCAAACTGCCTGTCTCTACATAAAAAACGCCAAGAACTGCATCAGGTTTACCAGCAAAAGCCGTAGATGCTTCAGTATCAAAGGTGGTTGCCTTGGGGTCATAGCGGACAGGGTTGTTTTTATTAACAATAGTTCCCCCCAATTTTTCAAAAGCTTGCACAAATGCTTTTTCAAAGCCGACGCCATAGTCGTTATTTATGACGACGGTAGAAACTTTTTTATAACCTCTTTTACTAGCAAGTGCGGCTATGGCTGGTCCCTGGTAGCTATCAGGTGGAACAGTACGTGCCCAAAATCCTTGAAATTTACCTTGTTTTGCCTGTTCAGTAAATACGGGACTGGTACTACCGGGAGAAATCAGCATGATTTTATTTTGAGCAGCAATTGAGACAGCAGCAGTAGAAACGCTGCTGGGAAAGGAACCAACAACACCTGCAACCCTATCTACAGTTGCCAGTTTGGTCATACCAGCAGCACCAGCTTTAGGATCTGTTTGGTCATCTACAGCAACAAGAGTCACAGGTTCACCGTTCACCCCACCGCAAGCGTTGACAGTTTCTACAAGCAAGGGGATTGAGGGTATAATCTGCTGTCCAATAGAAGCCAAGTCACCAGTGGCTGGTAGCAGGGAACCAATTTTCAACCCTTTACCACTGGTAGCTGTTGTTGTTGTTGAACCTCCTCCTGGGCTGGCACTTGTGCCATTACCAGTTGGGCTATTAGGGGGGGCAGTATCACAAGCAGCTGCTAGGAAGCCAACTGCCAAGGTAGTCAAAGCCAAAGCAAAGGCAGTATTTATTTTTTGCATATATTTAGTTTCACTCCTCATTTATTCAGGAGCCTAAAAGTATGATTCAATTTTGATGATGAATTAAATTCTTTAGTGACTCCAGATGATAAATAATAACATCCCCTTTTAGAGGATGTCTAAAAAGTGAAAAATGTCAAGTCCAAGGTAGCGACAACGCAGTGTTAATCTAGAGTGCGCATGTTCCAGCATTGCAAGAGTGTGTCTTTTTGGAACTTATGCCAGTCACCTTTGTTGGGAAACGCCTCATTCGTGGGCTTACTTACCGTTACTAATGAAAGAAACACTTTCTTAGTCAAGAGGTTTGTTGAAAAAAAAGTGCTTTGCTCAGCTACGGCTAAAGTCTTGTCTTCTTTTCGTATTTTTTCTTAATAAACGGAGAGGGAGGGATTCGAACCCTCGGTACAGCCTTACGAACTGTACAACGGATTAGCAATCCGTCGCTTTCGACCACTCAGCCACCTCTCCTTGGTCACGAGGATTAATCGTAACAAACTATAAGTCGAATGTCAATAGTTATTTCTCATTTTTCATTCGTGATTGATCAGGACAAAGGACTTGCTTTACTTAAATCCAAACTATGGCACCAAAGTGCCAGCCTACGCTATCAAAATTCAAAATTCCAAAGGATTTTTGTCATTTTGCGGAAAGTTGAGCCAGTCGCGTGGGCGGGTTTCCCGACTTGAGCGAACTGGCGTGCCAGGAGGAGCCAGTACTTGATGAGGGTCTCCCTCACTTGGTATCTGGCGTTGGTTTCCCGACAGAGCAAACTTTCTAAGACGAATTTTGAATTCCCCCGCAAGGGGTGACAACTTCTTCATAAGACTTGTGCTCGTAACCATGCGACTGGCAAAGCACGTAACTTTTGCCATTGAGGCACGTAAGCACGTCGAGTGAACACATTGTAATCGTTGCGTTCAATCACACTCAAAATTCGACTGTAATGCATCAGAGATGCCCACACAGGTAAGCGAGCATCGGCAGATAGGTAGGAGATTCCCTTTTCTGCCTTGGCGTAAAATTGGCGTGCCCGTGCAATTTGAAAGCGCATCAACGTCCGCCAGCGCTCATCCACCACTCCTTTCAACAGGTCTTGCTCTGTGTAGTTGAAGCGCGCCAAGTCTTCTTGGGGAATGTAAATCCGCCCCCGCCTTGCATCTTCCCCCACATCCCGCAGGATATTGGTGAGTTGATGGGCTATTCCCAGAGTAATCGCTTCTTCAGTGGGGATGTACGGCTGTTGATGGCAATTCCACGGAGACGTGTTTGTGGAGGTATCAACCCCCATCACTGCTGTTGACATCAAACCGACTGTACCAGCAACGCGATAACAGTAAAGGTGTAACTCCTCAAAGGTTTCGTAGCGACTCCGGTATAAGTCCATACGCTGACCAGCAATCATATCCCTAAAGGGCTGAATGTCTATCGGGAAACGCTGAACAGTATCCACTAAAGCGACATCAAGATTATCCAATGGGTGTCCCGCAAAAATCGATTCCAGCTGCTGCTCCCACAAATCCAGAGTTTCTGGTGTGGTAATAGCAGATGCGGGACCATCCACGAGTTCGTCTGTACGGCGACACCAAGCATAAATTGCCCAAATATGTTTGCGCTTTGGCTTATCGACCAGCAAAGTGCCGATGTAAAAAGTCGTGGAATACTTGACTATAAGCTGGCGACAAAGTTTATAGGACTCGTCCACAGAGACCGGTGTTTTCATGCGAGGGATGGAATCAGGCAGTTGCAGCATTCGTTGCAGGCTGAAGGGTTTGCGTTTGCAGGCTTTTTGAATTTGCCACCGGATGTGCTTCAGCAGTCGTGTAGCGCGTCCTACCGACCTAAAGCCTTTTCAGGGGTTTGCCTTGTTTCTTGGAAACGAGGGAGAGATTTTGCTTGAGAAAATCCCTCGGCGGCATTACGGACGATCGCCTGCGCTGTCAGCTTACCAGAAAGTACGGCACCTTCCATACTCCCTAGGTAACGTTGCATTGTGTAACTCCCTGCTAAATAAAAGTTAGCAATTGGGGTCACTTGTGATGGACGATACTCTTGACGACCAGGCGTTGCTTTGTAAACTGAGCGTGGCGTCTTCACCACATGATACTTTAGCAGCTTTGCGGGATTATTTCCTGTAAAATCGTCAGGAAACAATTTTTCTAATTCCGCAATAGTTGCTTGCAAAATTTCTTCATCAGATTTTGCAATCCAGTCTTTTGCTGGTGCTAAAACTAATTCCAGCATTGAACGGTCGGGGTTGGCGTATTCGCGGCAGGTGTTACTCATATCAGCATAAACACTGAGTAGGGGCGATCGCGAGAATAGCAGATGGTCAATTTTAGTAAGTTTACGGTCAAACCATAGCTGCAAGTTTATCACTGGCACACCCTCTAAACCTTCCAATTTTTGGAAAAATTCAATTTGTTTCCAACGTGCAGGTGCCAAAATCTTCATCACGTCAACCGACATTGCCGATACGTAGGCATCAGCGGTAAATACTTCATCTTCTGCCCCATTCAACCCCCGAATCACAAAATGCTTGACTGTGCCATCGTCATTCAGCACAATTTCTTTAAGCGGTGCATTCAACCGCACTTCTCCACCTTGTGCGGTAATGTGATCAACGATTGGCTGACACAGACGTTCTGTTGGAGAACCGTCCAGAAAAGCCATTTTTGAACCGTTCTTCTCTTGCAAAAACCGATTAAGAGCTGTCAGAAGAATCGTTGCCGAAATTTCATCAGGATTTATGAAGTTCAGCGCCTTAGACATGGCGATAAAAACTTCCTTTTCCACTCGTGGCGGGATGTTTTGTTTTTTCATCCATTCCGACCAAGAGTATTTGTCCATCTCTTCTACATAACGCTGTCCCAGAATCATCGCTGGTAGCAAACCGATACCAAAGCGAATTTTTTCTGGCCATGTGAGCATGTCGTTATTCCGCAGAATAGCTACTATGCCATTCAAAGGTGCTGGCACATCGGGAAAATCAAAGCGACTGTAAGTCCCTGGATTGTTCGGCTGGTTGAAGATCATGGTGTGTTCTTTCCACTGCAATCTGTCTTCAATGCCCAGTTCTTTGATGAGTTGCAACATATTGGGATATGCCCCAAAGAAGATGTGCAGCCCGGTTTCATACCAGTCACCGTCTTTGTCTTTCCATGCTGCTACTAACCCCCCCAACACGTCTCGGCTTTCCAAAACAATAGGAGTGTGCCCTGCATCTGTGAGATATTTAGCACAGGAAAGTCCTGCTAAACCCGCTCCCGCGATCGCTACTCGCATTTAACCTTACTGCTCTTGAATATTTTTAATTGTTTTATCGTTTTCATTATACTTTGCAATCCGTTACATTTAGCAGTTTTTCGGTGATCGCTTTTTCAGATTTGCTGCCTCCTTCTGGGAGCATCGTCCATTCCTAGCGCGGCTTATTCAAGCACAATCTCTGTCTTAGACTCTTTTATACCCCAACACACTTGAGTTAACAATACACTTCCATTAAGAAGATTTTTCCCTTAGCGTAGGCAGTCGCAACCCAAGCGCAACAGACAACCCTTTCCACAGAAATGTTCTTGGCTTCTATATTTTATGTATTTTATTTTACTAAGTATTGCAGGATGACATAAAAATATAAAAATCCTGATACATTTCACTCTCCTGACTCAAAAACTGCTTTTTTCTGATATTTGTGGGATTCTTGTGAGCAGGCGCACTCAAAGGCGTATCACCCGCTACGAATGAAACAAACACCTTTTTTCCGTAACCCCCTGTGTTTCTTGAAAGCAGCGCCACGGGCAGCGCGCCACCCATGATGAAAGAAACACCTTTTTCCCTTACACCCTTACACCCCTACACCCCTGTGTTTCTTAGGAGAAAGTGGACACACTTCAAAGAGAAACTCTGACACAAGAACATAGTGAGTCAACACTTAGAAAAGTCATCCCGAAACGTTTAGTGGAGATATGTAAAAGAGATAAAGGAAAGGCTAATGGACTTTTGGATCTGACATGACTTGTCGTCTTTTAATAGTGTCAACTTTGACACCGTATTAACATGTATAGCACCAGGTAGATTAGGACATGAACTAATGAGAAAATACGGACACCACCAGACTTTCACACGGCTGTTAAGAGTTAAGCGTTAAGCGTTCCCTATTCCCTGTTCCCTGTTCCCTGTTCCCTGTTCCCTGTTCCCTGTTCCCTGTTCCCTGCTATATGTCCTAACGTATATGGCTATGGCTATAAATCTAAAATATAATTTTTGTTAATTTTTTTTAATAACAAAAATGGTAGTTTTATTTGTCTGCCATCAATTTTACTGTTATATAATACTGGAAAAAAACTATATTAAGAGGATATTAAAGCTGTGCGTAATGATTTACAAGGATTAGAGATTGGTCAAAAAGAACTCCAAAAATTGACTAATTTGCCTGTGAACGATGAACTGATAATTCTTCTTGACCCTATGAAAAGACTACTGAGTCAAGTGATAGAAAGAGCCAAAGGTTCTGAGGCTGCTACGGTAGTTTTTCTTGGAATGACAACACTAGTTTTTAGTTATGTCGCATTTGATGTTATTATCAGAGTATTTGCTCATTGGGTTACGATACCTTCCTGGCTACTATTAGTCATATCTAGTTGTTCCGTAGGAATTTTGACACAAATATTCTTTTATATTTTATGGAAACAAAGAACTCGTACTGTCAGTCAAAATATGACACATTCGCTGAAAATTCTCTTGAATGATGTTGAGAGATATAATGCTGTTATTAAAGCAATAGACATCAACGACCAAATAGAAGCGGCAGGAAATTCAGGAGTAAACTTGAAGGAAAGAAACAAAGTTATAGAAGCACTAAAACTGACAAGAAATGATCTAATTCGGGCATTAAAGACAGAAAAAATACTAAGAGAAAATAAAAAGTTTATTGTTAACAAATTAGAGTTGTTTGCTGATAATTTAGCAACATTAACAGCAATGCAAGTAAGCGAACAGGCTAGTGAACACGGGCGATTGCTTAATGAAGCATTGCAGATTGCACTGGATGTACAACAAGAAATGAAAAGTTTACAGAGTCAGGGATCTTAAGGCTGTAAAGTCTTAAGAAACACAGGGAACTCTTAACAGGGAAAGAGTGTTTCTTTCATTCATAACGGGTGGCGCGCCACCCGTGGAGAATTCTTAAGAATCTCCGAACCTGAAAAACGGACAGTATCAATATCTATGCTCTTGCAAAAAAGCCTTCACAGTTTGGTTAAACGCCTCAGGCTGTGTTAAAAAAGGCCAATGATTACCAGGGACTTGACAAAGGCGTAAATTTTTCAGATTAGTTTTGTAAGGTTGGAGTTGCCAATCTTTGCGGTTAAGTCCTTTTTCTGGCTGCACAAACAAGGTGGGGATATGAATGGGGGTTGTAAAACCGGGAGAGAGCATCACTTCCTCAAAAATTCTATCGCGAGCTGCGATGGTAAATTTACTACCCCAAGTCCCATCGCTTTTTTGTTCAATACTTGCTTGAAAAACTTGCTGTTGTAAGGGACTCCATCCTTGAAACTGATTTAACTGACGCGCTTGCTGTTGGGCTTCCTCGTAACTCGCAAATGGTCCCATACCTTTAAGAAAGGATAAAAATTGGTACAAAAGGGGAAAAGTAAGCTTGAAAAAGCTGGGTATTTTCCAAATAAAAATGGGATCAACCAGAACCATACTCCGTAAACGCTGCGGATTGATCCTTGCCCATATAACAGCTAGTTTACCTGTCCAGGAGTGAGCGACAACATGAGTAGCTGACCATCCCAAGCTATCCATCAGTGCTTCTAAGTCTTTGATCGCACTCTCAAAACTATAATCTCTCTCAGGTTTGCCACTCTCACCATGACCGCGCATATCTGGGGCGATTATATGGTAATCTGGCGCTAAGTCATCTGCTAGGCTCGACCAAACTAGGGCGTGGTCGGCTAAACCGTGTAATAGGAGCAAAGGTTCTTGACCTTGGTTCCATTCTAAATAAGAAAGTTGGATATCAGGTTTCGAGAAGGTTTGACGTACTGGCATGATCGCAGATTACTAGACTTTGAGAGGGTTTTCACTTCTACAGATTTACAAATTCATTTATTTCTTTTACTTTCTTATCAAACGAAACCGTTTCTACACATCCGTAGGTTTTATTTTATCTGGCAATGAAACAATCTCAAAAGTAAGGAGTGCACTACCTACACCTGTCTTTTGTATAGACTAGGTGTAGGCTTTTAGTAACCCTGAACGGTCTGTGCTGAGATGATAGCACAAACCGTTCGAGCCTCTGGGACTGTTTACGGGGCGTTGCTAATATGGTTTATCAGTTACGAACCTCAGTTTACTGAATCTTTGATTTTATGTCCTTTTAAGAAATTGGACATGAATGGTCGCTCAAATACTAAGTAAAACAAATAGCCAACAAGTAACGAGCTTCCCACACTCAATACATATAATGTCACTGCGAACACCACTGGAGACATTTTTAGGGTTATAAGCCAGTGATTCACTAGCGTTTCTACTGGTCCGTGAGTCAAATAGAGACTGTAAGAAAACGTCGAGAGTGCGATCGCCCAAGGATGCTCAAGTAGCTGCATAATCAGAGGTGGCGTTTTACGCGAAATCACAATCTTAGTGCAATAGATTATCAAACAAGCAGCCGCTATACTAGCAAAGGTTTCGAAAATCCAAGCATCAATTCCGAGTTTCTTCCACTGAGTGATGACAGCAACGCCAGCAAAAATCATGGCAAGTCTACCCCAAGGTAAAGATTTTCTGAGTTTCATCAGTTGTGGTTTTTGCGAAAATGCAATCTCGGCTGCAGCCATTCCGATAGTAAATGAACCCACAAACCAAGGACGGCTAACATCCATATAACCATTAAATAAATAGTGAGGCGTTAGTCCAATAAAAAAAGCGATCGCGATGACTGACAATAAACCCCAACGCCGCAACACAGGGAGAAAAACCACAGGAAATAAAAAGTAAATCTGCCATTCTAAAGCAACACTCCATAATGGCACATTCATCACAAAAACATCCGTTCCAGGAACAAAATTATAAATGACTAGAAAGTGCAAAATCACATCTACAAAAGAAAAGCGAGGAGAGAACCAGTCGAATGCCATCTCACGCCATTGGAAAGTAGTAAATCTCTCTAAACTTAATATGATCACAGCTAATACACAGCAGAAAAGAATTGCTGCATAAAAAGGCGGTAAAATTCTTCGCGCTCTTCTTTTAAAGTAATCTAATAAATTTCCTGGAATATAACCTGTTTGAGAGCGAGTTACTGGCAGCATTAAACAGTACCCAGAAAGTACAATGAAAACTGCAACACTAAAAGAACCATATCTTAATAGTTTGGTTGGCAAAATTATCCACAGAGGTAAGTTCTCCCCTTGGTGCGGTAAAATATGACAAAATACCACATATAATGCTGCCAAACCACGTATTCCATCTAAGAAAGAAAGACGTATTTTTTGCTCAGTAGGTGTCTTTGTCATTTGATCCATTCCATTCATATAATGTTATGTTTGGATACATTTTTTTGCTATTAATGCTAGAAATAATCGTGCTGTTCTCCTCTACATAGGAGATTTACGCAGATATTATGCATGAGTGTTTCTATCAACTCACACCATTTTTCACTTGGCGTTTTTTCAAGAAATTGGACAGAAATGGTTGCTCAAAGACTAAATAAAACAGATAAGCAACTAGTAATGACATTGCCACCTCTACTAAGTAGGATGGTGTTGCAAATGTATCTGAAAGTGAATTGAATTGTCGCCTATGTCCAGAGCAAATTACCTAGGCTAACCTTACACAAACCTAGTTTGAAGATGACAGAGAAAATTCACTAGACTTGGCAAGTTCCTTACTGCACACTTAATTCCATCTTCGCTTTAGAATTGCAGATTAGCGAAAAACTGTCAGATAGCTAACATCAGGTTTCTCAAATGTTTGAAAAATCAAACGTTAAGCTCTAACTTTAGGAACTATTAAATGCAGATATTGTTTAATAGATGTACAGCACAAGAAATACTCTGTTTATTCACAAGTAAATCCTGTCGCTAGTATTTAGTATTCACATCCATTTGGAAATCAAATAAACCACTCTTTATCTTCGGAACTGATTAACAACTGAATATTAATGCTTCGCAGCAGCATCAACCATCTAACTCTCAATTTGCGTTAGTTCGCAGACCGACAAGTTATTTTAATTCAGGTACTCAGTTATCGAAATATCAAAGCAGTTATTTCAACTCAATTGCATCTTTTGAAGCCATTCCAAAGGAAGAGCGAAATCTTTTCACTCCACAAAGATTCAATTATTGAGTCTCTCATGAAATTTCCAAACAGATCTAAGCACATCTGAATCAAGGAGGAGTATCTCCTACATCAGCCATCACGTTGAAGTCAACCATCGGAGCGAATAAGTAAATACTTCCCCGACTACTATAACGGCTTTCTTGCAGCCAGTTTTTGTAGTTTGCTGCTGTTGTAATCATGATGTGCCAAGAAAATTTACATATTTACTAAAGCGCCTTTTTACTGACACAAATAGTGTACATCTACCATACTAGAATTAAGTGACAAAATGTTTGTCAAGAAACAGTAAATTTTTTCAGACAATCATAAAGATTTCAAAAACACACACTTCCGTGTCTTTCATTATTCATCATGTAGAATCTGGCAAATTGGGACAAAGCCACCTGATTGTGCTTGTGATAATTTAGTGGTTATTAAGGTTTTCTAGCGCGCCTGGTTTATCGTGAATAGCCAGCTTTTCTAGCAATGTGGCACTCGCTTCATTCAGTCCCACGAGGTCTACTTCTACACCATTTCTACGAAACTTAATCACTACTCTATCGATGACTGCAACTGCTGCTTGATCCCAAATGTGAGCATGGGTCAGGTCAATTTTCACACGTTCCAATTCTTCTTTCAAATCAAAAGCAGCAAAAAATTCTTCCACCGATACAAAGAAAAGTTGACCGGAAACGCTGTAAATCCTATAACTTTTATCATCGCTAAGAACTGTGTCTACAAACACAATTTTGGCAATGTTGCGGGCAAACAAGACAGTGCTAAATGCTATACCTACGAGAACTCCAATTGCTAAATTGTGTGTGAGTACAGTCATGAAAACAGTTGTAATCATGACAGCAGTTTCACTTCTCGGTATACGGTGTAAGTTCATTAGAGATGACCAACTAAAAGTTCCAATCGAAACCATGATCATCACTGCAACTAGGGATGCCATTGGTATTTGCCGTACCCATTTACCTAATACCAAAATGAAGAACAGTAACAACACTCCAGCACATAAGGTAGAAAGACGACTGCGTCCCCCAGATTTGATATTAATGACCGACTGACCAATCATGGCACAGCCTGCCATCCCCCCAAAGCATCCTGCCACAATATTGGCAACACCCTGACCTACAGCTTCTCTATTCTTATCACTTGGGGTATCGGTCAGTTCGTCGAGTAGTGACGCAGTTAACAACGACTCCAGTAAACCTACCACAGCCAAAGGCAATGCATAGGAAAAGATAATCGAGAGTGTCTCAAAGGTCAATGGAACTGTAGGTAAGCTGAAAATGGGAAAGGTAGTAGGTAATTCACCCATATCGCCTACTTTCGGAACTTTGGTACCCGTAAAGATGGAAAAGGCTGTCAAGACAACAATTGCAACTAATGGCGAAGGTACTACTTTAGTGAAGCGGGGTAGCAAGTAAATAATGGCAAGACCTACAGCAAGCATGATATAAACTTGCCAAGGCACCCCAACCAACTGGGGCAACTGAGCCATAAAAATCAAGATTGCCAAGGCATTGACAAAGCCGAGCATAACTGCTCGCGGCACATACTTCATCTGGCGACCTAGCTTGAGCCTACCACAGATAATCTGAATCACACCAGTTAGAATTGTCGTTGCAAACAGATATTGCAGTCCATGTTCTTTGACCAATGTAGTCATTAACAGCGCCATTGCTCCCGTCGCAGCTGAAATCAGCCCAGGGCGTCCCCCTGCAAAAGCTGTCACCACTGCTATGCAAAACGAGGCGTACAGCCCGACTTTAGGATCGACGCCTGCAATAATTGAAAATGCGATCGCCTCCGGAATCAGCGCTAGCGCTACTACAGTACCTGCTAAGATATCTGCTTTAGTATTGGAGAACCATTCTCGCTTTAAAACGGTTGTGTTCAAGTTACCCTCTGCTATTTAGATGTGGAATATTAAGACAGACTACTTAGTGAAGTAGCTTGCTGATTAGAAGCATCGTAATGCACAGAAAACTATTTTGACATTCACTTGTTTAGCATTCGCAGCAAAAGTCAAAAATTCAGTCATCAGTGCGAATGCTATAGTTATTCCTGCTATAATGTCGCTTCTAATATTAGAAACCTCTAATTTTTTAGAAGATTTGAAATTTAGGTTCTGTCGTACTTTTAGAAATCCTATATTTCCTGAAGTTGTGCAGTTAAGAATGCAGCTATTTCAAAAAACTATATCTATGATAGTTATACGAAAACAGAAGTGAAACCTAATCACTTTCATTAAGATATAATTATTGAATTTTCCTATTCTTTACAACTCATTGCTAGCACATCAGGGGGGAGTCTCGCCAACTTCAGCCATGACGTTGAAGTTGACCATCGGAGCGAATAAATACACACTTCCCCGACTACTATAACGGCTTACTTGCAGCCAGTTTTTAGAGTCTGTTACTGTAAACATGATGTACAAAAGCAATTTACACCCTCACTAGATTGCCTTTATATGCAAACAAACGATGTGTAAACATTATCATATAACGAAGTGACGAAATATTTGAAAATTATAAAACTTTTAACATATTTGCCTATTAAATCAAGAAATTGCTGTTGGGGTAGTCAATAGACTTCTTGCAAAAGTCAATTTTTTGAATCTGAAAACAGATAGATTGGCTAAGTCGGCGAGAAAAATTCAATGTATATGAAGAAATATAAATTTTATGTAGAGTGCATTGTCGCGCTGCGCAACGCACCTTGAATTGTTGACGGTGCGTGATGCTGCCGTAGGCTAACGCACCCTACACAGGCTTTATGCTGGCTTTGAGACCTCAGCGTTGTACCTCTATTACTTGCAATGCGCTGTATAAAAGAAACGCCATTCATCCTGTTAAGAGTTCCCTATTCCCTATTTCCTCAATAGATACCAAAGTGGATTTTAGATTTGCGATTAATCCTAAATCTACAATCTAAAATCCAAAATCTAGTTACCGATTGACTGCAGCTGCTTCTCGCGCTGCGGCTGCTTGTTCTGGGTGAATACCAAGGCGGGTAAGATTAATTCTGCCTTTGTTATCAATTTCTCGCACTTTAATAATCACTTCATCACCAACTGTGACTTCGTCCTCAACTTTGCCAACACGGTAGTCAGCCAGTTGGGAAATGTGGATCATCCCTTCCTTGCCAGGAAGAAATTCCACAAAAGCACCAATTGGTATAATTCGTGTTACTTTGCCTACGTAAACATCACCTTCATTGAGCTTTCTTGTCATGCCTTGGATAATGAGCCGTGCTTTTTTCGCTTTGGTTTCATCCACAGCAGAAATCGTCACTGTGCCATCATCTTCAATGTCAATTTTCGCTCCAGTCTCCTCAGTAATACCCTTAATTGTCTTGCCTCCTGGTCCAATGACCAGACCAATCATGTCTGGATCAATCCGGATAGTCAACAGACGTGGGGCATAAGGTGACATTTCAGGGCGCGGTTGTTCGATTGTCTGAAGCATTTTCTCCAGAATGTGCAACCGTGCTGCTTTGGCTTGGTTGATGGCTTGGGAAATAATATCCAAGGATAGACCGGAAATTTTCATGTCCATTTGTAAGGCGGTTATGCCTTTGTCTGTCCCAGCAACTTTAAAGTCCATGTCGCCCAAAAAGTCTTCTATACCCTGAATATCAGTCAGGACTCGGACTTCGTCGCCTTCCTTAATCAAACCCATTGCAGCACCACTGACGGGTTTAGAAATGGGTACGCCTGCATCCATCAATGCCAGTGTCGAACCGCACACTGAACCCATTGAGGTGGAACCGTTGGAAGAAAGCACTTCCGATACCACCCGAATCACGTAGGGGAATTGTTCTTTTGGCGGAAGTACTGGTAATAGTGCTCTTTCTGCCAGCGCGCCGTGACCGACTTCCCGACGTCCTGGTGCACGTAAGGGTTTTGTTTCCCCAACGGAGAACGGTGGAAAATTGTAATGGTGTAGGTAGCGCTTATGTTGATCCTGTTGCAAGTCATCAGCCAGTGATTGAGCATCTCCTGGTGTACCGAGAGTGCAAGCGGATAGCACCTGAGTTAATCCCCGGTTAAATAAACCGCTACCGTGGACTCGCTTGGGCAAAATGCTAACATCACAAGATACGGGACGTACTTCATCAAGCTTACGACCGTCAACACGAACATTATCTTCAATGATTTGACGGCGCATAAGCTTTTTGGTAAGGTCTTTGAATGTATTATCAAGAGCCTTACTATTTGCCAATGCGGCAACGCGAATAGAATCTTCTTCTGCAAGTTCTGTGATCGCAGCTTTAATCGATTCCTTGACTGCATCTAAAGCTGTATCGCGCTGTGTTTTATCAAAATCAAATTGTGACAGAATGTTCTTAATTTCAACACCAGCGCGATCGCGTATATAGTTTTCCAGCGTTGAGTCTACCTCTGGTGGCTCTTCTTGTGGAATTTCCAAACCAATTTCAGCAATCAAATCTTGCTGCGCCCTAATCAGATCCTGTACAGCTTCGTAGCCAAATTCAATTGCTTCGATAATGTCTCTCTCTGAGAGTTGATTTGCTCCTGCTTCCACCATGATGACACCTTGTGGTGAACCAGCAACGATCAGATCCAGGTCTCCAGCTTCAATTTCTGCATAGGTGGGGTTAATGATAAAATCATCTCCTACTAACCCGACACGCACTGCCGCCATTGGTCCGTTAAATGGTATTTTAGCCATTAAAGTGGCGATCGAAGCACCTGTGACTGCTAGTACATCCGGTGGTACTAACTCATCCATTGAGAGTGTCAGCGCAACAATTTGTAAATCGTCTCGTAACCAAGACGGGAACAAAGGACGTAGTGGACGGTCAATTAAACGACTAGTGAGAGTTGCTTTTTCTGGCGGACGACCTTCACGCCGCATAATTCCTCCAGGAATTCTACCTGCGGCATACAGTCTTTCTTCGTAATCTACTGTCAAGGGAAGAAAATCAATGCCCTCTCTGGCTTGTGATCGCGTAGCCGTCACCAAAACTGTTGTGTCCCCAGATTCTATCAACACCGAGCCACCAGCCTGGGGAGCTAAATGACCAACCTTCAGTCGAATATCCCGTCCGTCAAAGGATATTGACTTCTCAAATTCTCCCATTCAATTTTTTTTCCTTCTATGCACGCTATTCTCTCTCTGTGGCAATCCTAACATTTATGCTCTATCGCTGGCGTCAGTTACACACTAAAGATCAACAACTTTAGACTTAAGCACCCAGTATCAAGTCTGTTGAGAGTGGGGGTTTGATTAAATCTGTAAAAATCTGGGCAACCGTATGATCAAACGTACCATTTAGCGTCCACATTTTTGTAATTTGGGCGCTTTCTTGCAAATATGCAGCAAATAGCATACTATATCCAATGCCGAAATTGCGACTATTGCCCAGATTTTTCTATATTTTCCCAAGGGGTAAGACTTTTCATGAGCGATTGCTCTCCCAAATGTTAAGAAAGATCCGGGTAACGAATAACCGGAGCTTAGGGGGTGTATTCTGGTGTCTTCTATTGCATTTGCAATCCGCTATAATCAGCAATCAGGCAGAATACTACTAGCTCTTTGATTAGGCAGTTGTTTTGAGGAATGTATTTTATCTTTTCAAATAGCAAGATCTGGTCATTTTTTGAGCTTTTGTTCTTTTACTCTATGAAATCTTCTAGGAATACCAAGTTACATTGTGAAAGCGTAATTTGTCCGACTCAAACGGAACGTAGTTTAGCTTGGCAATCTCATGCCTCAAAATGACACCACCAGACGGCAAATTGGTATAAAATAGTATAAATAAATGTATAGTGTCTTTGCTAAAATTGATGATTACTTTTGCAAAATCATCATTCAATTGATTAGCATTGAAAAGATTTAGTCATAATATGATAAGTCAAAGAGTTATGTAATTTTCGACAAGATAGAACAGACTATTGACCTTAGTTTAGCGAACATCTGAGTAATTGTTAAATGGCAATTTTACACGGTACTTGGTTAACACAAAACAGTGGTTGTTTATTTGTTTGGGGGGAGACTTGGCGAACTCTTGGGACAAATTATAGTCAGGGTTTGTTAAATAATGATGTATCAAAACATCCTCTGGCAATGACACCATTAGAGTTAATCGAGTGGGTGCATTCACGTAAGATTTCAATTGGTAAAATAGCGCACTCAAAACGTGTAGAGACGTCACAGACAAAATCTATAAAAAATGGGAAAACGCCGAAAGCAGTCAGTGTAGCCGATGTGAGTTTGCCAACACACTCCCAAATTGTTGCCCTACCAAGTTATATCTTAGAAAATACTGAAGGAACAGTTGAAATCTTTCCAGCGCATTCTGCCACATTAGATTTACCAAATAAAACTCCGCAATACTTACAACCGTGGCTTGTTGAAGGTTTTTGCCTCAACCCCGAAGAGGCAATAAAATTTCTAACCTCCTTACCTCTAAGTGTTCCTAACGGGGAAGAGAATTTTTTGGGAGGAGATTTACGCTTTTGGGTGCAAATTGCCCGGTGGAGTTTAGATCTCATTTCGCGTGGTAAGTTTTTGCCCACAATTCAACGCCAAAGCGATCATTCTACGGTGGCGAAATGGCAAGCACTTCTAGATAGCGCCCAAGATGGAACTCGTTTAGAAAAATTTTCTCAATTGATGCCATTGGCTTGTCGAACTTATGAGGAAAGTTTCCAAGAAGGGGAAGATAAGGAAGCAAAATCCTCCTCATCTGTTCACATAAACTTGCCACCCGAACCTCAAGAATTACTGCTGGGATTTCTTAATAGTACGATAGATGCTCAAGTACGAGCGATGATGGGTTCCCAACCTCTGCTAGAAACCAGAGTGATGGCATCTTTACCAGCGACGGTGCGACAGTGGTTAAATTCTCTGACAACTGCGTCTAACACCTACAGTGCTGATCCCTTTGGAGTGCAACGACTAGAGGCGGTGCTGAAAGCTTGGACTATGCCCTTGCAATACCAAATGGCGGGGAACAACCAGTTTCGTACCTGTTTTGTGTTGCGTTCTCCAGAGTCAGGGGGAGAGACTCATTGGACTTTAGCTTATTTCCTGCAAGCTGCTGATGATTCCAATTTTCTTATAGACGCGACAACGATTTGGAACCACCCTTTAGAAAAATTTGTTTATCAAAATCGAACAATTGAACAACCGCAAGAGACATTTTTACGCGGTTTGGGATTAGCTTCACGATTGTATCCACCCATTGCAGCCAGCTTAGAAACTCCGTATCCTCAATTTTGCCAACTCAATCCAATTCAGGCTTATGAGTTTATCAAGTCTGTAGCATGGCGGTTTGAAGATAGTGGTTTGGGTGTGATTTTACCGCCTAGTTTAGAGAACCGCGAAGGATGGGCAAATCGTTTGGGTTTGAAAATCACTGCCCAAACATCTAAGAAAAAGCAGGAACGTTTGGGTTTGGAGAGTCTGTTGAATTTCAAATGGGAACTGGCAATTGGTGGACAGACGATTTCCAAAGCAGAATTTGATAGGTTGGTGGCTTTGAATAGCCCATTGGTGGAAATTAATGGGGAGTGGGTGGAGTTGCGATCGCAAGATATCAAAACAGCACAAACCTTTTTCGCTTCTCGTAAAGAACAAATGGCGCTGTCTTTAGAAGATGCTTTGCGTATCAGTACAGGAGACACTCAGACGATTGAAAAATTACCAGTCGTTAGCTTTGAGGCGTCTGGGGCATTACAGGAATTGATATCTGCCTTGACGAATAACAAAGCAGTTGAACCCTTACCCACACCCGCCAGTTTCCAAGGAAAATTGCGACCTTATCAAGAACGTGGGATGGCGTGGCTTGCCTTTTTGGAACGTTGGGGCTTGGGTGCATGTCTGGCGGACGATATGGGATTAGGAAAAACGATCCAATTCATTGCCTTCCTCTTACACTTAAAAGAACAAGAAACACTAGAAAAACCAACACTGCTTGTTTGCCCAACTTCAGTTTTAGGAAACTGGGAAAGGGAAGTCAAGAAATTTGCCCCAACGCTGAAAGTTATGCAATATCACGGAGACAAGCGTCCTAAAGGTAAAACGTTTGTAGAAGCAGTCAACAAGCATGATATAGTTATCACTAGTTATTCGCTCATTCACCGCGATCTAAAATCATTGCAGAGCGTTTCTTGGCAAATCATCGTTTTAGATGAAGCACAAAATGTCAAAAACTCAGATGCGAAACAGTCACAAGCAGTACGACAAATAGAATCTACATTTCGGATTGCTCTTACAGGAACGCCAGTAGAAAATAGACTGCAAGAACTCTGGTCGATTTTGGATTTTCTCAATCCTGGTTATTTGGGAAATAAGCAATTTTTTCAGCGACGTTTTGCGATACCAATTGAGAAGTATGGTGATGCGGCTTCGTTGAACCAATTGCGTTCGTTAGTTCAACCTTTTATTCTGCGTCGTCTGAAAAGTGACCGCGATATTATTCAAGATTTGCCAGAAAAGCAAGAGATGACCGTATTTTGTGGTCTGAGTCCCCAACAAGCTCAACTGTATCAAAGAGTGGTGGAAGAATCTTTGGCTGAGATTGAAGAAGCTGAGGGATTGCAACGCAGAGGCATGATTTTAGCTTTACTTGTGAAACTAAAACAAATCTGCAATCATCCATCGCATTATTTGAAGCAAGACTCATTGGAACAATATCACTCTGGGAAACTCCAGCGGTTGCAGGAAATGTTGGAGATAGTTGTAGCAAGTGGCGATGCTCCAGCAGGGAGCCGAGCCCTTGCGGGCGATCGCGCTTTAATTTTCACTCAGTTCGCAGAGTGGGGTAAGTTGCTAAAACCATATCTGGAAAAACAGCTAGGACGAGAAATCTTGTTTTTATACGGTAGTACTCAGAAAAAACAACGCGAGGAAATGGTAGACCGTTTCCAACACGACCCCCAAGGACCACCAATTATGATTTTGTCGCTGAAAGCCGGTGGTGTAGGATTAAATTTAACACGAGCCAATCATGTTTTTCACTTTGACAGATGGTGGAACCCAGCAGTAGAAAATCAGGCTACAGATAGAGTTTTTCGTATTGGTCAAACTCGCAATGTCCAAGTTCATAAATTTGTTTCCACTGGCACATTAGAAGAAAAAATTCATGACATGATTGAAAGTAAAAAACAACTTGCCGAACAAGTTGTTGGTGCGGGTGAAGATTGGCTGACAGAACTGGATACAGACCAACTCCGCAACTTATTAATACTTGATCGTAGTGCAGTTATAGAAGAGGAAACAGAATGACAAATGAGACCCTTCAAGCAAATCGAGAATGGTGGTCACAACGGTGGCTTGATTTGTTGGATTCCTATCGTTTTAAAAAACGTTTGGAACGTGGGAGAATTTATGCACGTCAGGGAAACGTTCTTAGCATTGAGTTTCAAGGCGCAAAGGTATTAGCTAGGGTGCAAGGTTCTGACCCAGAACCATACAAAGTTTCCTTGTCCCTTGACCCCTTTAGTGAAGAACAGTGGGGTTATGTGGTTGAAACTATGTCTCAAAAATCAATGTTTTCTGCTAAGCTACTAGCAGGAGAAATGCCGCAAAATATGGAAGAGGTTTTCACTGCTAATGGTCTTTCTCTATTTCCTTTTACCTTATCTGATGTTCACAGTAAATGCTCTTGTCCTGATAAGGCTAATCCCTGCAAACACGTCGCTGCAGTTTACTATCAGTTAGGCGATCGCTTTAGTGAAGATCCATTTGTTCTTTTTCAATTACGCGGCAGCACCAAAGAGAAAATTATCAGTGATTTACGTCACTTACGTACTAAAACTGTTGAAACTTCACAAAACGAACCAGCCGAGGTTCAAGAGTCAACACAAGAAAAACGATTCTCTGTCAACATCGAATCTTTTTGGCAATACAATGAGCCACTGGAATCTTCTTTAGTTGTTATTGTACCATCAACAGGCGAAACAGTTTTAGATGTGTTGGGGTCAATTCCTTTAGCTAAGGAAGAGGAAAATTTAACAAGTTTAACCGCTGCTGATGTGGTGATGAAATATTTACAGACAGTGTACAAAGATGTTAGCCAGAAGGCTGTTTTGGCTGCAATGAATGTTGGAGGAGGTTAAAGGAACAAAGACGAAAGACATGAAAGCAGTTATCAGTTATCAGGTACAAGATGGGAATTGAAACGCCAAAGTACACTGACACTTATATAAGTGCTTGACTCCGACTACCATGTGAAAAACTGGTTAGCTGATTGTTGTGAGCATCTGTGTAGACAATTTTGGACTTTGCTTTAGTATATTTTTAGTATTCCTGATAATTTTGTTCAATGATGGAATGCTATAAAAGCAGAGTAATCCAGTCAAAGACACATGGAACTTCAAACCAAGATCATTACAGTGGAACTTACTGATGGTACAAGTGTTAAAGTTGAAGCGACACAGATAGGCGATCGCAAAATAAATTTTCAATCCCGACCTTTTGAAGAAGTCACCACCGCAATTGAATCGCTTACCAAAGAAATTGTGGAAGCATTACACAAGGTTAAGCCAGATCGAGCAAGTGTAAAGTTTGGTGTAGATATTGCTATTGAATCTGGTAAACTTACCGCTTTACTGGTAAAGGGTTCTAATACAGCCAATATAGAGATTACCTTAGAATGGGGTCAATAGTTTCTCACGAAGTTATGTAAAAACATTTAGATAATTGTCACCATTATCACCTAAATGAAAAGTAGTAACAGAGATTAACTAAAGTAACCCAAATTATTTCAACTCTGCCAAAGTTTCCTGAACTATTAAAACTGACTTCACTGGTCGTTTTACCAGACTTCTGTTTGAATCAACTTTTCCATAAAAGGTTTTGCCGTCGTAATAAAGCGAAGACGAACTTCCACCATCCAGATTCATCGCTTTCTCAACAGCAAGGGTTTTCATAAAACGAGCCAGTTCTGGCAAGGACATCCCGGAGTTAGCAGGAACATCTGGCTTTTGAGCAACCATCACCAAAACAATGGTACCATCACCAGTGATACCAATAGCAGTTCGAGCATTAGGTTTGGTGCTACCAAGAGCATCTCGTCTGTTAGCATTATCCACAAAACCTTCTTGCACTAAGGTTAATTCTGGCAATAGTTGCGGACCACCACCCACAGCATCAACTAATTGACAACCTACTTGTAGAGGTTCACTGTGGAGAGTGATAGAATAGCGGACAGTTTGCTCGCACAGGTATCGCCGAAATTCTGCACGATTGAGAATCTTATCGAGGTAAGGTTTGAGGTCAGGATTATTTACCAATCGTTCATTGTCTTTAGGATTCGCTATTAGTTTTCCTTGTTGAAAAATAATCGACGTTGTTTTTTGGTTGACTGGGTCAAAAAAGCCAGCATTGATGATAGCAACTGCTTGATGCTGTTTGGCAAATTCCTCTACTGTATTTAGTTGTGACGACAATGCAGGAGTTACCACAAATTGGCTATTAGATGGAATATTTAAGATATGGACAATGCTGTTGGGTAAATTGCGTTGCTCATATTTAATAGTTTTGGTGATTAAGTTTGTTTCTTTTGATGTCGCAGTACGAAAAAACAAAAGCAGCACAGTCGCGCTGACAAACACTCCTGCTAGTATCCACATTTTTCTCATGCATTATCGCCTCAACTTAGACGAATGCATTATATCCTTTGAGGTTGGGCGATTGCCCAAAGGGCAGACGCCAGAGGCGTATCGCTTTACCGATAACGCTTTGTTACGATGAAATCCATAGACTAGAGTTTTATTCCTAAACCACTATAGCAATCCTCCGCAGATTTGTGTGAAAGTGCCTGCGCGTAGCGCATAAGTCGCGCATCCTCAGATTCCCGACGTCTTTTAGACGTCGAGAATCTTGTTGTTCACAAATGATTTAGGACTGCTATATATATTTATGATGACTACAGGAACACCCGAAACTCTGTTAAAATCATTTCCAGATCATAAGCAGGCTAAGCGCATCTAAATTCTTCTCAAAAAAAATATTGGTGAATGATTAAACAAAAAAATCAGGATTTATTCTTTGATTGATTTTCCAAGGGTAAAAGCGATTACCTCATCATTGTGAATAAGTAAAGATGAATCCAACGAATGATTTTGGACTGTATTAACACTCAGGTGTTCTGATTGACAAGATGCCCATTACCTGGAGATCATAAACAGTTGCTAGAATCAGATGATCATTTGTGAGCCACTCACTTGCAAGGATTCCCCAACAATGATTAAGTTGATGAACTTAACGCTCTTTAAGATCACATTATTAATGTAATCTTAAACATCTACTGATAAATTAGCAGCAGCTACAGATTCTTTCAAAAAAGCTGGACTGAAAAAATCGAGGTATAGTCAAATGCGCTTATTAATAGTACAGTATGGTGGGGATTATCGTGAAGCTTTTAAGCATTTCTCACAAAATGGAATTGAAACCTATCATTCCCAAAAATATGTCATTAGTTCTATTGTTGAAATTAGTAAGCAAATAGAAGAAGCTACCTTACTATGCTGCCAGACAAAAGAGTCCTACAACGAGGTTCTTCAAGATGGGTTGCGTGCAATTGCGGCAGGACTTGATCCATATAAACAGAAACGAGAAATTTTAAAATTAATTGAAGAGCAAAATCCAACACATTTATTGGTTCATGCACCAATCCCAGGCATCTTTAATTGGGCAATTCAAAACAAAGTCCGAACAATAGGCTTGCTAGCGGATTCTTTTTTAAAAACCAGTTTGCGCCAACAATTTAAAAATTATTTGTTGGCTCGTCTCTTAAACAACAAGCAAATTGAATGGATTGGTAATCATGGGATTAATGCTTGTCTATCACTTCAAGAAATAGGAGTCAATCCTGAGAAAATTATTCCTTATGATTGGGTTCATACTATGACACCTGACTATTATTCACCGAAGAAATTTAGACAAAATGTAAATACATGGAATTTAGTCTATGTTGGTGCAGTTGCCGAAGTTAAAGGTGTTGGCGACGTCATAGAAGCCGTAGCAAAATTAAAAACTAGAAATATCACAGTAAATTTGCAGGTAGTTGGCGGCGGTGAAATTGACTATTATACTCAGCGAGTTAGACAATTAAATATTGAAGACTGTGTAAAATTCCTGGGATTAGTTGGGAATCAAACAGTCATGAATTTGATGAGGGAGGCAGATATTGTTGTAGTACCTAGCAGACATGAATATCCAGAGGCTTGTCCTTTTACAATTTATGAGGCTTTTTGCGTTCATACTCCAATAGTTGCCTCTAATCACCCCGTATTTAAAGGTAATTTACAAGACGGTATTAACGCCATGATTTTTCCTGCTGGCGACTCAACAGCGTTAGCAGCATCTATTGAAAAACTTATTTCCAACCCAGAAATGTATGAAAGGCTTTCCGAAGCTTCATCAAAATCTTGGGATCACTTGCAAATACCTGTAAAGTGGGCGGAATTCATTAATTGTTGGCTACATAATTCATCAAATAATCAGGATTGGCTGCTCAAACATAGGCTGGCTTCTGGAATGTACAATTCTTGGTTTAGCCAAGACAAGCAAAAGTTATTCTGCGGTTTCTACTAGGAATAGGTTGTAGCTAGGCGATAATAAATTAAGTTTGCCGATAGAAGCATAGTTATGACATGCTGCCTTAATCCAGGTTGCCACAATCCCCCTAATCCTGATGGCACAATGTTTTGTTCCAACTGCGGAACAGGACTGGTAGTGCTGAGAAACCGCTATCGCCCGATAAAATCATTAGGTAGCGGGGGATTTGGCAAAACTTATCTGGCAGAGGATATTGACAAACTGAAGGAAAAATGCGTCATCAAGCAATTCGCACCACAAGTACAAGGAACTGGCGCGTTTCAAAAGGCAAAGGAACTATTTGAACAAGAAGCAATACGTTTGCAACAGTTAGGGGATCATCCACAAATTCCCACGCTTCTAGCATATTTTGAGCAAGATCATCGCCTGTATTTGGTGCAACAGTTTATCGATGGGCAAGATTTATCAGATGAATTAAAACAGCAGGGTAATTTCAGTGAGCAGCAAATTCGGGAATTATTGGTTGATTTGTTAAACATACTAAAGATTGTTCATCAACACAAAGTTATTCACCGCGATATCAAGCCAGGGAATATTATTCGTCGCAGCAGTGATCGCAAATTGGTGCTGATAGATTTTGGTGCTTCCAAGCAACTGACAGAAACAGTCATGTCTGAACAGGGAACAACGATTGGCAGCTTTGGTTATGCACCATTGGAACAAATGCAGGGTGGCGAAGCGTATCCAGCAAGTGATTTATTCAGTTTGGGTGTGACTTGCTTTCATTTGCTGACTAATATTCAGCCTAGGGGACTGTTTAATAAACAAGGTTATGGGTGGGTGTCCTCTTGGCGACAGCATTTGCAGCAAAGCGTGAGTCAGGAATTCGGGCAAATCCTCGATAAGTTGCTGCAAGAAGATTACCAGCAGCGTTATCAGTCACCGGGGGAAGTTTTACAAGATTTGCATCCACTGCCACCACCGCCTGCTGTACCTCCGACAGTACAGCCGCCTCAACCGTCACCGCCGCCGCCTGCTGTACCTCCGACAGTATTGTTTCAGCATCAACCGCCACCAACACAGCGTGCAACTCCATTTAAACCGAAAGGCAAGTTAAGCCCATTGCTGCTAGGTGGTGTCATTCTGTTGCTGGGGTTGGTAGGAATTGAAATCTATGGGTATTGTGTGTATGCAGTCTTTCCGTTTACTCCTATACTTATTGCCAGTCTATCTAGCATAAAATCTACCCTGACTGAGCATAGCAGCTCGGTTAATTCCGTCGCCATCAGCTCGGATGGCAAGACTTTGGTGAGTGGGAGTCTCGACAACACTATCAAGATTTGGAATCTGCAAACGGGTGAGTTAAAATCTAACCTTACTGGACATACCAAATCGGTTGATTCCGTCGCTATAAGCCCGGATGGCAAGACTTTGGTGAGTGGGAGTCTCGACAACACTATCAAGATTTGGAATCTGCAAACGGATGAATTGAAATCTACCCTGACTGGGCATACCAACTGGGTTGGT
>NZ_JXCA02000001.1:1025357-1054851 GCF_000828085.3 Scytonema tolypothrichoides VB-61278
TGCCTGGGCATACCGAGTTGGTTCGTTCCGTCGCCATCAGCCCGGATGGCAAGACTTTGGTGAGTGGGAGTGGGGACAACACTATCAAGATTTGGCGAATGCCGTGGTGAAAATCTTTCTTATTTGATTGCTGGATTCACGGGGCGATTTTCCATTTGAAGTTCAGAAGATACAAGGGAGGGAGGGTTGTTATTGACCATGAGTAAACCTCAATTGCCAAAAACAACCACTCTTACCGCCTATCTTGAAAGCCAGAATCGATGCAAATAAAAACAGCCATCTATAGGATCAGCTAACGTTGGTGCATTGCCAACTGACTTCAATACTCAACTGTTTTCCGAACTGTTGTCAGAATGGAAAGCGTTTAAGGCGATTTCTGATGGATGAACTTCTTTTCCATCAAGCTTTGCTTTTTCCAGCCTGCGAAGTACAATCATGCCACGAGAGCGATTTGATGAGGAATCCTTATCCACGCAAGCGGCATATAAACGCTGAATTGGGCATTTCCAAAACCGGGTATACCGTTTAGGATTTGTATCTGCAATGGTGACTTCTTTAGTGTCGGGGTCATAATCTGCCAATAAGGAGAAATGACCACCTTCTAAACTTGGATTTTCATGAGCAATACGGGTATTGAAGTTAAGAATGTGGACATCAAGTTCATCGCAAACAGCCGCTTCAACTTCACGTGTAAATGCTTCAAGTGTCATATTCGGTTTATCAAAATGCTCAACCCGAATGGACACTGGTAATTTTTTCTTTTCAATGTAAGTGCGACAGGTGTCGTAAGTTTCTGCTAGCGTCATGCCATCATCTAAAACCGATGCGATGGGCAGTTGGGTGACATAGAAAATCTCATCAACACTCGTCAGATATCCCAAAGCGGTAAAGGCATAGGCAATTGCAGTGACATTGCAACAGAAGATGGGTTGTTGAAACTGATGTAGTTGAATGACTTCCAAATCTCGTTTGGAAATTTGAGCCAGATTCTCAAGATCCATTTTTCTGCCTCCTTAGATACATATCTCAATTAACTCAGGACTTACGCGCACACACGATTTATAGTAACCCGTATAGCTACCCACTTCTGTGGTTTCAAAGCAAATGTCTAGACTTTTGTCTCAAGTCCAGAATTTACCTTACTGGGCATACCTACTCGGTTAATTCCGAGTCTCAAGCCCAAATGGTAAGACTTTGGTAAGTGGGAGTTACGACAAGACTATCAAGACGAAGTCCCTCGACCTAAGAAAATTTCATAATTTATATAGGTTTTGGATATAGGTTTTGCCACTGTTAATGGTTTATATTTACCGAGTAGGTGGCATTAGATATGGGAGGAAGCGCTGCATAATTGTGAACAACTGACCCTCTAGTACCATCATCAATAGACGTAGGTGTCACTTACTGGCATATAAGAAGTTATCATTTCTGCTAAATTGCAAACGTTACAGTCTAAACTGAAAATCCGTCTTCCGGAATACCTCTAGCTTTAAAATAAGTAATCATGTCTAAGGTTCTTGTCTCCGATCCAATTGACCAGGCTGGGATTGACATTCTTTCCCAAGTTGCTACTGTAGATGTGAAAACAGGATTAAAACCAGAGGAACTGGTACAAATCATTGGTGAATACGACGCGCTAATGATTCGCTCTGGTACCCGCGTGACTCAAGAAATTATTGAAGCTGGGACGCAATTAAAAATTATCGGTCGCGCTGGTGTAGGTGTCGATAATGTGGATGTTCCCGCTGCTACCCGCAAAGGAATTGTAGTTGTCAACTCTCCAGAAGGAAACACAATTGCTGCTGCAGAACACGCGCTGGCGATGATGCTATCTTTGTCTCGCTACATCCCTGATGCCAATGCTTCAGTCAAACGCGGTGAGTGGGATCGTAAAAGTTTCATTGGTGCCGAAGTTTACAAAAAGACTCTCGGTATTGTGGGTTTAGGTAAAATTGGCTCCCATGTTGCTGCTGTTGCCAGAGCAATGGGAATGAAATTATTAGCTTTCGACCCCTTCATTTCCACAGAAAGGGCAGAACAAATCGGCTGTCAATTAGTGGATTTGGAAGTATTGATACAGCAAGCAGATTACATCACGCTGCATATTCCCAAAACTCCAGAAACCACCCACTTAATCAATACCGAAAGATTGGCGAAAATGAAACCCAACGCCCGCATTATTAATTGCGCTCGCGGTGGGATTATTGACGAAGAAGCATTAGCAGTTGCTCTCCGGGAGGGTAAAATTGCCGGTGCAGCACTGGATGTGTATGAGGCAGAACCATTGGGCGAGTCCTCCTTAAAGTCACTCGGACAACAAGCTATCCTCACTCCACATTTGGGCGCTTCAACAACAGAAGCACAAGTTAATGTGGCAATTGACGTTGCTGAACAAATTCGAGATGTGTTACTAGGACTTCCTGCGCGTTCAGCGGTGAATATTCCCGGATTGAGTCCTAACGTACTCGAAGAACTCAAACCCTACATGCAGCTAGCGGAAACTTTGGGTAAGTTAGTGGGACAGTTGGCTGGCGGACGCGTGGAGTTGCTCAATGTCCGGCTACAAGGCGAATTGGCAACAAACAAGAGTCAGCCTTTGGTGGTTGCAGCCTTGAAAGGACTACTTTACCAAGCTTTGCGGGAACGAGTTAACTACGTTAATGCCACCATTGAGGCAAAAGAGCGGGGAATTCGCGTGATTGAAACGCGGGATGCTTCGATTAAAGACTATGCTGGTTCTTTGCATCTAGAAGCGACAGGTTCTTTGGGGACTCATTCTGTTACAGGTGCTTTGTTGGGTGATGGAGAAATTCGCCTTACCAATTTGGACGATTTCCCAATCAACGTTCCTCCTAGCCAACATATGCTCTTTACCTTACACCGTGATATGCCAGGGATTATTGGCAAACTCGGTTCCCTACTTGGCAGTTTTAATGTCAATATTGCCAGTATGCAAGTCGGTCGCAAAATCATTCGTGGTGATGCGGTGATGGTACTCAGTCTTGATGATCCTTTACCCGATGGGATTTTACCTGAGATTATCAAAGTGTCTGGAATTCGTGATGCGTATACGGTAACTTTATAAAGGCAAAAGTAAAAAGGTAAAAATAAAAAGAAAACCTTTTTCTTATGCCTTTTTATACCAAGTCGCGTTCCAAACCTCACCCCGCCCGTAAGGGCGGGGTGAGGTGATACGTATGAAGGCAACGCGCATATTACTTTTTACTTTTTTTATGACAAACACCTGGTGGGAACTGCAAATTCTTTGTGAGCCAGATCTAGAAGATTCTATCTTTTGGCGACTGGAAAATTCTGGCTGGCGCGGAACAGCCAGTCAACGAAAAGGAAATGACTTTTTGATCAAGAGTTACTTACCGCAATTTCAAGCACTACCGCAAGATTTGGATGATTTATCGCACCTGTTGCGTCAAGATGCTGTTTCTATGGGACTTTCTGCACCTGTTGTGCAGTGGGAGGTGATTGATGAGGAGGATTGGGCGAGTAGCTGGAAACAATATTGGCAACCCCAGGAAATAGGCGATCGCCTCCTGATCAACCCCGCATGGCTACCACTCCCAGAAAATTCTGATCGCCTCATCCTTCTTTTAGATCCAGGTGTAGCATTTGGGACTGGTGCTCATGCCACAACTCAATTGTGCTTAGAATCCCTGGAAATGCGTTTGAGCAATGAAAGTCAGTCTTTTGTGGATAAAGAAAAAGAAAGTGATGATGTGGTAATTGCGGATGTTGGATGTGGTTCTGGTATCCTTTCAATAGTGTCAATTATGCTGGGCGCGAAGAAAGCCTATGCAGTAGATGTTGATCCCTTGGCAGTCAACTCAACCCTAGAAAACTGTAAACTCAACGGTATAAGTCCAGAACAGTTGGTTGTGGCGGAGGGTAGTTTAGAGGTTTTGACAAAACTGCTGGAACAACCTGTAGATGGTATTGTCTGCAATATTTTGGCTGATGTGATTATAAGTTTGGTTGAGGATTTGAGTGCAATAGCCAAACCCAGTACTTGGGCTGTTTTTAGTGGCATATTATTTGAGCAATCTAAAGCCGTCATTGATACTCTAGAAAAACACGGCTGGATTGTTGCAACCGTGTGGCGGCGCAACGAATGGTGCTGTATTAATGTGCGGCGTTCTTGAAACCTCATCAATCTTAGTACAGGCATTGCATAAATTCGTAACTTTTTTAAACGCACCAGGAAGCGAAGGAACCCGCAGAGGGAAGCAGAGTTTCGCCAAATTTAATGGGCTACGCATTCATGAAATCCTGTACTTAGGTTTGTCTGGCGTTTTCCAAACACAAGTTCTTCCTGTCCCCAGTCCGCATTTTTCTACTCTTCCTATTAAAGTACGGTAATCATTATTTCTGAGGTGAAAAAAACCGTATCATATCATGTTCGCCTAATTACTCCCTTCCCGCCAGAAGAATACCTAATTTAACGAACCGCAAAGACGCGAAGGACACGTTAGCGTAGCGTGCGCCCTTGGCGCATAGGAAGAAGAAAAAGAAGATAGGTAATCTTAGACCGGGAAGGGAGTAGTTATAATTCGGTGTATCTGTGCAAAAAGAGTGAAAACTCTTTCTCTCCCTGCTCCCTACCCCCTGCTCCCTTGCAGCCTTAATGATAAGTTTTTAACCGAACACAATATTAGAGGTATGAGGATACCCTTGATTCTCGTGCTATTATTCTGAATTTTTCTGCTCTTCCTATTAAAGTACGGTCATCATTATTTCTGAGGTGAAAAAAACCGTATTATCACTCCCTCAGTTTTTAAATACTATAAGAATCAAAGCAAGTGAAAAGCTGAATTCATTAAACAAAATCCTATTGACTGGAGAGAAAAAGATGACATTAGTTCGTTGGAACCCTTGGCAAGAAATGAACTCCTTACAACGTCAAATGAACCGCTTATTCGATGATATGCTCGTACCCTCAACAGTTGTTGAAAGAAACTTTCCAAAAGTTCCTGCTGCTGAGTTACAAGAAACAGAAGATGCTATCCATCTCAAGCTAGAACTACCAGGAATTGAAGCTAAAGATTTGGATGTGCAAGTTACAGAAAAGGCTGTTTCCATCAAAGGAGAACGCAAGTCAGAAACTAAGACTGAAGAAAAGGGTCGTACTGTGACTGAATTCCACTACGGTAAATTCCAGCGCGTGATTCCTTTACCTTCGCAAATTCAAAATACCAATGTTACAGCAGAATACAAAGACGGTATTTTGAACTTGACACTACCAAAATCTCAAGAAGAGAAGAACAAAGTCGTCAAAATTAACCTGGATAAACCTGCTGCTTAATTCATGGCAAAAAGTTATTCATTTTAAGAATTGTTAGGAAAAAATAGGCTGAATGCACAGTAGGTTAACCTAACAAAAACGCCCAGTCAGATAAAACTGACTGGGTTTTTTTATAACTACTAGTGCAACCAAAGACTATCACCCGAATTAATATCAAACCAGTGGATATTCTGGGGCGGTAAAGCTAATCTAATTTCTTCATTATTCCATTTGTGGTCTGGTGGTAACAAAGCACGTATTGTCAACGGTTCTGTTTCAGAAGTTGCAACACGCACACTGACTAAATTGTACATACCCAAGTTTTCCACCAAATACACTTGTCCTTTGATGACTTGTGTATCCTCGGCTTGTGCAATGCGGACGTGTTCTGGACGAATACCTAAGATAATTTCCTTTGGAATTGTTGGGATATCTGGCAAAAATATGTTTGCATTACCTAAGATTGCAGAACGTTCCTTACAAGGTAGCGTGAGCAAATTCATTTGCGGACTGCCAACAAATCCAGCTACAAATAAATTAGCTGGTTGGTTATAAATACGCTCTGGTGGATCAAGTTGCTGGATAAGACCATCATTGAGGACAGCTACTTTTGTGGAAAGCGTCATTGCTTCCGTTTGATCGTGAGTCACGTAGACTACTGGAGTTTTTTGGGCGGCAAATATTTGTTTGATATCTGCGCGGACTCGTTCGCGTAAGAGTGCATCTAGGTTACTGAGTGGTTCATCCAGCAAGTAAACTTGGGCGCGACGCACTAACGCCCGACCGACGGCGACGCGCTGTCTTTGTCCGCCCGATAATTGACCGGGTTTACGCTGTAATAATTCTTCTAATCCCAGCAGTCTTGAAACTTCTGTGACTCGTTGTTCAATTTCAGTGCGGGGAGTTTTTTTCAGCTTCAATCCAGAGGCTAGATTTTCGTAAACGGACATATGGGGATAAAGTGCATAGCTTTGAAACACCATGGCCATGTTGCGATCGCCTGGTTCTTTAAACGTAATATCCTCATCCCCAAGAAATATCCGACCATGAGTCGGTTCCTCTAACCCTGCAATCATTCGCAGTGTCGTAGACTTACCACAGCCACTCGGACCAAGTAAAGTCAGAAATTCATTGTCATCTACAGTTAAACTCACATCTTTAACTGGAATGACTTTGGGAGTATAAGTCTTATTTAAGTTTTGTAGTTCCAGTTTCGCCATAGTTTTTATTTGTTGATTATCTGTTGATTATCTGTTGATTATCCCTTAACAGCACCAGCAGTCAAACCTTGAATAATCTTGCGCTGGAAGAACAAAACGAGTAAAACTAAGGGCAATGTTCCAATCACAGTTGCTGCAGCAATCGGACCATAAGGAATTTCAAAAACTGTTGCACCACCTAATTGTGCTGCAGCCACAGGAATTGTTTTCATCTCTTCACGCGTTATAAATGTGAGAGCAAAGATAAACTCATTCCAGGCAAAAATAAATGTGAGAATTCCCGTCGTTACCAAAGCAGGAAGTGTCATTGGTAGTAATATTTGTATTAACATTTGCAAGGTGTTATACCCATCCACTCTTGCAGAATCTTCTAAGTCTTTTGGTAATTGCTCAAAAAAGCTGCGTAACACTAAAATCGTTAATGGTAAATTGATAGCAGTGTAGGGAATAATCAGGGCTAAATAGTTGTTGCCTAGATGTAACCCTTGGATAATTTCCAAAAGTCCCAAGAACAATAAAATTCCAGGGAACAAAGTCACAATAAGGATACCTGCAAGGATAACTCTGCCACCCCAAGGACGCAACCGTGCTAAAGCGTAAGCAGCAGGTGCACCCAGAACTAAAGAAAAAACAGTAGAAAGAATCGAGACAAAAGCACTATTTAATATGTAGCGCCAAAACGGACGACGGGCGAATATTTCAATGTAGTGATTGAGAGTGATTCGAGTGGGAAAATAAACGGTAGGAATTTTAGCAATATCCTGATTGACTTTGAATGAGGTTAGTACTTGCCACATTGCTGGTGCTAAGCAGAAAACCACTACTAAAGTAACCACTATCCAAAGCAAGATATTTTTCCAAGATTTTTTGACTCTTGTTTTGGGTTTGGGATTTGTCGTCAAAGTTTCTTGATGAACAGTCATAGAGATTTGAAATTTGAAATATGTCAAATCAGGTTGATTAGTTATCATCCACATTTATACCTCATCCCGCCTACGGCACCCCTCTCCCCTTCGCTTAATTCAAAGTATGCCCTACGGGCACGCTGCGCTATCAAAATTCAAAGTATGCCCGAAGGGCACGCTGCGCTATCAAAAAAAATAATTCTTAATTTTGAATTTTGAATTTATAATTTTGAATTTGAGCGTTTGCGCAGCGCCCCTCTTAGGGGCTAGCGAGTGGAGAGGGGTTGGATTAAGTTTTTACACAAAGTATTCAACAGTTAAAACAGTTATCAGTTATCAGTTATCAGTTATCCCCTGTTCCCTGTTCCCTGATTTAAAAAGTATTGACACGAGATTTGTTAAGTAAAAAACTAGCAATAACTACCGCTGTTATTAGTAACAGAAATGTACAAACAACCAAAGCGGCTCCATACCCAAAATCTAGATAGCGCATGATGGTAGAGTAGATATACAATGAGACGACTTCTGTTGCACCACCAGGACCACCCCCAGTCATCACAGCAATCAAGTCAAAAACTCCAAAAGCTTGAGCAAACCTAAACAATGTGGCGATGAGGATTTGCGGTATTAACAAAGGCAAGGTAATTTGATAGAAGCTTTGCCAAGGTGTTGCACCATCAATTGCATGGGCTTCGTATAAGTCGGGTGAAATCGACTGCAAACCAGCCAATAACAAGATACTAATAAACGGAGTCGTTTTCCATACATCTGCAACTATCACGGCTATCATTGCCAGTATCGGGTCTCCTAACCAGTTAATTCCAGATTGGATCAAGCCTAGCCGCAGTAGAATATCATTGACAACTCCAAACTGGTCGTTAAAAATCCAAGCCCAAGCAAGACCAATAAGAGCAGTAGGCAAAGCCCAAGGTAAGATAGCAATTGTACGCACCACACCCCTGCCAAAAAACTGCTTGTTCAACACTAGGGCTATACTTAATCCTAACAGTAGCTCTAGCAACACTGTTGCGAAAGTAAATACTGTTGTCGTTCCGAAACTCTGCCAAAAACGACCATCCCCCGACATCCGCACATAATTGCTAAAACCAGAAAAGATGGGTTGCAGATTTGTTGCTAAATTCTGAGTAAAGAAACTTAACCAAAAAGCACGAGTTATTGGATATCCAAAGACAAACAACAGTAACAGCAAAGCGGGTAGCAAGAAAATCCACGCTGTTCGTTGTTCTCGACTTCTAATTGTTTGTAGATTAGTCATTTCTTTACCAGATGAATACTTGTAAAAAACGAAGAACCTCACCCCGCCCTCCGGGCACCCCTCTCCAAGGCATCGGAGAGGGGTGAGGTCTTTTTATTGTAAGTAATTAGGCGAACTTGATATTATTTGTCATTTTACAGACCTTGCATGAAGTCTCTACATCACTAACCTCGAACTTTCAGCAAGCTTCTAGTTTCACTCGCAGCCGCTTGCATTGCACTTTCAGGAGTCATGCGATTTGTGAGTGCTGCACTCAGGTAACGTTGCAAAATATCTGATGCTTGAGCATATTGAGCAATGGGTGGACGCAAAACGGCTTGATCAGCTATTTTAAGTAACTGAGGATAGTGAGAATATTTACTAACAATTTGTGGATCGCTAAACAGTGAACGTCGGCTTGGTACAAAACCCGCGTTCAAAATAAATTGGCGCTGTGCTTCTTCACTGGTAAAAAATTGAATTGCTTTCCAAGCTTCTTTAGGATGTTTAGATAATTTAGCTATTCCCAAACCCCAACCACCTAAACACCCTCCTGTAATGTTACCAGGGGTAGCAACCATTGGTTTAATGCCAATTTTACCTTTGAGAGGAGAATCTTCAGCATTCGCTAAGGGCCAAACATAGGGCCAACTTCGTAAAAATGCTGTTTGACCACTTTGAAATATGCGTCGTGTATCTTCTTCAATATATGTTGTGACTCCAGGGGGAGAAATTCCTTCTTGAATTGTGTCTTTGAGAAAAGCGATCGCTCTTACTGTCTCCTGTTTATCTAGCCCCACTTCTAAAGTATCAGGCTTCACCCAAAATCCACCAAAACCTTCCAAAACTTCCACAAACATAGCAGCTGAACCTTCATATTGGCGACCTTGCCAAAGGTAACCCCAATTAACTTTTCCTTGCTCTTTTAAGGACTTAGAAATTTTGAGTAAATCTGCGAATGTTTCTGGTGGTTGAAATCCTGCCCCTTTGAGCAAGTCTTCGCGGTAGTAGAGGACTCCTACATCGCTACGCACGGGAATTCTGTAGAGTTTACCTTCGTAACGTCCTGCTTCTACATCTTTGGGAGAAAATGCTGCTAATTCTTGTTTGGTTAGGCGATCGCTCAAATCTAACAACCATCCAGCAGCAGCAAACTTCGATGTCCAAATAACATCCATATTTACCAAGTCATAAGGAGAATCTCCCAAAATAAATGCTGAAGTATAAAGGTCTTCCAGTAAATTTGTCGAATTGGGACCTTCTATAATATTAATACGAATACCTGGATTTTTTTCTTCAAAATCTTTGACAATGCCTAGTTTCCAAGGTTGAGCATCAGGAGCAGTCATCAACAGATTTAGGACGATTGGTTCCTGCGGTATGGCTTTTGGAATGGAAAGCAAGATGATGCCCAGTAAAACAGCAAATAATATTCCTGTGCGCCATGTGAGTTTTTGTAATATTGTCTGCTGTTGTTTTGTTTTTTTGATTTTAGACATTTTTAGCAAAATATTAAATCTTTTTTCGGAATGCATCACGGAGCTAAGGTAGATAATAAAGATCAGCCTTGTTGCATAGTAGTTTATGAACCTGGACTTGCAGAAGTTTTACCTGGCTTGCAACCCAAGCAAGACCTTGGTAGTGAGCAATCCTCTGGATAGACAATATTATATTGATTTCGCCTCAGTACGGGGTGGCAGGATAATTGAAGAATTAAAAGAAAATATTACATTTTTTTCACCTGATGAGCCGACTTGTGAATTATTCACAGGACATATCGGCTGCGGTAAGTCTACAGAACTGTTGCGGCTAAAAGCAGAATTAGAGGAAAAAGATTTTTTTGTCGTTTATTTTGAGTCTAGTCAAGACTTGGAATTGGGTGACGTGGATATAGCTGATATTATGCTGGCAATCGCCCGCCGAGTCAGTGAAAGTCTTGAAAGCTTTGAAACCCTGGAACTGGGCGAACCTAAAGGGTTGAAAAGTTTACTTCAGGGTATCACCAAACTCTTCCAAGCAGAATTGGAAGTTTCTGCTGAAGCATCAATTCCCTTGGGTATTGGCAAAATTACAGCCAAAGCAAAAAGCAGCCCAGAACTTCGTAATAAGTTAAGAGAATATCTCGGACCGCGAACCAAAGGAATTTTAGACTCAATCAATGAGGAACTCCTACAACCTGCGGTTGAGAAACTGAAGCAACGGGGCAAAAAAGGACTCGTGGTGATTGTCGATAATCTTGACCGTGTGGAGAATTCTCAAAAACCGTGGGGAAGACCACAACCAGAATATCTCTTTGTAGATCGGGGAGAACAGTTACGTCAACTCAACTGCCATGTTGTTTATACTATGCCCCTTTCCTTGAGATTTTCAAATGATATAGAAAGATTAACCCAGCGATTTATGGTTAATCCCAAGGTACTGCCAATGGTACCTGTGCTGCAACGAGACGGTAGTGTTTCTCATGAAGGAATATATCTACTCAAACAAATGGTGCTAGCAAGGGCTTTTCCACATGTACCAGAAGGGTACCGTTTGGATTTAATTAAAGATGTTTTTGACACTCCAGGAACTTTAGAACGATTGTGTCGTGTGAGTGGCGGTCATGTGCGCGAGTTACTCATGTTGCTTTATGATTGGATTAAAAAAGAACGTCGGCTTCCTCTTTCAAATAACATCTTGGAAAGTGTGGTCAAAGCACGTAGCAATCAAATGAAGTTAGCAATTACAAAAGATGAGTGGGAATTGCTGCGACAGGTGGAAAAAAATAAGCAGGTGCGGGGAGACGAAGATTATCGCAGTTTAGTTCACAGTCGATTTGTGTATGAATATTGCGACTCGGAAGGGTCTTGGTTTGATATAAATCCGATTTTGGCAGAAGCAGCAGAGTTTTGAGAAATGGTTAGTAGACTGATATCTTGCACTATTCTCAATAATCGGGAGGCTGAGCCTCCCAACCCTCGTTCCCAGGCTGCAGCCTGGGAACCAGATATCGAGGCTCTGCCTCATTGTTGATACTGGTGCAAGATCTCAGTTTTAACGGACTTGAACTTTGAGCCTCCGAAATTTATTTATTGGCGGACGAAAAGTATGGTGCAAGCAAGGTCTGAGTAGACTCCTATCTTGGTTCATTACGAGTAATATCGATTCTCTTTTACTTTGAAATAAATAAACCTAGAAAAATCAACAGTTACAGCCTCTGATATGTAGCAATCATTGGCGTAAACGATATAAACTACTAATTGTTTATATGAAAAGAGTGTTGAAATCTACTCAACAATTAACTCCACTGTTAGTCCATTTTAATGGACTTCGCCTATTAGCCTGGGATTTAAATCCCAGGCGGACGAGAACTTTGACATCTGTTTTACCAATTGCAAGATGTAAGTAGAAAGATTAACAACTAATCGCTCAATATTATGAATCAGCAGGGGCAAATCCAAGAGATTGCAGCTTTTAACGAAAACTCTTTACAAGAGTTAACTTGGGCAATTGAAAGTTCTAGGAGAGAATTTTCGCTGATTTTGGCACTCTGTAATTCTGCGAGTTTGCGACAGCGACTGACGCAAGAATTGCAAGCGTCTTGTTCTGTAGAAATTCGTGAGATAATTTTAGAACAGTCTGTTACAACTCTCTACACAACAATTCAAGCAGAACTGGGTAACGAGCATCCTGAAGCGTTAATTGTCTCTGGCTTAGAGTCAGTGAAAGCGATTGATTTTATGCTCAGAGGTGCAAACCAAATTAGGGAAGAGTTTCGCAAAAATTTTCCCTTTCCTATAGTGTTTTGGGTGACAGATGAGGTGCTGCAAAAGCTGATTCGTTTAGCACCTGACTTCCAAAGCTGGACAACAACAGTTGAATTTGCTATCCCTACGGAAGATTTGATTCAATATATCCAGCAAACAGCTGATGAAGTTTTTGCCAAAGTTCTACAAGTAGGTGCAGGGAGATTTCTTGATAACGCCGCCCTTAACTTGGGAATTGGTTCCCCACGACGCACCGAATTAGAATTAGCGCGAGTAGAATTGCAAAATCGTGGCGTCACGTTAGATCCAGAAATTGAAGCGAGTTTAGAGTTTGTCTTAGGTCGAGATACTCGTGGTTTGGAGCAGTCTCGGCAACATTATGAGCGTAGTTTAGCACTTTTGCCAAACACCAACTCCCCACTTCCCAAATTGCTAGAGCAACGCGCCTGTCTACTTTACTGTATGGGTTTGTGGTGGCGTACTTATGCTGTATTAAATCATGTGGAGAGCGATCGCGCTCATGCAACGACTAAAGATTATTTTCAAGAATGTATCACCGTATTTGAGCAAGCCAACCGCGAGGATTTAGTAGCAAACTTTATCAATGGTTTGGGAGCAATCCTGCAACGTATGCAGTGCTGGGGTGAATTAGAACCCGTTGCTCGTAGAGCAATAGCTTTGCATCAAACCTATCCGCATCAGTTTAGATTAGCAAGAGCCTATGGTTTTTTGGCTGAGGTAGCATTAGCTAAATCCGCTTGGAAACAAGCTCAAGAATCAGCACAACAAGCTTTGGCAATTTTGGATAATGCAGCATCCACCGCCGAAAAATCTGTATCATCAGAGACACTTGCCGATTTAGAATGGGAGCAATCCTCTCACCAAGGTTGGTATTTATTTACCTTAGCAAAGGCACAAATCGCACTTGGCGAGAAAAAAGAAGCCATAGCTACCTTAGAAACAGCTAAAGCACGAACCAAAGCACAGTATGATCCAGAACTTTACATTCAGATTTTGTGGGAGTTACGCGACTGTTACTTTCAACAAGGTGAATATCTCAAAGCATTTCATATTAAATTAGAACTGCGATCCAACGAGCAAACTTATGGTATCCGTGCTTTTATCGGTGCAGGACGATTACAGCCAAAGCAACAGGTAACAAACCCCGCTTTAGTAATGGTAGAACAGCAACAGACAGTTGCTCAAGAAATCGCTGCGACAGGAAGAGAGCAAGATATCAAACGACTTGTGGAACGTGTAGCCCGTCCGGATCATAAGCTGACGATTATTTATGGACAATCTGGTGTTGGCAAAAGTTCGATTTTGCAAGCTGGCTTAATACCAGTCTTGAAAAATAGAGCAATTGGTACTCGTGATGTTGTCCCTGTTTTGCAGCAAGTTTATCCTGATTGGATTCGGGAATTGGGAGAACGTTTAGCTGAGGCGATTCCTCCAAGACGAACTTCTTCCCAAAACTCTTCTCCACAACACAAGCAAACAACAGATGCAGCCAACTCCATCCTCAACCAATTGCAAACAAATGCAGATGATGAACTCCTAACAGTTTTAATCTTCGACCAATTTGAAGAATTTTTCTTCGTTTACAAAGACCCAAAACAAAGACTAACCTTTTATAATTTCTTGCGGGAATGCCTAGATGTACCCCATGCCAGAGTCATCCTGTCATTGCGAGAAGATTATCTCTATTATCTCTTAGAGTGTAATGATCGCCTCACGAATTTAGAAGTCATTAATAACAACATTCTTGACAAAGATATTCTTTATTACTTAGGTAATTTTTCCCGAAAAGATGCCAAAGCATTAATTAAAAGCTTTACTCAAACAACCAAATTATTATTAGATGCAGAACTCATTGATGCATTAGTAGACGATTTAGCAGGTGATTTTGGTGAAATCCGCCCGATTGAGTTGCAGGTAGTAGGGACGCAACTGCAAACGGAGAAAATTAAAACACTGGCACAATATCAAAAACATGGTCCCAAAGAAGAGTTAGTAGGAAAATTTTTAGAAGAAGTCGTCAAAGATTGCGGTACTGAAAATGAGCAAATAGCAAAACTGGTGTTGTATTTGTTGACAGATGAAAACAACACTCGTCCTTTAAAGACTCGTGCTGATTTAGAATTAGAGCTAGAAGTAAAAGCTGAAAAACTCGATTTAGTTTTATTAATTTTAGTCAAATCGGGGTTAGTATTTAAAATACCAGCAGTTCCAGCGGCTCGCTATCAGTTGGTACATGATTATCTGGTTCCCTTTGTTCGTCAGCAGCAATCAGAAAGATTGATAGCAGAATTAGAAAAGGAGAGAGAGCAACGCAAGCTCACAGAAGCGAAGCTGAATGAAGTTCTTAGACAGCAACTTTTAGAATCGCGTAGAGGATTAGTTTGGAAAGTATCATTAGGAGTCCTCGCTGGAGCATTTGCGATATTCTTGCCACTTGTGTTGAACTATCAGAATAATCTCCAGCTCATTTCTATGAGTACTGAAGCAAAAGGATTGCTGAAATCGAATCAAGACTTAGAGGCGCTGGTAAAAACTTTAAAAGCTGGCAAAAGACTGCAACAATGGTGGTCAATTGGGGTAGAACCTGAAACTAGAATGCGTGTAGAAACGGCATTACAAGATGTAGTTTACACCATCAGAGAGCGCAATAGTTTAGAGGGATATACTGATAGTGTTACCAGCGTGAGTTTTAGCCCCAATGGTCAAATAGTGGTTTCTGGAACTGCAGATGGTACGATAAAACTCTGGAGTCGGGATGGCAGAGAAATCAAAACCTTCAAAGCTCATGATAAAAAGATTATCAGCATTAGCTTCAGCCCAGACAGTCAGAAATTTGTTTCTGGTAGTGAGGATAATACTCCTAAACTCTGGAGTCTCGACGGCAAAGAAATCAAAACCTTTGAAGGGCATGAAGATAGTATTACCAGCGTCAGCTTCAATTCTAATGGTCAGATGGTAGTGTCTGGCAGTAAAGATAGAACGATAAAACTGTGGAATTTGGACGGCAAAGAAATCAAAACCTTCAACAAGCATCGAGGGAGTATTAACAGCGTTAGCTTCAGCCCTAATGGTAAGCTCATTGCTTCTGCTAGTGAGGATAAAACCATAAAACTCTGGAATTTGGAAGGTCAAGAAGTTAAAACAATGAATCATGACCAAAGTGTTAAGAGTATTGGTTTCAGTTCTGACGGTCAGACTATTGTGGCATTGAGCGGTTATTATAGTAACCCGTTTAGACTCTGGCGTCGCGATGGAACTTTGCTTACTGCTAGGGACATATCGATCATGAGTGGGAATACAGGCTATACTCCTGATTTGATAAGCTTGAGTCTTGACGGTCGAACGATGGCTTTGGGTTCTGCGAACGAGAAGTCCATACAGATACAATCCTTGAAACTTCAAGATTCATCGGACATAGGTAATATCTTAAATCTTCAAGGGCATAGAAACAATATCACTGGCATAAGTTTTAGTCCTGACGGCAAAGTACTTGCCTCCGCTAGTGAGGACAAAACTGTGAAACTCTGGAATGTGGAAAACCAAAATTTTCAAACGCCCAATCTCAATTATGTGACGAACGTGAGTTTCAGCCCAAATGGTCAGATACTTGTCTCTGTTAAAAGTGAACAAAAGGTGCAACTCTGGCAGCGCAATGGTATTTTGATGACAACCCTGCCAGGAAATAATTCAAAAGTCATTTTTAGTGCAAATACTCAGACATTAGCTTCTGCCAGTCAAGACAACACAGTGCAACTCTGGCGACGCGATGGCACTTTTTTCAAAACTCTTCAAGGGGAGGTTGTCAATGGAAGTTTCAGCCCAGATGGGCGAACCATTGCTTTAGTTAGGAGTGATAACAGTGTAGATTTATTGGCAAGTGATGGTAAAGCGATCGCAACTCTCAAAGGTCACAAAGATAGTATTTATGAAATAAATTTTAGCCGAGATGGACAGACTATTGCCACAGCAAGTAAGGATAAAACTATCAAACTGTGGCGACGGGATGGCACACGACTTAATGATCTTAAAGGTTATGACGAGAATAATAGAAATACTGTTTTTAGACGCTATCAACAAGATGCTAAAAGTATAAGTTTGAGTCCTAATGGCGAAACACTAGCTATTTTGGGCGCTGATAACACTGTGAAATTCCTGCGGCGGGACGGTAAATTAATCAAAACTATCAAATCAGATAGAGAGATATCAGTTAATTTCAGTCCTGATGGAGAGATAGTAGCCATTGGCAAAGAATATTCTGCCTCTACAAAGAATGTTGTAGAACTTTGGCGAATTGATGGAACTTTCCTCAAAACGCTTCAGCCACAAGGCGAGAGTAGCAACATTGGAGTCGTAGGTTTCACTCCTGATAGTCAGACAATAGTCACTATAGGTGATTCTAACAAGATGCAATTTTGGAGGCGTGATGGCTCTCTTCTCTCGACTTTTGATGGAAAAACAATCAGTCGTTTTAGCCCTGATTTCCAAATTCTGGTTTCTGTTGAAGGTTTTGATAAGATAAAACTATGGAAGGGTGATGGTACGCCGATTAGAACTATTCAAGTTAAAACTGAACGGGCAGATCTAGACAACCCCAGGCGTGAGCTAAAGTTTGCTTTCAGTCCGGACGGTAAAACCTTAGCTATCCCGACAAACGAGGATACTGTAGAACTGTGGCGAATAGACGGCACTTTTCTCAAAATTCTCCCACGTGTTCAGAATAAAGAAATTGAACGATTCAGTAATTTTGACATTGAACAACACATAAGTTTCAGTTCAGATAGTCAAACCCTAGCTACCCGTACAGGTGAAAATAAGGTACAAGTCTGGAAAATTGATGGTAACGCAAGCACAAAAGCATCTTCACCAAAAATTATCCAAGCACGAGGTGATTGGGTTGGACAAGTGAAGTTTATCCCCAATACGGATAAAGTAGCAATTGTTGGAGGTGATGACACAGTAAAACTTTGGCAACTTGCTCATCAACCAGGCAAAGAACCTCAACTTTTAAAAACTTTTCAAGGGCATAGCAATTTAGTCACGAGTGTGAGTATTAGCCCCAATGGCGAGACAATTGCCTCAGCAAGTAATGACAAAACGGTGAAACTTTGGCGGCGTGATGGTAAGCTGCTTAATACCTTTACAGGTCATACTGATAAAGTTAACAGCATCAGTTTTAGTCCAGATGGTCAGCTACTTGCTTCAGCCAGTGATGACAAAACTGTGAAAGTTTGGCGACCTGATGGTACGGTGATTAAGACATTTAAAGAGCATGGTAATGGGGTCACCACTGTGAGTTTTAGCCCTAATGGTGATACGATTGCCTCTGCAAGTTATGACAATACTGTGAAAATTTGGAGTCTAAACGGTAAAGAGAGCAAAAGCATAACCACCTTAAACAGTGATGAGCCTGTTACTAGTGTTAGTTTCAGTCCTAATCGTAAGTTAATTGCCTCAGCTAGCGCAACAAAAGTAAAACTTTGGAGCATTGATAGCAAATTACTGACAACCTTTGAGCGCTTTGGCAGTAATGATGTGAGTTTCAGCCCAGATGGTAAAAGTATTGCTGCTGGAGGTGAGAACGGAGTTTCTGTTTGGAATTTTGACCTCAATGAACTTCTCAAGCGCGGTTGCGACGCAGCGCGTGATTATCTCAAAAATAATTCTAAAGCAAAGAATGATCGCACCCTCTGCGACAACATCAAATAAACAACCCCAAAATGAATCCACCACAGACACGTTAACAAAAAAATCCCCCACAACCCGACTCATACGGTCTTGACAGATGTGGGGAACCAGGTAGGGATTTATTGAGCAATTATCACAATTAGAAAAAGGTTTTTAAGCCTCAGATTTAGTTTTCCCATCCGGAAATTTCTTGTTATATCATGTTCGGATGAACACTTATAAAAAACCAAGAACTTCCCCCCTCACCTTATTAAGGAGAAGGGCGGGGGGTGAGGTCTTCTTTATTGTAAGTAATCAAACGAACTTGATATTAATCAGCGGCTGTTAAACTTCTTACCCAGACAATTGTTGCACATGCCAATCTCCCGCTTGTTGACGGATAGTTTTTAACTCTTGTAGAGACATTCGTTCAAGATGTCCCAAAATAAAACTCATCCGTCCTTGAGACTGAAGTTGACTGCGGTGACGATCAAGAAAATCCCAGTAAAAGAAATTGAAAGGACAAGCGTTTTTCCCAACACGTTCTTTAGGATTATAAGCACATCCTTTACAATAATCGCTCATCTTATTGACATAGTTACCAGATGCTGCATAAGGCTTTGATGCCAACATTCCACCATCAGCAAATAGCCCCATACCAATAACATTTGTTTGCATCACCCAGTCATAAGCATCAATAAACATCGCATGAAACCAATTTTCTACCGCTTGGGGCGAAAGACCTGCAATCAAAGCAAAATTACTCAAAACCATCAGCCGCTGGATATGATGAGCATAACCTGTACGTAGCAACTGAGTGATTATCTGGTGCAGACAATTCATCTTCGTTTCACCCGTCCAGAAAAACTCAGGTAAAGGTTGGGTGTGACCAAACCAATTTTTTTCTGGATAATCTGCACTCACAAAATGGTAAATGCCATGCATATATTCCCGCCAACCCATGACTTGACGAATGAAACCTTCTATGCTGTTGAGAGATAGTTGGTTTTGATTGTAAGCTTTCTCTGCTGCTTGAATAACTTCTAGAGGTTGGAGTAACCCAATATTCAAGTACGGAGATATCATAGAATGCCACATTGTCTCCTCCCCTGTCACCATTGCATCTTGGTAAGGACCGAACTCAGGTAGACGATTTTTGATAAACCAGTCTAATATTTCGAGTGCTTGAGAACGAGTGACTCCCCAGCGAAACGGTTCTACTTCTCCGTAAAGCACAAAAGAAAGAGACTTGACGTGTCCAATAACATCTTGAGTTATCTCATCCGGTTCAAACCACTTGGCTGATGGCGTATTCAATTTACCTTTTGGCGGTTGACGGTTGTGTTTATCAAAATTCCACTCTCCCCCGACTGGCTTATCTCCCTCCATCAAAATTTGAAAACGTCGTCGTCCTTCTCGATAAAAATCTTCCATTATCAAACGTTTACGACGTTTTGCCCAAGTTGTGAACTCTTCTACACTCCATAAAAAATGATTGTTAGGAAGAAGAGTAATCTTGCAATCTAAAGAAGCAAAATTTTGAATCATTTGGGTGAATGGTTTATCATTTGGCGTCATCACCCGCAACTCAGTAATTTGGTTTTCCTGAATCCATTCTTGGAGTGGTGTTTCAAAATCCTCAGCTAATTTGTATGTAACTGGATAACCAAATTCTCGTAATTCTTCAGCAAAATGTCGCATTGCTGACCAAACCAACACCAGCTTTTGTCGATGGTAAGGGCGTTCTTGGACATGATGCAGCGACTCAATCATGATAACAGGCACTTTATCTTGAGAACTTTGTAGTGCTGCTTGTTCTATCCAAAGTTGGTCGCCTAATATCCAAACGCCGATGGTCATTTTTTCCTCTATGTCATGTAAAAAAAGTTCACCCTTCCCGACTTCGTAAGAGTTGTCGGGAATCTTGTTGTGTACGAATAGTCAAATTTCTTATCAAATCTCTTAAAATTTTGCTTTCAATAATTTGCTAATCTTGCCTGTATCCACTCAATATCTGATTTTCCAAATGCAGGTGGTGGTGGTTGTTGACTGTAATCAATCGATAAGTCGTACCCTGCTTCATCGTAAATTGCCTCAAGGGCAGCTTGCAAGTCGAGAACTGCATCAGGGTCAGGTTCTCGCAGAGGTACGGGAATCGTGGGCAGTGTATCTTGTAATGTCACCGGCCACACGTTGATAACTCCGGAAGAAGCACGGGTAAGAGTAACTAAATACGGGACATTTGGTAGACGTGGATGATTAAATGGACGGGTTCCCCTACGTAACAAGTTTATTTCAATCAGATGGACGTTGGCGTTATAGAGACGCTGGCGTTTTTTGCGGTAGTCTGTGATACCCGATTCGCGCTTATTTACAGGTGAGAGAATTTCAATGCAGGATACGAGTACGTTGTTGGCGGTGTCCCGGATTTCGATGGTGGGGATGCGAATTTCAACTGGTTGAATGACTGGAAGTGTAAGTGGTGCGGGTGTTGTTGCAATATTTGATTGGCGATTGGGAAGTTCTGGCGCTGAAGAACGTTGTCGTATTTGCAACACTTCTACATCAGGATAAAGGATGCCAATTTCACTTTCGGGTGAGGTATCTTCCACAACATAAATTTCAAGCCGTGCAGCATATTTAGGACGTAACTGTGGTACGAGGAAGGCGCGGAGTTTGCTTGCTAGGGCGTTATGCACGTCTGGCCACAGTGCGGCTTCGAGATATGGGTCCATGCCTGGGAAAGGGGAGGGCATAGCAGTTTCATGGCAACTTACGCTTTCATTCTAGAGGTAGTGAAGTTGATTTATTGTTGATTTATTCTTCGTTTTGCCCAAGTTTTAAACTCTTCCACACTGTATAAAAAATGATTTAGGATTCCTATATCTAGTAAAAATTTAGCAGGTCTTCCAGCTTGCGCTCTTTTATTTTTCTTGATTATCCAAGATGACGCATTTAACCGCAGTCAAATTCAAACTGTGATTGTGGTTGTCCTCACCTCAAACACAGAGTTAGCAGAAGTGCCAGGAAATGTTCTGCTAGATTGAAAGGGCTGAGGTTTAATAATTTGTGGTGCTATGACTGACGACAGTAATGTCTTAAGAATCGCCGCATGAAAAGATTAAATGGTCTATAAAGATACATCAAGCGGAGCGACAATTTTTTCATTGCCGTCGCAATTTAATGTGCTGTATACTGTTTTCGGTCAGTTAAAAAGTAATATTTTTTACAAAAAAATTCCCTTTAAGATAGGTAATATGAAACAATGCTAACGGTACTTCGCTCTTACGCTGCATGGCTTGTTCCTGCAGCTTTGACTTTACTAAGTTTTGGATCGGGGAACGAGAAGGCGATCGCACACACTCTCTTCCCATTTAGTGGTAACTACGACGTAACAATCGCTGTTGAGCCGATTAACGAGAAGTTTTCACGGGCAATTGAACGGGCTGTAAGTACTGATGCACCATATGGACTCACCGAATATAACGGTTTAGTTTACACCCTAACTGACTTCTCTACTGGCTTGTTCACCTTTAACACTTCACCAACAGCAATCGGCTTAGAGGGCTTCCCAGAAGGTTTTATTGAATTCAGTGGTAGCGGTGCTAACAAGGTGTCTGGAACCGCTACTGCCACGGCTTTAATTGACTTTGTAAACCTCACAGGGTCTGGCTCTGGTTCTTTAATTATCACTGGCGGTGAGGGKATATTCAGAGGKGCTACTGGCATACTAGACTTTTTTGAGAACGACACAATCAGTCCAAATCCAAACGATCCCATAAGAGGACAGGCTTTAGTAGCTGGCACTATTAAGGTTGTTCCAGAACCGGAAACCGGAGTAGGGACGCTAGTTGGTATTGGCTTAATTGGAGCTGGTTTTATGTTGCGCCGACGTTGCCTTCGCTCTGCTTCATGAGCCACTCCAACCCCTAGAACACCGATTCAGTAACAGGCGATCACTTCGGCGCAAGCCTCCCCCGGCTTATCGCCCATATCGCAAGCTTCGCTATCGCGTGAGGAATTGCAAAAAATCTCTATTTTTTCTCGCAATCCACAATTTAAATCGTCTAAACGAGAAAGTAGTTCATTTGTTCGCCTTGAAAGGGCTGGTTCTTTACCTTTAATAAACTACCAACTGCAGGTATTCTACCTCCATCATCACTACTGCTTTTTCGTCAACTGCTGCACCAACAACTGCACCCCCAACGCCAGCAACCCGATCGCCACTATCCCAAATACCGCAGTTCCCAAAGCCATAACACCCACAACTAAGGTACGCACTGCAGAAGAAATCTTCAGTACTATAACGTTATCTGAATGAATGGGTTTGGTTGCAAAACTTGTAGCTGTGGCAATCATTAGAGAGTATAGTCCATACCCAAGTGCCCCGGAAATCATTGCCCCAATGACACAACGTAAGGGACTTGATTGAACCTGTGCTTGAACTTCTGTTTGTTGTGTTAGATTTTCGTCACTCATAAAATCTTCGCGTCCTTACACTGATGATGCTATCTGAATTCCGTGAGAAGTCATCCGAGTTACAAATAATTCTAAATCCTCATCAGGAATCGTCTCCCGAATACGAAGTTTGACTTCTTCCGCCTGCTGTTGCGACTCGCAAATAGCAAAGACACTTGGACCAGAACCAGACATCATTGTCCCTAAAACACTAGCACTAGCAAATGTCTCCCGCAGTTGTAAGACTTGCGGATACTCTGGTAACACCACACGCTCTAAATCATTATGCAGCTTTTGAGCTATTTCTGTTGCGTCTTTATTCAGGATCGCTTTGACTATTGGTCCAGAGTGTATGGCTGCTGCGCGAGTTGTTAAGCTGTCGGTATCTTTAAGATAAGAATCACCAAACTGTTCTCGATAGGTTTTGTATGCCCAAGGGGTAGAGACTGCAAGACTACGATATTTACCCAATACTATATATATGTTGTCTAAACTCGGTAGGGGAGAAAGTTGCTCACCTCTTCCTGTGGCGATCGCCGTCCCACCCGCCACACAAAACGGCACATCTGAACCAAGTTTTGCTCCCAATTCCTCTAATTCTGACTGAGTTAGCCCCAAGTTCCACAGTAAATCTATTCCCACTAGCACTGCTGCAGCGTTCGTCGAACCTCCAGCTAACCCCGCTGCTACAGGTATGCGCTTATTGATGGTAATGTTAACGCCGCCATACTTGGCAAAGGTAGATGGAAATTCTGTCGCCATAAGTTCCGCTGCTTTGTATGCAATATTACTATTATCTGCGGGAACTTCCGGATGGTCGCAACGAACGCGGATAGCTTGTGTATCGCTCGCTTGTACAGAAATTTCGTCAGATAAATCTATGCTTTGAAGTATCATGACTAACTCATGATATCCATCGGGACGGGCACCAATAATTTCCAGATGTAAGTTGATTTTGGCTGGGGCGATGAGAGTATAAGAACGCATATTCAATCAGTGAACAGTAAACAGTGAACAGGGAACAGGCAACAGGGAACAGGCAACAGGGAACAGGGAATAACTGATAACTGGTAACTGGTAACTGATAACTGATAACTGTTTTAACTGTTGAATACTGAGAAAGTAGGAAAATAGAACTCAGGACTCATCACAGTACTAACAATTCATTTGCTAGAGTTACCCATTGACTAACGCTGAGGTCTTCAGCGCGAGCTTGAGGGTTTATTTCTAATTTTTCCAACAATTGTGACAGGCGATCGCGTTCTACGACCGATTGCAAATTATTTCGTAACATTTTACGTTTTGCCCCAAAGCCCAACTTCACCAAAGTTTCCAATTGTTGCGTGTCTGCGGCTGGTGGTTCCACAAGACGTGGAACTAGACGCACGATTGCTGAGTCTACTTTGGGTGGTGGCTGAAATGCTCCAGCCGGTACAGTGTAAATTAACTCGCACTTTGCTAAATACTGCACTCGTACCGATAGCGCCCCAAAAGCTTTTGAACTTGGTTTTGCTACCAGCCTTTCAGCGACTTCTTTTTGTACCAGGAGTACTATCAAGTCATAAGGTTGGGGGTTTGGGTTACTAATTGTCCCCAGAAGTTTTTCTAGAATTGGTCCTGTAATATTGTAGGGAATATTGGCAACAACTTTATTCTGCTTCTCAAACGCCGGAAATGGTGAGAGTAGGGAAGGTAAATCTAGTTCTAGAAAATCTCCTTGCAGTAGTAGGAAGTTTTCTTGGCGTCCGAATTGTTTTGTCAGGCGATCGCACAAATCCCGGTCTATTTCCACTGCCAACAAAGATTCTACCAACTGTAACAAGCGGCGAGTCAGAATCCCTGTACCCGGACCAATTTCCAGAACCCTGTCAGTAGATTGTAACTGGGAAGCTTGAATAATTTCGTTGAGAGCTTTTTCACTTTTGAGCCAGTGCTGTGCAAAGACTTTGCGCGGTCTTACTTTTTCAAACTCTTTTTCTGTCATGCTTTGAGCCTTTGTCTCAAAATTTCTTTTTTAATTTTTTCTCTCGTTCCCATGCTCTGCATGAGAATGCTATCACGGAGGCTCTGCCTCCCAATAATTATATTGAGGCACAGCCCCTACAAATAATCGGTATTACAGGCGCGCGACTTCTAGCCGCCAGGAAAAGTAGAAAATCGGACTTCAAGAGACATCCTCTCAAACCCATACATAGCAAGCAAGACAGCAGCTTTTACACATTGCTTCATTTCAGGACAGTACGGTTTTCCCTACCGAAAAAGTACGGTTTTGACTCATAATTTCTTTTGTAAAGCTATTGCAACACTTCTTTACAATGCTTTACATTAGTTAACAAGAAAAAGAAATTGAGGAAAAAATGATGACAGGACGCACTTACGTGATGGAAGAAGGCAACAGACTAAACAACTACGCAATCGAACCGAAGATGTATGTGGACGAAACCCAAAAGTTTGGCTTCACTGAGTATGCTGAGCAACTCAATGGACGTTTAGCAATGATTGGTTTTGTCTCACTCATCGCGCTTGAAGTCCTGACTGGACATGGTTTGATTGATTGGATCACAAGCCTGTAATAGCAAACCTGAATTTTTAAAAAATCATCAATTTGTATAAATCAAAAGTGGAGAAATAACTATGAGAACTGACTTTGACTTTCCTAAAAACGACCTAGTTGGACCTGTTGTGTTTAGACCTGAATTCAATAATGCTCAAGCAATCACTGTTAACCAAGCTTGGTCATTGTTTTTCACTGCAGGTAAAGAAGATAAAGCATTGGGAACAAACCCTGAATTGGGTCGTTTCTTCACTTACCTATTCGTCGGTGTTGGAGTTGCAGGAACTCTCTGGGCTATGATTTTCAACAGCGTTGCATGAATAGCTTGGTCAAGCTTGTAATTAACGCCAAATTTCCCTAAAGTCCTGGTTACCTTAACCGGGACTTGTTTTTTTGGAGTAGAATTTATGCAAATACAAATGCTCTACTCATTTTATTTCAGACTCATCTGGAGAAACCTTCTGAGAGAAGACTCACACTGTAATCGTCAATTGTTGCAGTGTAGTCAACTACTGAACTAGATTTAACGCTAATAGGACTTACGCACGAGTTACGAATGAACTTGACTGTAGTTACGACTGACGTCGCAACGGGTGCAACTACGTTATTTTTGCGTAAGTCCTGGCTAAGAACTGATTTCACCAGAGGAAAATTATATGAGCGATAAGCGAAGCTTGCTGCCAAAGGCAGATCGCAATCAACTTAACGACTCAAATAACTTGAGTGCTAAGTTTGAAGGTTTTTTTCTCCAGATGGTTATGCCGGGATTAGAACACAGAGTTCGAGAAATCGTTACCAAAACACTGGGTTCAAATTGGAAGGTTAAATCGATTGGAGATAATCACACCGAGTTTGAAGTAAGCAAAAAGGGAGATACACTATCAGTTAAAGAAGCTTGGAATAAAACATATCATTTGCGTTCTCAGCCAGGAGTTGTGGATGCACAGCCATTGTTTGCTGTTCCCCTACCGTACCGTTCTGACTGGAATCAAGACTCAAAACAGGCAGTTGCACGTTTTGAGCATAAAGCTTTAGACGAGAGTAGTGATGTAGAGTGGAGTCTCAAGCAACTTCGAGTTTTAGAGGCATGGTCACGCTTTTTTCCTGATCCAAATCTACCACCAGGACATGGGATTGTCATTGGGCTTCCTGATACAGGTTACACGAAACATCCAGAAATTTTGGCGAATCTACTCCTGAGACAAAGTTACGATTTTCTCAAGAACGACAAAGATCCAACAGACGAACTCGAAACACCTCTAGGCGAAATTATAAACAATCCAGGTCACGGCACATCAACAGCTAGTGTTATGATCAGCCCAAGAAGGGCACAAAGCAATTACCCAACCGGAAAATCTGTCACGGGAGTGGCACCTGGTGCCAAAGTAATACCGCTTCGAGTCTCATACTCAGTTGTTCTATTAAGTGTAACTAATCTTGCTGACGCGATTGAGTACGCAGCTACTCATGGTGTCCATGTCCTTTCAATTAGCCTGGGAACTGGATTGTTCAACCAGCGCCTGCGGAGTGCGATCACATATGCCCAAAGACGCGGGGTTATTATCGTAGCAGCAGCGGGTACCATGATACCTTACGTAGTTTGGCCGGCTGCTTATGACGAAGTCATTGCTGTTGCTGGCAGTAATGTGCGACGTGAGATTTGGTGGGGTTCATCGCGAGGAAGTCAAGTTGATGTCACCGCCCCTGGAGAGTCAGTTTGGTATGCAAAAACCGATAAGGACAATGGTGAGTTCAAATATAACGTTCTGCAAGGCTCCGGCACTTCATTTTCTGCACCAATAGTTGCGGGTGTGGCGGCTTTGTGGCTATCTTATCATGGACGCGACCAACTCATCCAACGTTATGGAGCGGAAAAGATTCCTTTCATCTTTAATCAGATTCTGCGCGACAGTTGTGAGAAATTTCCAACATGGAAGCCCAATCTATTTGGTGAAGGTATTGTGAATGCAGAGAAAGTACTTGCGGCACCACTACCGGATAATGTTAGTAACTCAGTCATTGCACCAGCGTTTGCTCTAACAGCACATCCATCTATAGATAACGGCAGACTCGATACATTTCTTCATCTCTTCGAGCAGCAATTATCAGACAGTCAACTTGATGGTAATTTTGTCGGAGTGGGTCAAGATAAGGCTAAGCTGCGGTCTTGTCTTGCTAAGCTGTTACAGACAACAGAAACAGAATTACCAAAGCGATTGAAAGAGGTCGGACAAGAGCTAGCTTTTTACTTTGCTATCAACCCAGAGCTTTATAAGCAATTTGCAGATGCTCTCTCTACTAAACAACCTTCTGGGACTCAATTGCAAACAAAAACTTTGACTGAGTCACCAAAGCCAAGGAATTTGGATCAGATACGTGAGATGTTGTTATCACAAGGTGTATCTCAAGTCTTGCAGACAAAACTGAGGTGAAGCAAGCTTGTTATTAAGTTTTGTAAAAAAATCGCAAATCTTGCGTAATCTTTTTTGCCTTAACAGATAGCTATAGTATATGCTGCAACAACGATTGTGAAACCCCTGCCTTGCAATTTGCCAGTGCAGGGTTTTTCTTTACTGTTGCAAGAGGGAACAGGGAACAGGGAATAGGCTTGAAAATCTCGTGGTATCCGTATTTTCTCATTAGTTCATATGGCAAAAAACAGAATTCAGTCAAATACACGAATGGTGTAGGGCTGGCATTGCAATGCCCAGCCTACTGAATTTAAGAGTTTATTGCACCCAAATGCAAACTGCTATGGTAAATTTCTTGCAAAAATCCAAAAACTGACTTTTGTAAGAGGTCTAGCTTTTAGCATACTAAGTGTACTCAGTCATCATATCTAAGTAGTATCTTTTTAATCACTTTTATTGATTAAAACGAAAATTAAAAACATTTGATTTTATCGTTTGGCAGACATATAAAGAGATTAGAGAAATTTTGTAAGCAAAAGGTGCATTATGGAACTGCAAGTAGATAAATATGACTTTCTTTATCAAAGACGAAGTTACCACGGTGACTTCAGGCCAGAAGCTCTAGTCTTCAACGCTAATTTACAAGAATTTGCAACACGAGTTGGCTATATTAGCAACTTACAGACTCTTGGAAAGCTCTCTCCACAAGATGCTTTCCAGCAGATAACTGAACTCTGGGAACATTTAGAACGCAGCTATTCAGGACTGGGGATTGATTCAAACACAGGAACTTAGGCTTCTATGCAATTGACTGAAATTTTCAACACTCATTCCCAAAGTATGAGTCACAAATCGCTGGTAAACAGTGCATGCTGTGTCAAAGTGGTTTAATCATAGTCCAAGGGTACGACCTGGAAATCCAGCAACATCAAAGTAGCGAGTTTTTCCTACTGTTTGATACTTGAGGATGGTTTTTAAACCGTTAGCAGCAGACGGAGATTTCAGGGTAAAAGACTTATACTGAACGCTATCAGGTCTAGTGAGTAGCGCCTCATTTAACACTCGACCAACTAGTTTCCCCTGAGTGGACAACTTCAATTTCAGTACTTTCGCTATGGTGACTGCTACATCTGCGTTACTTGCGGGAGCTAAATCTTCATAGTCCCGTTTAAAGTCGAGTCCAATTGCTGCCATCGTGTTGTAAGTGTCAGCACAACTAAAGCTACCGTGCATTCTTTGTTTTTGCTGCAAGCCTGTATCGGCTAATTCCGCACCACACGCCGTAGGATTACCGCAGCCTGTATCGAAGGAACGAAAGTTGACCAAAATGGATGGCTTGGGAGTGCGTGCTGCACCTCGAAGAGCGATCGCCTCCATTGATAAAGTCCCAGGAATTTTCCCCAAACAATCATCCACAAATATACCGCTAATATCATGTCCGCTTAATTACTTATAATTCCTGCTTGACCTCACCCTAACCCTCTCCTTGTAAAGGAGAGGGTACTGGAGGCGCGTGAGTTCCTCGTTTTTATAACTGTTTATCCGGACATGATATAGCAATGTAAGTAATACCAAGTTCGTTTAATTGCTTATAAATCCCAAAGAACACCATTCCTTAATCCCCTCCCCGCGAGTTCGGCTATGCATTGCCCGCATCTTTCTTAACATTGCAGAAATGGGCACGGGAAAAGGATTGTACAGGGGTTGACCAAACCGAATCAAATTTTGAACGTTCTACATATCTATTTCACTGCAGCACAACTACTAGCAGGTGCTGGTGAGGACCGTTGTGGACCAGTCTTAGTCGGATCATAACCAACCAGCAACACCTCACCTTTTTCGTTATATATCCATCCTCGGGCAGGTATTATCTCTTTGACAGGTGGCTTTTGAGATGGCTGCTTTTGTGTTGTACTTGTTGAACTTACCCTACTAGGGACAGGCTTAACCAAATCAACCCGCACATT
>NZ_JXCA02000001.1:1056839-1068864 GCF_000828085.3 Scytonema tolypothrichoides VB-61278
CACCTACCTGTGCCCCATCTCGCACTAGCAAGGTATTGGTTTTGATAGTAAGATCACCCGCATCTCCTGTTGAGTTTGGCTCTGCATAAGCATTCAAGCCACTGAAAACCCGACCATCAGCGCTTGTACCAATCAGTTGCACATTTTGGGCATCAACGCTCAAATTTCCCCCTTTGCCCCCACCGAAAGTGCCAGCACCTATCACTGCCCCACCCTCAAGCCGCAAGCTGCTAGCACTAATACTGACATCACCTCCCTGTCCATTTGCTCCTGGTAGCACTTGATTAGCAATTTGACCGTTGTTAAGGTTTATTGCCCCGGTGGCATTAACCGAAATATCTCCCGCTTGAGTACCAACTGTCCCCAAGCCTTGCCCAATTCCCGCATATAACCCACTTCCTCCAGAAATATTTAAATTCCGGGCATTAACTGCAATACTACCGCCACCGCCTGACCTAACACCAACTGCAGCACCATTCGTCAGCGATATATCAGCTCTTTGCACTCCCACAGGAAAACTCAAGCTACCATCACCATTGAGTCCCACCGTTCCAGGGGCAGATAATCCTCCTAACTCTACTCGTACTCCTGGTGCTATCAGTCCCCCACCATCTAAGTTGACATTACCACCCACTAATGTTAAAGAATTTCCTTCTGGAACAGTAAGACCAACAACATTACCACTATTATCAACAGCCCTCGACTGATTGGTGATGTTTTTGAAATTCTCCCGATAGCTCAACCCGACCGGAGCAGTTATTGTTAACAATGGCGGTGCTTGCGGATTCGTGGCGCTAAACTCAAACCCATCCTTAAACAGCAAACTATTTGCCGTACTTCCCAAAAAAGAACCACCCACATCTAACCGGGCATTTGGTCCAAACAGAATTCCATTCGGGTTGATCAAAAACAAGTTCGCTTTGCCCAACACACCCAAGATACCCTGAATATTCGAGAAATTACCCCCAGTCACTCTAGTGAGTATGTTTGCAATCCCTTGAGGATTAGAAAAATAAGCTCCTCTACCTGCATTGATATTAAATTCTTGAAAGCTGTGAAACAGGTTCGCCCCACGAATTGCCCCTCCATCAATCCTGTCGCTAGGGATACTTTTAATCACATCCTGTGTGACGCGAGAGTTCTCTGCGCCCAGCGTGTTATCGGGAGTGATTTGTGCTCTTGCGACGGGTAAGGTGCTAAAGCTGAATACAGTTGCAAGCGGTAAGGCAAAGAAAGAGAGTGAGTGACGCACCAGTTTTATCCTCAGTATTTTACGAGTATTAAATATCAGGTTAGGAAAGATACTTTAAAATAAGTAAAATTATAGGTCAGTAGTATTAATATCAGCTTTGTAGGCTCATAGTACTTATTTGTAAGATTTTGTGACAAAGTGTTTTTTGTCATATCACCCACGATTCGGGCTTTACCCCACCCCACACGATCACGCTCAAATTCAAAGTTCAAAGTATGGCACTTCGTGCCACGCTATGCTATCAAAATTCAAAATTAAGAATTCTTTTTTTTGATAGCGCAGCGTGCCCTTCGAGCATACTTTGAATTCCCCAAAGGGGTGGGGTTCTTCGTAGAGGGGAAATTGTCACTAAAGAAATAACGCAGAATCGACGTTAAAAAACTCAGCCAAAGCCTTAGCCTCTGCCATAGTAATTTTTTGCTTACCGTTAATTATTTCAGAGACAACGCCACTCGACCCAAGAATTTGTACCAAATCAGCTTGTTTTAAATCCCGTGCTTCCATGAGATGAAGTAGCATAGAATGAGGTGTTGACTGCTCCATTGGATAATGTTCTTGTTCGTACTTTTCAATCAGAGCAATTAACAGATTGTACAAAGCTGATTCTTCCAATGTTCGGTTTGGTCGATGTGCTAACTCCTCAGCTAAGGCGATCGCTTGCTCGTTGTCTTCATCATTCTCAGGGGTTTTCAGCCTAACCCTTATAATTTTTCTGTACACTAGCATCTAACTTAGGGCTATCTGTTGTCTTCTGCCCAGTCACGAACTCCCGGAAACGCTTATCTTTAGCAATTTCATCAAAATCTATATCAGTTGCCGCTTCTTCCTTATAATCAGGATTAATCTCAACTGCCCGTTGCAGATTTTCTAAAGCCAACTTAACCTCTCTTTGGAGTGCGTAACAGGCAGCTTTGTTATAATAGGCATTGGCGTAATCTGGTTTTATTTCCAGGGCTTTGTTGAAACATTCAATCGCTTCGTCATCTTGTCCCAGCCTTACTAAGGCGTAACCCCGGTTATTCCAGGCTTTGTAGGAATCAGGCTTGAGTTTGATGGCTTTGTCAAAACAAGCGATCGCATCTTCATATCGTTCCATTTCTTGCAAAGCAAGAGCTCTGTTGAACCATGCTACACCATCATCTGGCTTAATTTGCGTTGCTTTCTTGAAAGCAATAAAAGCTTGCTTGTGTTTTTGTAAGTATCCCAATGCTACACCGAGGTCAACCCAGGCTTGATGGTACTCTGGGTTGATTTTCAAAGCTTGTTCGTAGGAGGCGATCGCATCTTTGTACTGTTTCAATCTCCCTAAAACCATACCTCGCTTCAACCAAGCAACAACGTTTTTTGGCTGAATTTCCACTGCTTGGTTGTAAACAGCAAGTGCTTCTTCATAGCGTTTTTCAGAGAAAAGAGTATCTCCTTGTTTGAGAATCTCATCAACTTTCGACTCCTCCTGAGTCTTAGTATGTTCTCTCACCTCTGGTTGTTGTGGAACCTGTTGTCTTTTTTCCTCTACTTTCACAGTCGCAGATTCGGGAACAGAAGGAGGAGGTGTTACCACAGACTGTGGGACTTGCTGTATTTTTTTCTCTACTTTCAGAGTCGCAGATTCGGGAACAGAAGGAGGAGGTGTTACCACAGATAGTTGCTCAAGCATGATTTTTTTTCTTTGTTGAGCATCCTTCTGCAATTCCGAAAGTTGAGATACAAATTCAGCTTCTAGTTCTCCCAGTTTCTCAAGAATAGTATTTTTTCTTTGCTGAGCATTCAACTGTAATTCCGAGAATTTAGATGCAAACTCACCGCCAGATTTCTCTAAATTTTCTACTACTGTTTCTTTGCGTTGTTGAGCATCTACTTGTAGCTTTGAGAGGAAAGATGCAAATTCTAAGCGCAATTGCTCTAAACTTTGGATAATTTTATACTTTTGCTGCTCTGCATCCGATTGCAATCCCGACATTTGAGATGTCAACTCGGAATTCGATTCTTCTATATTCCCGAGTACGATATCCTTTTGTTGTTGAACTTGGTTCTGTAATTCCGATAACTGTGATGTAAATTCTAAGCGCAATTGCTCCAAGCTTTCGAGCAGATTGTGCTTGTGCTGTTCTGCATCCGATTGGAATTCTGACATTTGAGATGTCAACTCGGAATTCGATTCTTCTATATTCCCGAGTACGATATCCTTTTGTTGTTGAACTTGGTTCTGTAATTCCGATAACTGTGATGTAAATTCTAAGCGCAATTGCTCCAAGCTTTCGAGCAGATTRTGCTTGTGCTGTTCTGCATCCGATTGGAATTCTGACATTTGAGATGTCAACTCGGAATTCGATTCTTCTATATTCCCGAGTACGATATCCTTTTGTTGTTGAACACTCTCTTGTAGTTGAGACAACTGTGATGTAAATTCTAAGCGCAATTGTTCCAAGCTTTCGAGCAGATTGTGTTTTTGCTCTTCTGCATTCGATTGCAATCCCGACATTTTAGAGGTCAACTCGTCACTCGATTTTTCGATATTTTCAAGTGCGATATCCTTTTGTTGTTGAACACTCTCTTGTAATGCAGACAGTCGAGATATAACTTCTGACTGTAATTGATCCAAATCCTCAAAAATCTTGTTCTTATGCTGTTGAGCACCAAACTCAAATCCAGATAATTGAGTAGAAAACTCCAATCGGGAATTTTCGATATTTTCCAGTGCGATATCTTTTTGTTGTTGAACCTCGCCTTGTAATTCAGACAGTTGAGATGCAATCTCTATTTCTAATGTTCTTAAATTCTCAACAGTTGTATTTCTTTGCTGTTGGGTTTGCAATTCTAACTCAGAGACTTGAGCTGAAAATTCATATTCTAAAGTTTTTACGTTTTGTTTAGAAGTTTTTATTGCTGTTTCTAATTCTGATGTCAGTTGCTCTTGGAAGTGAAATATTTCTGATGGAATTCTAGATAAAGTTTCTTGTTCTGTTGTGATTTTTTGTTGAAGTGCTTCTACTTCCTTATCTAAGTTAGAAGTAAGATTTCTCGTTTCTTGGATGAGCTTTTGTGCTTCTTGCTTAACACTTGCTAGCTGTTTTTGTAACTCTTCCAGTCCGTGTAGCCGTTCCATTGCTTTATCAACTATCTCACGGATAGCAACCCGTCGCAGGAGGAATAACGCAGCAATGACTGTGACTGGAACAAGAGTCAGTATAGCTAGCCAGACGTTAAGCAAGATAGTATTGCGAAGAAAGACGCGATGTTCTTCTGTCAGTCGCGGTAGTTCTTGCTGGTACGGCGTGGAAAGTCCCGGAGGCTGTGGGGAAGAAGGTCTTTGTTGGGCAGTGGCAATACCAACGGACAGTAGAATGGGTGAGAAGAGTATACCGCTTCTCAACAATAAGGTGAAGATGAGTTGATTCTTGCTCTTCATAAAAGTACTCTATATCCGTTGGTTAGTTGTTGAAGCAGCACAATACTAATTTAGCTTAGTTGCTGGACTTATCTACGCTATCTAAATTTTATTGTGATCCTTTTGCCTCAAATTTTTTAGCCAAGCACCTTTTTAAAAGTTGCACTCTGTGTAGGTGCGCAAAGCGACGAGGACTTAAGATCAACTTGGTTTTATGACTGAATACGGGTTGGTTTAGATACTCCCAAAGAGGAAATTTAATGTTGTTGTTTTCTTGAGTCATACAAAAAGGACAATACAAAAGATAGAGTGCAAAGTAACTAGTATCAATAAATACTAACATTGCTCCCCTGATTTAACGTTTCCCAATATGTATTCAATTGTTCTGAAGGTAAATACGGAAAATTTCGCTCAGCATTTCACAGTTCTAAGGCAGTCTCAGTAGTTCTACTACTAAAACTGCCTCAAAAATTATATACAGCACATTGTTCGTGCGTGAAGAACTAGGGGTGTAAGGGGGTAAGGGGGTAAGGGTGTAGGGGGAAGAAAGTAAAACACTGTTACGGTGATTTCGCGGGAGCGTGAAAGCGCAGAGTGTCAACCTAACTTTATTCCAAAGTTGTCGGAACCAACGAATAAACCATTCACTTACACCCTAGTTTAATAATGATTGCCCGCTTTGCGATGGTGAATAGCTGTCACCGCATCAGGTTTAAGTAATTTTCCGTTATCAACAGTCGCATAAACAACCCAGTGGTCGCCGCATTCCATGCGTTTGTTGACAGAACATTCAAGATATGCTGAGGAATCAGTGAGGATAATACAGCCGTTATCAGCAACTTGTGTGGAAAAACCTGCAAATCTGTCTTCTCCTGGTGCAAAAGATTTGCGGAAGTGTTTCATGTATTCTTGCTGATTACCTTCCGGTAAAATATTCAAGACAAATTTACCGCCGGGATACATCAGGGATTCAACCGCCCGTTCTTTGGCTATAGCAACAGTAATACCTGGTGGGTTAAAGGTGGCTTGAGAAATCCAAGATCCCATCATTCCAGTAGAAACTTCTCCAAGCTTTGCTGTCACAACGCAAATTGAACCTACAATCCGACCAACAGCTTGTTCAACAGGAGTCGCTGCAGTTTGAGTCATACGCACTTTTTTGGCTTTTCTCAAGGCTTGGGCAAAGTCTGTACCTGTTTCTTCACACTGTTTAAGCAGGACATCTGAGGGTTTAAACTTGACTTTCATAGTCTCAAACCCAAACCGATATCCCGCATCACGAAGTTTACCTTCAATAAAGTCAAAAGCTTCGCCACTCCATCCATAAGAACCAAATATCCCAGCAAGCTTGCTATTGTCACCACTCGCTAGCACAATACCCAAAGCAGTGTGAATGGGAGTTGGTGCGTTACCACCAATGGTGGGAGAACCAATGATAAAACCCTCAGCTTTTTCTAGGGCTGCGCGAATGTCTTCAGGTTGAGCAAACTCACAGTTGATGGATTCTACAGCGACTCCTCCTTTTGTTAAACCAAGGGCGATCGCCTGCGCCAAAGTTGCAGTATTTCCATATGCCGAAGCATAAAGTAAAGCAACGGTAATTTCACGAGCAGTTTGAGAATGACTCCATTGCTGATAAGCCTGAGTAAGTTCCACTAAGCCATAGCGTACCAAAGGACCATGAAGGGTACCAAACATTCTGACTTGTAGTTCTGATATTTTCTCCAGCGCTGCTTGTACATGACTTGCATGAGGAGCCATCAAGCAATCAAAATAGTAGCGCTGGTCTTCTTTTAAAACACCCCAATCTTCATCAAAGACTTCTTCATTACAGATATGGGCACCAAATAGCTTATTAGTGTACAGTATCTGAGTTTGCTGGTCATAAGTACAAAGACCTCCAGGCCAACGAGGACTAGGAATAGGGAGACAGCGCAAAACATGACCCTTACCTAAATCTAGAGTTTCTTTCCCCCGCATCGTCATGATGTTCAATTTGTGGTTAGGGAAAGTTGCACTCAAATTAGCAGCACTAGGAAGCGAACAAACAAAGGTCAGTTGTGGTGCTAGCTCTAACAGAGCTTTGAGAGTTGCGACTCGGTTAGGATTAAAGTGACCTAGAATGACGTAATCTAAGTGTTTCAGGTCAACAGACTGCTGTAATGCGTCTAGAAAAATTTGTGTAAAAGTTTCTGGGGGTGGGTCAATAATTGCAGTTTTATCACCCTCTATTAAATAGCAATTCGAGGTGGTACCCTTTGCTAGTGCGTATTCAATTTCAAACCGTAGACGTGTCCAACTACGTGCCCTTAGTACTGTCGTGTTTGTAGCGATTGGTAGAACTTGTACGTCGCGGGGATTGGAATTATTCATAGTTGTCGAGTGAGGGAGATTCTGAGATAGGGGGATGAGGGGGAGCAGGGGAGCAGGGGAGCAGAGGAGCAAGGGAGTAGGGGAGCAAGGGAGTAGGGGAGAATATTTTCCCACACTCCCTCACTCCCACATTCCCAAATTCGCTCATCTTCCCTATTAGTAGTAAGTGCCTACTTTGCGATGGCGAACAGCTGTGAGTCCCTCTGGTTTGGAGACTCGACCGTCTTGAACAGTGCAGTATAATAGCCAGTGGTCGCTGCATTCGATGCTGGTCACTATTTCACATTCCATGTAGGCAAGAGCATCTGTGAGAATGGGGGAACCGTTCTTGGCTGTTTGGGTTTTGACGCCAGCAAATCTATCTGCACCAGGAACTAAACGCTTGAGGAAGTGTTTCTTTAATTCTTGATAATTTCCTTCTTCCAAAACGTTAAGGACGAACTTATCACCCACTTGCATCAAAGAATCTATCGCACGATCTTTGGCAATAGCAACTGTAAATCCTAAAGGTTGTAAGCTGGCTTGAGCCACCCAAGAAGCTAGCATTGCGGCGTTTACATCATCTTTTCGGGTTGTGATAATGTAAAGTCCGTTGCTAATCCGACCAAGCGCTTTTTCTAAGTTTGCGTCGATGGACTTGATTTGCTTGATGTTGCGTTCGCGGACAAGCAATTGTCCTAAGTCTATACCTGCTTCTCTACACAGTTGGTAAGTGTCTGTGTTGGGAGTTTCTTTTATGCGGATTGCTGGAAAGGCTTCTTTAATACCAAGGTCAAGAAATTTTCTGCGAAGTGGATCAATAGGTTCATCATCTCCGCCGTAGCACTCAAATAATCCAACGACTTGCTTCTTGACGACGCCTAAGAGCGAACTGATAGCAGCATGAGCTGCAACATTAGCACTTGGAGGCATACCGATAATAATGCCAGCTGAGCGAGCTGCGAGTTCTTGAATTTCTTGGATTTCAGCGGTGGTGAGATCCATCACTTCAACGCCAAGCCCAGTTTTCTGGAGACCTTCAGCAATTTCGTGGGCAAGACGCTCACTGTGTCCGTAGTCGGAGACATAATATAAGGCGACTATTGTTTGTGCCTGAACTTGTCTGTGACTCCAAGTTTGGTAACATTCCCTGAGAATATCAAGATGGTGGTAAAGTAGGGGTCCGTGTCCATTGGCGATGATTTTAATTTTCCCAAGGTCACCCATTTTATTCATAGCGTTTACAAGGGAACGCGCGTTGGGACCCATCAAGCAGTCGTAGTAAAATTTGAAGTCAGGTTCAATTGCGTCTAGGTTGATGTCAAAGGTATCATCGCTGCAATAGTGCATGCCAAAGGCATCGCAAGTATAAAGGGTTTGGGTTTTGCGGTCGAAGCTAAATATTGTGTCGGGCCAGTGTAGGTTAGGTGCACTGACGAATTCGATTTCGTGTCCAAGACCAAGATCTACGCGATCGCCACTCTTAACAATCCGCTTAGAAAACGGGTCGTGTACCAGGTTTTCTAAAAACTGAAGTGCAACTTTTGACGCTAAGACGGTAGCCCTAGGAGCTAATTGCAGAACGTCTTCCACTAAGCCGCTGTGGTCTGGTTCTGTGTGGCTGACAATAATGTAATCAATTGCCTTCGGGTTTATCAGGCTTTTGAGCGTATTTAAATAGAGGTCGCGAAACTTGGTGTGAGCAGTGTCAATAAGAACAACCCTGTCACCTTTAATGAGATATGAGTTGTATGTCGTACCGTTTTGCAATCCGAATTCTATATCGAAGCGATCGCGGTCCCAATCAAGACAGCGAATCGCCGTTGTATTAGGGGCTATTTCAACAGTTTGTACAGTTAACCGTTTTTGGACGTTCTCTGCGAGCGCTACCATTCGTCGCCTCCGGGCACAAATTATCAGTCTTCTGCCTCTAGTTTTCGCATAAATATTTTTGTAAAGTTGTCAAAAATTTTATTTTTTAGAAAATTCAAGATGTAGTTAAAATTGCTATATATTGGCGTTTTTTTTTACTTACAAATTGTTCTTCAGGGTCTTTTTAATAAGACTGTTATTATATCACAAAATACTTGAATAGTTTAATTATTTTACTTACAAATTGTGAGCAAAATTGTCTTGGTGTTAACTAATTTGTAGCAAAAGGCATAGATTTTGCAACCGTTGTGTTTAACAGTTATCAGTGATCAGTTATCAGTAATCAGTTTCACTGTTCCCTCCTTTTTAAGGAGGGCGAGTTTCGGATCAATGCTTAACAACAACCGTATTGAGTTATCAGCGTATCTTCAGCCAAGAATACGGTGATTTCGCGATCGCTAAATTTCTTCCTGAAAAACCAGTAGATGCTGCGTTATAAAGAATACAGAAGAATCTACGATTAGATAATTTATGGAACCAGTCACTTTGAAAGCTGTTGCAACGGCGATTGCGCAGGGCGCAGACGCCAAAGGCGTATCGCCACCCTTCTTCTAACAAAAGCACTGGAGAAAACAGGCGAAAATCTTGGGGATGTTGCATGGGGGCAAAGTCGCAAGTTAATCGAACAGCTTCGGACTAAGAATAAATTACCATTGCTCACGAATGCTACACAAGGAAACGAACAGCAGCGATTAGATTATGGACAAGCTGTGCTGGAACTGAAAGCAGCAGCAGACAAAGATACGGAAATTGCTCAAGGAGTTAGGGAAGTAGAAGCAGCAGTCAACAAGGATGAGTCCCAAAGTGCAAAGGAAATTCAAAAGTTAGCAGCAGAAATTGAGTCTGTGCCCTCAGTTGTCAACAATTTTGCGAAATTAGCAGAGGAGATAAAAGCAGAGAAAGGTGCAATGGTTGCCCAACAAATTACAATTGGGCAACAAACGAACACCTACACTTGACTGAATTCGCCCGACTGGGAGAATCGGGTAAACTCAACTCCCATCAACTGGCAAGAAATTTCCCGCCAATTGCTGGAATCCCAGCGGCGGCTAACTAGCAATCCCTTGATGCAGGATGAATCTGCCAAGTTACAAAGGGAGCAGATTTATGTTCCCCTAGCACTGGTGCAGCGGACAAAACCAGAGAAACGCGACAAGGGCGAATTTTCTCCAGAAGCAGGAACGCGCCTGTATGAACCACAATATGAGGAGAAGCAGCGATTTGAGCATGAAGCTTTCTTGACTCAAATCTTACAAAAAGCAGAAGGCAAAACCAAGGCTAAGCACATAGCTTTAATTGGGGAACCAGGTGCAGGGAAAACAACTCTGCTGCAGTGCATCGCGTTTTGGGTGTTAGAGAAAAACTTGGGATTCCCAATTTGGATTTCGCTGGCAGATCTGGGGCGAAGTGGTTCTTTGACGGATTTACAAAGTTATTTATTCAACAATTGGCTTTCTTTGGCTGTTCCACCAACACAGTTGACTCAGGCGAAAGCAGAATTGACAACACAAATTCAACAAGGGCGAGTTTGGTTGTTGTTGGATGGAGTGGATGAGGTGGCTGTATCGGGTGTGCAGACGTTGCAGGCGATCGCGCTACAACTCACAGGATGGATCGCCCAGTCGCGGGTGGTGCTAACTTGTCGGTTGAATGTTTGGCAAGCAGATTACAATGCGCTAGAAACTTTTGAAACTTATCGCCTACTGGATTTTGATTATCCTAAGCAGGTGCATGAGTTTATTGATAATTGGTTTAGGAATCTCACTCCCCAGAGGAACCTCACCCCCCAGCCCCCTCTCCTTATTAAGGAGAGGGGGAGTGATAAAAGTGAGGAGAGGGGAAGTGATACCAAGTTGCAATCAAACGTAGCACCTGTCATTGCGAGCGAAACGAAGTGGAGCGAAGCAATCTCCCCTAACCACAAACTACTACAACAGAACGCAACTTGGTATGACAAAACCGAGGAGAGGGGGAGTGATAAAGGGAAACGGTTGAAGGCAGAATTGGATAACGCGGAACGGGGACGCTTGCGAGACTTGGTACAAAATCCTCTGCGGTTGACGCTATTGTGTAGCGCTTGGCAGAGTGGAGAAGGAGATTTACCACAGACAAAGGCGGGACTTTACCAGCAGTTTGTCCAGCAAATCTACACATGGAAAAAAAACCGTTTCCCGATTAGCACTGAGGAACGACAGAAATTAAACAATGGATTGGGACGTTTAGCGCTACGTGATGTTAAAGAAGGTGGTTCACGCTTCCGATTGCTGGAAAGTTTTATTATCAAGGAATTAGGCGCTCCAGATGATGAGAAGTCCTCTTTTTACAAAGCACTGCAACTTGGCTGGTTGAATCATGTAGGAATTGCAGCCGAATCTCAATCAAAAGAAAAAGTTTATGCATTCTTTCACGCCACGTTTGAGGAATATTTTGCAGCGCTAGCGATTAATGATTGGGACTTTTTCTTACCTCGTGAACACAAAAATAAACTTGTAAAAGATAAAGATACAGGTAAACCTAAGCCATATCGAATTTTTGAGCCGCAATGGAAAGAGGTGATTTTGCTGTGGCTGGGGCGAGAGGATGTGGAAAAAGTACAGAAGGAAGAATTTATAAAGGCGTTAGTAGAGTTTCGGGACGGATGCAGAGAATTTTATAACTATAGAGCTTATTTTTTAGCTGCAGCAGGAATTGCTGAGTTTGGAGATTTTTCCAAACCCGGTGAAGTCGTGGCGCAAATTGTTCAGTGGAGTTTTGGTTATTTCAATACGAGAGAAAAGCAGTGGAAGACATTCCCAGATCTAATTGAAGAGACAGCAAAAGCAGCGCTGCAACAAACGCATCGCGCAAAAGGCATTACAGCTTTGGTGAAGTTAATTGCCGACTCACAAGATGAATCTGCCCGTTGGCAAGCGGTAGATAGCTTAGGACAAATTGGTGCTGGCAACCAGATTGCGATTGATGGTTTAGTGAAGTTAATTGCCGACTCTCAAGATGAATCTATCCGTGGGCAAGCGGTACAGAGCTTAAGGCAAATTGATCCTGGCAACGAGATTGCGATTGATGTTTTGGTGAAGTTAATCGCCGACTCTCAAGATGAATCT
>NZ_JXCA02000001.1:1069640-1254012 GCF_000828085.3 Scytonema tolypothrichoides VB-61278
TGCAATTGATGCTTTGCTGAAGTTAATCGCCGACTCTCAGGATGCATCTACCCGTTGGCACGCAGCATACAGCTTACAAATTATTTTGGCAGCGGATCAGATGGCAAAAGTTGTCACTACTTTGAGCAATGACTACCAACCAAAATATGTGTGTAACAGAGTCCTCTGGCATTGTGGCCAAAATATGTCTTATTCAGCTTTTTATCAAGCTTGGCATCATCGCTCTCATATAAGATTAATTACTACATTTCTTCAATATTATCGACGGGACATTGTTATACTCATTGCTTCAGCTTTATTAGGATGGGCTTTAGGGCAACTCAGCTTCATGGCTTTACATAGCGTGAATAATCCAGCTAATGATGTGCACAGACAACAACAAATTCGTTAACTTTGATAAACCAGCGCTCAACATTTACAATCCTATTTCACTCATTCAACCTAATTTGCTAGAACATATTGTAGGGTGACTCAGAAAGAAAATTATGAAAGAATAAAGAGAGTCAGGAGTAAAAAATGACTAGCCAGACAACCTACACCGAAGCTTGCAACAACTTTGACAAAATTTATGACGAGGCAATCACAGGTCGTGAACCTGTAGTTGTGACTCGTGATGGTTCTGAAAGCGTATCCGTCATTCCGACTGCGGAACTAAATAGCATCATAGAAACAGCATACTTGTTTCAGTCACCAGAGAATGCAGCACGTCATAGCGATCGCTAAACAGGTACTCTCCGTAATTTGAGCAGATAAACTCGTTTTGCCAATCGCGCTCAATGAAGGTATTGGTAAAAGAGAGTTGAAGGCGAGGCTGTTGTCGCCGCTTGTACGAGTGCGCGAAGGCGCACGCTGCGCGATCGCCCTACTGGAATCCTTCAGTGTGACTTCTCGTCCTCATTCGATAGTTAAGCGCCACATAACCTAATTCCACATATTCTATGATGGAGCAAAGGAATAGCTATAACCCTATGACTCCAGTAGTAATTAAACCCTCATCCTGGCTAACGACTGGTATTCGAGTTGAGAAAGTCAACAATCTCAATCTTTTCAAATTTACTGAAGAACTCGGTTCACGTATGCAAGAACTTCTGGATAAGAAAAAAGCGGATTTACTGACAAAAGAAGAAGCCGCTGAACTGGAAGCTATTGGAGAATTAGACATGATTTTCAGCTACATCAATGCTATAACTGTGTCCCAGTCGTGACTCTTCCTAATAGTATCCAAGAATTTATACGCCAACGCGCTGATTTTCGATGTGAATACTGCCATTATCCGGAATTTCTCAGTACATCTCCCGGCAGATCGCTTTCATCTCCAACTTCTACCACCTTCTACCACAATGTTAATACGCGCCTTGCATCATTCATAACGTATCACCCTTCGGGTATCTCCTGCGGAGACGCTGCGCTAACGCCAGATGCCTGCGGAGGGAAACCCTCCCGCAGCACTGGTCTCACCTCACCCCGCCCTCACGGGTACCCCTCTCCTTAACAAGGAGAGGGGCAGGGGGTGAGGTAATTGAGCCGCAATTTAAGTTAATTTTTTTCCACAACTGTCAGCCGCCCTTCTTTATACGCTTGCCGCAGCGCGACAGCTTCAGCCACAATATGCTGTGCACTCAACCCCTCCTCATCTATCATCTTTTGTAAAGTCGTCCCAGTTTGCTCATCCGTTTCGTGAATTGGTGGAATTTGGCAGTACCTCCCGCCATTCTTTGTGCGTCGCCAAATACTTGGTTTTTCAGGTTTACGTTCTTCAGGAATCCGCTGTTCTTTCATCAGACAGCGTACAGCTTCCTGAGTGATTGCAGTTAAGTCTAAAAGCTTATCTATAATTTGTTTGTATTTATTGCTATTCTGAGCTAGTTGATACACAGTGCTTGGTTCAATTTCTGCTAATTCTTGGGGCGAAAACTTTTGAAATGCTGCTGCAATCTTGAGATATTTTTTTTCTTCACCCTTCCAACCATAGTCAATCAGTAATCTTTTATACTCTCTCACAGAGCGCTTCTGTTTTTGCTTGGCTAACCAAAAGGCATGACGCAAAATTGTTTCAGTAGCATCAGCAAGCATTTGGAAAGAAATACTATCATCCACAATGCTTTTGAGCACAGTAGCTCTTTCTTCTAAATATTGTTGGTTGAAGTCTGATTTTGCAATTGCTTGTTTCTCATCTGGGATTGCAATTGCATTCTTCAGTGGTGTCATCATGGTACTCAATAATACTGGATTTTTAGAAGTTCATTGTGTCCTATGGACATAGAGACAAGAGGACAGTGCCTTCACAGGAGATCGTCCATGTGAAAGCACAGCGCAACTGGCGATTCTCTCATAGGAGCCGTCCTTTTGGAAGCATCGCCAAGACCAAAATTTCTTACTATAGAACAATTGTACTAACTTTTTGGCAGGAGTAATCGCCAAACATACTCATCTTTTGAAAGATATGATGAAAATTAGATACATCCAAAACTCTGTTGACAGAGGGGTACTCATGCATATCTTGCAATACTCCGCAATCTGCTAGTAGTTAAGTCGCATAACTGAAGTTGGTCGATCCTAGCAGAAAAATATTGGTCTCCACTACTGGTGTCAAAAAAAAGAATTCTTTCTTCTGACATAGTTATGTTAGGGAACTTTAACGATTATTTTATGAGTCCTTAATATAAGCTTACATATTTAAAGAGACATTATGGTTCTATCTATTACAGTTCAATCGCCTACAAAGAAACCAACCTTACAATTTGGTGCTTGTGGTCAAATTGTTAAAGATATGCAGAAAGCCTTAAATCGGAGGCTTGCTCAACTAGATACTGTATCAGTATCTCCTTTGTCGGTTTCTACCGTAGGTTACTTTGACCACCAAACCAGAGATGCTGTGAAATACTTGCAGTGTCTGGCTTTCTTAACTATAGACGGAGTTGTGGGACAACAAACTTGGGCATATTTGTCCAACGGATTTGCTGGCTTGCCAATACTAAGTTTTGGCAGTACTGGAACTGTTGTGAAAGCTGTTCAAGAACCTCTAAAAGCTGGTGGCTACTACTTTGGTAGGATTGATGGTATTTTTGGAGCAAAAACCGAGGCTGCAGTTTTGGCTTTTCAAGCAGAACACTGTTTAGAAAGCGAAGGTATCATTGAAGCTTTGACTTGGAATGCGTTAAGCAAGTTAGATAGCCATGGCTCTCATTGCAAGATTAACGCATTTCGTGGGTAGTGAAGTACTAACGACCTTCTGTTTTTGGAATTTTGAATTCCACTAAAAATATTTTTTAATTTTTAATTGATAATTTGGAATGAGGGCGCAGCGAGAGTCATGTTATCTGATGCGCTCTTGTTATCAGGGAATAGGGAACAGGGAATAGGGAACAGGGAACAGGGAACAGGGAACAGGGAACAGGGAATAGGGAACTCTTAACTCTTAACTCTGAACGCTTAACTTTTAATAAGAAAGAATTCAGTCTTAACTGTCTTCCAACTTCCGACTTCCGATTTCGGACTTCTTGACAGTAAAAATGTCAGCATTGTATCTGAAAAAAGGATGTTGATTCATATATGAATTAACAAGTCCTTTTTTACAAAAGCTGAAGCAAATGAAAAATTTAGCTTACGGTATAGTACTGTCATCTTGCTGGCTAACATCATGGGTTGTATCTTCTTTAGCTGTCAATGACGTTGTATCTGCCAATAAAATCAATACTAAAACGATTGCTATTGAAAAAGCGGAGTTTGGGGTTTTAAGAGACGATCGCGACGGTAAAATGTCCTTTCTGCCCACAACAAAAGTGCCACATCAAGAAGGAAAACGGTACGGATGGCGTATTCAGCTTAAGGACAACCAAAATGAAGTGACATGGAAAGAAGTTCTGCGATTACCGAAACTTCCAGAAACTTGGAGTACAAGTAGTGGCGAAAATTTTGTCATATCAACTGATGGCACGGAAGCAGTGACAAAGCGCACACAATCGGCAAAAAAAGGAGTCATTGAAAACTTTTGGACTGTTGCTTCTGGCGATCCTACTGGTAAACATACAATAGCAGTCTACATTGATAACCGTCGCATTGGTTTTTTTGAGTTTGAGCTTGTTTCCCCGAAAAACAAGTAACAGTTATCTGTCATCAGTTAGGTTCGGACTTCCCTAATTTCTTCAACGAGTGTATTAGGTATGATATATCTGAAACTTGATAAATCTCAAAGAAAACTTCTGTTGATATCAGTCGGTCTCAAAAGAAACTTTGGTTGATTGCAAGCAAACATCTATATTATATGTAGAAATTCAGAAACTTTGACTGTTGACCTAGGTACAAAGCAAGGCGTAAAGTAGTAGCGAGTTACGACCTTCCACTAGGTCGCATCCATAACTGAAGTACCTTGTATGTCACCACATCTTACTCCTCCAACAACAAAGCCACAAGTTCCTAATTTCTCATCTGGTCCTTGTGCGAAACGTCCTGGCTGGTCTGTTTCCAAGCTGGAAAATGCTTTTGTAGGTCGCTCTCACCGTTCTGAGGATGGCAAAGCTCGTATCAAAGAAGTCATTGAGCGCTCCAAAACAATTCTCGGTGTTCCTGCAGATTATCGCTTGGGCATTGTTCCAGCTTCCGATACAGGCGCAGTGGAAATGGCATTGTGGTCCCTGTTAGGAAAGCTACCCCTTGATATCTTGGCGTGGGAAAGCTTTGGTTTGGAATGGGTTAAAGATGTTGTAGATGAACTGAAGTTGCCTAATCTCAACGTTCTCAAGGCAACTTATGGCAGTTTGCCAGACCTCAACCAAGTTGACTTTAGTCATGACGTGGTATTTTTGTGGAATGGCACGACATCAGGTGTTAGGGTGCCTAATGGCGATTGGATCAAAGATGACCGTCAAGGTTTGACGATCTGCGATGCAACTTCTGCCGTTTTCGCGATGGAAGTACCGTGGCAGAAGTTAGATGTTGTGACTTACTCGTGGCAAAAAGTGCTGGGAGGAGAAGCCCAGCATGGAGTCATCGTGCTTTCACCCCGTGCTGTTGAACGCCTGGAAAGTTATCAACCTGCTTGGCCCATTCCGAAACTCTTTCGTTTGGCACAAAAAGGCAAGTTGATTGAAGGAATTTTCAAAGGCGACACAATTAACACACCATCAATGCTGTGTGTGGAAGATGCTCTTGATGGATTACTCTGGGCAGAAAGTATTGGTGGACTTCCCGGCTTGATTCGTCGCAGCGAAGCAAATTTGGCAACAATTGCCCGTTGGGTTGAGCAAAGTGATTGGGCGGCTTTCTTGGCAGAGAAACCAGAAACCCGTTCTTGTACTTCGATTTGCCTCAAGATTGTTGATGATTGGTTTACAGGCTTAAGTCCAGAGAAGCAAGCAGAAACCTCTAAAAAAATTGCCAAACTTCTCCAAAAGCAAGAAGTTGCTTATGATATCGCATCCTACCGTTCTGCACCGCCAGGAATCAGGATTTGGGGTGGGGCGACAGTAGAAACGACAGATATTGAAGCGTTGCTACCGTGGTTGGATTGGGCATACGCGACTGTTAAACAGGAGTAGGAAGAACACAGAACGCAGAACACAGAATATTCTCATGAATGAATTCTCTTGACTTTATTCTGAGTTCTGACCTATGTGTTGGTGAGTTCTTGTTCGGTAGGAACAGTTTTTCTATGGTTTCATGAATGGTGTTGGGCCCATTTCTCCCACAAAGGACGTACATCTGCTGGTTGTCCCTCATAATTGAGCATCTGATCTGAAATTACCACCCACGGCTGAGCGCTATTTGTCCAAAGGTTACCCACAGGACGTAACCAACTCGTGTCATCCAGCGTTCCTGCTTTGACGTTGATGGTTTCTCGATTATAAGCCCGCTCATGGAACAATCGCGTTCCGCAGTCACTACAGAACAGGCAAGTCACCTCACGTCCACTATCGGCTTTACGTGTCCAACCCTTCGGTTGTCCTTGAACAATGACAACAGCATCTCGTGGCACAGTCAGGGACATTCCAAAAGCGCTGGAAGATTGTTTCTGACATTCCTTGCAGTGGCACAGATAGAGAGTCAACGGTTCAGCACGGATTTCATAGCGAATTTGTCCACATTGACAGCCGCCGGTATAAGTCGCGTTCACAGCTTTTCTCCTCCTTGCTATTCACTGCTGCCTGATTGTACCCAAAGCTGTTCCAATCTTGAAGTTAAAAAATCTTTGCTTACTTTTCCGGAATTGGTATTCATCTGGTGGTAGATATTATTAACCTAACCACTTATATCTGAACTTCTTATATTGAGCCAAAGTGGAGATAACTCCACTGTCTATTATTAAAGCCCAGTCATAATGACTGGGCTTTTGGCTATGGGCTAACGCAATGATTTTCTTTGACCAGAACTAGGGGGATAGGGGAGTGGGGGGGTCAGATCCTAAGCCCTATGCCCTATGTTCGGGCACGCTGCGCGTATGGAACAGCGGCACGCCTTACGGCTAACGCCCAGAGGGCGTTAGCGTAAGCCATAGAGATCAGGAGATACAAAGCAGCATCCCCGCAGGACTTATCATTGAGGACTGCTATAGCGTGTAGCTGCTTCTGAAAATAGGCTCATTTTTTGAGTTTCAACGCAAATACAAGCACTTCACTGTTCACCCACGCTTTATTGCTCTTTTTTTTTACGTACTTGTATGTTATTATTAGTTATATAATATACTTTTAAAATACGGAGGATTGTTCCGGTTTCTAGTGTCACTTTCTTACATACATTTATTGATCCATGAATAATTTATCCTGTTAGCTGCAAGATATGAGCCTACAAAAGCTCCTCATGCCCTTGTTCTCACTTCTTGAGGCTTGGTGCAAAATGTGAACTTTGGAACCCGGAGGATGAGGCGACTCATATAACCAAAACTGATTCAGTAGCGATTAGGCGTATGGAACAGCGGCATGCTTTGCGCTTAGCCTAGTCCCAAGGGCAATTGCTAACACTGAATAAAGAGGTAAAAATATCCGAATAGCTTGTACAGCAGTCCTTTGGAAAAAGATACAATCAATTAACCGAGGAAAGCTTAAAGCATTCAAGAAATTTGAATTGAAAAAGAGAAGCAACACCAGACGCCAATCCGAAGGTTGCCTCTCTAGTTTCCGTAAAACCCATTAGAAATGGATTTCCACAACTATGGTAAACCAAATTGTAGACATTGTAGATACTCTGAGTTACCCAGAGTTAGCCGGACTTCTCACGGCTTGTGGGTATGCTATTCGAGAGCAAACGAAACTTTCTAGGGCTTTGCTTGAACTCAGTTTTGAAATTTCTAAACTGCATGATAAAAAAGGCTTTTTTAGTTCTGAATATCAGGATGTGGTGAACGATATAGACTTAGCACTTTTAGCCGGTTTGTGTGCTGTAAAATTGACTCAGATGGCTACAGTCATTGAGGAAATAAATCGAAGATATCATGAAGTTTTTGTAGATTAATAAGGATGAAAATTCGTATCAAATTCAGTCAAAAACTCAGGTATGGAAAAGCTAACATTTTGTCATCAAAACAAATCTACTAATTGATGCCAAGCTTCTAGAAACTTATCAAACCGAAATGATAAAATCAGTGAACAGCTACCGTAGCTATTCACTGATTGAAAACGCTATCCAAGATGGTCTAATTTATCAATAAACGGCATAGTAGAGGATATTTGAAATTTTGAATTGCTTAGCACTATCCTACTGAGCTCAAAGATACAGAAGAAGCTCACCCGTAGCGACTTGTAAAAACGAAAGCTTGATCACCCAACACGACTAAAAAGATAACAAAAAGCACTCAGGAGTGTTACCGTGTTTCCACCCTAAGCGCTTTCTGTTTTACACTTGCTCCTCACACACTTCTAAAAAATAACATTCACTTTATCAAAGAGCAAGTAACCTAGGTGACACTTTCAAAACTGAACCTTCTGTGTTCCGTTCAGCAAAGCAAAAAGCGCTTGAACGTCTGGCCGTGTTTCGACTTCAAGCGCTTTTTGTTTTCAACTTACTCCTCACACTACATAAACAATATCACGAGTTAAATGAGATCACAAATCTAATGGGTGACACTTCAGCAACTGCTCTACTGTCTTAAGACATAGAATCTGAATTTTTTTCTATGTCTCTTGGGTTACTTTTCAGTTGACATCCCTCTTAGGGAAGAGATTTTTAATGTAGGAAGTGACGGATACCCGTGAACACCATGACTAAACCCAGTTCATTAGCAGCGAGTATGGAATCTTGATCTCGCAAACTTCCCCCTGGTTGCACAATAGCCTTAATTCCGGCTGCGGCTGCTGTTTTGACTGAATCATCAAACGGGAAGAATCCATCGCTGGCGAGAATTGCTCCTTTGGCTTTTTCTCCAGCTTGTTCTAAAGCAATTTTAACTGAACCAACACGGTTCATTTGACCTGCACCCACACCTAAAGTTGTGCGATTGCGCAAAGCGCAGACGCCTAAAGGCGTATCGCCACTCACAACAATCGCATTAGACTTAACATGCTTGCAAACTTTCCAAGCAAACAGCAATTCTTCTAACTCATCATCACTTGGTTTCTTTTCGGTGACGATTTGCCATGTACTAGTGTTGGCTACCGCGTCATCTGAAGCTTGCAGGAGAAAACCACCTGCAATGACTTTTACGGTTTCTTTCGGTCCACTCTTCAAGTCTGGTAAAATTAATACTCGCACTTTTGATTTAGCAGCCAAAATATCTTGTGCTTCCGCATTACAACTTGGTGCAACCACACATTCTAAAAACGTTTTTGTTAACTCAGTAGCAGTTCCAGCGTCAATTGGACGGTTTAGGGCAACAATTCCACCAAAAGCAGAAACAGAGTCAGCGTTGAATGCTTTTTGGTAAGCTTCTTGGATACTATGTCCTAAAGCGACACCACAGGGATTGGTATGTTTGATAATTGTTGCTGCGGGTGTATCGGTGAATTCAGAAATGATGCGTCGTGCGGCTTCTAAATCAACCAAGTTATTGTAACTGAGTTCTTTGCCTTGAAGTTTAGTAGCAGCTGCCCATCCAGTTGAAGTTGTACCAGTTTCATACCAGGCTGCACTTTGATGAGGATTTTCGCCGTAACGGAGAGATTGTAGTTGTTTGCCCGCAAGGGTGTACTGTTGAGGTGATTCTGCCTCTTTGCTTACACAGGAGAGGTTACTACTCAGGTATGCGGCGATCGCCTGATCATAGCTAGACGTATGCAAAAATCCCTTTAACGCACACTTTTGTCGAAACTCTAGAGATGGTTCACCATTTGAGCGGTGCATTTCCTGTAAATATTCCTTATACTGCGCTGGTTCGCATAAAATTGTGAGATGAGCAAAGTTTTTTGAGGCTGCTCTGAGCATAGCAGGACCACCGATATCAATTTGCTCGATCGCCTCAGGTAAAGTCACACCTTGTTTTGCGATCGTCTGTTCAAAAGGATAAAGATTCACCACAACCAAATCAATCGGGCGAATTTGGTTATGTTCCAAATCTGCTATGTCTTCGGGTACATCTCGCCGTGCTAAAATCCCGCCATGTATCCGAGGATGTAGAGTTTTCACTCGACCACCTAGGATTTCTGGAGAACCTGTGTAATCAGCAACTTTTGTGACTGGTAGTCCTGCATCTTTCAGTGCTTTGGCTGTTCCGCCACTGCTGATAAATTCAAAGTCAAATTCTTCTACTAAGCTACGGGCAAGGTCAATTAATCCGGTTTTATTCGATACACTCAGCAGTGCTAGACGCGCCATATTTCCTGGGTTTCCTTTGGTGTAAATACAGTTAGTGCAGATGCTTATTATATAAACCGCCAACGAGTGAACAAAACACTTCTACTAGAACAGGTGTTTGGAGCGGCTGAAGACGAACCATCACCTGGAATACAATAGTTGTATTGAGTCATTGATGATAGAGTGCGTTAAGCTAACGAACGTGGTTACTGAGGTCAAAATCAATGCTCTATATGGTCATCGAATACTTTAATGCAGGTGCGGCTGTTGACATCTATCGTCGTGCTCGCGATCAAGGTCGTCAATTACCACCGGGTCTTGAGTATGTAGACAGTTGGGTAGACCTAGACTATTTCAGATGCTTCCAACTCATGCGAACTGATGACCGAGCCTTGTTTAATACTTGGATTGAAGCATGGAGCGATCTTGGTCATTTTGAAATTATTCCAGTACGGACTTCAGCGGAGGCAGCCCAACACGTCGCAAATAAGCTTTAGCGGTGTACGATGTTCGTGATTGGGAAACAAAACTTCTCAATATGATGGATGTAAGCGAATATTTTGACCAACTGTCACGTTGTGGATTACCAAGACATCATTACAATTGAAGCATCGTCTGGAATACAATAGCTGTATTGAGTCATCCAAAAGAAGTGTGATCGTTCCACGACAAGCTGGAGGTATCATGTGGCTGAAAGTTCTCGTCATCGTTGTGCTTTTACTCGCTGCCAGCCTCGCGGGTACACTCGTCTACGGTGCCTTTCGCTGGGAAGCAGGTACTCGGGAATTGCGATCTCGCCTGGAAGCAGCGCGTGTGCCGGTTCAGCCTCAGATTGTTAACTTCCGTGAGTTCGATCACCTGCCTGCGCCAGTGGAACGCTACTTTCGTAAAGTTCTCAAAGACGGGCAGCCGATGGTGGCTGGCGCATATGTGCGGCACAGTGGCACCTTCAACATGGGTGAGACGACGAACCAATGGAAGCCGTTCACCTCGGACCAGCGAGTGGTTACCCAGCGCCCAGGTTTTGACTGGAATGGTCGGGTTGCAATGGTGCCAGGCATACCAGTGCGGGTGCATGACGCCTACGTAGCTGGTGAAGGCATTCTGCATGCCGCGCTATTCGGGCTGTTTTCACTGGTCAACCTGCGAGGCACGGGCGATGTGGCCAAGGGTGAGCTAATGCGCTTCTTCGCTGAGGCAGCCTGGTATCCCACAGCGCTGCTGCCCAGCCAGAACGTGCGTTGGGAAGAAATAGATGATCGCTGTGCCCAAGGCGCCATCACTGAAGGCGCCATTAGCCTAACCATGCTCTTCACATTCAACGAGCAGGACCTGATCGACAGTGTGCGGGCAGAAGCACGCGGGCGCACGGTGGGCGGTAAGGTCATCCCAACGCCGTGGCACGGCCGCTTCTGGAACTACGACGAGCGCGGCGGTATGCGGGTGCCCCTTGATGGCGAGGTGGCATGGCTACTGCCTGAGGGCGCTAAGCCTTACTGGCGGGGTAGCATCACAGAGATCATCTACGAATTTGCCCGCTGAATGAGCGTCAATGTCAACAGTGGTTAGCTCTTGTGCATTGAACAAGACATGGAAACGAATAGTGACGTCATTGTCCTGCTCGACATCGAAACGCATAATGAGGTTTATTTAACTGCGTCGGTAGTTGCGGTGCCATAACAAGTCGCTACATGAGAATTGAGGTATGCAAAAATTTTGATCTTGTCATTGCATACGTTTTATGCTTGACTGTCCTTTGTCCGTCGTCATCTGTAATGACTAAGGACCAATGACCAATGACCAATGACTAATAACTAATGACTAACACTCTAGAGTTTATCAGTGTACCTCCAACAACAGGGCAACCACCAAAGGGTTTAATTGTCACTTTACACGGTTGGGGTGCCAATGCTGAAGATGTGGCGTCTTTATCGCGGTTTTTTAATTTGCCAGATTATCAGTTTCTGTTTCCGAATGCACCTTTTCCTCATCCTAATTCTTCTGTTGGAAGAGCATGGTATGACCTTCGTACGGAAAATATGTATCAGGGGTTAACTGAAAGTCGGCAAATCCTAACAGATTGGTTGCTATCTTTAGAGGGTAACACTGGTGTGCCTTTGTCGAGGACAATTTTGAGCGGATTTTCTCAAGGTGGGGCTATGACTTTAGATGTAGGATTAAAGTTACCTCTGGCTGGTTTAGTTTCTTTAAGTGGTTATTTACATCGAGACATAGAAATGCAAAATATAGCGTCTCTACCACCCGTTCTCATTATGCATGGAAGACAAGATACAGTTGTCCCACTACAAGCTGCTGTTTCAGCACGGAAAACTCTTGAATCTCTCGGGGCGGCAGTAGAATACTATGAGTTTGACATGGGTCATGAAATCCGACCAGAAATGCTAGAGTTGTTACGAAATTTTGTTATTGTCAATGCATAAATACTCGGAATTTGTCTTTGTTTAGTTGGGGTTACCAAATTTTTACGCATTCTCTTAGAAATCCTAAAAATTTTCACGAAATTATCACTTCACTTGTGAGTAATATATATTGGGTGGCTGCGTCAAGCGCAACTCAACCCATGCTGGATGCAAATGCTGCTAATGCGAGGGGCAAGCACTATGAAAACTCTAAGCATTTCTAAGAGAGAAATTGCTACTATCACTCCACAAGAGGTGGAAGTGTTAGCTACACGTCTGGAGCAGGATAATTACAGTAATGCTTTTGAAGGTTTGAATGATTGGCATTTACTGCGAGCGATCGCCTTTTCGCGTCCAGAGTTAGTTGAATCATACATTCACCTCTTGGATTTAGAACCCTATGATGAGGCGTAGATGTCTCAGAAGAAACGGGTTCTGATTGCAATAGGCGGCGGTATCGCCGCCTATAAAATCTGTGAGGTTGTTTCCACTTTGTTTAAAATTGGAGTGGAAATAAAAGTTATTCTCACTAATTCAGCACAAAAATTTATTACGCCTCTGACTCTGGCAACCCTTTCCCGCCATCCAGCTTATACAGATGAAAATTTTTGGCAATCAACTCACTTTCGTCCATTACATATTGACTTGGGTGAGTGGGCAGATTTAATCGTGATTGCACCTCTAACAGCAAATACATTAGCAAAGTTAGCTTATGGTATGGCTGACAATTTGCTCACAAATACTGTTTTGGCTTCCACTTGTCCCGTACTGCTAGCGCCAGCAATGAATACTGATATGTGGGAACAGCAAGCGGTGCAGCGCAATTGGCAACAGGTATTGACAGATGGTCGATATCATGGTATGCGTACAGGATCGGGGTTATTGGCGTGCGATCGCGTCGGTGCTGGTAGAATGGCAGAACCCCCAGAGATTATTACTTATGTCCAATCCTTGTTACACACCGCTGGGAAGCGAGATTTGGTAGGTAAGAAGGTGTTGATTAGTGCAGGGGGAACGCGAGAGTATCTTGATCCAGTAAGGTTTATTGGCAATCCTTCCACAGGGAAAATGGGGTTAGCTTTAGCACAAGCAGCACTGCACCGGGGAGCAAGCGTGACATTAATACATGCCCCGGCGAGTTGGGATGTACCATTAGGAGTGCAAGCAATCTCTGTTGTGAGTGCTGACCAAATGCGAGCAAGTATGGTGGAGTACTTACCGAATGCGGATATGATTATCATGTCGGCGGCAGTGGCGGATGTCAAGCCACGGGAGTACAGTAAACAGAAATTGCCAAAAAAATCCCTTCCGCAAGCTTTACCTTTGGAACCCGTACCAGATATTGTTGCAGAATTGGCACGTCTCAAACAACCACATCAACAATTAGTTGGGTTTGCGGCACAAACAGGGGATATTGTCACACCAGCACTAGAGAAATTGCACAGTAAAAATCTGGATGCGATTATTGCTAATCCTATAGACGAAGTGGATAGCGGTTTTGGAAGTGATAATAATCGAGCCATATTTTTGGATCAGCAAGGACAAAGAATAGAAATTCCTCCTTGTTCCAAATTAGAAATGGCTCATCATATTTTTGATGTGTTGGGAAAGAAATAACCAAACAAACTGACAACTCACCAAAAAGGCGATAAATTACCTTTTGAAATTAAAGTATCTGGCGCACCTACTGGTCAAGGTAAAGATGTTGCGGTAATAAAGATAGAAATCAAAAATGCGCCTGTCTTAAAGCTAGCTGATTTCGAGCAAGTGCAAACCCAAGATAAAATCGTCGCAATGGGATATCCAGGTATTAATCCTAACATTTTAAAGAAAAAATCCTTTGCAGAAGCGACCACTACTAGCGGTGAAATTTCCGCCAAAAAGCAACTAGCTAATGGTTCACCTGTTTTCCAAATCAGTGCCTCTGTAACGCATGGTAACTCAGGTGATCCAGTACTTAACGAAAAAGGCGAAGTCATTGGTATGACTACCTTTGGTGGAGAACCCGTCAACGGTCAAGAAGTCTCTGGCTTTGCCTTTGCATTCACCAGCAATACAATTATGGAATTTGTACGACAAGCTGGTGTGAGTAACGAAGAAGGAGCAATTGACAAGTTGTACCGCGATGGATTGCAACTTTACAGTCAAGGTGAATATACTCAAGCAATTGAGAAATTTGAAACCGTCAAGCGATTATTCCCGCAACATTCGGAAGTTGATAAACTCATTCAAGAATGCCAAGGAAAAATTGTTGTAGCTAGGTAAAAAAGCGAGTGATATCACGTCCGGCTGATGACTGACGATATGTCCGCAGCGAGTGGAACGTAGACGCCGAAGAAAGCTGCGTATGCCCAGAGGTCGCGCTACGCGCTTCGCTGCGGACAATTTTCAAACGGACTTGATGTGATATCTGTGGCTTTGGCGATCGCCTTCTCAGTAAATTCTCTAAAAATATCTTCTTGATATTTCTGTGATATTTTTTAAAGCCAATTTGTCAAGATTTCTAATTGAGGCAATTCCATAGTCTGTTATTACCAGTCAGTATGTAACTAAGTTGACTTATTGCATAAAGTAATTATGTAGAGTTATTGTTATTGATTTTCTATTAGTTATTCACCTTAGTAATTGGTTTAACAAAACAGCACTGAAAGTTTATCTGAACTTCAAGAAGAAAAAATCTAAGTTTCGTTATGAAAGAGCTAAAGTTTTGTTAAGATGCAAATGCTAGTGTTCTATAGACGGAAAATGCCAATCACGGTGTGGAGAAATAAATAGGTACTAGCACTACATAAGTTCCGGTAGACAAAACAATGACTAGTTATATTTTTTTCGATGACGCCCTCCAAATGCTTGTAAACGCCTTCTTGGCTTCTGTACTGCTACTTATGGTCATATCTTGCTTAGGTTTGGCAGTTATCGAAACAATGGAAAAAACAGGTATTCGCCTAGACACGAAACGACTTCACTAACCTGAGTCTTTGTGTAGAGACTATCAGCACAGGGGCTTTGGTAAGGTAAGGATCCGCTCATAAGAAGTCAAAAATTTATTCTTTGTCGAAAACCATTGAGTTCAAGTGTTCGCTAGCAAGAAAACTTGGGAACACTGAAACTATAGAAGTCTCACAGCGTTGCACAATGACGAACCAGTACGAGTGAGTGTATCGCGATTGAGACGCTAGCAATGGAGTAAACTGTAATGGGTCTATTCGACAAAATGTTTGGTAGAGAAAGCCAAGTTCAAGAAGCACTCAGTCAAGCGGAAGCAATTGCAGCAATTGCTTTGGCTGCAACAGCCTCAGATGGAAACCTCTGTGATGAGCAGGCACGTGGTATTTTGTCAGTGCTGTCGAGTATGAAGCTTTTCAGATATTATTCCAACGATGAAATAAACAGGATGTTTGAGAAACTCCTGAATATTCTGAGGTGGGAAGGCATAAATGCTTTGTTTCATTCAGCCAAAGAATCCTTACCCTACGACTTGCGAGAAACAGCTTTTGCGATCGCGACCGATTTGGTTTTAGCCGATGGAGTCTCTCCTCAAGAAGAGCTTGAGTTTTTAAACGATTTGTCTCAAGATTTGGGAATCTCTGGTTATATCGCTATACAAATTGTGCAAGTGATGTTAATTAAAAATCGCGGATAGCCCACCCCACGGGAAAGCCCTTACGGGTTCGGCACTTCCTACCCTACGGGAAGCCGCCCAGAGGGCGTCTACAAGTCGGGGAACCCGCCCAACGGAGTGCATCACCAGTTGCTAGCTTTGAGGAATTCTCAAAGCGGCACGTTTTTCTAGTATATACCTTTTCACTGTTTGAAAGTTGTTTTGATTCTAAATTTCATAAAAATATATAAAAATATTAAATCTTTTAACTTTATATTGTCAGCAAATTTGGATGCTGTCGGGAAGGAGGATCCTCTACACCCTCACACCCTTACCTTCGCACCCGTTTTGGCATTGACTGGGCTGTCTTGTTGAATTTAAACGATAAATTTTGGATTCCAAAAGCTCTAAGTGTTATGCTGTAAGGCATTTCACTTGCATACAACTAGGGGGTTAGACAACCTCCTAGTACTGATTTTCTTCCAGATTTCACTCTGAATTTAGAATCTTAAATTGCTTATGCCTTTCTCTGCCACCACTAGCCAACTGATTGAAGTTCTTTGTGCGAAAGCAGCAAACTTATCTGAAGCTGCTTTGGCAAATTTCAGCAGTGGAATCCAAACAGATTCCCGTATACTCAGCAGGGGTGAAGTATTCGTGGCTTTACGCGGTGAAAAGTTTGATGGACACGATTTTGTGCCAATGGCAATAGAAAAAGGTGCTTTGGCTGCGATAGTTGATTTTGAATACGATAATTCTAAATTTCCCGTCTTGCAAGTCAAAGACACGCTCGAAGCATATCAAAAAATTGGTAGGTGGTGGCGTGAGCAGTTTTCTATTCCAGTGATTGGGGTTACAGGTTCTGTGGGTAAAACCACAACCAAGGAATTGATTGCTGCTACTTTAGGAACACAAGGAACAGTCCTCAAGACTCATGGAAATTACAATAACGAAATTGGAGTGCCAAAAACGCTCTTGCAATTGAGTGCAGAACATGATTTCGCCGTTATTGAAATGGCGATGCGGGGAAAGGGGCAAATTGCTGAATTGACAGAAATAGCGCGTCCGACTATTGGTGTCATTACTAATGTGGGAACTGCGCACATTGAGTTACTCGGTTCAGAGGAGGCTATAGCTTCGGCAAAATGTGAGTTACTAGCCCAAATGCCTAAAGATGGTGTGGCGATTCTCAATTACGATAATCCGCTATTAATGGAAACAGCTGCGAGAGTGTGGCAAGGAGAAGTTTTGACTTATGGCTTTTCTGGTGGCGACATTCATGGCAATTTAATTGATAGTGACACGTTGGAAGTAACAGGAATGCAATTGCCTTTACCATTACCAGGACGACACAATGCAACTAACTTTTTGGCAGCTTTAGCGGTGGCAAAGGTGCTGGGTATTGATTGGTCGTGTTTGAAATCGGGTGTGAGGGTTGATATGCCGGGGGGGCGATCGCAACGTTTTACTTTGCTCAATGATGTGGTAGTCTTAGATGAAACTTATAATGCTGCACCAGAAGCTATGCAAGCAGCGTTACATTTATTGGCAGAGACACCAGGAAAACGACGGATTGCTGTGTTGGGTGCAATGAAGGAATTGGGAGAGCGATCGCACCAGTTACATCAGCAAGTAGGAGAAACGGTACGAAAATTAAATTTAGATGCTTTATTAGTCTTGGTGGATGGAGAAGATGCTTTAGCCATCGCCAAAAGTGCTGAAGGCATTTCTCAGATGTGCTTTGCAACTCATGCAGACTTAGTTGCCTCCTTAAAGACTTTTGTGCAAGAAGGTGATAGGATTCTCTTTAAAGCAGCACATTCAGTGGGACTAGATAAAGTGGTGAATCAGTTCCGTACAGAATTTGCCAAATGAATTTTGTAGTTCTTAGCTCATGACTAATCGCGAATTGTGAATCGTGCAATTAGCAAGTAGCGATTAACAAATAATAATTACTAAGTGATGAACATTAATCTACCGCTAGAAACACAACGTCTTATTCTCAGGGATTTGACAAAATCAGATTGGCAAGGAGTGCATAACTACGCCTCTGATCCAGAAGCTGTTCGCTATTTACCTTTTGGTCCTAACAGCGAAGAAGATACCAAGTCTTTTTTGCAAAGAGAGATGAAATTACAACGGCAACAACTCCGTCAGCATTTCACTTTAGCAATTACTTTAAAAGATGACAAACAATTCATTGGTACCTGTCGCATTTCCATTACAAATCCAGAAAAGCTAGAAGGTGATATTGGATACTGTATCAGTAAGGAATTTTGGGGTCAAGGATATGCAACTGAAGCTGCACGAAAACTCTTAAATTTTGGTTTCCAGCAACTCAATTTGCATCGAATTTTTGCAACTTCTGACCCAAACAATATTCTCTCAATGCGAATTTTGGTAAAAATTGGGATGCGACAGGAGGGGTATTTGCGAGAGTATGAATGGGTTAAGGGTGAGTGGCGAGACCGCTTGCTATATGCCATCCTTGAGCGTGAATGGATACAGATGCAAATTCGTGATGTTGAGTAAAGTGCTCAAAATTTTCAGGAACTTTCAAACCTTTAACTTTATAAAATGCCCCATGCTCTAGTTGTAAATAGAGAAAAGAAGAGCGCAAATCTTTGAACACAAAATTAGAGAACAACTTGAAAATAATCTGTTTAAAAATGTGAAATTTCTCAGAAAAAGTGCTCTTAAGTAGGTCAACATAAAAAACGTAAAATCTAGAAACCCGGTTTCTTGAATCAACCGGGTTTCTGACACCACAAATTTTAATTTTGTGGTTCTACTTATCAGTAAAACCGTTTCACTTTAAAGTTGATACATATGGACAAGTAGGGGGAGTAGGGGGAGTGAAATGTATCAGGATTTTCGTGAAAGGCTATAACTGCTTCAATTGGTGATAACCACTGGTCATTACCCATACTCACAAGAACAATAAACAATGTGGCTCAAAGAACCACATACCTCATTCTCTGACCAGATTGTCTAGATTGTCAATGCTTGTATTTGTATTTGGCGTCCTAGGTCATACTCTTTCACAATCCAATCCAGAACATCATTGATCAGGTTGAGCAAGTCTTCCTTTCTGAAGGGACGGTCATAAACCATATCTCGCATATTTTGACTCGCGTGAATGTACGCGATACTCATGATTGCGTCTGCCCTTTGGGCAATTGCACTCAAGCTGCAATCCTAGCCAATGCCTTTCCCTCTTATCTAGAGAATCCATAGGCAACTCCTCACTTATGACTCCCCAAGCAAGAGCGTATTATCTACGCATAACAGACAATTGAGAACTGCAATCAAACACAAAAACCCGCCAAAGCGGGCTGACACACAACAAAACTATGAATTAGAACAAAAAAATCTTGACTTAGCTAAAATACTTCATTTCTGCTTCCAGCTGGCGAACTAAACTGTCGTCGCCTTTGGCTTTAGCTACTTCTAAGCGATGTTGTAAACTTCTGATGATATTGAGTTGATGGGCTTTCCGTGCTTTTTTTACGACTTCCACTCTGTCCTTAATCATTTTAATGATTTACCTATTGTGTTTCTATAAATGTCTACTTTTCCTAACATAACACATTTTTAGTAGCTTATGTTACAGAAAAAATAAATTTAATATACATTAATCAACCAGAAACATATTGTATCTTGTTTTCATGATCACTATGCTCAGCGATTTTGGCGATCGCGATATTTATGTCGGCGTAATGAAAGGAGTCATCTCCCAAATCAACCCAGAACTGAGAGTTATCGACTTGACCCATCAAATTCCACCGCAAAACATTGCAGCGGCTAGGTTTTGCTTGATGAATGCTTACCCTTACTTTCCGAATGGGACAGTGCATTTGGCAGTCGTCGATCCGGGTGTAGGAGGAAGGCGACGGGCGATCGCAGTAGAATTTGCCAATGGGTTTCTGGTAGGACCAGATAATGGAATCTTTAGCGGATTATTGAGTCAAAGTCCGGCGAACGCAATTGTAGAATTAACAAACCCTGATTACTGGAGAACCCCTCAACCTAGTAAAACTTTTCACGGCAGGGATATTTTTGCACCAATAGCTGCACACCTGAAGAGCGGAGTCCCCTTGACAGAACTGGGGAATCTCATTGATTCCGCAGCTTTGGTACAATTGGACATAACAGAATCTATTTTAACAAAAACTGGTATTGTAGGTTCTATCCAATATATTGACCACTTTGGGAATTTAGTCACCAATATTCCAGGGAGTGACTTGCAAGGCAAAACTTGGTGTGTGAAAGCAGGTGGGTTAATAATCAGAGGATGTGAAACTTATAGTGATGTCAAAGTTAGAGATGCGATTGCATTAGTTGAAAGTCACGGGTGGGTAGAAATTGCAATCAATAGCGGTAACGCGCAGTCACAGTTACGCCTCCAGGTGGGAGATAGGGTAGAACTTGCTTTTGAAAACTAGGGGTTTTTTGTCAGATGAGTTTGAGCCTTAGGAAAGGTTCTTATTATAGAAATTGTAGGTAAAAAATTTTTTGGTTATCACGACCAACTCATTCAAATCCTAAATCTAAAACTGATATGATTCAGCAAACAGTATCTGCACCAGAAATTTATCAAGGTCAGTTTGGCGAATTTACGATCACTGAGGGCGATCGCACAGGCGTAATCATCTACCGCGCCGGGTTAATGGTAGCTGCAGTGAGTTTTGCCATAGGTAGCGCTTTGGTTTTGCTAAACAATAATCCAGATTTTAAACTACTCACACCTTTGTATGCCTTTTTCAGTCTCGCTCTTGGTGTCAGTTTACTAACCATTCACATATACATGGCATTTCTGCACCGAGTTTTACAAGTTTTTTGGGTTATTGGGAGTGTAACCTCAATCATACTGGCATTATCTAGCAGTGAACCTTTAGCTATAACCATTTACACTCAACCCCTCACCTTGCTGGGAGTAGGCTTTATCTTTGCAGCCTTGACAGGGATTTACTTCAAAGAAGCATTTTGCTTTAATCGTTTTGAAACTAAAATACTGACACCCATGATTCCATCGCTATTGCTGGGACATATGCTTGGTATTTTGCCAATACAGGCAGAAAAGGTAATACTCGGACTGTGGGCAATTTTGTTTTTGGTATTTGCCTTACGCAAGGCAATACAAGCAATTCCTCCGGATATTGGAGATAAATCTGTGTTTGAATATCTGAAAGCAAATCGTTCAGAAAAGGTTTAATGCCTGCAAAAGTTTTTTACAAAAAGCAAAAATTCCCCAAAATTCGCTTACTCAAACGGCAAGAAATCTGGACGCTTACCCTTCAAGGATGGGTGAGTTTGTTCGCAACTGCCGCTCTTTTTTTGGTTTTCACGATAACTCACATACATTCATTTCTGGCAGTCACTTCTCCCATCAAAGCGGATGCACTGGTTGTGGAAGGATGGGTAACAGACGAAGCACTTCAACAAGCATTTACCGAATTTACCAACGGTTCCTATCGCCAAATTTTTACAACAGGAATTCCGGTGGAAAGAGGGTTTTATCTGGCTGAATACAAGAATTATGCAGAAATTGCTGCAGCCACTTTTAAAAAACTAGGCGTCCCAAAAGAAAAGCTAGTTGTTGTTCCTACACCTGATGTTATTAAGGATCGTACTCATGCATCTGCTGTGGCATTTCATCAAAAGCTATTAAATTCAACTGACCAGGTAGAATCAGTTAATCTGTTTACGAATGACGCCCATGCCCGTAGAAGCTGGTTGATATACAAACAAGTCCTTGCTCCCGTCAAAGTGGGTGTGATTGCTGCGAACCCATCGGGTTATGATCCAAACAGATGGTGGGTTTCAAGCGAAGGTGTGCGAACAGTCATTTCTGAAATGATTGCTTTTATTTATGCGCTGTTTGTAAATTGGAAAGCTTGAATAATATAGCAGTGCTAAATGAGATTGTAAATCGCCTCATGAGAACAGGGAATAGGAAATAGGGGACAGGGAACAAAAACTATACCTAGCTGAGTAAAAATCAAATAGAATTTCTATATTTTATGGTTGTCCAATGAAGATGACACTTGCCAAAACTTGTACCTTTATTAGCTTGCACACAATGGTAACTATTTTAAACAGCCTGATTGCGATCGCACACGCTAAAGTTCTGTTTGTAGAGTCGGTTTATCGAAACCAAACCTGCTAAACAGCCAGTGATACCATTCTTGGTTGGTTGTAAAAATTTTTAAGGCTGACTCCAAATCGACATCTAAATCTTTATTTTGAATATCGATAATTAATTTATAAGTGAGTTCCAAGTGAATTCTATCCGGCTTAGAAAATAAGACGAATTCTCCTAATGGAGAATTGTTGAGTTGACTTACTTTTTCGTTAGCAACAGTACTCTTAATTTCACTTGGTTTAGTATAAAGCCCAAGTCTTGGCGTGCCAAAAAGCGGTAGAGTGCTTCATTCGCGTTCGGAGAATAGCCAAACTTGTAGACGCGTTTGCGCAGCGCCCCCTTAGGGGCTAGCGGCTTCCCGCAGGGTAGCAACTGCCGCCCTAGTGGGAACTTACGGCTATCGCAGCGTGTCCGGAGGACATACCCGAAGGGTGTACGCAGTTCACGATGGCTACTTGATAAGTTTCACCCAGCAGGTAAAGATAATCTTCTAGACTGAGTTAAATCACTATCTTGAACGCTATCCACTTCTGGTGAAGCCAACAATTGCCGAATGAACCTTGCTACAGCTTTCTGTGCTAACTGGTTGGCGAGTTGTTGACTTAAACGCTGCACTCCCGGATTGAACAATAATTGAGTAATTTGAGGTACGAGTTGTGTTGCGTCAAAACCACGGGTTTGTTGGAGAATATTCAAAATACGTTTGATATGTTCCAACGTTTGTTGTTGTTCAGTACTAGCAGCAGGAGTTTCATTAACTGCTGTTATCCCAACTCTTTCGCGTAGTAAGTAAGTAAAGTTATGCAAAACATTTTTTGTTAAAGCATCGAATCCTTTAACAATTTCATCCACTAGTTTCTCGCGAATAAAAGCGCCGCGTTCGGAAGACAAAAAGTCTAGTGCTTGATTTGTGACTAAGTTAAAGTCATAGTCTTGACTATTACGAGCATTACGTAATAAGTTTTCTAAACGATTCCAGCGAAATTTACCTTCTTTAAACAGCAAATCTTGTAAGGATGCTCTTAATTCCGGCGCTGGATCGGTTAACAGACGTTTAGCAACATAAGGATAAGCTTCGCTGAGGACTTTGAAGTTAGGATCAATATAGATAGCAATTCCTTCCAAGGTTACTAATGAACGAATAATCAAAGCGTAGTATGGTGGTACACGGAAGGGATATTCATACATTAAAGCTGAGAGATCATCAGTGATGCTTTTGATGTTTAACTCAGCAACACTGGCTCCTTGAGCATCAGCAAATACATTAGCAAAAGCTGGAATAATTGGTGTTAAATCTGTCTCTGGAGATAAGAAATCTAATTTGACGTAGTCTTTTGCCAAGCCCTCAAAATCACGGTTGACAACATGGACGATCGCCTCAATCAAACCATAGCGCTGCTGTGGCTGAATCTCGCTCATCATCCCAAAGTCAAGATAAGCCAATTGCCCATCAAATGTCGCGAGTAAATTACCTGGGTGAGGATCAGCGTGGAAAAATCCATGTTCCAGCAGCTGGCGTAGCGAACACTGCACACCAACTTCTATTAAATAACGAGCATCTATACCTAAATTCCGAAGTTCTTCTGTCTCAGTTAATTTAACACCATCAATCCACTCCATCGTCAAAACACGACGATTGGTGTATTCCCAATAAATTTTTGGCACATAGACATCTTTCATGTGACCATAAAGCTGGTAGAAACGCTCAGCGTTCTCTCCTTCGTGAATGTAGTCCATCTCTTCAAAGATGCGATCGCCTAATTCATCAAGAATACCAACAAGGTCACTCCGCACCCGTTTAAATGTTTTCTTCGCCCATGCAGCGAGTTTGCGTAAAAGATACAAATCAATGGTGATACTTTCTCTCAAGTCCGGACGTTGAACTTTAACAGCGACTTGTTCACCAGATTTGAGCTTTCCTTTATAAACTTGACCTAAGGAAGCAGCAGCAATTGGTTCACTAGAAAGTTCAACGTAAATCTCCTGGGGAGGTAACCCCAACTCTTCTTCAATAAAGCGATAAGCAATTTCGTTAGGAAAAGCTGGTAACTTGTCTTGCAATCGAGTCAGTTCTTCCAAATAAACAGGAGGAACCAAATCCGGTCGAGTGGATAAAGCTTGTCCAATTTTGATGTAAGCGGGTCCGAGTTTGGTCAACAATTCTCGCAACTGAACTGCTCGCTTTAAGTCATTTTTAACAACAACTCCCCGCTTGCTATCCCACCATAATCCCACAGCAAAGGTCACAGTTGATGTCAAAACTGTGATAATCCGCCGGAAAACTTGCAGAGGTCTTTTTTTGTAGTGCGCGGAAATCTCCTGGGGATTGTAAGGTATTGCTTCAGAGTGAGTTTTTCTAGTGACCAGCACTTGAGTTTCTTGGGTTCTCTCTGAAGCTTGTAAGTTAACAACTTGGACAAGCGCACGATTTTCTCTTACTTGTTCTGTATTCGACAGTTCGCCTGGGTTGGAGGTGACGCGAGTGTCTTCTATGAATTGGGAAGTTGGGAGAGTTGTCTTAGCATTCATGTAGCCATACCACAGCATCTGAGTCGTTTTGTTAATTATTGTAACAATATCTTGTGCAAAAATGTAATTTTTATTAAGAAACGGAGGAGAGTAATAAATTCAAAAACTACAACCTCTTACTTAGGAGTACCCCACTGGCGGCACACCGCCCGTTATAAATGAAAGAAACGCTCTTTCGGTGTTAAGCGTTAAGCGTTAAGAGTTCCCTGTGTTTCTTAAGAGCTATTTTTCCATTCAGGAACTCTATCGTCAGCACAATTTATACTCAAGTTAAACTAAACTAAATTTGGTAGACTTCAATTAGTCGTACTAGTCCGATGGTATGAGATATTGCTAACTGCTTAAATCAGTGAACAGTGAACAGTGAACAGTGACCAGTACCAGCCGCAGTGAACAGTGAAACTGATACTGGGCTTCCTTAATAATTGCTAACTGCTAACCGTTCATTTATAGTCTCCCACAATTGAATTGAATCCGGCGTCTGCCTTCATGGAGAATTTGATTGAATGTTGTCTCTATTGCAAATAGAAAATTTTGCCCTGATTGACCAATTAGAATTGGAATTTGGGGCTGGACTCAATGTTTTGACAGGGGAAACCGGAGCGGGAAAGTCGATTATTTTAGATGCGATTGATGCTGTATTGGGTGGTAAAGTCTCCAGTCGTGTCATTCGCAGTGGCACAACTCGGGCAATGATAGAAGCGACGTTTAGCTCCAATTCAGCATTAACCGCTTGGTTGAGCGAACAAGAAATAGATTTAATCGAAGATAATTTTATAATTATTAGCCGAGAAATTGCAGCGACCTCAAGTAATATTCGCAGTCGATCGCGCGTTAATGGAGTATTGGTTAATCGAGCGCTGATGTCCGGACTCAGAGAACGTCTGGTGGAAATCACCGCTCAAGGGCAAACTGTACAAGTAGGACAATCTGCTCAAGTCCGCGAGTGGTTGGATATGTACGGTGGTGATTCCCTGATGCAGCAGCGACAGCTTGTCGCTGCTGTGTATTTAGAGTATCAAAAAGCACGTTTATTATTAGAAAAACGCCGGACATCAGAACGCGATCGCCTCCAACAACTCGACTTACTAACATATCAAGTACAGGAACTCAAAGCCGCGAATCTTAGTGAACCTGATGAATTAGAAAAACTTTTACAAGAACGAGAACGCCTCAATCATGTCGTAGAGCTACAACAGATGAGTTACAAAGTTTACCAGGCTTTGTACCAAAATGATGCTGAAACTCCAGCAGCAGGAGATTTGCTCGGAGACAGTGAAATCACATTGAGCGACATGGTAGAATATGATACGCAACTGCAACCGCTGCTGGAAATGGTGAGAGATGCTCAAGCAACCTTGGCAGAAGTAGGACGACAAATTAATACCTATGGGGAAAATTTGGAAGCAGATCCGCAGCGCTTAGAGGAAGTAGAAGAGCGTATTCAGGAATTAAAGCAAATCTGCCGTAAGTACGGTTCGACTCTGACTGAAGCGATCGCTTATTACCAACGCATCCAAGGAGAATTGGCTGAACTTAATCATAGCGACCAATCAATCGAAAGTTTAGAACAACAAGAAAATCTTTGTTGGGAAAAGCTGACTCAAGCTTGTCAGAAGTTAACTCTTCTGCGGCGTACCACTGCGGCTGTTCTAGAAGCAGAACTCATCAGAGAACTGAAACCTTTGGCTATGGAAAAGGTACAGTTTCAAGTTGAGATTGTACCAACTTCCCCAACCGCAGCGGGAGCAGATAAAATAACCTTTTTGTTTAGTCCGAACCCAGGAGAACCCCTGCAACCCTTAACACAAATTGCTTCCGGGGGTGAAATGAGTCGTTTTTTATTGGCGCTCAAAACTTGCTTTTCTCAAGCTGATGAGAATGCAACACTGATATTTGATGAAATTGACGTTGGGGTTTCTGGACGTGTTGCACAGTCTATTGCGGAAAAATTGCATCAGTTAGGCGAAAGTTCTCAAGTATTATGTGTTACACACCAGCCTTTGGTTGCAGCAATGGCAGACCGACATTTTCGAGTCGATAAGCAAGTTATCACCCTCGAACCAGGTGACAAAACAAACAACGGATATCCCGAACAACGTACTGTTGTGCGAGTCACAAGCCTGGATAATTTAAACAAGCGTCGAGAAGAACTAGCACAGTTAGCTGGTGGGAAATCGGCGCAGGAGGCGATCGCTTTTGCTGAGTCTTTGTTGACGCAAGCAGCTAGCCACCGTCGCGGAGAGCGAAAGTGATACAAACGGCTTTGGATTGAGGGCTTGAAACTCTGACTTAAAGCGGTCTAATTACTCCAGGACCTACGTAAAATACCTCTGAAACTCTTATTCCTCTGTGTCCTCTGCGTCCTCTGCGGTTCGTTATTCCGTGACTCGTGGGTAACTCCTGTAGTCAATCTACTCCCTACTTTCTTGCTACGGCGACTTCCTGTAGTAATGTCATAGGTCCAAGGTCTTTGAGAATCTGCATTTGTTGCTCGTTTCGTACGAAAAGCGAACCTGCAAATCCTAATGAGTTTACGGCAATGGATTCAAAAGATTCATGCGATAGCGTTTGCGTAGCGCCCCCTATGCCTGCGGCACGGCTACGCCTATCGGGGCTAGCGCTGCTGCTTTCAGCAGATCGCGGTACAATCAACATCCATTCCCTTGTCGCCAGAAGATTATAAGCACCAGATTGTTTTCCACTGTTTTCTAAACCGACGGCGTGTAGCAGAGTGCGGTAGTGTGAGAGTGTGGCTTCAGCCGCTTTGAATGGAGATTGTACCCAAAGAGGCTCTAGCTTTGTAAAGGCGTGTACAAAAGGAAGTTGTGGTATAGTGGCAACAGAGTCTTGAAATTGAGCGGAAGCCAACAGAGGTTCAATCGGTATCTTCCACTCATTGGGTATGAGTGGAAGTGGAACCAGTTGCAAATGCTTGTGTCGCTGACTAGCACCTGCAATTTTGCCAGCATTATAAAAGACTAAACCATCAAACTCAGCCAGACACGCCCACATTGCGGCAAAATCTTGCAGAGTGAGTAGAGTTTCTTGTTCCTCAAAAGCACGAGTGATGAGCAGCAAGTGATAGTCAGTAACGTTAAATTTGTTTAAGATACATACGTGAGTTTGAGAAATTTCTGCTACAAACAAATCCTCCTCGTAAGGAAGAAAAGGATTAAATTCTTGACCGGAGGAAGTTTGTGTTTGTTGTTTTTGCTTAACAGCTTCTTTGCGAACCAGGTTAGATAAGACTCGCACCAAGAAGCGAACACCATCTTGTTCTATGAACTCAAATTCTGTTGGTATTGTCAGCAACGCCCCACATTGTAAAGCGTACTCAGTCTGTTCTTTGACACGTTTCCATAAAGTGCCTGGTTTCAGTAAAATTTCTTCATGTATAGTTTGTTTTTCTTCTGGCATGATAGCGCGAATAGAGAGTGTGAAAAATAACTTAGTAGGTCGGTACAAATAAAGTTAACGATGTTTTGGCTGTCATTAGTCATTAGTCATGACGTTTTTACATTTTTTAACATAGTTCTGTTTATTTCTACTGATCTACTTTATGCATTAATTTTTAAAAACCGTTGCAACAAACCAATGACAACCTCAGGTCTTTCCAAATGGGATAATACTCCTGCATCTGGGATTGTATGAAAATCACGAATTGCATTGCTATTTAACTTCCTCAAACGCTGTCCTAGCTGAACACTGGTAAATTGTGCCTTCTCACCCCACAATATTACTGTAGGAATAGTCAGTTGTTGAATATACAAACTCAAGTCAAAATAAAGGTTACCTTGTAAAAATGCCAAGGCTGCAAATTTAGCATTCGGCTGTTTTGCAGAGGCTAAGAAAGCTTGTACCATTTCTTCAGAAACTCGTTCTGGTTTGGCAAACAAAAAACTTTGTAAAAAGTTGCGTACCGCCAGTTCATTTTGAGCGCCAACAGTATAAATGAAATCATCCAAGAGTGGTATGTTGATCAGTCCAAGTGGAAGTCTGCGTCCTGCACCTTGCCCAAAATCATCAAATCCAGAGGGACATACCAAAAACAGGGCTTGAAATAAAAAAGGGTGAGCGATCGCGAGGCGAATCATCAAAGCACCTGTTAATGAAGACGCAATCACCGTTACTGGTGGACGACAAGTATGTCTAATAAACTCTGCAATACTCGTCAAATAATCGTTAATTTGGTAATCTCGCACAGGATGTGCAGATTCACCCCAACCAATTAAGTCCGGCGCTATAATCTCGTACTTAGCTGCAAAAGCAGGGTAAACTTTAGACCATTCATAAGCACAAGCCCCGCCACCAAAGTTATGGAGAAAAACTAGAGGTAAATTTTCTGTCTCAGCAATCAACCAAGGTGCAGTCGTTTGGGTGTAGTAAGTCATAAACCCCACAGAGGTATGAACGACTTTTTGTCCAAAGCCAGGGGGTTGAAACTGGAGCATAGTTTGCTACCCTCGTGAATATGTGTTTCTAGTGGCAAGTTAAAGCCTGGTGGCGTATAGGTCAAGGTTGTTGGCTACAAATCAAATAATTATGGCGTATCACTTTTGTGCTTGCCATTTTTTGCCTGCATACTCCCAATGCTTTCATAATATCAATATTGATGATTAATGTCATGAGTTATTAATTTTTCAGATGTATATAGGACTACTATTTTGTTTTGGCTCAGCTAGGTACACCTTAAAGAGCCTTTTTCCTTTGTCTCTCTTTCTTTAGTTGTCTTTCTACAAAATACGTTATTGTTAAACAAGCTCGAATAGTTAAAAAAGCTTCGGGTTATTTTTTGATGTTGACATTAGAGTGTGATGTGAGCGTAGCAGCACCACCAGCTTTTGGTCATCCGATTGGAATTGACTTGGGGCTAGACAAATTTGCAGCTACAAGTGATGGCGCATTAATTGAACGTCCACGCTTTTTGAATACACTGCACCGCAAGTTGAAATTACTGCAACGCAGGCTTAGGAACAAAAATATTGGTTCAAATAATCGCCATAAGCTTAACTGTAAAATAGCTCGACTTCATCAACGTATTTCTGATACTCGTAAAGACTGGCATTTTAAGCTAGCCCATAAGCTTTGCGATGGAATTGGAATGATGTTTGTTGAAGATATTGATTTTCGTGTATGGGCTAAAGGTATGTTTTGCAAACATACGTTAGATGCAGGCTTTGGTCAATTCGTCTCAATCCTGCAATGGGTCTGCTGGAAGCGAGGTGTCCACTTTGCGAAAGTGGATAAAGACTACACTTCTCAGGTTTGTCCACAATGTGACACCCATACCGGAAGAAAAGAATTGAAGGATAGGGTTCATTCTTGTCCTGAATGCGGCTACACAACGCATCGCGATGTGGCGGCTGCACAAGTGATCCGTAATAGGGGGATCTCTGGGCTGGGACGCAGCCTAGATGAAAACGCCTGTGGAGACGGTGAGACCAGCGCTGCGGTCCTTGTTTCCCGACAGCCAGGCGACTGGCGAACCCGGAGGGTCTGGCGGGGGCTGGTAACAGTCTAGTTAAGAGTCGAAAAAGCAGGAACAAAGGTGGAGAGGCACGACTTCAGGAGCCAGTACTGCGGACGGGTTTCCCGTCCCAGGTATCTGGCGTTTCTGCCTCGTAACATCCTTTTGAGAATCCTCGTGCATTTATGCCGAGGAGTACGTCAAATGGTGGTGAACTGATGAAGAATTATCGTAATAATAATGATTATGGAACAGCAACAAGTAAGATATGAATCGTGACTAACAACAATCGCTCTCAATGGGATTTAGGCAGATTCATCCAAACCCTGACTTATTTTGAGGTCGTCCCTTTTGTCAACTGGGTACAGGATTTGATTCAAGGTCGTCTTAATAGTAGCCAAAATATACCTGATGGAGCAAAACAAGTGGGTGTGATATTAGTAGCAGGTGCGACGGGTGGAGTTGGTCAGCGAGTGGTCAAACGACTGCTGGATGGGGGTTATAAAGTACGTGCACTCGTGCGAGACATCGACAAAGCACGGTCAATTCTTAGTGATAATGTTGAATTAGTTGTTGGAGATATTACTAAGCCAGAAACTTTAAATTCCCTAGTTATGGCTAATATCCAAGCGGTGATATGCTGCACCGCCGTACGCGTGCAACCAGTAGAAGGAGATACGCCAGAACGGGCTAAATACTATCAAGGCATCAAATTTTATCAACCAGAAATTGTTGGCGATACCCCTGAAAATGTAGAATACCAAGGTGTGAAAAACTTGGTAGAAGCTGCTGCTAAATATCTGCCCAAAGCAGGGGAAAAACTATTATTTGATTTTACAAAACCATCAACCGAATTAAAGAATACCTGGGGTGCGGTGGATGATGTGGTGATGGGTGGCGTGAGTCAAAGTCAAATCCAATTGGTGGAAGAAACAGCTTTGTTTGCTGGTAATGTCTCAACTGCGAACTCTGGAGGGTTTGCTTCTGTAAGAACGAAAAATTTCGCGCCTCCCTTCAATCTTTCTGGTTACGAAGGTGTAGAATTGCGCTTAAAAGGTGATGGTAAGCGTTATAAATTTCTTTTGCGTACAGAAACACAATGGGATGGTGTTGCCTACAGTTACTCTTTTAATACAGAAGCTAATACCTGGATAGATGTTCGCATTCCCTTTGCCCAGATGATTGCGGTATTTCGTGCCAAAACTCTGAAAGATTCTCCGCAAATTGATCAAAGCAAAATTTGCTCTTTTCAACTGATGCTGAGCAAGTTTGAATATGATGGTGAGTTAAATCCCCAATTTTCTCCTGGTGGTTTTGCTTTGGAAGTGAAATCAATGAAAGCTTATGGTGGGGTAAATTTACCACAGTTTGTCTTAGTCAGTTCAGCGGGTGTGACTCGTCCTGGTCGTCCTGGAATCAATTTAGATGAAGAACCGCCAGCAGTCAAATTAAATGACCAACTAGGAGGAATTTTAACATGGAAGTTAAAGGGAGAAGATACTTTAAGAGAAAGTGGAATTCCTTACACGATTATTAGACCATGTGCACTGACTGAGGAAGCAGGGGGTAAGGAGTTTATTTTTGAGCAAGGTGACAATATCAAAGGAAAAATCAGCCGCGAGGATGTGGCTAAGCTTTGTGTAGAAGCACTACAACAAACGAAAGCGTCTAACGTTACATTTGAGGTGAAACAGGGAGAAAATACTGCTAGTTCTATCGATTGGCAAAGGTTATTTTCTCAACTGCAACCAAACTAACGCTAGGGTGTGTGAGGTACTTCATATTAAACGAAGATTAAACCAGTGAACAGTAAACAGTGAACAGTGAACAGTGAACAGGAACTGATAACTGATAACTAATAACTGTTAAACGAAGAGGTTGTGTGAGCAACTTTGGATAAGTTTTACGGAGTAGGAAAGTAATGAAACGTATTGGGCTGATGGCGTTAGCCCTATTTTTGTTGATTATGCTTTGGGGCGGAGTCTTTTCAAACACCGCTTCATCTCAACAAATAGAATCTCGCTTCTACAACTTAGAAGCGGATTTTAATCGTTTGGAGTCGCGGATTAATCGTATTGAGGCGCTGTTAGGTCAAAGTGGGCGTTCGTCCCTTTGGGACGGGCGCTCTGCGCCCTCGCCCTCTGGCGGCGTCACCACTACACCATCCACACGTTCTGGAAGAACTGTATCGCCGCAAGAACGAGAGAAGATGTTTGATAGACTAGCAACTCTGGTGATAGAACTCAAGCAGCAGGTTAATGCACTAGAAGGGCGAGTTGCTAAATTGGAGAAACGCTAGGTTGTTGTAGCGTTGGTACTTGGAATGGAAAATCAGATTGATAGACCGAATTTTTTATGCATGAGAACGGCATAAATTAATTTTGCTGTCAACTATTAAGTTGCACTTAATTTAAGCCTTATCTTGCTAAATTTGCGTTGATTAAATTAGTCGAATACTAAAGAATAGGGACAGTTGATTCACAATCGTTGTCAAACATCTTTTGTGGGTGGGAGCAGTTGTAGTCATGGATAATTTGTTAGTGCATCATGCACAGGTTATTCAAGACGTAATTGAATCTGTGGGTGCAAAAGTTGTATTTTTGCCTGCTTATTCACATGATTTGTCCCCCATCGAATTATACTGGTCAAAACGCGGATCAGTGTTTGCGTACCCCAAAAGCTCGAACCCACCAAGCTCTTAAGCACATTTATCCCTTGATTGTTACTAAGCAAATCTTATGTGATGATGCTTCGGGCTGGTTTGCTGATTGTGGTCTATTCATATGAAAACCGCTGTCATTTTGTACAGGGGAAGGAAAGAACCTTCACCTTCAAAATAACTCTACCCAACTTTAATCCAGGAGAATTATGTCTACTCAAACTCAACCTCTTCTGCAAAAAGGTAGCAAAGGTCCAGAAGTCACCCGTCTGCAAAACTTGCTAAATCAAGCTGACCGCAAAAAAAACTTCGGAAATCCTCCTCCGCTACAAGTTGACGGAGAATTTGGAGGTAATACTGAGACTGCTGTTAAGAACTTCCAAAAATATTATGGATTAACTATCGATGGAGTTGTTGGTCCTAAAACCTGGGCGAAATTGACCGAAGCAGCAGGTTAGTGTCTTAGCTTTCTATCGGATTTAGAAGTTATTACCCCCGTCTATTTGTTACCTCAAGCAGACGGGGGTTTTAGCTTTGAGATGATTTTCCTAAAATTAACTGCATAAGTTGATTTTTCCGTCAACTGCAGAGGGGAAGGAAATAACTTTCACCTTCAAAACAACTTTAACTCAGGAGAACTATGTCTACTCAAACTCAACCTCTTCTGCAAAAAGGTAGCCAAGGTCCAGAAGTCAGATATTTGCAAGACTTGCTGAATCAGGCTGAACGCAAAAAAAACTTCGGAAGTCCTCCTCCGGTACGAGTTGACGGAGTATTTGGAGCTAATACTGAGACTGCTGTTAAGAACTTCCAAAAATATTATGGATTAACTATCGATGGAGTTGTTGGTTCTAAAACCTGGGCGAAATTGATCGAACTAGCAGGTTAGTGTCTTAGCTTTCTATCGGATTTAGAAGTTATTACCCCCGTCTATTTGTTACCTCAAGCAAACGGAGATTTTTGCTTTGAGATGATTTTCCTAGAATTAAATGTTCTTGGGTAATGATGGCTGAGACTATCTTGAAATGGAGAATCAGGATAATAAGCCGAGTTTTGCATGAAAACTGCATAAGTTGATTTTGCTGCCAACTATTACTTTTGCAGGGGGGAAGGAAATAACTTTCTCCTTCAAAGGAACTTGACTCAAACTCAACACAGGAGAATTATGTCTACTCAAGCTCATCCTATTCTACAAAAAGGTAGCAAAGGTGAATCAGTCAAACGTTTGCAAGACTTGCTGAATCGAGCTGATCGTAAACAAAACTTCGGAGATCCTCCTCCTTTAAATGCTGACGGAGATTTTGGAAACAATACAGAGACAGCTGTTAAGCTCTTCCAAAAATATTATGGACTATCTATCGATGGAATCGCTGGTCCTAAAACCTGGGAGAAATTAGAGCAAGTAGTACGTTAGTGTCGTAGCTTTCTCAACCGTCTTTCTTTGAGAAAGACGGTGAGAAATTACTCTTACACCCATATACCCTTAGTCTTGATCGAAATTTCAAGCCCCAGACCGCCACGCGCAGCTTGCGGCGCTGCGCGATTTATTGATGGGGTTTCCCCTACACCCGTTTTGCTGACTCGTCGGGGTGCTACGTCTAGTCGTCTAAAGATTTACTTTATAAATGGTCTGTTACTTGTAGTAACAGTGTTCAATCCAAATTCGCATTTCTTCTTCAGAACCAAAACAAGCAGAACGTCCTGTTAATGGATCATAGGCGTGCCAAGAAAAAGTACGACCACAACGGTCTGATTCTTGCCATACTTGCAGTTCAGAACCGCTAAACAGCCATGTAACAACACCTTGCCAAATGTTTTTCATTGTTGGCAATATTTCTTTGGAAAACTTAATGATTTTCATAGCAAAATGACTTGAGAGAAGTTTAGAGGTTTTGAGTGATGAGTCGCAAATGCTGAGTCATTCATCGCACTCACTCATTTCTCATAACTGTTGGGTGAACTATTACTTTTACCTTCGCTCAAGAATTTATAACTGAGAAGGTACAGTTTTTGCAGATTTGTACTAGTACAGTTAAGCCTCTTGACAACTGTTCTATTAAAAATTCCACAAACTGTACTAGTACAACAGAAGAAAAATCGTTTATATTGCCAGTATTGATGATTTTGTTGTCATTAATGGTGCGCCAGATGAAGATTTTATTAGAGAAACAATCGTCTAAACCTATATATTTGCAGATACGCGATCGCATCAGTCGTCTCATTAAATCTGGCGCACTGCAAAGTGGCGATCGCCTACCCTCAATCCGCTGTTTGGCACAAAGTTTGCAAGTTAACAAACTCACAATCATTGAAGCTTATAACGTTCTAGAAGCCGATGGTGTTGTGTGTGCGCGTCAAGGAGCAGGATATTTTGTCAGTAGCGTTTCTGTTCCTTCTGCCAATTTGAAATCAACATTTGCCCCTGCACAAAATGTCATAATTCCAGAGCAAGGAGGAAGTTGTTTTTTTGATATGTACACGACTGGGGTGCACGCACAATCTCAGCCAGGAATTATTAACTTTAGTCTTGGTTTTCCTCATCCACCAAAAGATATAGATTTAATTGCTAGACGAGCACTTAGACAAACTCCAGATAGCTTATTTCAATACGATTTGCCTCAAGGACAACTGACTCTGCGCAGGCAAATTGCTCAGATGTTGATTCAACAGGGAATGGAGATATCGGCAGATAATTTGATTATTACCAATGGCTCAGAACAAGGGCTATCATTGGCATTGCAACATCACATACAACCAGGGGACTGGGTGATTGTTGAGAGTCCTACATATTTTGGGGCGATCGCCATCCTGGAAAAATTAAAAGCCAAAATTATAGGTATTCCCATGACTGCGGAGGGGATGAATTTAGAGTTATTAGAGCAGTATCTCAAAAGTCATCGCCCAAAATTAATTTATACCATCAGTACCTTACAGAATCCTACAGGGATAACGACAACTCAAGCACATCGCCAAGAATTACTCTCTTTAGCAGAAAAATACGAGTGTCCGATTTTAGAAGATAATGCTTATGAAGGACTATGTTTTGAAACGGTACCACCACCAATTAAAGCTTTCGACAAACAAGATTTGGTGACTTATATAAACACTTTTTCTAAAACTTTGATGCCTGGTTTACGAGTCGGTTATATGGTAGTGACAGGCAAATATTATCAAGAAATTCTTGAGCAAAAATTGCTCCATGATTTTCATACATCCACGATTTCCCAAGCAATAGTCAGCGAGTACTTAGCATCAGGACATCTCCGCCGTCACCTCAAGCAAATGCGTGCAGAACTTCTTCAAAGCCGTAATCTTATGCTTCAAGCCTTGGAGTGTTACTTTCCCGAAGAAGCACGGTGGACTGTTCCCAATGGTGGATTATTTCTTTGGGTGCAATTACCTGAGAATATTCCTACTAAGACAATTCGCATCGAAGCCTTATCTCAAAATGTCTTAGTTGCTTGTGGTTCAGGGTTTTTCCCAGACAAGAAAGGTTATCCAGCTATGCGGTTGAGTTATTGTCTCACACCGGAGGAGATTGAAAAAGGTATTTCTAGATTGGGTAAATTGTTGAAAAAACATCTTTACAAAGGGTGTGAAAGGATATCTAATAAGCATCAAAGACTTGTTCACAGCATTTAGATAAGCTAATATTTTGTATTCCTGTTTAACATACAGCAGAATTCAGGAGTCAGGAGTCAGGAGTCAGAAGTAAAAAGGGCTTAAAGTCTGGCTTTTAGCTCTCAGTGTTGTACTTCATTTACTTGCAATGTGCTGTATCTGAGTGATAATTCATCCAGAAGATAGATGGAGTGATGAAGCAAAACTATCTCTTGGAGAGAAGAAATGACATTCCTATACTTCCTAAAATGTCACAAGTGTTAAATACGGAGTTTAGTTATGTCTTATCCAGAAAACGAAAAATCTCAAGAACAAAGCACTGACGCTTCCGGTGGTTATCAAACCACTATTGACGAAGAAACCCGCAAGACAGGGGCTGCAACTGAAGTTGGTGCTAAAGAGTCTGCAAAACCAGAATCTGGCGGTAGCGACCAATTTGTTGAGGGTGCTCCCAATCAGGGAACCGAAAAGCGTTAAGCTTCAATTCAACTCAAACCTGTCGTATTCACAAAATCACAGGTGGAATTGTGTGATACAAACTGCACTTTTTCCACCTATTTTTTGTAATACCCCGTGATTTGATATCACACTCGCACTAATTCAACCGTGAAATCAAATGTTCGCCAACGCGCAACGCATTAGCCATAATCGTCAGCGCAGGACTCACACCGGAACTAGACGGGAAGAAACTGCTATCTACAATGTAGAGATTATCTACATCATGGGTGCGACAATTAAGGTCGAGAACAGATGTTGTCGGATCTTCTCCAAAGCGACAAGTCCCACTCTGATGCGCGACAACTCGAATAGGCGTATTGCTATAAGGATAAACGCTTAACGGGAAGACTGCATTTTTTGTAGTTTTGTCTATAGCTTTCAACACCTCTGTCCAATGATAAATCAGACGATCATGAGCCTCGAAATTATTGGGCGTGTAATCCAGATGTAGCTTGGAACCTTGCACGCGCACTCTATTGTTGGAGTCAGGTAAATCTTCTGTTTGCAACCACCAACCTATTGTACGTGTTGCCAACTGTTGTAGTCCAAATCCCGGTATTAATCTTGATAGAAGAGACAACAAAGGCGGTGCTTCAGCAGGAATCATATCTTGAAGAATATTACCTGTATTTTGAATATGACCCATCGGATATTCAAAATCTGAGTCTCCCCAATAAAAATCGTGGACGCAAATCGTCTTTTGGAACACAGCAGGGTTGGGTGTAGCAGTGAGTTGGACGACTGCTGAGAGTAGGTGTTTCATGAAATTGCGTCCCACCTGATCTGAACTATTTGCTAGTCCGGTGGGGTGTTTTTCATTCGCCGATCGCAACAACAAAGCTGCTGAGTTCACAGCACCACACGCCAAGACGACAATATTACCGAAAAATAGATAAGATTGACCAGCAATTTCCGCTTCAACAGCTTGCACTTCTCGACCAGACGGACTAGTGTGTAAACACACAACTTTCGCGTCAGTTTTGAGAGTAACGTTAGGAAATTCTAAAGCCGGGACAACTCCTGAGACTTCAGCATCAGCTTTACCATCAATCTTACAAGGAAAGCCATCACAAGTTTTACAGCGAACACAAAGACTCTCATTCACATCACTTTCATTCAGCCTCAAGCCCAAAGGCAGATATCCTGGATGCAGTCCTTGATTAGAGATAGCATCACAAATTTGCTGCATCCGGGGTTCGTGGCTTATTGGAGGATAAGGATAATCTTCACTCCTAGGAGGCTCTGTTGGATCGTCTCCTTGTTTACCATGAACAAAGTACAGCTTTTCTGCTTCTGTGTAGTAGGGTTCAAAGTCTTGGTATTTTAGAGACCATTCTGGAGAAATACCGTCTTGATGTTGAACCTTCTCAAAATCCTTTTCTCGCATCCGTAACAAAGCCGCACCATAAACCTTGGTGTTCCCTCCTACCCAATAGTTGGTTTGAGGACGAAAAGGCTCTCCAGAAATATCGTACCACTGTTCATGAGTGTGATAACGTCCTTTTCCAAAAACCTCTCCGGCATTCCAATTATCATTTTCTTTGGGTAAGAAATTGCCTCTCTCCAGGACAAGAATTTTCTTACCTGTTGGTGCAAGTTTGTGTAATAATGTACCTCCACCCGCACCTGTACCGACGATAATCAAATCATAGTGTTGGTCATCAATAATCATAGGATTTCTCCTCTTTTAAGGCTGTAGATAAACAAGTAAAACCCAAATTTGACAACTTAAAAAAATGATTTATCAACCTTCCTTCACTGCCAGATATAAATGAGAACAAACAAAATAATCCAAATGACATCAACAAAGTGCCAAAACAATGATGTCGCATTTACACCAAAGTGACTTGAATCATAATTACCCGGAATAAACGAGCGAGCAAAAATTATTGTTTGTAAAATGATTCCAGTCAGAACGTGCAAACCGTGAAAACCAGTCAACAAGTAGAACGTCCCACCAAAAACACCGCTGGTAAAGCCAAAAGCAAGATGATTCCATTCAATCGCCTGTCCAACAAGGAAGTAAGTTCCCATTGCCATTGTTGTTAAAAGAAACAGACGAAATTGATTCAAATTGTGACGTACTAAGGCACGTTCTGCGAGATAAATCACAAAGCTACTGGCAACAAGAACTACCGTATTAATAGCGGGATCTTTAATTTCTAATCCAGAAACACCAGCGGGTAACCAGTCGGGAGTTGTTGTTTTGTAGACAATATATCCGGCGAAAAAACTTAAGAAAATGACACTTTCTGAGAGTAAAAACACAACAAAGCCGAACATTTTGTTGCCTTCTTCGTCGTGGGTATGCTCATGCAAAGGTTCCTGTATCTGTTCTGAAATCATGGAACTATCCATTGATGAAATTCTCCTTTACTTGACGGCTGATTATTTGTACTTATTCGTTGGTAGTTAGTACAACTAACCACCAACAGTAATTACAAGAAATACGTTTATTTCTCTCAATCTACGATTTGTGATGATGAACTTGACCAGCAGCAGCGACTAATGGTTCAGATTTCCCATAACCATATGGTTCAGAAATTATCACAGGAATTTCTTCAAAATTCTCTACAGGTGGTGGTGAAGAAACCAACCACTCTAGTCCAATTGCCCGCCAAGGATTTTTAGGAGCCTGCTTTCCATGCATCCAGGAAGCTATCATATTCAGAATGAAAGGTAAAGTGGACATTCCTAATAAAAACGCTCCAAGACTGGCAACAATATTCCAGAATTCATACTCAGGAGCGTAGGAAGAAACGCGACGCAACATTCCTTGTAATCCTAATGGATGCATTGGGAAAAAGTTAAGATTAGTGCCAATAAATGCGAGCCAAAAATGCAACTGACCCCAGCCTTCATAATACATACGTCCAGTCATCTTGGGGAACCAGTGGTATATAGCAGCAAACATCCCCATTGTCACTGTCCCATACAAAACGTAGTGAAAATGACCCACCACATAATATGTATTGTTAACGTGAACATCAATTGGAACAGAAGAAAGTGTAATGCCAGTTATTCCTGCAAACACGAACAATATTAATCCACCTAACGCGAATAGCATTGGTGTATTTAACCGCAACTTACCTCCCCAGATAGTTGCAACCCAAGCAAAAACTTTAATACCTGTAGGCACAGAAACGAACATTGTCGAGAGCATAAAAATCATCCGCATCCAGCCCGGAGTTCCACTCACATACAAATGGTGTACCCAAACTAAAGCACTGACTCCAGCAATCAAGAGTGATGAAATTGCAACGACTTTGTAACCGAACAGAGGTTTACGAGCATACACAGGAAAGATTTCTGAAAAAATCCCGAAGACGGGCAGAATAATGACGTAAACCGCAGGGTGAGAATAGAACCAGAAAAAGTGTTGGAAAAGAACTGCATTACCTCCCTTTGCAGGGTCAAAAAAGCTCGTTCCAACTGTTAAGTCAAACAGAAGCATGACTGCGCCTGCAGTTAAGGCAGGGAGTCCAAAGAGTTGGATAATCTGGGCGCTAAAGACTGCCCAGACAAACAGAGGCATCCGGAAGAATGTCATGCCTGGTGCACGCATCTTGACAATAGTTGTCACAAAGTTGACTGCTCCCATAATCGAGGAAACCCCCGATATTGCCACAGCCAAAAGCCAGACAAATTGACCATTGATCAATTGACCTGAGGGGTTTTGCAAACTGACAGGAGGGTAAGACCACCAGCCTGCTTGTGCTGGACCACCTGGAACAAAGAAGCTCGCCATCAGCAAAATTCCGGCTATGGGAACCATCCAGAAGGCAACGGCATTCAAGCGGGGAAATGCCATATCTCGCGCCCCAATCATTAACGGCACAAGGTAGTTGGCAAAACCTACCAATACTGGAAACGTCCAACCGAATAACATCACTGTGCCATGCATAGTAAACATAGCATTGTAGACTGTGCGATCAACGAGGTCTGATTCCGGGGTAATCAGTTCTCCCCGAATCACCATTGCAAATATGCCGCCAACAAGGAAGAAAATGAAAGCAGTGACGATGTACTGGATACCAATGACCTTGTGATCAGTGCTAAAGCTGAAGTATCGTTTCCAGCCTGTTGCGGCTTCGTGGTGAGGTTTTCCACCACTATTTAGATTGATGTCTTTAATAGAAATATTAGTCATTTGTTATTTGTCCTTGCAAAACTCACAAATCACAACGGATTGCTGTAATTGACTAGAGGAGGCTGTGCAGGCTCAACTGTAGCCCAGCCAGTTTTGATAGGTTCTTGTGTTTTCTGGATATACTCAGCAGCAGCTTGATTGGGTGCAGCAGATGGCTTTTGAGTTGCTGCTTGTGCAAGCCATTGAGCGTAATCTTCAGGGGATTCAACAACAACATTCGCCTGCATGGTAGCAAAGTAAGTACCGCTAAATTGGGAATCGGTTAATCGATATTTGCCTACGCGAATGGGGGTGAATTCAAAATCAATTGTGCGTTTGGGAATGATGTCTTGCTTGAGTCGGAAAGCGGGAATATAAAAGCCGTGGATCACGTCTTCTGATTGCAGTGCTAAACGAACGCGGCGATCGCTAGGCAAATGCAATTCGGTACTAGTGATACCTTGATTGGGGTAGCGAAATACCCAAGCCCACTGTTTAGCATTGACTTCAATATTTTCCACAGGTTCAGTTGAGGAGTCAACAGGCGCAGCATAAGCTGATTCCATCCCCATTGGTGTATGCAGGTGCACAATTTCCATTGGACCACGAATTGCCATTTGGTCGTAAACTTGATAGCTATAGCCTGCAATCCATAACACAACTAAAATTGGGATAGCTGTCCAGACAACTTCCAGTGTGACATTTCCTTCAATCGGAGGACCATCTTTAAAGTCATATCTACCAGCTCGATGGAAAGTCACGGAGTATATAACAGTTGCAGTCACTCCAACAAAGATGAATGCGCCCAGTGTGACAAGAAAGCTGAACAAATCATCTATCAATTGCGATTCTGCTGCAGCTTGTGGGGGAAGCCAAGAATAAGCCTGCTGTCCTACCCAGAGACTGATAAGAGTGAGGGCGATCGCACTTACAATGAGTCTCAAAACATTCCAGATTTTCATAGTCATTAGTCATCAGTCATCAGTTATCACTCACTAGTCATCAGTCATTAGCAAAGAACAAATGACTAAAGACTAGAATTATTTACTTGAGTAGCGTATTGGGGTTTTGACCCAATCGCAACAACATATCAGCGGTATTATGTACCCCAAACTCAGCAGCCAGTTGCGCCCCTAGTGTTCCATGTAAGTACATTAAAAACATGATTGCGAACCCAGAAAACAGATAACTCCATTGCACTTGTTGGCTTTCGTCCTTGCACCAAACATAGCGCTGTAATCCTCTCCAGACTGTCATGCCAACAATCATTGCTAATAACAAAACACCACCCACACCATGCCAAAGCATTGTTTCCATTGCTTGTAATCCCCAAGCACTCTTCATATTAGATGGTGGATTTGCGAGCATGATTTCGTAAAAGCCTGCTGTCACGGTAAAAAAGCTAATAATGGCTGAACCCAGCATATTGTACCAGCCAACATCAAAGAAGTTAGAACGAACAGCCTTAATTGCCAAAAACTTGAAAACTAAAGTTTGTAACGGGAACAATACACCTACGGAATCAAAGAGAATAGCGAGAATAAACAAACCTAGAGTGAGGTGAACTAAGTTAGGATGAATTGGTATTGCATAGGGCAATCCGTTTGCGCCAACATGTGTTTTGAATTGGTCAATAATTTCAGCGTTCATTGTAACAACCCCTCTTTTAGAGCTTCAACAACTGGTACTGTATGCAGTCCATAGACCCAAACCAATTTGTCTCCGAGATACACTTGTACGCCAACCAGAAGAGTTAAAATCAGTCCTAGTGTAAGATAAGAAAACGGTATCTTGTTTGGGGTGCGGATACGAATCACATAGCGCCAAGCTGTAATAGATGCAAGAATTCCTGAAAGCGACCAGCCAAGCAGCGTATGAAAATTCAGCACTGACTCAACAGCATCGTAAGGCTCTGCCAAACCAGCTTCAAACTGACCAAAAATGATAGCAATGAAGATGGAAATTGTAGCGAAAAACATATTCCACCAACTCACTTCAAAAAGACGGTATTTGCCTGTGAAATAGCCAATAAAATCGCAAACAAAGGCAAACAATACCATCGCAATTACGAAGTGTACAACGATGGGGTGAATTGTATCCGGATACGGTAAATAGTGGTCGTTCAAAGCCGGAAGATACTCAAACATATTTTTCTCCAAGACATATTTTCTGAATGATTTGCCACTGCAAATTATGTATTCAGTCAAAAGTTTTGAGACTAAAAATTCTCATACTGAATCAAATTAAGGTTCTACGACGTTTCATATTTGTCAATTCTTGACAAAAGAAATTTTTAGAACTTTCTGTAAGCCGTTGTGGAGAGTGTTTAACAGTTATCAGTTATCAGTTACCAGTTAGCAGTTATCAGTCCCTGTTCACTGTTCACTGTTCACTGTTAAGAGTTTCCTGTTCACTGTTCATTGTTTACTGATTGAATGAAAACCTACTATTTAACAAAGTGAAGTTTGAGTCATCCAGCGTGCAATTAACACGCACAATGATTCGATACCTACTTTGAGGTTCAGATACTCAATCATTAAGTCAGAAAATAGCCACAGGTTTTAACCAAAAACCTGGTTCAATCGCAGCCCCATGCCCAATCAATTTGCATTTTTGTGGTAATTTATTCCCCTGGGCTGTTTACCACTGTTACCTATCTTAAACTTATGTAAATAAGATTTATGTATTCTTTGATAGTTTTATATTTTTTTTATTTTGTTATAATGGGACAATAAAATCAACTTTTTTTATCTCTTTGAAAATTGAGAAGATATAGGACTCATATTTGATTTTTGACGAAGCTAGGTACACTTTATGTTCCCTGTTAAGAGTTAAGAGTTCCCTACCTCTACGAATCAATTCACCCTTCGGGTATGCCTGCTTTCGCCTGACGGCTTTAGCCCTTTGGGCGTGCGCTTTGCGCATACGCCAGAGCAAGCGTGAGGGAAACCCTCATCAAGCCGGTTGTCGTCACCAAATCAAACCGGATTCCTCTAGCACAAAGAATCGTAGAATCAGGCCTACCAACAATGGTGATGTAAACGCTTACAGATAGTTTGTTCCAAGAAGCAAAGACAGATGGTAGCAACTGGTTGAGTGCGGTCCACTTGTACTACCCTAACCATTTGTCAGCCGAGGAAAAAATTGGCAAGTACTTTGTTACGGTACACTCACTTGTAGCAGGTATAGATAAAATTAATCAACGGGCGAGTGCCATTGTCAATACGATGATTGTCCGAGAACCGATGGTGCGCTTTTGTTGAGGCTACCAGAATACGACGCAGTGCTATTCACCATCTGTAACTACTTTAGGGATTGTTGTAAGCAAACCAAGCACCTTAAAGGACGGGGCTTGGTAGTAGCCTGCGAGTTGTTGATGCCCAGAGAACAATATAAACAACCCGAACCTCTAGTGAAAAAAAAGATGCTAATTCGCGGCATAGATTATCTTATTCCATCCAGTCTATGACGCAGGAGTCCTTAGTTTATAAGGGTTTTGTCGAGAATAAACATAGCATCCTGGCATGGTTAGGGGAAGTTTGAGCTGCGTTGGCAGTTTGGGGAATATTCTTCTGCATGTGATCTTATTCCTCAATGAGAACAAAGCTTTTTATAAAGCTCGATTTTTTGTAGCTGTTCTTGTCTGGTAGCTTTGAAGTTTTTCGTGTAAAGTAATTATCTTGTAGATAAACCGTCTTCGGCTCCGTCCTCATGGACGGAATATTTTGCGTTCAGTCTCTCGCTCACTATGCACATATTTATTGAAATAGTAGTGCTCAAAGCAATTATCAGGAATTTCCTCTATCTCGAATGTCTTGATGGTGTCAGTATAGCTGTAAAAAAACTCTGTGCGAACACCATGAATTTGGATAATTTTTTTTGTCAAATTCGATTGATAGAGGTGGTGATATCTACATGATATCTAAGGGCTTATCCAGAGTTCGGGCAATAACTCTGCGGCACTGGTGCCCAAAGTAACTCACCGCCGCCCCGTTCCAGAAAGAACGCTTAAGCCTGTTTTTGGTGTGAACTTTGCTTTGGCAGAACAAGGGCGATGGGCAAAGCCCCGCCAGAGGCGAACGCACACAAATCCCAAAAAACTTGGGATATTGTTCCAAGTTTTTTATAATAGAATCAAAAATTATGAAACCGAAAAAAGTAGAAATTGTCACCATTAAAACTCCAAAAGAGCCATCTCTGAGTGGTTCCGAAGGAGTATCACCTGAATTGGAACAAACCACTGATTCAGAACAAACTACAGCCGACGTAGCGCAAGAACACAAAGACGACCCTGAACAAACTACTGCTTTTGCAGAGGAAGAGAAGCCGGAAATAGAGGAACCTGGTGCCATCTTTCAAGCTGTTGGAGTTATTACTGGAAAGGTCGTTTTTACCGAGGAGAACAAAAGTACTATCATAATTGGGAACAAAGAGTATCCCCTCTTTTACGCACCCAAGAAACAGCGGGCATTTGATGCACTAAAGAAAGAGGTACAGGCAACGGGCGAAGCCACTCAACGGTTGGTTGTTTACCCGCGTTTTACGCACTTCCCTAGACGCGATCAACCGCCTCAGGTTTCGTTTCAAGTCGTCGGGTTTGACAAAGGACGTGAAACAAAGGGGGCGGCATCCGAGGAACTTTCCGACATGGAGTTCAAACTCTGTGGATTGTGGCAGTTCATCCCGGTTTGCCCTACTCCCTGCATCTCTATATTCCGAAATTTTACCAAAGAGCGGCTGGATCATGTTAAAAAATCAGAACCAGCAAAAAAAGTAAAATTCATGAAAGCAAGCCACCTGCCACTATTTTGGAGGGATGCGCCAGTTCCGCCGTTCAGATTCAATCCCAAAGCTGAGAAAGAACAGCAAGGCAAGCCAGTTTTCGTGCAGATCAAAGCTAAATTTCTGCCTGCGCGTGATGCTTTTGCTTTTGATTCGTTGCTGGGACTGCCGTTGGAGAAGCCACCCAAGTTCTTAAAAGTCAGCAAGGAAGATAAGGCAACAGCGTTAAAGGCGAAGAGGGACGCTGAAAGGGCTGCTGGCAAGGATGTTGGAAGACAGCAATTCAAGCCACCGCATTCAATCAAGCCCAAAGCTAATTTTAGTGAAAAACCAATGGGCGAAAAACCAATCATCGAAAAACCAAAGCCGAAACCAAAACCACAACAACAGTAGTCAAAAAGAAACTCCCTCGTATACCAAGGGAGTTTCTGCTAGTGGGGGACTTTACTCTGTCGGTTTCGGACCCCCTACACCCTTAGTTTTGGTCAAAATTGACTCTTACTCGGTACCAGAATCATCGAAAAGTAAGGCACTTGGGCTGGATCTACATCATCTAAGGAGATGATTCGCTGGTTTGCCATCGTTCCTCGTTCAATGTAACGCGCCCGTGACAACAGCCCTAATTTATGTAACACTTCACGAACTTTTGTTAAATGCCGTCGCAGCTTGATAATAACAGCAGCATCGGCATTTAACAATTGTGCTTCTAAAACTTCGGCTGGTAAAGGGGCTGGTAGAACGCTGAAAACATCGTTACGATAACTTAAGGGAACTCCCAATGCTGAAGCACACCCCATTGGTGAAGAAACCCCCGGCACGACTTCTGCTTCAAATTGCTCTGACAAACGTGTAAAAATATACATAAAAGAGCCGTAAAATAACGGATCTCCCTCGCACAGTACCACCACATCCCGTCCACCGGCAAGATGTTCTGCAATAGGGATGACAACCTGATCGTAAATCGGTAGTGCTGCATATGGATCAAGAGCGCGGGGGAGATGATACTGTACCTCGATTTGATTGCCAGGGAGGTATTGAGCTACGATACCTCTAGCAATACTCTCCTTATCTTCTGCAGATTGATAGGCGACTACTGGGCAAGAACGTAATAGCCGCAGTGCTTTTAGTGTCAGAAGTTCTGGATCCCCAGGACCTACTCCAACTCCGTAAAGACGACCTTTGTTCATCATTCTTCCTCCGTTGCTAAGGCGTTAACTGCGGCGGCGGCGATCGCACTCCCACCCCGCCGACCATGTAATGTCATAAATGGCACACCAAAACTATCTGCAGCCAGTGCGGCTTTCGATTCTGCCGCCCCTACAAACCCAACCGGAAAACCCAGAATTAGTGCTGGTTTAGGTGCCCCGGCGTACAGCATTTCTAGTAACCGGAACAAAACGGTAGGTGCATTGCCAACTGCTACCACTGCCCCTTCTAACACTGGTAACCACAATTCCAAAGCAGCAGCAGAACGCGTGGTTTCCAGTTTTTGAGCAAGTTCTGGCACATCCGGATGATTGAGGGTACAAATCACTGAATTGTCTGCTGGTAGTCGTCGCCGCGTAATACCTTCTGCCACCATTCGACAATCACACAAAATCGGTGCCCCTGCTGCTAAAGACTGTCGCCCAGATTCCACAGCTGTTGGTGAAGCTGCTAAATCATAAACAATATCTGTCATCCCACAAGCATGAATGAGACGCACGGCTACATTTGCGACATCCGGGGCAAGTACAGACAGATTTGCCTCAGAACGAATAATGGCAAAGGATTTGCTATATATTTCGTTACCGTTTTTTATATAGTTAATAGTCATTTGTTAGTTTTTAATTCTTAAACGAACCGCCTTAGCGCAGCGTGTCCGCAGGACATAGACAAGCCAGCACGGCGCAGGAGGGTCTGCCGACCTAGGCGTCTGGCGTCGCCAAGGACGCCAAGAATAAAGATAGGTAATTTTGTAGTATTGAAGAAAGTAGTTGTTAGTTGTTTGTTTGTTTACTAACGACTAACCACTCTCTTTTCTCAAACAACCGTTGCAAGTCTGCAATAATATACTGGTTGACAAATTCCCGAAATGATTGATTGGGAGTATTACGTTCTGCCATATATATTTGCAGCATCCGTTCTACCACTTGAGGTAATTGTGCAAAAGTTACCCAGCTGTAAATTTCTCGTCCAAATTTTTCGTTACTATCACCGTCACCTACATAGACTTTATAGCCTTCCACTACTTCCCCTTTATTTTCAATATTGAGACCAACAAGGGTAATATCGCTCTTGCTATGCTGTGCACAGGATTTTTCGCAACCTGTAAAGTGAATGTTGATTGGTTGGTCGAGAATCAGGCGACTGTCCAAATATTCCGCTAATGCTAGGGCGTGACTTTTGGTATCTGTCGCTGAAGACCCACATCCTGTATTGCCAGCGCAAGCAACTAAAGCACTGTGAATGTGAGTTGCAGACCAATGCAATCCTAAGTTTTCGATTTTACTTTGTATATTGGGAATCCACTGTTGAGGAATATCTGATATCAAGAGATTTTGCCAAGGTGTCAACCTCAGTTTACCACTAGCGTAGGTTTCAGCAATATCCGCTAAACCACGCATTTGCCCAGTGTCTAACCTACCAACGGGTACCACAACACCAATGTAGGATAATCCTTTGTGTCGTTGGGGATGGACACCTATGTGCTTATATCGAGTTGGGTTCAGTTGTCGTGAGTCAGAAGGCGACAAGGAGAATTCCCCTTGTGTGTTTGTCTGTTTCTCCTGGAGAACCCGCCGCAGTGGATAGGAAAGATGAGATTCAACTTCTTGGAGAAATTTTTCTATACCTAAGTTGTTCAAAATTTCCCAAAGACGCGGCTGACGCGATTTGCGATGAGGAATAGTGTTCTGAGTCTTTACTGTTAAATGCTGCAAATAGACTTTTGCTAATGCAGCGACAACCTCAATACACTCCTCTGGTTTCAACACAATATCTGTATCAATAAATGATTCAAACAGTGATGTACCCAAATTCAGCTTGAGGCGGAAGTAAACGTTCTTATCAACCATAACTGCACTCAAGACGATATCATTGGTGCGATCGCCTATTGACACAGAACCACCGCCATCAAAAGCAACGCTAAATTTTGGTGAAAGTGGTGCTAACTCGGTGTGATTAGTAATGTAATTATCTAATTCACAAATCAGCGGTTGAGTGTCGATAAGTTCGTATAAGTCGATCCCAGCCGTGGGACTACCCATGATATTACGCAAATGGTCAACCTCTGGAATAGCTGAAGCTACACCAATCTTCTGTAGAACTCTTAAAACCTCACCGGGAATCTCTGTACGAATTGCACGGATTTGAAGATTGGCACGATTGGTAATATTCGTGTAACCTTCTCCAAACTCGTCAGCTAAGTCAGCAATGACACGAAACTGCTGACTCGTCAATATTCCTCCAGGTATGCGGATGCGAGATAATGTACCGTCTCGCGCGGATGTTTGATAAAAAAGACCAGGACAACCAGACACGCTTACAACTCCTTCCCCGTGCGACGCGGAGAGCAGATAATCATTGTGTCTACAAGACACCTTTGGAGCCGGTATTCTGACTAGGGTTTACCCATTACAGCTGCGGCACAGTCCCGGAATCTCACCGGAATTTCCCGACTCTAAGTTTGTGTAGTTTAGCATGAGATAATACCCTTACATCTTTTTGCCAAATCTTCTTAATTCTTCCATCAATCATTAGATGCAGAAATGGTTATCAGTAGTAGGTATTGGTGAGGATGGGTTATCGGGATTGAGTGCTATCGCCCGTTCTCTCCTTGAGCATGCACAAGTGATAGTCGGGGGAAAACGTCATCTCGCCATGTTACCACCAGACGATTCACGAGAAAAACTCATTTGGACTTCCCCCATCAGTCATTCTATAGAAGAAATTCTCCGTCGCCGGGGTCAATCTGTGTGCGTCTTGGCAAGTGGCGATCCCATGTGTTTTGGTATCGGTGTCACTCTCTCCCGCCATATTCCCATTTCTGAGATGACTATCATCTCTGCCCCTTCATCCTTTAGCCTTGCCTGTGCCAGACTAGGATGGTCACTCACCGAAGTAGAGACATTAAGCTTAAATGCTCGTCCCCCTGCTCTCATCCAAAGTGCTATCTACCCAGGAGCACGTCTTCTCATTTTAAGTGAAGGCAAGGAAACCCCGGCTCTTGTCGCTGAAATATTGACAAAACGTGGTTTATGTGGTAGTAAAATTACTGTCCTAGAACACATGGGCGGTTCTCAGGAGAGAATGATCGCAGGCACAGCCGCATCATGGACAACAACAGAACTGGCTGATTTGAATACCATCGCTGTAGAGTGTATTGCCGATGCTGGAGTTATCCCCTTACCTCGGCTGGCAGGACTACCAGATGATGCGTATCATCATGATGGACAATTGACTAAGCGTGAAGTGCGAGCCATAACACTTTCTGCTTTAGCCCCCACACCGGGACAGTTGTTGTGGGATGTGGGTGCGGGGTGTGGTTCTATTGGTATTGAGTGGATGCGGAGTCATTCTCGGTGTCGGGCGATCGCCATTGAACAAAACTCCACCCGACTACAATATATTGCTGACAACGCCTCTGCTCTTGGTACACCTCATTTACAAATTGTTGCTGGCATTGCTCCCGCTGCGTTGAAAGACTTGCCTCAACCCGACGCCATCTTTATTGGTGGTGGTGCAACGGCAGAAGGTTTATTTGAGGTGTGTTGGGAAGCTTTGCGTCCGGGTGGGCGTTTTGTTGCTAATGCTGTGACAGTTGAAAGTGAGCAGAAGCTGTTGCAATGGCACAATCAGGTAGGTGGGGAATTGATTCGTGTTGCTGTTCAACGGGCTGCACCTATTGGCGGGTTTTTGGGGTGGAAGCCGATGGTGCCGGTGACGCAGTGGGTGGTGAGGAAGTAGTTGGAAAGGAATATTCTTTCGAGTTATGTATTAGTGGACAATGCTTGATTTGGATTGTGTCGTGTATCAGGTCAAGCAGCTTTTTTTGGGGTTGTTTTCTAAAAAAAATATGCAAAATATGATGTAAAAATGCCATGTATTACCCATAAATATGAAGATATAGTCATTGTAGAAGAAGTGGCAACATAAAACTCTATGGAAAGTCTCTTTGAACAGAGCTCTGTTCATTGAACAGATTTTAATTTAAATGGAGTGAATTGCATGAAATTAGTAATAGTATTGACCTCCTTACTGATAGGTTTCGCCAGTTCGTTAGGAATATCAGCATTGCTCGCTTTGTCATCATTTGCCGCACAAGCAATACCCACCACGTCAAATGCTCAAATCGCTTCTCAGCCGCCGCACAGATCAGAAAAACAACTGGTGATGACAGAAGACAACGCACCTTATTCTGAGTTGATGATGAATGGATGGCGCGGTTTTAGCAAGGAGGAAGCGCTTCGTTTATTTGGTAAAGCAAAGTCAAGGGCACAGGGTTTCAAAGACCCAAAACGAGTACAAGAAGCTGAAGACGCTATCAAAAACGTAGATCAGATTGATTTTGCAGCAAACCGAAGAAAAGCCGCAGACAATCTAGAAAGGGGTGTCTCCGGTATGCGAGAAGAAGGCAGAATAGATGATGCCAATGCGCTCCAATTTTTAGCTAATAGAGTTCGTAGCGGCGAAGTGAAAGGTATCTATGATATGATGCGTTGACGTGCACATTTCACTAGTGCATGATGACGAAAGTTTCCGTTCACTTTTAGAGATGGGGCGAATAGGGAGGGCTGTTTCACTCCCTAAAAAGCTTATCTTTGCAAGGGATGTCAAAAAGGTAAAAATGTCAAAAAACTTAAAACTATTATCCTTGGCTCTAGTAGTCTGTCAATTTTGAGTTGAGGGATACAGAAACACGTACATACAAACTGTTGCAAATAATTTCGCTTCCTGACTTACCCAGAAGATAACTAGAATAGGTAGCAGTCGCACTACTAACACCGAAAAGATGAAAGCACAAGAAGTGATGGGAAATGTTGATGAAAAAGGTCAACTGTCTCTAGACGAACCTCTAGCCGTAGAAAAGCAAAGCCGTGTCCGGGTAATTGTATTGTTTGTAGAAGAAGGGATAGATGAGGATGATGAATCTAAGGAAGTAGTATTAGAGAGTCTTCGCAAGTCGCTTGAGGAAGCAAAAGCTGGTAACACCAGATCAATTTCTCAATTGTGGGATGGAATAGATGCCGAGTGAACCTCCCTCAGTTGAAATTAAGTTTACTGATGAATTTAAGCGCCGACTACGCACTCTCTCCAAAAAGTATCGTCAAATTCGGTCTGATGTGCAGCCAGTCATTGAACAACTCCAAGCAGGCGAATTTCTGGGAGATCAGATTCCAGGAACAGACTATACAGTTTTTAAGGTGCGAGTCCGCAACAGTGATATTCAAAAAGGTAAAAGCGCTGGTTATCGATTAATCTATCAGCTTGAGTCACCCACAAGTGTTATCCTATTGCTGATTTACTCCAAGCTTGATCAAGCAGATGTTACAGCAGACGAAATCCAGGCTGTAGTAGAAGGATTTCAATAGGAAGGCATTGCACTTCAAATTTCAGTTTGTCACTCTCAAACCTCACAAGGAGTCGCCATGACGCTTGAGTTGTATAAGGAGGTTGCTTTAACTCTCGACTTGAGCGAATATCAGCTTAGAGCGGGTGATATTGCAACGTTAATTGATTTCGTTCCTCATCCTACTGGTGGAGAAGATGGGTGTCTACTGGAGGTATTCAATGCGGTGGGTGAGTCAATTGCAGTGGTTACTGTACCAGTATCTGCTGTTGAAGCCTTGCGTGCCGACGAAATTCTAACTGTACGTTCCCTAGCACAAGCCGGTTGATGTGCTTGACATATTCCATTAGCTTACTGATTAGCGGACAACTTCAACTCTATCTTCTGGAACAGACTCACCTCGCTCTTGCAGAATTTGGATGTAGAGAGCGATCGCTTCTTCAATATTTGCTACAGCTTCCTCACGAGTTTTCCCCTGGCTAATGCAACCTGGCAAACTCGGTACCTCGACGACAAAATAACCATCTTCACCAGGATACAGCAGTACTTTGCGCTTAGATTCGGCTTGAGATTTTGCCACTGTTATTGATCAAGACTTACTTGGTAACTTTATCCAAATCCTAACACTCAATCAAAGTTTCACACTTTTTCTGATTGATCTACCCCACATATTCAATTCGCTCTTCCCTGTGCAATCATCGCTTCAAATTCTTCTAATGCCTGAAGATTTCCCAGCTGCCAAGCACGTTCCACTAAACCAGGAATAATTTCCACCAGAGGCATTTCATCAAAAATGGGACTAGTGTTAGATCTTAAGTAGATTGCATCTGTGAGCACATAGATATTCAGCCTACCGCGATCATAAACCCAAACTTCTGGGACACCAATTGCTCTATATGCATCGAGAGTCGTTTTGGAAGTGACATTTGTTTCGATTGCTAAATCTGGTGGTGGATCGTCAGCTTCCAGGCGACGACGACCAATCATGCGTTGATAATTCTTAATATAAAAGCAAGCATCAGGTTCAACTCCTGCTGTATTTTCGCGTTTAAAGGTAGTGGAACCAAAAGGCTGGAATCGAATGCCTTTAGCCTTGAGCAATGTTTTGACAATATCAGAAAGAAGGTCTCTGGGAATTTCGTGTTCAGGTAAAGGAGCCATGATTTCTAAAGTACCCTTGCTATAGGCGACTCTCGCGCTGCGATGTTCTCCCAATTCCTGCAAAATCGACTCAAATTCCTGCCAACTCACGTTTGGGATGGTGACTGCACTACCAGGTGCCAACTGGATCTGGCTAACGGGTTTGACAACAAGAGTTACAGCAGTCATAACTTAAAAATGGGAAACAATCTCTCAAATTTCATAGTAGCTGATTCACCAACCACGTCACAGCACTCTCCACATTGTTAACTTGTTCTCCTGGTGGAATTGCTGGACGCTTCACCATGACTACCCTCACCCCAAGCTCTCGCGCTGCAATAATCTTGGCATAGGTAGCATCACCACCGCTATTCTTACTGACGACTGTATCAATTTGATAGTCAATTAAGAGTTTTCGCTCATTGTCTAGGGCAAAGGGACCGCGATCGCACAATATCACCCCAGATGGCACCAATGCATCAGAATCAGGAAGCTCAATAAGTCGCATCAAAAACCAAATATCCTCCAGACTGGCAAAAGGTGCAAGTTGCTGCCTACCGATAGTCAGGAATACCCGTTTGGCAAATTCAGGTAATACAGCAGCTGCTGCTTCCACACTATCAACCTCAACCCATTGGTCAGTGGAAAGACGCTCCCAAGCAGGACGGATGAGCATCAGATGGGGTATTTTACAAGTAGCAGCAGCTGCTGCTGCATGAAAAGAGATTTGCTTAGCAAAGGGGTGAGTCGCATCAATAAGCACATCTATTTTTGCTTCAAGTAAGTATTCAACCAGCCCCGCTTGACCACCAAAACCTCCAATACGTATCATTCCTGCTGGCGCATGTGGTTGACTGGTGCGACCAGCTAAAGATGTGATAACTTCTACCTCTGGGAGAACCGAGGCCTTAGCTGCCAATTCTGTCGCGTCACCTGTTCCGCCAAGAATAAGAAGATGCTTCATATTTACGATAGCTAAAGTCTTAGCGCATAAGACTGAATACTTACTATAAAACTTTCAATACCAAATAAAGATTCCGGTTTTTCGCAACAAACTACTCGGGAGTATTTGCAAAGTATTTAAGGATGGTTGACCGATACCTTGGGCTACATCGCCCTAAATGGATAAAATCAAGCTAAGAATATTTTCTTCCATCGAAAGTCAGAATTCTGAACAAATAGTCAATGTCTATATAAAATCGATTGATTTTTTTGCCTAGCCTTACTTAAAGCTTTCAATTCAACAAATCACTAACAAACAGAAGATCCAATAGTGTTCTTAGTTTTTTCCCATTATGACAAAGACTATTTTTTCATCTCAAATGTTCCTAAATTATATAAGCTTTATCAAAGTTACATAAAAGTTGTCAATACCCTTGGACAGACTAGATTTTGTGGCAGTATATTTTTTTATTGTGGTTTACTTCGCACTGACTGCCAAGAAATACATTGTCATTATTGCTTGCTTTTGCATTAAATTTTTGTACTCTTGGCTGAATGTAAAGGCGGTTGCATCTGAGTGTAAGTCACTTTACCTGTAGATACAAGTATAGTTTTGGTATCTATATTTTGTTGTTTGTATATTATTCGTATGTAGCATGAACAAACTATTGTTCAGTGAGTACTTATTATTTTTCTATTTTCTACACTTCAATACATAAATATTTCATGAATTCGATATTTTTAGTTAAGTCAGTTAAGTACAAACACTGAAATCAGAAAAATTTCAAATTCTCTAACAAACCATACTGGAAACAAGGCGATTATTTACGTTTCCTTGGCTGGCTCATAGTAGTTTTCATACATGTTTCAACTTTTTTTGCAAAAATTATAGTAATCTAAATAATAGTGAGTATATTACTTACCATCTACCCATTAACTGAAGTTTTCTATTTTTTCAGGTTATTTACTCAATTTTTTGAGTCTCACTGGAAATTATTGAAGGTGGCACTCAAAACTTTCCAGGGTGACGCATTGTCCCCTAAAAATTGGGCAGCACGCCAGGTTCTACAACGGGGGGAACCCCCGCAACAAACTGGCTCCTTTATACAACGAGTATCCAACTACGCCGACAGATCAAGAAAACTAAGGCTGCCCAATTTTTTACGTGTTAGACCCCGTGACGATTCGTTACGAAACAACGTCACATTGTGTTACCAGTATGTATGATGAAAATACCTTTTTATGAAACAGTTGCCTTTGCGCCTCATGACGCAACGTTTGTGTATGAGTTATGACTACAATCACTACTTGTATAAGTTTTCTATTCTTATAATTCAAACAAGCATCTACTTAGGCTAGGCAAAACTTGGCGGACAGCCATATGGGAATAATAGGTAGAGACGGGAATATACCTCTCCTTGTTTACAGAAGTTTCAGTGAAGTCGAATAGTTTTGGTATGGAAAAATACTCTAGAACGGTCTATTTGAGAAATAGCTATCCACTTTCCAAATTTTTTGTGGTACCTCATGATGCTGTAAACTTTCCGGCTAAGTACACGTCACCATAAAACGGGTTCGGAATTGGCTTAAGAGATAATTAATTTCCCTGTTTTGGCATAATTTTGATTTCCGAACCCTATTAATGATGAGTTGTACTAAGTGTACTCCTCAGTACAATCAATGTAGATAAGTAGCTCAAACTCTGTGTATAAGCCATCTGTAATTTCTCCCGATCTCTCATACAAGAGCAGTAAAACTAAGTAAAACCTTACCTTAAACCCTCAAAGCTAGCGAACCAGGAATTAGGCATCTCCAACCATTGCTCTCCTTTTGGGGAGGGCTGTTCGTTTTCAGCGATTGAGTACTGCAATCTGACATCTGTTATTGCTTTGTCTAAACAGGTGTAACTCATGCTTCAGCAACTACTTAACAAGAGAAAGTAGAAGTTTATGGCAACAATATAGAGTCAAAAAACCCCAAGTTGCTAGTTACCAATAGCATCATTTTTCTACTCTTTAGCCACGAGTACCTATCTTCGTATCCTTGTCATTCTTTCAGTCAAAAATTTTTCTTTATGAATATGACGACACTTCCTATTGGTAGATACAGATTTTTTCAAGCATTACAACCACTATCCTTACTAGGAAAAATGACTAGTAAACCTCTGAGTGGTTGTTGGCAAGTGTTTAGTCCGTCAGCTTCTTGGTCAATCTATTTAGATGAAGGTAAATTGATTTATGCCTGCTACACAGATAAAATGTTTGATGTCATTTACAGGCATTTACAGTGTTTAAGTGAGCAAATTCCTAATCTCAATAGTGGAATTTGTAAACAGTTCGAGGCGTTCTTTGAGACTGGACTTAACAATCAAGGAATAGAAAATCTAGATTATTTAGCTATTTGCTGGCTCGTGAATCAAAAGTATATGACTCCTGAGCAAGCAGGAATGTTAATAGAGCAATTAGCGATAGAAATTCTTGAACCATTTCTGAATATCAAAGAGGGAAGTTATGAATTTAGTTCGGAAAATTTCCTCAATGATATGCCAAAATTTTGTCAACTTGATTTACGTTTAATTGTTGAAAATTGTCAAAATCAAACACAAGAACAGGAAAATACGACATCACGCCGGATACAACGTCGATTCCAATCTTTTTCCTCAAAAATCAGACAGTCAAAAGCCAAACTCGAACAAAAGTTTACAAATTTCACCAGTCCTGAAACAGTAGATTTTAATAATGATCGTCAATTCCAACAGAATTTCCAAAAGCATTCTCACACAAAGAGTTATACAATAATCTGCATTGATGATAGTCCGGTTATCATCAATTCTATCACCAATTATTTAGATAATAAAATATTTTCTGTGATTGGAATAGATGATTCTTTAAAAGCTTTAATGCAAATTATCCGCATTAAACCTGACCTCATTTTACTAGATATCGAAATGCCAAACTTAGACGGTTATGAACTGTGTACCTTGTTACGAAAACATTCATACTTTCAGAACACGCCAGTGATTATGGTTACGGGCAGAGCAGGATTAATAGACAGAGCAAAAGCAAAGATGGTTAGAGCTACTGGCTATCTCATCAAGCCTTTCACACAAGTAGATTTGCTGAAAATTATCTTTCAACACATAGAGTAATCTATAAATGATGTTATGTCAAACTCGCGCTAAGTTCACCTAGCTTAGTTAGTTTGTTGTACATTCAAAGAGTTTAATCTTGCGAGGCTTAGTAGATTAATTTTCATGAAAAAAACATTTCATTTCACAAAAATTATAACAGTTTGCGGTTAAATACAGTTAGTTTTGACCTGACTTCAACTCGTCTTCTATAATTCGACTATGTACAAGTTTTTAGAGGACAAGGCATTTGTAGAGCAATACAATTCATACCAAATTCTAGTAAGTCCGCACGCTTAAGAACATGTCTGGTATAGCTGCACCTGTGCCAGAGAGTAAATGTTGGGTTCCACTTTGTTCTAACCCCAGAACCAGGGCGTAAGCGCAAAGCGTAAGCGTCTGGTGGAGGAGATACAAAGCAACGTCTCTGACAGGAGAGGAAAAACGCTAGTTCCTAACAAAGGCGTCTACAACAAGGAGAACCACTAGAACGGACTGGCTCCTCAAGCAACAAAATCTTAATGTTTAGTTTCACGCATCAGTTCTTATAATAAAAACAAAACTTGACAATCACTTTTGTAGGAATGCTCATAATGAGCAGTTTTTATTTTTATATTAGCTTCAAAATATATCAGGGTCATCAAAAGTGATGTATCTCCTCATATATCTCTCCTCATATATCAGGGTTATCAAAAGTTAAGTATCTTATCTTGACAATTAGAAATATCTTAAAGCGATTTTAGATTATTCAATGATTGACAGGTTCTAAGATTTGCTACTATAAATTATCTCATTTGATTAGATCACTAACACCACACCTTGAAATTGCTAAACAGGTACAAAAATTAGTCATGTTTTCTTTGGCAATTGGAGATGACTAATGACGATTAATAAATGAACGAAAAAATACTATGTTACGAGACAAGGAACTACAAACTCAGTTGCAGTTTTTAGAGGAAGTAACTAACTGCCTCAATACTCTAGAAACTGTATTATTAGAAGTCAAATTTAATCGTGAAATTGCTCTATCAAAAATCAATGCCGGAGTGAGATCTGCTCATTCCATAAAAGGTAGCGCAGGCATGATGGGATTTCAGACGTTAAGTGTCTTAGCTCACCGATTAGAAGATTCTTTTAAAGTTTTGACAATTCAGAAAGAACTTTTAGAACTTGACGCTGATTTGCAAAGCTTACTTCTAGCTGGAGTAGATTGGTTACGCCAAATAGTGAAACTACATTCAGAAGGTTATACTATCGATGAACAATGGTTAGCAACCTTTTGTTATCCAGTTTTTGAAGAGTTACAAGATCGTTTGGGCTGTTTGATTTCTGAGGATACCATAACAATACTTTCACCAGAGAGTGCGTTACAAGACATTATTCGCTTATTGTTTAAAACAGAAGTAGAAGACTGTCTACAACGCCTAGAATCATTGATTTTAAATACTGAAAAGTCTGTTTTGCGACACGAAGCTAATCTCATGGCAATAGAGTTAGGTGGTTTGGGGGAAATGCTTCAGCTACAAGCTTTTACTCAGCTTTGTAAATCCATAACTGAGAAATTAGAAGCAGCAGAAGAAGTTGAAGAAATTGCACAGTCAGCCTTGCAAGCATGGCGACAGTCACAAACCTTAATACTCACAAATCAAATTGATAGTTTACCAACAGAGATTACCCATCAGTTAGTAAATTCTCTCAATAGCTGGGTGTGAAGCCGCTAGTTTTGATCTGGAAATAAGCAAATATCCGGAAAGAATAATCTTTGGGATGTATAACAAAGGCTAGATACTAGCTGAAGAGTATGTCCGTGGCTACACACACTCGTCGAAATCTTTTCCGAAGGATTGGTTTAAGCGTCATCGCTTCTCAGATTGCAGTGACATTGCTATACGGTTCCTCAACCTTGCTTTTTAGCAGCACTTGCACAGCACAAACCCCCACTGATCCGCAAATAGCACCACTGATTGAGAAGTTAAAGTTAGAAGGCGAAAAAAATCGCCCGATTCGCAAGGGCGCTGCTGATGCTATCACAAAAATAGGTTTACCAGCTATTCGTCCCCTCGTTCCTACGTTACGGGGTAACAGAAATGGACGAGTTCGCTGGTATATTGGTGAGAGTCTGGAGAATATAGCTGGTGAACTTCAGGACAAAGCAAAAAAATTATCGGACTCACAATTGCAACAAGCAATATCAGACTTGGAGGAAGCATTACGGGCTTTAGAATATAACAAAACCAAGTTTCCTCATGATTCTTTCATAGACAAAAACATAGCACGTGTTCGTCGTCCTCTCAGTGCTTTGAAAACCGAAAAAGAAATCCGCTCACTCTCACTACTCAGAAAAACATTTGAGTCAATTTTCAAAAATCAATGGTTATTAGGAACGGAGATTTACCTTGTCTTCTTTCCTTCTTTGTGGTTCCTCGTTCTCCGACTCCGTCCCCTATGGCTGCTACGAATTAACGATTTTCTCAAACCATACGAATTTAAACTACCGGAAACATGGGGTGGTGCGCCTGTGCGAATTCGTGACTTACTGTTTTTCAGTCTTTTTAGTCACCGCCACAGAGTTCTAGATGCATGGGTTACTAAATATCTCACAACAGCTTATCAGCAGTTTCATCAGAAAAATACAGTAGGCGAACGCGCTATCCACATTCCTGTTCTTGCGATCTTGAATGACAAAAAAATAAATTTCCTTATTGGGAATTCTTTACAGTCAACTTTCAGCAAAAATCGCGGTTGTTTACTCATCTGCGGTGAAGGGGGAACCGGAAAAACTAGCCTAGCTTGTCAGATAGCTAAGTGGGGAATGGAGGGAAGTCTTTGTGAACACAAGATGCTGCCAGTTTTAATAGAGGAAGAACTGAACTTAAAACTTGAGACAGGTAAACAACCTTTACTGGAAGCAATTAGCGGACAACTGCAAGACTTAATTGATGAAGCTACACCCATCTCTGAAGAATTGCTCAAACACCTTCTACAACAGCGTCGCATTTTGGTGATTATAGATCATTTCTCAGAAATGAGCGAAGCGACGCAACAAGAGATTAAGCCTCAGTCTCCAGATTTTCTAGTCAATAGTCTGGTGATAACCTCACGCCGCCAGGAAGATATCAAAGTCACTCATAGTATCCTCAAGCCATGCGGTATTGAGAGTTCTGGGCTAGTCAAGTTTATGGAAGATTACCTAGAAAAGCGAGAAAAACGTACTCTCTTCACTAATCCAGAACTTCTTGATGCCTGTAGCCACCTTTCGCGTCTGGTTGATAAGCGAGAAATTACCCTTCTACTGGCAAAATTATATGCTGAACAGATGATAGTCGCCTATGAAGATGGAAAACGCGACACTTTGCCTAAATCTATTCCCAATTTGATACTCGACTACATCAATAGGCTAAATGCCAGTGTGACAGAGGAGCAATTTGATGACGCCACTGTCCAACAAGATACCAAAATCCTTGGTTGGGAATCCCTCAAAGCAACGTATCGACCAGCAGATGTCAAAATTCAAGATGTGATGCAAGAATTGGGAGGTGACAATGCTAAAACTCGTCTTAAATATTTAGAACAACGCCTGCATCTTATCCGCACTATCCCTCCAGCTAAAACTGAAATCCGCTTTTCCCTCGATCCCTTAGCTGAATATCTTGCTGCATTCCGCTTGTTAGATATTTATGGTACAGACGAAAATCATTGGATTAATTTCCTTACAGACGTAGAAGATAAAACCAAGAATAGACAGGAAATTAAAGGCTTTTTGATAGCAGTACGAGATTGCCACTTAGCCTTGATAAATCATACCCACATATCAGACTTCGTAACAGACGAACTCAGTAGAATAATCCAACTTGTACCTTGACACTCTCCGGGCTAAAGCCACGGAGATTCTCCCATCTAGCCCAATCCCCCGTGGAACTGTATTCATGGAGTTGCCCCCTACCGTTTCTGGAACTACCTCACGGTAGTGTTAGGGGAGAGTCGAAACTCTGGGGACTGCCAATACCCCATACTATCTATCAGCTACGACCATTACAGTCTTTACCTCTGGCAAGATTTCGCGTAGCTTTCTATAGATAGATAGATAGAACTTCAGTGGTTGCTTTTTTCTCGSTATTAGCAACTTGTTTTTAAGCCTCAACTAGAACATCCAGTTGAGTTATCAGGAACATCCTGATCATATTACTATACCCGCTATTGTGGTATATTTTCCAGRYCTAAACCCAAGAGCTATATAACTTTCCAAATCCCGGAACACGAAAAAGATATCTTGCTTGAGTACTGTGAGCAAGAAGACAGAACTCAATCTGACGTACTAACAGAGCTAGTACGTTCACTAAAGAAAAAGCTTGGCGGGAAATGAATTTCCCCAACGGGGGTCTTACACGTAAAAAAATTGGGTCGGGGGTCTAACACGAAAAAATCTGGCAGCCTTAATAAGAACGAGTACCCGACTTCGACCACTAATAAACAAGACGTTCAGCGAAGCCTGCCGTTAGGCATAGGCTGCCAGATTTTTAGGGGACAATGCGTCGGCAGCCTTATTGCAACGAGTACGCGTCTTGCTTGACAGATCAACAGACAAAGGCTGCCCAATTTTTTAGGGGACAATGCGTCGTCGTCTTTCATCCCCGGTCTAAAGAACGGAGTTCGGCACATAGTGCCTGCTCCTGGGGGGCTTTCAGTCTCCCGCGCGAATCACCGTAAATAGTAAATAAATTAAGCTTCCTGACTCATCCTCTGCGCCTTTGCGCCTTGGCGTGATCTATTAAACAGGACGACAACCAGATAACATTGCATGCATCTTAACCACTGAACCAATAACAACAATTGCTGGGGCTTCAAACCCAGTTGCCTCAACTTGCTCTACAATTGTTCCGAACTGACCAATTAATTCTTCTTGATCCGGTCGCGTACCCCACCGTACCAGAGCAATAGGTGTTTCTGAATTCAACCCAGCTTCGGTTAAATGTTCGACAATGTGAGTTAGATTGTGAATACCCATGTATATCACTATTGTTTCAGAACCGTGGGCGATCGCACTCCAATTCACCGCAGGACGATACTTACCCGCAGACTCATGCCCTGTCACAAAAGTGACAGATGAACTATATAACCGATGCGTCAAAGGTATACCTGCATAAGCAGGAGCAGCAATTCCTGATGTCACACCAGGCACAACTTCCACAGGAATTCCAGCTTCTACCAATTCTTCCATCTCCTCGCCACCGCGACCAAATATAAACGGGTCGCCCCCCTTAAGCCGCACAACAATGGCATTATCCTGCGCCTTAGCAATCAGCAAGTGTGTTGTTTCTTCCTGTATAATTGAATGACGCCCCCGGCGTTTACCAGCATCAATCTTCTGGGCTTGAGGATTTATCATTGCCAAAATTGCTGGACTGACCAGGGCATCATAGATGACCACATCAGCACACTCTAACAAAGTCTTGCCTTTGAGAGTCATCAACCCCGGATCTCCCGGTCCCGCGCCTACTAGGTAGACTTTACCCAAATGCCTCTTGTTCTCTTCTTTTTCTTCCTTCGCACCCTTTGTGTCTTCGCGGTTCATTACTTTAACAAATCCCAAATCAATTCCACTAATTCTGCACTTGCTCCCAGAGGCGAAGTCAGTTGAAAGTTCACCTCAGGAAACTGTAATTTTAACTCTTGTTGCCTTCGAGCAACAGCGTCCGTCATGCCACCTGGAAATAGAAAGTATGGTACTATCACGAAATTCTTATATCCAGCAGCTACCAACTCTTGCACCCGTGCTTCCAAGCTGGGAGACACACTTAAGTATGCAGCTACTGCTCCTATTTTCGCTGCTATTGCTTCCACTGGAACATTAGCTTCAAAGCGACGACTACCATGAGCCAAAAGAATTTTTGCTTCTGCTTTTGTAGCAATCAATTGCTGCCCCAGTAAGCACTCTAAACCAGGGTGACAGCCTAAGTATGGTTGTAAAAATATCTTAATATCTTGACCGATAGCCTGCTCTGCCAGTGCGACTTGGGCTGGAATATCTTCCATCACATGAACTCCTGGCAGTAAAAATAGTGGTTGGATTTTGAGACTATCACATCCAGAATCTAAAGCATTCTTAGCAAATTTTATGATTTGCTGATGCAGGGGTTCGGGATTTAGTTCCAAGTACGCTGTACCGACCAAGGTTTCACATTTCAACTGAGAAGTTATACCTCCAGTTGTCATAGTGAGTAAATCGCTTTGTATTTTATGACATAACTGGCCTGCCAGATGTTGCATAGCAATTTCCGGACGCGGATCGTGACTTCCGTGGGATACCAACAGATATGCAGATGCCATTAGCAAGGACGTTACGTCAAATGTTTCAGTTTATTAAATATAGCGTAGGTTGAATTAGGTGACAAAATGACTATTAGCCAGGAGCTGTTAGTTCCTGGCTGTTCTCGTACTTAATTGAGAATCTAGTTAGATAGCGACTTATTTCTCAGCTTTCTTTTGTTCTGCAACGGGGTCAGCAATGTAACGGAAAGTAGGTTCAGAGTTCCAAGGACCACGCTCATCCTTACCGTTGCTAGACAAGTTATAGTAAATGTCTACAGTGCTATCAGGTTGGATATTACCGAAAAATGGCTCAGTTAACTTACCCAAAGAGTCCAGCGCCTTCATGAACATTTGGGTATGAGAAATTTCCCGCGTCAGAAGATGAACAAGTGCTTCTTTGGTTCCTTCATCAGGGGCTAACTTAATCAATGACTCGTAAGTTTGACGTGCACCTGCTTCAGCAGCAATGTCTGCCCGCAAATCACGCACTACGTCACCACCTTCATTAATATAGGCTGCTGACCAAGCTTGACCTTGACTATCTAGCAAGTGAGGTCCTACACCCCGCACAGCAAATAAAGTACTTTTGTAAGCTTCAGTTTGGTCAGCATTTTTGGTATGAGATTCGATGAGCTTACCAATCATTTCTAAGTGGCTAAACTCTTCGATAGCAATATCTTGCAACATATCCTTAATTCCAGCGTGTTCGCAGTGTAAGGACTGTGTCCAGTATTGCAAAGCTGCTGTTAATTCACCTGTTGCACCACCAAACTGTTCTAGAAGCAGTTGAGCAAAACGTGGATTTGGATCAGCAATGTTAACAGGTCGAATTGTTTCTTTCTTATGAAAAAACACAATAGTTCTCCTTTCTTTTAGGTATTTGTGCCAATTTCTTAGGTGTTTCGTGAATCAGACTCAAGAAAATCGGAAAATTCCCTACTCTCATTACAAAATGTTAATGGTGGCAGCTTGCTAAAACCTTGATCCTGGGAAAGACTTGCTATCTAAGTAGCTCTATCGAAAGTCGCTATTATTTTTATGTAAACTATTGCTTTTGGGCGTTGTATGTGTAGAAATTTTCCAAAGCCCCCACCGTTTCAAATTTATAAGAAGGTACCCAATCATTAAGTTTTAAATCTGTACGGTAAACACTAAAAATAAGAAAATCTTGTTTTTCTGTACTAATAGAGATAATTTCCCTCATACGCGGGTTTGCTGCTTCTAGCAGTTTATCGCAGTTCATTTGTATTAAATTTTCTAATGGATTTTGACTTTTCTTACACACATTGCTTTTCAAATACTCGCTCAGCCTTTGTACTGCATACTCTTCATATTTACCCTGACTAGGATTTGTATTCGCCATTGCCATACCCAAGACTGCTACTCCCACGACTCCCAGGCATGTAATAATAGTGATAGGTCTCATTTGTCCCAACTGCTATTTACCATAGATCTTAGACTCCACATTATTGAAGTCCGTTCCTTTGCCAAAAGCACTTGATCTATTCAGCAGCTAGCTGTTATAATATGGAAAATAATGGCGAGCGTAGCCAAGCGGTTAAGGCAGAGGTTTGTGGTTCCTCCACTGGTGGGTTCGACTCCCATCGTTCGCCCTGAGGTGATTTTTAGCTGTTGACAAGAACCTGACTAATAATCAAAGCGAAATCCCCCAACCTTGAGTTGGGGGATTTTGTTAATACAATTTTTAACAGTTATCAGTTATTAAGTACCAGCCGCAGTTATCAGGTAGGAAACGGACTCGTCCACCCCTTGTTCACCCTTCGGGTATCTCCTGCACAGACGCTGCGCTTTAGCCCTTTGGGCGTGCGCAAAGCGCATACGCCAGATGCCTGGCTGTCGGGAAACACTCATCAAGCACGCTTACTCACTGTTCACTGTTAAGCATTCCCTGTTAAGCGTTCCCTGTTCCCTGATTGAAGGTTAGAGAAATTTTTTATCTTCATTCTCAAACTCAAAGCCCTTGACTATCTACTGAAAAATCATCTACTACTAGAAGATGCCAAGCAGAAAAATGAAAGTCAACCCACATAAGGCAAGGAAAGAGAAAATAATGATATTGCCTATACTGTGGTCTTGTACTGTTGCGTGTTGTGGATGTTCAGTCATAAAAACCGACCTTGTTTTAAAGACTATGCTGAAATTATAAATACCCGAACAGATATTTTTCTTAGTAGAATAAAATACTTGACTTTAATTCAATTAAGTTTATCTTTTTCGGTAACTAAAAAAGAAAAAGATAAAGTTTTGTTTCAGCTTTTTCAGTAATGATCACGAAAAAACTGAAGAAAACGAAAAGAAGTTTGATTGCTACTCCCAAATATATTTCCCCTCGCAACTTAACTAAAATTTATGTAAGAGTAGCTGTAAAAGTCTATTCTTTGAAGGAAAATGGATTTTTCCAGAATACCTTTAGGTATCTGTACTAACAAGGATCATTAGGTAGCTTGATGTTTTCGCGTTTTGTGCTTAACAAAAAGACAATAAAGACTACGCCTTTAGTCAGAGTACAAAATACTCATATATAAGATAAGCGTAAAAAGGTAGAGAGATTTAAAAATACTCACAGTAGTAATAATTGCTAATTGCCAAGGTGTAGTACTTGTTTATACGATTACCCATGGGCAGTTGGCAATTGGCTATTGCTCAGTCAAACGCTGAATCCAAAACCTACAATTATCTCACAAGTTACCATGTCTGAATTACTTCAAGCTGTGCTAGATAGTGAAGAAAAAAGTGATTTGCGTTCCCTGATCAGCGAATTACGTCAGCAAGAAAAAAAGTACTTGCTGCGTAACGACATACTCAATTTATATGGTGAATATTGCTCTAAGTACGAAAAACCTGAGCAATTTTACACTGCTTCTCACTTAGGAAAACTTGTTTACTACACTCAAGAAATCATTCAAGAGGAATCAAGCCTCTGCTTCATCATACGACCAAAGATTGCTAGTCAAGAGGTTTATCGACTGACAGCCGACTTGAGTATAGAACCGATGACGGTTCAGGAACTGTTGGATTTGCGCGATCGCCTAGTCAATCGATACAACCCCAACGAAGGCGACCTCTTGGAATTGGATTTTGGTCCATTTTATGATTACACCCCAGTGATTCGCGATCCAAAAAATATTGGCAGGGGGGTGCAGTTTCTCAACCGCTATCTATCCAGCAAGCTATTTGCTGACCCCAAGCAATGGCTAGAAGGCTTGTTTAACTTCTTGCGCCTACACCAATACAACGGCGTTCAACTGCTTATCAACCAGCGGATTCAGTCACAGCAGCAACTGTCTGAACAAGTCAAAAAAGCCATCTCTTTCGTAAGTTCTCGTCCCAGTGGCCAACCTTACGAAGAATTCCGATTTGACTTGCAAGTGATGGGCTTTGAACCGGGTTGGGGACACACTGCGCAGCGAGTCCAGGAAAGCTTGAGTATTCTGGATGAATTGATTGACTCTCCCGATCCTCAGACGTTGGAAGCTTTCATCTCTCGCATCCCGATGATTTTTAGAATCGTCTTGGTTTCTGCCCACGGTTGGTTTGGGCAAGAGGGAGTTTTGGGGCGTCCCGACACTGGCGGTCAAGTGGTTTACGTCCTCGACCAAGCGAAGAACTTGGAAAAGCAACTGCAAGAAGATGCGATGCTGGCTGGTTTAGAAGGATTGAATGTCCAGCCGAAGGTGATTATTCTCACCCGCCTTATCCCCAACAGTGATGGCACCCTTTGTAACCAGCGCCTAGAAAAAGTTTACGATACTGAAAACGCCTGGATTTTGCGAGTGCCTTTGCGGGAATTCAATCCCAACATGACACAAAACTGGATTTCGCGGTTTGAATTTTGGCCTTATCTGGAAACCTTCGCCATTGATTCTGAAAAAGAACTGCTGGCAGAGTTTCAGGGTAGACCAGATTTAATTGTTGGTAACTATACTGATGGGAATTTGGTAGCGTTTTTGCTGGCACGCAGACTGCGTGTCACCCAGTGTAACATTGCCCATGCCTTAGAAAAGTCCAAATACTTGTTCAGTAACCTCTATTGGCAAGATTTGGAGGAGAAATATCATTTTTCGTTGCAATTCAGCGCTGACTTGTTGGCGATGAATGCTGCCAACTTTATCATCAGCAGCACTTACCAAGAAATTGTGGGCACGCCGGATAGTGTAGGACAGTACGAATCACTCAAGTGCTTCACCATGCCGGAACTGTACCACGTTGTTAATGGGGTTGAACTGTTTAGTCCCAAGTTTAACGTGGTACCGCCTGGAGTGAACGAGAATGCTTTTTTCCCATATACTCGTAGTGAAGACAGGGTTGAAAGCGATCGCGCCAGAATAGAAGAAATGCTCTTCACTCTGGAAGACGACTCTCAAATTTTTGGTACTCTTGATGATCCAACCAAGCGCCCACTTTTCTCAATGGCGCGTCTTGATCGCATTAAAAACCTCACTGGTTTAGCCGAATGCTTTGGTCGGAGTCAACAATTGCAAGACCAATGCAACCTCATTTTGGTAGCGGGTAAGTTGCGTGTTGAAGAATCAGGCGACAACGAAGAACGCGATGAGATTGTCAAACTTTACCGAATCATAGAGCAATACAATCTTTATGGTAAGATTCGCTGGTTGGGTGTGCGTTTGACCAAATCTGACTCTGGCGAAATCTATCGGGTCATTGCTGACCACAAAGGAATCTTTGTACAACCTGCTTTATTTGAAGCATTTGGCTTGACAATTTTAGAAGCGATGATTTCAGGATTACCAACTTTTGCTACGCAATTTGGTGGTCCATTAGAAATCATTCAAGATAAGGTCAATGGCTTTTATATCAACCCAACCAATTTAGAAGAAACAGCCGAAAAACTTCTTGAGTTTGTCCAGAACTGCGAACAAAATCCCAATTATTGGAATCAAATTTCCAAACAAGCCATTGACCGAGTTTATAGCACTTATACATGGAAAATTCACACTTCCAAGCTGCTATCATTAGCACGAATTTATGGCTTTTGGAACTTTATCTCAAAAGAAAATCGGGAAGATTTGCTGCGCTATATCGAGGCTTTGTTCTATTTAATTTACAAGCCAAGAGCACAACAGCTATTAGAGCAGCATAAGTATCGTTAAGTTGTCAGTCATTTGTCTATTGTTCTTTTGAAAAGAACAATAGACCTCTCCAAAAATGGCTATCAAACCTTTACGGCGCTTGCACTAGAAATCGATTTTTGGAGAGGTCTAATAGACAAATGATTATTTTGTCAACTCATACCAAGTTCTTTGACCAACTATGCCATCCACTGGTAAATTCCGTTTGTTTTGGAAAGCTTTGACAGCAGCTTCGGTCAAGGCACCAAAAACCCCATCAGGTCGAATAGTATAACCATTAGACGATAACAACTGTTGCAAGACTTTTACAGCAAGACCTGAGCTACGAAAACTCAGAACTGGCAAAGATTGACTAGTATTTCTTTGAGAAACAATTTGATCATTACCTATATTAGTAGCTCTTTGCTTTCTTTGGCGAATAACCCTTTTAGCAGAAGGTTCTGAAGCTACTTGGAACCCAAAAAAAGAAGTAGAAGCAAGCATAATCTTCTGACTTTCTTTAAGCGGACTCCTTGGAAAATTTCGCACAGTGTTTTCCCACTCTGCTACCAACTGAGGAATAGCATCAAAGGGCAAAAGTATTTCTGGTTCTGCACATAGATGAAAGCATTGAGTGTCTGTAATCACATCTTCTGTTGTGTCCTTTCTTGCAACCTGAAAATTCTTTGCTCTAGCAATATTAGAAGATATTTTATAAGCAATCTTGATTTCTGCTGGATTAACTATACTTTTCTTTTCTATACTTATAACTGACATAGCAGCTTGAACAGCCATATCAGGCTGCACAAATTCAGGTGGCGTAATTTGAGCAGTTGACACTATCTGAGATAGTTGCCTTTGTGTTAACTTCTCCTGGTTATTGTCTCGCTGAACTAGTCGCAGTTGCGGTGCAATGGTCGGAGATAGTTGTCCTGTTGTTAACACGCTCGTCATCAGCAGGGCAATATCTGTCATTGTATTTCATTTTACTAACACCCATGTTTCCTTTCACAGGAAAAATTGCTGGTGTTCCGGAATAGCCAGGACAGAAAAATAAAAAAATCTCATAAATTCTTTGAAAAGAATCAGCAAAATATAATTCAGCAGTATCTGTCAAGGTGTAACGCATTCAAAATCTGCTGCGGACTTGTGGAGGTCGTCCTTTGTCAAAAGTCATTTGTCATCTGTATTGCTTTGGACAAATAAAAGTCTTCAGATCACGATATGTAGACTATACCGCAGCAGCTTATTTGTCAAGATATACACAAAATACATAAAATATAGAAGACTCATGAAATCCAAAAGTTTTTTCCAGAAATCCTGAGCAATTAATTATAAAAATTACGAATTATGAGTTATCTAAAGTTTCACAATCCATAATTAATAGTATATCGACTCAATTTTTGACTAACCTGACAATAAAGCCCAAGTTCTTGGACCAACGACTCCGTCCGCTTTTAAACCGCGTGAACTCTGGAAGGCCCTAACAGCAACCTCTGTCAGCGCCCCGAAAACTCCATCAACTTGAACAAAGTAGCCATTAGATATTAAAAGTCGCTGTAAGGTTCTTACAGTGCTTCCTGTGTTACCAAATCGTAGAGTAGGTAGACCTGAACTGGAGAGAGCTTTCATCTTGACAGATTGTGCTAATGGTTGTATTGCAGGATAGGATGTCGGTTGTGCCTTAGGCTGTGACTCAGACTTTGCTAATGGTTGTTCTTCTGGTTGTGCTTGATTTGTCATATAAATCAATTTATAAAACTATTTTTCATATGTTTCAACCGTATCTAGGCTGCCAAAGAAACGACTCACCCAGAAGAAGTAGTTTTCGCTTCTTGGCAGTGCGTACATAGGTCAACAGCCAGCATGAGTTGCTCGCTATTATTCTACGGATATTATTCATATTCAGGAACTTTGTTTCCGCATTTTTTTGCTAATTTTAATTCATAAAAATGAAGATAGGGGAAAATTGTCTTCCCCTACGACTTTGGCTAAATTTCTGACTTTATTTACTCACCTGCTAGGAGGATGTCTGTACTACTGTTCCCTTCTTCACAAATGGAATCAAAAGCCTTAATATAACTTTTGCGCCGCCAGAGAAAAGCTGCACCCAAAGCACCTAAACTTAACAGACCGAATATAGAATCTGATTCCGGGACTTTTTTGACAAGAGTGTCATAAGTGTAGCTGTACTTCCGCCAATCCAGAGTGTCTACCGGTCTGACGATATCACCGGGTGCGATACTTGGTAAATATGGTTTGATATCTATGCTACCAATTGAGCCGGGTATAGAATCACCTCCGTCCCAAGGCCACATTCGATCATAGAGATTGTGTCCGTAAGGTTCTGTACCTGGAACAGCATAAAATTCGCTACCTTGGCGACCATTATTCTGCCATTCGGCCCAAAGACGATCTATGTTGGTATGAAGCAGCCAGAAAACTGGGTCGTTGGGAGAACCAGGAGTGTTACTCATGGTGCCGAATGTTAGTATGCGTCGATCCGTCTCGTTCGGATTAGGATTAGCCACACTCCCACCAACCAATCCATGAACGAGGTTATGATTACATGGGTTTTGACATTCACTTTGAGTGCCGTCTGGATTGATGGTAATTTCTCCCTCTATGAAACGGCGAAACGTAGCATAATCTGGTGACTGGACTATTCGGTTTGTTTGTGCCTGATCTAAGGGGAATCCAAATCCAGGAGGCGCATCTGGGGGTGGGAGATAGCGTACGAGTGACGTGCCTAGAGTTTCGGCTGTACCGATGTTACTATGTAAGCCCGGGATGATAGTCCAGCCATTAGCTTCGGAAAAATTACCGGACACGACCGGACCCCCATCAAGCCTAATGGTAGGTCTACCATCTGGATACTCAATAATTAGTGTTGATCCTGAGCCATTTGTCCCCAAAAAGTTGGGATCAAAAATAACGCCAACAGATCTTGGATCTGCCCAATCCCAGTAGGGAAGAGTGACGTTAGGATTGACTGATTGCAAAGCTTTTTCAAATCGGCTTAAATATTCACGGTGCCAAGGTAAAAATCCCCCATGTTCATGAGCCGCATCAGCTCCACTCGCAGGTCCTGTAGAAGGTGTGTCTTGTGGTAGCATAACCTGACCACCCAATTGCATTGGGTCAAATGTCATTGCTCCTGCATGAATGGCAACAGTCTCGTCATACAGACTCACGCCCTTGTCATTATTGCCAGGTGTGTTTTTTAATGTTTTGATAGCATTAACAAAGTCTGCTTTTTCCTCTGGTGTTAGGTCAATAGCGTTTTTTCTCACCAAGGTAGAAGCCATTGCTGGAATTTCCAACATAGTCATGGCAATAGCCATGCCAACACTTATTGTTGTGACGATTTTTTGAATAAGCTTCATAGTCTTGTCTGTGCTCTACTAGAAACGTCGTGTGAATATGCGACCTAGTAGTGCACCCTGTACGCAAGCTATGTCGTCTGCACGTGTTAAATAATTAACGACGCTCGGCGGGCGATGCTTTATCTCATTCCTAAAAGAAAGCAGATCACCCGTCCTATTTAGGTAATTAGGCTACACATATTAATATGAAAAATTACTGTAGCTACACTTGATATAAAAAGTTACTAAAGTTAGGTGAGAAAGTTTGAAGAATTACTAAAGTTAGTTGACTTACATCTTGCACCTGAGCCATAACATGTAACAAGAATGACATTTTATTTCACTTCGTTCTCGTCCGCCTAGGACTGTAAGTCCCAGGCTAATAAGCGAAGTCCATTAAAATGGACTAAAACTGGAACTAATTTTTGAGTATTTTTAAACATTAAACAATAAAAGTATTAGTGGTTTACTCGTAATGGTGCAAGATCTCAGTTTATCCACTTTAATTATCAATAATCTTACATATCGCTTTTCAAGCATCTACTATCTGGTGAACAATTCAACTGTGCTTCATATGATAGGGGTATTACATATCACATTTTTGTTCCTATTATCAATTTTTGTGTCAACTACATAAGATTGTGAAGTACTATTTTTTACATAAACTAAAAAGCAAAGCCCCTGAACTACCCTACTAAGGGTGAGTCAGGGGATCATCCATAATTGCAGCTAAGCTATTCTCAAACCATACCATTAACAACTGGAAGGAAGTAGAAAGCAAACCCCAACACTGCATATGCTGCTAAGAGTAGTACGCCTTCTAACCAATTTGACTTACCGTCGGAACTGATGCTATTTGCAATTAACACCGCTACAGCCACAGCTACCAATTCAAAAGGATTAAAATTTAAATCCATCGGTTGACCAAGTACCCACCCTGCTAAAACTAAAAAGGGAGCAACAAATAGAGCAATCTGCATACTTGATCCCACCGCCACAGAAACAGAAAGATCCATTTTATCTTTCATAGCCACAGTAACAGCTGTTGCGTGTTCTGCAGCATTGCCAATAATGGGTACCAGGATCACCCCTGTAAAAAGTGCTGTCAAACCTAACTCTGATGTAGCTACTTCTAAAGAATCAACTAGCAATTCTGATTCCAATGCAACTAACAGGGTACATACTAGTAGCACCCCAGTCCACAACCAAATATTTGGTTTCTTGAGATGTGTTTCCTCTTCGTCTGTTTCTGCCATACCCACTTCGTAAAGATAAGTGTGGGTTTTCATGGAAAATAACAAAGTTAGGGCATAGACGAGAATGAGTACCACAGCAACGGCAAGGGACAGATCTTGCAGGGTTTTTTCCTCAATCCCTTTAGCGGTAAATTTCATCGCTGTGGGCAATAGAATTGCAATCACCGCCAAATTCATAGAAGAAGCGTTGACTCGCGCGACAACTGGCTGAAATGTCTGTTCTTTGTAGCGCAGTCCACCTAAAAACATGGAAAGACCCATCACCAGTAGTAAGTTGCCGATAATTGATCCGGTGATACTGGCTTTGACGACATTCACAAGTCCGGCGTTTAGGGCAACTAAGGCAATAATCAGTTCTGTGGCGTTACCAAAGGTGGCGTTCAGCAACCCCCCTAGTGTTGGACCAACCACCACAGCCACTTCTTCTGTAGCTGTCCCCATCCAAGCTGCTAAGGGCAAAATAGCTAAACCAGCAGTGATAAAAACTGTTAACTCTCCCCACTCTAAGTAATGAGCCGCTATGGAAACCGGAATAAACAGTAACAAAACCAAAAATAGAATGTTTTTACCTGACATTTGTCATTTTGAACTGAAAGTATTAATTAGAAACAGATGCCTGAGGAGGAAGTCCTCCGCAAATCCTGGGCACAATGAGTTTTCTGTGGAACAGAGTCCTGAGTTTTGAATAGTTTTGAATATATTACACTACAACACTCAGCACTCGTGTAGACCAAACTCTAGTAGTCTGCCAAAGCAACTTTGATGGGTTAACAGCAGCAAGAAAAATCTCTTTCTCCCCCTGCTTCCCCAACTTCCCCTGCTCCCCCTACTTACCCTAACCCGGCAATTTTGGGTTGGTCGAGTACTAGGATACTCCCAGCCCTCTAATTCAGGAGTTCTCAAATTTGACTATTTGCTTTCTCGACTGAGATTTGTAAAATAAAATTGCAATATGAGTACAATCCGAAATGTTTCGTTGCAAAAGTTTCCAATAAACTTACGATTTTACACCAAGGATGGGGTTTAATATATTAAAAGACAATTAAATTTTTAGTAGTACCAACGACAAAGCCTGCTAACATGGCTTGTGTCAATGATTGACTGCATCGGGCAAAGCGCTGCTTGATAATGCAGATTACCCCCAACACGAACACCACTACCTCGGAATTTGGTTTGATCTCATAGTTGCTGTTGAAACTAACTGTTGTTGAAATGCCGCTGTAGGAAGGTTTATCAGCATTATCAAAAAACGCAACTGCAAGCACTGTTTATTTTTTGGAATAACTTCATGACTTCTGCTGCTGAACTACCAGCTAGTACTGGTTCAAACTTGACGCCGCATGAAAATATCAAAAACACCAAAATGCCCGATCCCCTGAGACAGGCTACTGGTGTTTACGTCACTGTTCATGGGCATTTTTATCAACCACCACGAGAAAACCCTTATCTAGACGCGATTGAGCGCCAATCTGGTGCAGCGCCTTTCCATGATTGGAACGAACGAATTCATCATGAATGCTATCGCCCCAATGCCTTTGCCAGGGTGTTAAATGAACGAGGCGAAGTGGTGGGGATCGTGAATAATTATGAGTATTTGAGCTTTAATATAGGACCAACGCTGATGTCGTGGCTAGAACGCCACGATGTAGAGGTTTATCAGCGAATTTTGGAAGCAGATGCGAAAAGTTGCGATCGCCTAAACGGACATGGTAATGCGATCGCCCAAGTATATAACCACATCATCATGCCCCTGGCAAACGAGCATGATAAATACACCCAAATCCGCTGGGGCAAAGAAGATTTCCGCTCCCGCTTTGGACGCGAACCCGAAGGAATGTGGCTGGCGGAAACTGCTGTAGACTACGCCACATTGAAAGCTTTAGTCGATGAGGGAATTCGCTTTATTGTGCTTGCACCATCACAAGCACAACGTTGTCGTCTTTTACCCACCGAGGATAATCCCAACCCTGAATGGCACGAAGTTGGTGGGAATCAGATTGATCCCACACGCCCATATCGTTGCTTTTTGAAAGAGAGTGAGGAATTAGAACAAGAAGCAGGATCAGATAACTCATCTCTCCAATCCCGCCGCTACATAGACATCTTCTTCTACGATGGTCCGATCTCCCGAGATATGGGTTTTAGTGATGTCCTGTTCAATTCCAATCATTTAGCAGGACGCATTGGTTCAGCAGTGCGTGGGGATCATCGTCCTGCACAGTTAATTTCTGTCGCCACAGATGGGGAAACCTTTGGACATCACAAAGGCGGAACCGAGAAAACATTAGCCTATGCCTTTACACAAGAGTTTCCCCATTGGGGTTGGACAGTCAGCAACTTTGCTCACTACCTCAGCTTAAATACTCCTACATGGGAAGTAAAACTCAAGCCAGTCACAGCTTGGAGTTGCGCCCACGGCGTGGATAGATGGCAAGATGATTGCGGTTGTGGTGGTGGCGGCACATGGCACCAAAAATGGCGTCGCCCCTTACGGGATGCGTTGAATTGGCTCCGGGATCAGCTCATTTCCGTGTACGAACAACATGGTAAACAGTTTTTCGTTGATCCCTGGCAGGCAAGAGATGAATATATCCAAGTGATACGCGATCGCTCTCCAGAAAATGTGAGTCGCTTCCTGTCACGTCATCAAACTCGTAAACTCACAGCCAGTGAACAAATAGACGCCCTGCGCTTATTGGAAATGCAACGTCATGCTTTGCTCATGTTCACCAGTTGTGGATGGTTTTTTGAAGAACTTTCGCGTCCAGAGGGAACACAAATTCTGCGTTACGCCGCCCGTGCTTTGGAACTCGCAGGGGATGTCGCTGGCGTACAGTTGGAAAAAGAGTTCATCAAACGCCTAACCCAAGCACCCAGCAATGTTGATTCGTTCAAACATGGTGGCGAAGTTTATCGCCAGTTGGTGCTTACAGCTCAAGTCAGCTTTAAACAAGTTGCTGCCCAATACGCCATTACTTCACTATTTGCCAACCACAAACCTGTAGAGACGTCCCAGACAGCGTCTTCACAAAATGGGCACAATGGTTCCATCAAACATTCTCATCCACATCAAAAGCGGGTTTATTGCTACACCGCCAACGAACTCGATTACCAATTGCAACGGATGGGATCATTGACTTTGGCGGTAGGAAATTTGAACCTCGTCTCAGAGATTACCTGGGAAAGCGAACATTTAGTGTTTGCAGTTCTGCATCTTGGTGGTTGGGATTTCCATTGTTGCATTCAACCTTTCGAGGGACGACTGGCTTACACTGAGTTGAAAGAAAAGCTGTTTGGGGCGCTACAAGAGGCTAGTGCAGCTCACACGATCCTAGCTATGACGCAGTTGTTTGGTGAAGAATCTTTCAGCTTGCGGAATCTATTTGCAGAAGAACGCCACCGACTCATGCACCTCTTGAGTCAAGAAACCCTGTCACGATTGGATCAACTTTATACTCAAGCATACCGTGATAATTACGGTGTACTGATGGCGTTTCATCGTGATGAAGTTCCTGCACCGCGAGAGTTGCAAGTTGCAGCAGAAATTGCCTTGGGTTCTCGATGTATGATAAATTTACGCTCACTTGAGCAAGACATCGCTGAACCGCTATCAAGTTGGAATCACATCGTCGAGTTAGAGGCGATCGCCACAGAAACCAAGCACCTGCATTGTCATCTAAATATACCCGAAGGCAAGCAGATGTTAGAGCAGTTGATATTGCGTTCTCTCTGGCAATTGTTGCATGATCCCAACGGGACTTTTGATGCAGATTTACAACGCCTAGAACGATTAATTGATGTGGCAAATCAGTTAAATCTTGGTATCTCTCTTGAGCGTTCTCAAGAACTCTACTTCAGTTGTTTGCACAGTCTGATTGTGCCACTCTTTATGGCTAAAACTACTCAAAGTCAGGATACCGCTCAGTGCCGTCAGTTGTTGAAACTGGGGCAAAAGTTAAGGGTAGATGTGAGTACTTGGTTAAGTCAGTTGGGCTGAGATTCTTATTTTGCGTAACAAAAATCTTTCCCTCTCCTTTATAAGGAGAGGGATGCCCGATAGGGCAGGGTGAGGTTTTCCCGGAATTTTGGGTAATTTGATCAAGGGATACTCGACAGGGTAGGTTATAAAAAGTGAAAAACAGTCATACCCGACGCCTTCAGTGTTCTTGGTGTGGTGTTTTCCCCAGTTCGCCATGAAACTATAACTGATAACTGATAACTGATAACTCTGTGAGGTGAATTGTCAATCTACTAACTTTTGACCAACCGCAATAGCTGTAGCTGCTCCAACTCCAGCACACAACCCTACTGCCATAGCGTTTATGACTTTATTCTTTAAAGATGCGCTTAATGAGCATCGTATGGGTAATAATGTAAAATTGCAATCACTATTTTCTATCCAGCCAGATACACCCCCAACAAACATTCCTCCTAGCGCACAAAGGCAGAAAAATATCAGGAAGCGCTTTTCTTTTTTATTCATTGACAGATAAAAAGAACAACTTTAAAATATATGCTTATTTTTTTGTGATAACAACAGATAGTTAAATTTATTAACTCCTAAGAAATACATTCTGTGGAGCTTGAAATAGAAAACAGATTTTGAAATGAAACAGACGTTAATTTGGCTTTGTGCAGCTACCCTCATTTTTGGTTTGATGAGCTGTGATCGTATTTTTCCCTCTGGTGACTTAGTGCAAAAAGTTAGTGATGGTGATACTCTGGCGGTGAAAGACGCCAAGGGGGACAAAATCAATGTGCGGTTTGCATGTGTGGATGCACCGGAAATCCCGCACTCTAAGAAGGAAAAAGAAAGTAAAAGTTCTGTGTTTCGCAACCAATTTGATTGGGGTGCAAAGGCGCAAGAACGGGTGCAGGAACTGGTGAAACAAGGAGGCGATCGCGTCAAACTAAATATCACCGATAGCGATAGGTACGGACGCAAAGTGGCTGAAATTCGTTTGCGCGACGGGACTTTTATCCAAGAAGTATTAGTACGAGAGGGGTTAGCGCTTGTTTACCGTCCTTATTTAAACAAGTGTCCCAGCAGAAATATCATTGAACAAGCTGAAACTCAAGCAAAAAATAGTCGGCGAGGAGTCTGGAGTGATTCTAAGTTTGTCAAGCCTTGGGAGTACAGGAGTCTATATAAGTAACATTTAAAATCTGAGTAGCGAGTTTTGCAAGCTTCGTGAAAAGATTTTGATAATGTCACCCTATCTAGCAGCAATTTCTATTTACCCGGTAAAATCTCTTGACAGAATTGATGTCAATCAAGCAACAATTCTTGAGAGTGGCGCACTTGAGCATGATCGAGAGTTCGCCTTATTTGATCAGCAAGGTCATTTTGTCAATGCAAAGCGCAATGCCAAGATTCACTTGTTGCGATCAACGTTTGATCCTAACTTAAAAACAATCTCCCTACACATTCAGGAGACTGACCAAAAAGCTATTTTCCAGGTTGATCATGAGCGAACCTTGCTAGAAGCCTGGTTCAGTGATTACTTTGCTTTTCCAGTTAAACTTGTGCAAAACACTAACTCAGGCTTTCCAGACGATACTGATGCCAAAGGACCCACTGTTATTAGTACAGCCACACTAGAAGAAGTTGCTTCCTGGTTTCCTGATGTGAGTGTTGATGAAATGCGACTCCGTCTGCGATCAAATATAGAAATTGGTGGAGTTCCACCATTTTGGGAAGATCAATTATTTACTGAACTAGGGAAGTACGTTCACTTTCAAGTGGGAGAAGTCTTGTTTGAGGGGATTAATCCTTGTCAGCGTTGCGTTGTTCCCTCACGAGATTCTCAAACAGGAAAGGTGACAACTCATTTTCAGAAGGTGTTTGTGGCTAAGCGCAAGGATTCTCTACCATCTTGGACGACGCCAACCCGTTTCAATCATTTCTACAAGTTAAGCGTGAATACAAACATACCTGCATCAGAAGCAGGAAAAATATTACATCAAGGAGATGAGGTCAAAATTTTGAGTGTCAGCGAAAGCAACCTTAGTTAAATTTTTACAGATTTGTATGCAAATCATTCACTAAATGTACTCACAGCATGACAAAATCGAAAGATTGACAAACTTGTATATCTAGAGATAGAAATAGAGGTTCTGGTGTGAGTACATTCCTATCTAGTGTCGCTGTCTTACTCTCGACTTTGGCTTTATTATGCAGTGGCTATACAGCTTACCAAGTTTTCACCTTACAACAGACGTTGAATGTTGCAACTGCTGGTAATAAGAACGCCACCACTTCTACTCAAAAAACTTCCAGTCCAGAAACCAGTACTGTTCCTCCTGACAATAAGCCTAATCCATCAGAAGCGTCTTCATCTTCAACCACAACAGCACAATCACCAGCCACCACTGGTAGTGGTATTAAACCGGGTCAATTTGTGCAACCTTCCTTTGGAAAGAAAGCAGAAGTAGAGTTACTCTCGGTAAAGCGGATTAAAGATCCAGAAACAGGAAACCGTGATGTCGTGAATGTGCAGATGCGTATCCGTCGCGTGGCTACGGATGGAATTAATCCTGGTGAATCTGTAGGAGTCTACAACACAACAGCACGTAATCCTGACACAAGCGAAACCTATAAAGGAGTTGACATCAAACGTTCAACGGGTAGTGTTGATCTATCTTCTTTGCGTCCTCAAGCTTCGGCTGATGCTTATGTGTGGTTAAGGATTCCTGATAGCGTTAACAGCATAGACGTTTTTGTACCAGATACAGCGGCATTTAAAAATGTGCCGGTTTCTAATTAGTCCGGAGTCTTTGTATGAACAACAAGACCCCCGACTTATCAAATAAGTCGGGGATCTCAAGCCCCCTGATTTTCACAAGTCTACGCAGGATTGCGATAGTGTGCCGAGATTTTATTGAGACGAATACCTCTACTGTTGCTTTTGCACACTATGGTAATCTAACTGAGTTTAATCAGCACCCACGCCAATTGGTATGCCAAGTATATTTCCCTTTACTGACACTTCAACTCCTGGCACGGCATCTTCTGGTAACAATATACCACCACCAGAGTTTGTACCTCCGACAACCGCCTGTAACTCCTCTGCTGTCAATTCTATCTTCTGTGTTTGGTTTTCTAGGTTATAGCTGGTTTTGGATTCTTTCATGATTTTTAAGATGGATCGAGTCAATAGGTTACTGTTCAAAAACCTTTATTTAACAGAATTAAACCTCAAGACCGATATTTCCAAGGTCTACGCTTACAACACCACCACTGATAGCCTGCATCTCAAGGTCACTCAACTCATCTGCCCATGCATCTTCCCATGAGCGATGATTGTTTGCAATGTTGGTATTTTCTTGCCGTGAGTGATTTTTGTCAGCAACGTTGGTATTGATTGCGGTTTGTTGTTGGTTGATGTTGCGATGCATGTGAATTCCTCGATAAATAGTATGTGTTTGATTGATGATTCGAGAATACCAAGTAGATACTGATGATTCTATCTATCGACAGGGTCAAAAAATGTCTTTTTTTTTTACATAAATCTCTATACGTAGACGGGTGTCGCCCGACTCTACCCACAAGCTAGGGTTTTTCTGTTACATCTCGTTACAAGGCTCTGCCTTGTAATGTTTCTGTCAGAGGCTCAGCCTCCCGATTTGAGGGGAGGCTGAGCCTCTAGGTAATCGCATTCCCAGGCAGCAGCCCAGGAACGAGTCTGGGCAAGATTTTGAACTTAACAAGTCTACAATTCACATAATTGTCAATGTGTAAAGTGCGTAAGTCCTACAATCTACAAATTATTTTTTGATTATCTATCGAGATTCAGACACTTCGTTGAGATCCTGCCAAAAAGCTAGGTTTAGTCTTGAATCTTAAGTGATAAGTCCTGAGTTGTAAGATATGTGTACTCACAATTCAGGACTGGAAACTTAGTAGTTTTTACCTCATCGAATAGCGGTATTCTCGTCTTGACATAAACTGCCTGTATCCAGCGCGTTGAAAGGCGCGAATCATCGGTGCATTATTAATATCAGCATCACTACGGATGCGTACAGCACCGTTGGACTTAAGGGTGAGGGTTCCTTGCTGTAGCAAATCGTTAACGTAGCCTTGTCCCCGATATTCGGGGACTACACCAATACACGCAATGATAGGTCCACCATCGTTTTCTGCTGGCATAATCAAACCAACAAGAGTACCGTCCTGGGTGTATGCTAGTTGCCACCATGTCGGCTTGTACTTGAAAGCCTTCGACATATGAAAGCGTTGCAGTGCCTCTTGCTCTAAACCCAGTTTAGCTTGCTCATGCAAGATGGAACGATCGCGAGTTTGTGACGATACTTGCATCATGGCATGAATGAAAGCATTTTCACCAACCTCATTAAGCGAACGGAAAGTCAGCCGATTTGATGGCGTTATCTGAGTCTGAGTATCTTTCCACTCAAAACGAATCGTTTCCCTTTTTAGAGAGAATCCAAAGTTTTCCAACAGCTCAATTCGTTTCTCAAGATATGTGGAGTAGGGTGATGGAATATCGAGTTGATACTCCATACTGTGCTTATCATGAAGGTGCAACTGTGTCAAGCTTTGTTGTAAAAGCTGTGTGCCGACTTCAAGATAGTTGGCGTTCCAAGGGAGTTCCAAAAAATCACAGATGAAAGGTTTGCCGAGTGATGGTAAACTCCAGTAAACAATACGCCCGACGAACTCTCCTGCTTCTTCAGCGACAAAGCACCACTCAGGGCGAACGTAGCCTTCATCCCACATATCTCTTAAATAATTGAGAAAATGCTCGTTTAGCTCTGCTTGATTGCTGAAATTAGCGAAGACTTCCAGTTCCTCGCGGCGAATGGGGCGAATATCCATGATGAATCTCCTAAGACTGTAGCGATAGTTACTTGCTTGCTGAATGTCATCATAGGTATCACCCCCTAGGCAGGAATAATTATAATTACCAACATTAGATTATATCATCTTGAATGATGAGTATAAACAGTTCTACAGATTTTGCGCTGGAACTTGCTGGTTACTCAGTAAGGCGACTAGAGCCAAATGATGAAGAAGTTCTTCAGCAGCTCTACGAACAGTGTACAGACTTTGCTTATCTTACAGAAGGGCATCCGCCCTCACCTTCTGCTGCTCGTGAGGAATTTCTCGCTGTTCCTGAAGGGAAAACTTTACAGGACAAATTTATGTTTGGTTTTTTCGACGTGCATAACGTCTTGGTGGGATTAATCGAAGCAATTCGGCATTATCCTGATGACAGAAGCTGGTGGGTAGGCTTGATGATGCTTGCTCCCCAAGAACGAGGCAAAGGTTTAGGCTCTAAGTTTTATAAGGCTTTTGAGCGTTGGGTATCAACGCATAAAGCGCAGCAGGTGATGCTAGCTGTTATTGAAGAGAATCAGCAAGGATTTCTTTTTTGGAAAAAATTAGGGTTTGAGGTGACACGTAAAACGCCACCTAGGAAATTCGGCAACAAAACGCACACGCTCTACGTTATGAAGCGAACTGTGAACACAACTGCTTAAACAGCGAGTCAACAAGACGCTGGGGAGTCAAAAAGAAATGAGGGTGGGTAATACCATAGGTGTTAACTTAAGGTGAAAACCAGTATAGAACAAGCTTTAAGAGATTGTCTCGTTCCCAGCCTCAGGCTGGGAATGCAGCCTTAGGAGGCTCTCTCTGCCTGCCTTAAAAGCGGCAGAGCCGCTTCAATTGCATTTCCAGGTGGAACCTGGAAACGAGATTTTAGAAGGGTTTTAGCTTAAGTTAACCCGGATTACTTCACAACTTCGTACCGCACTCAGGACAGAAGTTGTTATTTGGCGCGTTTTTCGCACCGCAGTTGTTGCAATAAACTGGCTCTAGTGAAGCTTTCTTTGGTTGGCGTCGTAACCCAACCATCTGAGCGTTGCTCTTTCCAGGAGCCACCATTGGGTAACAGTTTTCGTCTCTGGTAACATAAGCATTGACGATAACTGGACCAGGATGTGCGAGCATTTCGGCGATCGCCTCCTTCAACTCCTCTCGGTTTTTAATCACCATCCCCTTGATGCCATACGCCTTTGCCAAAAATTCAATGTCCGGCATTCCTACTTCCATATTCGAGCAGGAGTAACGCTCACCGTAGAACGCTTCTTGCCACTGGCGCACCATTCCCTGCCAGCCGTTATTGATAATCACAGTCTTGACATTTAGACCATACTGTGCTGCTGTTCCCAGTTCCTGTAAATTCATTTGGAAACTGGCGTCACCGCTAATACAGATGACTTGTTCATCGGGGAACGCCACCTTCGCGCCTATGGCTGCTGGTAAGCCAAAACCCATCGTTCCCAAACCACCACTGGAAATCCAGCGCCGGGGACCATTCTTGAGGAATTGTGCCGACCACATTTGATGTTGACCTACATCTGTGGTGTAGTAGGCGTGGGGTGCTTGGCGTGCGATTTCTACAATCACCTCTTGCGGCGACATACTATCAGCATGGTGTGGCACCTCCAGAGGATACTCTTCTTTCCAGCGGTTGATCAGGTTCAGCCACTCTTGCGTTTGGTTGGATGCATCCTTTGTACCTGCTTGCTGAACGCGACGCAACAAATCAAGCAACACTTTCCGCACATCGCCGACGATGGGTACATCAGGAACGCGGTTTTTGCCAACTTCCGCCGGGTCAATGTCGATGTGAATAACTTTAGCGCGGGTGGCGAATTCATCCAACTTGCCTGTCACACGGTCATCAAATCTTGCACCAACACAAATCAGCAAGTCACAATCTGTGACAGCAAAGTTAGCGTAGGCGGTGCCGTGCATTCCCAACATTCCCAAAGAGAGGGGATGATGTTCATCAAAGGCACCGATACCCATGAATGTTGTGCTGACGGGGATATTGAATAATTCCGCCAGTTGTTTAATTTCTTCGTGTGCTCCTGAGGCGATCGCACCTCCACCGACATACAACAACGGACGGCGACTTTCACGGATTAATTGTATTGCTGCACAAACCTGCCGTGGATTTCCTTTCACTGTGGGACGATACCCGGGTAACTTCACTTTTCCCGGTTCCACGGGCACATAGTCAAATTCTTCAAGCGCCACATCCTTAGGAACATCAATCAAAACTGGTCCTGGACGCCCAGTGCTAGCAATATGGAAAGCTTCAGCAACAATTCGCGCCATATCTTTAGCGTCACGCACCACATAGGAGTGCTTGACAATTGGTAGCGTAATTCCGTAAATATCAGTTTCCTGAAACGCGTCCGTACCAATTACCGCCCGTGAGACCTGCCCGGTGACAATAATCATTGGGATTGAGTCCATATAGGCAGTGGCGATGCCCGTCACCAAATTCGTCGCCCCTGGACCCGAAGTTCCAAAGCACACTCCTACCTTCCCCGTCGCACGGGCGTAACCGTCGGCGGCGTGTGCGGCACCTTGTTCGTGTCTCACCAAGATATGCTTAATATCACCACCAGCAGCTTCTACTTTGTATAGATCGTCGTAAATCGGCAGAATTGCACCACCAGGATAACCAAAAATATACTCAACGCCGTGGCGCTTGAGACTATCAAGCAACGCAAAACCACCTGATGCACGTTTTGGCGTCACGGCTGGCGAGACAGAGACAGTGGAGATGCTTTCGTTTTCGGTTTGTGGGAGACTAATTTGGGAAGGCGAACGCACAGTCAAACCTCACGCAATAGCTAAGTTAATGCTGAATCTTTAGTAGTTAAAACTTCATTTTAATTGAAAAGCTTAATACAATAGCGAAAACATTTCCTATAAAAAATAGAAAATTCATTTTAGAAAAATGTCTCGCAATACTCAACGAGTGTTTTGCCAAGCCCAAACGCCTACAATCGCCACGACAACACTCGTTCCCACAAGAACAATTCGCAACCCAAGAGCATCAGTCAGTGGACCAGTGATTGCTAGTGGTGCGCTAAGGGCTATGTTTACGGCATGATTTTGAAACCCAAACACTTTACCATGCATTGTGGGTGGTGTTTGCTGTTGAATCAGAGTTTGCATTGGTACGCCAATAAAAGCAGCGCCTATACCCAACAATGCACAAAGTGCTAAAGCTAAGAGCAAGTTGTGAGTAAAACTGAACACTCCTAAAACCAGCGCCATAATTAAAAACCCAATCAGGGGTAGGGGTTTCTGGTGAACTTTCTCACCCCAGTGACCCAAAATCGCCGCTCCCAAAACCATACCAACCCCAGCTGCTGCTAAGAAAAAGCCAAATTGTTTCCCTTGTAAGCCAAACTTTTCTGCTAATCTAATAGCCAGTACTGTTAACGCTGCAAACACACAATACAAAGTCGTCAGTTGCAGCATGGCATTCAACACGAGACGATTTTTCTTAAGATAACGCAAACCATCTTTAAAATCAGCCCAAGGATTGATGACTGGCTGAGTGTTATCAAAAGATACCTTGTCTCTAAAATTAATCGGTTGCATAATGCCCGCAGACAACAGGTACAACCCTGCTACCACAAGCTCTTGACCATATTTTGCTCCAATTGAGTCTTTCGCCCAACTCAAAATTGGCTCTCCCACCGCAAAGCCAACAATCAAAGCTCCCATCATCGTGCTGCTAAACAACGCATTGGCTGCCATCAAATTTTCTTTTTTCACCAACAGCGGAATGGCGGCTTGCTCAGCAGGTGCAAAAAACTGCGTCACAGTGGAGATGGCAAAGGTTATTATAAGCAGAATCAGAAATTCTCGTGGCAAAAAAGGAATACACAGCGTTAATAGCCCGCGCACGATATCAGAACCAATCATAATCAGCTTTTTGGGGAAGCGGTCAACAAATACACCGCCTGCGGAACCAAACAATATCGCTGGTACTGTAAAGGCCACCATCAAGATCGAATACATCGAGTTTTGCGCCAATCCAGCAGGGGCTGGGTAGTTCTCAAGTAGAGCAACCATTAAAACAAAAAAGACTTTATCTGCTAATTGAGATATCAATTGCCCAATCCACAGCAGCATGAAGCCACGGTTTTTGAGAATGGCAATAAACCCTTTATTCACAGCAGCAGGTTCAGTTGGAAACATCAGAATCTTTTGAGATAGCGATTAGGGAACGAAAGAAGTGAAAAAGTAAGGGAAGCAGGTGAGACAGCGCTCTTGGTAGGGGAGCCAGTGCGTTCGCTTTTTGCCTCAACGAAGGAAAACGCCAGATCCGAAGAAAGCCGGAAGCCTTCAAAACAGAACACGCTGCCTCATCAAGGGCGCACTGCCTCATAGTCTTCCTCATCATCTTTATTCCCTGATCTTCTTTTACTCACTCCTGCTTTGCAAATCTGTTTTCCGGACTAGTTATCTTCATAATGCTTTAAAAGCAAGTGCAAAAACTCAGCTGCGCTTAGACGCTGTTTCGGGGGTGATTCGCCAAAACAAGAGTCTAAAGCATAGCCTTGTACAGTTTGGGGCGATCGCCACATTTCTAAATGCTCAACAGGTGGATCCGCATAAAAGTTATTTTCCCCGCTTCCTAGCACAGAAGAACTCCAGTGGGTGAAATAATCATGACTCATCCGATGGATAGGAAAATTTCCCCACATAGGCACTCCCCATCCATCTATAGCAATAAAAGCTTTGACAGAACCGCCAATTTGTTGCCATTTATGAGCAGCGAGTATTGCCCCAACCACACCAGCACTAAAGCTAATGAATACAACTGGCGATTCTATCCTATCCTGCAAGTGTTTGTGTAAAAATTGCAATATGTGAAATGCTGATAAAGCTAAACCACTCTCACCAGAAAATATCAGTAAATCTACTGATATTTTATTTTTTGCTTCATCTATAACTTGGTCTATCCACCCTGATACAAAACATTGAGTTAAGGCTGATTCATGAATACCAGGGCAAATAATTATACTCATGTTTTCTTGTCTTAGCGTCTTTTTCCTCAAGTTGCTTCAGTATTATAGTTATAAAATTAACATGATTGACAATGCTTTTCCGGACACATTCCGGCTTGCAATGTTCAAAAAAAGTTCAACCTGTTTGAACTCAGCAAAGCGGTGACTTGTCCTTATAATTAACAACTCAACATATCAATTCAAGTCTATCAAGCGCTACACCTGACTTTTCCCGTTATCTTTTTGGTGAAGCGATTGCCCAAAGGGCAGACGCCTGCATGCGTATCGCGAACTCAGCTTCTACCCCAAAGTCTTATTCTCTCGTGCTTCATTGTCAGGAACTTTAGTTTGTTGAGAATAAAGTTGGGTGTAAAACCCTTGCTATTTCGATGGTTTCCGACTTAACGGGAAAAGTCAGGCGCTACACAATAATTTGCGAGACAAGTATATGTCAAGCCTCTAAAGTCATTTTTTGTTGTGTTTCTATCTTCGGTAGTAAATAGAGTATGTCATTACAGATACGAGTCATATTTACTTTTTTATCCTATCCCCCTAGATAGGATAAAATTTTACGAGTATGGAAAACAACAAAACCCAAGCAGTGTTGAGTTATGAGTACCAAGATTGAAGTGGAAATCATCAAATGACTCATTGCTTAGCACTCAGAACTTTTGAAGTTGTATTGAGGAACTATTGTGGTTGCCACACCAGAAAAACTACAGTCAACACATGAGCAATTGCCCAGTCAACGCCGAGTAGCAGTATTACTCATGGGTTACGGCGAAGTCGAAAGCTACGAAGATTTCGCTAACTATAATGAACAAGCACTAAATCTCCTGACAGCAAAATTTGCACCCGTGCCTACTTGGATTTATCCTCCCCTAGCACGGCTTTTGGCATTATTTGACCGTCATGAGTGGGGACATCAGCACCATGATTTTATTTCCCCACACAACGCCATTTTTGAAAAACAACGCGCTGGCATTGAAAAAGACCTACAAGCCAAGTGGGGTGAGGGTGTCCAAGTTTTTAAAGCTTTTAACTTTTGCGCCCCCTTCCTACCCAAACAAGTCCTAGCAGAAATCAAAAACCAAGGTTTTGACAAAATACTGATCTACCCACTGCTGGTTGTAGATTCCATTTTCACCAGCGGTATAGCCATAGAACAAGTCAACAACGCTTTATCCGAGATGACTCAGGGCGATGAACACTGGGTTAAAGGACTGCGCTACATTCCGTCGTTCTACAATGAACCAGCTTACATCGACTTGATGGCGCATTTAGTCGAAGAGAAAATTACAGCTGACTTAGCCAGTGCTTACCTACCTTCTCAAATTGGCATTGTGCTGATGAACCACGGTTGTCCCCATAAAGCCAAAGGATTCACCTCTGGAATTACCGAAAGTCAAATACTCTACGACTTAGTCCGCGACAAATTAATCTATCGCTACCCTCTAATTTCTGTCGGATGGCTAAACCACGACACACCCTTGATTGAATGGACCCTGCCAAATGCTGAACAAGCAGCGAAAAACCTGATTCAATTAGGTGCCAAAGCAATTGTATTTATGCCGATTGGTTTTGCGACAGAAAACCATGAAACTCTCCTAGATGTACACCACATCATTCATGCCTTAGAGAAAAAGCATTCTGATGTAAACTACGTCCAAATGCCATGCGTTAACGACCATCCTGAGTTCTTAAACATGGCAGCCCAGTGGGCAAATGCTCATATTAACGAGTTGTTGTCAGAAGAAACTGTGGCAGTTAATCCCGAGTTAGCTGTAGCGCATCATCATCACCATCATCATTAAAAAGTAGGGTGGGCAATGTTTTGCCCACCTTACTACTGCTGAATTCTCATTCACGCCTCTCAACTTGCGAGTGTTGTCAACCAAACTCTGAGTAAATTGGTCGAAACGTTGAGAGACTTTTTCATCTGACATCTGGCACCCTTGGGGTATGCGCAAGGCGCACGCTGCGCTTTAGCCCTTTGGGCGTGCGCTTTGCGCATACGCCAGTCGCTCATGGGGAGCCAGTGCGTTGCGGTGAATAAGGGCGCGAATGACGGGTTTCCCGACAGAGGCGACTGGTGAACCCGAAGGGGGGTTCCCAAGGACGGTGCACCTGGCGTGGAAACCTCCAAGACCGCGCTGGCTCACTATTCTCAACAAGACAGGATTTACGCAAACAAACCCGGTTTCTACCAAAAATCGTCTGTTTCACAACCAAAGACGAACGAATAAACCGGGTTTCTAGCAGATGGTGCGTAAGTCCTACAAGACCTAAAAAACCGGGTTTTTGAACGGCAAATTAAGGTTTACAAGTGTCGTCATTCTCAAGAAACCCGGTTAACAAGGCTTGTAGGCGAAAAATAAGCTAATCAACACCTCGTAACTTCCGTGTATTTTCAACCAAACTCTGAGCGAATTGGTCTAATCTTTGGGAAAGTTTTTCGTCTACAAGTTTACCTTCAGGACTAAAAGCTTTCCAAGCTTGCCCAATTGCTACCTGTTCTGGAATAGACCATGCATGCACCCATCGGAGAATGACTCTCAAGTCATTGAGTGCATTGTTATTAGATTGACCGCCCAAGATACTAATAAATCCTGCAACCTTACCTTCTAGGTGCTCAAAGCTCATCAAATCAAGAGCATTTTTCAGGACACCACTAACGCTACCGTGATATTCAGGTGTAACCATAATTAAACCATCAGCACGGCTAAAAGCGTCTTGCAGCCGTTTAACGTCTGGGTAATCTGGATAATCGTCCCCTCCGTCACAAAATGGTAGGTTCATTTTGCGCAAATCAAGAACTTCTACTTCTGCACCTAGTTCTTGTGTTTTTTGCGCTGCTAATTCTAAAGCCAATTGGCTGTAAGACTGTGGTCGTAAGCTACCAGCAATGCCTACTATCCTTACCATAACTGAATCCTCATGTTGTTTTTTTTACAATATTTGCGACAATATGTCTTTACATTCAAACACTGATATTTGGCAAAGTGTAATCATTACGAGTATGATTTGATTATAGCGATTTGTGACATAGTATGCCAAATGCCAATTAACAGAGAATTCCATGCTAGGAAGTCAGAAATATAGCAATGTGGAAGTAGTACTTCAAAAGATTTTTGAGCGTCATAGTCTAACCTGTGAGGAATCCTAAGCTTCCAATTAGGCGTCTAACATAGAGAAATATTCATAATTCATAAACAGACGTACTTATGGGTATTGCAAGGAAAAACTTAGGAATGCTTTTTTTTGGAAGCTACACTAGAAGATTAGACACCCCTGATATCTACTCTTGGTAGAGGAAAAGGCATAAAAATGAGTGCTCAAGCTGATAGAGCAGCAAACAAAGGATAATTATTATGAAAAATTTTGAGAAAAAGACATCCAGAAAACAGCACCCTACAAAGAGTGCAGCCTTGACTGGAGCGCTAGCAGCCGGTTTAATCATGTTGCCAGGAATGTTAGGGGCGACTCCTGCATTAGCACAAAAAGGAGAGCGCGAGCCTCTATCTTATGGTAAACTAATTGAGAAAATAGAGAATAAAGAAGTCAAAAGAGTAGAGCTTGACGAAACCGACCAGCTAGCAAGAGTTTATCTAAAAGAACAAAAGCAAGGTGAACAACCGATACAAGTGCGGCTTTTAGAACAAAACAGTGAGTTAATTAATAAGCTAAAAGAAAAGGACGTTGAGTTTGGGGAAGCTCCCTCTGCCAATAGTAGAGCGGCTCTCGGACTTTTGATCAACCTCATGTGGATTTTACCACTAGTTGCTTTGATGTTATTGTTCCTTCGCCGCTCTACTAATGCCTCTAGCCAGGCAATGAACTTTGGTAAAACCAGAGCTCGCTTCCAGATGGAGGCAAAAACTGGAGTGAAATTTGACGACGTTGCAGGTATTGAAGAAGCGAAAGAAGAACTGCAAGAAGTCGTCACCTTCCTCAAACAGCCAGAAAAATTCACTGCTGTGGGCGCACGCATTCCCAAAGGAGTACTGTTAGTGGGACCTCCGGGGACAGGTAAAACACTGCTTGCAAAAGCGATCGCCGGTGAAGCAGGCGTACCATTCTTCAGCATTTCCGGCTCAGAATTCGTAGAAATGTTTGTGGGTGTGGGTGCATCCCGTGTGCGTGATTTATTCAAAAAAGCAAAAGAAAATGCTCCCTGTCTGATATTTATCGATGAAATCGACGCTGTAGGACGCCAAAGAGGTGCGGGTATTGGTGGTGGAAATGATGAGCGGGAACAAACCCTCAATCAATTGCTCACCGAGATGGACGGTTTTGAGGGTAACACTGGTATTATTATAATTGCTGCTACCAACCGTCCCGATGTGCTGGATACCGCATTGCTTCGACCAGGACGGTTTGACCGACAGGTGATTGTAGATGCACCAGACCGCAAAGGTCGTCTGGAAATTTTAAGAGTCCATGCTCGTAATAAGAAAGTTGATCCATCCGTTTCATTGGAAATTATTGCCCGCCGCACGCCTGGTTTTACAGGAGCAGACTTAGCAAATTTACTCAATGAAGCAGCAATTCTGACGGCACGTAGACGTAAAGAGGGTATCACACAGCTAGAAATTGACGATGCTATTGACAGATTGACAATTGGGTTGACCCTCAACCCACTCATGGATAGCAAGAAAAAGCGGTTGATTGCCTATCATGAAGTTGGACACGCTCTTTTGTCTACACTTCTGGAAAATGCTGACCCTTTAAATAAGGTGACAATTATTCCCCGTTCTGGTGGAGTGGGTGGTTTTTCTCAGCAAATTCTCAATGAAGAAATGATTGACAGCGGGCTTTATACTAAAGCTTGGCTGCACGATAACATTATCATGACTTTAGGAGGAAAGGCAGCAGAAGTAGAGGTATTTGGGGAAGCTGAGGTCACGGGTGGTGCTAGCAACGACCTCAAAGTTGTGACAAACCTTGCTCGTAAAATGGTGACTATGTATGGTATGTCTGAGTTAGGGTTAGTAGCTCTGGAAAATCAGAGTAGTGACGTTTTTCTTGGTCGAGATTGGATGAATCGCTCTGAATATTCAGAGGAAATGGCGACTAAGATTGACCGACAAGTGCGAGAAATGGCAGTTGCTTGCTATAGAAAAGCTCGTCAAATTATTCGTGAAAATAGAGCTTTACTAGATCGCCTTGTCGATTTGCTTGTTGAACAGGAAACAATAGAGGGTGAGCAATTTCGGAAAATTGTCTCTGAATATACTCAACTGCCAAAGAAACAACAATTAGTTGTATCCGGTTAAATGAAGTCTTGAGTGATATCATGTCCGGATAAACACTTATAAAAACGAGAAACCCCAACCCTCCGGGGAATTCAAAGTCACCGAAGATTTGAGTCTCCGGAGGAGACGCTGCGCGTAAGTCCCAAGGGGACACACTGCGTGAACGCCCAAGCCGCGTGCGCTTGCGCTTACGGAGGAAACCTCCGCTCAAACTTCTCTCAAAATTCAAAGTATGCCCGAAGGGCACGCTGCGCTATCAAAAAAAGAATTCTTAATTTTGGGCGTTGCATATTTGTGGGATGATTTTCATTTCTCTCCTTCTCTGAAAACTCTTTCTTCGTGTACTTCGCGTCTTTGCGGTTCGTTATTTCATCCCCATTTTGTGCAACGCCTAATTTTGAATTCTCGCGAAGCGAGAGGGGTGAGGTCAAGCAGGAATTATAAGTAATTAAGCGGACTTGATATGAGAAATACTCAGCATTCAGTACCTAGAATTCAGTACTTAAATTAACAGTGATCAGTTATCAGTAGCCTGTTCAGTGATAACTGATCACTGTTCACTGACTTAATATCCCGAATCTCCTACAGCTTTTGATTCCTGAATGATGACTTGTGACTGTTGAGGAGTCCAACCTTGCGATGAACTCCTAGCAATTTGCTGCTGGGAGAACATTTCTCGAAGAACCATTGCTGGATCGACATATTGTTTAGCATACTTGAGTCCCCAATGAACGTGAGGACCTGTGGTTCGTCCGGTCATTCCTACTCGACCAATTCTCATACCAGCGCTTAGTTGCTGACCTTCTGCAATTTGAATTCCACCTGTTCTATCTACTAGATAACGGCGATTATCTACAGTTTCAACTTGTCCTTCCATATGACAGTAGGTGTGTTCCCATTCGCCAGATTGAATGACTATATGAGTTCCGCAAGCATCGCGATCGCCAACCTTAATCACCGTACCTGTCCACCAATTGCGAATGTAACTCCCTTGTGGCGCGGCGATATCTAAGCCACTGTGAAATTCTAAATTAGAACCCCCAGTTGCAGAACGACGGTAGCCAAATGCGGATGTATAAGACTGAAAATTTTCTACTGGAAAAGACGCTGATAACCAATTGTTAGCTCTTGCTATCTGCTTGGTGTTAAATTCTACAGGTAGTTTTGGCTTGCTGGTCTGAAAATTTTCGACCCTGATTGAGGCTGGTAACGGATTTTTGACAGTTGCTATCTGCTTGGAACTCAATTCTACAGCTTCTACTGTTTTTAATTTGGTCAATAGAGTGATAAAACTGACAACACCAATACCTAGTATAGATAGGCTGACTACGGAAAGTGCTACTGTTTGTCGCCACTTACTCATTTTTTAGTCCTCTAGCTCTTACTATATATCCGTAAATTGATCTAAATTTCAGCCGGATCAAAGATTTAAATTTTGATTAGGAATTGACATTTGTTTTGGAGTGCTTTCACCCTGTGACCACTAGAAAAAGCGTATATTTTGTACTGATTCATCGCAATACTTTTACCTTGAAAATGTTGCTATGTCAAGTCATTTTTCAAAAATAGTATTTTTTCAGGTATCAAAATGACCTGATTGATTTGATAATCAAAAATCTAAAATATTTTCTAATTTCATTAGAATTTTAAATACCTTTGAGCAGTGATGATTTGTTGATAGTTCAGTGCTGTACTAGCTAGTGATCATCAGTTTTCAAAAAAAAGTATTGATAATGACCTTTGTTGTTACGTATATACTGAGTGGAAAAAATGTAAACTTGTGCACAATAAAATGTAATATAGGACTCCTATTTGGTTTTTGAAAAAAACTCCGTACACCTTTATTGCTTCTTCCCTGTTCCCTGTTCCCTGTTCCCTGTTAAGCGCCCTGACGAGTCAATTCAGAAATCAAACCGGATTCCTATAGTGCAAGAGTTGCAAATAAGTAACAATGCTGTTAAGTTTATCGTTATTATTATTGGTTTAACTTCCCAAACGCAACTTCCACAAGACTTCCACCAAGCCATGCTGACTGAAATATTGCCTTTCAGCTTTGAGTTAGACACAATCGCGATCGCCGGAGCAAGTTTGTGGTCTTTGGCGCTGTATCTTGGTTTTTCCCCAATCAGGGAATGGGTGATACTGCAATTGAACCGTTGGTTTAATTTTGCTGAGCGATCGCTCTACACCAGTCAGTCAGAATTTGAAAAAACAAGAAAAGCGAGAGAATCACAAAATGCGTTTTACGCCTCAGTTTTCAGTATCCTGCCCTTTCTGGTCATTGGTGCTTTACTAAATTGGGGAGTAGAAATTAGTTTAGGTTCGAGCTGGGCAATTAGCATGGGGATACTTGCTTGTATGGGTTGTGGCGTGTATGAATTAGGACGAAGAGATGGAGAGTCTTCTGGGAAGTAGGGTTGGTTCTCGGTGTGGCGATTCAGTCAACAAACAGGAGTGAAAAAATGCATTCTCGACAGACAGAGGTGATGATTCCCACGCCCGACGGACAGATGCCCGCCTTCTTGTGTACACCTGCTGAGAATAGTCACAAGCCAGCTGTTATCCTTCTTATGGAAGCCTTTGGCTTAACATCGCACATCCGAGACGTTGCAGCCCGGATTGCTAACGAAGGTTACGTGGTTCTCGCACCAGACTTATATTACCGCGAGTTGCCGAACAATAAGTTTGGATACGATGAGGTTGAGGAAGCCAGGGCCATGATGTTCCGCCTTGATTTCGGTAAGCCCGTGGAGGAGGACATTCAGGCGGCATTAACTTATGTGAAGTCGCGACCAGATGTTAACCCAGGTAAAGTTGGCGTCACTGGGTTCTGCTTGGGCGGCGGTTTGACCTTTCTCACCGCCTGCAAGTTGTCGGACGAAATCGCGGCAGCAGCTTCCTTCTACGGTGTGGTTCTAGATGAGTGGATCGACGCGGTGACAAATATCACCGTGCCCCTATACTTTTTCTTTGGTGGCGTCGATCCATTCATTCCTAACGAACGCGTTAAACAAATCGAGTCTCGGTTCAAGGAACAAGGCAAAGAGTACACATTGAAAGTTTACAGCAATGCGGATCATGGGTTTTTCTGCCATGAGCGTTCTTCCTACAACAGTTCAGCAGCTGAAGACTCTTGGCGCGAACTTACACGGTTCTTCCATAAACATCTACAGGAAGGCGTCTAACTTCCTGCTTGCCTAATTCTTCCTCTACTAAAGTTGCTAGCTTTTGTGCTGCACCAGGTTCACCTCGGATACTCCGCAGCTTCGCTCGAATTTCTGCTAACTTTTCTGGATGAGCAAGAAAATCTAAAACCATTTCTCCAACTTCTTGGGATTGAAGCTTTCCGACTAATTCTGGTACGACCATTTCTTGCGCCCAAATATTCGGCCATGCTAGCAAACCCAATCGTCTCAGTACCAGCCAATTAATCACCTTAGCAAAACCAGAACCAACTATTGGCAAATTTGCTAATAAACCAGGTAACCCATCCCAAGATCTCATCGCATCTAGCTGTTGTGTTGGTAGCAAAACAATCATTGGTACAGCTAAAGCACCTAGTTCAGCAGTGTTTGCTCCTACTGTCGTTAGGCAGAGGCAGCACTGGGATAATAAATCGTATGCTGGCGTCTGAGTCCACAACTCCACACATAAACCTGTTCCTGTTTTGAGGAAGGGACGCTCTGAATGAGTGCCGAGTTTTGGGACAATCAAAGAAGCACCACTAAAACCAAAAGTTTGAACAAAAGAGTTTTTCTGTGGATCGGCAAACTTAGCTAAAGTTTGTAAATCCAAAGTCGGGGCGACAGGAATCACAAACTTGGTTTGTGGTCTTTTTGCATGAACATATTCCGCAATTGCCAAAGTTAAGGGCACCCCTTGCATCAACTTTGACGGCTTTGAACCAGGCAAAACACCAATCAGTTCGGTGCTGGGTTCTGAGTGCTGAGTGGGCGGATTAGAGGAATTTTCTCCTCTGCTCCCCTGCTCCCCTGCTCCCCTGCTCCCCTGCTCCCCTGCTTCCCCTGCTTCCAAATTCTGGGCTTCTTGCATCAAATCTCCCACAACGCTAAACTTGTGGGCAAATTTCTGAGGAACACGGTCAGCTACTGTAGCTTTCATCACTCCAAAACGGTCAATCATGCTGTGCCAACGTGCATCCCATTCAGCGTAGACAACGGTGCGATACCTTAGCCTTTTGCCGATGACAACAGGGAAAAACTGATCCCCACCCAGGAAAACAACAACACCGCGCTTGTACCACTCCCAATTCTCAAATGTCTTTCCCCACAGCAAGAACTGCCAAAAATGTTCTGCTGCTTGCACTCGGTCAACTTCGGGATAAGATCGGGCAATATCTGCTTCTTTGCCACTGGAGTTTGGGCAAGGTGACAAAACTACAGAAATTCTTATTTGATTTCGGTCATCTCCTAGTTGTTGGCGCAATTGCCTAACGACTGGACGTACCCAAGTGGTTACTTCTCCAGGACCGTTTGAGAGAATCAGAATATCAGCAGTCATGAGTCATGAGTCATTGGTCATTAGTCACTAGTCAATTTTTAGCAGATATTGGTTCCCAGCCCTTGCCAAGGATATCAACGCCCAATCAATAACTTCTGGCTAAATAAACCTAAAGGTTATAAGCTAATTGAGATTGGGACTGACATATTGACAAAAGTATGATGATGTGAATTTTTGAAATAGAAAGTAAGCTTAGAAAGTTTTCCTTCTACATTCCTAATAGGTATCAGCAAAATCAAGTTATGCACCTGTTCATATACAAGGCAAAAGTGAATAAGTCTAAGTAGTTATTAGTTCATCTGTAGAGGCGCTGGTGCGTCGAGTCATTGGTGGACAAGGACTATGGCAAGTATCAAGTGTTGTTGACTTGTACAATTGTGTATCTGTTCTCACTCTACTTTCTATAGGAGCGTATGATTTGAGAAAAATTAGGGGAGACATACATCTACGATATGGGCACAATGGTGAGGTGTTTCTACCTCTTAGCTCACAAGAAGTTATATCAAGTTCGCTTAATCACTTATAAATCCCGAAATACCCCACCCGCGCACATCAAGCACCCTCCCCTTACTAAGGGGAGCCAGTGCGTTGCGGGGGTTCCCCCCGTTGTAGCACCTGGCGTGAGGGTTAGGGAGGCGTAACGCGAGGACTGCAATGATAACTAATCATCCGAACTTGATATTATCCCTGTTAGTGAGAAACAGATTATACGCAGATGAAGAAAAAGTTTTATGTTATCTATGGAACCATAGAGATTCGCAATTGTCTGCAATTGATGCTGACACGCGACACGCCCTGTTCTTTATAGATACAGCCTTTCACCCACAAACCTGCTCTATGCAAGAAGCATTACAAACTTTATCACGGCATCTAAGTCAAATTGGGGGTGTTGAACTTGGTTCGGGACTACTTAATGTCAACTATCCTAGTGTTGAAGTTTAAGGCAAATACTCACTCTTTAAGCTCTACCTGCTTGTCTATAAAATTGAACTATGATTAGTGCATTTATCCACGGAATAATCTTAGCCTTTGGTCTGATACTACCACTTGGTCCGCAAAACGTGTTTGTTTTTACGCAAGGTGCAACCCAGCCTCGCCTGTTTTACGCATTGCCAATAGCTTTAGTTGCTTCACTCTCAGATACGTTGCTTATTCTGTTAGCTGTGCTTGGTGTATCTGTTGTCGTATTGTCTTTGCCTTGGGTTAAAACGGTGTTAGTAGTGGGTGGAGTGTTATTTCTTTGCTATATTGGGTGGATCACCTGGAAAAGTGATGAAGAGACAAATGGGAAATCGAACAATGCGTCAAACTGGTCTCTGAAGCAAAAAATTCTGTTTACTTTGTCCGTATCCCTACTTAATCCTCACGCCATATTAGATACTATCGGCGTTATTGGTACCAGTTCACTATCATATACAGGTTTGGACAAGGTCGTTTTTACTCTAACGTGTATTTCAGTATCCTGGCTATGGTTTTTCACGTTAACAGTTGTAGGGCGACTGGTGGGAACATTCAAGCACACCCGCAAAATGTTTAACCGCGTGTCTGCCGTCATTATGTGGCTGAGTGCGCTTTACTTAGTGTACAACTTTACTAACTGAATCCATTTAGGGCGTGTTTTCAAACTCGTTGTATCCTAAAAAAACAGTGATTGCAGGGTGTATTAATGAACCGAGGAGACTTAAGTAACGCACAGTGGTAAAGGTTAAAATCGTTACTAACGCCACAAAAACCTAGAACGGATAAGCCAAATAAAAGACTATCGCATGGTTATAAATGCATTCTGTGAATACTAAGTACATCTCACCATAAAAAAGGGTCGAAATTTTAATTATGGTAGGTTGGGGAGCCACTGCCCTTCGGGTAAGCGCAAAGCGCACGCTACGCGAACGCAGTCGCCTGCGGAGGGAAACCCTCCCGCAGCGCTGTCTCACCGTGCGCGGGTTAAGCGCGTTGAGACATGTGGCGTGAGCGTAAGCTCCGATACAACAAGTTTTCAAATTCCGTTAAGATACTTGCAACAGGTTTTTAATACATATGTACTAAATTAGATTTGACTGCTCTACAACATACTGGCTTCTGTTCAACTATCGGCTTTTTGACTAAAGTATCTCATGACAGATTTGTAAAATTTACGTAACTTATACCTGAGTAAATACCTCACTTATTAGTTAACAATTTTTAAAAAATATTTCGCTTTTTATATCGTTTTGTGTCAGATGAGCGATAAAATGCCCACTGGGCAAGCATTTTCTGATAAAAATCTCATATTGCCCAACAAACAAAGTCATCATTAGGCAAATTTTGCCTACATATTACTTTACAAAACGAGAACACGCATCAAAGGAGCCGAGGAAGCATGTTCACTCACGTCAAGTCCACCATTAGACATATTGCGCCTGATAATCTGCGGGGGCGTCATTTAATTAAGGTGGTCTATGTCGTGTTAGAGTCCCAGTACCAGAGTGCATTGTCACAAGCGGTTCGGGAAATTAACCAAAATCATCCCAATCTGGCGATTGAAATCAGTGGTTACTTGATTGAAGAACTCCGAGACCAAGAAAACTACGAGGAGTTCAAAAAGGAAATGGCAAGTGCCAATATCTTTATTGCCTCGCTGATTTTTATAGAAGACTTAGCACAAAAGTTAGTTGCAGCAGTAGCACCATATCGCGATCGCCTGGACGTTGCCGTTGTTTTCCCCTCAATGCCCGAAGTTATGCGCCTAAACAAAATGGGCAGCTTCTCTTTGGCACAATTGGGGCAATCTAAAAGTGTAATAGCACAGTTCATGCGCAAGCGCAAGGAAAAATCCGGCGCTGGCTTCCAAGATGGAATGCTCAAGCTGCTGCGGACACTGCCGCAAGTGCTCAAGTATCTGCCAGTAGATAAAGCACAAGACGCCCGCAATTTCATGCTTAGCTTTCAGTATTGGCTAGGGGGTTCTCCAGACAACTTGGAAAACTTCTTGCTGATGCTAGCTGATAAGTACGTCTTGAAAAAGAATGTAGAAACGAAAAATTTCGCATCCGTACAATACAAAGCACCAGTTGTCTATCCTGATATGGGGATATGGCATCCTCTAGCGCCGACAATGTTTGAGGATGTCAAGGAATACCTCAACTGGTACAACAGCCGTAAGGATATCCCCAGTGATTTAAAAGACCCACTAGCACCTTGTGTTGGGTTGGTGTTGCAGCGGACACACCTTGTGACTGGTGATGATGCCCATTATGTAGCAATCGTGCAGGAACTCGAAGCTATGGGCGCACGAGTTCTTCCAGTGTTTGCAGGAGGTTTAGACTTCTCCAAACCTGTGGATGCCTACTTGTACGAACCGACTACCAAAACACCCTTAGTGGATGCTGTTGTATCCTTGACAGGTTTTGCCCTAGTAGGTGGACCAGCACGCCAAGACCATCCTAAGGCAATTGAAGCGCTTAAGCGGTTGAACCGTCCTTACATGGTAGCGCTGCCTCTGGTGTTTCAAACAACGGAAGAATGGCAAGATAGCGATTTGGGATTACATCCAATTCAGGTGGCGTTGCAAATTGCGATTCCTGAATTAGATGGCGCAATTGAACCGATAATTTTATCAGGACGGGATGGAACCACAGGGAAGGCGATCGCCCTACAAGACCGCGTCGAAGCAGTCGCACAACGCGCCCTCAAATGGGCTAACCTCCGCCGTAAGCCGAAGTTAAATAAGAAAGTTGCCATCACCGTTTTCAGTTTCCCACCAGATAAAGGTAACGTGGGAACAGCCGCATATCTGGATGTGTTCGGCTCAATTTATGAGGTGATGAAAGCCCTCAAGAACAACGGGTATGATGTGCAAGACTTGCCTGAGTCTGCCAAGGAGTTGATGCAAGAAGTCATTCACGACGCGCAGGCGCAGTACAGCAGCCCCGAACTCAACATTGCCTACCGGATGTCGGTTCCTGAGTATGAAGCACTCACACCTTACTCGCAACGGCTAGAGGAAAACTGGGGACCACCTCCCGGACAACTCAACAGCGATGGACAAAACCTGCTCGTTTATGGTAAGCAATTTGGTAACGTTTTCATCGGTGTTCAGCCCACCTTTGGTTACGAAGGCGACCCGATGCGGTTGTTGTTCTCGCGTTCTGCAAGTCCGCACCACGGTTTTGCTGCTTACTACACTTATTTAGAACAAATTTGGCAAGCTGACGCAGTGCTGCACTTCGGGACTCACGGTTCCTTGGAATTCATGCCAGGAAAACAGATGGGGATGTCTGGAGAATGTTATCCAGATAACTTGATTGGCACAATTCCTAATCTTTACTACTACGCTGCAAATAACCCCAGTGAAGCGACAATTGCCAAGCGTCGCAGCTATGCGGAGACAATTTCCTACCTGACTCCTCCAGCAGAAAATGCTGGGTTGTACAAAGGTTTGAAAGAACTCAGCGAGTTGATTGGTTCTTACCAAACCTTGAAAGATACTGGACGCGGTATTCCTATCGTGAACACCATCATGGATAAATGCCGGATGGTGAACTTGGATAAGGATATCGTCTTAAGCGAGCAAGATGCCAAGGATATGACCGCCGAAGAGCGCGATAATATTGTTGGCTCTGTGTACCGTAAGTTGATGGAGATTGAATCGCGACTGTTGCCATGTGGATTACACGTTGTTGGGAAACCACCTTCGGCGGAGGAGGCGATCGCAACTCTCGTCAACATTGCTAGTTTAGACCGTTCGGAAGAAGAGATTCAAAGTCTACCCCGGATTATCGCAAGCAGTATTGGGCGTAACATCGACGAAGTATACCAAAACAGTGACAAAGGCATTTTAGATGATGTCCAGCTGCTGCAAGACATCACAATGACAACCCGTGCTGCAGTTTCCGCCCTTGTGAAAGAGCAAACCGACGCAGAAGGACGAGTTTCCCTCGTTTCCAAGCTCAACTTCTTCAACATGGGCAAAAAAGAACCTTGGGTAGAAGCACTGCACAAAGCAGGTTATACCAAAGTGGATGTGACAGCACTCAAACCACTGTTTGAGTATCTAGAATTCTGCTTGCAGCAAGTTTGTGCTGATAATGAACTGGGGGCATTACTCAAAGGCTTAGAAGGGGAGTACATTCTTCCTGGTCCTGGTGGCGACCCCATTCGTAACCCGGATGTCTTGCCCACAGGTAAAAATATCCACGCCCTTGATCCCCAATCTATCCCGACCACAGCTGCTGTACAATCGGCTAAAATCGTTGTAGACCGACTCCTGGCACGTCAGATGGCAGAAAACGGCGGCAAATATCCCGAAACAATTGCTTGTGTGTTATGGGGAACCGACAATATCAAAACCTACGGGGAATCACTGGCACAAATCATGTGGATGGTCGGAGTACGTCCGGTTCCTGATGCGTTGGGACGAGTTAACAAGTTAGAATTAATACCTCTGGAAGAGTTGGGACGTCCCCGCATTGATGTGGTTGTCAACTGTTCCGGTGTCTTCCGCGACTTGTTCATCAACCAAATGAACCTGCTAGATCAAGCGGTGAAAATGGCGGCGGAAGCAGATGAACCATTATCAATGAACTATGTCCGCAAACATGCCCTTGAACAAGCGGAGGAAATGGGGATTAACTTGCGCCAAGCAGCAACTCGCATCTTCTCCAATGCTTCTGGTTCCTACTCGTCCAATATCAACTTGGCGGTGGAAAACAGCACTTGGGACAGCGAAGCCGAGTTGCAGGAAATGTACCTCAACCGCAAATCCTTCGCCTTTAGTGCCGATAACCCCGGTACGATGGAAGAATCCCGAAAGATTTTTGAACGCACTCTGAAAACTGCTGAGGTGACTTTCCAAAATCTCGACTCATCCGAAATTAGCTTAACGGATGTTTCCCATTACTTCGATTCTGATCCCACAAAAGTTGTCGCTAGCTTGCGGGGTGATGGTAAGACACCAGCATCCTACATCGCTGACACCACCACAGCTAATGCTCAAGTTCGTAGTTTATCAGAAACCGTGCGTTTAGATGCTCGTACCAAATTGTTAAATCCCAAATGGTACGAAGGAATGCTGTCTCACGGTTACGAAGGTGTGCGCGAACTTTCCAAGCGCTTAGTAAATACAATGGGTTGGAGTGCAACCGCAGGTGCTGTGGATAACTGGGTTTATGAGGACACCAATGAAACCTTCATCAAAGATGAAGCAATGCGGAACCGCTTGCTGAATCTCAATCCTCATTCTTTCCGCAAAGTTGTTTCCACCTTGTTGGAAGTTAATGGTCGCGGTTATTGGGAGACAAGCGAGAGCAATTTGGAATTGCTACGCGAGTTGTATCAGGAGGTTGAAGATCGGATTGAAGGAATTGAGTAGGTTATAACCGTGTAAATACCCCAAATGTAGAGACGTTGCATGCAACGTCTCTACACATTGTCTGTTAGCACAAGACAGTCCGTGCAGCGTCTCTACAATAAAATCGCTAAAAATAGATATATAATCCTCAATCTTAAATCCCCCTATGACTGCCCTAACAGTTAATCTCAATCCTGTGATTGAACTGACAGATGAGCAATTTTTCCAGCTATGTCAGGCAAACCGCGATTTGAGGTTTGAACGCACTGCAACCGGAGAATTAATTATTATGCCACCCACAGGGGGAGAAACAGGAAACCGCAATGCTGGACTAACTGGTCAGCTTTGGTTATGGAATGAACAAAATAAACTAGGTATAGTTTTCGATTCTTCAACAGGATTTAAACTTCCCAACAGCGCCGATCGTTCCCCTGATGCTGCTTGGGTGAAACTGGAACGCTGGAACGCACTGACTCAAGAACAACAAACCAGATTTCTACCACTTTGTCCTGATTTTGTAGTTGAATTACTTTCGCCAAGTGATAGTTTGAAAGTAGCTCAGGAGAAGATGAAAGAATATCGAGAGAATGGTGCTCTTTTGGGTTGGTTAATTAACCGTAAATCTCGGCAAGTAGAGATTTATCGAATCGGGCAAGAGGTTGAAGTTTTGGAGAATCCTAATAGGTTGTCAGGCGAGGATGTACTACCTGGGTTTGTGTTGAATCTTGAGGCGATTTGGTGATGGTCAGAGGCTGAACATTTATGGATACGAATCCGTTTTTAACCTTGTAGAGAAAGTTGTGATTGTCAGATGTCTGACAACAAGCCAGTGTGCGTCTACACCTGTCAAAATAGAGAATTGTAGGTTGGGTTTCCCTGCGTCAACCTAACCTACGGCAATGGGCAATCGTACTGCTTGTGATATAAATCACAACTGTTTAGCATTGTATTGTGGTAAAAGTCACAACTGACTCAGTTATTTACTGATTTCTACAAAGAGATCTATTTGTAATACAGTTAGGAAAAAATACATGGCTGGCAACGATAGCATAGTTCTCGATAACATTATTAAGCAAAATATAAATAAAAGTGATAAAGTACACAATCAATCTGAAGTTTTAAAAGAAAATACTGGTAAATATTTTTCCGGAGCCAAGGTTAACGTTAGCTTTGTTGGTGCACGAGAACTAATTGATTCTTCACGACTTGAAAAAAGCTATACTTTACAGTTAAAATTTATTGAAAATTATATTTCTAGAGGTGAAGATAATTACGTTGTTTTAGCATCTTTAACAGACTATTATAATTTTGTGACTTACCCTAACTTTGAATTACGCACATATATATTTGCATTCAATGTTCGAGATTATCAAGGTAGTAATGTAGAAGTTAATAAAGATATTAAAGCCACTTTGGAATCCAATGATCATTTAGATTTTTGGTGGCTCAATAATGGAATTACTATTTTATCTTCAAGAGCAAGTATTGCTGGTAAAACTATTAGCCTAGATGATGTACAAGTTGTCAATGGTTTACAAACAACAAACACGATTTATCATTACATTAAGAATAAGAAATATGACAGCAACACGTCGAAGGAAGAAAGAGCTATCCTCATAAAAATAGTTGTTACAAATGACCCAGAAACTAGAGATCGTGTTATCAAAGCAACAAATTTCCAAACCCCTATTCCACCAGCCTCTTTAAAAGCTACAGATCCAATACAATTAGATATAGAAAATTTCTTTCTAAATCATGAATGGTTTTATGACCGTCGAAAAAATTATTATAAGAACACAGGTAAGCAAATAGATAGAATCATTAGTATTCCGTACTTAGCTCAGTCGGTCATAGCAATAGTTTTTCATGAGCCAGATATTGCACGTTCTAGACCCTCGTCAATTGTCAAGAAAAATAACGATTATAAACGTGTTTTCAGTCAAAAAATAAGTCTTGAATTGTATCTCTTCTGCGCGACAACCATGAAAAAGTTGGAAAGTTTTATTCGTCTTGTTACATCTAGTATAGCAGTTGCCCGGTAGATCAGGACATAAACTAATGAGAAAATATGGACACCACGAGACTTTCAACCCTGTTCCCTGTTAAGAGTTCCCTGTTCCCTGCTATAAATCAAATAACTTAGCTATTAATGAACAGTGGAAACATGCATCTCCCATTCGTATCTTAATGTTTCATCTAGGAATGCTGCTGGTAGTCAAAACACTTAATCAACCTGATTATAAACCTAAAGATGTAGAATTAATTAAAGAAATTAATTTTTCTGATGAACTTATTACTAATACCTTATCTGAGTTAATTCAATTAACGAATGATTATGTAAAATCAAAAGACTTGCCAATAAACATTGGTATAAAACAAAAATATTTTGTTACGTATATATTAGAAAATGTGGAATTAAATCACTCGAAATAAGATCGATTGTCAAATAAATAGACTACAGTAGAGACGCGGAATTTCACGTCTCTACAGAGAATTTGGTTTTTATATGTAGTTCATACAACTGAAAACTGCTGTAAATGTAAAAAACTTACACCCGTGAGGTTCCCACAGGGTAGCAATATCAAACCCCTGCGATCGCTTCACTCCGAAGAAAGCTGCCTATGTTCTCTAGGCACACACTCGCGTTCGCTGCGGACAACTATTTAGACGGACTTGATATCCCAGGGCTTTTCATTTGCACAAACCACATGGTAGAGGCACAGCATTACTATGCCCCCATACCATTTCACGAAAAGTCTACAAATAAAGCCGGGAGAACCTTAATCAGCTTCCCCTAGCTTTATTCATAATCCTGATGTCTCCAAACTTATTAAGCTTGCAGTGCCACGCTGCCTTCTGTTGACTCTGCTAAGATCCAAGCGGAGTAGACATCCTCAAGAAATCTTTTCTGATTATCAACTCCCTGAAGGTTGCTTGCTCGTACTTTTAAGGTAGTTAAATAAACTCCATGCAGTATTTGATGTCCATAACCAATAACTTGACCTATCTGCCCTGTGATTTGATGGCGTGCGTAATCTCCAATGTTCAGCATATTGATAACTCCCTGACGTAAAAGGTTTAGTGACCTGTTTTTTACTGTTTGTGGACGTTAGGTGCCATTTGGTGCAGCATGATGCAGAATCGCTCTTTTTATTAATGCTGCGTTTTCAGTGCTAAGTCCGGAGTATTTTCCATCTTGCACTTGGTAACACCAGTCGCCACCGTTAGGAAAAGCTGGTGCTTTGTCTACAACGCACAGACTCTTTGCAGGCGAAAAGTTCCGCAACACTATCAAAGCCGCAGAAATTAAGCTGCAATTTGAGGTTTGCTCTCTATTGAGGGCATGGTTTGAGGTAGTAGATGTGTGTACAGCTGAGTCAAGCGGGATGCGACACTATGCCAACTAAAGGCAATCTCTACTCGTTGTCTACCAGCTTCACCTAATTGATCTCGCCAATCTGGGTTGAGCAAAATGCGGTCTATAGCAGCAGCAAAAGCGACTTCATCTTTAGGAGGTACGAGTAACCCAGTCACTTCTGGTACGACTGTAAATTGCAGCCCCCCAACATCACTAGCCACGACTGGAGTCTGACTAGCCATTGCCTCAATTGCAACTAAACCAAAAGGTTCGTAGTGACTAGGTACAACACAAACATCTGCGGCTGCATAGTAGGAGGGGAGAACAGCTTCATTTAGGCGACCTGGAAAGGTTGTACAGTTTTCCAATCCGAGTTCAGCGACAATGCTGGCGATGCGATCGCGCTCGATCCCATCGCTATGACCTGGACGATAGCCACCTCCAATCACAAGTTGTAGGTTAGCACGATCCCGCAAACTAGACTTTGCGACGGCTCGTACTAATGTTTCAATTCCCTTGCGTCGATCAAAACGACCAACATAGAGGATCATCTTGACATCAGGTGCAATTCCCAACTCTTGCCGTGCTACAGATCTTTGAATCAACCCAAACTTATCCACATCAGTCCCACAAGGAATGACCTCGATTTTTCCTTTAGTAGAAACGAGTCTTCGCATATGTTCCTGTTCTTGAGGACTAGTTGCAACAACTCGATCCACGGTTTCTAGACAGGCTTTTTCAACGGCTATTCGCTTACTAGCAATTGCTGGAATATCAGAAATAGCGCTGTACTTGACTGTTCCTAAAGAGTGGTAAGTATGCAACTGAATCAACGGTTGTTGTTTTTTCAGTTCCATACCCACCCACGAGGACAACCAATAGTTAGTATGAATCAAAGGGTATTGAAATCCTTGCTTTTGCTGGAATGCCTGAAACTCTGCAATGAATTCTGGCAGATGCTCGAATAAGTGATCTCGCCCTATAAATTCAGCCGGTCCAGTCTTCAATCGGATAGTGCGACATAATGGTCCATGCTGCACAATCGTAGCCTGCTGTGGACTACTTTGGCGGGTGAACATATCCACCTGCCAACCTTGCCCAGCAAGTGCATAACCGACTTGACGCACATAGACGTTTTGTCCCCCAGCCTCTTCCTGTCCGATTTCTGCAGCAGGGTCTCCATCAACAGAAATCAGAGCGATGCGATGTTTTCTGGTCGGTAACATAGTTTTACTTCACCATATGGCAATGACTCCTGCCTCACCAGACCGGAAGAAAAAGTTATATAGTCCTTTCTCATGGTCAAGGGCAGGTACAACGAAGCGCACAGATACCAGCCAAGGACACTGACGAGAACAATGCATTACTTGTTAAGAATGCGACTCGTTCAGTCTCCTCTCAATGCCGACGAAGTTAGCTGACGGGCTAGAACTGAGAGATGTCCCTCTCAGAGAACAGAAGAAAGAAAAAAAAAGACAGGAGAAAAAACCGGAGTAATTTTGTCTTTTTTCGTTCTTCATTTTTCATTCTTCGCTCTTCTACTGAGATTAGCCCCAAACTTGGTTCCTCCGCTCCAGGCTTACCCCGGTGTAACAAAATGTTTTGGGTAAACCCTAGATTAGGCAGACTAATGTAGATTTGTTAAGAATTTTACCTGTAAGCGTGACTTAAGTCAACCTCTTTTTAGAGTGATTTCTGCTATCTACAAGCAATAATGCGCTCTAATGATGTTCCATTGCAAGCTATACACACACATAACAGGATTATCTGGCAGTATCGCCATGTGAAAAGATTAAGTAGATATTGCGTTTTTAGCGTAATATTGCGTTCTTGGTGTAAACGTTATGTTGATTATATCTTTTACAGAGAATAAAAAGAAGTATTAAACATAACTTAATCATACAATATAAATTTTCATCAATGAAAATATATAAACATAATGATGATAACCTCTGCGTTAGCAGAGAATTTTTGTTTTTGACAGATGTTTTTTGCAATTAGAGAGGCAATTAGGAAGATTCATCAAGGCATAATGTCAGCAAACTCTCCGTGAACGCGAACTTGATCAAAGCGATCGCAGCACTCCAATATTTGCCCCTGACAAGCAACCTCTGCATCATCCACCCAAGCTTGCTGTGGCTTCATTCCATGTAGATGCACTTGCACACTCGTGTATGGGAAAGGATATTCTCCCTGTTCGGACCAAGTTATTTCTAAACCATTCTCATTTCGCACCATACGAAACTTATCCAGTCGCGATTCTCCATATCCATCACCTTCATCAAAATAGAAAGTGACCTCACTGCAACCCTCATCTGGTGGATAAATATGGAGAATGAGTTGCTGATGTTCCTCCATTGGAATGATACTTCCAGCTTTCACCAGCACGGGAATTTGTTCTAGGGGTGCTTCCAGAGTGACTTGCTGTGAACCCTCGATAACTTTATCGTTCCAAAAATTATACCAACGTCCTTTCGGTAAGGTGACTTGTCGCAATCGCCCTCCTTCCTCAACAATTGGACAAACAAGCAACGCATCACCCAAGAAGAACGCATCTTCCACACCCCAAACTACAGGTTCATCAATTGCAGACCAAAACACCGGACGTACGGGAGGATAACCCTTTTGCGTCGCTTCCCAAGACAAGGTGTAGAAGTAGGGAAGCAGTCGGTAGCGTAGTTGCAAAAATTCTCGAATGATACTTAAATATGGTTCGCCATAAGTCCAAGGCGTGCGGTGTTCGACGTTATTGGAAGAGTGAGTGCGGTAGAACGTGAAGAAGGTTGCCATCTGGAACCAACGTAAGTAAAGTTCGCCACCAGGATTACCCTGGAAACCACCGATATCTGGTCCACTGTAGGGAATACCTGAAAGCCCATTACCTACCACTGTTGCCATTGTAGTACGCAGCGCCGCCCAAGTACACTCAACATCACCCGTCCAAGTCCAAGCATAACGTTGAAGTCCTGCCCAACCAGCACGGGAGACAATGAAGGGGCGTTTGTCGGATGAGTACTGAGATAGACTTTCGTATCCAGCTTCAGCTTGCAGCAACCCGTAAATATTGTGCGCTTCGCGGTGATCGCCGCCTCTACCTTCCATGTGATGCTGGGTGACTTTGGGAAGTGAGCGATCGCCCCAAGTAATAAAAGCAGCAGGCTCATTCATATCATGCCAAAAACCCGCTACACCCACATCCAGCAAATACTGATACTGACGACTCCACCACCTGCGAACTTTTGGGTTAGTAAAATCTGGGAAAACTGACCAACCAGGCCAAACAGGCGCAACAACAAGTTTACCATTGGGAAGTTTACAAAATCCGTCCAGTATCTGACCTTCCAGAAATAAGTTACTGTGGCGGCTGTACTTAATTCCCGGATTGAGAATGGCAATAAATTGTACCCCACACTCCCTAAGTTCTTGCGTAAAACTGGCTAATTTAGGAAAGCGGTCTGGGTCGATAGTAAAAGCGCGGTTTCCAACTTGACAGTCAATATCTAAGTGAATAGCACTCAAAGGCAGATTATGAGCCGCAAACGCTTTAGCTTCTTCTCGGACTTTTTCTTCTGTACGATACCCCCATTTTGATTGATGATAACCTAATGCCCAACGGGGAGGTAAGGGAGCGCGTCCAGTTAACTCTGTGTAACGTTCTAGAAGTTGCGTGGGTAAGCCATAAGTGAAGTAGTAACGCAGCGTTCCTCCTTGGAAGTCGGCTACAGCAGTTTCAGCAAAGGTAAAATCAGCTTCAAAAGTGTTTTCATAAAAAACCAGATAACTCCCAAATGAGTGCAGACCTAAATAGACTGGGATGCAGATATACATTGGATCTGATCCCGGTGCATATTTCCCTGCAGCATCATAGTTCCACATTCGATAGGTTTTAGGTTGTTGCTTCTCATCTTTGGCTGCACGCAAATTGAGAGAAGAAGCTCTTTCTCCTAATCCGTAAATGTGTTCTTCTTGTCGCAGTTTTGCTTGATGAAGCCACCCCTCACTTTTACGTTGGGGTGGCAATTCTTGCCGTAGTATTTGTCCTGAAGAATCGCAGAATTTCAGGCTACCATCTTCTTTTATAACGACTTTTAACTTGTGGGTGGATACAGATAAACCATCACTAATCTCTTCCAATTTAGTTTCTACTTCCTGCCATTCTTTACGAAGAATAGAATAAGGAATCGGAGGTATCCCAGGTTTCCAGTTAATTCTAACTAAATCCTCAGTGAGAAAATAAACTTCCAACTCTGCAAGCTCAAAGTAGATATTAGCACCTCTAGTTGCAGGATCAGCGCGGATTAGTTTTCCGGGTTTGTCAAAACCTTTTTCAGTTGAAGGCTTGGAAAACTCACGTTCTAGTCTGTCTCGCTTGCGAGTGTACAAGATTGCATGGGGCAAGTACTTTAAGTAAAATAGTGATCCCCAAAAATACTTAAGTTTTAATTGAATTTGCTTCAATATATCCATAGCAATTTTCACCCTCTCCTAGTGACAGTCAATCTTTTTGACTTAGCTAACTCATTGAAAAAGCAAGACTCAACTTTTATAATATTGCACCCAATCAGTGTTTGAATAAGCATCATTCTATGGTATGATTTTTCCGGTTACATTTAGCAGAGTAAACAAGACCTCAAGACAAATTAGACTTCACTTGAGAATGGACAACCAGATATTGGATATTGACGGTACGCCATGCAAGTACATAAAGTAAATTACGAGCACGAAAAATATAATGAGAACTATCAATCGCTAAGAGTAGCACAAGTAGCGTCAGTGTGGTTTTCAGTTCCTCCTAAAGATTATGGAGGAACTGAATCATTAATCAGTAACCTTAGCGAAGAGCTTATAAAGCAAGGACATCATGTTACTCTTTTTGCATCAGGGGACTCTCAAACAAGTGGAGAGCTTAAATATTACATAGAAAAATACCTTTTTTCTATGCCAGGGACTTCATGGTATAACGAAACTGAAGCAGAATATCATTTGATCAGCAGCTTTAGAGAAATTGCGAAACATCCAGAAAAGTATGACATTGTACATATCCATATTTCATCTGCATCAGACTTGATAGGGTTAAAATTAGCATCCCAGTTGAAACTTCCTCATATATGTACTCTTCACAATCGATTTCCTTTTGATTTAAGAAAAAATTATCTTGGTGAGGCAGACAAATACTATTTCACTTGGGGTGAAGACAGTCCGCTGATTGCAATTAGTAATAGTGCCAAGGAAAATGCACTCTTGGACTTCGGCTCGCCTCTTAATTTTATCGGGGTAATACATCATGGTCTGCCAGATCATGAATTTCTTAAAGAAGAAATATCCCAAAGGCGTTACCTTGTATGGATAGGTGGCATAAACAGACGTAAAGGCACAAAAACTGCAATTGAGGCAGCAATTAAGGCAAAAAGAAAAATTATTATTGCTGGAGTAGTGGATAGGAATACACCTGAATCATTAGCTTACTTTGAGCAAGAAGTTTTGCCCTTAATCGAACAAAATCCAGATGACGCTGAGTATATAGGACCTGTGAATAGCAAGCAGAGGTTTGAATTATTAAAAAATGCCTACTGCTTTTTGAATCCCATAGCATGGGAAGAGCCATTTGGACTTGTGATGATTGAAGCTATGGCTTGTGGATGTCCTGTAATATCTTTTAGAAGAGGAGCAGCTAAAGAGCTAATCAAACCTGGAAAAAATGGAGCGTTTGCAGCGTCTGTAGATGAAATGGCAGCAATGATTGAATCGATTGGGAATAATATTGATCGCAAGCAAATGGTTACAGATACCTGGAACGATTACTCTATCACAAAAACGACCGAACGTTATGTCATGAAATACAGAGAAGTTTTGGGTTTGACCTAAATTAGTGATATTTAAAAACGACGAGGTCGTTCACGGTCAAAGTCGTTAAGTCGCTAAAGCCAAACTAAATCGCGTGCGTGCTTCTTCAAACACAGACAAATAAGAACGTGTAATTAGTTCCAAATTAAATTCTTGTTCGGCTTTTTCACGAGCACGTTCACAAAGTTTTTCATGCCGTTCTTTGTTCTCAATCACCCAAATAATTCCATTCGCTAAATCATCATCACTAAAACACTTGGCTCGATAGCCATTCTTTTGGTGCTCAACAATATCTTTTAAGCCTGTCGAATCAAAAGAAACTACAGGTGTGCCACAAGCTAAAGATTCAGAAGCCGTTTGTCCAAAAGCTTCTTCAATTGATGGCACAATCATCACATCAGCTGCGCTATAGAGAAGTGCTAGCTTCTTCTCATCATTGATTCTGCCCTGGTAATATACCTTAAAACCAAGATCAACTGGATTTTTTGGTTGAGATGCACCAAAAATAATGAGTTCTATCTTGTCTTTCCACTCACAAGAGCTTAACTTTTGCAATGCCCCTTGCAGCAGATGGAATCCCTTTCTCTTGTTGCTAGTTGCGTTGAGGGCACCGAATAAAACCAGTTGCTTATTTTGCGGTAGGTTAAGTAATTTTCTTGCTGTTTGACGCTCAGTTGGTTTATATATGCCAATATCTAACCCGTTGGGAATAACTTTGATGTGACTATTTTGAAATAGTGAACTTGACTGAGCACATTCAGCAAGCCACTTGCTAGGGGTGACAATCGTCAGTTTGAGATTTTGCCATGCTTTAGCTTTGCGCCTCCAAACCCAACTCGATAAATCAAAAGCTTGGTTACTACCGAGTGCCGGACATCTTCCACAGGATTTTGTATAGCGATCGCACTCTTGGCTATAGCAGCATCCCCCAGTAAATGCCCACAGATCATGGAATGTCCAAACAATAGGCTTATTAAACTTTGCCACAGCTTCAATTGGCACAAATCCGTCACATATCCAATGCAGGTTAATAATGTCTGGATTGAGAGTAGTGATCTGCGAGGTAAGATTATTGGGAAGCCACTGTAAGCGCATAAATACAGGATTGCGTTTCCTATTCGGATAAAGTTTTAGCGGTAAAGCATCTAAACTCGGACGAACTTTCGATATTATTTTGCCTAATTTGTTGGGGTAACCAATTACAGTTGGATCGTCAATTTCCTTATCTTGGACTAACATCTGGGAATTAATTCCCAACCTAAGTAGTCCCTGATGTAGTCTATAAGCAGCACGTGCATCTCCTGCTCCTCCTTCTGCTTTTGGATCACAAGCGTTCATCAACAGAGGCAAAACCATTTTTACATTACCTATTCTAAATTTTGTGACATCTTCCTTAGGACTGAAACATATGAAATTTACCATCAGCCATTTGGGCGAGAAACCGTTACTAACAAGTCGTCATTTGATTTTCGCCTTAAACTTATTAGATCGCAAAGATGAAACAACGGTGCTACCTTCACCCTCCCGCTGCAATTTTTCTTTGTAAAACAGAAATTCTTTCTCGTGCGCCTGGGTGACTACTCAAAAACGTTGGTGTAGAACGCTGGTTCACCAATTTGCTCAAGAATGCAGGCATACCATTAGGGTTATAACCTGCCCGTTGCATATACTGTAGTCCCTCGTCATCGGCATTGTATTCAGCATCGCGGCTGTTGGGTAGGTCTACAGCGAGTTTATAAGCCACAGCCGCCACTGTACTGCGATCCAAACCAGCCAATGAAGCTGCACCTTGAGCTAGTTGTGCTTGTCTAAGCTTCTTAATTAGGTCGTCGTTGCAAATGTGACCAATTTCGTGACCCATAACTCCCGCTACCTGGTCTTCATTATCCGCCGCATTAAGTAGTCCAGTGTGGACGTAAACATAACCACCCGTGGTTGCAAAAGCATTAATACTTCGGTCTTGAACGACATAGAATTTAAAAGGAACTTGAGAACAGTCACTGGCTCTCGCTAACCGTTGACCTATCCGGCTAACATTAGCATTGGTACCGAGTCGGTAATTACTGCGTACTTGTTGATGAATTTGACTACCCAGTTCAACTTTTTGCTGTGTTGATAAATTGGACAGTTGCAGAAGCTGAACGCCATTGAAAAGTAACTGACCCCAAGAAATAGCACTACCCGGCGTAGGAGTGATTAACCCTATACCTATAGCAGTTCCCAAGCCTGCAAGAAAGAAGGCAAGACTTTTACGCAATTTAGATAAGCGAGCAAGCATCATAGTTAAAAGTGAATCATTCTATAGTTAAAAAAGCTTGTTTCTTGTTCTAGTTCAATTCAAAAACTTTAAGATCAGGTTTCATATAGGAATCCGGTTAGGAATCCGGTTTGATTTCTGTTAGCTTGCGTGGCAAAGCCATACTAACTCGTCAGGGTAAGGAACTCTTAACATGGAAGAACCAATAAAAGCGTACGGAGTTTTTTTCAAAAATCAAATACTAGTCCTATATTAGGTATTTTTAACTCAGTAGTCATTTGCCGTAATTTATATAGATTTGACTTATTTTATTTCACTAAATCTAGCTGTGATGTTTGTTTAATTAAAATATAGACTAACAACTCAAGCCTTGAAGACAGCACTAGGGAGGAATTTTGTTTGTCTACCAATACCCTCTTAATGTATTAGTACGATGTCACGTCGTTGTCTTCTATCGAAAGAGGTAACTACTCATATGGATAATCTATACTTGAAACCTCAAGCTCTGGCGATAAAACTATCATCAAAATATTCTTGCTCAGATTACCTCATGTTCTTATTTTGATTGACTAATCAATCAATGATAGCTATGCCTCCACGTGACGAGCAAGACTTTGAAAATCGGCGACAGCAGATTATTGATGGTGCTTTGCAAGTCTTTGGTACAAAGGGTTTTGAGAAGGCGAATAACAAGGATATTGCTGTAGCAGCAAGAATTGGCTCACCTGGGTTGATATATCATTACTTTAACAAGTACAGAGTACTTACTTGGTAAAGCAGCAGCATTTTGGTTGGTGGGTAGGTATCAGCATCGGTATTTTGATTGCTTCTTATTCAAAAAGCGAACAGCAAACACAACTCACAGCGTTCTTTATCAACCCGCCACTTGTTCTTTTATGTGGGGCGACAACACCAATTTCTAGTATGCCTGCTTTTGTGCAATGACTCACTTATTTAGATCCATTGCGTTACTTTATCGAAGTTTGTCGGGGAATTTTACTCAAAGGAGTTGGTATCGAGACACTTTGGCGTCAGGTGTTAATTTTACTGGTTTTTGCTGGGAGTGTTGATAACTTTGAGTATCCGTCAATTCCGACGACAGTTGCGTTGATATCCTCCTTGTCCTCTTGTCCTGTTCAGTCTTTCCACAAAGCGATACCACCCAATAAACCAGTGATATTAGGGATAATCTTCACATTTGGTGCTAACTCGATATTCACTCTGACTGCTTCACCGCCGCCAATGTACAAGTAATCGTAATTGAATAGATGTTCTAGAGATGCGATCGCCCTCTCTAACCGCCTGTTCCATTTCTTCTCACCCACCTTTTCCAAAGTTGCACGTCCTAGCTGTTCCTCGTAAGTCTCTCCTTTACGAAATTCATGATGTCCCATTTCCAAATTCGGCACGAGTTTACCATCTACAAACAAAGCAGAACCAAAACCTGTACCTAGCGTAATCACCAATTCCACACCTTTGCCAGAAATTGATCCCAAACCTTGCATATCGGCATCATTTATTACCCGCACAGGTTTGTTCAAACGCTTTGACAATGCTGTAGCTAAATCAAACCCGATCCAATCGGGATTTAAATTTACAGCTGTTTCCGTCACTCCACCGCGCACCACACCAGGAAAACCCACCGAAACGCGATGAAACTCACCTTGAGTCGCTGCTAGCCCAACAATTGCATCAATCACAGCCTCTGGTTTTGCAGGTTGCGGTGTTTCTGTTCGCGCCCTTTGTGTTAAAGGTTTTCCTGTAATATCCAAAACGATGACTTTGACACCACTACCACCAATGTCAACTGATAGGGTGCGGATAGCTCCATTGTTTTCAACCATTTGGTTTTCTCTCGTCAGTGTTTGCTAACTGGTTGATATTTTCTACTGTATCTAGGAAATAGCCAATTGTAGTTAAGCTTTTTTATGGATTACACAATCTCTACGTAGACATATTTTATCATCTCTTACATCTTGTACCTGGAAAAAAATTAAAAATAATTACATATAAATCTCAGTGTTCTCGTCACGGAACTGTAAGTCCACTTGCTTATAGCCGAAGTCCATTAAAATGGACTCAAACTGGAATTGATTTTTGAGTAAATTGAAACACTATTTCATATAAGCATTAGTGGTCTACTCGTAATGGTGCAAGATATCAAATCTGAAAAATCTAGCTTTGGTTTACATTGCTTTTATAAAATCAGCAATGAGTGCTGCAAACCTTGGTAAACATATGCACAGCTTTATTCCCCCAAAACGCTTTTTTCCCTACCTGACTTGGACTGACATCCAAGCAATGCCGAATAAGGAAGATGTAGTCATTATCCAACCAGTAGGGTCAATTGAACAACATGGTCCTCATCTGCCGTTAATTGTCGATGCTGCCATTGGTATGGCGGTTCTGGGAAAAGCGTTGGAAAAGCTAGATACCAGCATTCCAGCATATGCTCTGCCAATCTTATATTATGGCAAATCGAATGAACACTGGCACTTTCCCGGTACAATGACTCTCAGCGCTGAAACTCTCATAGCAACTCTGATGGAAGTTGGAGAAAGTGTTTACCGTGCTGGGTTTCGGAAATTGGTGTTGATGAACTCCCACGGGGGACAACCCCAAGTTATGGATATTGTGGCGCGGGATTTGCATGTTAAGTATGGTGACTTGTTGGTATTTCCGCTGTTCACTTGGCGAGTCCCGCATATCACTTCGGAATTACTGACGCTAAAGGAAAAACAAGTAGGTATTCATGCAGGGGATGCTGAAACTAGCCTCATGTTGGCAATTTTACCAGAACAAGTGAAAATGGACGCTGCTATTGCAGAGTATCCGCCAGAACAGCCAGAAGGAAGTTTGTTGAGTATTGAGGGTAAGTTATCCTTTGCATGGGCGACGCGGGATTTAAGCAAAAGTGGAGTGGTGGGAGATCCGACAGTTGCAACAAAGGAGAAGGGCGATCGCATTCTCGAATCTGTTTCTGATGGTTGGGTGCGAGTTATAAAAGACGTGTATGGTTTTCAAAAACCACAACCTGAATAAACTGGTAAACATTTTATAGAGGTTTCGGCGGGAGGAACAAAACTCCTGAGGATGTAGCACGTAGCCGTGCTACGTGCTACATCCGTACTTGAAGCAGGAGATGTAGTAACTCACTCTCGCTGTAGCACATACAAATTCTGCTGATTACCACGCATAAGGCGCAAATCTGCATCCAAATAGGTAATATCCACCCAACCACTGCCAGAAAGTGTTGATTTCAAAGGTAACGCCGGATCTACTCCTAAAGCCTCTGGAAAAGCGGCGTCATTCAAATCATCGGTTGCACTATAAGCAGAAGTTTCCAAAAAATCAATCGCAAGACGTTTAGAGTCCACCACTGTATAGCGCCCCATAACCACAGTAACACCCTTGACACCAGAGCCTGCGATAAACTCAATGAGGTTGTTGTACTGCCCGGTAGCCTTGTAAATCTCTTGGAACAAACCAGTAACGCTGATTGTTACATTAGGCAACTTACCGAAAGAAAGACGAGAAAGAGTTGTTTGTTGTTCTAATCCAAACGTACTGTACAAAAGCCGCCAGCGCCCTTGAACCAATTCCATATGACTCGTCGGTTCACTGTTTTGATTGAGAACCTCAATTTGTTGGGCTAATTTCTCAATTTGCTGACAATACGTTGTGTTGCTGTTAAATCCAATATCAGTAGCTGTTGAAATAGAAATCAACTCTTGTTTCAGGTTAAACAGTGTGCTATCTCCCATATCTCTTTTCCCAAAAAATCTCTTCTAGTGCAAATGCTTTCAATCTACCTTAGTAATCAGAGGCGGTGTGTGCGGTAAAGTGCGTATATTACAAGCATTAGTCGTACACACTTTCTTAAATTCGATTAAAAATGTTTAGTACTGATTTGAGCAAGCTTATCCCGTCGTTTCTCAACTTCTCTAAAAAGCTGCTTGTTGCTCGTTGGCGTTCCCTTGTGGTGCTATTGATTGGGGTTTATCTACCTTTGCAAATCTTTGGACTGCTGGCGTTAGAGGTATGGAAGAATCAAGGTGGTTTCCCTTGGGATGTACCGATTCTTATGGCAGTTCATTCTACAGCACGGGCGCAATTGGATGTTATTGCCGTAACGCTAACTCAGTTTGGATCAATTCGGATTGTCTTTCCCATTGTCTGTGTGATTGGACTGGTGTTGTTGATCCAAAAACGGTGGCGATCGCTTACCTATCTACTCACCACTGCAATAGGAAGCGCCATCATCAATCGCACAGCAAAAGAATTCATGCATCGAGTGCGTCCCCACCTCTGGGATTCACTTGCTCCTGAATCTAGTTTCTCATTTCCCAGCGGTCATTCTATGACAAGTATGACACTGGTGGCAGCTCTTGTCATTTTAACCTGGGGTAGTGTTTGGTGCTGGGTGGTTCTGATTGCTGGGAGTTTATTTGTATTAGGTATTGGCTGGACACGACTTTATTTAGGAGTTCACTTTCCCAGTGATATTCTGGCAGGATGGATGGTTTCTATAGCTTGGGCAATTGGCGTAAGCTTGGTTATTAGACCATCACTGACTAAAGACAGTATCATTAGTGAAACTCCTCCCCAGGAGGAAACAACATTACTTCCAGAGGAAACGCAGTTGATAGGTGAGGAATAAGAATTTATCTCACGTGATGACGCAAAGTTGTAGAGACGCGTAATTCCGCGTCTCTACATTAGATGATTTATGTAGGGGAAAAATTTGGTATTATATCAAATCCGGTAGCATCTGAATGATAAAAAAACCGCAGAGAGCGCAGCGAAAAGTTGTAAGGAGGAGCCAGTTTGCAAGAGGTCTAATGTATAGCCTTATAGGAGCATATTATTAATTTCTAATTAATTGTTAGAGTGCGTTAATTCAAAAGTAACGCACTCTTTAGCTACAGCTTATATGTGAAAGCTTAAAGTTGGATAATCAAACCAAGATTTTGTTGAATTTGCTGTGCCAAATAATTTCTTATCAAATCAACGAGTTCTACTGGAAATAATACTAAGACAACAGCACCAGTCAAGCTAAACAAACCAATAATTAAAGCTAACAATCTTCCAAAAAAACCAGGATTAATTTCAGCAAAACCCAATCTGGCTTGTCCGACAACAGCAATCGCAAGGAAAACGATTCCTGCTATTAACAAGAAATTCGTTAAAGGTGAATTAGTCATATTTTTTATAAAAAGCATTATCTTAATTATAGCTATCAGAATTCTTAGTCAATTGTGAAATTTCTCTCTTTGTGCTTCTTCTCTTGTTCTCTGCATTTGATACAGTTAATTTACTGTTTTTTTCACAAATTAAATAAAAATGTTACACGCTCAGGTTTGATTTTTTATGTAATATAAGTATAAAAAAATACTTTTTGTCTTCCAAGCCAAGTGTGGAAACGAGAAAGAATAGATCAATCTATGCTAAATGTTTGATCCCCCCTAGACTTTTTCTTAGTTTTGCGTTTAAAGTACGGTAAGGACATAGAATTTATGAATTATTATGAGAAATCTTCCAGTCATCACTCAGGAGTCAAGCTTAGCAGGACAAACAACCCCAAAACAGTTACTGTTAGCTGTTCTTGGGGACTGGAAACAAAATACATTTAAGAAACTTAGAGGTGGATTTTTTCTAGTTCTTGGATATTTGCTATCACCACTGTGTTGGTGGAATGACTTGTTATTCAATTTGCCAATTGCTTATGGTTTTGGGTATGTCTGTAGTTTATTTTATCCAAGGTTACTCTTGCCTTGCTCAATTCTAGGGTACTGGCTTTCTAACATTGTTGGTATCCTCTTTATGCAATTCGGAGCGATGGATATTCTGCCAAATCAAGCCAAGGAGCGTAATTTGAAAAAAGAATTACTTACGGGTTTAGTTTCCTCAACGCTTTATACTCTTGTGATTCTGGCATTAGTTCAGTTGAAAGTTCTCGACGCTCCTATTCCGTTATTTGGTAGTTAATTTCTTTTGGTGCGTTAGCATGAGCGTAACGCACCAAAAGAAATTAAGAATATTTTTTATACATATGTTGATTTCTCCATTGCTTTAAGATAGGGCAGAAATTCTTCTAAAGTATCAGCAAACATAAAAGGTACAGCAACTCCATTTTGAACAATCAGTTGCATACAGTACTTGGAGTCAATAGGAACATTATTATTTGTTTCAACACATGAATCGGGTAACTCTGTGATGACAATTTTCTCAAAATATTTAAGTACCACAAAAAGCCTCTTCAAGGAGAATTATCGTTCATAAATGTATTATTTACCATAAGTATGAATAAGTTGTGGCAATTATATGTTTTAACTATGAATATTCTGTTGCAAGTATGTAACTAGCTGCTCTCCTGCTATGTCAATATGTTTTTTGAGTAACCTAACAGCAGCTTTGGTATCGTGCTGTTGACAAGCCTCCAATAATTGATAATGTTCTTTTTGAGAGCGTTCTAAGTAATCCATCTGACTCATCTGAAGGCGGACATAACGGTCTACATTCAGGTGTAGAGTTTTAATTATTGTTAGTAACCGAGGACGTTCAGCACTCTTATAAAGTGTTTCATGCAATTCCCAGTTTAGTTTTGCGAGCATTCCGGCGTCAGTTGTCTGGTCTGTCTGTTCTAAAATGACAGTGGCTTTTTCTAAATCTGATGCAGTCAGCTTGGGAATTGCCAGTTGGATAGCTTTTACCTCCAACGCGCTTCTAATCTCGAAGATTTCTTGTGCTTCTGCTGGAGAAATTGCTGACACTGTTGCTCCACGATTGAGATGGAGTGTCACCAATCCTTCTGCCTCAAGCTGACGTAAAGCTTCTCGCACAGGAATGCGACTCACTCCAAACTGAGTCGCAATTTCATCTTGTCTGAGAGATTGTCCTTCCTGAAAAATTCCTGCTACGATCGCCTCTCGCAAAGCGTCTGCAATCAAATCTGGGGTACTGCGTTGTTGTTGCAGCACATTGGCTGCTAGGTCATTTAAGTTCATAATTTCTTCCGATATATTTTATATTGTATACAATTTTGTGTATACAATATTCAAAAGATATCTAAACAATCCCTTTTTTAACACCACGGGAGACAGTGATGAGTATTCAACCTCAACCAGACCGGGTCATTATCTTTGATACAACGCTACGAGATGGTGAACAGTCGCCAGGCGCAACGCTGCTGGTGGAAGAGAAATTGGCGATCGCTCATCAACTGTCTCTGTTAGGTGTTGATGTGATTGAAGCCGGATTTGCCGTAGCCAGTCCCGGAGATTTTGAAGCTGTCAAAACAATCGCTCAACAAGTCGGCGTCTTGGGTGGACCTATCATTTGCTCTTTGGCAAGAGCAATTCGGCAAGATATTCAAGCTGCGGCTGAAGCATTGAAAGAAGCTGCTCATCCGAGAATTCATACTTTCATTTCGACTTCAGATATTCACCTGAAGTACCAGTTGAAAAAGTCTCGGAGTGAGGTTATGGCGATCGCCGAAGAAATGGTAGCCTACGCCAAGTCTTTTGTAGAGGATGTGGAATTCTCACCAATGGATGCAAGCCGGACTGATCCAGAATTCCTCTACCAAATTTTAGAACAAGTGATTGCCGCAGGTGCAACCACGATCAATATTCCAGACACCGTCGGCTACTGCACACCCAAAGACATGGCGGCGCTGATTCAGGGTGTGCAAGAAAATGTTCCTAATATTGATCAAGTCATTCTTTCGGTTCACACTCAAAACGATTTGGGTTTGGCGACAGCGAACGCCTTGACAGCAATTGAAAATGGCGTGCGTCAAGTAGAGTGTACGGTGAATGGAATTGGTGAACGAGCAGGAAATGCAGCGCTGGAAGAGATTGTCATGGCATTGCAAGTTCGTAAACCTCATTTTAATCCCTACTTTGGTCGTCCGGTTGATTCCGATGCACCTTTGACAAAAATTAAGACGCAAGAGATATACAAAACTTCTTGCTTGGTTTCGCAATTCACAGGAATTGTAGTTCAACCTAATAAAGCCATTGTTGGAGCAAATGCTTTTGCTCATGAATCTGGAATTCACCAAGATGGAATTCTCAAACATCGGCAGACTTATGAGATTATGGAAGCTGCTGATATTGGTCTTTCTGAAAACAGCATTATTTTGGGCAAGCACTCTGGAAGAAATGCTTTCCGAACCAGGCTGCAGGAATTGGGGTTTGAGTTGAGTGAGGCAGATCTGAACAAAGCCTTTATGCGGTTTAAGGAAATTGCTGATAAGAAAAAGGAAATGTCTGATTGGGATTTAGAGGCGATCGTTCGGGATGAAACACAAATTCAAGTAGACAAAGGCTTTCAACTCGAACACGTCCAAGTCACCTGTGGAGATTGCACCTGTCCAACTGCAACTATTACAATAGTGACTCCTGATGGACAAATCCTCACGGATGCAGCTGTAGGGGTAGGTCCAGTGGATGCGGTGTATAAAGCAATTAATCGACTAGTGAAGATTCCCAATCAACTGATTGACTTTTCTATCATGTCTGTCACTGGAGGAATTGATGCGCTGGGAACCGTTACAGTTCGGATGGGACATCAAGGACGCATTTTCTCTGGACAAGCTTCCGATACTGACATTGTGGTCGCATCGGCTTATGCTTATATGAATGCGATGAATCGCTTCTATCGATTCTTGCAAAGGGAGACACAGAAGTCACAGTCTCAGACTCAAGACTCTGCAGCAGTTCAGAACTGATACCAAATCCGCATCTCATACCCGTGTGACGCGTTCACTCCTTCACGGTGGGTTTCGACCAAGCGTAGCGCCCAAACGCGTTATCGAGTGGCGTTTGGGCAATGTGATTAGTGTAGTTGTGGATTACCTTCACAGCGATACCAAGAATGACTTCTAGAACCTGCTGCTTTGTGTAACCAGCTTTCAAAAAAGTCTCGATTTCGTCGTCAGTGATCCAACCACGAGCTTGCACCATTCGCTGGGTGAAGTGACGAAGTGCTTGTAGTTTTGGGTTTTGCAGAGGTTCACCATTTCGCATGCCATTTATATCCTCAGTTGACAAACCAACCATTTTTGCCAAACCAGAGTGTGCTGCCATGCAGTAGTGACACTCATTTTCATAATTAACTGCTAGGTATACTACCTGTTGTTCGAGTGGACTAAAGCTGGTTGTGCTGAAAAGATCCCACAAAGCCATACCACCCTTCAAGAGTGCAGGTGCAAGAGCGCATATACCCTCTAGGTTGGGAATAAAGCCAAATGTTTCCTTGGCATGGTGCAGAGCTTCTTTGGACTCTTCGGGGGCGGTTTCTAGAGTGTAAATAGTGAATTCCATTATGCTATATCTTTTGAAGTATTGACATAACGCAACTTTGTGTGGTTTAGGCAAAGACCTGAATATTTACGCTCATTACACACTTGTTGCTGAGTAGACAAGTTTGTCTACATTTAGTAGAATACTTTAAGTAGACAAGTTTGTCTACTGTTGAGAAAACTAAAATATGGCATCAAATATCAACCAAATTTCTGATCGCATACTAGAAACTGCCTCCCAGCTTTTCTACCACAAGGGGATTCAGCACGTTGGGATTAACGAAGTGATTGCTGCTTCAGACGTTGCAAAACGGACGTTCTATAAATACTTCCCCTCAAAAGACCAACTCATTTTGGAAGTCATGCGCTATCGCGAAAAGCAGTGGTTGAATTGGTTTGAGAAAGCTGTTGAGGAGCGAGGACAAACAGCTAAAGAAAAACTACTCGCAACATTTGATGTGCTTGGGGAGTGGTATGCTCAACCAGACTTTCGGGGGTGCCCATTCATTAATGCAGTTCTTGAAATAGCAGATGCAAATCATCCGGCTCATCATGTTTCCGTATCGTTGCGTGAGGCAATTCGCACTCATATTATGAAACTAGGAATAGAAGCGGGGGTTCGTCATCCAGAAGCATTCTCTCAGCAGTACTTACTGTTAATTGGTGGTGCCAGTCTGATGGCAACGATTGAAGGAACTCCAGCAGGTGCAAACTATGCCCGTCATGCTTTATCGATCCTCATTAATGAGAGCCAATCATAAATTTCTTAAACAACTTCACGGGGATTAACAGAACGAATATAGCGCTTCTGGTGTTGCGTGCAATATACGGCTGTAGAGACGTAGCATGCTACGTCTCTACATTCTGGTGATGTATGTGATTCAAACGAGAACCGCTATAGGAGTTTTGCGCCCCAATAGATAGACTTTAATTTCATCAATGGTATTTTTCACCTGAAAATCACTATCAAACAAGCAAAAGCTGGTATCGCAGGAATTGGGTGCTAGTTGGAAACAAAACATAAATAACACCCAAAAACAGGAACCAGCTCAGAGAGATCAACGTTTTGTCAGACAGGAAAAAGCTGTACTAAGTACTGGAGGAGCTAAAAATTATCAGTTATCAGTGTCGTGTTCCGTTGGATCCCAAACCTGTTCACTGTTCACTGTTCACTGTTTGAATCGACTTGGTTGGAGGTGTATTGGAGGTAGGATGGAGATGAGATTTAGTTATTGCTGCACTGAAACTGTCATCGTGTCAAGATGAATTGAGATGAGACTGGACGCTTTTGAATACGTCTGTGAGTCAAGGAGTCTGTCTGATAAGTATCTAAAGGTGGCACTTCTTGCCAGCAGGATTGACAAAACCAGTATACTCCTGTACTACGCACATGACGCAGCAAGCTACTGCCGCAACATGGACAACTATTTGTTGTCGTTTTCATAATCATTCTCCTTGACACCGAAAGCTGACGATGACAGCTTACTTCACAAAAGCTATTGATTCCAACGAGTTTTTCAGGGCATGAAGCAGTCCACTCTTGGGAGTACGTTCTTTGAGGATTTGTTCATAGACTGCTTCATATCCATCCACCATTTGCCTAACGGTGAATCTGTTTTCCACATATTCTCGGCAGGTTTGACGATTTAATTCCAATGCAGCCGGAATCATTTCTGCCATCTGTTCATAGCTAGAGCAAACAAAGCCTGTTTTTCCATCAGCAATGACTTCTGGTACCGAACCCATGTTCATCCCAATGACTGGTGTCCCAGTTGCCATTGACTCAATCATGACTAAGCCGAAGGGTTCTCGCCAAGTGATGGGAAACAGAGTTATCGATGCGTTACTCAACAATTCAACTTTGGCAGCATGATCTACTTCGCCTAAGAATTGTATTTGCTCACCATCAATGAATGGGGCAATTTCTTTTTCAAAAAAGTCTCTGTCTACAACATCTACTTTCCCTGCCATTTTCAAGCGCCAACCTGCTTGTTTTGCTATGGCGATCGCATGTTGCGGTCCTTTTTCCGGCGAGAATCTCCCCAAAAATGCCAGATATGGTGGCTCTTTTGGTTGCGCGACAAATGGGTAATCTTCGATTTTGATGCCATTGTAAACCGTGCTGACGTAGTTCAAGTCCGGTTGACGCTGGGCATCACTAATACTGATGTATCGTTGCGTTGAATGAAGGGTATATACTCTGCTACCTTCATTCGTAAATGCGCCATGCAAGGTATGTACTGTGGGTGTTGACACCATACTTGCTAATTGCAACGCCCATATCCCTACATGGGAATGAATGATGTCGAATTCCTCCGCTTGTTGGTAAACCTCGCTAGCGTGTAGCATTTCGTACATAATACCCTCTTTAACATTTGGGTCTAAACGCAATGCACGAGGATGAGTTGCTTCAAGTCTAGCTAGTGTTTGCGAATCTCCGGAGGCAAACAAAGTAACATCGTGACCGCGACGCACTAGTTCATCAGTCAGGTGACTCACTACGAGTTCAATTCCTCCGTAAGTTGAAGGTGGAACCCGTTCCCACAAGGGGGCAATTTGAGCGATTTTCATACGTTTTCTTGGTTCAGCTGGTTAAAGTGGTCGTTGAACAAGGGTAATAGACGCTTTTGCTCCAGGTATTGATACCTCCCTTGTCTGAAGTTGGAATTAACCAAACTTCTTATGTACAAGGTATTTTCATCTTGTTTTGCACCCTTATAATCGCCACCTCCAATATGTGTGCTGACCAGTCATAGTGCAGCTATTTTTTACTTTTACCCTAGCTTTTTACATCCCACATCTATCTTGAGGACTATATAAAAATATTTAATTATAATAGTCATGGAGTCAGATTCTGTGGTAATGGATATTTAATAACCATATAACGAAAAATTAGTGTTAGTGTTAGAAAAAGCAAAACATAGCGTCCTTTAAAATCACAATTGTTTTTCAAAACTCCTTAATTCGTTGAGCGTTGAAATGGTGTATACTTGCTCGATGCTTTTACAATAGTCCGCCTGTTTACCTCCATCAAAATGATTTAGGTATCACCTTCATTCCCAGACACACTAAGCAAATCAGAATACAATTTACTTGGTAGTAACTTGACTTTTGCTTATTGAGCAACAGTGTTAATCTTAGCTTGGATTAATCGTCATTTCAGCTTTTGTTGTAGAAACACGAGTTTTTTTTAAAAGCAAAGAACCGAGAGCACAGTTGTCAGAATATGTTCTGCGGACACGCTCTTGCAACAGCAAGATTATATGGGACTTACAAGAAGAATTCAGAAGACATTAGAAACGACTGTGCGCAAAGTAGAATAGGGGTTTCGAGAGAATCTAATACTTTACAAACATCCTCTAAATCCTTCTTCAATTTTTTCTACTAGACTTTGTGGCGATGCTATCAGTCACTCGGTTTTACGAAAATTAGCCAGAGCCTCTTTATTAGAGATGATTTATAAAGTAAACGTTAAATTGTAGGGTGCGTTAACGAGAGTACACTCCCTCCCTCCTTCGCTCCCTCCCTGCTTCACTCCCTCCCTGCTTCACTCCCTCAAGAGTCATCTCCCTGTATTGGTCAAGATGAGTTAACATGATAACGATTCTCATTTTATCGTGTATGGTTACCTCTCTAGTCCAGTCCAGTCAAAACCTGAATCAGCAAAACAGTGAGAAACTGCTGCTAATTCGCCACACCTGCGCTCATATCCTGGCGATGGCGGTGCAAAAGCTATATCCAGGAACGAAAGTAGCGACTGGTCCAGTGATAGAAACAGGCTTCTACTATGATTTTGATAGTGCTGTGAGTTTTACTCCTGATGATTTACCAAAAATCACAGAGGAAATGCGGCGGATTATCAAAGCTAATTTGCCTATCATTCGGGAAGTTGTTGAGCGAGAGGAAATTAAAGCTGAGATTGCACTAGCTAGCGAACGATTAAAGTTAGAAATCCTCGACAGTATTCCAGAAGGCGAGGAAATCACCCGTTATTTTATCGGCAATCCTGATCCTAGTAGAGCAGAACCATCTTTATTGGCATCAGCTATTATACCTCCCAACGATTACTGGTGGGATTTGTGTGCAGGACCGCATTTAAACTTTACAGGTGAAATTAACAGTAATGCTTTTGCACTCGAAAGCATTGCAGGTGCTTACTGGCATGGTGATGAAACTAAACCCATGCTACAACGCATTTACGGTACAGCTTGGGAAACATCAGAACAACTGCAAGTCTATCTCAAACAAAAAGAAGAAGCACTCCGCCGCGATCATCGTAAATTAGGACAAGAACTAAAACTTTTTAGTATTCAAGAAGATGCTGGAGGAGGTTTAGTATTTTGGCATTCACGGGGAGCCACTATTCGCTACATCATAGAAGATTATTGGCGCAAAGCTCACCTAGATGCAGGTTATGAATTACTCTACACACCGCACGTCGCGAATTTAGATTTATGGAAAACATCTGGACACTATGATTTCTATCGAGAGAATATGTTCGACTCGATGGAAGTGGAAAATCAGGCTTATCAAATTAAGCCGATGAACTGTCCATTTCACGTCCTGACATACAAACACGAACTACATTCTTACCGAGAATTCCCGTTACGCTATTGCGAACTAGGAACAGTTTACCGCTACGAACGTTCTGGTGCATTACATGGGTTAATGCGAGTGCGAGGATTCACCCAAGATGACGCTCACATTTTCTGTCTAGAAGAGCAAATAGCTGATGAAATTTTAGGAGTGTTGAATCTCACCGAACGCATACTATCTGATTTTGGCTTCAAAAATTATGAGGTAAATTTATCGACACGTCCAAAGAAATCAGTAGGTGCAGATGAAGTTTGGGAGTTAGCAACAAATGCTTTAATTCAAGCTTTAAATGCCAAGGCTTGGAATTATGTAGTAGATGCAGGTGGTGGTGCTTTCTATGGACCAAAAATTGATATCAAAATCCAAGATGCAATTGGTAGATTGTGGCAATGTTCGACAATTCAGGTAGATTTCAACTTACCTGAACGTTTTGATATGGAATATGTTGCCGCCGATAGTATTAGAAAGCGACCAATCATGATTCATCGTGCAATCTTTGGTTCATTAGAACGCTTCTTTGGAATTTTAATTGAAAACTATGCTGGTGATTTTCCTTTGTGGTTAGCACCAGTGCAACTGCGATTATTACCTGTTACGGAAGAAGTACGAGCATATGCAGAATCTGTGGCAGTTTCTTTAAAGAAAATTGGTTTACGGATTCAAGTAGACCAAACTGGAGAACGTTTAGGCAAACAAATTCGCACAGCAGAATTAGAAAAAATTCCTGTCGTTGCTGTTGTTGGTAAGAAAGAAGTAGAAACCAAAACTCTCAGCGTTAGAACTAGAATGGCTGGAGATTTAGGCATACTAACATTGGATGAACTTGTAAACCATCTACAAGAAGCGATGACATCAAAGACTGTGATATAACAAGCAAAAAACATGCCTAATCACGCGCTCTATGTTTGTAAATCCTGCAATTTTTCTCCCACACAACGCGACTATATGGGAGAAAGAGGGGGGATACATTTACTCAAAAAATTGCTAAAATTCTCTGAAAAATGGTCGTTGCAGTCTGAGTTTGTCATTCAAGAAGTAGAGTGTTTAAGTGCTTGTCAAAGACCTTGTGCTATCGCTTTGACTGCACCTCATAAAACCAGCTTAATGTTTGGTGATTTACCACCACTCTTAAGTGCAGAAGCAATACTGCAATTGTGCGAACAATATTACGCTAGTAGTGATGGTATCGTTCCACGACAAGCGCGACCAGAAGTTTTACAAAAAGGAATTCTCGCACGAATTCCACCGCCACCGATTTGATGTACAGAAATGGGGAGAATTCAAAAAAATCAAAAATTAAAATTCATAATTTCACCCTGCACTTTAAGCCTTTAGGCTTTGTCAAAAGCTAGCTGCACTCTCTGTGTCTACACGCCTAAATGGTAACTCATCATTAATAACTTGACAAAAGGATGCATTATGACGACTCTCACCACACCAGATTCAAACATTATTCCTGATATACCCAAGCGGGGAATGCCTGTCACTATCATTACAGGGTTTTTGGGTAGTGGAAAAACGACGCTACTCAATCAGATTCTCAAGAACAAACAAGATTTAAAAGTTGCAGTTCTTGTTAATGAATTTGGCGATATCAATATCGACAGTCAATTGCTAGTTTCTATGGATAAAGACATGGTAGAACTAAGCAATGGCTGTATCTGCTGTACTATTAATGATGGATTGGTTGATGCGGTCTATCGAGTATTAGAAAGGGAAGAGCATATCGATTACATGGTTATTGAAACCACAGGTGTTGCTGACCCATTGCCAATTATTTTAACATTTTTGGGTACAGAATTAAGAGATTTCACAAATCTCGATTCGATTTTGACTGTCGTTGATGCTGAAACGTTTAATCGAGAACATTTCCAAAGCGAAGCTGCATTAAAACAGATTACCTATGGAGATATTGTTCTCTTAAATAAAACTGACCTCATTACCTCAGAAAAACTGGATGAATTAGAAGCTTATATCCACGAAGTGAAAACAGGTGCGAAAATTTTAAAAACTACCTATGGACAGGTGGCGTTACCATTAATTTTAGGCGTGGAATTGACTCCAAAAGATGAATACACCTCTGTTGCTGAGGATACCCACGAGCATCATCATGGTCATACTCATGAACATGATCATCACCATGATCATGAGCATAATCACGAGCATCATCACCATGATCATGGACATCACTCACATCATTTAGAAAATGATGGCTTTATTTCAGTTTCCTTTCAAAGTGAAAGGCCTTTTGATGTCCATAAATTTGAGTATTTTTTAAACGAAGAAATGCCACAAGATGTATTTCGAGCAAAAGGTATTCTGTGGTTTAGTGATAGTAATTTACGCCATATTTTTCAACTCAGCGGTCCTCGTTATAACTTAAAGGGCGATGAATGGCTTACTCCGCCGAAAAATCAGCTAGTTTTTATTGGTAGACATTTGAAAGAAAATGAAATTCATTCTCTTCTTGATAAATGTTTGGTATGATGGAAATGCGTTCTTTTAGTGATTGCCTAACTGAGTTATTAGTTAATCGTTAGTCGCAAGGAATCATCAGTGAAAATTAGGGGTTCTTAATGAACTTATAATGACTCCATGACTAACGAATCATCACTAATGACTCTTTACTACTTTTTCTAAAATTTTCACCTGAAAAAATGACTTTATCGATTCGTCCTGACTTCACTTCTGCTAACCATATTGTGTCATCTTTGCCTACTCAGCAACAGCCGCAAGTTACAGAATCAGAAATGATGCAGGCTGTGCGGACTTTGCTGATTGGACTAGGAGAAGATCCAGACAGACAAGGGTTAAAAGATACTCCCAAAAGAGTTGTCAAAGCTTTGCAGTTTCTCACCAAAGGATATCATGAGTCTTTGGATGAATTGTTAAATGGGGCGGTTTTTACAGAAGATGCCAATGAAATGGTCTTAGTGCGGGACATCGATATTTTTAGTTCCTGCGAACATCACATATTACCAATAATTGGTCGCGCCCATGTAGCATACATTCCAAATGGTAAAGTCATCGGATTATCCAAGATTGCTCGCATTTGTGAAATGTATGCACGACGTTTGCAAGTGCAGGAACGTCTCACTCTACAAATTGCTGATGCACTCCAAGGTTTGCTAAAACCCCAAGGTGTAGCAGTGGTAGTGGAAGCGACTCATATGTGTATGGTGATGCGTGGTGTACAAAAACCTGGTTCTTGGACTGTTACTAGTGCAATGCGGGGAGTCTTTGCAGAAGATGCACGCACTCGTGAGGAATTTATGAACTTGATTCGGCACAATGCTAGGTTTCAGTAACTTTACCAAATCTGGGCAATGATAACAGGAGTTGTCATTGCCTTACAACTATCTTCAAAATAAAAAGCAACTTTAATATGAATAAAGAACAGACTCGCTTTAATTTTGACTCAAATCCGATATTTGAAACGATAGATTATGAAGTAGCAGCACGTAGTTTTATACCTGGTTATGAGTCGATATTCAACATGGCACTTGCGCTCTTAAGTTTCAGTGTGTCAGAGCAGTCTCATTTACTCATTGTTGCAGCTGGTGGCGGTATGGAACTCACAACTTTTGGGAAAGCGCAACCGCACTGGCAGATGACAGGCGTTGATCCTTCGGCAAAGATGTTGGCAATCACCCAAGAAAAAGTAGCGATACATGGGTTAAAAAATCGTGTTAAACTCCACCAAGGATTAACGCATGAACTGCCTCTGACTCCCCTTTATGATGCAGCAACTTGCATTCTTGCCATGCACTTTCTCCCTGATGACGGAGCAAAACTGTCATTGCTTCAAAGCATCTCCCAACGCCTCAAAATAGGAGCGAAATTTATTCTGGTTGATATATGTGAGGAGAAAAGCTCAGAAAGTTTTAACGATTTCCTCTTAGCTTACAAATATCATGCACGTCATTTAGGATTGTCACCAGAAATAGTAGAGGAAGCAGCAACCAATGTTGTACATATTAATTGTATCTCTGAGGAAAGAACTATTGAACTTTTACAGGAAGCAAACTTTAGTAAGGTGACTCGATTTTTCACAGCCCTCTGGTTCCGAGGTTGGATAGCAACAAAAAATACTTAATGTCAAAAAGGCTAATGAATCAAAATTTATTGTGGATTCAAAAACTTAAGTTTAATGATCAAGATTTAATTCCGGCGATCGCCCAAGACTACAAAGACGGGAGTGTTCTGATGATGGCTTGGATGAACCGGGAATCAATTCAGCGCACTCTAGAAACTGGCGAAGCACATTATTGGAGTCGTTCCCGTGGCGAATTATGGCACAAAGGTGCAACTAGCGGGCATATCCAGAAAGTCAAAGAACTGCTTTACGACTGTGATGGCGACACCATCCTGCTAAAAGTTGAGCAAGTAGGAGATATCGCTTGTCACACTGGCGCGAGGAGTTGTTTCTTCAATGGCGTTCCCGTGAGTTTATGCTCAAATTCAGCAACGCGTCTCTAGGCTACTGCATGATTTGCAATTGTCAGGTAAGCTGACAGCAGTAGTTTTCATCCTCAAAAAAATGACGCCAACTACTCCCACAATTCTCGCCTTAGACTTTGATGGTGTTATTTGCGACGGATTGATTGAATATTTTGAAGTCGCATGGCGTACCTATTGTCAAATTTGGTCACCGAAGCAAGAAACACCAGAGAATACCTTAGCCTCAAAATTCTATCAGCTCAGACCTGTGATTGAAACAGGTTGGGAAATGCCCGTTTTAGTCAAAGCTTTGGTAGAGGAAATTCCTGAAGAAACGATTCTTCAAGAATGGATAACAATTGCTCAAGAACTTTTGTTAAAAGACAATCTCAAGGCGACAGACATCGGCCATCAACTAGATAAGATACGGGATGAATGGATTGCTACAGATTTAGATGGTTGGTTGAGTTTGCATAGATTTTATCCAGGTATAGTGGAAAAAATTCAAGCAACAGTTGATAGCACAACTAAGCTGTATATCATCACAACAAAAGAAGGGCGTTTCGCACAGCAGCTATTGAAACAAGGAGGAGTCGATTTACCGCGAGAAATTATTTTTGGCAAAGAAGTCAAGCGTCCGAAACACGAAATTCTACGAGAATTAATTCAGACAACAAATACTTTGCCAGAAAGAGTGTGGTTTGTAGAAGATCGACTGAAAACATTACAACTTGTTCAACAGCAAGCTGGTCTTGAGGAAGTAAAATTATTTCTTGCAGATTGGGGTTATAATACTCCAACTGACAAAGTCACTGCCCAAAATGATCCGGGAATTTTGCTATTATCACTTTCTCAGTTTCCGAAAGATTTCTCGCAATGGCTTTAAGATAGTTCTGAGTACTGAGTTCTGAGTCTCTTTCTTTCAACACTCAGAACTCATACTTCACAACTGCTAGACTTACGATTATGCTTGACCTCACTAAACTGACCAGACAAATGCAGGGTTTGAGTCAACATCTGACGCAAGAGGCGGCTGCAAGTCGTCAGCGTTTAGAATTGGCTCAAAAACATTTTCAAAATGCTTTGGAGTGTCAGGACGACTTGGTACAGCGACAGGAAAAATGGCGCGATCGCATCCTCTTTGCCAATGCGACTCCCCTAGAACCACTCAACACCTGTATTGATATCCCAGTTCCTCCTAAAATACACACCGTCATTGCAACTGATGGTTCTCAAATAGCTCCCAGTCACCACGAAATTGCTTACTGCTATCTTCTTAATATTGGTAGAGTTATCTTACATTATGGACAAAACCGTTACCCGCTTCTAGATAGTTTGCCGGAGATATTTTATCGACCTGAAGATTTATATTTTTCTCGCAAATGGGGTATTCGTACGGAAGAATGGATGAGTTATTGCCGCACAGCAAGTGAAGCGACGGTGCTGGCAGAATTGGCTTGCAGTGTAAAAGAGGACAGGGGAATAGAAGAAGTCCCAACGTTAGCGATGGTGGATGGTTCTTTGATTTACTGGTTTTTAGAGCAATTGCCTTTAGAGGCACGCGATCGCATTTTACCCCCCATCTTAGAAGCTTGGCAAAAGTTGCGTGATGCTCAAATTCCCCTCATGGGTTATCTGAGTGCTTCTCGTAATGTTGAAGGAATGAACTTTTTGCGTCTTTTAGCTTGTCCGCACACAGTACCAGATTGTGCAAGCTTTTGCCCAAATCAACTCGAAAAAGTCCCTTGCAAAGTCTTTGAACCTTTACGAGATACAACTCTTTTATCCACTTTACTCAAACCAGGACAACGCGGTTGCTTATGGCGCAGCAATGTTCGTATTCTTGACTTATACCAAGACCAGCAAATTTACTTTTGTTACGTGCATGTCGGTACCGAAATTGCCCGGATAGAAATTCCATCATGGGTAGCCCAGAACACAACAATGTTTGACCAAGCACTAGGACTGATGTTAGCACAAGTGCAGAAAGGATATGGGTATCCAGTGGCGATCGCCGAAGCCCACAATCAAGCAGTGGTGCGCGGTGGGGATAGGACGCGATTCTTTGCCATCCTTGAAAGACAAATGATCAAAGCTGGTATAAAAAATGTAGGAACTTCTTACAAAGAAGCTAGAAAGCGTGGCAGTATTGCTTGAGTTATTTCAGGATGATATGCAAATCAGGCGATACGCCTCTGGCTAAGAGTTGTGCGTATCGCACTGAGCAAGAGATGCCCTTGGCGTATCGCTACTCTGGTAAAAACACCCGCTCGAAAGGCTTTTTTCGATAACGCCGATAAACATCAAAATCACTGTCCAAAGTCGCTATTGCAGCGATCTCTAGGCGCTCTGAAATGACGATGAGGGATAAGTCTGCAAAATCTCCTGGTAAGTCTCTGTAGATGGCATTTAGCTCAGCAATGCGCGAAAAATCTTGAGGTAACAACTGCTCACACTCGTAGAGCATCGGTTAAATTTTAGAATAAAGTGCCTTTTGTCAATCAGTTAAAATACTTAAATTTGAAAATGTAAGAATGATAATCGTGTAGAAGGAAGGGGGAGGAGGTGAGCGACGCTCACCTCCTCCCCCTATGTTTGATTATCATTATCTTTAAAGTCTTTAACAGCTTAAATAGGAGATGAAAAAGTATTGTAACGACATAGGACGCTTATCTATACTGGTGAGTAGAGAAGCAAGAGCGCTTTAAACTCAATTTTAGAGGATAGGAAGATTAACTATGCAGTTGATGAAAGCTGCTGTCCTAACAGCGTTTGGTGGTGTCAATGGGTTCGAGATTCAGGAAGTCCTCAAACCAAAGCCAAAACCGCATCAAGTATTAGTGCGAGTTCATGCCACGTCGCTCAATCCAGTTGATTATCAGACTCGTCGTGGAGACTATCAGAATTTGGTGAAGTTACCTGCCATTCTTGGTGTGGATATCTCCGGTGTCATTGAAGCTGTTGGAGAATCTGTCACAACTTTCAAAGTCGGTGATGAAGTRTACTACTCACCGCAGCTTTTTGGTGAATCGGGGAGTTACGCAGAGTATCACGTTGCAGATGAGCAGATCGTTGCTCATAAACCAGTAAACTTATCACATCTGGAAGCCGCCTGTTTTCCCTTGGCTGCGGGGACAGCATGGGACTGTTTAGTGACTAGAGGTCAGTTACAAGTAGGTGAGTCTGTTTTGATTCATGCTGGCGCAGGTGGCGTTGGTTCATTTGCCATTCAGTTAGCGAAAGCAATAGGCGCTTACGTTTTTACAACTTGTAGTTTTAATAATCACGACTTGGTCAAACAACTAGGAGCAGATTATGCAATTGATTATAAGTCTGAAGATTACGTTGAAGTCATCCAGCGTGTAACTAATGACAAAGGCGTTGACCTCCTATTAGACACTATTGGTGGAGAAACTATTCAGCGGAGTCCCCAAGTGGTCCGCCCCTATGGTCGACTCGTCAGCATTGTCGATATTGCAACTCCTCAGTCATTACTAGAAGCATGGGCTAAAAACTTAACCGTGCATTTTGTTATTACCTCTCAATATCGCGCCAAATTAGATTCACTTAGACATTTAATTGAACGCAATCAGCTACATCCTGTGATTGATTCTGTCATGCCTTGGACTCAAGTAGCACAAGCCCATCAGCGTTTAGAACAAGGTGGCACGAAGGGCAAAGTGGTTCTACAAGTTGTTGAAGATTAACGTTGATGGAAAAAGCTAGGGGTGGAGCATCAGTGAGAGGTTAATGAAACTCACTTTTAACAAAGTTATTCTCTCGTTACAATAGTTTTTTGTCTCACATTTTAACTGTTTAAAACTCTAACAAGAATGATAATCAAATAGAGGAGGAGAAGGAGGCGAGCGTCGCTCGCCTCCTTCTCCTCTCCCACGCGCGATTATCATTTTCTTTTCGAGTATTTTGAGTATTTTTACTGATTGACAAAATACGCTTTATCTTAACCTCTCACCGATGCTCGTAGAGTCCTTTTGCAACGTCCAGAAGAAACTCGTTTTGTGTGCGCCAATCGGAACTGAGTAACCACATCACTTCTGTGATGCAGATAGGTGTAGTTACCAGCTTGGAAGTGCAGGTTTCAAAAAAATGACGTACTTGTTGATGATGCTTATCTCTGGCGCTGTAGTACGCAAACAAAAACCCGCTATCTGCGAGTATGAGCGGATGGTAAGTCATGAATGGCGCTCTTTGAGATATTCATTAATCGCCTTCTTACGGTTTGCTCGTTCGGATAAATCGGGCGGTGCGTCTTGCAAGAGGTGTTCAGGGTGTCCACCTCGCCTATCAATCAAAGTTCTGCCTGCTTGCAAATTAAGCCAGCGCTCAACAATCAAGCGTCGGATCAACTCACTCTTGTCTGTTTTCTCGTGAGCCAAGATATCGGCTAGCTGGCGTTCTGTTTCTTCGTCTAGTCTGACAGTGAGCATGGCTTTTGTCATACTTGTATTGCGCTTATGACAAGTTTAACAGAAAGCTTTTTGGCTAAAGCAAAAGTTGCTTTTCAACCCTGAAGAATAATATGGGATTACCATTCACAATCTTTTCCTCTACTTCTCTCATTCCAATTCTTTCTGCTACTTTGCGTGACTCAACGTTTGGCTGATCACAGCTTGCTAAAAGATACTGATAGCCAAGTTCGTTGAAACAATATTTCAGTATTCTGGTTGCAGCTTCGGTAGCATAGCCTTTTTTCGTCGCTTCAGGCAGCAAAGCATAAGCTAATTGGGGTTGCCCTTCACCAAAGAAATACCACAAACCAACAAACCCGATAATTTCTTTCTCATCTTTAGTCTCAATAAACCAAAGACCAAATTTTCTTTCATCAAAAAGCCTTTGACTTTCTATCAACATTTCTTCAACCTGTTGCAAAGACAAAACCTTGTCATCGCACAAATATTTTCTAACGTATGGATTAATAAAAATACTGTGTAGTGTGTTAAGTTCGCTTTCTAAGATTGGCTTCAATCGCAACCTCTGAGTTTCAAATACTAAGCTCATGACATCTTGCCACATTCAATTTTTAAATTTTGTGTCTACTGAGATGTTGCACCATTATTCTCGTCCGCCAAGAAATAAATTTCTTGGCTCAAAGTCCAAGTAAGCTAAAGCTCACTGGATATGTATTTCCAGTCCGTTTTAACTGAGATCTTGCACCAGTATCAACAATGAGGCTGAGCCTCGATATCTGGTTCCCAGGCTCAGCCTGGGAACGAGGGTTGAGAGGCTCAGCCTCCCGATTATTGAGAATGCTGCAAGATCTGAGTTTTAACGGACTTTGCTTATAAGGCTTGAAATTTATTTCAAGGTGTACGTCGAGGTGCAAGATCTAATTCTATCCTTACTGATATCCTTAAACCAATAAGACGATGCTGCAAACTGCGACGCACGCGAACGCAAAAAATTGTCGAGGTAAAAGTAAACGATGGAAATCCCAATAGTTAAGACTCCCCGCTGGTTTGTCCGCAGAGATATAGATGGTTTTTTTGGGCTTTTTCTTGACAACTTGATTCAAATTTTGTTGATTGTTAATTTGTGTCAAGGGGTGCTTGGGTTTTCTCCCTTGCTGGTATATGGGCGTATTCTGCCAGGAATTGCTTTAAGTTTAATTGTTGGTAACTTTTATTATGGGTGGTTAGCTTACCAAAAAGGTAAGCGAGAACAACGGGATGATATCACTGCTTTGCCTTATGGTATCAATACTTTAAGCCTTTTTGCTTATGTATTTTTGGTCATGTTGCCTGTGCGGTTGACGGCGATCGCCCAAGGTACATCATCAGAACAAGCTGCCGAACTCGCATGGCAAGCCGGTTTAGTCGCTTGCTTGGGTTCAGGTTTGATTGAGTTAGTCGGTGCATGGATTGGTAATCCTCTGCGTCGCCTTGTTCCTCGTGCAGCAATGCTTTCAACATTAGGTGGTATTGCTATCACTTTCATAGCGATTGGCTTTCTCTTTCGGACTTTTGCGAATCCCGTAGTTGGTTTAGTTCCTTTAGGGGTTATCTTAATTACCTACTTTGGACAAGTTCGCTTTGCCATCCCTGGTGGGTTACTAGCAGTGCTTTTGGGAATTGGTTTGGCGTGGGGTACTGGTTTGGTGAGTTGGGATAACGCCAAGTTCGCCACTGCACTACAACCGATAGGAGTTTACATACCAAGATTATGGCTAGGGGATTTATGGAATAGTCGCGCAGTTTTACTGGACTATTTCAGCATCATTTTACCGATGGGACTATTTAACCTTGTCGGTAGCTTGCAAAATTTAGAAAGTGCTGAAGCTGCAGGAGATGTTTATCCTGCAACCCCAAGTCTTGCAGCAAATGGTATTGGTACCTTGGTTGCAGCTATTTGTGGTTCTTGTTTCCCAACAACCATTTATATTGGACATCCTGGTTGGAAAGCTTTAGGTGCAAGAGTGGGCTACTCGATTCTCAACGGTATTTTTATGGGCTTGCTGTGCTTAACTGGAACCGTTGCCATCCTTGCCTATTTTGTCCCCGTTGAAGCTGGAATGGCAATTGTGTTATGGATTGGCATTGTCATTGTAGCTCAAAGCTTCACAGCAACTCCTTCTCACCATGCCCCGGCTGTTGTTGTCGGTTTGTTACCAGGTATAGCAGGTTGGGGTGCTTTAATTGCCAAAAATGCACTACGCGCAGCAGGTTTAGGAACACCAGACAAACCCCTGACACCTGCTTTAATTGAACAGTTTAAATTGAGCGATACATATATAGATGGTGCTTTTGCTTTAGAGCAGGGCTTTATTTTTTCAGCTATGATTTTAGCTGGTATAACAGTTTATATTATTGAGCGAGACTTTCGCAAAGCTGGTTATTGGTCTATAGCAGCAGCTTTGCTTTCTTGGTTTGGGTTGATGCATAGTTACCGTTGGACTGTAGCAGATACTGTTGTCAATTTGGGTTTGGGAACCGGAACGTCTTGGGCTGTCGGCTATATTTTGCTTGCTATTCTCTTTTTCTACACTGAATGGCTAGCGCGTCGTCAGAAAGGAAATCAAAAGGTTGTTCAATCTCCATCACAAGATACTTTTGATAGAAATTTAGAGAAATGAGGTTATGTTCATAGTTACCGTCCAACCTCTTATATGTACTCTCATCAGCCAGATTTCAATAAAATTGGATATTTTTTCGGATGTTTGTGCCTGATCGCAATCGTATTGCTATATCTCCTACTCATAATAGCGACATCTTTGATATTGAAGGCCGTTCACTGTATCTATGCTCCTAAGCTAACTGAAAATCCAGCTTACTCCTTGAGGATTAGTCGGTTTATTCCTGTGGTAGAAGGTTGAGTCAAACAATAGTAGGTATCGTACTTACTAGTGCTGTCAATTTTACGGATACCAGATTATGTTGTTTAATTCAACAAAAAATTTTGCCGAGTTATTAAAGATTGCTATTGTTTTCCTCGTAGGAAAAAAGGTTTTTAAAAATTTAGAGAAAAAAGTTAGTTAGGAATTTAAAAAACTAACAATCTATAACAGTCCTCCTTTTTTAAAAAGCACAAAATTTCCGAAAAAAACTTGCAACACAAAAGCAACAAAAACTATGAAGCTTTCTCATTTATCTAAAAATGTTTGGGCTAGCGCCTTTGCCCTCGGTTTAGCTACTTTGTCTTTTACTCTACCTGTTTCTGCTCAATCTGGTTCTTCTGGTAGTGGCGGAACATCTGGTGGTGGTACTAGCACGGGTGCTACTGGCACTACTGGCACTGGCACTACAGGTACTGGCACTAGCACAGGAACGACAGGTACTGGCACTACTGGCATTGGCACTGACACTACAGGTACTGGCACTACAGGTACTGGCACTGGCACAGGAACGACAGGTACTGACACTACAGGTACTGGCACTGGCACAGGAACGACAGGTACTGGCACTACTGGCATTGGCACTGACACTACAGGTACTACTGGCACTACAGGTACTGACACTGGTACAGGAACAACAGGTACTGGCACTGACACCACTGGTGGCACTACAGGTACTGGCACTACTGGCATTGGCACTGACACTACAGGTACTGGCACTGGCACAGGAACGACAGGTACGGCACTACTGGCATTGGTGGTACTACAGGTACTGGCACTGACACCACTGGTGGCACTACAGGTACTGGCACCACCACAGACACGACAATAAATAATCAAGGCATTAGAGAGGTGAGGAGTGAACGCCATTCCGACTGGGGTTGGCTAGGTTTGCTTGGTCTTATAGGTCTTACAGGTCTTATTCCTAAACGTTCTCAACCCCGAGTAATCCGCGATCCGAATGAGGTAACGCGTTCTGGATCTAGTAAATACTAAGGCTTTGCTGAAGTAGGGGGTAAAGGGCAAAATAATTCACTTCCGACACAAATTGAGCGTGCTTAACCCTTTACCGCCCCCTTAAGCCAGTTATTAAAGCATGACTTTAGATATTAAATATTAAATTAATTATTAGAAATTCTAAATAAGATAACCGCGCTCAGGTACAAACTGCGTTACCCTGGTATACGCTTCGTGTTTTTCACTGCTAGCTGGAAACGCATATGTCCTTTGTCCCTTTGCACATTCATAGTGATTACAGTCTGCTTGATGGAGCAAGTCAACTGCCGGATTTAGCGGATCGCGCCATCGAACTGGGGATTAAAGCAATAGCCCTGACAGATCATGGTGTGATGTATGGTGCGATCGAACTGATTAAAATTTGCCGCAATAAAAATATCAAGCCAATTATCGGCAATGAAATGTATATCATCAACGGCGATATTACAAAACAAGAACGCCGTCCCCGCTATCATCAAGTTGTTTTAGCCAAAAATACAAAAGGTTATAAAAATTTAGTCAAGCTCACAACAGTTTCTCATCTTCAAGGTGTACAGGGCAAAGGGATTTTTGCCCGTCCTTGCGTAAATAAGGAATTATTAAAACAGTATCATGAAGGCTTAATTGTAACGAGTGCTTGTTTGGGTGGAGAAGTCCCCCAAGCAATTCTCAGCGGAAAATTAGAGGCTGCACGTAAAGTGGCTCGGTGGTATAAAGAAGTTTTTGGTGAAGATTATTATTTAGAAATTCAAGACCACGGCTCCCAAGAAGACAGGATTGTGAATGTAGAAATTGTCAAAATTGCGCGGGAACTTGATATTAAAATTGTTGCCACCAATGACTCACATTTTATTTCTTGTTACGATGTTGAAGCACACGATGCTTTGCTATGCATTCAAACTGGCAAATTGATTACTGACGATAAGCGAATGCGTTATAGCGGTACAGAATATCTCAAATCTGCTGAGGAAATGAAGGCGCTATTTCGCGACCATTTGCCAGATGATGTCATTGAGGAAGCTGTGACAACCACAGTCGAAGTTGCAGAGAAAGTCGAACCTTACCAGATTTTAGGTGAACCTCGCATTCCTAATTATCCCATCCCATCTGGTCATACTGCTGATACATATGTTGAAGAAGTTGCTTGGCAAGGACTTTTACAAAAATTAAATCGTAAATTGAGAAATGAAGTTGACCAAGTTTACAAAGACAGGCTGGAATATGAACTAAAAATGATTCAGAAGATGGGTTTTTCCAGCTATTTTTTAGTGGTGTGGGACTACATCAAATTTGCGAGAGACAAAAATATTCCTGTAGGTCCTGGTCGCGGTTCGGCTGCAGGGTCATTGGTTGCTTTTACTATGGGAATTACTAATATTGACCCCGTACATCATGGACTACTCTTTGAAAGATTTCTCAATCCAGAACGGAAATCTATGCCTGATATTGATACAGATTTCTGTATCGAAAAACGGGATAAAGTTATTGATTATGTTACAGAAAAATATGGCAAAGAGAGAGTTGCCCAAATCATTACTTTTAACCGCTTGACTTCTAAAGCAGTTTTAAAAGATGTTGCCAGAGTTTTAAATATTCCCTATGGTGAAGCAGACAAAATGGCAAAGCTTATTCCTGTTTCCCGAGGAAAACCCACCAAACTCAAGGTGATGATTTCCGATGCAACACCGGAACCAGAATTTAAAGAAAAATATGATAATGACCCAAGGGTACAGCATTGGATTGATATGGCAATCCGTATTGAGGGAACAAACAAAACATTTGGTGTGCACGCAGCTGGTGTGGTGATTTCTGCTGAACCATTAGATGAAATTGTACCACTACAAAAAAATAACGACGGTTCTGTGATTACCCAGTATTTCATGGAAGATTTGGAATCACTGGGGTTGCTAAAAATGGATTTTCTGGGTTTAAAAAACTTGACGATGATTCAGAAAACCATCGATTTGATTTCGCTACACAAAAAAATTACAATTGACCCATATGACATCACGACTCAAGAAAGAAAAGCTCAGAAAATATTAGCAAAAGGTGAATTTAAAACCTTACCAAAAGATGTTGATAAAACTTATAAACTATTAGAGGCAGGCGAATTAGAAGGTATCTTTCAATTAGAATCTTCTGGGATGCGGCAAATAGTACGTGATTTAAAGCCTTCCAACATAGAAGATATTTCTTCGATTTTAGCACTCTATCGACCAGGTCCATTAGATGCAGGACTAATTCCCAAGTTTATAAACCGCAAGCATGGTCGAGAAAATATTGACTATGAAACCGAAATTCTAGAACCGATACTAGATGAGACCTATGGAATTATGGTGTATCAAGAGCAAATTATGAAAATTGCTCAAGATATGGCTGGATATTCTTTAGGACAGGCAGATTTGCTGCGCCGTGCAATGGGGAAAAAGAAAGTTGAGGAAATGATGAAGCAGCGAGAAAAGTTTGTGGATGGCGCTGCGAAAAATGGAGTGAAAAAACAAATTGCTGAAGACTTATTCGAGCAAATGTTGAAGTTTGCTGAATATTGTCTCAGCTATGACACAGAAGTATTAACGGTAGAATATGGGTTTTTACCTATTGGGCAAATTGTAGAAAAAAGAATTGAATGTAGCGTGTACACAGTTGATAATAACGGAAATATTTACACACAACCTATTGCTCAATGGCATGATCGTGGTCAGCAAGAAGTTTTTGAATATTCTCTAGAGGATGGTTCTGTTATTCGGGCAACAAAAGACCATAAATTTATGACGACTGATGGGCAAATGTTGCCAATTGATGAAATATTTGAACGGAGTTTGGAGTTGATGCAGGTTCAGGGTTTACCGCAATAGCTATGAATAACAGTTTTTGATGCCATTTACCTATGATTCTTTTTAATCAATAGTGTTTTTTGTATTAAAAATAACTATCTATCGTGCGAGCTAAGTTTACTGATTCTTCACACAGCAGAGTGAAATTTACTTAGCCATTAACTGACAATGTCGAAATTACGTTCATCTGTAACGTATTCTGCAGGCATATTGACTAATTGTAAAAAATAGACTTTGCTTACTCTTGGATTTATGAGATAATTTTGTGATCTGGACTAAACTCAGTAAAGACACTTAATTAATTTGTTTGCAAAGTATTAACTATTCTGGTTCATATCAGGGAATAATACTAGATAAGTGTAGAAATATAAACTACAACGATTGTTTCTATGTGTGCATTCTCTTCTTGGCTCGGAAAACGACTTCAGTGGCTGTGTTGCTTAGGTGCACTATGCTTAGTTTGTCTGGTTATGGGTTGGTCACCTCCCCTAAATACCACAAATCGCATGAGTTCGCAATTAGAACAGCAAAACGTACTATTGACTCATGAAAAACAACTTGGTGAGTTGATGTATTCAGATATTCCCAAAAATTTTTTGGCTGTTGAAAAGTTTCAACGCGCTCACACCTTGCGCAGTTCTCTCTGGGAGCATCTAATTCGTGCTGACAGTGCAATTAAGAAAGATATAAGGCTTGCTCAGAAATTGAGACCTTCTGGCATTCCCTTCTTTGTGATGAATGCTAAAAATTTGTCCGGTGGATTGTAACTGTCTAAGATGGAGAATGTATTGAATCATCATCACTAGTTTTCAGTATTCATCGGGTTTTGCTTAGTCTACAAAGTCTATCCATACTTAAGCATCTGCATCATCAGTAATCACTGTTAATCCCAATTAAGCCAGGATTACTCTTTATTGTGTTTAGTTCGCAAGGTTACAAAGGATGCAATTGCATGGCTTAAAATGTGTATGATTATACCAAAACATGGAAATTATGAGCAAAACGCGATGCATTCCAAATAACCCTATTAACTTCGGTGGAACAGAAATCATGAAGTCATTAATGCGTTGCAGTGGATTTTCTGTGTTTTTTCCTATCGCTCTGGCTACAAGTTACAGTTCCCAACTGTTGATGTCTAAGGAAGCGGTGGCTGAAGATGCACAGAATTTACTCCCTACTGAAGTCCAAGAAGCTTATTCTACTGGAGCGATACAGGCTAATGTCCTGTCTCCATTAGAACAACAAGTCATTAATGAAATGAACAAGATACGGACAAATCCCAAGGCATACATCCCGATCTTGGAAAACTATAAACAGCGCTTTCAAGGTAAGCGAGTTAGAATCTACAATCAGCGCTATATCCAAACACACGAAGGGCTATCAGCCGTTGATGAAGCAATTAGGTTTCTGCAGTCAGCGAGCCCTGTTGCTCCTTTAACGATATCTAGGGGAATGTCTTTAGGTGCTAAAGATCTTGTCAAAGATAATGGCTCAAGAGGTTCAACAGGTCACCTAGGTAGCGATGGTAGTGATCCATCTACTCGTATGGAACGCTACGGAAATTGGCAATCTAGTGCTGGGGAAAATATCAGCTATGGTCCGAGTACGGCTGAAGATATCGTCATACAATTAATTGTTGATGATGGAGTGCCCAATCGCGGTCATAGAAAAAATATTTTTAACCCCTCTTTTAGAGTAGCTGGAGTTGCTTATGGGATTCACGCTAGATACAAAACGATGTGTGTAATTAATTATGCGGGAGAATATCAAGAAGGAATTTCAGTTTCGTCGCTCAAACGTCGTCGTTAAACATGGCTTTTTGAACTTATAAACTCCCTATCCCACTGCTTTCTGGTGAACGCGAGTGCGTGCCATACTCATAAACCAGCAGTCTTCGTGTTTTCAGTTCGCAGTGGTATGAGTTCCTTAGTTATCATCGAAACCAGTCATCAATTCATGCATCTAAAGACATATAGCGATTCTCACTTGCATACAATACAGGTAAGATGTGGGAGCGCAAGAGCGAACATTGGTGTCAACTTAAGCAAAACTCAACTCTAACAGGACTTTTAGGCTCTGTGGTTCCCATGCTTCTAAAATGCCTGAAAATTTGGCTATAGCCTCTGAACGAGGAACAGGCTATAGACTTGGGTTTTCTTGTTAAATTGACATCAATGGCTATAGAACAGCTCCTATAAACAATCTGTATGACACCCAATTGGGAACTGCTATATTGACTGGTTGCTCCAAAGTTATGAAGTTGTTGATGCGTCAGATGGTATTTTGGATATTTACACTCGTCACTTTATCGACGACATCTTGTGATGTATCGTTTGAGCCTGACTCCTCTGTACCTAACATTCCTGAAGGAAATTCTGATGTCTTGGTAACCGGGAAAACTCTTTCTCGCCTTGAACAACAAGTCATAGTAGAAATGAACAAGGCGAGAACGAATCCCACTGCTTATGCTGCTGTATTAAAAAACTATAGACAACGTTTTGAAGGTAACCGAGTTAAAATTTCCCGTCATGTCTATTTGCAAACACAGGAAGGAGTGAAAGCTGTTGATGAAGCCATCGCCTTTCTCAAGTCAGTCACTCCAGTCGGACCTTTAACAGCATCCAAAGGAATGTCACGAGCGGCTAGGGATCATGTCAAAGACCAAGGATCAAAGGGAATTCTTGGTCACAAAGGAAGCGACAAAAGTGATCCCTTTACTCGCCTCAACCGCTACGGAACTTGGAAACGCACCGCTGGAGAAAATATCAGCTATGGTTCCCACACAGCACAGGATATTGTTATGCAATTAATTATTGACGATGGAGTTCCTGATCGTGGTCATAGAATAAATATGTTTAATCCTGCTTTTAAGGTAGCGGGAGTTGCTTTTGGAATTCACAACACATACAGGCAGATGTGTGTGATTAATTATGCTGGAAGGTATATAGAAAAGTCATAATTCATCATTCAATGACCTTTGACAGATGACTGCTTCATATGGTGTGTGGTAAGGATGCGCCCCTAATTTGCCTCTGTGACAGAATTATATAAAGCAACATAAAAATAATGAACTCTCGCTATAGCAATACAGCTTCATCTGCTGTTCACCTCAACGTTGACGTTCAAGGTCAAGGCTTCCCAATTCTCTGCTTACACGGTCATCCTGGTTCCGGTTCTAGTCTTTCTGTCTTTACTAATCACCTCTCAAAGCGCTTTCAAACTTTGGCTCCAGACTTGCGTGGATATGGCAAAAGTCGGTTTGATGGCAATTTTGATATGCGGGACCATTTGATTGACCTGGAAGCGCTTCTAGACCGCTTTAGAATTAAAAAATGTCTGATATTGGGTTGGTCGCTCGGTGGCATTTTAGCAATGGAATTAGCACTACAGCTACCTCAGCGAGTCACTGGACTGATTTTAGTGGCGACAGCTGCCCGACCCAGAGGCAATCATCCGCCTATAACCTGGCAAGATAATGTTTACACTGGTGTTGCCGCGCTTTTGAGTTATATTAAACCAGATTGGCGGTGGAATATTGAAACTTTTGGCAAGCGATCGCTTTTCCGCTACCTAATCCAACAACACACTTCTACAGCCTACCGCTACATAGCAAAAGACGCAGTGTCAGCTTATTTACAAACTTCTGCTGCTGCGACTCGCGCTCTTTATTCCGCAATTGGGGCTGGGTATAATAGACTAACGGAGTTAGAACAAATTCAATGTCCTTGTTTGGTACTGGCTGGTGCATGCGATCGCCACATTACAGCTGACGCCACCTTAGAAACTTCTCGCTACCTCAAAGATTCCCAATCACACTGCTATCCTAATACCGCCCATCTTTTCCCATGGGAAATTCCTAACCAGGTATTGAGCGACATTGACCGCTGGCTAGAGAAAAACCAAAAAGTTGTCAGTGTGTAGTTACGCTTAGGCGTAACTACGAAATAGCCTTATAACCAGAAAAGAACTCAGGACAGTGGACAGTTATCAGTAAACAATGAACAGTGAATTGATAACTGATAACTGATAACTGGTAACTGAATTCTCCTCAATTTAATTACATTTGACCGCTAAAGACAGGCTGTACTTTGCGGTCAGTCCGTTCCCCCAGGTCATCAGCAATCGTCAAAGCACTTGGTTTACAGCGCTTAACATCAACAATAATTCCTTGCGCTCCTTCCTGTTCCAAATCTTCTACGTAGCCTTTTATCGCTGCTTTTGCATCCGCAGAACTGATAAACGGTCCAAAGTAGTAAGTGCAACGGGGGTTTTGTGATATAATTTCTACCCACCAAGCCAAGCCAAAATTGTCGAATATGTTAATCAACGATTCCTTAAGGTTTTTCCAAATACTTTTCATGGTTCTCGTCAATTGCTAAATGTGATAGTTGGTTCTAAATCCTGCTGGTTTTGACTGCTTTACATTTCTTTATACTCTGTTTACCCTTCTTTTTTCAAAGAAATTTTTTGGAATTTATCCAGGTGTATGGTATTTGTCCAGCGATGACGATATATTTCATAAAGCGCCATACCCGCTGCTACTGAGGCATTCAGGCTTGGAGTCTTACCTTGTAAGGGGATCGACACCAAAAAATCACAATGTCGTTGTGTCAAAATACTGATACCTTCGCCTTCAGAACCAACTACCAAAACAATAGGACCGTTAAATTTCACGGTATGCATAGGTTCGCTTGCTTCTGTAGCAGTACCGTAAATCCAAAAGCCAGCAGCTTTTAGTTCTTCCAAAGCACGTTGCAGGTTCACCGCCCTAACCACGAGAAAGTTTTCTAAAGCACCAGCAGCCACTTTCATCACTGTAGAGGTGATACCACATGCTCTGCGTTGTGGGATCACCATTCCTTGAGCACCCAATGCTTCTGCTGTGCGAATAATTGCTCCTAAATTGTGGGGGTCAGTGATTCCATCAGCAACAACAATCACAGGATCAGTTTCAGATTTTGCCTTTGCAATCAACTCATCCAAGTCAATATAAGCGTAGGGAGCAATTTGCGCCGCTACACCTTGGTGGTTAGCTTGGTCTGTAATTTGGTCTAAGCGCTTAGGCTCAACCTCGTCGATAATTGTGCCATTTTCCTTCGCTCGTAAAATCAGCGAGTGAAAGCGGGGATCGTAACGGAGGCGGGAAGTAATCCAGATACGGTTAAGATCCCGCTCATTTTCCAAAGCACTTAACACTGGATGACGACCGTAAATCAAATCTGTGTCTTCTGATTGTTCAGAAGATATAGGTGAATCAGAGAATTTACGATGTGGGCGTGGGCTGTCTCTTAAAGCGTTAGCACCCTTAACTCTGGGATTGGGACTAAGATGAGAAATGACACGCTTGCCCTTCATTCTTATGGGTTGCGCACTATTGTGTTCGCCAGAAGTCTTAATTTTTCTTGGTTTATCTATCATGTGAGTTATTGGTAGAGCTTAATAGGTGAGCAGTTTGTGACCTCAATTCACCAAACCTATTTTGCAAGTTTTGCGACTCGTAAATTGAATTTCTTACGGCTTTTCTAAGTCAAGTTTTTGCAAAAGTTCGCTTAAGCGATGGAAATCGGTGAGATACAGATAGCCAATTAATGTTTCTAAACTAGTTGCTTGTTGATAGGTTGCCAGATCAACCCGCCTAGGGCGTCCTGTGGTAGCGTTGCGACCCCGTCGGACAATTTCTAACTCAGTGTTATCTAGATGAGGATACAGCGACTGCAACATTTTCGCTTGCGTCTCTGCTCTGACTTGTGCCACAACTAGACGATGGTATGCTTCTGGTCGCTTTGGTGGTAGTAGATAAAACATTCTAACGTATAGTTCACAAACCGCATCTCCCAAGTAAGCTAAAGCAGTAGGAGAAATTTGTTGCAGTTGGGCTTGTGAAATCTCTTGAAATAATTGCTCTTTAGTTGCCCTTAGTAGTTGACACCAAATTGAATCCTGACTGGGAATTTCATTTGAGCCATCTAGTAGGTGTTCCTCCTTTGATGTCACAAGTTGTTCTTTCCTCACACGCTACATTAGGCAGGTCTACCTAAGCATAGTCAATGCTAAAAAATTTACTTGCTAAATTTTATCTTTTTTTCAATTTTGGTTGCCATTTCATATATTAAGGGCACTGAGGCGTGAAGTCTGAAATCCAGATGAGTCCATGATTCTTTATCTGGTCTCCAAAAGTACAAGTGCTTTTAAAAGCTTAAAGTATAAGGTATGAATTATGAAATGGATTTTATATCGTCCCATTATAACATACAGTTAGCCGTCCTTAAATCTTTTACACTATTTATCTTTCTCAACCCGAAATATTTGCACTTTACTTTTTTGCTTTGTACTCCATGAGTTAACGTTATGCAAAAAAATAAATTCTAATTTAATAATAATTAATTAAGCTATCCAGATTGGATGATCGGATAGCTATATGAAGTTCTCGGGTCAAGAAATCAAGACGATTTGACGTTTTCTAGAGCCGCATCAACGGATGGTTGTAAGGCGAGAAACTTCTCCAAGCGAACAAGCTTGACCGTCTGAGTGACACGGGCATTACTGACAATTTGCAAGGTGCCACCGGAGTTTTGAGCACGCTTGGCTAACTGTACCAAAGCACCCAAACCAGAGCTGTCAACAAAATCGATTTGCGAGAGATCCAGAATTATGTGCTTTGGTCCCTCCTCAATCTTGGTCCCAAGAACCTTGGTAAATGTCGGTTCAGAAAAGGCGTCTAACAAACCTGTGAGGCGGAATAGCTGGCAGTTATCCCGGACTTCACGAGTGCCTCTCAGGCTTACAGTTAGAGTAAGTGGCTCAGCAATAATTCCCTCCTCATAAGTTATAGTGAACGCTCAAGTATAGATGGTTTTAGTGTAGGTTGTCTACAACCTGCTGGCAAAGAAAAAGATGGGATATGGGGGAAGTAAGGAATTTGAGATCTGTGAGATTGTGTTGTCAGACTGGTGCTGCTCGCTGTCTGACTTCCTCACTCCCTTATCTTTATTGTCCCCTTGCCCTCTTTTCTTCGACTTTCTTCATTTTTATCCTACTCTGGCTTTTGTGGATCAACGAACTGCTCGCATTGCTTGGACAAACTGTTCAAACAGATAATCAGCATCGTGAGGACCAGGACTTGCCTCTGGGTGATATTGTACGGAAAACACAGGCAAAGATTTGTGACGTAACCCAGCAACAGTGGAGTCGTTTAAATTAAGATGACTAATTTCTACAACACTGTTGGGTAAAGTGTCTGGGTCAATCGCAAAGCTATGGTTTTGGCTGGTAATTTCTACTTTTTGTTGTAGACCTGCTGGCTGATTCAAACCACGATGACCAAATTTTAGTTTAAAAGTTTCCGCTCCTAGTGCATGACCCAATATCTGGTGTCCCATACAAATGCCAAACATCGGTTTGTGAGTTTCCAGTAAGGCTTTGGTGGTTTTAATTCCTTCGGTGACAGATGCAGGATCGCCCGGACCATTAGAAAGAAAGATCCCATCAGGATTGTATTTGAGAATCTCTTCTGGTAAGGTATTGGCGGGAACAATAATAACTCGACAGCCATAACTTGCTAAACGACGCAATATATTGCGTTTCACCCCAAAGTCAATGGCGACGACAGTAAAAGATTCCTTGGAATTTTCTTGACAACTAGGGTTAAATTCCCATACTGCCTGGGTAGGTTCTGACCATTCGTATATGTCTCGAGTGGTAACCTCGTGGACAAGGTTCAATCCTTTCATGTTAGGAGCTGCCTGCACTTGCTCTAGCAATTCAGCCTCATCCAGAATTTCTGTGGAAATACCACCATTCATCGCTCCGAACATCCGAATTTTACGAGTTAAGGCGCGGGTATCAATTCCATAGATACCAGGTATATGGTGCTGTTCTAAATATTCAGGTAAAGATTGTGTGGAGCGCCAATTACTCGGTCGAGTACAAATATTGCGAGCAATAGCACCCCGCACCTGTGGTTTACTTGATTCTTCGTCCTCTATATTAACGCCAGTATTCCCCAATTCAGGATAAGTAAAAACGACTATCTGACCGCAGTAACTCGGGTCAGTCAGGACTTCTTGGTATCCAGTCATACCAGTGTTAAACACAACTTCCCCAATTGTGGTTCTAGTAGCACCAAAAGACCAACCACGATATGTGGTTCCATCTGCCAAAACAAAAATAGCAGGTATTGCGTCAAAAAGAGACATAGGCGATAAAATCCCAAGATTTGTGATGTGTGTGATTAGGCGACAGGTAAACAATTCAAAATTCTTATACAGGAGAAATTCAAAATTTCAAATTCAAAAAAACAGCACTGGTAACCATCCTGATCGCTTGCTGTATGCAAATTCAATGGAAGACAGGTAAAACACGAGCGACAAAGGAACTAAGCTTTAACTGAATCATCACTTCACCTGTCCGTTGCTAACCCTACAAACTAAAATTTAAGAGCATGACATATAAAATCTTCCAACAATAATAGACAGTCGCAATAGATTTCGACGCCGAAGCGCAAGTAAAATTATAATTAATCATGCATCAGTTTATTTTATCCCGAGCAGCGCTGATTCTTCTGTCAACCACACTTGCGGTTTTGACTATAGCCTGTAATCGAAAGCAAGCGATTACTGTCAGAAGTGGTGAGCAGCAACCCATGCCTAATGATCAAAGTGTTGCCTCGCCTGTAACCACAATGGCACCTCTAAGTGCTAGTCCACAACCACAGGCAACGATGCAGCCCACTAGAGAGATTTCAGTGAGCTATTTTGAACAGGGATTGGACAAAGCTGTTGGTGCTTTGAGCATCAGCCAATCAGCTAAATCCACAGAGGATTGGAATTTGGTGGCAATTCAGCTTGCAGATGCGATCGCCCTAATGAGAAAAGTGCCAGTTGATAGTCCTGATTTCACAAACGCCCAAGCAAAAATCTTAGATTACCAGCCTCATCTCAAAGATGCCATACAAAAAGCCACTCGCCCTGTCAATCCCCCACGACAAGCACAACCAGAAAAGATAGGGGTTGCCATTCCCCAGGTTCGTGTGACACCAACTGTGACACCAGCTATTACCAAACCAAATTTCACCGAAACACCTGCCGCACCAGCAGAAAAACTGCAACCACCATTGCCAAAGCTGACTCCATTAGCACCGCCTAAACAACAAGAGGTGTTGGCACCGCCAACAATCAAACAGCAAGACGAACAACAGGTGTATACTGTCGGCATTAAACGACGAATGGGTGGTACGCCAATTATCGAAGTCACCTTTAATGGCACTCAACCGTTTGAGATGATTTTGGATACAGGAGCCAGTGGGACAGTGATTACCCAGAAGATGGCAAATGCTTTGGGAGTGGTGCAAGTCGGAAAGACTAAGGCAAACACAGCAAATTCTAAAGCAGTGGAATTTCCTATCGGTTATGTGGATTCGATGGAAGTTGCTGGGGCGAAGGTGAATCACGTCGCTGTGGCGATCGCAGGCGCGGATTTAGAAACTGGGCTTCTCGGACATGACTTTTTTGGTGACTACGATATCACGATTAAACGTGACGTTGTGGAATTTCGTCCTCAATCGGGATCGCCAATTGGGCGTCTCCCTCCTAAAGCATCGCAAACCAATCCCACACAAGAAACTGAATTTACTGCTCCAACTGCGGCCAAGGAACTTCCCTCCGTAACAGATCCTTAGTGCTGATGATAAAAATTTTCACCTAAGGCACTGTTATAGGTAAGAGTTTTGTAAAGCATAAGCGTTAACAACTAGGGATATCTGACCCAAGTCTTGCCTGACACCTCTCAAATATAAGAAGAACTCATTTCATTTGAAAAATCTTTGACATTTGATACTTGTTGGCAAATAAAATCCTTTGAAAAAGTCTAAAAACTTAAAGCTTTACTTTTTCTTAACCAAAAGTTAATCTGAAGTTAATATTCACATTGTTTACTTATTACTAATTCACTTTTTGCTGCAACATTTGAGCCCTCCAAAATCTGATCATTCCAGAAATTGGAGGGTTGTTTATGCTACTAAGTAGCGAGTAAACCTTTGCAATCCTATCGAAGTGATTTTAGAACAGACTTTGAAGGATCATCACTTTCTCTTAGATACAGCCAAGTCCTACTTGCTCAAAGAAATTGTACCTCAAGCTAACGACATAGACCATGATCCAAATACTTTATTTTATGCACTTCGAGGTCTTGGCGAATTAGACCTTCTGGCACTCAAGGTTCCACGCCACTGGGGTGGGAAAGAAGTTAATGAGCAGACATATGGCAGCTTTCAAGAACTGGTAGCACGGTATTCTGGTGCTTTAGCCTTTTTGCAAACTCAACACCAGAGTGCGGCTGGTATGCTGGTTGCTAGTAGCAATTCCTCGCTACAGGAAAGATACCTCCCTCGTATGGGCAATGGTCAAGTTTTACTTGGTGTTGGTTTTTCTCAGTTGCGACGCGGAGGTGACCCCCTGAGTGTAGCTACACCAGTTGCACGAGGGTATCAAATCAATGGCGTTGTTCCTTGGGTGACGGGATGGAAATTTTTTAGCGAATTTATTATCGCTGCCACATTACCTGATGGTCGTGCTGTTTTTGGTATTGTACCTTTACTTGAAACACATCAAGACTCAGGAGGTACGCTGACACTTTCACCCCCAGCACAGCTAGCGGCGATGACATCAACGAACACCGTAACCGCTACCCTGAAAAACTGGTTCTTACCCACAGAAAGTGTTGTTTTTATTAAACCTGCTGGTTGGATTCACGAAAACGATCAAAAAAATGTTCTTAGGGCTACTTTTCTGGCGACGGGATGCGCCCTTGCTGGTTTAGATATTGTGGAGTCCGTCGCAAGCAGAAAATCCTTACCTTTTATCACCAGTGCTTTTGATTCTTTGCAACAGGAATTGAATAACTGTCGCCATGCTGTTCGGGAGGCGCAAAATCATTCTGGTTTGGAATTTGCTGAACGTTTGGAATTACGGGCTTGGGCGATTGATCTCGCGGGGCGAATAGCTCATGCTGCGGTGACTGTTTCTAGTGGTGCTGCTATATATAGTCATGATAATGCACAGCGGGTGTACCGTGAGGCACTGGTGTTTACTGTGACTGGTCAAACTCGTGCGGTGATGGAAGCAACTTTGGGGAGATTGACGCGATCGGGTTTTTATAATGAACCGCAGAGGCGCAGAGAACGCAGAGAGAGAAGAGAAGGAAGAGAAGAGGAGAAATGTATTACTTATTCGCGGGTGATACATTTGAGTCATATTATTGATTCAGAGATTCCTCAATGGCAAGGTGATCCGCCAGTGGAATTTGAGACTGTGGCTCAACTGCACAAGGATGGTTATTATCTGCGGGGTTTTTCTATGGGGGAACACAGTGCGACTCATATGAATGCTCCCAACAGTTTTCAACTTGATGGTGTGGGGATTCATGAGTATTCTGCCCAGTCGTTGGTTGTCCCTGCGGTTGTTATTGATATTCGGCAAGAGGCGCTGGTGAATCCAGATTATGCTCTTTGTGTTGAGGATATTCTGAGTTGGGAAGAGCACTATGATAAGATTCCGTCTGGTTGTGTAGTGTTACTCTATACGGGTTGGCAAGAGAAATGGTTGGATAAAAATGCTTTTTTTAACCAGGATGCTCAAGGGGGTATGCATTTTCCTGGGTTTGGTAGGGATGCGACGCGGTTCTTACTGGAGGAACGTCAAATTGCAGGGGTTGGAATTGATACTCATGGGGTGGATTCGGGACAAGATACCACTTTTGGGACTAATTCTTTGGTGTTGGAGAAACCCCGTATTGTGTTGGAGAATTTGACGAATTTGGATCAGTTACCCCCAACAGGGGCGATTCTAGCAATTGGTGTGTTGCGGTTACGGGGTGGTTCGGGTTCTCCGGTTGGGGTGTTGGCGTTTGTGCCGTAAATTGATAGCTTTTCTAGAGAGGTTTAGCTTCTTCGCCGTAAGCCCGGCACTATAACGGTACTCCGTTTAGTGCCGGGATATAAGGGGGGCAAGACGAATTGACATCCGACCTATGTTACGGAAGGTAAGCGCGGGAGTGATGTCGATGAGGAGTTGCCTATCTCCGTGTTGAAAACTAGTGATCGAGGTTTAATCCGGTTTGTTTTGGGACTCTACATATTTTTTCAACGTTTCAACGGTTACACCACCACAAGAAGCAATAAAGTACGAACCATTCCAAAGTACGTCTTTGTGGTAAAACCGATTAACTGTTTCAGGAAATTCTTTGCGTAGATAACGGCTGGTTACAGTCTTAAGATTATTGATGAATTTGGGTAGTTCAGTTTGAGGAGTATAACGGAACAGCAGATGTACGTGGTCTTCCTCCCCATTGAAATCAATCACTTCGCAGTCCCATTTTGAGAGCAATTCATTCAAGATTTCTTTTAACCTATCAATCATTTGACCTGTAAAAACAGGTTTTCGGTATTTTGTTGTTAACACTAAATGAGCTTTGAGGTCTGAAACTCCTCTAGCGCGAAATATAAAAGTGTCTGGCATGCTTGACGCTAAGTAATAATCAGAGTGAAAATAGATGCTAACACTAAAATAACTTTAGGAGGTGATATCCCTTTGCTGCTTAACTATCAATACCGCGCTTACCCCAACACTAATCATAAACAACAATTCAGTAGCTGGCTACGCATCGGTCAATATTGGTATAACAAGCAGCTTGGGGATAGATTCAGTTGGTATGAAAATAACCGCAATGATATTAACTCCTGTCCGTTAATTTGTTCACTACCTGAGTTACGAGAAAACCCAGACTTTTACTCTCAAAAGAAACAGCTACCAATCATTAAGCAAGATTTGGTAACTGTTCAACACTCTGGTGAGTTGCTTGATTTCACGTCTGTACCATCTCAGACACTACAGGAGGTGTCAAAGCGCGTAGACCTGGCATTTAAACGTTTTATTGGCGGAGACAGTAGCGGAAAACGAAGTGGACGCCCACGTTTTAAGAACTCAGCACGTTACCGTACTTTAAAGATTGAAGGACAAGCCATAACCGTTGAAAGAATAGAAAAAGATTGGTTATTTTTGTCAATTTCAAAGCTTAAAGGCTGGTTAAAAGTACGGTTGCACCGTCCTCTACCTAATGGGTTTGTGCTCAAGAATATGTTGTTAACCGGGGGAATGACTGGGAAAATGAGCCAGCCTTATAACTACGAGTACCCTTCTGCACCGACGAATCAACAAACAAAGGCTGGCTCATTTTCTTTGTCCCAATGCGTCACCAAAAAATCTGATGGATGGTATACAACTATTTGCTTGGAAGACCCAAATGTTCCAGTTTTTAACCCAGATGATGTGACTCCCACGTGGACAAACACTTTGGGAATGGATGCAGTCCTACATGAACAAGATTACTTGGCAACGAGTGAGGGGACTAAAGTACCTTCTTTGAAGTCTTTCAGGAAGTCTGAAAAGCGTTTGGCAGAGGTTCAAAGGCGCAAAGAAACGAAGAAAAAAGGCAGCAAGTCAAGACGTAAACTTGCCAAGCGCCAAGGACGCGAACATCAGCGTATTGCCAGAGCAAGGAAGGACCATGCGTTCAAGACTGCTCACGCGTTGGTGCGGACAGGCAAGAAAGTTTTTGTCCATGAGGATTTAAACCTTAAAGCGCTGTCGAAGCGCAACAAGGCGAAACAAGATGAGGACGGCAAGTACTTACCCAATGGTCAATCGGCGAAGTCTGGGTTAAACAAATCTTGGAACGATGCCGCCTTTGGGCAGTTTTTCACAATCTTAGAATACATAGCTGGAAAAGCTGGGGCTAGGATAATCGCAGTTAACCCTGCATATACGTCTCAATTCTTGGCATATCGTGACGAAATAGTCTTCACTGACTGCGATGTGCACTCTTATTGGGACGCCGAATATTCGCTTAACGTTGACCGCGATATTAACGCGGGAATCAACATTAAGCGCGTTGGGCTGGGACTTTTCCCAACGTTAAAACGCCGTAAGGGGAATCTAGTTGTGGGTGATTCTACTACCAATAGTACCCTGAAGGAAGTTCTGGCACTGTTGAAAAACGCGCCGGAAGCCTACACCTTGTCTGTACTCAGACAGGTGTAGGTAGTTCACCTAACTTGAGTGCATTTGCGCTTCACAAGCAAAACTGCATATAAAGCCCCGAGAGACAGTAAAGCGACTGTTGATCCTGGTTCGGGTACGGTTATGGAGGCGTAAGCAATACCAACGGGACGCAACAACCTACTATTAGTGGGTACGAAGACGGAACCAGACTGATTTGGGGCGGGTAAGGGGTTTCCAGTGACTGCGTCATAACGCAGGATTGCGCCAAAGTTATTGTTTGTCGTATCAAACCCGACTGTGTAGAGGATATTGTTAGGATCGATGGTTAAGTTACCAATCAAATTGTTACTTGGTGTATTAGTGTAATTGGTAGATAAAACATCCAGTAACTGCCCTGTCTTGAAATCATATCTTCTGATTCCGTTAGCAAAGTCACTGACAAAAAGATCACCTTTGGAACCAAGTGTTAACCCAAGGAGACTAACAAATTGAGGGCTGTCTGGTAGTGGTGTTGGCTGTTCAATAAAGACAGTAGAGGTTTTGGTTGCTAAGTCAAAACGCAGCACTTGACTGGGTAAACCGGGAAAAGTGGGAACGCCATCAACAGCAATACTACCTTGAGTCGTGACGTATAGGCTTCCATCTGGACCGAAAAGCAGATCGTTTGGTCCGTTCAAACCTCCTGGTTGACCATTTCCCTGGGCAAATTTATCAACAAATGCTCCCGTTGTGGCGTTGAAACGTAAAATTTCGTCACTTAAGAAACTCGCGACGTAAAGATTACCATCAGGAGCGAATGCTGCACCATAGGGGCGAGTCAAACCGTTACCAGAGGCAAAAACATCGATAAATTCCCCAGTCTTTCCGTTGTAGCGAAGGATTGCAGAAGTTTCGGGGGTGGTTCCGCTGCTAACGTAGAAGTTACCATCAGGACCGAAGTTCAAGTCATCTGGATCTTTTAAACCCCCACTTGTTGCTTTAACGAATTCGCCTAGAAAGTTCCCATTCTGCTCATCATAGATGACGACATTGTCGCCTCTAGTGTTACCAACTAATAAAGCTGCACTAGCAGCAGACAAACCAAGACCAAAGGCAGTCAAACCACCTAAAACAACGGAAGCAACAAAAGTCGCAAACTTGTTATTCATTATAATTACGCAGTTAACTCTAAAATTTTGTGATGATTTTACAGGAAAATGCGGTAACGAAAGATTTTTTGGATACAAATATTTGGACTTTGGACAAAAGGGTTATCTGGTCGATTACGGAATTTGTAGTCTTAATAGTTAAAATTGAAATGATTTTATGCACTTTTGAGAGAAAAATAGCCAATATGTAGTTTTGCCTTTCACTACCCCTGAGTTGTGACTTGACGTCAACCGATAAAGCAAGGGAAACTAATGCAAATGTTCTAGTGCATCTCAAATCCGGAGGTGTATATAATGACCACTCCCCTGACTTGTCGCAATTACATCGCCGCTGAATGGGTGAATGCTGCTTCTGTTGACACCCTAGAAACTCGTAACCCTGCTGATAATCGCGAAGTTGTTGCCACGTTCCCGCGTTCTGCAGCAGTTGATGTTGATACTGCAGTCGCAGCAGCCCGCAAAGCATACCGCAGTTGGCGACTCGTCCCCGCGCCAGCGAGATCAGAATATGTCCATAAAGTGGGAGAACTTTTACAAAAATATAAAGAAGAACTCGCCCAACTCATGAGTCGGGAAATGGGTAAACCTTTGACGGAAGCACGGGGAGATGTTCAAGAAGGGATTGATTGCGCTTTTTACAATGCTGGTGAGGGACGGCGATTGTTTGGACAAACGACACCTTCAGAAATGCCCAATAAGTTCGCGATGACGGTAAGAACGCCTGTTGGAGTTTGCGCCCTCATCACTCCGTGGAATTTCCCAGTCGCCATTCCCTGCTGGAAAATGATGCCAGCTTTGGTGTGTGGTAATACTGTTATCCTCAAACCCGCTGAAGATACCCCCGCCTGCGCAACGAAACTGATTTCGATTTTTGCAGAAGCTGGTTTCCCTGAAGGTGTTGTTAACTTGGTGCACGGAGTGGGACAAGAAGCGGGAAAAGCTTTAGTTGAACATCCTGATGTTGACTTGGTATCTTTTACGGGTTCTTCTGAAACGGGTGCTTTTGTCGCCTCGACTTGCGGACGCACTCACAAGCGTGTTTGTTTGGAGATGGGCGGCAAAAATGCTCAAATTGTAATGGAAGATGCAGATTTAGAACTTGCTCTTGAGGGTGCAGTTTGGGGGGCATTTGGGACAACTGGGCAAAGATGTACTGCTACAAGTCGTCTGATTTTGCACCGCGATATTAAAGAGAAATTTACCGCTATGCTTAAGGAGCGCACTAGTAAGTTACGCTTGGGTGCGGGGATTGATCCCAACACAGATATTGGTCCAATTATTAATCAAAAGCAACTTCAACGGGTGAACAAGTATTTGGATATTGCTCGTGAAGAAGGTGCAAAAGTATTGATTGGTGGAGAAATCGCAACTGAGGGAGAATTAGAATACGGTTACTTTTTTCAACCGACGATTCTTGATGAAGTCACTCCCAGAATGCGAGTCGCTTGTGAAGAGATATTTGGACCTGTGGTGGCGGTGATTGAGGTGGGTTCGTTTGAGGAGGCGATCGCCATCCTCAACAACACTCCCTACGGTCTTTCTTCTTCAATCTACACCCGCGATGTCAACCGCGCTTTCGCAGCGATGCGCGATATTGAAGCCGGGATCACTTATATCAATGGTCCTACGATTGGTGCAGAGGTTCATTTACCTTTTGGTGGCGTCAAACAAACTGGAAACGGACACCGGGAAGCTGGTTCTGCTGTTTTGGATGTGTTTACAGAATGGAAGACAGTGTATGTGGACTTCTCTGGAAGTTTGCAGCGTGCTCAAATAGATAATCGTAGTTAGAGTATTCTTGATGAGTAAGGGAAAAACAATCGTGCAATCCATTCAAGACAAGATAATAGAGAAGTTGCAACTTTTGCCAGAAGCAACTCTAAGTCAGGTGCTTGATTATGTAGAATCTTTGGCACAGGGAACTACAAAAGAACCTGTAGGTGTGCCAGGTAAGCAGCTATTACGTTTCGCCGGAACAATCCCCTGTGAGGAGTTAGAACTGATGGTACAGGCAATAGAAGCTGATTGCGGCAAGGTTGATATAAAGCAATCCTATTTGAGTTGTGAAAATTGTTTTTGAACCAACCGCCAAGTCGCCAAGGACGCCAAGAAAAGAGAGAATCGGAGTTAGATTATTAGATTTATGGAGACAAGCGCCAGCACAATTAAACTCGACCAGTTTTTAAAGTTCGTGGGTATAGCACCGACTGGTGGACAAGCTAAGCTACTCATTCAAGCAGGTGATGTAAAAGTTAATGGTACACTTGAAACCCGACGAGGACGGAAATTAGTATCAGGCGACAAGGTGACGGTGGGAGGAGAAACTTTTGAGGTTGATTTGGAGAATTTATAATTTTTTTAATACCATTTCACGAAACACTTGATGCAAATTATTTGTCCCTAATAGACATCTCCAGAAATTAATTATGCGTTACGTGAAACCCTTGTAGAGACGTTACATGTAACGTCTCTACATTGTTTTCCAACAGATGTCTAATTCTTTCCCCCTGCCCCCTGCTCCTTGCTCCCCATTTGTATCAACCTTAAAGTAAAACGCTATAAGAGATATAGGAAACTGTGTCAGCCCTTATCCGTCAACTTCCTGCATGAGCGCAGAGTTTCAAAAATACCTGCAATCTGTGTGTGATGCTTACCAGCATTGGTGGAGCCTGTACACTATCACGGATGTGGAAGGGTCTAAACCAGTACAGCGTAAAAGTGTAGCGTCGCCTTTTGGTTTTGACTTGATGGTCCAAACGGTACAGCCTCAGCAGCAGGAAAAAGGCGAAACACCAGAGAAAACAGAACGCCTACCAGTGCAGGAAGGTTTACGTAAATATTCTGAAACTCATGTGCTACTTGTAGGAAGACCAGGTTCTGGGAAGTCCACGGCTTTAGCGCGGCTATTGCTGGAAGAAGCAGGAAATTCTGTCATTGCGAGTGAAGCGAAGCGAAACGAAGCAATCTCCTCCACAACCAAGTCTGTCATTGCGAGTGCAGCGAAGCGGAACGAAGTAATCTCCTCCACAACTCGAATACCCATACTAGTAGAACTCCGCCAATACAACACCTCTGTCCTCGACATTATTCAAAACTTCCTCTTGCGCCACGATCCCAACTTAACCTTTGACAGCGAAACTTTAAAAACTTGGTTGCGACAGGGACAATTTTTGCTGCTGCTGGATGGAGTCAACGAGTTACCCAATGAAGATGCACGGCGAGACTTAAAAACCTTTCGGCAGAATTACCCGAACACGCCGATGATTTTCACCACGCGAGATTTGGGCGTGGGTGGCGATTTAGGGATTGAGAAAAAGCTGGAAATGCAGCCGTTGACAGAAGAACAGATGCAGCAGTTTGTCCGCGCTTATTTGCCAGAACAAGGTGACGAAATGCTGCGGCGGTTGGGTGGAAGATTGCGGGAGTTCGGGCAAACGCCGTTGCTGCTGTGGATGCTGTGTGAGTTATTTAGAACAACGGGCAATGTTCCACCGAATTTGGGTTTAGTGTTTCGCTACTTTGCCCAGAGTTATGACGGCAAAATCAAAGATGATGTCCCGGTTTCTGGTGAGTCGCGCCGCTGGTGGCAGGAGTTATTGCAGCATTTGGCGTTTGCGATGATGCAGGGAGAAACGCGTACAGAGTTGCGAGTCACGATTGAAAGGCGAGAAGCGCAAGCAATTTTCACGAAGTTCCTTGAAGGTAAAGTTGATTATCCTGCGAGTCGGGCGAAAGAATGGTTAGAGGATTTGCTCAAGCATCATTTAATCCAAATTGCCAGCAATGAGCAAATAGAGTTTCGTCACCAGCTGCTTCAGGAATACTACGCGGCAGAATGTTTACTCCAGCAGCTTGCGAATATTAGTGATGAGAAGTTGAAACGGGATTATCTCAATTATTTGAAGTGGACAGAACCTTTAGCGCTGATGTTGGCGTTGGTGGATAAAGAGGCGCAGGCGGTGCGGGTGGTGGAGTTAGCCCTGGATGTGGATTTACAGTTAGGGGCAAGGTTGGCGGGGGAGGTGAAGGGAGAGTTTCAGGAAAAAACAGTTGGTTTAATTTTAGGGTTAGATGTTCCTGAATTATTCAAGATTGGGTTTTTGAGTATCACGAAATCTGGATGTGCGATTGTATTTTTAAGTAATAGATTACAAAATAAAGATTGTGATGTGCGTAGGATAGCCGCATATGCCTTAGGAAAAATCGGTGATTCCCAGTCAGTACCAGCTTTGATTCAAGCTTTGAATGATGAAGATTGTGATGTGCGTAGGATAGCCGCATATGCCTTAGGAAAAATCGGTGATTCTCAGGCAGTACCGGCTTTGAATCAAGCTTTGATTCAAGCTTTGAATCATCAAAATTATTATGTGGCTCTCAGTGTCACAGATGCATTAGGAGAAATCGGTGATTCTCAGGCAATACCAGCTTTGATTGTAGCTTGGTATCATCACGATTCTTCTGTGGGTAAGAGTGCCGCAGATGCATTAGAAAAAATCGGTGATTCTCAGGCAGTACCAGCTTTGATTCAAGCTTTGAATCATCAAGATGATTATGTGCGTAGGATAGCCGCATATGCCTTAGGAAAAATCGGTGATTCTCAGGCAGTACCAGCTTTGATTCAAGCTTTGAATGGTAAAGATTCTGACGTGGTTAGTAGTGCCGCAGATGCATTAGGAAAAATCGGTGATTCTCAGGCAGTCCCAGCTTTGATTCAAGCTTTGAATGGTAAAGATTCTGACGTGGTGGTTAGTAGTGCCGCAGATGCATTAGGAAAAATCGGTGATTCTCAGGCAGTACCAGCTTTGATTCAAGCTTTGAATCATCAAGATGATTATGTGCGTAGCAGTGTCGCAGATGCATTAGGGAAAATCGGTGATTCCCAGGCAGTACCAGCTTTGATTCAAGCTTTGAATCATCAAGATTATTCTGTGCGTAGCAGTGCCGNCAGATGCATTAGGGAAAATCGGTGATTCCCAGGCAGTACCAGCTTTGATTCAAGCTTTGAATCATCAAGATTATTCTGTGCGTAGCAGTGCCGCATATGCATTAGAAAAAATTGGTAGCTCTGAAATACTTCCTCATATGTGGGAGTTACTCTTAACTAAGGCATATGATACGGAGGATGTCATTTTAAAAATTCAAGAGCGTTACAAGTTTTATAACCATGAAATTTTTCATTTTCCCCCAGTTGAGGAGGAAACTAAAACCAAATCAGAAATTTCTAAATCATCAACTTACATCTTTCATCAACCTGTAGGCAACCTCAACACAGGAGATGTCAATATCCACGGCGATCAAATTGGAACTCAGCACAACCAACTAAATAACAAGGATTAAAGCTATGTCAGAAACTTCTAAATATCAAAATAGTTTTCATTTCAATCAAGCTCCTGGCAATGTCAACACAGGAGATGTTAACATCCAACGCGATCAAGTTGGTATTCAACACAACTACGCGTCAGAACAAAAACAAAATCTGGCGGAAGCAGCGAAAGAAATTCAGGAATTGCTAGATCAACTGTCTGTGAGTTATCCAACAAGCACTGAAGCGCAAAAGCAGGCGATCGCCAATCAAGCAATAGCCCACATCAAGCGCGACAACCCAACCAGCTGGCAACGTTTACGCAGTGCTACTGAGGCAGCATTAATTGAGGCCTTTAAGGAAGTGCTTGATAACCCGTTTATTAATGTCACGGTTGCTGCTGTTGAAGGTTATAGAAAAGCTGAGTAAAGTTTGATTGAGTGTTTGAGACTCGCGGACGAGTGTTTGAGACTCTTGAGTGAGTATTAATTCTTCCCCAAAGGTTCCACCATCACCATCTTCTCCACCTCATCCACCATCACCCGCGCCAACCCAAATTTCTCAATCACCCAAGCATTCGTCGTCAAATGCTGACTCACCTCAGCCACTCGGTACTCACTTTTTATTGACGCCAAAGCTGCTGGCAATAATAATTGATCCCCCAAATGTTCATCCACAGGTGCGCCTGTTTGATGAAACTTCAACAGTTCCTCACAAACCATATCCGCTACTTTTTCTGCAGCCAAACCGAGACGCCCCAACGCACCAAATCCAGCTAAACTATTTTCGTACTCAGCAGTAAGAAACAAACCCGCCCCTGGTGCGACACCTTTTGCTCGCAATGGTTGCACAGCGCTTTTCAATTGGGCTTCACGCAACACATTCTCTGCACGACTCGCCATTCTTTGGGGAATATGGGAAGGTAGTTCCGTGACAACTGCTAACCCCTGTACTTTTTGCAAGTCGCCGCGTTCCACCAAGTTGATACCGTCAAGTTTGCCACCACCACTCACAAACAACTCCACTTCTCCCCCGCCTTGGGGATACCACCCCCAAGCGTTCAGTTTCACCTCAACTTGCACACCCATGCGTTGCAATGTTGGCAGGTAAACTTGTTGAATGTAATTCACCGAAGGACTATAACTAACATGAGTTCCCCCCTTGAGTGTCACCTGAGAGTCACCAGTTGCAAGTACTAAAGGTAAAAGAATCGTTTGTAACACCAGAGTGACTGCACCAGCAGAACCGCCTTCCCGCGCTTCGCTAACATCAAAGGTATAACTTCCTGCTTGTACGGAACTACCAGGAATCAACTCCAGCGTCATCGAACCCAAAGCATCACCCCGCACTTTGGCATTACAAATTGCTGCAGCCGCGCGAACTGATGTGAGGTGTTGTGCTGCGAGTCCCGGTTTTGAACGTCCAGCGCGGATATTTTCTATCCGTATTGAGTCACCAGTAATAGCAGCTAGACTCAGGGAGGTTCGGAGAATTTGCCCGCCGCCTTCACCGTAGGAACCGTCAATGTGAATCATGAGGGATTTTTAACCGCCAAGACGCCAAGGACGCCAAGATAAGAGAGAAGAGAGAATTTTACGAATCATTTAGGATTGCTATAGTTTTATTTCATCTGCGTTTATCCGCGTCCATCTGCGGTTTAAATTTTAAACTCCAACACTTTGCTCTTACCAGGATTCATCAACCCATAGGGGTCAACCATTTCCTTAAACTTCAATTGTTCAGGGTCAATCACCTTTCTACCGCTATCTTCAATAATATACGTGTGGGGATTGGCAATAAACACACCTTGCTCTTCGTGGTAGTGAATAATTTCGTTGAGACGTTCTTCACTGGTGTAGCGGACGAGTTGCAAACCCACAGGAACTACTGTACCGTTAACCCGAGTAAATTCCAAATGCATCATCACTTCATCACCAAAGTGGTGATACATATGCTCTACTATTTGTAGATTTTTATCCGCCGGGAACGTACTTTGCAAGTAAGTGATGGAACTATCTTCAGTCCGGGCGTGTAATGTGGTGTGATTCCAGGTAAATTCTCCTAAATGTGTGCCTTTTCCGGCATCAGTAGCTGTTTTTTGATATGTTATTTTGCCACCATATTGTTCTACTAACCCAGGCAATAATTCCAAACTTGGTTCCGCAAGAATCAATAAAGCAGCGTGAGTTCCCTCTGGAATATACTCCTGTAAGGCAGCAAAATAATCTGGAATTGGGGATGCAAAAATGCTAATCTCCTTTTTAATCATTCCATCGGCATCGCCTAAAGCTTGACCAAACCTTGCCGCAGCCATAAATTCTGGGAAGGTCACAATCACTTCTGCCCAAGGATAAGCTGGTCCTAATGGAATTTCTATTTCCGTGATTATGCCATTGATGCCCCAAGCATGTCTCACTTTTTGCACATCGTCGCCGCGCAGTTCAATGACACGTGGTTCATCTTCCATTGTTACGATTTGTAAAGCCAGAAGATTACCTCTGTCAGCCAAAAAGCCATACTGTATTGACCCTATTCCGCCGCTACCACCCGCAATAAATCCACCCATAGTCGCGGTACGGTAGGTCGATGGTGTCATCCGCATTTCCCAGCCGAGTTCTCGTGCTTTTTTATCCAAAGCCGCTAACTTGACGCCAGCTTCAACTCGCGCGATTCCTGGTTTCACCCAACGTATCTCGTGCATCTGCGTCATATCCAGAATGACGCCTCCATGTAAGGGTACGCATTGCCCGTAATTTCCTGTTCCTGCACCGCGTACTGTTACGGGGACTCTGTGTTTCACGCAAGTTGCTGCCACCTTCAAGACTTCTGCTTCGTTGGCAGGACGCACGACTATATCCCCAACTTTTCCTTCCAGTTTGGGTACGAGTACTGGGCTAAAGGTATGGTAATCTTGAGATAATTTTGCTACTTGACCCGGTTCAGTGATAATTTCAATACCTTCTAAAGAAGCGGTCAGGGCATCTAAATCATATGATTTTACGGGTGTTGTTGTCATAATTATAACTCTGTTTAAATATCTAACTCATAACAATTTAATTAAACTACCTCACGCAATATTCAATATCTCCCCTATGTTAGAGTCAGCGATTAGACATTGGGGATTTTTGAAAGAGATTTAGCGCACCACTCGCTATGAATGAAAGAAACACTATCTCCCTTCTTAAAACAGTTATCAGTGAACAGTTATCAGTTATCAGCTACTTACGCAGTACCAGTTATCAGTTTTCACTGTTGACTGTTCACTGTTTACCCTTCGGGTATCTCCTGCACAGACGCTGCGCTTTAGCCCTTTGGGCGTGCGCAAAGCGCATACGCCAGATGCCTAGGTCGGGAAACCCTCATCAAGCACGCTTACTCACTGTTCACTGTTAAGAGTCCCGCTTGTTCTGCTTGTGCTACCCAGTTGATTCCCAAGGTGACTTTATCCAAGCCAGAGTTTTTGCTGGTTGCTATTGCTACAGCCTGTGGTGAGGGATTTATATGATAATTTTGCTTTCTCCAAATTTGTTGTAGTTAGTTTAATCTGAGAGTGCATTCCAAAATCAATTTTTGATTGACTTGAGAATAAGGCTGAATTTCCAAAGCACGGTGAAATGCTCTAATAGCTTCACGATACTCTCCCATTGCGGCAAAACACAAGCCCATACCGTGAAGTGCACCGAAATGTATTGGATTAATCTTGACGACCATTTGACAGTCTGCTAAAGACTTTCGATACTCGCAGTTAGTATAGTAAAGAAAAGCACGGCGATTCCAAGCTTCAGCAAAATCTGGTTGGTCGTTAACAAGTTCTGTCAGCACAGCTTCGGCTTCAGTGATTTTTCCAGAATCTATAAACTTTTGACTGCGTTCAATGACTTCCAGTCCATGAACTCCCTTTTGCTGAAACCAAATACGCCAAATTTTCCTGGTTGCTTCGTCCCGGACTGTTTCATCGGGGTTTTTCAAGTCTTCAAGTAAGGAATTGATAAATAAAGAATCCATGAATTCAAGGTCGTTGGTTGATAGTTGCTCTGGATCAAATTTCGCATATTCTGATCTCAGAAGTCACTAAAAAGTGTTGAGTACTGAGTAAAATGTGAAGAATTAAAAAAGAAAACTCAGCATTGATTGCTCAGTACTTAGGACTTTTGAATTAATAAATAGCAAATTAATTGCTATTTTCTGTAGTCTGCAATACGATTAATACCTAACTCAAGATTTCAAGTCATTGTTTAGAGTCATTGGTATGTCATACTTTTACAAGTCGCAACTGGTGATAGTTGTAGAGAAAAGATAAATGACTAAGAATTAATAAAAAGTAAGAGAAAAAGAAACGACTATGCCAAACCAAAAAAGCGTTTCCGGGCATATTGTTCTCACTTCGCATCCCAGTCGGTTTGGTCCCAAACCGATTTCTATTCAATGGGGAGCAGCCGATCCAATGCAACGCGGTCCAGTGATTGCTACACTGACTAAGCAGGCACACCGTAACGTAATTGGCACTCACTCTGGTGGTTATGCGATTTACCGTGCCTTAGCGGTGGCTAGTGGAGTTCTTCAGTCAGACCACAAGGCAGACCTTACTAATACATCTCCAGTAGAATATATTGGACCACATCCCAGTTGGGCTGATCCAGAGAAAATTGTCTCGCTTGACCCGTTTGGGGCGACTATTGGTGAGGTATTTGCATCATACTACGCGCAGGGATATGACATTCGTCCCACGATCGCGATCACAAAGGCGCACATCAACATACCCGAATTACAAGAGGCGGTGACAGCAGGACGCTTACAGGTTGATGGCAAGATTATGAAACCTGGTGGCGATTTAGTCGTCACAAAAGCTGCAATTGAACCAGTTTGGTACTTACCAGGAATTGCCAAACGATTCAATATCACAGAAGGGGAATTACGCCGCGCTTTATTTGAACAAACTGGAGGAATGTTCCCAGAATTAGTGACACGACCTGATTTGGAGGTGTTTTTACCGCCAATCGGAGGTATTACTGTGTATATTGTTGGAGATGTAGCAGCTATTACTGACCCTGATAAGCCTTTGGCACTGCGAGTGCATGATGAATGTAATGGTTCCGATGTTTTTGGGTCGGATATTTGCACCTGTCGCCCTTATCTGGTACATGGTATTGAAGTTTGCGTACAAACCGCACAAGAGGGTGGTGTAGGTGTCATTGTTTACTGCCGAAAAGAGGGGCGTGCTTTGGGAGAAGTGACGAAATTTTTGGTTTACAACGCCCGTAAGCGTCAAGAAGGTGGCGATCGCGCTGATGCCTACTTTACCCGCACTGAGTGTGTCGCTGGCGTGGAAGATATGCGATTTCAAGAACTCATGCCCGATGTGTTGCACTGGTTGGGCATTACCCGTATTGACCGTATGGTATCAATGAGTAATATGAAGTACAACGCCATTACTCAGTCGGGAATTGAGATTGTCCAACGAATACCAATTCCAGAAGAATTGATTCCCGAAGATGCACGGGTGGAGATTGAGGCGAAAAAGGCTGCTGGTTATTATACAACAGGAGAGGTGTTAGACTCCGACAGTTTGAGTGGTGTTAAGGGGCGTTCTTTAGCAGATTGAGTTTCAGAAGCGAGAGAGGGAGGGGAACTTCTGTTGACTTGTTCACTCTCTTGCTTCTGTTATGGGGTGTCTGAATATAGGAGAATCGGAATGGAAATGGGAGGCGCAGAGGCGCAGAGATTGCAGAGGAGAGAGGGGAAGGAGTTGGTTGGTTATTTGCGATCGCTTAGTGCTATCCGCGATCGTTGTCAGCAATTGTTTGAGTTGGCGCTTATTGGTGAGTCCCATCACTTTAATTGCGATTTGACGCAGTTGCCAAAAGTGGCAGAGTATGTTGTAGAGGTGATGCGGGAACAGTACCCACATTTGCAAATTCCGTTTCACAGTCGCTGGCGACATTTTGAGGCTGGAGGTGTACAGCGTTTATCTCAGTTGGATAAGAAGTTAGCGGGACTCACGCCTGAAGAGAAAGCTGTTGCTAAGTTTGATTTGGCGATTATCAGTGTTTTACTAGATGCTGGTGCAGGGGAAAATTGGTATTATCACGAGCGAGAGACTCAGCTAGATTTTAAGCGTTCCGAAGGTTTAGCAGTTGCCAGTTTTCATATGTTTTGTGACGGAACTTTTTCCAGTGATCCGCAAACAGCACCTTTGCAAGTTGATGCTCAAAAATTGCAAGCCTTAACAGAAAAAGAATTGGCAGATGGGTTTGGTGTGAATGCAAATAATCCTTTAGTGGGGATTGGTGGACGGTTAAAATTATTGCAAAAATTGGGTCAAGCCCTACTTTCTTCACCTCATCTATTTGGCAAAGAAAATCCCCGTCCGGGCAATTTGGTAAACTTTTTCATACAAAACTCATACAACAAGCAACTAGCTGCGGCAAATGTGTTAGGTGCTGTTTTAGAAGGGCTAAGTGAGATTTGGTCTGGACGAATTGAGGTTGCTGGAATAAATCTAGGGGATACTTGGTTGCACTCACGTGTTAGTGATGATGGCTTAGTGCCATTTCACAAACTATCCCAGTGGCTAACTTATTCTCTGCTTGAACCTCTACAAGAACTTGGCTTGGAAACAACTGGTTTGGATGTCCTGACTGGATTAGCAGAATATCGCAATGGGGGATTGTGTCTTGATTTGGGACTTATTAGCCCTAAACATCCGGAAATTTTGCTGCAGTCTCATTCAGTTGCATCAGAGGTTATCGTTGAATGGCGTGCCTTGACCGTGATACTGTTGGATCGCATCGCCGCCACAGTACGCGACAAGTTGAGCATGAGTGCCGAAGAACTACCATTAGTAAAAATCCTGCAAGGTGGAACTTGGACAGCTGGACGTAAAATTGCGGCTGAACGTAGAAAGGGTGCTGTACCCCCCATACAGATAGAAAGCGACGGTACAGTATTCTAATTATCAGTAGTCATTAGTTATTAGTCATTTGTTGAGTTCTTATGTTCTATGCCTACGGCACGGCTGCGCTGTTCGGTTGGATCGCTGTGGGCTATTGTTACGTTGTTCGTGCGTAATATCATGTTCGGCTAATTAGTTATGATTTCCACGTTGACTGCACCCCACAGGAGTGTCTTTCTGCGTCTTATGAGGCACACATTCGGATAATAAAACATTTAAGACATATGCACAGTCAAGTTAAAGTCATCCAGCATCCATTGATTCAACACAAACTCACACTGATGCGTAAAGCAGAAACGACTACGACGACATTTCGAGTCCTTCTTAAAGAAATTAGCCTGCTGTTGACGTATGAAATCACACGAGATTTGCCTGTGAAATATGAACAGATTAAAACTCCTCTCGCGCCAATGAATGCCCCAGTCATTGCTTTGGATAAAAAGTTGGTGATTGTTTCCATACAACGGGCAGGACAAGGGATTTTGGATGGGATGCTGGAACTCATGCCATCAGCAAGAGTAGGACACATTGGATTGTACCGTGACCCTAAAACCCTTATTCCTGTTGAGTATTATTTTAAGGTTCCTCAGGATATAGATCAGCGAGATGTACTAGTGGTTGATCCAATGCTTGCAACTGGTAACTCAGCTGTCGCAGCAGTTGAACGGCTTAAATCAACGAATCCAGTGTCGATTAAGTTTCTTTGCATACTTGCTGCACCAGAAGGCATTGAGCATTTCACCGAAGTCCACCCAGATATACCTCTTTACACTACGGCTATTGATGACCACTTAGATGAAAACGGTTACATTATTCCAGGATTGGGAGATGCAGGGGATCGGTTGTTTGGGACGATATGAGAACGTGTCTTGAAATTATGTAATTTCACTGAAAAAAATAAGGTAAAAGGTAAAAATAATATTTTTCCTTTTCCTTCTTATCAGACAAGGTGCGAAGATGTCGTCGCCGGCGTGAAAGAAGCGATACCACGCATCGCCGCCACTCTACCCAAGGAATTGCACTTAGAGTTGTTGTTTGACCAATCTTTATTTGTCAAAGCTTCTATCCAAGGGGTATTGACAGAAGGATTCATAGCTGCGTGCTTAACTGGCACGATGATTTTATTATTCTTGGGCAGTTAGCGCAGCACTTTGATTGTGACTATCTCTATTCCTCTGTCAATTCTCTGTTATATTATCACGCTGCGGTTGTTGAGGCAAACCCTGAATATTATGACCTTGGGTGGTCTTTCCCTGGCAGTTGGTATTTTGGTGGACGACGCTACCGTTGAAATTGAAAATATTCACCGTAACTTGGGACAAGGCAAACCGTTACACCAAGCGATTCTAGATGGTGCCCAGCAAATTGCTGTTCCCGCGTTTGTTTCAACTCTGGCAATCTGTATTGTTTTTGTACATGTTGTCTTTTTAACAGAAGTTGCACAGTCACTAGTACAGCACAGCAAAGCGATATTTATGTATCAACGATCACATTTTTGTGCTCAACAGCTGTTGTAGAGATAGGTTAATATTTTTGAAGCAGCTGGTCTTGCAAAGACAAGCCATTTTTTTATAGTATTGCTAGCTTATGGTGTCTCTGGGCTGTGGTAATAGTAGCTCTTGTGAGATGGATATTTGTTATCTGACTTTAACATAGGACTTGCAGACACTCCTGTGATCAGAAAGTGAGAACCAAAATGCATTCATGGTAAATTACTGACAAATAATCAGATCAACTCCACCATGTAGTCCTATTGCAAAGCCAAAAGTCAAGAGTCCAAAGTCATGAGCTATTTGCTAATGCCTGCTGAATAAGAACTAATGACTAGACTAGGTAAAAATTCATGGCAAGAAAACTTCGTCCCTCACCTAAAATCGTCACTAAACCTGATAACGAAGAGGACTTCTATCACGAACCAGGAACCATCCCAGGAACGATCATTATTCCCACAGATGCTTCACCACCACAGATGACATTGATTGACTATAGTACTCGCGATGTTATCCGTAAAGAAATCAAAACCCCGGAAGAGTGCGCTGACTATCTAGATACAGCATCTGTTTCTTGGGTAGAAGTCCAAGGTTTAGGGGATGAAAACATTTTGCGACGACTGGGGAAGGTGTTTAATTTACATCCTTTGGTTTTAGAAGATATAGTCAATTTGGTAGAACGCCCAAAAATAGAGGAATATGAAGACCAGTTGGTGATTATTTGCCGAATGGTTGTGCCAAAGGAAAAAAGATATGGATTTTATAGTGAGCAAGTGAGTCTGGTGTTAGGAAAAAATTACTTGCTTACAGTACAAGAAGAACCAGAACATGATTGCTTGGAAGGAGTGCGCTCGCGAATTTGTAACAACAAAGGTATTATCCGCAAGCGCAAAGCAGATTATTTAGCTTATAGTTTATTGGATGCAATTATTGATGGTTTTTTTCCGGTTCTAGAACTTTATGGTGAGCGAATTGAAGAGTTAGAGGAAGAAGTTATGGTTAACCCTTCGCGACAAACACTACAAAAAATTTATCAAGTAAGGCGAGAATTGTTACAACTACGTCGCTACATCTGGCCTCAACGGGATGCGATAAATTCTTTGATTCGTGATGGCAATGAACTCATCAGTGAGGATGTGAGAATTTACTTGCGAGATTGTTATGACCATGCAGTGCAGGTCATGGATATGCTAGAAACTTACCGGGAACTTGCCACAGGATTGATGGATGTTTATCTTTCGGCAGTAAGTAACAGAATGAATGAAATTATGAAGTTTTTGACTGTTATGTCGTCAATTTTTATCCCCCTAACCTTTGTTGCCGGAATTTATGGTATGAATTTCAGTACGGAAAAATCGCCGTATAATATGCCTGAACTCAATTGGTATTGGGGTTATCCTATGTGTTTAGCGTTGATGGCAGCAATTGCCTTTGTCTTGGTCTTCATCTTCTGGCGAAGAGGCTGGTTTCAGAATTTCTCACAAATTAATTCTGATTCTCAAATTTGAAATTGCCGTTGAGTTTGAAAAGTGAATAAAAAGGAGTTCATATACTAAAAATATGGGTAATGCTGACAACAATTTACTGATTCTGACGCTTTATATAATTGGTATTACTTACACCATTAACCAAATGGTCGAATCAATCGCAGAACAAGTAAAGATAGAATTCAATAAAGCACTTGTAGATGAACAACTGAAAGACCAAAGTCTTCAAGATAAGATTGGGATTAGTTTCGGAGGACTGGCAGGTACGTTCGACATTACCAAACCACAATCTTTGTCGATTAACATTGAAAATAAATCTCAGGATTTAGCAATATACGTTGATTGGGACAATTGCGCTTTTGAGGAATTTGACGGAACCTCGAAGCGCGTGATTCGGATGTCACCAGATATAACCCGTGATTTAGGCGTATTCCAAAGTCCCAGTCTTATCGTCCCTAAAAAAACACTGAAAGAATCAGTTTCATCTGAAAGTGTTTTCCAGTTTGATAAGTTATCTGGAACATACACAGCAACAAAAAATTCGATAGCCAATGTCCTCAAATGGAAAACAAGCCCCATTAGGTCACAAAGAATTGAATTTAACAGATTTATGAGCAGAAAACGCAACTTTGATTTCTCACTAGATTTAGTCTTCCGACTAGCCGAAACAAATTTTGGTGTTGCTCAAGGTGTTAATGCACCTCCTCTTTGCATTGTCAAGTGTCCCTTCACTGTTAGAAAACTCCCTTGGACGTATGCCTTGCCTTGGAATAAAAGGCGTTGACATCCTGCCACTACTGACCTAAGTACCGTTTCAGTAGGAGCCTTTTGGCGAAACTAGGTAAACTTAAACCACTGGTTCGCTCATTCAAAGACTACACTGGATAGTAGGAGAGAGTAGGCGCAGGTGGTTACAGACTAGTTTCGTTGAGACTGGTTTGAGGAAAGTCCGGGCTCCCGAAAGACCAGACTTGCTGGATAACTCCCAGTGCGAGCGATCGCGAGGATAGTGCCACAGAAACATACCGCCAGAATCAATTCAAAATTCAAAATTCAAAGTTCAAAATGAATAATGTTTTTGAATTGATTCTGGTAAGGGTGCAAAGGTGCGGTAAGAGCGCACCAGCATGATCGAGAGATCATGGCTCGGTAAACCCCGGTTGGGAGCAAGGCGAAGGAACTATGGTTGGTCTTTTACCAGTTCCGCTCTCATAAGAGCCGCTAGAGGCGTTTGGTAACAAACGTCCCAGATAGATAACCGCCCTCTTAAATGTAGAAACGTAATGTGTTACCTTTTTACAAAAGAGAACAGAACCCGGCTTACGTTCCGACTCTCTCCCTCTTTTTTGTCCTTTATTATTGGTCTTAGTTTTTTGTTAACAAGCAATGACTAATGACTCATGGCTCATGATTCATGACTAATAACTAATGAGCATTGCTTATCCACGCCGTCAACGACAACTCGAAAGCTTAGTCAGAAAATTAGGTCTCCAGGCAGATGCGCCAATAAAATGGCAACTGCTGGACTTAGCGCTGACTCATCCCACTGTCTCCGAGTCAGCAAATTATGAACATTTGGAGTTTGTCGGCGATGCAGTCGTGCGATTAGTGGCTGCTATTGTGCTGTGGGAAAATTATCCTAATTGTCCAGTGGGAGATTTTGCAGCGATTCGTTCGGTATTGGTGAGCGATCGCATTCTCGCCCAACTAGCCAGAGAATACGGCTTGGAGTTACATTTACTCGTTGCAGGCAGTGCGACTGCTGACAAAGTTGGTCAAGAGTCAAGACTAGCTGATGCCTTTGAAGCAATTTTAGGTGCTCTTTATTTAAGTACCCACAGTCTCGAACTTATTCGCTCTTGGCTAGATCCTCATTTCAAAAAACTTGCAGCAGAAATTCGCCTCGATCCGGCTAGATTTAACTACAAAGCCGCCCTGCAAGAATGGACTCAAGCAAAGTATAAAGTCTTACCTGAATATCGAGTCATAGAAATGAATCAACCGCAGCACAATCAAGAGCGTTTCTTGGCTGAGGTATGGCTACACGGAGAAAAGCTCGGTCAAGGAAAGGGACGCTCTATAAAAGCTGCCGAACAAGCTGCTGCAAAAGTTGCTTTTTTATCATTGGATACTCCGGAAAAGCCCTGAAAGAAAATGTTAAATGATAAGCTAATAACTAAAACTAGGGGTATAGGGGAGTAGGGGTGTATGCGTGTAAGGGAATAAGATGACTCGTCGGTTCCGGCAATCTTGAAAAGGGAGAGGGGAACAAGTAAAACTCTCTAAACCCTTACACCTCCACACCCTTATACCCGTGACACCCCTAGTTTGTTGACTAATAACTCATGACTAATGACTAAAAAAATTAAAATTGCTGTAGTTGGTGTTGGACGTTGGGGCGTTCATTTGCTAAGAAATTTTTTAGAACATCCGCAAGCGAGTGTAGTGGCGGTAGTCGATCCGAACCCAGAATGTTTGGCGGCGGTGAAACGGCAGCATAACTTAGGTGACGAAATTCTACTGACAACAGAGTGGCAAGCAATACAGCAAGTGGAAGGTTTAGAAGCGGTTGTTATTGCCACTCCCGCCAGCACGCATTACTCCTTAATTACCGATGCTTTGCATTGGGGTTACCACGTTTTAGCAGAAAAGCCTTTAACTCTCAACCCAGCAGAATGTCGAGAACTGTGCCAACTTGCCCAAAAACAGCAACGACAACTGATAGTTGACCACACCTACTTATTTCACCCAGCAGTCACGCGAGGGAAAGCGGTTGTACAGGCGCGTCAATTAGGTGATTTACGTTATGGTTACGCTACCCGCACTCATTTAGGACCAGTTCGCCAAGATGTTGATGCACTCTGGGACTTAGCGATTCATGATATTGCCATCTTTAATTCTTGGCTAAACCAAATTCCAGTGAAAGTCCAAGCAACGGGTACAGTCTGGCTGCAACCAAAGCTTGCACAGGAGCAAACTCTGAGTTTTTCTACTGTGTCAAATTCCTCTCTACTCGAAGGATTATCCGACCTAGTTTGGGTTACACTTACATATCCTGACAATTTTCAAGCGTATATTCATTTATGTTGGCTTAATTCTGATAAACAACGACGACTAGGAGTTGTTGGAAATCTTGGTAGTCTGATTTTTGATGAAATGTCTCGTACCTCACCTTTGACGATACTGCACGGCGAATTTGAACAGCAGGAAAATCGATTTGTTCCTGTGAATCAGAAGCAACAAGTGCTGGAAATAGAAACAGGTGAACCATTAGGGCGAGTGTGCAATCACTTTATCACTTGTGTGCTTGAAAATACTCCCTCAACGGTTTCCTCTGGTTTGGTAGGCACGCAGTTGGTGCAAATTCTTGCTGGTTTGACAGAATCTCTTAATAATGGTGGCAAGCCTGTTTTTCTGAATGCAAATGAAGACTGAAATTCTACGCAAGTCAACTCGCACAAAGAGGAAGCCCGAAGAGCTATCTTTGGAATCCCCCCCTATACCTGGTACCCCAAGTTAGCGGCTGGAAGATGTCACAACTTTGCATTTTGCATACTCAGTGTTGAATTCTTTAATTCCTTGTTGAGAGTAGACGGAAAGCGGTTTTTTTGTAAACTAACTTCTTCTGCTGTTTGCTTTACCCCTCTTAGTGCTTGATCGCCAGAAGAAACACTGAGGTTTTCTAAATTTTTTTTTCCTTCTGCGTCTGGTAACTGTGACCCATCAATTAAAGGTAAAGTTATTTTCATTGTTGTGCCTTGGTCAAGACCTGCACTCTCAAGAGTAATAGTACCTCCCATCAGCTCCATTAAATTTCGTGAAATGGCAAGTCCTAATCCTGTACCGCCAAATTTACCTGAATTTGAACCATCCACCATTACAAAAGGGCGAAATAGTTTTTGCTGTTGAACGGGATCAATTCCTATACCTGTATCTGTAACAGAGATAATCACTTCAGATTTATCATCTCTACGTTGAATTTTTGTGGAGATTGTAATGCTTCCTTGTTCAGTAAACTTCGTTGCATTACCGATGACATTAATGAGCACTTGTTTAAGTTTGGCGGCATCAGCATTAACTGGAATTGTCTCATTCAATTGAGGAATATTTAACTGCAAACCTTTTTGTTGAACATTAACTGATTGTATGTTTATAACTTCTTTAAGAACTTGCCGGAGATCAATAGGTTGCAGAACTACCGAAAGCTTTCCTGCTTCTATTTTGGAAATGTCAAGTAAATCATTAATAATGCCTAATAAGTGAATTGCTGCGTCATCGACACGACTGAGAAACTCCAATTCTTCTTCTCGATCATCGCACATACCATCTCGAACCAGACGAACGCAATTAATGATGGTGTGTAGCGGGTTTCTCAACTCATGGGAAGTCGTCGCTAAAAACTGACTTTTGACCTGATTAGCAGCTTTTGCTTCTTTCCATGCTATTTCCAATTCTTCTGCCCAAGCTTTCAACCGTTCAACCATTTGCTCGAGTGCTTGCGCTAATTGGTTAAACTCCCGAATTTTGAAGTTATGAGGGATTGGTTCTGTTGATTGGTTTAAATGAAGATTTATGGCGTAGTCTCGCAGTTGTTCTACAGGACGTGCCAAATAACGAGCTAAATACAGCGACGCCAAAACACTTGCGCCAATTAAACCTAATGTTAAAACAATGAGGATAAGTTTAATTCCCTCAAGACCATATAAAGCATTATCCAATTCTGTAACGGCTATAATTACCCATTTTCCCTCTTGCCCTTCTGTTACGGGACTGGGAATAGCAGTGTAGCCAGCAAGTAATTCTTCTCCTTCATTTTCAAAAAAGAAATGTAGAAAATATTTCTTTCCTGCCAAAGCAGCTCTTAGAATTTTTTTGAGTCGCCAAGCGTCTGCGTGTTCCTTTATATTAGTCCCAACGCGATTAGCAATTGGGTGTGCCATAATTGTTCCATCATCAGCGATAACCATCGTTGAGCCTGTTAGCGAACCCGGCTTAGTTCGACTTTTTTCTTGCAGTATTGTCGCACGAAAAATCAAGGCATAACGTAAATCTCCTATACTATCGTAGATGGGAGATGATAACAGTAATCGCAGTTGATTTGGCAAGTCTTTTCTACCAGTTGTTCCGAGCTTTGGTGGTAATATTGCCTCAACATTAATCCCATCATTTGGTATGGGAAATTTCAATTCACCAATTGGTTGATCGCCGCAAGTACTTGCAACAACATTACCGCTTTCTGGCTTAGTCAGTTGAATACACTCTACTTGCCTTGATAGTCGTTGGGTAACTTGGTTCAGAAATCGTTGTACTTCAGTAGGCGAACCTGACTGGATAACCGTTGTTTGACTTGCACTGAGTAAGTTTGCTTTTAAAGCAGCACTCGTCTCTACAATTTTTTCACCTTTAATAATGGCACTTTCTGTTAAGTTTTGACGGGCCGTTTCAAGAAGGCTAGAACGTGCCTTTTTATAGGCTACAATCTCTCCTATCAATAAAACAGGAACTAACAGAAGCAAGATTTTTGATACTAAAATCCGACGAAAGGATGATTGACGGGGTTTAGCCATCGGCAGTCTCTCTTAGTATGTGCCAATCACAACAGTAATCCTAAGTAACTAGAGCAGCTAGTGTTGTTAAGTTATAAAAATCCTATTTTATAATCATATGAAAAATATGAAGTAATTTCAGATAAAAAAAGAAGCTTATGATACAAATACTCACAAAAACTAGCTGATACAGGGACTGTTGTTGCATACAAATCTTATAGAGAAAATAGGGAGAGAGGAGGTTTTCTACATCACTATTTTTGGAAATCAGCATTTTGGACAAAAAACAAAAACTATCAGACCTACCCAATGGTACAACATCGTCCACATACCACTGTGATTTTGGCGATGAGTGCAGACGGCAAAATAGCGGATGTCAGGCGATCACCTGCTCGATTTGGTTCCAAGACGGACATTGCACACCTGGAGGAACAAATTGCTTGCTTCAGATGCTGTTTTATTCGGTGCTAGTACTCTACGCGCTTTCGGTACAACCCTAACTGTATCGCACCCACAACTGCTGCAACAACGAACTCATGCGGGAAAGCCTTCCCAACCTGTCTATATACTTATTACAGATTCTGCTAACCTCAATCCGGAAATACAATTCTTTCAGCAGCAAGTCTTGCGCTGGTTACTAACGACAACAGCAGAAGCGCTTTTTTGGAAAGAACGTCAAGAATTTGAGCTAATTTTGGCTTTTGAAGCACCAACGGCAAAAGTTGACATTCATACAGCGTTAAAACACTTAAACTTTATGAGTATAAAAAAATATTTTCGGGCAACGGTACTTGTGTTGCCTCTATGCTGGAACTACATTTGATTGACGAATTTTGGCTAACCATCTGTCCGTTGATTCTAAGCGGTTCTACTGCACCGACACCAGTGGAAGGTAGCGGATTTTTCTTGGAATTGGCTCCCCGTCTATGCTGGAAGTTCACACAGTTGAGCAAGAAGTTTTTGTGCATTATCGCCTGCAATGACCGACAGATTAGTTTACGCTAAATAAAGTTTGTGCTAACTTTTGTATCTTTAAAACCTCTAATGGTGGAACAACTGCAACCTCGCTATTCTGTCGCTTGGATAAATAAAATTGCTGAAGTCCCCCAAGAGGCGTGGGATGCTTTAGCATTACCACTCAAAACTCCGTTTTTGGAGTGGGAGTGGTTGAAAAATCTCGAAACCTCCCAAAGCGCTACAGCTAACACTGGTTGGTTACCGAATCACTTAACTGTATGGCGAGACAAAACGCTCATCGCTGCTGCCCCACTTTACCTGAAAGGACACAGTTCTGGGGAATTTGTTTTTGACCATCAGTGGGCAGACTTAGCACAACGCATTGGTGTAAAGTATTACCCCAAAATGCTGGGAATGACTCCATTTACTCCTGCCGAAGGCTATCGATTTTTGATAGCGCCAGGGGAAGATGAAGATGAGATGACAGCATTGATGGTGCACGAGATTGATGCTTTCTGCACCAAACACCGCATCTCTGGGTGTCATTTTCTTTATGTAGATCCCGAATGGCGTCCTGTTTTGGAACGCCAAGGCTTCACACCTTGGCTGCACCACAGCTACATTTGGGAAAATCTTGGGTTCAAGAATTTTGATGACTACTTAGCAGTGTTCAACGCCAACCAGCGTCGTAACATTAAGCGTGAACGCAAAGCAGTGGAAAAAGCTGGTTTGAAACTACAACCGATCACAGGCGATGAAATTCCCAAGTCACTGTTTCCTTTGATGTATCAGTTCTACGCGGATACCTGTGATAAATTCGGCTGGTGGGGTAGTAAATACTTAACAAAAAGATTTTTTGAACAGCTATACGCAGATTATCGCCATCGGGTTGTGTTTTTTGCGGCATACACAGAATTAGACCCTCGTCAACCAGTAGGGATGTCTTTTTGTCTGTTTAAGGGTGATAGGATGTATGGACGCTACTGGGGTTCTTTTCAAGAGATAGATTGTTTGCATTTTGATGCTTGCTACTATTCGCCAGTAGAGTGGGCGATCGCCAACGGTATCCAAATTTTCGACCCTGGTGCTGGTGGACGCCACAAAAAACGTCGCGGTTTCCCTGCAGCTGCCAATTACAGTTTGCACCGCTTTTACAATAGTCGCTTAGCACAAATTCTGGGACATTACATCAGCGAGGTGAATGAAATCGAACAGCAGGAGATTTCCGCAATAAATGCCGAGTTGCCTTTTACTAGTTCCAATCCCTAATACGAATTTTTTTTATGCATTTTCAGCAACACTGTTGCGCGATGAGCAGCAAAATGTTGTGAACACCAAAGAAGATAAGAATTACACTTGAGAAGGGTTAAAAACCCCTAAGACAAGTTAATTTCTATGGTGATTATGGACTTGACGGTTGAAAACTTGGCAGCAATTGACGAGAAACTTTCTCAGCGTCACATTGACCTTGACCCCGGTGGGTATTTCATTATTTATTTAAATCGGGAGGAAGGATTAATTTATGCCAAACATTTCACGAATGTGATTGATGAACGTGGTTTAGCTGTTGATCCAGAAACTGGCAAGGTCATTCCAGCACGGGGAAAAGTGGAACGCACTCACACGACTGTGTTTAGTGCAAGAACCGCAAAAGAACTGTGTGTGAAAATTTTTGAGGAACAACAGCCCCCTCCTGTGACTCAGTTAACTCATGCGGCTTATTTAGGTCGTGAATTTGTCCGGGCTGAGATTTCTTTGGTGACAGGGCAAGATTATGTCCAGGATTAAAACAGTGAACAGTGAACAGTAAACAGTTATCAGTCAACAGTGAAGTTGATAACTGATAACTGATAACTGATAACTGGTTTTTAAGCGAACATCATCCGTTAGAAGATGGCTGAAACACTTGATAAATGTAGTAAGTCGCCATTGGGATAACGGTGGCGGCGATTAAAAGTCCTATCACCCAAGCAGTTGCATTACCTTTGTTGGTGTTGGTGTCTTCTGCAGTGGCAAAGTTACTTTCTACCGGCACGTTATTCGTAATTTGGGGAGGTCCGGGGTCGGGTTCGCCAGATAAAACGGCGACTAGGCGATCGCTAGCATCTAGAAATGCCTGATTATATTTGTCACCGTCCCGTAATGGTACCGTCAAGGTTTCAGAAGCTACACTCAGAGCAATATCATCGCTCATCAAAGATTTCACTTTATCGCCAGTTATTATTGCGGTACCGTTTTTTGCGGTATCAATCATTAATATCGTCTGATTTGCCTGTGCTTCCTTTGTAGGAAACCATTTTTCAAACAGTGCTTTGGTGAAGTTCTCCGGAGTTTCACCGTAGTCAAGACGACGAATCGTGACAATTCTTACTTCATTACCTGTTTGCTTTGCCAAGTTTTCCAGAGTGCTGTTTAGCTTACCTTCATTTAAACGGCTGATGACGTCAGCTTGATCCACAACCCAAGTGGGTTCGCCACTTGTAATGGTTGGCATATCATACACACCAGTCGCCGAAGCAGATGCTGCAAACACAAAAGAAGCCAGAATAACCATCACTGTCGGCAGAAGTAGCCGTTGGATGCGTTTTTTCAAGCTTAAGACTCGATTGAGGAACTGTTTCATGGGATTTACCAAAACACACAGTTGCACAAAAAAAATACTACATAACCAGTGGCAAAGTCTCCTATTTGCCTGCGTCTTATGTGCAAAGCGCAATAGTGGTTATGCGAACAGTGCTAATAACTTCTAGCTTAAATCTGAAGTAGCATAAAATGAGTGGGTTTTTAAGTCAATTGATTTGTGTTTTAGTCTTCCATTAGTTGTAAATCGCCGTTTAAAAGCTAAATAGAACAAGTAGGCAAATACTAACGATATTCCTACACTAACTAGATATAGTAACACTGTATACGTAATGGCAGGTAGTTTTGACACTCTCCGGGCTAAAGCCACGGAGATTCTCCCATCTAGCCCAATCCCCCGTGGAACTGTATTCATGGAGTTGCCCCCTACCGTTTCTGGAACTACCTCACGGTAGTGTTATACCATTTCACGAAATTCTTGATACAAATGATTAGTCTCTAATTCTTTCTCCCCTGCTCCCCTGCTCCCCTGCTCCTCTGCTGCCTATTTGTATCAACCTTAAAGTGAAAC
>NZ_JXCA02000001.1:1254477-1295612 GCF_000828085.3 Scytonema tolypothrichoides VB-61278
AAATCTGGCAGCCTTAATAAGAACGAGTACCCGACTTCGACCACTAATAAACAAGACGTTCAGCGAAGCCTGCCGTTAGGCATAGGCTGCCAGATTTTTAGGGGACAATGCGTCGGCAGCCTTATTGCAACGAGTACGCGTCTTGCTTGACAGATCAACAGACAAAGGCTGCCCAATTTTTTAGGGGACAATGCGTCGTCGTCTTTCATCCCCGGTCTAAAGAACGGAGTTCGGCACATAGTGCCTGCTCCTGGGGGGCTTTCAGTCTCCCGCGCGAATCACCGTAAGTCGTGTAGAAAGTGATGCACTAGCGTCACTTTCACTCCGTGAGTGAGATAAAGGCTGTAGGAAAATGCTCCGAGTGTGATTGCAACAGGTGATTATAATACGCGCAGCCCTTTTGGCAACGTATTTTTTTCAAGAATAAAGTTAGTGCAATAAATTATTAGACAAGCCGCACCTAGCGCAGCAAAACTTTCAAAAATCCATCCAATCCTAGTCTTTTCCATTCTGTTACAAAAGCAATACCAGCGAAAATAACTGCCAACACAGCCCACGGTACAGACTTTCTTAACCTCATTCAATGAGGCTTTTGTGAAAATCCAATTTCAGCGGCTAGCATTCCTAAAGTAAATGAACCTACTAACCAAGGACAGCTTACGTCCATAAAACCATTGAAGAAATAGTGGGGTGTCAGTCCAATTAAAAAAGCAATGAAAATAACTGCTAACCAACCCCATAGATGACAAATAAGTAACACTTAATCAGAAACGATTGACAAAGATGGTAAATTGTGAATTTCCTCACGCACACTCATAAGGATTCTACCGAGATGATTGTGACCCGTTTTATCTACACCACAACCCCAAAAATAATCGGTTGGTGAGTTTTCTACAATCAAGTTATCACCAGTCGTTAAAAGGATTTCTCTAATATCACTATGTGTCAGAAACTTCAGTAGTACAGCTTCTCGCATCACTTGAATTTTGACTTCCTCCCAGTCTAAACGAACTTGGCGCGTGCAGTCGCGTCCTAATGCTGCCGCAAGTTCTGGTGTTTCAGCACTATGGATAAGAGGTATGATCATAGCATCATCGGTTCCAACAAACTTTTGAGCTTGATAATAATGCTCAACTGTTGACCAAAACATGTCTTGCATGACGATTCCATGAGGAGAAAAATTGGAGAAACAGCCGTAGGGCTGCCAAACCTTGTAAAAGTAAATGGTCATTTGAAAATTGCTGTTTTATACATTAATATCCACTATCACGGTAGATACTAGCAAGAAACAGTCTGCCTTGAATTCCACCACAGTACTTGTCTCAAGGTAGAAGATTGCTTTCAAAATAAAGTTCTATGGTGAAGTCAAAAGTCGTAACGAGAGGTTAATAATGGAGGCAAAAACTGAAAAGACCAACCAACGTGTCCCGTTGATTGTTGCTGGAATTTTCCTTGGTGTAGGTCTTAGTGGCTTCTTTGATGGCATTGTACTGCATCAGATTCTTCAGTGGCATCATATGTTGAGTAACGTTCGACCTCTGACCACAATGTCTAATATAGATGTGAATACAGTCTGGGACGGCTTATTTCACGCGTTTGATTGGATCATGACTGTAATTGGAGTGGTGTTACTATGGCGGGCAGGAGGGCGTGAAGATGTTCCTTGGTCATCCAATCTCTACTTTGGGTCAATACTTATCGGTGCTGGATTGTTCGATGTCGTTGAAGGAATCATTGACCATCAGATTCTTGGCATCCATCATGTCAAACCAGGACCGAATCAGTTAGCCTGGGATTTGGGATTTCTTGCTTTCGGTGCGCTTGTTGTTATCGTTGGGTTGGTATTGGTACAGAAAAACGGTAAAAATTATGAATTATGAGTGTTCAATGAAAATTTCATAATTCATAACTTGTATCATGTCCGCAGATGCTTTTGAAAAAACAAGCTGGGTTTGGTAGAGTTCCCAGTTTCAACAACAAGTTGGAGAATGATTTGAGTACCAATTATCTCGCTTTAATTGGGCTTTGCCAAACGTCTCACCTCAGTGGTCAATGAGTGCCTGGGTCCTGAAGTTGCTGAACTTTATTTTTTGGCTATTACTGGGGTTATTTGTACTTTGGGTTGGTTGGCGTTTCTGGCGGGAACTTCGCCCTTATTTTGATTCTTGGCTGTCTGGTGACAATTGGACAAATTCTCAAGCAAAAACTGGGGAAAGTGAGTTATCAGTGGCTGAGTGGTTGACGCGATAAGCCGGAGGCTTTAGCTTGTGCGTATCGCAAGAATTTTCCCGTCAAGGTAATTACCACGAGGCATGCCGTTATCTTTATTTCGCAATGTTGCAGCACTTGCATGGGCAAGGAATCCTCCCTCACAAATCTAGCCGTACAGATGGAGAATATTTGCAATTGCTACGAATGTTTGCGACTTCAATGCAGCCGTATGAAACTTTAATGACCACTCACGAACAATTGTGTTTTGGCAATGCTGAAATTTCGGCAGACAATTATCAGCATTGTCAGCAAGCGTATCGGGAGATTTGCAATACATGAAACATTCAAACCGTCAAGCTTGGATTAGGGCGATAGCTTCGCTGCAGCATAGCGGCAGATCGCATCAATATTAAATAAAGTGCCAGTCCCAAGGTAAAGGCAAATCGTTCGTGTAAAATATTTTTTTGGCAACACAACCTTTATGGGACATTGTAAATAATGGCGGCTGACGCTTACGAACCCATTGCCAAGGCTGCACTCAATCAACATGGTGTAGTTCAGAAAGAACTTCGGTTTTTGGGTCATAGTGGAAACGTGACCTTTTATGTGGAAGCACCCGAGGAAAAGTTTCTCCTCCGTATCCACCAACCATTTTCAGGGTTACAGGATGATATATGGCTTAGACCAGATGTTATTGAATCAGAACTTTTGTGGCTTGCAGCCTTGCGTGACCAGACCAACATCATAGTGCAAGAGCCAGTGCAAAATCTAGAGGGTAGATGGGTGACACAAGTGTTAGCAGATGATACCCAAGATGTTTTTTATTGCACATTGCTACGTTGGATTGATGGCTACGTCTCGGATACTCATCGAACACCACAACAAGCTTACCAGCTCGGCTCGTTAATGGCTCAACTACATCGCCATAGCAGTCAATGGAAATTACCACAAAATTTTGTACGCCCAATATTTGATGAAAATCGTCTGGGCACAGCACTATCAGGACTTTACCCAGCAGTATCCTATGGCTTGATTTCACCAGACCATTATAGGATGCTTACAGAAGCAACCCAAAAGATTGAAAGCACGATGAAAACACTCGGTCAAGCACAAGATATTTGGGGATTAATTCATGCAGACTTACATGACACTAACTATCTATTTCACAACGAACAAATTCGACCAATTGATTTCGCTCGTTGTGGCTTTGGATACTACCTTTATGATATTGCTGAGTCAATTCAATATTTACTGCCTGAAGTGAGATTCTCCTTTTTTGAAGGGTATCAAACTATTCGTAAGTTACCTGAGCATTACTTACAAATAGTAGAGGGATTCTTTATCATGGCAATAATATATAATTACTCGTTTCATCTAAATAATCCAAAAGAACATAAATGCATTTCAGATGATGTTCAACATATTGCCAAGAGGCACCTTCATAAATATCTTGAAGGTGAGTCGTTTTTGCTTGAATCACAACTTGTACCTACCGAAGAAACCCGGAAAAAACAATTAGAGAGTGCAGAAGTGTGGCAGTAGACAACGGGTAAGGGTTCAGTAAGATGTAGTTGTAAATTAACAAATGCTTCCTTCTAAACGAGTTTATTTTTTATTGATACTGGGAATTGCGATAGCCCCAACTTTAGCCTTATTTACCAGCATTGGGACAAGTTTATTTATAACTTTGCTGTTTGATATTACCGTGCTGGGATTGATGGTTGTGGAGGGATTAGGCTTGAGATTACGCCACCATGATATTTAAACGTCAGTATAAAAATTATCATGTATAGATGGAATTGTGTTAAATTCAGCACACCAGAAAGTGTAGAGCTAGAATTCATCCTTGCCGAGATTGGTAACCGCGCTTGGGCACTACTGATTGACTATCTCGTTTTGGGTGTAATATTGATACTGTTCTTAAGTGATTGGATAACACTTTCTATTCAATTAACTAATTTATGAACATCTATTTTCCGTGATAGAGCAGCTTTTTGGTTAGTGGCGATAAGCCGAAGGCTTGACGCTCCGCGTATCGCATCTCTCATTTCCTTCGCTATTTACGGTGGTTATTTTGTTTTTTTTTGAAACTCTCTGGCAAGGTCAAACCCCTGGTAAACGCTTTGCAAAAATTCGTGTCGTGCGAGATGATGGTAGACCGATTGGGCTGCAACAAGCAACACTGCGTGCCTTACTGCGACCATTTGACGAAGTTTTGTTTATTGGGGCAATTCTTATCATGTTTAGTAACCAGGAAAAGCGTTTGGGTGATTTAGCAGCTGGCACAATTGTGATTCAAACTCAGACACCCACTACATCAACAACTTTGACTATTTCAGAACAGGCAAAGTCTGTGAGCGAGCAATTGCTACAAATTGCCGATTTGTCAGCTATGTTACCTGATGATTTTGCCGTTATTCGAGAATATTTGTACAGACGTTCTGCAATGGCAGCAAAGGCAAGAACCTCAGTAGCTTTGCAATTAGCTAAGGATGTCAAAGCTATTATTCACTTAGAAAATATACCAGAAGCTGTCACCCCAGATGTGTTTTTAGAAGCTATTTACCTTGCATATCAAAAATTTTCAAATTTTAGTCATGACTAAAATTTAAAACTGGCCAGTCTGGTTCACGATAATAGCGTGTCATGTCGTCAAACTTCCGTAGTTCGGCACGATGTATTGTCAATTCTAGGGAATTCTGGGCCCATTGCTGATTCAACTGAGAAAACATGGTAGCAAGGCGTTCATGGTCTAGATTGGGCGCAATTTCTCCAAAATAGCCCAATGTCACATGAGCGCTAAAGTGATAGTGTTGCTCAATCCCCAATGCCATTAAATTGGAATTTTGATAAATTGTTCGACGCAAGTTAACAATTTGTTCGTAGCTAGCTTCATTTTGAGGTACCAAACAAACGCCTATAGCCCTTGGCATCACCACAAGTCCTTGCATTTGCCAGCGAATAGGATGAATTTGCTTCCTCGTCGATTGTTGATACTGCCTAAAGATGTCCACAAAGCAAGAGCGTAACTGTTCTTCAAATTTTGGGTTTTTTTCGCGAGCATCATAGTAAGCACTATCCCAAATTAAATCCGCCAAAGTCAAATGAAAGCTTGCAGGAGGTACAGGCACGATCCAATCAGAGTTTACTCTTAGCTGTAAAAGTTCCTGCTGGTAATCCTGTAAGTGTGCGTAGAAAGTAGAGTTGTCTGTTTCTTCTTCCCAAGGTGGGGTGATCACTGTATAGCCAGGAAAAGGTACTGCTTGCCTTCGTTGGTCTGAATGCGGCTGAAATTTAGAAGATGTCTGGATATGCTGGATCTGAGTTTTGTACGCTTCGCTTAGCGTCATCCGCGCTAAACGATTTAAGTAAATTTGATATTTGTCGTCCAACGTTTATATCCTCGAACTCCACGCTTACTGATTGTAGGCAAAATCACTTGCATTAAATCAGGGATTTAGAAAGTATTTAGCTTTTTTGAGGTGGTAGGGTGATGAGGAGAATAAGGAGCACCAAAGAAATATTATAAATAATGACTACTTTCCTCTGATTGTACCTACTTTCTCTAATTTCTCTAACAACAGTGAGGTTCCCTATGCCAGTCTACTTTTACTGGGGTGAGGATGATTTTGCGATAGAAAAGGCGATCGCTCTTGTGCGCGATCGCGTTCTCGATCCCCTGTGGACAAGTTTTAACTACACAGTACTCCCAAACGATTTAGCTGATGCGCCGATTCAAGGATTAAATCAAGTGATGACACCACCTTTTGGCACTGGCGGACGTTTAGTATGGCTTGCCAATACAACCGTTTGCCAGCAATCCTCAGAAAATGTGTTATCAGAACTGGAGCGAACTTTGCCAGTCATCCCCGAAGATTCATATTTGTTACTCACCAGTAGTCACAAACCAGATGAGCGTCTTAAATCAACCAAAATTTTGAAAAAATTTGCTGAATTCAAGGAATTTTCTTTAATTCCACCTTGGAAGACGGAACTACTGATGCAGTCTGTCAGTCAAGCTGCTCAAACAGTAGGAGTGAAACTAACTCAATCGAGTGTAGAGATGTTGGCAGATGCTGTAGGGAATAATACACGCCTTCTCTACAATGAGTTGGAGAAATTACGGCTTTACGCTGAAGGCAGCAATCAACCTTTGGACACAAACGCCGTCGCTCAGTTAGTCCGAAATACAACTCAAAATAGCCTACAACTAGCCGCAACAATTAGAACAGGGGACACAGCTAGAGCTTTAGCGATATTAATCGATCTTATTAATGCTTGTGAACCTCCTTTGCGAATAGTTGCCACCCTCATTGGTCAATTTCGCACTTGGTTATGGGTCAAGCTCATGGTAGAAAGTGGTGAGCGCAATCCACAAGTTATTGCTAAAGCTGCGGAGATAGGCAATCCCAACCGCATTTACTATCTACAAAAAGAAATTCAATCTGTTTCTGTACAGCAGCTTATTGCCAGTTTACCTATATTGTTAGATTTAGAAGTTAGTCTCAAACAAGGAGCTTCAGAGATGTCAGTACTACAAACCAAAGTCATAGAGATTTGTCAAGTCTATCAAAGAACTTAACACTCAAACAAACATTTTCTTGTTTGAGTGTTTTCTGGAACTTCTCACTCATAAAATAATTCACAGTGATTAAGATATCCCGACTGTAGTTGTTTCATCAAACAAATGAAAAGATATTACCATCACTTTTTCCGACTTAGTCTAATTCGGATACTTGCCCAATCTTTGTTTGTGGGCACCGTTGCAACTGCAAGTTTGGTTTCTAGTACTTTAGTTTTGAGTTCAAAAGCCGATGCTCAAGCTGCACAAGCAGTAAATCCAGGTGAACTTAGAAACTATGCTAGAGCTATGTTAAAAATGGAACCGGAGCGTCAAGAAGCCTTTGACCAAATTAAAAAAATTATGGGTACCGGGGAGGTACCAAAGATTGTTTGTAACGATAACAACAGCTTTAGTAGTCTTCCTGGCAAGGCAAGAGAAATTGCTGTGAATTACTGCCAACGCTATCAAAAAGCGGTTGAAGATAATGGTCTTTCTATTGATAGGTATAACACCATTACGACACAGGTTCAAGGTAATGATGATTTAAAACGAAAGATGTACAATGAATTACTTCGCCTACAAAAAATGCCTAAATACCCATAAATTCAACTGAAAACATCAAAAAAATCAATAAAAATTCCTTCTCCTGGTTAAAACTGCTATAAGCATTTTAGAGCTTGTCACTAATCAAAAAAGGGCAAACTTCATAGTCCATAGTCTTATGTCGAACCTTTTGGTAAAAGAAGATATAGCAACTGTATGTCATACTCAATTGCAATCTGTGATGTCACTTTGAGACATAAGATTCCCACACCACACTACGTTCGGATGGCTGCGGATAGATTACGCTTTAACAATGCAACTTGATATCAGTTTCTGTAGTATTGAACTATCTAGATATCTCAAATCAAAAATTTGAGTTGATGGTTCTGAATGGGTGTAGAATCATCGATCTGTACTGTTGATAATTAATTTTAGCAATACGAAGATTCTGGAAAGAAAAAGATTCGCATTGCGGCACATTAGTCTATAAGATTTGCAAGTTTTTTGTCAGTAACGATTTAACTTCTAGATATATAAAAAAAGATAAAAATGTCATATTGAGCGTTATGCACAAAAGCAGAGTCTCTCGGAAATTCCATCTTTTGGAAACCCGCGATAACTAAGCATCTTTGCTTGGCTCAAAATGACATTATTGTATCAAATATCCCGTTTTTGTAGTGAGTACATAATAATACGATTCTAATATAGTCAGAAAGTACCCTTAGGGGTACTCTTTTTATGAAGAGGTATCAAACCACAAGTGCACAGAAGTATGTAAAAAAAATTAATGTGCTAAAACTCCTTCCCTTGAGCATCGCTGTCACTGTCGCGTTCGTTCCTCCGAAAGACGCTATGCTCGTAATTTTATTTATAGATAGAAATATTATCAAGCTGAAAAAGCTTAATTTTCACAATTTAAAAATGCTTGTCGCTTTGCATGAATATTTCTCATGTGTTTTTTTACTGTATTCATAGAAATGTAAAGTTGCTCTGCAATCTCTTTATAGCTAAACTTTCTTCTATAAAGACACCAAATCTCTGCTTCTCGTCGTGTTAATTTATATTTTTTAGCCTCCACAATGGCAAGATTTTTCAAACACTCATATTTATTTTCCATGCTCACCAATAGATAAGAACTATTACATTTTTCTAAATTAAGCCATCTAGCACAAACACAGAAAACTTTTGACTTATCTACGACAATCTCATGAGAGATAATCATAGTTTTTTTGGCGAGAATACTATGGTTCTCTAATAATGTCTCGCAAAGACACCAGATAGCAGGTGGTATAGAATTGGAACTGTCTTGATTAATTTGAGAAACGATATTACAAGCAGATGTATTTGCATGAATCAGTTCACCAGTCTCGTTCAAAAGTAAAATACCGTCTTGTAAGCCTTCAATCACTTCTTGGAAAAAATAAGCTCGCAGAGAATCATGCAACTCAATATTATCTAACTGTTGTCGTTGAACTGTTTTTTCTCTAGATAGTGGTGAGATTTTTCTTGTGGTTATCATGGGACATACTTTATTTTGCACAACACTATTATTTATTTAGTAGTTTGTTTATCTTGAAAATATGTACCTTAATTGTCTGCATGATATTGCAGAACAATGACAGATACGAATGCAAAGGAGTGTGTCATAGATAACATGGCACACATGAGAGTGAACTTTCAGAAGTTTTTATAGCCTTCTTAACAACTTAGTTTTGAATACAGCTGTTAAACACTCTATTTCGGATATAGCTTTTGTAAGTGTAAATTAATTTATGTATATGCTCATCGTTATAAAAGCGTTGACTCACTTTGGATCTCATATAGCGGTTCTCTTAAAAATCACATACACCACTACGCATAATGTGAGATGTAATGAAAGTGCACGCACTTTCATTACAGCCGTGTATTGCACGCATATGTGCAAAGCCCACGCCTAGAGGGCTATCGAGAAGCGCTATATTATGTCCGGTTAAAGACTTGTCATGAAGACGACAGAGGCACACACGGAGAAGGTTTTAAGGTTTTGCACAAGACAGGAATATTCAAAATGACAACAACACCCAAACCTCTACTAGATAAGTTATTTCCTCTTATTGTTCATTCTAGCCAGGGATGTACTGAGTTTATCACTATAAGTGTAAACCGCTCAGTGACAGTGCCCTCTATGCCGCTACATGTGAGGAAATATCACCATTCGAGTTGGGTGTTGCTGTGTTGTTGCGAGACAGATGTGGATTCAACAGCGTTCTTTACCTCTTCACTTGTTTTTCTCTAGCTGTTTTATCTGCCAGGGAAGCTTTTTAGCTTCAATTATTAATTTAGCATTGGTTGAATATGAGTGATTGTTGTTGAAATTAAAGTTTACCTTCTTAAGCAAACTAATGTGTATGAAAATTTTGTTAATGTCTGCGATTTCTATCAGAAACGTTGTTGTTATAAAAAAGCAAGTACTCAGTTATTGTTAAATATGAGCAACATTTGAGTTCAAAGCAAACCTTTGGTACTCAATAAGTCAGTATCGAAATTCTCTACTCCCCACTTTCTCGGGAACTGTTAGTGGGATCACAATCGTCAAATGCTACAAGGACAAGGAAATGAAGCAGTAGGAGAATGGAACAATTTCTTACCCTTGTTCTCTCCTTGTGCCTCTCCCTCTTTCTCTTCCCATTCGAGGGTTGCGTGGTTAACAATCAGTTGAATGTGTTCCAAATGATTTAACGTGATGCCCAAAACACCAAATTAGTACACCGTATACCTTCTACTGGAAAATGCTCACCGTGAAAAAACCCGTTTTCCAACAATTCAAAAATTTTAGAAGTGGTATGGTGGCGAACCTGTGCCGAAGTCTGCTTCTAATGACAATATCCGGGTATCAATCAAAAATATTTAGTCTTGAGTACATGATCGTGCGTCTGTCTCAGATTGTGGCTATTCGGGTAAAACCCATTTTTTGCTCTAGTGTGGAAAAATTTACCTAAATCATGAGAAAAACGCTTACTTTATTTTTCTTGAGTCTAGGAGTTGCTCTTTTTATTCCACTTTGCTCAGTTTTTGCTCAGGTTCCTGACTTATCACCGATACCATTACCAGTCCCAAGCCAACCTGAGACTTTGCCAGTGCCAGTGCCAGTGCCAGTGCCAGTGCCAGTGCCAGTGACAAAACCCACTCAATTTAGACACCTTATCTCACCATTAACGCCTGTAAATGTGGCGACAATCTGTAGCTCTTCATACAATTGCTTGGGTTGGGATGAGCAAATTTGGGGTGAAAACGGCAAAGGAGGCGATAGCAAGGCACTCTTAACAGCAATAGATAACAGCTTGTATTACCTAACAACTAATAAGGCTGCAACAATTTATCGAAATTATCCGATTCGAGGGATTACGCTTGATCGCGTCCGACGTAGTTTGCTGCGTTTCCGCCAGCTGGTTGTTAGCTATGATTCACCAGCACAACTGCAAGCTGCTATTCGTCAGGAGTTTGTCTTTTACCAGTCTTCTGGAAATGATCGCAATGGTAACGTGAAGTTTACTGCTTATTACGAGCCTGTATATACCGCGAGTCGCGTACGCACACCAGTCTATCAGTATCCCATTTATCGACGACCATCCAACTTTGAGAGATGGGCGAAACCACATCCAAAACGGGTTGATTTAGAAGGAAAAGACGGTTTACTCGGGGATAGAAGCCGGTTACGTGGTTTGGAGTTATTTTGGTTTGCCAATCGCTTTGATGCGTACATGATTCAAATTCAAGGTTCTGCCCAACTCAACTTAACTGATGGTACGGCAACATCTGTGGGTTATGGAGGTGCAACAGATTACCCGTGGACAAGCATAGGGCGAGAACTGGCGAAAGATGGCAAACTTCCCTTGAGTGGTTTAACATTACCAGTTATGACTGAGTATTTTCGGCAGAACCCAAACCAAATGGATAATTATCTGCCGCGCTGGAAACGCTTTGTCTTCTTCCAGGAAACTGGTGGTACACCGGCTACAGGAAGTATTCGCGTGCCAGTCACAGCAGAACGTTCTATTGCGACTGATAAATCTATTATGCCTCCAGGAGCATTAGCGCTGATTAACACCAGTGTGCCTTTTCCCACTGAAGGTGGACAGCTTGCGTATCGTACTGTGAGTCGCTACGTGCTTGACCAAGATACAGGAAGCGCTATTAAAGGACCAGGACGAGTTGATTATTTTATGGGAACTGGCAAATTAGCTGGCGATCGCGCTGGTGTGACGGGTGGCAATGGTCAGCTGTATTATTTGTTGTTGAAGGAATAACTCTGGCAATTCTTCAATCTTTTCTTTTAGAGGTGATAAGTCACGCCAATAATGCCTGTAAATATATAGTTGTAGGATGTTTTGAACCGCAGATGCACACAGATAATTTATCTGTGTGCATCTTACGAAAAGGTTAAATATTATTCATCTACGTGCAAAGAACATAATCCTAAGAAAAAGCGACAATTATTTTGACTATATTTAAGGACTCCTGAAAAAATAACCATGAAATTCAGTACAATTTTAGAAAAACTTGGTGATAGTGGCTCCTGCAATAGCTTCTGTTTCAATAAAGAAAACGACCCAGAAATTACAGGGGTTACAGCAGTTGATGAAGCGACAACAGGTACTCTCAGCTATATTGAAGGAGCAAAATTTGCTTCTATGGTTAGCAAGACGAGTGCTAGTGCTTTAATTTTGCCTCTAGATGAAACATTACAGACACAAGCACAAGAACGGGGTATTGTTTGGATTGCAACGCCAGAACCGCGACTGTTATTTGCGAAAGCGATCGCATTATTTTATAAACCCTGGCGTCCAACTCCAGAAATTCATCCCACTGCAGTTATTCACCCCACAGCAAAAATTGGGCAACAAGTGTATGTCGGTGCTCATGTTGTCATTCAGCAGGGAGTTGAAATTGGTGATGATGTGTGCATTCATCCTAATGTGGTGATTTATCCAGATGTTAAGATAGGCGATCGCACAACCTTGCACGCCAATTGCACCATCCACGAACGAACTCGTATTGGTGCAAATTGTACGATTCACAGTGGCGCTGTCATTGGTGCAGAAGGCTTTGGCTTTGTTCCCAGTTCCACTGGTTGGGTAAAAATGGAACAATCCGGCTACACTGTTTTAGAAGATAATGTAGAAGTGGGCTGTAATAGCGCGATTGACCGCCCAGCCGTAGGAGAAACACGGATAGGTCGCCATACGATAATTGATAATCTGGTACAAATTGGTCACGGTTGCCAAATTGGTGCTGGTTGTGCTATTGCAGGTCAGTCTGGTATGGCGGGAGGCGTGAAACTTGGTAATGGTGTTATCCTGGCTGGACAGTCGGGAATTAGCAATCAGGTGAAGATTGGCGATAGGGCGATCGCATCTGCAAAAGCTGGAATTCATAATGATATAGCACCAGGTGAAATTGTCTCTGGAAGTCCATCTTTACCACACAAACAGTACTTGAAGGTGTCAGCTATCCTTGCTCGCTTACCGGAGATGTATCAAACATTAAGACAATTACAACGTCAGATGAATAATGGTAATGGTTAGACTGTAGGGTGGCATCGTCTATGCCCACCCGACTCAATCTCTTTTATCCCGCATTGATTTTACCCCACCCCTTAATATCAGGTTCGGGTGATTACTTACAACAAAAATACCTCACCCCCATCCCCTCACGCCAGGTGCTACCCGTACATATGAGGATTTAGATAAAGCGATTACAGAGGCTTTTGAAACTGTTAATTTGAGTGACATTATTGGCTGGTTTAAACATTGTGATTATTGTATTGCAGCCAAGTGAGAACCGCTATAATTTAGAAGCCGCACTCTTTAACTTAGTAATTGATATTACAAAGTGCAAGTTTTTCAAGCGTATTTAAGGGCAAGAAAGCGTCAGCGTAAGGTTGCCGCTTTCTTGCCCTTAACAATGATTATTATTATTGTCTACATGCCGACTTTTGAGTTTTTTGGAATAATTTATTCTTTGGAAGTCCCTAATTGTTCGAGTGTCATGTCTTGTAAAGTGGAGTAGGCGATTGCTAGAACACCGAAATAGTCAAATGGATAAAAAATTTAACGACTTTTTCAGTCACACTCGCGAAATGACAACAAGTTGAACTCCAGCAGTTGAACTGAAAGATACAAATGAAAACTTGATCTTGCGTGCTGAACTTGCTGGTGTGGAAGGTAAAGATTTGGAAGTTCAAGTCGCACGACAAGCAATTTACTATGCTTGTGAAACTCGGTATGAAAGCAGAACAGATGAGCGTGGTTACTTCCGATCTGAGTTACGGTATGGAAAGCTTCAACGGACAATTTCGCTACCTGTTCCAGTCAAGAATGAGGAGGTTAAAGCAGAGTGCAAAAATGGTATTTTGACTTTAACACTACCTAAAATAGAAGAAGCCAGGTTCAAAGTTGTGAAACTGAACTTCAGTGATGACATAATGGTACTAACTGATTCTGGTTCTGGGACAGTCGTTGATGTCCCGGTTCAAAAAACCTAGGTTAAATCACCATAACAGATATTAAATAACGAGTCCTCATGAAATATGTCCGGATATACGCATTTCATGAGGAATATTTATAATATTGATTCTTAGTTTTGAGACCCTTTCTTCTATAGCTCGTTTGTGCGAGCTTTCTTAACATAGCCTCAAGTTTTCTCAATATCACAGAAGCGAATTTTTCGTTAAATTTTTTGCGCTTAGCTTTATGTATTCATTAAGTTATGGAAACAAAACAATAATTTTTAAACGATAAGTATTAATACTCAATTTATGAAATGATTAAAAAATCTCTGTAATATACGTATGATTAATGATAGCTATATTGCGATTAATAAGAAAAAAGTAATCTAAATCTGGCTGAACAAAAAACTATGACTGAAAATACTATAATAACAAACATCCTGGAGAAAGTGAATGGTCAACTGGTAGTTGGAGATTGGATCATAAAGATGAATTCACCTCACGGTGCTAGTGTAAATATAGCAACTGAGGAAGAAAAACCGACTTTGCGATTGCATTCCACCCCATTGATACTTCAGCAACCCGATTATAATTTGCTGGATCGACAAGAATTTGTCAAAGAAGCTATTGCTGCCTTTCAAGCTGGAGAATCAATAGAATTTTACAGTGCATCTGGTTTTGGAAAAACAGTTTTATTACGTCACTTAGAGCATAACAATCAAGTCAAGTCACTTTTCCCTAGTGGTGTCATCAGCCTATCTCTTCTGCATCCAAATGTAGGAGATTTACTTCAGTCCATATGGGATGCTTTTTATGAAAGCAACATTCCTTATAAACCAACTCCGAAGCAAATCTGTCAACAACTTCAGGAAAAACAGGCTCTTGTCGTACTAGATGATGATGCACTCATTCAAGACGAATTGCAAGAGCTGATGAATGTAGCGCTCAAGTGCACCTTCGTTATTGCTTCATCAACGAGTCGCATCAAGAAAAAGGGGCGCTCAATGAAGCTTTCTGGACTTCCCATGAATGATACTCTGGCTTTGCTAGAAAGGCAATTGCAACGTCCTTTGAACACAGAAGAACAAGCTGCAGCAAAATCACTGTATAGTATTTTGAATGGGCACCCAATGCGTCTACAGATAGTGATGGCAAGCATACAGCAACAAAGGCGTTCGCTTCCCGAAGTCGTCAGTCAATTGCCTACCACTGCTTCAAGTAACTATCTACTCCAACAAATAATAGCATCGTTATCAACATCAGAAACAACCATTTTGGAGTTGTTAACTATTATGGGTGGTGTTGGGCTTGACAATGAACAAATTGCTGATATGACACAAGTATCAGATGCTTTTGATACACTCGAAAAACTACGCAAGCGTTATCTTGTGCAGTTTGATGGTTATCGATATAAAATCACTAAGACGATAGTAGAGATTCTACCGCCAGAATGGAAGTTGACAGCATCTGTGGAAAGATGGATCGCCTACTTTGTAGATTGGGCCCAACACCACCAACAGCAACCCAATATCTTATTGGCAGAAATTGATGCGATCGCGCAAATCTTGGAAGTCGCAGTCAGAAATAGTCGTTGGAAAGATATCTTACGCTTAGTAAAAGTAGTGGAAGGTACACTAGCTTTCAGTAAGCAATGGGGTTTGTGGGAACAAGTACTCCAAAGGGGACTACAAGCATCTCAAGCCGAAAAAGATAAAGCTGTGCAAGCATGGACATTGCATCAATTAGGAACTCGTGCTCTTTGTTTGGAAGAATACACCACAGCCTACAATTACCTAACCAAAGCAATACAATTACGAGAATCTCTTGATGATGATATGGGAGTTGCTGCAACTCGCCACAATCTTAATTTGGTGAATCATTCTTCATCTTCACAAACTCATAGCAGTCAGCAAGAAGATATCACAGATATTCTCGTTCCAAATGCTGCAAAAGAAGATGTCAATTTGCAGTCATCTTCAGCTCAGCACCTGGTGACCAGAATGAATATAGTTTCATCAGAAAATAATCTTTATTCCAGCAAACCTGCCCACAAAAACGTTTTCCTTTCTCCAACAAAAGTCATTACAACTGGAATTTTAGCATCAGGAGGATTGTTTGCTTTCTTTCATTGGTATCGTGTCACACCCTCACCACCAGCAAAATCCACCACTACGCCGACAACAACTGTTAAACCCTCATCTGTTCCTGAACAGAAACCCACAGTAACCGCGACGCCGTTACCAATTATCGAACCTCCATCCACAATCATTACTTCGCCGTCACCTTTTCGTCCAGCAACAATCAAAGTCAATCCACCAATCACACCAGATCTAGAAGATCAACAGCCAATAGTTCCCAAACGCCAAAAGTCAAAAATAAAACCTACAACAGCACCTGCGACATCAAAACCACCCACATTCACAAAACCTACAACAGCACCTGCGAAATCAAAACCACCCACATTCACAAAACCTACAACAGCACCTGGGACATCAGAACCACCCACATTTACAACACCTACTCCAGAGGTAACTACAGTACCAACACCGACAACACAAGCCACCCCCACCCCAACTTTCACGCCATTGGTGACACCCAATGTTGAAACAAATCAACCAACCGTCGAACCTACACCGACTCCGACAATAACACCAATTCCAACTCCAACACCAACATCACAAGTCGAAACCATTCCGACTCCAGCAGTGACAATAACACCAGTTCCGGAAGTACCAAAATCAACGATTGAGAACAACACAGAACTCAAGACGCAGAACACGCAACCCTGAGGATATATAGGGCAATACGGTTCAGTTAGACTACGTTCAACCCCAACTATAATTCTCCTTAACTAATACCACTAACTGAACCGTACTGGGATATAAGCGCTGCGCGAGTCAGTAGCTTGCTTTGTTTCAATCAGTGCGCGACAATGACGATTGCGCTAATCGATTTTGGATCCGAACCATGTTGAAAGCCTCTAGGACGTGAATCCTAATTTTTCCAAAACTGGTCTGGTGGAAACAATATGCCGATCTAAACCTAGTTCCTTAGGACTGACACCAACTGCTAAAGCAATCAGCTGGGGTAAATGCAATATTGGTAAACCGAGTTCCCGTCCAATAACTTTTTCTACCTCCTTTTGACGAGAATCCAAATTCAGGTGACAAAGAGGACAAGGAGTCACTATACAATCCGCACCAGCTTCTATGGCATCTTGAATATGCATTCCAGCCATTTTGAAAGATTGAGTCGTGGCATAGCTAGAAAGAGGCCAACCGCAACATTGCGTACGACCTCTGTAATAAATAGGTTCTGCTCCTACCGTAAGAAAGACATTTTCCATCGCTTTTGGTTGGAAAGGGTCATCATAAGGCATGGATTTTTGGGCACGGAGGAGATAACAGCCATAAAAAGCTGCACATTTTAATCCAGTTAACTTACGATTGACACGTTTTTGAATTTCTTCTAAACCGTAGTCGGTTACTAAAGCATAAAGGAGATGTTTGACCTCTGTGGTTCCTCGATAGGGTGAACAGCCTTCTTTTTGCAGCAAGCCGTTTACTCGTTCAACGTATGCTGGATTTGTTTTTTGGCATTCTTTAAGGTGTTCGTCAACATGACCAATAACACCCTGACAAGTACTGCAATGAGTTAGCAGTGGTAGATTTAACTGTTCTGCTAAAGCAATGTTCCGTGCATTAACCGTATCTTCCAACATTTGGGAATCTTCTTTAAACGTGCCGGAACCACAGCAAGCAGCTTTTTTGAGTTCAATCAGTTCGATGTCTAGCGCTTGGGTTAGGGCAACAGTTGATTCATGAAGCTCCCGGCAAGCACCTTGGGCAACACAACCTGGGAAGTATGCGTATTTCAATGTATGGGCTAGCATAGTATCTTAGTTCGTCAATAACTGTTTTATCATAAAAAACCTCGCGAGAGCTTGGAACGAGCGTGGCTTTTAGCCCTGGGAGGAAAAGTGACACAGTGGGCTTTAGCCCACAGTCTCTGTTGTTGACTGGATTATACTTTCGCTGTAAACTAGCGTCTATAGCGAAATTTGTTTTATGTACCTGACGCAAAAGAACCAAATCAGAGAACTGAATAAGCCTGAATTTGTTGCTCTGCGCGAATTGTGCCGACTGAGTAAGAACCTCTACAATGTAGGTTTGTACACTGTGCGGCAATACTTTTTTCAGGAGCGTAAGCACTTGCGTTACGAGTCTGCATACCATTTGTGTAAGGTCAATGAGAACTATAAGCTTCTCAATACAGACATTGCACAGCAAACATTGAAGGTCGTAGACAGGACTTTTAAAAGCTTTTACGGATTGATAAGTGCGGTTAAGAATGGGAGTTATCAACAAAAAGTGAAGCTTCCCAACTACCTGTCTGCATATGGATACTTCTTGCTGATAATTCCCAGAATTGTTGTCAAGGATGGGAAATTTCGAGTTCCAATGTCCAATGCTTTTAGAAAGCAGTATGGCGAAGTTTGGATTCGATTTCCCAAAAGACTTAACATCAATCAAATCAAGGAAGTAAGGATTCACCCAAAATATAATGCTAGATATTTTGAGGTTGAATTTATCAGCGAAGTAGAACCCGAACCCGTAGAAGTTAAAAGTGATCGTGCTATTAGCATCGATTTGGGAGTTGATAATCTCGCTGCTTGTGTTGATACCAATGGGGCATCCTTTCTTGTGGATGGTAAACCAATTAAATCTATTAACCAGTGGTTCAACAAGCGTAACGCCCAACTGCAATCTATTAAAGATAAGCAGAATATTAAAGGCATCACGAATCAACAAGTGAAACTCACCTGCCTTCGCAATAACCAAGTCCGAGATTACCTGAACAAGACAGCACGATTTATCGTGAACCACTGCATCACTAACGGTATTGCTAACTTGATTGTTGGGTACAACCCCGGCATCAAGCAAGAAATAAATATTGGTGGACGCAATAACCAAAACTTTGTCCAGATACCTTTTCACAGTTTGCGTTCTAAGTTGAAGGCGATGTGTGAAAGGTATGGGTTGAACTATCAAGAGCAAGAGGAATCTTACACCTCTAAAGCAAGCGCAATTGATGGTGATGAAATCCCTGTTTATGCCGACAATCCGAAAGAATACCAATTTTCTGGCAAACGAATTAAACGCGGATTGTACAGAACAAAGGATGGACATTTGGTTAATGCGGATCTGAATGGTTCACTAAATATTGGTAGAAAAAGTAAGCACGATGGTTTTACCGGAGTGTCTAGGGCTGCGTTGACCCAGCCTAGAAGGATTAATCTTCTTAAATTGGAGAAGTGGAGAGCGACGGCACATACCGAGTTCGGAACAACTTCTTAGAATCTCCGTGGCTTTAGCCCGGAGAGTGTCAATACTTGTTTATTTTGAGCCAAGCAAGAAATTTTCACCAAAGATAATCCCTTAACAGTGTACGGGTGCTCGCGCTTTCCGATAAGATGAATATGCCCAAAAATATATCCCCCATAAACAGCGGATTTTAGCAACTGGTTGAGGAATTGTATCTATGAGCCAAGCGGAAACATTTGATAAGGTCAAGAAAATTGTTGTCGAGCAACTGAGTGTTAAAGACGAACAAGTAACACCAGAAGCTAGTTTCGCTAACGATTTAGGAGCTGACTCCCTTGATACCGTTGAACTGGTTATGGCTTTGGAAGAAGAATTTGACATCGAAATTCCTGATGAAGCCGCCGAAAAAATTACAACTGTTAAAGAGGCTGTGGACTACATCAACAATAAAGTTGCCGCATAAACCTAAAAAATTGCTGAGTGCTGAGTGCTATTGAGGCTATGGGCACAATGACTGGAGTTGCTATCTCCTCCAAAGGAGAGTCTCCACCAGAGTGTGCCCAAGAGTGTAAACTCCAAGAGGGTAACAGAAGGCAGGCGACTGGCATTGCTGAGTAAAAAGTCAGGAGTGAAGAGTCAAGAGCTTAAATAAGTAGCAAATTTTCTTGCTCGAATTATCGAAAGTTAGTCAAAATGGTGACAAACAAGCCAACTAACACCAAATCACTCGTTGAAAATGACGAAGTGAACGTACGTAGGATCGCTTAGCTCCAAAGTGATGCTTGGGACTGTTGGTTCTGTCTGCCTTGGCAAAAGCACCGAAGTAGATTAAGTAGTTGTCTGGTACAACTATGGAGAAGTTCTATGTAGCAATGACTAATCTCCTTGTCCCTTTGTCCCTGTTGAGAACTCACCAACTCACCCATAGGGTATGCGCTTTGCGCATACGGCGCAGCCGTGACCGTAGCCACTAGGGCTCAGGAGATACGCCAGATGGCACCCAAAGGAGGAACCACGCCACTCCCCCCAAGCCGGGGAACCGGTCCCTTGGGGGTGGCTCCCCAAGGGCGCACTGGCTCACCAACTCATTGCTCAGCACTGTTTTGTTCTGCCTGCATCAATAGCCATCATAACTATCATGACTGATTTTATACGTAAACGCGTTGTTGTTACTGGTGTTGGCGCGCTTACACCGATTGGTAATACACCAGCCGAATATTGGGAAGGATTGATCAGTGGACGCAATGGGATTGGTGAAATCACTTTGTTTGATGCGTCTCGTCACGATTGTCGCATTGCTGGTGAGGTAAAAAACTTCGATCCACATGAATACATGGATCGCAAAGAAGCCAAACGCATGGATCGATTTGCCCAATTTGGCGTCTCGGCAGCAAAACAGGCTGTCGCAGACGCGCAGTTAGTCATCAACGACTTAAACGCAGAACAGATTGGCGTTATTATTGGTTCTGGCGTTGGTGGCATTAAGGTTTTAGAAGACCAGCAAACAATTTACCTGAATCGTGGTCCGGATCGCTGTAGTCCTTTCATGATACCGATGATGATAGCCAATATGGCAGCAGGATTGACAGCGATCCACACTGGTGCTAAGGGACCAAATTCCTGCTCGGTAACTGCCTGTGCTGCTGGCTCAAACGCTATCGGGGAAGCTTTTCGCCTCATACAAGGGGGATATGCCCAAGCGATGATCACCGGGGGATGTGAAGCGGCAATTACACCTCTGTCTTTAGCAGGATTTGCTTCAGCTAGGACACTTTCAACTCGGAATAATGACCCCGCTCATGCAAGCCGTCCATTTGACAAAAACCGTGACGGATTTGTGATGGGTGAAGGTTCGGGTATCTTAATTTTAGAAGAATTACAGCATGCTTTGAGTCGTAAAGCCAGGATTTATGCAGAAATTGTTGGCTATGGCATGACTTGTGACGCTTACCACATGACCTCTCCAGTACCGGGAGGCGAAGGTGCAGCAAGAGCGATCCAACTGGCACTCAAGGACGCAGGAGTCAGACCAGAACAGGTGATCTACATTAATGCACATGGTACCAGTACCCCAATGAATGATCCGACGGAAACTGCTGCAATGAAAAAAGCATTAGGTGAACATGCTTATAAGATAGCAGTTAGCTCCACCAAATCAATGACAGGTCATTTATTGGGTGGTTCTGGTGGAATTGAAGCAGTAGCAACAGTACTGGCGATCGCCAATGACCGAATACCACCGACAATTAATTTAGAAAACCCAGATCCTGAGTGTGACTTGGATTATGTGCCCAACACCAGCCGAGAAGCAAAAGTCGAAGTGGCACTATCTAATTCTTTCGGTTTTGGGGGTCATAATGTGACACTAGCCTTTAAGAAGTATGTCTAGGGTTGGAAATTTTATATGCGTGGATTTCACCCAAAACATGAAACTCAAGCATTGTCTGCATTGAGATATTGGACAGAAATCCCGCTCATTCGGTCGGTTCAGCAACCGATAATAGAGGAGATTCCCCATAAAATGAATGCAAAATTTTCATCAAAAATCCCAAGATATGCCGCTTGTCGGTCAACAAGCACCAATGGGATGATGAGGATACTGCCGGGGATCTTTCAAACAGTGAACAGTTAACAGCTATCTACGCAGTGAACAGTTAACAGTGAAAACTGGTAACTGATAACTGGTAACTGATAACTGATAAACAACCCCCCTGGTGATGCTCGAAGACTGCTAACCCGTCGTAAAGAACAATCTGATTATGGCTGTTGCAACCCAAACCCTCGAAGAACTTTGTATTAACTCGATCCGCTTTCTAGCAATTGATGCTGTAGAGAAGGCAAAGTCTGGTCACCCAGGACTGCCAATGGGTGCTGCGCCAATGGCGTTTGTACTGTGGGATAGCTTTTTGCGGTTTAATCCCAAAAATCCCAACTGGTTCAACCGCGATCGCTTTGTCCTGTCTGCCGGTCACGGTTCAATGTTGCAGTATGCCCTGCTGTACCTGACTGGTTACGACAGCGTGACCATTGAGGACATCAAGCAATTCCGTCAGTGGGAATCCAAAACCCCCGGACACCCAGAAAACTTCATGACCCCTGGCGTGGAAGTTACCACCGGACCTCTGGGGCAAGGAATTGCCAATGGGGTCGGTTTGGCAATGGCAGAAGCACACCTCGCCGCAAAGTTCAACAAACCCGATGCCAAGATTGTTGACCATTACACCTACGTGATTTTGGGTGATGGCTGCAACATGGAAGGCGTTTCCGGTGAAGCTTGTTCTTACGCGGGACACCTGGGATTAGGTAAGCTGATTGCTCTGTACGACGACAACCACATCTCTATCGATGGTTCTACAGATATAGCATTCACTGAAGATGTTTCCAAGCGCTTTGAAGCTTACGGTTGGCACGTGCAGCACGTTGCAGAAGGTAACACTGATTTAGAAGGTCTTGCCAAAGCTATTGAAGCAGCCAAAGCTGTTACTGACAAACCTTCTTTCATTAAAGTCACCACCACCATTGGTTACGGTTCCCCCAATAAAGCAAATACAGCTGGTGTCCACGGATCTGCCCTTGGTGGAGACGAAGTAAAACTCACCCGCGAAAACTTGGGTTGGGAATACGAACCTTTTGTAGTACCAGAAGATGCCCTCAAGCACTGGCGCAAAGCTGTTGAACGCGGGGCAAACCTGGAGGAAGAATGGAACAAAGCCTTCAGCGACTACAAAGGCAAATATTCTGAAGAAGCAGCTGAGTTTGAACGTTACATTAGCGGCAAATTACCCGATGGTTGGGATAAGGTACTACCCACCTACAAACCAGAAGACAAAGGAGTCGCCACCCGCAAACACTCGGAAACCTGCCTCAACAAACTGGCACCGGTTTTACCTGAACTCATTGGTGGTTCGGCTGACTTGACTCACTCCAACCTTACCGAACTGAAAAACTCCGGCGAATTTCAGAAAGGACAATACCAAAACCGTAACGTCCACTTTGGCGTGCGGGAACATGGTATGGGCGCAATCTGTAACGGTATGGCGCTGCATCGTTCAGGATTAATTCCTTACGGCGCGACCTTCTTGATTTTCACAGATTACATGCGTGCTGCCATCCGCTTATCCGCCCTATCCGAAGCTGGCGCGATTTGGGTGATGACTCACGATTCGATTGGACAAGGTGAAGATGGTCCGACGCACCAACCGATTGAAACTTTGGCTTCCCTGCGGGCTATTCCTAACCTAACAGTGATTCGCCCTGCAGACGGTAACGAAACCTCTGGCGCTTACAAAGTTGCGATTGAGAAGGCAAAGCAAAACGACCCCACCCTGTTAGCGTTCACCCGTCAAAATGTCCCCAACTTGGCAGGTACCTCAATTGAGGGCGTGACCAAGGGTGGATACACGGTGGTGGATTCTGAAGGTACACCAGATTTGATCTTGATTGGCACTGGTTCAGAATTGAGCCTTTGCGTAACTGCAGCTGAGAAACTCACGGCTGAAGGTAAGAAAGTTCGTGTTGTCTCCTTACCCTCATGGGAACTGTTTGAAGCACAGGATGCGGCTTATAAAGAATCTGTTCTCCCTAAAGCCGTTACCAAGCGTTTGTCTGTCGAAGCAGCTGCCAGTTTCGGTTGGCACAAGTATGTGGGCACCGAAGGCGATACTGTTAGTATTGATCGCTTTGGTGCTTCAGCTCCAGGTGCGGTTGCTTTAGAGAAATTCGGCTTCACAGCTGATAATGTGTTAGCTAAGGCTAAGGCATTGTTGGGTTAATTAGCAACAAAGTATCTATTCTCTTTCTTTTCAGGTGGGCAATAAAGCCCACCTTTTTTATTGAATAAACTGCTGAGGCAAGAAAGCCCAGAAGTAAAGGTTACATGGTAAATATGTGTGGGATTTTATACCAATTTGCGTTCATACATCTTACTGCTTTCTCTCCCTTGTCTCCCTTGTCTCTTCAACAGGTGATATCTCTGAACGCAACTCCGTATTAGAATTAATTTAGCATCATGCAACTTTGATTACAGCGGATTGCAAGTTAATGGAGTACACGCTGCCCCTAATTCCTAGAGGGAACCCCAAGTTCCCCAACCCTCAGCTTGGCAAGGGGATGGTGCCCGATCAGGCGGGTGAGGTATGCTACTTCACTTCAATAAATGCTGTATTTTTTGCTACTTATCTAGGCACGGTACTGAAGCATTCGCCTAACCAAAGGTATTGAGTCTGATAATCGGCTGCTGCTGTGGCTCCAACAACTTAGGCTTGTTGCTCAAAGCCTCAGACTGGGTGATTATCTGCTGGAGTTCTGGGCTTTGGATGGCGTTTTTCTTGTGCATAAGACTTATGATTCCTCTAGCTTGATAAAGTGGCATTTCTTGGTAACAGTGACTACAACGCCAGTAAATTCCTCTCAAGCCTATATGACGAAGCAAAGTGTATGAGCAGCAAGGACAAATGGACTCACCGAGCGTGGGTTGCCAGGTATATATGGCTGTATTTTCCTGCCTGCTCCCTGTTATAGAACGAGAGAGCGGTTGAAGAGACTTATTTAATAATTGCATTTTTTGACCTAATTTTTGTTAATAGCTAGCTCAATTTTCACTCTGAGCACCAACCATTTCTAATTGAATTTATGGGGATTTTTGTTCTGAAATTCTAAAACTTTCGTTTTTTGCTCCCTAAAGCTTTTAAGCATTTAGCTATGTCTTTTTTCCTTAATGACTTTGACTCTAAAGCCACAAAACGAGCAAAGTTAAATGAGACAACTATGGAAATTAAAGCAAAATTTCTAGAAACGGCAGGGGAGTATGGGATCCGCTCACGTAAGCATGGCAATTGTCTAATTCAACCTCATAAAAACTCGCGGTAAGTGTGCAAAAGAAAGCACCTTCAGGTCAGGAAAGAAACACGACCCGGAACTTTTAAGTACCGTCCCCCTTGCGGAGTTGAATAAGCACTACTGAGTAGTACTTATTCAGTTTCCTGTATGGCAATGTGTCTATGGCGTAGTCACTTAGCCGAAAATAATTCTCTTTAGTTAAAGCATAGCATGGAATATGTGATTACGCTTGGCTGTTGAATGACGAGAATTGGGAGTGACTTCATCAGAATTCACTTGATTCAACCTACGCCAGTTTTAAACAGACTGACTGATGCTTGTAATTGCTGTGCTACTTCTACAGTTTGTTGTAAAGAAGTTGAGACAACACCAGATGAATTAGCAGTGCGTTCTGAAGTTTTGGTAATTTCCTTGATCAAAAGAGCGACAGCTTGGGAAGTGTCAGCTTGAGACACTGTTGTTTGAGAAATTGATTGAACTAAGTTGTCAATTTGACGAGATACTTTTACAATTGTCTCCATGCTTTGCTTAACGTCTTTGACTAGCTCAGCGCTTTCTACTACCTGAGTCGTTCCTTGTTCTATCGTCTGGATAACTGCATTAGTTTCTAATTGGATATTTTCTGCAATTTGTTCAATTTCTTGAGTTGCTTCGGCTGACTGTACTGCTAAGCGACCAACTTCGTGAGCCATAACAATAAAACCCTGATATTGTTCACCTGCACGCGTCGCTTCAAGACCAGCATTGATAGCTAATAAATTGGTTTGTAATGCAATTTCGTTAATCAAAGTCACAACTTTTGAAATTTCTTGAGATGATTCGCCAAAATGTTTTATCCTTGTGGCTGTTTCAGTAATTGTTTTTTCCAAATTAAAGATGCTAGATGCAGTACGTTCCATTGCTTCACCTGCACTCAAAGCAGTATTGGCAGACGTACGAGCTACTTGTGCTGCTTGAGAAGCGTTATTGGCGACTTCTTGAATGGAGAAATTCATTTGATTTACCAACTCAAGGGTGCGGCTAATTTCTTCAGCTTGTTGGAGTGCTTCATCTGCTAAGTGACGAATCGCATCAGAGTTTTCCCCCACAGAAACATTGACCTGTATAGCTGCTTGTTTCACTTGAAGGACTAATTGTTGCAAGCTTTCGATAATGGTATTGAAAAAGTTGGCTACTATTCCAATTTCACCGGTTGTCATTTGAGATCGAACTCTCAGGTCACCTTTGGCTACCTCTTTAACGTCATCAGTAAGTTCCATAAGCTGACGTTGGAGAAATTCTTTGCTGTGCCTCAATTCTTCCTCCGCTTGTTTGCGTGAAGTAATGTCAGTTTGCACCCCAATAAAATTTATCACTTGTCCCGTGACGTCTCGTGCTGGCGCAATACTTAATTCACACCAGAATGGGGTACCGTCTTTACGGTAATTCTTAATCACAACATGACATTCTTGCTCTTGTCGCAACGCGTTGCGTAATTGTTCAATAGTCTGTGGATTAGTGTCAGGTCCTTGCAAAAATCGGCAGTTGCGTCCCAGAACTTCTTGTGGTGAATATCCGGTGATGGTTTCAAATGCAGGATTGCAAAAGATGATAGGATTATCTTCCTGACGAGGGTCTGTTATCACAATGGCATTGCTGGCAGCGGCGATCGCACGGTCACGTACCCGCAGCACTTCCTGTGCAGCATTGAGTTCATGCAAAAGATTTGCTTGTTCTAAAGCAAGGCTTACTTGAATGGCTAATTGCCCAAATAAATCAATTTCTAACTGCTGCCAATTCCGAGGTTCAGAACATTGGTGAGCAAACAATAAACCCAAAAGCCGATGTCCACTTAGCAGAGGTGCAACCAAAATCGCCTTGATTTGAAAGCGTTCAAGAATTTCTCGGTAAGAGTCTGTAAAATTTACCTCAGAAATGTTGTTTATGGCCCGGACTTGACCATCTTTATACATTTGTTTGTACATTTCAATGTCATCTTTGCCAAACGGAGCAAAGACAGTTCTTCCTAAAGTTTTTATCCAACCCTTTGCTACTGACTCGGCAATGATTGTACCACCCCAGTCAGCATTGAAGCGATAGATGATCACGCGGTCTGTGTTCAGTGCTTTTCTGATTTCATTCACCGCTGTGTTGAGGACATCCTCTAACTTGAGAGAACGCCAAATACGCAAGGTAATGTCCATGAATAGCTGCGAACGTTGAGCTTCTTGCTGTTCGAGTAATAGTGTTTGGGAAACCATTCGCCGTTCCACAAAGGAAGTTAGCAGTGTGAAACTTAGGATAATCAGAGTACTAACGCCAATACTTACAGCTAACACAGGCAAGGATACTTGCACGGTTGTGACTGTCCCAGTCACTCTGGTTGGTTTAAAAGAGGCAGCTGCCATCCCTGTGTAATGCATCCCGGAAATTGCAATTGCCATGACGAACGCACTCAAAATCTTGCGTCGCCTAAGCGTTTTTCCCGTTTGCAAACGCAGTTGGAAAGCAATCCACAGCGCGATCATCGATGCACCGATGGCGATCGCCACAGAAACCATAAACAGTAGTGGATCATAGTGAGTCGTTGCTTCTATCCGCATTGCTGCCATGCCAATGTAGTGCATAGACGCAATACCAATGCCCATTAACACACCACCAGCCTGGAATTGCTGCGTATTTAAGACTGGGCGACTGGCAAGGAAAAGCGCACCTCCAGAAGCAACAATAGCAGGCAGCACGGAAAGCACCACACTCAACGCGTCATAGCCCATCGATATTGGTAAACTGAGGGCAAGCATGGCAACAAAGTGCATTGACCAGATACCAATTCCCATAACAACTGCACCGCCAATTAACCAAGCTAGTCTTGCTTTTGCTTTCGCTACTGTTATTTGCCCAGCCAAATCAACAGCAGTGTACGAAGCAAGGACAGCTATGACAATTGAAAGGGCAACAAGAAATGGATTGTAAGTACTATTCATCGCCACGTCTGCCTGCAACATCTTGTTAACCTCACTTTAGCTCTTTGTAAAACAGCAAACAAAACATGAGTACTGTTATCACTTTCATCAAGTGCAGCACACTCATGAATTGGAAAAATTTTGACCACTAAGTTCGGTAGATGCAATCACTCTTTTGAAAATAGCAGATGCAAATAGTATCTGTCTCACTTGTGAGACAGTCTTACGAGTTTTCCACTACAGCAATGTCTATTTTATAACTTCATTTTGATTAAGAAAAGATTAAACCTGATTTAACTGTCAAAGTCAAGTCGTTGTTATTACAACATACAACTTGAAACAATTAATGTCTATAGTCGTGTTTTTAAGTAGCAAATAGCCGCGTGCTTGCTTTATAAAAATCAGTTACACCTGATGATTTACCAACTTTTGAATAACAATTTCAATCCGACGGTTCCTTTGTCGTCCTGCGGGATTATACGAACTATCAGATTTTTGATTTGGTGCTACAGGTTGGGCTTCTCCATAACCCTCTTTTGATATCAAAGACATGTCTATGCCACCTTTTTCACTCAGCCACTTTTGTACTGCTGCTACCCATTGCTCTGACAATTTTAGGTTATTATCTTTAGACCCCTTAGAGTCAGTATGTCCTAGAATTTGTAGCCAAGTGTGACGATAATGATTATTGATTGCTTGACTGACTTGACGCAACATTTTCTCTGCATCTGGGCGAATCGTATCCTTATTAGAATCAAATAAGATATCTGCTGGCAGGGTGATAATAGTTAAGTACTGATTTTCCTGAACTAGAATTTGCTCAGATATAATCTCAGGTAAGTTGACTTGCGGATATGTATCCTTAGAAAACTGAACCATGGGAGTTTGGACTTTTGAGAACTCTTGTGGAGGTAATTGTGCTTTTAAAAACTCTGTTTGAGGGGGTTCAGTTTTTGCGGTAGCACAATACACAAAATTGTTAGCGACGATTGTCAGGGCAATAGGCGCTAGGTAAGTGGTGAAACGGAAGGAATGCATTTGTTCATAATTTTACCATTTTGGTAAAGCATAGGTCAAATACAAAACAAATGCTTCTTTCTTAAGTTAGAGGCGATTTTTGTTACTCACGATACTTTTTTAGTCTGAGAAAATAATAACGAATTACGAATTATTTCTCAGCTTTGTACCACAAACTTTGCAGAATTTAGCATCTGTATCATGGAACGATAAGCCACAACCAGAACAAATTGTTTCTACTTGATTCGCAGTTTTGACTAATCGCTTGATCAAATCACCTACTTGCCAAGGAATGAGAGCAATACCTGTTAAGATCATTAATACTGTCAGTAAACGACCTAATTCAGAAATTGGAGTCACATCGCCAAAACCAACAGTGGTCATAGTAACTATGGAAAAATAAAAAGCATCCAAAAAAGTCGCAAAATTTTCTGAGTTAACAGGATGCTCTACTTGATAAATTAAACCTGAGTAGATAAAAATAATCGCAAATAATGTAAATAAGATTCGTGTAGAAACTAAACTGTCTTCTGTGCTGACACCCCAGAAAAATTTATTATCTATAAACCGAATTAAACGTAAAATTCTGAACCATCGTAGTAGTCGAACAAAGCTGATATCAACGCCACCTAGAAAATAGGGTACAATTGCTATTAAGTCAATCAAAGAATAAAAACTAAAAATATACTTAATCTTATTTTCCTCACTCCAAACACGGAGTAAATACTCAATAGAAAAAATAAGTAGTACTACCGTATCTATTGAATCTAAAAGGTTTCGTAAATTATCAGATATATTATAGGTTTGTGCAACAAAAATAACTGATGAGAGTAAAACAAGACTAGCAATAGTTAAATTCACAATTTTACCTATTGGTGTTTCTAAGTCTTTCAAGTAAAATGCTGTTTTTTCTCTGCTAAGTAACATAATTTCCAGAAGTCCCGTCGAACAAATTCAGCAAGAGGAAGAATCTACAATTGATTGTGAATCTAAAGACTAGCTTAGCAATAGAAAAAATTTTCTTCAGGTCTGTTGACTTTTGAACGCGTTACCGTAGGATATGCTATATTCTGAAAAATTCTAATTTGAGACTGCCAAGGTAATGATGAATCAAGAAGATTTTATGCGTTTGGCGTTGGAAGAAGCAAAGAAAGGAGACGCCCCATATGGTGCTGTGATTGTTAAAGATAACCAAGTGGTTGCTCAAGCTTATAATACTGTGAAGCGAGACAATGACCCTTCTGCTCATGCAGAAATTAATGTCATTCGCAGTTTAACTACTCAACTTAAAAACCCTTCTTTAGAAGGTTATACCATATATACGACTGGGGAACCTTGTCCGATGTGTGCATCTGCTTGCGTTTGGACTGGTTTATCAGAAATTATATACGGTGCTTCTATTGAAGATTTAGTTTCAGTGAATCAATCTCAAATTAACATATCATGTGAAGAGGTGATTATTAAGAGTTTTAGAAAAATCAAAGTTACAAGAGGTGTTTTAAGAGAAGAGTGTATCAAATTATTTCATAAAAGATAAACTTTTAATTAGGCTCATTGAAATAGGGTAAAAAAGAATTCGCAAAAATTGCAGCTTGGGTGCGATCGCGCAAATCTAAACGATTCAAGATATTTGTGACATGATTCTTCACTGTCCCTTCAGAAATATAAAGTTGTTGTGCAATTTCTCGGTTACTAGCACCTGTAGCAATCAATCGCAAAACTTCTTTTTCTCTAGGAGTTAATTCAGCTAAGCTCTCTGGTGGAGATAGTGATTTGGTTGGTGTTACACTAGGAAATTGGGTAAAAAGTTTTTTAACTATCCCTGGTCCCAATTGAGTATATCCTTTGTTAACAGCACGAATAGCAACAGCCAACTCTTCTGAAGGTGTATCTTTTAGTAAATAACCCATTGCTCCATTTTGTAAAGCTGTTTTTACATACTCATCATCATCAAAAGTTGTCAGTACTAAAACTTTAGTTTTGGGAAAACGCTTTTGAATTTCCCGAGTAGCTGCAACACCGTCCATAATAGGCATTCTAATATCCATGAGTACGACATCTGGATACAATTCTTCAAGAAAATGAATTGCCATTTCTCCATTTTCTGCCTCTCCGACGATTTCTAAATCTTGTTCTAATTCCAATAATGCTTTTAATCCTTGACGAATTAAACTTTGGTCATCTACAAGTAGAACTTTAATCAGATTAGTCATTAGTTATTGATTTTCCGTTGTTAAATTAATTTGTGGTAACTTTAGATAAAGGAATATAAGCTGTTATTGTGCAACCATAACTAGGAGCACTATTAATCTGAAAATGACCATTCAGTGCCAAAGTGCGAGCGCGCATACTTTGAAGTCCAAAACCAGTGGTATTTTGTGTTAAATCAAATCCTATACCATTGTCCTCAATTTTCAATTGTAAATTAGTTTTCGTCGTGGTTATTTCTAGTTGAATTTCTGTGGCTTGTGCATACTTACAGATATTTGTGAACGATTCTTGGACAATGCGGTAAACAGCAGTACTAACTTCAACGGGGATTGGGTGAGATAAGTCAATTTGACAAATGGGTGTAACACCAGTTGAACGTTGAACATTTTCTGCAAGTCCGGCGATCGCCTGTTCCAAAGATTGCTCCTGCAATGGATGAGAACGCATCGTAGACACTGATTGACGGACATCTTGTAATGCTTTAGAACCTAACTCTTTTGCCCTGCCTAAAAAAGTTTGTGCTTTTGTTGGATTAGAATTCCAAAGCTTCAACCCAGTTTCTAATTGTAAATTCAAAGCTGTGAGAGAGTGTCCTAAGGAATCATGTATTTCACGAGCAATACGATTGCGTTCTTCAAGAGTAGCTTGATTTTCAATTCGCAAAGCATATTGACGGAGTTTTTCATTAGCCATCGCTAGTTTCTCTCGACTTTCTCGCTCAGATAAAACTGCATTCATTAATAGTAAAACAAATAATAAAGCTAAGATAAAAACTATCGCAAAGTTTAAATTAAAAAACCAAAAACGCTCTTGTGCTAATGGTGAAAGTGGCATCCGTTCAAAACGACGCCTGAGTGTTAGCAAAAATAAAATAAATGATAAACCTGTGACGACTAAGCGACCTGGTAACTGAAAAATTAAACAACTGCGAGTTACTAAAATCAGGTCAATAAAAGGAAAGACTCTATCACCTTTACCTCCAAAAAGTCCAACTAATACAATTATAAATATTTCCAGGGCGGTGTAAATGACTTTACTTATATGGTTACGAGTTGGTAACCTCAAACCCATTAACCCAAAAAGCACGAGACTACAAATTGTCAGTTCAGTAAACCCAGTTTGAACTCGATATCGGTAAGATGGTAGAGCTGCTGTAAAAGCAGTAAACGCCAGCAAGATCCACTCCAAATATAGTAGAAACCGAAAAGGATGATTGTAAAATTGAATCGAACGGCTCACAAAAATACACTCAAGCTCAACTAGTTTTTATAGTAAAACAATAAATCAATACTGTTCAGTTAAGATTTGCTGGTGAAAATTTTAGGTTTTTAGAAACGGGAAGTTATACGAAATTGGGAAAGATAAGCTGTTACGTATAAAGCAAGACGGATTCAGAGCGCGCAAAAAACATAAAACTACGTACACAGGAAGATCTACGGTTCATTCTGCATTCTGAGTTTTTTCACTACTTAAAGCTTACTACACATAAAATTATTGTCATCAAAGAGATAATTTCACAACACAAGGCTTGATGATTGCTTGATGAATTTACTGATTATATAGACCATGACTTTAGTCATGGGTCTATTCATGACTTTTTCCTCATGTAACTCTCAAAATTGAACTCATATGATAGTTGTATCAACTAGGAGAAAAACTGGACAAACTTGAATGAAGATCAAAAACTTATCACTCATTTGTGGAGCGATCGCCCTCAGTTTAACAACAACCTCCTTCGCCGTAAAAGCAGAAGCAAACTCCTCTTTGCCCTTAGTTGTTGCACAATCTCAGCAAAAAGAAGGACCATTCCAACGTTTGGGACTAACGGATGACCAAAAAGCCAAAATCAAAGAAATTCGTACAAATACCCGCACTGAAGTTGATAAAATTCTCACCGAACAACAACGTGAACAGTTAAAAACCGCTAGGCAAAACCGCCAGGGAAAAGGTGCGTTTGCGGCTTTAAATCTTTCTGATGACCAGAAAAACCAACTAAAACAAGTGATGCAGTCACAGAAAACACAAATTGAAGCACTTCTAACCCCAGATCAAAAGCAGCAACTGCAAAAATACCGCCAGGAAAAGGGTGCTCGTCGTCAGTAACCTAATCTGTAGTTTAAGTAGGTAGCCGCAATTAAATATAAGATAAAACCTCACCCTCAATCTCTCTGGGCGAGTTCACCAGAGGGAAGCGGTCGGCTGGGTGAGGTTTTATATTTAATTTGATTCACTTACTTATCACTGAGTTCTTCATCATAGCTATGTGAGTTTCTACTAACTTGGCAGTCTAAAAATTAAGTCTTATTGAGATCCCCGACAACTTTTACGAAGTCGGGGATCTGGTTTTTTTCAAGAGTCTCGTCTAGTCAGCATTTCAAATGAGACTGAGAATTATCTTGCGCGAAAACACAGCGTGTTTATGTTTGGAAGTGAAATTGTTTAACAGTTTTTTATCATAGATATAGAAACCCCTGTTATTTCTACTTAGCAAGCTTACATAATAAGAACACTCAGAAAATAAAGCTTTGAAGAGAATCAAGATGATAATGGTATTTTCGATAATAATTTGAGTAGCACTAAATAACAGAGGGGCAATGGCATTAAACCAGGTGAGAGTTATCCTAGTAGAACCAGCAGGACCAATTAATGTCGGGTCGATCGCACGGGTGATGAAAAATTTTGGGTTAAATCATCTAGTGTTGGTTAATCCCCAATGTAAACCGCTTTCAGGTGAAGCGCTTCAAATGGCGGTTCATGCTAAGGATATTTTAGAGTCAGCAGTATCAGTGACGACGCTACCAGAAGCATTGCAAGGATGTACGCGGGCGATCGCCACCACCGCCCGTGTTCGTCACTGGGATTCCCCCCTAGAAAACCCCTCCACAGCCCTACCTTGGTTACTGGAGAAACCACAACAACCAGCCGCGCTCATTTTTGGTAGAGAAGATCGAGGACTAAGTAATGAAGAATTAAATTATGCTCAACGGTTTATTCGTATTCCTACCAGTTCTAATTATCCATCGTTGAATTTGGCGACTGCTGTGGCTATCTGCTGTTATGAGTTAGCAAAAAGTGACACAGATAATGAAGAGGACACGCAGGAAGACACCACGGAGACTACGGGTGATAAATTCTCTATGTCTTTGGATCTGCCCATCCCCGCATCTGTTAACGAGTCTGCACCTTTGAATATCTTAGAAGAATACTACCAACAGTTAGAATCGCTACTACTCAAGATTGGATATCTTTATCCTCATACAGCAGCTAGCCGTATGGAAACATTTCGGCAAATGTATAATCGCGCTCAATTACAAACTAGAGAAGTCGCGATGTTGCGAGGTATTTTACGACAGGTAGAATGGGCGCTAGAGAACCGGAACAATCATCAAGACTTTTAACTCATCCTTCGTATACCAACTCCGAGTCCCAAAACTTGTCATAATGACTTAAGCTCAACTCAAAAGACTGATTATTATAAGCAAAAATTCATTTCAATATAATGGTGCCTTAGAGGTAAATTGAAAGAGTGGCTACGGAGTTGGCACACAAAAAACCTTTCAATTCCCATCAGGGATTGTTCAAAAGCGACTTTAGCCTCTAAAGCCAAACGTTTCTAAATGTGTTCTCTATTTTACACTTTTATTGCTACCCTATCTTATGCCAACGAGAACCGTTATTAAAACAGTCTCACGGCGTCAAAGTACCAGCCGCCGTCCGGTTAAGAGCAAAGTTCAAAAGCAGGGGCAAAATAAACTCGAAGCGACAAAGCAGCAGCAAGCCTCCTACAGCCGAACAATGCCTACACGTATAAAATCGATTCCTCCCTTAAACCCTGTCACTTCCCCCATAAGGCGATCAGGAGTACCACCGACACCAGTCAAACCAACTGCTGCTGCCAAAGGAAGGATTCCACCATACAATCCAATGAAAGTACAGCCAAAAAACGTGCGAATGCGGAACCAGCCGTTGCCAAGAAAAACGAGTCCATCCCGAAAAAGGCAATTAAAACCCATGGCAAAAACATTTTTGTATGCCTTACGGTTGTTAATTGTAGGAGTTGGTGTCGGTGCAATCGTAGGTACGGCGTTATCAGTGTTAGATCCAGCAACTCGCATCGCCACATCCAGTGGAAGATCATCTGATACAACTCTCGGGCAGGCACAGCCACAGTTTGCCCAAAATCCCTCAGAAGCTGCTTCAGGGTTATTCCTGACTCAGGAAATTTCTTCTTTAAAAACTATAGTACAAAATTTGGCTGCCGCAAACCCTAATCTCACACCAGGAACTTTCTTGGTAGATTTAGACAATGGCAGTTATGTAGATGTGAATGCCTCCTCCAGTTTTTCTGCTGCTAGCACGATTAAGATTCCGATTTTGATTGCCTTTTTCCAAGATGTCGATGCTGGCAAAATTAGCCTGGATGAAACACTCACCATGACCAAGCGAATGGTTGTCGGTGGTTCTGGGGATATGCAGTATAAACCAGCCGGAACTCAGTTCACAATCATGGAAGTGGCGACTAAGATGATAACAGTCAGCGACAACACAGCAACAAACATGCTGATTGATCGCTTAGGTGGTATCGAGACGCTGAATCAGCGTTTCCGCAATTGGGGTTTGACAACGACTACAATTCGCAATCCCCTCCCTGATTTGGAAGGGACAAACACCACAAGTCCCAAGGAATTAGGGAAGCTGATGGGGATGGTGAACAAGGGCAATTTGGTTAGTGTGGCATCGCGCGATCGCATACTAGATATTATGCGTCGCACCGTGAGAAATCACCTCCTGCCTAGTGGTTTAGGATCAGGCGCAAGAATTGCCCATAAAACGGGTGATATTGGGACAACCCTTGCAGATGCAGGTTTAATTGATATGCCCACTGGCAAACGTTACGTACTCGCTGTTATGGTACAACGTCCGTCGAACGATCCCCGCGCCGAAAAACTCATTAGCTCAATTTCTCGTGCCGCTTATCAACAATTTAGCCCAACTGCTCCCATACCTCCTAGTTCAGGAAGTATAATTCCTACACCTCCTAGTTCAGGAAGTACAATCCCTACAACTGGTTATCAACCCCCAGTCATGAGTCAGCCTCTACCCAACGGCATGGGAAGCACAATGCCCACAACTGGTTATCAACCCCCAGTTATGAGTCAGCCTCTACCCAACGGCATGGGAAGCACTATACCTCCCAACGGTTATCAGCCTCCCGTTCAGCTTCCCGTTCAGCCTCCGGTGATGAATCCGCAGTATTATTATCCTTACCAGCGATAAATTTTCCTTTTTCATGACATCTATCACACCCTCAATCCAATTTTTTTCTGGCATTCGTGAAGAACTCAGCAATGTTAGCTTGCGACGTAATCTCACTTCTGGCAAGCGTATTGTTGTGATGATTTTTGCGCAAATCAAAGCTTTGGAAGGATTTAATAGCTTTACAAAACAACCTTTAAATTCCATGCTTTTAACAGACGAAGAAGGTGAAATCAGCGTCACTCCATCTTCCACACAATTCATTTTTGGCGGTGCAGAAGGTGATGAGTTGCAGCGCGTAGAATGTAAATTTGAAGTAGAGCAACAAGACCACTGGGAACGATTCATGAGATTTATGAACCGTTATGCCCAAGCGAATGATATGGTATACGGAGAATCGCAATAGTTGTGATGGCACGGAGGGAACAGGGAACAATTCAAAATTCAAAATTCAAAGTTCAAAATGAAAGAGTCTTTTTTTTGAATTTTGCATTTCACTTATGAATGGAACGTAGGCGTGACTCTTCTCTCTGTGTTCTCTCTTGCCTCGTGCGGTTAAAAAATAAATCTTACTTACCCTACCGAAAGGAGTAATTTTATAAACATTGCTGATACCGCATCCCCGGTAATTGCGAAACCAAACCCATCAACTCCAATTGCAACAAAGCACTCGAAACCTCACCCGTAGCCATGCCCGTTTGTTGAACAATAAAATCAAACGGTAAAGTTTCTGAAGCAATTGCATCCATAACTCGTTGGAGTTCTGCTGGTAAATCTGGCAGAGTTAACTGCTGCACTGATGGAGATGCTTCAACAGAATCGAGTTGTGGTATTGCTCCCAGCATTTTTAAGAGTTCGTCTAATTCCTTAAGAATGGGAGTCGCCCCTTGGCTGAGTAGCTTTAAACACCCTTGGGATGGGTGATCATCCACTCTTCCTGGGAGGACATAGATATCTCGCCCAAAATCATTTGCGTAGCTTGCAGTAATCAAAGCACCTGATTTTATCGGTGCTTCCATCACCAGCACAGCACGACTTAAACCTGCGATAATTCTGTTGCGACGAGGAAAATGGGTGCGATCTGGTGGTGTCTTTGCTGGATACTCACTCACAACCAAACCAGCAGTCAAAATCTGCTTGTATAGTTCCACATTTTTAGATGGATAGACAACATCTACACCTGTACCTAAAACTGCGATCGTGCGTCCTCCAGCTTTCACAGTGGCGGCGTGACTTTCAGTGTCAATTCCTTCTGCCAAACCAGAAACAACAGTAAAGCCATTTTTAGCCAAAGCCGTACTAATTTGGCGAGTCCATCGCATACCATACTCTGAGGGTTGGCGTGTCCCTACAATCCCGACGAGTTGTTTTTGTCCGAGATTTTCTTGCAAATCTACATCACCACGATAGTACACAATAGGCGGTGGGCTGGGTATTTCCAGTAGTAACCGAGGATAGTCTGCATCTGCAGGTGTCCAAAAATTCGGGTTTTGTTCTTGGTGTTGCTGCAAAAATTCTTCAGGATGTAAACGAGAACGTTGTTGCACCACCTTTTGCAGCGTTTGAAAACCAAAACCTTCTACTTCTTTTAACTGTCCAGGTTTCGCGTCCCAAGCTGCTGCCAGTGTACCAAAATGCTGCTGCAACCGTCGTAATAATACTGGACCTACTCCAGAAATTTGCGACCAGGCCACCCAGTATACACGTTCTTGTCCCAATTGCCCATCCTCAAGTCTACTGGGTTGATTATTCCCAGATTGAAGAAGCAAAGATACATCAGCAGAAATAATGTTCTAAACACCCCTAAGCTTCTCGTTCCCTGACTGAGCCAGGGAATGCGCTACTAAGAGGCTCCGCCTCCGGTATTTGGATTAAGGCAGAGCCTCGTCACCTGCATTTCCAGCCTCAGGCTGGAAACGAGCTTATGTGTTGTTCTGAAAAATTATTTGTTAGTTTAGTGTACTTTGAAGTATACTGGAATAATTGCCGTGTCTAAGAAGTTACGAGTAACAAAATTGATTAGTTGTCTCATACAACCCATGAGTGTCTGGGGTTTGCATGTCAGATTAAACAAAAGACGGCAGTCTGATCCGGGTATGTCCTGGTATGACCACTGTGAAGCGCCTAGTAGTTTGGCTTGACTCGCCTTATACTCGCAATACAGACCGTGTAATGTTTATTTCAATGACAAGGAGAATCTACCATGAATCGTGAAGAACTTTTGCAACAGACCGTTGAACCAATTGACATTAAAGCTTTCGATGTCGTCGGTTTGGTGGAAGCAATGGGTAAGACGGCTTTTCAGGCTCGAAATTTGGGGCGTGCAGCAAAAATCTACGACGCAATGCTGCAAGACAAAGAATGTACGATAATTCTGTGTTTAGCTGGTTCTTTGTTTAGCGCTGGGCTAAAGGAAGTCATCCACGACTTAATTACTCACAATATGGTAGATGCGATCGTCTCTACCGGTGCTAACATTGTTGACCAAGATTTCTTTGAAGCATTGGGTTATCGCCATTATGTGGGCGATCCCTTTGCAGATGATGAAGTGTTAAGACAGCAACGAATTGACCGCATATATGATACCTACATTGATGAGGATCAATTGCGGGAGTGTGACATGACGATCGCAGAAATCGCCGAGTCATTAGATAAGCGTCCCTATTCTTCACGGGAATTTATTCAAGAAATGGGCGCTTACTTACAACGCCGTGGTAACTATGGTAAATCTGTCGTACAAGCGGCTTATGAACACCAAGTTCCGATTTTTGTTCCCGCTTTTAGCGACTGTTCCGCTGGGTTTGGACTTGTCCATCACCAATGGAATTCCCCAGAATCTCATGTCACGATTGACTCTGTGCGAGACTTCCGGGAGTTGACGCAGTGCAAACTGGCTTCCAACTACACTGGATTGGTTATGATTGGTGGCGGTGTACCGAAAAACTTCGCCCAGGATACAGTCGTAGCGGCAGAATTACTGGGATTTGAAACCAGTATGCACAAGTATACAATTCAAGTCACTGTTGCTGATGAGCGGGATGGCGCTTTATCTGGTTCTACTCTCAAAGAAGCTCATTCTTGGGGCAAGGTAGACAAAGCTACCGAACAGATGGTATTTTCCGAGGCGACTGTGGCATTGCCGTTAATTGCGGGGTATGCGTATGGTAAGGGAAACTGGCGCGATCGCCAACCCCATCGTTTATCCCAGTTGTTTACTAAACCTCAATCCAAGGTAGTGACTGCTTGACATCTCTGGCTTCACCCCACCCCGGTTTCGTCTCTTGCCAAAACTTTCCCTCTCCTTCATAAGGAGAGGGATGCCCGAAGGGCAGGAGTGAGGTGAGACCAGTGCTGCAGGAGGGTTTCCCTCCGTAGGCATCTGCCGAACCCGGAGGGTAACACCCGTGAATCCAACACGCGTATAATCTCACCCCGGTTTTGTCTGTTGCCAAAACCTTCCCTCTCCTTTACAAACACAGGGGTGCCCGTTAGGGCGGGGTGAGGTAACACCCATGAATCCAACACGCGTATAATCTCACCCTGGTTTTGTCTGACGCCAAAACCTCCCCTCTCCTTCATAAGGAGAGGGATGCCCGATAGGGCAGGAGTGAGGTGAGACCAGTGCTGCAGGAGGGTTTCCCTCCGTAGGCATCTGCCGAACCCGGAGGGTAACACCCGTGAATCCAACCCACCCTCATTCATCAACGCGCAGCACAGTTACTACTAGGTGCTGGCTGCTGCCGTTGTACACCAGTCTTAGTCGGATCATAACCTACCAGCAGCACCTCACCTTTTTCGTTATATATCCATCCTCGGGCAGGTATTATCTCTTTGACAGGTGGCTTTTGAGATGGCTGCTTTTGTGTTGCACTTGTTGAACTCACCGTACTGGGAACAGGCTTAACCAAATCAACTCGCACATTGTCACTACTGAGAATTTTATTGGGATCAGTTGGAAGTCCTCCACGTCCTACGACGGTAAAGCTACTACCAAAACCTTTAGTACAGACATTTTGAGCTATCTGCTGTGCGGCGTCAGGGATTGTTTCTAGTAATTCAAATAATCCACGAGTGGGGTCAATATCTGGGGTGTTGAGTTGCACAATGCCATTGAATTGTGGACCAGCTTCAGAAGTGGCGGTAATGCTGTCTGGGTAGCTAAAAATACCTCGGGCTGTGATGTTGACCTCTCCCCCATTACCTTTTTCTGCATTGGCGCTAATCTTGCTATCTTCAAAAACTACCAAGTTCCCAGTGTTATTAATCTCAATGTTGCCTCCATTAGCTGTGCCTGTAGCATTAGTGGTGATTTTGCCGTTGTTGCGCAAGATTAAATCGCGAGAATTCACGCTAATGTTGCCTTTTCCCCCATTGGTGTTGGCGTCAATAGATGCTTGGCTGTCCAGCCGGATGTCCTTAGCGGTTGTAACTGTTATATTGCCTGCTGCACCTTTACCGGAATTATATCAAATAGAAAAAAGAATGCTATAAATAGATGGAGGGATGACGATGAGGAAAAGTGAAAATGTCGGGAGTGCTGAAAATAGAGATAGAAGAGTCGTTGTCAAAACTCAAAGAGTTATTAAAGGGACAGAAAACAGGCAAAAGTAAGGAACGAATTCAAGTACTTTTTTGGCTAAAAAGTGGACAAGCTAAGACAATAGAGGAATTAGCAGCCCGGTCGGGACATCATCGGACAACGATATCAAGATGGTTAAGCCAGTACCGTTGTGGAGGAGTAA
>NZ_JXCA02000001.1:1296162-1341082 GCF_000828085.3 Scytonema tolypothrichoides VB-61278
GGCGGTTTACATCAAAGCTTAGATTTAGTTATACCGGAGAATATAGTTTTACTCTTTCAACCACCCTATAGTCCCCAAGTTAACCCAATTGAACGATTGTGGAAAGAATTGAAAAAGAGACTTAAATGGAAACTGTTTGATAATTTGTTTGGATGAATTAAGAGATAAGCTCTCAAAAGAACTGAATAAGTTAACTCCAGAAACTATTCATTCTGTGACTGGATGGCAGTTTATTCTAGAGGCACTATCTGTAGCAAACATTTAGGTAATCGATATTACTTGTAAGATTTTGTGACAATATGGGGAGGGAAGCAATCCCAAAACCTTGCGATTGCGTCGTTTCACCCTTCGGGTTCGCCAGTCGCCTACGGAGGGAAACCCTCCTGCAGCGCTGGTCTCACTTCGTTCCACTCGCAATGACATATTAAGGGTGATTTGCCGGACATCATATAATCTGTTAGTGAAAGTAATTAATGAGTGTCAGGAAGAGTTACAACAGGGTGCTGCTGTAACGGTAGAGCCAAACCGAATTCGTATTCGTCACCTACCTTTGTTGCTTGATGTCTAATACCGGTGTTTGTCGGGTTTCGCTTACGCTCTACCCAACCTACAATTACTTGATATCAGGAGTGGGAGCATCCCAAATATCCAAATTTACAGTTGACGCAACCATGAAGCTTCTTCCAACACAGCTTTCAAAGAAAGCAGGTTTTTCCGGTTAAACCAATGTTTCAAAGCTTGCTTGAACTGTCCCTGTGCTGCTGCTTGCACTCCGTCACTGACAGCAACGCCGATATGTTGCATGACACTGGAGTCGCGGTAGCAATCCATCATACACGCTGTACACCCATCACGAACCCGTTGTGAGCCGTCAAACTCCGTAATATGACACATCGGCTTATCCCAGTTGTGACAACGGTAGAGGTTAAGGTGCCAGTCTAGGTAAAAGAGCTTCCAGCCACCAAGACAGGCGAATTGCTCTGGTTCACCCCGTAAATGACGCTGCATATCTTCTATAGAACTGGTAGGATTCACAACGCGAAAATCACGTTTGAGCGCTTTGACGTTCTCGAAGCGCTCATGCAATTCCTCAACAGTGTAGTCTACCAAGTGGGACTCTGCATAACCAAGGTAAGACGATGCCAGAGTCGTGAGTGGATAAGAAAAGGTGACGCTGTCAAACCCAAGTGACTTTAAGAATGGTGGGAGCTTTTGGTAATCTTCTATCAGTCGGCTCATGGTGACTGAGGCGGTTGTACCGATGCGTCGGCGGCTCAAATGGACATTGGCATCGCGAATGCGATCGCACACCCCCATAAGTCCTCGGTTCTGTTCGTGTTCCAAAGCTGCAGCAGCATCAATAGAAATAAAAACTCCTAAAAGCCCTGCATCAGCCATCTCGTCGATGCGTTTTGGCGTCAAGAGCGAACCGTTAGTCACAAGCATCGGTGCCATACCGATGCTAGATGCATGAGCTATCATTTCTGTCAAGTGGGGATTGAGCATTGGTTCACCACCCACGTAGATAAGGAAATACACCCCATTACGACAGAGAATCTCCGCCGCAAGCTTTGCATCATCTAAGGTTACAGAATGCCTCAAATCTATCGGCAACTTATCTACTGCGAAGTTGCAGAACCCGCAACGGGCATTGCATGCACTGGTAATGGCAAATTGACATGTAGAAGGTCCACCATCTAAAAATCCCTGTAGCGCCATTTGCCACAATGACCGTCTTTTTGACTGCAAAACTGAATTACTATGAAGCATAATAGTATATTTTTTTGTTAACAATACTCACGGAAATTATACTTGATATTAGTGAGTCATTTTCTTATCAAACTCCACCTTACCATAATCCAATTTGATTATCCTGTCTGCTACATGAAAATAGCGGTCATCGTGGGTAATTGCCAGTACAGTTTTCCCTTTATCTCTCAGTTTTGGTAAAAGTTGAGTATAGAAAATTTCTTTAAAAACTGGGTCTTGGTCAGCCGCCCATTCATCGAATAGATAAATTTGTCTATCTTCTAAATATGCTGTTAGCAAACCTAGTCGTTTGCGTTGCCCTTGCGAAAGATTTGTCGTCGAAAATTTGCCATTTTTTACCTTGACTTTATGGTCAATTTGGAGTAGCTTTAAGTACTCTTGAGCCTGTGTATCTAAGTTAATATTATCTAATCCCAAAAGTTCTTCAAATAAATAGAAGTCAGAGAACACCACAGAAAAATGTTGACGATACCACTCTCGATTCTCTTCGGTAATCAACTCTCCATCAAACAAAATTTCTCCACCTTCCGGAATGTAGAGTCCTGTAAGAAGTTTGGCTAGAGTGGATTTACCGCTGCCATTTCCTCCAACAATAAACACTAGTTGTTGAGGATAAAATGTTAAGTTAATAGGACCAATAATAAAATTGCTGTCTTCTAAATCTGTGCGATAAGTATGAGTAACATCCACAAATTGTAAGTCGTGCCAAGAAGACTTGCTTTCTGCTGGAACGGTTGATTGTTCAGCTTGATTTGCCAGAGATAAACCCAGTGACTCTATCTTTTGTAAGGCTATGGTAGCTTTGCTGATTACGGGGAGGTTCTCCACAAGGTTATTCATTGGCATCATCAAGTATGTAAAAGTTAAGATGTAACCAGAAAGAGTTTGACGACTGATGGTGAACAGATGCGGAAGTGCAAACAGCACAAAACCAATCGCGAAAAAAAACAAAAGTCTTCCCCAACTCGTCGTTGATGTAAACAGGGTTAAACCTTGAATGTTGTGACGGCTGAATTGGGCTGCTGTTGATTGCAGATTCTGAGAAAGGAAGACTTGACGCCGTCTGTGGTGTAATTTGAGTTCCTTGACTCCTTCAGTTATAGTCCGGAAATGCTTAAATAAGACATCTTGATCATCTCGTGCAAGCGCTAGGAATTTCTCTCCTCTAACTAACAGCCACTGGGAACTACCAATTGCTACCACTGCAAGTCCTACAACCATCACAAGTACAAACCACGATAGCCAGGTAATATATAGCAAGCAACTCACGACAATAGCAATATCAATACAAAGGTAAGGCAGTTGGTGTACAGCATTAGCAACTGTCTGCACATCCTCTGTAAGAGTTGCCAAAAGTCGGGGATTTCCCATCTGTTCCAAATGACTCAACCCGGAAGAGAGAATCTGGCGACTCAAGCGCATTCGCAATTGGAACACAGCATTTTGAGATAAGCGAATCAGCATCACCTGAGAAATGACACTCGTAATAAGTGCTACGAGTGCCAGTCCGAGAAAACCCCAAGCCAGATTCGTGAGGCGTTCACCAGTGCTGCCACTTGCTGCAGTGCTGATTAGGGCTATGAGGCTGGCGCTGCTACCGCCACTGAGAAATCCGGTGACAACTGCGATCGCCACCATTCCCCAAGAAGAACGCAGGAGAAAGTAAATCAGATTCATGACAGGGAAGAGGGAACAGGGAACAGGGAACAGGGAATAGGGAATAGGGAAAGAGGGTTTCTTTCATTCATAACTGGTGGCGGGCCGCCTGTGGAACCTTATTAGGAAAAAGCATGACTTACATATAAAAACTTTTTATAGTATCCCTCAAAAGTCATATTTTTTTGACTCCAAAGTCATATTTGAAGTCATACACTAATGTGCAGGTTATTCATAATACGCGCACATTGTCGCATCTGAGACAACAAATGTATCTTTCTATGCTTTTGACAATTTCTTTGAGTCTGACTATCATTCATTTCCTACTATTAATCCTCTGTATATCGGCTGTCTTATTCTACTGTTATGCAATTTATGCAGCGTTCGCCTTCTTCCATGATCCCCATCCCCTACAGCTAAATTTCCACCCACCTGTTACTATCCTCAAGCCCATTTGTGGTAAGGATGACGAAACATACAATAACTTAGTTTCTTTTTGCCAACAGAAGTACCCAAATTATCAAATTATCTTTTGTGTTCGTGATCCATTAGACTGTGGCATACCAGTTGTCAAGCAAATTATTGACGAGTTTCCAGAATTGGATATTGAGTTAGTTGTCTGCGAAGACATCATTGGAACTAACCCCAAGGTGAGTAATTTGGCTAACGCCGTCACCAAAGCTAAACATGAAATCCTAATTATTGCTGATAGCGATATTCGAGTTGGGATAGAATATCTGCAAAGAGTCATCCAGCCACTAGAAGACAAGAGTGTTGGTGTTGTTACCTGTGTATACCGTTCTGTAGCCACAGGATGGGCTTCCATTTTGGAAGGTGTTGGAACAGCGACTGAGTTTCATGCGGGTGTCTTAGTCAGCAATCAAATAGAAGGGATCAAGTTTGCCTTTGGTTCAACGATTGTGATTCGTAAAGAAGTGCTAGATGAAATTGGGGGATTTGGGGCGATCGCCGATTATCTCGCAGACGACTTTCAACTCGGTTACTTACCATCTCAAGCAGGCTACAAAGTTATCCTTTCCGACTACATAGTTGACCACGTATTGGCATCTAGCACCATAGCAGATTCCATCCAGCGTCAAATTCGCTGGGCACGTTGTGTACGAGTTTCCCGCCCTTGGGGTTATCTGGGACTGATTTTTACTTATGGTACTGTCACAAGCTTGCTACTGCTAATTGCTACGAGTGGATCAACAATAGGCTGTGCTGTGTTCGCTATCACTTGGATAATGCGATTAGTCATGGGCTGGGTTGTTGGCATTATCTACCTTCAAGACTCTGGTGTCCAAAAGTTTTTCTGGATTGTTCCTGTACGCGACGTCATTGGCTTTATGATTTGGTGTTACAGCTTATTTGGCAGCACAATTGAATGGCGCGGACGAAGATTTCGACTCATAAAAGGCGGTAAACTAGTGGAAATAACAAATAATATTATGTTTGGGTCACTAACCCAGGGCTAAAGCCACTGGGCTTGCAAGAGGGGAATTCACCACCTCCCCAAATCAAGTTAAACAAGTGTCTAGCTAATTAAACTGAATGGCCTGAGTGTGGTAACTCGAAACACGTTAAGAATACTTCCCTAGTTTTTAACCTCTGTGGTAGTCAGTAGCGAAGGGATATAAATACCTAGTAATAGGACTTATCGTAAATGTTTGTCCCAGTAGTTGACCCAAATAACCATCCCATGATGCCAACTACCCCTAGTAGGGCAAAACGTTGGATTAAATCAGGTAAGGCTACACCTTTTTTCAAAAAAGGAGTATTTTGTGTTCGATTAAATCAAGAGCCATCTAATAGAAACACGCAACCAGTAGCAGTTGGTGTTGATCCCGGAAGTAAGCGAGAAGGCTACACAGTTAAATCACAGGCGCATACTTACCTAAACATCCAGACCCATGCCATTGATTGGGTAAAAGACCATGTAGAAGTTCGTAGAAATATGCGACGCGCCAGAAGATTTCGTAATACTCCATGCCGCAAAAACCGCAAAAATAGACTTGTAAACAAACAAAAATTACCACCGTCTACTAAAGCTAGGTGGCAATGGAAATTACGCATTTGCAAGTGGTTAGCTTTGATGTTCCCTATTTCGACCTTTGTTGTTGAAGATATTAAAGCTAAGACCTGGAAAGGTTCAAGAAAATGGAATACCATGTTCAGCCCGTTAGAGGTTGGTAAAAAGTGGTTTTATTCTGAACTAAAGAGAATAGCCAGTTTAGAAACTAGGACGGGTAACGACACTTACGAAATGCGTCAAAGCTTAGGATTGAAAAAATCTAAAAACAAATTATCTAACAAGTTTGACGCTCACTGTGTTGATTCCTGGGTACTTGCCAACTGGTTCGTCAATGGGCATCTCAAACCGGAAAACACCCGATTAATTGAGATTATTCCGCTAGAGTTTCATCGTCGCCAACTTCATCGCTTGCAGCATTCTGTCGGACATATCCGCACTAGATACGGAGGCACAGTAAGCGCGGGTTTCAAGCGCGGTTCAGTAATCAAGCATCCTAAATTTGGTTTTTGTTATGTCGGTGGTTGGCAGGAATCACCAACTAAAAAAGACCCGGACAGAAAAACGATTAGTTTACACAGTTTAGAGACTGGTAAAAGATTAACTCAAAGTGCAATACCAATAGATTGCAGATTCAAATCTTACGGCTCATGGAGAACCACGGCAGTTAACAAAAGAACTCAGGAGTCAGGAGCCAGAAGTCAGAATGAACTTCTGTGTGACTGGCGAATGAGTAGAGGGTTTAAATCCCCACCGTCTACACGGTGTCCACAGTTGGTTGGGGTTTGAATCCCCATCCAACTGATTCTGAATTCTGAATTCTGAATTCTGACTACTTCTTCAAAACTGCCTGAGTCGTGTTTCCTCTCAGGGCTAAAGCCTCTGAGTTTCCACACATCCCACGAGGTTTTATGAATGGTGAGTTAATGTCTTTAGAAAAACCTCTTTTTGAAAAGACGACTCGGAACACTTCGCAAATTCCGCGCAATCATAGACGCATTCTCTGTATATTTCCCAAGTATAGCCGCTCATTTGGAACCTTTCACCATGCGTATCCTCTCAGAGGTGGTGTCCGCGCTTTTATGCCACCACAAGGGATTTTGGTTGTCGCATCCTATTTACCCAAAGAGTGGGAAGTTCGTTTTATTGATGAGAATGTGAATTCAGCAACAAGGGCTGACTTCCAGTGGGCTGATGTCGTTATTGTCAGTGGGATGCATATCCAGCGACCACAGATGAATCAAATTAATCAGCTTGCCCATCAAGAAGGTAAAATCACAGTTGTGGGTGGTCCTTCGGTGTCTGGTTGTCCAGAATATTACCCAGAGTTTGATATTCTGCATTTGGGTGAGTTGGGGGATGCAACTGAAAGCATGATTTCGTATTTGGATTTACATAGGGATCGCCCCCCACACCAAATCCGCTTTGAAACCAAAGAACGATTACCCTTAAATGAATTTCCGATTCCAGCTTATCACCTGCTAAATTTAAATCATTATTTCCTTGCCAATATCCAGTTCTCCAGTGGTTGTCCTTATCACTGTGAGTTTTGTGATATACCTGAACTTTATGGCAACAACCCCCGCCTAAAAACTCCAGAACAGGTTCTCGCTGAACTGGATGCAATGTTGGAATATGGGAATCCGGGGGCAGTGTATTTTGTGGATGATAACTTTGTGGGTAATCGCCGTGCCGTCATGCAGTTGCTTCCTCATCTCATAGACTGGCAAAAGCGCAACGGCTATCCTATTCAATTTGCCTGTGAAGCCACATTGAATTTAGCGCAAAGTCCCAAACTTTTGGAAATGATGCGTGAGGCATATTTCTGTACAGTTTTTTGCGGTATTGAAACACCAGAACCAGAAGCCCTCAACGCGATTTCCAAAACTCACAACCTCAGTATGCCAATTCTCGAAGCAATCAAGGTTTTAAATAGCTACGGGATGGAAGTTGTCTCTGGAATCATCATCGGGTTTGACACAGATACACCAGCAACCGCAGACAGAATTCTCGAATTTATTCGTCTGTCTCAAGTTCCCATGTTGACAATTAACCTGCTTCATGCATTGCCGAGAACTCCATTGTGGCGCAGGTTAGAAAAAGAAGGGCGACTCATCTTTGATGAAAATCGCGAGTCAAATATCAAGTTTTTAATGCCTTATGAACAAGTCGTTGATATGTGGCGTCGTTGCATTACAACAGCATATGAGCCGGAATTTCTCTACCAACGGTATGCTTACAACATGGAGCATACATACCCTAATCGGATAGAGGTTCCTAATAGTCCTGCTCGTACTTCTTGGGCAAACATTAAGACAGGTTTAACAATTTTGACCAATATCCTACTGCGGGTCGGTATATTGGGTAACTATCGCAACACTTTTTGGAAAATGGCACTACCAGCATTGAAAGCTGGTAATATCGAGCAACTGATTCACGTGGGACTGGTTGGGCACCATTTGATTCAGTTCACACAGGAGTGTGCCAAAAACGAAGAATCAGCTTCTTTTTATTCCCAAAAAATACGCAATACTGTTCACGGGAAGACGGTGAGTTTGCCCCGTTTATTCTAGAACTGGAAGAAATCTAGGACTACCTTTGATGTCTTATATCATGTCCGGTTGATTACTTATAATAAAGATGGAATCGTTGCAGTGCGTCTACTTACACTATGCCGAAACGGATTGCGATCGCCAACTACTTAAGTCCGGAAGAACTGTTTTCCCGTTACCGTAAAGCAACACAAACAACGGAACGTAGTCATTACCAAATAATTTGGTTATTGGTAACAGGAAAGACCGTGCTGGAGGTATCTCAAGTAACAGGTTACACGAGAATTTGGATTTATCAACTCGTCAAACGTTACAACCAAGATGGTCCAATGGTCTTGGGAGACCAACGGCATCAGAATCGAGGCAAAGAATCATTATTAACAGATGTACAACAAGCCCAACTGTGGCAAGTGCTTTCACACAAGGCACCAGATGGGGGATTGTGGAATGGTCGTAAGGTGGCAGATTGGTTAAGCGAACTAACAGGACAAAGTATTGATCGTCGGCGTGGATGGGAATACATAAAACAAATGACTTTCCGCTTACGTGTGACTCGACCGGAGCATGGCGCTTGCGACCCAATCGAACAAGAAAACTGGAAAAAAAACTCGATTTACGGCTCCAATTCCTTCAATCCCGATATCCAGATGCCGAWATAGAGGTTTGGAGTATGGATGAGCATCGTTTGGGCCTTCATCCAATTCTGCGTCGAGTTTGGATACCAGAAGCAGAACAACCGTTCGCTTCAGTACAGCAAACGTATAAATGGATGTGGCTGTATGGGTTTGTACATCCAGAATCCGGAGAAACATATTGGTGGATTCTGCCCAGTGTGAATACTCAATTATTTAATCGAGTTTTAGCTGATTTTGCTCAAGAGTATGGTCTTGGAAATCAAAAACGAGTCCTCCTGGCTGTTGACCAAGCAGGTTGGCATACAAGTAATGATTTAAACCTGCCAGAAGGTATTGATTTAATGTACTTACCCGCGTACTCACCTGAATTACAACCTGCTGAACGATTATGGCCCCTGACAAATGAAATCGTCGCGAATTCTTCACCATCGTCTTTGGACGAAATGGAAGAGCTCTTGGTTTATCGCTGCCAACAACTAATGAAACAGCACGATTTAATCTCTGGACTAACTTGCTACTACTGGTGGCCCAGAACCAGGGCGGCTTAATTATAAGTATTCATCCGGACATGATATTAGTCATTGGTCAATAGTCAGGGAAGGTAGATGCTTATTGACAGGCTGATTGACAATGAAAAGAAGCGACTCCTGTCTCAAACCTGATAACTAAAAATTTAGGAGTAAGCCTATTCGATTTGCGGCTTCATCTTTTTACCGGTAAAACGGTTAAAATCCTTGTGAGATAACGCTTATAGATAACTTGTTACTCTGTCATCTCTGTTGCCTTGACCACGTAGTCTCATAAGCATTTTCAGACTTGAGGTGAACAGCCAAGTTTCCTCCAAAGTCAGAGAGAACTTCTACTACGTCACCTTGGTAACCTAGCTGCTTACGTGCTGCAAAGAATGCTTCTTCCATACCTTGAGTGTAATGAAGCAAAAGAGGTCTGTGTTCTAGTTGCACACGACTTTCTATTTCATCTACTAAGAATCGTTTCCATTTGTCCGTCATCTCCCATTTCACTCCCACACTCGGCATAACCATCACACATAATGGCACCAGTTCCTGTTTCACAGGTTTTAGACTTTCCTCTAACACGCAAAGCCATAAGTAACCCTGGAACATATCTAAGTCACGAAGACAAGAGTGCGTTACCTCTGGATCACCCAATTTGCCTCTTAAGCTACGATGATTGGGCAGTAATTCTAAAAGCTGACAGTAAACTGTTGAACTAATCTCAGAAGCCATAGGCAACATTTGCTCAACCAGAGTCAAGGCTGGTGAACCTAGCTGATACTTAGCAGCTGCTGCACAGACTCGCACCCAGGGGATAGCAACATATTCTTCAATGAACTTGAAATAGGGACACAGCAGCACTTTCTCAGCTGATGTCAATTGACTAATTAATGATTGGTTAGTGAAATTGAACAGCGTAGTCAGAAAGCCAACCACACGCTGATCTCTTGCCATTATGTGTTGTTCCTGGTATGTCAGTAACAACTGTTGCATCTCATTGACCAGCTTTTCGATGTTTGGTATCGTCCATAGCAATAGAGTTGTCTGCTGATCATCACTTGTTGTTGTTTGTCTGCTTGTTGGAAGGACAAGGATACCAGACTGCTGTTGGTAAATTTCTAGTAACCTTTGATAAACTTTGCAAGCAAATTGAGTGATTCGCTGCTCTGAGTGAGAATCAATAATGTTAGGAATATATTCGTACAGAGACTTTGCGCGTATAGTTGCTTGATTGGTTGTACGAACTAATACTCTGTTCAACAATTTAGCTGCAGTCAACGCTCTAGCTTCCGGCCAAGCTGCTTTAATCAATTCTCCATAGAATTTAGGATTTTTGGATAGAGAAGACACATCCACTGTATAACGCTCCGCCCAAATGTTTATCAAAGGCTCAACTGAGGGAGTTTTGGAGATGTTAGTAGGTAATAGCATAAATTAATTTCTGAATCAAAACAGGAGGAAGAGCAGACAAGTCTACGGGTGTTCTAGTAACCGCAAACTTATCTTTATGTTAAAACTTTTTGTCAAAGTAGCTACATAAGATACAATATCACCTCACTCATCAGAAGATTCAGAAAGTTCTTTTTGAGACTGAAATTTCATATATTTACTTTGAGGGCGTAAAATAGCGCTTTGAATCTTGTCGTCAAGTGCTGCCTTAAGTGCTGTCATTTCAGCTTACAAATCCACAACTTCTGCCCCTACTGCCATCACCTCAGCAGCTAAATCATCTATTTCAGCCCTGAGAATATCTTCTTTCTTAGTCATTTCATGAATCATATGCCACTAGAAAAGTAGACAGGAGCTAGAAGCTTTGTGTACTTCCGCAATCGGATAAATAGAATACCCATAATATTACTTACAAATAAATACTACGGTTTATTCCCTAAGATAGATACTATAGGTGAGTAAATATGTATCTCATGATACATTAAATAGAGATGACTGCGATATTCACGCTGGCAGGGGAGTGTCAAGACATCTGTGGATGTTGCGCTTCTAGCCCGTAACTTTATGAATTAATTAAGAATTAATTCATAAATAAATATTGTATTCAGCTTTGCCTTAACGTAGCGTTGCCGTTAGGCAATAGGTTTCCGGTAAAGTCTCGGAAAAATGTAGCGGAATTTCCGCAACGCAGTGGCTCCTAATCACTAATGACTAAGGACTGCCTTCACTAGTTAACTTTATTTGTACCGATTTACTTACTCGCAACTTATGGATAGTGACCAAGTTTTTCCATTGTGCTAGAGGCTGATATTAACCGTCTGTTTCGTCCTACAGGCTTGTGTTGTCAATCAAAACCTTTGACGTAAGCAGCTTTATCTCACCCTAACTGTCCGTCCATTCTCACACTTATACTCTCTTCCATTAACAGTCGCTGTTGTAGTAACCTCGTCATTTGGTGAACTGGAGGAACAATTCAGTCTAACTTGACCATTCCTGATTTCTGTTGTTTGATTAACTTCTGAAGAGTTCGTGTCACTATAACTTTCATCCTCGCCGCAAGCGGTTGTCATGACTAGCAAGGAACAAAGTAGACTAAATACAACTATTTTATTAATAAGGCTTTTGGGCATTACAAAATCCCCAATTGTTGTCATAAATTTCTATCTACCATTGTAGAACTATAATCTTCATCAATGCTTTTGTATCTTGTGTTTTTCCATCATTGAGTGATTTATATTTTTTCTATCTAGCGTATTTTATTTAACAACCATTAAGCAAGGTACACGACCAATGACAATTCGCGCGTTTGTGACTGGTGCTACTGGCTTCATTGGTGCTAATTTGGCACGGTTACTCCTTCAAGAAGGCTATGCAGTCCGGGCTTTAGTTCGTCCTAACAGCCGCTTGAACAATTTACAAGATTTAGATGTAGAGATTATCAAAGGTGACTTGAACGAACCGGATTTATACCGGAAAATACAGGGGACTCAGGTACTCTTTCACGTTGCGGCTCACTATTCCCTTTGGCAAGCTGACCAAGATGTACTTTACCAGAATAACGTATTGGGGACACGCAATGTGTTGGCGGCTGCTCGTCAAGCAGGTATTGAACGCACCGTTTACACGAGTTCCGTTGCTGCTATTGGGGTAGGTAAACTAGGGGAGGTAGTGGATGAAACTCATCAAAGTCCCCTTGAGGAACTAATTGGTCAGTATAAGAAGTCTAAATATTTGGCTGAACAGGAAGCGAAACAAGCAGTAACACAGGGTCAAGATATCGTGATAGTCAATCCAAGCACTCCAATTGGTCCTTGGGACATCAAGCCAACTCCCACTGGGGATATTATTCTCCGGTTTCTCCGAAGGCAAATGCCTTTTTATTTAAATACGGGTTTGAATTTTATCGATGTGCGCGATGTGGCGAGGGGACACCTATTAGCTTTGGACAAAGGAAAAACAGGAGAGCGTTATATCTTAGGGAACCAAAACCTTACCCTCAAAGAACTACTAGACCAACTTGCCCAAATCACAGGTTTGAGTGCTCCTCAGAAATCTGTCCCAGCGTGGCTACCTCTTAGTTTAGCTTGGATTGATGAACGAATTCTCGCGCCTTTAGGCAAACCGCCTTCGATTCCTTTAGATGGTGTTCGCATGGCGCATCAACCAATGTATTACGATGCTTCCAAAGCAGTCCGAGAATTAGGTTTACCTCAAACGCCAATTAGAACAGCTTTACAAGACGCCGTAAATTGGTTTGTGGCGGAGAAATACGTTGAGGTAGCATACAATTAGAGACTTATCGAAAAATTAACATAACCATGCAAAATTGTCATCGGACATTTTGCTTAATCGGTTAAGTACAGGCTGCTGCTGGCTAGAGTTTTTTTCATGGTGGTGTAGAGGAGATTATGGGAATTCATTTACAACAAGCTATTGAAATAGGTAAGTACATAGTGACTCAACGTCTGTTGGGTCGCAAACGGTTCCCTTTGGTTCTGATGTTGGAACCTTTATTCCGGTGTAATTTGGCTTGTCCAGGTTGTGGCAAAATCCAGCATCCTAAAGAAATACTCAAGCAACACTTAACTCCTGAACAATGCTTTACTGCAGTGGAAGAGTGTGGGGCACCAGTTGTCTCCATTCCTGGAGGCGAACCCCTGCTGCATCCTCAAATGGATGAGATTGTTCGAGGTTTGGTTGCACGCAAAAAGTTTATTGTCTTGTGTACAAATGGCTTGTTGCTAGAAAAAAGCCTGCATAAGTTTGAACCTTCCCCATACCTGACCTTTAGTGTGCATTTAGACGGGATGCGGGAGTTGCACGATCAGTGTGTGGATCGCAAAGGAGTTTTTGATATCGCAGTTAGTGCGATTCGCGCGGCAAAAGCGAAAGGATTTCGTGTCGCTACAAACACTACGGTTTTTGACGGTACTGACCCGAAAGAATTGCAGGAATTGTTTGATTTCCTTAGCACCTTGGGTGTTGATGGGATGACGGTTTCTCCTGGATATAGTTACGAATGGGCACCGGATCAAGATCATTTCCTCAAACGCGAACAAACACGGGCACTCTTCCGGCAAATTTTTGCTCCCTACAAAGCAGGCAAGAAAAACTGGGATTTTTTGAATAGTCCATTGTTTTTAGATTTTCTCATGGGTGAGAAAGACTACGATTGTACTCCTTGGGGTAGTCCCAGCTATAGTGTTCTTGGTTGGCAGAAGCCTTGTTATCTTCTGAATGAAGGTCATTACAAAACTTTCCAAGAACTGTTAGATAAAACTGACTGGAGTCAATACGGTCACGCTAGTAAAAATCCCAAGTGTGCAGATTGCATGGTACATTGCGGTTATGAACCCACCGCTGCAATGGATGCGATGCAACCAACAAATATTGGGCGATCGGTGAAGGCGCTTTTGGGTATGGGGAACTAGTCTGAAAATAGATCTCACATCAGCCACCACAAATGATTGCTTGCTTGGACACTGTGTTTTCTGGCGTGGTCGTCATTTGTGGATTTCGGCTGATGGTCTGATATCAGAAAAGTTAAAAAATTGAATACATTTTATATATTTCACGCAAAGAAGTGGTGATGATACTATTGACCACGGTGTTTTCTATCCACTAGGAGAAAAAATGAGTAATAAAAATAACCTCCTTCGCAATGTTCTGGTTGGTGCAGGTATTGCTGCTGTTGGTGCAATAGGAACGAAAGCAGCAGTAGATTATTTCCGTAACCGGGGACAAGAAGAAGTTGTTGATGAAAATCAACCAGATGCTGAACCAACATCTTCTGAAGAAGTTGCTTATGCAACTGTAGAACAAAACTCTGTTCAAGAATTTCTTGATAAAAGCTTTGGTAACCCTGGTCGTTACGTTCCCAACCGTCCGCCTAAGGTATTTGATTATCAAGGCAAACAATATATGGTGATTTGGGCATACGACAATCAGCAGAACAAAAATCAAATGTTGGCTTTTGTTTACACAGACCAAGGTCGCAAAATGATTGCCAGTGTTGGATATACAAATCAAAAAACTGACTACAATATCAACCTGCAAGGCACACCTTTTGCAGTGGAAGTTAATAATCAGAAATTGACCTCTGGTAAGTCAGAAACTGGTGGAACAAATGATGTTGACTTTGTTTTAGCTGCGGCTTAGTTGATAGTGATTTGATGAGAACATTTTGACTTTTAGTGGTGGTTGTTGCAACCACCTTTTAGTTTAATTTTAGTTAAACACGTCTATCTTAGTGTTCTCGTCCGCCTAGGACTGTAAGTCCTGGGCTGCATAGACTAAGTCCATTAAAATGGACTAATAGATGCATCATCAAAGCTTGTCTGATGGAGGTAAGACGCTAGACTAGTTTTTAAAAACAAAATTCCTATTTATAAGTGCTTGTCTGTGTATGGCGACTTTTGCAGGGGTTACTCCCAAACGTTTTACAATAGCTGACTATCACCGCCTCATTGAATTGGGGTTTCTTACAGAAAATGACCGAGTAGAGTTAATTCGCGGAGAACTCATGCAAATGGTAGCTAAAGGAACGCCCCATACTGTTTGCAATACCTCCTTAGTTTACGAAGTTACAATGTTGCTGCAAGGACGGGCAATAGTCCGAGGACAAGAACCGATTACTTTACCTCCCAAGAGTGAACCTGAACCCGATTTGGTGATTGCTTACAGTCGGGGCGATTGCCTTCGGCAGAGCTTCGCTAAACGCTACTTATCAGGACATCCAAATCCCGCTGATATTTTGCTAGTGGCTGAGGTTGCAGATGCTACGCTCAAGTATGATCAGGAAGTGAAGTTACCACTCTACGCAGAATCTGGAATTTCAAATTACTGGATATTCAATTTGGTGGCAAGTTGTTTGGAAGTTTACACACAGCCCTATCAAGACTTGCAAGGCAACTTTGGCTATGCGAGCAAGCAGATTTTTTTGCCTCATGCTGTTGTGACTCTCCCTGGTTTCCCGGATTTGTCTGTTGATTTATCTAAGGTGTTTCCCTGAAGTTGTGATAAGTTATTTGTGCGATCGCCTATGGCGGGCACTCCGTGCGATCGCGTTCGCGTAGCGTGCGCTTTGCGCTCAGCGGCTCCTCTGGAGCATCGCCCCTTGATATCATGTCCGGCAAATTATTTGTAATCTGTCATTGCGAATGGAGCGAAGCGCAATGAAGCAATCGCAAGGGTTTGGGATTGCTTCGCTTCACTCCGTTACGCTCGCAATGACTTAAACACATCTATCCACTTACTGTGGCGCTTCACAAATGCCCATATCGGTATGAATTTCACTAACTCAGGATAGACGGGAATCAAAAGCTTTCCTCGTTTGCTGAGTGGTGCTTGCTTGCTGAATCGAACCGCCAATGTCCTTGCTGAGATAAATATGTCATTATCATAAATGTTTATTTCACGGAATTGGATCAGCTTTGCCAAAGTTTCTGGATTGCCAATCTCACCCAAAGCTTCTGCCGCTTTGCATTTTACGTACCAGTCTGAGTGGTTGAGAGCAGCAATTAAAGCATCCACCGCTTGAAAGGAGCCAATTTCACCCAAAGCCTCTGCTGCGTACCTTCTCACGTCTGAGTCTGAGTGGTTGAGAGCAGCAATTAAAGCATCCACTGCTTGGGAGTTATCAATCTTACCCAAAACATATACTGCGTACCTTCTCACCTCTGAGTTTGAGTGGTTGAGGGCAGCAATTAAAGCATCTACTGCTTGGGAGTTGTCAATCTTACCCAAAGCTTCTGCCACCTTCCATCCCACGTCCGAGTCTGAGTGGTTAAGGGCAGCAATTAAAGCATCTACTGCTTGGGAGGAGTCACTCTTACCTAAAGTATATGCCGCTTTCCTTCTCACGTCCGAGTCTGAGTGGTTGAGGGCAGTAATTAAATCATCTACAACTTGGGAGGAGCCTATCTTACACAAAGCTTCTACCACCTTCCATTTCACGTCCGAGTCTGAGCGGTTGAGGACAGTAATTAAATCATCTACAACTTGGGAGGAGCCTATCTTACACAAAGCATATGCCGCGTTCCATCTCACGTACGAGTCTGAGTCGTTGGAGGCAGCAATTAAAGCATTCACTGCTTGAAAGTTGCCTATCTCACCCAAAGCTTGTGCTGCCTTACTTCTCACGAACGAGTCTGAGTCGTTGAGGGCAGCAATTAAACCATCCACAGCTTGGGAGTTGCCAATCTTACCCAAAGCAAATGCCGCGCTACTTCTCACCCACAAGTCTGAGTGGTTGAGGGCTTCTTGCAGCTTCTGGCACATCTGCGAGCTGACTTGACCAAGCGTCACGACTGTTGATGTGATGAAACTAGCACTTGGGTAAAACTGCCAAAACTGGTAAATGCTGTCGATTATCTTAGCAATCAAAGGATGATTATTTTGTTTGCATTCAGCAGCTGCACGACCAGCCAATAACAACAGTGTTTTAAAAATATCATCTTTTTCTTTGGTGATAGCTTCCAGCAAGGGAATTGGATTTTCCATCAACCCCGCCAATAAAGTCAAAGTTTCATGCCAGTCGTATTCCCAAAAATGTTCTCTCGCCAACGCAATACCATTACTGGCATTCTTCAAATAAGAAGCCGTCAAATACTCCTGAAAAGTCCGATGGAGGAACAGGTATTGCTCACCTTGCCTTGCCAATTTTTGGATAATACCATCTTCCTCACACAGTTCTTTCATTAAATTGGCGGCTGTGGCATTTCTGAAATCACTACAACTCTCACCTCGCAGAAAGTTTTCAATTTTCTCCCGCAGTTCCCGTAGCGAAAAAATTTCTTTGCCTTCGCAGCTAAATTGATATGCCAGTGATTCTAATAATTGAATTTTGGCGATAACCCAACCATCAGACGATGATTGTCTATGATTGTCACTCCGCCATTTGCTCAACATATAATCCACGGCTTTTTCATAAACCTGAGTCCGCCGTGCAGGAAGCGTCAGCCCTTTTTCTTGATACAAACTACACAGCAAGGATAAAAGTAAGGGATTTTGTGCTAATCCTGTAATTTGGGGTTTATGCCGCAATTCTTCAATGAGTTTCCCTGCTGAAACCGAATCATCCTCAATGTAACCCGCAGCATTGGTAAACCAAGTTTCAATATACTCTTCTGTTTGCTTTTGGCTAAAAGGGACGATTTCCACCTCCTTAGCACTTTCCACAAAAGCGCCACCATAACCCACAATTCGGGAAGTGCAAATTATCGGACAGGAAGAATTTCTGGTAAATCGGTTCAGCTTGTCTTTTAAGTCATTGCGATGTTCTTTTGGCACTTCATCTAAAGCGTCTAAAAGCAGCAGACATTTGCCATTTTTCAATTTCTCCTCTAATAAATGCTTGACCAGTGGCGCGGTTTTCGGGTAGTCTCTTTGTATGATGAGTCTTATTGTGTCTATAACTTCAGTTGCTTGTTCATCCAAATCAGATAGCCTGATAAACAGCGGAAATATCACATCATCTATAACTCCCTCTCCTTGTAGGCTACGGTCTACACACATCTCACTCAAAACCTCACCCTCGCTTTTAGCTGCGCTAAAATCTTTCCCTCTCCTTAGTAAGGAGAGCCAGTGCGTTGCGGGGGTTCCCCCCGTTGTAGCACCTGGCGTGAGGGATGCCCGGAGGGCAGGGTGAGGTTCCGAAGGGCTGGGGTGAGGTTTGACTCCCTCTGCTTGCACCAAAGGCTTAGCATGAGTTCTATCTAATAACCTCTGCCTTTGTGCTTGAGCTGTTAACCCAGCTTCCATCCTCAGTAAAGTAGATTTTCCCATACCTGGGTCAGCCAGAACCATAATTTTCTGATTCTGTTTTTTTGCCTCTTCCCAGTCAACTTGTGTCCGCTGAGATTCTTCACCCATGCGTTTGAGGGCGTAGGCGCGTTTGAGTTCGGCTTCAGATTCCCCATATTCCCAGAAATTTTCTACATCTTTGCGTTTTGTTTCCAAGCTGACTTGAATGGGAATATATTGTTCTTTGAGGAGAATTGGCTGCTGGGTGTGGAAAAGCTTAATGTATTTGAAATAATCTTCAATCTCTTGCAGGAATTGACAAACAGCATTTTTCTCTGGCTCTAGTCCTAGTTGGTCTAATTGTGTTGTAATATTGTCCCAGCGAATGACAAAACTTTCATCGCTTTTGCTGCATTGAATCACACCCACCACTCCGCCCAATTCTTCAGCAAAAACTGCTCCGCCACTCGTTCCAGGCTCGACTTTGGCATCAATTCGATGGGAGAGAAAAGTAGATGTTTTCTGGGGAAGTTGATTCCAAGGCTGGGTAAATTTTATTTCCTGAGTCCGATAAGTAGAGACTGTATTGAGAGGCGCACTGCGACTGATACTTTGAGCCGAGACAGCGAACCCTTCCGGAAAGTTTGTCTTTTTTGCAGGCGGAAATCCATAGACTGTTACCGATATTGAGAGCTGTTGAGGGTTGATAATCGGAACTGCCTTGGCATTTGTGATATTTATTTTGAGAATGGCAATATCAATCTCTGGGTTTGAAAGTTCTTCGCACCACTGCGCCTCGTAAATCTCCCCGCGATACTCTACCTTGAGTAAATCCAACAAATAGATCACATGATGGCAAGTCACCAGATAGCCATCACCACGGATGATGAATCCAGAACCCGCAATCTCTCCTTTTGGTGAGTTAGGGTTGAGGATTTTCACCATCGATTCTCTGAGTTGATCCAGGGTGTAATGACTCATGGTGCAGAAGCCACAAATTAAGGAGTGGGCGGTTTTTCCTGTTTAGCTTTACTGAAATCCCACTCTATAGTGACTTTAACATTAGCTTGTGCTGTTCCCTTAGTTACAAAAGGAACTCCTGTTTCTCCTCCTGCTTGTAAACCAAATTCCAATGTCACCTTAGTTGGTGTGGTGGTATGAGTTATTCCTTCTTTCACACTGTCTAGTACCAGTTTTGAATAGCTGCGTACGGTACTGACTGTCATTTTTGTCAATCTTTCTGTTCTTTCTTTGATGTCATCAATATATCCAACTGCTTGAAGTTCATCACTATCTTGCTCGTCGTATTGGATATAAATTTCTTCTCCATCAGCACCAAGGATTGTTGTAATTTTTTCAGACATTTCTGTCGTTTTTCTATGTATTTTTATTTAGGATATTCTGGACGCGAAAAATAATCACAGAAAAATTAATAAAACTTATTTGTAGTCAGCAAGTCTAATCAGTTAGTCTACCGTTAGACAGAAATGTAGAATTTCACTCTCAAGAAAGAGCAATTCAAGTAGTGTTGTTCGGTACATTTTTGTCAATAGAATAAATTTTTGCAAAAGTACCTGGCGAATCTGATGTAAAGATGCGCCAGCCAAGCCCGTCTATCGACCTATGTCGCCTTGAGGTTTTTGCAAGGCGTCTTATCTAATCACCGAGGAGAGGAATACTATGGAATCAGTGAACAACACTGGCGAATCAGCACAGGACACTGTTGAATCAGCTAAGAATACTGTTGAATCAGCTAAGGACACTGCGCAATCAGCAGTGAACAATACTGTGGAATCAGCTAAGGATGCTGCAGAATCAGCAAAGAATACTGTTGAATCAGCAGCGAAGAACACTGCACAATCAGTTAAGAATGCTGTGGGTAATATAGCGGGCGATATCATTCCACCACAGCCACCAATTGAGCCACAGTCTGATCCTCATGTCCTCAAGTCTCGTCTGGAATGGGGTGAACCTGCTTTGACAATTCTGGACGTGCGCGATCGCAACAGCTACAACCAAGGTCATATCATGGGCGCAATGCCTTATCCAGTTGATGAATTGGTAGATCGAGCCAAATCATCTTTGGATAAAAACCGTGATATCTACGTTTACGGTGAAAACGAACAACAAACTTCTCAAGCTGCACAATCATTGAAAAGTGCAGGCTTTGTACACGTTTCTGAACTCAAAGGTGGTCTAGCGGCTTGGAAGGAAATCGGCGGCCCCACAGAAGGTATTGTGGAATCAAAAACTCCTGCTGGTGCAGATGACTACAATGTTGTTGATCGTTTGAAAAATCACGCAAAAACACAACAATAAAATGTTTAGTGATTAGTTATTAGTCCTTTGTCATTGGTAGTTCGTTATTGACAAGTGACAAAGGACAAATCCGATTAATGTTCAAACAAGTCTTTGAATTGCAACAAATCCAAGGAAACTATCGTCGGTAAACATCGAAAGCATTCTTGAGCAAGTTCTAAGCGTTCTTCTCGTTTGAGCATTTCTGTAAGTTTCTTTTGTACACTGATTAAGTAACGTACATCATTTGCTGCATAATTGAGTTGAGCTTCGGATAAATTAGTAGCATTTCCCCAGTCGGAACTTTGAGAACTTTTGTCCAATTCCACCACCTCTAACTCCTGCACGACATCCTTGAGTCCGTGACGTTGGGTGTAGGTACGAGCTAACTTACTGGCAATCTTGGTACAGAAAACAGGATCGACGTGAATGCTCAAATTGTAACGCAGCGTGGCAATGTCAAAACGCGCAAAGTGAAAGACCTTGAGGACATTTGCAGCTTCTAAGAGTTTTTTTAAGTTAACAGCATCTGTTTGACCTTTAGCAATACGAATTGCAGTCACTTTACCCTCACTGTTGCACAGTTGGACGAGACATAGGCGATCGCGTTGTGGTAACAATCCCATAGTCTCGGTATCTACAGCAATGACCGAAGCTTGTAAATAATGGGAGAGAGTATCATCACTAAGGTCGCGATCGCAAACCTGAAAATCTTCCATGAATGAGATTTCGTTTGGTTAAATACCTATATTATCTACATTCATGGGTTCTTGAGGAGCTTTCAACCTCCCCTGTTCCAGGTTGCAGAACTTTGGCGGTTTTGGATAGTGAGCGCTTAAACACTCACTATGAACCGATTTTGAGGATTATCTACCACTACGAAGGAAAATTTGCGTTAGATAAACTTCACCTTGGCTATTAGTCGCTACACCAATTCCAGTCATGTTGTAATTGCCTTTAATGTTGGCGAGATGTCCGGAACTGTGCAACCAACCAGTTACAGCTTCCTGAGCGGGATCGCTGTATCCTAGGTTAAAGGCAAGGTTTTCTGCTGCACTCCTGTAGCGAATAGGAATAGCACCAACTCTCCTTCTAAATCCCTGATGACTAAACGGAGCTTTACCATTAGCCATGTTTAGACTGTGAAGTCTTGCTTGCCGCGAGATTCTTGCATTTAGCAACAGCTTTGGCAAACCTTTAGAAGTTCGATATCGATTAATTTGGTCAAAAACTGACTTTTCTAAATCAGTAGATTTAACTTTAACAGGTGACGCCAAACGAGGTGAGGACATTGACAACACCTGGTTCTGGTCTGATTTCTTCGGTAAGGTTTGACCTCGTATGTAACTGGATGACATTCCACTAACAAGGACAAGCGTACTTAAAGCAATGCCAAAAGCAGTTTGTCGGAACATGGACAATTATGTAGTATGTAGGGTTGTAAGACGCAGAGTTGGTTTTTTTGTTTCTTCATATACCCGTATACTTGTTTGTATTCAGGAAGTTAGGAAATGATGGCATATGATAACTAGAAGCGTCAAGAGTCTTTCATCACAATCATCATAGAGCAAAGTTATTTAGAAAAATGATACCCAAGTTGCCGTATTTATTTGGATTGCTATCGAGGTTCTGATTGCATACATCAAATTACGTTCTAAGGTGTTACCGTAATTGGTGTTTATAATCCAGCAAGAGGATTCATTAGGGTTTGGGGCACATAGTGACTGCCAAAACGTCCTTTAAAACGTTCTTGTATATCAGGAAGTTGAGTTGTTGATTTCAAGCTGGAGAGTATGGGACTCATAGTCACGCACAAGCTAAAATGACAGAACGACCATCATTATATAAACTCTTTTTCCTCTTTGTCTCTTGGTTCTCTGCGGTATGCGCGCTCTTGCAACGCTTAACATTCAATTTAGCCTTATGTCATCATCAAATCACAAACCCTCCGAAAACCGTCTTGTCTACCGGGAATTTGGCAACGATAACTCCGCCGCCCTACAAAGACCAATGTCTGCTGCCTTAGAAAGACCAATCGAGGAACTACCCCCTCAACAGCAAAACCTGCGGGTACAAGCCACCCGCAGCGGACGCAAAGGCAAAACTGTGACTGTGATTAGCGGTTTTCAATCCAAACCAGAAACCTTGCAAGCCTTACTCAAGCAGTTGAAAACTCAGTGTGGTACAGGTGGTACAGTCAAAGACAACGAAATAGAAATTCAAGGCGACCATAAGCAAAAAATACTAGAGATTGTGACCAAGCTAGGTTATAAAGCCAAAATCAGCGGTGGTTAATTTGTGGTGTTTACCGAACTCCAGAAACCTGCTGTTTTAGCACAGAAATGTTATGTTTGAAAAGTATAAAAAACCTGCTCGTTTTGATCTTTCTAGGAGGAACCTATGGATTTAGTTCGGTTACTCTGTGCTATTTTTCTTCCGCCTTTAGGAGTGTTTTTGCAAGTTGGTATTGGTATAGACTTTTGGATTAATATACTTTTGACACTTTTTGGTTATATTCCTGGAATTGTTCACGCTGTGTGGGTAATTGCTAGAAAATAAACGTAGAGTTAACAAACTCAAACAAAAAAAAGAACAAAAAAGACTAGAGAAATAAGCCAAAAGTTTTTGGTGGTGAATATTTAAAAGTCGATTGTGTTGGGTGGGCATTGCTCACCCGTATTGTGTTTTGTTGGTCGTTAGAAAAAAGTCTTTTTAGTAAACGCTGCGAAAATTCATCAAAGGTTGTAGTAAAAGGTATTCACCCAGTTTAGGATGAATTTAACCTATTTTAACCTACAAAGTGGGTGCAAAATAATGACAGCAAGTTCTTCCTTAAGAAAAGACCTTCACGAAGAAAACCGTTTATCTTGGAATGAAGCTACCAAGGCACATAATAGCCATAAAGGTGATCAAGCAAAGTTTTTTCGGGAGGGAGGAAACACCCTCTTTCCAGAAGAGAAAGAACTCCTGGGAGATATCACTGGCTTATCCTTGGTTCATCTTCAATGTAACGCTGGACAAGATACCCTGAGTTTGGCGCGACTGGGTGCTATTGTTACTGGTGTAGATATAAGTGATGAGGCTATTACTTTTGCTCAAAAACTTTCAGAAGAATCTGGAATTCCAGCTACCTTTTATCGTGCAGACGTGTTTGATTGGCTGGAAGAAACAGTAAAGCGAGGTGAGCAATTTGATATTGCTTTTTCGTCTTATGGTGCAGTTGGTTGGTTATCTAATTTGAAGCTTTGGGCAAAAGGAATTGCAGATGTTCTCAAACCTGGTGGACGCTTCATAGTGGTGGATTTTCATCCTGTGGCTATGATATTTGATGAAGATTGGAGTCACAAGTTTTCTTACTTCAGTGAAGGAAAACCTCTAACCTGGGAAGATGGAATAAGTGATTATGTAGCCTCATCAGGTACGGCGCTAACTCCTTGGGGCTATGAAACGGGTATTGAAAATTTTCGCAATCCCTATCGTACACATGAGTTCCAATGGGGTATCGGTGAAATAGTCACGGCGTTATCGAAAGCTGGATTAACTTTAGAGGTTTTGAAGGAGTACCCTTACGCCAATGGCTGTAAGATATTTGAACGGATGCGGGAAGCACCTGGACGCCGGATGTTTCCGCCAGAGGATGTGCCGAATGTACCTCTGATGTATGGAATTGTGGCTAGAAAGCTGGAATCGAGGATAAGCCAAGAAAGAAAGTGATAAGTAATAACTGTGTTAAAATCGCCTCGCAGTCTTAGCATAAACTTTTAATCATGGATATGCGTCGCTTTTTTGCCAACACCTCCATATTGTTTTTACTAGCTGCTGCTTTTGGCACTTCTAGCTATGCTAAAGCTGAAAATAGCCACAGGCAAATTGTGGATCAAGCTTGGCAGATAATTAACCAGAAATTTGTTGGTACAAATTTTAACAGTCAAAATTGGCTGCAAACGCGACGAGAGGTTTTGTCTAAAGACTATACAACCAAGCAAGCAGCCTATGACGCTATTCGTGCCATGCTGAGAAAACTTAACGACCCTGAAACCCGCCTTCTGGATGGTAAGCAGCTTGCCAGTGTTGAGATGGAAAGTAGTGGAAAGTTCATTGGGGTTGGTCTGATAGATTTTTCAGTGGAAACCGATGAAAAAACCAAAGAACTAAGGGTAGTGACTGCCATATCGGATACTCCATCTGCCAGAGCAGGTTTGCAACCTAAGGATATTATTCAGGCGATTAATGGTGTACCCACCAAAACTCTCAGTCATGATGAGGCGATGATGCGGCTGCGGGGTCAAGCAGGTACTCAGGTAGTTTTAACTGTACGCCGTCAGGGCAAGACCTTTGATGTACCGCTCTTACGTGAAGCTATCTCTGTGCAACCAGTACGTACCTCGCTCAAGCAGGAGGGAGGCAAGATTATTGGTTATATTGCCTTGACGCAGTTTACGCCTAATGCATCTCAGGAAATGCGTAATGCTGTCAAAGAGCTACTGAATAAAAATGTAGACGGTTTTTTAATTGACTTACGCAACAATCCTGGTGGCTTGCTTCAGCCTAGCACGGAGATTGCCAGTCTTTTGTTGAATAAAGAACGGGTTGCATCCATTCGAGATCGTACAGGAAGCTTGGAAGAAATTCAGACAAGTGGTTCCAAGCTCACCAATAAACCTGTAGTAGTCCTGGTTAATGGTGGTACTGCCAGCGCCAGCGAAGTCTTAGCCGGAGCGCTTCAGGACAACCGTCGCGCGCTGTTAGTCGGAACCACTACCTTTGGTCGAGGACGGGTTCATGCTGCAGAGCAATTGTCTGACAGCTCTGTTGTTTTGGTAGCTGTCGGCAACTTGTTGACTCCTGCAGGACGTGACATTAGCCGCTTTGGCATAAAGCCAGATTACGTGGTTGAAATTCCACAAGCAGTGCTAGAGAAATGGACACCAGCAAATATTGCTACGCAGAAAGATACCCAGTACACTCAAGCACTTGCAGTTCTAATGCAGCGCATTTCAAGATTGAAATAGTTGAGATTTTGACCAAGCTAGATTACAAAGCTAACATCAGCAGTGATTAAGGCACTTTACGCGCTGCCAAATACTCATACATCTGCCAGCGTGCATCTACCTCAGCTTGCGCTTCTTCCAACAGGCGCTTGGCAAGGGCAGGTTTACTCTTAGTCAGCATTTTAAAGCGATTCTCTTGGTACATCGACTGATCTACTGATTGTTTCGGCTGACGCATATCCAACTGCAAAGGATTCTTACCCTCTTTACGTAAGTCAGGATTATACCGATACAGCAACCAACGACCTGATTCTACCAAAGCTTTCTGATGATTCATTGCCGTAGTCATGTTAATACCATGAGCAATGCAGTGGCTATAGGCAATAATCAGTGATGGTCCGTCGTAAGCTTCTGCTTCCAAAAATGCCTTGAGGGTATGTTCATCTCGTGCACCAAGCGCTACACTTGCTACATAAACATGACCGTATGTCATGGCAATTAACCCTAAGTCTTTCTTGCCTGCTGGCTTGCCACTGGCGGCAAACTTAGCAACTGCTGCTCGTGGAGTCGCTTTGGAAGACTGACCACCTGTGTTGGAATAGACTTCGGTATCCATGACCAAAATGTTCACATTGCGACCACTTGCAAGTACATGGTCGATTCCACCAAAGTCGATGTCATATGCCCAACCGTCACCGCCGACAATCCAAACACTTTTCCTAACTAGGTAGTCAGATATTGATTTGAGATTTTGAACCGCTGATTGACGCTGATGGACGCTGACATTTGTCTGTTTTATCTGCGTGTGCCTGACTATGTCTGCTGTTAAAATTTTAGTGCTAAGATTTTGAACCGTTGATGGATGCTGATGGACGCTGATATTTGTCTGTTTTATCTGCGTGTATCCGCGCACATCTGCAGTTACAATTTGAGATTTTAAATTTTCGATAGCAAAACTCTCTGCGTTCTGTTGTTCCCGCGTCTTTGCGTCTTGTTCAGTCTCCAGCAGCTGATCTAACCTTTGTTTTAGCAACTTAACCCGTTCGCGTTGTTCGTAGATATCTGCTTCGGTTTTTTGCTTTTGGTTCAGGATAGATTGAACGAGGTTATCATCGCCTATTTCATCGCTGAGTTTTTGCAAAAGTTCGGCGGCAAATTCGGCGTGCTTATCTAGGGAGAGGCGGAAACCAAAGCCGAATTCAGCGTTGTCTTCAAACAAGCTATTAGACCATGCAGGACCTTTTCCTTCGGCGTTCGTTGTCCAAGGAGTTGTTGGCAGGTTTCCACCGTAGATTGAAGAACAACCTGTGGCGTTGGCAATAACTGCGCGATCGCCAAACAATTGTGTCAGCAATTTTAAGTAAGGCGTCTCACCACAACCACCACAAGCACCAGAAAATTCAAACAATGGTTCTTGCAGTTGTTGTTGGCGAATTTGATGTAATTTTAGTTGCCGACGATCAGGATTTGGCAGACTTAAGAAGAAATTCCAGTTTTCACGTTCTTGTTCCCGCAAAGGTAACTGCGGTTCCATGTAAATTGCTTTGCGTTCTGGCAAAGATTTATTTTTAGCAGGGCAAACATCTACACAGATAGCACATCCAGTACAGTCTTCTGGGGCAACTTGAATTGTAAACTTCTGTCCTGCAAAGTCTTTATCTCTAGCGCCAATTGATTTAAAAGTTGCTGGGGCGTTATCTAATTCACCCGCTTGATAAACCTTACCCCGAATCACACCATGAGGACAAACGATGACACACTTGCTGCACTGTACGCAGACATCAGGATCCCAAACAGGAATTTCTTGTGTCACATTGCGTTTTTCCCATTTTGCAGTACCTGTGGGAAAAGTTCCATCTGTAGGGAACGCACTCACGGGCAATTCATCTCCCTGCCATGCCATGATTTTGCCGAGAACTTCCCGCATAAATTCTGGTGGACTAACGGGGAGTGGATAGGGTGATGGTGGAGATGGGGGTGATGGTGGAGATGGGGGTGATGGTGGAGATGGGGGTGATGGTGGAGATGAGGGAGACGAGGAGGTGATCTCTACTTCGACTTGATGTAAATTTTCCAAAGTTCTGTCTACAGCTTCTAAGTTCATGCGGACGACTTCCGCGCCTTTTTTACCGTAAGTTTTTTCAATGGCTTGCTTGATTTTGGCGATCGCCTCTTCTTGTGGTAAGACACCTGCTAATGCAAAGAAGCATACCTGCATTATTGTATTAATCCGTCCTCCCATGCCACTTTCGCGAGCAACCTGATTCGCATTGATGACATAGAACTTCAGTTGCTTCTTAATAATTTGCTTTTGGACTTCCACTGGGAGACGTTCCCAAACTGTATCAGCATCATAAGGACTGTTCAGCAGGAATGTTCCTCCAACAACAGCGGCTTTTAGCACATCGATGCGTTCTAGAAACACCCACTGATGACAACCAATAAAGTTGGCTTGTGAAATCAGGAAAGTTGAGCGAATTGGTTGTGGACCAAAACGCAAATGCGATACAGTTATTGAACCAGATTTCTTGGAGTCGTAAACGAAATACCCTTGAGCGTAGTTGTCGGTTTGTTCACCAATAATCTTAATTGAGTTTTTGTTTGCCCCGACTGTACCATCGGAACCCAACCCATAGAACATTGCCCGCACAACGTTATCTGGTTCAATAGAAAAGTCGGCGTCAAATGGTAAAGACGTGTGACTAACGTCGTCGTTAATACCGATGGTAAAGTGATTTTTTGATTTTGCCTGAGTCAGGTTTTCAAAAACTGCCTGCACCATCGCTGGGGTAAATTCTTTGGAAGAAAGACCGTAACGACCACCGATAATTTTAAGAGTAGAAAGTCTTCCACTTCCCCTTCCTCTATCCAAGTACTCCTCGTGAACAGCAGTGACGACATCTAGATATAGAGGTTCACCTGCACTACCAGGTTCTTTGGTGCGATCTAGAACTGCAATTGCTTTGACACTAGCAGGTAAAACTTCTACAAACCGTTTGACATCAAAAGGACGGAATAGCCTAACTTTGACAACACCAACTTTTTTTCCACGGGCGATGAGGTTATCTACGGTTTCATGCACTGTCTCACAGCCGGAACCCATGATCACGATAACCTCTTCTGCATCAGGAACACCGTGGTATTCAAAGATGCGGTAATATCGTCCTGTGAGTTCCCCGAATTTATCCATTGCTTGTTGGACAATATCGGGACAGGCGTTGTAATAGGGATTAATGCTTTCGCGAGATTGAAAGAAAACATCGGGGTTTTGGGCTGTTCCCCGTAAGACTGGATGATCTGGGGTTAAGGCGCGATCGCGATGGGCAAATACCAGTTCCTCATCAATCAGCGCCTGAAGATCGCTGTCTTCCAGAAGTTGAACTTTCTGAATTTCATGAGAAGTGCGGAACCCATCAAAGAAGTGCATAAATGGCACTCGTGCTTGAAGGGTGACGGCTTGGGCAATCAAAGCAAAGTCCTGACTTTCCTGTACTGAAGCGGAACACAACAAAGCAAAGCCAGTTGCACGCGCAGCCATCACGTCACTGTGATCGCCAAAAATGGACAGGGCATGGGTTGCTAAAGACCTTGCTGCAACGTGAATAACGGCACTGGTGAGTTCACCTGCTATTTTGTACAGGTTGGGAATCATCAACAGCAATCCCTGGGATGATGTGAAGGTTGTCGTGAGACTACCTGTTTGCAATGCCCCATGCACCGCAGCAGCAGCCCCGCCCTCACTTTGCATTGCTACCACTCTTGGAACAGTACCCCATACATTGGGACGTTCTTCACTCGACCAGGTATCTGCCCATTCACCCATTGATGATGAGGGGGTGATAGGATAAATAGCGATAACTTCATTTAGGCGGTAAGCAACACGGGCAACAGCCTCATTTCCATCTATTGTTGCAAAGGTTTTTTTCATGATTTCTCCTCTGAGATTGCCGCCTGCTGGGATTGCGGTCATCTATTCCTACCTAGTGATGCAAGTTTCGTTTTCTTCCCTGATGAGCGATTAGTAGTACAGATTATGAGCAGCAGTCATATCAAATACGTCAGTAGCTGCACTCTTAGCTCACTTCATCGAAATGTAATGAGCCTAAAATTTCTGACTTGCTGGAGACAAAATAAACTGTGTAGTTGCTACCCGTGATGTCAATTTTTATATCAATATTTTTTCATGCTAAGTTATCTCGTTGGCTGACTACATTTCGCTCTTCTTTTGAAGGAACATTAATCTTGCTTTTTTAGTATTGCATCATATCATTTTCGTTTTTTTCTGTTAATTACTGATGTACTCAAACAACAAAAGCTAGATTTTATAAGGGTTTTAGAAATTTAAGTTTTTTTATGGGGGTATAGGTTCGAGAATTTAATCCGAACTTTGATAGAGCAAATTCGAGTATAATTAATAATACAATTATGGTATTAAATAAACATTTAATGAAATTCACAATTATCATTACAAACAGAAATTCTTTTCTCTGACAAAAAGCAGTACAACTTGTTTCACTCTACACCCAAAAATCTGATAAATTTCAGTCCTTTGTTGGCTTATCGATGCGTTTTTAGTCTCTTGTGCAATCGCCCCAGGTAAGCCTCCCTCTGGAAGCGTCGCCCGATCACTTCACAGGTGCTGTTGGCAGGAGAGGCGCTCATGACAATTTATCACGATATGAATGAATAAGTTTTGTTAAAGAGCTAAAATTTCATCTTGATTTCATAGTGGTCTGTCATTCTAGTTAAAGAAAGGTTCGTGCAAACGATGAATCTGCAATCTAATTGAATAATTGATTCATTGGACAGACAAGATGAAGAAAACACTAATTTCTGCTGCGGTATTTGCTCTGACTAGCGCAGCTTTAATTTCTGCTGGCTATGCAACTGCTAAAACAGATAACAACAAGGTTTATAGTGTTCATGATAATGTAGAATTTCCTCCTCATAGCTGGCGGATTGTTAAACATACTTTTCGAGTACACATTCCTCAGAATAACAATGCTCTTTCCCAGCTAATTATTGATACTCCATCCTCTGTGGCTGTTAGTAATGATATTGATGTGTTGGATAATAGTGGTCAAAAAATTAATATTAATATTTCCGTCAATGGTAGAAGAATCTTAATATATTTTCCGGAAAAAGTTATTTCTAACACCAAGCTCGTCATTGAATTTAATAAAGTCAGACAACCAACTGTTGGTTCTGCTTCTGTTTACAGCTTTTGGGCTAAAACCGTCGGCAACGACACAGAAATTCCCGTAGGTACAGCTCAGTTTTCCACATTTTAACCTATAAATTATCACGACAGGTGTTGAATGAAAAAAATAATGTTTAATATAAACTCATAAATTTCATCCTGATTTCATATTTTATCTTTAACATGAAGAATATCAGGCGTTTTTGTGGGTGCGTCGCCAGAATCTGTAATTGTTGCTATCCAAAAGTTTCTTCTTACTTTCCTTAAATTTTAACTTATGCTGATGCTGTTACCAAATGGAGGGAAAAGCTATTTGGATTTTTTCTGATGCCAATTTCGGGCAGCTTCAGGGTTTCAAAGCAGCAGTTTAGCCAGTAAAAATCTCAAAATTAGGTTAATAGCTATTAGTTGGTCAAGTTGAAACAAATTTAGGAAGTAATGGGTCATGTCAGCAATAGTAATGACATTCGCATTATCACAAAATGATGCGGTAGGCACATGGTAAAGAAAAAGCTTTATCAAGTGAATTGATGAAGCAGCAGTCACGATAAGTTTCACGAATTTATTATTTTTGTAGAGAATGAATATGAATCACCTTGCTAAATCTTCAGCTTTCAAGAATGTTGTTAAGTCTCAACAAAAAAATTCTAGTACATGGAAAAAATTTGCCGCTGCTGATGTTACCCAGGCAATAGGAAATGTGCCGATTGTACAACTCAGAAACATCTGCCGTGTAGGTGTTACATCAGAATGTTTCTTGAAGCTAGAAAGCTGCAATCCTGGAGGATCAATTAAGGAGAAAAATGCGATTTACCTCGTCACGCGTGCGGAAGAAGAAGGGCTACTTGTGCCTGGTGGTACGATTATCGAATCAAGTTCGGGCAATTTCGGCGTTGGTCTTGCTATGGTAGGAGCAGCACGAGGGTATCGAGTCATTATTGTAGTCGATGCAAAAACTGCTCCACCGTTTCGACGAATGATTCAAGCATATGGTGCTGAACTTGTAGATGTACCTCTTCACGAGGCAGACGAATCAGGCTCGATGCAAAAAGCCCGAATGAAACGAGCAAAGGAGCTTGCAGCAACTATTCCTCATGCTTGGTATCCATGTCAGCACTTGAATCCTTTGAATCCGGAGGCACATTCACACTATACTGCGCGTGAGATTGAAGCCTACTTTTCTTCAGATCTCGATGCCGTAGTAGTCGGTATGAGCACTGCGGGACAAATAATGGGAATTGCTCGCTATCTTCTGCCCCGCTTTCCGCATCTGCAAGTTGTTGGCGTCGATGTGGAGGGGTCGGTCATTATGGGAACACCATCAAAACCATACAAGATGACAGGTATTGGGTTATCGTTCTTTCCACCTAATCTCGACCTTTCGCTGTTAAGTCGTGCGTATGTCATACCTGAGGCGATCGCCTACTCAGTCTGTCATGCACTTGCACGTCGCGAGGGATTGCTTCTGGGTGCGTCAACTGGAGCAATTGTTGCTGGTGGCTTGCATCTTGCACGTGAACTTGGCCCTAGTGCCCGTATTCTTATGATCAATCCAGACCGAGGGGATCGATATTTGGAGACAGTGTACGATTCCAATTGGCTCTCCCATCACGGATTTACGCTTATCGAGGGGGAGCATCTTGATCATGCAATCGCTTCACTAAGTCCCTTGTATTTCTAGTACCATCACGGATAGCGCTGAGAAATATTATGAACAACCCACCCCACATTCAAGAAGGTAAGAACGCACTTCAGGAGCGAAGCTTGCTGATGCTGCTCACCCAGTTTATTCCACTTTCCCTGTCCGATGTGGCTATGACCCTCGGCGATCCGCTTCAGAGCGCTGCACTCAGTCGCCTTGCATTCCCGCAGGAGACGTTAGCAGGAGTAGGAATTGTCAAAGCGGTTGCTGTATTTCTGGAAAGCCCAATTATTATGATTCTTCATGCCTCAACGGCGCTTGGGAGCTATGCCGTGTCTCGGCGTGCGCTTTGGCAGTTTACGGTATTTGCGGGACTCTGTCTAAGTGGTATCTTTTTTATATTTACATGGGAGCCTTTATATCACTGGCTTCTTCTTGACGTATTTGGAGTCAGCCCTTTCATCGCCACACGAGGCAGAACTCCTTTTCTTTTGATGTTTCTTTGGCCGTTCGTCATTGCTTGGCGACGGTTTTTTCAAGGACTGCTTATCCGTGCTAAAAAAAGCGCTCCCGTAGGATTGGCAAGTGTTGCACGATTTATTTGGGTCATTGTAGCGCTGTCAGTGGGAGTGAGTCTCAAATGTGATGGGGCACTCCTTGCAGGTGTCACTTTGATGGGAGCAATACTCATTGAAGCCGTACTGGTTACATGGTTTTGTTCGCGTCTCGGCATTACCTCTATTCTTGACCAGCAGATACATTATGAGACTAAAAAGCTTCCTAAAACCTTTCGAGGTGTCACATCTTACTATCTTCCTCTTGCCTCAACAATGCTTCTTCTCTGGGGTGCAAGGGCGATACTCTTGAGTCTTGTTGCTCGGTCGTTCGATGGAAGTCTTGCACTCGCTGTGTGGCCGGCTGCTTGGGGATTGGTTCTTTCTATTGCGAATGGCACACGAATGATTCAACAAGTGGTGATTTCTTCATATGAAGAGACTTCAAAGCGGACACTTATTACCTTTGTAATTATTGTCGGTTTGGGTTTTACCTCGATACCGTTTTTTCTGGGGTTTACGGACAAAGGATTCTCACTTCTTCGTCAGTTTTTCGGAGATAATCCAACTCTTGTGGAAGCAGCACGTCCGGTTGTACAAATTCTCTCGTGCTTCCCCTTTCTCCTGGCGCTCCAAAATACTTTCCAAGGACTTCTTATTCACTGGGCAAAGAACTGGTTCATTAATCTTGCAACACTCATTGCCGCATCTTTCACCTTGATAGTATGTGGAAGTCTCATTTTCGCTGGACATAGCGGAGCTACTTCAGCAGCCTATGGAATGATTGCGGGAATTATAGGTGAAATTTTGGTGCTTCTTTTCGCACTTCAACATAGAAAGTGATTATTATTCTTTGAAATGTGAGATTTTATTTTTTGCAAGTCCGTGACTGCAAATGAACGTTATGTGAAGCATCGCTGTCCATCCCCATCTTACCTTCGATTCAGGATGGGGACTTTTGCGAATTCGTTAAAAAATTTTTAAAAATCGCAATTGCTATAAATTTAGCTAATTTTTAGAAAAATCTGCTTCAACAGTATAAAATTTCATCCGAATTTCATTCTAGTTTGTCAAGCTATTAAACAGTAGTGTCATTTCAGTTACTTCTGGAACTCTGCTGACTCTTAAAATAAACAACGTAAAAAACAGCAGTAACGACTGCTAACAATAAGTTATGCAAAATTTCCGCTTTTATCGTTGGCATTAATAGAGAGCTATCTATTGGTGTAGCTACGCTTAAAGTTTATTGATGAACAAACTTCAAAGGTATATCTGCTCGTTATGAAAGTTCTGCTAGTTGAAGATGAGCCAGATTTAGGCGCATCGATTCAACGAAAATTGAGCAAAGAAAAATATATTGTTGACTGGATTTTAGATGGCACAGAAGCTTGGAGTTGCTTGGAAGACCAATGGACGCAATATACACTGGCAATCTTTGATTGGTTACTCCCAGGAATATCGGGTTTAGAACTGTGCAAGCGATTACGGCTTCGTGGTAACCCTTTACCCGTGCTGATACTTACAGCTAAAGACAGTATGGCAGATAAAGTGGCTGGACTGGATGCAGGGGCGGATGATTATCTGGTCAAGCCGTTTGGGATGGCGGAACTGCTGGCGCGGTTGCGTGCTTTGCAAAGGCGATCGCCCCAGTTTCAACCTCAGCAACTTCAAGTTGGTAGTTTTATTTTAGATTACGGTAGTGGTACGGCTTGTTATCAACACCCTAATGGTAATAGTCAGGTCATTTCTTTAACAAAGAAAGAATTTCATCTGTTGGAATACTTCATGAAACATCCCAACCAAATTCTTAGCCGCGAACAAATTTTGAGCCATCTTTATACGTTGAATGCGGAACGTGTTAGTAATGTGGTGGCAGCTCAAATCCGACTGTTGCGACGTAAATTGTCAGAATATGGTTGTGATGGTTTTATCGAAACCGTCCCAAGTATGGGCTATCGTTTCAATTCCAGCAATGCAAATTAGACTGTTTCGTCAGACTCGCACCTGGCTTGCTCTCTGGTATGCAGTAGTTATGGGTCTGATTTTGACTGTATGCGGTTTCGTCGTGTATGAGATCATCATTGACGCTTACTTAGTTTCCATCAACCAAGAACTAGAGTCTGTCTCAGGCACACTGCACGATGTTATTGAACCGACTTTGAAAAAACCTGGTCGTATGGAGCCAGTTTTTCAACAGATTCTACCAAATATTTGTCTAGTTGAGTCTAGCTGCTCTACTGAAAAAATCTTTGGGCAAAGCCAACACACACTTCCTGAACACGGTATTTTTAGTTCCGTATACAAAAATAAGCAGTATTACATCCGTTTTGTCAATACTTCAGAACAGTTAATTGCTGTGGCTGGTTTCCAACCTCACGAATTACCAGCGATTGTGCAAACAAAAGTGTGGCAAACACTCAAAGACCCACAAGGCAATCGTTATAATCAAAAGTCTCTGCCGTTGCATACTCAAGATAATCAAATTTGGGGTTATATACAGGTGGGGCGTAGTCTCAAAGAGCTTGATAATCGTCTCGCTTCTTTAAAATTGGTTTTAGCGCTGGGATTGCCCATTACAGTACTCCTCGTTGGTGGTTCTAGTTGGTGGCTAGCGGGGTTGGCGATGCGACCAATTCACACGTCATACAAACAAATGCAACAGTTTACGTCTGATGCTTCTCATGAGTTGCGTACCCCTTTAGCAGCAATTAATGCAACAGTAGAAACTATACTTGATACGGAACATCTCTCTGAACAAGAAGCACGAGATACCCTGGCATCTATTCAACGTCAAAATTACCGACTCGCTGAACTGGTTAGTGATTTATTGCTACTGTCTCGATTGGATCAGCAAACGCTGGCGACACAATGGGTACCTTGCTGTCTCAACGTTTTAATTAATGACCTTATAGAAGAGTTTTCCGCATTAGCGAGTACAGCTTCTTTGAAATTAACATCTTCGGTGTTATGTCACCAGCGGTTGTATGTGATGGGAGATGAAGACCAACTTTTACGCCTGCTTTCTAATTTGATTGCTAATGCCATTAAATACACCACAGCAGGCGGTTATGTAAATGTCATTCTCAAATGCAACAACGGTTATGCTGTGATTGAAGTTCAAGATACGGGGATTGGGATTGCACCTGGTGAGCAAAAGCGGATTTTTAATCGCTTTTATCGTGTGAATAGCGATCGCTCGCGTACCACTGGTGGATCAGGATTAGGACTGGCGATCGCGACTTCTATTGTTCAAGCACATGCAGGTAGCCTCCATGTGCAAAGCGAAGTTGGTAAAGGTAGCACCTTCATCGTTCAATTGCCTTTAACAGTTACTGTGTTATCAAACCCAAACCCATGAAAGTCTGCTTATAATGCTACAGGTCAGGGCGGTCAAGGCATAGCTGTCAAAATATGCCCCCTATCCCCTTATCTATTAAAGTTATTATTAGCAATGCTTTTATAATTATGCCCTTAACTTAATGCAAACCTTTACCCTTTTCCGCAGTTTAAAAAACCCTGTATTTGCTAGACTTTACTCAGCTCAAACCATAAGTCTGTTAGGTGATGCCCTGACCTGGGTTGGTCTAGCCTTGCTTGCCTTTGAATTAGCTGGCGAAAAATCTGCCGTTGTGCTTTCGAGTGCGTTGACGTTGCGTGTTACGGCCAGACTACTGACATTGCCACCAATAAATTGTTCTTTGACTTTTGACTTTTGCCTAGCAGCACTACACTTGTTCAGCACCAGCTCGCCCGTTTGGAACCACAAACGAAGCGAGAGTACTGATACTTGCATTCGGTTCACGAATCGTGGAAACAATGCGGTAGTCACTTTGCCAAGTATTTTGTGTCAGATGACAACGCACATAGCCCCGGTTTTTGCCGTCGAAAAATTTCGTATGAGGATTGGCGCTTAAAGCTGCTACAGTTGGGGGAATAAAAGCTTCAGGAAAATCGGAGGAAATGGAGGTACCTACGAACTCAGTAGCGACAGTGGGGGAATTTGGATTGTTGAAATCCGTTTTTAAGTCGTGTACCCAACTTGAATGAATGTCACCAGTAATGACAACTGGATTATTGGGTTGCTGTTGTTGTAGAAATTTCAAAAAACGATCGCGTGCAGCCACATAACCATCCCACTGATCCAAATTAAAAACTTCTTGCCCTGGACGCACATCAAAGTTATATTGTGCCATCATAGTTTGCTGAGCAATAACATTCCAACGAGCTTGGGACTTGCTCAAACCTCGAAATAGCCACTGTTCTTGCTTTGTGCCAGTCATCGTCGCATTTGGATCAAAAGCTTCAGAACAACGAGGTTTTAAGCCGTCATCGCAAGGTTGATCGCTGCGGTACTGACGGGTATCTAACACGTTAAACTCAGCAATGTCCCCGAAAGTAAAACGTCGATACAGCTGTAGATAGGAACCACGAGGCAGCGAGAACCGACGTAAGGGCATATGTTCGTAGTAAGCTTGGTAAGCGTTAGCACGACGTGTGACAAACTCCTGTTGACTTTGATTTTCTTCTGGAATGAAGCTGGCGTAGTTATTTTCTACTTCATGATCGTCCCAAGTAACTATCCAAGGAAAAGCAGCATGAGCTGCTTGCAAGTTAGGATCAGTTTTGTAAAGAGCATGACGGTTTCGGTAATCAGCAAGAGTGACGATTTCAGGACTATTATGTTGACGTGGACCTCCTGGTTGTGGTCCATACTCATAAATATAGTCGCCCAAGTGAACGACCAAATCTAGCTCTTCTTTCGCCAAGCCCTGGTAAGCTGTGTAGTAACCATTTTGCCAATCCTGACAGTTGACAAAGCCAAAGCTAAACTGACCAACACGGGTGTCGCGTGCTGGTGCTGTACGAGTGCGTCCGATGCTGCTAACTTCATTCCCTGCTTTGAACTGATACCAATACCAACGATCAGGTTGCAACCCACCGACTTCTACATGGACAGAGTGTGCAAATTCGGGGGTGGCGATCGCCGTACCCCGTCGCACAACATTTCTCATGTTCTCATCCAAAGCGACTTGCCACTGTACAGGCACATTCACAGACGGCATTCCACCACCATTTAACGGTTCTGGGGCTAACCGCGTCCATAGCACAACATTATCTGGTAACGGTTCACCAGAAGCAATCCCGAGACTGAACGGATAAGCAGAAAAACTAGGCTGCGCAACAACTCTGTGAGTCCATTGACTGGCAATGACACTTGCACTTACACCAAGAGTACCAATGAGAAAGCGTCGTCGCTTGTGTTTAGTAGCTAGTAAGCGATCAAACTGAAAACGTTCCATATATATCCTTTTTAGAAATTGTTCAAATAGAGGAGAAACTAAAAGCTGGATAAAAACGGACTCATTGCTAACTTGATTTAGTAGTCTCATTTGTGAGTCTGCTGATCTTGTTTGATAAGCAGATTGTTCCTGCCTGAAGTACAAGGCTGACGTCAAAAAGTCACACAAAAAGCCCTTTTTTACTTCCGGCTTCCGACTTCCGGCTTCCGACTTCCGGTTTCCGGCTTCCGACTTCCGACTTCCAACTTCCGACTTCTGTGGCAAGATTAACTTATCAACTGAGTATTAACTAGGTATTAAGAGCTTATTAATCTTGAGATAAGTGTCCAGTTCTTAAAGGTGACACCAGAAAGGTGCAAAAATCATTCGCCCCAAACGGGCGGGCACTCTATGCCATTGCGTGATTCACATTTACCCAAGTGCAACACCGAAATTTGGACGAGGTGGGAGTATCAAGTTGCTATCGTAATCTCTCATTCATTCTCAACAATCATAGGGTTGCATTATCAGTCTTACGAAAATACAATACTTTTAGACTTACTTGTTCGCAATAAGCATCTGCTTGGAGATACTCAGTATGGTGATTTTTAAATTGTCTCAAAAAAAATTTTAGAAAAAAGGGGTGAGGGGTATTGCCCCTCAGTCAAAAGATGCTATACTGTGTTATGTAGATGCACCCTGATGATCTGGAGAGCTACCAAGTGGCTCTCTATTTTTTTTTATCCCCTTTTTGTGTGTGGTGTCCTCTGAAGAATTTCTGAAAAATAAATAAAAAAAAACAAATGAGGGGTCTAGCCAATCACCCCCATTATGTATTAGTATGATATACAAAGATGCACCCTGATGATCTGGAGAGCTGCCCAAGTGGCTCTCTTTTTTATTTCTTCAATAATTATTAGCTATAAATGGCTGCTACTTTGTCAAGAGTTGTCAAAACTCGGAGTAAAAGCAAAAGCCTGGTATAATCACCATTGACAAGAACTCAGAATGCAGAACGCCACAAGCAAAAATCTGGCGCTGTGATCAAACAGGGGGAAAACAATGGCAGACTGGCAAGAAATCATTGGTGGTATCACAGCACCTAGAGGATATCGCGCAGCAGGAATGACAGCAGGGTTGAAACCTTCAGGATTGCCGGATTTGGCTTTGATAGTGTCAGATGTGGAGGCGATCGCCGCAGGTGTCTTCACCACCAGTCATGTCAAAGCTGCCTGTGTGGATTATTGCCGTCAAAGGTTGCAAGCTAAGCATAGCGCCCGTGCTATCCTTTGCAATGCTGGACAAGCCAATGCTGCAACTGGCCATCAAGGCTGGTTAGACGCGTTAGAATCAGCAATGGCAGTCGCGCAAGCACTTAACATTCCCTCAGAATTGGTGCTACTCGCTTCCACGGGTGTGATTGGGCAACGCATTCGTATGGATGCACTTAAAGCAGGAATTCCTGAACTGGTTGCAGCACTTTCTGAAACAGGCTCAGATGCAGCAGCTAGTGCGATAATTACTACAGACTTGGTGACAAAATCAATTGCGTTGGAGACAACGATAGGCGATCGCCCAGTACGAATTGGAGGTATCGCCAAAGGTTCTGGGATGATTCATCCCAACATGGCAACCCTACTAGCATTTGTGACTTGTGATGCAGCCGTGTCTCCCACTCTCTGGCAACAAATGTTGAGTCGGGCGGCTGATAAAAGCTTCAATTCCATCACTGTTGATGGGGATACGAGTACTAATGACAGTTTAATCGCTCTTGCCAACGGTCAATCGCGCACCCCAGCAATTACCGAAATGGGCGCAGAAGCAGAAAAATTAGAGGCGATGTTAACTGCAGTGTGTCAGCATTTGGCGAAGGCGATCGCCCGTGACGGTGAAGGCGCAACTTGTCTTATAGAAGTGCAAGTCACTGGGGCGCAGGATGAAGAAGCAGCCCGTCAAATAGCTAAAACCATCGCGGGTTCTTCTCTTGTCAAGTCTGCCATCTTTGGACGCGATCCCAACTGGGGACGTATCGCCGCCGCTGCTGGACGCGCAGGAGTTCCTTTTGAGCAAGAAAACCTGAAAATAAAGTTAGGAGATTTCTTGCTTATGGAGAATGGTCAACCATTACCATTTGATAAGAAAGCTGCAAGTGAATATTTGAAACAAGCAGCACAAGGTGCGTATCTCAAAGAAGATACTGTGTTAATTGCTGTTAGTGTTGGCAACGGTTCTAGTTCAGGTAAGGCTTGGGGCTGTGACTTGAGTTACGACTACGTGAAGATTAACGCGGAGTATACGACTTGAGAGATTAAACCGCAGAGGCGCAGAGAACACAGAGGAAAGATGCCTTTTTTGCTAGCTTTGTACTAAGTAGAACCACCAAATTAAACATAAAATGCGTGGTGTCAGAAACCCGGTTTCTTAAAGAAACCGGGTTTCTAGATTTTACGTTTTTTTATGTTGACGTACTTATCAACTCCTCTGGTACAACAAATTATTTTTGAATTTTGAATTTTGAATTTTGAATTGTTAAGAGGTGGGATATGGCAGTGTTAAGAGAATCACCTTGGTATCAACAGATTTTAAATGAAGGGCGGCGACAAGAGTTGCTGTCGGGTATTGAGTTAGGTTTGGAACTAAAATTTGGCTTACACGGGTTAGAGTTAATGCCGGAGATATCTCAAATTACGGATTTGGATACATTAACAGCAATTCGAGAAGGGCTGCGGACAAAAAATATTTTAGAGGAGATTCGTCAGATTTATCAGGCGTCAATGAAGCAAAGTTTTGGATAAGCATAAAAGGCGTAAAGAGTATGACCTAGGACGCCAAATACAAATACAAGCATTGACAATCTAGACAATCTGGTCAGAGAATGAGGTATGTGGTTCTTTGAGCCACATTGTTTATTGTTCTTGTGAGTATGGGTAATGACCAGTGGTTATCACCAATTGAAGCAGTATCCTCTACTGTTCAAAAAACCTGAATATAATCATCTGCAAGTGGTACATTTGCGTTTTCCTCAAGGGGAGTACAAAAGCAGGGGAAGATGAGGAAGTGAATGCACAATGACGACTCCCTCATTTTTTCATCTCATTTCTTCGCCTGTATCACCTGCAAACTCCCACCTGCATACAACTTCGGTTCACCAACTTCAAACCCAATCTCTGTCAATAACCCAGCTAAATCAGTTCTCAACAATTCCCAAGCCGTGTGTGTTTCAAACAACAACAAAAATACCCACACTCCAGGCAGAAATAAGGGATTGGTAGGATTGTGAAAATCGACGAGTGTAAAAACTCCTCCTGGCTTCAAGACTCTGTTTACTTCTTGGAGAATCTGCCGGAGTTGTTGTTGTTCCATTTCATGCAGTGCGACGCTTGTATGCACCACATCAAACTCATTATCCGCAAATGGCATATTTTCAGCGAAAGCTTCCACATATTTAGCTTGGGGAACATTTTGCTGTGCACGTTTCAAAGATAATGGAGAAGCATCTAAACCTGTTACATTTTGTGACAATTTCACTAAAAACTGTGTGACTTGACCGCTACCACAACATAAATCTAAAACTTTGGTATCTGAGTCAATTGTTAATCCTTGCAAAGCTAATTGCCTCAAACGCCCCTCACCGCCTACACTCAGAGCTGCCAAATGAGATATGCCATCATACAGCCATTGGTAGCGGTAACTCCAGTCCCTTAAAATTGTAGCCACAACCTGTTCCCTTGTCTTTAACTTAGATATTTATTCAGGATATATTGTTAACATTAGTAAAAAAGATGAAAAGATTGGGGGATCATAACTGCTATGGGTCGAGTAGGCGTCTTATTACTCAATCTCGGTGGTCCAGACAAATTAGAAGATGTTGGACCATTTCTGTATAACCTGTTTTCTGATCCAGAAATCATTCGCCTACCGTTTACCTGGTTGCAGAAACCCCTAGCTTGGTGGATTTCCTCAAGGCGCGTTCAAAAATCTCAAGAGAATTACAAGCAAATTGGCGGTGGTTCGCCGTTACGACGGATTACCGAAGCCCAAGGAGAAGCCTTAAGAGAAGAATTGCGTAACTTGGGACAGGACGCGAATATTTACGTTGGTATGCGTTATTGGCATCCTTATACTGAAGAGGCCATCGCCGAACTTACCCAAGATAACATTGATCGCCTTGTCATCTTACCCTTGTATCCCCAATTTTCGATCAGTACCAGTGGTTCCAGCTTCCGGCTTTTAGACAAACTTTGGCAAGAAAACCCAAAACTTCAGCTGATTGATTACACCGTCATTCCCTCTTGGTACAAATCTACAGGCTATCTGCAAGCAATGGCACAGCTGATCGGTCAAGAAATAGACCAGTGTCCCAATCCTGATGAAGCTCATATTTTCTTTAGCGCCCACGGCGTTCCAAAAAGTTACGTTGAAGAAGCAGGCGATCCCTACCAGCAAGAAATTGAGGAATGCACTCATTTGATTATGCAAACCCTCAATCGACCAAACTCTCATGTCTTAGCTTACCAAAGCCGCGTTGGTCCGGTGGAATGGCTGCAACCCTATACAGAAGACGCCATCCCGGAACTAGGGGAAAAAGGTGTCAAAGATTTGGTTGTTGTACCCATCAGTTTTGTCTCAGAACACATCGAGACATTACAAGAGATTGATATTGAGTATCGCGAACTTGCAGAAGAAGCCGGAATTCACAACTTCCGTCGCGTACCTGCACTCAACACACATCCGGTGTTTATCAAAGCACTAGCTGATTTGGTTCTCGATGCATTAAAAGCCCCCAGTCTGAAGTTTGCGCAAGCCAGCCAATGGAAGAAGAAGGTCAGAATTTACCCGCCAGAGGGTTGGGAGTGGGGTATGACAACTAGTGCAGAAGTTTGGAATGGTCGTATTGCCATGCTAGGCTTCATAGCATTAATGATCGAACTCGTTACAGGTCACGGTCTACTGCACATGGTTGGGTTATTGTAGTCAAGTCGCTGTGCAATTTTTCGTGATTCGTCATTAAGTTAGTAATGACGAATCACGAATTCTTTAACCTTATACCAATTTGAAAAAAGAATGCAATAGATACAGACTCCCAAACTTTTGTGATGTCTGGCTTTCTTCATTTTGAATTTTGAATTTTGAATTTTGAATTGGTATTATGTGGTGGAAACACAACTACATTACTTTTATATTGCTTCTATTACTCACTAGCCTGACGACACTTTATTTATGGTTTCCTGTCGATGATTCTGATTGCAACATCAAAGCAGTTTTAAGACCAAGATTTGGAAAATACGATGTGTATGCTACCAAAGTTGTTGTTCAGCCGTGGCTTGGTGAACATCATGTTTATGGAATCTTTATGGTTCCAGATAAATACAAGGAAGCCCCATTTTTTGTCTTAACAGTAAAAGGTGCTGGCAGCAACTGTGAAAAGCCATTTGGTACATTACAAGAAGTTGATGGGATTTTTGCTGACCCAGGTACGCATTTGATCAGGGACTACATTAGAACTCGAACTGCTTTTAGGTTAATTCTCCAGGGTATGTACAATGAATTAAAAGACCCACAAAGCTGGAAATTGACTTACCCACGTAATATTAGTCCCAATAAAACATCAGAATTTTGAAAGATTGCGCGGATGGGTAGCTGTTTGAAAACCCAAGAGGAAATTTGTGACTCAAAAGCTTATCAGTTCTGAGTTTGGGAGTTTTTTCATAAAAACTCATCCGCGCGATGGCTACAACCTTTGCCAGGAAATGGTTTGAGGCTGTTTCTTTCACAAAAAAATTGCGACGGACTGAGTTGTCTTCTATGAAGTATTAATTTTTACAACTTAAGGTGTTGACGATTGTTATATATGATATTTTTGATGTCAGAAAGTGACGGACAAAAATCAAAATCACCAAAAACAGAGCCAAAGTATTATGCAATCTAGGTTTTAGGATAAATGAAGGAGGTTTTGTAACATGGTCATCGACACACTAAGCCAAATCGCTGAAAGCCTATATTTTTCGTTGGAGTGTGTCGATTCCTTGCTGGGCAAGGGTTTGAGGTGCTTGTTTTGCATGATTTTGAAGAACAAATATCATGTTTTTCTGGAGTGTGTCGATTTTGGCGCTGAAACCCTTACTGGGTAAAGGCTCCTGAACGAACTCCCTACCGATTGGGTTAAATCGGATTAGTTGGAAACTTCAGAAAGTAGAGTTGCGATTTAGAACAATGTAGCAACCCTACCGATTGGGTTAAATCGGATTAGTTGGAAACAAGAGCAAGTTGCTCATCGGAATATTCTTTTGTCTCGCGTCCCTACCGATTGGGTTAAATCGGATTAGTTGGAAACCTCATCAACACAATCTCCAACAATGTCGGTAGTACCCTACCGATTGGGTTAAATCGGATTAGTTGGAAACTTTATTGTTTTTTCTCTACTGTGTACGGTTGGTTAGTCCCTACCGATTGGGTTAAATCGGATTAGTTGGAAACCAAGGGTCCTCCGTTTCTTTAAGAAAGAAGTACCCTACCGATTGGGTTAAATCGGATTAGTTGGAAACAGTGCGGACTGCCAGTCAAACATATTGTTGGCGGCGGAATTCCCTACCGATTGGGTTAA
>NZ_JXCA02000001.1:1343466-1379423 GCF_000828085.3 Scytonema tolypothrichoides VB-61278
CCCTACCGATTGGGTTAAATCGGATTAGTTGGAAACTCATGGAAGCGGACTTGTCAAAAAGGAATGAAACTTCCCTACCGATTGGGTTAAATCGGATTAGTTGGAAACCCTAAAGATGCCGTTCTAGGTCTTATGGCCACTTCCCTACCGATTGGGTGAAATCGGATTAGTTGGAAACATGACATAGTCATAAGAACTTAATTTTTCCATACACCCTACCGATTGGGTTAAATCGGATTAGTTGGAAACATTTTTTTATAGTTTCCAGAGAAAAAATTAGACTTTAGCCCTACCGATTGGGTTAAATCGGATTAGACTGAAAGTGCATGCACTTTCATATTGCTTGGTAACTAGTAAAGCAGGGCGGAAATAAACAGACCATTTAAAATAGGTAAAAAGCTTGTAGCATAAGAGTTCTTTCTTTTTACTTTTTACTTTTTACTTTTGCCTTGTTGTACTAGGTCAACATAAAAAACATAAAATACGATTCTTGCGATTGCTTCGCTTTGCCCGCCTTATATCCCGACACCAAGCCAAGGGCTATGGTGCGGGGCGAGGGCGCGAAGAAGCTAAATTCCCAGTCTTTGATAAACCTGCTCTAAATGTTTTAAATGCTGCTGTGAATCAAAACACTCCTCAATTTCTGCGGCTGATAACTGTTGGGTAACGCGAGAGTCTTTGACTATCAATTCATGAAAATTACCGTCTGGTTTGTTCCAAGCTGTGTGAGCGTTTTGTTGGACAATTGCGTAAGCTTCTTCACGTGTTTTTTGTAAGTTACGAATTTCGACAGCGAAGCGTTCTATAGATGCGGCGAGGAGGGCTAATTGTTGCACAAAGTCGGCGTGGCGATCGCGCGATATCACCTGTGTTGATCCTGTATCGGGTTTGAGTCCGAGTTTTTGGCAGGCGATCGCACCCCATGCCGAATTAGGTGGTTTGTTTACTTCTACGGCATTCTTTGTACGCCAAGTTTGGTAAATAGTTTTCTGTTGTGGGAGCATTATGAACCCAAGAACTTACTTGCAAAAATCAGACAGCACATTAATTGAACTGGCTTGTACTGCAAAAGCTTCTTGTGCAAAGGCAATTTTTTCTGGAATTCCTGAAAGTTTTGGCAAGGCATGATCAATTGCTTTGAGTCGCCCAATTAGCCCTTGTTGATTAGCAATTTGAATTGCAAGTCCAGGACGAGCGTTAATTTCGAGTAAAAGTGGACCTTTTTGCTGATCAAGAACAATGTCAACGCCGAGATAGCCAAACTCTGTTTTATCGCCCAATTTAGCAGCCATGTTTAATATTGTTTGCCAGTGAGGTATTTGGCGATCGCACAATGGATGCCCAGTTTCAGGATGTTTTTCAATGTAGCGGTTTTTTTGGATACCAGCAAGCGTTGTGCCTGTTGAGAGATCAATACCAACACCAACGCCACCTCTGTGTAAATTAGCTTTACCGTCAGAAGCCCGCGTGGGGAGACGCAACATTGCCATTGCTGGAACTCCACGATAGACAATCACCCGGATATCGGGAACACCTTGATAAGCTATTTCATCAAAAACAGGATCGAACTGCACAGCATATTCAATAATCGCTTTATCAGTTTGTCCTCCTAAGGAAAACATCCCACTAAGAATGTTGTAAATGTGATACTGTAAGTCTCCTGATTTGAGAATGGAACCACTGGCTTTGCGATAGCCCTCATCTGTCACATCACTAATCACTACAATGCCATCGCCACCACTACCATGAGCAGGTTTAACAACAAAAGATTTGTGTTCTCCAACGATTTTTGAGAAATTCCTTACCTCACCTTGGAATGAAATGACTCCGTAGGTTTGTGGAACTGATACACCAATACTTTGAGCAATTTTTTTGGTTTCTAGTTTATCGTCAGCATAGCGGTAGAGCTGACGCGGATTGCTAGCAAAAATGTAATCCAAGTTGCGAGCGTTAATCCCTAGAATGCCGTAACGCTGAAGCGAAAACAAAACCATGCTAGTCTATCCCTGTGTTTGATTCAACTGCCGTTGTAGTGACCTAAATCGGAAATATTCAATCAGTTTGTAGCCGTTGTAGCGTCCTACAAGGATATTCAACGCTAAAACTAACAGCAAGAGTTCCGGGAAGGCGAACGCTAAGTGCTGCACATAAGGATTAATGATGCAGAAATAGCCAATGACAGCTGCTAGAAGGCTACCGAGTCCAGCAATAATTGTGTCTGTTGGACCTTGTTCTTCCCACGTCACAGCTGCGCGCTCAATTGTCATCGCCAAGATTACAATTGGGAACAAAGAAATCGATAAACCTAGATCAATATTCAGATGTTCCATGATGATTGCCAGGACAGCCATTATTAAGACAGTTGCTGTCAAAATTGCGGCGAGTCGAGGAACAATCAAAAGCTGCAATCGATTCAGGTAGGCACGGATTAAAAGTCCAAGAATTACGACTATAACAAACAGCGGAATGCCAACTAACAATCCAGTCTGCCGAAAGGAGAGGGCAATTAATATGGGCGTGAACGTGCCAAAGGTTTGCAATCCAATCATCTGGTGCAAAACGGAAATAACTAAAGCACCAATAGGAACTAGGACAAGCACTTGAAAGATGCGCTGATTTGCCAGTGGTAGGTTAAACAAGGAGTAGTCTAGTAATATATTTGATACTTTCTCACCTTGCCGAATCGCGTTTGTCAATCCCTTGTCAGTATTGGGTTGGACAACAACTTCTAAAGCAATATTGCTAACGCCTTTTGCTTGTAAGACACGGTCTGAACCATACCACCATGTGAGATAGCGGTCTTGCTCTCTAAAACTATAATCTATTGGATCGAAAGCTAACCAGCGATCGCCCTCTTGAATCTCTAGCCATTGAATAAAATCAGTTGAATAGACCTCTTTACTCCTAAGCAGAATCCCGTTACCAACCCGCGCTGGAATGTTCCCTTGAGTCAAGAGAAATGCCGCTAATTCTGGGGTGGATTTTTGATTTCTCAGGTTTCTACGGATAGCCTGCACCCGAATATCGTCTGTGCGAAGAGACAGTTGATAGATTTGTTTCGCCAAAGACAGGCGATCGCTTGACTGCTTTTTAGCTTCGTTCAACAAAGCGTTAATTTCCGCAGTTGGCAGATTTTCCTTGAGATTATCCTCAACCCTTGCGGTATTTTGGCCAAACTTCACAAATTCTTGATCAACCAACCGTCGTCCAGAAATGGGAACTTCTTCAGATCCTGGTGTCGCGTTATCTTTTCTACGAATAATTGCTCGATAAAATATAAATTTGTTATTGGCATCATCCTGCCTTGTGAAGACAGCCACTCTGTTTGGTGAATTCTCCAAAGTCTTGACTTGGCGATTAAATTTACCATCGGTAAAATCTTCGTCAACAATTTTGTAGCGCTGAGATTCCTGGGGAAGATAAAGCTTAATAGTCGTTGAATTGACTTCTTCTGATGCGAGAGATAATTTATCTGAATTCAGCGATAATTTTGCTTCTACATACCAACTTCTATAAGCTTGGTTGGGAGATAGGGGAACATCTGAGGTCGTCAGCTTATGGAAAAAGATAGTTAGTGCGATCGCCGCTAAAAACAACGCTAAAACTAAGGCGCGAAAAGTACGATTCACTTTTGAGCCTCCTGTGTTGGACATGATGGAGTGGTAAAAGTTTGAGAAGCATCAACAGCTAACTTGCCTTGTTTTAGCATGTTGCGTCCAATCAGGACTGGATAATTGAAGTCATCTCGATCTGCAAGGTTTACTTCTTCTTCAATCCACCGACCTGCAAGACAAAATTTCATTCGCACCACCGGACGACGTATATCCGCACCTTCGCGACTTTTGATGCTAACCCACCGCACAATAGGACGCTCGAAAATTTTTTTGTTTCCTTCTCCATCTAAAAATCGGAATTTAATCATTCCGCCAACTTCTGTCTTTTTATCAGGTTTGTCTAAAATTTCAGCATTAATTGAGGTGGTCTTCGCACCTGTATCAAGCTTGACTTTGACCTCTTGATCAACGCCAGGAATCTTTGCTTTTTCTACCCAACCGACGACTTGAGTTTTGTATTCTACCCCATCAGTCGCTTGAGTTTTTTGTGAGGTACATCCGGTTACAGACAAACAACCAACAAATATAAAAATGAAGATTCTTTTAACAGTATGCTGCGTACACAATCTACATCCACCCCTTACATACAACGATATATGAAATGTTGTTATCTACAAAATAAAGATTACCTGGTTGCAGTTATAACTAGATCGCCCTGCAGGCAGATTTCGTGAAGAAACAATGTTGATATTCTTTTCAAAGATGGGTGCGTTACGCAGCAGTTACGCACCTCATTTCAAACTAAATTCCGAGACGTTGATACACCTGCTCTAAATGTTTTAAATGCTGTTGTGAATCAAAACACTCCTCAATTTCTGCTGCTGATAACTGTTGGGTAACGCGAGAATCTTTGACTATTAATTCATGAAAATTACCGTCTGGTTTGTTCCAAGCTGTGTGAGCGTTTTGTTGGACAATTGCGTAAGCTTCTTCACGACTCATTCCTTTGTCTATTAGTGTTAATAGCACTCTCTGGCTGAATACAACGCCGCCATAGCAGTACATATTCCGTTCCATGTTTTCTGGATAAACCAGCAAGTTTTTCACCAACTTGGTTATTTCTGACAACATAAAGTGAGTCAAAATGCAAGAGTCGGGAAGAATCACTCTTTCTACCGAACTATGAGAAATATCTCTTTCATGCCAGAGTGCGATATTTTCTAAGGCAGCACCAGCATGAGAACGAACTAATCTCGCCATTCCCGTGAGTCTTTCTGAACGAATGGGATTGCGTTTGTGGGGCATTGCTGAGGAACCTTTTTGCCCTTTGGAGAAGAATTCTTCGACTTCTAGAACGTCTGTTTTTTGTAAGTTACGAATTTCAACAGCGAAGCGTTCTATAGATGCGGCGAGGAGGGCTAATTGTTGGACAAAGTCGGCGTGGCGATCGCGCGATATCACCTGTGTTGATGCTGTATCGGGTTTGAGTCCGAGTTTTTGGCAGGCGATCGCCTCCACACGAGGTTCAATATTGGCATAAGTTCCCACCGCACCAGACATCTTACCAACAGCAATTGTTTGGTGCAAAATTTTCAAACGTTCCTGGTGTCGCAACACTTCTGCTAACCATCCAGCCAGCTTAAAACCAAAAGTAATCGGTTCAGCGTGAATACCGTGGGAACGTCCAATCATCACCGTCGTGCGATGTTCCTTAGCCTTTTGACGAATAACCTCAATCAAATCTTCTAGACGTTGCATCAACACATCCAGACTCGCAACAAGTTGCAGTGCTAAAGCCGTATCCAGCACATCAGAACTCGTTAAACCCAAGTGGATGTAGCGCCCCACATCTCCTACATATTCATTGACATTTGTCAAGAAAGCAATCACATCGTGGCGGACTTCAGCTTCAATTTCCAATACTCGCTTTGGATCAAAATTCGCCTTTGCCTTAATTTCTTCAACTGCTTCAGTTGGAATATAACCCAACTCAGCCTGCGCTTCACAAACAGCAATTTCTACTTGCAGCCAAGTTTTTAGCTTATATGCTTCTGTCCAGAGATTGCCCATCTCGGGCAAGGTATAACGCTCAATCACAGTCCGCCACAGAATACAACCGTCATATTGTACAAAGAATGCGGGAACTCATAAAGAGTATGTATCAGACTTTTATCAAAAGTTTGCTCTTACTTTCAACAAACACAGGGAACTCTTAAGAAGGAGGATGGTGTTTCTTTCATATGTTCCTAGCTGTTTCTTGGGCACGAGTTTAAGGCACATAAGATTGACCGGTTTGATGTGTACACTGTCACATATATCAAATATATCTCTTTAGGCAGTAGTGCTATTGTTTACCCTGATAAAAATAGAAACTGGTATTTGTAGACTCATCTCTGCGTAGAGTATAACTCCAACAATTCAGGGTTTGATTATTTACAAGTATAAAAAATATCTTTTTAACAGTTATCAGTTACCAGTTATCAGTTACCAGTTAATCCCCATGAATAAATTGCTGGGGATTTTGGCAAGGAATAACTTTTCTTTTCTTTCCACAAATGAATTTGGGGGCTTGTACCATTTTGTTCACTGTTCACTGTTTCGGTCAATTCTATTCCTTTTGGATGTAGGTATATAGCTAACTATCAGGCAAAATAAAATTGCTATGCTTCTCCAGCATTTCTCTTCTCAATTACGACTAAACCCTCTAGAGAAAACTAGAGGTTTTTTTTGATTTTTTTTATGATTAATTGGAACGGTTTCATTCATAACTATAATAAAGTCTTTGCGATTACTTTGCTCCACATTCACATTGATAAGTAGATAAACATTGAAAAACGTAAAACACTAAGAGCGAAAAGCCATACATAAAGTTCTTTTTACGAACATATTCCGACTTCCAATTAACTTGAAGAATTTGTGAACCAAGGTTATTCAACTCTTGGCTCAACTCACTCAGCGAGGTAGTTACTTCCCTGACTGACTACGACTTGCGGGTTAAAGACAGTATCTGTCACAAACATTTTTTGAATTGCTATTAGTTAGAGTCATCACCAGATTGTTTTCTCTTTTGTGTTCGTTCATTCCTATTGTTTGGTTTCATACCTTGATTAAGACGAGCATTTTCCGTCAGAGGAATGGCATGCTTATCAGGAACAATACGGGAACCATACTTTCTCGCATAAACCTGGGTAAACTCAGCACCAAAAAAGAGAATTTGGGCAGCATAATTAACCCAAGCCAGGATAATTACCACAGAGCCAGCAGCACCGTAGGCTGATCCAAAACTGCCATTACCTAGATACTGTCCTAAAAGATACCTACCAATAGAAAACAAAAATGCGGTGAGGGCAGCTCCGGTCAAAACATCACTCCAAGTAATTTTAACATCTGGCAGGACTTTGAAAATAAGTCCGAATAGCAATGTAGTGATGGCAAAACCAACGATGAAGTTGACAAACTGCCAAATAAAATCAACACCAGGTATGACATTTTTAAAGTAACCAACTAGCGCTGCTAAAACCCCACTAATCACAAGTGACACCAGCAACAAAAAACCAATGGCTAGCACCATCGCAAACGAGGTAACGCGTTGGCGAACCATGTTTTTCATAACGCGTCCGGGTTTTGGCTGCACTTCCCAAATCGTATTTAGGGCATCTTGCAACTCAGTAAATAAACCAGTCGCACCAAACAGCAGAACGACAACACTGATGATGGAAGCGATAGTTCCCGTTTTTGGCTGGCTGGCACTTTTAATTGCGTTCTGGATAACTTCTGCGCTAGATGTGCCGACTAAACCTTCAAGTTGCTGCTTAATTGCGCCTGTTGCTGCATCTTCTCCTTTTACCGCACCGACGATCGCAATGACAATAATCAGTAATGGGGCAATAGAAAAGATTGTGTAATAAGATAGTGCTGCGGCTAAACGTGACGCTTTATCCTTACTCCATTCTTGGAATGTTTCTTGAAACAGCTCTACAACTGCCTTTAAATTCATCAAAATATCTCCTTTTGCGGTAATGTGCTTACCAGCACAAGCGAGCGGTAATAAAAATATTATCGCCCTTCGGGCAAGGCAGAGGGCAGAGGGCAGAAGTGATAAGTGAAGAAAAAGTTTCAAGGTATGCCCCTCGCCGGAGATCGGAGAGGGGATTAATGAGTAGGGTCAAATCAAGGTAAGATAAAGGTTTGAACGTTCAGTTGACACCAATGGCTCTCCTCCTTGAGGTTACGCTGCTTCCTGTACCCTCCCATAGCTACTTTCTTCTAAACGACTTTTGATAACTCGTGCAGGTGCACCCACCGCAATCGAATAGGGGGGAATATCTTTGCTGACAACTGAACCTGCACCAATAATACTTCCTTTACCAATGGTGACTCCATCTAAGACTGTCACGTTATGCCCCAGCCAACAGTCATCGGAAATTACAATTCCTTTGCGAGTGACGCCTTGATCACCAATTCGTTGAGTGGGATCGGCAAAAATATGATTGTTCGCAAATATTCCTGAGTGAGGTGCAATCAAACAAGCCTTACCAATTTTAATGTCTCCAGGACCTGCAATACAAACGTAGGGACCTATGTATGTATCCTCATCAATTGTGATACGTGTATTATGGAGTGAGCGAATATCAACTCCACGTTGGAGTTTCACCCGATTTGCCAAAGACACTCTATTTTTTGGATCTCCTGATGCATTGATCTGAACATCTTTTGCCAGACGTACTTGATCGCCAATTTCTATACAAGAAGTGCCCAGAAGTTCCACACAATGCTGAATGTTAACTGATTTACCTATGCGAGCGAAAAGAGTTCGATAGACGAAACTTCTCAACAGTCCTCCTAAAGCAATATTAGGAATTCCTCCTAATAAAGTCGTTAAGAGACGTTCTTGCACATATGTTCGATTAATTTTAGATTCAATGAGTATCATGCGCTTAACCCTGTTTTGAAGACACTGACTGAATCTTGTAATTCTAGCGCTAGTTCTTGTGTTTGCTGCAAAGAACGGGACACTATACCACAGGAATTGGCACTACTCACCCGCGCTTCAGCAACTTCTTTTACGGACGACACAACTGTTTGAGAGATTTTTGTCTGAGAAACTGTTTCTGTCAAGATTAACTTTATCAAAGAATTAATCTGGCGAGACACCTCTATAATTTCATTTAGGTCAAGCTTGGCATTTTCAACAACTTTTACTCCGCCCACCATCTGAGTTGTTCCTTGTTCTATGGCTTTGACAACTTCCCTGGTTTCAGATTGGATGTTCTCGAAAATTTGTGAAATTTCTGTGCTCACTTCAGCAGACTTCGCAACCAATTGAGCAATTTCTTCCGCTACTGTGATAAACATTCGATTTGCATGACTCATCCACGCAGCCTCAACACCAGCATTGATCGCTAACAAATTGGCTTGCATATCATTTTGCTTCATCAAGGATATCAGTGAGGAAATTTTTTGAGAATTTTCGCTTACACACTGAACTCTGTTGGCTGTTTCCACAACGATTTGTTGTAAATTCCAAATAGTGTCGAGCGTAAAATCCATTGCTTTTGCAGTCGTCTCTGCTTTATTATAAGTCTCGTCAATTACTTCTGTTGCTTGGCGAGCACTCTCTGCGACTGTTTGGATCGACACAGTCATGTTATCCATTTGTTCAAGAGTATGGGTAATCTCCTCAACCTGTGTGAGTGCTTCATCTGCTAATTGTTGGATTGCACTAGAGTTTTGCCCGATAGAAACATTCACTTGGTCAGCAGCTGTTTTGGCTTGAGTTACAATTTGGTGGAAACTGTCGATAATAGTATTTAAAAACTCAGCAACTACACCAATTTCACCAACTGAAATTTTAGCTCGAACGGTTAAATCACCATAAGTTGCTTGTTTGACATCAGTAATAAGTTCTAAAAGCTGCCTTTGGAGAACTTCTTTAGTCTGCCGAAATCCTTCTTCCGCCTGCTTGCGTAAAGTAATGTCAGATAAAATCCCAATCAAATTTGTGACTCGTCCAAATGCGTCTCGCACTGGAGAAACTGTTAATTCACACCAAAATGGGGTACTATCTTTGCGGTAACTCTTGAGAGTAACCTGACATTCACTGGAATCACGCATAGCGTCGCGTATTTGTTCAACAGTTGTTTGATCTGTGTCGGTTCCCAGCAAAAAGCGGTAGTTGCACCCAAGCACATCTTCTTGTGAATAGCCTGTGATTGTTTCAAAAGCAGGATTGCAAAAAATGATCGGATTGTCGCTTTGGTGCGAATCAGTAATAAAGATGGCGTTACTAGCTGCTGCAATTGCCCGATCACGAAGTCGCAGCACTTTTTGCGCCTGTTGAAGTTCATCAAAAAGACTGGCTTGTTCTAGGGCGATTCCGACTTGAATTGCTAATTGTCCAAATAAATCAACTTCAGAATTTTGCCATTTTCGAGGTCCGGAGCATTGATGGGCACATAATAACCCTGTAAGCTGATAATTCTTTAAAATAGGTGCAACTAAATTTGCCTTGATTTGAAAATTTTCTAGAATCTTTTTATGACAATCTGTATAACCAGCTTTGTAAATGTTGTTAGTGGCTCCGACTCTACCATTTTTGTACAATTCAATGTAATCTTGCCGAAAAGGATCATTGACTTTTTGTCCTAAAGTTTTCACCAAACCCTCTGCGACTGACTCGGCGATGATAGTGCCACTCCAGTCAGAATTGAAGCGATAAATCACAACACGATCTGTTGTTAATGCTTGACGAATTTCGTTAACGGTTGTATTGAGAACATCATCTATATGAAGCGATCGCCGAATACCTAGGGTAATTTCTATAAATTGCTGGGAACGTATGGTTTCAACTTCTTGCTGTTCCAAAAGCTTCGCTGAGGCTGCCAAACGCTGATCAACAAACGAAGTCAGCAACGCAAAACTCAAGATCACAACAGTGGCGACACCAATACCAATAGCCAACCCGGTGAGGGAGTTAGTTATTGCTTGGGAACTCGTGAATGCTTGTAGATTGGTAGCTTTAAAATTAGCCGCAGCCATCCCTGTATAGTGCATCCCAGCAATTGCCCCTCCCATGACGAGTGCACTGCCAAGCTTTGTCCACCCCACAGTTGTACTCGTTTGCATGCGTAATTGGAAGGCTATCCATAGTGCGATCATCGATGCACCAATGGCAATCACCACAGAAAGCACAAACAGGGGTGGGTTATACTCGGTACTTGCTTCCATTCGCATCGCGTACATTCCAATGTAGTGCATCGACGCAATACCAATACCCATAAGCGTACCGCCAATCAGCAATTGCCAGATGCTCAACACTCGGCGACTGGCAAGAAAAAGTGCGCCAAGCGAGGCAATGATGGCAGGCACTATTGACACCACCACAGTCCACATATCGTAGAACATCGGTATCGGCAAACTGAAGGCAAGCATGGCGACAAAGTGCATCGACCAGATACCGATTCCCATCACAATCCCGCCGCCAATTAGCCAAGCCATTCTCGCCGATGCTTTGGCTGCCGTGACTCGCCCAGCTAAATCAAGAGCAGTGTATGATGCAAAAACTGCAATGACAATTGAAAGCGTTACAAGCCGTGAGTCATGGCTACTACTGATAACTAAATCTTCCTGAAGCATCAGCTTAACCTCAAGCTATATGTTTTCCGTTCTTTTACTTTTTCGTGGTTTGATGCACAACATGTTTATTGGGCTTTCAATCCCACTAAAAACATCACTATTTTGGCACTTTTTTTAGATAATTTTTGCTGATTCATAAAGACGCATTATAATTAAGTTAAATCACTCTCAAAACAAATATAAATAGGGACATATAGATTTTTCTTATTTTCCTTTTTTCTTCCTACTTTTCCTACTTTATTTTTCTTTGTAAAATTTTTATAAAGACTTATTCCCAATTGAAAATTTGAATTTTAGATGAAATTTAACAGTTTTTCAAAATAGGAATTTCTTGTGATATTCTGCAAGTGGCAACTTGATGTGAAAAGTAAATTTTCTTCAATAAACACTTGACAAAAGTCATATTTTGTACGATATAAAAAACTCGATTTGTAGAAATTACGATTCTGTCTTGTCAATCATTTAGAAAACACAAAAATTAATATGAATCAAGAAAAAAGAACCATACCAGCATTACTCAGCGAGCGTTACCATATTATCAGCGTACTCGGGTCAGGCGGGTTTTGCGACACATTCTTAGCAGAAGACACCCAAATGCCCTCGGCACGCCGTTGTGTGATTAAACAACTCAAACCAGTAAACGACAATCCCCTAATTGAGGAAGTCGTGCAAAAGCGATTTCGACGGGAAGCTACTATATTAGAGGATCTCGGAGCAGCTAGTCATCAAATTCCCACTCTGTACGCTTACTTTCAAAAGTTTGGACAATTCTATTTAGTACAGGAATGGATCGACGGACAAACCCTGTTTCAGAAAGTCCAAGAAAATGGATGTTTAAGCGAAAATGAAGTTGTCTCGATTTTGATCAGCTTGTTGGATGTGCTGGAATATGTCCATGACAAAGGTCTTATCCATCGCGATATAAAACCGGATAACATTATTATGCGCTCATCAGATCGCAAACCAGTGTTGATTGATTTTGGTGCTGTGCGAGAAACGATGGGAACAGTGATGAATCCTGAAGGAACTGTCAGCAGTTCAATTATTGTTGGTACACCAGGGTTTATGCCTAATGAACAAGCAGCAGGGCGTCCAGTTTTTGCCAGTGATCTATATAGTTTAGGACTAACAGCGATTTATTTGCTCACAGGACAATTGCCGCAACAGATGACAACAGACTTATACACTGGGGAGAGTATCTGGCAGCGGGATGGAGTTAGTCCAAGTTTAGCAGCAGTCTTAGATAAGGCAATTCGGAATAATGTTAGGGAACGCTACCCCAGCGCCAGAGCAATGATATATGCTCTACAAAGTATTGCAAGTTCTCTTCCATCATATGTGGCTAAGCGTACTCAACCACCTGCCCAGACTGTTCCTACAACTCTAAGATCTGCAGCTCAAAACAGAAGACACAACAGTATATTTCTTGGCAGCATTTTTATGATAGGTACATTATTCGGTACATCCATAATACTTGCTCTATTGTTAACAAATTTTCGCCAACCAACAGTGTATAATAAAGAACACTCATCTGGGTTAGTCACAAAACCACAAGGGCCAGATGCCCCTTTTACATTATCTCCTTCTGTATCTGCCAGTTCTCAAATAGTGCAAACCAATAAACAACAAAATATAGACACTGATGCTTTGCCTAGTTCATTTCATTTTATAGCAGACTCTAGCTTCCCACATTTACAAAATGCTGTTAAGCAAACGAAAACTTTGCAGGCAGCAGGTTATTCTCAAACTGGTGTGTTTTGGATACCAGATTATCCAAATCTGGTTGACAAGCATTTATTTGTTGTTTATGTAACTACTTTTAGCGATCGCTTTAGTTGTTTGAACTTCCTCAGGGATTATGGAAAAATGAATCCAAACGCATATTGCGCTTTTGCAAGTAAAGATCCAAAAGCACCAACAGCTCGACTATCTTTTAGAGAAATTGAGTAGTTGTTATGAAGCCCATTGCCTTGGTGCATGATGCCTGAGTCAGGAGCGTGATATCATCTGCTGATGATTACCTATTTGCGCATAAGTACTGCACAACTTGTCGCAATGATGGGTATGCTTATCCTTTTAATATCAAGTCCACTAACTGACATCTTGCACCAGGTCAAAAATAGTCAAATTTGTTACATACATTTTGTTTCACTCCGTTCTCGTTCGCCTAGGATTGTAAGTCCCGCCGCTTACAGGCAAAGTCCATTTTAATGGACTAAGAGTGAAAATTCTCTATAAGTATATTTAAACACTATTAACTCGTCATGATGCAAGAACTCAGCTGAATGACTTCTTGTTGCTGCGTTACCTCACCCCAAACCTGTGCGAACCTACGAAGAGGGTAGCGCAAGCAGTTGAGGTTTTTGGTTTTTTATAAGTGTTCATCTGGACATGATATTACAGGAATGCGCGACATCGCAATAAGAAAAAGCCCGCTAAAAGCGGGCACAACAACACAACACAAATGGTCTACCTCAGAGGGTGGTGAAGCGCCTATTCTGTGATAAATTTATTCTTTTGCATTGTTCAAGTAAAATCTTGGCGTTCATTGTTTCAGTTTCCCTTTTTTGTTTGTGTGGCGGAAGTGATTGAAACCGCTTCTGATATTTTATATGGGTGACTTTTGATTTTTATGCACTTAAAGCAAATGCATTTGTTTAATTCGTCTGGTCGCAGAAAAAAAGTCGCTAGGAAATTTGGGAAAAATGCTCTAAAAGGTGATTTAGGAGTTGAACGGATCTTGTTAAGAATGAAGCGATCGCTATCCATACTGACTTTTTGCTCTACTTTTATCTCTCTTATCGCACCATACGCTGTTATTGCAGCACCACCCAGAACACCAGACAAAACAGTCAACTGTGACATTCTGGTTGTGGGTGGAGGACTTTCTGGTGTCGCCACAGCTTATGAAGCAATACTGGCAGGGCAAACAGTGTGCTTGACTGAAATTACTGATTGGTTGGGAGGACAAATCTCTTCGCAAGGAACTTCTGCACTTGATGAACGACCAACCCAACGTCGCAAACTCTTTTACTCTCGTGGTTACTTAGAACTGCGAAAGCGTATTGAGAGTAAATACCGTGGTAATATTAACCCTGGTGACTGCTGGGTTAGTGACTCGTGTTTTCTTCCGCGCGATGGTCATGAAATTTTGACTTCGATGCTCAAAGATGCTGAAAAAAAAGGCAAAGGAAAGTTGCAATGGTTGCCCAACACAGTGATCAAGGAATTGGAATATAGTGGCGACGGGAAGCTTATTAGTAGTGCGATCGCCATCCAACATCAATCAGCCCAAGGCGCACCACCCCTCAACACTTTTCCTTTATCTCAAACCATCGAAGACGCTTATACCTACCAAAACTCGTCTCGGTTTGCCAAAACTATTATTCGCCTCGCCCCCAAGCAAACCAAAAGTAAAGCTGGCAGTAATGCTCCTAACTGGTATGTTGTAGACACTTCAGAAACCGGGGAAATTATCGGTCTTGCAGATGTTCCCTACCGACTGGGGATTGATGCTCGTTCTTACTTAGAACCTTCTTCTTCCAGTACTCAAAACGATGCCTATTGTACTCAGGGCTTTACTTACACCTTTGCGATGGAGGCAACTGATAACCCGCAAACACAAACAATGCCCCCATTTTATCCACAATATGCTCCATATTATAGCTATGAATTGAAGCGGCTAGCAAGCTTTCCCTTGGTTTTCACCTACCGTCGCATTTGGAGTCCCACGAAAGGACAACCAATGGAATTTGGTAGTATCAAATTTAGCGCTCCCACTCCAGGGGACATCTCAATGCAAAACTGGACTTGGGGCAATGATTACCGTCCGGGAACTTCTGCCGATAACCTCATTTACACTCGTCAACAGTTACAATCTGCTGGCCAATTGCAACCAGGAGGCTGGATGGGCGGGCTGCGGACAGAAGCCTTACGCAAAGGAGAGGAAATCTCTTTGGGATACTATTATTGGTTGACTGCAGGGAACACAGATTCTCAATTAGGAGATGGTGTGAAGCAGCCACAACCGAATAACCGCTTTTTATCAGGCTTAGATTCCCCAATGGGAACAGCGCATGGCTTGTCGAAACATCCGTATATGCGGGAAGGACGACGTATTATTGGACGCCCAAGCTGGGGACAACCTGAAGGCTTTTCAATTTGGGAAATTGATATTTCTCGTCGTAACTATGATGATGAGTACTACCGCAAAACACTACCGCCAGATATGTATCGTCGCCTCAAAGCTGCATTAGGAGGTTTAGAAGCAGCATCGGTTCTTGCAGGTAAGGTTAGTCCGGACAAGGTAGCACGGCGGACTCGTTCCACTATTTTCCCTGATACTGTAGGTATCGGTCACTACGCCATAGACTTCCATCCTTGTATGACCAAAAGTCCTCCAGAAGCGCCTGGAAATACGGAACGTGCTGGCGAAAGACGAGGTGCTGGGCAAGCTTATCCTTTCCAAATTGCACTGAGGGCGATGATTCCCCAAAAAATTGACAATTTACTCGTAGGTGGTAAAAGTATCGGAACCAGTCACATCGCTGCAGCAGCATACAGGGTTCACTCTTTTGAATGGTCTGCAGGTGCAGCTGCGGGAACAACAGCAGCTTTTGCTCTGAAAAATGGCGTTGCACCTTACCAACTCGTGGAAAAATTGCCTTTAAGCGAACCGCGATTACAACTCCTCAAACAGTTGTTGGAGAGAAATGGGAACCCCACTGCCTTCCCCGATACTTCGATTTTTAACCAAAATTGGGACGATTGGAAATAATTAGTCATCAGTCATCAGTCATTAGTCATTAGACTCTTGACTTTTGACTATGCACTAAACTAGTTAATTGTAGTTTTGATAGTTTAAGCTTTTTAACTAGGTGTTCTATGATTACCAGACTTTCAGCAGCTGTTTACGGAATGGCAACAGCACCAACTAAAGCTCCTGAACGGTCTAGTCAAGTGACCCGTAAGCCATATCCGAATTATAAAGTGATTGTGTTAGATGATGATTTTAATACTTTCCAGCATGTTCACGATTGTTTGGTAAAGTATATTCCGGGTATGACTGACGATCGCGCTTGGAAACTCACAAACCAAGTGCATTACGAAGGTCAAGCAATTGTCTGGACAGGTCCCCAAGAACCTGCTGAATTCTATCATCAGCAGCTTTCGAGAGCTGGTTTGACGATGGCTCCCCTTGAAGCCGCATAATTTTGTAAAAATAATGACAAAACCCACTGAGGGCAGACTTGTTTGGAATCACTCAACCCACATTAGTGGTCTTATCCCAATCCTAGAACGTCTCATCAAGCAGGATGGAATTCAAACCGTCACGCCGGGACAGATTGGGCGGGTGAAAGGTCATAGCCCTCATTTACAATTGCGAATATCTGTACCAATTCGGGGTGGCTTTAAGGCGATCGCACGCCACGGCAAAACAGTGCAAGAGGTATTTATCGTGACGAATTTGGATCAGAATCAACTCCAAGAGGCGATCGCCTTTGCGATGAAAAAGTAATTTATAGCCATTAGTAAATAGCTTTTTGTCCTTTGTTCGTTGTACTAATGACTAATAACTAATAACTATTCCTGAACATGACGCACTGCAAATTTATGTAGCGGCAGACTGACGATGCAAGAAAATGTTAAGAAATATGACAGTGCCGTCGTTATCCTTAAACTCATGACTACAGTTTCCCAGTCCGGTAAAACCATTTTTTGGATAGCGAAAGCCACACAGTAAACTAGCCAGTAAGAAAAGCTCATCCTAAACAGAATCTTCTCTGTTTCTTCCGCTTCATCATTACCTTGCTTGCGCTCCCATAGTAACAATAGACCAGTAATGCAAGCGATAAAGGAAAGAACCACAAAAAAATCGTGACAAACTAAATTTACTGAATGCATGCGTTTATATCCCAAAAATTTTCTATTTCTATTGGAGATCAGTCTAAAGGAATAATCTTTTGGGATAAACAAATAGTTACAAACTGAAATAGATAGCTCCCTATTTTGTAAATAAGTGCAAAGAAGTTATAAGTTGTTTGTTAGTCATTTGTTATGAATTGTTATTTATTAACAATCTTGAACTTCACATGCGCCAATACTCACCCAGCTGTAGAATCTCGTAGTTCTTGCCAGAATGGAGGAACTTGTGCTGGGTTCTGAAAAATCACAGGTAACCAAGTTGTACAGGGAAACCAATTTTCCCAGTGCTGTAACTGTTTGCGTGCATCACGTACTGATTGATAAAGAGATTTCCCGCCTACAAATGCTTTCAAAAAGTTTGTTAAGAACTCCTGTGCTACTTCATCTGGTACAAACTCGCGCATAACAATCATTTGTGGAATATGCAAATTAGCTAAATTAAACGCTAATCCTAAGCCATCACAAGAGTTGAAAATACTGAGCCTAAGACCACGCTGAATCGTGTTTTCGAGAGCATACCTTAAATCAGAAATGGTCAACTTTTCAGTTTCATTTATGCGTATGTGACCAATTTTAGCATCAGCGCTGCTTGAGCTATGACCAGCAAAATAGAGAATGTCCCAAGCTTGATTCCAAAGTTGCTCTTGGATTTCCTTTCGCGTTGGCTCTATTAAATAGATAACTTCTGCATCTTCAGTAAATTGTTTCAGCAAAACTTGGTCTTTTTGAACATCAATTCCACAGCTATAACCTAGAATAGCCAATATTCTGACTTCAGATTTAGAAGATGTAAATTGTTTGATTTTGTCATTACTAGGTTGTTGATAAGCCGTATTACTCATTGCAACTTCAGCTTTTGAATAGCGCTCAAAAAAATCCCAGAGATGCCAAGGTAAGCGGCGCAGTAGCTCATTTTCAGTTTGCAAAATAAACCGAATTGAATCGGCAGGATTTAGTTCTACTAACATTTGCTCTTTCACAGGGCGAAACTGCTCAGAACTGAGCCATAAATTGAAATGTTTTTTCAGACTTTCGGCAGCTTCACAGCATTCTACATAAAAATGACTATTGCTAACATTAGTAATTTGTGTTTCTGGAACGTCTAACCGAAAGGCAGCAATGAAGCTTTTGCGATAAGCTGATTGCCACTTGTTGTAGTATTGAGGAATATGTAAATCTGAAGGTAGCTTACCTGAGCATTCTACTGACGGGCTGGTTTTTTCTTCTCCAATCTGGAGTGTGACTGGAAACCCAGTGCTAAAGTCTCCCTCGCCTAACTTGAGAACAACGACTTTGTTCCTAGCTGAAATATTAGGGAATGGGTCTAAGATTGAGTCAATAATTTTATACAACCTCTCCTTATCCTGACGCTCTCTAGCTGTTTCTTCCTCTTTACTATCCAACAAAGCTTGATATTTCGCTTCTAGAGTTCCAGAGAGCATCTCATAATTTTCCATGAATTCAGCGTAGATTTTACTTTTGTTGGCTGTCGCTGGCACATTCACTCTAACGACAACTATATTATCTCCTTTACGTTCAATACCTTGGATATCAAGCTTGATTCCTTCATTTTCAACCTGTATCTTATGCCATGAATCAATAAATGCTTCTTGATTAATACCATTATGAAAAATCAAATCAACAGTATTGATAACTTCTTGAAATAATTTCTCGAAATCTCCAGGAGCGAATTTACCACTACTGGGGTAACGTTCTTTTTTATTGTCCTTCAAGTAAACATAATCACAGAATGATTCTTCAAGCAATGTGGTATCGTCAATAGTCCATGACTCTATGCAAGCAGCTGTAAGTTTAGCTTCACAAAATATAGTGCCTAGTGCTAAAGTTTTTGACAGGTTTGCACTCTGTAAATTAGCTTTTACGAAAGTGGCACGACTCAAGTCAGCTTGAGTGAAATCAGCATTTATAAGCGTTGCTCTAGCGAAAGTGGCATCACTTAAAACCGCTTTCGTAAAATTTGCATTCACAAGCTCTGCTTCAGCAAGGTTTGCACCTTGCAAATTTAATCCCATAAAAGATTCATAGTTGCCTTTTCCAGAAACCAGTAACTCGCGTACTATTGAGTTAGTTAAAATAGTGCCATTCACTTTCGCCCACTCAAGATCACAAACTTTAGACCAACGAGTGCGAGTTATATTAGCCCGTTGAAAATTTGTACTTTTCAGCCTTGCTCTGGTAAAGTCAGCTTCTGTTAAATCGGCTCCACGAAAGCTTGTCCCTCCAATGGCAGCAAAGGCAGTGGCAAATCCTTGTATAAAAGTGTACTTCTTGTCATTAGCAAAAACCCGAACAGCAATGTAAATACTTAGTAACGTCAGTGAGATTGCCGCAACCACTGCCATTATCACTCCCACTTCCACTTTCATTAGCTCTCTACTGGCTAGTGGACTTAGTGGATCTGGTGTTCCTGCGGCTCGCCCCACTACAGTCGCTATCACTGCCCCAGCCACAGCTACTGCTACTGTTACAGCCGCTACCCGTGTTGTTGCAACGACTCGTGTTCCTGTTACTGCCATAGCAACGAACACTGCCCCAACTACAGCTATTGCTGCTATCCCAGCCCCAGCCCATGCTGCTGTTGGATGCCCTGAACCTGCTTTCAGCAGTACCCCAGCGACAGGTGTTGTTACAGCCACTGATATCGGCAGTATTCCTATCGCTGACAGTAGACCTTTGGAAGTGTTGGCAATCAAGAATACTGCTAACACTATTAAAAAGAACACAATGGAAGTGAATAGTCTGCTTTTTTCATAAGTTAATTGCCATGCTATCCAAAAAACAGTTAATGTTGATATAAATCCCGATAAAGCTGACAGAAAAAACAAGAGTATTACCAAAAGAACCTTCGAGCTATCCTGTAGCCCAGCCTGAGCACCACGAAAGTCGGCACCTATCAAAGTTGCCCCAGAAAAGTTTGCTCCACGAATGTCAGCACGACTGAAGTTTACCCATGAAAGGTTTTTGCCTTGAAAGGATTTCCCTCTGAGATTTTGACCACGAAAATTGTTGATTATGACTTCAGATTTTTCGAGATAATTGTCATCACTCATGTCGTCACCCTTTCAAACTTAGTTGTGTAACTAACATTTTATAGCAGTCCTAAATCATTTCTTGTTCCCTGGCTCTGCCGGGGAACGAGAGAAAGTCGGGGATCTTATTTTTAGTCAAATCTCAAAATGTTCTGTGACGCTGGCATTTCCAATAGCTACTTTGACACTAAATTGCTCACCTTGTTGACCGTTGAACCTAAGTTGAATGTAGTTATCTGATTCTCTAGTTGGAACTTCACGCAATACTTGTCCAGAATTATCCAACAAAACGAGTTTCAAATTAGCTGGTAAATAAGGTTCATCACCTGTAGGATATACTCGTAAAAGAATACCAAATTGCTGATTTGCTTTTTGAATTATCGCCACAGCTAGTGCTACAGTTTGTCTAGCAACCAGCATTCCTAAGTCGATTAGCTGAACTTTCCTAACACCACCGGTAGGATTTCCAGGAGCAATTTGCCATAAACTTTCGACTGCTGTCCAAAGTATTTCATCATCTTGAGTCGTTTGAATTAAATTGATGAGTGCTTGGATAGCGCTATCATTTCCCTTAGCAATAGCTCCTAACCGCTTGGCAGCCTTTTGTTGCTGAAATTTGTTGGTATTAGAGATTAGTTGATTTATTAATTCTGCAATCTCATCCTCATGATTTCTATCATGACTTCTATATGATGCTTGCCAGACAATCGTTCTTTGAAGGACTTTTGCATCCAACAAATCTTCAATCGTTAGCCAACCTGCCTCAAAAATGTTTTGAATCCAATCACTCAAGCGAGTTGCTTTTTGACCGAAGATAACTGGTTGAGAATCTTTTACAGGTTGGTGTATTTGACTCAATTGTTTTGAGGTTTGCAAACCAGATACTTTTGGTATAATTGCAGTAGGTGACAACCACCGCAGTGCATATAACAAATGATTTGGTTCAGAATCAAAGAAAAATAGTGGCAGTTTGTAGTTATCCTGCCTTTCAGCTAATAAATTGACTGATTGTTGATAATTAAGCAGTTTATCGTAACGTAATAAACCTCGAATAATAGCTTCTTCCTGCTCTTCTAAAATTTCAAGAAGTACGTAAAAATGAGTTACGAATTCTGGTGAGTCAATAGATGCGCTTGGCAGAAGTACGGCTTCATCAGTTAAGTTTTCAGTGACAATCAAACAAATATCAAACTCGCCAACTTTGAGGTAAGATAATGCTGTCAATTCATTGGAAAACGGAGACTGCAACACGGAATAATAATCGAGTTGAATTGACAAGTCGCTAGCAGCCCCTTGTAACCATTCTTCAAAGCTACATAATGCCAGTACATTGAGATAAGTTTGCCATCGCTTTTCTTCTGTGTTGACTTGGTTGCTAATCTCTACTGCACGGTCAAAGTGTTCCGGATCTAAGTAAATCACTTCATCTTCTAGAATCCCAAGATTGAGCAGCTCTTTACTAGTATTTATTGAAAAGTTACTCATACTTAAACTCCGTCTATAGCCTGGTCATTCAGTACAAAACGCAACCTTTGGGCATACACACTTTCCATAGCAGATGTTCTCTTGGTTCTAAGTTCTGCGAGAGCTTTTTGAAAGACCTGCATATCTACGTATGCTTCTAATTGCTGCACCAAATTATCAAAATAATCTGGCTCAAGAGGTGGTTGTGCATAACCAAGTTGCTTTGCTTTTTCCAAAACTTTGTTGAGTAGCATCTCTAAGGTTTTCCGACGAATCATCTTAAGCAGATTTGTTGGATTTACTAACCGAGTGACTTTAAGCTGGTTTATACCCAGTTCATCAGCAATCTGGGTTTGAGACTTTCCCTCACAGTAAAGCAGTCTAAGCATTGGTTTTATCTGATGTGCCAGGGAAGCGTATCCTCGACTTTTGTTTTGCTTGCTGATGTGGTCTTCAATGACCTGTTTTATTGATTTATCTAAACATTCCATCAACTGCTGTTGACAAAACTCTTGTAATTCCAGTCGTTCAAACTCAAGAACTAAATCTTCTTTTGAGATGGGGTCAGCAATACTATCCCATTGTTTGTATTCCTGCTCTATATTCTCTTGTGGCTTATCTAACGAATCTGTCACAGGAAAACCTGTTTTTTCCCAAAGACTACGTAGCCGTAGGAGTTTTGCCAGTCTTTTTAACTCATTGAGCATTGCGGATGGGGAATCAATTGCAATACCCTGCTTCTGCAAGTAACAAATCATTGCCTCTAGTTGTGCTTGCGTGGGGTCTGGACATTTGCCACCAAAGTTGCTGCGATGCTGCTGGGGTCTTGCTTGTCGGTAGATAGCATGAAAAACTGTTAGTATTTCGCGATCGCGCCTTGCGCGGCTCCCTTTGGGAGCATCGCCGAAGGCGGGGCTTTGCCCATCGCCCTGTTCATTCACATAACTGACAACACCTTTATTGAGAATTGCCCAATCACTCCTAACTTCAATATCAAATTCCAGTAAGAAAGCGTTCAGTTCCCGATGACGCTTAACTCGAAGATCTACCCACCGGGCTAAACTACACTGACGTTCTGGGCGGAAGGAAGACAAAATCTCAACAGAGAAGGGAATATGCGTTCCTTGTGAAGCCTGGGATTTAAATCCTAGGTTCCCGTCGTCGTTGAGGACAAATGGCAGCAAATCACGGTAATTAATGCGACCTCCAGCCGCAAATAGCTTTGCTCGCTGTATGCAACTTCGCAAGATGAAATGGCTGATGTAACAGCGCAGACAAAGGTTAGCACCACTTACAGAATTACTTACAGAAAGTAACTGCAATAGTCGATTTTGAACGTACTCGTCCAATATATTTACCCGAATTGCAAGGTTGGGGAATTCTTGGAGGAAAAATCCCTTGGCTTGGGGTAGAACTTTAACCTCGTAGCCACAGCCATTACCAGAAGGAAGAATTATGACAAGTTCCCAGTACTTTGATGGAACGCTCATATTATTTTGGATTGCCTTAGTTTTAACGCAATTTGATTTTAATTAGCGCAAGGCTTCAGCCTTTAAGTAGCAAGACTCTGAAAAACTCCATTGCTTCAAATGTTACCTCATAATTTGCTAGAAATACTTTGATTTATATTTGTTTCTCGTTCCCTGGCTGTGCCAGGGAATGCATAACTGTGGGCTGCTGCCTCTAATCATGCCTCAATATAATTATTGGGAGGTAGAGCCTCCTTTGAGGCATTCCCATGCTGAGCATGGGAACGAGAGGAACTACAGAAAAAGTGAATAACCTCAAGCCAGTAGCGGCTACATGTTCAGTAGAACAAAAACTGGAGCAAATCAAATATGAGTTTCAATCTGACAGCTGCTACTTCGGTTCATAGCAAGACTTTCCAAGAAAATTTAGAAGCTTTAGACTTGGAACCAATTGCCCAAAGATTGATGTATCCTGAAGATGGTCAAGGATGGAGTTGTGAACAAGTAGAGCAGGCGATCGCCCACTACAAAATGTTTCTCAATTTGCTCTACCTCTACCCCAATAGCGCAATTGTCCCAACTCGTGAAATAGATATTGTCTGGCATTACCACATTCTCGACACTCGTAAGTATGCTTGTGATTGTGAGTGGTTATTTGGTTACTTTGTACATCACAATCCCAACTTTGATTTTGGGAGTGAGGCAGACAGACTAGCTTTAGAAAGGGCGTTTTCTGACACCAAAACATTGTTTGCAGAACATTTTGGCATCAGCTTAAATAAACTACAGCAAGCAAGTGCGTGTGCAGATTTGTAACCACGTTGACACCCTCCGGGTATGCCTGCGGCACGCCCTCCGGTCTAACGCCAGAGCCGGCACGAGGGAAACCCTACCAAGAGCGCTGGTCTCACCTCACTCCCGCCCTGACGGGCACCCCTCTCCTTATAAAGGCTATCCATTACCCGGATCTTTCTTAATATTTGCGAGAGCGCTCGCTCACGACTCACCAAACCCTGATACTCCGTAACACATTCTCAATAAAAATGCTCTTTTCCTGAGAAGTATGAGTGGTCAATTGTCAAGCCTTGTCAAAAACTCAATCAAAATAAACTTTGTACAGCAAGGCTTTCAGGATTGTTAAGAAAGATCTGGACAATGCATAGCCGCGATTTCGGAGAGGGGAACTCACTGACCTTCACGGAGATGCATTAGCTGTTCTCAATAGCTTGGAGCAAGGTTCTCATTTCTCTTGCTTCCGGTATCATTTTCAAGCTCTCAAAACTAAGGACGGCTTCTTGCGCCCAGGTGCGAGCTTGTTCCAAATTTCCTTGTCGCTGTGACAAGTAAGCAAAGGAACGCTGGTGAAAGGCGATAGAATGCTTATCTTTGTTAAACTCTGCCACAGGGAAACCCTGCTTCAAGATGTGTTGAGCGACTTCTAAATTTCCTTCCTCAATTGCGACATCAGCTAACCAGTTTTGGATGGCAATCTCCGCCCGTTCCCATCCTATATCCTTTGCTTGTTTCAGTGCTCGTTGGTAAAGTTTCTTGGCTTGCACATAATCCTTAGTTAGGAAGAGGATTTTAGCTTGATAATAATGGGTTTGAATCTGCTGTCGCTGGCGTTCTAACTCTTCTACACCAGACTGTTTCAGCATATTTTGCTTGATTTTAATCCACTCATGTGCTATATCAAATTTATGTTGATGGATGCACAGAACAACCATCCGAGCTGCTAATTCCACTTGGAAGGTGATGTCTTTATGGTTCCGTAAATCCCAAGCATGTTCCAAAAGTGTGCTGGCTTCTTCCAGACATTCTGGCTGTCTTGTCAAAGTGAGTGTCCAACCTTTGTCATACAAAATCTCTGCCAATGTTGACCAATCGCCGCGCCTTTGGGCAGCCCCTTGCAACCAATCCGTCCACATAAGGCGGTCATCCCAATACCCACGCACATGAGCATATCCTTTGATTTGTCTCCAGAAAGTTAGGATATCTTGATATCTTTCCTTTTCCCTTTCCCTGCACCATTTCATGACTTCCTGAAGATTCTCCCACTCTAAATCTACATAACTGTATTCGGGATACCATTTCTTTTCATCTATATTTCCGTATTTCTTCGAGAAGTTGAGATACCACTCAACCCAGCGCGATCGCACTTTCTCCTCAAACTCTGGATTGGCTGTGAGTTCAGCACGCGCATACTCACGAGTCAGGGGGTGTAACCTATACCTCGCATCCTGCTGGCGGACTAGCGAAAGTTGTTGCAGTTTGGCTAATCCATCACCAGTATTCATCGAGTCTTCCTTAGCAATTTCGGCAATGGTTTCTCTCTCAACTGGTTCGGGGAATAGCGATAGCGTCATGAGTATTCGGTGGGGCGGTTTTCCTCGCATACGTTCCACAGAAGCCTCGAAACAGAAGCGAGCCACATCACCTGTAGCGCTTTGTAATTTTGTCAGCACATCTTGGAGCGAATATCCTGCTGCTAGCTGACCAACAGTATAAACTATTGCTGCTGGGATGCCGTGGGTATTCTGGCACAGTACTTTTGCATCAATTGGCTGTAACTCGACTCCTTTTTCTTCGGCTTGGTGCGTGATTAGGCTTAGAGCATCTTCTTCGTGTAGCGATTCCAAACGGATAGGTACAAACAAAGCTTGTTCGCGTGTCGTCAGGATAACTTTAACTGTACGTGGTAAATCATACACAAAGCTTAATAATTCCTGTTTATCTTCGATAGTTTCCAAATTGTCCACAATCAGCAAAGTTCGCTGGCGCTTGAGGCTATCTCGAATCAAATCAAGCTGATCGTCTGGCGATCTGTAGCTAATTTCAGGGCGTTCTAGGGTATGGGCGATCGTCCGGTAAATGTCTCGTAAACTACGTTCGCGCTTGAGGCGAGGCAAAATTCGGAGAGCTTTGAGATACTGCTGTTTCGCTGATGTAAAAATAATTGCCTCAAATGTCGGTACGGTCATTCCCTCAAAGGACTGCACTACTGAACCTGGCTGACTAGCTTCGAGACAACGATGTGCAGTTTCTAGGACTAGTGTTGTCTTTCCTACACCCCCAACACCATCAACACTGATTAAATGAGCCGAATGCTCAAAGGAAAGCAGCTCTAACAAGCGAGCTAATTCCTGACGGCGACCGATAAAAGTGGTACATTCTCGCTTGGGTAAGTTTTCGTAGATACGCGGTGAGGCAGTTCCGCTTTTTGTTACTGGCTTGATTATAACTTTGGGAGGAACTGTACTCTCACCCTGTAGTTCTTCAGGAGTTTTTGCGGGAACAGTTGACTCTGAAGTCTTTTGTGTTACGCCTTGTTGTAATTGCTCAGTGAGAAAAATTCGCAGTCGGTTCTCCTTACCTCGACTGCTACCACTAACTTTAAACTTGTTGTAAACCTGTCCCATTCGCTTCAAACAGGCTCCCTCAGATGTATTTAGCTTCTTAGCGATGTCGTAATAATTCAGTTCCTCGCCATAGCGAAGCAGAAAAACTTCCTCCTGGTCTTTGGACAGTTCATAGTTACGAGCCATCTGCGCTAAAAAGTCGCGTGGGAGCATTCCGCCTTTCCTCATATCATCCGTATACCCACTTTACCCGCTGATTACGAGGTTTCCGGAGAAATACAGAGGCTCATTTGAAATTCTTATAAATCAGGTAGTTGTCAGAACAAATTTTCTAGTGTAATTTCTTAAATTATAGTTTCAGAGGTTACAGATTTTTTAAGAGTTTTTCCTACCCTCAGAATTAAATTTCCAGTCACAGCAACGGTCACCAGTTCCAAATTTAGGAGGACATTATGAAAAGATTGTTGTTAACAGTACTAGGCTTGTTCACGTTTATTGCATGTACTGCACTGACGATACAACTATCCAAGGCAGCTCCAGCAACTGCAGGGTGGTCCGATTACACCACAGCAACAGCAGGAGCTTATTGTCTGGCGAAACACCCTTATCTAACGAGTTACTCAGGCACGACGTTCACACCAGACGGCTTTGAGATTGCTACAGCTCCCGGTCTCGTTGGCGCTGTTCGTCGTAATTTTGTATATGACAGAAGCTCAAGCACGACGGATCAAGGAAATGGGCAGACCTGCGCGCAAGCTTGCGGAGAATTTGGAAAATTTTACTCCCCTTCTTACAAAGGAAAATCTTTGACACAAAAGGTTGGGCAAACAACAATTGCAAGTGGTCTAGGAGACATTGCTTCATTGGCTGTCCAAGACAAGGATTTTTATTTAGATAAAACAGTAGTTGCTGGTATATGGGCGAGACCGAGTACCTATCAGGAAGCTGATGTTGCTCAGGCAGATTTCTGTTGCTGTCAAGTCAGTAACTGATTAGTTTTATCGTAGTCAGTTTGGTTGTTTTGTGGCGATCGCCTACAGCAGATAGGACACGCTATAGCAATACTAGATGATTTGTGAAAAAGGTTTTGATTGAATTAACCGCAGAGGCGCAGAGGGCGCAGAGGAGGAAAAGAGAGAGTTGAGCGCTAAGGCGCACGCTCCGCGAACACGAATGATTTAGGACTGCTATAGGCGATCGCTTTTAAAAACAGTACTAACACCATCAACACCAATCAATTTCTATGAAAAAATCAAACTTCCAAAATAGTGTCTTCCACTGCAAGAGGACACGGCGATATTTTTTGAAGTCCATGAAAATAGCTGGGCTAGGAGCAGTCGGCTTAAGTGCAACAAATTTGCTTTATCCAACCTTAGCCCAAGCAGTTAATCGTCAAGAGTCATGGCGTTGGTGTAATAAATGTCAAGTACTACATTTCGCTGGAGGAAATTCCCTTGGAACTTGTGCTGCTGGCGGTTCACACAATTCTAAAGGTAGTTCTAACTATTCGCTGATACTAAATTCCTCTAATTTGCGCGGTCAGTATGGATGGCGTTGGTGTCGCAAATGTCAAGAACTCTTCTTTGCTGGAGGAGGTTCCAGAGGAGTTTGTCCTGCTGGTGGGAAACATGACTCCACAGGAAGCGGAGACTATCTACTAAAGTCGAAAGAAGATTCACCAGATTATTCTGGTCAAGCGGAATGGCGATGGTGCCAAAAATGTCAGGCACTTGGTTTTGCTGGAGGAGATTCTCTTGGGGCTTGTCCGGCTAGTCCTTCTCACGACTACAGTGGCAGCGGCAACTATATTTTGCAAGCAAGATAACGACAGAGTTGAGTTTTTTTTGAAAATAAGAGATGAAATTTTTTACTAGAACTACTCTTGCATTAATGTTTGGGGCTACAACTTTTCTGTCTACAAGTTCAGTTTTTGGACAATCTAACCTGAAACCACTACTTCTTTATTGGAATTCCGAAAGAGAGGACAATTTTACAACAACTAAGGAACGAGCAGGAGCATCAGGACCAGGGACAGCTTCAGATGTAGGCTACACCTATGCACAAAATGAAGCTTGTATTTTGTCCACTCAACAGTCTGGTACATCTGCATTAAAGCTATATTGGAGCGATAAACGACATGATAACTTTAGTACAGCAACAACAGTAGGACAGCAAAGTGCTGTCGATGCAGGTTACAGATATGTAGGAATTGATGGGTATGTTTTCAGTACCCAAAGACCTAATACAGTTCCATTAAACCTGTATTGGAGTGCTGCACGAGAGGACCACATGACTACAGCGTCAGCAACAGGAATACAGGCTGCACAAAGTCAAGGGTACAAGCTTGTACGAACTGAAGGTTACGTCTATCCTGCCTCACAATGCCAGTAATACATTTCATAGTTACCTAAGTTCGCCTCAATACTTAACTCTAACAATGGACACATCTGATGAAACTTAAGATGAAAGATTGTGCAAAGATTCTCTCTCTTGCCTCGATTGTAGCTACTGCTATGCTTCCTGTTTCTGTTGAAGCTCAAAATTTCTCTCAATACTATATTTTGAGGGCGAAGCACAGTGATAAATGCTTTCATGTTATTGGAGACAGAGGACGCGGTAACGGTGTTCCGATTACTCAGTGGGAGTGTGTCGAGCAACCTAACGTACAGTGGAAACTAGTGAAAGCCCCTGGAGAGTCAGGATACTATTTTATCAAGTCAAGGTGGAGTGGTAGATGTGCCCAGGTCGTTGAGCTTTCACAGCAAAATGGTACTGCGATTACCCAGTGGGATTGTGTTAATCAGGACAATGTTAAGTGGTCACTAGATAAAGCTGGTAATGGCTACTACTTCATTAAAGCGAAGCATAGTAACAAATGCGCCCAAGTCGTTGACCTTGGACAGCAAAATGGTACTGCAATTACCCAGTGGGATTGTGTTAATCAGGACAATGTTAAGTGGAAACTAGAGCCTGTATCTAATTAACTGACAACAAAAGTCATCAGTGTAAGCAGGGCAAATGCATCTAAATTTGTATTCACAAAAAGCTTGGTTTATGGGCTTACGAAAGAATGAGAATTTGTTGCCACTGCCACTATTAGCTCAATTCATCATAAATTCGAGGGATTGGTTTGATGACGTTATGTTCAACTAGGCAAAAAAATTATCCTGCCTAGTTAAACATAAACTCATAAGTTTTTTTATTGACTGTTGATAGCATTTAAACAAAAGACATGGCTCAAATTTTTGGTACTGACGCTTTCACAGTTGGTGAAGCGGGAAAAGTCAGCTTTGACTATTTATTTGATGGTAGTACATCGCAAGGACAGGTTGCTATCTTTAATTTATATCAAGTCCGGTTAATTAGTTATTATTAAACGATCTGTGCAAAAACCGGAAAACCCGCTCCCCTGCCCCCCTGCTCCCCTGCTCCCCTGCTGCCTTAATGATAAGTCTTTATCCGGACATGATATTAGAAGGGATGGAGAATTATTCCCTAGGGTCAGAAGAGTTTATTCGACAGGCTGCGCTACGAGCTTTGAGTAATTCTCCAAATTCTGGTTATGTTGTTATTTCCGAGCTAACCGAAAAAGCTGCTTTCACCGGAAGTTTACAGACTGGAATAAATTTTAATACTGAAAAATATTTAGGTGAGAAGAGATTTGATTTGCGTCCTGGTAGCCGTTTTGGAATTATGCTACTTCCTAACGGCAATATTCAAGATTTACTCTCTAACCCAAATGGAAATAATCCTCAACTTCCGCTATTTTCTATAGCAGCAGCGAATCTAGGTGAGAGTCTTCAATTTTCTCGATTAGTTAATTTAAAAGCAGATGATAATATTTTCTCATTTGAAGATACATCACTTACTAAAAATTCCGATAAAGATTATGATGACATAATCTTTCGAGTCGTTGGAGCTTCAGGAGAAGTACCATCTTATAACCAGTTAGTTCCCCCAGAAAAAAATTTGCTAAATACACTGTTAGGTAGTGTATTACCAAATCCTCCTAAGTCTAAAGAATACCCTATTGATTTGAAGAAAGATTTGGGATTAGTAGATGAACCCATACAAGTCAGTGAGGGGGTTTGGTTTTTAGGTAGGGGAATCGCTCCTGATGATTTAAAAATTGTCAAACCAAATAATCTTTATGCTGGATATACAAGCAGTACAGACAAACTTTGGAATGGTGGTGGACTAGGACTAAATTTAGATGGAAATGGACTAACGGTTGGCGTATGGGAAGCAACAGAAGCAGGTAGTTGGAGAATCCGAGATACACATCGAGAATTAAACGGGCGGGTCAATTTTGGTGAAAATGGAACTGGCTTTAGTAACCACGCCACCCACGTTGCTGGAACAATTGCAGCAACAGGTATTAATCGAAGAGCGCGTGGAATGGCTAACGGAGTTAACCTTCGTAGCTTTAGCGCAGCAGATGATACAACTGAGATGAATCAGAATGCTGCACAGCTTGTGGTATCAAACCATTCTTATGGAGCATCTAGAGGCTGGGATATCGGAAATCAGCAAATAATAGATGGTACAACGGTAAACAACACCAATGTTTGGCTTGATGATTATAGCAATTCCTCTACAGAGGATGCAAACTTTGGCAAGTATGACTCCGACGCTCAAGACTTAGATACGGTACTTTTCAATAATCCCAACTTATTAAGCGTCTGGTCTGCTGGAAATCATCGTATTGATTTTTTCTCAAACCGAAGCAACAATAATACATTCGTTACTTACTTTGGTTCAAATCCCAATATCGCTGGCTTTAATTGGACTCGTCAAGGTTGGTATCAAGTTGCTACTAATATAGTGGCACCACCAGGAAGTGATGGTAATGGGGGCACAGGGTACGATTCTCTTACAGGTGAGAAAACAGCGAAAAATACTCTAGTTGTTGGCTCAGTTACAGATAATAAGGATAATCCCTACACAAACAGCAATCCAACAATATCTAATTTTTCTTCATGGGGACCAACAGATGATGGGCGAGTTAAACCGGATGTTGTAGCCAAAGGTGGTAACAATCTACCAAAGGTACAACTTCTTTCATCTTTAGGAACAGCTGATGACGACTATAATACAGGTCTAGATGATTATTACGGAACCTCAATGGCAGCTCCTGTTGTGACTGGAACTGCTGTATTACTTACTCAGCACTATCAAAATCTCTTCAACAGACTTCCACCCAGTGCCACAACAAAAGGCTTGCTTATTCATACAGCAACAGATATCGGTAATTTGGGACCAGATTATCAATCAGGTTGGGGTTTAATAGATGGTACAACAGCAGCAGACTTTCTCACTCAAACTGCGTCTCAAAATCCCTCATATATATTGCAAGAGAATACTTACACAGGTACACAACAAACCTTCAACGTTATATCTAACGGCGCTGACCCCTTGAAGGCGACGATAGTTTGGACAGATCCTGCGGGTTCTGTCCAAGGAAAAGGTTTAGATGTAAATACACGTGTGCTTGTAAATGATCTAGACCTTTCGATTACTGACCCGAATGGCGTTGTCCATTTTCCTTGGACTCTCGACCTAACTCGTCCCGAACAACCAGCTGTACGAAACAGGGCTAACAATCTAGATAATGTAGAGCAGGTACTCATCGATGCTCCTATCGCGGGAACCTATACAATTCGCATCGGTCACACAGGCAATTCTTTCACCCAAAACTACTCACTTTTTGTCAGTGCGGCAAAGAATGACCAACCAATAGCAAATGCAAATGGAAAGTACATTGTTCCCGAAGGTGGAACTATTACTTTATCCAGCGCAGGTTCCATTGACCCAGACGGATTCATCAACGCCTTTCACTGGGATTTAAATTATGATGATGGTAGCTCATTTAATATAGACTCTGCTAACCCATCACCAGTCTTTGATGCAAGCAATATAGATGCAGGTAAGCCTAGTATCATTAGAACTGTTGCGCTAGGTATAATAGATAATCGTGGTGCTACGGCATTTAGTACAGCAAAGCTAGAGATAATTAACGTCTCTCCCACAGCTTTTGTTAGGGGTGACACCTTCGGCGTACCTGGATTAAGCCGTAGTTTCACCTTCTCCGCTACAGATCCGTCCAAAGCAGATACTGCTGCTGGCTTTACCTTCAACGTCGGCTACGGTGATGGCACAAGCCAAGAGTCTAAATCCAAAGACCCTTTTACCCTTACTCATACATATACAGCCGAAGGAAACTATACAACCACAGTAACGGCTAAAGATAAAGATGATGGAATTAGCAAGGCTGCTACCCACACGATTGAAATCAAAGCAGCTGGTATTTTACCCTGTCCCAAAGACCCCAGCAAGACAGCACTTTACGTTGGCGGAACTTTAGGTACTGACCAAATTAACGTAACTCAGCAGGGAGAAACTGGTATTTACAATGTCTTGGTTAATGGTCAGTCAAAGGGAAGTTTTTCACCTAATGGATGCATCATCATTTATGGACAAGATGGCGATGATGAAATTGATGCACCTAACAGCTCCCTACCTGTCGAAATGTATGCTGGTATCGGCAATGATCGGCTCAAAGGAGGGTTTGGTAATGTTTCAATGTTTGGTGGAATTGGTGATGATACTTACTACATTGACAGTACCAATGATATAGCCACTGAGTACGCCAACGAAGGTACCGATACAGTCAACGCCGCTATCAGTTACACCCTCGCTGCAAACCTAGAAAATCTCAACCTACTTGAAGGTACTGCTGCACTCAACGGTACAGGCAACGAACTCAGCAACACCATCAATGGTAACTCTGCCAACAATACCCTAAATGGGGGAGCAGGTGACGATCGCCTTTTCGGTTTTGCTGGTGGTGACACCCTCCAAGGTGGAGATGGGAACGACTGGATTATTGGCGGACAGGGGAATGATATCCTTACCGGAGGCGCTGGTAACGATTATTTTGTCTACAACGGCATTACAGACGCAGGCGATCGCATCACTGATTTTACAGTCGGCAGCGACAAAATTGTTCTCACCGATTTACTCAAAAACTTAGGCTATCAAGGCTCGAATGCGATCGCGAATGGTTTATTGAGTTTTAAACAAGCAAGTTCCAGTCTTGCAGTCATTCAAATCGATCCAGACGGCACAGCGAGCAACTTATTTAGACCAGCACCCTTCATTTTGCTCGACAACGTATCAGTAACAGCATTAAATAATCCCAATAATTTTGTCTTTTGAATTAAGCTGCCCTTGCATCTAATACTATTTCACGAAAATAGTGAAACATATCAAAAACCCCTCCCAACCTCCCCTTACCAAGGGGAGGTGCCGTAGGCGGTGGGGTGCATTTGTTCAAGCATTTAGTGAATTTGATATAACTTGCATCTTTTTATTTCTAATCAGGGCTTACGCATTCTACTCTCCTTTCTCTGCGCTCTCTGCGCCTCTGTGGTTCGTTTAAGAGAAGTAAAACAAAAATGATTAATCTTAATTTATACCTTGCTACTGCTTTTCTTGTTCTGAATCTAATTACCCAGATTCTTCCTGCTACAGCAGAAGAAGCAACAGTTCCGCCTAGCAACGCTGCTGAAATAGGTAACAAACTAAACTCAGTATCTCAGCTATCGGATGTGCAACCGACTGACTGGGCATTCCAAGCATTACAATCTTTAGTAGAACGCTACGGCGTAATTGCAGGCTACTCTGATGGGACATTCCGAGGCAATAGAGCCATGACTCGCTACGAATTTGCCGCTGGTTTGAATGCAGCCTTAGACCGAGTAAATCAGTTGACTGCAGCAGGGCTTGCAGATAAAGTATCAAAAGAAGACCTAGCAACACTGCAACGCTTGCAAGAGGAGTTTGCCGCAGAGTTAGCTACCTTACGAGGTCGAGTAGATACCTTGGAGGCTAAGACAGCAGAACTACAAGCTAACCAGTTTTCTACCACAACAAAGCTCACAGGTCAAGCCATTTTTGCTGTCAACGCAGGTACTCAAGCCGATGCAGATAATCCCAACGCCACTTTCTTCAGTCGCACCCGCTTAAACTTGGAAACCAGCTTCACAGGTAAAGATTTGTTATTCACTCAATTGCAAGCAGGAACGGGAAACAGCAATAACGATGCAGCAACATTTTTGCAAAGAGAAGAAGGGGACTTTAGAAATCGGTTGGTACGATTTGGGGAAAATTTACTACAAGAAAACTTTGAGCAATTATTTTTCCCACTCGATACTTTGGGAGTTACCTTAGAAGATTTGGGTTTGGGTTTGGCTAAAGAGGATAATGTTGATGCAATTCGAGATACCCTTGCAGGAACCGTTGCAACTCAGAGTTTGGAAGCAGGTGCATCACCAGAGGAAGCTTTACGAATTCGTCAAAACCTAATTGATGCGATCGACACCACCAGAGAAATCAATAACTTCCTGCAAATCAACAGTACCTTAGACTACTCTGGTGCTAGTCCTGACTTGAACCTCTACCGCCTCAGTTACACTTTCCCGCTATTTGAAGACTTCCGCGTGTCCGTCTTTCCCCAAGGCTTTGCTTCCGACTACGTGGATAGAAACAGCTTCGCCAATAACAGTGCAGGAAATTTCTCAACCTATGGCTTAGTCAATAATCAGCTACTGCTAGCAAACGATCGCGCGGGGGCGGGAGCAGCAATTAGTTGGAATCCTGGAAAAAGTTCGTTCACGATTAGGGGAGTCTATCGCGCACAGCAAGCCGGTCTTGTTAACACCAAACCTGACTTTACCAACAGTGACAAGCAAGGAGGTTTATTTGACGATCCAAATCTGGGTGTGGTGGAACTGGAGTTTTTACCTTCTAAAACTTTCGCAATCCGGCTGCAATATAGTGGGGGAACCCAAGATGGGGAAGAATATAACGTCGTGGGCGCTAACTTAGAACTCGCCCTTGGTAAGAAAGTTGGACTCTTTGGTCGCTTTGGTTATGCTTTTAACTTTCCTGGTAATATCCAACCTACCTCTTGGTCAGCAGGTATTGTATTCCCAGATTTTTTAGCTAAAGGTGCTAATCTTGGGTTTTCTGTAGGACAGCCTCTCATCTTCCAAGAAAAAGATAACCTTTTGGGCTTTTTTAACAGTACCCAAACTAACTACGAAGCATTCTACAGATTACCAATCAACAATAATATATCAGTTTCGCCGATATTGCAGGTCATAACTGACCCTGGAAACTCGCAAGCAAACACTATTTATACAGGCACTTTGCGGACAGTTTTTTCCTTTTAAGTAGGTCAACATTGAAAAACATAAAATAAAGTCTTTGCGATTGCTTCCCGCCACGCCTAACGGCTCGCGGCTTCGGCTCACCCACTGCGTTTCACTCGCAATGACATTTTACGTTTAATTAGGTAGATCGCTACTCAATACCCTCGCAAGTTGTGCAAATCTCAAGCTTCGACTGGGTACCTTGTTGATTTTACGTGTTCTGCTGTGCGGCTTTGCGGACAGATTCTACATCAACATTAAGTTCTTGAGCAATCTGCTCCACACT
>NZ_JXCA02000001.1:1380219-1436913 GCF_000828085.3 Scytonema tolypothrichoides VB-61278
TACGTGTTCTGCTGTGCGGCTTTGCGGACAGATTCTACATCAACATTAAGTTCTTGAGCAATCTGCTCCACACTCATCCCTGTTTTTAGTAACAAAGGTACAGTTACTCTCAACATTTCAGCTTCCCGTTCTTCTCGACCTTCTTCTCGACCCTCAGCTTTCGCTTCCTGATAAACCCTTGTTTGCTCTAAAGTCAGTCCCAGCATAACTTCCACTTCCTCTCTACTCAAGGTCGAAAACTTATAAACAGCAATTGTGGTGATAATATCTATGATTTCGTTTTTCGGCAGTGTGTCCGTTTCCTCTAATTGTACCCGCTCAATTAATTGCTTTGCTTGCTCCGCCATCGCATCAGATGAAGCGATCGCCAATTGAATTAAACTGATGCCTACTGGTTGCTGATTGGGATCACCTAACTCATCAAGATAGATTCGCTGCACTTGGTCGCTATTCAAAAATATTCGATGAGTTCTTGTATCGGTTGGTTCCAAAGAGCGTGATGGAAAAATTACCACACAATACCAATCATCATATTGAGACTGATTCCGGTTCAAATACATCATCGACTCAGTAAAGAACCGATGATAGAGGGCTTCATCTTTCTGAAATTGCACTTCGGCGAAAAAGATAATTCTGGGTGTTGCACTCTCTGGCGGTAAAAAGACCCCATCGATACGAAAAGCGGTTTCTTTCACTTCAACCGATTCAAATCGGTAGTTCTGCGCTTGTGAGGGATGGTAATCAACGAGTTCAAAGAGTAACCCCGGAAAGCGCTTAAAAATTTGGTAATAAATGGAATCGCGTTTCACCAAAATATCCTTTAATTCGCTCGTTGTCCGCTATTTATACCTTTCACGAAAATCCTGATACATTTCACTTCCCCCTCTCCTTAATAAGAAGAGGGGCGGGGGGTGAGGTCTTTTTATTGTAAGTAATTAGGCGGACTTGATATGACACTCTACCGGATAGAGCCAGTGTTGTCAAAATGCCAACAAGTAATATCTCTGCCTTACTAAAGTATGCTGCTTTGCGATAGCTAGCCCCTAAGGGGGCGCTGCGCAAACGCTGCTGTGCAAAGCGCAGATCGCCTCGGTCGAACACTAATTCAACTTGCAACTGGTCATCGCTACCAAGAAAGTCCGCGTAGTTTTGCAATATTTTTTCAATAATCACACTATATTGAGTGTTCAATGAATCCATCGGAGAATCACCTCCTAGCTGGGATCGAAGGTTAGTAAACAAATAATGCGATCGTCCGATGTTTTGCCTCAGCAGTTTTGTTCACAAGCACCAATACTCACCCAGCTACTTGAACCATCTGCCCAATGTTCTTTTTTCCAAATCGGGGCGTTGTGTTTGAGAGTATCTATCGCATAGCGACAAGCTTCAAACGCTTCGGAACGATGCGGACAACCCACAGCAACTAAAACGCTTATTTCACCAACTTGCAAGCGTCCAATACGATGATAAATAACGACGCGGTTCACAATAGACCATTTTTGACGAATCTCAGCAGCAATTTGATAAAAAACTCGCATTGCCATAGGCTCGTAAGCTTGATATTCTAAGGCAATCACAGGTTTACCATCTGTTTGATTACGAACCATCCCACTCATCAGCACAACTGCGCCATTTTTACAATCATCCGCTTTGCCATAAACCTCCTCAATAGACAATGGCGCAAAACTAATCGCAAAGCTATCTTCAGCTTTCGGCTGAATGGGAGAGGTAACTGAAGCTACGAGACCCAAGTTCATCTGAATGATTTCTATGTGTACGGGGGATTTATTCTTTCAAGTTGAATTCTCAAAAAAGAATACCAACAATTATATAAATTTGGTTGATATTACGTAATTTCACTGAAAAGAAAAATATTTGTCATCCTCCTTTGGGCATATTACTATAATGAAGTGATTCAAATAAAGAATTTGATAGTAATTTAGTCGAGCTATCAAGTGCAGCAAGTACCGATTTGACCTAAAGGTAAGTTCCTAGTTCGAGCTACCAGTTGCAAGTAGTTTAAGTAGCCGTCATGAACTGCGTATACCAAAACACATGAAAAGATTTCTCTTTTGCTCCCTCACTTCCTCACCCTTCGGGTATGACCTCCGGTCACGCTGCGCTTTAGCCCTTTGGGCGTGCGCAAAGCGCATACGCAGTCGCCTCTGTCGGGAAAGCCGTCATTCGCGCTGTCTCACTCCCTCCCTCTTTTTCTGCTTATTTTCAAGTTAGGTCTATTTGGTTTTTGAAAATTAAAAACCAAATAGACATGGCAGTTGTAAACCAACTTACAGTAGACATTGCTCTCAAGCCGTCATCTTAAATCAGGTACCAGTTATCAGTTATCAGTGAACAGGCTGATGAAAGTGATCATTGGTAACTGTTCAGTGTTCGCTGTTAAAACTTCAGTTATTGAAAAATCTGGAGAACTACATATCACATCAAGGCAAGCAATTATTCAATATTATAGGAAAAGATATAATGAATTCTTTATTGTCTAACAATGAAGCACCAAGGCTTGTAGCTCTCCATCAGTATGACATTCTCGACACATCGCCAGAACAAGCATTTGACGATTTAGTATTCTTAGCCGCCCAGATTTGCCCAACACCCATTGCGGTTATAAATTTGATAGACGCTAACCGTCAGTGGTTCAAAGCTAAAGTCGGGTTGGATGTAGAGGAAATGCCTGTGGATTTTGGGTTTTGTCCTCTTTGTATCCAACAACGTGATATTTTAGTCATTCCTGACACTTTGAGTGATGAACGGTTTGCCACTAATCCCGTAGTCACTTCTGCCCCTTATGTGAGATTTTATGCTGGAGTTCCTTTGATAACACCAGAAGGACACGTGATCGGGACTATATGTGTTGTTGATCGCGTACCAAGGAAAATCAGCCCTCAACAACTAGAGTCGCTAAAAGCAATTAGCCGCTTAGTGATCAGACAACTAGAGTTACGCCGAAATTTAACTGAAGTCGTTAGCATAAAAACAGAATATCAGCAAGCAGAAGAGAAATTGCGTTGGAAAGAAGCACTTTTGCGTTCAATGACTGACGTCTCTCCACTAGCATTTTACGTTGTTGAACAACGTACTAGTAAAATTTTGTATGTCAATGAACTCTTTTGTGAAATTTGGGGCATTCAACACCTGAAAGAACAAATTGAATGCGGCAAATTGAAACATGAGGATGTCATGAACAAATGCGACGAATTGACAGAAGTTTCGCCTTTTATCTCCTGCCAAGCTATCAAGAGTGAAACGTGTATATGTGAGGACGAAATCTTTTTGAATGATGGTCGCATTATCAGTCGGTTTTCTAAACGTATTCGAGATGAAAATGACCAATATTTTGCACGGTTATATATTTTTAAGGATATCACGGTACGCAAACTAGCAGAACAGCAAGTTCGTGAACAAGCAGTATTACTCGATATGGCTAGGGACGCAATTATTGTACGTGATTTAAGCAGTCATAGAATTTTGCTGTGGAATAAAAGTGCCGAGAATCTTTATGGTTGGAAAGCACAAGAGGCTCTTGATAAAAAAGCAGAGGAAATTTTCTCTAACGAACCTTTGCCGGAACATTGGGAAATTTATCAAAATGTCTTGGAATCTGGCTCATGGCAAGGTGAGTTGCAAACAACCACAAAATATGGCAAAGAAATTATTATTGAAAGTCGTTGGACACTAGTACGCGATGAGCATTTTCAACCGAAATCAATCCTTGTAGTTGATACTGATATCACACAGCAAAAGCAACTCGAAAAGCAATTTTTACGCAATCAGCGTCTGGAGAGTATAGGTACTCTTGCAAGTGGTATTGCTCACGATTTAAATAATGTGCTGTCTCCAATTTTGATGTCAGTACCAATGCTCAAAGCAAGTTGCGATGATGAGCGTAGTAAGCAAGTGCTAACCATTATAGAAAATAATGCCAAACGCGGTGCAAGTTTAGTGAAACAGGTGCTGTTATTTGCAAGGGGAACTGAAAACGATTGGCTAAAGTCCAGCCTTTCTAAAAGTGATGATGTCGGCTGTAATTATGTCAAGCGTTCCTCTGGCAGGGGTGATGCTTCCAGAGGGAGTCTAACTCTTGTGGGCGATACTTTCAAAGGGAGTCGCCCAAAGGGCGAACGTATTCGCGAAGCGTGTCCGTTCGGCGAAGCCGTGCCGCAGGCTCAGGACTCAGCACTTCGTACTTCCTCTGAACTTCGTTCCGGGAGTCAATCTTCGATTGGCTGGGCGTATACGGGCGATCGCACTGTACTTCAATTACAGCACTTGATTTTAGAAATGACCCAAGTTGTCGAACAAACTTTTCCCAAATCAATAGTCGTCCAAACTGAAATTCCCTCAAATTTATTACCTTTATATGGTGATAGCACCCAAATTCATCAAGTGTTGATGAATTTGTGTCTCAATGCGCGTGATGCGATGACGAATGGCGGAATGTTGAAAATTTCTGCCAAGAATGTTTTCATTGATGAAAACTTTGCCAAAATGCATGTTGATGCTCAAGTCGGTTCTTACATTGTCCTCACAGTTTCTGACACAGGAATTGGTATTAAGCGCGAATTATTAGATAAAGTTTTTGAACCATTTTTTACAACTAAAGAGTTTGGTAAGGGAACCGGACTTGGATTGTCAACCGTCATGGGTATTATTAAAAGTCATGGTGGGTTCATTACTGTATCTAGTAGCGTCGGCGAGGGCACAAAATTTCAAGTCTACCTGCCAGCAATCAAGGCAGCTGCGACGGAGTTAACGGAAAACCAAGAAATTATACCAATAGGATATGGGGAATGGATTTTGGTTGTAGATGACGAACCTGCGATCAGAGAAATAACAAAAGTTTCTTTAGAAAAGAATAATTACAAAGCAATGACTGCTAGTGACGGCATAGAGGCAGTTGCACTTTATGCCCAGCATAAAGATAAAATTAGTGGAGCAATTATCGATATCATCATGCCAGAGATGGATGGAGTTACCACCATCAATACCTTGCACAAAATGAACCCACTGCTAGGTATCGTAGCTGTCAGTGGACTAGCAACAAGCAAACAGATGCTATTAAACAATGTCTCTGATGTCATAGCATTTTTACCTAAGCCCCATACAGCACAGGAGTTACTAAAAACTTTGCATTCGGTTATTTCTCGTCATTAGATAGGGAACTCTTAACAGGGAATAGGGAACAGAGAACAGAGAACTCTTAACTCAGATCTTGCACCAATATCAAAAACCGGGTTTCTTACAAATCGTGCAACCACTGAACCCTTGATTTTTCGTTCAGAAACCTGGTTTTTTAGAGCATGTTGAGAATGGTGCAAGATATCAGGTAACAGAACCTCGTAAAATCTCACTTTTGCAAGAGGTCTATTAATCATTAGTCCAACCCCTGTTGCCTGTTTTCTCTTAATAATGACTAAAACGGCTGACGTTTACCTTGTCCACTCGCAAAGGATCACTTAGTTCAGCCGTTTTTTGTTGAAGTCGGAAAAGATGAGGGAAAATAACAAATAGGTGATAACAAATAACTGATAATAAATATCTAATGACTAATTTGATTCTGGTTGTAGACGACGACGCTTTGACGCGGTTACAACTACGAACTTTGCTACAACAACAAGGGTATCAAGTAGCAGAGGCAATCAATACTGAGCAAGCATTAGAATTGTATATTAAATTACAGCCAGACATGGTGCTGCTGGATGCCCTGATGCCAGTGATGAATGGCATTAGCTGCTGTGAGCAATTGCAAGCACTCCCTGGTGCTAGGGAAATACCTGTTTTAATGATTACTCCTTTTGACGAACCAGCAACAGTGGAACGCACTTTTGCAGCTGGTGCTATTGATTACATTACCAAGCCAATTAAGTGGCAAGTCTTGTGTCAAAGAGTGCGTGGTCTTTTGGAAGCCCGTCACACGATGCAGAAATTGCAACAGCAAACGGAGCAAGCGCAGAGTCGGGAGGTGCAACTGGTGATGGCATTAGAAGCAGCCAGCATGATTACCTGGGACTGGGACATCCTAAATAACAAGTTGACTTGGCCGGATAACCTCAAACCGCTGTTTGGCTTAGAAAGTGCTACGTATGAAGCTTTTATTGAACGCGTTCATCCCCAAGACCGAGATTTTGTCAACCGTTCGGTGATGCAGACTCTCCTAGAAGGGACAGAATACGACATCGAATTTCGTGTTGTTTGGCACAACGGTACGATTTGTTGGGTAGCAAGTAAAGGTGTCGTTTTTCGTGATTCTTCTGGAGTCGCGGTGCGGATGACTGGAATAGGGATGGACATCAGTAAACGCAAGCAAGCGGAGGAGGCGTTAGAAGTTTATGCCAACCGACAGGCACTTGTAGCAGAACTCAGTCAAATGGCACTCGCTGGTGTAGACTTAACCACGCTCATGGACGAAACTGTTGCCCTGGTTGCTCAAAGCTTGAAAGTTGAGTATTGCAAAGTTTTGGAACTCGATAGCGATAATAACACCTTACTGCTACGGGCGGGAGTGGGTTGGCAACCAGGGCTTGTAGGATATGCAACTGTCAGTGCTGAAATGGACTCTCAAGCTGGTTATACCTTGTTTTCCCAAGAGCCAGTTATTGTTAATGATCTGGGCACAGAAAAGAGATTCAACGGACCTCAGCTACTGCATAAGCATCAAGTCGTCAGCGGTTTGTCGGTCGTTATTCATGGTAAAGAACGTCCTTTTGGCGTTTTAGGGGCACACACAACCACACACCGTACCTTTGGCAAAGATGACATTTACTTTTTGCAAGCTGTAGCCAATATGTTGGCTACAGCTATTGAGCGTCAAAAAGTTGAAGATGCCCTCAGAGAAAGTGAGCAACGCTGGCAGTTAGCTTTGCGGGGCAATAATGATGGTATTTGGGACTGGAATGTTAAAACGAATCAAGTCTTCTTCTCGACTCGTTGGAAGGAAATGCTCGGTTACTCTGAGTATGAGATCCCCAATCATTTTGATGAATGGATGAAGCGCGTGCATCCAGATGATATGACTTCGGTAACACGAGTCATTCAAAATCACTTTGCAAGAATTACCCCTTTTTATATTAGTGAGTATCGAATCCGGTGTAAGGACGGTAGCTACAAATGGATTTTGGATCGAGGTCAAGCACTGTGGGATGATGAAGGTACAGTCGTGCGGATGGCTGGCTCTCATACAGATATTACCAAACGTAAGCTGGCAGACGAAAAACTACAAGAAAGTGAAAAGCGTTTTCAAATACTCGCTCGTGCTACAAATGATGCTGTCTGGGATTGGGATTTACTGACAAATAAGGTGTGGTGGAATAACAACGTGCAAACTCTGTTTGGTTATTCAACAGAAGAAGTCAAAAATGAAGTGAGTTGGTGGCATGAGCATATACACCCAGACGATAGAGAGAGAATTGTTTGTGACATTCATGCTGTGATCAACAGCAATGAACAGTTCTGGTCGAATGAATATCGCTTTCGCCGTGTAGACGGTTCTTATGCCTACATTTTTGAGCGCGGTTATGTTGTTCATGACAACACAGGCAAGTCAGTGCGAATGATTGGCGCGATGATGGATATCTCTGAACGCAAGCGGGTTCAAGAAGAGCTACAGCGTCAGAACTTGCGATCGCAATTGTTTGCCGATGTCACTGTAAAAATTCGTCAGTCCTTACAAATTAATGAAATTCTGCAAACCACCGTAAAAGAGGTACAAAAGCTACTGCAATCTGAGCGTGTCCTTATTTTTCGGCTACTTTCAAACGGTTCTGGAATAGTGGTGCAAGAAGCTGTCGTTCCTGGTGTACCTGCTGTTCTCGGACATAACCTGCATGATCCTTGCTTTATCGAAGATTATGTCCACAAATACCGCAATGGACGCATTAGTGCTGTTACCGATATTGAGCAAGGTCGTATCGAGCCTTGCTATATGGAATTTCTAAAAAAACTTAATGTTAGATCTAACCTGATTGTCCCTATTCTCCTAAAAAACCAACTTTGGGGGCTGCTGATTGCCCATCAGTGTACTCAACCTCGCCAATGGACGAGCTGGGAAACTGAACTTTTGCGACATCTGGCGGATCAAATAGGCATTGCTCTTGCGCAGGCTCAACTCTTGGAACAAGAAACTCGTCAACGCCAAGAACTCACCCGTTCCAATGAAGAACTGCAACAATTTGCCTTTATCGCCTCTCACGATTTGCAAGAGCCATTACGTAAAATTAAAACATTTGGCGAGCGATTAAAAGCTTCTTATGGTGACGTTTTAACAGAACAGGGACTTGATTACTTAGAACGGATGCAAAATGCAACCCGTAGGATGCAAGCTTTGATTGAAGATTTGTTAACACTTTCGCGAGTGACCACTAGAGGGCAGCCTTTTGTCCCTGTGGATTTGACACGGGTGACGCGAGAGGTTTTATCTGATTTGGAGGTGCGGATCCAACAAACTGAGGCGTATGTGGAGGTGGGCGAATTACCTATCATTCACGCCGATCCCCTGCAGATGCGTCAACTACTACAAAACCTCATCGGCAACGCTTTGAAGTTCCACCGTAAGGACGAACCACCTATTGTTAAAATCTATAGTCAGACATTAAACCGTCAAGATGCTGCCCAATTGTGTCACGTTATTGTAGAAGATAATGGTATTGGTTTTGATGAAAAATATCTTGACCGCATCTTCAACGTTTTTCAACGCCTGCATGGTCGTAGCGAATATGAAGGGACTGGTATAGGTTTGGCTATCTGCCGGAAAATTGTTGAACGTCACAATGGGAGCATCTCGGCACAAAGTAGACCAGGGCAAGGATCGAAATTTTTTATCATACTTCCAATGCATCCTCCTGGATAATATGCTCTTGCTTAAAAGGGTTTATCATACCCCCAGAGGTTGTCCAGGATTTGACAACCTATCTTCATTCATTTGTTGCAATTTAATAATGAATTAATCCTAAAACCAACGCAAAGGAGAAAATGCAGAGTGAAGGGTCGGCAAATAACCGTCACGATTTTGATGGCTGATGATGATGAGGATGATTGTATGTTAGCTCGCGAGGCGTTGGCAGAAAGTCGAGTGGCAAACGAGTTACACATCGTTAACGATGGTGAAGAATTAATGGATTATCTTTATCATCGTGGTATGTATACCCACAAAAGCAGTGCACCGCGACCACATCTAATTTTATTAGATTTAAATATGCCCAAAAAAGATGGTCGTGAGGCGCTTAGAGAGATTAAAGCTGATCCACGTTTAAGGCAAATTCCCGTTGTTATTCTGACAACTTCCAAGGCAGAAGAAGATGTTTATAGCAGTTACAATTTGGGTGCCAACTCCTTTATCATCAAACCTGTCACCTTCGCGTCTTTGGTAGAAGTTATGAAAACACTAGGAAAGTACTGGTTTAACATCGTGGAACTGCCACTATAAGCAAAAGGAGGCAGAAATGAAAGAAAGTCCATTCAAAGTTCTTCTTGTTGATGACGATGAGGATGACTACGTTTTAACCCGTGATTGGTTCAGTGAATTTCAAGTCGCTTGTGGGGAATTGGAATGGAAAAATAATTATCAAGCAGCAATGGATGCCATTGTTAAGAACCAATACGATGTCTGTCTTGTAGATTATCGTTTGGGTGCCAGTAACGGACTAGATTTGTTGCGTGAAGCCATTCATCAAGGCTGCTCTTCCCCAATCATTTTACTCACAGGAAAAGGAGATCGGGAAATAGACATTGAGGCGATGAAAGCAGGTGCAGCAGATTATTTAGAAAAAAGTCAGTTGACTGCTCCTTTGCTTGAACGTTCTATTCGCTACGCAGTTGAGCGCAAGCGAGCAGAACAAAAGATTCGCGAACACGCCGCACTCCTTGATGTTGCGACCGATGCCATTTTTGTACGCGATTTAAACAAGAGAATTTTATTTTGGAATAAAGCAGCCGAACAACTATATGGTTGGAAGGCAACTGAAGCAATTGGCAAGAATACATCAGAACTTTGGTATGAGAAAGATATAGTACAATTTCAAGAAGCTCTTACAAGTTTATTGAAAAATGGTTCCTGGGAGGGTGAACTGCATCAAATAACAAAATTTGATAAAGAAATTATCGTTGAAAGTCGCTGGACACTTGTGCACGAATTTGATAAACAAGGACAATCAATTCTTGTTGTTAATACTAATATTACACAAAAAAAAGAATTAGAAGCACAATTTTTTCGTGCTCAGCGTTTAGAAAGTATTGGAACTTTAGCGAGCGGTATTGCTCACGATCTCAATAACGTTCTTGCACCAATTTTAATGACCGCTCAACTTTTAGAATCGCAACTGAATGATCAGCGGAGTAAAAAACTGCTGCCAATATTGATATCTAATGCTAAACGAGGAGCAAGTTTGGTTAAGCAAGTGCTATCATTTACTCGCGGGATTGAGGGCGATCGCACTCTCTTGCAATTAAAGCACTTAATTACAGAAATTCAGCAAATTGTTAAAGAAACGTTTCCCAAATCTATTGAAGTTTCCACTTCACAAGAGCAAACCCTTTGGACAGTTTCAGGTGATGCAACTCAATTGCATCAAGTCCTGATAAATTTGTGCGTTAATGCTCGTGACGCAATGCCTAATGGCGGTCAATTGACAATTTCGGCGGAAAATTTCATTGTTGATAAAAATTACGCCAAGATGTATATTGATGCTCAAGTCGGTTCGTATGTTGTCATTACTGTTACTGATACTGGAGTTGGTATCCCACAGGAAATTATAGACCGCATTTTTGAACCATTTTTTACGACGAAAGACCTAGGTAAAGGAACAGGACTTGGTCTTTCTACTGTACTTGGGATTGTTAAAAGCCACGGCGGTTTTGTTAATGTGTATAGTGAGGTAGGGAAAGGCACCCAATTTAAGGTGTTTTTACCAGCACAAGAAGCAACGGAAACTCTAGAAGAACAAGATGCCGAATTACCAAACGGTAATGGAGAACTGATTTTGGTTGTGGATGATGAAGATTCAATTCGGGATGTTACAAAAACATCGCTAGAAAGCTATAATTACAAAGCAATAACTGCTAGTGATGGCATTGAGGCGATCGCGCTTTATGCAGAACATCAAAATGAAATCTCTGTGGTCTTAACAGATATGGTCATGCCTTCTATGGATGGAATAACCACAATCCGGACCTTAAAAAAAATGAATCCTGCAGTCAAGATTATTGCTGTTAGTGGACTTGCTTCTAGTGAAAAGGTGAATACAGTCAATAACATGGGTGTTAAAGCCTTTTTATCAAAACCGTATACCGCCAAGCAGTTATTACAGACTATTAGTGCTGTCAAAAGTGGGAATTAAAATAAGGGAAATCGTTAATTGTTAGTAGTTACTAACTACTAACAATTAATACACAACATTCGCTATTCCCAATCTCCACGAGGAATAATGAGCAACCAATCTTCTGAAGTTTTAGCCGTCAACGCAGCTTTTTATCGAGCTTTTGAAAAAAAAGATATTGAGGCAATGAGTACTGTCTGGTCTCAAGGAACTGGCAGTTTTTGTGTTCATCCCGGATGGAATGTACTGCGCGGTTGGAAGGAGATTCGCTCCTCCTGGGTTAACATTTTCAAAAATACTGCTTACATCGAGATAAATACGGAGATACTGACGACAGTTGTGCGTGATCATATCGCCTATGTTGTACTTATAGAAAATGTTCTTCAAATCATTAATGGCAAGAGAAGACTAGAAGCACAATCAATTGCTACGAATATGTTTGAGCTTCTAGGCGGTAAGTGGTATCTCGTGCATCATCACGCCAGTCCAATTATGCGCTGAAGGAGTGTTGACAACTCCTCGGGCTAAAGCCGCGAGGATTCTTCCTTCATCCAACATAGCCTCTAAAAGCAGTGCCTTTAGATGGTCTTACACGTTGTCCAGAAGCGGTAGCGAGATGCCCTCCCGCCAAAATTCGTAAACCTTCATCTCTGATATTTATAGCAGCGTTAACATCCCTATCGTGTAACGTTTGACATCTAGGACACTGCCAGCTACGAATATCCAAGCTTAGATTATCTACTTGATGTAGGCAGTTACTACAGGTCTTTGAACTAGGGAAGAACCTATCTACCTCAATGTAGGTTTTTCCCTTCCATTCTGCCTTATACTTCAACATGGTGCAAAATTGACCCCACCCAGCATCACTAATTGATTTTGCTAGTTTGTGAGCCACTGCGTTGCGGGGGTTCCCCCCGTTAAGGAACTAATCTCCAATCAACTCCACTGCATCACGTCTATCCCAATTGTCTAAGTAAACTTTGACAATCTCTTCTTTAGCAGTGGGTAGTTGCTTACCAACAAAATCTGGATGAATTGGTAACTCCCGATGACCTCTATCTACCAGCACAGCTAAACGAATGATCTCTGGTCTGCCATACTCGTTTACCGCATTTAAAGCAGCACGAATAGTGCGTCCTTTATAAATGACATCATCAACGAGGACAACTGTTTTCCCTGTTAAATCAAAAGGGATGTCAGTTTTTGCGGGAGTCCGCAACCCAATTTGATCCAGGTCATCACGATAAAATGTAATATCCAACGCCCCCATCGCTATCGGTATACCTTCAAGTGCCTCAATTTGACGCGTCAGTAACTGGGCTAGAGGTACACCTCTTGTATAAATACCTAGTAGTACGAGTTGAGACAAATCACGCGTTTTTTCTACAATTTGAGAGGCAAGACGATTCACGGTACGACGGAGTTCTTCAGCTGAGAGAATCTCAACCACTTTGGTTTCGACAGACGCAGTCATAGACCAATACCCCTGAACAATGAGTTAAACGACTATAGCAAATGGGTGATTGTGACTGGCAGCTTTGGTGGTTAGTCGAATTTTTTACTAACCACTAACTACTCACAACTAGCCATTCCCAATTCCCTATTTCCATCATGACGCTCGCTTCGCTCAAATTCAAAGTTTGCTTGTTCAAAATTCAAAAAAATAGCCCTCACTTACTCAGGAGTAGAACTATTGCAACCCCCAACCACAGCAAAAAAGAATATCGAGTGAGTTGCAAAGCTTGATAAATGCAATTTGGGGTGATGGGATGGATGGGGTCTCCCAGCAGAGGTTTATGTTTTGCAACCCCACGATACCAATTTGTACCTCCCACCTGCACGCCTAAAATAGCAGCATAGGCGCACTCACTCCACCCGGAGTTAGGACTAGGATCACAAATAGCATCCCGACGGCAAATTCGCCAAACATATAAGGGTTTGCGCGACAGAAGTGCCAGAGTCATCACAGTTAAACGACAAGGAATCCAAGTCAAACAATCTTCTAACCGCGCACTGAACCATCCTAAATATGTATAAGGTTTTTCTCGATAGCCCACCATTGAATCAAGAGTGCTGCTGGCTTTATATGCCAAAGCTAGGGGAGTTGGACCGATAACTGGGATAAATGCACCAATAATCGCATAAAAAAGAGGAGCCATAACTCCATCCGTCGCATTTTCTGTTACTGTTTCTAGAACGGCTCGTAAAATTTCTAGTTCTGTTAAGTTTTGTGTATCTCGTCCTACGTAATGACTTAAAGTAGAACGGGCATCTAGAATATGTCCTGCTGTTAATGGTTGTAAAACTGTTTCGGCTGCTACTCTCAAACTTTTAAAAGCAAAACAGCTAGCTAAGAGAATACTTTCTAACGCGACTCCCAAAAACGGATGCAGTAATTTAGCACTTTGAACAAGTAGGTAGCCTATAAAGGCGCTACCAATTATTAGGATAATGCCTAACGCAATCCCGGCAAGGCGCTGTGTCAGGGAATTTTGACAATATGTGATACTAAATTTGGTCAAGCGAGAAATTGTCCACCCCATGACTCGTACTGGATGAGGCCAACCCCACGGATCGCCAATGAAGTAATCTAAAGTAGCAGCAATAATTAAAACAACAGCTAATGTCATTAGTCAAAAGTCAAAAGTCAAAAGTCAAGAGTCAATGGTTCACCCTGAGGGTAGTCGAAGGGTCAAAAGTCAAGAGTCTAATAACTAATGACTAAACAATAAAATTTGCTTCTTCCCCAAGAGAAGCTTGCCAACTACGAGCGTCATAATAAAGATCTGCCAAGGTAATACTGTACAAAGCTTCTTTGAGTTTTTGGTGCAGCCTTTGCCAAAGAGTAAATGTGACCCAATCCTCTGCTTGTGTTCGAGAAGCTTGGTGATGGGGTAAAGGTTCAATAGTTTCTCCAACTGCTTCTAAAACTTCTCCTAAAGAGATTTTTGCAGGTTCCCGAGCGAGCTTGTATCCACCGATGCTACCACGCATTGATTTGACTAATCCAGCACGACGCATTTCTATAAGCAGTTTTTCTAAATAAGGCGCTGGAATATCTTGACGAGAGGCTATTGCCTTGGTGGAAACAGGACCATACCCAGGCTGTAAACTCAAATCGAGCAACGCTTTCACACTGTAGTGTCCTCTAGTTGTTAGTTTCATTTTGGTAAGCTTTGTCTTTTGTCTTTTGTCTTTTGTAATGACTAATCACAAATGCTAATGACTAAGAATTAGTTTTGCTTATCATTCTGTGTGCCAGTGATCAAATTTTGTAAGTAGACAACTTTTTTAGCTATGCTTTATGAAACTTAAACAAATACAGGGTAGTCGTCACCACCAAGCTAGAACTGTAAAGTATGAATTATCCTGTACGATCCATTAGGGGGCTTAAAACAGTGAACAGTGAACAGTAAACAGTGAACAGTTCTCAGGATTTGGTGACGGGGATTTAGACCGCGACTGAAACATACCACTTAAATAAGTGGGAGACTTTAGCTCTCTCTCAAAAGTGGGCCGCAATTGCTGATAACTGATAAGTAATAACTGGTTGAAATAAGGATAGTCCACTGGAATATTTTCTCTACGGTTCAATCGAGGACTTGTTTCCTCTTACTTTATCCTTTATTTGGTCATTGACAAACATACAAACTATAGTTATCACCATTGCCTATCTTCTTTAGAATATATTGTATTGGTAATGTTGGTCATTCAGTCAAAATTTTGCTCTCTGAGTGTAATATACTTGGCAATAGCACCAGAGAAAAAATAAAGAATAGCGCTCGCACTAGCATAACCTCAGCTAAAATAAAATCGATTCACTGTATTTGACCATTCGTTTTTGAATTAAGTTGATGGCTAAACAGAAAAAAATTGAACCCCTAGTTGGTGAAGATCTGCTCAAGAAAGTCAAAGAGCTAGAAAACCTAAGCAAAGAAGAAAAAGCTAAACATTGTGGCTACTACACCGTAACCAAAAACGGTATAGAGCGCGTCAACATGATGAAATTCTTAAATGCTCTTATTGATGCTGAGGGCATTCAGTTAGACAGCGCTCCCAGTGCAAATGGTCGAGGTGGACGCAGTGCAAGCTATAGAATTAGCGTGCAGTCGAACGGTAACTTGTTGATAGGTTCTGCCTATACCAAACAAATGAATCTCAAACCAGGAGATGAGTTTATCATTACTTTAGGCAAAAAGCACATTCGTTTGAGACAAGTAGACTCAGACGAGAGAGAAGAGGCTGAGCTAGCAGAAGTTGCTGTGTAAATAGTTATTAGTCGTTAGTCAAAAGTCATTAGACTGCAAAGCTGTTGACTAATGACCCTTACGGCGAACCCCAGTTCCCTGCGGCGGGAGATCCGCCTACAGGACTGGACTCACTTTTGACTGTTGGCTTATTGACTTATGCTCACACCTGTTTTGCGAGTCATTGGTAAGTAGTGGCGAAGTGCTCTGCGCGTTACAGCGACGTTGCAGGTTAATCCAATTTGCTCTCTTTCTAGTAAACCTAAAATACGCTCTTGGTTATCTCGATCGACCACTGGTAAGTGATGCAAACCTTTAAGAGCCATGCGGTCTAAAGCTTCGGCTAGAGGTTCATCTTGTAATGCATAAAGAATATCAGTGGTACAGATATCCATGAGTGTTTGATTCCCTGTGTTCGCCTGGATTTCACTTGAGGAATTTGGATATTTTTCCCAAAGGCGAAGAGTTCGGTTGACATCTTCTAAAGAGACAATACCGACTAATTGCCCTGCTTCATTAATAACTAAAGCACTCTGGCAGAGATCACCACTCATTTCCAAAGCTGCTTCTATCACATTCATCGTTAGTAGCAGCTTTTTCGGAGAAGAATACATGGCATCTTGTACCAAGATTTGGTGCAAAATTTCTGCTTGCTCGTCTTTCAACTCAGGAAGACCAATTCGTTGTAGGTTTGAATTAGAGTTAGAAGTTGGTTTGATTCGTTCTACAAGCCAAACACTTAAACCCACTGCTGCCATTAAGGGTAAAACAATGCGATAGTCTCGCGTTAATTCAAAAAGCAACAAAATTGCTGTTAATGGAGCTCTAACACTTGCAGCGAGAACTGCTGCCATCCCCACCATTGCGTAAGCTGGGGGAGCTGCCATATACTGTGTAACTGGAGGTACTAGGCTTGCTAAAATTTTTGCATAAGCTGAGCCAAAAGAAGCACCTAAAAACATCGCTGGTGCAAATAGACCGCCAACAAAACCACTACCAGCACTAACAGCCGTCATCAACAACTTCACGAAGAGCAGCACCAGCAACAACTGTAAAGAAAACTTCACATCCTGAAGCATAGCTTCTATAGTGCCGTAACCGATGCCCAAAATTTGAGGAAACTGTAAAGCAACAATGCCAACAATGGTTCCACCAATAATAGGATGAATGGGTTCGCGTATGTTACCTAGCCATCGCAAATAAGGTATTTCCCCATGAAAGCAGGCTTTTGCCAAAGCAATGAGTTGGGTATAAGCTAGAGAAACTAAACTGGCTCCTAAACCTAAGCCGAGATAAAGCGGTAATTCCAGAAGACTGCGGACTTGGTAAACGGGTAGGGCAAAGGCAGGCTGTGCACCCAAACCAATTTGAGCAACTAATGCCGCAACGACCGCTGCAAGCAGCACGACACTCACGGCAGAAGTGGCAAATGATGTTGCACCTAACACCACCTCTAAGGCAAAGAAAACTCCGGCGATGGGCGCATTAAATCCTGCAGCTAAACCAGCCGCAGCACCAGCAGCCAAAAGTAATCGCTGTCGTTCTTGAGAGACTTGTAAAACAACAGACAGCAGCATACCAAAACTTGCGCCAATTTCTACACTTGGTCCCTCTGGTCCTAGAGAAGCACCACTTCCTAAAGACACTGATGCTGCCAGCATCTTTGTTACTGGTCGTAATTGTCCCTTGATTTCTCCTCCTTGGGATGCAGCGATCAGAGTTGACAGTCCAGGACCAAAGTCTTGGGTGCGCCAGCGCATCAATCCGATAATGAGTCCACCAAGGATGGGAACACACGCTAAAGTCCAAGCGCCCCAAGCACCAATGACACCCATAAAATTTTCCAGTGTCAAGCGATGAATCAGCTCGATTAAATAGTGAAAGGTCACCACACCCATTCCACCACCACCGCCTATAAGGACGGCTAAAAGCAGCACAAGGGTTTCTGGGGATGGTTGAAAACGGTTAAGCAGATGAGTCAGACGGGCAGAAAAAGTGGTAAAAGCAGGTTGTTCTACCACCTTCCTTAGTTCAGTTGAAGGCAGAAGAGTCATTGAGTGGAGAAGTAAATCTAATAAAAAATTTAAATTTTTCTGTCTTACATTTCATTGTGAGTGATCATTTAGCAACAAGACAAGTCCATTGCATATGTTAGTTTTACAAAGCTTTAGTAAATTAATTCCTGTTGCTGGCAATTTGTGTAAGGACAATGCTTAAATGGGAAAGAATTGAAGGTCAATGGTTATTAGCAGCGCTTATCTAGAGTAGTGAGGAACCAATTGAAGGTTAAAGAGTCTAGACGCCCTATGACGATGAGACAGCGCTCTATGGAGGGGAGCCACTGTTCGACTAGGGTTTCCCGGCAGTCGGTGCAAGTGGTGTTTTCCGCCACAAGAGCGAGTGTGTATCTCTTTGAGAGACGCTTGGCGTTGGCGTTCAAACCAGCGTGTCGCAAAGCGACTCAGTATCTCTGTAAGCCCTGCGGGCACCCAGCTTGGGCGTAAGCGCAAGCGCACGCTTAGAGGACGATACAGATACTCGATAGCCCTCCGGGTTCGCCAGTCGCCTGCGGAGGAGCCAGTGCGGTCTTGGGGTCTCCCCAAGTGGAGCATCTGGCGTTGGAAACCCTCCCGCAGCGCTGGTCTCACCGTAAGGCGTGGCGTCAACCATAGGTCTTGTCACAGACTACGATAAATTATGAACTAAACGCAAAAGTGCATATACACCTTGAGGGTGACTTCCTACAGGGTGGTATGAACTATAAAGTGAATTATGGAGTCATTGATCCTTTATCGTTTTTTGGCCATTCTCAGAAAAATCTAGCTATACTCGTGTTGCAACCATTCTGCCATGCTGGTAGCACAGGCTTTTGCTTGTCTAAATTATGAATATTGTATGAGTGCTTTCTGGCTAATGTCAGAGCAGACCAAGTAATCTACACGCATTTTGAGCATAGATTCTCGACATGGTATTTAAAAGAGCAAGTAAGTGGACTAGACGGACGAGGTAGATGAATACACACACCTTTGATAATCATTATGTGACTTGCCCAATTTGCCAAAAAAATACTAAGCCAAAGCTAGTAAAGACGTGTATGGGATTGTATACCTGTTCGTATTGCCAGGAAAGGCTAGTAGTCTGTCAAAGCGGTCATTATGTCCGCGACCCGTTTGCCTACAAACAGATAATGATATCGTCGGTACTCCGTCGCCAAAGCCGACCTTTAGCTAGGATTCTCAGGGATTTTACCATCCTCAAGCGCCCTGTAGTTGCTCTGGTTATAGGAGGTGCTATTCTGTTGAGTGTCATTGGTATGACACAGCAAGCCTCAGACCAGAATTCTCCAAGGTTGCCAAAAACAGAGAAGCAACGTTAGAAATTGGCCTTCGCTTAATTCAAAGTATGCCCTATGTTCACAGAACACGCACTCGCGTTTGGGTAGGAACTTTACAAAATTCCCAATTCAAAAAAAATTTTTTGAACGTCTCATGGTGAATGCGTGAATGTTTCAGCAGCGAGTGGTAAACCAGTACTGCACAAGGGAAGGCAGCATGCCCTTGGAGATTCCAGAGGCAGTGGTTGGGGGTTCCCCCAAAGTCTGCCTCTTGAAGCTTTAACAGTCCTGCTTTTACCGTTATAGCACCTGCGGTTCCGTTGTAGCACTAGGTGTGATTTCCCGCGAAAGCAGGGTGTCCTTTTGGGACTTATGCTCTGGCGTGCGCTTTACGCTTACGTAGACCCCTACAACCGAGAAAACCTCCAACACTGATTGACATGCAAGTTCTCTACATGTTGCTGTGTATGTGATTCAAACCAGAAGCTTTATATTATCTTGTCTTTTCCAATCTTATTTAGTATTTTTTGTAACGAGTGACCAACCGGAAGCTTTGTTCACTACGTTTCTTGGATCCAGTTTGAGGTTGTTGAGTGCAGTTTCATCAAGTAGAAAGTAATATTGCCTGTCAGATTTCCAATAATTCTGTAGTTCATCACCAGAAGCAGGAAGAATAGTGCGATCGCTATAAAAATCCAGTGATGGACGATGATCACGAAAAGATGTGTAAATCTCCCTTACTGGTGGGTTGACCTGCTGGATCATTTGTGCTACTGGTTTGACTGGATAAGCTTCACCCAGTTCCCAAACCCAGTCATTGGATTTCATTAACAGCAGTAGTGAAACATAACTGCCCCAAAATAGAATCTTGAGGAATTGACTGTCACCTCGCTCTGCCAAAATAGCAGCCATTGCCATTGTGATCGCGATTGCTCCAAAAACTAGCTGCAAGTCTGATTGTGCTGTACCCCCTAAACCATAGTAAATACTGACTCCAGTTCCCACTATAGATATAAATACTAAAGATAAGACCAAATATCGAGGATAAGATGATAGTATTGGCATATTTTCAATTTCCGCAAGCTTAGCACCACAAGCTAAGGCTATGCCTGGGTAGATTGGAAACACATACCAAGGAAGTTTAGTTCCCATCAAGGAAATAGCGATAAGATAAACACTACACCACACGAGCACAAGTTTCGCCCAGCTCAAGTTGCGATTTTCCCAAGTGAAGCGCAAACTAGAAGGTAAAAAAATGAGCCAGGGCCATGCGTACTTGAAGATTTCGAGTAAATAATACCATAGCGGTTGAGAATGGCCCTCAATAGACTGCCAAACACGGCTCAGGGATTGATCCATCATGCCGGTTTTGGTAAAGGTATCGCCATAGTGTACGAACTGGGCACCATACCAAAAAATTACAGGTAGAATGCCAAGTAAAATTCCTGTCCACATGTATCGACTGGTGAGTAGTCGCGGTGTGTCCCAAAAGAGAAAAACAAACGCGATCGCCCCCAACAAAAAACCCAATATACCTTTGGTCAGACAAATTAACCCAAAACCGATTCCAACACCAAGGCAGTAGCGTAAGTTGCGGCGCGATCGCAGCGAACACAGTATCATAACCATGAAAAAACTCACCACTGCTCCATCCAACATTGCTAACCGCCCATGACGTACCACTGGTAGCATTGTGAGGTAAGTCAAGGCGCTATAGATGGCTGCCCAACGTTGGTGAAATATTTCTCGTCCAATGTAATACACTAAAGGCACTGACATAGCGCTCAGCAATGCTCCTGGTAGGCGTGATGTCCACTCATTGACTCCCCCCAAGGAGTAAGCCCAAGCAATTAGCAAGTGCATCAGCGGTGGCTTATTATGATATGGCTCACCTCCAAGCGTTGGGTAAAGCCAATGCATTGAACCAGCTGGGGCACGCCATATTTCGCGCGCAACTTGTGCGACAGTACCTTCATCCCAATCTCGCAGCGGCAATTCTCCCAAATTTATGGTGTAAAGTAAAACTGCTGCCAAAAGCAGCACTATGACCCATACCCAATCAATCCATTTGTCTACCGTGCGATACTGCTTTTCCAGACGACCCCAAATAAAGCTTCCTTCTTGCATGTTCGGTGGATATTTATTGTGCTTGCTGGTTCGATTAAACTCCAGACGCTTTGGAGTCTTGAATGTTGCCACTTGTTACCACAAGTGTTCTTAAACGATCCCTTCTTCTTTAAATTAACTTATATTTTCTCGTAAACACATAATATTTCTTACAATATTTTTCTCTTTTTTCATTTTATTTCATCTTTTTTATTTTGATAAAAGTGCTACAACTATTACTAATCAAAATATCCAATTCGTTTTTTCGGGAGAAGATTTATGAATCTACCTGTTGTTGTAGATATTGCTCTTGGCTTAATTTTCATTTACTTGATTTTGAGCTTACTGACTTCGGAAATTCAGGAGTTAGTTACCACACTTCTACAATGGAGAGCAAAACATTTAAAAAAATCAATTCAATTGCTTGTGGCAGGTGGTAGCGAAACTCAACAGTCAGATATTGATGATGCCACAATTTTAGTACATAAACTTTATCAAGATCCCTTAATCAACACACTGAATCAACAAAGTCAAGAGATAGTTGAAAAGGAATTGCAGCAACTGAATCAACTTAGGGTTGACCCAAAAACATTAAAAGGAAAACAAAGTGCTCCTTCCTACATTCCTTCGGAAACATTTGCAATTACGTTATTAGAGGCTTTAAGAATTCCAGAGTTAATTAATTATGTTAAAAATCCCTCTGATACGAAAACAAACTTGCACATGATATTATCTTCTTACAAAGAACTGAAAACAGCTATTGACAACAAAGATACTGAAAGCTATCAAACAATTCAAAATATTTACGGAGACATTAGTGAAAATCACGAATTTAAAAAGCTTGTTCAGGGTTTACCTGAGTACGTACCTAATAATCTCATCACGAGTCTTAGTCTTCTTGCTCAGCGGAGTCAAATAAAAATTGGTGACATTAAAGAGGAGATGAATCAGTTTCAAAGAGAGGTTGAAACATGGTTTGACCGTTCTATGGATCGGGCAAGCGGTGTTTATAAGCGTAATGCCAAAGGAGTTGCTATTTTAATTGGCATATCAGTTGCTATATTAACCAACACTGATACATTTTTTCTCCTGAAAAGACTGTCGCAAGATTCGGCTGTGCGCTCTGCCATTACTCAAAGCGCAATTCAACAAAAGGATTTTATTAATGACCAAAATGCTAGAAGTCAATTTCAGGAACTTATAGAAAATGCTTCTGTACCTATTGGATGGCAAAACATCGGTCAACAATTTGAACCATTAAAGACGAGTCGGGGGAATAGTGTTCAAATTTTCGTACTCAGAATTTGGCTAGTTTTTAAAATCTTTTTTGGTTGGATTGTAAGTGGTTTAGCTATTGCTATGGGTGCGCCTTTTTGGTTCGATATTCTCAATAAAGTTATCAACGTCCGTAATTCAGGGCCAAGACCTGTTACATATACTAAGGATCAACCGCCAGAAAAATAGCATTTACGTTCATTTAAAAAATAAAAATTATTTGCAATTTCCACTCTTTATCTTGACGAAGAATCTCAATTTGTCGAATGAATTCTCGAAAATAAAACCGTCGCTCTGATTCAGACAAGTCTAACCAAAATTGCTCAATTGAAACAGCTTGGGCAACAGAACGCAAATTAACAGGTGGTAAAGTTGCTAGTTTTGCTTGAAGTGTAGATATTTCCGTGCGGAGTTTGTACGCCCTTAATTGAGCAGTTTCCGCATCCAAAACTCCAGTTTCTAACAAAGAGGGTAGCTGATTGAGTATTTCTTGATGACGGGTAATGTTTTCAGTTAAGCTATTTTTGACAGCATCCAATTGAGGAAAATTCATTCCCGCTACAGCAAGAGGTAAATCACGACAAACTGCTTGAATTGTCTGTTCTAAAATTTCTTGGTAGGGAAGGGCGCGACATTTGGGATTTTTGGGACAGTTAATCGGACGCAAATAAAGATATTCTTTGTCTTGGTTGCGCATAGTCACACGAGTGACACTCATATGAGACTGACACTCTTGACAGACAACCAACCCAGCTAGAGAACGCGGTGCGCTAGCTGTGCGACGAGGTAAACGACTGTTGCGGCGTAACAGTCGATCAACTTGGGCGGCTTCTTCTTTAGTAATAATAGGAGCATGAGTATTGGAGAGAATTTCTCCGTTTTGATAAGCTGTATCACCTCGATAAACTGGATTTGTCAACCAACGGCGTCCAGTGGTAACAGAGATTTTTTTGCTATATTTTTTGGCTAAGTAACGCACTGCTCCCCGCAGAGAACCATACAATAAGAAATGTTCAAAAAAATCTTTGACAACGGGCGAAGTGGTGCGGTCAATAATGTATTTTCCTTTACCTCTGCGGTAACCGTAGGCTACTCTACCGGGCGGAGGTGCAGCATCCAGACGGTTGCGTGCGTGTCCTTGGCGAATGCGACGACTTCGTTGCTGACGCTGAATTTCGTAGAGTAATTTCAGTAACTGGGCGCGGGGGTTGGGATTTTGTTGAGAAGAATTGTAGTCTTGTTCAACAGCAATGAGTGTTATTCCCATTCCTTCAAGTTCTGCAAGACGCGAACTCACTTCTTCTAGAGAATCTCCCAATTCTTCTAAGCGACGGATAAGGAGACAATCGGGTGGTTCTGTTTTGCAGTCGTTGAATAATTGTTGTAGTTGAGAGCGTTTCCCTAAGTCTTGGTAAATAAAATCTAACTCCCATCCCCAGGTTGTGGGATCAGGAGTTGGTTCTAGTATAGGGTTAGTGTAGGTGTAGGCGAAGATTTTCATGAGGCGATGTGCTACTTTCCCTAACTTAGATCTTGCACCTCGACTGAGTACGCCTTGAACTCAAGTTCAAGGCTTATAGGCAAAGTCCGTTAAAACGGACTGGGTAAGTCTTTGAGTCCGTTTTAACGGACTTGAGCTTTGAGCCAAGAAATTTATTTCTTGGCGGACAAAAACTATGGTGCAAGATCCTATCTAATGAAAATCGTAACCGTTCAGGAGGGGCTTGTCGCCAGATATAGCTACTTACCCAATAAAAAATACGGCAAAATCATTTACTACTTGCCCCACGAGACTCATCTCTTGATTGTGCAGCACTCTTTCTTTTCTTTTCCTCTTCTTCTTGCTCGTTATGCATTTCTTCATACGCTTCTACTGCTTCAGGATCTATTCCGAGATAGCAGTATGCTTTTGGAATTGCTCTATATCATCAGTAAGAGTCATTTTTTTAGCCCCAACGTGAGCGGACATCTTCAAGTGCATCTGTAGCAGAGCGTAGTTGTCTGTCTATTTCTCCTAAATTATCCATAAGCCCTGAAAATTTTCTAGTTAGCTCACTTGCAGCTGTTTCAGGAAGCGTTTTAGATGATGAATTAATTTCCTCAAGCTGGTCTACAATTCTACTAATCATTTATTTGTGCAAGAGGTAACCTCCGTGAATTATTTGAAGATTGAGTTATTGCTGAAGCGCCACTCTGGATTATTGCGCCTCCAGATGAGGGTAAAGCTGGATAACCAAAATTTGCAGAATTAAAAGAGTTTGAGTAAATATTTGTCGAACCATCACCCAATTCATTGCTTAGCTTGGGCTTCATAGGTTGTCTTATGTACTTCTCTCCAAAGTCACCTTCCCAACCTTTGCGTTCAACAGCAGTAGAAATATCTATATTTTCAGTTGCGCTCAAAGTTTCTAAAAACTTTTGCTCGTCTTTATCCCGACTGACAATTTCAATATAATCTTGTTCTCCAKAACTATTAGATTTKGTTGCACTCTGTACTAAYGTCATTAAAACAGTACGAATATTGCTGCGGGTTTCTGCCAGTGCTTTGATACTGTATTTGAATAAATTTCTATTTACATATGATTCTTGATATTGTTTGTAAGTTTTTAAGGCTGTATCTAAAAAAGCATCCTTGCTTTTAGTTGTGAGCAGTTGCAGTTGAGCTACCATTTGACTAAGAGCATTAACCCACGTTTCCCTACCCTCTGAACTTTTACAGACTTGAAGAGTGATTTCTAGTAAGAATTTTTCTTTTAATCTATGGAGAACATCACAGACAGCTAACATGTTGTTATCTTGGTTAGCTTCAAAGAAGTAAGGTAGATAGTTGCCTTGCAAATTGAATATTTCTGGCTTGATGACTTCTCCAATGTGGTTAACCCATTTTAGCTCAGGCATTTGAGATAATTCTTTTTGCAATAACTCAAGTTTATAAAATGTGCTTAAGCTACCAACTTCAAAAAAACTAGCTATCTCATCTCTCGCCTGTTGGAGGTGATGAAAATCATTAGCTGAATAATTAACGATTAGGTAAAGCTTTAATTGTTCACTGGATTCTTCAGGATTATGAAAGTAACGAATGGATAGCGTTGAGTTATTAACGTTGTTTAAGCTGAGCCAATGTAGTAATAACTCTCGCTGACTATTGATTACTGATTTATGAGTTTGAGTACCATATTGTTTAGTAAAAATTTGAGAATTGAAATTAGACTGTTCAACTAATTTAAAATATAAATGATAGCAATTCATTATTTTACTAATATTTTATTAAATTTTCTTTATTGTGTACTCGTCGTATTTCTAATTTCTACGTTATCCAAAATCAAGTTATCTAAAATTGTATGAAAATTTAAATGATAAAAGGAGAAAACAGTAAAACTGACAAAACAATCAAGGACAAAATTACAAAAAAGAAATTTTTGGGGAATATTATACTTAAAAACAATAGCTGAAAAAATAAGATTACAAGTACTATAAGAGCAATGAGCAGTAAGTTTTTTCTTTTTTGTTCAGCCCGTCGTCTTCGTTTTTCCGCTTCTTCTTCAATCCGCCTTCTTTGTTCTTCAGCTTCTTTTATTTGTATTTCTCGCTTCTGGAAATCTAGCTTTTTGATACGACTTTCTATATAACTATTATACTCTTGAAGCTTAGCTGATAAAAATCTTTTGACTTCAGTAGCATCAGGTTTACAGCTAGATATCGCGTTTTGAAATATCCTGTCAAAATCTTCCTGATACTGCCTTGTGTTCGCAATATTTATATCAATTTCTCTAATCGTCATAGTTTCTACATCAAAATCTTCCAATTGAAATTTAAAATCTAGTCCTGTAAGGATATGATTTGATCTCATGTCAAGTAAATTTTGATGCAGTTTCAGAAGTGATACAGTTGTATCTCTTATCCTTTCTTCAGGATGTTGGAGAAATTCTGAAAGAGTGGTGACTTGTTTCTTAACGTTAGAAAAATCAATTCTACTAATACACCGAACTGCTTCTACTTGTTCTCGTAAGTTATCTTGTGTGTCAAGTCGAAGTGAACCTCTAATAGCGTCAATCAAAAATGGAACTGATGCTTCACCTAGTTCTTCTAATTTATTCCAGTCCCTTAATATAATTGCTGCTTTAGCCTTGATAGTATCATTCAACCAAGACCAAGATGACCCTACCTGATTAATTGGTCTTGCAGCAAGTTGTCGTAAGTCAATATCAGTATTATCTAAAAAAGGAATCAAAACATCTGATAATCTTCTTTGTCTGCCAGCATCCTGATATTGTCTATCTCTGATAAGTAAGTTGGCTAAATGCAAAGCAGTTTCTACAACAAACTGCTGTAATGTAGAAGCTGAACGAGCGATAAACTCAACACCTATAACACCGAGTCTAGCTAGAATTCTCTCAACAACATCCAGATAAGATGAAGGAATTGTCTGCAACAGTCGTAACAGATGTCTTTTAGGTGTATAAACCCAAAAATCAATGTATTCTTTAGAGATTGACCGATTGTTAAGACGATTGAGACTTTCACTAATAATTTGACTTTGAATATCCTCGGCTGACTTCGGAAGAAATCTCCCCGTAATCATCGCAGAGTAACCTATTTGCTGAATTGCCCAAGCCGCTGATAAACGAATCAAATCGCTACCCGATTTAGCTTCCTGACACAACTTTTCAAGTATCCTGACACTATGGCGCTTGTACTCTTCTGGATCAGGTAGCAGAGAAATTTCCTCAAGAGGTTCGTCAAGTCCCTCAATATAGTCGAGTGTTGCAAGTTGCGCTTTGATTTGCGGGTTAGCAATATAGCCAAAGCTTTGAAGTCCCATAGCCAAGATGAATTCATCTTGGTAGTTCAATAACTCTTCGATCGCCCTTAGCGGTACATCTTGTCTTTGGGCTGTTTCCAAAAATAGCTGGATTTTCTCCCCATCGTCACGACATTGGGCGAGGTTGTCGAAAAAGTCTTTGCCAAATTGGACGGGGGTGAACTTATTTACACTAGCGCCTTGTCCCCCTAGTTGGATTTCTGAGAGATTGTCCATAACTTCGGATTAGAAAGATTACATCCGTGAAATTGTTTATTTTTTTACTTTTCTATTGTAAGCGGTTTAATATTTAAAGTATAAATATTGACTTTAAAGTTTTATTTTTATTTAGGTTACAGCTACTACCTCGTTCCCAGTCAGAGACTGGGAATGACCCATTGGGAGGCAGAGCCTCCCTTACTTGCGGCAGAGCCGCCCTAAGTGCATTTCCAGGTAGAACCTGGAAACGAGATTTTAGAAGGGTTTTGGCTTAAGTTGACACGTATGGGCTAGCCTTTGCCCCTACCCTGTGGTTTATTTACTTGAAAAGGAGTGTAAGATAACCTCTGCTCAATCACTTACTGGTTTTTACTATGCTGCGTAGAAGTGCTGAGGCTTGTCGCTAGATATTGCCCAATACTTGAGAAAAAAATAGGCGATGCGGAAGTTGCTTTTAAGGCGATCGCCATTCAATACGATTCGGATAAAAGCTTACTGCTGACTCAATTCCACAATATTTCCATCAGGATCTTTGGTGAAGAGGGCTGGGCGTCCGGAGGCGCTGGGTTGAATCAAGCAGTTGTTATCTAAAAGTTGTTGTTTGGCTGCGTCTAAGTCAGCAACTGAGAATGCAACGTGGGGATTACGTCCCCATTTTTCATTTTGGTCTTCAGTGGAAACAGATGGGGCGGCTATCAGGTGAATTTGATGATTCCCAACTTGGTACCAAGCGCCAGGATATTTCAGAGAGCGTTCTACTTTGGGCAATCCTAGCACCTTTCCATAGAAATGTTCGGCTTGTTCTAAATTCGTGACAAGAATGGCTGTGTGAAGACACTGAGTAATCTGCATTGTCTTGGTAGGTTGAGAGTTTTATCATAGAGCTAGCTTACAATCTTGGCTAGCTTTAAGTTATTTCTTGCACCACCCGCAAGTAGCAATTGTAGGCATTTTGCCCAAAACACACGAATATGATTTGTTCGAGAGAGTTATTGCTGTGTAAAAATTTGTTAACTTCATTGATAGCGATTTTAGTAGCACGTTCTAGTGGAAAACAATATGCGCCTGTGCTAATGGCTGGAAAAGCAATAGTTTTTATTCCGTGTTCTACTGCTAATGCTAAACTATTGCGATAACACTGTGCCAACAACTCATCTTCTCCAGAATTTCCACCTTCCCAGACCGGACCAACGGTGTGAATCACCCACTTTGCAGGAAGATGATAACCTTTAGTTATCTTTGCTTGACCTGTATCACATCCTTGTAACTTGCGACACTCTGACAAAAGTTCTGGTCCGGCTACACGATGTATCGCCCCATCAACACCACTACCTCCTAGTAAGGAATTATTGGCAGCATTCACAATAGCATCTACCTGTAACTGGGTAATATCCCCTTGGATAACGGAAACTCTATTTTCCATGATTGAACTGCAGTTTCCACAAATGAAGTGTTCTGGTTCATCATAATTCCCCTAAAGCATATCTAGTAAGCTTTCTAGAGGAATATGCTGTATTTTTTACCAATTTATTATATTTTTTATCATTTATTTAACATTTAAATAAACGAATTTTTGATAGAGCCTTGTAGTAATGATACTAAACTGAACGCCAGCGTTATGCAAACCGACGAAACTTGGACAACCACCGATGTCAGTGCGGTTGGGGAAAATTCCTCCCTCAACTCAGAACAGTACCGTAAAAAGATGCAGCGACGCCAAGAAGTCCAGGAGATGCGAATCAAGAATGCATCTAACGAAAAAGGGTTAATTATTGTTAATACTGGTAATGGCAAGGGAAAAACCACTGCAGCATTAGGTATGGTGTTGCGTGCGCTTGGTCATGGGTATAAGGTTGCTATCATCCAATTTATCAAAGGAGCGTGGGAACCTTCTGAAAAAAGAGTTTTCAGTATTTGGCAAGATGATTTGTTAGAATTTCATGCTATGGGCGAAGGTTTTACTTGGGATACTCAGGATCGTGATCGCGACATCGAAAAAGCGATCGCCGCTTGGCAAAAAGCACTAGAATATATCCGCAATCCACACTTCAAACTGGTGCTGTTGGATGAAATTAATGTTGCTCTTAAACTTGGTTACTTACAAGTTGAGGAAGTTTTAGCTGGGCTAGATCAAAAGCCACCTAACAATCATGTTATTCTCACAGGCAGAGGTGCACCTACAGCTTTGATTTCACGCGCTGACTTAGTAACGGAAATGACTTTAGTGAAGCATCCCTTCCGAGACCAGAATATTAAGGCGCAACCAGGAATTGAGTACTAAAAAGTGCTAAGTGATGAGTTAGGAGTTATATTCTCACCTCCTGACTCCTCACTGTTGAACATTCGCCTGACACATTTGTAAAACCTGGCGATCGCTACTACTGATGTTATTTAGCTGATAATAATCTTTCAATGTTACAGAGTGGGCATAAGTGCTGGATTCATCATCACTAAGCCGAGGTAATGTATTATTTGCTGCCACTTGAGTTGGGCTTTTGTCACCTGGGTAACCATTCACTGTCATTGCCAACTCTCCGGAGGAACGGAGTGTGCCATTAAAACAACTAAACTCAGAACTTGGCATATATAACGCACCTGTCACTTTGCTCTGGTGCTTTTCAAATATGATATACCCTTGCCCCAGTTGACCAGACTTGGGGGACTGACCGTAGAGGTAAACGCCATCTTGTTGAGGGAAGTTGGCTACTGTAGGCGTAACACTGGCAGTTTTGGTGGGTGTTTTAGGTTGTGCAATTGCGACTGTGGTTGTAGGAACTGCTTCCAAATCATTTGATTTCGTTATATCAGTTGGAACGGTCACCGATTTTGCCAGTACTCTACGCAGTCGGGTTTCTTTGTCCCTAGTCATGTCTGAAGCTGGATTGGGGTTCTGCTGCAACCAAGTGTAAGTGGGTAACTGAGAATCTTCAGCCAATTCTGCAGATTGATCAATATATGCAAGCTGATTACTCATTACTGGTTTAGGGCGATTAACAACCAAGCCAACCAACACAAGTCCGCCAATAATGGGGATTCCTAATAAACTGGGGGAAAGAAACTTTTTGATATTGTTTACCACCGGATTCCTCCTGTGAAAAAAATCTCTTGATTTTCTAGACCTTACCTACAAACGTACCGAAGTATTGATGTGTAAAGGCTCCGTCAATGGTTTGATTTATCTTGTCTCGAAAAAATCTTTGCCACAAAATAAATTTTTGCTTGTATTTTTCGGGAGTTATTTTGAGCCATAATCTTAACCTACCATTGTTTGGGCTATTCTTGCTTCATTCATTAGATTTACTCAATTGCATGATTTTTGAAATGAAAAACTTAAAATGAAATGCTAATTTTTAGGAATTTTCTTTTTTTTATTATTTAATTTCAAAAACAATTGACATGTTCTTGGTATAATCATCTGTCTAATGTATGAACTATCTCAACAAAGAAAACTACACAAGCAATTCTCTTGATTCCAGATATGATTCAAAGATTTTGGCAAAAATGACGACGAGAGTAGACGAAAGCGGGAGTCAGCCCCTACGTTCCATTCAAAATCGCGTAGCGTTGCGTCAGCGTTGCGACGCAATCTCAAAATTCAAAATTAAAAACCCCACGGATGAATCTGGGGGCTTGCATGTTAAGCGTTAAGAGTTCCCTGTTCCCTGTTCCCTGTTCCCTGTTCCCTATTCCCTGCTATATGACAAAAAAAATCGCCCCCTGAATTGAGGGGGCGCATCATTAGCTTGTGACGTAAGAATCCTACGTCTTGAGTTTAACTAGCAATGTACTCTTTAACGTTGGCACGACGGCGACGCAGATGAGCAAGCGCTTGATGTTCTAACTGACGAACGCGTTCGCGGCTAAGGTTCAACCGTTCGCCAACTTTAGCCAAAGACATTTCGTTACCATCTAGTAAACCAAAACGCAGGGCTAAAACTTCTCGCTGTTGGGGGGTGAGTTCTGACAGCATGTTATTCAAGTCTTGGCGTAAGAATTCCTGCGTCATGTAATACTCTGGTGATGGCCCTTCATCTTCAAGCATTTCTTGGAGTTCGGTATCTTGGTTATCTCCAACCTTGACATCCAAAGAAACTGGCTGACGCGCCATGTTCAAATACTCACGGATCTGAGCTGGTTCTAATTCTAACTCTTTGCCAATTTCAGCGGGAGTTGGTGATCTTCCCAACTTCTGAGCAAGTTCCCGCTGGACTTTCTTAATTTTGTTTAGCTTCTCGGTGATATGGATCGGTAGGCGAATTGTACGACCTTGTTGGGCGATCGCACGAGTAATGGCTTGGCGAATCCACCAGTAAGCGTATGTTGAGAATTTATAGCCCCGAGTTGGGTCAAATTTCTCGACACCCCGCTCTAATCCTAGTGTTCCTTCTTGGATAAGATCCAGAAACTCCATGTTTCGCTTCTGGTATTTTTTGGCAATAGCAACAACCAAGCGCAAATTCGCTTCTATCATCTTCTGCTTTGCTCGCTTGCCTTGGTGTACAATCTGTTTGACATCAGTCTCAGACTTACGAACATGAGCAGCCCACTCTTGTAAGCTAGGTTCGCGGCTTAATTTCTTCGCCAAAGCCTCCTTAGCATCCACGAGTGTCATCATTTGTTGAACCTGCTTCCCAAAGACAATCTCTTGCTCACGGGTTAGCAGTGGTACACGACCAATCTCGCGCAGATAGGTTCGCACCATATCAGCCGTGAATTTGGCGTTAAAGTTTTCAGTTTGGGTTTCAACAGTGGGCATTGGTGCGTTTTCCTCTACTCCGTAAACAAAAATTAATACTCAATAACTAAGGCGGATTGGGAAAGTTAGTACACGTATTACGCAACCAGGGAAACTATCAGGTGAAAATTGATTTCTACAGACTCTGTCAAGACGATGACTCTCTTGGATTAGTTTCCCTACCTTCCCTAAATTTTGAAATCGTTTATAAGCATGCTGGCTTGTTTTCAAGAATTCTTTTAATCCTTAAGTCGCTGGTGACGACCTTAATTATACGAAGTCAGTATGAGTTCTACTTAATCTATGATAAGACAAATCATCCCAAGAGTAAAGTAGTTTCGTTAAATCTTTCTATTATAATGCAAAATTATATGGTTACACAAAAAGCCTGATTTTCTTTTTTAAAACTTACTACATATATAGTGACTCTAAGACCCCATGATCAGTCCTCCACCTATAGCCGGATAACCGAACAGAATGACTTCTCATCATGGAGGGATGTCACGAAATCTAAAAATCAGGAATAGGATATTACGAATGAGTAGTTGATATGTTTTGCGTTAACCTAAATTTACAGCTATCACTTTTTACACTAAGGACTCAATAGTTGAAAAAGAGGCTCCTGGTTTGAGAGCAACCTCAAAAGCCACGTATGTTTCCGGATCATGAAGTTTAAGCCAGTTCCAACTCTCCTTCGAACCAAGATACCACTTCTGGCGCAAGGCAAAGTAGTCTTCAAGCAGAACATACAACAGCCAGACACGACGGTAGTCAGCCTCAATATCTCCTTGGGAGATGCGCTTTAACATTTTACTGAACCAAGTACGCCGCAGTTGAACTTCACTTGCTGATAGCGCCGCAGGACTATTGGCAAATAACTCATCCACTTGCTTGAGCAGCCTCTGCCCAAAACCTTCCCACTCTCGCAATACTACGCCCCCTCGAATCTGGAGGAAGGAATCATCTACTATAATAACATCTTTCTCGTTATAGATGAAAATATCCAGATAGTAATTATTCGAGAGGCGAGCATCGCGTAGACTCTCGCCAGTTTGTCTGACGGCAAAAAGGTCGTAGTCACTTTCAGCAGTGTGTGTGCCTTTCGCTCTTGAACCGTATAAAATTACAGTGTGACAGTTATGAAGATGACACAGTTCATCTACCAAAGCTGCAAGATAGTGGTCATCTGTAAGTAAATTTGAGTGGCTGGACATAATTGCATTTATCTGGCAATTGGGTAATATCATGTCCGGATAAAGACTTATCATTAAGGCAGCAGGGGGGCAGGGGGGCAGGGGGCGCTTGGGTGCACTATTCGAGGGTTTTCACCCAAATTGCACAGATAATTTAATAATAACTAATTAACCGGACTTGATATAACAGGTTTGTAGTGACGCTTAAATATTAACTACCAAATCATCCAAAAACTCATGTTTATAGTAAGCAAGCTCATCTACGTGTTTTTCGGTTACAAATTTTAATTTGCAAAAAAATATACTTAAGACGCTTTCGGTCAAGGCAGAGGGCATTAGGACATAATCTCAAATCTTACACGTCCATCTGCGTACGCCTTGAACTTAAGTACCCTGCGGGAAGCCCTATGCCTACGGCACGGCTGCGCCTATCGGGTATCTCCTGCACCAGACGCACTCGCGTTCGGGGGTAACTCCTTCGCCCGGAGGGCACGGCCCCGTGCCGAACGGAGACGCTGCGCGTTAGCCTTCTGGCGTGCGCAAAGCGCATACGCAATCGACGCTCACCTTAAGAGCTGCGACCCCCTCACCGCCTCCGGTGTCTACAAGGCTTATAGCCAAAGTCCGTTAAAACTCAGATCTTGCAGCATTCTCAATAATCGGGAGGCTTCGCCTCCCAACCCTGGTTCCCAGGCTGCAGCCTGGGAACCAGATATCGAGGCTCTGCCTCATTGTTGATACTGGTGCAAGATATCAGTTAAAACGGACTGAAATACATATCTATTTAGTAAGCTTTAGCTTACTTGAGCTTTGAGCCAAGAAATTGATTTGTTGGCGGACGAGGATTATGGTGAAACATCTGAGTTACCAAACCCAAAATCTCAAATTCCTAAAATCCAAGATCCGCTTTCGCTAGTTCAGCCGCAGCAAACACTTCTTCATCTGGCTTTTCCTCCCAAGCAGTCTCCCCAATTTCTTCATAAAATACGGTATCGTAAGGACGAGTACGTACAACCACTGGCATAGGAACGGCGTGACCTAAAATTAAGGCTTGTTGCTTAGAATCTAACTTTGCCAACACAGAACGCAATGCGCCTCCACCAGATACCCCAGTAAAAATTGCTTCAATGTCTTTTTCATCATTCAGCAAGGCGGTGATGCGAGTACCAATTTGGGACATCACTTCATTATCTATGCCCGATGGACGTTGATCAACGACCAGAAGCGTTACGAAGTATTTCCGCATTTCGCGGGCGATTGTTCCAAAGATTGTACTTTGTACCGTTGCTGGGTCAAGGAAACGATGCGCTTCCTCAATTGTAATCATCAGTTGCGTTGGTCTATCGTTGGGATTTTTGGTTTGTAAAAACTTTTCTGCTTTGCTGACATAATGTTGGTGAATCCGTCGGGTAATCATATTTGTCACCAACATATAAGAAAGCATATTTGACTGGGAGCCAAACTCCACGACAATATTCTTACCGGCTTCTAGGGAACGTAACATCTGATTGACATAATTATGCGGACACGCCGCACGCATGTACTTTAAATTTTCTAATCGCAAGAGTTTGCGCTGCAATGCTGTGATTGAACCTTGGTGTCCTCGCTTCTCCTCACAGAAAGTCTTGATTTCTTCGTTTGTCATATTTATCAATTGAAGAATCCAAGACTTACCAAATTCAGCAAATAAAATATTAGCGTTATCTAAACTTGCTTCCGAAAGTCCTAAATCACGAGAGCATAATTTAATATCTTCGACTTCAATTTGGTCGTAACTTAAATAAAGTTCTTGAGCGTGAGGAACGCCTCGACGCTTGGTGGATTCGGGATCAAGAGTGTAGACTTCAACTGAACTAGGAAAGAGCTGCTTTAACCCTTTGACAGTACTCATTTGTTTACCTTCAGAAACAGCTTCCCAGCCATACTCTGAGTGCATATCAAAAATTAAATTTACCGCAGCATTTTTACGGATTGTCCCAGCTAAAAGTAAACGTGTTAAAAAGGATTTACCTGTTCCTGATTTCCCAAAAACGCCGTTGCTTCTTTCCACAAAACGGTTTAAATCGAGGCACACTGGTACCTCCATGTCCAATGGTTTCCCAATAGAAAAGTTTTTCCTTTGAGGATCGTCTTCCCACCCGAATACCCGGCGAAAATCTTCTTCCGAAGCTTCATACACCTGGCTAAAGTGGCTGGGAATCGTTTTCACTGGCAGCAATTCCATTGTTGTATTGGTTTGGGGCTGAAATGATGCCAAACCTGTCGCTGATGGAACAAAGGGATTTGCAGATTTGCCGTTTGTTGGAGAAAAAGATTCCTCTGATTCGGGGGTAAACATCAACATCGGTGCGAGATTGATGGTACCGTATGTCCCGCCTCCTGCTAAAATATCTCGTAAAAAAGTGTCTTCCCAACTCGGAGGATTCGCAATAATTCTTTGGTTGGCAATTCCCAATGCTACATCTGTGAGCATACAAAAAAAGCGCGATCGCACCCCTTGCACAACTAAAAACTTACCTACCCGCATGTCTTCTACTGAAACATCGGGGTGCAATCTAACTTCTAATCCTCCAGTGAGAGAGCCTTGTATAACTGAACCTAATGGCTGTCCCAAATTCATTTCATTAATCACGCAGTGATGAGCTTGCTCTTATCAGTTATCAGTTATCAGTTCCCAGTGTCGTGTTCCGTTGGATCTAAACAGTTATCAGTGTCGTGTCCCTTTGTTCACTGTTCACTGTTTTATGTTGCATTGTCATTGTAGAAGACAAAATTGGTGATGTAACTTTTGTCTGTTGTCATCTATCCTTCGTCATTTGTTAAAAACTAATGACTAATGACTAATTAATCGATGTTAATTGAAGTCGGCGCACTTGGACTTCCTGTTGTGGTATAAGTTAGAAGCGGTTTACGATATTGGGCGTAGAGGCGATCGCGCCAAGCAAAGAACGGGGCATAAACTGGATTATCGACTAATTCAGGAACTCCCTTGCCTCTGATGGTTTCTGGTAAATTTAAATAAGGATCACTCGGAAACTTCAGCAATATCGATAAACCTGCCACAGCAAAGTCAGCTAAGGTTGGTTCATCTCCTACGAGGTAGGGACTATCTGCTAACAGCAATGTCAGCGCTTCTAAATCTTGCTTTAAGTCGGCGATCGCAGAGCGTATTACATCTGGACTATAACCGACACCAAAACCCAACACTCTTAGTATATCATTGGGCACTCCTTCGACTAAGCTTTTAAGGACATCTGGTGTCGTCGTAGGTAGTAAAGATTTGCGGAAATTCTGGCTTTGACTAATGGCAGAAAACAGTGCTTTGCGGCCTTTGATGCCAATTGATTCATCCGCCCATTCTTCCATCATTAAACATAAACCCCGCTTTTTTGGATCGGTTGGTATCAATGGGCGTACCGGATATTGTGAGTCTAAATACTTAGCTATCTCCGTTGAATCTACTATATACCTACTACCGTCTTTCAAAACAGGTACTTGTCGCTGACCAGTCAACCGAAATAGTTCTACCTGCCCAACTCCTGGCGTCACCTCGATTTTACGGTACTCCAGCCCTTTATAATCAAGGATAAGACGCACTTTCTCTGAGTATTGAGATAGTTCAAACTGATATAATTCCAGCATTTTTCCTTTCCTGTACGTGGTTCACTTAAATAAATTTTACAAGTTTATTTTGGTTAGGAGAATTTAGATTCCAATCGACGCCTGATAAACTGAATAAGGGTGGATTGATTTGTGGGGTTATTTTGCATTCTGAGTTCTTCTGACAGAACTCTGCTGTGAAATTCTGAACGACTGGATTTTTCTCTATAAAAGTGCATCTATTATGCCTTCCAATCGTGGCATTATGCAACTATGCGCCATTTTTCCTTTTCAGGAAACATGCGGAGGTAATTCTATCATCTCTGGCTTGCTTGTTCAATCAAACTTCCTTTATACAGACAGCCAATTATACTCATAATTCTGCAAATTGTTCAACATTTTCATACTGATACTTAATTTATTTATGGCTACAAATCTCCCTTCTTTAGTTAGATTTTCTGTATAGCAAGATGATATAAATCATTATGGTAATGTGTGGAAATGAAAGCCAAACAAAATTTATGAAGGTTGAAAACAGCAATTTGCTGACCAAGTTGGCTGGTATAATAGGAGTGACGGGCATCAGTCTTCTTACTGGTCTACCCACTGGAGCAAACGAGGTATTAAATTCTAACTCTAGTATTTTCAAAGAAGCATCATATAACGGCACTCAAGGTTTTTTAGTAAACGCTCAGTATACTCAACCGAGTGAGTCTGTAACAGCAGCAACAAAGTTTAAAAAAACTCCACCAGCTAAAAATACAACAGTGGCACAGAGACGGGGAGGATTAAACCCTGCCCCCAGTATTTTGCAGGAGTGTCCCTACAACCGCGCTGCTTGTCCTGGTGGAGCTGACACTTCTACACCTCCCGCGACTCCCCCTGGAGGTGAGATACCCACAACACCACCAGCTACACCCACGACGCCTCCTGCACCTGGGACACAAACCCCTCCTAAGGAACCAGCAGCGGGTACAGAAAGTAAGAATGTCGTAGCAGTTGCAGAGTCCAATGGCTCCTTTACAATGCTAACCAAGGCTTTGAAAGCAGCTGGATTGGCAGAAACTTTGCAAGGCAAAGGTCCTTTCACCGTCTTTGCACCTACAGATGCAGCATTTGCCAAATTGCCACAAGACGCTGTACAAGATTTATTGAAGCCAGAAAATAAAGAAGTCCTGGTGAAGATTTTGCGATATCATGTCGTGCAAGGTTCGGTAACGTCCAAGGATTTGAAATCTGGCGAAGTCAAAAGTATTGAGGGTGGTCCGATTAACGTTAAGGTAGATTCAAAAACTGGTGTAACAGTCAATGACGCCAAGGTAGTTCAGCCTGACATCAAAGCTAGTAACGGCGTTATTCATGTCATTGATAACGTGATTTTGCCTCCAGATTTGTAAATTATTGGCACAGGTGCATTTTGTTACAAAATTAGCTTCAAATAAATACTTGACAAAAAACCCGTTTCAATGATTATTTGGACGGGTTTTTTCGTATGAGTAAACCTGTTATATCAAACCAAGTATGTAGCGCTTAGTCACACATTGATATTCTCGTGACAATTGGAACAATAAACGCTCAATTAAAAGTCAGTATATTTTCAGTAACAATTAAATCTTATCGTTATTTGCTACAGGAGCAATCATTGTGATTGTCCAGCTATCTACACTTGACTTCCAACGCCTCACCCGTATTGTCTAGAACTTACCTGATTTTGTCAATGTGCGCTTCGGCTCCAGCAGGGAGCCGAAGCATTGCTGATCGCCAACGTTTGATTGCAGGTGCGTTAGAAGGTGTACCCCAAGCAGACATCATCCTCGCGCGTCTAGATTTAGATGGTTCGCCAATGGGTGTTTGTGTGGAAGTTGTGCGCTTTCTCTCACAGTTTGGGCGGGTTGTTTATGATAGAGAAGCCCTTGCTGTATTCCTCAGTAAAATTCAGAATTTCACTGGAGATGAAGATAAAGATTTTATAGTAGAACTATTTTAGAATTACCCACTAGATGTTCCAGCCAGTCCTAGCCAACGAAGTAATTATGACTTATGAGTATGACGTGTTTATCAGTCATGCAAGTGAAGACAAGGATAGCATTGTGCGAGATCTCGCTGAAGAGCTACGAAAAAGAGGTTATCGTGTTTGGTACGATGAATTCTGTCTGAAGCTGGGGGATAGTCTACGTTGTTTAATCGATAAAGGTCTTATAAATTCAAAATATGGAATCATTGTACTCAGTTCTTATTTTTTTAAAAAACAATGGACTAACAAAGAATTGAATGGGCTGACTGCAAGGGAAATCGAAGGGCGAAAAGTCATACTTCCTATATGGCATCAAGTATCGCAGCAGGAAATCAGTAGATATTCTTCTATTATTGCTGACAAATTTGCAGTTGATACTTCTGAAGGGCTTGATTATGTTGTTAGCAAAATAGTTGAAGTACTTGAAGAGCCTGTTGCTTCGTTTACAGGCGTTAAAACACCACCACATTATTTAGAGCCTATTGCTTCGTTTACAAGCGTTAAAACACCACCACATTATTTACTGTTTGATTTACTGCTGCAAATAGATTTTAAGCAACAGACAAATATAGTCCGAGATGTGATCAAAAAGCACCGTACAGTTGGGTTGTTGGTTCACAACGAACCTGAGTGTGGATTGGAATTTTTGCTGGCGAGGTTACTTCGTGTCAAACCAAGTTTGAAAAATAATAAGCCAATCATTTTCGATGTGGGTTACAGGAATATCGAACGCTTGTGGACACAGCTAGGGCGTTATTTTCATGTACCCTCAAATTCAACTTCCGAAATTCTGGAAAAAATTTGTGATCGCTGGCAAACTCAGGATGTGGTTTTCATATTTAATAAAGTGGATTGCTTACAGCCAGAAGTTCTGTCCACTTGGCTAAAGGAGTTTTGGGAGCCATTGGTAACTATTGGAAAAGAAAATTCATCTCAAAAATCGACTCACTTGTTTATGTTCTTAGTCGATCATGGTGGCAAAGTTCACCAGTCCAATATTGGTGTCATAAACTCAACATCTCCACTACCAGACTCCCGAATACCTTTATGTTTACCACCTGTAAGTTGTTTTCCGCAGAATGTCCTAGAAGAATGGATTAGTGAAGTAGTAATGCTGCGTAGTGATATCCAAATAGAACTTGATGAATTAACATCTGAAATATTGTTCCAAAATTCTTTCCAAGGTATTCCCCAATATGTCTTTGAAGAAATTTGTAGCTTTTTTAGTATTGATTGTGAAAAGGTTTTTGCACAATGTATCAAAATTTAGCAAGTGTACTTGCCACCAATGGCAAGCAATATTATACTGGCAAGTCCCAAGAGTGCCAAAAGTCCGGACTTTCTCCTTACTTACCATCACCGGAACTCATCAAAGCAGTTAACCTCGCTATTTTCCTAGAAAAACGTCCTTTATTGCTCAAAGGTGAACCTGGATGCGGTAAAACCACTTTGGCGCAAACAGTGGCTTACGAATTGGGCTTACCTTATGAAACTTGGTATATTAAATCTACAACTAGGGCGAGGGATGGACTTTACACCTACGATGCTGTTGGACGTTTGCACGATGCTCAACTTGCTCGCATGGGAGAAGCAAGCAATTCTAAAGTCGAGAATTTAGAAAATTATATTAAATTGGGACCATTGGGACGTGCGTTTAATAATGAAAAACGTACTGTAGTGCTGATTGATGAAATTGATAAAGCTGATATTGACTTTCCCAATGATTTGTTGCGAGAGTTGGATGAGCAGAAGTTTGCGATTGAAGAAAAGGGGGAAGAAGTTAAAGCAAATTACCCTCCCATTGTTTTCGTTACTAGCAACGATGAAAAGGATTTACCTGATGCTTTCCTGCGGCGTTGTCTGTTTTATTATATTCAGTTTCCGTACTCACAATTAGCTAATATTGTCAAGTCTCACTTTCCGGAATCTTCTCCCGAATTAGTGCAAGCTGCAGTGAAGCGTTTTACCGAATTGCGGCAGAAAATGGAGAAAGGGAAAGCTGGTAAAAAAGTTAGCACTAGTGAGTTACTTGATTGGTTTGCGGTGTTACGTCAATGCCCTCAAGATGAGGTGTTAAAGCACCTTAAGGGAGAAATTCCGTTCCCGGAAGTTTTGCTGAAGAAATGGGAAGACCATTTGCGGTATTTAAAGTATGATCAAGCCTGAAGAACTGCCACGACTGAGTTCTCGTTCCCAGGTTATACCTGGGAATGCAACTCCAGAGGCTCTGCCTCTGATAAATTTTAGAAGGCAGAGCCTCATCAAATTGCATTCCCTGCCAGAGACAGGGAACGAAAAAGGTGAGTTAACATGAACCTTGAACAACTGCCACTACTAGATATTTTTAACAGCCTGCGATCGCGACATGGTTTACCGTTGGGGGTTGAAGAATATTTGGTGGTTTTGCGTAGTTTAGAAGCAGGTTTTGGAATTAGTAACCGCCAGGAATTAGAGCAGCTTTGCTGTATGTTATGGGCAAAGTCTGAGGAAGAAAATCGCCTTATTCGACGGTTGTTTGGGGAGATGTGGAAGCAAATCGAATTGCTTCCAGTAAATTCCGATTTAAGCACACAAGAAAATTCCCCAGAGTTTTTAGATGAAACTACATCCAGCACTGACACCTCAAGTTTAATTTCAAACTCACCTACACCGGAAAATTACGAATCTTCTGCAATCGAAACATCAACACCAGAAGAACCTCCACTTGATGAACCATTACTAGATTTAAAAACACCCCCCACTATCACCCTCGAACCAGTGCAAGCAGTCCAAGCTGTGCGGAGTAGTCGCGGGGATAGGGAAATGAAACGCCCCCGCTATATGCTTTTAACAGAATATTTCCCTGTTACCAAACGACAAATGAAGCAATGCTGGCGTTATCTGCGTCGTCCGGTGCGCCAAGGAGTACCCACAGAGTTAGATGTTGAGGCGACGGTGGCAAAAATTGGGCGTGAGGGTATTTTACTGCAACCCGTTATGACGCCACCACGTACCAATCGCACTGATTTGGTGTTACTAATTGACCAAGAAGGCTCAATGGTGCCGTTTCATGATTTATCGCGGCAGTTGGTGGAAACGGCACAACGGGGAGGACGGCTGAGAACAACTAATGTATTTTATTTTCATGACTATCCGGATGAATACTTGTATCGTCATCCGGCAATGGTTGATGCCAAGCCTGTTTCTGAAGTATTGGAGGAAATTGGAGAACGGGCAGGGGTATTAATTATTAGCGATGCAGGGGCAGCACGGGGGAATTTTGACCAAGAACGGGTTGATAATACTAAGGTATGGATTGAGCAGTTGCAGCAATCGGTGCGTTATTTTGCTTGGCTTAACCCGATGCCGAGTGAATGCTGGCGACAAACGACTGCTGGAGAAATAGCCCGTTTTGTGCCGATGTTTGAGATGAGTCCGCAGGGGATGAATGCGGCAATTAGTGTGTTGCGGGGTCGATATATTGTATTAAAAGAGTTGGATGAATCTTTATGCTATTAGAGTTAAGACAATTGAGGATTCAACCGGGACAGCAACTGCTACTTGAGGACGTTAGCTGGCAGCAATTTGAAAATATTTTGGCGGAATTGGGAGAACATCGTGCTGCCAGACTTTCCTATAGTCATGGATTTTTAGAAATTATGGTTCCTTTGCCCGAACATGAAAAAGCCAAAGAAATTATTGGCGATCTGGTAAAAATTTTATTGAATGAACGAAGTATCAATTACGATTCTTTGGGTTCAACAACCCTAAAAAACGAAAAAATGACTCAGGGAGTAGAACCAGATGCCTGTTTTTACATTCAAAATCAAGCGGAAGTTATCGGTAAAAATCGCCTCGATATGAGTGTCGATCCACCCCCAGATTTAGCTATAGAAATTGATTTGACTTCCCGCACGCAATTGGATAATTACCAAATTTTGGGAGTTCCAGAACTTTGGCGATACGGAAAACAAGGACTACAAATTAACGTCTTGCAAAATGGAAAGTATGTAGAGTCGAAATTTAGTCCTACATTTCCAGATATTCCAATAATTGAGTTAGTAAATCAATACGTCCAGCAGAGTCAAGTTGTTGGTAGCAGCCAAGCAATTCAAGCTTTTAGAAATTGGGTGCGGGATAATATTTAATTTTGGCTTTAATTTGGGACGGGAGTCAGTTGAGGTTATTTGATGCCTACCACAAACAAACAGCGGGAAATGCGAATTGCCCAAAGACGGGTTGAAGGATTTGCCCAGCAGTTTGGGGAAGCACACCGCAACTTGGCTCGTCATGCTGCGTTTCCTTTGGTACTGACGCCTGACTTAGTTTACCAAATTTGGGCAAACTTTGTTCCCGAAGCCCCTTGGACGGCTGTTGCTCATGTATTGCTGTCGCGGTTGTGTCGCCAGGTGAGTTATGAAATGTATGAGATGGATATTGGCGATCGCAATCTATTGTTGCGGGAATTGAAGGAGCAGTTTGGACAAGAACGATTTGATGAGTTGGGGGAGTTTTTGCTGGATTATGTGGCGCAAGCGTTGGTTGAGGATGATCCAGATACGCAGGATTTAGCACAAGCTCAGGAGTGGACGCCGTTGGCGTATACTAAGCCGGATGAGGCGGCGCGAGAGTTGGCGCTGGCGTTGAGTCAGAGGGTGCAGCAGGAGGATGTGGGGGAGGTGTTACGGCTTGCTTCTTTAGTGGAGACTCTGGCAGAGCCTTTAGTTGAGGCTGGGTTCGAGCCGTTGTTGGTTGATGTAAGCAAAATTGCTAGCGAAGCTAGAGACAATTTCGAGGCAGATCCAGATCAACTTGGCGGAGTACTTCAACAGAAAAATCTGTTAGAAAATGCTAGTGTAATCTTACCCATCTCAGAACAAATAGAAACAAACCAATTTGAGCATCTTCTACATGATTTATCCCTTGAGTCAGAAGCACCAGATTGGATATTTGTAAATTCTATAAAAGCAAACTCTATGCCTCGCGTAGTTATTTCCACTCTTGGTACAAGTTTATTAACTAGTCAAATAAATAGAAATTCAGACCCTAGCAGTTGGTTTAACATTTTACGACAGAGTGCTAACTATACAACTATAGAACTTGAAAAGTATAGCCCACAAGCTCAAGATATAATTCATGTACTTAAAGAAAAGGCAATTAAAAATCTCAACGAGGGTAATATAAGAAATATTCGACTGGCAAGTACTGAACTTAGTGTCATTTATGCATTGTATCAAGGTAACTTAGAACAAGGAAAACAAGATTATCATTTTCTAATTGCTAGTGACACTGCGATATCTACGGAGACAGCTAATATTATTCAGTCATTTCTAAGCACTCAAGGACTTAATGTTCAGATCTATCAACCAAAAGGATTTTCGACAGCTAGCTCTGAAACATTTAATAACGGTATTGATGAACTATTGGTTTGGTTGGACAATGTAGCTTCTAACTATAGTAGCGCTGGATATTGTATATCTTTTAACTTAGTGGCTAGTTCTAGAGTCTTACAAGCATACATGGATATAATTGGAATGTTATATGCTCATGAGCTTATTTATGTTCTTGAAGGAGCAAAACCCACACTTATAAATATTCCCAAAATACCTATAAAATTAGATGATTCCATTATTGATCCTGTTAAATTCGCCCTAATGGAAATAGGTTCTATAGATGTGTCACAGATTACAACTATCCCAGAAATATTTATATATAAAATAGATAATAAAGCGATATTGTCAAATTGGGGAACATTAATTTGGAAAAGATGCAAAGCAGATTTTTTATCTCGTGATTTATTATATTTTCCTGGTTTAGCTTACGAAACATCTTTTATTAGTGACTTCAAAAAAATAAGAGACTTACAATACAGAGTTAAACTGCAAGAAACTCTTGCTAAAGTGTCTGACTTACTTACGAAAGCAAGTGGCGATATCAGTATCCTTAAAACAAATACAGGTTTAGACTTTGTAAAGTTTGTACATGTACAGAGGGATATTTACCATTTTCGAGTCAACCAAAAATTGCGTGTTAGCTGTGTGTTTTCAAACGGAATTTTAGGATTACGAAGATATGGTAGTTCTAACTATGTTATTAATAATCCGTAATTAGTTTATACACCCACTCTCTCTAAAATCAGCACCACCCACTCAACATCAACCAGCGTGAAAACCGATACGATATTCTACCGCCTATTCCAAAGCTTCCCCAGCATCTTCTTTGAACTCATCAACCAACCTCCCGAAACCGCTGACACCTACCAATTCTCATCCGTAGAAGTCAAACAACTCGCTTTCCGCATCGATGGCGTATTTCTCCCCAAAAGTAATCCATCATCCCCCATCTACTTCGTCGAAGTCCAATTTCAACCCGATAAAAAATTCTACTCTCGCCTTTTTACGGAAATCTTTCTTTACCTGGATAGAAGCGAACTTACCAACAACTGGCGCGGGGCGGTGGTTTATCCAAGCCGCAGTCTTGATGTAGGAGAAACAGAACGCTATATTGAATTACTCACATCTGGGCGAGTCAGCCGCATCTATMTTGATGAATTAGACTCCGCAGCAGAACAGTCGATTGGTATTGGTACAATTAAACTGGTTATAGAGCCACAGTCAGGCGCAGCTATCAAAGCTAGGGAATTAATTAACCTTGCTAAACAACAAATAGCTGATGAAATTACCCAACGGGAATTTCTCGAATTGATAGAAACGATTATTGTCTATAAATTCCCTTTGAAAAGTCGGGAGGAGATAGAGCAAATGTTGGGATTAAGCGAGTTGAAACAAACTAAAGTTTATCAAGAAGCTAAGCATGAAGGTAAGCAAGAAGGTAAAGCAGAAGGTAAACTAGAGGCTAAATTAGAAGCCATTCCTTTTATGTTGAGTTTAGGTGCAACTGTAGAACAAATAGCTGAGGCGTTAAGCTTGGATGTTGAGTTAGTTAGGTTGGTTGCGACTAAAGCTAAACCAAACCAAGAACAAAGCGGCGAATAGAACACTCTCTCCTACTTACCTCTCCTACTTACGCGTATAACGATGCTTCACCCCAACAGGGAAATATTCTGGATCGCCTGTAGGAGCTAGTACAACTCGCAGCATTTGGTATTCTGGAGGAACGTAGTTAGCAAATTCGCTATTGAGGCGCTTGAGTTGGGTGAGAATAGAAGATGCGATCGCCTCCCTTTTCTCTTCACTTTCCTCCACTCTCGGTGCTAACTCCACAACCACCGATAAAAATCGGTTCTTGTCTGCATCTTCTTGCACTTGCAACACAAACTTACCTGTCACCCATTCTCTAATAACTGGTTGCTCTAATCCCACCGTCACATTTTCTGGGTAAATATTCGCTCCAAAGTAAGAAACTGTAAAATTAGAGCGTCCGAAAACATAGACGAATGGTAGCGCACGAACACCTCTTCCACCCATCTGTTCTAGTTCCGCCACTGGATTAAAGCCCCATTTTTTTAAAAACTGGAGCATGGCATCATAACTGATTATCCCTCCAGTATCCAAGATGTTGTAACGTACTAGGGGAATGCCATTATTTCCAGAAAATATCAACGTGCCATCTACAACTTCAAAAAAGCGGCTTATCGGATCATATTGTACCAGCGTTGGTAAACGAGACTCTCCAAACAAGGCGCGCGCCGCATCTGGATTTTGTGCTAAAAAACGACGAATGCAGATACTCAAAGGTGTTTCGTTACCCAATACACCTGCATCTGCTGTTCCATAAAGCGAGACTGAGTCGTAACAGCAATGTTGGGAACCAACTCTTTCACCCACTAAACTGCGCCATTCTTCGCTAAATACTTCTCCCGCCATCACCAACTTTATCTGATATCGCTGCCATTCAATACCACGGGCAATTCCAGTATCAATAATATCTTTAAGAAATGGTGGATATCCTAACAAGACAACCTGCTCAAAAGCTGAGCCTAATTCTTGAACAACTCGAAATATTTCTTCTTTATTATTACCAGGAGTTATCAAAGTAATCGGATAACCTTTGCTGGCAAGATAGCGGCAGCAATTGGTTGTGAACATTCCACCTACCCAGGTTCCTAAACTGAAACAAATCACAGCTAGAGTTCGTCTAGTATCTGCATGAAAACTATCATGAAAGACTTGCTCAAAACGGGTAGCAATTTGCATTTCATCTGCAAAAAAACGCGGCCAAAATGTTGGTTTTCCTGTGGAACCAGAAGAAACAGCTATCATGTCGCATGTTTCTAGCTGTCCGTTGCGACATAATTCAGCTAGAGGATAACGTTGCAGGTAATTTTCTTTGACGAGTTGCGGTAATCTTTGGAAATCCTCTAAGGTTTGGTATTCATCAGGATTCACCGCATGATTGGCTAAGAAATTTTTGTAAGCAGGTACACTAGCAGCCATATCATGAAATAACGCCAAAGCGGCCTCTGTTGTATCAGTGTTTATATGCTGTTCTAGGAGTGTGTCTAAGGGAGTCTGTAAAAAATCTGTAAATGCTTTAATTGCCCGCTGGCGTTGTGCTTCCGAATTCATGACGTTAATTTATGTAAAAAATTTCGATTGCTCATTCCACCAAGTAAAACCCAGACCACTGCTACCTATTGTCAATATTTTAACCTTTGTTGCATTTCTTCTCATTCTCCTGAGTAAAGAAGTGCAAAATATATAGAGAGAGTATGCGTAATTGTCGCTTTCTGTTTTGTAGCAACTTATAAAACCCTTCTATTCATCCTTCAGCATCATGGATGTTTATTGCAGTAAACAACACGTAAACAATGAGAAGAACCGCTTTTGCACTCAGTGTGGAGAGCCGTTACCTCTGGCGGTAGGACAAGTTGTCGATAACCGCTATCAGATTATACGTCATTTGGGACAGGGTGGCTTTGGACGCACTTATTTGGCTAAGGATTTAAATCAATCTCAACAACAGTGCGTGCTGAAGGAATTTGCACCTCAAGTTGAAGAACAGGATTTAGAAAAAGCCAAAGAACTGTTTGAACGAGAAGCGAGTGTGCTCAAAAAACTACAGCACCCACAAATTCCACGTTTGCACGCCTCGCTACAAGTGCAGTTGAGTAACAAAGATTTTTTCTTTTTGGTGCAAGATTATGTAGAAGGTGAAAACTACTTGGATTTGTTAGAAAGCCGCACAAATCAGGGGCAAACTTTTAGTGAGGAGGAAGTTGTCAAACTGCTGCAACAAATGTTGCCTATTTTGTCTTACATTCACTCTGTTAATGTTGTTCACCGCGATCTTTCTCCTGATAATATCATTTTACGGCAGAGTGATAAATTACCTGTACTGATAGACTTTGGTGGAGTGAAGCAATTACCAGCTTCTAAGGGTTTTTGGTTTACGCAACTCGGTGGAATTCGGACAATTTTGGGAAAGAAGGGCTACGCACCAGAGGAGCAATTACGCCAAGGAAAAGCTTTTCCCAGTAGCGATTTGTACTCTTTAGCAGTCACGGCGCTCGTGTTATTAACTGGTCAAGAACCACAAAAACTGTATGATTCCTATCAGGGACATTGGCGTTGGGGAGAACAAATAAAAGTCAGCCCTAAAATAGAAGCTGTCTTAAAAAAGATGGTGGAATATAAACCAAGCGATCGCTACCAAAAAGCTGATGATGTTCTCAAAGATTTACAGTTTTATAATTCTGCTACCAAACCTATAAATACTCATATGACTAAGCTGAAGACGATGGTTGTTGCTCCTGGGCACAAACGTGTCAAAACTCTTGTTGGTAAGCTGCATAACAAAACTCAAATGGTTGCTCAGGCGTTACCTCTACCTGTTTGGCTTCGTCCTTTTGCTGTTAGTCTTGTGGGTACAAGTGTCATAGTTCTGACACTAGCAGGAACTTGGGCAGTTGTCAATGCTGTTGTTCAGGCTGTATCATCTATATCTATACCATCAATCTCATTACCGAAAAATCCTGAGGGTTCAGATTCTCGTGAAAAACCGAGTGTTAGCAACAAAGAAAATCGCGGTAACCAAATTATCCGTCGCCGTCAGGAGCTAGAAATACCAGAAGTCTTTTTTACAAAAATGGTAGATCAAAATTTTTATACTAAAAATCCGCAAGCAAAAGGACGTACTCTCACGGGTAGCTCAGAAGATACAGCTTTACGAAAGGAATGGTTTGCGATCGCACAAGATGTGTTAAATCAACTAGAACGAGCTAATCTCAGCACATCAGCGCGTCGGAAACTGGGAAGCTATAGTGGGCGAGATTACGATAATTGGAGACAACAAGCACAAACAGGACAGTTAGGTGACTATACCATCAAGCAACTGAACGAGGACACAAACAGGAAATTTGATAGATTGTTTCCGGGACAGCGACGCGACAATGAGAAACTTGATAAACAGACACTTGGTCAAATATGGTATGCACTTGCTGCTGACCAAATTAGTAAAGTAGAATCTGCGAATTAACGTAAAAGTCAAAAGTCAAAAGTTAAAAGTACTTGACTAATGACTAATGACTAATGACTAATGACTATGAATCCTGTTTATTGCTCTAAAGGACATGAAAATCCAACTGGTAGTCGCTTTTGTCTACACTGCGGCGAAAATTTGGATAACCCGGTGAGTCAAGGTATTCAAAATGGGCAAACTTTGAGCGAACGCTACTTTATTGTCCGTCAATTGGGACAAGGAGGTTTTGGACGTACTTATTTAGCTGAAGATATTAACCGCTTTCGCGAACCCTGTGTTTTAAAAGAATTTTCCCCTCAAGTTCAAACGCCATACGTTTTACAAAAAGCTGAAGAACTGTTTCAGCGAGAAGCCAGCGTTCTCTACAAGCTGCAACATCCCCAAATTCCCCGCTTCCGGGAACTTTTCCGCATTAACTTAGGTGGTAAGGAATACCTGTTTCTGGTACAAGACTTTGTAGAAGGGCAAACTTACCGCTCTTTGTTAGATACCAGGAAGCAGCAAGGTTTACGATTTACAGAGGCGGAAGTTCGTTTGCTGATGCAGCAAATTCTGCCTGTTTTGGAATACATCCATTCTATTGGAGTGATTCACCGTGATATCTCTCCTGACAACTTGATTTTACGCAGCACTGACCAACTCCCGATATTAATCGATTTTGGTGGGGTTAAACAAGTCGCTGCAACAGTCGTCTCGCAATATTATCAACCTGGTGCTGCTGGTGGTGGACTCCCAACATTATTGGGTAAGGTAGGATATTCTCCCCCAGAACAGATGCAGACTGGGTTAGTTGAGCCTCATAGTGATTTGTATGCTTTAGCCGCAACAGTACTCGTTTTGCTGACAGGCAAACAACCCCAAGAATTCATAGATGAATATACCCTCACCTGGCAGTGGCGACGAGAAATTAACCTTAACCAGAGTTTCGGGATGGTATTGGATAAAATGCTATCGCCAAAACCAAAAGAACGCTATCAAAGCGCTCATCAAGTTCTGCAAGCACTAAGTCCATCACCTGTCAGCTATCCTCCTCCACAGCAACCTGTTCCCATTTCACCTCCGCCACAAACGCAACAAACTCTAGCTGTATCGCCGACTCCACGACACTCGCCTCAACGGGGGGAACCCCCGCACGGCGCTGCCTCCTCCATTCCTCCCACTCAACAAGAGTCCTCACCTTACGAGAAGCCCTCCTCTACTCCCACCGTCAGCTGGTGGACACCTGGTAAAATTATTGCGATCGCAGTGGTTATGATTGCTGCTGTTAGTGTGGGTATGTGGGGAGCAAATCAGTTATTTGATTCTTCGTCCCTATCGCCTAACGATCCAAAACTTTCTTTACAAGAACAGCAACGTAAGGAAAAATTAGATGAACGCCGTCAACAACTGAGTATTGACAAGAAATTCTTTACTAGCTTAGTCAATCAAGTCTTTTGGGAGAAAAATCCAACTCTTAGCAACCGTACCTTGACAGATAAGCCGGAAGATGAACAATTACGGGCAGAATGGGACAGCATAGCAGAGGAATTGCTGGGAAAGCTGACGGTTTTGAGTTCAGATGCACGTCAAAAATTGGGTAGTTTTGGACAAGCGGAACGCGATCGCGCAAAAGTCGAAGTCAACCAAATCAACGTTGGTAGTCGTTCTCTGTATGATTTAGGCGATGCAGCATTTTACCAGCAATTTCCAGAACAGCGCGGCAAGAATTTTATCGATCAGCCCATTGGACAAGTCTGGCAAGGTTTTGTCAGCGACAAACTCAATGCTATCCTTTCTGGCAGTGCTTTCAAGAAAATTGTCTTTGACAAAGAAGCTAGTGGTAGCAGAGTTAGTGGTACCTTGAAACCAGGGGAAGGTAAAGTTTTTATCGCCGGACTTAAAGAAGAGCAATTGATGAAAGTCAAGCTGAATGCAAGCTCTAAAATTTTGCTATCCGTGTATTCCCCTAGTGGAAAAATGAGATTTTTGCAAGATTCAACACAACGTAGTTTATCCGTTAAACTTCCAGAAACTGGATTTTATGAATATGTGATTGTTGCGACGGGGTCAAATACTTCAGATTATACACTTGCAATTATCGCAGAGAATCCTGCTCCACCTCCATCACCTACGCCAACTCCTATAGAAACCGTTACACCGACACCGACACCGACATTCTCACCCACACCTACAGAGACACCCACACCCATCACACCTACAGAGACACCAACACCTACAGAGACACCAACATCTACGCCGACATCCACACCAACATCTACGCCGACATCCACACCAACATCTACACCAACACCGACATCCATACTCACACCTACGCCTACACCAACTTTGACAACACCATAAGCAATACAAAATTTGAGATTAGCGCTTTTTTCTCACTACATTTATGTAATAGGTTGTTTTGAAAGTTTTAAAAAACTAACAAATCAATAATATCCCTTAAAAAGAAAGACTTTCACCCTGCTTTTTAAGGGGAGCAGGGGGGATCAAGTAAAATATTTGATACTTCTTAAACATCCTCTAAAGAAAAATGGTGGAAAACAAGTATTTAATTCGTTTAGCAAAACCTGATGATTTAGACGTCTTGGTTGAATTCAATCGAGCAATGGCACGTGAAACCGAAGACAAAGATCTCTGTTTAGATATTCTCACTGCTGGTGTAGAAACATTATTGAAAAATCCGATTTTGGGTTTTTATGTTGTTGCAGAAAATCAGAATAAAGTGACTGGTTCTCTGATGGTGACGACAGAGTGGAGTGACTGGCGAAATGGGATATTTTGGTGGATACAAAGTGTCTACGTTCACCCAGACTTTCGTCGTCAAGGGATTTATCGCCAACTCTATGAATTTGTCAAAGAAAAAGCTAGAAATCAACAAAATGAACTAAGAATATGTGGTTTTAGACTTTATGTAGAACATCAAAATACTGTTGCGCAAAAAACTTATGAAGCCCTGGGTATGAAAGACACGGGCTATATGATATTCGAGGAACTTGAGTTGGGATGACAAGATAGCAGGTTCGTGAACTACCCAACACCGACCCTATCGGGTACGGTGTGGGCTTCTGACTTCATCGACCGTTGCCCCTTGCCCTTACGGGTAGGTGGTCTTACGCAGCCTCCATCAGCAACAACGGGGTTCCCTCCGTTCAAAGATGATACCCGAATACCTTCATTTGTCACTGTAAGGATAAGTTGAGCAACTTTGAAGGCATAAGTTGAGCAATCAATTTTTTGAAACCTAATTAAATTCGATATAGCGTAAAGTAGAAATATGAAGATTTGAAAGCATAAGGTGAGCAAACGTTCTATTTAGAAAGTATAAGTTGAGCAAACATTTTCAACACGAGTGTTCGTACATATATAACGTTGTGCTTCCATAAACAGTAGAAGGAACCCGGACGGAAGACCCCGGATTAACCCTGGTTATGCTTGACAACCAAGAGTTCAACAACTGGTGTCATACTCAACACCTCAGTTCAGCAGCGCAAGCATTAATCTCTGAGATTCGTAGCACCAACCCATCTCGTCGAGTAACAGGGGGTAGGAAAAATGTTTGTGGCTCTTACCCCAGCAGAAAAATGGGAGTAACAATCCAATTCGAGAGCCACCGTAACGAATTAGCATATATTTACGAACTAGAAAACGACCCATCTGTACTCGAATATTACGACCAACCAAAGCCTATCGAGCTAGTTTATCTTGCAAAAAGTGGGCGGAAAAATAGACATCAATATACACCCGACTTCTTTATTATTCGGACTGATTGCGCTCTTTGGTGCGAATGCAAAACAGAACAAGAACTAAACAAATTAACCTCACTTAGTCCAAATCGATATTGTAAAGGGTCAGATGACAAATGGCATTGTCCCCCAGGAGAAGACTATGCTCGTCTTTATGGTTTCGACTTCCAAGTATGGTCAGATGCTCTAATTAACTGGAATTTTCAACAAAACTTAATTTGGCTAGAAGATTACTTCGGTTCCTCGTCAGGAATTGTAAAAGAAACTGAAAAGTTTTTGATTGTAGACATTGTTACAAATCATCCAGGGATAACCCTTGCAGAGCTTTTAACAAATAAAGATATCAATCCCGATGCCGTTTATTGGTTAATTGCTTTTAATGAACTTTATGTAGAACTTAATAAAGTCAAACTCTCGCAAGCTGAGACAGTACTCATATTTCTTAACCAAGATGTTGCTTTATCTTATGAGTATCTAAACAAGAGYACATCCTATCAAAAAACAAACAACCAAACCGTATTGGAAATAGCTGTCGGTACTTGTATTTCTTGGGATGGAGAACCTTGGGAGATAGTAAATACAGGAACTGCAACTACTGGATTATTACGTGCAGATGGCAAGCTTATAGAGCTACCAAATACAGCATTCACAGCGTTAATTGATAATTGTAAAATAGMTGGAGTCGGTACAACTCTAAGCGAAAATATCAAAGCAGCATCAATCGGAATTCTACAACAGGCAACTTGTAAAGACATTATAGAAGCCAACCGTCGCTACAGTTTAATACAACCATACTTAGTGGATAATCCTTCAATATACCCAAACAGTACAATCCGTCGTTGGCGCAGTCAGTACCAAAAAGCTTTATACATCTACGGAAATGGATATATAGGATTACTGCCTAATCACAACAGTAAAGGCAACCGTACAGCAAAAATTGACGCTCAAACCAAAGAATTTATGCTCCAATTTATACTAGAGCATTATGAAACACCCAAACAACGAAGAAAATTACGGGTTTATGAGTCATTTGTTTTAGCTTGTCAAAACCACTCTCCGCCATTAAAACCTCCATCCCGAATTACATTTTGCGCTTATATCAAAACTAGAAGCGGACACGAGCAAACTAGAAAGCGTCTTGGTAATCGGGCAGCTATTCCAGAAGAACCATTTTACTGGGAATTAGAGCAAACTACGGAAAGACATGGCAGTCGTCCCTTTGAGATTGTCCATATTGACCATACTCAACTTGATATTGAATTAGTCAGTTCCCTCGAATCTCTAACTAGTTGTCATATTGCCACAAACAAGGATTTTCATCAAAATTTAGGTCGTCCTTGGGCAACCTTTATGGTTGATGCATATAGCCGGAAAATTTTAGCCGTTTACCTCACTTTTGATGAGCCAAGCTATCGAGCTTGTATGATGGTAATCCGCATAGTAGTGCAACGGTTTGGTCGATTTCCTCAAAGTATAGTTGTAGATAACGGCGCAGAGTTTCACAGTCACTATTTTGAACAATTGTTAGCATATTACACTTGCACTCTCAAATATCGACCACCAGCACATGCCAGGTTTGGTTCAATTGTTGAAAGATTATTTGGGACAGCCAATACGCAGTTTATTCATGAGTTGCAAGGTAATACCCAAATTAAACGTCTTAACCGCCAAGTTACTGTATCAGTTAGTCCAGAACGATTAGCAATTTGGACATTAGGAGAACTATATTTAGCTCTATGCGAATGGGCATATTCAGTTTATGACCAAAGATTGCATCCCACATTAGGTAAAAGCCCTCGCGATGCTTTTGTTTACGGACTTACTATTGGCGGAAGTCGTTTACATCGACGAGTCGAATATGACGAATTATTTAAGATCTTAACTCTACCTGCACCCGATGGGGGACAGCGGAAAGTTCAACCCGGAAAAGGGGTAAAAATCCATAATATTTATTACTGGGCAGACATATTTCGGAACCCAGAAATTGAGAAATCAATGGTGTGGGTTCGGTATGATCCTTGGGATGCAGGAGTTGCCTATGCTTTAGCCGGAAAACAATGGGTAAAATGCATTTCTTCGTACTATCAATATTTCCAAGGACGTTCCGAAAAAGAAATTCGACTCATCAGCGCAGAACTGAATCAGCACAAACGTAATTATGAGAGAAACCGGACAATAACGGATAAAGAATTAGTGAATTTTTTAAATTCTCAACAAGCATCTGAAGGGAGCTTCCTTAAACAACGTTTGCGTGATGCCGAACATTACAAAATTCACAAAATCATTCAAAATAGTTCTGACGAACCACACAAACTATATCCTACTTGTTCTGATAACGAAAATGCTCTCTCTTCACAAGAAGAGAATAATACTGAGACAAATTACAATTCCCACAAGAGTTTCAACTCCAACACAGAAATTTTTGAATATTATGGAGAGTTTTAATGTCAACCGAAAAAAGCTTTCCTCGTGATTTACTCCAGCGACCTCAACAGGATAGAGTTGCTTATTTCCAGCAATATACAATGGCACATCCAAAATTACTATTAGCTTTTGAAAAACTAACACATGCAATTGATGACCCAGCAACTGTAGCTTTAATCTTTTTATTTGGTCCAACGGGTGTTGGTAAAACAACTTTACTCCGTCGCATGACAACTAAGTTGCTAACTTCAAATCTTGAAAAAATGGAACAGGATAAAGGCTTTATTCCTATTGCTGGGATTGAAGCTGCTACCCCTGAATTTAGTAACTTTAATTGGAAGGATTTTTACTCACGTGCTTTGACTGTTCTCCAAGATCCATGCCTGGAACTACCAGGTTACGGTCAAGTTACTAATTCAAAGTTGAAAACTTCGCTGGAAACTGCACTTAAATATCGTCAACTTCAAGTTTTTTGCATTGATGAAGCACAAAATCTTAGTAAAGTTGCCAGCGGACGTAAATTACGCGACCAAACTGATTGTATCAAATCGCTGGCTAACTTCACTGCTGTTAAGTTTGTACTGGCGGGTACTTATGATTTATTAATACTGCGAAATTTGAGTGCTCAACTGTGCCGACGTAGCCTGGATATTCATCTGGAACGCTACAAAGCCGAAAATCCGGAGGATTTAAAAGCTTTCAGAGGTATTGTCCAAACCTTTCAACGCCATTTACCTCTTGAAGTTGAGCCGGATTTACTTAAACACTGGGATTTTTGCTATGAGCGCAGTTGTGGTTGTGTGGGTATTCTAAAAGATTGGCTTAGCCGTGCGTTTTTTTATGCATCTTCTCAAGGAGATAAAACTCTGACTATTAAACACTTGCAGTTGTCTGCTTACTCTACTGAACAATGCATGATTATAATCACCGAAACTAAACATGGAGAAAAGCAACTTGAGTTAATAGACGATAGTTCTGCTTTAAGAATTGCTTTAAGCTTAGAACATAATAATGATGCTTATGCTTCAGGTACCCACACTGCTACAACTCAAAAAAAATTCCGTCGTGACAAAGTAGGCAATACTAAACCTCAACGTCGTCCAGTTGGAGGAGGTGAAAATGCCAGTTGAATATTTGACTAACTATGAATCTTGGGATTTTGACACAAATGAACTTCCTCCCCGTAGTCCTCTTTATTCTCTTCTTCCTATCGGTATTGGTACACCCGCAGTTGAAAGTTTTACCAGTTACCTGACTCGCTTG
>NZ_JXCA02000002.1:0-36609 GCF_000828085.3 Scytonema tolypothrichoides VB-61278
TACAGTTACCAACAGCATTTTTTCTTCAGTTGTTCGACAGTGGAGCTATTAAAATTCATGACGGAGTTACAGACGCAACAATAAATGAAACTGTACGTAATTTAATGGATACCGCTTCTCCTGCTTCTTTAAAAGAAGCAAACCGAAAATTTAATATAGTACAAGCATATTTTCAACGTCATACAGATATCTATAAAGACATTAACGCTCGTACTTTACGTCGATGGGTGCAACAGTTCCGTGAAGCAGAAGCAAGCTATAGTTGTGGTTATGTTGGTTTGCTACCACGTACACATCAGCAAGGAAATCGTCAACAAAAAGCACCAACTGACTCAAGTGAATTACTAGATAAATTTATTAGAGAGCATTTTGAGACACCAAGACAAGCGACCGCCGCTTCGGTCTATCGGGCATATGTCAAAGAATGTAGCGCATTAAACATACAACCCCTTAGTAACCGCACCTTCTACCAACGTCTAAAAAAGCGCCCAACCCATGAGCAGACTTTAAAGCGTCAAGGAGCAAAAGCCGCATATGCAACAGAGCCGTTTGTCTGGGAACTAGCAAAACATACACGTCCTCACGGAAACCGTCCTCACGAGATAGTACATATCGACCATACCGAACTTGATATTGAATTACGCTCACTTGCTACAGGCAGATTATTAGGACGACCTTGGCTAACATTACTAACTGATGCCTATTCCAGACGAATATTAGCAGTTTATCTGACGTTCGATGCACCTTCTTACAGGTCATGCATGATGGGGCTACGTATTTTAGTCCAGCGCTTTGGTCGTTTTCCCTCAACACTCGTAGTAGATGGAGGCAAAGAATTTCACAGCATATACTTTGACACCTTACTTGCACGCTACCACTGCACCAAGAAAACACGTCCTGGTGGCAAACCCCGCTTTGGGTCAGTAATTGAACGATTATTTGGTACGACGAATACTGAGTTGATATTTAACCTTCTAGGCAATACCCAAGCAAGTAAACAGCCTCGCCAACTCACTAAAACTGTTGACCCAAAACAGTTAGCTGTTTGGAATCTGGGAGATTTATACACTTACTTTACCCAATGGGCTTACTCTATTTACGACGACAATCACCACGACTCATTAGGTGCGTCTCCATACGTTGTTTATCACGAAGGGCTGTCAAGAGCTGGTGAACGCTTACACCGCTCGATACCTTATAACGAGGATTTCCTCATGGCAACACGTCCTTCTACCCCCAAAGGTAAGGCCAAAGTTCAGCCAGGACATGGAATTAAAGTCAATTATCTTTACTACTGGAGTGATGCTTTCCGCAATCCAACTGTAGAAAAAACTGATGTTCCAGTGCGTTACGACCCTTTTGATATGGGAGTTGCTTACGCCTATGTTGAGGGACGCTGGGTGAGATGCATCTCTCAGTATTACAGTACTTTTGTTGGACGCACCGAAAAAGAAGTGTTGTTAGCCGCACAGGAAATTAGACACTCGAACAAACGTAGCGCAACTTCGACAAACTTGAACGCTAAACGTTTAGCTGACTTCATTGCCAATGCCCAAGAACATGAAGCCATACTGTTGCAAAGATTACGTGATTTGGAAAGTATTGCTGTGATTGAAAACTTCTCTGGACTTAGTTTAGCTTCACCACAATCAAATCAAGTTAGCCAAACGGAGGTACCACCGCAGACTACTCAAGAGCGAAGATTTGATTCAAGGTCGTCTCAAAACCCCTCACCGTTGGATGTAACGCAACTGCCAATATTAGAGGAATACCGCTAATGTCCAAAATTGACAATGCTCAATTATTGACGCAATTCAAGCAGTACGCTGTCAATCATCCACAACTGGCAAAAGTTGATCTGCATTTGATGCGTGCAATTCGAGAACCTGCGGGGTTTGCTCATGTACTGGTCTATGGGCCAAGCGGTGTGGGTAAGACGACCATGATACGACAAATCGCCAAACGGTTAAATGAGAACGAAACTACAGATGTAGCACCCAATGATTCTGTCAACCGCAATGGTCATACACCTCAATTGCCCCTATTACTGATAGAAACACGACCACCTGACGCTGGAGTTTTTAATCGAACTGACTATTACCGCACTGCGCTTAAGCTTTTGGACGAGCCATTCTATGAACGTCGAATGCTGATAGACATTGACACAGAGCAAACATGGGAGAAGAAAGGGCGAGGACGTAGTGGCAAAACAGCACAGTTTAATGATTCTCCAGAATTGCGCCTAGCACTCGAAGAGGCAATGACTAAACGTGGTGTGCGAGCGGTTATCCTTGATGAAGCACAACATTTAATGAAAATTGGTACTGGCGCAAGTGCAGGCAAGCTTTTAGACCAGTTGGACTGGATTAAATCCATCACGAATGTTACGGGTGTGTTACACATCTTGATTGGTACTTACGAACTTTTAAATTTCCGGAATTTATGTGGTCAAGCATCCCGCCGCGGTCTGGATATCCACTTTCCGCGCTACTTGTACCAAAACGAACAAGACCGTCTGGATTTTCAAGCCGCGTTACTGGCACTCCTCAAGCAAGTACCTCTCAATACTAATATTCCCGAATTAATGCAGCGTTGGCTTTATTTCTATGAACATTCTATTGGTTGCGTTGGAGTACTAAAAGACTGGCTCATCCGAACTGTGGCGGCGGCATTACATGATGGGAACGACACGTTGACCTTAAAACAATTACACGAACATACCTTAACATTAGCCCAATGCGAACGTATGGCTCTGGATGCTACCGAGGGTGAGCAAAAACTTAGTTACATGGAGAGCCGCCGCGAACACTTATGGCATTTACTACAAATAGGAATGGGTTCAACGGATGTCCCGACTAGTGCAGTTGATCATGAAACTCCACTCCGAAGCGAAAAAGCAACTTCACCTCAAACAGAGCTAGCACCTAAAACAAAGCGCACTCGAAAAAAACCAAACGCACCTACACCACAAGAATTCACGACCACAACACCCCCACAGATCCCCATAGAGCCAGCCCCAAAGAAAAAGCAGACTCGCAAGAAAACTACATCTACTGCAACACTTGAAATTACCGAAACGCCGCTTAGTAATTCCAGTACTGACAAAAATACGATAACCCGAAACACACAAGAGCAAACAGATTCCAGCACCAAGAAAAAGTCGGGCACACGTGTCGGACAACGCAAACCCAAGCGAGATGCTGTTGGGGATGAGTCACAGTCGGGAGCTACATAAGCCGCTGTGTCTGAGAAACTATAGGTTATTTGGTGCTTTAAGAATTGCCAAAAATATTGATGGACAGAATGCTTGCACAGCAAGGATTACAGCCAAGCGCGTCAGTTTCTGCACGGATGCTCATTTGACCCCAGCCCCTAGAGATGCCATCTTTCTGAAGGGGTACAAAGCTTCAAAATGCATTGCATGAAAAACCACGCTTACTTGAGGGGGTGGGATTCAGACGCGGCAGTTCTTCTCTGGCGTCAAGCCTTGCCTCCTCACCTAAAAGCATCAATCCAGAGAAGGGCTGACCGACGGCTGAAAGCGAAGCGTTTCCACCCCCTCGCCGCCGCCCAACCTGGATGTAACCGCTACCTACCCTTTTGACTTTGTGCGTTTTTATAACTCACGGCTAAACTACTGAAGCATATCTTGTCTTAAGTGCTTTTGAAGTATTTCGTGACCGTTTGGTCGAATTATGATTCAAATCACAGACAACGACTCTTCTATCTCTATTTTCAGCACTCCCGACATTTTCACTTTTCCTCATCGTCATCCCTCCATCTATTTATAGCATTCTTTTTTCTATTTGATATAAGTTAACTCCAGAAACTATTCATTCTGTGACTGGATGGCAGTTTATTCTAGAGGCACTATCTGTAGCAAACATTTAGGTAATCGATATAACAAGTCGATGAAGCGGACAGTTGGAAGGTCTTGGTGGTGATGCCAAGGTTATCTGCCGCCGCTTATCTTGGTCGCGATCACGACTCTATCCGCAAGCAGATGAGAGCGGATAACAAAGCGCTGGAACTGCTGATGAGGGGCGATCGCATTTTGTTCAAGTCAGTTGCAGCCGCTCAACTAGGTGTTATGCCGCAAATCCTGAGTGGGGATGTAGTTGAAAAGTTATTTGTTTATGCTCAGACTTAAGTTGCTTTAAGTTTGGCATAGGATGGTAATCTGAGGGATTATGCAAGTCTAAAGAGACTTTCAACTCAACTAGGCGCAATCGCCCCAACTGTTCGGTAGATAGATAAAGCCAGTCCAACCTCTACCTTTAGGATGTTATGCAGAAACTTTCGACCTATCCACCCAAATGAGCGTATGATGCGGAAAGATTCGGCTTAAACAGCAGCTTTAGAATATTATACAGAAACTTTCTGTCTATCAATTGTTAAGCCCTACTGCGTATCCTTCACCACACCACTTATGTCAGATCAACTTACAGCAGAAATCGAACTGCTCCGCGCGGGCTACGCGGCCTTTAACGCGCGGGACATTGACGCCGCCCTCGCCCTCATGACTCCGGACGTGACCTGGCCGAGAGCATTCAAAGGCGGTTTTGTCCGTGGACATGAACAAGTCCGCGCTTACTGGACCGAGCAATGGAGCGAGATCAACGGGCACGTGGAGCCGGTGACTTTTCACCCGGAGGAGTCCGGACGTATCTTGGTCGAAGTGCATCAGGTCGTGCGCGACCTGGCTGGAGCCGTTCTTGCTGATGAGCACGTCGGTCATCGTTTCACCATTACGCAGGGCTTGATTCAAGCCATGGAAGTCTGTCCGCTTCCATCGTCCGGACACACAGCCTAACACGGCGCGAACGCTTCAGGGCAGCCACCCCGGTTCCGTTCTTCACACCAACAGGCGTTCTGAAGCGTCGCTCAGCTTTGATCCGTTAGCTCACCTTAAGAAGCAATCTCCAGATTTTGATGAACGTCGTAAATCCATTCCAAGCAAGATAGGGGAGCAACCAACGAAACGCCATTTTTGACGCATGCCATCAGTATTAAACCTTGCCGTTATATAATCCCTACCCAAAGCTACCCATAATTAGACTTTTCTATGACAGACTACTTGTACTAATCAGGTTGCTTTAAGTTTCGATTACTTCTTGCTTCATTCTGGAGAAGTCGGCTTCTACCAGTCCACAAGCTAACCTCGCCTAACTGGCGATTTTTGACACGCCACATGCTTCAAGCCGGGAGACCCGGACGCCAGGTACCAAGTGAGGGAGACCCTCATCAAGTACTGGCTCTCCAACGCAGTGGCTCAAATTGATTGCAGCGTTTAAATCACGATCCATTGTAAAACCACAATCTTCGCACTCAAACACTCTCTCATTCAAGGTGAGTGTTTCTTTTTTAATTCCGCAGTTGGAACAAGTCTTAGAACTGGGAAACCATCTATCAGCTACCACAAGTTTTGAACCGTACAGTTCGCACTTGTAGGTCAACTGGCGACGAAACTCGAAGAAAGACATATCCGCAATGGCTTTAGCTAGCTTATGATTAGCCAACATTCCGGATACATTCAGGTCTTCAATCACTATTGTGCCGTGGTTTTTGGCTAATAGTGTTGTAAGCTTATGGAGTGTATCTTTGCGGATATTAGCAATCTTCCTATGAAGTCTAGCAATCTGTAACTGTGATTTTTTCCAGTTAGCTGAACCAATAATTTTATGCCGATTTAACCATTGCATTCTGGATAACTTGGTTGAGTATTTTTTGTAAGACTTGGCACCTTCTACCACTTCTCCAGTCGATAGCGTAGCCAAAGTCTTAACACCCAAATCAACGCCTACAACGTCTGTATGTTGAGATTCTTGAGTCTCTACCTCAAACCGAAAACTAATAAACCATCTGTCCGCTTGACGACTGATTGCGACTGATTTCGGCTTGATTTGAGGTAGACGCTCATAAGTCTTGAGAACACCTATCACAGGTACTTGAATTTTGTTGTTTCCTAAAATTTTGACTGTACCTTCAAGAGTGAAGGAATCGCACCTACCTTTTTTCTTGAATTTGGGAACGCCAGCAGTTTTATTAAAGCAGCGCTTCCATGATTCGCGCAGTGCCATTAGCGCTTGTTGTGGAGTGGACTTACTAACTTCGTAATACCATTCGTGTTCAGATTTCACCAGTGCCACCAACCATTTGTGCAAGTCAATGGCACTAGGGAACTTAATTTTAGAATTAGGATTAGCTTTGTTATGGTCAAGAATTTGTTTAGTTAAAGCTAATCCCCAGTTCCAAGCATGACGAGCTACACCACAATGTTTTCCAAATGCTGTGCGCTGTTGGTTATTCAGTTTCAACTCAGTCTTGAAACCTAAGAGCATGGCGGCAATCCTTTAAGCCACTCTCTAAAAGCTTGGGACATTTTCCAACCTTGTTTATCTGCGTAAGCTTGGAGTTTATCCAATTCCGATTGTGTTAGCAAAACCTTAAACCATCGCTCTCTTTTTTCCATATCACCTTATCTCATTCGGTCTATGGTCTAATAAGGACCCAATCTAGACCGTAACGCCAAGTAGTGAAAACCGAATACAACTAAAAGCTACCCAAAAATGTCAAGCTATGGGTATAGGTGGGTAAGAATTAAGTTACAGTTCCCAACCCCTGTTGAAAGTTCTACTGCTGAGGATTTGGCTACTCAATGGCAGGAGATTGCTGCAGATCTTGCGTTTTAAGGACTGGGCTTGTACTTCGAGATGGTCTGTAGAGAAACAATTGAAGTTATTGGTGGGGGCATTATTGAAAAAAGGATATGGGTAGGGGGCGTTAAGCGTAACTCTGCCGCAGGCAATCGCCTCTTTCCCCAATGCAGGGCAAACGCACCAAAATTGACAAACACCTACAAAGTGTTGCTGTCAAAATTTTTGGGAAGAGAAAGCAAGCTTGTTGATGAAAATTTTTCATATTGAAATGTTTGATAAACCATTTTTATGATGGACTGTACTAAGGTTTGAATAGCAGTCTTAACATCAGTTACTTATGGGAGGAGCAGAATTAAAAATTTCCAGTATCTGCCTACAAAAATCTTTAAGCTTTTCCCTAACCTGTGGAGAAGGCACAGAAGTTCCCACGAAACTCCAGTTTTCTACTGTCGAAAGTCGCCACTGCTCACCAATATGGCTGAAACCAGCGACTTCTACGCCAATAGCACGACGTGAACTGTTTAAATGGTCATGATAAAAACGGATTTGTATTAATATACTGCGACTTTGCCATGATTTACTGATGCCAGGAAAGTGAAAGCCGATGTCTATAGAATCTGGATCGACTAACTCTCTGGTTTGCGGATCATTTTTCCAAGGTTTGAGATCCGATCTGGCATCTGGAAACTCAGATTTGAATAAATTAACTACGGTAGCGATCTTGCTGGCAAATTCAAGGTTTGTTGCCATCTCAGCTGCGTTCACAAAAACACTCCTACGTTATTTCACCAGGCGTATGAGGGTGCTTGAATATTGAATGACTTAGTCTGGCTATTTTAAGCAATTTTACTCAAAATTTCAATAAAAAAAGATCAAAAATATGCCTTTGACCGAAAATTTTAAGTAAAGATAGAAAATTTTCCGCAAAATTCGTCATTAGTAGGAACGATGGGATACGCCAGCGATATAAAATGACACTGATCATTGGTAAATGAATAAGTTCAGCTTATGCCGCGTCAACGCTCAATTTTGTCATTCATTCTGGTATTGTTGGCAACATTTCTTATTAGTTGTGGCAGTCCTGGGGTCGCAACACCACCTCCAGCATACACACCAGATCAACTGGTGAAAATTCAGGAATACGTTTCTGACATTCAGGGTGTAAAAGAACGCTCACGAGAACTCGAAAGGCTCATCCAAACCAAACAGTGGGTGAAAGTTGGAAATTTCACACACGGTCCGATGACAGAAGCAAGGCTGTCGATGAACTATGTTACATCCAATCTGCTACCCAAAGACCAATCAGCAGGACGTGAGTTAGTGCGTGATTTGTTGGATAAGCTCATAAAAATCGACCAAGCTGCTGAGGTTGGTAACACGAATGGTGCTTTGAATAGCTCAGTAGCTGCTTTTGCAGACATTGACAAATTCTTACAACTGGTTCCTCAAACAAGCAGTCCGTCAGAAGAAAGCTAAGCGTGATAGGGTGAAGAGGAAGATGGGGGAATAAAAGCACCAGGAGCACTAGGAGCACCACAAGCAGGGGAGCAAGGAAAAGTTTTCCCCCATATTCCCGCTTTCCCATAACTCCACTTCCTCACCTCCCCGTCTTCTTTGTCTTCACTTGCACAAACAATGAGTCATGTCGTTATCATCGGTTGCGGTGTGGTTGGGGCAGCAATTGCCTATGAACTTAGCAAAGTCAACGGGCTAAGAATCACAGTTGTTGACCAACAATCACCAGCACTTGCCTCTACAGGAGCAGCACTGGGTGTTTTAATGGGTATCATCAGCCAAAAAACTAAGGGTAAAGCTTGGCAGATGCGACGAACAAGCATCCAGCGCTATGAAACTCTTATCCCTGAATTAGAAACCCTTACAAATCGTAAAATTGGCTACAACCGTCAGGGAATCCTTATGCTGCTACCTGAACCTTCTATGTCTTCTTTAGAAAAAGAAGATGGGGGAATATCTGAATGGGAAAAGTTGCAAGAAATTCGCCAATCTCAAGGTTTTTCCTTGCAAATTTGGGATACTGACAAGCTCAAGCAAATGTGTTCTCAGGTTAATAACGATAAGATGGTAGGCGCGGTTTACTCTCCGTGCGATCGCCAAGTTGATCCAACTTCCCTTACCTTAGCTCTCATTGATGCTGCAAAGCATAACGGTGTTGATTTCAAATTTGGTGTTCCGGTTTTGGGTATGGAACCCCAGGCGTTGTCTCCTTCTCAAGAAAGAGATTCTGAAAAATATTGCCACCTACTTCAGACGCCAGAGGGAAAAATGACTGCTGATTGGTTTGTTGTGGCGGCTGGGTTGGGTTCTTCTGTGTTGAGTGCACAATTAGAGCAAATGGTTGATATTCGCCCTGTGCTAGGGCAAGCTTTGTGTGTTCGCTTAGGACATTCTCTTGGAAATCCTGACTTTCAACCGGTAATCACAGGTCACGATGTCCATATCGTCCCCGTAAGTGGTGGAGATTACTGGATAGGTGCAACGGTTGAATTTCCCATCAACAAAGATGAAATTATAGCTGATAAAGAACTGCTGGAGTTTGTCAGACAACAGGCGATCGCCTTTTGCCCAGACTTAGCGACAGCGACAACTATCCGTACCTGGTCAGGCTTACGTCCCCGTCCTGAAGGACGTCCAGCACCAGTGATTGGCAAGTTACCCGGATATAGTAACATCTTGCTTGCTACTGGACACTATCGCAATGGCGTTTTACTAGCACCAGCAACAGCTGACGCGATTCGTGAGATGATTATTGCTAACCAATCATAATTCATAACTCAATCTTAATCTGACGAGAAAAAGTCGTAGCGGGAGAAACTAAACCGACCTACGAGGCTTCCAATAAGTCCACTCATATCAAGTTCGCTTAATGAGTTAGTAAGAAAACGACTTCACCAGGTGCCCCTAGTCCCTCCTATGTCCTCCGGACACGCTACGCATGAACGTGGAGACCGGTGAGTTCCCCTCTGGTGAAATCGTGGAGAGGGGTGCCCGATAGCGTAGCGTGCCGTTAGGCATAGGGCGGGGTGAGGTAAGACCAATACCAATAACAAACTTCTTTCCTTTTTTATTAACACCTTTTTTAAAAATTTTCATTCGTGAATTAAAATGTCAATAACAGAAAACAAAATTCAAGTCGGCTCTTTAGAATGGTTTTACCGGGAAGCAGTACCTACTGGTAGAAGTGAATTACTTCCTGTATTACTGCTACATGCTTTACCATCACAAAGTTACAGTTGGCGCAACATTCTACCAGCTTTGGCAAAGCAAGGAACAAGAGCAATAGCGCCTGATTGGATTGGCTTTGGTTTTTCTTCCAAACCAGACAAAAGAGATTTCGCTTACACACCTGATGCTTTTCTGACAGCTTTAGAAGGATTTCTCAAAACCATAGAACTTGAACGTTTTTCCTTAGTTGTGCAAGGCTTTTTAGGTTCTGTTGGTCTACAATATGCCTTGCGTCATCCAGAACAAATTGCCAATATAGCCATACTTAACACACCAATTTCAACTCAGGCAAAGCTACCCTGGAAAATTCAACAAATGGGATTACCTCTTGCAGGTGAAATGATGACTCAAGATCCGCTGCTAGTTGACCGGACTCTAGAAGGTGGTTGTCGTTACGTCATTACAGAAGAACATTTAAATATTTATCGTAAACCGTTTTTAAAAAGTTCTGCTGCTGGAAGAAGTCTCCTCGCAACTATTCGTAATTTACAGTTGCCCTCAGCAATGAAAGAAATTGAACTTGGCTTGAAACAATCGCAACAAGAAATCTTAATTTTGTGGGGAATGATAGACCCTTGGCTACCTATAGATATAGCTCAAGATTTTGTTGGTTCCCTGAAAACTGGAAGATTAATTAAACTCAATAATGTAGGTCATTATCCTCAAGAACATTATCATGAAACAATTCTAGAAGACCTTTTGCCTTTTGTTCGTGTTAAATATGGCAACCAGCAGTAAACAATAATAGCAATTGGAATTCAAGAGTGCTATCAGCTTTATAGCTTCTTAAGATTTCAGCGTTTGTAGAGTGAGTATTTTTTGCTCATCTGTTTTGCAGTTCATTAAATAACCAGAGTTCAGTTTGATAAATCAGATAGGATTTCTATAGCACTCTTGCGTGACTTAACTTGCACCAAAAATCCATTAATGGAGAAAAAGATTTATGGCTTATTCCTGGTTTAAGGCTTTTCACATTGTCGGTATAGTCGTTTGGTTTGCTGGTTTGTTCTACCTCGTGCGTCTTTTCATCTACCATGTTGAAGCAAATCTTGAACCGGAACCAGCGCGCACAATACTGAAAAATCAGTATCAGATAATGGAAAAACGTCTGTACAATATCATCACAACTCCAGGGATGGTGGTAACAGTCGCAATGGCGATTGGTTTATTGAGTACGGAACCAGATGTTCTCAAAGAAGGATGGTTACATGTAAAACTGGGATTTGTTGTCCTTTTACTTGGCTATCATCATTACTGTAAGCGTCTTATGAAGCAGTTAGCCCAAGAGACGTGCAAATGGAATAGTCAGCAGTTGAGGGCGTTAAATGAAGCACCTACAGTTATGTTAGTGGTGATTGTATTGCTGGCTGTGTTCAAAAACAATCTACCTACAGATATCACAGCTTGGGGTATTGTGGGCATGATTATTGCGATGGCGGCGACTATTCAGCTTTACGCGAGAAAACGCCGCAAAGATAAGGAAAAGCTGACAACAGAAATGGTGCAGCAGCAAAGCAGCTAAATAAACCCTTGCCCATATTTTAAGCCCTGCGGGCACGCTGCGCTAACACGTTAGCGTAGCGTCTCACCAAAGACATACGCAGTCGCGAGAAACGTCGGTGCATAGCGCTGTCTCACCGCATTACCCTCAGTTATGCATACATACGCCGCCTGCCAAAGCAGGCTTTGTTTGTATACGAGGAAATTACAGTATGATCCGACACACTTAAAAATACTTATCTTTTCTACTTTATTGAAATATTATCTTTATATAAATAACATTAAATTTCAGTTAAGCTTTTTTTCACAAAAGTTATTTTTGTTAGAGTCATCATTAAGCATCTATCTGCAGCTAGATAAAACTCTAAGGCTCTGGTTATTACTTTTTATAATTGCCATATTCTATACTTGTTACTGTATTTACTTACGGAATATCCCCTAGGACGCTATTTACTAAATGAAAATTATTTATTTTGGTAATTTTTTAACAATTTGGTTATTCGTAGAATTCTCACTGAGCCTAAGCTTATCTGCTCAGGCTCAGGAAAAATTAGAAGTTAGAAGCACTACCTTACCAAAACGGCTGATATCGCAGCAGAATTTTATACCACCAAGACAAGGGAAACCAAAAGATACCTCTGGTGCAGGTTCCCGCAGCAGACTGACGATCCAATTCAACCTTTAATGTTAAAGCAAAACTATGAGTTCACATTCCAGGAGGATGCAACGATACTTTTGAGTACGCCTAAAACGTCAGCACGTCAAGTTGTGTTGATGTTTCAGGATCGAACAGGGAAGTTTTATGAATGAGAATTTCTACCCATAAACGCTGATGGTAGATTTGTTGGTTTAACACAGTCAAAGGAAAAATAAGGCTAGCGGTGAGCAAGAATGACCAGTGCGTTTCTTTGATTATCTGTGGAGAAATTGTAAAATTAGACTTGCGTCTCAATAGTTGAAGTAGTAATGTTAGCGAAGCTCTTGGCGAAGTATCTGCTCAATTAACGCCTGATTATCAGAGCTTTCTGCTTGTTTGAGATATTCAAGGGCAATCTGTCCGACAGCAGGTTCCTCCCGTGAAATAGCAACTAACAACTCTACAGTTTGATAAAGTTGAGCTTTTTCTGATTGCCAATTTGTGACAATTGGCAGAGTCACAGCAGCAATGACAAGTCCAATCATCGGGGGAACAACAGGAATCCAGCAACCTTGTAAAAAAGCAAGGTAGGCAATTGCTATGAGTCCTCCCTCCGCTATCGCAACGCCAGTAATTATAGATTTGGGTGACTTTCTGTGCCAAGCTAACGCAGTTCCCACACTACACCAAAGCAAAATCCAAAGCCATTCCATTGGTTTAGATCGAACTGTTAGCAGGGGTCGCCCCTGTAGCGCAGCACTCAAAATCATGCTAGTAATATTAGCGTGAATCGTCACCCCTGCCATTTGTTTTGCAGAACCAACATTCTGACTGCTTAGTGGTGTTTGAAACATATCGTTAACGCTTTCAGCGGTGGAGCCGATGAGGACAACGCGATCGCGCATCAACTCTAGTGGTATCTTATTAGTTAACAAATCTATGAGCGAGAACCTCTGAAACTGTTGCTCAGTACCATGAAAGTTGAGCAAAACTTGATAGCCTCCAGCATCAGCCTGGACATAGCCACCATCATTGGGTTGAAAGGGAACAACCACTGTTTTGCCGAGCTGAATTTGCTCGCGATGCTTGGTCTGAGGTTGAGGGGTGATACCTTCAGCTTCTAGATAGCGAAGTGCGAGCTGCAAACCAAGATTAAGGTGTAATGAAGAGTTTTCTAGTTGAACTGAAAGCAACGCCCGACGCAACTTGCCATCTCCATCTAAAACTTGATCCGCAAGACCAACCTGACCTAATTTGGCTAAAGTTGGTGGTGCAGCTACCTGACTACCCACTGCCTTTTCAATACCAATGAGATTTTCAGTTGTTTTATAAAGTTCTACTAATTCCTGATGACCAGGTTCTATCGGCAAATCTCGATACAAATCCAGCCCGATCGCTCTAGGTTTATAGCTTTTTATTTTGCGGATCACTTGAGCTAACACCTGGTCTGTCAGAGGATATTGACCAATTTGCTTAATATCTGGCTCATCAATTGTAATTATAGTAATACGGGGGTCAACTGCTGCTGGAGGACGCGCCTGAAAAAAAGAATCTAGCATCGACCACTCCATCCCCTGTAGTAGTCCGGTAAAACGTAGAAGAATAACAAAACTGGCAACTCCCCCAGCAATGCATCCGATCCAGTATTTACTAAGACGTAGCTTTTGAGCTTTTCGTTTTGCGGCTTTGCGTGCGTTTGCCAATATTCGATTCGCTTGTTGGGCAGCAAGTACGGCAAATTGAGCTTTTTCTCGTTCTATTTGTCGTGCCTGTTTTTCTGCGGCTAAATCGGTTTCAACTTGTCGCTTTGCCAGTTCCTGACTGGCAGCGAGAAAGCGATAATCTAAGTCACTGAGTCTTTTATTTTTTGACCAAGCTAATGCTTGCTGCAATCCTATCCCCACTAAAAGCTGGGACTCATCTTGCTGATTTGAAGTAATCCAAGCTTTGAAGTGTTGCGCGTAGGGACGCAAATTTTCCAATTTTAGAGCAACCCATTCTGAATTAAAGACTGTTTGATAGATTGGGTTTTTTACCCTCAAATATCCCTGATCATTGACAACCAAACCTGACAAAAGAAGTTCAATCTGTTCTGGACTATCATCGGTTCGTACGTCTTCTCCAGCCAGAATTTGTTGATATATTCCCAAGCTACGCCCTGCAATTTGCTCATTAGCAAGCAGGCGATCGCTAATTGTCCGCAAATGTTCTGGCTCATCCTGAGATTCCCATTTGTGGATTATACGTGATTTCACAATACTTTCTACCCAAAATGCCTCAGTCCCTGGGGGAACGATCAGCGTCTGATTCACTGAATCTTGAGTCGAACTTTGTACCAACAGACACAGTTTTTGCGTCAGAAAGGGTTGCCCTCCTGTCCAAGATAAAATTTCTTTAATAATTGTCTGAGCATTACCTTGCTCAACTGCTAATCCTTTAACCAATGGCTCCACTTCACCCATCGTAAAGCCATGCAGTTCTATGGCTTTACCAATATTAAATGGAGTCCGCTTTGGATCTTGAATTAAATCTGATGGTGTTGTTACCCCAAAAATGACAAATGTGATGCGATTATATTCTGGGTCGATAGCTCTACGATTATAGCAAAATCGAATGAAAGCAAAAAAGTCATCAACAGAAAAATCAAGGCTCTTGATACTATCAACTTCATCAATGAAGATAAACAGTCTTTCTTTCGGAAATTGAACTAGTAAGACTTCAGAAATAAACCGGCTCAGTCTTTGGAGTACAGGGATATCCTCCTGCTCCCGCCACCAAGCTTTTAAGTTAAATTTCCCTAACAGCTTGAAACCTAGCCATAACTCAGCAACGACTCCCTTGTACCACTGCTCTGGGGTAATATTTTCACAACCAATATTGGTCATATCCACACTCGTGCATCTAAACCCATCTTGTTGTAAGCGATGCCGAGTTCTGACTAGAAGGGAGGACTTGCCCATTTGCCGAGAGTTTAGAACATAGCAAAATTCACCTTCTTTGAGAGCTTCATAGAGTTGCTTGTCAGCCTGTCGTTCTACATAGCTAGGAGCATTAATGGTAAGACTACCACCGACTTGATATGTGTAACGGTTCATTTGAGAATCTGAAGGTGTCGTAGACCGAAAATCTCAGCAGTCAATTATACTAAAGCGCACGCTTGACTTAATTTCATTATTATAATACACCAAGAAAAAGAAATAATTATGATTATTATTGGCGTCAAACTTGAATTAGATTTTAGTTCGAATTTTCCTTTTCTACCTTCTGTGTACTTTGTTTGTCAAGTTAATACTTGCTGGAGTGTATCTGTTGAGTTGTGTGCATAAGTCTCCCAGGTATTGTTGTAAAAAAAGGTAATCCCAAAGAGCTATAGCAGCGTTTTCGTTTCTAAAAGTATGTCATCACAGATACTCTCTACAAGTCAATTCTTTCTTGCCCGTAGAAGATTTTCTCTTTTCAAAGCAATTGACACCATCAGATTTAGAACAAAAGATAAGGAGGAATTGATTTCAATACCAATCCTAAGTGTTTTAGGTATGTTGACGAAATTCTAATCAGAAAAAAACCAGCCAATCAACAGAGTGAATATGTATTTAGGGGTATATTTAGAGTCAATAGGGTGAATATCAGTAAAAAGGTATGCTGCTTGTTGGTACTGCTTTTGTCAGCTAAAGTTCTACATACTTTTGTTACCCTTGTGACTATTTATCAACGACGACGATGGGAAAGCCCGTTCTTTATCGGGATAATACCAAGTCTCTATGAGGTTGCACTTAATAAAGCAAAGAGAATATCATCTTATCCACAAATAGAAGCTAAGGCTTCTGATGAAATGGGATTAAAAACTTTACATAACTTCTGCCTCAACTGAGAAGCGCGTTAGTGGAAAGTTCTCCATATGCCTAGTACCGCCGCGCGGAAGTCAACAGTCAAAACTATTATGGAATGGGCTTTTTAAGGATTTTAAATGGTTGCTCTATTTACGCCGTGTTGTACTAGTACCTCAAAAGTGAAGGTAACAAGTCAAAAGCTTATCATCTAGGCCTTTCGCTCATTTAGAACGCTAGCTTTTTTTTGGCGCTATGTGTACTAGAGCAAAGTCTTTAGTTCTCCCATTTTATGCGTATTCGTGCTTTGAAAGTATCATCAAACACTTTGTATGATAAAAATCATTGGTATTAATGACTGATGACTCGAAATTCTTCGCGAACACTTAGCAAACAAGTCATTTTTTATCGATAAAAAATGAAAGCTTGATTTGTGAGTGCTTTACCTACTTTTCTTACTTTTCCCACTAACTTTATTTGAAAAGAAGTCATACAAGGTAGCAATTACCTAAAAAATAATCATCTATTATCAACTAAAAAATCAAGCAAGTTCATTGCTAATAAATATACAATGCTGTATGATAAATAACCAAGATTAGTACTTGCCAATCAATTGACATATGCTGTATGATGAGCAGAAACGCAACAAAATTTAAGAAAAATCTTGGGATATATCGTGCGAATGGTTTTCCAGTGATGTTATTCCGTCCTAAGAATCAAATCGAAAAACTAAATTTTAGCTCTTGTAGAGCTACTTTGAAAATGGCTTAACTGCTAGTTTCAAAGTGACAAAAAAATAAGTGGCGAATTCTCCAGACATTCAGAGCGCAAGAATTGCTAGCTTATTGTCTACGAAGACTGACAAAAGGTCATGTTAAGCATATTCTCTTCTCAACGGATTTTTGGAGAAGTTATGGTGACATACTAACTTGTTGGTTACTAGCTAGCGATTTGAGTTCAAGATTCAGATATCCCTGGTTTTGGTTGCATTTAGATATATGTTCAAAAACTCGTCACAAAGCAGGCGTCGTTTTTTGTACATTGGTCTATCAAGTTTGGCAGGAGTTACTGCTCTGTCAACGGTAAAAAATAGTAACCCAATGTACTTGAGCCATGCATTAGACAACCCAAAAAGAAATTTTCAAGTAGCGGGACTTGCTTCGTTAAATAAGCGTGCTGCAGCCAAAGGATTAATTTATGGGGTAGCCTGTGGGCGAGATGTTCTTGCGTCAGACAAAAATTTACAGGCTAGCATTGTTCGGGAGTGCGGCGTTCTGACACCAGAGAACGAGCTCAAGTGGCAATTTGTGCGACCTCGTCCAGACGTGTTTGACTTTAGTAGAGCAGATTGGATAGCTGGATTTGCCCGGACTCACAATATGCTTTTTCAAGGACATGCTTTAGTCTGGCATGAGCAACTACCTGAGTGGTTCAAAGAAGTCGTTAACCGCCAAAATGCAGAAAAGTTTTTGGTGGAACATATTACAACTGTAACCAAACACTACGCTGGTAAAATACATTCTTGGGATGTGGTCAATGAGGCTATAAAACCAGATGATGGACTAAAATCAGGCTTACGACAAACTCCGTGGCTCAAGTTTCTAGGTCCAGATTACATAGAACTTGCCTATCGGGTTGCGGCGCAAGCTGATCCCAAAGCCATGTTGGTCTACAACGAGAATGGATTGGAGCACAATGCCCCTGAATATGAAGCTAAAAGAACTGCTGTTCTGAAACTACTAGAACGTCTGAAATCTAGAGGAACACCGATTCATGCTCTGGGTATTCAATCTCACTTGTTAGGTGACGCTTCCTTGAATCCCAAAAAGCTACGAAATTTTTTGTCTAACGTGGCGAGTCTCGGTCTAAAGATTATCATTAGCGAACTAGATGTAACAGACCAGAAATTACCTTTAGATGCCGTTGTGCGTGATCGCATTGTAGCCGCCATATACGAAGATTATCTTTCCGTAGTCCTAGATGAGCGAGCAGTGATTGCGGTCTTAACTTGGGGATTAAGCGACAAATACTCTTGGCTTTCAAAGTTTGGTTCCCGTTCAGATGGTGCGCCAGTACGTCCTTTGCCACTAGACTTAAACTTCAAATCCAAGTTGGCATGGAATGGGATAGCAAGAGCGTTTGATAAAGCCCCGAAACGTTGACGAGGTCTTACACGAAAAAAATGGGGAGGGTTCCAAGCCCCACGATTTATCAAGGGGACAATACAGATCAATAAATAAACCCTCCCCATTTTTTAGGGGACAAATGCCTGACCAAGTAGCTTTGTCGTGCATGGAAAAATGTGGGTGAGGATGAAGACTTGTGAAGTTTTCCTGACCAGAATCAAAATCCTTTTTGAACTTACCTTATCAGGGTAAGGCATTTGAGAGCTTTAAATGTCTGTTTGTATTTACACATACTTAGGGTATAGAAATATGAGTATCAATAAAACCACCTCAACAATGTCGGAGGAAATATCTCAAATGCAAAAATTTGATGAGATATCCTTACTGGGAACCAGATTTCATAAGATTAAAGTTAATGAACTGATCGACTACGCTGTCCAAGCAGCAAAACTTAAGAAGAAAACAATCATCGGTCATGTCAATACTCGGGCAATGAATTTTGCCTATGAACTGCCTTGGTATAGAGAGTTTCTCAACAAATCCGATTTAGTTTTCTGCGATGGATTTGGTGTTCTGTTAGGGGCAAAACTCTGTGGTGGTTGTGTCAATTCATCTCATCGGATGACCTGTCCAGATTATATAGAAGACTTTGCCAAAGCTTGCGAGCGCGAAAATGTTTCCTTATTCTTACTTGCTGGCGAACCTGGAACCGTAGATAAAGCGATCGCCAAGCTAAAAGTGATTGCACCAAACTTAAGAGTGAACGGACATCACGGCTATTTTGACAAGTCTGGTGAGGAAAATGAATTTGTTATCCAACAAATCAATACATTCAAGCCAGATATCTTGTATATTGGCTTTGGAATGCCGTTACAAGAACGTTGGATTCTAAATAATTCAGAGAAAATAGACACAAAAGTTTTTCTCCCTCTTGGGGCATGTCTTGATTTTTATACTGGTACTGTCTCCAGAGGTCCGCGCTGGATGACTAGTAGCGGTCTAGAGTGGTTAACAAGATTAGTTACAGAACCAAAACGTTTGTGGAAACGTTATGTACTTGGCAATCCGTTGTTTTTTTATCGAGTCTTACAGCAACAGTTGACGAAATTGTTCAGAAGGCGCTCTCGAACCTCATCCCAATATTAAACTGATGCACGTACATATTACACTTTTTTTAAGGTTCTTAAGTATCAAGAGTCGATAGTACTCCAAATTTTGGATATTTGATGCTTCCAAAAAGAAATGTGCAAAATGTAACAGTTTAAAAGTTTTACCTAGTCAGGAAATTTATTTTGTAAAGTGCAAATACAGGGGTCATAACAATCGTGGCATATAAATCTTTATCAGTTACAGGGTTCAAGCCAGATTTAAGGTCAGCAAATGGCACCAGGATACAGAAAGGATTAACCAGCAAGTTTTTGCGCGTCGGAACACTTAGTGTCTCAGATGTCATTTCTTTGACATCAGCATGGAAGTTAGCAGTCATTCATGGCACTCCATTAGATTCCCCTTGGACACAAAAAATATCTTTTCTACTACTGATTCTGGCAGTAGAAATAGGCGTGATTGCGACCAGAGGACTATACAAATCAGGTATCAATCGTCGTAACTATCTTGGTCTGATCAAAGCAGTCACACTGTCAGACCTTTTATTGTTGCTGATTGCCTTTCTCTACGAGCCAGATAGTTATATCTCGCGCTCAACTTTTCTACTTTTTTGGTTGTTATCTATTGTTTTCGTCTGTACTGGTCGCTTTATCTGTGATGTAGGTACTAAAGTACTTCGTAGTAAAGGAGCAATTCGCCATTCCGTTTTTCTGATTACAGATCCGGAAGACAAAGACAGCCATATTCGACTAATAGAGAAAGAAAATTGCTACACCGTACAAAAAATTGCTGATTCTAGCAGTTTGGATCTGATGAACCGAGAGACAACCTTTGAATATCTACGCACACAGGGCATAGAAGAGGCTTTTGTTTCTTGGAACGCCATCAAAAACCGTCTATATGTTTGCTGGCGTTTCCAAACAGCTGGCATTACCCTACGAATACTGCCAACTGAGGGTGAAGTTCGTCACCCCAAATCCATATTTTGGATGATTGGTGAAGTTCCTTGCATGACAATTCCGGCACCAATCATTGCAGGCAGCGATTTTTGGGTAAAGCGGAGTTTTGATCTTTGTTGTTCGACTATACTGTTACTTCTGTTATCTCCTGTTTATGTGGTGATAGCCATACTGATTAAATTAGATTCTTCTGGACCAGTGTTCTTCCAGCAAAATCGAGTTGGTCTGCATAGTAAGAGTTTCAAGATTTGGAAGTTCCGCACAATGGTTGCTAATGCAGAAAAATTGCAGGCAAAGCTAGAAGCAAAGAATGAAATCAAGGATGGGGTTCTTTTCAAGATGAAAGACGACCCTCGTATCACACGCCTAGGCAAATTTCTGCGCCGTTACAGTCTAGACGAATTGCCCCAACTGTTTAATGTTCTCCTTGGAGAGATGAGTCTAGTTGGTCCTCGTCCTCTCCCTATGCGGGATGTAGAAAAATTCAAAACAAAGCACTTTATCCGACAAGAAGTTTTACCCGGTATTACAGGATTGTGGCAGGTGTCTGGTCGATCAGATATCGATAATTTTGAAGATGGTGTGAAACTAGATATCTCTTACATAGAAAATTGGTCTGTATGGCTGGATCTGCAAATTTTGCTGAAAACTGTCAAGGTTGTCTTTAGTAAGGCAGGTGCCTACTAGGTAACTCAGTAAACTAGCGCCACCAAAGCATCAGCTTGGTGGCAGCTTTTAGTCTCATAAAACCTCATGGAATGTTGAGAAACCAGTAGGATATGGCTAAGAATATTGACACATCTGGACATCAGGGAAAAAAGTGAAATTTGAATGTTTAAGTGATTGCCTAGAGTATAGTGCAGGGCAATAGTGGTTGATACTTAAAGATTTCTAGTCATTAATTTGAATGTTGTTTCTGAAAGTATTGCCTCAAACATACTTTTCTGACTTTTCCCACTTGATGAGCTAGACAGTAAACTTTACAATATCTTTAAAGAAGTTTCTCGAATTCTACTTGAAAATACGGAAAAATAAAGCTATATTTAGCATGAATGTTGTGTTAACTTCACACTTCAGCGTCAAAATTGATAGCAATACTCAAATTATTCACGAAACAATTGCTAATATTTAAGGACAAAAACGATCAGTTTTGTCTTTGTATGAGAAAGCCATAGAAATCATTTTCGATGAGTGGCAAAGATAGCCTATACTATAAAGCTAATGTATTTATATCAAATTCATTATTGGCTCCAACTTCGTACTCAACTGTGATTAGGGAACTTCTATGGAGACTAGAGGCTATCAAGAAGAAGTAGAGATTCAAAAATACTGGCTGGTTTTGAAACGCCGTTGGCCAATTGTGGTAGGAGTCCTTCTCGCTTCGATAGGATTCTCGTCGTTTCTTATATTCCTTCAAAAACCAGAATATCAGGCGAGTGGGATGCTTCTTTTTAAATCAGACAGAACCTCGTCGCTAACAAAAGTGGGAGAAAAGATAGGCGATCTTGAATCCTTAATGCGTGAGGGGAATCCGCTGGAAACACAAGCTGTTATTTTGAAATCCGAGCCAATTTTAAAGGAGGTTATTGATACTCTAGGGTTAAAAGATAAAAAAGGAAACGCCCTTGACCCAGAATCGCTGAAAATCAAGGTTGAACCAATTGTAGGTACAGATGTACTGAAAGTTTCCTACACTTCAGAAAATCCGGAATTGACAGCATCAGTGGTCAATCAGGTGATGAAATCATATGTAGCAAAGAACATTCAGTATAATCGAACTCAAGTGGTTGCTGCAGGAGAATTTATTAAAAAGCAACTGCCACAGGCTCGAGTCGAATTAAACCAGGCAGCAGAGGCATTACGTGAGTTTAAAACTCGGTATAAGATTATCGAGCTTCCAGAAGAGGCAAGCGCAGCTGTTCAAAATGTGGCTAGCATAGATGAGGAAATCAACCAAGCTCGGGCGGCGCTAGCAGATACGAGTGCTCAGGAAGAAAAAATCCGCAGTCAACTGAATTTGGCAGGCTCTCAAGCTGTAGAAATTACCTCTATAAGTCAGATACCTGGTGTACAAGAAGTCTTAACTGAATTACAGAAGGTACAAACCAAGCTAGCAAATGAAAGAGCACGCTACACCAGTGAACATCCAGCTATCACTGAGTTAAAAAATAAAGAAATAACTTTAAATGCTTTATTACAACAGCGGGTTGAACAGGTTTTAGGACCATCTGGAGTTAAGCAAGTTTTAGGAACGCAACAAAACGTTGCTCCTGGTAAGTTGCAGATAGGGAAAATCAAAGAAAATCTGACGACTCAATATGCACTCATACAAGCGCAACGCCAGGGTCTGGAAAACAAGATACAAGCATTGTCTAATATCCGAGGAACTTATAAGCAGAGACTTTCTGCCCTACCAAATTTAGAGAAAAAACAAGGAGATTTAGAGCGAAGGCTGTCTATCGCGCAAAAGAACTACGAAAATCTTGTGACCAGACTACAGGACATCGAAGTCGCAGAAAAGCAAACTGTTGGTAATGCAAAAGAAATTCAACTTGCTCAGGTTCCTAAAAGACCATCTGTTTCGAAAATAACATTCCTATTAGCAGGAGGCAGTGTATTTGTCGGGTTATTACTGGGTACAGCAGCTGCATTCTTTGTAGACTTAATAGATAGAACCTTGAAAACGGTTAAGGAAGCAGAGACATTTTTTGGTTACACTTTGCTGGGACTAATTCCTAAGTTTGAATCGAAGAAGACATCCGCTCCTGTTAACTTGATGTCAGACAAAGCCTCTGCTCGAATTATTGTCGCAACCTCTCCTCGATCAGTGGTTCATGAAGCTTATCAAATGCTCCAGGCAAACCTGAAGTTCATTAGCCATAGAAAAGTTCGCACAATTGTAGTAACGAGTTCTGTACCTGGCGAAGGGAAGTCAGAAGTATCTGCCAATTTAGCTGCAGTCTTGGCTCAGGCGGGACGGCGAGTTCTCCTAGTCGATGCAGATATGCGTAAACCATCGCAACATCACCTGTGGGGTCTGGTAAACTCAGTCGGTTTAAGCAATGTGATTGTTGGTCAGGATCAACTTCCGCAAACTGTGCAAACAGTGACAAAAGAGTTATCGATCCTCACAGCAGGAGTGCAACCTCCTAATCCCCTTGGGTTGATTGACTCTGATCGCATGGCTACTCTGATTGAGACCTTCTGCGATCGCTACGATTACATCGTATTTGATACTCCTCCTTTAGCTGGTACTGCTGATGCAGCAGTTTTAGGAAAAATGGCAGATGGAGTTTTGCTAGTTGCTCGACCAGGTGTTGTGGATTCAGCAAGCGCCACAGCCGCCAAATCCTTGCTGGAACGTTCTGAAGCTAGGATTCTGGGAATGATTGCCAACGCTGTAAACTTGAAACAAGAATCAGGCAATCACTTTTACTATTCTAATGTTAGAGGAGGTCAAGATGTTATAGAAACAGCAAAGGGGAATGAACAATGGGTGTACAAATAAACCTGACGGTCAATACAGACCAAGCAGAATCTCCTAATGGTCTTTGGCAACTGATTAAGGAAGACTGGATTGCCCACGGACGTGATTGGACTAAGCCTGGATTTCGAGCAGTGGCAATTCACCGTTTTGGAGTTTGGCGGATGAAGATTAAACCACTACTTTTGCGAGCGCCTTTGAGCATTCTCTATCGGATGCTGTTTCGCAAAGTTCGGAATCATTACGGAATAGAACTACCCTACTCTGTGGAACTTGGTCGTCGCGTCATTGTTGAACATCAAGGAGCAATAGTCATTCACGGAGACTGCTCTATTGGAGATGAGTGTATTATTCGCCAAGGAGTGACTTTAGGCAATCGTTACCTGGATCGCCCGCTTGATGCACCGAAATTGGGTAAACGTGTCAATGTCGGTGCTGGTGCAAAAATCTTTGGCAACGTCACTATTGGAGATAACGCAAGTATCGGTGCTAATGCCGTAGTTTTGTGCGATGTCCCCGCCGGAGCAACAGCAGTTGGGATACCTGCAAGAATCATCCATTCTGAAAAAGTTGGCAATTCACATCTTTGAGGTAACAATGCCATGTCAATGAGCCAATTCATGGCTTCGTTTACTGATATTGTTCTGTTAGTAAGCGCTAGTGGTCTATTTATTGTCTGCGTATTTTTTTTGATTGAATGTACTGCGGCTCTATTGCCAATCACTTCTTGTATTAATAAAGACAATTGCCCAGATTTGAAAGTGGCTGTCTTGGTTCCTGCACACAATGAAGAGATTGTTATCGGTTCAACAATAGAAAAACTGCTCCCAACCTTAAACAGACAGGACAGTTTGATTGTTGTTGCGGACAATTGTAGCGACACAACAGCAGAGATTGCTCGTGCCAAAGGTGCTACAGTGATTGAGCGTCAAGACAAGGATCGCAAAGGCAAGGGATATGCCTTAGATTACGGTCTACACTTTCTTGAGTCGGCTCCTCCTGATGTAGTTGTGATTGTTGATGCTGACTGTACAGTCGATACAGATGCGATTTCGCTGTTGAGTCAGTATGCGATCGCCTTAAACGCACCTGTCCAAGCAACCTACCTGATGAGCAGACCAAAAAACTCGCAGTCATCAAAAGACTTTGTTTCACAGTTTTCTAACATCGTCAGGAATTTAGTTCGTCCCCTTGGATTAGCCAGACTTAGACAGTCCTGCCCATTGCTTGGCACAGGTATGGCTTTCCCATGGAAAGTGATTCGTTCAGTTAATGTAGCCAACTCTCACCTACTTGAAGATTTAAAACTAGGCTTGGATCTGACATTAGCTGGATACAGACCTGTATTTTGCCAATCGGCAAAAGTCACTGGATATTTGCCACAGCAGTCGCAGGCTGCCAAAAGTCAGAGAACTCGTTGGGATCACGGTCATTTACAAATTATGCAGACCTATGTCCCCATCTTGCTTAAACAAGCAGTCTTTCAAAAAAGGTTCGACTTGTTGGTGAGCTTTTTAGATTTATGTGTGCCACCTTTATCCCTGCTTGTAGTTATTTGGTTAGTGCTTATGGCACTTTCTTTGGTTTTTGGGCTTTTAGGAGCATCATTGATGCCAGCAGTTATCGTTGCCACAGCGGGACTTTGTTTCCTCATTGCAATTCTAACAGCTTGGACTAAGTTCGCTCGACAAGATCTTCCTCTGCGCGAACTTTTAACTGTTCCTTTTTATATTCTCTGGAAAATTCCAGTTTATTTCAAGTTTTTAGTCAAACCTCAAAGTGTGTGGGTTCGTACGGAAAGAGACTCAGTTAATGCAACGGATTCTTAGTTGATATATTAACGTAATTGTTGCTAGTTAGTGTCCATAAACAGTATCTGAATTTACAAGCAAGTGTTTTTTTAGTACTCATAAATACTAAAAAATAAAATTTTGTACTTAAAGTAAAATGCTTTTTGATAACTAGCAACTTGGGTTATTATACAAAGCGTTGAGACTATAAAGGTTATGAATAAAATTCAACAGAATAGTCTTTTGCTAGTAAACTCAGTTCCGCTTCGGGAAGTAGACGGTCAATTCGGCTTGGATGATCAAACCTGCGCGGGTTTAGTTCGCTGGGCAGAAAATTTTGAGCGAATTGTAATGGCTAGTCCTGCCTTACCAGAACACATCGCTGTACAACAACAAAATTCTTCAACTGCTGGCACAAAATGGCAAGCAGTGAAAGATTTGCCATGTGCAGACCAACTGAAATTTGTGCCACTACCGTACGCGTATAAATTGCGAGACTTTACAAAGGTATATGCAAAGACACGCGAATTCTTGAAAGAAAAGATACAGCAAAACCAGTATCTTTGTTTCGTCATCGCTCGACCTATTGGAGATTGGGGAGGAATCGCTGCTTTAGAAGCCATAAAGCTTAGACGACCTTATACTGCGTGGTTGGATCGCGTTGAGTATGAGGTCATCCGTCGAACGTTGCCAAGTTTGCCTCTTAAAAGCCGCATTAAAGAGGTGTTGCACTTACCATTGATGAAACGCTATCAACGATACTTGATTCGTCAAAGCAGCCTAGGACTTTTTCAAGGGCAAGATTGCTATCAAGCATATTCACCTTTTTGCAAACAGCCCCATTGCATTTACGATGTTCATACAAAAAAGTCTGATCAAATTGACGAACCAAGCATAGACCTCAAAATCAAGTCACTCTTGTCTAATGAACCTTTACGGATTTGCTATGTAGGACGAGCAGCAGACATGAAAGGACCACTCGATTGGCTGCAGGTCGTGAATCGGATTTGTAAAGCTGGTGTTGATGTCAAAGCAACTTGGGTTGGAGATGGACCACTTCTTTTGAAGATGAAGTCGTTAACTCAAGAGTTGGGCATTGCTGACCGTGTTCATTTAGTTGGGTTTGTTGATGACCAAAGCAAAATTTTACAGACGATGAGAGAAAATCACATCTTTCTTTTCTGCCATAAAACACCAGAATCACCTCGGTGTCTGATTGAGTCAATAGTCTCCGGTTGTCCGATTGTTGGTTATGAGAGTTCTTATTCCCAAGACCTGGTGTCTCGATATGGAGGTGGTGCATTTGTGCCAATGAACGACTGGCAAAAACTGGCTGACTTAGTTGTTGAATTGAATTCAGACCGACCAAAATTAAGTAAGTTGATTCGAGAAGCTGCATTATCTGGTCAGTTTTTTGATGAAGAAACCGTTTATCAGGAGCGAAGTGACTTAATTAAGAAATATTTAACATGATTCACTTTTTAAAAGTTTAAGTAGCTGACATGTTTTAGGGTGACTGTACTTAGTATGAAAGAAATTAATCAATGTATAAATATCTTCATATACAATTGTGAATAAATATATCAGAATTGCCGAGAAACTTTTTATTATTTTAGGCTTATCTTTTTTCTCAGGGGTATTTGGTGTAGACTCTCTAGGTCTTCTACTGCCAAGTATCGTTGTCACATTGATCAGATTCTTTGTTTGGGGAATGTCAACCATTCTCATTTGTATCTTCTGGAAAGATACAATAATCATATGCAAAAGAAACATATTACTTTGTATATTAACTGTCCTGGCTCTACTATCTTTTGTCTGGTCAGAATTTCCAGACTTTACGTTATCTATTAGTAGAGATATCTTGATGATGACCTCGTTTGGCTTATACTTTGCTACACGATTTAATCAGAAAGAGCAGGTACAACTTATCGCCTATACTTTATTGATAGGATGTTTCTTAAGTATAATTGTTGCCCTTCTCTTCCCTATGGTTGGTATACATCAAGGAAGTGCTGGAATGGACGATCATCCAGGAGCATGGAAAGGAGTATATGGGCACAAAAATAACTTTGGAAGCATGATGGTTTTATGCTCCATCACATTTTTTACGCTACCCAAGGAAAATTCCATTATATACAAGTGGTTTGGTTTTGGTCTTTCGCTGGTCTTGATGCTACTTTCAACTTCAAAAACTTCTCTTGTTCTCTCTTTTGTACTTGTTTTAATAATAATGTTCTATAAAAATTTTCGCTGGCACGGAAAAATCAGCGTAATTTTCACAAACATTGGAATTCTTCTTATAGGATGTTTTGCTGTACCACTTTTAACTTATTGGGTAGAACTTTTAACTGGTTTAGGAAAAGACGCAACTTTGACTGGAAGGACACCCATATGGACTTATGCACTAGGTAGATTAATGGAAAAACCATTGTTGGGTTATGGGCGTGCTGCATTTTGGGCACCGAAAAGTCCGTATGCAATCGAAGCGGGTCAAGCACTAGGAACTGGCTGGGTTGCACCTCACGGGCACAATGGTTTTCTTGATCTAGCACTTGATCTTGGCTTGATTGGTTTCTCACTTTTTTTAATTATTTATTTAACAGTCTTTGTCCGGGCATTAAAACAAGGTTATGCAACTAAAAATCTAGAATATCTGTGGCCATTAGCTTATGTTACTTTCCTGAGCATTAATAACGTGACAGAAAGTATTTTTCTACGTGGAGAAAACGTGTATTGGACTTTGTTTCTAACAGTTGTTTTTACTTTGACCCAACGAAAGAAAATTCAACAAATTAATATTCCGAACAAGAAAAACTATATGCATGTTACTTCAACTCGTCTAAATACATAACAATTACGGGAGGTCTAGCTTTGCAATCTATTGGAGTTGTTGTCATCAGACGCAACGAAGGAAATCGTTTCGAAGCCTGCTTTTTATCAGTCATTCGTACGAAAGGGGACAAAATATGTGAAACTTCGTTAATCGAATCAATTTTTACTATTTCATAGTAATTTCTGATTGACTTTTTGTATATTTGTGGAGAATTAAAGATGGGAATTCTAGAAAAAATATACAACCATCGACATCAGGACTCGTTAGCTACCAAGCTAAGAAAAAAACGGTTTGCTTTATTTAAAGACCTTCTTGACTCTGTCCCAAAACCTATCAAAATACTCGATGTAGGGGGAAGAGTAGATTTTTGGCAAAATACAGATTTTTGGCATGAAACTGACAAAGATCTAGAAGTCACTATCATAAACCTAGATTTTGAAATAGACGATTCAGTCTATGTAAACATTACACAAGTGAGTGGTGATGCCAGAAATATGCAACAGTTTCGAGATCAAGAATTTGATGTTGTGTTTTCTAATTCTGTTATTGAACATGTAGGAGGTTTTCAAGAACAGCTTCAAATGTCTCGTGAAGTTATGCGAGTGGGTAAAAGATACTTTATTCAAACGCCTAATCTTTATTTTCCAATCGAACCACATTTTGTTTTTCCTTTATTTCAATTTCTTCCTGTAGGACTGAGAGTATTTCTCGTCAACCATTTTGACCTTGGTTGGATTAAAAAGATTCCTGATAAGGAAAAAGCGAAACAGCTAGTGACTGGCATTAAATTACTGAGAAAAATGGAGTTAGTCAAGCTGTTTCCAAAATCAAATTTGTATGAAGAAAAGTTTCTGGGCTTAACTAAGTCTTTTACAGTTTATGGTGGGTGGAATACTTAGTTACAATTTTCCTTCTCTAGGTTTTGTGCTGCCAAGATCTATTTTTATGTTATTTAAAACTGCGTGAAACATAGACGAATATTATAGGAGGTTTTACTTTGCAATCTATTGGGGTTGTTGTCATTGGACGCAACGAAGGAAATCGCCTCGAAGCGTGCTTGCTATCCGTGATAGGAGAAGGTAAAAGTGTAGTCTACGTTGATTCAGGCTCTACAGATGGAAGTGTAGCACTGGCTCGCTCTCTTGGTGTCCATGTTATCGAACTCGATTTATCTATTCCGTTCACTGCAGCCCGTGCTAGGAATACAGGGTTTGAATACTTATTACAAATACAACCAGAATTAGAATTTGTCCAGTTTGTAGATGGAGACTGTCGGGTTGTAGAGGGATGGTTGGAACGTGCTGTGGATGAATTAGTCGCAAAACCTGATGTTGTGGTGGTGTGTGGGCGGCGTCGAGAAGAATTTCCTACTAACTCTATTTATAACCGCCTGTGCGACATTGAGTGGAACACTCCAATAGGTGAAGCGAAAGCTTGTGGTGGTGACTCGATGATGAGAGTGATCGCATTCAAAAAACTAGGAGGGTTCAATCCAACATTAATTGCAGGAGAAGAACCAGAACTGTGTGTACGACTACGTCAGGCTGGTGGCAAAATTTTACGTGTCGATGCAGAAATGACATCACACGATGCCCAAATACTCCGTTTTCGTCAGTGGTGGAAACGAGAGATTCGCAATGGTCACGCTTATGCTGAGGGGGCTTGGCTACACGGTCGCAGTCCCGAACGCCATTGGGTGAGAGAAAGTTTAAGGAGTTGGTTCTGGGGTTTGCTTTTGCCTGGGTTGACCCTTGCTAGTTTATTGCCAACTCAGGGATTAAGCATACTATTACTCTTAATCGCTTATACTTGGTTAGCTTACAGAGTGTATCGACTGGCACGGTCTAAAGGGTTTGACAAAAAAGATGCTATTTCCTACGCCCTGTTCTGTGGTGTGTTAGAAAAATACCCTAAATTATTGGGTCAAATCCAATTTCACATCAATAGATTGTTGAAACGACAACGCACCTTAGTGGAATACAAAAGCGCGCCTTCAGCCAGTTAAGATAATCTCTGTTTTGGCGTATATTGGTATCTATAGTTACGCGCAATTTTTAACTAAAATCATGGCAATAATAACTTACAAAACATTTAGTTTTTTGAGAAAATAGAGTATCAATGGTAACAAAACTTAAAGCAGCCGTCATTGGGACAGGGGCGATCTCCAAAGAACATCTCAGTTTTCTTTCCAAATCTGAACGCGCACATCTAGCCAGTGTTTGCGACCTTTCAAAAGTGTCTGCTAGGTATGCAGCGCGACGGTTCGGTGCAGACTCAACTTATACCGATTACCGCCAGATGCTTACGGAGATAAAGCCTGACATTGTACATATTCTCACTCCGCCTCATACACACAAACGGATTGCCAAGGACTGTTTAGAAGCTGGTGTACACGTGTTCTGTGAGAAGCCTATTACACCAACTTACGATGAATTTAAAGAACTTTGGACCTTCGCACAGTCTCACAATCGCTGGGTGATTGAAAACCAAAACTACTGTTTTAACGAACCAATTCTTGCGATTGAGAAATTAGTTGCAGATGGGACTCTTGGAGAAGTGCAGGAAGTTGAAGTCCGCATAGCGCTTCCAGTTCGCGATGGTGGAGTATTTGCAGACGAAAACCTGCCTAATCCCATTCATAAAATGCCTGCAGGGGTTATCCATGATTTCATGACACACTTGTGCTCAATGGTGGTGCGCTTCATACCAAATTTTGAGCGTGTTAGTGCTGCATGGAGTAATCATGGTGGTGGAGACCTGTTCCGGTATGATGACCTTGATGCGATCGTTATCGGAGGATCAGCACACGCTCGAATTCGATTCAGTTGTCACACACTACCCAAGTCTTTTGCTGTTACGGTGCGAGGTTCAAAAGGCTATGCAGAAACTGATTTGTTTCAGCCCCATCTGCGTTGTGTCATACCCCGTTCTGGAGAACTGCTCTCTCCGCTAATTAATCATTTTGTGAATGGATATGACTTCATTGGAGCATCATTCACGAACTTTCGCAACAAAATTATGCAAAAAACAGTGTATGAGGGTATTCATCGACTTTTAGACAAAACCTATGAAGCAGTCATTGAAGATAAAACGCCACCAATCAGTTTTGAACAAATGGAACGTACACATCACTTAATTAATGCCCTACTATTGGAGGCTAATCGCGTATGAAGTTATTGATAACAGGTGCGTCCGGTTTTCTCGGACAATATGTTGTCGCCCAAGCACTGCGACAAGGACATAAAGTACGTGCAGTTGTGCGACCATCTAGTAATGAAAAGCGCCTAGCATGGCACAATCACCCAAATGTAGAGCTGATACGTATCGATTTGCGTTCACCCAATGGTATTGTTGATGCAGTCCAAGGTGTAGACGCAGTTATCCATTTGGCAGCCGCTAAAGAAGGCGACTTTTATACACGATTTGCTGGCACAGTCATTGCCACTGAAAACTTGCTCAATGCCATGATTTCAGCTAATGTGCTGCGGTTGGTTGATATCAGCACTTTCTCAGTGTACGATTATCTTCGCACGAAATCTGGCACAACAATTACTGAAGATACACTCGTAGAGTGCGACCCTCTAGAACGGGATGAATACGCCCAAACCAAGCTTCTTCAAGAAGAACTTGTTCGCGAATTTGAGCAAGAACACAAAGCACAAGTGACAATTGTTCGTCCTGGACTGGTTTATGGACGAGATAACCTCTGGAGTACCCTGCTTGGAGGAAAATTAAGTGGCAATTTGTGGTTGCGAATCGGGGCTTATGCAACAATGCCATTGACATATGTCGAGAATTGTGCAGAGGCGATTGTCAGCGCTGTGGAACGTGAAGAGGCTATTGGTCAAACTTTGAATATCGTTGATGACGACTTGCCCACCCAGAGAGCTTATGTTAAGCAACTGGCGAAACGCAAATACTCTTTGCCCCGGATGATTCGGATCAATTGGACACTGATGCGGGCGATCGCTTGGCTATTCTGGATCTACAACAAAAAAGTGCTGAATGGGCAAGCAAAGCTGCCTGGTATATTCAACCCAATCATACTGGATGCTCGGTTTAAGTTATTTCGCTACAGTAATGCCCGTGCCAAAAAAGTTTTGAACTGGAATCCCAGGTATTCACTGGACACTGCACTTGATCGCAGTTTTAGCAATACTGAATTGTTGCAGGTATCGCAGCCGACACCCTCCTTGCAACCTTTAGGTGGTTGAAGAGAATGCGTATCGCTTACCTAACTGGTGAATATCCCAGAGCAACAGATACTTTCATCCAGCGAGAAGTTATAACCCTGCGAGAAATGGGTGTGGACGTCCACACATTTTCTATTCGCCGAACAGGGGATGAACATATAGTGGGAGAAGAACAGAAGTTAGAGCGCGATCGCACGTTCTACATTCTTCCCCCCAATCCCATCATTTTACTCTTGGCGCACCTGAGTTTATTACTTGCTTCCCCAACTCGATACTTACAAGCAATCAAACTCGCATTCTCAACCAGTCAACCTGGATTACGAGGTGCGTTCTATCAATTATTTTACTTTTTGGAAGCAGGTATTCTTGCCAAACAAATCAAACAAAGGCAAATTGTACATGTACACAACCACATTGTAGAAGCTAGCGGTACCGTTGCCATGATCGCCGCCGAAATGGGCGGTTTTACTTATAGCTTTACCTTGCACGGTCCGTATATCTTCTTCCGTCCACATCAATGGCGACTTGACGAGAAAATAAAACGAGCGCTGTTTGTTTGTTGTATTAGTCATTATGCTCGCAGTCAAGGAATGATATTCGCATCCACCGAAAGGTGGAATCGAATGCATATCATTCATTGTGGTGTTGACCCAGCTTTATTCAATGTTGTTTCCCATAACGACTCAGGAAAACGCTTGCTTTTTGTTGGACGACTGGCTGCAGCGAAAGGTTTACCTATTTTACTAGAAAGCTTGGTCACCTTAAGGCGATTGCATCCAGACATCATATTAACAGTGGTAGGTGACGGTCCAGACCGTCAAAATTTAGAACTTTTGACTGCTCAGTTGGGATTAAATCAGAATGTCAATTTCGTTGGCTATAAATCCCAAGCTGAAGTACGCAATTACTTTCAGCAAACAGATATTTTCGTAATGTCCAGCTTTGCTGAAGGGATACCAGTTGTACTAATGGAAGCAATGGCGGCTGGTGTACCTGTCGTCGCCACCCAGATTGCAGGCGTCAGTGAGTTGGTAGAAGATGGTGTGAATGGGTATGTTGTTCCACCAGGAGACACTGTTTCCTTAACAGAGCACATCGAAAAATTACTGAGTGATGATAAACTGAGAGCAGCATTTGGTACAGCTGGTCGAGCCAAAGTAGAAAAAGACTTTAACATACACCATGAAGTCGCACGGCTGCATCACCTAATGACTAGCGCCTTGCAAGGAAAAGTAGAACCTATTCGTCCTGATTATCAACAAAAGCAAGTTTTTCTGAACGAATATCAGATCGTAACAACCTCTGGTTACGAATCTACTAACCGTCCTGAAAAAGCGTAGCGCTAATATCATCCAAAAATATTTCCCAATGCTTTTCTAGAAATGAACCCTAAAGTCTCATCAACAACTTCAACAACTTCAGTGGCTAAGCCCAAAGAGTATTTCTATTTCCTTGATGCACTACGTGGGATTGCAGCCTTATGGGTGATTTTATTCCATGCTCCCTTAGATCAGCGTATTGCTTTATTAACCAGCTCCTTGCCCCACTGGCTTGTAGTTGTCGTCTTTGACTGGGGTGGCTTGGGTGTACCCATCTTCTTTGTCCTCAGTGGTTTTGTCATTGCACACTCGCTACGTGAGGCAAAGATTGACTTAGCCTACTTTGGACGTTTCAGTCTGCGTCGTCTTGCCCGACTCACTCCACCCTATTACGTCTCAATTGTCGTCGCTCTAGCTTTTGCATTCCTATCTTCTCATGTCAAAGGTGATGCGTTTGCGCCGGGGAAGGAGCCTTTATCTTTCCCGAGATTGTTGACACATCTATTCTATGTACAAGACATTTTTGGACTGGCACATATCAACGAAGTTTTCTGGACATTGTGTATAGAAGTACAGTTCTATTTAGTCTTTTGTGCATTATTAGGACTGGCACAGTGGCTGAATTCGTCGTGGAATTTGCGTTACAGTCGAGCAATTGTATTTGTCCCTGCTGCTATCTTGGCTGCTCTATTTCCTATGGGTTTGTTTGCAGATCATGGCAGACCTTTTTTCTTTTTACCGTTATGGTACGGATTTCTGTTAGGGGTCTTTGCCTACTGGTCATGGCGTGATAAGTTGAAGCCTGCCTTCTTTTACTTTTATTCAGCCCTGTTGTTGACTGCTGGAGTGGTAAAATCAACACAATTTGCCATCGGGTGTGTGATTGTCGGGGTACTCCTACTTGAAGTCGCACGAGCCAATCGCATGCACCTTTGGTTAAACTGGCGATGGCTACAATTTCTCGGTCAGATTTCTTACAGTTTGTATCTTACCCATACTCCTATCTACGGAGCAGCATTTTTCCTGGGTATTAAGGTACTTCACAATAGTGCTTTGAGCCAAGCATTTAGCTTATTACTAGGAATAATTGCTAGTATTGGCTTTGCCGCCATTATGTGGCAATTAGTAGAAAAACCATCTATCTACTTGAGCCAAAAGATCAAGCTTGTAAAGAAGAAAGAGGTTATTCGTGTCTAAAGCTAAAGTAGCCATACTGTATTATCAGAAGATTCATCACTTGTTCTATAAGAGCTACAAATATACCTAATTGTTTTTCTCCGTTATGACATCTTTAAAAAAGCTTGCTATCCGTGGTGCAATCTGGACAATTATTGGTTTTGGAGGAATTCAAATCCTACGCTTTGGGAATAATTTGATTCTAACTCGCCTCCTAAAACCAGAATATTTTGGTTTGATGGCTTTAGTCACAACCCTAAGAGTTGGTCTAGAGTTATTCTCAGACGTTGGTATTGGTCAAAATATCATCAACAGTAAACGAGGTGATGATCCGGCTTTTTTAAATACTGCTTGGACTATACAAGTTATTCGTGGTGTTGTCATTTGGATTGTTTGTCTACTTTTTAGCTTTCCAATGGCACAATTCTACAATGATCAACGCTTGTTGTGGCTCGTTCCTATAAGTCTATTGTACTCAATTTTTGATGGATTTAGCTCTACTAGTCACCATACTCTTCATCGTCGGATGGAATTGGGTAAACTTGCCCTGTATGAACTGATGTTGCAAGCAAGTTTTTTGTCTACCTTATGTACCTTAGTTTGGTTCCATCGAGAAGTCTGGTCTTTAGCGGTTGGAATGGTGCTAGGAGGAGTATACAAATTAGTTAGCAGTTTTTGGTTAATACCAAAATATTCTAACCGCTTCGCATGGGAGCCAGAAGCTGTCAAAGAAATTCTATCTTTTGGCAAGTGGATGTTCATTGCATCAGGGCTGATGTTTGCTGCTGAACAATCTGATCGCCTGGTTTTGGGTAAAATCCTGTCACTTGAAATGCTAGGCGTTTACACAGTAGCTTATACCCTGGCAAGCATACCCCGAGAAGTTATTAAACAACTTAGTTATAAAGTCATTTTTCCTGCAATTTCCCAACAAGCTGACTTACCAAGACCAACTTTGCAAGCAAAAATTATCCGCCAACGGTGGTTTATACTAATAGGGTTTGCCATTCTACTGGCGATTTTGGTGACTATTGGCGATTTAGTTGTCACTGTACTCTATGATCAAAGATATGCAGCAGCTACCTGGATGATGCCAATTCTGTGCGTTGGAATTTGGTTTTCCCTGTTGTTTTATACTATTAGCCCTGCTCTATTGGCAATTAGCAAGCCCTTGTACTCAGCTCAAAGTAATTTTGCTCGATTTGGAATCATTACTCTGGGTGTACCTCTGGCGTATTACAGTTTTGGCGAACTAGGGGCAATTATTGTTATTGCATTTAGCGATTTGCCTTTGTACATAGTCAATCTTTATGGACTTTGGCGGGAAAAACTTACTTGTTTCGTTCAAGATATTCAAACTACCGCCTTTTTTATCGGCGTACTTGCTTTATGTTTAATTGTCCGGAATTATTTGGGGTTAGGTTGGCCAATTCAAACACTACTTGGAGGTTCTTTATAAAGTAAATCTTTAAAACGTTTTGTAGGTTAGAAAGTGTCCGTTTTAGGGACTCTATCTAACCAATCAACTTCAAACACTGGCGTTGCATAATAGAGGGATGAATTGAGGAATTCTACTGTGCATTGTCCATACTGCGAGTCTACTGAGATTAGAAAAAACGGTAAGCGAAGAGGTAAGCAAAACCACATTTGTGTAAGTTGCGGTCGTCAATTTATAGATGTCTATAGTCCACCAAGAGGGTACTCAGATTCGGTCAAACAAGAGTGTTTAAGGTCATACGTTAATGGCATGGGATTT
>NZ_JXCA02000002.1:37319-70615 GCF_000828085.3 Scytonema tolypothrichoides VB-61278
GCTAAGGCTAAGGGAAACCCTCCCGCAGCACTCGTCTCACCGTTCACGTTTGCTCGCTTCCTTCAAGATTGTTTTCGGTTGTCAGTCACCCTTCGGGTTCGCAGTCGCTACAACGGGGGGAACCCCCGCAACGCGCTGCGAACCGCTTCGCTAAAACTGGTTTGAAATGAGATTTCGCTACATTATCTGTAGATATGCTCAAATTCTCAATCAGATTGTTACTTGACTACTTAAAGTATAGATAAATACTTATATTTGGCTGAATCATCCCGCATTTATGCAACGCCCATTTTGCTTATGTCGTTGGTTTTACATGAAATTTACCAAAATGATGCACATATCTTGGTCAAAAAGAAGCATAGACTAGATATGATCATGGGTGTGTCAAGGGTTTTTAGTGCAAGATTTTACGAGCTAAGGTTGTTTAGCTGTTGAGAATCCCGTTGCCTTTGGAAATGAGATTCTCAAAGTCCTACAAATTCCGAAATCACTAACATGAGCGTCTTGAAATACCACATAGCTTTATGCCCTTCATGTGACCTAGAAGCGATAGCCCAAAATGCCCAAGCAGGAAAAAATCCCCGGCATGCAATCTGCGATCTGAGTCAACTTTTGGGAGCAACGATTCATCAACCAGCAGGCGAACTCGTGCTGCCCATAGATAAAATACGTGCAAAGATTATTGGTCATCCTGAACACTGGGCTTTAGCGCGCAAGTTATCCTTCGAGCTTCAAGAAAATGATATCATATATTGCACTGGTGAACACATTGGCTTTCCGATTGCCGCACTTTGCGCTGCAAAACAGAAGCGATCAAAAATTATTGTTCTTGTGAACAATATTAACCGACCACGAGGTTATTTAGCGTTGAAGCTGTTTGGGCTAGCAAACCGGATTGATTTATTTGTAACAACCACCACCACTCAAGCTGAATTCCTTCGTCACTATCTGCGCTTAAGTGAAAACCAAGTTTATCTACTTCCTTCACTACCTATAGATACATCCTTCTTCACACCGGGACCGACTTCACCAAACAAGTCGCGTCCAATTATTAGTAGTGGAGGTTTGGAGAAACGGGACTATAGAACTCTGGCTCATGCTACTCAAGATTTGGATGTGGATGTGAAGATTTGCGCTTTTTCGCGTAACACAACTGCACGAAGACGGACATTTCCAAAAGTCATACCAAGTAATATGTCGTTTCGCTTCTACGAGTGGTGTGAGTTATTACAACTTTACCGCGATTCCGACATAGTTGTCTTAAGTCTTTTTGAAAATAATTACCAAGCTGGACTCACCACTTTGTTTGAAGCTATGGCTTGTCGGCGACCTGTAATAATCACTCGCTCGCCAGGAATGATTAGTGAACTGATTGACTCAGGTATTATCACTGGTGTCAATCCCTGTGACCCCGTCGGGTTGAAGCAAGCAATCCAAGACCTTTTAAACGATTCTCAAAAAGCTGAAATTCTGGCTCACAGAGGTTATGAACTGATGCACAACCAACACAATCATGAAAAGTATGTTCAACTTTTGGGGACAAAATTTCTTTCCACATTTGGAGGCAGAAAAAACTTGTCAGCTTCGTTCAAGGAAGTTCAAAATTCCAAATGATGAATTCCAAATGATCAATCCAAAAGACCCCTGCACTAAAAGACTTTAGCTATTAGCCATAGGTTAGAAACCTATGGGGGTTATTAGCACCGAGTGCAAGGTATCGGTTCATCGGATTCAAATTATTTTGTTTCATCTGTTGCATCAAGTCATTTGAAGTCTGATCGCTGGCTGACGGCGATCACAACTTCGGTGTCTTGTCCAAACTTCTTGACAGAGCTTTGACGCAATCTGCAGAACCGCTATGCGTCTCTGGGCTTTGTGCTGAAATCTTTGTAAAAATTGTTCTTTAGATGTATATTAAGACTAAGGAAAATAAGATGCGTAAAATTACTTAATTGTAAATTTTAATTAACCGTGGAACAACTACTGGAAGCTTTAGGACGAATTCTCCAAGACAAGCCCCTTGGTTCCATTCAGCGGTTTGTACTTCATCAATCATGGCTAGGAAAAACTTACAGTGAAATGGCGAAAGGCTCAGGCTACGGTAGCGACTACATTAAGGAAGTTGGCTCGCAGTTGTGGCAAGACCTTTCAGAAGCACTTGGCGAAAGGGTAACCAAAAAAAATCTCCATCTAGTTTTGAGTAGATTCCACCAAGATAAGATTGTTCAGCACAACGAGCAGCCCTTCGACTACGCTACTTCGGCTTATCTCGACTCCGCTCGATACAAGTCGCTCAGTACAAGTCAGGGTAAACCCCAACAAGAGTTTCAAGCACACTTTGGTGGACAAAAAAGTTCTCTAGATTTAGTCACAGTGACGAAGCCAGACTTTCCAGGTGATCCTCTACCACTGGCTTCTCCTTTCTACGTCAATCGCCCTCCACTTGAAGAAGTTGCTTGTGCAGAAATCATGCAACCAGGTTGCTTGCTTCGTATCAAAGCACCCAGAAAGATGGGAAAAAGTTCGCTCCTGAACAGAATGATTTTTCACGCTCAGGTACAGGGTTATAAAACCGTTTCTTTAGATTTCCAGGAAGCTGATGAAGCCGTTTTTGCATCGATAGAGAAGTTTTTGCGTTGGTTCTGCATCAATGTCAGCAGACAGCTGAACCTGCCCCCCAATCTGGATGATTTTTGGGATGCAGAGATGGGCAGCAAGGTGAGCTGCAAAATCTATTTCGAGGGGTATGTGCTGCAATCTATTGAGAATAATGCAGTCGTCTTGGCTTTGAATGAAGTCAATCGGGTTTTTGAACATCCCAAAATTGCCCAAGACTTCTTGCCAATGCTGCGATTTTGGCACGAGGTGGCAAAACAAGATAGTATCTGGCAAAAATTGCGTTTAGTGGTGGTTCACAGCACAGAAATCTATATTCCGCTCAAGCTTAATCAATCTCCTTTCAATGTTGGGCTGACAGTCTCACTACCACCATTTACTCTCAAGCAAGTACAGCATTTAGCACAATGCTATGGAATAAATTGGGCAGCAAACGAGCAAGGGGCAAAACGCCTGACACCGTTACAAACAATGATGGGAGGGCATCCCTATCTAGTGAGTCTTGCGCTTTATCATATGTGTCAGGAAGAGGTGACGCTGGAAGAGTTATTACAAACAGCTCACACACTCGGTGGAATTTATAGTCAACATCTCAGAGAACTTTTAACCATACTCCAAGCTGATCCACAACTGATGTCGGCTATGGAACAGGTTGTGATAGCTAATGAGAGAATGCAGTTCGATGCGATCCTCCCTCTGGGAGGATCGCTTTGCGCCATCGCTGCTTACAAGCTAGAAAGCATGGGTTTGGTTCAACTAGATGGTAATCAAGCAAAACCAAGTTGCGAGTTGTATCGTCTTTTCTTTAGCCAACAGCTTGGAAAGCAAAATAGCGCTAGGAATAGTTTGAAGTCGTTGAAGGAAGAACAACGAAAATCCGGCGTTGCTGAACCAAAATATGAATTAACTCACATCTTGCACCAACAAAAATTGATGTAATTGTATTACTCAGTATTCAAATAAAACCCTTGATTTGGCGATAAAAGTCAATAAAAACTAGATAGCTTTATCGCGCATATTTTTATATTGTCTGGGTTTATACGGAGATGCGCAAGATCTGAGTTAAGCGATCGCCGCAAGCCTGCGGGCGCATAGCGCCTGCAGCGCCACTGCTCCATACTTCAGATAATGTATTACCAACCGAATTGAACACTTAAGCATTTCTTCTGATTTAGAGTAACAAAAAGTTTTACGATGTAGTCGAGCGAGATAATGTCTTAAACGGCTGTTTTCTCCTTCAACCCAAGTCAAGTACGTTTTACTAACGATGTGGTCTTCATTGCTAATAAAACACTGATGGAGTTGAAATCCTCGCTAAAATTCCTCCCATAGCTTGTGCAACTCTACCGGGTGTTAATTTAGTAATTGGTTTTTGCCACGGAACCGGGTACAGGTTGACGATATCACGGGCAAGCCACAACTCCCAACTCATTAGAGGCATTAAATCACTCCATCGGTCGCATTGTTCTGGAGTTGAGAGCTTGGGAACAGTCCAATGTAACCGTTGTTTTGCAAATCGATACCAATGATCGACTGCAAATCTTCGCAAGTAGAGTTTCCAAGTTTCAGATAACGGTGGCATTTCGTGTCCGACAAACGCCAACCACATTGGTGTTGCTCCTGGTAAGGAGCCATCGGAATTCAGGCGTTCAACAAGTATTATCGACATTGAATAACTTGGAGCTTTACGAAAATGCTTTTTATGCCAAACTCGAATTCGTGCCCTTCCAATTTGGGTATCTTCTTCCTCAATGATTTGTGTGGGTTCTCCCCAAGTACTTGAATCATTCAGTATAAAATTACTACCGTGAACTCGCGGCTTTCCCCGACCTGAATATTCTGGTGGTTCCCCCCACAAGCATAAGTTTGAACGTAATCGCATGAGTTTATCCGCGTTGATACCCGCAGTTTTGATAACAAATGGCGCACACCCGTACTCGATATCCCACAATGTTAACGGTCGAGATGGTAAGTTTTGACACACTTGTCGTAGTTGCCACACAGCTTTATCAATTGGATTTTCCCAACTCGTAATTCGCTCATTTCTTAACGGTAACGCCCAACTTCCCTCTGTTTGAGGTACCCAAGCAATTGTGCTGTATCCATACCCTGATGTCACTGGACGACCTCCAAACCCACCTTGGGTATAATGCTCGTAAGTTCGTTCTTTGAGAGTTTTAGCATCAGGTCTCGACCATGCAGTGTGGTCACCTGCAAGGATGATACGCCCTTGTTTCGGTATTTGTTCAATGTAAAGTCGCATCAACTTGTTTCGCTGCGGTCTGGTATCTTGTATCGCCTCGTAAATGCTTGACCATTTACGTTGAAAGACAGGACAAAGTGATAGGTCTGCCAAACTATAGGCGTTGCGTGTCAAAAGCACCGCATCCATTAGTTCAAATGTTGCATCTTTTGCCTTGCATAAAAGATTGTACGCCGAATGGCACTAAGAAAAGCAGAAAGCTATACGAGGTAAGGATTCCAACTTTTAATCAATGAGTAGTGATTGGGGGGGAGCAACGCAACTTTGTGAGATGACCTCATAATCAAGTGCGATCGCTACCGCATCAGACACAGCGAAATGGATGGAGATCCTGATGCACGGGTTGTCGAAAAATTCTTTAGGTAGGAAAAGCTTACTCATTCATGAAATACTTTCTTTGAGACGAGCAAGCATACTTTACCGATACTACTATGACAAATCGTGTGATAATCCTCAAGGATAAATTTAATCAAAGTTTAGGATTACCTTTTAAAGAACTGTTACCATCGTCTGTAATTGGGCAAGCACTCAAAGAGCTAAAAATTAAATACAAGCAGCGATTATTTGACCCATTCGTAACGTTATGGGCATTTTTATCTCAGGTTTTAGATACTGATAAGAGTTGTCATAACGCCGTGAGTAAAATAATTGCGTATTTAGCAGGTCAAGGGGTAGAACTTCCATCAACTGATACAAGCGGCTATTGCCAAGCGTTTGGCAAGGATACCAGAAAAGCTGTTAGAAAAACTTTTTGGTAAGGCTGCACAAAATTTAGAAGAGAAAGTGACAACAGAATATTTATGGTGTGGTCGAAATGTCAAGGTCATAGATGGATCAACAGTATCAATGCCTGACACTGTAGAGAACCAGAAAGCATATCCTCAGCCCAAGACTCAAAAGCCGGGATGTGGATTTCCAATTGCAAAAATCGGTGACGCATTGGGACAAAGAAATGGGGCAAGCCTTATTACTACGACACATCGAGGAGACAACACAGATCAACAAAACAAAGGCTTGCCCCATTTCTCCAGTTATTCCCCCGGTGTGATATTTAGTTTAGCGACGGGTGACGCATTGTCCCCTAGAAATTGGTCAGCCTTTGTTTTGTTGATTTGTGGGTGCAGACGGGTACTCGTTGTAATAAGGCTGACCAATTTCTTCGTGTTAGACCCTCGTGCAGCTGTTGCTTTAGTTATCGACGTTTTGAACACTCATGATATTCAACTCGCACGCGTTTACTCTATCAGTTTCTTAATCCTTTAGATATTCTTTTAGGGGATAGAGCTTTTTGCGCTTATGCCGATATGGTTGCTATAAAAAACATCAATTGTGATGCCGTCTTCCGTAAGCATCAAGCTCGAAAAACGTCCATGCATAAAGGAAAAATTGTTGGAGACTGTGACAAGTTGGTAACTTGGTATAAACCGAAAAAATGCCCACTAGGATTAAGTGAATTAGAATTTGCTGCACTGCCTCCTACTTTAATTGTACGAGAAATTTACTACTACATCTTCATTGCTGGTTTTCGCACAGAAAGAGTCAGTTTAATCACTACTCTATTAGATACAACAACTTATTCTACCCTAGAAATTGTTAGGCTTTACGGTAAACGTTGGGATGTTGAATTAGATTTCAGACATCTTAAAACTACCTTAGGCATGGATGTTTTACGATGTAAAACACCTTCTATGGTACGCAAAGAAATTTATGTTTATTTACTTGCCTACAATCTGCTTCGTAGCTTGATGTGGTCGGCTGGTACTACTTACGGTACTCCTCCGTTAAGTTTATCGCTCCAAGGCACTCGCCATCATTTAAATAACTTTATTCCCGAATTGCTAGCCGCAACTTCAAAGCAACGTTACCTAATTTATCGCACTTTACTCAAAGTTATTGTTCACAAAGCAGTTCTCCATCGCCCTGCTAGAAGTGAAGCACGAGTTCGTAAACGTCGTCCTAAAGCTTACCCGTTGATGACCAAACCCCGTCAGGAATTACGCAAGCAATTGCAAACTGCTTAAACCACAAGTGTTTCGGCTTTTCTTAGTGCCATTCGATTGTACGCCGCTTGACGAAAGTCTTTAAGTTGGGTAAGAAAATCCATAACAACGGTTGTTGAGAGTGGGTAACGCTTCTCTCATCTTCCGTTACTGGGAGTCTGCCTCAAATACAGGCTCCTTTTCTTTTTCGATTACTAGACCTCTGCGAAAATGGCTATGAAACCTTTACGGCGCTTGCACTAAAAATCGATTTTCAAAGAGGTCTACTGATGTGCAGTCTTTGAAATCAATTTTTTTGAGCCAGTTGCAGCGCAGCGGTGACTGCTCGCTTTATATGCTTGGGGATACACCCAAAATCTTTGTAGCGACCGGTCAGCAACTGGCATCGGGGGGAGTCCTGAGGGGGCGCGTTAGCCCCCTCGCGCAACTTGGACTCACACGAAAAGTCTTTGAGTGTGCGATGTTACACAGCGCCTGCCCCCAAGGCGATAAGCCAGAGGCTTGACGCTCCGCGTATCGCAATTCCTTGAAGTTGAACCAATTCGGCACGCCCCATAGCCCATCTTAGCTTTCACAACAAGTATGCCTTTTTTTGTACAATGCCACTCACTTTCTTTACCCCCTTCCCAAGGTGGTCATTTGTCTCCTACGTTGGCACTTATCCCTGTGCATCAACCCTAGACTGGACTTCATTTTTTTATACCTGTACATTCGTCCTGGCTTTTAGTGCATTTGAATTCAAGAGCCTGCGATCGCCTGCCTTAGTCTAAACTCCAGTCCTAATGACTAATGACTAAGGACTGCCTTCACTAGTTAACTTTATTTATACCGATCTACTTACAACTTTCTATTTCACACCTTCACTAGAGCGATATCTTGAGCCATCAGGCATAATCGCACCTTCTATGAAAGCACCACTCAGTTCCGAAAGACTCACTTTAGCACCTTTGTCGCCAAACAAAAGAAAAGCAGTTTAGCTAACTTGCTTTGTGGTGGAATTAATATCAAAAAAGCCATATTTTGTGCTAACACAAACTTGTCTAACTTCATTGGCATTTATTCCTCTTTTGTTCCAATAAATTTTTGTTTTCAGTCAATTTTGAGCCAACAAGCAGGGGATAACGTTAATAATACCTTGACTGAAAGTATTCCTTTGCTGAGAGCCAATGCCTAACTATACTTTTTGCCAGTAAACAAAAAGCTCTCTTGCTATTGACGAACAAGAGAGCTACAGTGTGGTGTGAGGAGCAAACTGAATGTTTGCTTATATAAGTGTAGCAAACCAGATATGAAGTTTTGGTGATCAAGATCTTAAAATTACCGTAATTTGACGCAATTGCCGTCCAGACAGTCTATGAACTAACGAAGCTTGAGCGCCAATGTTAAGCCATCTGCAATTGGCAACATGCTTATCGCAATGCGTGAATCATGATGCAGTTTCTGATTAAAAGCGCGTATATTGTTGGTTATTTTATCTTGCTCTTGGGGTTGTGCAACTCGTCCTGACTGGAACACATTATCAACTGCAATCAACCCACCTGGACGTACAAGTTGTAGAGTTCGCTCGTAGTAGTTATCGTAGTTGTTTTTATCTGCATCAATGAAGGCAAAATCAAAGGTGCCTGCTTCTCCTGCTGCAATCAAGCTATCTAGAGTTTGCAGGGCTGGGGCTATATGTAGTTCAATTTTGTCTGCCACGCCTGCTTTTAGCCAATAACGACGGGCGATCGCCGTATACTCCTCACTGACATCACAAGCAACAACCTTACCCTCTGCTGGCAATGCCAATGCTACTACCAGGGAACTATAACCTGTAAAAACACCTATATCTAAAGTTTTTTTTGCTCCCATCAACTGTACCAGCAGTGCCATAAATTGGCCTTGTTCTGGAGCAATCTGCATTCTGTTCATTGGATGCTGTGCTGTTTCCTGCCTCAATTGTGCTAACACTTCTGGCTCTCGCAATGAGACTGAGTGCAAGTAGTCATAAAGATTTTTTTCGAGTCCTAAGGTTTTATTTGCCATGTCCTGCTGAAGCTGGCTAATTACAACTATCTCATTGTATTTTTATTATTGTATGAGCATCAGTAACTCTCTGTTTTTTTCATCTTGAAAACAGAAACGTCTTACTATCTTTTTATACATTAAGTCAAAAGTTTGGCTGTTTTCGCCACTCAAAAAGCTATCAAAAAAGTAATATTTAACACACATCTTAATTATGGGATAGTTTACAGTATTTTCTGGGTTGTGTGAAAAAGTGTGTTCGTAAACATCGTAGAGTGTTTATGAAAGTATTTGTTTATTTACAAAAATCAACGCACATATTTATTAAAGATAAAAACTTTGATTTTTAATGTTCATGTCAAAAATTCATAACTTAAAAGCAAAAATTTTCTTCTGAAGCAGTATTCTATTTTTTTAGAAAAATAGTAAAATAACATACAATCTTAAATGAAAGTTTACTGTATTTTCTGAAAGGGGGAGTTATGAGCCGTCCTATAATTCTTGGTATTGTTGGCGACAGCGCTGCTGGGAAAACAACACTGACTAAAGGGATTGCTCAGGTTCTAGGACCGGAGAATGTTACGGTTATTTGTACAGATGATTATCACAAGTACGACCGTAAGCAACGTGCCGAGATTGGTATCACTGCTCTTCATCCTGATTGCAACTATCTCGATATTATGCAGCAACACCTGTCGCAACTTAGGATAGGACAGCCAATTCTCAAGCCTGTATACAGCCACAAAACTGGTACTTTTGAGCCACCAGTTTATATAAAACCAAGTAAATTTGTGATTGTGGAGGGATTACTGGGTTATTCTACCCGTGGTGCCTGTGAATCCTACGATGTGAAAGTTTATCTTGCTCCCCCTGAATCTGTGCGTGCTCAGTGGAAAGTCAAGCGGGATACGCAAAAACGAGGGTATACAGAAGAACAAGTGCTTGAGGAACTTAGAAAACGTGAACCAGATTCTGAGCAATTTATCCGTCCACAACGCCAATGGTCAGATATTGTGGTGAGTTTTTACCCTCCAAATGACGAATTGGAGCAAACCAATGGACACTTAAATGTACGTCTGGTGCTTCGTCCGACAATTCCTCATCCAGATTTTAGCCAGATTATCAACTACGGCGATGGCAGTTTTGAGTCAGCAATCCGCTTGGGATTAGACAGGGATATGGGCAAACCAGTTGATGTTCTAGAAGTAGATGGTCATGCCACTTTGGAACAGGTCAATAAGCTAGAACATATTCTTTGTGCTGATATGCCTTATCTCAAGAATATATGCGATCGCGAAGGAAACCCAGAATTAGGCAAAGTCGCTGGTACAACAGGCGAAACCATCCAGAGTTACCCCCTTGCCCTCACCCAACTCTTAATTACATACCATATGCTCAAGGCAACACAAATATATCAGTAAAAACCAGTAGAAAAAGCCAAAAAAGACCTAAAAATTAAATATTTTGTCAAATATCTAGATGTTTTCAGAATAACAGGGGATAACTAGGAATAAGTCTACATATCATGATTTTTCCTCTGTATTCGCCTATGACTTATAGCCTCAGAATTGCCGATATACCTGTAAGTGAGCGTCCGCGTGAACGGCTGTTAACACATGGTCCTAAAATTTTAGCTACAGCCGAGTTAATAGCAATTCTGCTAGGTACTGGTCAAGGACACGGAAAACTTTCTGCCGTGGGTCTAGGACAATATATTTTACAGCAACTGAGCAAACATCAGCGAGACCCTTTGGCAGTTCTGCGAGATGTCAGCGCCGCCGAGTTAATGCAAATTCCTGGTGTTGGTCCAGCAAAAGCGACGACTATCTTAGCGGCGATAGAATTAGGGAAACGAGCCTTTCAATCGCGTCCAGGAGAACGCACATTAATTGATAGTCCCGCAGCTGCGGCGGCTGCTCTCAGTCAAGACTTGATGTGGCAAAATCAGGAAAGGTTTGCGGTGTTATTGTTGGATGTGAAGAATCGCCTGCTTGGAACGCAAGTGATTACTATTGGTACAGCAACGGAAACCTTGGCTCCTCCTCGGGAAATTTTCCGTGAAGTTATTCGTCAAGGAGCAACACGGGTTATAGTGGCACATAATCATCCTTCCGGAAATGTGGAACCGAGTCAAGAAGATATTGAATTGACGCGACAGTTGTTAATGGGAGGACAATTTTTAGCCATTCCTGTTTTAGATCATCTGATTTTAGGCGATGGTAATCATCAAAGTTTACGAGAAATTACAACATTGTGGGAGGATTGTCCGCAGGGAGATTAGATTTTTTCTAAAAATTGGGTTTACGATTATTTGGAACCGCAGATGGACGCAGATAAATACAGATAATTTATCTGTGTGCATTTTTGTTTATCTGTGGTTTCATAATTCGATAAAAATTATCAATTAAGCTAACGTGATTTACTTTTTAGTTGTTAATTACTATTCCACAAATCTCATTAGTAAACTGATGACTACTCTACCAAGTTATCAAAATCATGATTATAAAGTCGTCATCATTAATAATTCTCCTGATGACAATTCTATCTATCATCTAAAAAGTGACTCGGTACTCATTTTTAATGCTGAAACTAATCTTGGTTTTGGTGGTGGTTGCAATTTAGGAATGACATGGATTTATACCCAAGATGCTCACGGACTTGTCTGGATAATTAATCCTGATGCTTATTTTTTAGAAAATTTTCTGGAAAAAGTTAGGTTATTTTTTGAGGCTCATCCCAAAATTTCTATTCTCGGTACAATTGTTCATACTACGACAGGTGAAGTTTGGTTTGCAGGTGGTCGCTTTCTTCCCTCAACAGGAGCAATTCTCACTCAAGATTTGTTAACGAATACAGATACAGATTATGTTGCTTGTGATTGGATTACAGGTTGTAGCTTGATCGTTAATCTTCGGAATTTTGATGATTGTCCTCAGTTTGATCCTGCTTATTTCCTCTACTATGAAGATTTTGACTTTTGCCGACGTTATGCCAATCAGGGACATTTGATTGCGGTGACTAAGCAGTTTGGTGTCATACATCAGCCCTCTTCAATTACAAATAAGTATGTTTTTCGGAAAATAAAAAATAGTACTTATGGTTATTTGTTATCTTTAGATAGATATACAAATCAATGGATTGTCAATATCAGGTTACTTCGCTTGATTTCTCATGCTCTGCTTTTAATGTTTGTCAAACCTCAAATAGCATTTGGAAAATTTGTGGGCGTGTTCATGTATTGGAGGCGTTAAGCGAACGCTCATGCTGAGCGCCTTTGGCGCTTAGCTCTACCGTTTGCGCAGCGCCCCTTTTAGGGGCTAGGTAATCGCTTCCTTCAAACTTTCTCTCTAATGCTAGGCTAAGGTCATAGCGTAAAATTCAAAAATCCACAGAGTCGTGTTATGGTTGTACAAATTTCACCCCGTCTTTACTCGATAGAGGAGTATTTTGCACTTGAAGAAGCCACCAATTACCGCACTGAATACCGTGATGGAGAAATTGTTCCCATGACAGGTAGTTCGATTAATCATAATCAAATCGTTGTTAATTTAATAGTGACTCTTGCCCTTAGCCTTACACTCAAAGAGCAAAATTACCACATTTATGCTAATGATCTAGGCTTGTGGATTCCTCGTTATCGCCAATACGTCTATCCAGATGTCTTAATTATTAAAGGTGAACCTATTTTTGAGGAAGGACGTACTGACACTATACTTAATCCCTGTATTATCTTTGAAGTTTTCTCTAAGTCTAGCAGTAGCCGAGATAGGGGTGATAAATTCACATACTATCGTTCTATTCCTCAATTTCAAGAATACATTCTCATTAACCAATATCAAATCCATATTGAGCAATTTAGTAAAACCCTAGAGAGTAACTGGCTATTTAGCGAGTCTGATGCTGATGATGGAGTTTTGACTTTAAATTCGGCTAACTGCCAAATCTCACACCGTCAGATTTATGAGCGGGTTAAGTTTGATATAAATGAGTAATATATTATTTAACCTATCTATTGTTTTTTCTCAACCTACAGGCATAAGCAACTATGCCAAAAATCTTTTTCCTTATTTAAAAACTCTTAACCCCACTCTCTTAACTGCTCAAAGCTATCCCGAGTTTAACTGTTATTCTATACCAAATAAGCTGACTCCTGCTCAAGGAACAAAAGGACATTTTAATCGTCTTATCTGGACACAATTTCAACTGCCGAAAATCTATAGAAAGCTAAAATCCCAACTTATTTTTTCTCCAATTCCAGAAGCGCCCCTTTATGCCGATTGTCGTTTGATCGTGATGGTTCACGATTTGATACCGTTGCGCTTTCCCAAACTTTTGTCACCACTCACACAATACTCGCGCTTGTATGTTCCTCAAGTTCTCACTCAAGCGCAACATATTATCTGCAACTCTCACGCTACAGCAAAAGATATCATCGACTTCTATCACATCAGCGCCAGCAAAATCACTCCTATTCCCCTTGCACACGACGCCAATCATTTTCGCCCAATTTATTTAGATAGTGATGGACAAGATACTCGCCTCACGAAATCTCCATACTTCCTTTATATTGGACGACACGATCCCTATAAGAACCTGCACAGACTTATCAGCGCCTTTGCAGGATTATCTCACAATGGAGATTATGAACTGTGGTTAGCAGGACCACAAGATAAACGCTTTACTCCTATATTGCAAACGCAAGTTCAGGAATTCGGGATAACTGATAAAGTGAAATTCCTCAACTATGTTCCTTACAGCGAATTACCTAAAATTATTAGTGATGCGATCGCCCTCGTCTTCCCCAGTCTTTGGGAGGGTTTTGGTTTCCCAGTTCTAGAAGCAATGGCTTGCGGTACTCCCGTGATCACCTCCAACCTCTCGTCTTTACCAGAAGTTGCTGGCGACGCTGCTATTCTCATCAATCCTTACAACGTTGACGAGATGACTCAAGCGATGCAAACAATTGCAACTGATTCAGGATTGCGTCAACATCTCTCGACTCAAAGTATCAACAGGGCAAGTCAATTTAGTTGGGAAAAAACAGGACTCGCTACTGTAGAAGTTTTATCACGCTACTTATGAACTACCCCGCCGCAGAAACACGGGGGTGTAGGGGTGAGTCAATTTTGGATTTTGGATCTTAACTTATGGATTGACCCCATGCTCCGAAAGTGGGGGCTGAAATTAAAATTTTTGGATCTTAACTTATGCAGGACTTACGCAACTGGCACAACGTAAGCGCTATCTATAGTACAGAAGTATTAATAAGTGGAATGCACCAAGAGGCTTCTGGAGGAGATTTTATTGCTTTACTGAGCCATGCGATCGCCTAAATACATAACTAGCAACTTGGATTACTAGTGAAGCACTTTTCAAATTTTTATGAGAAAATTTAGAGACTGTAGCTCAAATAAATACTGTCATTTATGAAATTTACTAAACTTAACTATTGTCAGTATTTGTTAAGTAGTCAAATTAATTATACTCTCACAAATTTGGCAGATCATCTAGAACAGATTAGCCATGATAAAATTAACCGCTATCTCAAAAATGAAAAGCGCTCCACCACGTCTACTTTGGGATAATGTCAAAAACGTCATCGAAAGAAATGATAACTCGTATATTGTATTTGATGACACAGTACTTAATAAACGACATGCCACAGAAATAGAGACAAGTAAACGGCAATATAGTGGTAACGAACATGGTGTCATCCAAGGAATTGGGTTAATAAACTGTATATATGTCAATCATGAAATTGGAAAGTTTTGGGTAGTGGACTATCGTATTTATGACCCAGACACAGATGGGAAAACAAAGATAGACCATGTGACTGAAATGTTACAAAATCTTGTCTACCATAAGGTTTTACCATTTCAAGCCGTCTTGATGGACACTTGGTATGCAACAAATAAATTGATGTTATATATTGATAGTTTAGGAAAATATTATTATTGTCCTCTGAAACGTAATCGGCTTGTTGATGATACGGCAAGTAAAGAAGATTATAAAAGAATCGAATTGTTATCTTGGGATGAGAAAGAGTTAAAATCTGGTAAAATAATTAAAATAAAAAAGTTTCCAGGCGCTAAAAAAGTGAAACTGTTCCGGGTGACTGTCTCTACCGACAGAACGGATTTTATCGCGACAAACGATTTATCTCAAGATTCTACGAACGTTGTGCAAGAAGTGTGTAAGGTTCGATGGAAGGTTGAGGAGTTTCATAGAGAATTAAAACAATTGACTGGTATTGAATCTTGTCAATGTCGCAAAGGTCGTATTCAAAGAAACCATATTGCCTGCGCTATTTTAGTCTGGCTTACACTCAAAAATTTAGCTTATCAAAGTCGCCAAACAATTTATCAAATTAAACATGGATTATTGTCCAATTATTTAGTTCAGCAACTAAAACGCCCGAATGTTCCTATGTTTATGGTTTAGTTGTTAGCCAGTCGGCGTGACACAGTCACACCTTTGCTTGTGCCAGTTGCGTAAGTCCTGTTATGGATTTATTCCACGAATAAATTCGGGGGCAACAGACCAGTTTAAATTTTAAATTTTGAATCTTCAAGTCCATTATTTAAAATTTAAAATCTAAAATTTGGTGATTTTGAGCGTAGTTTTTTTGACATAACTTAATCAAGTGTTTAATATCCGCATTGAGTCCCGATGGTCGAGCGATCGCCATAGCTAATAGTGACAATAGTGTTAGGATATGGCATCAAGGTCGCCATATACCACAGATTATTAAAGGACATCAAGCCGAAGTATGGGAAGTCGCATTTAGTGCCGACAGTCGGCTGGTTGCCTCAGCCAGTAACGATGGTACTGTTAAGCTGTGGACACTGAAGGGTAAGTTGCTCAGAACCCTTGTCGGACATTCGGCAGCAGTATGGATAGTTGCCTTTAGTCCTGACGGTAAAATGGTGGCTTCTGGAAGCGGTGACAATACCGTTAAGTTGTGGAGACTTGACGGTGAGCCAGCGCTGCGGGAGGGTTTCCAACGCCAGAACAAGCGTGAGGGAGACCCTCATCAAGTACTGGCTCCTCGTGCCGGGGATGGCGAACCCCGTTCGCGTAGCGTGCCTGTTCGGCCTCAAGCCGTGGCGTTTGCCATAGGGCATAGGGGTCAGCTGCTAAGAACATTCAAAGGTCACACAGCTGCTATTTGGGGGGTGGCGTTTAGTCCCGACAGCAAAATACTTGCTTCTGGGAGTGGAGATCGTACTGTCAAACTTTGGAAGCTTGTTCGCAAAGCGTCTGTGCAGGAGTTTGGTACAGAACTAACAACCCTCAGAGGACATACCGCAGCGATTAGGGAAATTGCCATCAGCCGCGATGGGACAATGCTTGTCTGGTGGCGGTGATGACAATACGCTCATTCTGTGGAATTTGCCGCGAATTCTCAACCTAGATGCACTGGCTTATGGTTGCGCTTTTGTGAGGGATTATTTGAAAACTAATATAGCAGTGGAAGAGGGCGATCGCTTTATCTGCAAATGATACTTGATATTTCCTATGGTGTTCCCACTGCACCCGAGTAAACCAAACCGCGTTGCATATCCATTGTTAAAATCGTACCATCCCGAATCACTTGAGTTGCCTTTTTCACACCGACGATCACTGGCACACCAAGACGTAAGCCAATCACAGCCGCGTGACTATTAAGACTTTCTTCTTCAGTAATAATACCGCCAGCCTTGCGAATTGCCTCAACAAAATCAGCACTTGTACCTGAGGCTACCAAAATATCTCCGTAATTAAAGTTACTAGCATCCATGCCAGTGTACACGACGCGTGCGCGACCACTCACAGAACCTTGTCCCAGTCCAATTCCCTGACCGAGTACCGCCGTCACAACTTCAACTTTAATCAAATCTGTTGATCCGGAAATCCCTTGGAGAGTCCCAGCAGTCATCACGACCAAATCCCCCTGAGACAAGAGTTCTCTTTCTTGGGCGACGTTAATAGCGGCTTGGAATGTCTGACCAGTGGAAGGAAGTTCTAACATCAACAACGGCTTGACTCCCCACACAAGTTGTAACTGTCGTGCGACATTCACATGAGGTGTTACTGCTAGAATAGGTGTTTTGGGACGAAATTTGGAGACGTTGCGTGCTGTTGCTCCTGATTGCGTTAAGGTCATAATCGCTGCAGCTCCTAGCTGTTCTGCAATTTGACCGACAGCTTGACTGATGGCGTTAGGAATGGAATGTTTGGTGTCTCTCGCCTGGCTGGCGTTTGTGTTCAGCCACACCTCTTGTTCCATACGTTCGGCAATACGTGCCATTGTTGCTACAGCTTCCACCGGAAATTTACCGACAGCAGTTTCATTCGAGAGCATCACCGCATCTGTACCGTCTAAAATCGCATTTGCAACATCGGACACTTCCGCACGAGTTGGACGGGGGTTGTTAACCATGCTGTCTAACATCTGGGTGGCGGTGATGATGGGAATTCCCAAGCGGTTGGCGGTTGCAATCAGTCGCTTTTGTAGAACTGGAACATCCTCTGCTGGTAATTCTACGCCCAAGTCACCTCTTGCGACCATAACGCCATCGCACAAACTCAGAACAGCTTCCATTTGTTCTATCGCTTCGTGCTTCTCAATTTTGGCAATAACTGGTACTCGTTTACCCGTACTGGAAATGAGTTCTTTAATTTCTATCATGTCTTGGGGGTTGCGGACAAAGGAAAGTGCGACCCAGTCCACACCCTGATCCAGACCGAACATGAGATCTTCCCGGTCTTTTTCGGTCATTGCTTTCACAGATAGATAAACTCCGGGAAAGTTCACCCCTTTATTGTTTGAAAGTACCCCTCCTACAGTCACGCGACAGTGTAAGTCTCCTTTGTCGCGGTTAATCTCCTCTACGACCATTTCTACACGTCCATCATCAAGGAGAATTCTTGCTCCTGCGGGGACTTCTTCTGCTAAATAATCGTACGTGACGCAGCTAATATCTTGTGTACCAACAACAGGACGATTGGTTAAGGTGAAGCGATCGCCCTTTGCCACGACTATAGATCCGTTTTCAAACTTTCCCAAGCGAATTTTGGGTCCTTGCAAGTCTTGAAGGATAGCTACCGGTTGATTTAGTTCAAAGGCGGTTTGCCGAATCAGGCGAATATTACGCTGATGGTCGGCATGGGAACCGTGAGAGAAGTTTAGCCGCAGTGTTGTTGCACCAGCTTCAATCAAAGCTTTGAGCGTTTCTGGGCTGCTGGTTGCAGGACCAATTGTAGCGACAATTTTTGTTCGGCGTACAGAATCTTTTAATTGCATAAAAACTAAATCGAGGGAGCTACTCTGGGAATTATCCTAAATCAGGGAGCACCTGTTGTCTGTTGTTGCTGAGTCAATCACCAAAGCTGGGTAGATGAGTAAGGTTATGGGGAAGTGAGGTCATCAGAAAGTTAAAAAACTTATTCCTCTTGTTGCCTTGGCGACAGATACTTTACTTAACGCTTAACCCCTACACACAAGTGTCTTCCCCTTGTCTTTTTGTTTCCTTGTCCCCTTATCCGCTTATTCTATTGAGCCACTCAGCACAATTGGGGAGGATGTTGAAATCATACCGCTATTGTGCGGCTGATTTGTAAAGAAGTAGATAAATCTTGTGACACACAAGTTTATTATCCGTCATTTTGCATTGCAAAACTTCACTTTCTTTATAGAAAAGTGGCATTATCTAAATACTATCTCTCGTTAAAGCAAAAAGGAGTCCATAATGCTGATGTCGGAGGCAAAGAAGCCACTGACAATCCCGCCAAAGGAATTTTTAGCGCCTCCGGGTGATTTTAATCCGACGCTGCTGATGTTTTTAGCAGCTGTGGCAATTCTTGTATTATCTAATTTTGGTTACTGGGTTTGGCAATGGCCACACTGGTTATGTTTTGCTGCAAATACTCTTGCTTTGCACATTGCAGGAACGGTGATTCACGACGCCTGCCATCAATCTGCTCATCGTAACCGAGTCCTAAACGCCATGTTAGGACATGGCAGTGCCTTGATGCTAGCTTTTGCTTTTCCCGTATTTACACGGGTACATTTGCAGCATCATGGACATGTGAACCATCCCGAAGACGACCCAGATCATTATGTTTCAACGGGTGGTCCACTTTGGCTGATTGCGGTTCGCTTTCTATACCACGAAGTATTTTTCTTTAAACGGCAACTTTGGCGTAAATATGAGCTACTGGAATGGTTTATCAGCCGCTTGATTGTGATTTCAATCGTTTATATCTCGGTTCAGTATCACTTTTTAGGTTACATTCTCAATTTTTGGTTCATTCCAGCGTTTGTCGTAGGGATAGCACTGGGTTTATTTTTTGATTATTTTCCGCATCGTCCTTTTGTGGAACGCGATCGCTGGAAAAATGCTCGCGTCTATCCCCATCCAATTCTGAATCTCCTCATTATGGGTCAGAATTATCATTTAATTCATCATTTGTGGCCTTCCATTCCCTGGTATAATTACCAGCCCACATATTATCTCATGAAGCCTCTTTTAGATCAAAAAGGCTGCTATCAATCTATAGGTCTTCTGCAAAAGAAAGACTTTTTTGAATTTGTTTATGACATTTTTTTAGGAATTCGGTTTCATCACCACAAATCAACTAAAAATGACTAGGGAACTCTTAACAGGGAACTCTTAACAGGGAACTCTTAACAGGGAAGTAGCTCAACCTAAAAAAACTTAAAATAGAAATTCTGCGATTGCTGAGTCCCAAAGGGAGACCTTGCGCGTAGGAAACAGCCGCACGCCTCACGGCTAAAGCTTCCGGCGTGCAGGCATAAAGCCATTTTTACGAATGATTCTGAGTTCTGAATTTTGAATTCTGAGTTCTGAATTCTGCTGTATAACCTCGCGTTGATTAACGCAAACCCTCTGGTGGTTCAGATGAAGAATTTTGAATTTGAGGAATAGGACTAATGACTTGCACAGACCAGTAGCTGAAAACTATGAAAATCAGACTAGATACTACGCCCAACATTAAGCCAGTGAGTAAAGTCAGTATTCCAGGAGAAATAGAAATAGTCTGGTCATTATTTTCTAGTCTGGAAGTAGGGGCTAACTCCTGTGTTGGTGTGTAGAGTTTGTTCAGTAACTCCACTATCTCTAGTTCTGAAATATTGCTTGTTTGGTTGTTAAGAAGTGGTGCTGATGGGTTGTTTCCAAAAACTTGTTTAACATTCTGCTCAGGTAAGGAGTTTTGATGGTCAAATGTAACGTTTTGTGGTATTATACTTGAAACCCACTCTTGTGTTAACGTGTAAAGATCAGTGAGTGGCGCAAGCGCTTCTAATGCTTCTTTTGCCGAGTTATATCGGTCTTGAAAGTGGTAACACACCATCTTATTGAGTATAAAAGCTAGCTCATCATTAACCTGAGCTAACTCTTGCCAAAGAATCTCGTTTGTATTCCGGTCTTCTGGTAATTGTGTCGGATGCACTCCTGTTAGTGCTTGAATGGCAATCATACCTAGGGCATAAATATCACTATTAGGACGTGGTTTGCCTCGTTGTTGCTCATGAGGCATATAGCCAGGCGTACCGATCGCAATGGTTGTATATTCAAGAGGAATGAAATTTGAAGTTTTTGCTTGATTTAGAATCAATTGATTCCAAATTGGCTTGACAGCACCAAAATCAATCAGGACTAACCGCTTGTCTTGCTTTCGTCTAAGAATATTACTGGGCTTGACATCTCTGTGGATCAGTCCGTAGCTGTGGACAAAATCCAGGATGCTCAAGACCTCGTATAGTAGTTGAAAAACCTTGCTTTGGGACCAGCAATCACCAGGCGACAATTCTGCAGTCAGAGGATGCCCTTCAATGAACTGTTGCACCAAGTAAAACTCGAGATTGTCTTCAAAATGAGCTAAAAGATGAGGAACCAGGTCATAGTTGTCCAGTTTTTTCAGGGCTTCTACTTCTCGGGTAAATAGCCGCCTGCGTATTTCCACTGGTATAGGACATTTACTGCTAGGTAAAAAATGTTTGACGACACAGGTGGGATGATCCGGGAGGTGGGTATCTTGAACCAAGTAGGTTTGACCGAATAGACTCTGACCTAAAACTTGAACAACCTGGTAACGCTCCCCTTGTAACTTGGTTAACATGTTACGACATACCTGACGGTTGCATTAACTCATTCTAGCTTGAAAATGGGTGTGGGGGTGTAGGGGAAAGACATTTTTATAGCAACGTTTGTGAGATTTTCTCAGCAATAACTGACTTGAAAATAGAAATCAGAACTCATAAAACCTTTTTTTGTATGAATATATACATTTTGCTTATGGCTACTTCAAAAATCTTTGTGAGCAAAATTACAACCGTATTGTCTTCATACGTATTACCTTACCTCACCCTCCGGTGGGGGGTAAGGTTGGGAAACGCACTTTCTACTAAAATATACTTTTTACCAAGTCAGCTTTACCTAAATTCCAAAACCCGTATTTAAACTTCACAAACAGTACATCTAGTAGTTGCTAGTAGTTTAGTGCTGCTAAACAAGTGCCGACAAAAGCACAAATCAACATGAAGGTTATCCAATGCTCTCCAAATTGTTTGTAATTCTTAAAAATAAGGGTCGAGAACAGACTTTTACTGACCAATCTGGGGCAAAAAGGAAGGAAGAAATTGAGCAGGCTGTGTTGATTTTTGTTCGTTACACCTGCTTAACTATAGCGAATATGCATAATGCCAGAAATTGTCAAATGTCACTCTACAAAAGTTGGGGCACACTCCAATCAGGACGCAACTGTGCTGCGTGACGCAAATAGGTATGGTAGATTGGGGTGGAGACCGGGAGATAGGCGTGAACTAAAAACCGGATGCAACGTTTTAAGCTGCCATCAACTTCCATTTCCTGTACATCTAACATAGGTACACTGTCCCAGTAGGGGCGTGAACGTGCAATTGCTGCAGGGAAAGTAGCATTTAAGTCGTGTGTTACGGAAAAAGTCACACTAATGATATCTGTTGGATGCAATTGATTCCGTTTTTCTAGTTCATCCAGTAATTCCATTACTGCTTCTCGCATTGCTTCAACCGTATTTTCTGGTACAGTCGTTGCTCCGCGAATAGCCCGCATTCGCCACTCCACTCAAAAATCCTCCTTATTATGAATGGTCATTCGTCAAACGACCAATAACAAAAAACAAATCACGATTTATGGTCTATACAACCATAAGGGTAAACCACTAGTAGACACCTCGAATTCGACCCAACCGAGACCAGCCGCAAATCCTGAAGAAGCTTGACGACTTCCTGGCAAAATGCGACTCAACAGAGGTTTGGGTTCTTCAAAGGTGTAAACGGGAGCTTTTTCAGGGTCAAGGCCAGCCAGTTCCGCAGCCCAACGCCGAGCATCTTCCTCCGTTCCCAGACGATCTACGATACCTAACTCTAAGGCTTGCTGTCCAGTGAAAATTCGACCATCTGCGAAACTTCTTACAGTTTCTACCGCCAAGGAACGCGCGTCAGCTACTGTCTGAACAAACTGCTGGTAACTTGTGTCAATTAATTCTTGCAAAATGCTTTGTTCCGGTTCTGTCAGTTCCCGATCAAACGCCAAAATGTCTTTGTAAGGACCAGACTTTATAACTTTAAAGGAAACACCTACTTTTTGCAACAGACGTTCCAAGTTATTACCACGCAAAATAACACCAATACTACCTGTAATCGTACCTGGGTTAGCCATGACATGTTGCGCTCCCATGCCTACGTAGACTCCACCAGAAGCAGAAATGTTACCAAAGCTAGCAACAATTTTTACTTTTTCGCGCAACCGCTTCAAAGCACTGTAGATTTCTTGAGAATCTCCGACTGTCCCACCAGGACTGTCTATCCGTAGCAGTAATGCCGGAAATTTTCTTTCTTCTAAAGTTTTTAGCGCCTCTAGTACTCGCTTGCGAGTCGCACCGGCAATGGCACCTGTTATTTCAATACGAGCAATTTGTTTACGAAAATTGGGCTTAAAAGGCCAAACCATGAGCAGTAAAAAAACCTCCTAACAAACTTAATCATAAAACGTTAAGCGCTCAAACCACTTGCTTTCCCTATGTTAAGAAAAACGAGGAACTGTTGCGCCTCTTAAAAAATTAATAAAAATTTAAGAATTTATGTAGCTCGTGACCTGCTATGATACTTATATAAAGATAAAAAATGTAAAAAATACTTCAAGGAAAAAAATAGCATAAGTATTTTTTTCCTTGAATGTGAAGCATAAGCCTATATATTCAAGCAAAGTAACATAGTAGAGCGCACTGTCAATAGAGTAAATCGCTAGATTTTTTGTAGCCTGACTGAACCATAGTGCCACCCAAAATAAGATTCCAGCATTTTGAACACATAGTCATGAAATGTTGTACTTAGAATACTATGTACATGTTTCACTGTTGCGGCATTCAATGCAAAGCGTGGATGATTAGTGTTAATTGTGAGCAAGGTAGCACTACCAGCCCTTTAATGATTGAGAAGTTTAATTTTTAATCCATCAACATAGAGAACAAAATATAAATATCGATCTGAGTAGAACCGAATCTATTTATCGTAATATTTGGTACCGATAATAAGCATAAGTGTCAAATAGCGCTCCCACAAAGCTGCAAGTTGAACAAATAACGAATAACCCTCCAACAGGAGTGCCACTGCCAAATACGGAGAGAAAATCCGTAATCAGACTAGAAACAACTTCTGTAACTTCTTGTAAGCCAGGAATATAGCCAGCAAGGGATAAGGCGAATAATACGCCACCAAACAAAAACATGGGAGCGACGAAGCTAAAAATAATCGATAGCAGCAGTGATCGCAGAAAGTTCATCATCACAGTCATTTGGAAAAACTCCATAACTTTACAAGGCAGACAAGTTTTGTCTGGTCAGTTCTCACCTTCTACAATAAGCGCGATCGCCCTGCCTCAGACGATAGTTCAAAAATCTTAAGTTTTTATTAAAGTATATACACAATCTCCTTAGGATATGTTGCTAAATGCAAACAGAGTTTGACACAACCCAAACCTGGAAAAATCAACCTCTAAGCATGTCGTTGCAGCTTTTGTTCCAGTGACAGCGCTGCGTGGCTTCAGCTTAAATTTCTGAGATTTGCTTTAAACTAAGTTAATCTTTCACCCGAAAGTAGAGGATTGGGGAATTCGGGGAGTAAGGGAGCACCCGAGCAGGGGAGAATAGTTTTTGACTCTTGACTAATGACTAATGACCAATGACTAATAACTAGCTTTGGAATTCGCTATGATGGCGGCAGTTAGAGAGTTGAGCTTCAACATTGAGTGAAACTACATCCAAATCTAGTTTAGGAGTATGGAGCCAGCGATTGCTGGCGGCAGTTTTGTTGGGTGGACAAGTCTTAGTTCACCTGCTAGGAGGGAGAATCCATCGGCGCAATACTTTAGAGCAAATGGCGGCAGTTGGTCCAGATTCGGTGTTTATTGCCCTAGTAACGGCTATTTTTGTTGGCGCAGTATTCACGATTCAAGTGGCGCGGGAGTTTATTAACTTTGGCGCGGGAAGCACCGTTGGCGGAGTGCTGGCGGTAGCGCTTACACGCGAACTCTCGCCTGTTTTGACAGCAGTGATTTTAGCCGGACGCGTTGGTTCGGCATTTGCAGCAGAAATCGGCACAATGCGAGTTACGGAACAAATTGATGCCCTTTTAATGTTAAAAACCGATCCAATTGATTACTTGGTTATCCCTCGCGTACTTGCATGCTGCTTAATGTTACCAATCTTAACGCTCTTATCTCTAGTAACAGGTATGTTTGGGGGATTAATCATTGCAACAAACATATATAATCTGTCGGAGAGTGTGTTTCTAGACTCAGCCCGCAACTTTCTTGGCATTTGGGACATTGCGAGCGCCATGATTAAGGCGTGTTGCTTTGGAATTTTAATAGCCATTATTGGGTGCAGTTGGGGTTTAACGACAACGGGAGGAGCAAAAGGAGTTGGACAATCTACCACAACTGCTGTTGTCACTGCCTTATTGATTATATTTATAAGCAATTTCTTTCTTTCTTGGGTTATGTTCCAAGGGACTGGTAGTTCATCATTGCAAGGGTTCTAGACGATTAACAGTTACCAGTTACCAGTTATCAGTTACCAAGTTAAGGGAGGTTAAGAAATCGCTGACTCTGTTAAGAGTTCACAGTTCAGAGTTAAGAGTTAAGAGTTAAGAGTTCCCTGATGACTGATTGAAGTGACATTTCTTAGTCCCTAGTCTATACACTAACTCCTAGAATAGAAATAATGTTTACTCACACCAAGCAGGAGTTTTGACTGTGACGACTTCATATACGTCTAACCCGCCATCTACCACCGTCGAGCTCAAGCCTAGTTACAATATACCTTTGGTGTTAGTGGTTGCAGCAATCCCAATGCTGATTGTGCAACCGAGTGTGGGAGGCTTGATGGGTCTTTTTGGCTTGTTTCTCATGTTTCAAGCTGTCACACTGCGTCTATTATTTACTCCGACCGATTTGGATATTTACACAGGTGAAAAATTAATTCGGCGCTTTCCCTACCGGGAATGGCAAAATTGGCGCATATTCTGGAATCGGGTTCCGATTCTGTTTTACTTTAAAGAAATTAAAAGTATTCACTTTCTACCGATTTTATTTGATCCTAATACTCTCAAAACTTGCTTAGAAGAACGCTGTCCGCGCATTTAGTTCCAAGCGCTGAGTGCAAATGACTCAAAACTGAGCACTCATTACTTAGGACGATTTTGGACTTAAGACTTTGATAGCAAGTAAATTATATATTGCTGAAAGCTATTTATTCGCGTCATAGGAATGACACTGTTGTTTATGAACCCAGAGGAATTTCAAACACCACAACCTACTGATGAGTCGTTGAACCACAAAGAACAACTCAAAGTTAAACAACCAGAAAACTCTAAAGTTGAGTCAGTGGTGGAAATAGCAGCGCAAAACTCTAAAGTTGACACACAAAATGAGCCGCCGTCGTCTTCTGCTGTGTCTGATTCAGACGCAGCAGAACAAAATCTTATAGATGAGTTAACACCAGAGTCAACTGTCGAGGTTGTGACGCTTTTAGAAGACGAAATTACCGCGCTGGGATCAGATGTAGAATCAGAATCACAAAATCATCGTCAACAAGAGGAACTCGCACAACAAGTTGCACAGTTGCAAAGCCAAAAAGAAGCGCTGAAAGAAGAAATAGCAAACCTGCAAGCCTCTTACAAAACTCTTTACAGCCAGTTGGGCGAAACTCAAATGACGATGACACAACTGGTGCAAGAGGCGCTTTCTGGGCTAGAACAACGTAAAGCCGCGCTGCAAATTAGTGTAGAACAGTTAGAACGCCGTCAAGAACGCATTCGCAATGAGATGCGAACCACTTTTGCAGGTACTTCTCAAGACTTAGCGATTCGGGTGCAAGGTTTTAAAGACTATCTCACAGGGAGTTTACAAGATTTGGCAGCAGCAGCAGAACAGTTGCAACTCGTGCCAAAACCGAAACCAGAACCAGAAAAGCTAGAGGTTAAAGAGGTTAAGGAAGCCCAAGCGCAAAGCGCAACACCACAATTTGCTCAACAGCAGTTCCAAGATACAACAAAACAAGTCCGCCGTTTGATTGACCAGTATCGTACCAAACCAGATTACTATGGTCCACCTTGGCAACTGCGCCGCACCTTTGAACCAGTGCATGCAGAACGAGTTTCTAACTGGTTTTTTAGCCAAGGAGGACGAGGTGCTTTGCGGACGACGGGCAGTCGGTTGCAGAATATTCTTATTGCCTCAGCAATCATTTCGATATTACACCAATTGTATGGCGATCGCCTCCGATCTCTGGTATTAGCCAATACACCAGAACGTTTGGGTGAATGGCGACGAGGTTTGCAGGACTGCCTAGGAATAGGTCGTCCAGATTTTGGACCAGACAGAGGTATGGTATTATTTGAGACTGCAGAAGCCTTAGCACAAAAAGCAGACCGACTCGTAAAAGCCAATCAAATACCTTTGATTTTGATTGATGATTCTGAAGAGCAAATTAGTTTGGCACTCTTGCAGTTTCCTCTGTGGTTAGCTTTTGCTCCGGATCCCAAAATGATGAGAAATTATGATGATGACTATTAATTAGTCATTAGTCATTAGTCATTGGTCATTAGTAACAAAGCACAAAAGACAAAAAACTCATAACTCATAATTTTTAGATATGGCTATTTGGTTAAGTTTGTGCGGAGCAGTTTTGGTGTTAGCTTATTTAGTGGGTTCTACACCCACTGGATACACTGTAGCTAAGCGATTGAAAGGTATTGATCTAAGGGAAGTTGGTTCCGGTTCAACCGGGGCAACTAATGTGCTGAGAACTCTGGGAAAAGGACCAGGGGCTTTTGTTTTAGTGATAGATTGCTTGAAGGGAGTGTTGGCGATCGCCCTAGTTTACTGGTTGTTCAACTTTGCTCCCAGTCAAAATCTTATTCCTCCAGAAGTGAATCCACAATTGTGGGAACCTTGGATGGTGATTTTATCTGGGTTGGCTGCCATTCTTGGACATAGTAAATCGATTTTTCTGGGTTTTGCTGGTGGTAAATCTGTTGCGACTGGTTTAGGTATTTTACTGGCGATGAATTGGCAGGTTGGTTTAGCGACCTTTGGCGTATTTGCTATTGTCGTGGCGATATCGCGGATTGTCTCTTTGAGTTCGATTGCTGGAGCTGTTGGCGTTTCTCTTTTTATGGTACTTCTGCATCAACCTTTAGCTTACATCCTCTTTGGTGCTGTTGCTGGTTTGTATGTCATTTGGCGACACAGTAGCAATATTGGGCGTATAGTTGCAGGCACTGAACCAAAATTAGGGCAGAACTTACAGTTGGAAGCGGCAGAAAGTGTAAATTCAGTAAGTTAAAAGTTTTGTGTGACTCCTTGCGCGGAATTTGCTCATTCAGAGTTTAAAATTCAAAATTATTTTTTGGAACTTTGAATGAGCGAATGAACGAATTTGAGCGTCAGCAAGTTGTTAACAGTTATCAGTTATCATATCATGTCGGCTTAATTACTTATAATTCCTGCTTGACCTCACCCCAACCCTCTCCTTATTAAGGAGAGCCAGTGCGTTGCGGAGAGCAGCGCCTTGCGGGGGTTCCCGAGGCAGTGCGGTCTTGGGGTTCCCCCAAGTGGATCACCTGCCGTCCCGTTGTGGCGACTGCGGAGGGTTCCCCCCGTTGTAGCATCTGGCGTGAGGGTGCCGTAGGCGGGTGAGGTTCCTCGTTTTTATAAGTGTTTACCCGGACATGATATCAGTTATCAGTTTCACTGTTCACTGTTCACTGATTTAAGTTTAGCTTTTTAAAAAACCAACCAGATTTTGTAAAAACGAAGCACTTACATTAGGCGTTTGTAAGGGTTTGGATTTTTTGAATCCAGAAACAAAGGAATTGTCCGAGTTAGAATTCATGGGATAGTTTTCCAGACTCAGCGTAGACTCTACCAACGAAACTTCTTCTACCAAACCCACAAGCATTAGCCGGAAAGCAGCTTGCTGAACTATAATTATTGGTTGGTTGAGTTTATGTGCGATCGCACTTAAAGAAACACTACCATCAGCAAATTCCCACACTTGCCACTCTAATGTATTCAAGTGGATCTGGGGTTTGTCATTAGTTTTACTCTTAATTCCAGAACTCACATCCGGGAGTACCTCAGCTAGCACTTTCCAGTTTTTTAAGCCTCTGACAGCCATCAGAGCCACTTCTAGTGTTCTCAAGCTGAGTCCTGTCATCTCCTGCAAAGGTAAATCAGCCTTAGTATCTAGTTTAAAAACTCCCTTTTGGATTTCAAATAGCTCTCGAACCTGGTGTAATTGGCTGGCGAATAATAAATTTAGCTGTTCAGTACTTAATACTCCTTGAGTTTTTAATAATAATCCAAGCGGTAGTGCTGCTGGTGTTTGAGTCCAAACTTGTTCAATGGTTTGCTGGTTTACCCAGCCCCGTTGTGTCATATTGTAAGTTAAACCCTGACCGTTTAAGTTATTGGCTGCAGCAACAACACAGCCTAGCCGAAACCAAATGTAGTAGTAATGGGATTTAGAACCTGGGGTATGAAGGTCTGGTAAAGTACAAACCGTTAAACAACCGGATTTTCGCCCTTGATCAATCAGTTGAAACAATTCAGCCAAGGAAAAATCCGTAAAAGAACTAGATATACTCATCCGTGCAAGAACTATAAAAGAGTTAACTCATACAAACTCGCGCCCTGATATCTTTTTTAGCAACTATGTTTGATACTTGCTTTGATGAAAGAACTTAAGATAGTTCTACCTGTAAAACGATGGAGTTTCAAGAGTCCATTGCAGTCAAAAATGACTCTTGACAAATTACGACCATAATGAACAGTCTTACAACTCAAATCGAATTGTTATATATAAATTTTATAATAACAAACAATTTGGGCTAAAGATTTAATGGCTTGATATCTAAGTGAACTTTAATGAAAGAATAGCAATACAATTTTTGATTTAATGAGTTATGACTCAATTGAAAACTTATATAGCAAAATCATGTGAAAATGTATGTTATGAATAGAATTTGGAGTTTTTGCTTGATTTTTGTATTCCTGCTATTTCATGCTGAGGCTCAAGCAGGAGAGTTATCTGAACGTTTGGCACATTTTCCTGAATGGGAAAAATTAACTTCCGTGCGACCTGCAGTGGGAGATTTAGTTTATCCTAACTGGATGATGGGTTCTTGGCAAGTGAAAAGTACGCTGATAGATTTGGTTGCACCCTTAGCACCTGATATCGTCACACCAGGATTTGAGGGTAATCGTCAATATCTGAATCAACCTGTCAGTTTTGACGTGCGATTTGTTCGGGAAACAACGCCTCATTCTGGATCGAAAATCATCCCTCGAACAAGCAGCAAATCAGCAGTCGTGGCGGATAGAGCTTTTAATGGTTTGAATTTAGCACGGTCGTATTTAGGCGACATGGTGTTATCAGTCAAAGTCGATCCAAATTCTCCCAATCGTCAGATTACATTTTTACGTGGTGAGCGTCAACTTGTTTCTATTGTTACAGCACGTGCGACAGAAACAACACCAGATGGCAAATTTCTGACAACAGAAGTGTTTCAACAACTCTTTAAAGGTGGTGGGCGTCCTTATTTCAACACTGTAGAATCTACGACTGCATATCGAAAACTTGATCAATCAAATCCTGCCATAGAGGCAGATCAAATCACAGCTGTTTATTTGTCGCCTCAAGATCCAAATTACTTTGCCGCCGCTTCTCGACCAATTGCACTCTATCGCTATCGCTTGGAATTTTTCGCTCAATAGTCACGGATGAAGAAATACAGGGAATAGGGAATAGGGAACAGAAAGCAGGAGGAAAGAATTAGAGATGAATCATTTGTATCAGGCCTGATCGTGAAATCGTATAACTCCTGGCAACTCAACTCTTTCTAAAGGATGATTTAGCATTCTTAACTATTGACTGCTGTGTAGCATAAATGTAGTATAAAAATTCCAGGAGTTATAGACTAGCGCTCCAAGGGCAGTGTGCATCATGGCAAATTTTCGAGATCTTCTTAACTATTTCCGTCCCTACTGGTCGCTAGGTATTTTCAGTATCGCAGCAACCAGCATTTACGAGGTTATTGATTTGGTTGTTCCTTATGGGATTGGGCAAATTTTAAACGTTATGTCTAATCAACCATTGGACAAACCAGTTCAAGGAGCGATCGCTACAATTTCAAACCTAACCAATAACCCAGTCAATAAACCTCTGGAGTTGGGCGTATTGCTGAGTTTTATTTTTATTGTCACCGTGTTGAAAGCACCAACTCAGCCTTGGCTAACGACTTGGTTTCACTGGGATATAACTTTAAAGGCACGTCGCGACCAAAACCAAAAAGCGATTGAGAAAATTCTTACTCTACCCCTAGAATTCTATGACGAAAACAACCCCGGACGCATTGCCGGACGAGTCGCAAGAGGTGTCTCCAACTACACCTGGAGTTATCCTGAAATAGCTGGACAGTTGATTCCCAAACTGTTCCGCGTATTGGGAATTTTTGTGTTCATCTGGTTTGTTGATTGGCGAGTTGCGGTTCTCTATCTCATTTCCTTTGTCATTATCCTAAGCTTTACCTTAAGAAAATTGCAGCAATTGATTTGGCGCGAAAACCGCTTGGATAAATACATGGAAGATACCGAAAGCCGGACTTCCGAAATCATCACCAACATCAAAACAGTCAAAGCATTTGCTACCGAAGCAAAAGAACTACAACGACAAAAACGACGCTTGAATCGTGAACTGAGGGTGACTGAAACTCGTATCCACAAAGGTTATGTGAAGCTCAATACCTGGCAAAAAACTATGATTCAGTTTTGTGTTTTTACAGTGCTAGGTTTGACGTTGGTGGAGACATTAAAAGGTCAAATTTCCCTTGGTCACTTTGTTATGACTTTAACTCTTTCCAGCATGGCTTATGCTGAGTTGGAACCTATCAGCGTCCTAGCGGAGGTTTTTGCCCGTCGCTATCCTTCAATGGTGCGGTTTCACGAGTTCCTCAAACTCCCAATCAGAGTCGATGGAGTTGGGCTTTTAGAAGAGCGAAACATTGCAAATAATCCTTACCAATTTACAGGGAAAGTCGAGTTTTCACACGTTGGTTTTGGATATGAAGCCGAACGTCCAGTTTTGGAAGATATCAATCTTTTGATAGAGCCATATCAAACAGTAGCATTAGTCGGTCGTTCTGGTTCTGGTAAGTCTACCTTAGTGAAGCTGCTTTTGCGCTACTTTGAACCTCAACAAGGTCAAATTCTGATTGACGGTCAAGATATTCGCAGCCTTGATATCGGAAACTATAGACGAAGATTGGCTATAGTTCACCAAGAAGTCGATGTTTTCAACGGAACCTTGCTGGATAATCTCAGATATGGCAAGCCTGATGCCACTTTTGAGCAGGTTAAAGAAGCCTGTAGAATCTCCAAACTAGATGAAGTCATACAGCAGCTACCTCAAGGCTATTACACAGTAGTCGGTGAAAGAGGTATGAGGTTGTCTGGTGGACAAAGACAACGCTTAGGAATAGCTAGGGCATTGGTTGTGGAACCAGACGTGCTGATTTTTGACGAAGCGACTTCCAGCTTAGACTACGAGTCAGAGCGTTCTATTCAGCTAGCAATGCGCTCAATTCTGGGAACCCGTACTACAATTATCATTGCCCACCGTCTGAGTACAGTACGGGAAGCAGATAAAATTGTGGTTCTGGATAAGGGCAGGATTGTAGAAATAGGTAGCCACGATCAACTCTTGCGCCACGAAGGAATTTACCGCCGCTTGCACTCACTGCAACAAACAGGTGAACTCGTAAGCTAGGCTTAGGAACGTACAGGTTGTGGGGTATGGGATGGCTTAACTTTGTAAATGACCTGTCACCTGTGCCCTGTGACTTTTTTTCAAAAACAGCTTGCAATTTCAAAGTATTGTGATAATATTAGTAATCGTGGACAACATGGGTCGATGTCCGAGTGGCTAAAGGAGGCGGACTGTAAATCCGCTGGCTAACGCCTACGCTAGTTCGAATCTAGCTCGGCCCATCTCAAATCTCAGTATTGTGTGTTGAGTGCTGAGTATTGAGTCAGCAAATAGTTAACTAAAAAAAGCTAACTAATCTGTGAGTAGTCAATACTCAATTTTCCAAACTAAACATTGCCCGTGTGGCTCAGTGGTAGAGCACACCCTTGGTAAGGGTGAGGTCACGAGTTCAATCCTCGTCACGGGCTTTCGATAAAACCAACTCCTTTAGAAGCAATTGTGTTGTTTGCCAAGCTTTGGTAAGCAAGAGTGGCTATTTAGGGCAATGTTCTGTGGTGTACCCCAATAGCACGCATGGAGAACGCGGCTAGAGATATACTGACAAAACATTGAACAGGAGCAAAAAGCATCAATTATGGGTAAACTCACATCTTGCACCTGGAAAAAGAGATGTCAAAACCACAACTACGTGCGAGAGGAATTAATCGCTCGATATCAAGTAAAAGAAAAGACACAACTATTTGAGGAAAAAATGTTTCTCTTGCTATTTGGGCTGCCTCTCCCCAATCAGGCGGTAATGGTAATATCGATTACCTAAATGTTTGCTACAGATAGTGCCTCTAGAATAAACTGCCATCCAGTCACAGAATGAATAGTTTCTGGAGTTAACTTATTCAGTTCTTTTGAGAGCTTATCTCTTAATTCATCCAAACAAATTATCAAACAGTTTCCATTTAAGTCTCTTTTTCAATTCTTTCCACAATCGTTCAATTGGGTTAACTTGGGGACTATAGGGTGGTTGAAAGAGTAAAACTATATTCTCCGGTATAACTAAATCTAAGCTTTGATGTAAACCGCCGTTGTCTAACTGAATT
>NZ_JXCA02000002.1:71135-257615 GCF_000828085.3 Scytonema tolypothrichoides VB-61278
GTCCTGTACTTGTTTTGATGTTTAACAGTTTTATTACTCCTCCACAACGGTACTGGCTTAACCATCTTGATATCGTTGTCCGATGATGTCCCGACCGGGCTGCTAATTCCTCTATTGTCTTAGCTTGTCCACTTTTTAGCCAAAAAAGTACTTGAATTCGTTCCTTACTTTTGCCTGTTTTCTGTCCCTTTAATAACTCTTTGAGTTTTGACAACGACTCTTCTATCTCTATTTTCAGCACTCCCGACATTTTCACTTTTCCTCATCGTCATCCCTCCATCTATTTATAGCATTCTTTTTTCTATTTGATCTAACTGAGTCTCTAGATAAGTCCAGTGGGCTAGAAGGTAAGCAGTCAAAGAAAGGATGAGCAAGCGTATCATTCCAAGTAGAGTACCTTGACCAAAGCGATGTAAACCAAAACGATGCTTTATGGTTTTGAACCAGCCCTCTATCTGCCACCTTCGCTTTCCCCACCACTTAATAGTGCTAGTTTTCAAAGGTCTAGTTGATAACACAAATCTCTTTTCTAGCCTGCCATTATCACGTTTAAGGTAGTACCAAGAAACGGTAACAGGAAATTTTAAGCCAACCAAACGAACTTGTTGCCCCTGTTTGTGTAAATGTCTTAAAACTCTTCCGTCATTCAATTTACGGCTAATTGCTACACCTGTAATTGCATGATATTTCAGTTTGCGTATGCCGTGGATGAATTCTACACTACCAAAGGCTGTATCAGCCAAAATCATTACCTGAAAATGTTTAGTCAGTAATGGTGGTAAAAGTTTGACCAATTTCAGCCCTAGTTGCGCTTGCGAAGGTGTACCCTTACCTCTCCATACTCGAAAACTCCAAGGTATACGCCACTTTCCAACTACCAAATAGAGTACCACCATATGTAATCCTCGCTTACCGTTGTAAACTGAGATTAGATCCTCAAATTCTTTGAATTTTCCTCGTTTTTTCAAAGTTGGTAGTTCCGTAATTACCTGTAAAAATGGTTTACGTCCTTTACCCGATTTAGATAAAGTTTTTAAAACTATTTCCAGTATTTGGTTACGAACTGTACGGATAATTGACCGTGTTGACCAGGGGTTGATATTCAAAAACCGACTTAAGGCACTTGCTGACTTGGTTTTAGAGTTTTCTGGTAATGGATTTCCTTGCGCTTCCAAGAATAATCCCAGCATTGCTTCAAGATTATCTTTCTGGTACTGCGTGGGCATCAATTCTTTGAGGGTATAGACTAGTTCTTGGGCGTATCCAAGCATTGTTCTTGCTTTATTTGATTAGATATTTCACGCCCTTTTTCTCATATTTTCTGCTATCAAAGCAAATTCAAACTCCAAAATTGAAATTTTAAAATTAGTGAGCGATACGCGGAGCGTCAAGCCTATGACTAACGTCACGCTTCGCTATCGGCTTATCGCACTATGGGATGACGCAAAGGATCATCTGTGCATCTTAATGCCTTTTGCGACAACATATGTAATATTACGTTAAGAATTAGTTACATTTATAACTCATAAAGACTGACTTAGCTCTCTTCCTGTACCGTCACATTTTAGTACTCTTTATTTGCCTTTTACGGGTTTGTTCGGTCAGGTGCAAGATGTGAGTTAACCCATACAGATGTTTAATCCTGATTTTCTAGAGCTACAAACTAGCTGCGCATTTGTAGGTAGGAACTTTAACACTTGTTCTGAACGTAGTACGCAAGGTACTTAGTGTGGTAAGCTAGGACTTCAACATTTGCTGAAGCCCCGTGTCTTTAGACCGGGGTTGCTTACATCCAGCAATAGCCCCAACAAGAAAATCCCTTCCTCAAGAAGAACGAAAAAGAACTCGCCCTGGAAGCACCTCATCGTTAATCTTGGCGTAAACCCGCAAACATGCACAAACCTCCCCGCGCACTCCACCAATATCTAATTGCAAATCGTCTTTTGACCAATTAAAAACGTCTGCATAAGTTCCCCATAATGGACGAATTTGCACAAGATAACCAGCATGACGCGTTTTCTCAACGATTGAGTCAAGAGTACGCCGCGCTTCTTGTTGCAATTTACCCCACCAAGAATAACGTTCAGCACATGGCAAATACACTAAAGAGTGTATTGCTTCATCTAAATCTAGTCTGGCACGCAAAGCGACAACTGGATCAATATTATCGGCAGTGGTTTGGACTCGTCGGAAGCGGTCTATCAGTGCTGTGACATATTTAGATTTTTCTCTTTCATCATTTAAAGACCTTACACCAAATCTATCAACACTTTTGAGTGCATGGTGCAAAGATGAGTCTAGTTCAATAAATGTAAGAAAAGTAGAAACGATTCCAGCTAACAAATCAAGTTCTCCATCTCGTTTTTCTATTATTAATCGTGGATCAAAATCAACTTGGTCTGATAAGTATAAGCCAGTGGCTTTTACCTTCCCTATCAAACCAGGATAGATATTTTCATTGCGGATGAAAGGTAGTGACAAGTGCGCTTGCTCATCTTTTCTCGCACCCATTTGACTTGCTTCCATCAACATTTGTTCTTGCCAAATATGAGCTATTTTCTCAGGAACGCGCAGTAACAAACGTTGCATCTCGTTCCACAAATCACTATCATTAGTGCTGATAAATTGGTAATCACCTATATAGTTTGAGAGTTCTCGGTCAGAGAGCAAAGCTTTGCCAATTTGTTTTAATTTGAGTTCGTCTTTTAGTTCACTGGTGACTGGTTCTAACACATCTTCCCAACAGGAATGTTCTTGTGAGGACAAGACAGTTTCCTCACAAAAAAATTCCTGTTGAAATGCTTCTTGCAAAAGTATATCTAATTCCCTCAGCAATTCTTGACAAGCACGGGTTCCTGGGTCTGTAGTTGCTGTTTTTAAAGCTTCTTGTAATTGAGTCCGCAGTCCATGCAAATTCAACCGCAGTACCCAGGCTAAATTTGAGTTGTCAGTTTTTAATAACTTGCTGAGGTGCTGCATAAATCCTCCGTTTTGAGTTTTAAATTTCTCTCGTTCCCAATTTCTCCACAGTGAACAGTGAACAGTGAACAGTGACCAGTGACCAGTGAACAGTGAACAGTGACCAGTGATAACTGATAACTGATAACTGTTTCAATGTTCTCCAGAAAACGGGTCACGTTCTGCCTTAACATCGTTAGGTTGTGGTTGCAGATTATCTCGAAAAACACATCCTTCTTGCTTAAGACATTCTGGATTTGCTGATGTCAAATAAGGGACTTCAAAAGCATGTACTCTCAGAATACCTTTTTTGTTGAGAGAAACATAATATCGGCAAGGATATTCACTTTTGACTTCTGGTTCGGGTAATTCACCAATGAGTTCCCATCTATTAGATTTTGGGTTATGAAATTGAAAGTAGAATGTATGTTTTCCACTTGTGGGAAACGGAGGTAATTGAGCAATTAATCCCGTGATTTGTGGCTGTATAGTACCATCGTCATAGCGAAAGACTCGAACATCCTTGCTGTAGTTTTTTCCAGCTTCAAATACGACGGTATGAGCATCTGTTTTCAAAGCATTTGCTGATTCAGCAACATTCACAGCAATATCACATACCACCTGCTCATCTTCAGAAATAACTTCTGGTATTCCTATGGCTTTCGCCGCATCAAGACAGGGAATATCAACAGGAATTAAGTAATGAGGATTTCCTTTGCAAAGCAGTAAATCGATATCAAGCTTTTGATTAATTTCAAACTGGACTTTGATGGAGTTTTTAAAATCCTCCTCACTCATGTCTAGTTTCTTTCTCAAAGCATCGCCATTATAACTACCCCAAAGTTGAGGTTTGATATTCTCAAAATCCTGACGTATAATATTATTGGTCAATTGCATACCTTGCCAACTGCTGCGAAATTTCGCCATTGCATCGTCAGCTTTGAGTTGATAAAGTTCTTGACCTGCTTGAAAAATGGGGTCTAAAGTTCCTCCAATCACTTCTCTTTTAAAAGAGCATGGCAGAAAATAAAATAGATTTTTGACATCAATATAGAGTTGATTTGCTCCTCTACGCAGCAATTCTTTAGATTCTTTCGGTGCAAAACCTAGTTGTCTTAATTTCTCTGCAAAACAGGCTCCAGCGGAGGTTGCAAGCTTTGTATATTCGGGTTCAAACGTGACTCGTTCCTCATTCCAAACAAAGTAGTCAGACTTGCTAAAGACTCGATAAAGTTCACGTTCAACTAATTCTAGATTGCAAGTTTTTCCAGATAGAATCAACCAATCGACTTGCTCTTTGCTACCTTGAGAATTCACAGGGGAGAAGGATTTATTCTCTAAAGCATTTTCTATCAATCCTTGGGCAATGCCAACTGCTTCTCGAATCACAGGTAAAACAGCTTTTTCAAATTGCTGCACTGTTAGTGTTACACTTAAATTATCAACAACTTCACTTGATAATTCAATATCATTTTGTTGCAGCAATTCAGATATTTTTTGTCCATCAAGAATGAAGATGGGTTCGGGTGCATCTTGTTGGCGCTTTTGACCGAGTGTTATTTTTGCATTTTCTGCTTGTTCCCAAAGAGTGTAGAAAGTTTGGGCGCGAGAGGATGAATATTTCCAGCGCGTGGGAAGGACTTTTTCTGCTGCATTTAAAGCATCTTTGTAAGCATCGCCTTCTCGAATTTCTTTGTCTACACAAGCTAAGAGGCTACCGGGTACAAATTTGCCATTATTAAGGAAGCGATCGCTCAATTCTTCCGGCTGCACTTTCAACACATCTTTCGGTAAACGTTCTTCAGTCACGGCTGTGAGTAGACAGTCGGCGATCGCCGCCTTCAACAACAAAAACAGCCGCAGCGTCACCAACTCTCCACCCAACTGCAAATGTCCGGAAGAACCTAACAGTTTCGGAGTTAACTTATAATAGCGTCCACCGTCGCCTCGGTCTTCCCCAGGTTCAAATGGATTGATTTCTTCTAGTGTCAGGCGAATCAGTCCCAAATCAGTAGTTCCGCCACCGATATCCAAAACGAGGACATTTTGCCACCATTTATCTCCATTGTAACGGCAACGGGTTTTGAAAGATTCAATCCCCACATTTAAATCACCGCCAAATTCTCGCCACAAAAAGAAGATGGCTACTGATATTGCTTCGTCATAAGCCATCTGCACATCTTCGATATCCAGTTGTTTCACCAACTTCTCAATCTCGCGGCGGACAAATGGTGAGGCGATCGTTGGATAAGTCACCACTGCACGATAGAATTTACCTTCAGAACACTTACCTGGATAGCGTTGACGATAATTCTCAGTCAATGAAATCAGTTCAGCATAAGCAGACTGAAGCAGCTTATTAACCTCAATTGTATCTTCTTGACCATCAAGCGTAATTTTAAAAGAACGTTCTTGACCAAAATAGCGCTTGGGTGAATGCAGAAATCTCCCTTCTATCTCCTCCCCATTCCCAATCGTGTCTAATCTGTGCTGTCTCGATTGTTCACCTAAGGTGACTTTCACTTTTGCTGGATCATCTTTTGGTAAAGAAGGTTCCAAATTGACAACTTCTAACTCACTAGGAATTTCATTAAGACGACGATCCTTATCCAACTCTACTGATATCAAACTTTGCCACTCTAAAGGTGGAACGCGAAAAACTTCGTGATATATCTGATTCAACCGTTTGCTAGCGGCGCGACGAAACCAACCAAGACGCTTACTCAAACAAATTTCTATTTGTCGGATAGCTTCCAACAACTGAATACTGTCAACGCCTCGAAAAAGTTGTTCCCCCAAATTGTTGTTAACAGAATGAGGATTTGAAACAAAATCTTTACTCAGTTCAGTTAAAAACTTTTGCCATTCCTGTTCCCAAGTATGACGACTGATACCTGGTACATCATCCACAGGACGCTGATTCAACCATTGTGCCATACGTTCCCGTAGCCGTACCTCTTGTTCCCCAGGTAAACTATCTGGAGTGACGATGACTTTGGGATCGTAAAGCGTCACAGTAGAATTAGAAGTACCGAAATCGATAGCAAACCAGCCTGGATAAGTAATTTCTGGTTTTTTACCTTCCTGGGGTGGTTCGGATTTGTAAAAAGGTCCTGGTAGTGGCGATGGTAGCGTATCTCTCACTGACATTTCTATCACAGTATTTTCTATGCCTGCATAAGTCCATATATTGCACTCCGCCGTAGAGTTTTTGCTTGTAAATAAATTAGGGTTACCTATTTCATCCGAATCAAAATACTCAACAATAACTTGCAAAGTGCAATTCGCACCTGCTGGTAGTGGTTCATTCCACCTACACTCAGTTTGCTTTAATCGCTGTGGTGTAGAAAGTCTCAGAAATCTACTAGCGCTAAAGTTAACACTTTTATAAGCAGATTGTATTTGTGCTGCTAAGTTTTCTGGAGTTCCGCTGACAACAATATCAATTTTGGAGATATGAGGGAAATTAAAACTCTCAGTAGGTTTAATTTCAATAACTGGCAGAAGTAATAACTCATCATCTTTCGTACGCAGTTGATAGCGATTTAAAAGCTCAATTTTAACAGGCATTTCATCTATTGCTTGAAATTCGATTATCGTTAGTCGCTATATAGCAATCCTATATGAGTTGTAAAAATTATCGTAGACGCGCAGCGGCTTCCCGAAGGGTACCGCCAAGACGAGGCAGTGCGTTGCGGGGGTTCCCCCCGACGGTGCGACCTGCCGTGCCGAGAACGCCAAGAAAAGAAACAGAGAATTTCATGAATCATTTAGAATTGCTATATCTACATTTACTATCTCAACAACCGTAATTTTTTACAAATGGTTTAGGATTGTCATACCAATCCGCGCAGGATTTGTGTGAAAGTGCCTGCGCTTGCGTTTAACTCTCCTCTCTCTCTTTCTTGGCGTCCTACCCTGCGGGAAGCCGCTGCGCGTCTACGGCGTCTTGGCGGTTCGATAAATACTATTTTGTCTCACGCACCAGGCGCAAAGAAGAGTGCAACAACTCTAATGACTCATCTCCTGTGGATAAGAAATTGTTGGAATTTGAGAAAGAGTTTCTAACCAAGGTGGAATCGGGGTAGAAGTTTGCTCTTGTGCAGATACTATCTGTCTCAATAAAGGTTCATGTTTCGACTTTAAAAGTTCTTGCAAATTGTCTACAATTTCTTTCAAAGCTCTAGAAAAAGAAGATTTCACCTGTTTAGTTAACTGACTCACATATTGCACAAGGTGCAACCCTGCACTCGTCGTGATTTCGTCTCGCAGTCGTAAAACGGCAATTTGATGATTAAATGGTCTAGGGGGAACAGGAAACTGTTTATCCGGACTCCAATCAAAGATTTGACCATTCTGATGCTTGTCGTCCTTGCGTGCTAGAGGAAATAAAATGTCAGCATTGATAGGAGCAGCACTACTAGCCAATCCACTGTGTTGAATGATGAGATTTTGCCATTTCTTAGTAGGATCAACAGCACGCTGGAGGTTTCTGAAAAAGCGGACTTGACTTTTTCCAAATTTTTGTTCTATTTGCTGTTCCTTTTCCGGTAGCAAGATTGTACTCAGTGTTTCGCGTTCTAGTTGGACATCAGTAGATAATTTGTTGAATAAGTCGGTGACAGCTTCTGTTGTTTGCTCATGAGCAAAACCTTGCATTTCTTTAATAGTGTTGACAAATGCTGCATAAAAATCATCGCTTTTTGTCGGAATCGAATCGTCCACTTCATCTTCTTCAAAAAAGCTTGCGCTTTTTGTCAAAGATATTGTTCCATTTTGGGTTCTATCCAAAAGCAAAGTCCACTCACTCCAATCAAAGAAGATTTTATTCGTTAATTCATTTTTAACAACTTCGCTGACTGCTACACTATGACGGTTTTTTAAAATCGGCTGCTTCTCTAAATCTTCCTGAAATCGTCTGTAGGTTGTGACTAAATTTTCAATTGCTTCGCGCAGGGTGAAAAAAGCAGAACTTTCTTCAACTGGTATGTAAGCCGGAATTTCCTCAAGCAGATTTTTGAGATGATTCTGCTCTTTGCGCAAAACCTCAGCAGTTCTTTGAGTATCTTCTACAAGTTGCTTCATACCATGAAGAGCAACATGTTCTTTCAATAAGGAACGTAATCTACCAATACCACCATCTTCAGCATAATCGCTCAATTGTTTGTGCAAGAGACTGGAAGAAGGAAGCATTTCACCTAATTTCTGCCATTTTTCGCGCAGTTCAACCTCCTCTTGTTTGTTGGGTTTGTCTAGTTCGCTTAAGAATTCTTTTGAGCAAACTTGAACAAGAGAAGAAAGTTCTGCGAGTTTTGTTAATCCATAAAGTTGGGACAACAAAACAATATTCTTTTTTTCTGTTGTCAAATTGTTGGCGCTGGCGATCGCCAATTTCAAAATACTAAGTTCATCAAAGACAACTTCTTCACTAAGCAGCATCTCATAGAAAAGATCCTCAATGACGCGTTCATCGCTACTTGTGAGGGGAAGTTGATTAAAGCGTCCCACACCTACAATAATACGGTCTCTCAGGTCTTGTCCCTTATCTCGTTCTAGCATACTGCGGATTTTCGCTGCAGTCACACCGCCAGGATATCTACCGTTAAGCAGCAACAGGATAGTTTGTACATCTGTGAGTTCCCGCAAAGATAAAAAAGCATCCCGCACACCAGAGTCAGCAGCTCCCAATCCTGGAAAATCTAGGAGAATAAATTCATTACTTCCTTGCAAAGAAGACAAATCCCAAATTTCTTTTGATATTTCAACTGTCACATCTACACGGCGAATGAGCGAGAAGCTATTTTGCAAATCTTGAGCTGACGGCTGTGCTTTCTCCCAGCGTTTGGGAAGAGGCGGCAAATGCTCAAAGTTGAGTTCTAAAATATTTATAGGCGGTTGTGTAAGCCTTAGCCCTTTGTGAGCAGTCGTGTTGTCAATCTCGTAACTTTTGGCGCAGATATCTTCTTTATAAACACTGTACGTACGGACGAAAACAACGAGTTCTCTCAGCAGAGAGCGTAGTTCTAAACTCTGTTGTTTCCACGCTTGCTCGCACCATCTCAAGATACCATTAATGTCAACTTCTCTTGTCGGATGCAAACTTTTTAGAGCATTAATCTGTGAGTCAGGAATTTCTGTGGCTTTTGCTCGTTGCTGCGCTTCCTCTAACATAAAGCGCAAGCACTCTTTTACCCCTTCACGAGAAAGATATTCAACTTTAAACTTGCCAAGTTTCGTTGTCTGAAACTCGCTTTGTTGAACAAGGTGGATAGCAGTCACATTTCCTGTGGTGGGGGTTTCACTGACTGGTAAAGCATCTGCGTAGCCAATCAAACTGCCTAGAAGTAAAGTTTTTCCACTACTGAATTCTCCCATGATACCGATTTTTACTGGCGAGGATGCAAGTTGCACTGTTCTTTGAGCAGACTGCTGAAGGCGCTGGAGACTTTCATGAAGACTGTTAGGAACCCAACTTTCTTGAGGAGGTGGGTTCTGTGAAACCAATTCTAGGCTTTGGATGACTGATTCCCCATACTCTTTGTAGCGGCGTAATTTCTCTACTGTTATATCACTGTTCATATAATTTCCTGATTCCCAACTCAAATAATTTTTCTGTTGTATCTTATGTTTTTACACAAAAATTTCAAGTTTACCAATTTTCAAAATAGCATCCAGTGTTTCTAAAAAAACTTTGCCAGCGACATCACAGCAATTTTCTAAGAAGCTAAGTACACCACGTCATAAATAAGGATTGAAAATTTTCACGCTTAGGTTGAGCTCAATGAACGAAACCCAACATTTGAGCATTATGTTGGGTTTCTCCACGGTAAGCCCAACCTACGAAATTTCGTATAAATTTCAATTGCGAACCCTTTTTAGGGTGACGTGTACTAAGAACCCGCAATTGCTGGAATTTAGTCAATTGGTATCAGTCGCGATGCTCAGAGTCAAGCCCTTGCAGGCGCAAAGCGTATCGCTGCGCACCTTCCCATAAGCGTAGCCCATAGGGAACAATTTCCCGTCTTCACAGGTCTGAAATTTTCACAAATAATTTACCGAGACAAATTTATTTCTTGTTAAAAAAGTTAACATTGAATCCTGCGATCGCTAATGACCTTATTTACTTTATTTAAATTTTTCTTAACAATTCTTTAAATTTTCATTGTAATTTAGGTAATATCGCTAGGATAACATTGAAATACAGTTGTCTACCATAAAGTAAAATAGCCCAAGCATTGCTATTTAACGGTAAAAACCGAAAGCTAAAAATTGAGAACCACTGGGTGCAACTTCCTTAAAAAACAGGTAACTTTTCATTAAGGAGAATCACGTAATGCAACCAGGATCTCCAAACTTTACGAATATTGCTCAAAGGTTAGCAGCATTAAGCCAAGCCAGAGCCAGTGGAGAGCTAATTTTTTCATCAGGCGCTAAAGCGTGGCATCTGTATTTCTTCTTGGGACGTTTGCTATACGCTACGGGAGGAGTTCACCGTGTTCGGCGTTGGCATAGAGCATTAAAGCAAGATTGCCCTAACTTGAAATTTGATACTCATGATTTAAAAGAAAATGAATTGTGGGAATATCATTTACTGAACCAGAGTATTAATAAAAACCAGATAAGTCTGACGAGTGCAAAAAGTATTATTGAAAAAATTGTTGAAGAGGTTCTATTTAGCTTAGTAAGTCATTCAGATTTGAAAAGCCTTTGGTTGCCCAAAAAACTGTATCCTATTGCCCTGATAGAAGTAAATCAATCGTTATGCACAGCCCTTGATTTGTACAAGCAATGGCGAAACATGGGTTTAGGAACACTTTGCCCTGACATGACACCGATTTTAAAACTACCTACTTCTGAGCAAAATTTAAAATTTTCTAAAATTCTCTTCAGTCTCAGGCAGCTCATTGATGGTGAAAACACCATTTGGGATATCGCCTTACACACGAGACAAAGTGTAATAACTGCGGCAAGTCTTGTACAGAATTTGGTCTATGAGGGTGTTCTAGAACTCTTAACCATCCCAGACTTACCTCTTCCAGTCGGAGCAACGATATCAGCTCCCTCAAGCGAAAAACAAACTCAGCCTCCGTCGTCTCAAAGTTTACCTAATTCCTTAACAAAAACTGACTCCTACCAAACTCCAGAGTTAATGGAACCGAGTAAGGATAACACTCGCCCTCAGTCAAACTTTGACTCTCCAAAAATAGAATTGATTCAACCTAACGAGACTAACTGCTTAGTAGCCTACATAGATGACAGCCAAAGCGATAATCTCATCATGAGTGAGATTCTAAAGCTAGCTGGCTATAAGTATGTCAATATTCAAGATCCAGTCACAGCACTACCAATCTTGCTAGAGTGCAAACCAAATCTCATTTTCTTGGACTTAGTCATGCCGATCGCCAACGGATATGAAATCTGTACTCAAATTCGTCGCGTATCCGCTTTCAAAGAAACACCTGTCATCATTGTGACTAGCAGTGACGGTATAATTGACAGAGTGAGAGCAAAAATAGTTGGCTCCTCTGGCTTTTTAGCAAAGCCAATTACCAAAGAAAAAGTACTAAAAGTCTTACAGAAGCATCTACTAACTCCTGTGCCTGTGCAATCTACTCATCTACAAACACTTCAAGTTTAGTTTCTAGATGCGTAGATTTCTATTCAATAAAGTTCACTAGTCATTAGTGAGCCAGCGTTATGTAGTCCTTGTTTTCCACGCCCTGGCGTCAGTCATAAAGTCATTAATTATTAATCATTGTATACAGGGATATTTTTTTATGACCACAGTCCTTTTAGTTGAAGATAGCTTGACAGAAACTGAAGTGTTCACCCGTTATCTCAGGCAAGCAGGGTTAACAGTCGTCACTGCTATAAGCAGTGAAGAAGCACAGCTAAAATTGCAATTCCAGATGCCTGATTTGGTTATTATTGATGTCATTTTACCAGGGCAAAGTGGGTTTGAATTATGCCGTGAACTCAAGACCAATGCCAATACCCAACAAATCCCAGTCGTGATATGTTCAACCAAAGGAACTGAAGCTGATAAACTTTGGGGTACGATGTTGGGAGCGGATGCTTATATACCTAAACCAGTAAACCAGCAACACCTCGTTCAAACAATTCAGCAACTAACTTCACCAATTCAACCTTGGCGTCGGCAAATCATTTAGTCATTCGTAATTATTGATTAAGTTGTTAAAAAATAATCATTGTTAACGACAATTTATAACTAAAAAAAATATGCAAACAGAGCCGAAATCTGTACTTGCAGTGACTAGTTTTGACCCACTGCAACTCAATCCACTCCTCCCAGAAACTAACCTTTCTAAATTGCTTCGCTTTCCCCTTGGGTTTGCTGATAGTGGGCTATTACCTCTAGAACAAATTACCGAAATAATCAGGGTTAATTTAGCATCCATTCTACCTGTTCCTGAAATGCCAAGTTGTATTTTGGGAATTTGTAACTGGCGAGGAGAAATGCTGTGGCTTTTAGACTTAAACCATCTTGTTGGATATCCTCTGCTAACGAGGGGGGTAACTCCTGTGGCAATAGTCGTTAAGGTCAACGAACAAGCTATAGGTTTAGTAGTACCACAGGTTGATGATATTGAATTACACGACTTGCAACAACTGCAAAAAGCAGCAGCTGGCTTATTTCCTCCTAAACTTTTACCTTTTGTTCTGGGGGCTTTGCCAAATGGCAGTAGTGTTTTAGATATTACAGCTATTAGTCAGTATCCCCTGTGGCAAATACACTCAACAAAAAACTGATATAGCAATCCGTGCAGGAGTTGTGAAATTACTCGTTGAAGTAGGGAACAGGGAAGAAGAATGTACAAATGTACTTTGTTTTTCACAAATGAAATAGGATTGCTATAACTGGTAACTGGTAACTGGTAACTGATAACTGATAACTGACCAATCCCAAGGATATAAACATGGTTTTACAGGATTTTGAGCAAACCAAGCAAATATTTGATTTCCAGTCCCAAAATGGTGATGTAGAAACAGCAAAGTTCATAGGTTATTCTGAGCTACATCAAGCTTCTGAATTAGTGAATGCTATTAAAGCAGATCTTCAACAAGTAGGAGATTCACTCAAACCTGAAGCTCAGCAAAAAGTTCTCCAGCTCGAAATGTGCGTTCAACAATTGCAAAGAGAATATCAAACTCATCTAGCAGTCGCTTATGAGCAACATACGAAGCAGACTCGGCAAAGGTTATTCACCATTTTGGCTCAGATGCGCCAAGCAGCAAGTATTGACACCTTGTTGAGAACGACAGTGACTGAGGTTCGTAAGCTTTTACAGGTAGATCGGGCGCTCATCTACCGTTTTCAGTCTGAAAGACATGGCATTGTGCTCGCTGAGTCAATAGTATCAGGGTATACTCCAAGCTTTGGAGAATCTCTGAGTGCGATCGCCTTTGGTCATGACAATCAACAGAACTACAAAGAACAGCAAGTTCTTATCCAAGACGATGTTTACGAAAAGGTCAAGAGTGCTTATCAACACCAATTACTGAAACATTTTCAAGTCCAAGCCAGTTTGAGTTTGCCGATGATCATAGACGGACAAGTATGGGGCTTGCTTGTGATGCAGCAATGCTCCGCTTCTCGTCAATGGCAAGAAGCTGAAGTTAGCTTGCTTTACCAAATTGTCACTGAACTGAGGCTAAATCTACAAACGATAGAACTTCTTACTCAACACAAAGAGGAGGCTAAGCAAGAAAAGATTTTAGCTCAAATCCTGGAAAAAATACCACCATCTTCTGATGCAAGCGTTACCCTTGGCAACATTACCCAAGAACTGCGACAGTTTTTTAAGGCTGACCGAGTCGTTGTTTATCGCTTTTACCCTGATTGGAGTGGCGTATTTATTGCTGAATCTGTCGCTGCGGGCTGGGTTGCTTTGATGCAAGAGCAAGAGAAAGATGTCAGTTTGAAGTCAAAAAATAAAGTAGATTATGACCGCTGCACAGTGAATATGCTAGGCAATCTTACTAGTCTTGACATCGACACCTACTTGAGAGATACACAAGGAAGAGATTTTGTCAAGAGTAAGGCAGTTAAGCGTGTGGACGACATCTATACTGCTGGTTTTTCGGACTGCTATATCACAACTCAGGAGAAATACCAGAGTAGAGCCTACATCATTGCCCCAATTTTTGAAGGAGGAGAACTCTGGGGTCTAATAGGTGTGTATCAAAACTCTGGACCTCGGCGTTGGCAGGATTCTGAAGTTGTTCTGTTGTCACTAGTCAGTCATCGTCTGGGCGCTATTCTCAAGCAGGCTGATGCTGCGGCTGTGCTAAAACTCAAATCAGAGCAACTGGCGGCTGAACGGGAGCGAATTGTGGCGGATGCGATCGATAGAATTCGTCAATCTTCTGACATTAACACCATTTTCAAGACAACAGTTTATGAAGTCCGAAATCTCTTAAAAGCAGAGCGTGTTGTTATTTATCGCTTCAATCTGGATTGGAGTGGTGAGTTTGTTGCTGAGTCTGTATCCAGTGAATGGAAATCCATAATGCAGGAGCAATTTGACAACCCCACCCTGCCACAAAACGTCAGCGAGTGCAGTGCCAAAATTCTTGGTGGAGGAAAAGCCAGTATTACAGACACCTATCTGCAACAAACTCAAGGGGGACGATTTTCCACGACAACAAACTTTAGGGTTGTCAGCGATATTTACCAAGCAGGATTTTTACCTTGTTACATTGACACTTTGGAGCGGTTGCAAACAAGAGCTTACGTCATTACTCCGATTGTCACAGGACAAAGGCTTTGGGGTCTATTAGCGGCATATCAAAACTCTGGTCCGCGTGATTGGGAAGAGCATGAAATTAAGGTTCTCACTCAAATTAGCAATCAACTGGGGATAGCCATACAGCAAGCAGAGTACCTCAAACAACTACAGGAACAAGCTACTGTGATAGCCAAAACCGCAGAGCGGGAACGAGGCATAGCCAAGGTTATTGAAAAGATTCGCCAAACATCAAATATTGACACTATTTTCCGGACAACAACGCAAGAAGTGAGAAAACTTCTGGGTGTAGAGCGAGTGACTATCTATAAATTTCGCCCAAATTATTTTGGTGATTTTGTTGTTGAGTCTGAGTCCGGCGGATGGCCCAAATTAGTCGGTAGCGGTTGGGAAGACGCATATTTGAACGAACACAAAGGTGGTCGGTTCCGCAACAATGAACCTTATGTCGTGGATGATGTTTACAACGCCAATCTCACTGATTGCCATATAGAATCCTTGGAGGTATTTGGAGTCAAATCCTGCGTTGTCGTTTCCATATTCCAAGGGCGAAAACTCTGGGGTTTGTTGTCAGCGTTTCAACACAGTGGAGCACGGCATTGGGAAGATGGTGAAGTGAAGGTACTGACGCAGATTAGTTCGCAACTAGGGGTAGCTGTACAGCAAGCAGAGTATATTGAAGAACTGCGTGTGCAGTCACAGAAGTTAGCTAAGTCAGTTGAACAGGGAACACTTTACAGCAAACTGGTCTATAGACTCGGGCTAGCTCTGATTCAAGAGAATTTTTCACTTGACAACCTACTCAAAATGGCTGTTACAGAATTACGGAGACTGTTGAAAGCTGATCGAGTTGTTATCTTCCGCTTTGCTCCTGACTGGAGTGGTGAATTTATCGTTGAGGATGTTGGTAGCGATTGGGTCAAACTTGTGGGAAGTGAGCTATCTCTAGCCGATGATACTTGTCTTCGAGAAACAAATGGCGGTCGGTTTCGCCGTAGAGAAACTCTCAGCACCGATAATCTCAGAGCTTCTGGATATAGTGAATGCTACATGAAACTTCTAGAACAGTGGGAAGCAAAGGCTAATATGGCTGCTCCCATCTTCAAGGGCGACCAACTTTGGGGATTATTGGGGGCTTATCAAAATGATGCACCACGTCATTGGGAGCAAATAGATGTCAACTTGCTAGCTCAGGTAGGGGTACAAATTGGTCTTGCTTTACAACAAGCAGAATACTTGGAGCAATTGAGAACTCAAGCACAGCAATTAACACAAGCAAGCGAAAGAGAAAGAGTAGCCAAAGAGCAACTCCAACGGGAGGTGATTCAGTTGCTGTCAGCAGTGCAACCAGCATTGCAAGGTAACCTCACTGTCCGAGTTCCTGTGACGGAAGGTGAAGTAGGTACGATCGCCGACGCCTATAACATCACCCTGCAAAGTCTGCGAAAAATCGTCATGCAGGTGCAGACAGCATCCAGGAAACTCGCTCAAACCTCTCAAGCAAACGAATCTTCTATCGTTGGTTTAGCCACCCAAGCACAACAGCAGTTTGGGTCCCTCACTCATGCTTTGGAGCAAATCCAAACGATGGTCAATTCCACAAAAGCCGTAACAACCAACGCTCAACAGGTGGAAGAAGCAGTGCAGGTGGCAAACCAAACCATCCAACAAGGAGATGCAGCGATGAACCGCACTGTGGATGGAATTCTTGATATTCGGGAGACAGTGGCGGAAACCAGCAAGCGTCTCAAGCGCTTTTCGGAATCTTCTCAGAAGGTTTCCAAAGTCGTGAATTTGATTAGTAACTTTACAACTCAGACCCAACTGCTTGCCTTAAATGCAGCAATTGAAGCAACCAGAGCCGGACAGTACGGGCGTGGTTTTGCCGTTGTCGCCGATGAAGTGCGTTCTTTGGCGCGTCAGTCTGCTGAGGCTGCGACTGAAATAGAGCAGCTAGTTCAAGAAATCCAAAAGGGCACAGCCGAAGTTTCTATGGCAATGGAAAATGCGATTCGGCAAGTTGCAACAGGAACAACCCAGGTACACGAAGCTCGCCAAAATCTGAACGCCATTGTTGCAGCCACCACTCAAATCAGCCAACTTGTGGAAGGTATTACGCAAGCAACACAGGTACAGAGTCAGGAAATCCAATCAGTCACGCAAACCATGACAGAAGTGGCAGATATTGCCAACAATACAAAGGAGGATTCGATGGAAATTTCCACATCCTTTAAGGAAATCCTAGCAATGGCTCAAAATCTCCAAGCTAGTGCTGACCAGTTCAAGGTCGATTGATGAATAGTCATTAGTCATTTGTTCCTTTGTTTAAGTGCTAATGACTAATGACTAATAACTAATACTGACTAAAAAATCAAAAAAGCTAATAATTAATAACTCATAAATAATAACTAATGACTCATGACCCAACCATTCAAGAGCAAAGCCACCGCTACTTTCTCCAAGAAGCACCAGAACTGCTGCAAGTCATAGAACAAGAATTGTTCACTCTAAGAGTTGACTTCAGTGTCAACAAGGTTTATACGTTGATGCGTGCTACTCACACACTCAAAGGAGCAGCAGCCAGCATCTGTTTGGAAACGATTACAACCGTGGCTCACACGTTGGAGGATGTTTTTAGAGCAATCTGCAAACCGGATTTATCGATTGACCAAGAAGTTGAAGCTTTACTCTTCGAGAGTTATGAATGTTTGCGCTTACTCCTAACCGCTGAATTGACAGGAGGGTCAATTGATGATAATGATATTCTCGACCGAATCGCTCGTATTTTTGCCCAACTGCAAGAGAAGTTAGGAGACTGTTTTGCTGAGGAAGCTTACCTTCCCGATTCACAAGAATTGGGCTTTGACTTAACGCAGTCCATTTTTGAAGTTGGAGTCACTCAACGCTTAGAAGAGCTAGCTACAACCATAAGCAGTGGTCACCCTGAACAAGTTGCTACTACGCTGAGGGTACAAGCAGAGATTTTCTTTGGTTTAGCTGAGTCTCTAAATTTACCAGGGTTTGCAGCTATAGCTCAAACGGCGCTGACTGCTTTGGACAATTATCCTGAACAAGCCATGGTTGTTGGCTACGTTGCTTTGGCAAACTTCCAAGAAGCACGAAAAGCCGTGCTAAACGGTGACAGAAGTCAAGGCGGTGAAGTATCCTTAGCATTACAAAAACTGGGGCAACGATTTCACGATGTACCGCAAGTGTCCAAAAATGGACCAGTCAAAGCTCAAGAGTCTGTGAGGCAGCCCGATCTTGCAGGTTTCCCCCAAGAGCAACTATCGTATGCGCAAAGCGCACGCCTTACAGCTAACGCGCAGCGTCTCCAGAGGAGATACCCCAAAGAGGTAACTCAAACGACACCTGATACTGAACCAGATACTGAGGAATCAGCCTCTGATGATCAAACGACTCATCAACCAGACTCTTTTGCCCCATCTGCTGTGGAGTTTGGAGCAAAAAAAAGCGAGGAGGTGACCCTAACAGAGGAAGAAGCCCCCACTTGGACTTCTCCCCACCTTTTAATCTCCTCACCTGCCCAACCTGCCATCTCCTCCTCAACTCGTACTGTGCGGGTTAATGTTGGGGAGTTAGAACAATTGAATTACCATGTCGGAGAATTGCTAACAAACCAAAATCGCCAATTTCTCCAGAACGAACAACTGTCAGCTGCTGTTCGAGTCCTTCTTTTAAAACTACAACAACATCAGCAGTTGCTTGATCAGTTACAAGATTTGTCGCAACGCCAGTTCAGTGTTCCAGAACAACAGTGGTTATTTCGCAATGGGCTAGACTTGGGATATTTTGATTCTCTGGAACTGACGACGAGTTACGGCGAGTTTCATCATCTGGTTCAATCACTTCTAGAAGACATGGTGCAATTAGGAGAAACGACCGATGCGATTGAAATGTTTACTCGTCAGTCCCAGGAGACTTTGGAAAAACAACGTCGGTTATTAACTCATACCCATGATTCTCTCATGGAAGCCCGGATGTTGCCCTTGGGACACTTGTTTGAACGCTTTCCCCGTATTTTGCATCAGCTAGAAGTTATACACAAAAAGCAGGTAACACTGAATTTCCATGGAAGTGACACCTTAGTTGATAAAGCAGTGGTTGAGAAACTGTATGATCCCTTGCTGCATCTGCTTCGCAATGCTTTTGACCACGGAATTGAATTGAACGAAATCCGACAAAAACGGGGCAAGCCAGAGAAAGGTCAGATTGAAATCTCTGCCTACCATCAGGGTAAATACTTAGTGATTGAAGTTCGGGATGATGGTCAAGGATTAGATTTTGAAACGATTCGCGCCAAGGCGGTAGAACGTCAACTTGTCTCGCCAGAACAAGCTAGCAGTCTAAATGAAGCTCAGCTCACAGAGTTGATTTTTCAACCAGGCTTTTCTACAGCTTCTGGTATCAATGACCTCTCTGGACGAGGAATTGGTCTGGATGTTGTTCGCATTCATTTGCAAACGATTAGAGGCTCAGTTGAAATTTATTCTCAATTCAGCCAGGGTACAATGTTCAGACTGCAAGTTCCTCTGAGCTTAACGATCGCCAACCTACTGCTTTGTCAAGCTGGCAACCAAATCTATGCTTTGTTTACTAATTCTATCGAGGAAATTCTTATTCCTAAAGCAGACCAGATTCGCTCTTGGGAAGAAGGTAAAGTCCTGCGGTGGAGTCAGGGTGCTTCGATGAAACTGATTCCTTGTTACCAACTCACGAAAGTCCTGAATTATTTCTCATCCGTCACTCAACCGTCAGTCTTTAGTACCAAGCCGAATGGTATTTCTCACAAGCACCAGAAGCCAATTATTCTCATTCGTTCTCAAGATAAACTTTTTGGTTTGGAAGTCGATCAGCTCATTGGTGATCAGGAATTGGTGATCCGTCCATTAGGAGCAATGATTGTCCCTCCCCCTTACATCTACGGCAGTAGTATTCTACCTGATGGTCGGCTGACATTAGTACTTGATGGGTTAGCATTGATCGAATATTTGTCTAAACGCCAAAAACAGGATGATAGTGATTGGGCAAGGAACAGCGCCCTTTGGGGCGAACGCCAGAACGTGAGTTCAACGCCCCTGATGTTCACCTCCAGGATAGAACAGCCGCGATTACTATCCCAGGCGAGTACTGCCCGAACAGAAGCACCAACTTTGAGTCACCACAAATCAAGACCAAAAAAAACTATTCTCGTAGTGGACGATTCAATTACCGTGCGCCAAACTGTAGCTTTGACCCTAGAAAAAGCAAACTATCAAGTGCTTCAGGCAAAAGACGGTTACGAAGCAATTGAGCTACTCCAAGGTCACACAGATATTGATCTAGTATTCTGTGATATCGAGATGCCACGGATGAATGGCTTTGAGTTTCTGAAAAACCGTCAGCAAGACCCAGCTTTGGTAAGTATTCCTGTTGTGATGCTAACTTCCAGAAGTAGTGATAAGCACCGCCAACTTGCTTTCAAGTTGGGAGCTAACGCTTATATTACCAAGCCTTATCTAGAACATATGCTGTTGACCACACTCAGAGATGTCTTTGAGAAAGATACTGGAGTTGTTGCTAAAAGAGAGTAATTAGGTATAATGCATAACGAGTCACAGTTAGACAAGTTTCTTGTTTTTAAAATTGCAGATTATCTCTTAGCGCTCCCGATTAGTGATGTGCTGAAGGTAATTAATTTGTCATCTGCAAATAGCAAAACCCTGCCAACAATGGGGCTAGTGCAGATAGGTCAGTATATTATTAAGATTTTGGATTTACATCAACACTTAGGCTCAGATACTTTCCCTCACTCATCTGATCATTCATCTTTTTTGGTGGTTGCACACCATTCACAACAGGAACTCTGTGGAATTTTGATAGATGAACCACCCGATATAGTGGAATTACTGCCAGAAACGATTCGCTTTTTACCAAGGTCTAGCAATCATAGTAAACCTCTGATTGAGATAGTCAGTCATGTCGCTGTTTTATCCGAGCAAGAAGTTGTAAAAACAATCTTTCTGCTCGATTTGAAGCGTATCGCTGAGCCTGTTTAACTAATACACAAGTACTAAATCACTAAAAAATCCCACTATTCTAGTCAGAAGACAAAGGTGGGATTATCCCACCTTTTGTAAACCCTAATTATTGTCTATTAGCTAACGCCTCCCAAGTTTGATAACCCACAACTCCTGGAGGATCATTCACAAAATCACGAGAATTTTGAAAGTCTTTGACAGCCTTCTCTGTGTTTGAACCAAAAATGCCGTCAACAGCAATAGAGTATCCATGAAAGTTGTCTAAAAGCAGTTGTAAAATCTTGACAGCTTCACCCTGACTATTTTTGCTTAATCTGGGCATGTTCACAGTACCTAGATTTTGTCCTGACATAAGTTTTAACTCCCTGGAAAAAAGGTCATTCAGTCAAAATGTTCTTTCTAGTTTTAGTAGATGTTAAGAAAATTCATTTACGCATTGTCATTAAAATTTAGATATTTCTACTAGAGACTTCGTGACTCATTTTCAACACGAGTGAATGTTACGACATCCTTTTAAGCAAACCCAGTATCTGTCGAATTGTAACAGCATCTTGGGCTTGAGGAGCTTTTATCAGATAAGTTTCCAAGTCGTTAGCAGCTTGAGCAAATAGACCAAGTTCATAGCACAAAAGACCGCGATCGCGCAATTCTAATGCCGCACCAGGAAACAGTAGTAAAATCCGTTCAACGGCTGCTAAAGCTTTTTTCAGATCCTGCTGATTCAGGTAAATATATTTCAGATTCGTCAATATCCGTGCTAGCAACTGCTTCTTACTCACTGTGGCTAAAAATTCTGGTTGCAGCTGCACGGGTTGTTGATAAACTTGATTGAGGCGTTCCTGACAATCTTGTGGAAACATAATTTCGCCACGATTGAACGCATCAATAAAAATCTCTGTATCTGGAATATCAGGACGAATTAAAAAATGTCCTGGCATTCCCACGCCCACCATAGGAAAGTCTACTCTTCGGGCGACTTCCAGGTAAACAAGTGCTAAGGTAATAGGAATTCCCAACCGACGATCAATGACATCATTTAAAAAGCTGTTGCGTGGGTCATAGTAATCTTTTTGATTCCCAGCAAATCCCAGATCATCATAGAGATACTGATTGATACTTTGAATAACTCGCAAGGGATATCTCTGGGATGGTAGGCGTTCTTCTAGCTCCATAGCCATTGTATCAAAGGCATTAAGATATTCCTCTGGATTGATGTTAGGATATTCTTCTTGTGCTATGTATAAAGCTGCCTTTGCCAAGTCAATATGCTCATCAGGCTGCTGGATTTCTTGCTCAAAATATTGCCGCGCTGACGAGAAGTTCATAAGCAGATGTTCTTGAATATTGGTTCAAAAAAAAGACGAGAACGCCTATAAAGCTTTCTTCTAGTTCTATATTAAACTTGCTATTGCAACTCCAAAAATAAAAATTCCAAATTCAACCTTACGGTGATTTGTGCGGGAGCGTGAAAGCGCACAAGTGTGAGTCTCAAGAAATTAAATGAATTGAGACTCACACGTTATTTATATCCCAGATGAAACGCGACGACGCATTGTCCCCTAAAAAATGGGCAGCACCGATAGCGTTTGCGTAGCGCCCCTTCGGGGCTAGCGTGCCCTCTGGGCATAGCTTTGAGTCTCCTCCACCAGACGCTGCGCGTATGCCTACGGCACGCCTTACGGCTAACGCATGATTGCGTGCGCTTTGCGCTTACGGAGGTTTCCTCCGCTCAAACTTCTCGCTTAATACTACGAATACCCGACTACGCTGACAGATCACCAAAACAAAGCCTGCCCATTTTTTTTACGTATAAGACTCCTTGGGGAAATTTATTTGCCGTCAAGTTTTTTCTTCAAAGAACGCACCAATTCTCTTAACACATCTGATTGGGTTCTTTGTTCTTGTTGACAGTATTGAATAAGTATTTCTTTCTCGTGTTCTGGGATTTGGAAAGTTAAAGTGCTTTTAGGTTTAGGCATTGACAGGTAGTGACTGTAATGGGCGTAGCTGACAAACAAGACGGGTACCTTGGCAGTGCCTAGAATCTCGCATTTTCCCCTAATACTACTGTGAAGTAGTTCTAGAAATAGTAAGGGGTAACTTTATGAATACAGTTTCACCAGAAACTGGGCTAGATTAAAGAATCTGCTTGAACCGTTATATAAATCCTACTCAAATCTAGTCAACACCTATCAAAGCTATTCAACTGGGTTTGAGTTTCGTTTACTTCCTTGCAACAGGACTGGTAACGTCGGCGTTATCCAGTCCACAGGCTAGCATCGTCTAACTGACGACTCTTGACACGCCACATGCTACCCAACGGGTACGCCGCCCTCCGGACGCCAGACGCCTAGGTCGGGAGACCCTCCTGGAGCTTACGCTCTCCAACGCAGTGGCTCAAATTGATTGCAGCGTTCAAGTCGCGGTCAATGACAAAACCACAATGACCACATTCAAACACTCGCTCGTTCAGAGTGAGTGTTTCTTTTTTGGTTCCACAATTTGAACAGGTCTTAGAACTTGGGAACCATCGGTCAACCACAACCAACTTTGAGCCATATAATTCACATTTGTAGGTCAACTGGCGACGAAACTCAAAGAAAGACATATCAGCAATAGATGCAGCCAGCTTATGATTAGCCAACATTCCTGCTACGTTCAAATCCTCAATGACTATTACGCCGTGGTTCTTGGCTAGTAATGTTGTGAGTTTGTGCAACGTGTCTTTTCGGATGTTGGCAATTTTTCTGTGTAAACGAGCTACTGCTATTTGTGCTCTCTTCCAATTAACTGAACCAATGATTTTATGACGATTCAACCATTGCATTCTGCTTAATTTAGATTCATACTTTTTGTAGGACTTCGCACCAAGTATCACTTGACCAGTAGACAATGTAGCAAGGTTTTTCACACCAATATCAACGCCTACAATGTCTGTGTTACCTGAGTTTTGTGTTTCGACGTCAAATCTAAAGCTAAGAAACCATCTATCAGCTTGGCGGCTAATTGTTGCAGATTTAGTTAACACCCTTGCGGGTTCGCCAGTTGCTTCAAGTCGGGGAACCCGCCCAACGCACTGGCTCACCTGTGGCAGTCGTTCATAAGTCTTAAGAACACCAATTACAGGTACTTGAATCTTGTTGCAGCTTAAGATTTTGACTGTACCTTCCAACGTGAAAGAGTCACGTTTACCTTTTTTCTTAAATTTTGGGACACCAGCAGTTTTGTTAAAGCAACGTTTCCAAGATTCACGCAAAGCCATCAATGCTTGTTGTGGCGTAGATTTTGAGCATTCATAATACCACTCGTTTTCAGATTTCACTAGTGCTACCAACCATTTGTGTAATTCAATAGCAGTAGGAAATTTGATTTTAGAGTCGGGATTTGCTTTGTTGTGGTCAAGTATTTGCTTAGTTAAAGCAAGTCCCCAATTCCAAGCGTGACGAGCTACACCACAATGCTTTATCAGTGCTATGCGTTGTTGATTATTGAGTTTTAATTCTGTCTTGAAACCTAGTAACACTGTTTTTAGTCAATCAGCTAATATATATGTTAACACATATATTTCAGAATAATGCCGTTTCAAAAAAATCATAAATTTGGGGCAAAAAAGAAATTGCTTCGACCTTTAGACAAAGAAGTAATAGCGTTTAGAGGTTATGAAGGGCAGAAAAACAAGCTTAGATCTGTTCCTGATTGGCAAGAACGGTTAAGAGAATTCGTTGATGATCTGATTGGAGAAGAACCTACTCAAAAACAAGAGAGATGAGGATAGGTGATGAGGAATTAAGTGACAGTTCCTTTCCCTCCCCGACTATCGCGGTGCGGGGAATCACGCCACATCCCCACCTGACTTGTCGCTCTTGTTGGCTAGGTTAGTAACTCGTTGGAAACCCGCTAGTCGGGCGAATCAGACGACCTGCTTTCAGACGTGCCTACTTGCTCGCGGGTTAAATAACGTTGATATAAAAAGTGGGACAAGAAAGAACGCCCTGGATGGATGCAGCCGTGGGAGCGTCAAACAAGACGTAATTTGCTTTCTAACCTAAATAGCACTTACGCACTCGTGACGAAAAATAAGGCTTTGCGTTCGCGTGCCAAAGGCGCTGAGCGTGCCCTTGCGGGGACGCAAAGTGCATACGGTCGCAATGACAGAATTGCATTTACATACAAAATCTCTAGTTATTACTGAAAATTGACCGTTTTTTCGGAATATGGTCTAGCTGCTGTGTCTGCCATCAATAGACACAGCAGTTGTTTATTACCAACTTTTTCGCTAACGAATGTAGAGCATAACCTAATTACCACTCCACAGCCTGAATCTTAAGGAGAAATTTAAGCGCAATAGAGGGGATCGTTCAGTGCTAATCTTGAAGAGACAAGAGCAAAATCTTATGTCCTTGACGACCCGATCCCAAATATAGCTTCAATCATTAAGGCTCAGCATGGTCACCACAGCAGAAAAAACAAACATTGGTTACATTACCCAAGTTATTGGTCCGGTTGTTGATGTCAAGTTCCCCAACGGGAAAATGCCACAAATCTACAACGCTTTGACAATCAAAGGTACTAACGAAGCTGGACAAGAAATTTCAGTTACTACCGAAGTGCAGCAGCTGCTAGGTGACAACCAAGTCCGAACTGTCGCCATGAGTTCTACCGATGGCTTAGTGCGTGGTCTGGAAGTTACTGATACTGGCGCTCCCATCAGTGTGCCTGTTGGTAAAGCCACGCTGGGTAGGATTTTCAACGTCCTTGGCGAACCTGTGGACAATAGGGGACCTGTCAATTCTGATGAAAAATTGCCCATCCACCGCGATGCTCCCAAATTCACAGAATTGGAAACCAAACCTTCCGTGTTTGAAACCGGAATTAAAGTTGTTGACCTGCTAACCCCCTATCGGCGCGGTGGTAAGATTGGTCTATTTGGCGGTGCTGGCGTAGGCAAGACCGTCATTATGATGGAGTTGATTAACAACATCGCCACACAACACGGCGGAGTGTCAGTGTTCGCTGGAGTGGGTGAGCGCACCCGTGAGGGCAATGACCTTTATAATGAAATGATTGAATCTGGGGTAATCAACAAAGATAACCTCAACGAATCGAAGATTGCCCTAGTGTACGGTCAAATGAACGAGCCACCCGGAGCAAGAATGCGGGTTGGTCTGTCGGGATTGACAATAGCAGAGTACTTCCGCGATGTGAACAAGCAGGACGTGCTGCTGTTTGTTGACAACATCTTCCGATTTGTGCAAGCAGGTTCAGAAGTATCAGCTCTGTTGGGACGGATGCCTTCTGCGGTAGGATATCAGCCAACATTAGGAACCGACGTAGGTGCACTGCAAGAGCGCATCACTTCCACCAACGAAGGGTCAATCACCTCAATTCAAGCAGTATACGTACCTGCGGACGACTTAACCGACCCCGCACCCGCAACCACATTCGCTCACTTGGATGGAACAACTGTACTATCTCGGGGTTTGGCATCTAAGGGAATTTATCCTGCGGTAGACCCCCTAGATTCTACTTCCACCATGTTGCAGCCCAACATTGTTGGCGAAGAACACTACAATACTGCTCGTGCTGTACAATCAACACTGCAGCGTTACAAAGAACTTCAAGACATCATCGCAATTCTCGGTTTGGACGAACTGTCTGAAGATGACCGTCTGACTGTGGCGCGTGCACGCAAAGTTGAGCGTTTCTTGTCCCAGCCGTTCTTTGTGGCAGAAGTGTTCACTGGTTCTCCTGGTAAGTACGTGAAGCTGGAAGAAACCATCAAAGGCTTCCAGAGAATTCTTGCTGGAGAATTCGATGATCTGCCAGAGCAAGCTTTCTACTTGGTTGGGAATATTGACGAGGCGATCGCCAAAGCCGAAAAACTCAAGGGCTAATATTCAGTGAACAGTCATCAGTGAACAGTGAGACTAGTGCAGCGGGAGGGTTTCCCTCGTGCCTGATATGGCGTATGCCCTTTGCGCATACCCGAAGGGTTATCAGGATAAGTATGATAACTGTTCACTGATACTTGATGACCAGTAACTGATAACTGATAACTGATAACTGATAAGTGAAATATGACATTGACTGTTCGTGTAATTTCCCCAGATAAAACTGTGTGGGATGCCCCAGCTGAAGAAGTCATTTTGCCCAGCACTACTGGTCAACTTGGTATCCTCAGCGGACACGCACCACTGTTAACCGCCCTAGATACGGGCGTTATGCGAGTACGTGCCAATAAAAATCAGGGTTGGACAGCGATCGCCCTGTTAGGTGGCTTTGCCGAAGTTGAACAAGATGAAGTCACAATTCTGGTAAACAGTGCTGAGCGGGGTGACACAATTAACATAGAGGAAGCCCGTGCTGCTTTTAATGAAGCAGAAACCCGTTTGAATCAAGTACAATCAGGAGAGCGCCAAGCCCAAATCCAAGCAAACCAAGCATACAAACGCGCTCGCGCTCGTTTTCAAGCCGCAGGTGGTACAGTCTAGCTGCTTGTAGGTAGGATTGCTTTATCTACAAATTGTTCTCTGACAGAAGTTTCCAGTCAGTCTGAAGGAACATGAGGTTATAAGAGGCTTAGCTTGCTTTTACCATACTTTAGACGTGGCTGTAGACTGATGTCTGAGGACAAATATTATGTACCTGAAAACCCTTCATCTGCGACAATTTCGCAACTATAAACAGCAGCAAGTTGAGTTTCATGCTCCCAAAACCATTTTGGTAGGCAATAATGCTCAGGGGAAATCCAATTTGTTGGAGGCGGTAGAATTGCTGGCAACATTGCGATCGCACAGAATGGCACGCGATCGCGATTTGATTCAAGATGGAGAAACCATAGCCATGCTTGTTGCCACTTTAGAGCGACAAACTGGGATCAGTGACCTTAGTCTCACCTTGCGTCGAAATGGTCGCCGTACCGTTGCTCTGAATGGTGAGACTCTGCGGCGTCAAATGGATTTTCTTGGTGTCTTAAATGCAGTACAGTTCTCTAGTTTAGATTTAGATCTTATTCGCGGTGGCCCTGAAGGTCGTCGAAATTGGCTGGATACTCTATTAATCCAACTTGAACCTGTTTATGCTCATATTCTACAGCAATATAACCAGGTTTTGCGACAGCGCAATGCCTTTTTGAAAAGCACTTTGCAACACCAGTCGCCATCGTTACGGGAAGCGGGTGCGCGTCTACAAGAAAAATCACTGCATCCGGTCAGTGCAAAAGCCCAAACTCCACAGCATTCTGAGTTAGATATTTGGAATGCACAGTTGGCTACTACGGGAACACGGGTGATTCGACGACGCGATCGCGCCATACAGCGACTAGCCCCGATTGCCAAGGCTTGGCACGCTAGTATCAGTGGTGGTACAGAAATTCTAGAACTCAACTACTCACCCAATGTCTCATTAGATGACAACCATCCAGAACAATTACAGCAAGCTTTTTTAGAAAAAATAGACCAACGTGCTGTTGCAGAGTTACACCAAGGCACAACTCTTGTTGGTCCCCACCGTGACGAAATTGAATTGACAATTAATCAAACACCATGCCGTCAATACGGTTCTCAAGGTCAGCAGCGAACTTTGGTACTAGCCTTAAAATTAGCAGAATTACAACTTATAGAACAAGTGGTTGGAGAACCACCCCTGCTACTACTTGATGATGTCTTAGCTGAGCTCGATCCATCTCGACAAAATCAGCTACTCGATGCCATTCAAGATCGTTTTCAAACCCTGATCACGACAACTCATTTGGGTTCTTTTGATTCACAGTGGCTGAATTCCTCGCAAATTCTTTCTGTGGATTCTGGTGAAATATCGCAAGCAAATAAATAAGTCTGCCCGTCATTAGTCAAGCGTTTCCCAATTCGCCAACACAGTCGTCATGGATTTATGGGGATTTCCCTATTCCCTGTTCCCTGTTCCCTGTTAAGAGTTCCCTATTCCCTGTTCCCTATTCCCTGTTAAGAGTTCCCTATTCCCTTTTTTTTATTCAAATCGTTTAAAAACATTTAAAACTAACAAAGACAACAAAGCCGCAATTAATCCCAACTGCCACAAACCACATCCAGCAGCAATTCCCAAACCAGCACAAACCCAAATAGCTGCTGCTGAAGTGAGTCCCTTAATTTCAGTTCGCGCTGATTCTTGGGAAGATTCCCGTAAAATTTCTCCTCCACCAAGAAATCCTACACCAGCTGCAATACCTTGAATCACTCGCGAAAGGGCATCCCCATTTGGTTTATCTGCACTTATTATCAAAGATACGAGAGTAAACAGTGCTGCACCAAAACTCACCAGCATATGAGTTCGCAAACCAGCTGGTTTGTGTCTAATTTGGCGTTCTATGCCAATTATTGCCCCAACGAGTAAAGCAAGGCACAACCTAAAGGTGATGTTCAACCAATCATTAGCCGGAAGATAGTAGATGCTAGGCAATGAGAAATCCTTGTCAATTCTTGATGGATGTTAATATACAATCACTAGGTACTTAATGGTAATATTTTAATAGGCACATATTCCATGAAATCAGTGAACAGTAAACAGTAAGCAGTTATCAAGATTTCACTTCAGAGATATTGCGTTTTTTCAGGTAGACGCACTTATTTAAACTCTCAGCGCCATAACCACAAGCTAAGTCAGCGTCATGAACATAGATGGTGGACAAATGGTTGAATATCCTTTTGCTAGTTTTTCAGTGGTTCAGAACTGACTATTTACCATTCGTGAAGCCGTCGCTACTTATATGATTACAGTAATTCCATTATCGTAGCTACTGACAACAGATAACAAAGTAATTGAGTGGACAAACTCTACTGGCTTGATCAAATTAAACTACAAGACCGCGCCAAAGTTGGTGACAAAGCATTTTATTTAAGCAGAATTATGCAGCGCGGTTATCCTGTAGTGCCTGGTTTTGTCGTTTCAGCGGAAGTTTTGCGAGAATTTCTAGAAACTCTCAACAGTTCGGAGGCGTTAGTCGCTGACTTACCTTATTCTTCGCTACACTTAGATGTCAAAAATTGGCGTCAACTTCAGCAGGTTGCTAGACGCTTACGCCAAGAGATGAGTGCTGCTCATTTGCCAGAACACCTACTGAGTCAAATTGTCAATGCAGCTAAAGAATTAAAATCTGCATATCTGATTTTTCGACCAACTTTTGTTGTGCCTACCATAAAGCATGGAGTCACTAAAACATCTGGATTGCTAGAATCTCAGGTGTGTGAATGTGATGAACAAGCTATTACTCTGGCATTGAAGCGCACTTGGAGCCAGATGTTTCGTGCTAAAAGTTTATTGTACTGGCAATGGGCAGGAATAGACCTGCAACAAATGAATTTGGGAGTTTTGGTACAGCCTTTTCGGAATGCGATCGCCTCCGGCTTACTCAATGCCAACTCATCTGAATGGGAAATTTTAGCAACATGGGGATTAGGAGTGGCAATGACTCAAGGTGAAGTCTTGCCAGATGTTTACTACATCCATCCGGAAACTGGAACTGTCAAAGAACGGGAATTGGGCAATAAGATGGTAGCTTACCGTCTTAATGATAAGGAAGACCCCGTCCTTAAGGACGGGGTTTACATCTATAAAGCGCCCGTAGCTGGTTTGCAAACCGTGCCTGCTTCAGATGCGCTGGTCTCAAATGACTCAAGTCTTGTTTCTTACCTGTTGGAAGAAGACCAACAAAAACAGTACGCTTTGCCAGAAGAATATCTGCAACAACTCATTCAACTAGCAAGTCAAATTGTCAAAGAAACTGGCGTCAATTTTACCTTTGAGTGGACTATATCTTGTGAGACAACGAGTACGCTTTACCTCACGCAAATGAGTACACCCCTAGCAATTTATAATTTCCACTCTCTCAAAGGATTAGGAGCATCAGCCGGACGTGTGACCGCAACTGCTCATATTATTGTGAATGCACAACAAAAACCAGAACAATTACCCAAGGGAGTCATTTTAGTCACACCAACAATCGCACCTGATTGGTTACCGTTACTGCAACAAGCTGCTGGTATTATTACTGAAAAAGGAGGTATGACGAGTCACGCTGCTATTCTTGCTAGAGAATTGGGAATACCAGCAGTGGTGAGCGTAGCAGATGCCACAGCAATCGTTCAAACTGGCGAAAAATTACTGATTGATGGTGACAAGGGAGAAGTTTATCGTCTCACAAGAGAAGCTAGGGAGATAGGACAAGGGCAAGAGGACACGGGGACAAAAGGAACTCGGAGTTCCCACGGAGGAACCAGCCCCGTGGGTGGGTTTTCCGACTTGAGCAGATTGGCGTTAGGGATTAAGGGCGAAGAAGAACTTGAGGTTCCTACGGAGTCGGAATTAGGCGCGAAGGAGACTAGGGGAGGACACTTCCCTTCGGGTATGACCCCCGGTCACGCTGCGCTAACGCAGTCGCCTAGGTCGGGAAACCCGTCATTCGCGCTGTCTCACCGTGCTGGAGTTTCTCAACCCCAGACGCCTCTTTTGGAAAATTCTTCTGGAGTTGACGCTTCCGTTGAAGAAAGTGTCCATCGACAAGGAGAAGATGATACGGAGACAAGGGAACTAAGAGAGGACACCAAAGCACGCGGCTGGCTTCCCTTGAGGAAAGTGTCCGTAGACAAGGGGACATATTTATTCTCCGCGTCTTCCATCTCGCCATCACGCCTGAGTCTCCCGATGATCGCTACAAAACTGCTGGTTAACTTGAGCCAGCCTAGTGTGATAGAACAAGCGCAAAGCTTACCCGTGGATGGTGTGGGATTATTGCGTTCAGAACTGATGGTTCTGAATATACTCGAAGGGAAACACCCTAGTACTTGGCTGTTGGAGGGACACCGAACCAAATTGTTAGAACGTTGGCACCAGCAGATGATTCACTTCGCCCAAGCTTTTGCACCAAGACCTGTTTTTTATCGGTCTTTGGATTGGCGTTCTCATGAACTGCTATCTTTGAATGATAATGTAGAATCTTCCACGCAGTCGATGCTGGGGGAACGTGGGACTTTCAGCTATGTAAAAAATCCCGCAGTTTTTGAGTTAGAACTGGCTGCAATAGCCGGTGTACAAAACGCAGGATACAGCAATATCCATTTACTGCTACCTTTTGTTCGTACAGTGGAAGAGTTTTCTTTTTGCCGTCAAAAAGTTGAGCAAGCAAGGTTAACCCAAGTACCACAGTTTCAATTGTGGATTATGGCAGAAGTGCCAAGCGTGCTGTTTTTACTGCCAGAATATGTCAAAGCAGGTGTACAGGGAATTTCAATTGGTACCAATGATCTGACTCAACTGCTTTTGGGAGTGGATAGAGAACAAGGACAACTCGCAAAAGTATTTGATGAACGTCATCCAGTCGTTATGGGTGCTGTTGCTCAACTTATTCAAATGGCAAACAGTGCAGGAATTCCTTGTTCTATTTGCGGTCAAGCGCCAGCGCTGTATCCTGAAATTATTGAGCAATTGGTGCAATGGGGCATCACTTCTATTTCTGTTGAACCGGAAGCTGTTGAACGGACATATTTGGCGATCGCTCGTGCTGAACAAAGGATCATTTTAGAAGCAGCGCGGCGTCAACTAAATCAGCATTAGTCTTTCAAGACTACCGTTCAAGTATTGCTGATGTTATTACCAACCAAAAAAAACCCCTTGCGCGACCTTATGAGGTATTGCAAGGGGTAACAATTCAACTGGGAAAAACTGAATATTGAATACTGTATGTTGCTTTTTCAGCTACAAGCTGGAAATCGTTACTTGTACTAAACTGCGTTCTAAACCATAACTTTCAAATAGCGATAGTTCTTGATGGAACTAGACAATCAAAATTTATAAATTACGCTTTTGAACGCGAATTGGTATTGATACTTAAGTTGCGTTCTGCTGTAATAGTTTGTGGTTAAGCACATTGCTTTGCTCCACCGTTAGGGTATGCTTGCGGCAAAAATCGGGCGCGAACGCGTTAGCGATCGTCGCGGAAAACTCTCCTGAAGCTTACGCTCGCTCAGGAGCAAAGGGACACGCTGCTTTGAATGCAATTGACTTATGCTACCGGAGAATTGCAACTTGGTATGAACAGGTGCTATTTCAAACAGCCGTTGAGTGTCACGGGCAGCGATTGCAACCCGTTACGAATGAAAGAAACACTTTCCCCACTCACTCCCTCAAGAGTATTTCTTGGGAGTAAGACAAAAGATATGCAAACTCTTGCTAAATTCTCGGGCAAACTCCGTCAAACAACGCAATTTGCTTGCGTCTTTGGGATTGCTTCCCTTTACTGGCTGCGAACGGTTATTTAACAGTTATCAGTTATCAGTTATCAGTTATCAAGTACCACTCGTATCAGGCAGGAAACGGAGTCGTCTACTCCTTGTTCATTGGTCACTGTTCACTGTTCACTGTTTACTGTTCCCGTTCGGCTGACGCTCACCTTAGCGTTGCCTGTTCACTGTTTTAATCTGACATGATATTAGCAGTGCCAGCAACTATTATGCACGGTAACGCATATATGCTGAGTTGCTAGTACAAGAAAGCAGGTATGCTGTAGGGCAAAGCCTTTGCTCCAGGGTAAGCTATAATGCCTATAAAATCAGCTTTGTGCAGATTTTAACTGTCTAGTTATTTCCTCTAATGGTTTCCATTTATAGACCTCTGTATAAATTAGATTTCAGTCCACTTATTACAACGGTTTCAAATGAATCTGCACCAGATGTCTAATGCCAAGGACTAGAATGCTGTAAGTTAAATAAAGTCAAAAATAGAAAGATGCTAGCAGATAACATACTCAGTCTATAGACTCTAACCTTGAGAATATCCAGCTGTTGAGGAAACTCTCCAAAAATTGAATCAAAACGTGAATCTAGCACTATCAAAAATCCTCAGTTAGTGTTCAACAAACAACTATTTAGATGAGGGGGGAAAACCGTAAATTAGGAAGTCATCTCCCGCTATGTCATTAATAGGATGCCCGGATGATCTAGGGAAACTTTTCTAAAGTGTGTGCTTTGACGCTATGTTTAAGACACTTCTTTTAGCATACAGACTTTTACAAAAAAAATCTACAGTCAACAAAAATAATACTCTTATTTTTTGACTTTATGGTGATAATTTTTTGTTATTTTTTCCATACTTCTCATAGCTATACCTCTTTTCGCTGAGTTCAAGATGCTGTTTTTTTCGCTTTTGATTGATGTGGTTAAAAATGTTCTTGACTTGCTCAACACCAAGATGTTGCTGTTGGCTAATTTGCTCAATATTGAAACGATTGACTTGGGTATAAATATTTTCCTCATACCTTTGTGTGTACCTCCTTCGCCAATCGATAAACTGCAATCGTTCAGTAATGTATCGCTGACACACTCTGCAATAAAACTGACGACGTGGTAACTTTAGGTAAACTTCTTTACTGTCTACTGGTACATCTCTAACTAGAATTGGTCTAGTTTGATGTAATTCCTCTGTGTAGTTACGACAATGTGGGCAGTATGTACCTTTCGTTAAAACCCTTAATTGAAAAGATACTGAATCTTGAGAAGAATGACAAGATTCTACTGCTACACCAGGTAAGTTTAGTAAATGTGTTAGACGTATGTTCATCGGAAAAAAGTCATTTGATGTTACATTTTGCACCATGAATTGTATGATTCATTGCTTCTGTCATGACCTCGTCATTGCACAGCAAGAATCAAATCAGGATTTTTTTGGCGATGCATAAGTAGCAATGATTAACTAGTAGGCTTTTCTCCTCGTAGGAGATGCACGCTTCAATTCATACCCCTTAGTTTTATGCGCCCCTGGCAAATTTTAGGTATGAATCTTTTTTTGTTATTCAGATGTTTGTCGCCATACTAAAACAAGTTCTACCACATAGTAGGGCAAAAATTCTCTTCTATAAAAAATAATGATCAATGATCTTTGGAGTATTCAACCGTTTCCCGAATTTATGTCATTTTTTCCTGACTCTGGGTAATCACGTCAAATTGACCCATACAGCCGTTTTCTGCGATCGCATCCTGATGTGGATGAAACATATACATACCCGGATAACGAAAGGCAAATTCCAAAATATGTCGTTCGGCTGTCCCCATTGTGATCACATCACTTTCATAAGAGGGTTTGGTCGTCATTCCCGTAGGATAAACCTTAAAAAAGTTGGCGTGTAGGTGAAACGTTACTGCTGGGTCGAATTCAATGATGTTAAGCAGGTAAAGTCGAATCAACTGATTTTGGTAAATCCGGATGGGATTATCCTTGTAGTAGTCGGGTAGACCATTGAAAGCGTAATGTTCATTACGGTTATCATCGTTCACATCATACCCACCCATAATCAGCACTATTTCATCTGCTGGGGGACGTGGAGTGGGGGGATCAATGATAAACATTCCATATAGACCCTTGGCAATATGACGAGTGACTGGTTCAATGTGACAGTGGTACAAATGAACACCATAGGGTTCCGCGTCAAATTCATAGATAGTCGCTGTACCGTGGCGAACTGGACGAATGCCATCCATCTCTGAGGGGTGAACGCCATGAAAATGTAGAGAGTGGGAATGTCCTGCCTGGTTGAAGAACAACACCCGCACGCGATCGCCCTGTTTTGCCCTGAGTGTTGGTCCCGGTATGCGACCGTTTAAATCCCAAATGTTGAAAGAAACAGCACTATTGAGCCGAATTGGGGAAGTACCAGCAGTTAATCGAAATTCTCGAATTACACGTCCATTTTCTCGCTTCAGCGTACCATACTCAAATTCTCGTACCATCTTCGAGGGGGTAACTAAATCAGAAGTTGTCTGTGTCTCCAGAGGTGGTACTTTTACCCGTGACTGACTTCGGGAATTAAATATTTGCCATAAAGCCGCACCAGCCACACCAGTACCTGCTAAGCCCAGCATCAACAGATTACGGCGACTCAATAGTTTTTCTTGCTCTAAAACAGAATTGTTAGGCATGATTTTATCAATGGCTAGCGGCAAAATGGAAGAAAATTGCTAATTTTTTTCAATTATTTCCTGAAAAAATGGTAAAACAATCAATAATTCTTGTCAATATTTCGGAAGTCTGACAAATAATGAGGTGATTTTTCAAAAAAACTGGATTTTTTATCAAAATGTTGCAAATTCCCTCGTCTAACCCAAAAAAGTCCTGTGAAAGAACTTTTATTTTTTCTTGATGCCGTACCGTATTCACATGGCAATACCTGTATTGAAAACTACATTTTTTAATGTGTATGAGACATATTTCCTAATAGCTGAAAACAAGACGCAAGCCTTGACTTTTTGCTATTCAACACTTTTCCAAACTCAACTAAAAAAGGAGGAACTTTTGCTGACAAAGATATTTCTTGAGTCAAGACCCAGAGCGATTTATACTAAAAGCTTTAGCATCTGCAGGTCTTGATTATGTTAAAAACTATTCCCAAATCAAAAGCCAGAGTAAGGTTAGTGAGTCTCATCTTGATGGTAGTGGTAAGTTTTTACTTCATTGTCTGCTTACCCAAACCAGCTTATGCTATGCACATTATGGAAGGTTTTTTACCACCTGGCTGGGCAGTTTTTTGGTGGATTGTGGCATTACCGTTTTTTATTTTGGGATTGCGATCGCTCACTCGCATCACCACAGCCACTCCTGAACTAAAATTACTCTTGGCATTGGCAGGAGCGTTTACTTTTGTGCTGTCAGCATTGAAAATGCCTTCCGTGACAGGAAGTTCTTCCCATCCAACAGGTACAGGATTAGGAGCAGTGCTATTTGGACCTTTAGCCATGTCCGTACTAGGTAGTTTAGTCTTGCTATTTCAAGCGTTACTACTAGCACATGGTGGGTTGACAACACTAGGGGCAAATGCATTTTCAATGGCAATTGTCGGACCATTTGTTGCTTTCTGGCTATACCGCTTGATTATGCAAACTGGCAAGCAAAGCCTAGCGATATTTCTAGCATCTGCTGTTGCAGATTTGACAACTTATCTTGTCACTTCCGTACAACTGGCTCTTGCCTTCTCCGCAGACACAGGTGGTTTCATGGCATCATTTATTAAATTTGCAGGAATCTTTGCCGTAACACAGGTACCCTTGGCAATTAGTGAAGGATTGTTAACAGTCTTGGTTTGGAATTGGCTTTCTAACTATGGTCATCAAGAACTAGAAATGTTAAACCTCATGAAACCAAAGACCTAATAGAAAGTAGAGAGTGGTTAGTCATCATTTTTGAAAACTAACGATTAACAAATCATAAATAACAAGCGACCAAAAAAGAAAAGGATACAAGCCCCCAACTTATGGTATGGAGAAGAAAAAATGCGGAGCAACTTTATTCAAGCCCCTAGATTCATCCTGGTGGTGCTTCAATTTTGAATTTTGAGAGAAGTTTGAGCGGAGGTTTCCTCCGTAAGCGCAAGCGCACGCCAAGGGCGAACGCGCAGCGTCTCCTCCGGAGACTCAAATCTATGCCCTTCGGGCACGCTGCGCGAACGGTGATTTTGAATTTTGAATTTGAGCGAAGCGAGTGAGTCATGACAAAGCAAAATCAAAAATGGAATAACTGGCTGTTGCTGTTAGCAGTGGTAGTATTAGCAGCAGCACCTGTAGTATTCATTAAAGGTGCGGAATTTAGTGGTTCTGATGACCAAGCAGAATCAGCTATCAAAGAAATACAGCCCCAATATAAACCTTGGTTTAAATCATTCATTGAGTTGCCCAGTGGAGAAGTTGAAAGCCTCATGTTTAGCGTGCAAGCAGCAGTAGGTGCTGGTGTGATTGGCTATGTTATTGGGTTATACAAGGGGCGTTCTGAACAAAGCAAGAAACAAAATGAGAATTCAGATTGATACCTTAGCTTACACAAATCGCTTACGTTGGTTACCACCAGAACAAAAATTGGTATTTGCCACTGTCCTGCTACTTATCACTGCCTTTGCTCATCCTTTCATTCAAATCTTGATTGCAGTTTGGATAAGTTTTTGGACAGTGATGTATGCAGGCATTCCTGCTAAAACTTATCTGAAATTAGTTTATGTTGCTATTCTCTTCTGGTTAACGAGTTTACCAGCTTTAGTTATCAATGGAGTAGATATTTCTCACATACATCTGGTACCACATGATTCCGTCGCTGGCTTGACTTTTGGCTCTTATTATGTATATATAAGTCACAAAGGTATTGAGCAGGGATTGACTATTTTAACGCGAGCTATTGCTTCTCTATCCTGCCTATATTTTATCATGCTAACTATCCCCTTTTCCGAACTTTTGCAAACACTACGTCGCATAGGAGTTCCAGTACTGATAACAGAACTTTTATTCCTGATGTACCGCTTTATTTTTGTCCTTCTCAATACTACTGCTGAGTTATGGACTGCTCAACAATCTCGTGGTGGCTATCGTACTTTTAGCAGGGGAATGAAAAGTTTAGCACTGTTGATTGGACAATTACTAAAGCGAACTATAGAAAATTATCGTCAAGTCTCCTTAAGTTTAGCAGCACGGGGTTTTAACGGAGAACTGCGGGTTTGGCATCCCCATCGCTATCAAAGATCCAAGCGCTATGCTATAGAAGCGATTGTTGGGTGTGTAGTTTTAATAGGATTGGAATTTTGGCAGCATGCAGGAATGTTTACTCGAATTTGAGCAGATACATTATACTTACCCAGGTGCCCAACAGTCGGCTCTCAATGGTCTCAGTCTACGAATTCCTGCGCGTAAAAGATGTGCATTAATCGGTCAAAACGGGTGTGGTAAAAGCACATTATTTTTGTTAGCCAATGGTCTATACAAGCCTGATAAAGGAACTATATCATGGCAGGGTAAACCACTGCAATATAATCGTGACTACCTGACGAATTTACGCCAAAAAATAGGGTTAATTTTTCAAGATCCAGAACAACAACTGGTAGCCTCTACTGTTGAAGAAGATATTTCTTACGGCTTGTGTAATTTAGGGTTACCAGAAGCAGAAATTCAACAGCGAGTTGAGCAAGCTTTAGTAGAATTTGGATTAACTGAACTTGCTCAAAGACCAGTACATCACCTCAGTTTAGGACAAAAAAAGCGAGTTTCAATAGCAGATGTGATGGTGCTACGACCAGAACTCTTATTGCTAGATGAACCCACGGCTTATCTGGATAGATTACATACGCGCAACTTGATGGCAACCTTGAGAAAAATTCATGCATCTGGGACAACTATCTTGATGGCAACTCATGACCTTGATTTAGTTTATCGCTGGGCAGATTGGATATTAGTGATGGATAGAGGAAGACTCATTTTGGAAGGAAAGCCCCAAGATGTGTTTAGTCAACGTGAACTTTTAGAAGAGTTACAGTTAGGAGTGCCATTGATATACGAAATGTTATTTGCAGATGGAGTTGCCGAAGAAGGACCTGTTTTGGAACGATTACGACAAAGAATATTGAATTTGTTTCGTTATTTTTAGTCGTTAATTTTTCGTATTGACTTAATTAGTTATTTTTTGATTTGTCTCAAAAGTTATAAATCAAGTTTGTAAAAATTTACATTTGAGAGTAAAAGTACATTAAGTGACGTAAAAGTTATTGTCAATAACCCTTAAGTCATACAAAGACATCCCCCATGAGGGCATTGCAAAATTGGTGTAAAATTTGGTTTCGTTAGTGAATAAAATGTCTAAGTCATATCAATAACTCTGTGAAAGAAAACACATATAAAACAGAGGCACATTATGCATATTCCTGATGGGTTTGTATCTCTCCCAGTAGCTGCAGGTACTGGGTTAGTAAGTGTGGTGGGGCTAGGAATAGGTATGGGGCGATCGCAAGACGCTTTTGGTATCCGTCGCGCACCTGTTCTTGGTTTAACCACCGCGTTTATTTTTGCCGCACAAATGATTAATTTTCCTGTCGCAGGTGGCACAAGTGGTCACTTATTAGGAGGCACCTTGGCAGCGATTATTTTAGGTAGCCCTTGGGCAGGTATGTTGTGCATTGCTACCGTTTTAATTATTCAAGCTGTTCTATTTGCTGATGGTGGGATCACAGCCTTAGGAGCAAATATCTTTAACATGGCTGTGATTGGAGTTTGGGTTGGCTGGAGTTTAACCCAAACTTTACAGCGGTTGCTTGGAGGATATAAAGGGCGTTTACCTCTAGCTGCTGGTATTGCAGCGGGCATTAGTGTGGTGGTTGCAGCGATCGCTTGTGCTATAGAGTTAGCTCTTTCTGAGACTGCACCAGTCAATATAGTTTTACCAGCGATGACTGGCGTACATATCCTCATTGGTATTGGTGAAGGATTGATTACTGGAGGTGTGTTAACTTACCTGATGACAGCACGACCAGACCTTTTGCCTGGAAACCAGCAGGAATTTAAAGGGTGGATCGTACCTGTTGTTAGCATTCTTCTGATTGCAGGTGTACTCTCACTGCTAGCCTCAGCATGGCCAGATGGTTTGGAAAAAGTTGCTGAAAATTTGGGTTTTATTAAGTTAGGAGAAAATATACGAGTGTCAGTCCCGACGCCGTTTGCTGACTATACTGTAAACGGTAATGAAGGTATAGGAACGAGTATTGCTGGAATTCTCGGGTCTATTGTTTGTTTTGGGGTAGCCTTTGGTATTGCAAAATTAGTTAGACCGGATAATGCTTAGAATTTCTTTACCGTTACGCTTGCAGCTATCGTTAGTTATTGTCGTGGGGTGTGCTTTTCTTAAGCCTAATGCTTGGTACTGGCTAGGTGCGTATGGGGCGATCGCACTGTTATGGGCTTGTCTACTACGTGTACCCATTCGTAAACTCACAGGCTTACTCGGTGCAGAACTTATCTTTCTCTCGTTACTAGCGTTACCCTTAGGATGGGAACGAGCTAGTTTTTTGCTGGTTCGTTCCCTAATTTGTCTAATAACGATGAATAGTTTTTTGTTAACTTTGCCACCTCACAGTTTTGGCATCGCCCTCAAAAGCTTACCCCTACCGAGAGCATTAAAAGAAAATTTATTGTTAGCTGGGCAATACATAGAAATTTTGGTTGGGGAAGTGACGCGAATGCAGCGTAGTGCTCAACTACGGGGCTTGAACGGTCCTGGTGGGTGGTTGCGCTACGCCAGTGCAGCTATGATCGGAGCCTTATATCTCCGCAGTTTGGAACGAGCAGAAAGAGTCTACGCAGCAATGGAAGTTCGTGGTTACAACGGACAGCTACCAACAGACGCGACATTAAGACCAAAAGAGCGTTTTGCAGTGGCGATGATGTGTGCCATTGCTGTTTGTTTGACTGTGGCTTCCTATACCAATTTTGGATTTTAGTCTTCAGTAGGATGAACAACGCCTACGCATCAGATAATCTTAGCCTGGAAATTCAGATCATTCATCATCCACAAAATAGAATGTTACAAACAGGGGTCGTTGTTCAGAATCTAGTGTATGCCTATTCAAATCAAGAACCAGTTTTACGAGACATTTCTTTTACCTTGAATCCAGGCGAACGCGTTGCACTCATGGGATCGACTGGTTCTGGTAAAAGTACCTTGCTAGAAAACCTCATCGGCTTAAAACAAGCCCTATCAGGAAAAATTTGGATCAATGATATTTTAGTAGAACCTAAAACCCTACCCCAAATACGCCGTAAAATCGGGTTTAGCTTCCAAGATGCCAACGACCAACTGTTTATGCCAACCATCTTAGAAGATGTGACCTTTGGACTACGTAACTACGGTGTACCACCAGCAATAGCAATTGATAAGGCAAAACACCTGTTAGCTGACTTTGGACTAGAAGCTTACGCCAACCGTTCTGCACACGAACTTTCCGGTGGACAAAGGCGTCTTGCTGCCTTAGCAGCGATTTTAGCGTTAGACCCGACAATTTTGATTTTGGACGAACCTACAAACGGTCTCGATCCAGCATGGCGGCGTCACTTAGCTCAAGTTTTGTTAAAGTTACCCGTGCAAGTGATATTAATCGCCTCTCACGACCTAAACTGGCTCAGTAAAGTGACTCAACGCGCCTTAGTGCTTTCTGGTGGTCAGATTGCAATAGATAACGATATTCAGCCATTATTGCAAGATGCTGATACCCTGGACAAGCTGGGTTTACCCGTGGGTTGGTAATCGAATCAGTGAACAGTGAACAGTGAACAGTGAACAAGGAGTAGACGAGTCCGTTTCCTGCCTGATACTGCGCTTCCTTGATAACTGATGACTGATGACTGATGACTGCGGCTGGTACTTGATAACTGATAACTGGTCGAAATACCAACAAAAACGACTGAATCATTGGTTACTATTGTTTCGGTTTTATTGGTGGTAAGGTGTTAATGTCTGTTTTGCGTAGATATACCGTTATTATTCCTATTAGCTTGAGTATGGCAATGTTCGTGACTGCGTGCAATGACAGCAAAGCCTCTCAATGTGAGCGACTGATTAACCTCATTAACAAAGGAAGTGACTTGATTGATAAGAATAAAGGTCAGCAGGTGACAACCAGCTTGCAACTATCCAAGGATTTGGAAGCTGTGACCAAAGAAATTAAGGAGCTAAATTTAAAAGACCCCAAGCTTCAACAATTTCAGAGCAGTTTTGTCAAGGTGTTTGAGACTTTCAGTCAATCAATTGCTACAGCAGGTAAGGCTCTTGGTTCAGCTAAGACAGCTCAAGCCTCATCAGAGGGTAGGGTCAAAATTCAAAAGGCAAGAGGAGACATCGATACAGCTCTGACAGCAGCCGCAGATGCGGCTAAACAGTCTGATGCGCTGGCGTCTGAGGTGAACAAGTACTGTAGTGAATCAAAATGAGGTAAATGGGTTTGCAGTAGCGCTTACGCGCTACTGTTTGCTTTAGTAGGACTTACGCACCATCTGCTAGAAACCCGGTTTCTTCGTTCGTCTTTGGTTGCGAAACAAACGATTTTTGGTAGAAACCGGGTTTGTTTGCGTAAGTCCTGTCTAGGACGAAATTATCTGTCAATACTCTGTTTATATCTCAATATGGTTCAATTTCTCAATCTTTGGATAATGAGTCACACGGAAATCTGACCCATATTGATCAATGGTTAAAAAAATCATTTTGAATTTTAAACTTTTCTAGATCTTAAGTCCTACTTCTGCTAGTATCTTGGTTACATTTTTCATAAATTTACTTAGAAATGGATCGCGAAAAGAGCCATTCTTATTGGCGTGCGAACACTGCTTTAATTCGCAACCTTTTGATAGTTTGGGCGCTGGTGTCTCTCGTTTTTAGTATTTTGCTGGTACAACCATTAAATGCTGTACGTTTTTTTGGCGTGCCATTTGGTTTTTGGATGGCACAGCAGGGTTCAATTCTGATTTTTGTGGTGTTGATTTTTATCTACGCCTTTCAAATGGACAAGTTAGACCGTAAGCATAATATTAGAAGGTGAGGAAAAGTTGTGTCAGTTGAAATTTGGACTATTTTAATAGTTGGACTTTCGTTCCTGATATACCTCTACATTGGTTGGCAATCACGAGTTAAAGATAGTAAAGGTTTTTTTGTAGCGGATCAGGGAATTCCCTCCATTGCCAATGGTGCAGCCACTGCCGCCGACTGGATGTCTGCAGCCTCGTTCATTTCAATGGCGGGGCTGATTAGTTTTATGGGCTACGATGGCTCAATTTATTTGATGGGTTGGACTGGGGGCTACGTGCTGCTGGCACTGTTGCTGGCTCCTTACCTCCGCAAGTTTGGTAAGTATACAGTACCCGATTTCGTAGGAGATAGATACTATTCTAACATTGCCCGTCTGGTAGCAGTTGTGGCAGCCATTTTTGTCTCCCTGACCTATGTTGCTGGACAAATGCGGGGGGTTGGCATTGTTTTCAGCCGCTTCCTACAGGTAGACATCAACACAGGTGTGATCATCGGCATGGTCATTGTGGGCTTTTTTGCTGTGCTGGGCGGCATGAAAGGCATCACTTGGACACAGGTAGCACAGTACGTCATCTTGATTATTGCTTACCTGATTCCAGCGATCGCGCTTGCTGTATTGCTTACAGGCAACCCGATCCCCCAGTTTGCATTTACGTTTAGTGACATTGCCGACAAGCTCAATCAAATCCAAGTTGATCTTGGCTTTGCACAGTACACTCAGCCATTTGTCAACAAGCCCATGCTAGACGTGCTGTTTGTCACTATTGCCTTAATGGTGGGAACTGCCGGACTTCCTCATATAATTGTACGTTTTTATACAGTTCCAGACGTGCGTTCAGCTCGGTTTTCTGCTGGTTGGGCACTGTTATTCATCGCCATTCTGTATACTACAGCTCCAGCCCTCTCTATGTTTGCCCGTTATAACCTCATTAATTCCCTGCACAATCATACTGTTGAGGAAGTGCGGCAGTTAGACTGGGCAAACAAGTGGGAACGCACCAAACTGCTGACTTTTGAAGATAAAAACGGTGACGGGCGTCTACAATTAACTCCAAAAAAAGACACGAACGAAATTACGATTGACCGAGACATCATTGTGCTTGCGACTCCAGAGATTGCTAAACTAGCTCCTTGGGTCATCGCTTTAGTAGCGGCTGGTGGATTGGCAGCAGCTTTGTCTACAGCATCAGGACTGTTACTGGTGATTTCTAGTTCTATAGCTCACGATGTATACTACCGCATCGTTGATCCGGGAGCATCAGAACAAAAACGGCTGTTTGTCGGACGTTTGATGGTCGGTTTGTCCCTGGTTGGTGCTGGATATTTTGGGGTGAATCCACCAGGTTTTGTAGGTGAGGTTGTGGCTTTTGCCTTTGGATTAGCTGCTTCTAGCTTCTTTCCAGCTATCTTGCTGGGTATCTTCGACAAACGCACCAACAAAGAAGGGGCGATCGCTGGTATACTGACAGGTTTAATCTTTACTACTGCATACATCGTAGGGGTTAAGTTTGGGGGTATGCCACCTTGGTTCTTTGGGGTTTCTCCAGAAGGAATTGGCACTGTGGGTATGCTGCTAAACTTAGTTGTTACCCTTGTGGTGTCTCGTCTCACACCTCCTCCTCCTGCAGAAATTCAGGCACTGGTGGAGGAATTACGTAGTCCGGATATTGACGACACACAATCAATTCGGAGTGTGCATTAGCATAAACTCAAACCTCATCCTCAACCCATTCCCGTGTGTGGGGATGGGCACTTTTGTGAGAATACCATATTTTTTATATAAAAACTACAATTTTATAGGTCGAAGGTGTACCCACCTCCTTATCGTGTTTGGATGAACGCCAAGTCTGTCACAAGCAACACGTAAAGGCACGTACTTAGACATCACTAAACTTCACTGTTGCTCACTGAAATCAGTCTAGCAAGCTTTGGTGAGCTTTTGTAAGAAATAGTGATATTTTAATTAACTGTTCAAAAACCTCATTATGATCCCGGCATTCTTCCCACACTGCCCTATCGGGTCAGATGTGGGGCTGCTGCCGGAAATAGCTCACAGTATTGAATATTGTCATTTGTTACAATACACCAGTTTCTCTAGACAGTTGACAATGATTTCTGGAACTGTATAAGGCCAAGATGAAATCTATAATCATAGCCAGCACAAGGGCACCATTCCAGATGAGAAACTTCTTGATGGTAAAGTGGCTCTGATTTACGCATTGGCTATACTAGTGGCTTAGCACGCTTGATTGGCTATTTCTTTAGTAGTTATTTTTCCTACTACCATGCAGTTTTGATAGTCAATCAGCTAGCTTATAACTATACGGAGAAATCGGAATCATTTACACGTCTTTAAGGAAACAGCTATGAAAGCGGAACTGACTGAATTGATAGCCAAAGTCGTGCAAGTCCTACAAATCAATATGCGTTGGATGACTTGGAACTTATTTCTAGCTTTTATACCTTTGGCTTTGAGTGTTTGGTTGTTTCGCAGTGGGCGCGGGCGGTCTTGGGTTTGGTGGTTAGGATTTATAGTTTTTTATACTTTTCTACCGAATGCACCTTATCTACTGACCGATATCATTCATTTGATAGATGATATTCGTACAATTCAGTCTGTATGGATAATAACTCTCATATTGATACCATTGTATGTGTTGGTTATTTTAGCTGGATTTGAAGCTTACGTTATATCTTTAATTAATTTAGGTTATTACTTACATCGCATTGGTAAGAGCAAATGGATTTTGTGGGTTGAGTTAATTACCCATGTTCTCTGTGCTGTGGGTGTTTATTGGGGACGTTTCTTACGTTTTAACAGTTGGGATTTTGTCACTCAACCGGATGAGTTGCTCACTAAAGGTATAGAGGATATTCTTGGCAAACAGCCTCTGGTAATTATTGCTATTACTTTTGGCATACTTGTCGCTTTACATTGGATTATGAAACGAGTGACTTTGGGTTTTTTTTCGCAAAGACGAAAAAACTTAACTAACCACTCAAAACATATGAACTCAAACACACCTAATATTGGATAACTAACCAATAATGTTTGAGTTTTTCTTATTCCTAACTCTATAGGAACAAAAATTGTACCCAAATTTCCTGCCATAGGAAAGATGAAACGTAACTTTTCTTGACGTGAAATAAATCAAGATCAAATAATTTGAGAATTTGGGGGCGGCAAAGTCCCATAGAACCGTTGAATATATCATCGGTCTTGTTTGCAATGTCCACTCACGTTAATACGAGGAATATGGCATGACATTAATTTCTAGAGAGGAAATCAAAACACTTCTAGAACAGCCAAGACAAAATTCTGTTTCTATTTATATGCCTACGCAGTTAGCTGGATCAGAAGTTCGACAAAACTCAATTCGCTTTAAGAATTTAATCAAAGAGGCTGAGGCACGTTTAATTGATGCAGGTCTTGAGCAGAACGATGTCATTGAATTGCTAGCAAAATCTGATCAACTGGATGATTCAAATTTCTGGGAACAAAATGTAGACCAGGGACTGGCAGTTTTTATTTCTAGAGACATTTTTCGCTACTATACTCTACCTCTCACATTTGACGAGTTGGTTGTGGTGACAGACCGATTTCATATTAAGCCACTACTGCGGATTTTAAATGGAGATGGGCGTTTCTACCTGTTAACTCTCAGTCAAAAAGATGTTCGTTTCTTCGAGGGAACACGCTATAGCATCAAAGAGCTAAAGGTGGAAAATATGCCTAAAAGTCTGGATGAAGCGCTCAACTATGATGAGACTGCTCAACAAGGTCAATTCCGCATTGCTACATCCAAAGGGGGAACAGCCAATGCTTCTGTACAACCAGGATCGTTTCACGGGCAAGGTAGTCCCGATAGAGATCAACACCACAAAGACATCTTACAATTCTTTCAGGTTGTTAATCACGCCCTAGAAGAGAAACTGCGAGAGCAAACAGTGCCTTTGCTACTGGCTGGGGTGGAATACTTGATGCCCCTTTACAGAGAGGCAAATACTTACCAACATTTAATTGAAGAAGGTATCACTGGGAATCAAGAGATTCTCAGCGCACAAGAACTACACGAACGAGCTTGGCCCATTGTTGAGCCACACTACCATAAATCACAGCAAGAAGTTGTAGAGCGATTTAACGAATTGTTTGGTGGTAATACTGGCAAAGCATCCAATGAACTCAAAAAAATTATTCCAGCAGCCTATTATCAAAGAATCGATTCATTGTTGGTTGCTACCACTCAGCAGCAATGGGGACTGTTTGACCCTACCTCAGAAACTGTTTATTTGCACCAAGAAGAAGAAACTGGTGATGAGGATTTGTTGGATTTCGCTGCAGCTCATACCTTGTTAAACGGTGGTACAGTCTACGCCGTTGAAGCAGAACAAGTACCCTTTAGCACACCGGTTGCAGCTATTTTCCGATATTGATTTTGTTGGCATTGTATAAAGTATAACAAGCTATAACAACGCTAATAATGGATATTAAGCTGCCACGCATATCATATAACAATGCATACAGCTAGGAAGTAGTCTAGTCCCTAGCTAGGGACTTTCACTTGCATCCACAACATGCTATGGGTGTATTTCAATCAAGCGCAACTTTACAAAGAATAGATATTACACCGTATTCTTTACTTATTCAAACACACTGACAATTTATATTAAATCATAATCAAAATATTAGCAAGTAGTTGAAAAATAGTATCATTTGTGGGAGAGTATCATAGCAAAATCTAAGATCCACTGTCAAATTCATTGATTGACACTCGTACAAAAGCTATGCCAAAAGCAGCACGCTCTGTCAGGCTGAGCACACTATGCACTTTGTGCTCAGTTTTCCGGCTGGGTAGGCTCAAATGCAAGATTGCAAAGCTTTTTGTGTGTTTTTAACAGTGAAAATATTTCTGCGTGATGTTCTTTTGAATGTTTTAATGATTACATTTTAAACACTTTCAGGAGCAAAAAATGAGAAAATTTCGTTACATCTGCCTAACTATTGCTAGTGCAATCATCTTCGCTCTGACTTCCTGTAACGGTACACAAACCGCAGAAAATCCAACAGCACCAGGTGCTAACTCCACTCCCCAGGCTACTGAAGCAGTTAGTCATAGCGGACATAGCAGCAAAAAGAAAATTAACATCAACAGTGCTATCCTGTCGGAATTGGATAAATTTGAGGGACAGCTTGGTGTTCCGGCATTATCCCATAAAATTCAGGCAAGTCGTCCCTATGGTAGTCCTGAGGACTTAGTTTCTAAAAAGGTTGTCACTCAAGAGCAATTCGACAAAATTAAGGATCAGGTGACGACTCAGGAAGTGGTTCTTACTGGGGAAGCAAAAGATGTGGACTACATGACCAAACTCGCACTCATGAAAGGACACCTTTTGGTCGCAAAAGAACTGTTGGATCAAAATCAGCCCAAACAGGCGGAACCTCATATAGGTCATCCAGTTGAAGAGATTTATGTTGATGTAGAAGAGCAATTAAATGAGCGCAAAGTTAAAGAATTTAAGACATCTTTGGTAAGTTTACAAGATTTCGTCAAATCTAATCCCAAAAGTCCTAAGATCAAAACTGATTTTACCTCCTCTATGCAAGCAGTTGATGGCGCTGTAAACGCTTTACCAGCAGATCAGCGTTCGCAACCCAGATTCGCCCTACAAGTCATTAACGGATTGCTAGATGCATCTAACTCAGAATACGGCGCAGCAATTGCAGATGGAAAAATTTCTGCAGCCATTGAATATCAAGATTCTCGTGGCTTTGTCAACTACGCTGATGACTTATATAAAGGAATTTCTAGCAAAGTGGCTAAAGACTATCCCCAAGAACATAAAGCAATTGAAACCAGTATGGCTGAACTGATAAAAGTTTGGCCTTCTGCTATTGCACCAGCTAAACCAGTCAAAACCCCTGAAGATGTTACCAAGCTGGTAAAAACCATTGAGGAAAATTCGCAAAAAATAATAGATAGTTCCAGCACTCAAGCAAGCGCGATAGTATTTTGAATTGTTTGTAGTGGTACTTGCCTGGGATTTTCTCTCGGGCGAGAATTTAAAATGAGTGCACAGTGAACAAACAGTTATGAGTTAAGAATTGGGTTAAGCCATATCTTGCATCAGCATTTTCAACGCTCGTGAAATTTATTTCCGCTATCAAGCGAGCAAGTAAGCTAAAGCTTACTAAGCACATATTCTAGGCCATTTCAATGGGCTTGAGTTTTTAGCCGGAACTTTAGCTGACGCTAAGGTGCAAGATATGACCTTAAGCTAAATTGCGAAAGCTTTAACTTTTGACTTGTCAATTAATGAATAACTTATCACTGATCACTCAAGAAACTTCTACGTATCACTATAATCAGTAACATGATGCAAGAGCTTGACCAGAAACAAACAATCAATCTGCTGAACGAAATTATAGAGTGTGAGCTATCTGGAGTCGTGCGTTATACTCAATATTCTTTGATGGTAACTGGTCCTTACCGCATTACGATTGTAGATTTTTTGAAAGAGCAGGCAAGCGAGTCTCTACTTCATGCCCAAAAAGTGGGAGAAATTCTCACAGGGTTTACCCTGAGTGGAGCCGAAGCGTTAGAAGGTCGTCCTAGTTTGCAAATTTTACCAGCGGATGAAACTGATAAATATTCAGTCAAGCATATCTTAGCCCAAAGTTTAGCTCATGAAGAAAAAGCATTGAGACTGTATAAAAATCTGCTGGAAACAGTAACCAATTCTAGTCTTTATCTTGAACAATTTGCTCGTAATATGATTGGTGAGGAAGAAATGCATAATATTGAGTTGAAAAAGATGTTACGCGATTTCACTGAATAGTTATTAGTTATTAGTCATTAGTCATTAGTCATGAGTAGAAATGAAATGACTAATGACTAGCACCGAGAACAAAAAAAAGAAGGACAAATAATGAACTTTAGTGCTGCCTTACCCACTTTTGTGATTACACTCCGAGAAGGAGTAGAAGCTGCTCTCGTAGTTGGCATTGTACTAGCTTTGCTAAAAAAAGCTAAGCAATCTCGTCTGAACCCTTGGGTTTATGCTGGTGTTGGCGTTGGCATTATTGTCAGCGCACTTATAGGTTTTCTTTTCACTGGCCTGGTTCAAGCACTCAGTGCAATTAATCCCCAATACTCAACCGTGGTTGAGCCAATGATGGAAGGTGTGTTCAGCGTGTTAGCAATTATTATGCTCAGCTGGATGCTTCTCTGGATGACCAAACAAGCCAAATTTATGAAAGCTCAAGTTGAAGGAGCTGTAACAGATGCTTTAAAGCAGAATAAAGTTGCTGGTTGGGGTGTTTTCAGTTTAGTATTTATTGCCGTTCTACGCGAAGGTTTTGAAACGGTTTTGTTCGTTGCTGCTAACTTTCAACAAGGGCTTTTTCCTGCTCTTGGCGCTCTTGCTGGTATTGCAGTTGCAGCGGCAATTGGTGTGCTTTTATTTAAATGGGGTGTTAAAATTAACATCCGCCAATTTTTCCAAGTCATGGGTATTTTCTTGGTGTTAATTGTGGCGGGGTTAGTAGTGACATCTTTGCAGAAGTTTGACGAAGCTTTTGCTACTCTTGCTCTTAGTAATCGTGCCTCGGAAAGTCTTTGTTTCTATTACGAACGGTTCACAAGAATTCACTCTTGTATCTTAGGTCCAATGGTTTGGAATACTTCCAATATATTGCCTGATGAAAAGTTCCCTGGCATTATTTTGCAAGCCTTATTTGGTTACAGGCAATATCTCTATGTAGTGCAAGCAGTGGGATATGTCGTGTTTTTAGTAACAGTTGGTGGTTTGTATTTCCGCAGCATCATGGGTGGAGGAAATAGTCGTCTTAAAAAGCAGCCAGTTGCACAAAAATCGATGGGTTCTGTAAAAGATTAGCCAAAATGAATAAAGGGGTTTACCCTGAGCGTAGCCGAAGGGTTCGTAGTGAGCGTTCACACGCTCATTACAAGCCAAATTAGCAATAACCAATTCCCAATGACTAACATTTGTGTCCAAGAATTATTTATCTATCCATTTAAAGGGTTAAGTGCCCAGAAATGTGCTTGCGTTGAGTTGGAAGTTGGACATGGTATCAGAGGTGATCGCTCTTTTGCCCTAATGTTCAAAGAAGACGCACAATATCCCGACACAACAAAAGTCCCTTGGATGAAAAAGCACAACTTCGCCATGCAAAATGAGTGGGGAGGACTAGCAGCGTTAGATTGTGCTTATGAAGCAGCTACTAGCACCTTAACAGTGAAGCGCAAGGGCGTAGAGTTATTAGTTGCTGATACGACTAGCACAAGTGGACGCGATCGCATTGCAACTTTCTTCACAGGATACCTCGCAGGAATTTACCCTAGTCAAGCTGCTAGACATCCAAACCACGCACCTTTGCAGCTGGTGGGAGAATTTGGCAAAACTCGATACCCCGACCGGGAAGCCGTGCATATTTCTCTTGTCAGTCAAGCAACTCTTAACCACTTGAGTGAGATAGCCGGGCGGCAAATAGATGTTCGTCGTTTCCGCCCTAATATTGTTTTAGATGGTGTACCCGCCTGGACAGAATTTGACTGGGTAGGCAAAGAAATGCAACTTGGTACAGCACGAATTGTTATTACAGCCAGGATTAATCGCTGCTTAAATATAGAAGTTAATCCAGAGACAGGAGAACGTGATATCTCCTTGCTGACTCTGCTGCAAAAGAATTTTCAACACACACAGACGGGTGTTTTGGCACAGGTGATCAATGGTGGTACAGTGGCAATTGGTGATACTTTAACCAAGGCTGAGTAAGTACTAAATTAGCTTAACGGAAGGAATCAAAAATGACCGTTATTGCTATCACGCAAAATAGGATAAGTCCAAATCGCCAAACTAAGCTCAGAAATAGCCACGACAGCATGATAGCAATCCTTGCTGCACCAAAAGTCATTAACACAATATAGGCGATCGCAAAGCCGAAGAGTCCCAGTACAAAAAATTTGAGAAAATAAGCAGCCAATCTAAATAGGCGACTATCCTGATTTGGTTTCATAGTTCCTGTTCTCCATGTAAATTGGATTTAAGCAAAAAGCCGGGACGTGCTTTTATCACATCTCCGGCTTGTAAACTTCTCGTTTCTCGAAAGCCAAATGTCTCATCATTTGTAGATATTTTGTTGTACTATTAACTCCGTCTCAGCTCTTGTATATTTTCTGAACTCTTAAGTAGCTGTAGAAATTGGATGCAGCTTTTTAGGTTTTTTTATGAGATAACCTCCATACAATCCAATTTTCTAGAATGTATTCGTACATCTGTTGGATTTCTTGCAGTTCCTTGTGATCAAGATGGTAGCGGTGACTTATGTGTCCACCAAGTTCAACAATAGTTTCGTAATTACCTTTTTTACTACGGGTGATGAACTCACCATGTTGAGTCGCAGACAATGCCTCAATCAGCAGAAAGCTCATGTGAGAAAAAACTGGGTGCAATTCAATTAAGTAGGGTTGATCCGGAATATTATCTTGCTTTCCTTTTTGTTGTAGTGTGACCACTGGTAACGCTTCTGGAGGCGAATCTCCAATTTTTAACTGCATTTTGATGCCACTGAAACCGCTGAAAAATTCAGGAAATCGTGAGCGTGAGAAGGTCATATCAGTTGCTCCGTGAGGTTGACCATTAATCTCGACTGCAATTATCTTGTGATGGAAAGCCGCAAATTATTTAGATTCAAAAGAAACAAGACTGTTACTGCTTACCTCACATATATCTAACTTAAATATCATCATAAACATTTTTTGACTGGAGAGCAAGTTTTCAAAAAAAATTCTGCTCCAAATAGAGAATTGTATGAAATATCGTATACTTTTTGACTCGATTCATCTCACACATATATAATTATTAGAGTTACCTTTGATACAAAGAACTGCTTAGGAGATGAATCCGACCAAACAAGAAAAGTTACGTTTTTCTACCATTTTCTCTGATTTTATAAATAGAACCATCTTATTTATAATCAAAAATCAGTGTATATCCTAAAATCTGCTTTATTAGTCTTCTGAAGAACAACATTGTTCGATATGTCGCGTATAGCTTTAGAATGAGTGAGTTTTATCGCGACATCGTTATTATCACTGTATGTGAGAAAAAAAGAGAGTGGAAAATGAAAAAATAGTTGATGAAACAGAGTGATGCAGTTCCAACATACATGTACTCTTTTCTGAATGATTCAGCCATGCTATAAAAATTATCTCACATACTAATATGTTGTATGGAGTAAGGGTAAAATGGAGGATGCTGCCCATATGTCTCAGCTTCCAGAAAATTTCATCATAGAGTTCGCAACTAACTCTGGTGTAACTAAGACAGAGCTAGATGCCCTGCTGCTGGCATTGAATGACTTCTCAGGTGCGCAGATAGCTTCCAAGTTGGAGATTTCTCAAGCAGCAGTCAGAAAAAGATTAGGAGAAAACTACCGTAAATTAGGAATAGAAGGCAGTGGTAACAAAAAACTCAATAACCTTAAACAAAAGCTCTTAGCACAATATCAAGCAAGTAAAACAATTGACAGAATACCGCAAGAAGATTGGGGGGAAGCAGTTGATGTAGATGGTTTTTGGGGTCGAGACAAGGAAATTTCAGAGTTAGAACAGTGGATTGTAGGTGATAGTTCTGTTCGCTGTCGGCTAGTGGCGGTGTTAGGAATAGGAGGCATTGGCAAAACTGTATTCGCAGCACAAGTTGCCAAAAAAGTGCAGATAAATTTTGATTATCTCATTTGGCGATCGCTAAACAATACTCCAACTGTAGGTGAACTTCTCACACAACTGCTACGATTTTTACCTAAAAGTAGTGAACCTGACATACCAGATGACGATAACAGCAAGATACTACGGCTGATTGAGGTTTTGCGGAAACATCGTTGTTTAGTGATTTTAGATAAAGTAGAAGCAGTGCTGCGTAGTGGCGCAGGCAGTATTTACGAAAGAGCCGGAGAATACCAACCTGGGTATGAGAAATACGGCTACTTGTTTAAAAAAGTGGCAGAAGCGGGACATAAGAGTTGTTTACTGCTTACAAGCCGGGAAAAGCCCAAGCAAGTTGCACTGCTAGAGGGAAAAAACCTACCAGTAAAAGTCTTGCACCTTTTGGGACTAAATCTAGAAGAAGCTAAGGCAATGCTGAAAGATAAGGGGTTTTCCTGTCCAGATAATCAGTTAAGGGAATTAGTGGAGCGATATTCTGGCAACCCCTTAGCGTTAAAAATTGTTGCTACCACAATCTATAACTTATTTAGTAATAAAATTGATGAATTTTTAAGCCAAATTCACCAAGAAACAGCAGTCTATGGAGATATTCGCTCTCTTTTAGACCAACAATTTAATCGCCTGTCGGAGTTGGAAAAACAACTGATGTACTGGCTAGCAATTCATCGTGAATATGTTTCTCTTAAAGAACTCAAAGATGACTTAATCACAACAGAGCAGCCAGCAATCAGTATATTAGAAGCTGTAGAGTCTCTATTACGGCGCTCTCTTATTAAAAAAGAAGGAGGTTCCGGCAGATTTAGCCAGCAGTCTGTTGTGATGGAATATATCACAGAGCAATTGATTGAAAAGGCATATCAAGAAATGCGTTTAGGAAATTGTCTAGGAGTTATTGACAATTATCCACTGATGAAAGCGCGATCGCTTGACTATATTCGCAAAACACAAGAGCGATTAATTCTTGAACCAGTTACGAAAAAGCTACTGAGTGCTTTTGGCAAAGAACTAGAATCTAAGTTACGTCGGATGCTAGCCCACTTACAACAGCAATCTCCTTTACAGAGGGGATATGCTGCTGGAAACTTGATCAATCTGCTGCGTCAACTTCAGATTGATCAATCAAGAATTGATTTGAGTGGGCGTGATTTTTCCAATTTGAGTATCAGTCAAACATATTTTAAAGATGTCAATTTACAGGATACTAGCTTTACAAATGCTGACCTAACAAGTTCAGTATTTACTGAAACATTGTCAAGTCTGGTATCAGTCAGATTTAGCACAAATGGAGAGTTTTTTGCCACAGGTGCAATTAATGGAGAAGTGCGTTTGTGGCGAACTTCAGATACCAAACAACTCCGTATTTATAAGGGTCACACTGCTTGGGTCTGGGCATTTGCCTTTAGCCCAGATAACCAAATTCTAGCCAGCGGTGGTGCAGATTACGCTATTAAATTATGGAATGTAGACACAGGCGAGTGTCTTCATACATTGACAGAACATACTAATAAGGTATACTCTGTTGCCTTTAATCCTCAAGGCACTACCTTGGCAAGCGCTAGTGAAGATCAAACCATTAGATTGTGGGATGTGAGCACTAGACAGTGCTTGAAAATCCTCTATGGTCACACGGATTGGGTTTGGTCTGTCACCTTCAATCCTGTTCAATATGACATCCTTGCTAGTAGCAGCGCTGATGGTACAATCAAGCTCTGGGATATTAATACGGGTGAATGTTTAAAAACCTTAAAGGGACATAGTAGCGAAGTTTACTCTGTGAGTTTTAGTCCAAATGGGCAAATACTAGCAAGTAGCAGCGAAGATCAAACTATCAAACTTTGGGACATTATCACAGGAAAATGTAAGAAATCCTTAAGTGGGCATAGCAAAACAGTATACTCTGTCCGCTTTAGTCCAGATGGGAAAATCATTGCCAGCTGTGGCGAAGACCGAACAATCAAGTTATGGGATATTGAGACAAGTAAATGTCTGAAAACCTTACGAGGGCATAGTAGCCAAGTATGGTCGATCGCCTTTAGTCCCGATGGGCGCACACTCATCAGCAGCAGTGATGATCAAACAGCAAGGCTTTGGGATGTAGCAACAGGCAACTCTCTCAATGTATTGCAAGGTTATACCCGTGGGGTCTATTCAGTCGCATTTAGTCCAAACAACCAAGTTTTGGCGAGTGGTCTTGATGACTACACAATCATCATGTGGGAATTACGTACAGGTGAATCCCACCTTGTAGGGAAACATCAAGGACGCGTTCGTTCGGTTGCCTTTAGTCCAAATGGGCAAATTCTTGCTAGCGGCGGTGGTGATTATAATATCAAGCTTTGGGATGTTCAAGATGTGAGTCAGAGCAAGTGCTTAAATACTCTCACAGGTCACACGAACTGGGTGTGGACAGTGGTTTTCAGTCCAGATGGAAAAACTCTTGCTAGCAGCAGCGAAGATCGAACTGTGAGGATATGGGATACTTGCACAGGTGAATGTCTCAAAATATTGGAAGGACATAGTCATTGGGTGTGGACAGTTGCTTTCAGTCCTCAAGGTACTCTCCTTGCTAGTGGCAGTGCTGACAGTACTGTTAAACTTTGGGATGTTACCGGCAAATGCATTGCAACTTTGGCAGACCATAAAGACTTAGTTTGGTCGGTTGCATTTAGTCCTAATGGAGAGTTTCTGGCAAGTGCTAGCGAAGACCAAACTGCTAAACTGTGGAAACTCAGTACAGGTGAGTGCCAAAAAACTTTAGAAGGGCACACTCAGCAAGTTTACTCAGTAGCATTTAGTCCGGATGGGCAAACCCTTGCTACTGGTAGTGGTGATGGAACTGTAAAATTATGGCAAGTTAGCACAGGTATTTGTTTAGACTCGCTGACTCGTGGACATACAGGAGCAATTCGTTCGGTGGCGTTTAGTTCTGTTAGCGCAGCGTCCCCGGAGGGGATTAGTCGCTTACTTGCTAGTGGTAGTGAAGATGAAAATATTCAGCTGTGGGATGTACACAAGTGTAGCCGACTACGCCAACTGAAGTCTGACCGACTTTATGAGCGCATGGAAATTACAGGTATTACTGGTTTAACAGATGCAGAGAAATCCTCTTTGAAAGCTTTAGGCGCAATTGAAACAGGTGAGCGACTTATTTAAATAAGTCGCAATGACTTGTAGACCAAGCGTCTAGCTTGCTCATCAACTGAGTGGCAGGTATTTTGCCGGCTTTATGGATACGAATGTGCTTTTTTAGCCTAGAAAACTTTATGAAGATAGGTATTAACTAGTGTCATCTTTTTCAATCCCCGAACAAACATTTACGTCCATTCCTCCCAAGCAATTAAAAATTATCCTTGTCGGCGAAGTCCTTAAATACAGAAGCTTTAATGGAGCGAATAAAGCCCTACCTGTTCTCGCTTCTAGTTTGTACAATGCTGGATTTACCAAAGTCGTACAGCTAGACTTGGAACGTCCCGATATTTCTATGAAAGATGTCTTACATGCAGTGACTGATGCTCATTTAATTATCTTTGCAGGTTGCATGACTCCTCAATGGCAGGAAATTGACAAACACACCAAACAAATCTTTGATTATCTGCAAGGTTTGGACAAAAAAAACGTGCCAATTTTGGTTGGAGGTTATGCTACAAAAGGAGTAGAAGATATCGCGCAAATAACTCCTTGGATAACTGCATTTTGTGACGGCGAAGGCGAAGAGTCAATTTTAGAAATGGCTCGTGCTGTTGCTGGAGGTACTTTTTATCAACAGATGTTTCACTTACCAGGATTGTGTTTTCTCGATAAAGAAGGAAAATTCTCTTATTCCACTCCTAGCGACAAAGATAAGGGCTGGTTTCATCGTTCCATAGCCTCTAGGGTCAGCAACTTTGATGAGATTGACCAAAACTTTGCTCTTGTCCATGTTCCACAAATACACAACATGGATATATTTAAATCTCAGGATGGAAAACAACTGAAAACAGCCCAACTCTTTACTCAAAGAGGATGTCCTTGGGGATGTGGATTCTGTAATAAAAGTACTGAAAGCAACTATGTTGTTCGGTTAGGTGAAGAATCTTTCCGCAGACAATTAAGACAACTTAAGCAGCGTGGGTATGAAGCAGTTTATTTAGATGTTGACACGTTTACTGTTCATGAAAAAGCTGCCATACGAGAAGCTGAAATATTAACACAGGAAGGATTTATTTGGGGTTCAAATACAAGAATTGACAAAATAAATTATGAGCAGATGTGCTATTTAGTAGAGAAAAACTGTGTATATATGTTTTTTGGTGTAGAACATACCTTACCAGAAGTCTCGTTAGCAATTCATAAATTTAATGGCTCCTTTCAAAGTCAAATTAAACAAGCAGAAGATTACGCAGTCAAGGTCAAAAAAGTTTTTAGAAACATGGATAAAGCTGGGTTGCCAAGCAGTTACTTCATTATTTTAGGACTTCCAAAAGCAAAACTGAATGAGAGTAGAACAGCTATTGTGAGTTATGAACCGACAACTTTTGAAGACGACATGAGTGCTATACGATTTGGATTAGAAGAGTGTGACCCAGACTTTCTGAATTTTAATATGCTGAGATTTATGCCTGGTAGTATTGCTGCTGATATCTTGGCTCATCCAGCTTATTCGTGTGTACGTCCTTCCAGAAACAAGCCAATTACTGCTGGATACTTTTTACCACGAGCTGTAAACCATTATGGCTATCCAATTTCTCCAAATCATGGAGTCTATCGATTGTGTGAGTCAATAGGTAGGAATCAACCTACAACAATTGCAATGAATCCCCAACGGGTTTACGAAACCATGCGCTGCACAATGGAATTGATTAATGCAAAAATTAATGCTGGGGGCAAGCCAACGAAATTGTTTATTGACAGAGATTTGCTGGCTTTTAGTCTGGTCAAGCGAGATGACAAGGGAAGATATGCGATCGCTCCTCTAGAAGATTTTGCTGGTATTTAATTAGATAATGGGTAGTACACATCCTCAATTCTAGTTACCATAACTGTGTCGTCGATGAAAAAGACCCGTCGAAAAATACCAAAAACTCGGATAGTCAACCGGGACGGCGGCGCAAGCGTCGTGCGTATAGGTGTATCCAACAACCGTTGGCGCGATCCATATCATTTACTACTCACTCTGTGCTGGTATAAAACTCTAGGACTTGTCAGTTTAAGTTACGTACTCGCTAATACTTTGTTTGCCTTGGCTTATCTTGCAGGAGGCGATGGTATTGAAAATGCGCGTCCGGGTAATTTCTTCGATGCCTTTTTCTTCAGCGTCCAAACTATGGCATCTATCGGTTATGGGGCAATGTATCCCAAAACAACTTATACCAATATCTTAGTTACCATTGAATCACTGTTAGGACTGATAGGGTTGGCGATGGCAAGTGGGTTAATGTTTGCCCGGTTTTCTCTTCCTCAAGCGCGAGTCTTGTTTAGCGATGTAGCAATCATTACTCCATATAACAGTATGCCAACTTTAATGTTGCGGGTTGCCAATGAACGTCAAAACTGGATTTTAGAAGCACAAGTCAGAATGAGTTTGGTACGCACCGAGATCACCAAAGAAGGAGATGTGATGCGTCGATTTTATGATATGTCTTTGCTCCGCAGTCATTCTCCACTTTTTGCGCTGACTTGGACAATCATGCACCCAATAGACGAGAGTAGTCCTTTGTACGGAGTCTCAGCAGAGGAGATGGTTGAGGATGAAATGGAAGTAATAGTCACCTTCACTGGGCTTGATGAAACTGTATGCCAAACTATCCATGCCCGTCACTCGTATATTGCAAAGGAAATTGTTTGGAATATGCGGTTTGTCGATATTTTATCGAAGACACGGGATGGCAGGCGCAGCATTGACTACTCCCGCTTTCATGATGTTATGCCGATAGAGAATTAACTCATCAGGCATGAAAATTTACACATATATATAGTGATAGTGATCAATTTGAACTACTAATTACGAATAGGAACGAAACCAGCCTTCTCAATGTACTGCTGCCCTTCTTTAGACAGCAACAGGTTGACGTATGCCACTCCAGCAGCCTCATCGATAGTAGCGTCTCGGCGAATGACTATAAACAGACGCCTAGTCAGGGGGTATGTGCCATCCCGTAAAGCTGCAGCGTTAACCTGCTTGCCATCATCTGTAAAGGGTTGGACATAGTTCTTGGTGTTGTCTTTAGCCAGTGCAAGAGGGCGGATTGACTGTTGACCGAGAATTGCTCCGGTAGAGCCAATGCCGATCGCGCCTGGAATTGAGGAAACTTTACGAACACCATCGGTGTAATCGCGCATAAACTGTACTTTAGCACTGAGTTTGTCCAATTCCGGACCCAGAAGAATGCTGAGTGAGGAGCCAAACTTGGGGTTGAAAGCAAAAGCTGTGATTGGCAAGTCCGATCCTCCCACCTCCTTCCAATTGGTGATTTTTCCCTTAAAAATATCTTTAATTTGGTCAACAGAAAGTCCAGGCATAGACACATCTCGATGGGTAAACAACAGGAAGCCGTCGATACCTATTGGCACCTGCTGTAGGGAAAAACCGCGTTCTTTTGACTTGCTGTAATGAGTATCCTCTAATGGCTTGGAAGACTGGGCAAAGCTCAGTTCACCATCAAGCAGCATACTGATTCCAGTATTTTGACCAGGGTTGTTGTACCTAGGTTCAGTGAAGCGCAACCCAAATTTTGGGTAAACTTGGTTGATAGCCTTATGGAAACTGTTCCTCAGAGGTGAGAAGACAACAGAACCACCGTAATTGAATGTTCCTTGCGGCACGTTTGGGACTTCCTTCATAGAATTGTAGAGTCGGATATCCGAGGAACTGTGATCGGCGGAATTGTTCAAATTACTTAAGGTCGATGCTACTTGGACTTGCTGCCAGAAAAAGTAACCTCCCGTACCAAAAAGCAAGACTGTAGCTAGTAGACTAACCCCACCCACGAGCAGTGTAGAATCAGAGCTAGGACTTGTGTCGCCGTTAGGTATAGAAGCAATCACAAGGGGCATCCCACACTTTTGACAATGTGTAGCCCCACGAGGATTTGCATCGTAAGTACACCGACCACAGATGATGTTTCCCTTGGTATTCGATTCGTCAGTATTCATCCAATTTTTTAGGGGAGTATGTTGTAGGTAGCAATTGGTGCTATGGTAGATTCCCCTTTAGTCGATTTTTGAGAATGGGGTTTTGTACTTAACACCCGTTCTAAGATTTTTTCGACTAGCGCTGCAAATATAGCATCACTTCGCTGACGAGGACGAGCAAGGGGCACAGGTAAATTCATAGCCACCTTACCTCGTTCTATGAGGATAATTCTATCAGCTAAAGTCACTGCTTCTTCTACGTCATGAGTAATTAATAATGCAGTAAATTGCTGTTGTTGCCAGATGTCTTCTATCAGACGCTGCATCTCAATTCGAGTGAGGGCATCCAACGCTCCCAAAGGCTCATCTAGTAAGAGCAAACGTGGTTCACTCACCAATGCTCTTGCCAGTGCGACCCGCTGGCGTTGTCCTCCCGAAAGCACACTCGGCCATTCAAAAGCACGTTCTGCAAGTCCGACTTGTTCTAATGCCCAATGTGCCTTTTGTCGCCAGTGTTCCTTTAATCCTAACCCCACATTTTCTATCACTCGCTTCCACATCAAAAGACGAGCATCCTGAAACATGACTCGTGTTTCTGGATTGAGCTTACGCAATTGCTTGCCATCAAGCAATATACTGCCGTGACTAGGGGGTTCCAATCCTGCTAATAGCTTTATAGTGGTAGTTTTTCCACAGCCACTACGCCCCACAATCGCCACAAATTCGCCCCTAGCTATTTCTAAATCCAAGTTTTGCAAAACATGAATATTCCCAAAGCTTTTACTCAGACCGGTTACCTTCAAATCTACTCCTACGTGCTTCGGTTTGATCATAAAAAACTCCTATAAACTTTGGGCTACAGATTTTGGTAACTAGGATGCCAAGAAAGCAATTTCTTTTCTAAAAATTTTGCAAATACATCTGCTAACTTTCCTAACAATGCATATAGCAAAATACTCAAGACGACCACATCCGTTTGCATAAATTCACGAGCATTCATTGCCATGTAACCAATACCAGAGTCTAGGGAAATCGTCTCAGCAACAATCAGAGTCAACCACATCACTCCCAAAGCGTAACGTACGCCAATCAAAATAGAAGGCATTGCACCAGGAAAAATGATTTCCCAAAACAAAGACCAAGGATTAAGTCCATATACTTTTCCCATTTCAATCAAGTCTGGGTCAATAGTTCGGACACCATGAAACGTATTTATATAAATGGGAAAAGATACACCGATAGCAACCAAAAAAATCCTCCCTTCTTCTCCAACACCAAACCATAAGATCACCAAAGGAATCATGGCTAAATGCGGAATGTTACGCAACATTTGAATCGAGGTATCTAATAGCTTTTCTGCTATGGTAAAGATACCATTTAATAATCCCAAAACAAAAGCAATACTACCACCTATTAAAAAGCCAAGAACTGCCCGTTGTGCACTAATACCAAGGTGAAAAAAAAGTTCTCCCGATTTAGCAAGACGAATTCCTGCCAGCAAAACATTTATGGGAGCGGGTAATACTCTTGAAGAAACTAAACCAAATTGCACAAGTAATTGCCAAATGACAAGTAACAGAAGAGGGACGCACCAAGGAACTAATCTGTTGAGGTATAGCTTGAGAAATTTAATTTTCATTATGCACGTCCCTTGGACTGTCTGTTATTGCTGTTTAGGAAAATTTTCAAAGCCAATAAGTTCGCCAACAGGACTGAACATTTGTGCTTGATTTGTGTGAGACGATTTTTGCAGCTGTAGACGAGGAAATAGTAATTCAGCAACTCGATAGGCTTCTTCTAAGTGAGGATAACCAGAAAGAATAAAAGTATCAATTCCTAGTTTTGCATACTCCTCCATTCTGGCGATGACGGTGTCAGTATCTCCTACCAAAGCGGTACCTGCACCACCCCGCACTAACCCAACTCCCGTCCATAAGTTTGGGCTGATTTCTAGTGCTTTGCGATCGCCATTGTGCAGCTGTGTCATCCGCCGCTGTCCTTCAGAGTCCATTCTGGCAAAGATTTTTTGTGCATTGGTGATCGCCTCATCACTCACATATTTAATCAAGTCATTTGCCGCGTCCCAGGCTTGAATTTCAGTATCCCGGACAATGACATGTAGCCGAATACCAAAGCGTAGAGTTCTGCCCTGTTCTGCAGCTAATTGACGCACCGATGCAATTTTTTGAGCCACTTGTTGCGGTGGTTCTCCCCAAGTCAGATAGACATCAACATGCTTGGCAGCAATCTGTTGTGCAATCAATGACGAGCCTCCAAACCATAAGGGAGGATGGGGTTTTTGTACAGAAGGAAATAGGAGTTTACCACCTTTTATTTGGAAATACTTCCCACTAAAGTTAGTTTCCAAGCCAGCGGAAATGTCTTTCCAAACTGTCAAAAATTCCTCGGTTAATTCATAACGCGCATCATGAGAAAGATGCACCCCATCCCCTGCTAATTCTACGGGATCACCACCAGTGACAACGTGAACCTGCAAGCGTCCGTTAGATAAACGGTCAAATGTTGCTGCCATTCGTGCTGACAACCCAGGAGACATCAACCCAGGACGGATCGCAATCATAAAACGCATTTGACGAGTTACAGCAATGAGAGATGAAGCCAATACCCAAGCATCTTCACAAGAACGTCCAGTGGGTAGCAAAGCCCCAGCAAATCCCAAATTGTCTACAGCTTGAGCAATTTGTTGAAAGTAATAAAAGTTACACTCGCGGCCACCAAATGCTGTTGCTAAATAACGACCATCTCCATGTGTCGGGATAAACCAAAGTAATTCCATGTCCCTGTGTGCTCATTACTAATTACCTCTTTATAGCAATCTTATTTGAGTTGTAAAAGTCCTCGTTATTGCGTCCTTAGTTATTTGTTATTTTTTACTACTTTGGACTAAAGACTCTAGACTTTTGACACTCTCAATCGAAGATTTCACGAATCATTTAAGATTGCTATAACTGTTTTAACTGCTTAAAAAATCAAACATTTCTATTTATTCTAAATGCTACTCATAGCAGTTTTCTTTGATAAGTGCGTTGCATTCATACGCATCATCATATCACCCCACACTTCCGGCAAATAAATTTAAAACTTTCAATTCAAAATTCAAAACTATTTTTCTCAGTGTGCGAATGCGTGATAGCGCAGCGTGGCACGTTGCAAGAGCGTGTCCTCTGGACATAGTGCCATATTTTGAATTTGAGTATAGCGAGTGGGCTGGGGTCATTGACCCACAACTTGGTATCACTATTTAGGTTTCCAAACAGCATCTGTGACTTTGATTTCTTTGGGTATTAATTTCTGACGTAAGAAAGTATCAGCAACTTTTTGTTGCTCTGCAATCACTTCATTGCTAAAGGGTAGTACATCGTAGCGTTTGCGGCGAGTTTCTGCTAACTCCAACGAAGCAACATCAATACCCATTTGCGAGGATAGTACTTCAGCGACTTGGCGGGGATTTTTCTTTGCCCAATTCCCTACCTTGTCAACTGATTCAAGAATTTGCTTGACAAGTTCTGGGTTTGCGTCTGCAAAGCTTCGCGATGTCACATAAAATTCCCTCCATGACGCCAAACCCTTACCATCTCTTAATATCCGCGCTCCTCCACTCTTTTGAGCTGCTGCTAGAAATGGATCCCATATTCCCCAAGCATCAATCTTACCTTGTTCAAAGACAGCACGAGCATCTGCAGGGGAAAGATAAGTAGGCTGAATGTCAGTGTATTGTAATCCTGTAGATGACAACGCTTGCACCAACAAGAAATGAGCACTTGAACCTTTAGCAACGGCAACTTTTTTACCTTTGAGGTCGGCTACAGTCTGAATTGGGGAATCGTTACGAACTAAAATCGCCAAACCTTCTGGACTTGCTGAAGAGTTACCAACATACACCAGTGGAACACCAGCTGATTGAGCAAATACTGGTGGTCCCTCGCCTACAGCCGCGAAGTCGATACTGTTTGCGTTCAAGGCTTCCATCATTGGAGGACCTGAGGGAAATTCTAGCCACTTGACACTAACGCCAGAAGGGGACAATTGTTTTTCTAAAGTGCCTTGTTGCTTCACCAAAGCGAGAACTGCAGATTTTTGAAAACCCATCCGCACAACCTTAACAGCAGCTATCGAGGTATTAGCTATAGGCTTAGCAGCAGAACTTTGAGTAGAACTTTTGCCGTAACTGGGACTAAAAGCAGAAAAGCTCAAACTTAGGCACAAACCAAAAGTAAATAGCACAGCAAAAGATTTAGCTGAATCCGGCTTCAGTAGCTTGATAGACTGGCGAAAAAAACTTGTGATGCTTAAGAGGGGCTTTAACAGATTGAAAAGATTCATAGCTCCACCACAACCCTGATTCTATTGAGATTTTCGCATGGTAGACGTCAAAATATACCATGCAATTTAATACTTTCTCTAGGGTGTTCAGTCTTTTCTCGAAGACACAGAATGGCAGGCGCAGCATTGACTACTCCTGCTTTCATAATGTTGTGTTGATTGAAGGTTACAAACGGCTTAAAAGACGTTTAGTTGCTGAGTTAACCAGGCGCAAAAACTGGAATGATATAGACTGTAACGGGTTTCTTCTTTTGTGTGTTCTAGCTGTAAGAACTCCAGCCAATTCTCCAGCACTTTCTTTACATCAAATTCATCTTCATCAATAATTTGAGCAATATCTTCAACAGACACTCCCCCCCTTTTTTTGGCTGGGGGGATCTACGAGAACGCGAAGAACACTCAACGAAATTCCAGACAAACTCTCACCTTGCATCGATGGCGGTGAAGATGAATGGGCGATCGCCGGAGGCGCAGCTAGCTTAACGCCTACCGCAGAACTAGCGCCTAAGAAGGCGCACTCAAAGGACGCTTAACGCCAAAGTTTTGGCTTTTTTCTTGAATGACTTGCACAAACTCCCTTGGGTAGGAAGCGGTATTGATCAGGGTTGGGTGTCGAGGTGGAGTGTTCATGGTTACGTCTCCATCCCTTCGAGGCGGAGGAAATGTATACGTCCTCTACGACAGAGAAATAAGAAATTTACCCCCAAAGCAGTAACCAATAATACAACATATATTTTTCCAGGCAGATGTCGCCATTTATCCAACCTTATATATTCAAATGTAATGAAACCCTGATAGGAGATAACAGTACTATGGGTTGGTTAAAAAGACTTTTTGGACTAGAAAAACCTCAAGATGCACAAGTCAATCCAGCTCCACAGCCAGTGGAACAAGCACAGCAAGCTGCAGCTCCCGCTGCGACAACTCAACAAGTTCCCCCAGAACGCGTGGGATTGAATGGAGAATATGATCAAAGTGGTTTGGCAAAGCGCGTAGCACTTGCATTTGACCAAGATCAACAATTGGATGATATTGACACTCTCTGGGTTGCTCAAACAGGTAGCACTGTCGTCCTTAAAGGCAAAGTTCCCAGTCAAGACATTCTCAACAAGATGGTTTCTGTCGCGCGTTCAGTTAATGGTGCGACTGCGGTTGACAGCCATCAAGTTACCGTCGGATAAAGATTTTTCATCAGGTGGCCATAACAAAACATAACCCACCTGACAAAATTTAAAGCAGAAAACCTACACTACAACTTTTAACAGTCATCAGTTATGAGTCATCAAGCAATTGATGACTGTTCACTGTTCACTGATTTAATCTTTTGACATCCTCACCGCCCTATAAGTGCGGTGATTCCTCACCACGCCAGCAACCTACAAAGTAGTAGGATAACTGGTCGCTGAATGGGGTTGACGCTTCATTGAGAAATGCTTGGAACCAAGTCTTACACTCTCTCCACATCCGTTTTGAGTCTCGGAATGTCCTTCCGCGACTAACTGACAGTTGAACTATTGAATTTTGTCTTTTTCCTTTGGGTTGGATTTATGTTTACTACCATTGCCCATCAGTCTTTCTCTACGCCTGCTCTCATCGTAGCTGTTTCAACGCGTCTTGAGCCTAGAGGGGGATTGCTAAATCCTTTGTATATTTTAGCGCAAAAGCCGCCCTAGAAGTGCGGGGCTTGTATCCCTTTATTTTTGGTCAAGAATAAGTAAATTTCATGTAAAACTTGTTACGGTAAAAACGCCGCACAGGTCTATATTTGCTAAAGTAAAAACAAATAAAATAGAGAGCAATAGTGCAAAGCATCCACCAGGACGCAGTTGCATATCCAAAGCTCTTATTATCAACTGGGTAGTATGGAAGTTTTAGAACTCAAACGCGAAATCGAAACGTTGTCTGATCGCCTGGGTAAAACCCAGGACTATCTTTGACATACCTGCACTTTCTGCGAAAATTCAAGACCTAGAACAAATAGCAGCTCAACCAGAGTTGTGGAACGACCAAACGCAGGCACAGAAGACACTGCAAGAGCTCAACGACCTCAAATCACATCTGCAACAGTATCACCAGTGGCAAACGAGTTTAGAAGACACTAAAGCAGTTTTAGAACTGTTGGAGTTAGACACAGATGAAGGGCTTTTGCAAGAAGCTGAGTCTAATGTTGATAAACTCAAGCGCGAACTAGACCAATGGGAGTTACTCCAGTTGCTTTCCGGTCCTTATGATGAAAAGGGCGCTGTACTCACCATCAATGCAGGGGCTGGAGGTACTGATGCTCAAGACTGGGCAGAAATGTTGCTGCGAATGTACACCCGCTGGGGAGAAAAGTATGGCTATAAAGTCAGTTTAAGCGAACTTTCCGAAGGTGATGAAGCGGGGATCAAATCGGCAACTGTAGAAATAACCGGGCGCTATGCCTATGGTTACTTGCGTTCCGAAACGGGCACACATCGTCTCGTGCGGATTTCACCCTTCAATGCCAACGGTAAGCGGCAAACAAGCTTTGCTGGCGTGGAAGTCATGCCCGAGATAGATAATAATATACAACTGGAAATTCCAGAGAAAGATTTGGAAGTGACTACAACTCGCTCTGGAGGTAAGGGTGGACAAAACGTTAACAAAGTAGAAACAGCAGTACGTATTGTTCACATTCCAACCGGGATAGCTGTTCGTTGTACGGAAGAACGTAGCCAATTACAAAACAAAGAAAAAGCCCTCGCCCGCTTGAAGGCAAAACTGCTGGTGATCGCTCAAGAACAACACGCCAAAGAAGTCGCCGAAATCCGGGGTGATATGGTAGAAGCCTCTTGGGGTAACCAAATCCGGAACTACGTTTTTCATCCTTACCAGATGGTGAAGGATTTGCGGACTGGTGAGGAAACAACTGCGATCGCCGATGTCATGAACGGTGAAATCGATATGTTCATCCAAGCCTATCTGCGGCAAGAAAACCAGTTGGTGGAAGCTTCTGCGTAATTGGAATGAGGGAGATGGGGGACAAGACAATTCACACATTTGCTTATTATTACCATCTCTCTCATCCTGTTTATCTCCTCCAAGGGGGCACAATGGCAACTTGGTGCGATCAGAACTGTTACATTATGAGAAGAGTTTGTTAACAAATCATTATTATGAGCGACTCTCGTTCTGCGGAACCGAAACCTAGCTACGTCAAACTTGCCATGCGAAACATGGTGCAAAAGCGCCTCACCTCCTTGAAGCATTTTGTACTAACGGCTGTAGGTCTTTTAGCAGTACTTGTAGGTCTGGCTTACCTCACTCGCTAAGGAAGAAATTTATACGTAGGTTTAGGAGACTTTGTATCTGGTGCGAGTTGAACTGTATGTGCAGGATTGTTATTATGAATCATCCCAGTCAGAAGCTCTCTGCTCTGGAGAGAAGGATGCCCATATTACTGTTGAAACTTGGAAAGACTGGTTTGAGTGCTGGTTAGAAATATTACAGCCGAGTATTTCTCCAGCGTCTGGTTACGAAGTTGGACTACGTTTAACAGACAACAGTGAAATTCTGACACTCAACCAGCAGTATCGTCATCAAAATAAACCGACAGACGTTTTATCTTTTGCCGCACTAGAGGTAGATACTCCGCAACTGGCAGAAATAGATGCTCAAGAACCGTTGTATCTCGGTGATATTGTTATATCTGTCGAAACAGCTCAGCAGCAAGCTCAACAGCAAGAGCATCCTTTACCAACAGAGTTAGCTTGGTTAGCAGCTCATGGGTTACTGCATCTTTTAGGATGGGATCATCCTGATGAAGAAAGTTTGAGCCAAATGCTCAAGCAGCAAGTCATGTTACTAAAGGCGGTAGGTATTGACACTGACTTTGAAGAGCAATGACTTACCACAATAATCTAAGTGTTATTCTGTATTTAAGATTTGATATTTTTCTGTTAAAAATTGCTGATCAGTGCACTATTCTCCTAACATCTGCTGTTTGTTCCCCACCTACTCTGCTGTTTGGTTTTTACACTTATGTCTCAACAAGTCTCATCTCCAGCAAAAGCTTCGCTCCCGCCAGTACCGGAGTGCATAGAAACGGTTGTTAGTAAGCAACGTGAATTCTCGTGGCAAGTCGCCTCTAATTTATTTATCAGTTTTAAGTATGCTTGGTGCGGAATTAGCTACGCTTTTCAAACACAACGTAATTTTCGCATTCATGTTAGTGTTGGTGCTTTCGCAATTGGCTTGAGCATTTTTTTACATCTTAAATCTGTGGAAATAGCCGTCATTGGACTGACGATCGGTTTGGTTTTGGCGTTGGAGTTACTAAATACGGCGATCGAGTCAATTGTGGACTTAACAGTTAAGCAGACTTACCATGAGTTGGCAAAAATTGCCAAAGACTGCGCTGCTGGTGCTGTGCTTGTCTCTGCTTTGGTAGCAGTGACCGTAGCTGCTACACTCTTACTTCCTCCCCTCTTAGCTTTAGTGTTGGGACTTGTATCATCCTAAGTGTTGGGCAGAAGTGTCTTTTTTCAAAATGAGTAAAACAAACATTAAAATCTTCTGGTTTCTACCAATCAGATAATTATGATTGATAAAAACCAGAAAATATAACTTTTGATTATTATTATTGATAACTACGATAGTTTTACCTATAACTTAGTCCAGTATCTGGGAGAATTGGCAGCTGAGTTCCCAGTAGCCGGTGAGATGAAGGTTTTTCGTAACGACAAAATTACCGTAGAGGAAATTCGTGATCTCAAGCCAAATGGAGTCGTGATTTCCCCAGGACCAGGTCGCCCAGAAGATGCAGGAATTTCCTTAGAGGTCATTTCTGTCCTTGGACCAAGCTTACCAATCTTGGGGGTTTGCTTAGGGCATCAAAGTATCGGTCAAGTGTTTGGTGCTAAAATTGTTCCTGCCCCAGAGTTGATGCACGGCAAAACTTCTCAGGTCTATCACACAGGCGTAGGAATCTTCAACAAAATAGAAACTCCGATGACCGCAACCAGGTATCATAGTCTAGTGATTTCGCGCGACACTTGCCCAAATGTGCTAGAAATCACTGCTTGGCTTGAGGATGGCACAATTATGGGGGTGCGACACCGGAACTATCCTCATATTGAGGGCGTCCAGTTTCATCCAGAAAGTATCCTGACAACTTCAGGGAAGCAACTACTGCAAAACTTTCTGAAACAATTGCAGTCTGGAGAAATGAATCCATGAAACGACGACAGTTATTGGGCTATGCAGGGGCGGGATTAGCAACAACATTAGTTACGAGTTTGGGTTCCTCCCTTCAAGCGAATGCCCAATCTGGCGGTTCATTATCAATTCAGTCGCTAGGTCATACTAGCTTTCTATTTACTGGTGGGGGAGTCAAAATTCTCACGAATCCCTTTCGGACAGTTGGCTGTACCGCTGGTTATCGTGCGCCAAAGGTTGCGGCTAATTTAGTTCTGATTAGCAGTCAACTGCTAGATGAAGGTGCTGTAGAAGACCTTGTTGGAAATCCAAAACTTATTTATGAAGCGGGAGTTTACGAGTTTAATGGCATTAAGTTGCAGGGAATTGCCATAAACCATGACCGTAGAGGCGGTAGGCAATTTGGTGTAAATACCGCTTGGCTTTGGAAGCAAGGGGGAATTAGTATCCTTCATCTAGGAGGGGCTGCAGCACCCATTTCCATTGAACAAAAAATCCTTATGGGGCGTCCTGACGTGGCGTTAGTACCTGTCGGAGGAGGTGCAAAAGCCTATAATCCTGAAGAAGCCAGACTTGCAATTCAAACCCTCAATCCCAAGATAGTTATTCCGACCCATTACCGTACACAAGCTGCAGATGCTGCGAAGTGCGATATTTCACCTTTGGATGACTTCTTAAAAGTGATGAATGGAATGACAGTACGTTCTAGCAGTAGTGACACAATTACTGTCAGTTCTGGTAAATTGCCCGACAAGAGTGTGATTCAAGTTTTGGGTTATAAGTTTTAACTTCAGTCTAAAATAAACCCACACCGACATGATCGGGAGGTGTTGGGATGGGAGTTAGTTGCGGGACTCAAGCTTTGCACTGCCCTCATGAACTTTGGGGCAATAACAAAGGCATACACAGCTTGACTCAAAAGTCTTATAATAATATTTGTGAAGAGTATATTTACTTATATGATAATTTTCAGAAACAATAGTAGATAAAGATTTTCTGGGGATTTCTACGAGACCAGGAATCACTCTATTAAAATCAGAAAGTCTTTCGTAAAGGGTAACAAACATATGGATGTAAAGCTGGTTTTAGCTGCACTAACAATTGTCTTCACAGTTTCGTGCTTGTTTTTTGGTACGAAAAATGGATTCTACGATTCAGATAACTATCATGGCAATGGCTCTGCCCACTGAAGTTACAAAAGCAATCAGCACCACCCCCAGTCTGTATAGTTGAAGAATTTTTATTACCCATTGGGCAAATGTCCATAGAAATGAGCTTAGAGGGGAAAAGAGCATGAGCGATCGCCTGTCGGTATCCTCCAGATTTGATGCGGGGGAGACGGCGAGTGAATTAGAATGTTTGCCTTTTGGGGTTCATCACGATGATGAGGGTGTTTGTCTATTAGTACGGATGGGACCACATCGGATTTTGCTTGACTGTGGTTTGGCTGATGTATCAACCTTGGTGCAGGGATTGAAAAAATCGGCACGTGGAGGAAGTTCGCCCGAACCCGCAGATTTCGTCCTGGTGAGTCATGCGCATCCAGATCATGCCAGAGGGTTGTTAGCTCTACATAAGGCATTTCCGCTGCTACCAATATACGCCAGCGAAGTGACCAGCAAGTTGCTGCCCCTAAATTGGTTGGAGCAACCTCTCCAGGAAGTACCATCATTTTGTCAAGCGCTGCCATTGCGATCGCCAGTAGAATTCAAAGATGGTCTGGTGGCAGAAATCATTCCTGGTGGTCACCTACCAGGGGCTGTGGCAATTCTACTCACGTATACCACAAAAGAGCGCTCTTACAGGCTACTGTATACAGGCGACTTTTTTTTGTCTAATTCACGGCTTGTAGAAGGTTTGCGTTTGGAAGAATTGCGGGGAATAAATTTGGATGTGCTGATTATTGAAGGAAGCTATGGAACTTCCCGTCATCCCCACCGCCGGACTCAAGAAAATCAACTTGCGGAGAGAATTAACCGAGCGATCGCAGAACGTTGTTCTGTACTGCTTCCCACACCAGCTTTGGGACTGGGTCAAGAACTGCTGATGCTTTTACGCAGTCATCACCATTTTACAGGAAGAGATTTAGACATCTGGGTTGATGGTAGTGTTGCCGTTGGATGTGACGCTTACCTGGAATTGCTATCCCATCTCCCCCCCTCGGTACAAAACTTTGCCCGCCATCAACCCCTATTTTGGGATGAACGAATACGCCCACGTGTACGGCGGATGCAGCCAGAACAACGCCTTGATGTGGGCAACCCTTGTATTATCCTGACTGACTCTACGGCTGACCTCAGCAAATACTGGCAAAACGGTACTGGCTATTGGCTTACCCTTTTCCCAGAGAAAACCAATATAAAAATTAACGACCAATACTCACGGGTAACAACCGTCGAAACCTATCTTCTAGCTCAACATAGTGACGGTCCTGGGACAACCCAACTCATTCATAATTTGCGACCGCAGCACGTCATCTTCGTCCACGGTTCTCCTGCTTACTTGGCAGACCTAACAAGCCTAGAAGAGTTGCAAAATCGTTACCATCTGCATTCTCCTGCGGCTGGCACACTTGTGGAATTGCCTATAGGTGAAACATTTCTACAACCAGCTGCCCCAGAAACAAATTATGAAGGCGAACTGACGGAATTAGGAACTGTAGTCACAATTACCCTACCCGATGCAATCACTGCTGACCCCAGGTGGCGACACTTTGCCGACACAGGTTTAATTGAAGCCAAGTGGCAGGGCGAAGATCTCGTATTACGAGGACTATCCCAAAGAGAACTGCTGAACCAAAATAGCGATCGCTTTACTTGGTCTGATATTGATTGCTGCGGTACTTGCCGACATCAAAGGGGACAGAGGTGTTGGAATCCTGCGTCCCCATTGTATAATTTCAAAGTCACTCTTGAGGGTTACTGTCCTGGATTTGAACGCAACATCGAAAAGAATCCTGAGTCTTGAGTGCTCAGTCCTAAGTTTCGACAGATAAGTGCTGAGTGATGGTTTGCCAATTCCCGAAATTTTACTCAGCAGTTACGTGTCGTTTACAACAGGGTTATCCTTTTGCAACGCTGGCTCATAAACACTGATTAGTCTGGATTTGAATCAGTGAAACGATTACGGATACGCTCAGCTTCTGGACAGTCTTCAGTTAAAAGAGGTTCAACATTGCCGCGTGGCACTGAAGCTAATTTTTGCGTTACAGCGCCAATGCTTTCAAGGCGAACCATTTCCTCCCAAGAACAAACTTCGTCTTCTTCTTCTGTTTCATAACGTAGGGTGACTAAATCTCCCTCTATATCAAGAATGCGGGCACGCTCGATCCAGCGTTGCTGGTCCCGCAAGAACACACAGACTTCTCGCCCGTCGCAACACAATTGATAAATCTTGCGGTGTAGCATCTACTGCTTCTGCCTTTTTATACTTAGTTATATCTATCAACAACATCTGGGCTTTATCCCCAGCATAGGATACCCCATCATGGTTCGTGGATCGACCCCACTCAAGGTATCTTTCTTGACTCAAGCCAAAGACTTGTTTGTCGTTGTCTGCTTTGTGAGCTTTTTGAGCCATAAAGTTCACGGTTACTGCACCAGCTAAACTTCATTTTTGTCGGGTCATTCAAAAAATGTTTACTTCATAGAAGTCACAGATTTCGGGATTTTTCCTGGCAAAGATAAGATGAATTGGTGAGTTTTGACAACCATTGTGTTATATTTTATACTCCAAAACAAACGTTAGTTGCGGTTGTTTGAATTGCCTGCCTATAGTCCTTGACATCGCTGGGAAGTCCGGGGACTTTGCTTTACTTTTACCCCTATGTATTTGATCTTAGCTTATTCTCTTGTAACCTTGATGGTTTTAAACAACAACACCTTAACTTTAAATTCTTTGCTTGATTTGATATGTCTGTCAGCCTTAACCACACAAGGCTTGCTTGACACTTTTGCTGCTATTAGTCTATTTTATCAAAATCAATAAAGTAATCTAAAATCCTCATCTGTTTGACTCAACTGTACCCAATCTAGATTTAAGTCTCGAAATTTTTGCACGAGGCGATCGCACGCTGGACGTTCTGTAGCGTAATGTCCGGCGTCAATCAAAATCACACCGCGATCGCGGCTTTCCTGAAACTGATGGAACTTACAGTCAGAAGTCAAGTAGGCTTGAGCACCTGTTTTCACAACTGCTGAAAGAAAACTCGCTCCTGAACCACCCAAAACAGCAACTCGGGAAATCGCCTGCTTTAAATCTACCACTGGAGAGGAAATCAGATGAGAAGGCGCAAGTCGAGTTTGAATGATTGTGAGTAACTCCTCTAAAGCTATGGACTGGTCTAAATTTCCAACACGCCCATATCCTAATCCTGCTTGAGTGGGTACAACAGGAGAGACTTCCTTAAGTTCTAGAATTTGAGCCAAAACGTCAGCAGTTCCATCCTCAACTTGGTCGAAATTTGTATGAGCACTGTAAATACCAATATTATGGGTAAATGCTAATCGTGCCATTTCGCCGATGGCGTCGCCACGACGTAAAGACTTGGGGGGACTGAAAATTAAAGGATGGTGGGCAAAAATCAGATTGACGGGGATACCAGCATTTTGGGATGCGATACGCGAAGCGTCAACCCGGAGGCTTATCGCTTCTTGCATAACAGCCAAAGTTGGAGTCAAACAGACCAAAACCCGTGCATCTTCTTGCAAGACTCCAGGTTCAATTTGCCAGCCACAATTATCCCAGCTTTCTTGCCAAGCCGGATTTGCCCATTTTTCAAACCAGGTGATTAAATCAGCTATTTTCATTAGTCATTAGTCATTGGTCATTGGTCATTAGTCATTAGTCATTAGTTATTAGTTTTAAACTATAGGATTCTATCTGATTTTTGCGAAGCTTCGTACAATTTATCTTCCCTGTTCCCTGTTCCCTGTTCCCTGTTCCCTGTTCCCTGTTCCCTGTTCAAAGTTGTTTTCACGACCCAGAGATATGAATAACCAGTTCTCTGGCGTGACTTCTTTGCCTATGTTCCCAAATATAAATTCCTTGCCAAGTTCCTAGTACTAAATGACCTTTATTGATGGGAATGATTTCGGAAGTATGAGTCAAAACTGTACGGATATGTGCTGGCATATCATCAGGGCCCTCAGTATCGTGGATGTACTGGGCTGATTCTGGTACGAGTTTTGCCATAAAATTGGCTAAATCTTTCAGGACATCTGGATCAGCATTTTCTTGAATCAGCAAACTGGCTGAGGTGTGGCGCAAAAATAGAACACATAGTCCAGTTTCAACTCCTGATTCAGCGACTGTATCTTCAACTTTTCGGGTAATGTTATGCAAAGATTTGCCTGTCGTGGAAATCCTCAGTAGCTTTTGGTAGTCAGTCATTTTTGCATTAATTATTAGTGAGACTAGTGCTATATATAGCGTTTTTCATTCGCATGAGGTACCCCATCCGCGAAACAGCATTGCCCCAAGCCGGGAAACCCTTACTCGGGCGCATTGGCTCCCCGAACTCCGGGGAGGGTTGGGAGGGGTGTACTTTACTTAGTTACAATCCGCTATAAATTTAACGGAAAATACAGAGCATTTAAGTTCCTACGCGTTGTTTGACCTTAAAAAGTAGTGGGAATAAGCACACAGTGGATTATTCAGTATAGAAAATAACCGTATAATCCTTTACAATAGTTACCGATAATCTTTCCGCGAAAGCTTATTAACACAAAAATAAGCGGTCTTCCGCCAAATGCAGCTATTTCCACGCATCACCACCAAATGGTTCTTCGTTATTTTCTGCTTACTCGCCAACTGGCAGTTTAACTTCGACCAACTACTTTTGATTACAGGGAGGCAAATAATGGCGGGTTCACTCGAATTACTCGGGCAAGATAATACCCTACACAATAAGATTCTCGCTAACTTTAACATAGCTAACCAGGCGTTAGCTGGCGGACTAGAACAAAACCAGGAACTTTTACACAACACACAACAAACCTTTCGTCAAGCGAACGCGGCGATACGTGAATCGATTGATGTACAGGCCCAAGCGACTAGCGCCCAAGCACAAGCGATCGCCCGGAATAATGGTGCTGTTGGTAATTTGTTATCCGGCATAGCACAGTACGACCAAAACAAACAACTACAAAACTACCACCTAGAGTTAGAACCTCGTAAAGCAGAAGATGAAAAAGCGGCGCGACAAGCACAGTTAAACGCAAAAGTAGCGAGAGAAAAACAACAGCAAGTTTCTGCACAAGAGTTTAACGTATCGACGGTAGCTGTAGATGATTTCCGAAACAGGTTTGTTGTGGGAGACGGTTTCCCAAAGCAAGGTCGTTTAATGTTTCGTGACCAAGCCTTAGATATTATCTCTGGCTATCAAAACTTAACTCCTACGCAGAACCAAGAGTTGACGGGCAAAGTTATAAAAGACCTCGACGACCACTTTGACAAGCAAACGACAACACAACAAAAGTTTATCGACGACGCGCAGAAACAAAAGACAGATTCAACACAACAGGCGTTTAATTTCCAAGTGCCTGTGAAAAAAGGGTACGTTCCAAACGTCGCTTACCCCGAAGACAATATAGACAATACACACGGCTACGCGTACCTTCATAAAAACGTTGCCTTCCGACGTGCAATAAACACAACCGCTAACAAACTCGGTATTCCTGGGTCGTGGATAGCGGACATTATCGCCGTTGAAACTAGTTTCAACCCGAGAGAGTTCCATAGAACTAACTCGTGTGGGTACGGGGGTTTGATAGGTTTCGGCACAGATGACGCCCAAGAGTTTGGTACGACGCTTAGGCACATACTTTCGTTACCACCAGAAAAACAGATGGTATACGTCGAAAAGTATTTAAGCAGACCGAAGATCAAACGTCACTTAAATAAAGGTGTTGAATACGTAGCAGCGGCTGTTTTCGGTGGTAGGGGACTACTCAACAAACTCATTAAAAACCCATCGAAAGCCTTACGCACAAGCGACGGCGCTATTAACTTACAAACGTATATGCAAAGGTTGGGGCGTGATGTAGGGCGACGTTACGACTTTACAACAGACAGACAGACGCCAACTACTTTCAGCATCTCACCAGACTTACAAAGCAGGCTGCGCGTTCTGTCAATAGATGCAGCAAACTAAATGTTTTGCAACTAGCCCCCGAGTCCTGCAACTGTTGTGCTGATGGATGCAGATGAACATGTAGTTTATCCGAAGGAAAACTACTCTTTTTGACACTCCCACGGCTTGTGAAACTTATGCCCTACGGGCACGTTGCGCGAACACAAAAAGCCGTGGGATTCTTGAATCAAGAACTAGGGATGCACAAAAATATAATCCCTTCTTACCCCGTGACCCCCCTACACCCTTAGTTTTGGTCATAGAGGCTTTCTGCTTTCAACGCTGTAAATAGTTCAGCACAGCATGGGCTATCGTTTCATTTCCATCCTTAGCAATGAGTTGAGATTCCTTCGGTTGATTGGGTTGTTGGTTGAGAAAATCCCAAGTTCCTTGGAAAAACTCAGATGGTTTGAGGATTTGATGTTGGTTGTAATTCGTAATACCTTCTAATAAAAAAGCAGCTTCTGCAAAGTCATCACGAGTCACTGAAATAATCGGCACGTCTAAACGTGTGGCTTCAGCAAAAGTACTGAAACCAGGTTTAGACACAACTCGCCCACAAATGGGCATAAAATCCACTGGGCGGTATTTTTGGTCAGTCGCTGACACTAAGTTTGGCAAATCAGGGGCAGACTGATCAAATGTGATAAATTGCCAATCTGGAAATTGCTTCAGGTTCTCGTAGGGAATTTGCTGCAAACCCAATCCACCAAAGGTGAGTAAGATAGTTTTTTCTTTTGGGGCTGTGATTCCCCATTTGGATCGTACTTCTTCGGGAGTATAACGAGGAGAACCGCCTGTTAAGCCGACGTTTGTGATATTGTTGAAGGCTTGCATGGGTTCGTGGAAAGGAAGACGGAACAGGCGATCGCACTTCGAGTAACAATCACTTATCCAATCAGCAATCTCTGTAAAGCCACTACCCCAATCTCGATAGATAAAGTCAAAGCCAAAGTTACTCATCATCCAACAGGGTATCTTAGCTGCTTTGGCAATTTCACAGGCGAGAAAGGGGACATCTGCCAAAATAAGATTAACGCGATTTTGACGGATAAAGTTGACTTCAGAAGCAATAATAGAATTTTGATTTTTTTTAATCTCAAGTAACTTTTCTAGAGTTGCAGTCTTATCCATTGTCAAGCTATCTGCTTGCACCACACCTAAATCCATCGCACGAGGACGATGGATAAAATCGCCTTCTATGTAGGACTCTAGCAACCATCGTGGTGCTGTGCTGACTATGATCAGCAGAACTTCTGGACATAATTTTTGAATTGTCGCGGCGACAGCTGCTGCGCGGGTAGCATGACCAAAGCCATGACTGGTAATTGCTATGTATAAAATTGGTCTATCCATTAGGTGATTATTGAGGGAACGCTTAACAGAGAATAGATCCAAGACTTACGCAAAATAACGGATAAATAAACCGCAAAGGACGCGTAGACGCGGAGTGGCTTTCCGAAGGGTAGAACAGGAAGTTAAGAGAGTTTCAAAGAGTTTTTGCGTAAGTCCTAAGGTCAATAGTATGGTAGCTTTATTGCAGGCATACTGACTCGCTGCTGACTCTGTTGGAATTTCCACTACAATTGGAAAGCAGAGCAAAAATTTGTTGCAAAAGCATGAGCGAGAACGAAACGATCACACCAGATACGCTTGACTTAAGCAATTGCGACAAGGAACCAATTCACCTACCGGGTTCTATCCAGCCTCATGGTCTTCTGTTCGTTCTCACTGAACCTGAGTTAAGGATCATTCAGATCAGCAACAATACCGCTCAATTTCTGGGGCGCGAACCAGAGGAATTGCTAAATACGCGATTACACGACTTGCTTGAGTTCCCGCAAGTTAACGCAATAGACAAGTGTTTGTCAAAAGATTTTGAAAGCGTCAATCCGTTGAAAATTGTTCTACATCAACAGGGCAAAAACTTGATTTTCGATGGGATTGTGCATCGCTTTGATAACGTACTTATTTTAGAGTTAGAACCAAGTCAAACTCAAGAAAATGTGAGTTTCTTCGGGTTTTATCATTTGGTCAAAGGCGCGATTAGTAAAATTCAAGCAGCATCAACAACTGAGGAAATGTGTCGAGTTGCAGTGCAACAGGTGCAGCAGCTAACGGAATTTGATCGTGTCATGGTCTATCAATTAGACGCAGAGGGTGCAGGTCATGTCATAGCCGAAACTGCACAAGATGAGTTGACACCCTATCTCGGTTTACGCTACCCTGCCTCAGATATCCCCACACAGGCAAAGCAACTTTACCGATTGAATAAGTTGCGCTTGATTCCTGATACCGATTATCAACCTGCTGCCTTAGTCCCACCACTGCATCCGGTTACCCAACGCCCCACAGATTTAAGTTTAGCGGTTTTACGCAGCGTGTCGCCGCTCCACATAGAGTACTTGCACAATATGGGTGTAAGTGCATCAATGTCAATCTCTCTGGTCAAAAACAAACAACTTTGGGGATTGATCGCTTGTCACCATACATCGCCCAAATACCTGAGTTACGAAGTGCGGACAGCGTGTGAATTTATTGGTGAAGTTATGTCCTTGGATTTAGTGACAAAACAAGCCAATGACGACTATGACTACAAGATGAATTTAAAGTCGATTCTGGCTAGATTCATAGAATTGATTCCTCAACATGAAAATTTGGTGGAGACGTTAGCCCAGTCCGAAGCTGATTTGCTGGGTATAGTCAGCGCAACTGGAGTGGCGATTTGCTGGAATGACGTCTGGACGTGCATCGGTCAGACTCCCGAACCTGATGAGTTGCAAAAATTGCTGGCTTGGGTGGGAACGAAGATTGAGGGTGAAAACCTTTTATACACAGACGCTTTACCTAAAATTTTTCCGCTTCTGGAAAAATTCAAACAGCGAGCTTGTGGATTAATAGCATTAGCCATATCAAAAGTCAAGCATAACTACATTTTGTGGTTTCGTCCCGAAGTGATTCAAACTGTGAATTGGGGAGGGAATCCCAATAAACCTGTGGAAGTGCTGCAAGATCATAGCGTGCGACTATCGCCGCGTAAATCCTTTGCTTTGTGGCAAGAAACAGTGCAAGGACGGTCTTTACCTTGGAAGGCTTCTGAAATTGAGGCTGTTTTAGAACTGCGGGGAGCAATTGTCAGCATTGTCTTGCGCAAAGCAGATGAATTGGCGAAACTCAATTTGGAGTTAGAACGAAGCAATACAGAACTAGATGCCTTTGCTTATATCGCCTCTCACGATTTGAAGGAACCCCTACGGGGTATTCACAATTACGCGAGTTTTTTGATCGAAGACTACGCGGATGTCCTCCAAGAAGATGGACTCCAGAAGTTAGAAACGTTGTTGCGCTTAACCCATCGCATGGAAGACTTGATCGAGTCTTTGCTGCAATTCTCCCGCGTGGGACGGGTGGAACTGAATTTGCAACTGATAGACACAAACGAACTGGTGCAACACGCAACTGAAGTGGTGAAACTGAGTATGAAATCAAAGGACGTGGAGTTTCGGATTCCTCGCCCCTTACCGATTGTCAGGTGCGATCGCATACAGCTTGCTCAAGTTTTCACTAACTTAATGAGCAATGCGATAAAGTACAACAGCAGTCCCAAAAAATGGGTTGAAATTGGCTATTTAGATTCAGCGGACACGCCCAATAACTGCTTGTTAGAAAACTCTCACAATGGAGAGACGCCAATCGTGTTTTACGTGCGCGACAATGGCATCGGAATAAAAAAACAGTATCTTGAAACTGTCTTCCGTATCTTCAAACGACTGCACGGCAAAAATCAGTATGGAGGCGGTACGGGAGCTGGGTTAACGATTGCCAAGAAGATAGTTGAACGTCACAACGGTAGAATATGGGTGGAGTCAACCTATGGGAATGGGAGTACTTTCTACTTTGCCTTACCGCAAGCAAATCAACTTTATGAAACCAGTGCTGAACAATAGCCTATTAGTCGTCGAAGACAGTGACGAAGATTTTGAAGCGTTTCAACGGATAGTCCGCAAATCCTCAGTTTATCCTTCCATCTACCGTTGCGTAGACGGCGAAGATGCATTAAACTATCTCCTTCAAGTCGGTGACTACGCGAATCATACCTCAGCATCGCGTCCAGCCATGATTTTGCTCGATTTGAATTTACCAGGTATGGACGGACGGGATGTGTTGATGCAGATCAAGCAAGACGCAACTCTTAAAATGATACCCGTCATTATTTTTACAACCTCTTCTAATCCTAAAGATATTGACGTGTGTTACGAACATGGGGTAAATGGTTATATTGTCAAGCCGATAGATCTTAGCAAACTTAAGGAAACGATCGAAGTATTTATCCAATATTGGTTCGAGATCACTACGCTTCCTAGTTTTATGGGTTTACCCTGAGCGAAGTCGAAGGGTAGATAAATCAGCGATCGCTCATAGACGAAAAATCCAGAAACTCGTCCGAAACAAACTAAAATTAAAGAATTTTTTGATAATTTTTTCTAAAATATTGGAACTCCTACTTCTTGCAGCAGTGCATGGATACACAAGAACCAGTGAAAATCTTAATTATCGACGATAGCGCAGAGGACAGGTTTGCCTATTGCCGCTACTTGCTGCAAGAAATCGAGTATCAATATAAGATATTGGAAGAAGAAACTGGAGAGGCAGGGTTGAGTTTGTGTCTCCAAGAGCAACCAGATTTGATTTTGCTCGATTTCTTGTTGCCTGATTTAGACGGATTAGAGTTTTTGAGCCAGTTGCAGCATCAAATTGGCAAGAATCACCCACCTGTAGTTATATTAACAGGTCAAGGCGATGAATCAGTTGCCGTGCAAGTCATGAAACGTGGCGCTCAAGACTATCTGATTAAGGGTAAGACGACTTCAGAGACATTACGCTTGGCAGTGAAAAGCGCCATTAAGAATGCGCTATTACAGCAGCAATTACAACAAAGCCAAGCAGCCCTACGCGACAGTGAGGAGCGATTTCGCATGCTGAGTGCCTTCGCTCCAATTGGGATTTTTCAAACTGATAAAGCAGGTCATTACCTCTATACTAACCCTCAATGGCAAGCGATCGCTGGTTTAACTTTACAAGAAAGTTTGGGTGATGGCTGGGCAAGGGCAATTCATCCTGATGATCAAAAGCAGGTTTGGCGAGAGTGGAACCGTTGCACGCAGGAGGGAAGTGAGTTTTCAATGGAGTTCCGCTTCTTAACGCCTCAAGGCGGGGCGCATTGGGTACAGGTAAATGCGGCAGCTATCCGTTCTGAGTTAGGGGAAATCATCGGTTATGTAGGCACCGATCAAGACATTACTGTTCGCAAACAAGCAGGAGAAGCCTTGCAAAATGCTCTGCAAAAGCTCAACTTTCATGTCGAAAATTCTCCGCTAGGGGTGATTGAATGGGATAGCGACTTGCGAATTATCCGTTGGTCGCAATCAGCAGAGAATATTTTCGGCTGGACAGCGCAGGAAATATTGGGCAAGCAAATGAATGAATGGCAATTCATTTATCCAGAGGATGCAGCTGCGGTGAGTGATGTTGTCCGGCGTATCCTCAGTGGCGATCAAGCACAAACTGTTTGCTGTAATCGCAACTATGCCAAGGATGGCTCGGTGATTTATTGTGAGTGGTACAACTCAACGTTAACAGACGAAGCGGGTAATCTGGTGTCTGTGCTATCTCTCATTATGGACGTGAGCGATCGCGTCCGCTTAGCGTTTGAACGCGATCGCATCCTACAACTCGAACAAGCAGCCCGAAGCGAAGCCGAACGAGCAAATCGAGTTAAAGATGAGTTTTTGGCAGTTCTCTCCCATGAGTTGCGATCGCCGCTGAATCCAATCTTAGGCTGGTCTAAAATCTTGAGAACCCGCAAGCTTGACCCAGACATGACAACACAAGCTTTAGAAATTATCGAACGCAATGCCCAAGCACAAGCCCAACTGATTGAAGATTTGCTGGATGTTTCGCGGATTTTACAAGGCAAACTGAAACTGAATGTTTATTCAATAGACCTAACAACTGTTATTTACGCAGCCTTAGAAACTGTCCGCTTGGCAGCACAAGCAAAATCTATTGAACTGCAGCCAATATTTGAAGCTGGTGTGTGGCAAGTTTCTGGCGATCCAACTCGGCTGCAACAAGTCTTTTGGAATTTTCTCTCGAATGCTGTCAAGTTTACTCCCAATGGCGGTCGAGTAGAAGTCCGCTTGCGGGAAGTTGCTTCTGGTGCTCAAATTATAATAAGTGACACAGGTAAGGGCATCACTCCAGAGTTTCTGCCTTACGTGTTTGAATCTTTTCGTCAAGCAGATAGCACCACCACGCGTCAATTCGGCGGCTTAGGATTGGGGCTGGCGATCGCCCGTAATCTTGTAGAAATGCATGGCGGTACTGTAATAGCGAATAGTCTAGGGGAAGGACAGGGAGCGACTTTTACAGTGCAGCTACCACTGATTAATAGTAGCAAAAATAACGCCGAGAAGCAAGACCACGACAACAATTTCTCTTCGCCTCTTAACTCCTCAATCCTAACTGGCTTGCGGGTCATGGTTGTAGACGACGAGCCTGATTCATTGGAATTGATTGCTTTTGTGCTGAAGCAGGAAGGAGCAGAAGTAACAGCAGTAGCATCAGCACACGATGCGTTACGAATTATACAACAATGGCAGCCAGTTCTGTTGATCAGCGATATTGGGATGCCAGAAATGGACGGGTATATGCTTATACGACAAATCCGGAAGTTGCCTCAAGAGCAAGGAGGACAGATTAGTGCAATCGCCCTTACAGCGTATGCTGGAGAAGCTGATTGCCAAAAGGCTCTTGCAACTGGGTTCCAGGCACATATATCTAAACCAGTGGAGCCAACTCAATTGGTTGAAATTGTCACCAAACTCTTAAAAGAACGAGTGTCGTCGTGGCTTTGATGTCTCCCAGGATTGCACAAACCTTACAAAGGAGTTGGGTTTATTAACAGTGAACAGTGAACAGTGAATAGTGAACAGTGAACAATTGATAACTGATAACTGATAACTGAGTTGGTCAGAAGTGCGACTCGTTCTAGAGTTAAAATGGAAACATATAGCTCTATGTGAAAACGTGGGCGCTACAGTTATCAGTTATCAGTGAGACAGCGCTGCAGGAGGGTCTCCCTCACTTGGCGACTGCGTTCACCGAAGGTGTGCCGAAGGCATACCCGAAGGGTTATCAGTCATCAATTGCTTGATAATTGTTCATTGTTCCCTGTTCCCTGTTCCCTGTTCCCTGTTCCCTGTTCCCTACTATATGTATTATACCTGACAGTTGCGTAAGTCCTGATAAGAATAGATAAGATGCAAGATAGAAAAAGCAGACTCTTCCGAGAAGAAGCACTAGAACAGCTGTCATCACCAGAAAAACTTGACCAACTGATGCAGGTCACAAGCCAGCAAGCTTGGTTACCTTTGCTTTCTATGGGCTTTTTGGTCGTTATAGCTGGTGTTTGGAGTGTAGTTGGGCGAATTCCACTCACTGTCACAGGTTCCGGCGTGTTGATCCGACCTCGTCATGTGTTGCAATTTCAAGCACTTAGTGCTGGACAATTATTAACTCTGAATATCAAGCCAGGAGATGTCGTTAGGCAAGGTCAAGTACTCGCCACAATCGACCAATCCAATATTAGGCAACAACTACAACAAGAAATAGCAAAGTTGAACCAACTTTTAGAGCAGAATCTAAACACCGATAGGCTGCAAAAGCAGCAAACAGTGCTGGCGCTAAGAACGCTTCAACAGCAGCAAAAAGACTTTGAAGAAAACCTACGTCGAGAATCAGTAGCACCGATACTGCACTCACAAACCCTTCAGGCGTTAAAGCAAAAACGACAAAGCCTTGAGCAAAGCGTGTCAAGAGAACAAGTCGCGCCAGTACTGTACAAACAAACTCTCACTGCACTAGCAGAAAAACGGAAAAGTCTTGAAGAGCAAAAGCAACAAATCAGTGCATTGGTAAAAACCTTGCAACAACGAGTTGAAACGCGTCGTAGTCTTTTTCAACAGAAGATTATTAGCCAAGATACACTACTGCAATCTCAGCAGGAATTGTTAAACGCTCAGCAGCAAATATCAGAGATTTCAACACAACTCAAAGACCTTGATGTTCAAAAAACGAGTAGCGAACGTGAATATCTACAAAACTTGAGTAAAATTGATGATATCAAAAATAATATTCAAGAGCTTGAAGTTCAAAGAACAAATGCAGAGCGCGATTATCTGCAAAATCTGAATAAGCTAGATGAAATCAAAACCAAAATCAAAGATACCGAAACCCAAAAAACGAAACTGGTTCAACAAGATTTAGAAAAGTCAATAAATAAGTTAAATCAAATTCAGGAAGTGAGACGGAAGATTGCCCAGTTAAAACTGCAATTAACGAAATCAAGCCAAGTTATTAGTAAATTTGATGGTCGGATTTTAGAAGTTGGCGTCTTGCCTGGTCAAGTCGTCAATTCTGGCACTCGTATTGGGACTATCGAAGCTGAAGATCGTAATGCCAAACTAGAAAGTCTTGTTTACTTTGCTGATAAGGATGGCAAGCAGATAAAACCAGGTATGACGGTACAGGTGACACCTAGCGTTGTCAAGCGCGATCGCTTCGGTGGAATTGTCGGGACGGTAACAAAAGTTTCTCCCTTCCCTGTGACAACTGGCGATATCATAGCGCAAGTTGGCAACGAAGACTTAGCTAAAAGCCTTGCTAATAGTAACGCAGCTCGCGTGCAAGTTTTTGTCCACCTGCAAAAAGATCCAGACACTGTCAGCGGTTACAAGTGGTCTTCTTCTAATGGACCAGCGCTACAAATCTCATCAGGTACGACTACGCAAGTGCGGGTCAAAGTTGGAGAAGTAGCTCCTATTTCTTACATTATTCCAATATTACGCTCTTGGACGGGTGTATATTAAACAGAATATGCCTTTTGCCCGCCTTAAAAGTATTCTACGCTCATCTCAAACCAGTCGCGTCCGTACCCCGACGCTGCTGCAAATCGAAGCAACCGAATGCGGTGCAGCAGCACTTGGAATTATTCTAGGCTATTACTCGCGCATTGTCCCCTTGGCAGAATTACGGCGTGAGTGTGGCGTTTCGCGAGATGGTAGCAACGCTTTTAATGTCATCAAAGCAGCGAGGAACTATGGCTTAAATGCTAAAGGTTTGAAACTGTCTCTGGAAAGCCTCAAAACCCTTCCTCCTCCCTACATTGTCTTTTGGAATTTCAACCACTTTCTTGTGGTGGAAGGTTTTGGAAAAAACTACGTCTACCTCAACGACCCCGCCACAGGACGCCGGACAGTTTCCCTAGAAGAGTTTAGTCGCGCCTACACTGGAGTTGTCCTGGCTATGCAACCAGGACCAGACTTTCAAAAAAGAGGTAAAAAAAATAACGTTATTTCTGCCTTAGCCTCACGCTTGCGAAACTCACAGAGCACTATCTTATTCTGCCTCCTCGCAGGATTATTACTGACTTTTCCTAGATTAGCTGTGCCAGCTTTTACTCAGGTGTTTGTTGATGAAATTCTCGTCACTGAGCGATCTGACTGGATACGACCGCTGGTGTTAGGAATGGTTCTCACAGCTGTAGGAAGGGGCTTTCTTGCTTGGCTGCGGCTGACTTACTTGCGGCGGCTGATGGTTAAGTTGTCGGTGACAAACTCAGGGCAGTTTCTCTGGCATATTTTACGCTTACCAGTTGGGTTTTATGCTCAACGGTTTGCAGGTGAAATTAGCTCTCGGGTGCAACTGAATAATAAAGTTGCAAATGTGCTTTCAGGTACCCTTGCCACCACGGTTATTGACGCGGTGATGATGGTGCTTTACTTTCTGATTATGCTCCAGTACGATTCGGTACTGACGGGTGTTGCTCTGAGTTTTGCTGGGATAAACTTTTTCGCCCTACAGTTTTTATCGCGAACGAGAGTGGATGCCAATATGAAGCTGGCGCAGGAATATGGTAAGGTCAATGGGGTGGCGATCGCCGGCATTCAAACCATAGAAACAATCAAAGCTTCCGGGCTTGAGTCTGACTCGTTTGCTAAATTCGCCGGGAACTATGCCAAAGCACTCAACGCTCAGCAAGAATTAGCTCTACAAACTCAAATTCTGACAGTATTACCTACATTTTTGACAGCACTGACAACTACCTCTATTTTATTTCTCGGCGGCTATCGGGTGATGAACGGTAACCTGAGTATTGGGATGTTAGTTGCTTACCAAAGTTTAACAGCCAGCTTCCTAGAGCCAATCAACAGTTTGATTAATTTTGGCAGTATATTGCAAGATTTAGAGGCTGACTTAAACCGCCTTGATGATGTACTGCAAAATTCGGTGGATGCAGAAGCTTTACGGGGAGCAAGGGGAGCAGGGGAGCAGGGGAGCAGGGGAGCAGGGGAGGCAGGGGAGGCAGGGGAGGCAGGGGAGGCAGGGAAATTTATTGAAAATTATAATCAATTACCAATATCCTTTCAGTTGCGGGGTTATGTTGAGTTACGAGATATCACCTTTGGGTATAGCCGTGTGGACAATCCTTTGATTGAGAACTTTAGCTTAATTTTGGAGCCAGGACAACGAGTGGCGATCGTAGGGGGGAGTGGTTCTGGTAAGTCTACAATTGCCAAGCTTGTTTGCGGTTTATACGAACCTTGGAATGGGGAAATTTGTTTTGATGGCGTACCCAGAACTCAGATTCCTCGCTCTGTTTTGGCGAATTCTTTGGCAATGGTAGAACAGGATATTTTTCTGTTTGCTGGGACAGTTCGGGAAAATCTTACCTTATGGGATTCCACAGTATCACAAACTGATTTGGTGCGGGCTTGCTCTGATGCAGTTATTCACGATTTGATTGAATCTCTGCCTGGGGGATACGAAGCCAAGCTGATTGAAGGAGGAATGAACATCAGTGGTGGACAGCGCCAACGTTTAGAAATTGCTCGCGCTTTGGTTCGGAATCCGTCAGTATTGGTCATGGATGAAGCAACTTCTGCGCTGGATGCTCAAACAGAATTGATGATTGATAGGAATCTGCGGCGACGCGGTTGTTCTTGTATTGTGATAGCGCACCGACTCAGCACGATTCGAGATTGTGATGAAATTATTGTACTGGAGCACGGTAAAGTTGTGCAGCGGGGCACTCATGAGGAGTTATGGCACTCAGGGGGGAAATATACCAGCTTGCTTCGTACTGAAGAATGATTTGATTGCTGTGCTCAAGGAAGGATGATTACAAATTCTGCACGGATTGCTATATATGAAATATATAGCAGTCGCCACAATTGTTAGGACATTTCCTTGTTCCCTGTTAAGAGTTCCCTCTTAATCAAAGTACGATGTCCTAAACGATATGTCTGTTGCTATATCATCATCAAGATTGATAAAAAAGCAATTGATTATCAGCAACTGACACAACTATTAAACCATCTTGAACTCAAGTCAATCAGTCAGCGAAGTCAACTAACAGAGGAAAGTGCGGCTGAAGATCGCGAATGAAATCGACTCTACATTATCATCTGTCAAATATTGATTCAAAGAGGGATCGCGCCTGCGCCAATGCTTGATGCTGTGTAATAAGCTTGATATCGCCATTCTCTTCATGAATGGTCACAATATCCCCTTCCGCCATATTCAGCTTTTTACGAATAACAGCAGGTATTTGTACTGTTTGCGCCTTTTTGTATCTGGTGCCCGATAGTCCATTTTTTTAATTTTCTACAATTTTACTTAATTTGTACAAAATTATTTTCATCCAAAAAATTAAAAATTGACACTTCCCTGGCTAAAGCCCTACAGTGTACACACCGTGATCGCGCCTGCGCCAACGCTTGATGCTGTGTAATAAGCTTGATATCGCCATTCTCTTCACGAATGGTCACAATATGGCCTTCTGCCATATCTATTGATATTTCTCACAAGTTTAAGTGCATTATTCGTAGTGATACCGACAAGTGAGAAAATCAATCTGGGTGTTTCCCACCCGATAGACAAGCCGATGCTCTAAATCTATTCGCCGCGACCAGATATCTACATCCATATACTTCAATGGTTCCGGTTTACCAATACCCTCAAATGGATCTTGCATAACAGCCGTCACCAAATCCAAAATTTTTGAAGCTTTGTCAAAATCTTGCTTGAACCACCAAGCTAAATCTTCTTTAAATTTAGAACTAAAACCAGGAGTGCGATTCACTACAACTGGCTTGATTTCATCAGTTTCAACCTTCTTTTTCTTCTTCTTGCCCAATCCCCAACTCCTGCTGAAGTTCTGCGATAGTTTGAGGTTGAATCTTTCCTGTTTTCGACTCTTCTATTGCTTCCAGCAGGCGACGTGCATTCGCAGGCGATCGCAATAGATAAACCGTTTCAACCAAACTCACTAAATCTGACTCAGCAATCAAGGCTACATTTTCGCTATCACGACGGTTGATGATATACACTTGATGATTTTCTACTACCAGGTCTAACAGCTTAAAAAAGTCATTTCTGGCATCGGTTGGGGATGTGATTTTGTAGGGTAGCATCAGTTTATGTACAAACTTCTGTACATCTATTCTAAATTGTCAATCATCTTGCTGACAATTTCCAAAAAAGAATCTTTCATGGGTATGAATGCTAGGGGAGTGTCAAAAACCAAAACCAGCTAGCAAGTCTTACTCGGTAAGATAAGTAAGCTGCTAGCTGGTCATCAAAGTTATTGTAATATGCTCTGGAGTCTAGTTAGATGCAAAGGTTCACCTGGTCTATTGACACTTACACAACCAGCAGTGCCACGTATCAATTGTTTAATTTAGCAAGGCTGTTTCATTCGAGCAGGTAGGATTTTATCAATATCATGAGCGAGAAATTTGAGATGTTGGAAATAGAAATATTACTACAAGACTCCATAAATTTAAGTGCAATCGCCATGATAATTGTCCAATCAGATTTTTCTTAGATTGCTTACCCTAGACGGCTTTAAATCAGCGTCTTTGTGCAAATGAAACAGCTCTGCCCTGTTGAGTCGAAGTAGTAGAAAACTTTATCACTGCTAATCGAGCATTGTGTATTTAATGCACGTTTAGGCTATAGAAGTATAAAGTCTATTACTTGTTAGCAGTACCAAGGGTAGCAACTAAAGTACCCACAGGAGGAACAACAGGCGTAAGTGCTATACCCGCAGTAACTAGAAGATCATCAACAGCAGTACCAACAGATCCACCGTTGATTGCCATTAAATCAGCATCAGACAGTTCTTGAAGCTCAACAGTGGTTTCAGATTCGTTACGTGCGTTCATTTTTTGTTACCTTGTGTTTTGTGTGTTTTCACTCTGTACTGAGTGCATGCTTGTATAATATAGCTGTTCAATATTGATTCTTATCTATCTAAAGAGGTAGTTATGTTTAGTGACAAATTTACCTAAAAAATGCGTAGTCAAATATCCAAAAAAAAGAGATTGACGTCATTCTATAAATAGAGTATGTGCTTTTTAAGTCTGAATTTTAATAGTACAAGTGTAATATTCAAGTTGGAAATCCTTGCTGTACAGTCAATAGAAAGTGTGGTTAATGCACTGTACCCATGTTGTCATTGCTGGAAATAAAAGCACATCAATAGGTATGCAAAAAAGTAGGGGAAATGTGTTGCTATCAATCTGCCGTATAATAACTGTACTGTATTGCTGCCAATATCTGTGTCAAAAAAATATTATTAGCGTCAATAGTCCGCAGTGGGTGGAACAATGTAAAAGTACTACCACCGGTGCGCCATATGCACAAGCTAAAGCGTATGCGCAAAGCGCACGGTGCGCCAACGACTGACTTGTGCTGAGCCTGTCGAAGTAGCGCGGTTCGGCGCTCGCGCTCACCGTCGATAGGCGTAACCGTACCGCAGGCGAGGCTTATCGCCCTTGTTTGCCTGCAGTTCAGATCTTGCGCCATAATTCTCGTCCGCCAAGAAATAAATTCTGGGGCTAAGAGTTCAAGTCCGTTAAAACTCAGATTTTGCAGCAGTATCAACAACGAGGCTCTGCCTCGACATCTCGTTCCCAGGCTGAGCCTGGGAACGAGGGTTGGGAGGCTCAGCCTCCTGATTATTGAGAATGGTGAGCCAGCGCGGTGAGGCAGCCCCCGTCTTGGTGAGTCCACTTGCCGTCTTGGCGGTTCCCGTCACGATGGCAAAGTGGCGAACCCGAAGGGCGGTTCCCGTCGATGGGGGACTGCCTCTCCCGTTGGGTCTTGGGGAGCCAGGCGCTAACAGCGGGTCTCCCGACAGTCCCGCGTCTGGCGTGGTTTCCACGCCAGGTGCACCGTCCTTGGGAACCCTCCGCAGTCGCCTCAACGGGGGGGAACCCCCGCACGGCGCTGCTCTCCGCAACGCACTGGCTCCCCATGAGCGACTGGTGAGACAGCGCGAATGACGGCTCTCCCGACCTAGGCGACTGCGTTCGTCGAAGACGTGCCGAAGGCATACCCGAAGGGCGAACCCGGAGGGTGCAAGATCTCAGTTAAAACTGACTGGGTAAGTTTTTCACGAGGCACTGCGTTGGCTTCCCTTAATAAGGGGAGGGGGGGTTTTGGTGTTAAACAAAACCGGGGTGGGGTTATGCGGGATTTATAAGTGATTAAGCGAACTTGATATAATAGATATATGGAAGTCCTATATCGCCTGAAAGGAAATGAACGACTACTGCTAAATGACCCAGAAAAGGTATGGGTTGTCGTGAGTGGCCATGTATCATTGTTTGCCACAAAAGTCTCCGATGAGATGCCAGAGGCTGTTAAGCGTAGCTCTGCCGTAGGCAATCGCCTCACACAAGCGGATCAAAACGAGCATCGTCGTTATTTATTCAGTGTAGGTGCAAGAACGGCGTTGTTTGGTGCAGCAACCAAAATTGGTGAATCTTTGAGTTTAGTAGCAGTCGCAATTGAGGCAACAGAATTATCCCAAATTTCGATTGCAGATTTAGTCAGGCGAGTGGCGACAGGTGAAGCGGAAGTGATGCTGCAAACCGCGACGCACGCGAACGCTTTAATAAAAGATTGGATAAATCACTTAAGTGAGACATTCAGCACGGAACCCACACCAGCAAATTTTTCCCACTATTTACCCTTAATAAAGTCAGAAAATGCTGCTTCACTGCCAAGCATTTTGGCTGATTTACATACTGAATTCTTCCACTATTTAAAGAAACTGCAACAGCAAGAAACACACACAGCCTTTCGCCAATTTCAACAACGAGAGCAACTCAACCGTCAGGTTGTCAATTCCGCACTCTCTAAGTTAGCTTCTGTGTTGCAACCGCAGCAAGAAACTGCATCTTTTCAACAAGGAACACCATTATTAGTAGCGGCGGGCGCAGTTGGACGAGCAATGGGGATAACGATAAATCCTCCAGCGCAGTCTGAAGACATCAGTCGAGTCAAAGATCCAGTGGAGGCTATTGCTCGCTCCTCGCAAATTCGGACTCGTCGCGTCGTGCTAGAGTATGGCTGGTGGCTGCGTGAGTATGGTCCACTTTTAGCTTATACCCAAGAAGAAAAGCGTCCGATCGCTTTGTTGCCAACAGGTAAACGTTATATTTTCTTTGATCCTGTTGCACAAACTCGCACGTTTGTCAACCAAACAGTAGCGGCAACGCTAGCACCGCAAGCATACCAGTTTTACCGACCGTTACCCAAAGTTATCAATAATGCACTGGTGTTGTTTCAGTTTGGGATTAAGGGTTATGAAAAAGACATCATTTTAATTCTGGTAACTGGGATAATTGGTAGCTTGTTGGGGATGGTGGTGCCGCAAGCAACAGCGCTTTTGGTGGATAATGCAATTCCAGATAGCGATCAGAGTTTATTATCGCAAATAGGACTGGCATTGTTTGTGATCGCCTTTGGAAGATCAGCTTTTAGCTTGTCCCAAGGGATTATTTCATTGCGAGTGGAAAACGCTGCTGATAGTACTTTGCAGCCTGCGATTTGGGATCGACTCCTGAGATTAAGTCCAGCATTTTTTCGCTCTTATTCTTCTGGCGACTTACTAAACCGGACTTTATCAGTAAACCAAATTCGTCGGCTACTGTCGGGCGCAACGCAACGCACCCTGTTAAGTGGACTGTTTGCTTTACTGAATGTAGTGCTAATGTTTGTTTACAGTTGGCAACTCGCCTTAGTTGGGGTGGGCGTAGCTTTGCTAACAGCTGCAATCACTGCTGTCTCTGGCTTGCTATTAGTTCGCTTTTCGCGACGGCTGCAAAAACTGGATGGTGAAATTAGTGGGTTAACAGTACAACTTATAAATGGAGTCGCCAAGTTGCGGGTGGCGCAGGCAGAAGAACGAGCGTTTGCAGCTTGGGCAAATCAGTACAGCCAAAGAACCAGACTAACAGCAACATCGCAACAAATTAAAGACAGTGTTTCTGTGTTGAACGAAATATTATCTTTGCTTACTTCGGCACTGTTGTTTGGGTTGGCGGTGGTGTTTCTGCAAAAAGCTCAAGCCAGTGGTAGCGGCGGGTTCACAACAGGAACATTTTTGGCGTTTAATTCCGCGTTGGGAATTTTTATCGGGGGAGTCAGCAACCTCAGCAATACTTTGATTACTATTTTGGCAATTGTACCACTATGGGAGCGGGCAAAGCCGATTTTGCAGCAGGAACTAGAGTACGATTCTAACAAGGTTGATCCAGGGCGCTTAATGGGTCGTGTCACTTTAGACCATGTTACCTTTCGTTATCGTGAAGATGGTCCGCCGATTCTTGATGATGTCAGTCTTTATGCAGAACCTGGGGAATTTGTGGCGATAGTTGGACCATCGGGAAGTGGGAAGTCAACTATACTCAGGTTATTACTGGGGTTTGAAACTCCGCTCTCAGGAAAAGTATACTACGATAACTTTGACTTAGCTCAATTAGACCTTGTGGCGGTGCGAAGGCAATTAGGAGTCGTGCTGCAAAATGGTCGAATTGGATCTGGCTCAATTTTTGAAAACATATCCGCTTCTGCGTTGATATCGCACGATGAAGCTTGGGAAGCCGCGCGGATGGCGGGTTTTGCTGCTGATATTGAGCTTTTTCCAATGGGGATGCACACCGTTATTAGTGAAGGTGGTACCAATCTTTCAGGAGGACAACGCCAACGATTATTGATTGCTAGAGCACTTGTCAATAAGCCGAAAATTATCTTAATGGATGAGGCGACTAGTTCTTTGGATAACCGGACACAAGCGATTGTAACTGAAAGTTTAGATCAATTGAATGCGACTCGGATAGTGATTGCCCACCGCCTTAGTACAATTCGCAATGCTGACCGAATTTATGTGATGGAAGCGGGGCGCGTCGTACAGGTGGGTACATTTGAGGAACTAGCCGAACAAGAGGGGTTGTTTTCTCAACTAGTCGCCAGACAAATGGAATAAAGCAAAATGAATATGGGTTTCTAGCCCAGTCAACGAATAAAAACGGGAGATATAGGACAATACGGTTCAGTTAAGAATTGTTGGTAACAAGTCCACACCTGTAGAGACGTTGCATGCAACGTCTCTACATTGCCTTTATTGCCTGTTGCCTACCTCTACTTTGTCAATTCACACTCATCAAACCGGATTTATATACTGCTATGACAGCACTTACATTAAACCTCAATTCTATAATTAAACTGACAAGAGAGCAGTTTTATCAATTGTGTGAAGAAAACCCCGATTTAAAATTAGAACGCAATGCCCAAGGAGAGTTGATTATAATGCCACCTACGGGAGGAGAAACAGGAAAAAGTAATTCTACTATTAACGCTCAAATATGGTTCTGGAACGACCAAAATCAATTGGGCGAAGTTTTTGATTCATCAACTGGATTTACTTTACCTTCAGGGGCTGATCGTTCTCCAGATGTTTCTTGGGTGGAAAAATCTCGTTGGGATGCTTTGACTAAAGACCAAAGAGAAAAATTTATTCCCCTATGTCCTGATTTTGTCATTGAGATACTTTCACTTAATGACAGCTTGAAAAAAACTCAAAAGAAGATGCAAGAGTATATCGAAAATGGTTGTCGTCTAGGTTGGTTGATCAACCGAAAAAAAGAGGAAGTAGAAATTTATCGCCCAGGACAAGAGGTGGAAGTTTTAAAATTACCTCAAACTCTTGACGGGGAGGGTATTTTACCTGGTTTTGTACTCAATATGCAACGAATTTGGTAAAAGTTCGTAGCGTGGAAACTGTCGCGCTTTTAATCTGCATATTTTTAACTTTGAACAAAAACCTCAAACCCTCTCCCTCCCTCCCTTACTCCCTCCTCATAACACCTTACCTTTTGCCTTCTTCAACAAATCGCTGAATTCCTTCCACCAGTTCGTCGATTTCTGATTCTAGAGTTAAATAGTGAACACAAGCACGTACGCAGTCAGGATCGACGATTGTTCTGGTTAATAACTTTTGTGATTCTAAAAACAGCACGAGTTGGCGGCTAGTTGATGGTGTTTGATTTGTCAGTTGAAACGAGACTAAACCGCTTTCTGGTGGAGAAGTTCGCAAAGTTTTGATATCGGGTAAAACTTGTAATTGTCGCCACAAGTACTCACTATTGCGGCAAATTTGCTGATAACGTTCCTCTGGTGTTCCCCACTGCTGATGAGTTGCGATCGCCTCCCTTAGCGCCGTATAAAGTGGATAATTCGATGTAGCTACTTCATACCGTTTTCCATCGCTTTGCCAATCCACAGGCTTTCCTTTACTGTCTAAAGTAACGCCGCGCCAACCGATAAACGTAGGCTTCAAACTGTCTCGGGCTTCTGGTCGCACATACAAACCTCCCGTACCACCAGGACCGCACAGCCATTTGTGACCCGTAAATGCGTAAAAATCCGCTTTCAATTCAGTGAGATTTAATGGCAGTAAGCCTACAGATTGAGCCGCATCTATCAGAAGTTTGACTGATTTACTTATGCATAACTCAGCTATCTTGTCAATCGGCAAAACTTGACCTGTATTCCAAAGAACGTGACTCAATATCACAAGACGAGTGTTTGGACGTAAGTGTTGGGCAATCACTTCAACGGGGTCACCTTCATTTAAAGTTGCCATTAGGGGACAGGTGGTGAGTTCAACACCGAACCTCCGCCCGATTTCCTGAGCTGTCGCTATAATACCAGGGTGTTCGCAATCGCTAAGTAGTATATGGTCGCCAGCTTGCCATTGCTGACCCCACATAGCAATATTACAGCCGACGGTGACATCTTCAGTCAGGGTGATTGTTTCGGCTGGGACACTTAACTCAGAGGCGATCGCGTTTCTCGCAGCCTTTGTCTCCTCTATTATCCAACTGTTCACCTCAGTCCCAAAAGGACCTATTTGTTGGATATAAGCTTGCGCGTCAGAGATCGCATCTAAAGCCCTTTGTGGCATTGGTCCTTGACCGCCGTAGTTAAAATATGCTTTATTTGCCAAACCTGGAAATAGCTGTCGATGGTGAAGTAATTTAGTTGGTGATGCAGAAAGACTAGTCATCAGTGATCAATTAGTCATGACATATTAATTATTTTTATACAAAATTTTCAAATTATTTTTCTCAAGTGCCTGTCCGTAGGGCATACTTTTTCAAGTGCTTGTCTGTTCGCGCCCAAGCCAAGTGCTGTAGGCATAGGGTTGACGGGCGAATTCTCAATCTCCCGCGAGTTGAAGGCTTTGCGAAATACCACCACATCTTTTGGTGATAGCCTGATTTGGTGATTAGACTTCGTGGCAGTTGTCGGGGAAAAGGTCAAAGGGGAAGGTGGGGTCCCCTCTGGGGATAAGGGGCAGGGGAAGGGAAAACAAAAACCCTTTAACCTTTACCCAACTCGTGGCAATTGTGACAATTGCCACGAGTTCCATTGTGCCAAACTCAGAAATTTCCAGGCAGCACCTGATTTTTCAGGGTGAAGTGTATCCGTTAACAATAAATTCAACTTTAGTTGTCCGACTCACTGCCAGAAAGTAATAATTCTTGTTACCTTAAAAGAATGTTAATCAATGCTGAACTACTGCTGCAATACCAACGCTGTAAGCGCCGACCTTTTTTAGACGTTCACGGAGATAAAAGTCGGCGAGAACCTGAGAATGAGTTACTGTTGAAACTTTACCAGGACAGGATTGCTAATCACAGAAGTATTTTGACAGAGTTTACGTATCAGCGACCAGTCTATCGACAGGGAGACTGGAAAGCAGGAGTGACAGCAACCTTAGAGTTAATGGAACAAGGGGCTGAGTCCATTTATCAAGGGGTGCTGGTAACAGGTTATTCTCAAACACATACACTACTAAGCCGTCCAGATATTCTTGTCAAACATAGAGGAGAGTCCCGCTTTGGAGATTGGATGTACGTTCCAGTCAATATTGAACTGGGTAAGCGTCCTAAACAGGAGTATCAGGTTGTAGCAGCATTTCACGCCTATGTGTTGGCAATGGTACAACAAAGTGAGTTGGAAATAGCTTGGCTGATGCTGCGTGGTAGAGAGGCGGGTTATTCTGTGGATCTACTCAAATGGATGCCACAAATGCATCGTGTTCTGGAAGAGTATATTCAAACTCTGGAAACAGAGGAAGCACCAGAAGTCTTTATTTCTCGTCAACGGTGTAATCTTTGCCCTTGGTACGATTATTGTTATACTGTTGCCCAATCTCAGAAACACCTTTCTTTGTTACCAGGAGTGACACCTGTTCGCTACACACAACTGCAAGCGCTGGAAATCACAACAGTAGAATCTTTGGCACAAACTCATCCCACTCAATTAGAAAACCTGCCAGGTTTCGACAGCGCAGTCGCACCTAAGCTGATACTACAAGCAAAATCTATCCTGGAAAACCGTCCGTTCATCATACCCTACTTGCCATCCAAGCAAGAATACGTCTTAAATTCTTGCACTGTTGATACTTCTATTTGCCTCGACACAACTATAGAAATTGATACAGAAGCTACACAGTTGCTTACCCCTAAAAATGACACCATTACTACAGCACCTGTAGAAATGTTTTTTGATATTGAGGCGCAACCAGATTTGAATTTAGATTTTCTGTTAGGAGTTTTGGTCGTTGATAGGCAAGCTAAAACAGAAAAGTTTTATTCCTTTTTAGCAGAAAACCCAGAAGAAGAAGAATTGATTTGGCAGCAATTTCTGAATCTGGTTTGGCAATATCCAGATGCGCCAATTTATCATTTTTGTGTTTACGAACTGGATACAGTCAAACGACTCGCAAAGCTTTACCAGACTCCGCAAACTTATGTGTTGCCTGTGCTAAATCGGTTTGTGGATATTTATAAAATTTTAACACAAAACGTGGCATTACCTATAGAAAGTTATGCTTTAAAAGCGATCGCACGATGGTTAGGGTTTGAGTGGCGTGATCCAGAAGCCAGCGGCATGAAGTGTATTTACTGGTATGATCAGTGGTTAGAAATGGGCGATCGCTCCTTACTTGAAATTATCCAACGTTACAACGAAGACGACTGCCACGCAACCCGCAGCGTAAAAGATTGGCTAGTAAACTTTTTTCAAAAAAACAATGGTTCGTAATCAGTACTTTTGATTTGCATACACTCAACGAGGAAGAATATCATCTAAGCGAAGTTGAAGACGGGGTAAAAGTGGTGATTTTATGAATTGATTTAATCGATATTGTTGTTGAGTATAAGTGTCTTCAAGTAGTTGACAGACAGTAAAAGTAGGTTGTTTAGGTTTGCCAATAAATGCGATTCCACCTAATCCTCGATAATCTATAATCCAATATTCAGGTATGCCTAAAAGTGCATACTCTTCAACTTTGCGAGCATAATCAGTTTCCCAGTTGCTACTCACAACTTCCACCACTAATTTAATTGAGCGTCCCAATGTAATTACGGGTTCTCGTTCCCAAAGGGGTTCACGATCAAGAACGGTTTCATCAAGAACCACAACGTCAGGACGACGAATTGTGGCTGCATCCGCGAAGGGGTAAATTAAACAAGTGCGAGGAATAAACCAGGGGAGTTTTTCTCCAACAAGGTGTATACCAATTTGGGTTGCAACTTTGCCACTTACGGTTTCGTGGGGGCCAGTCGGTTCCATGTCAATGAGTTCTCCGTCTGCCAATTCATAGCGGGGATTATCTCGGTATTGGGAGAGAAAATCTTCTTTAGTGAGGGTTCTTTGGGAGATATATGTCATTGAGCTAATCTCCTGAAAGTATGTTGTTTTAATCTTAAAGTATCTAACCAGTGTGAAAGCGGCAGTTCCATAGGACGCTTGATTGTTTCGTAAAAGCTAAATTCTCAATTGCCCAACAGCGATCGCTCGATGGTTCGGGTTTGAGTGGCGTGATCCAGAAGCCAGCGGCATGAAGTGTATTTACTGGTATGATCAGTGGTTAGAAATGGGCGATCGCTCTTTACTTGAAATTATCCAACGTTACAACTCAGACGACTGCCGCGCAACCCGCAGTGTGAAAGACTGGCTAGTGAACTTCTTCCAGAATGAGTATCGTGATTAGTCCTTAGTAACCATGACTGATAGACTTCACTTGAAAATAGAGCCAATTGTACTATGTTTGCTTAGGTTTGACGACATTTTCATCGAATTACAATACTTCTTGGTCATAGGGTAGATGCGCTTCTGGTTATTGGCTCAACAAAAGTTATTTATTTAGATTACCCTTAAGCGCTACCCATCAAGCTAGCCTTGATGGTCTATTGTAAAGTCTGAAGTAAAGTGTGACTAAATGACCGACTTCAGACGACGACGGCAGCGACGTAATAGAGCAATACCACCAGTGAGGACACCAAGGGCAAAACTAGACTCAGGGACAGGCTGAGCTGTCACTCCTACGATTTTCCTACTACCATCGCCGATGGTGCCTATTTGCGTAGCGGCACCTGTAGACAAGTTGATGTTGTATAGATTGGAGCCAGTTGAATTGACTGGAGTCAGTGCCGCAACGGCAGTATTCACCCCATTCTGTGTGAAGATGTCGAACCCTCCTCTTGAGTCGATATCAATACCGAGGGAGCCTACCCTTTGCAAGGTGCCATTATTCGGCGGGTTCTGTATAAATAATGCGTCGCTGATGTAGTCAATGTCGTACAGCGTAGTTCCGGTGTTCGGGTCATTATCCGCATTGGTGTAGGCTGCAGCAGTGATGTTGGGGTCCCCAGGGTTCAGTGTCCCATCAACGATGACCGCACCAGTATCCACATTGATGCGGAGGTTCTGGTCATTGGCACCGACAACCCGTAGACGATCAGGTACTGGATTGAAGTCCACCCCGGAAACAAACCCTCCGGTGAAGGCAGTGGAGAGGTTACTTACAAAAGTAGCAGCACCAGTAAACGGGTTAATGGTGTAGATTTTGTTGGCAGTCGTCAGACCGTAGGTTTGATTGTTAGCTGGACGAGTGTCAATGCCCAACACAAGACCATCGACCCCAGTGATTGAGACAGTGGTAGTAGCGGTGGGATTGTTGGAGTCAAAAAGAACTAGATTGTTGTTGTCAGTTAGACCAACCAGACCCAAAGCAGCCGCAGGTTTGGTATCGCTGACCAGATTAAATATCGTGACTACAGCCAGTGCGGATATGACTGTTCTAAACCGATTGAGTTTCATTAAAAAGCCCTCAAGTGCTAACTTTTTCCAGTTAATTGAGCAATCTTTATACAACAACCTTGTCCTTGTTACGTAATTCTATGTAAGATTGTCAATAGATATTTGCTCTGTCAAAAATAGTACATTAAATAACAGAATCAATTCTACAAATGAGATATACCTTTATTAAATCTTTAATTCTTTGAGCAAGGCTTTAAGGCAATCTTTTAAATCAAGACTCCAGCAAGACAAATGGAAGGGGAGTTGCTATTGCTACCATAAACCCTATGCACTAGTCAGGAGCGATCGCACTCTTTGGTAAATGATTGATTTTATAAATTTGTAATTTTTTATACTATAATGAATTTGCAACTCAATGCTGCTGACAATAGCTACCGCGCCCTGTTCCCGTTCAGTTTTGCTCTGAGGCAAGCGGTATGCTCAAATCTGCTGCGTAGCGCTCAAACCAATCGACTACGAAAAAATCTGCAATAAATATGCGTATTTGCTTAACCATGATATCTTGTTTGTGATTTTCACAGTTTAGCAATGACTCACAATGCAGTACCTCAAAAAACTTTTGAAGTTTCCACGCATTCTTTTCTTTTTTATTCCTATTGTAATTCTTATCAGCATCTTTCTCATTAATGTACCTGTTCCAAATTTTCCCATAACTGAAATAAATTTTCTTGGTACTGCGACTTTTCCCACTGGTTCTGCTTTCAAAAAAACTCCAATGGGAGGGTTTTCTGGAATAACCTACGATGCCAAAAAACAACTTTATTACACGATATCTGATGATCGCAGCGAAAAAGCTGCGGCTCGCTTCTACACATTAAAAATTGACCAGAGCAATGGAACACTAACAAATGATAAAGTTGTCCCTGTTGGTGTCACGACACTCTTAAATGAAAGTAGTCAAACTTTCCCAACTGGTACTATCGATTCAGAAGGCATCGCCTTAACTAACAAAGAAACGGTTTATATTTCTTCTGAAGGTGATAATCTCAAACAAATAACGCTTTTTATTAAAGAATTTTCACTATCTTCTGGAAAAGTGTTGAAAACACTACCAATTCCCAACAAGTTTTTGCCAGATCAAAGTGGTAAACAGGGTGTCCGCAACAACTTAGCGTTTGAATCTTTGACTATCACACCTAACAACAAGTCTTTGTTTACAGCCACAGAAAATGCTCTGATTCAAGATGGTCCAGAAGCCAAACCAAAAATCAGCAGTCCTTGCCGCATTTTGCAATACAATTTGCTGACTCAACAACCAGAGAAAGAATTTCTTTACCAAACTGAAGCAGTCGCACCAATCTTGAATATTTTTTCGAGATTGTCTCCTCAATTTTCAAGTGGTTTAACTGATTTAGCCGCGCTTGACAATCAAGGTCATTTCCTCAGTTTAGAGCGGACTTTTACTGGCTTAGGGTTTTCCATTGCCCTGTTTCAGATTTCTTTAGAAGGTGCTGATGATATTCATAATATTGACAGGCTTTTAGCTGTTGACCTCAACAAAATCAAACCTATTAAGAAAGAGCTACTTTTGGATTTGAGAACACTAAATGTAGCGCTAGATAATATCGAAGGCTTAACTCTCGGTCCCAAACTACCTGATGGTCAGCTTTCATTAATCCTTGTAAGCGATAATAACTTTAATCGTCTTCAGCGAACCCAGATACTTGCCTTTAGCCTGAAGATGGAACCACCGCTTATCAGGTTATTTCGGCGTTTTGTGCCTAATTTCAATCGTTGATAATATAGGATTCCTCCGCAGATTTTTGCGAAGCTTCCTACAGTGTTAGGACTTACGCAAAAACTCTTTTTAACTGAGATCTTGCACCAGTATCAACAATGAGGCAGAGCCTCGATATCTCGTTCCCAGGCTGCAGCCTGGGAACGAGGGTTGGGAGGCTTTGCCTCCCGATTATTGAGAATGCTGCAAGATATGAGCCTCTAACTAGCGGCGTACTCCGCTAGTGATATATGGAAGAAACACAGGAAAGAGGAAAATTTAATAGCTTGAGACTATAATTAACGGTTACCCTAACAGTTAAAACCGTCTTTACAGTGGTGCTAACTACGCCCGTATATGAGCCTGGTTCTGAGTGGTATTGGTGAATTTATTGGTGAAGTAAGAGTTGGACTGTTACTATCCCGGTTAGGAGATTAGATTTGGACACTACACTCAGGTTAGGGTACATAATTACTGTAAAAAAGCGCGATTGCCATGACGGAGGTTCTCATGAGCAAAAAAGAATCGCCTCAAGAGTCACTAAATTCTAATTTACCACTCATTAACCCCAATGCAGCAGGTATAGATATTGGTGCAGACAGACATTGGGTAAGCGTTCCTGTCAATAGAGATCAAGACCCAGTACGTAGTTTTGGCTGTTTTACTGCTGAGTTATATGCAATGGCAGACTGGTTAAAGCAATGCCATATTGAAACTGTGGCAATGGAATCAACAGGAGTTTACTGGATACCAGTCTTCCAAATTTTGGAAAGTAGGGGGTTTGAAGTTAAACTCGTTAATGCCCATTATGTGAAAACCGTTCCTGGTCGGAAAACTGACGTACTGGATTGTCAGTGGCTGCAACAGTTGCACACTTACGGGTTGTTGGCAGGATCATTTCGTCCTGATGACCAAATTTGCGCTCTCCGCAGCTACATTCGGCAACGCGACAATTTGATCAAAAGTGCTTGTATTCACGTTCAACGGATGCAAAAAGCCTTAACTGAAATGAATGTACAATTACATCGCGTAATTAGTGACATTACAGGTACTACGGGTATGGCAATTATCCATGCCATTGTTTCTGGCGAGCGCAACCCTACTAAGTTAGCCGCACTCAAAGATCAACATATTAAAGCAAGTTGCACGAATATTGCCGCCGCTTTGACTGGGGACTATCGAAGCGAACTCGTTTTTGTGTTGTCACAAGAACTCGCACTCTATAAATTTTACCAGGCACAAATTACTGAATGCGACGCTCAAATTGAGCAGTGCCTAGCTCGATTCCCAGATAAAATCGATGTTAAAAGCAACCCTCTTGGTAAACCAAAACGTCGAGGAAAAAAGCAACCAGGAAACGCCCCCCAATTTGATTTACGCACTCACTTGTACCGTATTACTGGCGTAGACTTCACTCAAATTAATGGTTTTGGTGCTCTAACTGTGTTAATTATATTGTCTGAAGTCGGGTTAGATCCATCCCGTTTTCCCACAGTTAAACATTTCGTTTCTTGGTTGGGGTTATGTCCTGGTAGTCGCATCACTGGAGGAAAAGTCAAAAGCTCCAAAACCCGTCCTGTTATCAATCGGGCTGCCAATGCTTTCCGTATGGCAGCACAAACCCTTTGTCGCAGTAATTCTGCATTGGGAGGATTTTACAGACGGATGCAGTCCCGTATGGGAGCACCAAAGGCAATAACTGCCGCCGCCCACAAACTCGCACGTATTTTCTACCGTCTTTGGACATCAGGAGCTGCTTATGCAGACCCTGGTATTGATGCTTATGAGCAAAACTACCATGAACGCATGGTGAACAACTTAAAGAAAAAAGCTCATGCTTTAGGCTTTGATCTAATTCCCCAGCCTACTCTTGGTGAGGAACAGTACGCTTTGTGAATGCATCTTTGATTCATCTAACTTACTAATATACTTGGCACTGCCGATCCAACCACGGATTAATGGCTTGCCACTTTACAATCATTACAGCACTCAGATGCCACGCTATTTGTTGAGAATCAAGCGTGATTATTGGCATACCAATCCTAGTCACTTTCAAGCATGAAGTTCCTACCAACTCTACTGCGATGGGATGTGTTTCTTAGGAGTTTAACCCTCTTACCTATGCGAAGACAGCGCACGCTACGCGAACGTGTTCTTTGCGTCCTTAGCGGTTTATTTTTTCATAATTTTGCGTAAGTCCTGAGTGTATGTCAAGCGTTCCCTGTTCCCTGTTCCCTGTTCCCTGTTCCCTGTGAATCATCACTCAATAACTAATAACGAATTTCAAAAAAAGCTTGACAATGTTCAGCTAAATAGTCATAATAAATAAAGTGACCAATTAAGGGACTGTAGTTCAATTGGTTAGAGCACCGCCCTGTCACGGCGGAAGTTGCGGGTTCGAGCCCCGTCAGTCCCGTTGAAAGTTATGAGTGCTGAGTTCTGAGTCGTGACTTATTCAGAATTCAGCGCTCATTGTTTAAAGCTTAGCATTAAGCTAGATGAGTCGTGTTTTACAAATATAGACAAGAGAGAAAAAGCCCGTGACTGTTAGAGTCCGTATTGCCCCCAGTCCAACTGGGAATCTACATATTGGAACAGCTAGGACAGCTGTATTTAACTGGTTGTTTGCCCGCCACCACGGTGGTCAGTTTATCCTGCGCATTGAAGACACAGACTTGGAGCGATCGCGTCCCGAATACACCGAAAATATTTTCCAAGGTCTGCGTTGGCTGGGACTGAACTGGGATGAGGGACCATTTTTTCAAACGAAGCGTCTGGAAATTTACAAAAGTGCGGTTCAAACCCTTTTTGATAAAGGACTTGCATATCGCTGCTACACCACGCCAGAAGAATTAGAAGCGCTGCGTGAGGCTCAGAAAGCCAGAAATGAAGCTCCGCGCTATGATAACCGTCACCGCAATCTTACACCAGAACAAGAAGCCGCATATAAAGCCGAAGGGCGTAACTTTGTCATTCGTTTCAAAATTGATGACGACCGAGAAATTGTCTGGAATGACTTAGTACGGGAAAAGATGGTTTGGCGAGGTAGCGATTTAGGCGGTGATATGGTTATTGCTCGCGCCGCAGCAGATGGTATTGGTATCCCACTCTACAATTTTGCTGTTGTCGTGGATGACATGGATATGCAAATTACCCATGTCATTCGAGGAGAAGACCACATCGCCAACACCGCTAAGCAAATTCTGCTGTATGAAGCTTTTGGGGCAAAAGTGCCAGAGTTTGCCCATACGCCTTTGATTTTAAATCAAGAAGGACGCAAGCTTTCCAAGCGGGATGGAGTCACATCCATTTTTGACTTTAAGCAAATGGGCTTTACTGCTGAAGCTATGGTGAATTATATGACATTGCTGGGTTGGTCAGCCCCAGACTCAACTCAGGAAATTTTCACTCTAGAAGAAGCAGCCAACCTATTTAGTTTTGAGCGTGTTAATAAAGCCGGGGCAAAATTTGACTGGGCGAAGCTGGATTGGATCAACAGCCAGTATCTTCACAATATGCCTGTGGATAAGCTGACAGATTTGCTCATTCCCGTTTGGGAAGAAGCTGGATATCAACTGACAGGAGGACGCGATCGTGCTTGGTTAGAACAGCTTGTCGCTTTAATTGGTCCGAGTTTGACGCGCCTGGTTGATGCAGTGGCGATGAGCAAACTATTTTTTACAGAAACAGTTGAATTTAGTGAAGAAGCAACAGCTCAATTAAAACAGGAAGGTTCTGCTGCTACCCTCAACAGTGTCATCGCTGCTTTGGAGAATCATCAATTCACTGAAACTAGCGCTCAAGAAATTATAAAGCAAGTCGTTAAAGAACAAAACGTCAAGAAAGGCTTGGTGATGAAAGCACTTCGCGCTGGCTTAACAGGAGATTTGCATGGTCCTGACTTGATTCAATCGTGGTTACTTTTGAATCAAATTGGTTTAGACAAGCCACGTTTGATTGAGGCGGTAAAAGAAGCGAGTTAGCAGTAATTATCCTTTGGAAACGTGCTTAACAGTTATCAGTGAACAGTGAACAATGAACTGATAACTGTTTACTGTTTGAATTTCTACGTGTAAGAGCCGGTGACTACTGAGTTGGTGATTTCTGAGTTTTATCTTCGGTCAATTTGATGGGCGGTTTTTCCGTTCAAACAAGCGTGTCCTCTAGACATAAGTAGCTGGATTTTTACATGGATTTTACTCCAACCCCAATTGGTTTTACCAACGGAAAACTGCTGTAATAGTAGGAGTGTATTAATCTGCATCTCTGCTTGTGAATCTGAATTGTCTAAAGCTAAGCTAATTGACAATTAACAAGTTATTTGATGTTTAAAAAGTAAAAAAACTAGTCAAAAACCTCGCCTTGGGAACTTCGAGTGTAGTACTCATGTCTCTAAAAATACTTAAAAAAGTATGTTATTGGAATGCTGACAAAAGAGATATCTCGAAGGATAAGATTATCTTTGATGATAGCTGCGCTGGCGATCGCGTCAGCAATCAATACAATATCTCGTGCGCAGGAAACATCCCCACCTTTTTTTGAGGATGTCGTTATCGATCAAAAGTTTTCTCCAGATCCGTTTATTGTTCGTGGTATGAGTGGCGGTTCTGTACCGGGCAGGGAAATTGCTCGTAGAAGAGAAACTCCCACAGGAACTTGTACTGGATATTTTGATGAAGAACCAGACCATACTATTGAGCTAACAAGTAAATTTGACTACCTAAAAATAGAACTGAGAAGTCCTGAGGATACCACCTTAATTATTAGAGGTCCCGGAGGTAGCTGGTGCAATGACGATTTTGATGGCAAGAATCCTGGCATGATTGGAGAATGGCTACCAGGAACATATTATGTATGGATTGGTTCGTTTAAAAAAGATAGGTATTTTCCTTACACCCTACGAATTACAGAAATTAAGTAGAGACCCTGAATGCCAAAGTTTACAGGCTATGATTTTTGGTCAAAACTAGAACTGTCACCTGCGCTTCGCAGACAACAAACAATCCTTAGCTTCTTCGCGCCCTCGCCCCGCACCATAACTGTACTCAGTTTGGTGACGGGATATAAGGCGGGCAAAAGCGAGGTGTACCCCCAACCTATGTTAAATGTCATTTAACGCGGGAGTGGGGTACCCTCGCTTTTGCCTATCTCCGTGCTATCAAAAACAGTCAAAGTTCTAGCTCGGTTGCTATTTTTTCGAGTAATTCACTAACACTAATACCACTATTTATTGCTTTGCTTTGTAATCGCTCCCAAGCTTGAGGTGTAAGCCATACTGTATGTTTAGCTTTTAACTCTTCATGGAATATCGGTACATTTTTTACAGCTTTTTTACCTTTCCTGCTTGACACATTTATCTCCAACGTCTAAGCTAAGTATAGACATGCTAAGAATATTTGACAAGGGGTGATTTCTAAGTGCTGCTTAACTATCAATACCGTGCTTATCCAAATACTAATCAAAAACAACAACTCAATAGTTGGCTACGTATCGGTCAATATTGGTACAACAAGCAGCTTGGAGAGAGATTCAGTTGGTATGAAAATAACCGATGCAGTATTGATTCATGTCCGTTAATTTGTTCACTACCTGAGCTACGAGAAAATTCAGGCTTTTATTCTCAGAAAAAACAGTTACCAGCTATCAAAGAAGACTTGGTTATTGTTCAACATTCTGGTGAATTACTGGATTTTACGTCTGTACCATCTCAGACATTGCAGGACGTGTCAAAGCGTGTAGACCTAGGATTTAAACGCTTCCTTCAAGGAGACAGTAACGGAAAACGTAGTGGTAAGCCACGCTTTAAGAATTCAGCACGTTATAGGACTTTGAGAATTGAAGGACAAGCCATAGCCATCGAAAGAATAGAAAAAGATTGGTTGTTTCTGTCAATCTCAAAGCTTAAAGGTTGGTTCAAGGTACGCTTACACCGTTCTTTACCGGATGGGTTTGCCCTCAAAAATATGTTGCTTACTAAGAAATCCGATGGGTGGTACGCAACTATTTGCTTGGAAGACTCAACTGTCCCAGTCTTTAACCCGGATGAAATCATCCCCACATGGGAAAACACTTTGGGAATGGATGCGGTACTGCACGAAAACGATTACTTGGCAACGAGTGATGGAACTAAGCTACCTTCTTTGAAATCGTTCAGGAAGTCTGAGAAACGTCTATCAGAGGTTCAACGCCGCAAGGAAAAGAAGCGCAAAGGTAGTAAAGCTCGTCGTAAACTTGCCAAAAGCCAAGGACGTGAACATCAACGTATTGCAAGAGCAAGGATTGACCATGCTTACAAAACTGCTCATGCGTTGATACGAACGGGTAGAAAGGTTTTTGTCCACGAAGACTTAAACCTAAAAGCGTTATCAAAACGCAACAAAACAAAACTTGATGAGGACGGCAAGTATTTACCAAACGGGCAGTCGGCTAAATCAGGTTTAAACAAATCTTGGAGTGATGCTGCGTTTGGACAATTTTTTACAATCCTAGGATACATAGCCGGGAAAGCTGGGTCTAGGGTAATCGCAGTAAGGACTGCATACACATCTCAATTACTGGCATATCGTGACGAGATAGTCTTTACCGACTGCGATATGCGCGAATTTTGGGATACTGAACTTTCGCTTAACGTTGACCGCGATATAAATGCGGGAATCAACATTAAGCGCATGGGGCTGGGACTTTTCCCCACGTTAAAACGCCGTAAAGGGAATCTAGTAGTGGGTGACTCTACTACCAATAGTACCTTGAAGGAAGTTCTGGCAGTGTTGAAAAACGCGCCGGAAGCCTACACCATAACTGTACTCAGTTTGGTGTAGGTAGTTCACTCCAAAGATGATAGCCGCTATCCAATAACGATTGAACATCGTGGCATTAGGGCTGATTTGATTTTCGCTCTATCGGACTAAGATGGGCATAATGTCAAAAACGCATATAGCAACAAAAATAGCAATAATTGCCCCATTACTGGATGGGTGGGATTGCTGTTGATCTGATCACAAGCAGCGAACATTGGTGGCGATCGCGATCACTCCCTTCCCCTTCGTTCAGACTGGAGGCAAGTCAAAGATGAGTTTATGAAGAAGGCTGTATAGCAGGGAACACGGAACACAGAACGCTTAACTCTTAACAGCCGTGTGATTGTCTCGTGGTGTCCGTATTTTCTCATGAGTTCATGTCCTAATCTACCTGGCAAGTGCTATAGCTAAATTCCAAAACTCAGACGAGAGTGATGAAAAAGGGCTAAACTCAAGTTAGAAATATTTACTGATATGAAATTTATCTATCGGTTCAGTTATAATATTGCTTCTTCCAATTAGCTGGCTTAAAACTAAAAGAGCTGCTTGGTGACAATTGTCACCTCCATTTGATGCTGAATAATACTCTAAAATATAAGGATTAATATTGTTTTCAAAAAAATCAATAGCAGTTTTTAAGACACAAGCTTCAGTATCAATTCCACAAATAAAGACTTGATGAATATCTCTTTTTTTGAGATAGTTAAGAGTTTCTTCATTGCAAGCAGTATATATAGTTTTCTGAAAAACCAATTTAGCAAATGGTTCAAGCTCATCAACAATTTTTTGCTCTGTTTTGGAAAAAAGTTTGTTCCAATTTAGATATCTCACATAAGGACTATCCAAGGTATTTAGAAATCTTGTGAAGATAACGTACTCAAATAGATTTTGCTCTAATAAACACTTCACGCGTTGTATCACATGACTTGTATTTGGAGCGATGAACCCGTTTTGAATATCAATGACAAATAGGCATAAGTTCATATTGTTAAACCTGAGAAAATCTTGGAATTATAGCTTTTCAGTATCAGTTATTAAAATTATACGAATTCCAAAAATGTTTGCGGCAAATAACGCATTCAAGATACAATAGAGTAGTGTTCATAAGTTGCGTACACTAGCACGCATGAAAAATTTTTCAATCTCCCCGGCAAGAGACCTCCCTGCTCCCCTGATGCGGCTCGGTTAAGCTCTAAGCAGTATTGACTATAAAAAAGCTGAGTGTTTGAAGTTTGACACCTGCTTTCTTGTGTATGCGTTTCTTGGAGGGAAATTGACCTCTAGTTTTTTTTGACAACTCGGCGGTTGCTTCTTCCTCACGGTGGCTCTATCTACTTCCACGCAAATTTCCATTACAAGCCAAGTTCAAAAAAAGGAAGTGCTTCTTCCTTCAAGCTGCGCAAAACTTAGGAAACGTACAAGCATTGCCCAAACGTAAAGGAGAGTATGAAGCATGTCCGGCAACCTGAAACATGAATAAGCGTACACCCGTAGTAAAACGACGCAAAATTAAGTTAAATTTAATTAAGATTCTTAATAATGTTTTGGCTCGTTAGCTTTAAGGCTAACGACGAACTTATCGTGTGTCATAACATTGGATAAAAAACGTAGTTATAGACATCGGTTTGAAAAGCCCTATCTATAGGCTGTTGATTTGTTGTATATGCATCTAGAGGCAAAATTAAGATGAAATTTTCCTGGAGAGTCCTAGTACTCTGGACATTGCCTGCATTGGTGATTGGCTTTTTCTTCTGGCAAGGAGCATTTTCTGGTACTCCGACAGACATGAGTAAGAATACAGCCACTACCCGCATGACCTATGGTCGATTTTTAGAATACTTAGACGCTAATCGCATAAGCAACGTTGATTTATATGAAGGTGGGAGAACGGCTATTGTAGAAGCCGTTGATCCAGAACTCGACAACCGTGTACAACGGGTACGTGTGGATCTGCCTACTAATGCTCCGGAAGTGATTAGCAAGCTAAAAGAAAAAGGAGTTAGCTTTGACGCTCATCCCATGCGGAATGATGGGGCAATTTGGGGACTGCTAGGTAATCTCATTTTTCCTATTTTGTTGATTACCGGGCTGTTCTTTTTGTTCCGTCGTTCTAGCAACCTACCTGGTGGTCCAGGTCAAGCCATGAACTTCGGAAAATCAAGAGCTCGCTTCCAGATGGAAGCAAAAACTGGAGTGAAATTTGACGACGTTGCAGGTATTGAAGAAGCAAAAGAAGAACTGCAAGAAGTTGTCACCTTCCTCAAACAGCCAGAAAAATTCACTGCTGTAGGTGCACGCATTCCCAAAGGAGTTCTGTTAGTTGGACCTCCAGGAACAGGTAAAACATTGCTGGCAAAAGCGATCGCTGGTGAAGCAGGCGTACCCTTCTTCAGCATTTCTGGTTCAGAATTTGTAGAAATGTTCGTAGGTGTGGGTGCATCCCGCGTCCGCGACCTCTTTAAGAAAGCAAAAGATAACGCCCCCTGTATCATCTTTATTGATGAAATCGACGCCGTCGGACGCCAAAGAGGTGCAGGTATCGGTGGTGGAAACGATGAACGGGAACAAACCCTCAACCAACTGCTCACCGAAATGGACGGTTTTGAAGGTAACACTGGTATTATTATCATTGCTGCTACCAACCGTCCTGATGTTTTAGATGCAGCACTGTTACGTCCTGGGCGATTTGACAGGCAAGTCACTGTCGATGCACCCGACGTTAAAGGACGTTTGGAAGTTTTAAAAGTTCACGCTCGTAATAAGAAACTAGACCCCAGCGTTTCTTTAGAAGTCATTGCCCGCCGTACCCCTGGTTTTACAGGTGCAGATTTAGCAAACTTGCTCAATGAAGCTGCTATTCTCACAGCCAGACGCCGCAAGGAAGCGATCACCATTTTAGAAATCGACGATGCTGTGGATCGGGTTGTTGCTGGAATGGAAGGCACACCTTTGGTTGATAGCAAGAGCAAGCGTTTGATAGCTTACCACGAAATTGGACATGCGATTGCAGGTACATTACTCAAAGACCACGACCCAGTTCAAAAAGTGACCTTAATTCCAAGGGGACAAGCACAGGGGTTAACTTGGTTTACTCCTAATGAGGAGCAAGGATTAATCACTCGCGCTCAACTCAAAGCCAGAATTACTGGTGCTTTAGGTGGTCGTGCAGCAGAAGACGTGATTTTTGGTTCTGCGGAAGTCACAACTGGTGCTGGAGGAGACTTACAGCAAGTCAGTGGTATGGCACGGCAAATGGTGACAAGGTTTGGGATGTCTGATTTAGGACCGATATCCTTGGAAAGCCAGCAGGGAGAAGTGTTCTTGGGTCGTGACTGGATGACTCGTTCGGAATATTCGGAAGCGATTGCATCTCGTGTTGATGCACAAGTTCGCGTCATTGTCGAAGAATGCTACCAGACAGCAAAGCGGTTTATACAGGAAAATCGCATCGTAATAGATCGGTTAGTGGACTTGCTGATTGAAAAAGAAACTATTGACGGTGAAGAATTCCGTCAAATAGTGGCTGAGTACACTAGCGTACCTGAAAAGCCGCAGTTTATGCCTAGTATTTAATTTAAAGTTTGGTAGGGTATAGCCTTACTTTACTAAATAGAAATAGGGATGGTTTACACCATCCCTATTTTTCAGGGAGAAAAAGACTATTGAAAAAAATCATGGTGAAAACCAAAAGTAAAAAGCTCAACTTATTCCGATAAGCACTTATCAAACACAAGCAAGACACACGGGAAAATGCAAACATTAGAAACCTACAAGTCGATTCTTGAAACTGGTCAAACGACAACCGAAAAAGCTTTACAATTGTTTGACGCTCTCGAACCCGTTGATTTAGCTTTTATGCTCGGTCGTTGGCAAGGATCTGGATTTCATACCAATCACCCTATGGATGGCTTATTAGAAAAATTTAATTGGTATGGAAAAGAATTTGTTGATCCTGAGAATGTTCACCCTTTGTTATTTTTAGATAGCCAGGGAAAAGTTATAAAAGTTGCGCCCAGTTATATGGGAGCGACAAACTGGGTTTTGAAGTTTACAATACTCAAAAATGATTTAGTGAAACCTTTGGTGATTCTGACTAATTCCTTACTGAAAACAGAGAAAAGTCAAGCAAGACTCCGCATGACGGAATATCGAGGAAAAGTCAGCGCCACGATGATTTATGATAATTTTCCAGTTAATGACTCTTTTCGGAAAGTAGATGATAATACGGTGTTAGGAATTATGGACTATAAAAACTTACCCCAGCCTTTCTTTTTTATTCTTCGGCGTAGTGTCACAAATTAAGCTTGCAAAGAACTGGAACTAAAGTAGTAAAACCAGGGAGTTCATATCTATGTTTAATTAATTCGGCAATTGCCACATCCATTAAATCAGCAGGATTATCCATGACCGTTGCTGATTCACTCACAATTTTTACTGCTATATGCAAAAAGATGCAAAACAACCAATGTATAGTGTTGGAAACTCAACGTTTAATTTTGCGAGAGATGACGCTTGATGACTTGGATAATTTGCTTGCAGTCCTCTGTGATCCCGAAGCTATGCAGTTTTATCCAAAGCCTTTTGATCGTCAGATGGTTCAGGCGTGGATTAAGCGGAATATGCAGAGGTACACTCAACATGGTTTTGGTTTGTGGGCACTTGTTCTCAAACAGAACAGTAAACTTATTGGTGATTGTGGATTAGTTTTGCAAGACGTTGATGGTGTTGAAGAGGTAGAAATTGGCTACCATGTTCGTCGTGATTTGTGGGGACAAGGTTTAGCAACTGAAGCCGCTCAAGCCTGTCGCGATTATGGGTTTAATCAGTTGGGCTTTAACAAACTTATTTCATTGATTCATCCTGACAACATTGCCTCGTGTCGAGTAGCCCAGAAAAATGGAATGAGATTGTCTAAGAAAACAGAGTGGAGAAACAAGCCAACCTGTATTTATACAGTTGAACGTAGTAATTTACCAATTTAACCCTATACTGGATTAGCAGACATAAATTATGTGGAATTCTTAGCAACAATCCTTACCAGCAACCCTATTGAGATATAGACTGCTGCCACGGGAGTACACAATGCAGTAAGATAACACGCCACGACTTGGTATTGCAAATATAATACATTAAAAAACCCCACCCCAGCTTTAGCGTCAGCTACTTACTGGCATGGGATTCTAGTGTTTTGCAATGAAGTGAAAAGCGCTATATTTTTAGGTCATCATCTTGCTGCATAAGCAGGAGCAGGAAAAACTTTTGCCTGCTTCGATGTAACATAGACACGCTGCTCCTCCTTGAGGTTGAGCTTACTAAAGTGGTCACGACTGAGGAAAGCGTTTACTGTTTCTCCAGACTTGAGAACCAATTCAACCCGAATTTCCCATCCTAAGTTAAGAATGCGCAATACCTTGGCGGGTGTCGCATCCTCACTAGGATTGGTTTGAATCAAAACGTCATGAGGACGCAAAAAGACTTGCTCGTTTGTTCGAGGATTCAAATCCCTATCTGGTAAAACACCAGAAGTCGGTGGAAGAACATTCACAGGACCAATAAAGCTCATGACAAAAGGTGTTGCAGGGTGGTCATAAATCTCACTAGAGGTACCAACTTGCTCCACCCGACCATTATTCATCACCACAATTTGGTCTGCAACTTCCATTGCTTCTTCTTGGTCGTGGGTGACAATGACAGTTGTTATACCAACCTCTTCATGCAGTTTTCGTAACCCTGCTCTTAATTCCTTACGGACTTTAGCATCTAACGCTCCAAAGGGTTCATCCAACAGCAATGTTCTCGGCTGAACTGCTAAAGCTCTTGCTAGCGCTACCCGTTGGCGTTGACCTCCAGAGAGTTGGGAAGGATAGCGATCGCCAAATCCCTGCAACCTCACCAAATCCAGAAGTTCCTCAACTCGCGGCGCAATCTTGCTCTTGGCAAACTTGCGGATTTCCAGTGGAAAGGCAATGTTCTGCCGTACAGTCAAGTGCTTAAACAAGGCGTAATGCTGAAACACAAAGCCTATTTGACGTTCCTGCACCGATTTGTATGTCGCGTCTTCACCAAGTAGCCAGATATAACCCGAATTAGGCGTATCTAACCCCGCAATCATCCGCAACAAAGTTGATTTCCCAGATCCTGATGGTCCTAACAGCGCCACAAGAGAACCTGTTGGAATTTCTAAACTGACGTTGTCAACAGCAAGAAAAGAACCATACTGCTTAGTTACATTCTCAACGACTATGCCCATAGTAATATCCTTCAAGAAACTGATATTGTAAAAAAGTACGGCTTGTCTATCGAAAAGAGAGATTCATATGACAATGTCTATTTCATCACGTTTTCAAAATCCTCCTGAACAAAACACCAAACTTAGCTTTAAGGCCCGTTCATTCTTACCCCTGAAGCACAATAGTTTGTTGAAGATTGAAACAGGAGTTGTGCGGATTGTCACTTGGCATGAAGATGGTACGCTTGTGACTTTGGGTATTTGGGGACCTGGAGATATCGTTGGTCAAGCGTTTTCTAAACTTGAACCATATCAAATTGAGTGTCTCACTAAAGTAGAGGTAACAATCTTGCCTTTAGAAGGCTGGTTTGCATTCACGGATGTTATGCTTGCCCACATTCAACAGGCAGAAGAATTGATGGTTATTCGTAGCTATAAAACAGTGGAAATCATGCTCATTAAACTCCTAGGTTGGTTAGCAAAAAAATTTGGTCGAGAGGTAAAAAGCGGACATCTCATTGACTTGCGCCTCACTCATCAAGACATTGCTGATATGCTCAATTCAACTCGCGTGACAATCACTCGCGTCCTCACTCAGTTGGAGGAACAAGGGTTGATTCATCGTCTTCCCCTGCATCGGATTGTCTTAAAAGAAGAAGAAGTTTGGCACTATGAAATATAGCTGTCCATGCGTCAGCAAGACCAGCCATCTCCTTCAGTACTTGGCTTACCTACAATTTTTAAATTTAAAGATTCTAGGTAAGCTAAACCATGCCTAATTTGTGGTATTGTTCCACGAAGTTCCAAGTCAAAGCGTCCCTCTCCATTGGTCTGTTTTTCTAGCATTGCCCCCGTAATGTTAACGACTAAACCATGAATGGCAATCAGCCGAGAAATCACAGGTTCTTGTTGGTAATGTCCGGGAATATGCAGGCGTAAGCGAATCTTTGTGATATTACTGCTTTGAAAGGCTGGTGCAATCATAGTTATTAATAATTCGTAATTGATAACTTTTAGATCGTCATGATATTTCTTACAAAAATCGGAATTAAGAATATTTGAAACCGCAGAGAAATAGAGATAAATTATCTATGTACATCTGTAAAGCTCTGTGGTTTCATCTTCCAAAAGTTAACTTTTGTAAGAGACTTTCTGAGGTCTATTAACTTAGTCATTACAAATTACGAATGAATCATCACCAACTCCCTGTATCAATGTCATGCCAAATTTCTAGATTCAAGTCATTGATGTAGATCAGCGCACTATCAATTTGTGCGGAAGTTCCTTGTAAATCTAGGTCAAACCAACCATCTCCAATACCATTGGAACCCAAAATAGCAGCGGAGATATTCACAGTCAGACCGTAGTTTGACACCAAGCGAGAAATGACAGGTTCTTGGTGATAGTCTTTTGGAATTCTAAGCCGAATTCGTTTGTGGGTGAGTTGATTGTCTGAAACCATAGGTAAATTTACCCCTTGACTAACCATCTGCTTTAACAGTTATCAGTTATCAGTTTGAAAAAGAATTCAGCAATTCTGAATTCAGTATTCAGAAGGAAGAAATAAAGAATTGCGACTTCCGACTTCTGACGACTGACGTCACGACTCCTGACTCCTGAACTGTTTACTGTTCACTGTTCACTGATTTAATGTTTCATCTTTGTTTTTGTACCTGTTTTTCGTTCCAAAATCTCCTTCAGCACCAAAGTTACCACTGCAAGCAAGGTTAATAGAACAGCAACTGAGAAGGCGGCTTCAGTTTCATACTGTTTGTAAGCGTCTTCCACGTATAGTGGTAAGCTTTGAGTTTTTCGGGCAATATTTCCAGAGACGACTGCGATCGCACCAAATTCACCCATAGATCTCGCATTGGTCAAAATTAAACCGTAGAGTAACCCCCAACGAATACTGGGTAAAGTCACGCGCCAGAATATCTGTCGTTCATTCGCACCCAGTGTTTTCGCAGCTTCTTCTTGATCAGCCCCTAATTCCTCAAGAACGGGAATCACTTCGCGGGCAACAAATGGCATACTGACGAATGCTGTAGCCAGTACCATACCAGGAAAAGCGAAGACGACTTTGATATCAAGCGCCTGTAACAAACCACCAAACCACCCATTGCGTCCGTAGAGTAGGACAATCATCAACCCTGCAACCACAGGCGAGATTGAAAACGGTAGGTCAATAATACTCAGCAATAAAGCACGACCAGGGAATTTATTGCGGGCGATCGCCAAAGCTGCACATAAGCCAAATACCATATTTATTGGTACAGTAATCAGAGCTAGTATCAATGTTAACCAAGCTGCATGAGTAAATTCTGGGCGTGTCAGATTAGAGAAAAACACACCAAGTCCTTTATGAAAAGCTTGGACAAAGACATTAAGCGTGGGAAGGTACAGCACTAAAGTGAGATATAACACTGCTATCCCAATGAGAAGAGTTGGAACCCAACTCTTAGGCTTAACTGGCTTTTGATTGCCTTGCTGTCCTGTCGTTGAATGAAAATGTGGTTGTGGAAATCCCTCACTTTGCGTCATATCTTCTTCCCCAAGCTTGTAACATATTGATTCCCAGTAGTATCACCAGAGAAATGATGAGTAGCACAATGCCAATGACGGTAGCACCGGAATAGTCATACTGTTCCAATCTTTGAAAGATGAGCACAGGTGCGATCAAATCATTGAAAGGAGTATTGGAAGCGATAATTACAGTTGAGCCATACTCCCCAACTGCACGTGCAAAACCTAAGGCAACACCAGTCAAAATAGAGGGAAACAAGGGCGGTAAAATGACTTTCGTGAAGGTTTGCCATTCAGATGCACCTAAACTCCAAGCAGCCTCTTCTATTTCCTTTTCGATTTCCAGAAGGACTGGTTGCACCGTCCGCACGACAAAAGATAATGAGATGAATATCATCGCCACCCCTACGCCCAAGCGGGTGAAAGCGATCTTAATGCCAAATGGTGCTAATAGTGAGCCAATCCAACCGTTATCGCTATAAACTGTTGCGAGGGTTAATCCTGCTACCGCTGTTGGTAACGAAAATGGTAGATCTATCGTGGCATCAAGCACCTTTTTAAAGGGAAATTCATAGCGGACAAAAACCCAAGCAATCAGAGTTCCAAAGACACCGTTGATGAGGGAAGCCACCAGTGCTGTCACGAAAGTCACTTCGTAAGTAGCTAGTCCGATTGGACTAGTCGCGATTTCCCAAAACCGAGCAGGAGGTTCAGTACTTGCTTTCAGGAACATAGCAAGTATTGGGACAAACAACATCACGGTTAGGTATGCGAACGTGATGCGCCATGTCCAGGGAACCTTAGACAAACGAAGTAGGTAATTCTTCCAAGCCGGAGGTTCTTGAGGAGCGAGTTTTCTTTGAGAAGATGATCGAGGTGAAGATATAGCCATAAGCAGTGAGTTAGGAAGTAAGGGAGTGAGGGAATCATTAGTAGTCACGTCTGACTAATGAACGCCAGGTGCTGTAGCCTGACCGAACCCTAGTCGATCACTGGCTCCTAATGACTAATGACTATTTATTTTTTTGCTTGAATTTTGTCAAAAGTTGCCCCATCTTCAAAGAACTTCTTCTGAATAGAATCCCATCCACCGTAATCTTGAACTGTACCCAGATTTTTGATTTTGGGATATTTACTTGCAAGTTCTTTCGTCTGTGGAGTTTCCTCTACAGGTCGGAATCCGACTTTGGCAAACTCCTGCTGTGCTTCTGGAGTGTACAGATATTTAACAAAAGCTTCAGCGACTTCACGGTTACCGTGTTTATCGACGTTCTTATCTACAATTGCGATTGGATTATCAATGGAGATATTCACATCAGGAATGATGTAATCTAGTTTCTCGCCCTTCTGTTGTGCCAGAATAATTTCGTTTTCGTAGTTGATCAGCGCGTCTCCTTGACCCCGCTTGGCAAAGATATCAGTTGCTTCACGTGCATCTCTTGTTAAGACAGGGACATTTTTATAAACTTTAGTTACAAAGTCCAGCGCTTTTTGCTCTCCTCCACCAGTTTTAATGACAGAATTCCAAAGCGCTAAGAAATTCCAACGAGCAATACCAGAAGTTTTGGGGTCAGCGGTAATGAGTTTTACATCATCTTTTGCCAAATCTGCCCAAGTTTTGAGACCTTTTGGATTACCTGAACGAGTGATTAATGCAGCAACAGATTTTGAGACAACGCCATTATTGGGGAATTCTTTCTCCCATCCTGGCGAAATCAATCCAGCCTTCTGAATTTTGTCTACATCTAAGCCAAGTGCTAAGTGAACAACATCTGCTTCTAAACCATCAATCACAGCACGAGTTTGAGAACCAGAACCTCCGTAGCTTTGCTCAAAGGTGACATTTTGGTTATGTTCTTTTTTCCACTGTTCCACAAATTTTGGAATAATAGCGTCATGAGCTACTTTTGTGACAGCAAAAGAAACAAGAGTTAATTTAACATCCTGATTATTCGCAGCCACAGGTTTTGCAGTAGAACCACCTGCATCAGTGCTAGTGGAGGAATTACTCGCACCATTACCAGAGCAAGCAGCGATCGCTATACTCAAGCTGACTCCTACCAAAAAGAGTGATAGAAAGCTTTTTATAGAATTAAATCTAATTTTCTTAGCAATTGTTATGAATGTTTGCCCTGATTCCAAGATACGCTGCCAAAAACTCATGTTATCTTTCCTTGACATTTTACGGCATATTGGTTATTTAACCGTACTTTTACCTTATTGTCAGAGATAATACATAGAACTCGCCGAAAAAGCAAGAGAAGTTCATCACTTTCTTAATAAAAAAAGTGAAAATTTTTGAATGCTATTTTGGATGCTATTGTTGTAGGAACTGTTGTGGAAAGCAGTTATGCAAACTTTTGGGGTAAGCCATCTTGAAAGACCAGGAGTTCTCCAGGTAGGATTTGCGTCCAAACTTCGTTGTCAGTTAAAGGAGTGGTGGCGATGACAGCAACGCGATCGCTTGGAGTCGTCAATTCACTAAAATCAACAGTCATGTCTTGGTCAATTAAATGAGCAGCTGCGAAAGGTGCTTGACGTACGATGTAGCTAAGTTTTGTTGAGCAGTGAGCAAAGAAGTGCTCTCCATCCGAAAGTAAGTAGTTAAAAGTACCTTTTTCGGCTAGTGTTTGAGTGATTTCCCCAAGTACTGAGTAAAGTTTCTCCAAAGGAGGCTTCTTCTGAGGGAAACATTCTCGTAATCTATCTAGTATGAGACAAAAAGCTTTTTCACTATCCGTGTTGCCTACAGGTTGATAAAAATTAAAGTCCTTGGGATGAAAATCTTTCAAATCTCCATTGTGAGCAAACACCCAGTATCTTCCCCACAGTTCCCGCCGAAAGGGATGGCAGTTTTCTAAAATCACTTCACCTTGGGTAGCTTTGCGGATATGAGCAATGACATGGGTGGAGTGGATGGGATAATGTCGCACTAAATCGGCTATGGGAGAAAAGATAGAGGGTTTAGCATCTAAAAAAATTCGACAACCTTTTCCTTCAAAGAAAGCAATACCCCAACCATCGCGATGATCATCAGTTTTGCCTCCCCGCTTTGCAAAGCCCTCAAAGGAAAAGCAAATATCAGTTGGTACATTGCAATTCATTCCCAGCAGTTGGCACATGGATGTTGAAACTCTAAAACTTTAGACTAGTGGCTGGGTTCAAGATAATCCAGAATTGCTCAATTGATCTGGTACTAATGTTTCATTCTAGAAGATTTCGCTCTTGAGTTCCGTAGGAGCTTGGGATTAACAATGGGATGTAAGCGAAAATTCTTCGCTTGGCTCCCCACTTAATACCTGACAATGGTAATTGTTTCAAGTTAGGAAACCAGCTTACAGTAATGGTTTTAGCCCACTGAGTATTAATAAATAAGTTTATTACATGAGTGTTAAGTAGCACAGATACTTGATTTTTTAATTCGTCTATGGAATTGTATTAGATCAAGAAAATACGTTTTTTAAATCAAATAACCGTATTTTGAGTGATGGAGGAGTTCTTAATCATGCGTCTATTCAAAGCTTGTTCGTCTTGGTCACAACCTTGGCAAAAGTCTTCAACTCGCGCCCGTACCCTGCTTGTTGCTGCTGGTATCAGCTTTGGTGCGATCGTGCCTGTTTATGCAGGAATTAGCTCGCAAACCTCGCAAAACCCACTTTCTAGCAGCAAACCACAGCTCATCAGTCAGAACCAAAAACCAGTTGAGTTAACTCTGGTTTCCTATGCTGTGACCAAAGAGGCTTACTCAAAAATTATTCCTCTGTTTGTCAAAAAGTGGAAGCAAGAGCGTAAGCAGGATGTCACTATTCGGGAAAGTTATGGCGGTTCTGGTTCCCAAACACGAGCAGTGGTGGATGGTTTAGAAGCAGATGTAGTGGCGCTGGCGTTAGGACAAGACGTGAATCAAATCCAGAAGGCAGGGCTAATCGGTCCTAACTGGGAAAAAGAGGTTCCTAACAATGGCATTGTCACGAAGTCGGTGGTTGCTTTGGTGACTCGTAAAGGCAATCCTAAACAAATTCGTGATTGGAATGACTTGGTTAAACCAGGAGTCAGCGTCATAACAGCCAATCCCAAAACCTCCGGAGGTGCCCGTTGGAACTTCTTGGGACTGTGGGGTTCAGTGACTCAATCAGGAGGGGATGACGCAAAAGCCCTCGATTACGTCACTAAGGTTTACAAAAATACCCCTGTGCTGCCAAAGGATGCGCGAGAAGCCAGTGATACTTTCTACAAGCGAAATCAAGGGGATGTATTGTTGAACTATGAAAATGAAGAGATCCTAGCTAAACAGAAAGGTGAAGCTGACAATGACGTAGTGATTCCTCAAGTCAATATTTCCATTGACGCCCCAGTTGCTGTGGTAGACAAGGTGGTGGATAAACGCGGTACTCGGCAAGTCGCAGAAGCTTTTGTCAAGTTCCTCTTCACACCAGAAGCACAACGAGAATTTGCGAAAGTTGGGTTTCGTTCTGTCAACTCTACAGTAGCTAGCGAAACACAGAAGCAGTTTCCCAAAGTTGCCAAGCTTTACACAGTTTCAAACTTCGGTGGCTGGGACGCAGTTCAGAAAAAGTTCTTTGCAGATGGAACTGTTTTTGACAAGATTCAGGGAGGAAGACGCTAAAAAAAATACGGTTCAGTTAGTAGCTGTAAGCTAAGCGCCTGTAAGCATATCTGAACCGTATTGCTCTAGAAAAAGCTTTGTTGTGTGAAGGTTAGGGAATGAGTTATGTAAACCCTTTTATTCTTCTCTAACCTAATCAATCGGTGCGTTGGGAACTTGTGCGTCAATTTGCGCTTGAGAAAAATTCGGACCTACCGGGTTTTGCTCGCTTGCTGGGACAACACCAGCAGGAGGAGCATTCAACTCAATTTCCCCAGTTAATGCATTGGTTCTAGCTATTAACTGAGTTCCATCCACAATCTTGACAAATAAAGGCTGCCCTAACTGTTGCTCTTGATTTTCTCCAACTTGCTCTTGATTTTCTCCAACGGGAACCTTTACACCAGCTACGTTCACACCACTTGGCACATAAATGCCATCACAGTCCCAGTCCTCGTCTGTCTTTTGACCATTTCCTAAGTAAAAGAGGGTGTTGGCAGAAGAGCCATTTTTGCTGGGCTTGTGAGCGTAAACTGCAAGTGTCTTTCCAGTTTCATTGCGACATACGCCCCAGTCCTCTGTGGTTTCCATAACGTATTTCTGGAACTGCAAATCAGAGATACTCTTTTGAAGTTCTTCTGCGGTATTGTAACCAGCTGCTGAGGGATTACTCCTTGCCTGTAAGAGTTGATTGAGCTGTTGAGTGATCTGGGCATACTCAGGACTCTTTTCCGCGATTGGATCTGCAAATGAAGGCTGAGCGATAACTAGATTGAGCACCAGGAAAAGAAACGCTAAAACTGCCTTGAATATTTTCACCATTTTTCTCCTTTTTGATAACGAAAAGTCTTTTCCACTTAGAACTAAATTAATTATTTTTTTGGAAAAGTTTTTGTCAAAAATTAACTCGTTGAGTTTATCATATTCTACCATCTTTAATTCCATCAAATATTCTTATTTATCAAAATCATAAAAGTCATTTCTGAAATTTTGAAAGTGAAAAGCCAGTAGATGTCAATGTTATACAGAAGCAAGCTTGCCCAATTTTGTATGTCTAAGACCCCGTGAGACGAAACAACATAAAAATCAATTGGGATTGTTATAGAGAGAAATCAAATCCTCACAAATTAGAATTAAAAATTCTTATTAATTATAGTTATAAATTCTTCCTTAAAGTGGATGAATGACTAACTTATGGAAAAGTTTGATGAACTCCTCAAAAGCTAACAATGGAGATTTTCAGCTTTATGCTTCAGTTGGAGGGATACGGTGGCGCAGCCTGTCATAACTCATCCATCCAAGAGACACAACTGCAACCGATAACAGTGCTAGCGTGGAGTTGTCCAAGGCAATGTAAACACCTAAACCAATTAAGAGAAATGGGACTAGCGAGTTGCCATAGCGCTCGATAATGAAGACTATGGCTTTTTGGTGAGATAATAGACGAGCTACATAGCACAAGATTCTAACGAGCACAAAGAACACACTCAAAATGACTAGTAAACTTGTGAATTTAGTGTTAGCAAACAACGGCGTATAGATTCCAATATTGTCACCACCAATAGCAATAGTAAGAAACGCTACACTGTATATTTGAGAAGACAAGAAACTGCGGTTCCCTAAGGAAACAGAAGACGCCGCTAAGTGTTCATCTGAATCGTCCTCATGCAAATTGACTAGGCGATTTAGACCAATGGCAATGGGAATGAAACCACAAATATCCATCCAAACATTTGGCAGGATTAAGCTTCCGAAAAACCCCAACAGACTAATAGCAACTAACACTGTGAAGCCAAGATACTGCCCTGCTATGATGTGGCGATAACGAAATGTGGTATTGACTTGAGCAAATAGCAGGGTAAGAATGACGAGATCGTCAAGGTTAGTAGCCAAGAAGGCAGCAACACCTGTGGGGATAGCAGTTATGAACATATGTATGATTTGATGCTTGGTGACGTGGAGTTGTCAACTGACTTGTTTGTCGTCATGTTGTATAAGTTATTAACTCATTTCTTGGTTTTCACTTTAGGGAACTTTGCAGGTAGAAGCAAACGTTATTTATTTTCAAATCAATAAATATAAGTGATGAAGGTTTTTCAAGAAATGGAAGCTCTGTAAACGTTTTCTATATGCTTGACAAACAGGATATTACTGTGCGTAGTACTGTTAAAAGTAAATTATCGTTACTGACATCTGGCACCTAGTAAAACAAATGTCAATAGTCTAAACATATTATTTGACTCCGTTCTCGTCCGCCTAGGACTATAAGTCCCAGGCTAATAAATGAAGTCCATTAAAATGGACTGAAAAAACTAGGACTGATTTTTGAGTAAATTTAAACACTAGTTTCTACAAGGATTAGTGGTTTATTCGTAATAATGCAAGATCTCAGGTTACTCACATTAGTAGCCAATCATGAAGCATCCTGCACGATTTCAGCTTGAGTAGTGGTCTGGTTATTCTCATGAATTACTTTTATTTATTATTTTCAATAAAAATAATATTTGATTGTATCGACTAGGAATCCTAAAGTAAAACTAGTCTTCTACATAGACCTCAGCCAAAGGGTAGAATTAACAAATTCAAGTTGAGCCAAGACGCTAAGACTCAGTAGTAGAAGGCAATGTGTATATATTGTTGCTAATGTGCATCTGTGAGCAAAGCAATTGAAAACAGTTAATGACGATCTAAAACGAGTTCACTTTATTTGTGCCAACATAGCTTATCAAGCTTAACAATCTTTCCCTCAAGAAAAATTAATAACAAAAAACCCACAATCTTGCTGTGCATCTACCAACAAATTATATTCTGACTTCTACTACTCATTGCTATTCCCGTTATTGGCGTTGCACTTTCGGTATTTACGTTTGTACGACAAGGGGAATTTATTTACAGGGTTATGACATTGTTTGCACTTTCTGGGTTAATTTACAGCTTTATATAGGAATTCGGTTTGATTTCTGTTAACTTGCGTGGCGTTCGCGTAGCGTGCCCGGAGGACTCAGCCATACTAACTCGTCAGGGCACGGAACAGGGAAGAAGCAGGCGTACGGAATTTTTTCAAAATCAAATAGGAGTCCTATAGAAGCGTATTACTAAGAGTATGAAGACAGGAGAATCAGTTCATGACTAGTCAAATAAAATTGAATGAGAGTACATATGGCTTCAAATAAAATTGTTTTTCCTTCTCATGAAGTCTTGATTAGGAAAATAAAGAAAGTATGGAGGGAGGAGGGGAAATGGAGAAGTAAGAAAAGAATTGGGCAAAACATTTCATATCAATCAGTTGGCTGATTGCAAAGTTTTCAAAAAAAACCTGTCATTTCCAAAAGAGAAAAACCATGAAACTTCTGAAAATTGCTCTTGTTATCGCTGTGATGTTGGTTAACTTAACTTTAGCCCAGCCTTCTTGGGCAGATAGACCCAAATTCAGCAAAAACCTTGATTACATTGAAGTGACAAAAACTCTTGATACATTGCAGAAAAATGCCGAAGGTGCAATCCCTGAAGATGTGCAACGCCAAATTGATGAATTACAGTTTCAAAAAGCTGCGATCGAGTCAGGAGTCACTTGGGGACAGTGTCGTAATGAAACTGGTGAAACTTTAGCAATTTATGGTCCTTTGGGTGAAGACTCCAAGTCTTCCTACGACAATCAACTTTACTTTTTAGGAAATGGTCAAACCACACCAGATGGATGGGATTGTCAGGGTATTTATCTACCAAGTGATGTCAAAGTAGCAGGATTGGACAACACTGGTGCTACAGCCGTCAAAATCACAGATGGTACACAACTTATAGTGAAGAAAAATTCAGAAACTTCTGAATGGGAATTCAATGTTCCATCTGCCAAAGTCGTTAATTCTGACAAAATGAACTGGTTTATTCCGAATGTATCCCAGGCGTTTGTTGATTCCCGCATTCCCAGCACACTCGCTAGTGGTGAGAATGATTAAATCAAAATCGTGACATAGTTTGTCAATGAATGACATTTCTCACTCATAAATAGCAGAGGGCTGAAATCAAGAGTTTACTAAGTCCTAAATCCAGCCTTCTGCTTTCCTCAAAACAAATTCTGATTAACTTACAGCTTGGCATTGCAACTACTGGAGAGACACTGATGTTAGAACAGTTAACTGGAAACTTAAGTACAAACTTTTCTCTAAACACATTTGGAATTTTAGTGGTACTCGTTGCATTAGAAACTGTTCTATCTGCCGACAACGCAGTTGCCTTAGCGGCATTAGTTCAAGATATTGAAGAACCAGAACAGCAGCGTTGGGCGTTGAATTGGGGGTTAATCATTGCTTTTGTCTTGCGGATTGGGTTGTTATTCACTGCAACTTGGGTTATTCAGTTTTGGCAGTTTGAGTTAGGAGGCGCACTTTACCTTTTGTGGCTGTCAGGAAAGCACTTTTGGAATTATTTTTACCCTGATGCAGCAGAAGAAGAACAAAACGGTGACTCCCATAAAACTTGTACATTTGGGCAAATTATTCTCTTGATTGGTTTAACAGATTTGGCGTTTTCTCTAGATAGCGTGACAGCCGCAGTTGCAGTTTCGAGTGAGACATGGTTAGTTCTGACTGGTTGCACTATTGGTATTATCACCCTAAGATTTATGGCTGGTTTATTTGTGCGCTGGCTTTCGGAGTTTACTTATTTATTAAATGCTGCTTATTTAACTGTGTTCGGCGTAGGTGTCAGACTGATGTTTAAAGCCTTGATCCCAGACCATGTACCACCTCAATGGATCATGTTGACACTGATTGCAGTTCTGTTTACCTGGGGATTTTCTAGACGGGTTGTGCCAGAAGTTCAGGGAGATTAAATATTGATAGTGATAAAAACAATAGGAGATAATCTGAATTGACATGGTAAACTAAACTCCCCCAGCAAGTTAGAACCCCCCGAATTCATGAGCCGGTGCGTTGGGGAGCCAGTACTGCAGGAGGATCTCCCGACAGAGGTATCTGGCGTCCGGGTTCCCCGACTTGTAGACGCCCGCCAGAAGGCTTGTTGTAGGGTTGGGTAAAACAAGCGAAAAATCTGCCAGCCTCCGGAAAAATCGCCCCATGAAAGGTTGTCGTTTTTGTATAGTAGTTGACAATTGGGGCGATTTTTCCGCCAAGAACGTTGGCTCTAAGAGGGTGTTTGAAAAGTCGGACAAATTGTAAAAAAGCTCTCTCAGTATACGCTGTGAATAGTTAGTAGACAGCACCGAGAGAGTAACATGAGTAAAGCTTACCCCAGCAACCTGACCCGTGTTCAATATGAATTTCTGAGTGACATGATTCCAGAACCCAAACCCGGTGGTCGCCCCCGTGAAGTGGATATGTGGCAAGTGCTCAATGGGATCTTCTATGTCCTGATAGAAGGAGTTCGATGGCGAGCGTTACCTGGCGACTTTCCCCCTTGGCAGACAGTGTACACATATTTCCGCAACTGGCGAAAAGACGGGGCATGGTTGAAAATTCACGATAGTCTGCGAGAGTGGACTCGGATTGAACAGGAGCGCCATCCGAGTCCATCGGAAGCGATTATCGACAGTCAAAGCGTCAAGAGTGCGGCGATGGTAAGTCAATCCGTGGGCTACGATGCGGGTAAGAAAATTAAAGGACGCAAGCGATTTATGACGGTCGATACCTTAGGGTTAATCTTGCGGGTCTTGGTCACGGCTGCCGATGTGGGTGAGCGTGAAGGGGGCAAACAAGTTCTCAAGCGGGTCAAACACTCTAGCAAGCAGGTATCTCGTTTGACAACCCTCTGGGTGGATGGCGGCTTTGATGGTGAGCCGTTCATGCAGTGGGTGATGGACTTTTGCCGTTGGGTTGTGCTGGTGGTGCTGCGACCGCAGCAAACCAAAGGTTTCACGTTGCTCAAAAAACGTTGGGTGGTGGAGCGCACTTTCGGTTGGCTGATGGGGTGTCGGCGATTAGTCAGAGACTATGAGTTATTGCCGGAAACATCGGAGACATTTATCTACCTTGCCATGATCCGGATCATGGTGAGGCGACTGGCATAAAATTTGACCTTTCAAAACTTTTCAAACACCCTCTCAAGCCGCCAGTGCAAAACTCCTGATAGGGTACCATCTCACCGCTACACAAACAAAGCTATGACTATCTTATGCCTACGACATGGACTCGCGTTTGCAGACTTATTTGTTATCTATCAAGTTAATTGCTGTATAGCAAGACTTTAGCTTTGTGACATGGTTATATTTTATTATTATGAAAAGCAAATTTGTAAAAAAACAATGACTGGCTTTGTATTGCATTGGTTTATAATAGTATCAGTTCTCTTACGTACGTTGTAAATTGTCAAGTTAAAGAGTTTCAAAAAAGCGTAGAAACACTAATACTTAATAATCAATATTGATACCATCACACCAAAGTAATTCTGTGATATCAATGTATACCAGCGAATCGACCAAGTATCCTCACACAGCAGAAATCGGACAAAGAAGCCGCATTCTGGTAGTAGAAGATGAAGAACTGATCCGGGAAATGCTTGTTCTAGCTTTGGAAGAGGAAGGCTATGGAGTGGTAAGTGTCGCCGATGGGCGGGCGGCTGTAGAACACCTGAAAAGTTATGAACTCAATTCACCAGAGCTTTCTTTTGACCTGGTCATTCTTGATTTGATGCTGCCTCATATTAACGGATTAGATATCTGCCGCTTGATCCGATATCAAGGAAACCCAGTTCCAATTTTAATGTTAAGTGCTAAAGGAAGTGAAACAGATCGTGTTCTGGGGCTGGAAGTGGGAGCAGATGACTACTTAACCAAACCTTTTAGTATGCGGGAGTTAGTGGCTCGTTGTCGTGCTTTGCTCCGTCGCCAACGCTTGAGCTGTTTGCCTCAGCTGCCAGTCCTTCAGTATAAAGATGTGACTTTGTATCCCCAAGAATGTCGGGTGTTGGTTCGCTCTCAAGAGGTGAATTTGTCACCAAAGGAATTCCGACTGCTGGAATTGTTTATGAGCTATGCCCGTAGGGTGTGGTCGCGCGAGCAATTGCTAGACCAGGTTTGGGGACCAGATTTTGTCGGAGACAGCAAAACTGTGGACGTGCATATTCGCTGGCTACGCGAAAAATTAGAGATCGACCCCAGTCGTCCAGAATATGTTGTGACTGTACGAGGTTTTGGCTATCGATTTGGATAGTTGTTAGTTTTTAGTTGTCAGAGAACAACTAACAACTAGCAATGCTCATACTGGGATTTTTACTGGGTTTAGCAGTAGGCGCAACTTTTTGGGTGTGGCAACAGGTTCAATTGAACCGTTACCTAGAGAAAGTATTGCGACCGTTAACCGCCCATTCTTCTGGCGTGGCGCTGCTGATTCCTGACTTGCGCCACGGAATTAGATTATTTGTCCAGCAACGGCAACAATTGCAGCAGTTGCTTCAAACATACGAAGACCTGCTAGAGTTCGCACCAGTGGGGTATTTGCAGGTTGATGAAGAAAATCAACTGCTTTGGTGTAATGAGCAGGCTCGAAAAATGTTGTATCTGCAAAGATGGCAACCAGGACAGGTGCGCTTGTTGTTAGAGTTAATAAGATCCTACGAACTCGACCAGTTAATTGGGCAAACGCGCGATCGCCAAAAGTCACAGGTCAAGGAGTGGGTGTTTCATCCTTCTTGCGAAGATGTAGCAACTATGTCGGAGGTGAAATCTCTTATGTTACAAGCAACAAGTTTACCCTTGCCCCTTGGGCAAGTAGGAGTCTTTATAGAAAACCATCAGCCTGTGGTGGATATGAACCAAGCACGTGAGCGTGCTTTTTCTGACCTAGCACACGAACTGAGAACTCCACTGACCTCCATACGTCTGGTTGTCGAAACATTACAAGACCGTGTGAAACCACCTTTGGATCGTTGGGTGAACCGCCTTTTGCAGGAGGTTGACAGATTGATTCACTTAGTGCAAAGTTGGCTAGATCTGACTCAACTAGAAACAAACCCTACGATTGAGTTGCATCGTCAATCAGTGGAAGTGCGATCGCTAATTTTGTCTGTCTCGGAGACTCTAACACCCTTAGCACAGCAACACCAGATTGAAATCGCCTATTCTGGTCCAGAAAGTATCTCAATTAACGCTGATGAATCTCGGATTTTCCAGGTGTTTCTCAATCTGCTGGATAATAGTATCAAATACAGCTCACCAAATACAACAATTTTCATTGAAGCAAAAGTCGTTTCCGAACACAAGAATCAAGAACCCGTACTACAAATCAACATTATTGATTCTGGTACCGGTTTTTCTCAGGCAGATTTACCTCATGTATTTGAGAGATTTTACCGAGGGGATCAATCACGCTCTCGTCTGACAAGTTCAGAAAGTCATTCAACTACGGCAATTGTTGGTAGTGGTTTGGGTTTGGCAATTGTCCGGCAAATTGTTCTTGCCCACGGCGGTTCCATAAAAGCCATGAATCATCCTCATACTGGAGGAGCATGGTTACAAGTTGAACTCCCTGGCGTCGTGGCAAATTCTTCGAGCCAAGATTATATTTGAGAATATCTTCATGTTTGAGACTACAAGAGTGAAAGTCCCCCTTTATAGTCCCAATACTGAAAGACCCCAGCTGGCTCGCGAGATTCGGCGCTTAGAGCAAGATGTATTGCGTATGGGGGCTTTGGTAGAACAATCATTTCGTCTAAGTCACCAAGCCTTATTTACCCGCAACTTAACAGCAGCTGAGGCACTTCCTGTTTTAGATAAAAAGATTGACCGCTTCTATAGACAAATAGAATTAGACTGCACGGTAATAATGACACAGCAAGCTCCTACAGCTCAAGATTTGCGTTGTTTGAGTGCCTTCATGCAACTTGTGCGTGATCTAGAACGGATTGGCGACTATGCCAAGGATTTAGCGAAAATTGCCATCAAAATTTTTCCCTATCCGTCTCATTCCTCTTTACCAGAGATTGCAGTCATGTCTCAGCATGCACAAGCAATGTTGGCAACGAGTTTAGTGGCGTTGGCAGATTTAGATGAAGTCAACGGACGCAGTATAAAACGACTCGATGATGCTGTAGATAATGCTTATGATCGGCTTTATCAGACCTTAGCTCATCAACGGTGCGACGAAGGTGTGGTTGAGCCGATTCTGCTCTTGGTACTGGCGATTCGTTGTTTAGAGCGCATGGCAGACCACGCGACCAATATCGGTCAACGTGTGGCATATATTGTCACTGGTCAACGCGGTTGAATCTGCTGGATGTCGGGTTTTGAGTCATTAGTCATTAGCCCTTTGTCACTAGTATGTTTAACACTTGTTTAGTGCTTTTTATTACTAATTAACTGCTGGTGCTCATGGCGGGAAACCACGCCTAGTGCTACCCTACGGAAGCCCTCCGGGTATCTCCTGCACCAGACGCACTCGCGTTCGGGGGTTCACAATCGACGGGAACCTTAAGAGCTGCGACCCCCTCACCGCCTCCGGTGTCTAAGCCTGTGAAACCCGACGGCACATGCGTGACTGTCGGCACAGTTTACGGCAGATGCTCCACTTGGGGAAACACGCCAGACGCTTTAAGTCGGCTGTGCCGCCCAGCTGGCTCCCCAAGACCCTTCGGGACGCCAGTCACCAAGTGGGCGAAACCCTCCTGCGCCGTGCTGGACTCACCGCACTGCCTCCTATTGACCAATGACTAGTGACTAAGACGGGGCAAGGAGGCAATTCCTCCCCGTTCGCGTTCAGTTACGGGGATTCCTTGCTTGGTCTTCGTTGAGATTAAAAAAGTGCCACCAAATTAATAGATTATGGTGCGGGTCTCATAGCTCCCCCAAACCCCCTTTTTTAAATAAACCTCCTGTAATTGTTGTTCAATAAGAAAATTTTTACAAAAAGTTTACCTATTTTTAAACTTTCAAGCTTAGATTGGGCGATGATAACGTAAAATTTGTGTGCTGTCTAACAAATAGCGAATGTGTAATAAGTAAGGTAAATGAGTATAACACGCCGGGATTTCCTGCTGTTGCTCGGAAGTAGCGCAGGTGCAGTAGCGCTGAATTCTTTAGCAGGATGCGAAAAAAAAATCGCAGTGCAACCTACCACGCCAGAAGTTAAGGCAGCATTTGCATTTCAACCAATTAAAGGTCCGATTCCCCTAGAAACAGCTGGGTTGGGACCAGAACAGCAAAAAGAGCAATACAGTACTTATGAAGTGCAGGATGATTTGGTTCTGCCACAAGGGTATCAGTACCAAGTCATTGCTGCATGGGGTGATAAAGTCGGTGATTCTCGTTTTGGTTACAACAATGACTATCTTTCTTTCGTTCCAACAGGCGAGAATGAAGGATATCTCTCAGTAAATTTTGAATATATTAGTGCCATACCTTGGATGCAAACTTACCAACAGGTAATTGGTAAATCACTACCGTTTGATGAGGTAAAAGCAGCACTCAAAGAAAACAAATCAGGAAAAAATGAAATAAATTCCTTTTCTTTGCCAGACTCAAATCCAATCAAGGCGAAAATACGAGAAATTTGTACAGAAGCCCTGTTAGACCAAGGATTGGGCATTATTTCCATTCGCAAAACAACTGATGGAAAGTGGGAACGTACCAATTCTAAAGCAGATAGACGTATTAGTGGTATCTCTGGTTTGGAAGATGGGCGTTATCTGAAAGCAACTGGACCTGCGGTAGTCATTTTTCGCAAAAAACAGGGACTGGGATATGTAGATAAATTAGGCGATCGCATCATTGGTTCTTTTGCCAATTGTGCTGGTGGAACCACGCCTTGGGGTACAGTTCTCAGTGCTGAAGAAAACTTTCAAGCACAAGTCCCAGAACCAGTGTATGCTGATGGCACGTCTTTTGATCCGAGCAAACGACCATTTGCTTTAGGTGACGAAGAACTCTTCGGACAAGGTAACGTTTTTGGATTAGCAGGGAATAAATATGGTTGGATTGTCGAAGTTGATCCAGCTAATCCTAACGACTACGGAACCAAACATACTTGGTTGGGACGCTATCACCATGAAGCTGTGGGTGTACGAGTAGAAACAGGGAAACCATTGGCTTTTTATTCTGGGTGCGATCGCCGAGGCGGACACATCTACAAGTTTGTCAGCCGCGATCAAGTGAGTGACCCCAAAGACAAAGCAAATTCCCGGTTACTCTCTCAAGGGATGCTCTATGTTGCAAAATTTAACCCTGATGGGACTGGTCGTTGGATACCCTTAAAAGCTGACACACCAATTAATCCAGACCTTCCTAGCACAATAGCTGGAAATATTATTCGCTTGCCAAAAGGTCCCGCAAACCCTCAAGAAAAAGGAAAGCAGAATTTCCAGCCGTTACCACCGCGTGTGAATGGTGGTGATTTTGAAGTGAGTAAGGACGAGCTGATTGCTGAGTACAAGCAAAAGTTTAAAAAACTAGGCGACCTTTACGTTGGGAATCCTGAAGAAAAACAAGGTGCTATTCTTATTGATGCTCACTATGCTGCCAATGCAGCTGGTGCAACTTGTACAGCTCGTCCTGAAGATACAGAAATTGCCCCCAATGGTGACTTGTACATCAGCTTCACCTCCGGTTCTCCCGACGATGAAGGTGGTCCAGATATACGAGTTTTCAAAGGTCCTAAAGACGAAACTCCCTACGAGTATGGCTGGGTGATGCGTCTGGTCGAAGACGGTAACAATCCCGCTGCAAACACATTCCGCTGGCAAATGACAGCAACTGGTGGTGAGCCATCTGCCGGTGGTCTGGGTTTTGCAAATCCGGATAATTTGCTGCTAGATAACAACGGCAATATCTGGATGGTAACAGATATGTCCACCAGCAAAATGAATAAAGCTGTGAAAAGCCGCACAAGTGACAAGGGAAAACCTGCCAACCTATCCGGCTTGTTTGGCAACAACGCCCTCTGGTACATTCCTACAAGCGGCGAGGATGTAGGTAAAGCTTTTCTATTTGGCATCGGACCAATGGAATGCGAAACCACAGGACCTTGCTTTGTTCCGGAGCAGCAAACAATGTTTCTTTCTATACAACACCCAGGAGAAGCTAACGGGATTCGCAAAAACCAGGCATCTGAGACTAGAGAATTTCTGATCACCACGACAACAGGTGAAGAATTTTTACAATCTCGTCAGGTTCCAGTTGGTTCCAATTGGCCCAGCAAAAAACCTGATGAACCGCCAAAACCCGCAGTTGTCGCTGTTTCTAAGTCCCAGGTATCTTGACAAAGGACGCAGTAAAAGCTACTATGCTTTGCTGCAAGCTTCTATTTTTCTTTCAAAGAAAATGATTTTTTATACACGTAAATCTGCCATTCATAGCATTTATAAATAAATCTTTATAAAAAAAAATAACGCAAAGAATCAACTTTACACGACAATGATTCTATGCTCAGACAACGAGTACAAACTCTGACCCTAATTTCATCGTATTAGTTTTTCTAACACACCTACCACACAGCTATCCCTGTCATTGCGGTAAGCGTGCTCCCAGCAATTGCTGAAGCCTGATTGTTAGTCATTAAATCACCTTTTCTATTATAGTCAACCAACTTGCGGCATGAAATTCCCAGAGTCTCCCAAATGCTGAAATTTCTCATTTGGTCGAGCATGATAGCAAGGAGCACGGGTATGATAACCTGAGTCAATTTCTCTATTCGGGAATGCTAAATGCCAAATCCGGTAGATGGCTCTAATAACCTCTCAGTCGATTGCCAATTAATTTTACTTGACAAAACCCCATGATGTATTCCACAAGTCGTTCTCAAAATTCTGCCCAGTCTCATAATTCTTCTTCTAGTGGACAACTGCCGCAACGATTGTTTACACGCCGCGAAATTCTTCCAGCACGTAATGACGTACTGTGGCGGATTGAGCGCGGAGCAGTTCGGACTTTAACCTGGAGTGAAGATGGAACCTTTATCACTTTGGGTTATTGGGGAACTGGGGATTTGATTGGCTATCCTTTGTCTAGAGTCAAGCCTTATCAGATTGAATGCTTAACTAGCGTAGAAGTGACCGCACTGCCACCTCATTTGTGGAGTCAGGATGTAAACGCCTTATTGTCTCACATTCAGCAGGCAGAAGAGTTACTTAGCATTGTACACCGTAAACCTATTTGCTTACGTTTATGGCAGTTTCTGACTTGGCTAAGTGCAAAGTTTGGTCGCGATGTGGAGCAAGGAAAGCTCATCGACCTGAATGTCACTCATCAGGAGATGGCAGAAGTGTTAAATACAACACGGGTGACTGTAACTCGTCTGCTTCAGCAGTTTGAGGAAGAAGGAACCTTGCTGCGTCACAAACGTCGTGTGATTCTGTGCTCGTCAAATAAGGAATCTAAATAGTCTAGAGTGAAAAATAGTGGTGATTAATTGTGTGTTAATCACCATTAACATCTGGTACAATTCTGACAGAAAGTCATTAGTAAATTCCCAAAAAACTATCCACATCGGGGAATTGTACCATGATTAAGTAGGTAGGTGTGAGTGAGACATAAACCATGAAGAAACTATCTAAAAAATTTCTAAGGTTAAGCCCTGTTGTTGTAGCGGCAACGTTTTTCGCAGCAAATAGCGCTATGGCTGGAGAAGTCAACGAACAGGTGACTCCCGTCTCTCAGTTGACATCACAATCAGACATTGGTCAAGTAACATCTGTTTCTCAGTTTTCCGACGTACAGCCAACAGACTGGGCATTCCAAGCATTGCAGTCTCTGGTAGAGCGCTACGGTTGTATTGCTGGTTATCCCAATGGTACCTATCGCGGTAACCGCGCTTTGACCCGTTATGAGTTCGCGGCTGGTTTGAACGCCTGTTTGGATCGGGTGAATGAACTGATTGCAACAGCAACCGCTGACTTAGTCAGGAAAGAAGACCTAGCTACCTTGCAGCGCTTGCAAGAAGAGTTTTCTGCTGAATTGGCTACCCTGCGTGGTCGTGTTGACGCCCTAGAAGCTCGCACTGCTGAGTTGGAAGCAAATCAATTCTCAACTACGACAAAACTGGTTGGGGAAGCAATTTTCAATATATCTGATATTTTTGGTAGCGATGACCGGGCTGTTGCTTCTGGAATTAACCCAGGAACGGCTGCCGAGTTAAACTCAAACACCATTTTCTCTAACCGAGTTCGTTTGAACTTGAACACCAGCTTCTTTGGTTCAGACCAATTGCAAACCCGTTTGCAAGCTCGAAATACTACCCCATACAACACAAATGTAACGGGTACTAACATGACCCGTCTAGGTTTTGACGGAGATGGCAGTTCTACTAGAAACGTAGGTGCCAACGACATTGAGATCGACAAACTCAACTATGCTTTCAACTTTGGTGACGCCATACGCGTCAAAGTTGATGCATTTGGTGGTGAGTTCTATGAAAACATTAACACTTTCAACCCAGACTTTGCTAGCTCTGGTAGAGGTGCGATTTCTCGCTACGGTCGTTTCAGCCCGATTTACCGCCAAGGTAATGGTGGTACCGGTGCGACACTCACAGTAAATCCCAAAGGACCTATCACTGTGTCTGCAGGTTATCTTGCAGGTGCACCTAATGGTACTGCAAATAACCCTAACGATGGATCAGGTCTTTTCGATGGTAGTTATGCAGCTTTGGGTCAGATATCGTTCCAGCCCAGTCAAGCATTCAACATCGGTTTGACCTATGCTCGCACCTATCAAACCAGAGGTGTAGGCGTAACAAACGCCCAAGGAACCACCACCTTTCCAGGAGGGATTAGCCTCTTTGACTCTACTGGTAGTGGCTATGCAAATAACCCCTTTAACAATGCTGCTTTAAGTGCTGACAACTACGGTGTACAAGCCAGCTTGAGACTTGGTTCCAAGATTACTCTTGGTGGTTGGTATGGTTACACTGAAGCAGAAGCTAAGGGCGGTGCTGCAAATGGTAATAATGCATACTTCGATTACTGGGCTGCTACTCTCTCCGTTAAGGACTTTGGTGCACAAGGTAGTGTGCTTGGTTTTATCTTTGGTCAACCACCAAAAGCAACTGGTAACGAATTCATCCAAAACCCTGGCACTCAAAATGCTCGTCGTTTTCAGGACAGAGACACTTCATATCACTTAGAAGCACTGTACAGACTACAATTGACTAATAACATTGCTGTCACCCCTGGTGTCTTGGTGATCTTCAACCCAGAACACAACGACAGAAACGACACTGTTTATGTAGGTACACTGCGTACTACCTTTACTTTCTAAGATTATCTTTACAGCAACTCTCACTCTTTTGGGGTGGGGTTATGCAAAAAAGCCTGCTTATGCGGGCTTTTTTTGTATGACTCAACTGATGAGTGTTGCGTTTCTTGTAAAAATCCGGTTTAGGGGTTTTTAGAACCCCAGATGGATGCGGGCGAATAAACGCAGATAATTTACAGGAAGTTTATTGAGGATCGAGATTTGTTGGAGAACCAGTTCCGGAGGAGTCATCGTCCGAAGAACGCTTCACTTTGGGGCGATCGCTACTCCAAGCCCACCATGCGCAACCACAATGACACTGGTAAAACTCCTGCCATTTGCGACGATAGTTTTCTGTCATGACAGGCGAACGACGATTTATCCAGACTTGTAAAGCTTCTAAGCTACTTGAGTGACACTTAGGACAGCAAAATTCATAAGCATGAATTGCTGTGTTTGTCCATTCAGGTGGAGTTGGAGCAAAAGCATCTATATTCATTAGTTATAAGTCGTTTGTCATTAGCTATATCAATTATGAATGACTACATACAAAGCCTATAAACCATGTATTCTAAGCATAAGCATATATTATAAATTGTATGAAAGCTGATATTAACATGGAAACAAACGTTGAAATTCGCCGTTTGCTAGATATAATGCCTGCTTCTGGTCGAATGATGACAAAAATCGTTATCAAGCCTGAACAGGTAAAAGTGATTGACGCAACATTTCCGTTACCTTGGAATAGGGAAAGACCAATCTATATTAATTTTGATTTATGGCGTCGCCTGACGAAACCACAACGCGATTTATTACTATTGCGGACTGTTAGTTGGTTGACGGGAGTCAAGTGGTTTAAACCGGACATTTATCAGGGTATGGCGATCGCTGGTATTTTCGGCGCTGTTGTTGAATCAACCCAAGCAGATGCAGTGGGTATAGTTGTCGCTGGTGGATTAACTACGCTGTCTATGGTTCGCATTTGGCGGACTAACCGATCCCAGCAAACAGAGTTAGACGCTGATGAAGCCGCTATTCGTGTCGCGCAACGACGGGGTTACTCAGAAGCTGAAGCCGCACAACATTTGTTATCTGCTATTGAGGGGGTGGCAAAAATTGAAGGGCGTTCTGGATTAGAGTTTACTGAGTTGATTCGTAGCCAAAATTTACGAGCGATCGCTGGTTTGTCATCAGTGGCTGTTCCAGAAAGTTTAGATAAGTGAGTTAGGCTACTCAGGCTATCAGTAGGGACGCTACTTGATGAGTTGTTGCTTTAGCGTGAAGTTGGTTTGTGTCAGAGTAATGTGAGGGCGGATTATGATTGATAATCTCAACTCCAATAAGTTCGGAATTATGCCGCAATTTGAGAACCAACTACAAACCTTTTATGCCAAAGATCGCAAAGAGTGGCGGGAATGGTTGGAGAAAAATCATCACACTTGTGTTGGTGTGTGGCTGATCTACTACAAAGTAAAAAGTGGTAAATCAAGCGTTCAGTATAGCGAAGCAGTAAAGGAAGCCTTATGCTTTGGTTGGATTGACAGTAAAGTGAAATCATTGGACAAAGAACGTTACATGCAAATATTTACACCCCGAAAACCAAAAAGTGTCTGGTCAAAATTAAATAAGCAATATATTCAAGAACTCATCGAACAAGATTTGATGACTGAGGCTGGTTTTAAAAAGATTGAAGTTGCAAAACAAAATGGTTCATGGACTACCTTGGATGAGATTGAAGCGTTAATAATACCAGCAGATTTAAAGCAAGCATTGGAAGCAAACGAAACTGCGAACAGGTATTTTGAGGCGTTTAGTAACTCATCCAAGAAGAACATCCTCTTTTGGATTAACAATGCTAAACATCCTCAGACAAGGTTGAAGAGAATTGAGCAAACTGTAACTTCAGCAGCAGAAAACAAAAATCCATTAGCACTTCGGACTAATCGCCACAATGATACAGTTTATATTCGTAGCCGTTGACTGCCCTTAAAGATTGAGTTTCAGCAACACAGTTTTTCACCTCTTGCGGTTGAGGAGCATAAAAATTTACCAACCATAAGTCAAAAGGACGTGGTAGCATTTTTAATGTATTTTGAAGTGCAACCGTGGAAGTATTGGGGTCTTCGTCTTGATGAGCAAGGAGAAATAGCGGTGATGTGGATTTGGAATTTTGTATGGAATTTTGTATTTTATATTCCCTCGCTATTCCCATCATTTCCCCAATGTGTACATGAGTTTTATGAGTTGTGGCGATGAGTACAGGAACATGGGATGTTTGTTCAATAAGTTTTACAAATAAGTCTGGACGGTAGTATTTTTGATAGCCCAAATTGCAAACAACAGTGATAGCACTTACCAATCCCATCGACAAAATGATGATCACAGCTTTTTTGCCATTTATTCCCCATCTCCCTTTTTCCAAAACGGGATCACGCCAACAAACTGCTAAACTTGCCCCAAGTAAGACTATCACCGCAGGAAAGTAAACAAAGTTGTAACGAGCACCTCGTGTCAGATCAATACCAAAAAAGTAAGTAAAAAGAAAAAATAAAGCTATAGCCCCTGCAATCAAACCAGCAAACACTTGAACCATCAAACGGGTTTGTGGTTGTTTGAGATAAAAAACTTTAATTCCACGCACCAAAATTGGTACTGCCCAAATGAAGAAAATCAGCATTAAGAGTCCAGAAAAAATCACAACTGCTAACTGTGATGCTTCCACTGGTAGCAAAGAAATCATCGTAATCCATGCTGCCAAAGCTTGAAAAATTGGGTTAATCCAAGCCATTCCAGTACGTGGACCTTGAATCCATTCAGTCAACTTCCCGCCATAGCTATTCTGTAAAAATACTGGCAGCCAAACTAAAGCCGCTACAAATGTACCTAACGCAACAGCGTAGATGCGGAACCAGGGAGAGTAAAGATTTGGGGGAGATGAGGAAGAAGAAAATTTTTCTCTCGTCTTTCTTGTCCACTGTCGCCAAGCAAAAAAGAGTAAAACCAATGCTTCACAGCAGAGGGTGAGAGTGAAAAAGTAATGAGTCGCAATACCAATAGCATTAATTCCCACCCACAAGAGTGCTATCTGGATGGGTATTTGAGTATGATTTTGGATGTGACGACTGGCAATGACTAAGCAAGCAAAAGAAGCAATCACCCACAAGAGTGCTAAAGTATAATGACGGGTCTCCTGTGCTAAAAAAATGCCGTAGGGTGAAGTAGCCATCATTGCAGCAGCTAAATGGCTGACAAGACGAGAACGAAATGCTAGCTGAGTTAAAGCATAAATAGCTGGGATAGATGCTGCACCGAAAAAAGCAGCAAGGGATCGCGCCCCCCACAACGACACCAAACCCTCATGTGTAGGAAACAGCCGCATCCACCAGTGAGTGAGAATAAAGTAAAGCGGCGGATGATTACTTTCAGTAGATAAGTGTTTCCATACGTCTTGTATGCCAGCGCTAGCCAGTGGTTGTAGTGGTTGTAAGAGGATATCAACAGATATCGGCTGATCTAAGGGTACTGGCAAAAAGCTATTACCCAGGCTAAACACCAGAGTAGAAAACTCATCAGTCCAAGGAGGTTTAGCACTCAAGTTCGTTAAGCGCAAGCCGACGCCAATGAGTAGCCAAATCGCCAGCAGTAAGAGACTTTTGAGTTTTGAGTTTTGAGTTTTGATAATGACATTCATAAATTATGATTTACCACTCATAACTTATAACTCAAAACACATGACTATTTGTTCCGTTCTATTTCACCTGAGTCACGCGCCAACTAAGCTTCAAATTCACCCAAAAGTTCCAAACAGTAGCAATGGCAATAGCAATCAGGTTAGCAACGTAGCGGTTGGGAATCACGAAATTAAACACCAAGTTCAACACCAACACATTCAACACCAGTCCCGCAAGACAAATTATGTTGAATTTTAAAAACCGCTTCAAGCGCTGACGCCATTCCTGCTGCTGGCTACTGACATCAGCAAACGTCCACATGTCATTCCACAAGAAATTATTAAATATTGCCACTTCCCCAGCTATGATTTTACTGCGTGTCAGCGGTAAACCCAAAGTCGTTGAGTCACTGAGTAAGTACAGTACTGTCATATCCACAAATACCCCCGATAATCCTACCAAGCCAAAACGGAGGAAGCGACCGATGGGGAATTGTTGACTAATTTGACTAAATTGTGAGAGTCTCCCTGTTGATACGCGTAAGCGGATTAAGTGGTGAATGTAATCGACATATTGCTTCCAGGTTACTTTACTTTCACCCTCTTTGCGCTCACTGAACACATACCCAACTTCTGCAATTTTGCCCACATTTCCGCGCCCGATGGTTTCCAGCAAAATTTTGTATCCCACCGGATTGAGGGTTTTATCTACAATACAGTGGCGACGGAACATAAAGTAACCACTCATAGGATCTGACACTCTTGAGAGAACCCCGGGTAAGATAATCAATCCTAATAACTGGGCACCTCGTGATAACAAACGCCTAACAAAACTCCAGCTACTGACTCCTCCGCCTTCTATGTGACGACTAGCGACAGCTAAGTCTGCTCCCTCCTCAATCGCTTGCAATAGCTGCAGCAGCACATGGGGTGGATGTTGTAAATCAGCGTCTATAACTCCTAAAATGTTTCCAGTAGCAGCTTGCCATCCGCGAATAACTGCGCTGGATAATCCCCGTTCACCCTGTCGTCGCATAACCCGCAATTGGGGATATTCTGTTATTAATGACTGTGCAATGTTCCATGTCCCATCTGGACTGTCGTCATCTACCACAATCAACTCGTACTTTCCTGGTATGTACTCATCAAGTAAGTTGGTTAATACAGAGACGATTTTTTGAATATTTCCCGCTTCTTTGTATGTCGGAATAACTAGAGAAAGTACAATGGGTTCACTATTTGCCTCTGTTGTTGCAGCTGGGGATTCTAATATCTGCAATGAACCAGTAGGTACTGGTAAAAGGGAATTAGGTTGGATGATACTCATTCAAAAAAGATGATATGGTAAACAGATTTCCAGTAGTTTTGTTAATAACAGCGTGACCAGGTTTTGGTTAGCGTTATTTTCTAGTACTTAACTAAGATAAATTTTATTCACAAAGTACCACTTAGACGCGCATTAGTTTACCACTTTCTCTTTAAGCAGCACGTCTTGCTGATTTATACTAGGTTTCCAAATTAAGTAAAGAAGGAAACCTGTTGCTAGATATATAAAGAAGGGTGTCATTAAAGAGAGACGAACATTATAATACTGAGGCAATACTACTTTGTACAAATAATCTTGCCAATGAAGAAAAGGACCTCGATACAGAAACATCACTATATTTATAACTAAATTATTAGACGGAATTGTAGAGACTCCAGCGAGATTAATAAACATAGATAGTACTCCCAACAACTTAATATACTTTAGAGGAGAGTAGACTACTGGAAGAAGAATAAATGGAGTAGCAACCACTAAATGACGTGGACCAAAGCAGACATCACCCGACCATGCATAGTAAGAAGTATTTAACACAAAAATAAAGGCAAAGAAAATAAAACAGAACAGTATGACATTGTTTTTTTGGTAAGTTTTTTTTACAAAAGAACCAAAAAATAAAATAGTCATAGGAAAGTATAGAAAAATTCCTCTAAACGAACTGAATGTCAAACCCCAAAGAGTTTCTAAAGAAGGAACAAAAAACATGCTTTTTTGGATAGAGTCTTCTTGATTTAACTGTTTGAGAAACAATGAGTTAGGAGTTTTAAATACTGACCCTGTAATTGTTTGGTTATAGAACATAATGACTCCTAAAAATATTGAGTAACCTAACAATAGCAGCAAGATATTTATCAACAATTTTTTGTAGTCTTTTTCTTGAATTCTTAAATATATCCAAAATCCAATTAGTAAAGATATTGGCACGATTGCAATATAATCAACCATTTGGGCTAAGCCCAAGAAAAGTCCAATCAAGAAGCTATTTGCTTGATTGATAATTAAATAAAAAGCTATAAAAATAAACGACATTGTGTAGACATGAGACCAAATCCCATTAGTAGAGTAGAAAAAAACTAATGAACCGAAGATGAAGATAAAAACAAGCCATAATTTTTTGATAAGATCATTCGTGAAATAATCTAAAGTTTTAAACATTATGACTGCCACAATTCCAAGAAGAGGGGCGCTAACACAAACGTTCGATAAGATATTAAAGATTGCCCAATAAACTTCTCCTTCTGGAATGCCAATCAGCCTCATTAACATTTGATGAATAAAGTAAAGAGGAGCCAGAATAATTGGAATACCAGGCGGAATAACAGAGTAAGCATTATTATTACGCAGCAAAATATCTATATGAGATCGATATCCTTTTTGAAGTGCAAATGTACCAAAATTCACAAATGAGTGAATGGCATCAGTATAACGACTTGTTTGAGGTCCATCAGGTGTTGCATGAAGAGCAATCAAAATAAATACGGTGATGAATATTCTATGAGAAATGTGCTTTATCATTTTTAAATACTTGCCATTACAAAGTTTGCCCTATCAAAAGGGGAGATTGCCAAAGGCTGAAACTAAATTGACAGAAAAACTTAGGGTAAAAGCTTATACTAAAACTTTAGTGATAGTACTATCCATCTAGGAGTTCACTTTCTTACCGGGTAGTCTACCAATTAGCAAGTAAGCTAACCCCAGCCTTAAAGGACGGGGCTTTGTAGTAGCCCTGAGTTGTCGATGTGAATAGATGCTTGCGGCTTACTTTCTGATAGCTAGCCACTTGAAACCACGTATAATTACTGTTGCACCGTGTAATGAGCAAATTATAACACCGTCATTCTGAAAGAAAAATCACTTGATTTACTCTTGACAAAATCATACAAAGATTAAAAGTATAGTGAAAATTTACTGAGTGGATTGAAAAATGACCAATCGTAGGTTATCACTCATTAAAAATCGGTTAATATTTGATGAAAACTCGGATTCAATAACAGGTTTTCAGGCGGCAACATTTTTGGTAAAGTTATTTGGTGCCGCAAGCGGTTTACCCTAAATAGTGTTTAGGAATATGGAAAACAGTGGCAGAAGACTGAAGAATTCATCTTGTATAAATCTCTAAATGCTTTTCAATGATTAGAGTTCCAAAATGTGCGAATGGTATCAAACAAATAAGCAATCTTAATAAGAAGGTAGATGTTTTTGCCTACTGACTTATCAAAAATGTCAAAATAATAAATGTGGTTTGCTTTTGAGAAATTGTGGTTACTGTAACTGTTGATGCTATTCTTGAGCGTGCCTTGACTGGGTATGATTTACTTCCCGAAGAGGCAGTGGTATTACTAAAACAAAATGAGCAAAGTGCAGTTGCTGCTATTCGCGCTACAGCTGATAAACTGCGTCAACGGCAAGCCGGGGACATTGTTACCTACATCATTAACCGTAATATTAATTTTACTAACATCTGTGAGCAACACTGTAGTTTCTGTGCTTTCCGGCGAGATGAGGGTGAAGAGGGTGCTTACTGGTTAGATTGGGCGCGTATTTTAGAAAAAGCGACAGATGCGGTGCAACGGGGTGCAACGGAAATCTGTATGCAGGGAGGCTTAAACCCACAGGCGAAGGTGAACGGAAAATCTCTGCCTTACTACCTCAAGGTTGTGGAAAGGATTAAACAAGAATTTCCCCAACTGCATCTACATGCTTTTTCTCCCCAAGAGGTGCAATTCATAGCAAGAGAAGATGGACTCGAATATGCGGATGTGATTATCGCTTTGCAAGATGCTGGTGTTGATTCTATGCCAGGAACTGCAGCTGAAGTGTTAGATGATCAAGTGCGGCGCATTCTGTGTCCAGAAAAAATTAATACAAGCCTTTGGCTGGAAATTGTGAGTACAGCTCATAGATTAGGTTTGTACACCACAAGCACAATGTTATCAGGACATATTGAGACGCCAGAACAACAAATTAAGCATTTGGAAAAATTGCGATCGCTCCAACAAACTGCCATTCATCGGGGCTACCCTGCTTGCATAACTGAGTTTATTCTATTACCTTTCGTTGGCAAGGAAGCTCCCAAACCTCTACGTCGTCGTGTAGGACACGATCAACCTATTTTGGCAGATGCATTGCTACTCACTGCAGTAGCACGAATTTTTTTGGGAAACTGGATTCCTAACCATCAACCAAGTTGGGTAAAACTGGGTTTGGCGGGTGCAACTGAAGCTTTATTGTGGGGTTGCAACGATATTGGTGGCACATTAATGGAAGAACATATCACAACAATGGCAGGTGCTCAAGGTGGAACCAACATGGAAGTCGAAACCTTGCAAGCTGCTATCACCTCCATCGGGCGTCCTTACCAACAACGAGATACTTTATATCAAACAGTCAGATCATGAGGGAAAGATTTTTCCCACACCCTTCGGCTATCTCCTGCCCAGACGCTGCGCTTTAGCCCTCTGGGCGTGCGCCTTGCGCATACGCAGTCGCCTCTGTTGGGAAACCCTCCTCATTCGCGCTGTCTCACTCTCACACTCCCTATCTCCTTGTGTTGTTGTATCCTGCGATGAAATGATCCCCATGATACCAATCCAGGATACGATGGACGTTGATTTAGGTATTGTTTCACTTAACGTTTATGAAGCGCTATTGGTCACGTCTGCTTGCCCTAGTTTTGCTTGTCGTCGTTGGTTTGATGGGCTGTAACAGCAGTCCGGGTGCTTTAACAGGAGATTATCGCCAAGATACCTTAGCTGTCGTAAATACTTTGAGGACTGCTATAGAGTTACCACAAGATTCTCCAGATAGAGCATCAACTCAAGCAGAAGCGCGTAAGAAAATCAATGACTTTGCAGCTCGTTATCAGCGAGATGCCTCTGTCTCTGGTTTGGCTTCTTTTACAACCATGCGAACCGCCCTTAACTCCCTAGCCGGACACTATAGTTCTTATCCAAATCGTCCCGTGCCACAAAAACTCAAAGACCGCTTAGAGCAAGAGTTTGAGCGGGTAGAAGCGGCGTTAAGCCGTGGCGCTTAACTATTGCGGCGTAAGTCCCACCACTAAACGGAGTACCGTTATAGCGGTGGGATTAAGCCAACAGATGACGAAAACATCACTGAACTAAGCCTTAAAAACAAAACTCAGCTGACTTATAAGTTTAAGTCCAAAGTTTTGAGTGCTGAACTTTTACTCTACACTGATGATAATTTTGTCACATCATTAAGTAAAAAAAGTCACATAATTTAGATTTTTCTTTTTGAATTTAGAAATGTATCGTCAGAAAAGCTTGCAGATACCACAGGATTGTTGCTCTCAACATCACAAACAATCTGTTTATCAAGACGTTGTATGAAAATTTTGTGTTACTTAAATTGAGTCACAAAATTCGGCAACAGAAATAGAGATTTGGGAGTCTATACCGTCTGGGCTTCAAAACCCTATTTATCAAAAACGCAATTTTATACACATTATCCTACGTAACTTTCGTTGGGATTGATTGTTTTGTCTTTTTACTTGTACGTATGTCCAACCGTCCTTTGAATGTTGCAACAATATTCTTTTGGCAACGCCTACTTGCTGCTCTGATTTTTAGCAGTAGTTTGCTGATTCCCTTTTTAAAAAATCAGCCAGCAGCAGCGCAGATGACTGAGTATTGCCAGTTACCACAACCGCAGGTGCAAGAAAAAGAAAACTTACGTTTATCTGCACTTAAGGGTGATCAACAGGCACAAAGTCGTTACCAGCAATTGTTACAACAACACGCACAAGTTTTGCAGGAATGCCGCAATCGTACTTGGCCTCAGTTGCAAGCAATTTGGTTGCGTTTGTATCCTTGTGATGTTCAACCAGGAGTGGTTGACCAAGTCATGGATCGAATAGTCAACCGAGGTTATAACGAAGTTTATTTGGAAGTTTTTTACGATGGTCAAGTACTTTTGCCAAAAGGGGCTAATCCCACGGTTTGGCCTTCTGTGATTCGCACACCAGGCACAGAAAAGACTGATTTGCTCGCCACAGCAATTCAAAAAGGGCGGGAACGCGGTCTGAAGGTTTACGCTTGGATGTTCACCACAAATTTTGGCTATACTTACGCCCAGCGTTCAGATAGAGAAGGGGCAGTTGCCCGCAACGGTAAGGGTCAAACCAGCCTCTACGTTGTAGATAACGGTTCTCAGGTCTTTATCGATCCCTACAACTTGCAAGCCAAACGAGACTATTATCAAATGTTACAGGAAGTGCTGCGCCGTCGTCCAGATGGGGTACTCTTCGACTATGTACGCTATCCACGACAGGCAGGCAGTGATTCCATAGCCACAAAAGTCACAGATTTATGGCTGTATAGTGACGCGACTCAACAGGCTTTATTCCGACGAGCACTGAATTACAAAGGATTGGAATTAATTAGACGCTTTTTAACTAAGGGATATATCACCGCCGCAGATGTAAATGAGGCTGATAAACTCTATCCTCAAGAAGGAGAACCCTTATGGCAAGGTCGGACTCCACCCCAAGAGCAAAAGTCAATCCTTCCCCCAGATCAAAGGCAACCGCAACTACAAGTGGAGTTATGGCAGTTAGCAGTTGCTCACGCCATGCAAGGCATCGTAGATTTTTTAGCCTTAGCTGCATATCCAGCACAGCAACTAGGTATTCCAGCAGGAGCGGTATTTTTTCCTGATGGTAACCAAATGGTTGGTCAAGGATATGATTCTCGCCTGCAACCTTGGGATAAGTTCCCAAATACAATACAGTGGCATCCCATGTCTTATGCAAATTGCGCAAGTGCTGATTGTATTGCAGCGCAGGTGCAGCGGGTTTTGAACATGGCGAAACCAGATACTCAGGTGATTCCAGCTTTAGCTGGTCAGTGGGGAGCATCAATAAGCAATCGTCCTTCTTTGGAAGTGCAAATGCAGGCACTCCGCAAACTTGCACCGCAACTGAGGGGAGTCAGTCATTTTGCTTATTCTTGGCAAGATCCAGAGTATGATAACCAGCGTAAGTTCTGCCGCGTGCAGTGATTAGGGAGTCGTGAGCAATACAGTTTAGATAAGATAGTTGACATTTAGCGCTTATGAGCTTATTTGAACTGTATTGAGGAGGAGGCAAGAGTGCCAGGTAATAAATAGAATTAGCCCCACACAATCTGTAAATCCAAAACAAAACCAGGTAAAACTTCTTCTCCAGACAAGGTTGTGGGCGACTCTAATACTTCTTTTGGTTGCCCTTGTCTATATATTTCGACGCGGCGTGTCATTCTTTCCATCAGCCAACCTAACTTTACCCCAGCATCCATATACTCTTGCATTTTGGTGATTGTATCACTCAAGCTATCAGATGGAGACATCAGCTCTAAAACAAAATCGGGAGCGATGGGAGGAAATTTTTCGCGTTGTTCTGGTGTCAGCGCGTTCCATCTGGTTAGTTTTATCCAAGAGACATCTGGAGAACGTGAAGAACCGTTGGGAAGTTTAAAGCAAGTGGAAGAGTCGAAGACTTCACCCAGTTGAGTTTGTTCGTTCCAAAAAACAAATCGAGCTGTTAATTTAGCATTGCGTTTCCCTGTTTCTCCCCCCGTTGGTGGCATGACAATCAATTCTCCGTTACCATTGCGCTCAAATTTGACTTCGGGATTATCCTGGCACAGTTGGTAAAATTGGTCGTCATTAAGTTTAACGATATTTTTTAAGTTGATGGTAATAGCTGTCATAATGACCTGCCAAGAGAGAAATTTTTAACCAGGATTTTCTTACCACATTACCATCGGCTGCAACAACCGCGCTTTTTACCTGGCAGGACGGGAATCCTGGGAAGTCTTCTTATATGCCACAAAAAGACTTTGGAAAAATCACTCCGCCAGGTTATAGGGTTTTGGTGTGTCAAAATCAAAGTTCAATCAAACTTTTGTCCGATCAGTCAAAATCTCGTATCCAGTCTCTGTCACCAACACAGTATGCTCAAACTGAGCAGATAGAGAGTTATCCACTGTTACAGCTGTCCAACGGTCAGATAAGATCCGTGTATACTTGGAACCAGCATTTAAAATAGGTTCAATAGCCAGCGTCATCCCCGCACGCAGTTTGACGTTAGGCATTTCGCGAGTACGGAAGTTAAAAACCGAGGGTTCTTCATGTAGGTTACGACCAACACCGTGTCCGGTAAAATCTTCTACCACAACAAACTTGTTTGCTTTGACATGATCTTCAATTGCCCCAGCAATATCCATCAGGTCGTTTCCTGCTTTCACCTGTTCAATGCCTTTAAAAAGAGTTTCTTCTGCAACACGAATCAGTCTGGCTGCTTCTGGAGTGACTTGTCCAACAGCTATTGTGATGCAAGAATCACCATGAAAGCCTTGGTAATATGCGCCAGTATCAACTTTTAAAACATCTCCAGTGCGAATAACTTTTTTTGCACTAGGGATGCCATGTACAACTTCATTGTTAATACTAGAGCAGATAGAACCAGGAAAGCCGTGATATCCCTTAAAACTTGGTGTTGCGCCCATTTCCCTGATACGTTTTTCCGCATGAGCATCCAAATCAGCGGTCGTCATACCTGGCTTGACCAGCTCAGAAATTTCTTTTAGCACAGTTGCCACTATTTTTGCGGATTGCCGCATAATGTCAATTTCACGCGGCGATTTAATTTCAATTCCTCTACGTTGTCTTTTTTGACCGTTGTTTTGAACTGGCTGAAAAAGCAGGTTACTGAGAATGTTCATGGGAAATTAATAATTATTTGTGCCTTGTCTGTTGTATGTCAATAGTTCTTCTAAGTTTGTTGAGAAATAAGTAGCTAGACAAAAGTAAAGTTAACTGTGTGACAAGGGAACAGGGAACAGGGAACAGGGAACAGAAAAGGCTTTCAGGGATTTTACTTTTCTTAACATAGTGGATTTTATTTATGTCCAGGTACTTAATACTTGTATCTCAATCTTTAATGTAACTTAATTTTTTGCCAGAAGCTGTTCCAATGAACTACCCCACCATCGGGCGCGGATGGGGTTTCGCTCCCCGACTCCGCCGCACGATTAGATTAGTGTCTCCTCATTCGCCCTAGTTGCTTCCGAGAACCAGGATGCTAGGACTTACGCACGCGCGACTAAAAACAACGGGTTGAGATTGCTTCTTGAAGGTCGCAATGACTATAGTTACATTGTTGTGCGTAAGTCCTGTATGCTTACACCTACTGGTCAATTAACGCCGGAGCAACCTGAAGCCAATCTCTCCACCCATGTTCTGACCATAAGCCAGTTGTACCAAGAGCATCATTGCTGGTTCGACAAAGCGTGCATTCTTCAGTGGTCCGGCGTCAACTGGCTCAACTTCGATTTCACGCAATAACCCAGCGACAACCTGCTTGGCTTGAGCGTCATCACCACAGTAGAAAACAGTTGCTTCCTGTTCACCAAATTTTCGTGAAGGAGAGTACAGGACTTCCGCAAAAACGGGTAACGCTTCAACAAGGCGCGCACCAGGAGCAAGCTTTGCAATCTCCTCAGCCCCTGAAGTCGTTGTCCCAACTGCCATCCCGCTCATATCTGGTGTCAGTGCATTAACACAACTGAAAAGGATTTTCCCGTCTAACGAACCGGCAGCTTTCAAAGCATCTGGCACAGCTGCCCAAGGCACAGACAGCAGGACGACATCAGCGAACTGGACAGCTTCTGCTGGCGTACCAACACGAACACTTGGATCGATTGATTCTGCCACGGACTTCAGCTTCTCCATATCACGTGAGTAACTGAACATGAGGTTGTGACCATTGTTTGCCCAGAACTTTCCCAAGCCGCTGCCCATTTTCCCAGCACCAATGATACCGATGTTCATATTTTTGTTTCCTTGATTGCAGTAGAAATTGCTTTTTTGGGTTATGCCGACTGATTCGCTGGTGTGATCAGCAGGCGACCAATATTCACGTTGCTAGGTTGATCCAGTAGGAATCGAATTGCTCTGGCGATGTCCTCTGCGACAAGCGGTTGTTCTATTGCAACCATTTGCTTTTCCTCTTCACTCCAGTTTTGGTAAAGGTTCGTCGCTACCTTACCCGGTTCAATACAGCCAACGCCAACCCCAGAACCCGCCAACTCTAACCGCAAACAATCGGTAAACGATTCTATGGCATGTTTAGTACCACAGTAAGCTGCCATTGTCGGGTAGTTCGTCGTCCCTGAAATGCTAGACAGATTGACGATAAATCCATTGCCATTTTGTTTGAAGTGCCTTGCAAACACATAAGCGATGCGAAAAGCCGCTTCAACATTGATGCGTACCATCTGGCAAAGTGCTTCAATATCAACAGTTTCCACTGAACCAACGACCATCACCCCAGCATTATTCACCAGCGCATCTGCCTGACCAAACGAGCTAAGTGCCTGCTCTAACAAGCGTTTGGGTAAGTCTGGATCAGTCACCTCACCAGCAACAAACGTAGCATGGGTGAGGCTGGCTGCTAACTTGTTGAGTTTATCTTCACTCCTAGCGGTGAGGACGAGATTCATTCCAGCAGCATCCAATTCGCGAGCAGTCGCTTCACCGATACCGCTGCTTGCTCCGGTGATGATGGCAACTTTATTTTGTAAGTCCATATCATTTATAAATCTATCTTGGTAAGAGATACCACAGGCAATCAATAGTTACCAAATTGATACTAATGAAGTTGTTATGAGAGCATCACAGTTGGCAACAGAATATAATTGTCCTGTCCAGGTAACCCTTGAGGTGATTGGCGGCAAATGGAAGTGTGTCATCTTGTGGTGGCTAAGACGAGATGCAAAGCGGTTTGGGGAATTGAGACTTTTGATTCCTGGAATTACTCAAAAGGTTTTGACGCAACAGTTACGTGAACTGGAACGAGATGGGCTGATTCGTCGAGAAACTTATCGAGAGACACCGCCTCGGGTTGAATACTCGCTGACACCTTATGGTGAGACAATTCGACCGATCACAGAATTGATGTGTGACTGGGGCAAAAGCCATAAATCAGAGTATGAGTTCGGGTATCTCCGGCTCAAAGGCTTACGAATATTGGTCGTGGCGGCTGAAGCTGAGGTACGCGTTAAGCGAAGCTCTACCGTTAGCGAAGCGTGTCCGGAGGACATAGGTAATCGCCTACGCATAGTGCTTGAAGAACGTAATGTCCACGTGATTGCAGTTGTATCAGTTCGTGCAGCACTCGAAGTGTTGCTTCAACAGCCACCACAAGCGCTAGTCGTTGATATTGGAGCATTAGGTGAAGACAGTTATGCTCTCATTCGTCAGTTAAGAAATCTTTCCGTGGAGCAAGGCGGTCAAATTCCAGCCCTCGCGCTAACCAATAATGATTTAGAGCGCTCACGAGTCATCAAAGAGGGCTTTCAAGTCCATTTAGCCAAACCATTCGATCCAGTGGAATTGGTTGCCATCCTCGCTAGCCTCACTAGTTACTCCCAATGATAGTACTATTTTGTTACGATTTGTGCTAAAAATTCCAATTCAGCTCTACGAACAAGGCTTAGGGAAATCACCAAACACATTCATTAACCTGCACTTGGGGAAGTATTTACCTCCAACCAGTAATCTACAAATGCCTGAATCGTCTTTTGCAGTTCTTGAGCATCCATTGGCTTAATCAGATAGCCGTTTGCGCCTTTCTGGTAGCACAGTTCAATATCTTTTGGGTTAGATGATGTGGTGAAAACAACGATAGGGATTTCTCGAAAGCTCTTATCTTGCTTCAGCCGTTCCAGGATGTCACGACCATCAATACCTGGCAAATTCAGGTCAAGCAAGATAACAGAAGGTCTTGGCGCTAAGTCAGGGTCTTGATAATTCCCTTCTTTATAGAGAAAGTCTAAAACCTCATCTCCATTAGTACAGCGATATATGGGGTTCGGAACAGCCAGCCGCCGCATCAGGCGTTGTAGCATCCTAAAATCCTCATTGCTGTCCTCAACAACCAGCAGTGGTTCATTGAGTTTTGTGGTCATGACTTCAAAAATCGTATTATATATCAATGTTTTGTAATATAATTTTACTTCAATATAGCGTAAAATAGAATGCTGACCCAGTGTCTACAGTCGATTTAACCCAAATATGACCACCGTGACGCTCAACAATTTTCTTAGAAATAGCTAACCCAGCACCTGTACCCCCACCATACTTTTCTTGAGAGTGGAGGCGCTTAAAGAGCCTGAAAATATTTTGGTGGTGATGTTCTGGAATACCAATGCCGTTATCTTGTATATAAAAGACATAAGGTGCTGAAGTTGGCAGTTGCTGTTGAAGCAACCCCACCTCCTGCTGCTCATTAATATCCAAATAACCAATTTCAACCCATTTATCTGGCTTATCATTGTATTTCAACGCATTGATAATCAAGTTACTAAAAACTTCGCTCACAAGAACTGGGTCACATTGAATCGTGGGCAAACGTCTAGGGATGCGAATATCCAACTGAGATGGCGAACGACTGGCACGTACAAGATCAATCACTTGGTGGAGCAATCCGTTGAGGTCAGTTGCTTGCAGGTTCAGTTGAGCTTGCCCTAACAGGGAAAGTCTCAGAAGTGAATTAATGAGAGTTTCCATGCGTATGGATAAGGATACCACTGTCTCTAGGTACTCAACTCCATCCTCATCTAGCAGTTGAGCGTAATCTTCCAGCAATATATTTGAGTAGTTATAAATACCGCGCAAAGGTTCTTTTAAATCATGAGAAGCGGCGAAGGCAAAAGAACCAAGTTCGTGGTTGCTGCGCTCTAACTCTTGATTGATTTTGGCTAACTCATCCGCCTTAGATAGTACAATGCCGACAATTGCGTTGCGCAGAGCGATCGCACTCTCAAGTTCACACGATTTCCAAGCTAGCGAAGTCAATCGAACCGTTTCTTGCCACAGTTCAAAGGATGTTCGCGGACAAAGCGTCACACTACCATCAGCTTTAATCTGAATTGATTCATTCGGCTGACCTGCCCAGTTTACCGTTTGGATAACTTCAGGACGAAACCAGAGGATATAATAGCGCCGAACTTTAGAAATTCGCAACACCAGCAAACCACTTGCAGTATCTTTGAAAGCAATAGCTTCTGGGTAAAGCTTAGGCAAAGAATTGGTGGAAAAGAGATTGTCACTGATTTGAGTATCAACCCATTCTATAAGGGCGCGAACTTCCTCAATTGTTGGTGTTGCACCTACAAGCGTAATATCATCATCTAAACAAACTGCAGCTCCTCGAGCATTGACGATATCTAGTAAGCGAAGTTCAGGATAAACAAGTGCTTCTCTAAAGTTTTCTGCCCCGGATATCGACTTTATGAAATCAGCCTGTAGTGATTGAAGCTTAACCTTATAGTCAAATTCCGATTGATTGACTTTCTGTTCTAATTCCAACGACACAATCTGTCCTAAAAATTCGCAAATTTTCCGCACTTCGTAAGGAATATACTTGTGTGTTTGATGATGGCAAGAAATTAATCCCCAGAGTGTTTGCTCCTTAATAAGCGCTATCACCAGGATGGCTGCTACACCCATGTTTTGATGATATTCAACACAGCAGGGATGAGTACTTCTAAGTACGGACAAGCCTAAGTCAACAGATGTAGAATGCATTTCGGGATTTTCAGCCGCAGTCAACTCTACAGCTTGGGCATTCATATCGGGAATGAATCGAAGCAAACAGCGCTTATACAACTCTCTAGCTTGCTGAGGGATATCCGTAGAAGGATAATGTAGTCCTAAATAAGGTAATAAATTATCTTTTTTGACTTCAGCAACTACGGAACCTGCTCCTACTTGGTCGAATTGATAGACCATCACTCTATCAAACTCCGTAATTTTTTGCACTTCGGATGCTACAATGTGCAAGAAATCTGTGAGGTTGGATGTCTTTCGCATTTTGGCGATCGCCTCTTGCGCCAAGGCATAAAAGCTCAAAAAGCTGATCTGATTGATAGAATCAGTTGGTTCTAGCTCAAGAATCACAGTACTTTCTGTACGATGAGCAACAGCATCAAAATATTGCTCACCCTTTGAAGTCTGGATACACAGCTTGAAAGAATAAACGCTACTTCCCGAATGTTGCCAAAACTGCTCAATAGCTTTCACTTGTTCTGCCTTAAGCAGAGTACTGAGGGGTTGATTGAGTAAATCACGTGGGTCTTTACCTAAAAAATCCTGAGTATTATTGCTCAGCAGTAGAATTTCTAGCTGAGGACTAAGCACCAGTAGTACGCCATGAGGCTGGATCGAGTTAGGCAGATGAATTGGTTCGTGGTGAATCAGGTTGGTAACTTGGGTAGGGGTAATATCAGATTGGCTCATAGCTTGACTCACGAGAACCAAACTTATTTGTTTTACGATACCGCAATTAAACGTTACATAAAAATATTAACCAATAACTATAGGAATCCGGTTTGGTTTAGTGAAATGACTTGCTTAGGGAGGGAACGCTTAACTCTAATAAAGGCTCTTTGAGGTGTACTAGCTAGTGCAAAAATCTTTGGAGGAATTCTATAGTCATGATGAACTCCTCATCTCTCTCACTTTCTCCCTTATTCTTGCGTCAGAGGTAAACCCAACCAATCACTTAATTCATGAGCAAGCCATTCAATTTCTGGTTCAGATTTAATAGGACCATGAGTACCGCCAAGCTGATACTTATGCACTCCTGCCCAAATGATCAATTGAGGTAGAATTTCAACTCTGTTACCCTGAGAGTCTGTTTTAAAGGTCTTGGGCGAGTACACTAACTTAGTGATATCCTGTGTTGGTGATGAAGCAACACGATTGAATTTCAAGCCAAAAAAATCCCAGATGAAGGCAATTTTTTCCCGATTTAAACGAAGTCGAGTCCTTCTGCACAAAGGAAAGAAAATCCAAGACAACATCTGAAAACCAGCGCCCCAAAAGGGAAGCGAGAATAAAACAAAGGGTATGTTTATGGGAAAAGGTGCAGCGAGGGCGCTAATTGTCCAAAAAAGAATAAAAGAATTCCAAGAAATAGCAAACAAAACCATGAATGTCATCGACGGCTGAAAACCTGTCGGTGGAATCAGAAGCTCAAAAGAATTTTCATCTTTCTTGAGTGTGATTTTGCTTCCTGCTGGTTTCGTCATTTTGATGGTTAAACTATGACGTCCAGACTCATCTTTCCTGTTAAGCTTTTGCAAAATCTCTTGATCTTTACTAGTCCAATGTTGACCATCCCAATACCAAATCCCTCTCTTCTTGTCTGTGAGGTGCATTTGTTCTGGCTGCTGTTGTTGTAAAAGTAGTGGATGTTCCAAAGCAGCTAATGCTTCACGCGCAGAACTCAACCGTCGTTCTAAACTAGGTTCCGAGATCCGGCGCAACCACTCAGTTAAAATAGGACTCAGAGTTGCCGCCTGCTCAAATTGAATCCGTAAGTCCTTTTGAGGTAAATCTGCTGGTTGTGTCCCCGTGACTAAGTAAATTAAAGTCGCACCCAAGCTGTAGAGATCAGATGCAGGAACCGTGCGTCCACCAAATTGCTCTGGTGGCATATAGCCATAAGTTCCAACTACAGTCATTGTGCCGCCTTCAGAGGCTGCGACAGTCTGCACCGAGCCAAAATCTACCAAGTATATTTGACCTACACTATTACCAGAGCGATTTGTCAGCAAAATATTACTAGGCTTAATATCTCGGTGGATTGTAGGAGGTTTATGCTCATGTAAGTATATGAGAATTGTTAAAAGTGCTTTAGCTATTTGTTTGACTTCTGCTTCTGTAAAAGTACGCCCAGCTTTGATGTATTCGTCCAATGTTTGCGCTGGGATATAAGTTTGTACAAGAGCAAACCCTTTGATATTTGATGAATTTATCTCAAAATAGTCTAAATAGCGAGGAATAGACGGATGTGCTATTTTTTTGAGAGTTTCAGCTTCTCGCTCAAACAGCTTGAGATCCTCCCACTCAAAGTCACTGCTAAAAGACAGTAACTTGACAACCACCATTTCACCAGTTACAAGATCACGAGCTAAAAGCGTCCGTCGCCCAGCCTTTTTTCCCAATTGCTGCTGTATTTCGTAGCGATCGCCTAATACTTGACCATTCATTATTATTGCTTATGGATATAAATTTAAAACCTATTTATTTATTTTATTTTCCTAGCCTAGCTAGAAACATATCTTTTTTTGAATTTTGAATGCGTGAATTTTGAATTGCCTATGCCCTCCCAACTTTGGCCTTACATTACTCCTGGTATTCCAGATGATTTGTTTGAACGCTTGCCAGGAATTCCGCTGAGTAAGCGAGAAATTCGACTGCTGTTGCTCGCCCAACTGCGTCTTTTACCCAATACCGTGTTATGGGACATTGGCGCAGGGACAGGAACGATTCCAATAGAAGCGGGGTTACTATGCCCAAGAGGACAGATCTTTGCTGTGGAACGAGATGAAGATGTCGCCAACTTGATCCGGCACAACTGCGATCGCTTTGAGGTCAAGAATGTCGAAGTCATTGAAGGAAGCGCCCCGGAGTGTTTACATAACCTAAAAGTTGCTCCTGATCGGGTTTGTATTGAAGGAGGACGTTCCATCCAAGAAATCATGAAAGCAGCGTGGCATTACTTGCAACCCTCAGGGCGAGTTGTCGCCACAGCTGCTAATCTAGAAAGTCTGTATGCTATTTCTCAAAGCTTTGCCCAGTTGCAAGCCAGAAATGTTGAAGTCATCCAGTCGGCTGTGAACCGTTTAGAAACGCGAGGATCTTCTCAGACTTTTACTGCCGTTAATCCCATTTTTATTCTCAGTGGTGAGAAACTAGACTAGAAAACAAAATAATCGAAGAAAGAAGTACGAAGAAACGAAGATGCAAAAATTTCTTCCATCTTCATTTTTCTTTTTTCACTCTTGACTTTTTCCTTCTTTTGCCCATGCCTTGGTCTCGGATTTTTAGTGGAATTGTTGCAATAGCCCTTGCTTTGACTGCGACCCTTTTGGGTGGGTGGTACTTTACTCTTTTGTTTGCGGTTATCGTTATTCTAGGTCAACTAGAATATTTTGATTTGGTGCGAGCAAAAGGTATAGCTCCTACTGCTAAAACCACCATGTTTGTGAGTCAAGTTTTGCTCGTCATTTGCACTTTAGATAGGAACTTAGCTGATGCCGTAATGCCGTTGGCTGGCACTTTTATTTGTTTTTATCTACTGTTTCAGCCAAAAATGGCAACAATTGCGGATATTGCCGCTTCCATTTTAGGGCTATTTTACACAGGGTATTTGCCGAGTTATTGGGTGCGGTTGCGATCGCTTGACAGTGCGACTATCACCAATCTACCTGTCAGCGATTACCTGTCCACAATTTGGACAAATATAGTCAACCAAGACTTTAGTGCATTACCCCAAGGTCTCACAGGAACAGCACTCACATTTGTGTGTATTTGGGCAGCTGACATTGGTGCTTATGTCGTTGGTAAATTTTTTGGAAAAACCCCTTTATCAAATATTAGTCCGAAAAAAACCGTCGAAGGAGCGGTTTTTGGTATTACTGGCAGTGTTGTCGTTGCTGTCATCGCAGCATATTATCTCAATTGGCCTAAATTCCTTTTTACTGGTATCGCATTAGGTTTGCTTATTGGCATTGCTAGTTTATTGGGTGATTTGACCGAATCTATGCTTAAGCGTGATGCTGGGGTAAAGGATTCAGGGCAGTTAATTCCTGGTCATGGAGGTATTTTGGATCGTACGGATAGCTATATTTTCACGGCTCCTTTGGTTTATTATTTTGTGACTTTGTTGTTGCCACTGGTAGGAAAGTAGTGAAGAAACTTCTTGCAGCAGTAATTTAGCATTGTTTAATATAGCAATCCTATATGAGTTGTGAGAATTATCGAACCGCCAAGACGCCAAGAACGCCAAGAAAGAGAAGAGAAAATCTTACGAATGATTTAGGACTGCTATATCAAGCAGATGAAGTTGTGGTGAGCGATCGCTTGTTGTAAGGAAATGCGCCCGACTTGGGAACGGGAATCTGATACCAAGTTGCAATCAAACGTAGCACCTGTCATTGCGAGCGAAACAAAGTGGAGCGTTCGCGCAGCGTGTCCCCTTGGGACTCAGCAATCTCCCCTAACCACAAACTACTAGAACAGAACGCAACTTGGTATGAGGAGCGCGATCGCACACCGACAAAATGAATTAGCTATCTGAGGAAGAACCGAAACCTTTGAGATCCTCCCTTAGTTCCTCTAATTTCTCACCCGATTCTTTAGCGATTTGAGAGCAAAGGGTTGTTGAAATTAAGCCGGTAGCGGTAGTGACGCTCCCTTCAGAGGCTTTACCAGAAATCAAAAGCCCAGCACCAATTACGCTGATGCCAAGGGAAGCTGCAACAGCTACAACAGAGAGGTTGAAAGTCTGCCGTGCCTGACGCAGATGCTCATGAAATACATCTAGCATCATTTTAAGGTAAGCGTCAGAGTGGGAATCATCAGATTGTTGAGGTTTCTTCTGACTGGGCTTGTTGGGTTTACTATCGTCGGTGTGATTAGGGGCTGAAGATGAGAGTAGAGTGTTGTGTTTCATAAACGTTTGTCCGTGAATCATTACTCTCTCAGTTTCCTAATTTGAGACTTAGAGTTCAGCCATTGCACAGCTTGACTGTTGTACACTTTTAGCATGACTTTGGCTTTTCATTTAAAATCAACGTAATTTGACCATGCCACAGAATTCGCTAAAAGTATGTCCTGTAGGGATTGAAAAGGCAAAAAAAGCTCTTGATGGCAAAGGGTGGAGCCAGCAACAATTAGCGAAAAAACTAGAGGTAAGCCGTCAACCAGTTGATAATTTCTTTAAGGGTGAACCAGTAAGGAACGACATCTTTATTAAGATTTGTGACGAGTTAGGGCTAGATTGGGAAGAAATTACTAGTCAAAAATCAACCGATTCATTAGGTTCACCAGAGGAAGCTAGTGTCAGCACCGATATTGATGCACTGGTGCAAGAGGTACGCAAGAAGGTAACGCCCTATATCAAAGAGCGCTGCGGTAAAATGCGGGTGCTAGATATGACCCAGCCTATTGGCTTAGATAACATTTACACTGATGTCAATATTTTTAAAAAAATAATTGGACGCACGCGACGAGAGATTGCTGAACTACTACAAAACTGTGACGTAGAGGATTTTGACCGCTTTGGACTAAGTAAAGTAACCCAAGAGCGAGTACCAGGACTCCAAGCAGTAGAGCAACACAGCAAGCTGATGGTGTTGGGTAAACCAGGAGCGGGAAAGACCACATTTTTGAAATACCTGGCAATGCAATGTATTGAAGGGGAGTTTCAGAAGGAACGCTTTCCAATTTTTATCACACTCAAGGAATTTGCAGAAGCACCCGAAAAGCCAGGTATTCTAAAGTATATTACCCAACGATTATCTGATTGTGATTTAACAGATGCTGATGTGAAGGCAAAGCAACTGTTAAAACAAGGTAAGGTATTGGTTCTACTCGATGGGCTGGATGAAGTGCGGGAAGAAAACACCAAGAGTGTTTTAGATCAAGTTCAAGAATTTTCGTATCAGTTTAGCACCAATAAATTCATCATCACCTGTCGGATTGCTGCTAAGGAATATACTTTTCAAGGGTTTACTGAAGTAGAAGTAGCAGATTTTGACTCTGAGCAGATAGCTACCTTTGCTCAAAACTGGTTCCAATCAAGAAAAGACCCAGTCAAAGGTAAGCGCTTCATTGAGAAACTGGAAGAAAATAAACCAATTCAAGAACTCGCAACGAATCCCCTACTTTTAACTCTACTTTGTTTAGTCTTTGGTGAAGCTGGGGATTTTCCTGCCAATCGTTCTGAGCTTTACACCGAAGGTGTAGATGTGTTGTTGAAAAAATGGGATGTTAAGCGTAACATTGAGCGAGATAAGGTTTACAAAGACTTGTCTTTGCAGGGCAAGGAAAACTTACTCTCGCATATTGCCTTAACTACTTTCGAGCAGAAAAACTATTTCTTTAAGAAAAAGACGGTTGAAGATTACATTGCTGATTTTATCCGCAACTTACGTAATGCTAACACTGCACCAGAAGCATTAGAACTAGATAGCGAAGCCATTTTGAAATCAATTGAAGCGCAACATGGGTTACTAGTAGCACGAGCAACGGGTATCTACTCCTTTTCTCACCTAACATTTCACGAGTATTTCACTGCTAGGGAAATTAAAGAAAGGTCTGCTTGGGCAAAATTGGCAGAGCATGTCGCTGAAAAACGCTGGAGAGAGGTCTTTTTGTTGACTACAGGAATGGCGCGGAGTGCTGATGATTTATTGAAGTTAATGAAACAGAAAATTGATGAGCTTCTGGCAGGTGATGAACAATTACAGTATTTCCTCTCTTGGGTTAATCGGAAGTCGAATTCTGTAGAAGTGCCTTATAACCTTGCTGCTGTTCGAGTATTCTACTTTGCCCTCGACCTCAACCTCGACCTTGCCCGATCCCTCGACTTTACCCTCGACCTTACCTACTGCCTAAACCAAGCCTTCATTTCCGCCAAAGTCATTAACCGAGCCCGAACCCGAAACCTCGACCTCGTCCTCGCCTTCATCTCCGCCCACGTCTTCGATTTCGCCCAAGCCTTCGCCCTCGACCTCGTCCTCGCCCTTGACCTCGTCCTCGACCGAGACCAAGACCTTAGCCCAGAGTTAAAACGATCGCTCCAACAACTCAAAGACCAACTGCCCAACCCAGAAGACAAAGAAGCATACAAACAATGGTGGCAGGAAAACGGTTCAACTTGGACTGAACAACTTAGAGCCGTCATGATTGAACATCGCAATATTGGTCATGATTGGCAATTCACTGATGCTCAAGAGAAACTCCTGAAGCAGTACTACGATGCTAATAAACTGCTAGTTGATTGCCTCAACAGCGATTGCTACGTAAGTCGGGAAGTTCGCCAGGAGATTGAGGATACATTGCTGCTGCCATATACTACTTAGTCTTTAATTGCACTGCTTTCACCGCTGCAATTTCCTCTTGACTCAGTGGCATTAATGCCTGTAACTGAAAAGATGTAGTAATAACTGTTGGTTGAACACCACGCACGATAACTTTATCCTGTTGAGTTGTAGGTTCTGGTGTCAAACTTGATGATCGATAGTCTCTGACAATTAACAAAGGCTGTAACCGCTCTATATTGCGGAAAATCAATTGTGTTTGTTCGTAAGTTCCGATAATTTCAATATTGATACTACTGCGTTTTAATTTGCCATTCACCAATGAACCAAAACTACCATCAGTAATAGGTTCAGCTTTTCCAGTCGGCACATATTTCTTCAACTTAGCTTGGACTGCATCAGCAGAAACTTGAGTATTAGTAGACTCAACCAAGCGATTCAAATCCAGCAGTAAAGTATCCAAAGTTTTCTCATTAGCAAATAAAGCTAAAACCTGAATTTGTTGCTGTTTAGCAAGTGCTTGCTCCTGTTGAACTTTGTCAATTTGTTTAATGTAAGTTTTCTTTTGCTCAATACTCTGCTGTAACTCGTTCTGTTTTGTTTGCTGCTGTTGAAAATTATCCCATGCTGGCATCACGAAATTCATCAGCATATAAGCTGCTCCTGCAAGTCCTAAAACCCCTAAGATAATCCCACTCACTTTTGGCGTGAGGGTGATGCCAAAAGCAACGGGATAACTTGAGGAAGTTGTAGCAAATTCCGTGTCTTCTATAAAATCGAAATCATCACTCAGCGTCATTTTGGAATGATTCCTGTTTGTTGCATACTGCGAATCCGACTCACAAGTCCAACTGTGCCTTTTTGCTCCAATTCACGAATGAATTCAGAGGCGGGAACATCACTTAGACTAGACTGAATTGTATATTTAACGATTTGGGGTGGTTTGATTTGTGAGCTATTAATAGGATTCCCAGTTGGTGGTAACGGGAAATCTACTAATTCTGCTGTCATAATTTTTGTTTGTCCAGCTTTGAAAAAGCGAGATTGTTGCAAAGTCAAGGTGAAATCGTTGACATCGCTAAAAGAGCGAGCATATCCAGAGATTTCTATACCTCCAGCAGGATGAAGTGCTGATTGTTCTTGTGTTGGTGTAGTGAATATGATTTGTTTGATGGTATCAATTTGGACTGTTGTGGGGATGCGATCGCGCAACTCTTGCAACATCGCTGACCAAGGACGAACTTGGTCAAAAACACTCACTAAAGCTTGAGTTTCCTGCTTAATTTTCTTTGTTTCTACTTGGATTTTATTAAGACTTTCTATTTCATTTTCTAAACTTTTGTTTTCCTGCTCCAGTTGTGTGATATTCTGGTAATATACTGTATTTTGACTTTGCACAAACAACCAACCAACTCCCACCAAAGCTGGGAAAAATATCCCCACTACCACTCCTATATATACTGGCGTGAAATTGCCAGTAGGTAGAGATATTCCTAGTCGTTTCTCTTCAAATTTATTCTCAAGTTTGCGGTTTTTGAGAAAGTTAATATCTATACTGTACATTGACATTTATTTTTTTTGAACTTTGAATTTTGAATTTTGAATTGTTAATCTGCCTCTCGCATTCCTAAACCAAGCACTATTCCCAATCCAGAACGTTCCACTGCGGGGTATTTCTCTTCATCAATTTGCAATGACAAAGCCGCGACTGGATCGATTTGAGAGGTTGGCAAATTCAATTGTTGTGTCAAAAAATCATCAAGTTGTTCCAGTCCGCCTCCTGGTCCAGCCAGCATAATTTGCGCTACCTCCAAATTTTCATTTTGGTTAAGATAAAAATCGATGGAACGGCGCAGTTCATCTGCGAGTTCTTCCAACACTCTCATCAGTGCTACCATACCTGAATTGATTTCAATAATGTCATCAGGATCATCAGTTTTTCCTCCATTGATATGAGTTGAAAAAAGAGACATTTCATACAACAGTTCTAAAGCTTGTGAAACGGGTAAGTCCATTGCTTCAGATAAAACAGTTTGCATGAGATCTATTCCAATCGGAACTGTGCGCAAAAAGTGTGGAATCCCGTTAACAATGATCGCTATTTCTGTACAATCAAATTCTATATCTACAAGAACGACTGCTTCTTGCGAGCCAAATTGTCGAAGTGGTTCCCGAAGTGTGCGAATCAAAGCAAAACTATTAATATCTAAAACATCGATTTGCAATCCTGCTAACTCAAAAGTCTTTATATATGTATCAGTAATTTCTTTGCGTATAGCGACTAAAAGTATCTGTATTTTTTCAATGCCATCATCATCTATAAAGTACCCAAGTTTCTGATAATCTAAATCAGCGTCTTCACAAGGTAATGGTAAATGCAAATTTGCTTCGTGGTTTAGTACCATGTGTCGTAGTTCTTTATCATCTAACTCGGCTGGCACAGATATGATGCGTATAATTGATTCTCGCCCCGGTATAGCAGTAGCCACACGAGAAGCCTTGATGTTACCTTCAACGAGTGCTTGCTGAATACATTGCGCCACCTTTGGGGAGTCAACAATTTGACCATTGATAAAAACTCCCTCAGGAAGAGATACCGATGTTAAAGTTTCTAGTTTCAAACCTTGGCGTAGCTTACGCAGTTGAACTAAATTCACACGTTGCGGTGACAGTTCTATACCAACACCTTGATGTAATTTTCCAAACAAACTATTGAATAGCTTCACTACAGTTTTGCCCGTCGGATTGCAAATTGAAAAATGAAATGATATTAAGGATTGATATCATTACTAAGAATTTGTTTTAACTTATAATCTCCACAGTTGTTTCATCAGTACTGATAACCCGATAGACTTAAATAAAGTACAAGCACGATGGTTAGAATTCAAAAGTTCAAAAAACTAATTGTTTGGGCATTACTCGGTGTATTGACCAGTTGGATTGTTAGTTGTGGTACAGGCAATGTTGGCACTAGCACAAAACAAGCATCATCAGGAATCGCAAATGTTGAATTTTGGACAATGCAACTCCAACCTCAATTTACTGACTACTTTAAAAGCCTAATAACATCTTTTGAGTCAAAAAACCCTGGTATAAAAGTGAGTTGGATTGATGTGCCTTGGACGGCAATGGAGAGCAAAATTTTAACAGCCGTTTCAGGAAAAACACCACCTGATGTTGTCAACCTCAATCCGGATTTTGCTTCCCAACTTGCAGGAAGAAATGCCTGGTTAGATTTAGATGCAAAAGTCCCAAAAGAAGTTCGTTCCTCCTATTTACCGAATATCTGGCAAGCAAGCACGCTCAATGGCAAGAGTTTTGGAATTCCCTGGTATCTCACCACGCGGCTAACCATTTATAACACCGATTTATTAAAACAGGCAGGTATCAGTAAAGCACCTGTCACTTATACTGAATTAGCGCAGGCGGCTCAAAAAATTAAAGACAAAACTGGTAAGTATGCCTTTTTTGTAACCTTTGTCCCTCAAGATTCTGGAGAGGTGTTAGAGTCGTTTGTACAAATGGGGGCAACTTTAGTGGATGCTGAGGGTAAAGCTGCTTTTAACTCCCGAGAAGGTAAAGCGGCGTTTCAGTATTGGGCAGATTTATACAAACAAGGACTTCTACCCAAAGAAGTATTGACACAAGGACATCGTCGAGCGATTGATTTGTACCAAGCTGGAGAAACAGCGTTTCTGTTTTCTGGAGGAGAGTTTCTTGAGAACATTGGTAAAAATGCGCCAGCAATAGCTAAAGTTTCCGCCAGCGCACCACAAGTTATAGGTGACAATGGCAAAAAAAATGTCGCTGTTATGAACGTTGTTATTCCCCGTGACAGCAAACAACCCGATGCTGCTCTTAAATTCGCCTTGTTCCTGACAAATGATGAGAACCAGCTCACTTTTGCCAAAGCAGCAAATGTTCTTCCATCCACAGTCAAGTCCCTTGCTGACAGCTACTTCAAAGATGCACCCGCCAACGCCTCGACTTTAGATAAGGCGCGAGTCGTAAGCGCAGAAGAACTGCGACAAGCAGAGATATTAACTCCAAGGCTCAAAGATATAAAACGGCTGCAAAAGGCAATTTACGAGAACTTACAAGCGGCTATGCTGGGCGAGAAGACAGTGGATCAAGCTGTGGAGGATGCAGCGCAGGAGTGGAATAGTACGAGAAGTTAAAATCTCGTTAAAATCTCGTTTCCAGGTGGAACCTGGAAATGCGCTTGGGGCGGCTCTGCTGCAAGTAATACAATAGACATCTCCAGAAATTAGATTTCAGTTCAAACAGCATAAGGGTTTTATAACCATTTTCGGAGATGTCTAATAAACGAGTTTGACTCAGATCTTGCACCTTGACTTTAGTAGGCCTTGAACTTCAGTTCAAGGCTCATAGGCAAAGTCCGTTAAAACGGACTGAAAGACTCAGCCAGTCCGTTTTAACGGACTTAAACTTTGAGCCAAGAAATTTATTTCTTGGCGGACGAGAATTATGGTGCAAGATCTGATATTACATGAGTTTCCACTATTCACGCATGAGCTATTTCCGTCCTGCTATTGACGCCATGACTGGCTACATTCCTGGTGAACAGCCCAAACCAGGAACAAAAATTATCAAACTCAACACAAATGAAAATCCCTATCCGCCCTCCCCAAAGGCGATGGAAGTGCTGCACAATTTAGATGGTGAATGGCTACGACGCTACCCTGATCCATTTGCAAGAGATTTTTGTCAGGCGGTGAGTGATGCGCTGGGAGTACCTGCAGATTGGGTGATTGTGGGTAACGGGAGTGATGAGTTGCTGAATGTGCTGATACGCTGTTGTGCGGAGGGAAGCTTACGCAAAGTCGTGTATCCCATGCCAACCTACGTGCTGTATCGGACTTTATCAGCCATGCAACCTGCACAAGTAGTTGAGGTTCCTTACCCTGCCAATTTTCAGTTACCAATTAAAGAACTTGTTGCGGCGAATAGAGTAATTACGTTTATTGCTTCTCCGAATAGTCCCTCTGGTCATGCAGTACCTTTAGATGATCTGCGAGAATTGGCGCAGCAAGTCTCAGGAATTGTGGCGATTGATGAGGCTTACGTTGACTTTGCTGAGTATAGCGCGTTGCCCTTGGTGCAAGAATTCGAGAACGTGATTGTGTTACGTACTTTGTCCAAAGGGTATTCCTTGGCTGGGTTGCGAATGGGTTTTGGGGTGGCGAATCCAAAACTGCTAGCGGGGTTATTTAAGGTCAAAGATAGTTATAACATTGATGCGATCGCCCAAGCAGTCGGTACCGCAGCAATGGAAGATCAAGCTTACAAGAATGCTTGTGCAGACAAAGTAAAAATCTTGCGGACTCAGCTAGCGCAAGATTTGAAGAATCTAAGATGGAGAGTGCTTGATTCTGAAGCTAACTTTGTTTTGACAACTCCCACCGAGGGAAATGCAGAGTCTCTTTACTTGGCATTGAAAAAACGAGGAATTTTGGTGCGTTACTTCAAGCAAGCTGGGTTAGAAGATAAGCTGCGGATTACGGTTGGGACGGATGAGCAAAACCAGATGTTGATACAAGCGTTAGTTAGCGTCAAAGAACAAAAGCAGACACTCTAAGAAAGAAGCACCCAAGGAAGTACCGAAGAAGAAAAAACACTTCTTCCCTCTTCCTGTTTTTTATTTCGTACAGTACAGTGGCAGAAGTGGTAAAGAAGTTTGTCCGAAGCTAATAGAGCGTCTGACGGAAGTTGGACGAGTGAGGTAGTATGACAATACTACAGATTGAACAAGCTTATGAGTATACTTTTTCCAAGGTCTTCCCCGGCTTGACCGAAATTTTGCCCGGCTGTCTCATACTTTTTGCCTATGGCATCCCCTATTTCCGACCAAGTAACTCCCCCTACAACACCCAGCAATTCCTCTTGTGTTAGTTCCAAACAGGACTCCTGTTCGCTTTCTCTCGCACGTGTGGTTTGATTGCTTGTGGTTTGATTGTCAGTAATTTTCATCTTGTTTCCTCAGTTGATTTTGTGGTCTAGCTTATAACAATCAATCTTTCAGTACCATCTGTAATAGTAAGTAGATTGATGACAGTACAATCTGTCCAAAGGAGTAAGTATTCCTACATGATTGTACTCAGAAAACTTGATGGGATTTCGTAACTCAGTATTCAACCAAAAGCCTTTGTCAACGGTATAAACCTAAACCAAAACAGCAAGCCTTCTTACTAGGGAAGTAAGTTGCTGGCTGGTGACAAAATTAGCCGGAATAAGGTTAAGCACAAATGCTCACCTGGTCAGTTGACACTTTTCGAGCACCTGGGAGGTATCCCAATGCCCCCAAGTGGGGTGAAGTGGTAAAGAAGTTTGTCCGGAGCTTTTAGAGCGTTTGACGGAAGTTGCACGAGTGAGGTGTGATATACAATCACCATTACAACCTATCCCGGGCTACCATGCTTCACTGCTCATCATCGGCTAAAATGGGGCCTAGTAAGGGAAGAGATTGTAAAGTAGGACGCGCTGTTTCGTACACAATATTTACAGCCCTAACAATAGCGTCCGCGACTCCCACCCGCGCGCCGCCGGTAACGCAGAGTAATTCCTCCTCTGTTAGTTCTTGTAGTTCTTCTGCTGGTTTAACCTGCTCGTCGTTGTATTTCTGCATGGAAATACCGTCCAATTTGTAACTTTGCGATACCACTCTACCACTACTTACTCAGTATGGTATACGAAAAAATTAATTTTTATACTAAGTATATACTTTATATATAGAATTATACTCAACCTTTATATTCCAATACGGTTCAGTTAAGAATAATAGTAGTAGCGCGTCTAGTCTATTTTGTTGGGTACTAGACGCGCTACTACACAAAATCAGGTTTTTAGCTCTAACTGAACCGTATTGCTTTATATTCACTAGATATACCTGATCAATACTTAGTAGATCAACCTTGTAGATCAACCGTTTGGACAGTAGAAAAAAATTTTTGCTTGTGCGGGTTCTGGCGTTAGCCCGCAGGGCGATCGCGCCTCTACAGAAAGTTCATAACTTTGAATCTGCTATCTAGTCACCCAAGTTGCTAGTTGGTTCCTAAAAAATGCCCAACTAAATATAGCGAACCACACAAGATGACCAAATTATCCCTTTGAGCAAAAGCTGCCGAAAGGGCTGATAATAGATCTGAGTAAGTATGACAAAAACTCAATTCTGGGCAGAACCTTAAAGCTAGCAAAGCTAATTCCTCAGGATTTGCTGAACTATGATCAGGAACTGGCACTAAATACAATCGGTCATTTGGTCGCAGTAAGATTTTAAAGATCTCCTCATGCTCTTTTGTAGAAAGCATTCCCATCACCCAACTGACCGATTGCTGAGTAGTCTCCCCTTCCTGCTTGCGCTTAGGGGTTAGGGGTGGGGTTAAACTATCCACATAATCTCGCAAAACTTGGGCAGCTGCTGGATTATGAGCACCATCTAGCAACAATTTATGATTTCTCCAAGTTGTCCATTGCATCCGCCCCAGCCATTTTGTGTTTGCCATTCCTTGAATGATGGCTTCCTCAACTATATTCCAACCCTGCGTTTGTAGAATTTCTATAGCGGCTAAAGCTAAAGCGGAATTGGTCAACTGAATTTGTCCCTGTAGCGGTAAAGGATATTTAATTTGTTTTGAATTATGTTTTGAATTATGTTTTGAATTATATATTGTTTGATATTCTCCCCATCCTGGAGAAATACACTGTGAACGTTGAGGCATAATTACAGGACATTGTAATTCTAAAGCACGCGATCGCACAACTTGTTCAGCTTCCCTTGGCAATGGTCCCACAACAGCAGGACACCCAGCTTTAAGAATACCAGCTTTTTCTCTGGCAATATCGGCAACCGTAGAACCGAGAACCTGCCAATGTTCACGGCTAATCGAAGTGATAATAGTAACTAGAGGTTTTGAGCAGACGTTTGTTGCATCCAAGCGTCCTCCTAATCCAACTTCTACCACCGCCACATCTACTTTAGCTTGTGCGAAATATAACCAAGCAGCAGCGGTAATGACTTCAAATTGAGTTGGTGACTCTTCTCCTTGGGGAACTGCTGCTTGCACTTGCAGCAATAATTGGCAAAATTCCTCTGAGGAAATTGGCTGTTCGTTGAGACAAATGCGTTCTGTCCAATCTACCAAATGAGGTGAGATGTAGCGTCCCGTGCGATAACCTGCTTGAGTGAGGATAGAACTGAGGTAAGCACAAACGGAACCTTTGCCATTAGTACCAGCAACATGAATAACTGGGACTTGATCCTGGGGATTATCTAGATTTGCCAGCAGCTTGACAATACGTTCTAACCCGAGGTGAACGCCAAAGTGTTGAAAGGGTTGAAGTAAAGAGTCGATATCCACAAAAGCTAGTCAAATATTAAGTATAATTTTTTACGCTATCAACAGTGAACAGGAACTGGTAACCGATAACTGATAACTGATAAACAAAACCGACTGCCCTATGAATCAAAACAGTCGGTTGGTATTTTATGGTGTGAATCAGACTTTATGCTTATTTTTTACGCTTCTTTATTCAAAAAGTTTTGCAATTGATTGAGAGCAGCAGCACCAATGTTAAAGACTGCCCAACCAGCAGCAATGAGAAGTGGTGCTAAAACAATGATCAAACGCATATCTGGAAGACTCATATCTACAACCTCTTTCCACTTTAATAAAGTTTTGTCAACTTTTCTCATTATTTATTTTGTCATTAAACCAGTCAACTTTGCCAAACAATACGTAAAGAATCTTTACAAAAACTGGGGGTGTAAGGGTGTAAGGGGAGCCAGTGTTGGGGTGAGGCAGTCCGCAGAACAGGTGGTTTCCCCAAGGAGGAACTGCCGTTCGTCGTAGACGTGCCGCAGGCATAAGGGTTCCCCGACTTGAGGCATCTGGCGTTGTGGGAAAGAGGAAAATCCTATGTCGAAGAACTTCCCCTGGACCGGGTGTTCCCCTGCTTCTTCTTACTCGGGTGGTTTAAACCCAATATCCGTACCCTTGCCTGCATGAACCAACGCTAACTTTTTGTAACGTTCAGCATGTTCAATCAGTTCTGCTGCTTCAGCTTCAGAAATTTGGCGGACGACTTTACCAGGAACACCCACAACCAGGGATAAGGGCGGTACATCTTTTGTGACGACTGCACCTGCACCAATAATGCTACTGGCACCTACCCGTACACCATCTAGAACAATTGCGCCAATTCCAATTAAGCTGCCGTGTTCAATATAGGCAGAGTGTACAACAGCGCGATGTCCCACAGTGACATGATCTTCTAACACTGTGGGTAACCCAGGATCACCGTGTAATATTGCTCCATCCTGAATGTTTGTACATTCGCCAATTTCTATGGATTCCACATCTGCCCTCACAACTGCCCCGTACCATATGCTCACCCCAGCTGCAATTTTTACTGAACCCATAACAATAGCGTTCGCTGCGATAAAGGCAGCTTGAGAAATATCAGGAGAAGACCAGTAGGAAGCGATAGACACGGTAGAATAGAGGTGTGGTACCCAGGAACACTGGAGGAACTCCAACCTTGGTAGGTTGCAAAACCAGGATATCACGGTGTAGAGCCACAAGGCTCGCAAGGGCAGCAGTAAATCGGTGTCCAACAAGTTGGAGCAGAAGTGTAAAAGGAACCAACACGACTGGTGAAGACAAAAATATGTTTGTACGCACTTCATGATGAATCCAGCCTTGCAGTACCCCATATTCGGTGCAGAAATTCAGTGTCCCCATTGCCGCCAAACAATCCCGGCTTTGACACTAACCGACACTTATTTATGTCCGCGTCATGGCGCGTTTGAAGCAAATCCTGAAACTGGGGAACTCATCCACCTACAATCAGGACGTCATTGGCGAAGATGGAATGGCGACTGGTATCGGCAACACACTCATCCCGATGGCATTCGGTTTGAAATTCATGAAGCACTAGATAAGCTTTATACCCAAGGCTATCGAGCGACACGGGTAGTTATTGCTAGACGCTATCAAGAGTTGATGAGTGGTTATCTAGAGCGTAGCACTCACTGGCGTTCTGGACAGTCGGAAGCAACTTCGGCGCGACTTTATGGTTTACCTGTGGAGTTTAGCGCTGATTCGTTGGATGATCCCTGTTGGGATGTGATTAATTTTGATTTGGAAAAAGAACCTGGTGTACCAGTACGGTATCCCTATTTCCGATTATTTGAGTAATTCTTAGTTGTCAAACAACCTGCTGCTTAGAGGACTCTGCCGTTGAGTCATTTGTTTTTTGTCCTTTGTCGTTTAGCAAAGGACAAATGACAAATAACAAAGGAAAAAAATTATGCATCACGCTTCTATTCGTACAGGAAATATTCATCGGGCGATTGCCTTCTACGAACAACTAGGGTTTACAGTCTGTGAACGCTTCACAACAGGCTACACTCTTGCATGTTGGATGGAAGGACTCAACGGCAGAATTGAGCTGGTCCAAATTCCGGAACCAAAACCTGCCCCAGATGCATTTGCAGATGAACACTACGTGGGGTACTATCATCTCTCGTTTGATTTAACTGAGATAACACCGGATTTATCTAGTTGGTTAACAAATTTAAAAGAACGTTTTTTGGTGTTATCAAAATATGACCCTGACCTGCTACAACCACTGAAAATTCTTTTGGAACCTACACAGCAGCAGATAGGTCATAAAATTTATGAAGTCACTTTTATTGCAGATACTGATAATTTGCCTCTAGAATTTATCCGCTCTTTAGCGACACTCTCCTAGTTGAATTTCTGATTTTTTATCTGTAGAATACTAATTTGCTCTGGTTTTGTGTTGTTAAGATCACAGACCACTCAGAAAACCCAAATTATTATATTCAAGAAGAATAAAAATTTTGTAACTTCCTTTACAGACAATATAGTAAAATTTATGTCTGTGTTTACGAAAGTGCATCGATACCGTTTTCATTTATTAGTGTTAACTTTGTCGCTAATAACAGTGTTGTTGCTTGGAGATGGATTTTCTTATAGCCAGATAACAACCTCTTCCTCATCGCTAGATTCACAAAAAATAACAGTTTCTCATAAAAAAGAGCGTATTTCATTGACTGAGAATGTTCAGAAAACACTGTTGGACAATGGTCTAACTATCTTGACTAGGGAAATTCATTCCAGCCCGGTGGTGACTGTACAAGTCTGGTACAAGGTGGGATCACGTAACGAAGAACCTGGATTAAATGGTATTGCCCACCAATTAGAGCACATGATGTTTAAAGGCACAAAAAATCGTCCCATTCAATTTGGACGGTTGTTGAGCGCTTTGGGCAGTGACTCAAATGCTTTCACAAGTTATGATCAAACGGCATACTATAATACCGCACAAGCTGACAAGCTGACAGCCCTGCTGACGCTAGAAGCAGATAGAATGCAAAATGCTCGGATTGATCCAACAGAACTTGAGCTGGAAAAACGAGTTGTGGTTTCCGAGTTGCAAGGTTATGAAAATAGTCCTGACTATCGCTTAAACCGGGCGCTGATGCGGGCGGCTTTTCCCAATCATGCTTACGGGTTACCGATTGGTGGAACTGAAGCTGATGTCCAAAGATTTGATTTGGAGCAGGTGCAGAAATACTACCGCAATTTCTACAGTCCTGACAACGCTGTTCTAGTGATTGTTGGAGATTTCCAAACTGAACCAACCCTTGAGGCGGTGAAAGAGATTTTTGGGAAAATACCTAAGACTCAAGAGTCAACAGTCAAAACTCAACAGTCAAAAGTTTTACAACCCACGCCTGTCACCCCACACTTGTTACCAATTGTTTTAAAGGAACCAGGCGCAGCAGGATTGCTGCAAGCTGTCTATCCCTTACCAGATGCAAAGAGTGCGGATGTGCCAGCATTAGATCTGATGGATCGGATTTTAACAGACGGACGGAATTCTCGTCTTGAGCAAGCATTGGTGGAATCAGGTTTAGCAACTGATGTTTCCGCTTCTGTGGTTAACTTGATGGAATTAGGCTGGTATGAGTTGTTAGTCACAGCAGATCCTGATCAAGATTTGAAAAAAATTGATTCAGTTTTAAACAGTGCGATCGCCAAACTCATAAACAAAGAAGTCACAACAGAAGAACTCAAACGAGCAAAGGCGATGTTGGAAGCTTCTGTTCTTTTGAGTAACCGTGATATCACAAGTCTGGCATTGCAGTTGGGTAATGATGAAACAACTGCTGGTGATTATCATTATACAGACCGCTACTTGGCAGCTGTTCGCCAAGTGACAGCGCAAGATGTCCAGCGTGTGGCAAAAAAATACCTGAAACAAGAAGCACGGACAGTGGGCTACTTTAAGCCGACTCAGGTAAAGGGAAAGGGGAATGATGGTAAGAAGATCAACAACTCCAAACGCAACACTGAAAACTTTGCCACATCAGCATCTGTGACGACAGAGGAAGTGACTAAGTACTTACCTCCAACAGATAGTCGTAGTGTTCCTACAAGTCAGACGTTACCAGAGCAATTTACATTATCTAATGGTTTACGAGTATTGCTTGTGCCCGACAAGAGTACTCCCACGGTGACGCTTTCTAGCTACGTCAAAGCTGGTAAGGAATTTGATCCACAAGATAAAGCTGGATTGGCGTCTCTTGTCGCCGAGAACTTAATGAATGGGACGAAAACAAAGGATGCTTTGACTGTTGCGAAAATTTTAGAAGATCGAGGAGCAAGCCTTCATTTTGAAGCGTACCGAGAAGGTGTGCGCATTGAAGGTGATAGCTTAGCAGGTGACTTAAGCATTCTGATTCAGACTTTAGCAGATGTGGTCAAAAATGCTTATTTCCCAACAAAAGAGTTAAAACTGACTCAAAAACAAGCATTAACCGCCCTAAAGCACGAATTAGATGATCCTTCAGAAGTTGCACAAAGAACATTTGTACAGTCGATTTACCCCAAACAACATCCCTTACACATCTTCCCTACAGAGCAAAGTTTACGACGGATTAGCCGCAAGGATGTTATTGAATTTAAGACAAAACATTATCGTCCCGATACGATGGTGCTTGCACTGGTAGGAGATTTTGCTTCGGATCAAGTCCAAGCACTCTTAATACGTGAATTTGGTGACTGGAAAGCCATTGGTTCACCACCAACATTAAAGTATCCAACAGTCTCTTTGCCAGAAAAAGTTATCAATGTTAACCCAGTACTTCCAGGTAAAGCCCAAGCTATTACCTATATGGGAAACACTGCGATTAATCGCAAAGACTCCCGCTTTTATGCAGCTTTGGTGTTGAATCAGATTTTAGGTGGCGATACTCTATCAAGTAGACTGGGAGCAGAAGTGCGCGATCGCCAAGGGCTAACCTACGGAATTTATAGCAGTTTCCTTGCTGGAAACAATTCTGGGACATTTTTGATTTCGATGCAAACAAGTCCAGAAGATACTCGTGAGGCGATCGCCAGTACCCGTGAACTACTCAAAGAAATCCATCAAAAAGGCGTCACAGAACCAGAAGTAGAGACAGCTAAACACATCTTGATCAGCAACTACATCGTATCTCTGGCAAACCCAGAAGAATTAATCGATCAAATCCTGATGAACGAGGTGTACGGACTAAATAAACAGGAACTACGCGATTTTACCGAAAAAATTCAAGCAGTTCACTTTGAACAAGTTAATCAAGCCGCTCGTGAGTTACTGTATCCAGATAAAATTGTTGTAGTGACAGCTGGACCTGCTGTACACAGAGAGCAAGGTAGCATAAATCATTAGCAAACAATCATGAGTCATGAATGATCACTCAGCAATTAGGGGTGTAGGGGGGTAAGGGTGTGAGGGTGTAAGGGGGTAAGGGTAAGTCTCACCTGTTTGCTGATACCTTTAATCAGATGATAAATAAATGCATTCCCCTATTCCCCTATTCCCCTAGCTTGTTGACTCATCCAGTTAATTTTTTTTTCGATGACAGACTTTGTCACAAAAATTTATAAATTTTTCTATCAATTTGCCCTCCCGTCTCCTCTAGTTCCCCTACGTTGATCGATAGCGGGACATACACAAAGCGGGTATGACTGGAGAAATTGTCATCATTAATTAACAATAATTTCTAATTCAAATTTTTTAATTGTTTAAAATTTTGTTAAAAATTCTATGATAGATAAAAAGCTTGTTGAAAGAGTGCAGCAAGTCTGCTTCATCCTTTTATGTCAGATACCAGGACGCTACTCATCATTGATGATTGTGCACAGGATCGAAGAATCTATCGGCGATATCTTTTGAAAGATCCTCACCAGTCCTACCAGATTTTGGAAGCAGAGTCTGCGAAGGATGGACTTGCCTTGTGCCAAGAAATACTCTGCGATGTCATTCTACTGGATTTCTGCCTACCTGATATGACAGGACTAGAAATCCTTGAGCAATTAACGCGGGAAAGATTGGAGACTGCGGCATCAGTGATTATGCTGACAGGGCAAGGTGATGAAGCGGTCGCTGTACAAGCGATGAAAAAGGGTGTCCAAGATTACTTGGTCAAGCAACATCTCAAACCCGATGTGTTACAGTTGGCAGTTCGCAAGGTGATTCAGCACTCGGACTTGCAAACGGTGCTGACCAAAACTAGGGAAAGACAGCGCTTCATGCTCAAACAAGCAGAACTGCTTGCTCAAACTCAAGCAGCTTTGAGAAAGGAACAGAAACTGAACGCATTTAAATCCCAAATGATGACAACAGTTTCTTACGAGTATCGAACGCCATTAGCTTCTATTCTTGCTGCAACATCCACACTTAAGCAACATGGCGATCAGCTCGATGAATCCAAACAACAGAGGTTCCTACAAATTATTGAACAAAAAGCTCGCTACATGGCTAAATTGGTCGATGACTTGCTTGTGTTTAACCAATTTGAGTCAAACAAAGCCCAGTTTAAGCCCCAGCCACTCGATTTGTGCCACTTTTTTTCTGACTTGATACAAGACCTGCAGGAAAAATTAAGTGATCGCCATCATTTAACTTATAAGATAACTGGAAATTACAAGGGCTTCTGGGGTGATGGAGGACTCTTGCGGCAAATTTTTGTTAACTTAATATCCAATGCGATTAAATTCTCCCCAGATGGAGGTGAGATAGAGTTTCATCTGATTGGGGGTGAGGAACAAGTTATCTTTTACATCGAAGACAAAGGTATTGGTATACCTATAAAGGAGCAAGCAAACTTGTTTCAAGCTTTCAGTCGTGGGAGTAACGTTGACACAATCCCTGGAACAGGTTTGGGGCTTGCTATTACGAAAGTTTGTATAGAGTTACATGGCGGTGATATTACTTTAGAAAGTCAGGTGGGGAAAGGAACAAGGGTCATAGTAACTTTGCCGAAGCGACCTGGTGAGTTAAAACAAGAAGAATTTAAAGAGAAATTTTGTAATTGACGCTCTTTTGACACTCTGCGCTCTTTTGACGCGCACATTCTGTAATCTAGCCCAGTCTCTCGTGAAACTGTATTCATAAAGTTGCTCCTTACTATACGGCTAACGCATGATTGCGTGCGCTTTGCGTTTACGGAGGAAACCTCTGCTCAAACTTCTCGCTTAATACTACGAATACTTGACTACGCCGACAGATAAACATTACATAGACGCTTTGCGGCTTCCCGCTTTCTTAGACTGCCCATTTTTTAGGGGACAATGCGTCGTCGCGTTTCATCTGCGATATAAATAACGTGTAAGTCTCAATTCATTTAATTTCTTGAGATTTACACTTCTGCGCTTTCACGCTCCCGCGCGAATCACCGTAAACTCTTGCGCTGGATTTTACTGCGTTCAACCCAACCTGTATTCTTTTTTTGAATGTCTTGTTTGATGAGTTCAAGGTCAGTATAAGAGTCAGCAACCCTAATTAGATTTTCATTAGTCATAGAACTCAAACCAACTACTTCCACTTTAACTCCTCGATAGGTAATGTTATCTACAGCATAAGCAAGATCGCCATCTCCACTCAACAGAACTAAAGTGTTGCAGTACCTTGCTAAGGTCATCATATCGATAGCAATCTCTACATCCAAATCCGCTTTTTTAGAACCATTAGGCAGCTCAACGAGTTCTTTACTAACGACACGATAGCCATTGCGACTCATCCACAGCAGAAAGCCTTGCTGTTTTTCATTTGTGTAATCAACACCTGTGTAAAAGTAAGCCCTAAGCAGTTGACGCTCTTTTGTTAAATAGCGCAGCAGTTTAGTGTAATCAATTTCAAGATTGAGGTGCATTGCTGCGTAAAACAAGTTTGCACCATCAATAAAAATGGCGACGCGTTGGTGTTGCTTGTTGTCTGGATTGTTCTGTTGGCACGGTCGCAAGGTATTTGCACTTTCAATATCGCTTTCCTCAAACACAGAAAACTGTGTCGTATTGAACAGTGGCTCAGGCTCCAACTTTAAGTGTTGTTGGTTATTATGCTGAGGTCGTGGAAGTAGCTGCATGGAAATACGACTCCGAGCGTGTGTGATTTTTATTAAAGATAGAGGTGAAAATCATTCGACTTAATGAATGAACAGACTGAGAAAACTGAAAAATTAATATTTTCTTTACTTTCTACTATGCTTTGTCTAACGAGTCATCCTATTACGTACAAAAATTTATTTTTTGTAACATTTTTTAGAAAAAAAATAAAAAACTAAAATTTTGGCTGAAAATAAGTGAGACTGATAGTAAAGTCAACAAATTTGTCTATACTTATGCACAGCCCTCTAAGCTACTGGGTTCGGCTGTTTAATGCGGTAATTCACCAGTCATTAAATGTAATGAAAGTGCATGCAATGTAGAGACGTAGCATGTTACGTCTCTACACAATACTGTACAAGTCTGGTGTTGTATTAGTTTTCAAAGAGTAGAGGCTTATGTTTGGATTGGGATGGACGGAAGTAGGTGTTATTGTTTTGGTCGCTATTGTGATTTTTGGACCAAAAAAAATTCCGGAGTTAGGCAGCGCACTGGGTAAAACTCTGCGGGGTTTTAAGCAAGAACTGAAGAATCCCAGTGACGATACTAATCCGGAAGAAGAAAAACAATAGTCTTTTGTCGTTTGTCGTTTGTCGTTTATTTTTCGTAATGACAAATGAACGGCACTCACTTCGAGTCGGGAAACCCTTATCAAGTGCTGTCTCATTCGGACTACAACAGCGTGTTGACGACAGTTGATTTCACCCCAATTGGAGAATCTATGGTAGCCGGGTTGGTATTTTGTTGGGGTATCTCATCTTTGACGACTCCACGTGCTGTAATTAAGGCAATAGCACGGCTAATGCTTTCTGGCAAAATGACCACTAGACTGTTATCTGGGGCCATGTCTAATGCTCTGTTAATCGCTTCTGTTTCGCTCAGAATTGTTTGATGCTGGTAGTTGGGGTTGATTTGTTTGATACCTTGAACAATTAAATCAGCCGCGGAACCGCGCCCCCGTCCCCTGGTGTCGTCATCTTCTTTGACGATAATAGAGTCAAAAATTTCCGCTGCTAGTTTGCCAAGCATGACGAAATCTTCGTCGCGGCGATCGCCAGGTCCGCCAACAACTCCAATCCGTTTGCCAGAAATCCAATTGCGGACGAAAGCACCTAAGGCTTGATAACTAGCTGGGTTGTGGGCATAATCTACCAAAGCGTGGTATTTCCCCAAATTAAACAAATTCATTCGTCCCGGTGTTTGACTCACCGAAGCGCGAAAGGTATTCAAGCCAGCACGAATTTGTTCTATGCTGACATTTTGTACAAACGCTGCCAAAGAAGCTGCTAAAGCATTGGCTATCATAAAAGGCGCACGTCCACCCATTGTCAGGGGTATATTTTCTGCCCGTTCAATTCGGTGCGTCCAATCGCCTTTTAAGATTGACAGATAGCCATTTTCATAGACTGCGGCTACTCCTCCCTTTTGAATGTGCTTTCGCACCAATTCCGAATCCGGATTCATGGTGAAGTAGGCAATATTGGCTTTTGTTTTTTCTGCCATAGCAGCGACTCTGTGATCATCAGCGTTAAGCACTGCGTAGCCGTCAGGAAACACAGCTTCCGCGACTACACTCTTGAGATTCGCCAACTGTTCAATAGTATCAATATCGCCTATTCCCAGGTGGTCAGAGGCAACGTTCAATATCACGCCCACGTTAGCGTTTTCAAAAGCTAGTCCAGACCGGAGAATACCCCCACGAGCAGTTTCCAGTACCGCCACTTCCACTGTTGGATCTTGTAGGATGAGTTGGGCACTTTGGGGACCTGTATTGTCTCCTGACTCTACTAAGTAATCCCCGATATATGTTCCATCTGTCGTTGTATAACCTATGACTTTATTAGTCTGCTTAAAAATGTGTGCCAACAGCCGAGTCGTGGTAGTTTTGCCGTTAGTGCCCGTGACGGCAAGAATGGGTATGTGACTGATTTTATCCGCTGGGAACAGCATATCCATGACTGCTCCTCCTACATTACGAGGGATGCCTTGGCTTGGAGCAACATGCATCCGGAATCCGGGAGCGGCATTAACTTCTACAATCACACCATCCACTTCTCGCAAGGGACGGCTAATATCCGCTGTCACAATATCAATTCCTGCAATATCCAAACCGATAACTTTCACTATCCGTTGTGCCAGCCAAATATTTTCTGGATGAATTTCATCTGTACGGTCTATGGCAATGCCCCCTGTACTCAAGTTTGCCGTTGCCCGCAGATAGCAAATTTGGTTTTTAGGTAACACGCTATTAAGAGTGAGACCTTGCTTTTCCATCAGTTGGTAGCTGGTGCGGTCGAGTTCAATTTTGGTGAGGACATTATCATGTCCTTCGCCACGGTTTGGATCTTTGTTCGTTTCCTCAATGAGTTCAAAGATAGTAGATTTGCCATTGCCCACCACATGAGCTGGCACACGTTCAGCAACTGCCACAACTTTGCCATCTACCACCAGTACTCTGTGATCCCGCCCAGTGTAATACCGCTCAACAATAATTGCTCGGGAAACCTGTCTAGCGGAATCATAGGCAGCTTCTGCTTCTTCGGTGGAAGTGATATTGATGGAGATACCGCGTCCGTGGTTGCCATCTAAAGGTTTGATGACAATAGGGTAGCCGCCAACGTATTCTATGGCTTGTTGTAAATCATCCAAGAAGTTGATGACGGTACCTCTTGGTACTGGGATTCCAGCGTTGGCAAGAACGCGTTTGGTGGCTTCTTTATCGCAGGCGAGTTCTACTCCCAAGATGCTGGTATTGTCTGTCATCGTCGCTTGTACCCGCTTTTGATTCACGCCGTAGCCTAGCTGAATCAAAAAGCGTGCGCCGAGTTGCATCCAGGGAATGCCTCTTTTTTCTGCTTCTTTAACAAGTGTTTCTGTACTCGGTCCTAAAGCCGCGTCACGCCATAAGTCTCTCAGGTCTTGCAAATCTTGCTCTAACTCTGCCTTTGGATAGCGACCCCGGTCTACAATACTTTGGCATAGCCGCACTGCTGCTCTGCCAGCGTAGCGTCCCGCTTCCTCATTGAGATACTCGAGCACTACCTGGTATACTCCCGATGTTGATGTTTCTCGGGTCCGACCAAAGCCTACGTTCATTCCAGTCAAATCTTGCAATTCTAGGGCTACATGTTCCACAACATGACCCATCATGGTGCCTTCACGCACTCGCATCAAAAAACCACCACGACAGCCCGGTGAGCAAAAATGACCTTCCAGACTGGGCAAAGCCTCCACTAATCCTTCATAGAAGCCGGGAATGTCGTTTGTGGGCGTCTCGGCAAGGTTTTCTAAATCGAGGCGCATGACAATGAGCTTGTGGCGTCGAATGCTCCAATAGTTGGGGCCGCGTAAGGTCTGGATCTTGAGGATTCTCATGGGAAATAGGTAGATGGAGATTCGGAACCAATATTCTAGTTTCTTACTGGAATTGACCGCTTAACTGTTCATAGTAAACAGTTTTTTCTTCTTACATCGTATTATTCTCGTTTGTTCGGCTGCAAGCAACCTAAGATTTAGCGGTCAATTCAGTGTTTGTTTCGCTTACTAATGTAACATCAGCTACTCGCTTCGTCAGCTGGAGACACGGTATACGGCAGGTAATACTGTACGCTGATACACGTGATAGCGATCACCATGACTGAGAAGATGCATTCGTAGATTATGGATGTTTAAGGGTTCAGTTGCTCCGACATGTGGTTCATTCGTGTGAGTGACCTCAGTTGGATCTACAATCGTAACACTACCTTTGCCTAAGACTTGTAGCCAACCATCCCGCTCAAACATGGCACATGTATCTTCATCAATCCCGATCCCCAGGCGATCTGGATGAGCTGCCAGCGCGCTCATCAGCCGCACCATACGATTGCGATTGTGGAAGTGTTGATCTACTATTACCTCTGGGATCAATCCCAAACCTGTAGCCATATCCACTAGAGAGCGATTTGGCGATTCGCCGCTACCACCCCCTGCGATCATGTGATGCCCCATGACAGCAGCTCCTGCACTCGTCCCTGCCAAGGTGAGTTGTCCGGCTCTCACGCGTTGCCGGATAATATCCATTGCTGGCGTATCTGACAGGACACCACAGAGACGCAATTGGTCTCCGCCTGTCAAAAACACTCCTGTACAATTTTCTAGAGATGCTTGGATGTAAGAATCTTCACACTGATCCCGTTCTCGAATGTCTAAGATTTCGACTTTCTTAGCACCCATTTCTTCAAAAATACGAATATATCTACCACCTATGATGCTTGGTTCGCGGGAGGCAGACGGAATAATTGTAATGTGGCCATTGCTAGCACCAGATCGACTGACAAATGTCCGCAAAATTTCGCGTCCATGTACTTTGTCTTCTGCGCCTCCGATGACCAGAACAGCGGTTTTAGTTGCTTGGGGTGTCCTCATTTCCAGCGATTTGACTTTTAATTGCGGCATTATGTTTCTCCTGTCAACAACTTCAGGTCAATTAAACAACGTAGCTTTCGCCTGATTCTTTTTACGCTTTGCCTCTCGTGGAGGACAGTGCTTCATGTACAAAATGCCTCAGTTTGTGGAGTGTCCTTTGCCGTTTGTTTTGGGTTTGTTTTTCACCGAAGCTCCCAATAGGGTATGGTGTAGGGGCGCAAGGCTTTGCACCTCTAGATTTGTAGGGGCGCAAAGCCTCGCCCCCGTACTGGTGTAAGGTAAGAAGGTGATTTGAACACCTGTGTCCATGAAGATTTGGTTTTAGTCTTGTGAATTGGTTCATGAAGAAAAACAACGAGATTCTTTATTTCATACTCTGAGTTCACGTCTTTGGGGTTTTCCTACCTCATACCACCAACACTTCAAGTGGAGGGACTTTAGCAGGTGTTGACAAACTTTTTTCTGAGGCTAGCCAGATGCATCCGAAGAAGTTGTTAACTCGGTTCAGTTTAATAAGTTAAATGTAGATGTGACAATATTTAAACATAAATTAAGTAATTAGAAAAACTTGTGTTGACACGGAAAACTCAATACTTCCGGTACTTTGAGACACAATTGATGATGTTGATTTGTCTGTGACACAACATCGTTTTCAAATCATCCAATTTTAGATTAGTGTCCTCCAATACGAAATACTGTGCGCTTTGATATAGTTACGCTGTTTCCTGACTGTTTTACCTCTGTTCTCACTACCGGGCTGATAGGTAAGGCTCTAGCAAAGCAGATTGCCCAAGTGCATTTGATTAATCCACGAGACTTTACCACTGACAAGCACCGGAAAGTTGATGATGAACCTTACGGCGGTGGCGTGGGGATGCTGATGAAGCCAGAACCTATCTTTGCTGCTGTAGAGTCGCTGCCTAAGTTTCATCGACAAGAGGTTATTCTCATGAGTCCTCAAGGTCAAACGATGAATCAGCCACTGTTACGAGAATTGGCAACGAATTATGACCAATTGGTAGTGATTTGTGGTCATTACGAAGGAGTGGATGAGCGGGTATTGCATTTAGTTGACCGCGAGGTCTCTTTGGGCGATTTTATTCTGACTGGTGGAGAAATTCCAGCAATGGCATTAATGAATGGTATTGTACGCCTCTTACCGGGAACAGTGGGAAAAGTTGAGTCCTTAACGGCAGAAAGCTTTGAAGAGGGATTGTTGGACTATCCCCAGTATACCCGTCCTGCAGTGTTTCGTGGCTGGAAGGTTCCTGAAGTCTTGCTTTCAGGAAATCATGCTGCAATTTCTAAGTGGCGCTATGAACAACAAATCACCAGAACACGCCTGCGCCGTCCTGATTTGTTCAAATGTTGGCAAGAGAAGCATAGGGAGCATAGGGAGCAGGGGAGCAGGGGAGCAGGGGAGAATAATTTTTGACTCTTGTGCGGGCGCAAGGCCTTGCGCCCCTACTCTTGACTCTTGACTTGTGAGTACTAACTAATGACTAATGACTAGTGACTAATGACTAATGACTAAAATATGAATATTCGCATTGGTAACGGCTACGATATCCACCGCTTGGTGAGCGATCGCCCCCTCATTCTAGGCGGAGTCAACATACCCCACTCCCTAGGTTTGCTAGGACACAGCGATGCTGATGTTCTGACACACGCGATTATGGATGCTATGCTAGGGGCGCTTTCTTTGGGAGATATTGGACATTATTTTCCTCCCTCAGATCCTCAATGGGCGGGGGCAGATAGTTTGGTACTGTTAAGTAAAGTTCATCAACTGGTTCGCCAACATGGTTGGCAAATAGGTAATGTTGACTCGGTGGTTGTGGCGGAACGTCCGAAATTGAAACCCCATATTGAGAAGATGCGGGAAACAATAGCGAAAGTTTTGCAAGTACAGCCAAATCAAGTTGGTGTTAAAGCGACTACCAATGAAAAACTTGGTCCTACTGGACGTGAAGAAGGTATTTGTGCGTACGCTGTTGTCTTGCTTGAAAAGTTGGAAGATTCTACTTCTTGAATGAATTTGAACAAGACTGGGGGTGTAGGGGCACAAAGCTAAAATATAGCGCTTCTCGGTTGCGTGCAATACACGGGTGTAATGAAAGTGCATGCTACGTCTCTACATTATTCGTGGTGGTGTATGTGATTCAAATGAGAACCGCTATATATAAAATCATACATTTTCTCCTACACCCCTACACCCCTACACCCCTACATCCTCACTCACTTGTGACCAAATCCCACAGCAGATCAATCCCATTTCCAACATATTTTGAATCTTGGTGCAACTCAATCCATTGGGCAACAGCAGTGGCTAAACTAGGAGTTTTTTTGCCTAACTTGCCCAAGGCATCGGCGGCGGTGTAACGGACACCTTCGTCCTCATGTTTGAGCAACAGAAGCAGCCCTTGCAGCACAAAATCTGAGCTATTGCC
>NZ_JXCA02000002.1:257905-260507 GCF_000828085.3 Scytonema tolypothrichoides VB-61278
AAGCAGCCCTTGCAGCACAAAATCTGAGCTATTGCCTAAGTTGCCCAAGGCATCGGCGGCGGAGGAACGGACACGTTCGTCCTCATGTTTGAGCAGTGTCACTAGAGTGTCTATTGCCGCTTTTTTTTCTCCCAATGCTGCATGATATTCTTGTAATCGTATTTTACCTATATGTTCTGCTTTGTCTTTCAACAATTGCAACGCTTGAGTTTCAAAAGCAGTTTCATTCAGACTGCAAAGTATTTGAAAAACCCGTGAGCGAATTTTGGAAATCACCTGTGGTGATTTACGTGCTTCTAGTTCAACCAATGCCTGCAAAATTTGCTGTGGTAATTCATCATCTGCAACTTTTAAATCTCTCGGATTTTCTGCAAGACAACTGCCAGCAAATAATAAATCACGATGCAGCCATTTTTCATATTCGCTGTGTTGATCGAGAATTGCTCGAATTGTTTTGGCTGCTTGTTTGGGTTTTTGTTGTGCAACGAGCAGCAGCAAAACTTCTCGCCAATGAGGGTCATGAAGATGTTTTTGAATGTGCTCTAGCACAATGCCAAAATCACCTTCATCGTACCACTGATAGATAATTTCTTGAGCGCAAAGATATTCCTGAAATGTTTTATGGACAAAGGCGTAGCAGTCTTGCCCTTGTTCATTGAGTAAACCTGTGCGATCTCTGATAAACTCTACAAAACATCTTGCTTCTTCTTTAGCTTGGTACAGTTCAATTTGTTTGAGCGTCTTGATTTCTGTGCTTAATTGATGAATTAATTCATCTTTATCAATCAGCGTACCACCTTGTTTATCTCCTGTACCTCCTTGGGTATGAATCCAGTAAGCCAGTTTTTCTAGCAACCGTCGCAAGTCTTCCAGCCATAAATATTTAAATACCGAATGATTGCTAAATTCTTTGTTTGCATCCCAAGATGTTAAAAGAGTTTCTACTGCTTTGTCATAAAGCTTATGACGCTCTTTTGGCAGAAATGCTTGATAGCGATGAATCAGAGAAATAATCGTTAACAGCAGTGGATTTTGTGCCAGCAGCTTAATTCTGTCATTATCAGCAAGTGCCTTTCTGAGGCTATCTTTACGTCTTTGTGCCTCGGCTAAATCTGAAACTCGACTGTCATACCAATGGTCGATAAACTCAGAAATTTTGGCATCATCAAATGGCTGGAGTTGATAGTGAGGTAAATTCTGTGTCCGGAAAAAGTCGCGCCTGTAACCTGCAGGACGAGAGGTAATAATTGCACGATTTAGAGAAAATTGCTCTAAAAAACTTTCAATACTATTAACAATCTCATACCGCTTTGTTGAATCTGCAACTTCATCCAAACCATCTAATAAAATTAACCCTTGCCCCGCTTCTAGGCAATTTTTAAAAAAACCTGGTGGTAGCTCTTGAAAAGATAAATTATTATGAGTAAACTGGTTTATATATTCTAAGATACTCATATTTGAGTATCTCGATAAATCTCGAATTCTAATCAAAATTGGCAGTAAGTCTGTGTCTGTCGGTAAACCCAGTTCTTGAGGTTGTTTCAGAGCCAGCATCACAGCAAAATAACTCATCAAAGTCGTTTTACCTGAACCTGGTGCGCCTAGTAAAACTAACTTCTCAGAAGTGCTTTCACTTAAAAGTTCTTGTGCCGAAAACTTTCTCCCTGATGAGTTTTCCAATTCTACCAGTTGACGTTGCTCGCGAATTAATTCTTGCTGACGCTTGCTTAAGTCAATCGCTTCTGTAGTGAGTAAGTTTCCGGCAATATCAGCTTTACCGAGTATGTTTCTGGTGATACCAATTCTTAAAGTGATATCCGTTTCAGCATCTGCTTTTCTTAAGGTGGGTTTGACTTCTTCCACCACATCTGGCATGACAAAAATATGAATTGCTTTTTCAGATTTTTCCACCTCTAGCCCTGCGACTGCAATCCCAGCAAATTTAACATCACCAAACCAGTGTGCTAGTCGCTTACAGTATTCTTCTTTGGCAACCTGAAAGTTTGAATCGGTGCTAGTTTTTTTCATACTGCACTATTAACCTGCTGTGGACTGTATTGTGGATCATTTTGCAGAAATCTATTCTGTAGCAACGCAGCATCCCAATTTTGCAAAAACGTGTTTGTCATTGCGTTAGCGTAGCGTGTCCGAAGGACATACGAAGCGACAGCGTAGTGAAGCAATCTCATATCTTGCGATTGCTTCGCTCCACTACGTTGCGCTCGCAATGACAATTTCTAATCTGGGTTTGATATAACTTACACATTTGGGACGCTCCCGTAGCAACCCTCACTGTATTGTAACGACCTAATATCAAATAGAAAAAAGAATGCTATAAATAGATGGAGGGATGACGATGAGGAAAAGTGAAAATGTCGGGAGTGCTGAAAATAGAGATAGAAGAGTCGTTGTCAAAACTCAAAGAGTTATTAAAGGGACAGAAAACAGGCAAAAGTAAGGAACGAATTCAAGTACTTTTTTGGCTAAAAAGTGGACAAGCTAAGACAATAGAGGAATTAGCAGCCCGGTCGGGACATCATCGGACAACGATATCAAGATGGTTAAGCCAGTACCGTTGTGGAGGAGTAATAAAACTGTTAAA
>NZ_JXCA02000002.1:261107-457270 GCF_000828085.3 Scytonema tolypothrichoides VB-61278
ATAGTTTTACTCTTTCAACCACCCTATAGTCCCCAAGTTAACCCAATTGAACGATTGTGGAAAGAATTGAAAAAGAGACTTAAATGGAAACTGTTTGATAATTTGTTTGGATGAATTAAGAGATAAGCTCTCAAAAGAACTGAATAAGTTAACTCCAGAAACTATTCATTCTGTGACTGGATGGCAGTTTATTCTAGAGGCACTATCTGTAGCAAACATTTAGGTAATCGATATTACATACTGCAACTTGGCAATTGGAGAAGATTGTTGAGAGTCACCGAATTTAGATTGTTCCCAATTCACCAGTAGCGTCTCTACCGCTTTTTCATAAAGCTTATGACGCCGTTGTGGTAGACGAAACCCTTCATAGCGATGGAGTAAGGCAATAATTGTCAGTAGAAACGGATTTCTTGCTAATAACTTAATGCGTTCTTTCTTTTGCAATATCGTTCTCAGATCGTTCTTCTGTTTTTCAGATTCATGAGAATCAGGAAAACGTATTTTATTTGCATACCACTTATCAAGAAACAGATGAATTTTAGGCTCGTCAAAGAGTTGGATATAATAATGAGGAAAATCTTGAGTTTGAAAGTAATCCCGCTCATATCCTGCAGGGCGAGATGTAATAATAACTTTGTTAGATGCGTAAGACTTCTGCTGAAACAAAGTATAAATATGTTGAATAATTTCTCTTCGCTTATGAGAATCAGCAATTTCGTCTAAACCATCCAGTAAGATGACTACTTTCCCTCGCTTAAACCAATAATCAAAAAATCCATTGGGAATTTTTATAGAATATTTAGATGCAATTGACTTTTGTAAGTGTTCCAAAATATAGTTTTCTGACTGTTTTCCTAATTCTCTAATCTCAATTAAGATTGGTAACCAATCTATCTCTGCCGAGAGTCCTAATTCTTGGAATTGCCGCTTGGCGATTTTGAGAGCAAAGTACTGCATCAAGGTACTTTTACCAGAACCAGGTTCACCCAATAATACTAATTTGTCAAAAGATTTCTCAGATGAACTTTGAGTCAATAGCTTTTCTGGTGAGAATGTAGAGTTTTGTCTATGATGCTCCTCCTGTTGTATATCCGGCATCACAAAAATATTTTCTAATTCTTCAATTCTATCTCGCTCCGTTGCTGGGACATCAATCCCGATTAAACGGAGTTTTTCTAAGTGTGAAATAAGTTTTTTTAAGTAATCTTCTTTAGCATTCTTATAGTCTATTGAGTACAAAGGAGTCTGCTGAAAATAAGTATCAGCAAATACACTGATCCAACGTTCAAGCTTATCCTCATTTAGTTCAATTTTTAATTGCCCTGCAACTTTCTTAAATGCCTCAATTAAGTTAGGTATATCTGGCGCGCCTTCATCTTTTAGCGGTTTCTCTAGTTCTTTGTGAACCCCAGAGTACTTTAATACTTCAACAAGGAAGTGATCAAGACGCTCAAGCTCATAATACAAAAAAGGTCCATGAGGATATTTTTCCTTAGCCGCAGTAATTCCAGACTGGATGTATTGTTCTAACTCTGTTGGGTTGAATTTCTTATTAAACTCGCTAAGAATTGCTTTGCTGATTGCTTCGGCAACCTTCGATATAGCAGGCTTGAGGAACATCCCGCCAATTGCCCCAAAATCAACCATACTGACATCTTCCTTAATGAAGTAGTATTGTCTGTATTATCGCTTATGGTAATAAAGTAGGGGTTGAGTAGCTGACGGGATGGCAAACAAGTTAAAGCAGTGAGACATAACAATCCTAAGATATGCCAGTTCCCGCTAAACTTTTATCGCTGCACGAAGTTCTTCCCGATTATGCGGCGCATCAAAATCAATAATCGGTCCTTTCGGTACAATTCGAGTTGGGTTAACCTTAGGATGACTTCTATAATAATGTCGTTTGATGTGGTCAAGATTACAAGTTTCTTTGACTCCTGGCTGTTGGTAAAGATCTTTGAGATAGTTCCACAAATTGGAATAATCTACAATCCGGCGTAAGTTACATTTAAAATGCACATAGTAAACTGCATCAAAGCGAAACAGGGTTGTAAACATACACCAGTCAGCTTCAGTGATTTGTTCACCACAAAGATAGCGTTGCTTTCCTAACACTTGCTCCCAATGATCAAGAGCATCAAAAAGTTCGGTTACCGCTTCATCATAAGCTGATTGTGTCGTCGCAAATCCTGCGCGGTACACACCATTATTTATCGGCTGGTAAATTGCATCAATCGTCTCGTCAATAACTTTTTGTAAATGTTCTGGATAAAAGTTTACATTTTGTTTCGCCAAGGCATTAAACTCTGTATCCAACATCCGTATGATTTCGCGAGATTCGTTATTGACAATTTTCCAATTTTGTGTGTCCCATAAAACGGGAACTGTCACCCGTCCGCTGTAGTTGGGATCAGCTTTGAGATAAACTTGCCAGAGATACTGAGTTCCATTGACTGTATCGGGAGTGCTTCCTGGTTCATCAGCAAATTCCCAACTATTATCATGAATTTCTGCTGCTACCACGGACAGACTGATGACATCTTGTAATCCTTTCAACTGACGCATAATGGCGGTGCGATGCGCCCAAGGACACGCCCAGGAAATGTACAAGTGATAGCGTCCTGGTTCTGCTTTAAATCCGCTAGAACCATCTGCTGTAATACGGTTGCGGAAAGTTGTTGAAGGACGGAGAAATTTACCTTGTGAGTCTTCTTGCTCGCGATCGCTTACCCACTTACCATCCTTGAGGATTCCCAAGCCCATAACTTTAGTTAGTAGTTAGTTGTTAATCACTATTAGTTATATTTAATAATTAACAATGCTATGAGTACCATTAGATAGAACTACTAGCGGCATTGCAAATTATTGCTAACAATGACTAACTTTTAACTACTAACTAATAACTGCTAACTATTCCTCATTCAGGATTTTAGGCACCTTAAAAAAGTCGCCTTCTTGTTCTGGCGCACTCTGAAGAATGTCTTCGCGGTTGGGATAGGGTTGTAAATCGTCTGCTCGCGTCACATTCTTCACATCAATTGCCCGTAATGTTGGTGGCACATTATTGACATCCAATTCACTCAGTTGTTCAAAATAGTCAAGAATATTTCCTAACTGAGTTGTAAATTTATCTTCTTCTTCGGGCGTCAACTCTAAACGCGCAAGATGAGCTACTTTACGAACTTGTTCACGGTCAATCATGGTTAGTCATTAGTCATAAGTGAGTCTAGTGCTGCGGGAGGGGAGCCAGTGCGGTCTTGGGGAGCCAGTCGCTTGCCCAGAGCAGCGCCTTGCGGAGCCAGTGCGAATGACGGGTTTCCCGACAGAGGCATCTGGCGTTGGGGTTCCCGAGCCACTCCGTTGGGCGGGCAACGCCCGACTTGAAGGATGTGGCGTCCCGTTGTGGCGACTGGCTGTCGGGTTCCCCCCGTTGTGCGACCTGGCGTGTCTCCCCAAGTAGAGCACAAGCGCGTTTTCCCGACAACAGGCATCTGGTGAGACAGCGCGAATGACGGCTCTCCCGACCTAGGCGACTGCGTATGCGCAAAGCGCACGCCCAAAGGGCTAAAGCGCAGCGTGACCGAAGGTCATACCCGAAGGGCGAACCCGAAGGGTCATTAGTATTATGACAAACGACTAACGACAAATTATTAAAAGAATACGTCAACTTGAGAGCGTTTTGTGGTTTTTAACCAGTTTTGAGCTTCGATGTAGTTATTAGGCGCTTGGCGAATAGCTCTAATCCAATAATCAGCGGCTTTGTCAAACAGTGCTTCTCCTCCGTCTTCGTCTCCTGCTTCTTTCGCCTTTTCCCCTTGATAGTGGTAAATGACAGCGATGTTGTTTAAAGCTTGGGGTAGACGTGGATTACATTCCAGTGCTTGATGATACAACTCTAGAGCTTTGTCATGTTCCCCGTTGCTGGCATAGATAAGCCCCATGTTATAGAGAATGTAGCTGCGATCGTTGGTGTCTTCTTCTAGTTCTAAAGCCTCTTTGTAGTTTTCTAAGGCTTCAGCGTATTCTCCTTCCGACTGTGCGGACATTCCATCTCGGTAATAAACAAACGCTTCTTTAGCTTTTTTATTAGTTGGCAGAATCTTGAGGATCAGATCTGCCATGACTGTAAAGCTTTTGTCAACAAAGTTATCGTTTTTCTGGGTTCTTGGCATAACGGCTTATGTGATAGGTTTGCCGCAATCATGATGTTTCTCTTGGGAATGTACAAACCGTGATCCTAAAGACCACGGAGGAAACATGACACGGCGTTATTTTTAGCCTTCATACCGCCTTGGGGTAATTCGATACCGTGTTATTTTGCATTCAACTTTCGTTCAGGCAGTTATGAACCTGATATCTAATCACCCCTTCGGGTTCGCCAGATACCTACGGAGGGAAACCCTCCTTCAGTACTGGACTCACCTGTACGCATATGATTTGCTCAAAAGAGCCTTCCCTTTCGACTACGCTCAAGGCAAGCCTTTTGGGAGTAAAGTTAGCCTCGACAATGTTAACGGTCGGTAACTATACCAAAGACACTGGCTTAGCCCTCTAAACCTGTTTAATCTCTGGTTTCTAGAGCTTGGAACTGGTGAAGCAGCGCGGTCTTGGGGGTTTCCCCCATGAGCGACTGCTGAACCCCGGAGGGGCTACGCATTCCAAGGTAGGAGCTTAAACACTTGCCGTTAACGTAGTACCCAAAGGTGCTGAGTCTGGTCAACTAATCCTAAAAGTTTGAGGCTAGAAGCCCCTTGCCTTTAGGTAGGGGTGCTGACGACGATGACTGGGTATTTAAGGAGCGCTCTTTGCACTCACTACAAGTTAATGTAACTGATTAAGACCTGATGAACAGTTACAAAGGCTTAATACAATCTGGAATATTTTGCTTGGGGCTGTTGACAACTTTGCTGACTGGGTAAGCAGTCATCGCTTCGGATGGGTAGGGGTGCAGCAGTTGTTGTAGCGATGAGGGTGTTTGTACTTCTGGATTTAACCACACATCGTAATCCTGTTGTTGAAGAATAACTGGCATACGCTCATGGATCGGCTGCACTAATTCGTTTGCCTCTGTGGTCAAAATTGTACAAGATGTGATTTCTTCACCTTCGGGCGATCGCCATTTCTCCCATAATCCTGCAAAGCCAAAGGGTTTTCCTTCTTGCAGACGAAAATAATAAGGCTGTTTTTGATTTTCTTGATGCTGCCATTCGTAAAAGCCGTCTGCTACTAGCAAACAGCGGCGATACTTTAATGCAGAGCGGAAAGCTGGTTTTTCTGCTACTGTTTCTGCCCTTGCGTTGATCAGCTTTGCTCCTATTCCTAAATCTTTTGACCAAGAGGGAATTAATCCCCAACGTAACTTATGAAATTTGCGCTCTTCACTTACTTGATTATACAAGACTGCCCCGACCATTTGCGTAGGAGCAATGTTATATTGCGGCTCTAGTTCGGGAAGTTTTTCTACATGGAAGGTTTCGTATAATGCTTCTGCTGTTTGGATTAAAGTAAATCTTCCACACATACTTTTTCCTCAACCGCCAATTAAAATGAAACGTCTAAATCGTGCAACAAATATTACTTTTATTTTTTATTAATCAGAGAATTCTGTTTCGTACTAAAATGCTATATATCAAACCATTTTATCATATTTATTTGTCAATTTCGATAAGATGCTGTATTTTGACGGCATGATTAATTAACCATTTCATCTCAACTTTTTGGCATGAAAACCCTGCGTTTGTATGATTTTTTACCCTCAGGCAATGGTTACAAGATTCGTCTTTTATTGACGCAAATTGGTATGCCATTTGAGAGGATAGAGGTTGATATCACTAAAGGTGAGTCTCGAACGCCAGAATTTTTAGGTAAAAATTCCAACGGAAAAATTCCCGTTTTGGAAGTTGAACCAGGGAGATATTTAGCGGAATCAAATGCCATTATGACTTATCTGAGTGAAGGAACAGAATTTTTACCATATGACCCCTTTTTACGAGCACAAGTACTGCAATGGTTATTCTTTGAACAATACAGTCATGAGCCTTATATCGCTACACTGAGATTTTGGATTTCTATTTTAAATAAGGCTCAGGAATACCATGAAGTTATAGAACAAAAACGTGAACCTGGTTACGCAGCTCTAGTGGTGATGGAAAAACACTTATCCAACCACGCTTATTTTGTTGGAGAGCGTTACACAATTGCTGATATTGGCTTGTTTGCTTACACTCATGTCGCTGATGAAGGTGGATTTGACTTGACACGATTTCCTGCCATCCAAGATTGGATAGAAAGAGTGAAAGCACAGCCTGCCTATATTAGTATTACAGAGGAGTTAAAGCCTTAGTTAGACTTCTGACAAGATTCATTTTTTGTGTGTTTTTTTGAGATACCAGTCTTGCCCATTCAACATTTGAGACGGGCAAGATATTGATCTCATAAGGAAATCATGACTTTTAGATCAGCGCGGACAATCTGTTCACGCTACATTCGTTTTCTTGGTGTTCATCTTTGCGTCGCGTGCATGGGCAGACGCGAACAAGTTGAGAAACCATGCACGACGGTCGCATGTCTCCGAGTTAGCCTGTTAAATTTAATATAGTTTAATCTGTATCAATCTCAATCAGCTTTTGCCGAGAAGACAAACCAGACTTAATTTTGATATGCGATTTTGACACATCAAATTTTTCCGCTAGTAGTTTAATTAACTCTTCATTAGCCTTGCCATCTACAGGAGGGGATTTGAGATGCACTTTAAGGCTACCATCAGCTTCTTCCTCAATCTTTTGAATTTTTGAATTAGGTTTAACTTTCACTTTTTTTTGCATAGCTATTACCATGTAATTGACGCAACCACAACCAACCTAAAACACAACCCAACACATAATGAGGAAAATCCCACCAAGAAAAGGTGGTACCAATTAACCATTTACCTATCAACGTAGTGCGAAATTCTTCTAACAAAGGTGGATGCCATAATTGCAAAAATTCCAGTATGCAGGTGATGATAAAGACCCACAGAGGAATTTTGTTCACCGCTGCCCGATTTCTAAAAAACACAAATGCAAACAAGCACCAGAATATTTCGTAAAAAACAGCTGCTCCGTAATCATTAAACCACTCGTGAGCAGGACCAGTGTAGTACTTAAAGAAAAAGCCCATCGTTATAACGATGAGCATACAGACGATGATATAAAAGCTTTGAGTTGGTTTTGATAGCATTTTCGCAACTAGGAACTAACGAAGATTTTAGTCCTTACACGAAAGCTTTTTGGCTTGCGATTGGCGAAATCTAAAATTTTGTCACGGATATCTTCTACTACCAGCACCCACCACACCAATTTTGTGGCGATAGGATAGTTCAGCACCGAACCAGCCAGAAGCACTCGTCAGCGTACCGACAATGAGTGAGAGTATGAGTCCCCAAGGTAATATTGCTGACTCAGGGCTGCCCAGACGCAGAATGAAGTTGATGGCACTTAAGACAAGGATAGCTACATTAAGAGTCAGGTGTGCCCAGCCAGCAGAACGCTTACGGACTCGTTCAATTTGTAAAAAGTCGCTTATGCCAATCAGTGCTGCTACCACGCCTCCAAGCAATCCGAGTCCGATTAACCACAGCGAAGCCCTTGCCCAAAAGAAATCATGAGTTAACCAGTAGCCGAAGTCGCTACCCAAGGCACCGGCTAAAAAAGCGATGGGAAAAATGACACTCAGGGGGTGTAAGGGATGTCCTGCGATCGCAACTGTACTAGGTACACCAGTATCGTGATACTCTCTATCGTCACTTTCAATCACTGGTGGAAGATTTGGGAACGGTGTCGAAGTTCTCTCTGTAGTTTCCATAATTTTTAGTATCCTAAAGTGTCCTAATTTTATGCTGAGGGAATTTGCTCGACGTATGCTTCTGCTTGCATTATCAGTTTGCCTGTTTCCACTTCGAGTTGTTTAACTCGTAGGGTCATTCCTTGTAAATCGAAGTTACTCAAATTCAAAATTTCACTCGTCGCATCTATCAAAGTTTTTGTCAATTCTGGTGAGATTTCTTGTGTATCACCATACTCAACATTTTCTAGAGAAACTGTTTGTCCCTTAGCACTCACTTTCGGTACTGCGGAAAAATCAACTTGGTGAGTTTCATTGGTTTCTCTTAATAGAATAGATGCGGTTAATGCAACTTTACTATTACCAGGTAAACGAAAAGAAACCTGTTTCGGAATAATTGTCATTAATTGCCCGTTGACGTGAATTTTCTGGCTTTGCAATTGTGAACGGACATATTCCGAGTTAAAGGCACGATTGATATCGTTTTCAGTCAAAACAACCTGCGTACTTGCTTGCGTTGGTTTAGTCAGTTCAATCTTACCAAAAGCTGCACTCAAGGGATTAATGGCAAGGCTATCGGTTTGCATTTTCAACTCCTCCACCCGGAGGTCTTTTTGCATTACCAATCCTTTGCCTTCAATTGAGACTGAATCGACCTCTCCTTGAACCAGTTTCAGAGGATCTGTTTTGACATCTACATTCAGGTCTTCTACTTTATCTAACTGGCTAGATAACCCTATTTCTGCAGCTTTGTTAAGCGCTTGCTCTCCTAGCCCTGGACTATCGGGCATTATGCTTTTATCTCCTTTTTAACTATCCTTGCGTCAATCTAGAGAATTGGCAAAAAATTTTTCTCTATCTAGCGATAGAGCATCGTGAAAGTAACTATCTATCTCCAAGTATAAATTAGAAAAGATGAAGTTTTTTCTCCTTTTTCTATCCAGAGTTTATGAGCTATCGGTCAAAAGAAAGATGGAAGCTTATTGATGATTGTGTCACCTTAAGAATGTAAATAACGCAAAAAACTTGATCCTGAGGGGAACCAGAAAATGGTTGCAACACTAGATGATACAAAGCGTTCTGCTATTGCTATTAAACTGGCAGATATGAAAGCACTTCAACAGTTGCTGATTGAAAATGAAGAACAGCTTATCAAACAAGTCAGTGACCAAGAAATTGCTGATCGCCTCCGGAACTTTCTCGAAGATGACAGAAAAAATCTGGGCGTTCTAGAAACTGTAATCGGTCAGTATGGTATTCAAGCCGAGCCAGAAAAAACCATTACAGAAATGATTGAAAAGGTTCGTAAATTGCAACAAGGCTCTGAGCTGAGCCTATACGACAAAGTCTTTCAGCATGAATTGCTCAAGCACCAACAAGTCATGACTGGCTTGACTATTCATAAAGCAGCACAAAAAGTTGGCGCTGACGTGTTGCTGGCGATTGGACCTCTGAACACCATCAACTTTGAAAACCGAGCTCACCAAGAGCAACTCAAGGGTGTTCTAGAAGTTTTGGGTGTTCGTGAACTGACAGGACTTGATGCTGACCAAGGTATTTGGGCACGTGTTCAAGATGCTATGGCTGCATTCGGTGGCGTTGTCGGTAGCGCTGTTACCCAAAACACTGACAAGAAAGATATGAACATCCAGGATGCTATCCGCCTGGATCATGGCAAGGTTAACACCTTGTTCACCGAACTTTTGGCAAGCAATGATCCCCAAAAGATTCAAGAGTACTTTGGTCAAATCTACAAAGATTTGAGTGCTCATGCTGAAGCTGAAGAGCAAGTCGTCTACCCCAGAGTACGTCCTTTCTATGGTCAAAACGATACTCAAGAATTGTATGACGAGCAAGCTGAAATGAAGAAAGTGTTAGAGCAAATCAAGGGTCTTAAACCTTCTAACATGGAGCAATTCAAAGGTCAAGTCAAACAGCTTATGGATGCTGTTGGTGACCACATTCGTCAAGAAGAAAGCTCGATGTTCGCCGCTATTCGCAACAACTTGAGCACCGAGCAAAGCGAGCAATTGGCTACTGAATTTAAAGCTGCTAAGACCGAGATTCAAAAGAAATTGGGCGTAGTCGGCGCTAAGTAATCTATAGAAGTACTAGACGCAAAAATTTGCGAGTTTTGCGTCTAGTGATTAGTCTCGCTAAAGTAGCAACTCCCAGTACAAGAGTGCTGGGAGTTTTTATTTAGATATCTAAGTTTAACAATTTTGGTGCCAATATTTATAAGCTGTGTACGCCATCGTGACAACTCCAGTAATAATGGCAGATTCATCTACGTCAAAGAGGGGATGGTGTAATGGGTAATTAATGAGTCTATCTTTGAAGCCTACACCCAAGCGAAACATGCTACCAGGGGCGTGTTCTAAATAAACAGAAAAATCTTCAGCGCCAAGGGAGGGTTCGGGTAACACTTGAACGCGATCGCTACCCCATGCTTCCTCTGCTGCTGCTTGTGTCAACTGCGTTAGGAAATAATCGTTTTGCACGCTAGGCACACCTTGGCTATAGTTTACCTGATATTTTGCACCGTAGGGATCACAAACGTTAGCGACGATTTTTTCAATCCAATTTGGGAGATTGGCACGGGTTTCGGGATGGAGAGAACGGACTGTTCCCAACAACTGTACTTTATCAGCAATTATATTCGGTGCTCTACCACCGTTAATCTGCCCTATGCTTAACACGACAGGACGTAAAGGGTTCTGGGTTCGGCTAATTGCTTGTTGCAGTGTAGTTACGACTTGCGAAGCAATCCAGATAGCATCTACCGCCTCATGAGGACGAGCACCATGTCCTGATTCACCGATAATGATAATCTCTATAGTGTCAGCAGCTGCCGTCAACGCGCCGTAACGCACACCAATGGAACCCGCAGGTATCGAGGGGAAAACATGAAGACCAAGTATATTTGATACCTGATTCATCGCGCCATCGTTTACCATCCAACTAGCACCTTGGGCTATTTCCTCTGCTGGCTGAAATAAGAACCGTATTCCACCTGGTAACTCTTCTGCCATTTGAGACAGTATCATTGCTGTTCCTAAGCCGACTGTCGTGTGGACATCATGACCACAGGCATGCATAATACCTTGTGAGCGAGAGGCGAACTCTAAACAAGTGCGTTCTGTAATTGGCAACGCATCCATATCAGTGCGAATTGCCAATAAACGTTCATCTTTGCCAGTCCCTTGCAGTTGTGCAATCACTCCAGTTTTACCCACTCCTTCTTGTACGTGAAGACCACTAGAAGATAAAACACCAGAAACAAAAGCAGATGTTTGCTGCTCTTGACCACTGAGTTCTGGGTGAGAGTGGATGTGACGGCGAATCTCTATTAGGCGGGGTGACAGTTTTGTTGCCAAGTCTTTAATACGAGTAAGCATTGGTGAATTAAGTGACACACTGTTTTGTCATTTTTCCTATGATAAAGAAATGTTAACCAAATGCTAATTTAACTTCAATTATTTTTTGCAAGGGGAGCATCCCAATTTTGCAAAAAAAATGGTAGTGGGAGCATCTTGCTCCCCAGTTTATAACCGAAGCAGGCTGTCCAACCCGCACTACAAAATAAAATAAATTTACACATTTGGGATGCTCCCTTTTGCAAGTGGGGAAGATGGAGTAGTGAGGGAGATGAGCAAGTAAGGAAGACGCGGAATAAGCAAGTCATTTCTTCCCCTACTCTCCTGCTAAAGGTGCTCCCCTGGTCCTCCTTATTCTCCGCGACAAGTTGTACCAGGAACCTTCTGGTTTTTGAACTTATCACATTCAACTTGTTGAGCTGGACGCTGTAGTGACCAACCATAATTTTTGTCAGAAGTGATGCTGCCTGTGGGCATAGTGGTCAAACGGAAATTTGCTCCTCGAAAATTTGTATACTGTCGTTTAGCTCCTGTAAGATTGGCAGCTTCTAAATTGGCACCTATAAACCCAGCAGAAGTCAAATTGGTATTGTCCAGAGATGCTAGTTTGAGATTTGCACCTGTTAGGGAAGCATTTGAGAGGTTCGCAGAAGTTAGTATCGCAGTTTCTAGATTTGCACCTGTGAGATCTGCATTTGTGAGGTTTGCCTGAGATAAATTGGCACCTTTCAAGTTTGCATCTCGTAAATTGGCTCCACTTAATCTAGCTTGAGATAAATCAGCACCACTTAAATCACAACGAGGACAAGTATTTGTTGTTCTCAAAAGTTCCAAGTCTTGCTCATTGAGTGCGAAAGCTTGTGCTGTCAACCCAAAAAAAGTGAACAGAACCGTAGCCGTGACAATTTTAATGTTCATATTTTTACAGAGAGGCTCAAGTTAGAAAGTTTGGTCAAAGATGTAATGCTACACTTATATATAAGACTAGCTCCAGAGATAGCAAGAATAAAGAACTAGTAAAGATGTTGTGAAAATTCAGTAAATTCTTATGATTAGACTGTACAAAAGTGAACACAGTTAATAGAATAGAGACATCAAGATATACAGAAACTCTATAGTCTACCACTTATTTTTTCCCCCCGAGCCACATATAAGAACGGCAGGGGGGAAATTATTTTTAGCCCACTTTAGCCCACATTTCCCAAGTGCGATACGCCTTGAGGAACTAAGGGGGGAATTAATCGCCTGATATCAAGTGCGGATGATTAGTTATCATTGCAGTCCTCGCTTTTTGTGTAGCTAAAATCTTTCCCTCTGGTGAAATCGCAACAGAGGGATGCCCGACAGGGCAGGGTGAGGTTCCAAGGGAGTCCGGGGAGGGTGCCCGACAGCACGGCTTGCCCTGACTTGTACTGAGCGACTTGCCCTGAGCGTAGCCGTTAGCGTAGCGTGCCCGCAGGGCATAGGGAGCCGAAGTAGCGTAGTCGAAGGGGTAGGGTGTTTCGGGATTTATAAGTGATTAAGCGAACTTGATATGAGAGAAAAATTTATCTGGAATTACATTTTGTAGATTTGGTTGCAACAATATCGACCTTAATAATATTCCGGGCGATTTGATTCCAGCTATGAAAAATTGAAATCAATCTAAATTTTTATTTTCACCTAATTCAAAGGAGCAAAAACCAAACATGGCAGGCGATAATAACGATAATAAGCGCATTCAAGGCGGTTATATACAAGGGAATTTTTCTGGTACTTATAATAATTCCGGCAATTATATTGAGGGGAATTACAATAACACAACTGAAAAACAAAACCTTGCTGAATCTGCAGCAGAAATTCAGAAATTACTAGAACAGTTGGACAAGACTTACTCTACAGATACTTTTTCTGGAAAGGTGCAAATAGCAAACGAAACTATTAAGCTGATTGAAAATAATCCTACTTTAGCACAACGGGTACTTAGTGCATTAAAAACAGGCAGTGTTAAAGCTTTTGAGCAATTTCTGAGTCATCCCGCAGCTAGTTTTGTCATTGGGGCTTTAGAAGATTGGCAGAAAACTAAAGATAATTAAACCCCTCCCTAACCCTCTCCTAAAAGGGGCTACGGTGTACACACATCTCACTCAAAACCTCACCCTTGCTTTTAGCGTAGCTAAAATCTTTCCCTCTCCGAACTCCGGAGAGGGATGCCCGATAGCGTAGCGTGCCGTTAGGCATAGGGCAGGGTGAGGTTCCGAAGCAATACGGTTCAGTTAGAGCCAAAAACCTTACAGTGCGTAGTGCGTAGGTTGGGGAGCCACCGCCGTGGACGGGTTCCCCGGCTTGAGGCGAGTGGCGTTAGACGCCAGGAAACCCAACACAAAACGTTTATTGTTGGGTTGCGCTACGCTTAACCCAACCTACCATACTTAGATCAGACTATGACAGAAAATCAAGAGCCAGAAAATAACGGCAACAAAGGCACTGGCAATGATAATAGACGCAGTCAAGGCGGTAACATAGGAGGAAATTTTGAAGGTTCTTATAACAACTCTGGTCATTATGTTGAGGGTAACTTTTTTGAAAAAATAAGAAATTACTTTTTCAGTAATACTTTAAACATTGTACTTTTTGGACGCCAAGGTAGTAATGAAGCATTAACTTCAAAAAAACATTCTCGAATTCGACAGGATTTGTTAAAACAGATTAGCTTGGAAGTTGAAAGCCGGATAAATAGTTCTCTTCACAACCGAGTTTATATTGTTCTTGATGCACAGCAAAACCCAGAACAAATTGAATTCCCTTGGGAGAGTGAGGTTAAAGTAGGCTCAAAACCAAAAGTTCATTTAACAAATACGGAAATAATTACAGTTTTTGACCAACCTGATATTGCGGGCAGGTTATTGATTCTGGGGAAGCCTGGTGTTGGAAAAACAACCATGCTTCTGAAGTTAGCAGAGGAGTTAGTAAAACGTGCTAAAAACGACTCCGCATATCCCATAGCTGTGTTGTTTTCTTTAGCTTCTTGGAAGAATGATACTCAAAATATAAAAGATTGGTTAGTTGACCAGCTTAAGGAGAAATATGGGGTACGAAAGGATATTGGTAAACAGTTAGTAAATAATCAAGATATTATACCCCTCCTAGATGGTTTGGATGAACTAGCGGCAGAACGTCAAGAAAAGTGCGTTAACAAAATCAATGAATTTCTAAATCCGAGTAATTGGATTAATCCTGTAGTTGTTTGTAGTCGGATACAAGAATATCAACGTTATAAAGCTTTGCTTCAACTAAATAATTCTCTGGAATTACGCCCTTTTACTCAAGAGCAAGTCTACCAATATTTACAAAAAACAGATCATTTACGATTCTGGAACAGTATTAATCAGAATCAACAATTAAGCGAATTAGCGAAAACACCGCTTTTCTTAAATATCATTGTACTTTCGGCTGAAAAACTATCAATAGAAACATGGCAGCAGTTCAAGTCTTCTCAGGAACGACTAAGCTATCTATTTGAGGCTTACATCAGTAGAATGCTGCAACGTAAATATCCAGGGAAGCAACCTAATCAAGAAAAGACGAAACGCTGGTTAAGCTGGTTGGCACAACGTTTAATTGAGGAAAGTAAAACCGAGTTTTTGATTGAAGGAATGCAACCCAGTTGGTTAAAAAATAAAATTCAAAAAGTTGTTTATAGTTCGATTTCAGGGCTGATTTTTGGGCTGATTTTTGGGCTGATTTTTGGGCTAATGTTTAAGCAGATTTCTTCAGGGCTGATTTTGGGGCTGATTGGGCTAATGTTTGGGCTGATTGAAGATGAAATTAAAACAATTGAAAAGATAAATTTTTCTCTCAAAAAGTCTTCCACGAGGCTGATTTCAACGCTAATGTTTGGGCTAATTTTTGGGCTAATTTTTGTGATAATTTTTGGGCGGATTTCTTCAGGGCTGATTTTTGGGCTGATGTCATGGCTGATTTCAGGGCTCTTTTTTGGAATAGATGGGCAAGAAGTTGAAAACAAAACTATTCCTAATCAAGGTATTCGCCAATCACTTATTAACACTATTATTATATCAGCAAGGTTTTATTTACTAATTACACTATTCATGTTTTTGAATCAATTACTAATTGCAAAAGTTATACAACAAGATATTAATTTAGGGCAAGCATTAATTTTTAGTCTATGGTCTGGAGTATTTTTTGGACTGGCTATTGCAATACCCAAAAGTGGAACACCTGCTATCAAACATTTCGTTTTGCGCGTAATTCTCTGGTCTTATGGTTACGCTCCTTGGAATTATGCCAAATTTCTCGACTACTGCACCAATCGCCTATTTCTACAACGAGTTGGTGGTAGTTATCGTTTTATGCATGACTTGTTGCGTCAGCATTTTGCTAATTCTTATGATCAAAATAAGTAGGTACGCAAAAATATTTATGTAATTGCGTTAGCGCGGTGGACGGGCATTCAAACGGACATGATATGACTCAAAATTCCTTCTGGTGCGAGATGCACTCGCGTTTGGAACCTCACCCTGCCCTGTCGGGCATCCCTCTCCCCTTCGGGGAATTCAAAGTTCAAAATTCAAAGTATGCCCGAAGGGCACGCTGCGCTATCAAAAAAAGAATTCTTAATTTTGAATTTTGAATTTATAATTTTGAATTTGAGCGAAGCGAGTGGAGAGGGAAAGATTTTAGCTACGCTGTTTCACTCAACCCCGGCTTTCTGCAAAATTAACGCCAACCCAGCAAACGCAATCCAGGGACAATAAGGTAATGACTCACTCCCAACCAGAAGCTTACAAAGACGCCGACAAAACCAAAAAAAGTTACTGGAAGCCAAAGTTCGTTCCAGTTGGGTGAGTTAAGAAAGTCGAATATATTTGTTGGAAATCCAAAAAGAACGAAAACCGCAAAGACGACAGCGGTGCCAAACGCAGCAATGATGGCGTAAACGATATGATGGCTTTTAAAACCTAAACTAATGGTGAGCAGAGAAACTGCAGCTAAAATCAATGCGAGTAATCTTTCACCACCCTGTTGTGGTGTGAAGAATTGTAAAATTAGCCAACCGAATTCATAACTGATAATGCCCATAATTGATGTTACAAAAAACCGCCGCTTCTGACCAAAACCCCCTGCAAGTGTTAGTCCCCATGCGGTTCCTAAGCCAGCACCTGCAAATAAAAGAAGCTGTAAGCCTGAGATCGCTGGATTTGTGAGACTCAACTCGGGTAGTTGATCTAAGATAAATTTGGTAATTTGTTCGTCTATGGTTGTCTGTGAGGCTAAAACAAAGCCAGCTATAGTACCAAAACTAGCGCCTATAGTAGTCAGAAGGATTGTCCAAAATGTGTCCAGACAGGCGAAAAAAATCTTGAAAATTGCCTTTAGTATAAACAGAGTTGTTTGACCGACGGCGTGGGCAGAGGTCGTAAGTACTTGCCCAACAGAGTCTTCCACTCGAACCAAAATTCCTTTGGCTTGTCCAAACCCCTGCTGAAAAGATTGCTGAATTTGGGATTTTACCCCTTGCTGTGGTGAAACTCGGGAAATTTTTTCTAGACGTTTTTGAACAATTGCTGCATTTGCTGGACGCGATCGCCCATCCTCCTGTACCATCTCATCAAGCAAATCTGCCAGTTGGGAATTGACATTGACCACTTTGCGCCAAAGCAACTCTCCAGTTACAGGATTCTCCATATCGCTAAGAGATTTGCCCGTTAACATCTCAATCATCGTTCGACCAAGGGCATAAAAATCAGCACCCGGTCCAATAGTACCCCCAAGAACTTGTTCTGGGGGACTGTAGCCAGAAGAATACAACCGAGTTGAGGAAGGTTTTAAACCAAACAGGTTGGAACTGTATTGTTTTGCTCCCCCAAAATCAATAAGTACCAGCTGATCTTTCCTTGTTCCCCCCTTATTTACGGAACCTTGCGGAGTACGCAGCATTAAATTAGAAGGTTTGATATCGCGATGAATTATCTTGCGAGTGTGTAACTCCTGTAAAATCTCCACAGCTTGGACAAGCCAGTTTAAAATCCACTCCTGAGGACACCCTTGGGGATACTGCTGAAAAACTTCCTCTAAAGTTTCACCATGAATTTTTTCCATCACCAGACAATTGAACTGGTAAGGCTTGAGATTGCTTTGTGGAGTTGTTACAGACAACATCTCTACAGAAAAATATCCATCAGCATCGACTCTGGGAACACCCGGATGTCGCAAACTTTTTAAAACCGCCGCCTCTTGGGCAAACAATTCCAGCGCCTTGGGTGAACTTTCCATCAACACTTTCAGCACTTTTTCTGTTTGTGTCTTTTGATCCCAAACTGTATAAATTTGGGCAAAACCACCTGATCCCAAACGCTGGAGTGGGACATAGCGATCTAAAAGTTGTAGCGGTGCGCCACAGGTGTGGCAGAATTTGTTTCCCCAAGGCTGGGGATAAGGACGCGGACAGTCTGAATTAATGCAATGAACTGCATTTTGATTAGTGTGGAACACAAGCGCTCAAAGACATTGCCTGAGTCGATTGTACATAACTGGAGACTGGGAAATGGTTCGTAGTTAGTGATTAGTGGGTCAGTATTCCTTTTTGAGGGCCAACTCGCACGCAGCTAACGACTCACAATTCCCCATTTCCTAGCAGCTATATCCATCCCAAGTCATAGGAAAGGCATATTCCGATGATGAGGATAAATCGTTATTGTTGCTGGGAGTTTCTTCATCCAAAACTTTGACAACTTTGTTGTAAATTTCTTCTGCCTGTTGCGGAGAATTACCTATGCTCGTCAATCCCAACTTGCCAAACTGGGAAAGACAACCCATCAAATGAAATACCGTTCCCGTCTCGGTTCCGGTGTCAAAGTGTAGTCTATGATGAGCGACGATGTCCATCAAATCGTTGGGCAAAAGCCCCTGATAGCGTTCTTTTTGTAAGTTATCAGTAGCCATGTAGTATTTGGGACGCCCTTGCTGAGTGTAAAACAAACCCGTCGAGAGTTCATAACGACCGTTAGTCAAGAATTTTAGGGTCATAAAGGGATGGGTCGTACCACCTTTACGTAGGTTAATTTCAATTGCTTGAATGTCCCACTGTCCATCACCCTTGTCAACGGCGATAAAATCAACTCCAAATCTTTCTAATGCACCTTTTTGGGCCAAATTTCTGCCAACTTTTAACCCCATCTGCTGCAATTGCAGTCGATAGGTTTCATCTGCAGGAAATTGACAACCCAGATAAATTTGACCGTCTGGTCCACCTAGAATTTGGTCGTGGGTTGAGACGATTTCTACCTCGCCATTGGGTGTGATGCGTCCTTGTACACTGGGCGATCGCTTGATATCTCCTTCCACAAATGCCTCAACAATTGCCCCTAACTCAGGGATTTTTCCCGAAAATTTCTCCCAATTCTCTTCTTTAGCTTGAAAGCGCAAAGTTTGAAAGCACTCGCTCATCGCTGCTACCCGTTCGGCGTGAGAACCACCGGGAGGTGCTAAATTCAAAATCGGTCTTAAGTCTAACAGCGCATTCCCTTCTCCAGAGATTCCCTCGTTGAGTTTCACCACCATCCGTTTTAATGTTGGCTGGCGTTCCCACAACTCGGCAGCTGCTTGTGCCAAATCTGTATCATTCCAAACCCTCTCGCAACCATCTGGATGCGGAACTCCGCTTTCTGCAAATATTTGCCGACTGCCACTTTTAGTCCCCCAAATTTGCGAATCTGGTGCGGCAGCGTACAGCGGCACTCCTAATTTTAAAGACAATTCTGCTTCTAATTCCGTAGAATTATAGCATACCATAAATGATTTGTCGAGCCTCAAGGCTTGATGAATCCGCTTGAGCAAGCGGGGGCGTTCTAAAATCTTTTGAGTGAGGGGTTTGAAAGAGGAATCGTAAGTGGAAAGTAGCAGCAAGCGATTGCGAGCATGAGAAAAAGGAATTCCCGGCAAAAGTTGCAGATAGTAATCAATGATGCTGGGATGCATTGGCATTGATGTAACATAAATCAGTCGAGTGCGGGGATTCTGCAATCGAATCAAGGAAAAGAGCAGTCGTTCCTCATAATGCTCACAACCTTCGATTTTTTTGAGTTCTCCCTGATCAATGCTCAAAGAGGGAATAACTAAAATATCCGCGTCGCTGTTATCAAATTCCTCAACAGTTTTCCAGCGTTCGCTTAAAGTTAACTGAAGATTCCGAAACTTGTCAGTTTGTTCTAAAGAAGAAATATCAAGTGTTTGCATAAGTGAAATTCTACCTTGCTCCCTCCGGCACTGTCTAACTCTGGTATATCCTAATTTTTAGTCTGCCGCTGATGTGCGACAACTAATTTTATATACTGCTTTTCATTTCATGATTTCTACTATCAAAAGAAGCAATAAATAAGACTCTTAATAAACCGTAAAGAATAGGGATGAGATGGAATGGAGTTAGAAATTTTTTTGATTTTTGAGTGCCAATCCCCTGAAGTCGGAAGACCATGCACAACAGGTCACAGCAAGGAAAGCCTCACCCCAAAGCTACCTCACCCCAGCTGATCGCTCCCTTTGACTCTTGACTCTATAACTGCAGTTCGCACCGCCCTTGGAAAATCTCCAACGGCGCACTGCCTCCCCTTGACTTAATTTTGTATAAATTGTTTTTACGTCTTAAGATTGAGAAATTTTGAGTTTGTTTACATCTAAAGGGTGAGAAATGATCGCCACACAATAGATAACTTAATAAACAGATGAAAGGCTTAAATTTTTCATCTCACGAGAATAGCATAGTTGTGTTCAATTGTCAGATAAAGAGCGTGTGTCTTGTGTGAGGAGAATTAACAACAGTTACGTACAATTGTTCTAGCAATAAGTACGATAGGTTTAAAAATGGGGGAAAAGCCTAAACTGTTGAATGGCAATTGCTGGCAAAAAAAATCAAACCTTGGATTGATAGTTCAGTCCAAGGTTTAGTTTTGAAACACAACTTTTTGACTTCGTTTATTTTCAAGGAAAAATCTACTATGCCTAAAGAACAATTACAACCACCTCAATCTCAAGAAACACCGGGCGTTGAATCAGAAATGACGCCAAAACCCAAGGCAGATGATCCTCAGTATAAAGGAAGTGATAAGCTCAAAGACAAAGTCGCATTGATAACGGGTGGAGATAGTGGTATTGGTCGTGCAGTGGCGATCGCATTTGCCAAAGAAGGAGCAGATGTGGCTATAGTTTACCTCAACGAACACGACGATGCGAAAGAAACAAAACAATTCGTTGAATCTTTAGGACGTCGTGCTGTCGCCATAGCAGGTGATATTGGTGATGAAACCTTTTGTCAGCAAGCAGTACAACAAACTGTCGATGAATTTGGCAAGCTGGATATTTTAGTCAACAACGCTGCTGAACAGCATCCGCAAGAAAGCATCGAGGATATCAGCAAAGAACAGTTAGAACGTACTTTCCGCACTAACATTTTCTCGATGTTTTACTTAACAAAAGCGGCGTTGAAACACCTTAAAGAAGGTAGTACGATCATAAATAGCACATCAGTGACAGCTTACAAAGGTAGTCCAGAACTTCTTGATTACTCTTCAACCAAAGGTGCAATTGTTGCCTTTACTCGTTCCTTATCACTGAGTTTAATTGAAAAGGGAATTCGTGTGAATGCCGTCGCTCCAGGTCCAATTTGGACACCTTTAATCCCGTCAACTTTTCCAGAAGAAAAAGTGAAAACTTTCGGTAAACAAGTGCCCATGCAAAGAGCCGGACAACCCGAAGAAGTCGCACCCAGTTTTGTCTTTCTAGCATCTGATGACTCTTCTTATTTCTCTGGTCAAGTGTTACACCCCAATGGTGGTAGCGTTGTGAATGCATAATGAAGTTGTACAGACGCGATATGTTGCGTCTGTGCATGAGTTTTAAATTTCTAACTCTTAATTCCTAAACCATTAGGGGGATGAATTAATACGTGAAGTCATAGATAATCTGACAAAGTAACCTTAATAAAGTCATAAAAACAGATATGGCGTCCCAAACACCACTAAAAGGCACGGAATTAGTAGATTGTGCAAGAGCAAATGCCAAGCAGGGAATTGAAACCGCTGCTTACCAATGTGGGTATGGAGATGACCTCAACACTTTTGCACAAGAGTTACGACAAGCCTGTGAAGAAATGAACTTACAAGTTAAGGAACTCACAGACCTAATTACTGATCAGGACATGATCCTAAATGTGGGGACTGGCGAAATCGTCGCGCCAGATACGGCATCGAATCTGTGAAAATGAAGAATCAGAAATGAGGAATTATGGCATTTCTCATAATTCCTCATTTTCTTATTTGCTCACCGGGGGAATGACTGGAAAAATGAGCCAAGCCCTCTTGCGTTGATCTGGAAGCCCCTCGATTTATCGTGGGGTTATTAGGGCTTGGCTCATTTTTTTGTCCCAATGCGTCACCATCTTGGCGAAAATGTTACGTGTGATAGCTTGTGCATCAGCATTTAAAACAGAAGGACGTAGTTGTGGTGCATTGTAATCATCTAGCCCCCAATTCCATTGCATGGAACCGGTAGCAAATACTGTTGCTCCTGATTTTGCAGTATAAACTGTCATATCTGCATATCGGATACCTTTACGATAACGATAGGGTGAATGGGCAATGCGGATCGTATTTGCTGGGGCGTTACCAAACATGCGATCAACTTCATAACCCAAAAGCCCCTCAAGACGCATTTGTTTGTCAGATGCTTTTAATCTAGTATCCACGGAAGCTTGAGTCTTGCTTGAACTTAATTGTGTATTGGCAAGCAGCCAATCTGGAGCTGTATGCTCAATGACAATATCCGCGTTGACCTGAAATGTCTCGTACATGACTCCAATCAAAGCATCCTCTGGAAGACTGACAGGTTTTGCTCGCCAAGTAGTTGTCACTAAATAATCGTTGTTTGAGTTACCATCCCTAGCGAAGGGGTCTAGGGCAGCACTTTCTTTATATGTCACAATCGTGCGATTTCGCTGTTTTGTCAAACCACTTGGTTCAAAGCGAATTTGCCAATAGCAAGTATTGGAAGAAAAAAAGCCGAGACTAACGCCATTGTTTTTTGCCGCCTCTACATTTTGCCGCATATTCCACGACCAGTATTCATCATGACCAACCGAAAGAAATGCCTTATGCAACAATAGCATTGGTTTACCACTGTATCGGTCAACGCGATTTTCGTGGGTGTCAATGTCTGTGCAGTAAGTGACATCGTAGCCTTCCCGTTCTAGCCACCGTACCATGTTGTATTCCCACCCAGCGTTAGAGGTTCTCCTTTTTGGTTGAAAATTAGTCAAAAATTCTCCTGCACCCACCCCATAAGCCGCTTTCAAGTTTGGACTAAGAGCATATGGACGGTTGAAGGAAACTTTGTATGCTTGTTTCCCCCGACTGTTCCACCGATAAAGCGACATTCCACCCCAGTTGTTATATGCTTGATAAGTGGTGACACTCGATTGAAACAGAAAATCAGAAGTACGGCTATCATCACGCACTACAAAAATAATATAGCTTTGCTTGCCGCTCTTGCTTGTGGTTAGTTTGGCTAGGTAAAAACCACTTGCCCATTGTGTAGAATCTGCAGAATTGTAGGGAATTTTCAAAACATAAGGATCTTTCCAATCGCATTCAATTGATCCCGTGACTTGATCCACTTGTGGCGGCGGTTGTTTGACACTTTTGCGTGTCACTGGAGGTGCTGTTTGCCGTCCTCCTGCGCCACCATACCAGCCCATACGGAAAATTTCAATCGTGTAGCTGGGTTCTTTTGTATTCACAAAAAACTTGATTTCGTCGCCGCGATTGACACTAGTTAGGGAAGCATAACCTTCTATTTCTCGCTTAGTAGCAGGATTTGTCAACTGCCAATCACTCGTACCTGGTTTAATATTTTCAATAGTTATGGGATTGCTTTTATGGCTGGGTTTTGGTACGTCTACAGCCTGATTAACCCTTTGAAAAGGAACAATAGCAATGATGAGTATCAAAAGCGTTGGTAATAGGATTCTGATAACTGAGTTGAACTGTTTTTTCAAGAACATTTGACTCACAGTGATTTTTCTCACTCAAATGAGAACTCATTGCATTTTGTCATTTTTATGCATAAATCAGAAGAAAAATAAGTAATGATTTGGTTAAGAGTCACAAATGAGTGAGAATTTTCATAACTACTCCCGAACCGCTAGAAAAATACCTATTATTTAACCGCTCCAGACGCAGAGGAAACACAGAGAAGAATAAATTACCATAGGTAATCTTAGACGGGGAAAGGAGTAATATAAAGTTTTTCCATGAATTGGAATATCGCTATCCCCTGTCAAGTCAACGACAAATTCTACAGAATGTTCGCGCTTGTGGGTTACATTGTAGAGACGTTGCATGTGAGTCCAGCGCTGCGGGAGGGGAGCCACTGCGTTGGACGGGTTTCCCGGCTTGAAGCATGTGGCGTTTTCCCGACAACAGGCGACTGGCGTTAGCGCAGCGTGTCCGTTCGGCACGGGGCCGTGCCCGTTAGGCGCAGCCGTGGCGTTAGCCATAGGGCTCAGGACATACCCGAAGGGCAACGTCTCTACACGTGTGCTTTCTACAGTCTAATAACTGACTGGTGTAAGCTATTTCCCAAACCCTTTACCGCGAGTCGCGGAAGGAAGACAAATGCAGTTTTCAAGCTGATTGAGCAAAGTTTCACGATCCAGATTTTGACCAATCAACACCAACTGGTTTTTCTTCTCACCTTTCCACTCATCATCATCCAAACTGAAGCGCTTACCGCAAAGATGGAAAATATGACGTTGAGGGCTTTCCTCAAACCACATTATCCCTTTTGCTCGAAAGATTGTTTCAGGTAGCTGATTATCTAGAAAATATTGAAACTTTCTAATGGCAAAAGGTTTGTCACTCTGGAAAGATATGGAAGTGAAACCATCATTCTCTAAGTGATCGGAGTGATGATGGTGATGGTGCTCATGATCATGATCATGAGTGCATTCAGAATGATCGTGGTCATGATCATGCTCATGGTGGTCATGCTCATGAGCGCACTCAGAATGATCGTGGTCATGATCATGCTCATGGTGATCATGATCATGACTATGCTCACTACCAGTATCAGCGAAATACTTGTCTGACTCAAACAAACCAACGCTGAGAATTAAGGGTAGTGGTACTTGTGCTTTTGTTGTACGGAGAATTCTCGCTCCTTCCTTGACTTCCCGAAGTTTGACTTCCAACGTTTCTAATTCTGCTTGAGAAACTAAATCCGTCTTGTTCAGCAGAATCACATCACCATAGGCAATTTGACTGTAAGCCGCCTGAGAATTGAATAAATCCAGGCTGTAATTCGCTGCGTCTACTACCGTAATGATTGAATCCAGACGGGTTAAGTCGCGTAACTCGGTACCAAGAAATGTGAGCGCCACTGGTAGCGGATCTGCCAGTCCAGTTGTTTCCACAACGAGATAATCTATATTGTCTTGGCGTTCCAAAACTTTGTAAACGGCATCTACCAGGTCATTATTGATGGTGCAGCAGATACAACCGTTACTCAACTCCACCATATTATCGTTATTATCGTCAGCGGAGATAATTAACTCGTTATCGATGCCAATTTCGCCAAACTCATTCACTAAAACAGCAGTTTTCAGTCCCTGCTGATTGGTCAGGATATGATTGAGTAAAGTCGTCTTGCCACTACCGAGGAATCCAGTAATAATTGTTACTGGTAGTCCTTTTTTCGGTACATCCATTGATTGAGATTCGGAACTAACTGCTTGCATAGCGATGCTGTGAAAAAGTCAAAATAGTCAGAAGAAAGAATGTAGCGCACATAGGACAGAAAACACTAGCATAAGGTAGCTGGTATTTCATCCCAGTTATTCTCCCCTATTATTACGTATCTCTATTTCACCAGTAACACTTGGTTATGACCCTAACAGTTTACAATACACTCACCCGCCGCCAAGAATCCTTTCAAACCGTTGAACCAGGAAAAGTTAAGATGTATTGCTGCGGCGTGACAGTGTACGACTATTGCCATTTGGGTCATGCTCGTTCCTACATTGTCTGGGATACCATACGTCGTTATCTCCAGTGGCGCGGCTACCAAGTGCACTATATTCAGAATTTTACTGACATTGACGATAAAATTCTTAAGCGTGCTACGGAACAAGACTCCACAATGGAGGCGGTGGCAAATCGCTTTATTGATGCATATTTTGAAGATATCCGCCGCTTAAATGTCATGGATGCTGATGAGTATCCCCGTGTTACAGAAAATATTCCTGCCATCATTGAATTGATTGAAGTTTTGGAAGAAAAAGATTACGCTTACGCTGTTGGTGGTGATGTTTACTATAGGGTGGAGCGTTTTCCTAGATATGGGAAGCTATCTGGACAACAACTGGAGCAAAAGCAGGCGGGTGCTGGCGGTCGGGTAGATCCTGAAGATCCAGAAGGAAAAAAACAACATCCCTTTGACTTTGCCTTGTGGAAAGCTGCAAAACCAGGAGAACCAGCCTGGGACTCCCCTTGGGGTAAAGGTCGTCCTGGATGGCATATTGAATGTTCAGCGATGATTAGGGAAAGATTAGGTAAAACTATTGATATTCATGGTGGAGGGAGAGATTTAATATCTCCTCACCACGAAAACGAAATTGCTCAGTCGGAAGCAGCGATGAACCAACCACTAGCTCGTTACTGGATGCATAACGGTATGGTGATGGTGGATGGTACAAAAATGTCTAAGTCTTTGGGCAATTTTATCACGATTCGCGAGCTGTTGGATGGAGTAGAAGCGCAAAGTCGTGCGCCTGTAGACCCGATGGTCGTGCGATTGTTTGTGCTGCAAGCTCATTATCGCAAACCGCTTGATTTTACGGAGCAGGCGATCGCCACCGCTTCCGCACAGTGGAAAACCCTTAAAGAAGGTTTACTATTCGGCTATGTACATGGCGAAAAACTTGCTTTTACTGATGTTCATCAATTAGAGAAAGACCTCATTCAAGAGTTTCAAGCGTCAGGAGATGATGACTTTAATTTCTCCAAAGGTTTAGCAGTGCTGTCTGAATTAGCTAAGAAGCTGCAACGCGAGGGAAACCTTTTGGTGCATGATGGAAAAACAGAAACTCCATCAATAGAATTACAGAAACAGTGGTACACATTAGTGACACTAGCTCAAGTTCTAGGTTTAGAAGCCAAGCTAGAAGTGGAAACACCCCAAACTAGCGGTTTAAGCGATGCAGAAATTGAGGCGCTGATTCAGAAAAGGCAGGATGCACGTAAAGCTAAGAATTTTGCTGAAGGCGATCGCATTCGTGACGAACTACAAGCACAAGGGATTACCCTAATTGATAGCCGTGAAGGTACTAGATGGCACCGCAATTAGAATTCAAAATTCGTCTTGAAAAGTTTGCTACGGAGGGAAACCAACGCCAGATACCTACGGAGGGAGACCCTCCTGCAGTACTGGCTCCTCCTGGCAACTTTTCGCAAAGTTCAAAATTCAAAATGAAGAGAATAAAATACAAAAGGCAAAATGAGTGGTCATCAGAAACCAATTACAGATAGGACGTTTGAGTTTGCTGTCCGCATTGTTAAACTTTGTCAAGTACTAAATGAAAATTCGGGAGTGGGACAAACACTTTCCAAACAGTTGATTAAGTCTGGAACGTCAATTGGAGCAAATGTTGAAGAATCCCAATCAGCACAGAGTACAGCCGATTTCATTAACAAGTTAGAAATTGCTCTGAAAGAGGCGAAAGAAACTAGATACTGGCTTCGACTCCTGATTGCTACGGAATTAATGCCAGAAAGCCGCTTATTGTCTATTCTAGGGGAAATTAACGAGATAATCAGGATAATTGCTGCTATCGTCGTTAAAACAAAACAAAATCATCAAAAGTAATTTCTTGAATTTTAAATCTTCCATTTTGAACTTTGAATTTTGAACTTTGAATTGTTATGTGGTCAGAACTTAAAAAAGCGATCGCCCAAATAAATATACCAGCCGACTGGCTTGGTATCAGAGTCGTCAAGGAAACCTCATTTACCTGTCATGTCCGTGACGGCATACCCCAAAGTAACGGCAAATCCTCTACGATGGGGTTTATGCTGGAAGTTATGATCTCAGGCTGTATAGGATATGCAGCTACCAATTCGCTCGCAATCCAAGATTTGCAAGCCGCAGCCCAAAAAGCATATACACAAGCACTTGCAGCTAGTGAGTGGTGGATACATCCGTTTGGTGTTGAGAATGAACGCCCTAAAGTTGTTGGTGAATATATCTCCCCATTTCTGAAACCCTTTGATGCTTTTAGTCCAAGGGAAATCAACGATTTACTTATTCGTGTCTGCCATACCCTAAGAGTTTCTGACCAAATTGTACAAACTCTAGCCAACTTGACAACAACCGAGAGAGAGACTTGGTTTGTCAGCAGCAACGGCTCAGAAGTGTATCAAAAATTTATGTTTTTTGGCACACATTACGGTGCAACTGCACAAGATGGGGCAATTGTCCAGCAACGCACTAATAACGGTATGCAAGCAAACTGTTACCAAGGTGGACTGGAACTTTTCCAAGAAGCTGACTTGTGGGTTCGGGTGCAGCAAATTGGCGAACAAGCAGTAGAACTGTTGACTGCAGAAGAATGTCCAACGACTCGCACGAATTTGGTGTTAGCGCCAGACCAAATGATGTTGCAAATCCACGAAAGTGTCGGGCATCCCGTAGAAATTGACCGAATTTTAGGCGATGAGCGCAATTACGCTGGAGGTAGCTTTGTCAATAAGAGGGATTTCGGCACTTTGGTGTATGGTTCTCCCCAGATGAACATTACTTTTGACCCCACCGTAGTTGGTGAATTTGCCAGCTATGGCTTTGATGATACAGGTGCTGTGGCAACACGGGAGTATTTAATTAAAGAAGGTGTTCTCCAGCGAGGTTTGGGTAGTCTAGAAAGTCAAGCAAGAGCAGGTGTACCAGGAGTCGCCTGTGCTCGTGCTTGCTCTTGGAATCGACCAGCAATTGACCGTATGGGGAACTTGAATTTAGAACCAGGGGAAGGTTCTTTTGAGGAAGTCATTGCTGGTATCGAACACGGTGTCTACATGCAATCCAATCGTTCTTGGTCAATTGATGACCGCCGCTACAAATTTCAGTTTGGTTGCGAATACGCTAAATTAATTGAAAACGGCAAACTCACCAAAACTCTCCGCAATCCCAATTATCGAGCCACAACTCCAGAGTTTTGGCACAGCTTAGTAAAAGTAGGAAACTCCTCTACTTGGGAAATGTACGGAACTCCTTATTGTGGCAAAGGAGAACCTAACCAAGCAATTTGGGTAGGTCACGGTTCACCCATTTGTGTATTTGCTAACGTGGAAGTCTTTGGTGGTGGTTGAAGAAGACACAGGGACAAATCAATTCGCTGCCTGCGGCACGCTGCTAACACATTCAAAATATCTCCTAGGGAGACACGTAGCATCTCCCTAGGAGATACAAAAATTTCCTCAACATCTCCCCTAGCTCCCCAGCTTTCTCTCGATTTACAATGCTCATGAAACACGAAGAACTATCTGCTTTAGAAGCCAGCTTTAACCAACTGATTGAAACTCTTCTTAATAAGAAACAAGAAAGTGAACAATTTACTGTGAAACTTAGCAGTGAACGCAGTCAATTTACTCGTTTCAATCATGCCAAGGTACGGCAAACAGGCTGTGTAACTGATGGTTCAATTGAACTGACTTTGATGCAAAATCAACGCAGTAGTTTTCGGCAGTTTCCCTTTACCGGACATTGGGAAATAGATTGGCAGTTAGCATACGAAGCTTTGCAAGAACTACGAGAAGAACTTCCCTTGTTACCTCTAGATCCATATTTGGTTTTACCATCAGGAACAAATACCAGTCGAGAAGTTCATTGTGGAAATCTATTGGCTGAGGAAGTGCTTGTACCAACAGTGCTAGAACAGCTTGCTGAATTAGATTTTGCTGGGATATATGCTGGGGGAATTGTTATTAAAGCTTATGCTGATTCTTGTGGTCAAAAGCACTGGTTTAGTACCGAAACTTTTTCATTGGACTATTCTATATTCACTACACTTGCACAAGCTGTTAAAGGAACTTTTGCTGGTAGTGAGTGGAATCATGAAGCTTATAAAGATAAAATTCGCGATGCGAAAAGACAACTACAATTGCTTTCTCGTCCAATAAAAGAATTGCCACGAGGACAGTATAAAACCTACTTTGCACCAGCCGCAGTTGCTGATTTAGCGGCGATGCTTTCTTGGGGAGGTGTGAGTGAAGCTGATTTACAACAGGGGGGCAGTGCTTTAGCGTCACTGTGGCGCAAAGAAAAGCAGTTATCTGTTGCATTTCATGTTAAAGAAAACTTTCAACGAGGATTGGTACCGCGATTTAATGAATTGGGAGAAATGGCTCCCTTAGAATTACCTATTATTGAAAAAGGAGTCTTAGCCAATACGCTTGTCAATTCTCGTACTGCTAGGGAATATCAAAAAATGGCTAATGGCGCTAATAGTTATGAGAGTTTACGTGCACCAGAAATCAGTCCGGGAAATTTAAGGTTTGAGGATATTCTTAGTCATTTAAATACGGGTTTGTATGTTTCTAATTTACATTATTTGAATTGGAGCGATCGCCCCACAGGTCGAATTACAGGTATGACCCGTTATGCCTGTTTTTGGGTAGAAAATGGTGAAATTGTTGCCCCTATCGAAAATTTGCGTTTTGATGAAAGTCTTTATCGATTCTGGGGAGAGAATCTCGTAGATTTGACCAATTTCCAAGAATTTGTGCCTGAAGTCGGAACATATGATGGTCGTCAGTTGGGAGGTAGTATGGTTCCAGGTATGTTGGTAGAGGATTTTACGTATACCCTCTAAAGAAATCGCCCCAATCATTGTCAGATTTTTTCCACCTCTATGAGTGTGAACAAGTAAAAATTCTATCCATAGCTTTGTTCTGGGACATTGGGTGCAAAGCAGATGCACGTAATCTTTAATAAAAGTCTGGACTTCAAATTTGCATCTGCCTTTAAATTTTTGGAGGGTAGCTGTAGTTTGATGGCATTAAGTAGATCGATACAAATAAAGTTAACTAGTGAAGGCAGTCCTTAGTCATACCAAGTTGCAATTCCCCGGTAGCAAAGTCAATTGCGAGTGAAACGAAGTGGAACGAAGCAATCTCCTCCAATCACAAACTACTACAACAGAACGCAACTTGGTATCATAAGTCATTGGTAAGGATTTTAGGACGCAGAGAAATCTGTACTTGATTCAAATGAGAAGCGCTATAGAAGCCAAAAAAACCACCGAGTTCGCACCCTGGTGGTTTTGAATTTTGCGTTTTTGGGAATAATCGCACAGGTTACATCAAATCAAAATCAAAAGCCTGACTTGTGCGTTTAACATTGGTTCAAGAATTTTTTATCGAATCACTTCATACTTTAATTCGTAGTTAACACCGCTTTTAATAAACTTGAGTTTACCTGCCCCTATTTTTGATGAATCTACAGTATTTGTGCCTAAAAAGTCATCAGCATCTACGGAATCTTGGTCAAAAAGCCTAATTTCTGCTTTCCCCGTAAAGTTGATGGTATTGTTTTTAAGACTTACCGACTGACTTTTGGCAATAGGGAAAGAACCTGCAGTGGGAATTCGGAGTGAACGATCAGTAGTAATGATTCGGATATAAGCCTCGTCCTTCATATCTGTGTCTTCAGGATCTATGCACAATAACTCGATCAGTTTTAGTGTTGCCATGATTTTCTTCGATTTAAGTTTGATAATTGTAGATACAAGCGGTACTTGCGATTTTACAGATTTGGTTGTGTTGCACCACACTCCAATTAATGTAAGGATTCCCGAATTTAAACGGATTAGTCGTTTAAGTTGGGAAATCCTTGGTACAACAAGCATTCTTTTCTTGATCTGAACCGCATACCAGATCCCACGTAGTAAGTGCTAAAACCTTCTAACCCACGGAATTCGGCTATTCTGTTGTAGTTGTAGCTTTCCTCTGTTAGACCCACACCAGGTAGGAAAATCATGGTCAAAACCATACGTCAACCCACTCGCAAAGCAATCACCTGCACTGCTAAAAACTTATCACTGATGATCACTAAGGTTGTCAATTTTCTCATCAACCACCCTTGGTTCATTTCCCGCCCTTGGACTTTAGGAGTCGTGCGCAAGTTGTTAAAAATAGACCTGGAAATCACCCGCTTTGTGGTGAAGATTAATCAGCCTTAGGTATCAACCATGCTAACGTTCCCACTCCCAACAATAACGGTGTCAACCAATCACCCCAACGCACGTATAAAGTCTGAGTTTGTCGTCGATAAATCGTTTCTGCATGCACTTCATAGGTATTATGTCCAGATATCCACACTGTTTTGCCGTGGGGATTGACAAAAGCTGAATATCCTGTGTTGGTTGCTCGCACTGCCCATCTGTCAGTTTCGATCGCCCGCATGATATCCTGTGCGTGGTGCTGAGATGGCATCGCTGCACTGTAATGGGCATCATTTGAAGGACTCAGTATAAATTGTCCACCCGCAGCAGCTTGACGACGAAATTGCCCAGAAAACGCAGATTCATAACAAATACCAACAATAGCGCGACCAAAAGGTGTGTCAAAGATCTGATTTGGCGAACCAGGAACTTGATGTTCATCCAAAGGCGATAAACGACTGATGATACCACCTAAAATTGATTCAAACGGAACGTATTCCCCAATAGGAACCATCTTTGCTTTACCATAGCGACTTTTGATTTCACCGTCGCCAGCGACTGTAAATAAACTATTTGTATAGCTGCTTCCCTGTTTGTAAAAACCGCCAATCCATGCAACCACACCTTTTTCCCGCACTGCTGCGACTAAAGAACTACGCATAATCTCATCCTGGAAAAAAGGCAAAGCGCCTTCTGGCGTTAGTACTGCATCTACACTTTGATTGGCTAGTTTCAAATATCCACTGGTGTAGCCTTGAATAGCACGACGAAAGCCTTCTGGGTAAAGCTTGATTTCATTGGGGACATTTCCCTGAATAATCCCTACTTTTAGTCCTGTTTCTGGTGGTTGAGTAAGAGGACGGCTGTATAAACCAAATCCGATGAGGTGGAGAGTGATGAATAGTGCTACGGCGGTTGATAAATAAACGAACCGCCAAGACGCAGAGGACGCAGAGAAAAACTGTATTTTCTCCTGTGTGTACTCTGCGCCCACCGCGAACTTTGCGGGAGGAACATCCACACCGCAAATTGTTCTGGTGCGGTTTATGAAAGCTTCAGCAATTAAACCATTCACTGCGACAATAGCTGCTGTGACCGCGCTAGGTCCAGAAAGTTGACCAAGGTGTAAAATAACGAGATTATGCGGACTTTGAGTGTAAGAAAGAGAACTCCACCAAAGAGGTCCAGCACTCCAAAAAGCTTCTAATCCACACCATATGGCTGTGCCAATTAAGACACGAGCAAAACCGTGGTGAATGGCACGGGAAATAACTCGCATTCCGATCGCCCAACTCGCGACTAATGCAGCTCCCCAAAGGGTAATGAATATCCAGCAGAAAAGGGCGATCGCCAAACTCGCCAACCAAGGAACCCCCATCCAAGTCATGGGGTGAACCCCGGTAATCCAGGATAGGGCGATTCCGTGATATCCAATACCCCAACTCAGGGAGAGGGGGAGAAGACCAGGGGAAGCAGGGGGGGCAGAGGAAGCAGGGGAGAATAAGTTTTTACGTTGTGCCGAACGAATCACTAAGACCCACAGAGGTGCTAAAGATAACCATGCTAAGAACCACACCCCAACAGGTGCAACAGTCAGCCCCATCAAAATTCCACTACATAAAGCAATTAGGTAAGGGAATAAGATAGTGAACTTCTCCCCTTGCTTCCCCTGCTTTTTACTCTGCTTCTGCTGCATCTCCACTATCGGGTGGAACTATTGCCACTCCCGTGATTACGTCATCTTCGTCTAGGCGCTGCACTCGCACCCCTGTTGCTGATCGCGATTGGACGGATATCGCATTTACCGCCTGACGTATAATGATACCGCGACTGGTAACCATCATTGTTTCATCGTCACTGTTAACAATATGCAGAGTTGCCAGCTGGTCTTTGATTTTACGATTTTTGAACTTAGTTGCTGTTAAACCCTGACCTGCACGGTTTTGCAGACGAAACTGGGCAACTGGTACGCGCTTGCCGTATCCTCCCATTGTAATCACTAACACCCAAGGTCCCGTACTGCCGTTGGCTGGGACTTCAGTAGACTCTTCATTTTCAATCTCTTCTGTTTCGAGTTCCTCGATTTCGGCTTCAGTCTCTGTATCTAAAGTGGCAAGAATGGCAGCGGGGAGAATATCCATTCCCACCAGTTCATCTCCTTTCTTGAGTTTCATGGATTTTACCCCACGAGTTGCCCGACTCAGAGGACGTAGTTGTTCATGGTCGCATCTAAAGTGAATTGCAATACCCTGACGGGAACCGATGATCACGCTGTCTTCAACTCTGGCGCGTCGCACCCAACGAAGTTGGTCGCCTTCTTCCAAGGAAATGGCAATCAAGCCGTTGGCACGAATGTTACTAAACGCTGCTAACTCGGTTTTCTTGATATTGCCACCTTTGGTGAGCATGACCAAATATTCATCACTGGTAAACTCTGCAACAGGGACAATTGAAGTGATTTTCTCCTCTTTGGGAATGGGTAGCATTTGCACAATTGGCGTACCGCGACTGGTACGGGAACTCACGGGGATTTGATACGTTTTTAGGCAGTAAACAACACCTCGTTCGCTAAAAAATAGAACGCTGTCATGGTCGCAGCAAGTCAAGAAATGCTCAACGTTATCATCTTCTTTCATCTTGGCAGCTGCTTTGCCTCTGGTTGCACGGCTTTGCGCCTCAAAGGTATTCACTGGCATTCGTTTGATGTAACCTTGCTCAGTCAGCAGAATCAGAGCTTTTTCGTTGGCAATCAAATCACGCTCATCTATTTCTCCTTCAAGAGGTGAAATGACCGTGCGGCGAGGTGTGGCATGTTTCTCTCTAAGTTGCTTAACTTCGGTTTCAATAATTTCTAAAATCCGCTCTCGCCGTGCCAAGATATCTTGCAAATCAGTAATTATTGCCTGCAATTCCTCGTGTTCTTGGCGGATTTTGTCTGCTTCTAAAGCTGTTAAACGCCGCAGTTGCATTTGCAATATTGCATCTGCTTGTGCTTCCGAAAGTCCGTAGGTTGTCATCAACTCGCCTTTGGCTGTTGGTGCATCGGGTGCATGGCGAATTAAGTTAATAATCTCATCTAAACGTCCTAGGGCAATCAACAAGCCTTGTAGTATGTGGTCGCGTTCTTCGGCTTTCCGCAGTTCGTAACGGGTGCGTCTGGTAATAGCTTCAACGCGGAAATCTAAGAAGACTTGCAAAAAGTTCTTCAGGGTGAGTATCTGGGGTTCGCCATTCACCAGCGCCAGCATATTTGCCCCAAAGTTGGCTTGCAGTGGCGTTTGCTTGTAGAGGTTATTTAGTACGACACGGGGATAAGCATCGCGCTTGAGTTCGATCACAATTCGCATGCCATCGCGATCGCTTTCATCCCGAATATCCGCAATTCCCTCTATCCTCTTTTCGTTCACCATCTCGGCGATTTTTTCTATCAACGCCGCTTTGTTAGTTTGGTAGGGCAATTCGGTGATGATAATTGCCTCTCTGTCGGGACGTCCACGCTGCTCAATTGTTTCAATTGTAGCCACGCCGCGCATGGTGATGGAACCGCGCCCAGTGGTGTAAGCTTCTTTAATTGACGTTGTTCCCAGAATCTGACCTCCTGTAGGAAAGTCAGGCCCGTGGATATACTGCATTAACTGAGTATCAGTGATTTCTGGATTTTGAATCAGTGCAACCAAGCCGTCAATCAATTCGCCCAGGTTATGGGGTGGTATGTTGGTTGCCATACCCACGGCAATACCAGAGGAGCCATTAAGCAGCAACTGTGGGATACGTGCTGGCAGGACTGTTGGTTCTTGTTGTGAAGCGTCAAAGTTATCGATGAAATCGACTGTTTCCGATTCGATATCTTGTAGAAGAGAATCGCTGGTTAAAGCTTGCAAGCGGCATTCTGTGTATCGCATTGCCGCTGGTGGGTCGTTGTCTACTGAACCAAAGTTTCCATGCCCTGCAATCAGCGGAGATCTCATGGAAAAGTCTTGCGCCATCCGCACCAAAGCATCATACACTGCTGTGTCGCCGTGGGGGTGATATTTACCCAACACTTCTCCTACCACACGAGCGCACTTACGAAAGGGGCGATCAGCACTCAACCCGAGTTCATGCATTGCGTAGAGAATGCGACGATGCACAGGTTTCAGACCATCCCTGGCGTCTGGTAGTGCCCGACCTACAATGACGCTCATTGCATATTCCAAATATGACCGGGACATTTCATTCCGCAGATCAGTAGGGATAATCCTCTCCTGAGAGGTTGTCATAACCCAAAAAACTCCAAAAATTGCAAATTTTAGGCTTTATACTGAGAAAAGAGCAAAATTGTTCCCAATTCTTGCTGAATTCCTGCCATAATATGATACAATTCTAGCATATTTTACTGTTTACTGGGTTGTGGGTGAGTCGTAAACACCAATATTAAACGCTTATTAAGCTGTTAATTGATAGCTGCCAAGTGACTACGGATGATTAATCAGTGTTCCTTGTTCAGACTTCAGTTGAGAAGCAATAAAGGGGACTTTAGGGGCGAGAAAAAATCCAATCAAACTGGCAAACAGAATTGGAGTCAAAGGACTAAAATTTGTCAATTTTGACAGTAGCAAAGTCGTGCTGATCGGTGTACGCGTCACAGATGCATTGATAGCCGCCATTGTACAAATCATGGCAAGCGTGGGATTGAGTCCAGGAATGAAGGCTGCGACAGCTTTACCGACACAAGCCCCAGTGAAAAATAAGGGAATAATAAATCCACCGCGCCATCCACCAGTGACAGTCATGCTAATGGTAGCCATTTTCGCCAAGGCAAGCATAAACAAGAAAACAACAGGAAAGCTTTGATTTACAACCTCATCTAACTCCTCATGTCCAAAATAACGAGTCAGAGGTAAAACAGTTGCTAAAATGCCCAATCCCAACCCCGCTATAGTTGTGCGTAGATAAATGGGTCCAGGAATCAAGGCAAAAATTCGGTCACATCCGCGAAAAATGCCCATGAAAATCCATCCTGCCACAACTCCTACAATTCCAAACATGATCGCGACAGCAAAATCATTAATGCTATCTAAGCGGTACTGAGGAAAATGCCAAGTCGGTGCAATTCCCAACTGTGTAATAGCTGCAAAGACCAGATAACTCGTGCAACTCGAAACAATGGCTGGCATTAGCGCTTCGTAATACTCGACAATATGCTGGTGGTGTAATATTTCTAGGGCAAACATCGCACCACCAAGAGGTGCGCCAAACAAAGCAGTAAAACCTGCAGCCATTGCCGCTAAACTCATAGATCTCACGTCTTCACCTTGGAGTCTTAAACGATCAGCAACCCAAGTACCAAAAGAACCTGTAAGCTGTACCAGTGGTGCTTCTGGTCCGGCACTGCCGCCAGCCGATATACTGACTAAAGAAGCAAGAATCATTGAAGGATTTTTGCGAGCATCCAACCGTCCACCCCGAAAATGGATGTTATCGACAATGACGGCAATTTCACCAGGATTACCAAGGAAATGAATCACCAAACCGATAACTAAACCAGCTAATGGCATTATCAACAAAAGACTGGAACCGTGAAATCTTTGCAGTCCGTGAATCATCAGTTCCAAGATATTCCAGTACAGCCCAGCAAATAAACCACAAAAAGTTCCTACAATAGCCCAGCTTAAAACCCAACGTGAAATCATGAAAGGATGACGTCTTGCTCGTCCAAAAAGCTGGGAAAAAGTCCAACGTTGAGTTGGCGAGGTAGGAGGACGCTTGTCTGGTAGCACTGCTAATTTCCCTGTGTAAGTGAAACGAAAAATACAAAATTTGTTCTTTTTCTATGCTAAACCTGACTTGCACCTAACTTTTCACATAATTGAGCAAGCCCACTGGCGGCACAGCACCCGCTACAAATGAAAGAAACAGTTAATAATATCAAGTCCGGTTAATTAGTTATTATTAAATTATCTGTGCAATTTGGGTGAAAACCCTCGAATAGTGCTCCCCTGCCCCCCTGCTGCCTTAATGATAAGTCTTTATCCGGACATGATATAATATCAGGTTCGGATAATCACTTATAATTAATTTGGGAATCGTTGCGTGTATCTATGACCTATGCCAAAACGTATTGCGCTGGCAGAACACTTAAGCTCAGAAGAACTATATAGGCGGTATCGTGAAGCAACGGATGTAGTGGAACGCAGCCACTACCAAATAATTTGGCTGTTGGCGACTGGAAAAACACCACTGGAAGTATCACTCTTTACAGGGTATAGCCGGATTTGGATTTATCAAATCGTGCGTCGTTATAACGAAAAAGGACTGGATGCGATCAGCTTCGCTKGCCCCCTGCTGGGGCATCGCTGACCTGCGACGTCAAAACTCAGGCAAAGAGTCATTACTCAGTGACGAGCAACAAGCACAGTTATGGCAGGTTCTACAGTATCCAGCACCGGATGGTGGATTGTGGAATGGTCGAAAAGTTGCAGATTGGTTAAGTGAAATAACCGGACGTAGAATCAGCCGTCACCGTGGATGGGAGTATTTACAACAAATGACTTTTCGTCTTCGTGTTCCGCGACCAGACCATCGTGTTGCTGACCCAGTGGAACAAAACGAGTGGAAAAAAAACTACATAAAGAACTCGAATTTTTGCAATCTAAATATCCTGATGCCGATATAGAGGTTTGGAGCATGGATGAACATCGTTTAGGGCTTCATCCAATCTTGCGTAGAGTTTGGACTCCAATTGGGGAACAGCCAGTTGCCGAAGTCCAACAAAAATACGAGTGGTTATGGCTTTACGGTTTTGTACACCCAGAGTCAGGTGAAACATATTGGTGGATTCTACCCCGAGTCAGCACAGAATTATTTAATCGTGTACTTGCAGACTTTGCCCGCGAATTTAATCTTGGTGCTAACAAACAAATTCTCCTAACTGTTGACCAAGCAGGTTGGCATACAAGCAATGATCTCATCCTTCCAGATGGAATTCACTTTTTCCCCATGCCTGCCTATTCCCCTGAATTACAACCAGCAGAACGACTGTGGCCGCTCACAAATGAAATTGTTGCCAATCACTCTCCCCACACCTTAGAGGAGTTAGAAAAATTGTTAGTTTATCGTTGCCAACAATTACTTGAACAACGTGATTTTATTCGCGGGTTGACTTGCTACCATTGGTGGCCGATGACCAGGGCAATTTAATTATAAGTGTTCATCCGAACTTGATATAACCCGGCGTTGCGGGTTATCAATCTCCAGTTGCTTGGCAACTAGAGGTATCGTGCGATATGCGTAGCGTCAAGCGTCCGGCTTATCGCACACGAAGTTCCGTTGCGGTTGCGCTTAGCGCAACCGCAACTTCAACTCAATCAAAACCAGATATACTGAAAACTTAATTTCTATATATCAACGTGTTTGTTGGGTTTCGCTGTCGCTTAAACGCCAGACGCCTCTGCCCTTGAAAGCCGTCATTCGCGCTGCCTCCCCAACCCACAAACTTAGACGTAGGGTGCATCATATTCCACCTACACACTCTCCTTTGCTGGCGAATACTGCTGCAACACCTGTTTAACATACTGCCCAGTATACGACCGAGAATTCTCTGCCACTTCCTCTGGCGTACCTACAGCAATCACCTCTCCTCCTTTATCGCCACCTTCTGGTCCCAAATCTATCAACCAATCAGCACAACGAATCACATCTAAATTGTGTTCAATCACTAAAATCGAATTCCCTTTATCCACCAAACGTTGCAAAACATCTAACAACTTATGGACATCATAAAAAGATAAACCTGTTGTCGGTTCATCAATCAGATAAAGTGTCTTACCTGTAGCCCTGCGAGAAAGTTCTGTTCCTAACTTCACCCGCTGCGCTTCACCACCAGATAAGGTTGTTGCTGGTTGTCCGAGTTGAATATATCCTAACCCAACATCAACCAAAGTTTGCAATTTAGCCTGAGCTTTGGGAATGTTTTTAAAAAACTCCAAAGCCTCCTCAACGGTCATGTTGAGAACATCAGAAATAGACTTGTCTTTGTACTTCACCTGCAAAGTTTCCCGGTTATATCTTGCACCTTTGCAAACTTCGCACTGTACATAAACATCCGGCAAAAAGTTCATTTCAATTACATTCACGCCCTGTCCACTGCAAGCTTCACAGCGTCCACCTTTAACATTGAAAGAAAATTGCCCTCGTTTATAACCTCTTGTTTTCGCTTCAATTGTTTCTGCAAATACTTCGCGAATAATATCAAAAACACCTGTATAAGTCGCTGGGTTAGAACGTGGTGTTCTACCGATAGGTGATTGATCAATGACAATTGCCTTATCAATAGTATCTAATCCCTTAATTGTATCTATCTCTTTAGGAAATGGAACTTTGCGAGTTAGATGATGTTGCAGTGCGGGGTAAAGTAATTCGTTAATTAAGGTAGATTTACCAGAACCAGAAACACCAGTCACCGCGACAAGTTTACCCAAAGGTATTTCTACATCTATATTCCTGAGATTGTTGCGACGAGCATTTTTGATGACCAAACTCAGCCCATTTCCTTCTCTGCGTTCAGCTGGAGTTGTAATCATCCGTCGTCCAGACAAATATGCACCTGTCAGGGATTCTTCCGACTCCAGCAATGCTTGCAAATCACCTTCAGCGACAATATTTCCCCCATGAATACCTGCGTTAGGACCAATATCAACAAGGTGATCAGCAGCACGAATGGTTTCTTCATCATGCTCTACCACAATCAACGTGTTACCCAAATCCTTTAACTTTGTTAAAGTTTTCAGCAACCGCCCATTATCTCGTTGATGCAAACCAATACTCGGTTCATCCAAAACGTACAAAACGCCAGTCAAGCCAGAACCAATTTGAGTTGCTAGACGAATTCGTTGTGCTTCCCCACCCGAAAGCGTCATCGCTGGACGATCAAGTGTCAGATAATCTAATCCCACATCTAACAAAAATTGCAATCGTGCTCTAATTTCTCTCAACACCAAATCTGCAATTTGCATTTGACGTTGACTTAACTCTAACTTATCAATCCTCTCCCGACACTCGCGAATTGAACTACCGGTCAGATCCAAAATTTGGTACTGTCCTAACCGCACCGCCAACGCCTCCGGTTTTAACCGTTTCCCCTTACACACCGGACACTGCTGGTCTATCAAATACTGTTCTAATTTTTGCTTAATTAACTCTGAACTCCCATCATACTGCCTTTGCAACATAGGCAGCACGCCTTTAAAACCTGAACTTTGCGACTTGTGTGTCTCTGCAGTTCCATGCAAAATGACATTCTGCTGTTCCTCGGTCAACTGACTCCACAATGTCTGCAACTCAAACCCAAACTCTTGCCCTACCTTATACAACAATTCTATATAATAGGAATTCTCTTTCTCCGACCAAGGAACAATCGCAGAATACACAGGTGCTTTTGGATCAGGAACTACCAACTCTGGCGAAAACCTTCTTAAACTTCCAATCCCGTGACAGTGGGGACAAGCACCATAAGGAGAATTAAACGAGAACAAGCGCGGTGATAATTCATCCATAACCGCCCCGTGTTCTGGACAAGCAAAGTTCTCGGAAAAGACCAATTCTGAGGGTAAGTCTTGATTATCTGTATCTTTTATAATCTCAATTACCGCAATTCCACTGGATTGTTTAAGACAAGTGGTCAGAGAATCAACCAAACGCTCCTGAATAGAGGGCTTTTTCACCAGACGGTCAATAACCACTTCTATGGTATGAGTAACATTTTTATCCAACTCAATGGCGTCAGAAAGTTCTCGCACCTCACCATCCACCCGAACACGGACAAAACCTTGGGAAGCTAAACCTGATAACAGCTTGGTATGAGTTCCTTTTTTACCCCGGACGACAGGCGCAAGGATTTGAAAGCGGGTGCGATCTGGAAGTTCTAGTATGCGATCGCACATCTGATCTATCGTCTGAGGAGCAATACAGCGATCGCATATCGGACAATGAGGTTCACCCGCCCGTCCAAACAACAACCGCATATAATCATAAATCTCCGTCACCGTCCCCACCGTGGAACGAGGGTTATGAGAAGTAGACTTTTGATCAATGGAAATTGCTGGACTTAAACCCTCTATCGCCTCCACATCAGGTTTTTCTACCTGTCCCAAAAATTGCCGTGCATAAGCACTGAGAGATTCTACGTAGCGGCGTTGTCCTTCTGCGAAAATGGTATCAAATGCTAGGGAAGACTTGCCAGAACCAGAAACGCCAGTAAAGACAATGAGGCGATCGCGTGGCAATTCCAAATCAATATTCTTGAGATTATGCTGCCTCGCACCGCGAATGCGGATTGTGTTTTGGTTGTTGCTGGAGTTAGGAAGATGTCCGTTTAAGGACGCGGCAATCTGCTGGCTGTTTGACATATTCACAGGCTGAGAGAAAGCAGTAGAGACGAAACAGTTCTTAATGTTATCATTGTCGCCTTTACTATGGTAGAACAATAGTACTGCTTTGGGTGGCGATTGCCATGACTACTACCACAGCGAAAAAACTAACTTTTGAGGAATTTCTAGAACAGTACCCCGATGGCTTAGGCATTTATGAACTTGTGAATGGGGAAATTGTACAGGTGGAACCGACTAGAGCGCATAAAAATGTAGCGCGATATCTTGTCAAGTCTTTCGACAGAGAGATTGAACGTTTGGGACTTGATTACATTGTTGACAAGGATATTGTCATTAAAACTGTAACAAATTTTCTTAAAGAGCAAGGCAGAAACCCAGATGTGAGTGTAGTGAGTGCATCAAAGTGGAACTCAAATGTCATGGCATATGGTGCTCTTACTGAACCAATCCAGCTAGCTGTGGAAGTCGTCTCAACAAATTGGGAAGACGATTACGTTGATAAGCTAGACGAGTATCAACAGTTTTTCGTAAAGCGTTTGTGGAATATTTTTAAGGGTTAACGTGATGATAAATATTGAATATCTTAATGGAACCATGATCACTCAAAAAACAATGGATAGCGATTCCATTTCTGAGCGCAATTCTCAAACTACATATTTTGTTAGAACGCAACGGTGAGGGAATGGTGATTGCTTCTCATTGATGTAGTTATCTCCACACAGGTGCATAATCCGCGTAAAAAACCCTCAGCAGGTAGAGTTGATGGAAAGTATGGTAATTTATAATGCGTGAACTGGAAGAAAAACCATTATTTCTCTGGACAAGCAGCACTCGGTTAAAGGTTGAATGCAAAACAAGAAATGGTTCAAAAGATGTTGGCAAACTTTAGCTGTTGGTTCGGGATTAATTGCAGCAGCTTTAGGGCTGGATATTCTGGTATCACGTAGTCTTTACCATCCATTAACATATGCATACAACTCGTTTAGCTGGTTGTTGTGCAAGAAGTCGTCAGCACCTAGTTGTAAAGCAACTGTCTTATCCGCCTCACCAGCTTTAGCAGCGGGCAAGAATGGCGTTGTCGCCACTTCACAACACGAGGCTTCTGAAGTAGGATTGCAAATCCTGAAACGTGGGGGTAATGCAGTTGATGCAGCGGTAGCTGTAGGTTATGCCCTAGCGGTGACAGACCCTTGCTGTGGCAATATTGGTGGAGGTGGATTTATGCTTATCTACCTCGCCAACGGCAAAAAAACTTTCATCAATTTCCGTGAGAAAGCGCCTTTAAAAGCTAGCAAAAATATGTACCTGGATAAGCAGGGCAAAGTCATTTCTAACCTTAGTAAAAAGGGTTATTTGGCAGTAGCAGTTCCAGGAACAGTCAAAGGATTAGAACAAGCGCTTTCAGAGTACGGAACGATGACTCGCGCTACTGTAATGGCTCCTGCAATTGAACTAGCCGAAAAAGGTTTTATCTTACAGCGGGGAGATGTAGATATTCTCAACTTTAGTACCAAGGCGTTTCAAAAGCAACCTAATATCGCTTCCATATTCTTGAAGGACGGCAAAAGTTATGTTTATTCTAATATGACATCTACCGAAGGGACGAATACGACTCACTACTCAATCACTGATCGTTTTGGTAATGCTGTGTCTGTAACTTACACAATTAACTCTTACTTTGGTGCAGGAGTTATTGCAGGTAAGACTGGGTTTTTCCTCAACAATGAAATGGATGATTTCGCTTCTAAAGTAGGTGCGCCTAATCAGTTTGGTTTGGTGCAGGGAAATGCAAACACGATCGCACCAGGTAAGCAACCATTGAGTTCTATGTCCCCAACTATTGTGACTCAAAAGGGCAAAGTCTTGATGGTAAGAAAATGAAGGGAAAGCCAGGGCAACTTGTCTACAGTGCATCTATCCGCAAACTGCGACGATTTGAACAGTTGTCTCCCTTTCTCCAGCAAGAGATTACCTCACGGCTTCCGGTTTATCGAGAAGCACCCCGCTGCTTTCTTGCTGTTGACAATCAAACTTCTTGGACATACTTTCGCCAACATTTTGCCGAATATCTAGAGGGATTGCAGTTTCCTCTGCCTGAAAAGGGAACTGATCCAGCTTGTAAGCAGTAAGCTTTCAATTAATTGCAATTGGCAGCTCAACTGCGTACGGTGGGAATAGAACCAGATGTTTGAACCTTTCATTGAATCACCGTCTGACCAAGGCGCTTCAACGCCCGCAAAACGACATATAGGTCATCACCACGATTGAGAGATAGTGTGTAGGATAGGGCATATTTCGGTTTACCTTGTTTGATCAATTTAAGAAACTGGAACTCCCTACCATAATTTTATGATTTCACTTATATAGGCGTATAGGCGTAGTCATCAAGAAACCCGGTTTTAGAAAACCGAGTTCCTCTTTCAATCTACAAAGATGTTAGCCAGTCCGAAATCTGCTGATTTACAACATCTGGTACTTCATCATGAGGACAATGACCAGCACCTGGAATTGGTACAATTTGGATATCTTTACCATTCTCCCGCGCTTTTTCGTAAATTTTTGCCCCAGTGATTGGTGTCCAAGGGTCATCTGCACCCCATATCACTAGCAATGGGCGCTCAACTTTGGGCAAAAGTTCTATTGGAGAAGGACCTGGAGGTGCTGTGAGGATAGAGGTGAAAACTTGTTGCGCTCCAGGATCACAAGAAGGAGCATATAATAAATCTACCAATTCATCGGTGACTGCTTCTCGGTTGCGGTAAACTTGGTATAGAGTACGGCGAATTTGGGCTTTTTGACGGATGCGGTTGAAGACAAGTGCTCCGGTGATGCGCGATCGCACCAAAGAATTAAAAGCCCCCATTGCAATGCGTAGCGGTGGGTTCAACTCGTGCGATCGATGGCTCAACCCACCCGCACAGTTAATCAAAACGCCACCTGCAGCTATTTCCGGATGTTCCGCCACCACCGTTAAGCTCAAAAGTGCACCAATCGAGTTCCCGATAAATACAGCAGGTTCACCAATGTGTGCTGTCCAAAAATCCTTGAGCAGTTCTACCCACAGTTCTACTGTATAATTTAGCGGAGCTTTATCAGAACCACCAAACCCCAAAAGGTCAAGAGCAAAAACTCGATAACCAGCTGCTGCTAAAACGGGGATATTTTTTCGCCAATGTCCAATGGAAGCACCAAAGCCATGAACCAGTACAAGCGGGCGTCCAGTACCCATGACAGTGTACTGGATTTTGTGACCCTGCCAAGTCCAAAAGAGTTTTTCAAAGCTGATTGTTGCTTGCTGCTGCGTTGTTCCAGTCATTATTAAGATTCTTAAAGTATGTCCTCATATAGCCATTTTCTCTGATTTCAAAGGATTAGGAACAACGTGCTAAGTACGGCTTTACGTAAAAACGAGCGTGTTTTTAAACGCAGAGTCTTTGTATAGAGAATTCGCGCTCGTATTGATGAAATGTTGTACTAAGTACTGGATTGCAATTGCCTAATATCAAGTTCGTTTGATTACTTACAATAAAAATACCTCACCCCCATCCCCTCACGCCAGGTGCTAAGAAAGCGGGAAGCCGCCTCCGGCGTCTACAAGTCGGTAAACCCGGACGCCAGATACCTCTGTCGGGAAACCCTCATCAAGTACTGGCTCCCCAACGCACTGGCTCTCCGAATTCGCGGAGAGGGGTGCCCAGAGGGCGGGGTGAGGTGATTCGTTTTTTATAAGTGTTCATCCGAACATGATATAACTTCGTGTGGAGGGCATAAATCTAAGATTAAGTCATGTCAACCGCGCTAAGTTCTCGCCGCCACGGTTTGAGAATCAGTGCTGACCAAAAAGTAAATCCCAATATAGCCAAACCAGTTAATCCATCAGTCCAGATAAACAGGTGCATCTTGGCAGAGAACTGTGAGACAGTTCCATAAAGGTAATGCCCTAGACTTGATAAACCTGTTAATGAGTAGACCAACAGACAACCATAAGCAAGCCAAAACTTTTGATATTTATATAACCAATACCCAATGATTCCCACTGCTGTAAGAATAAGCCACGATTGATAAATTGAAGGGGCTGTAATCCAGTCTGGTTGGGGATATTGCTTGATGAAGAGATAATTATCGGTGAAATGAATACCTGTCGAAATAATACTGACAATGAGAAGAATTTTCAGCAATTTCTGAGACTTAACCTCAAGATTCATAATTAGGTTCCTCAAATTGAATATTTTTAGCTGCATACCAGCGATGTACGTTGCTATGAGCAAATCGAAGCTGACACAAGCTATTGGATACCACTCTGGTGTGAATGTTGCACCTCCCTTAGCCATATGTAACCCGATATCCCACAGAGGATGAGCCATCCAACCTAACATCAGCCACCATTTTGAGTAACGCAGTCCCAATAAGGCAAGTAAACTATAAACTCCAAGACCAGCGACTTCAATCGCTATCCATAGTTGACTACCACCGCCTCCTATCCCAAAGCCAATATAGATAAGTGCAGCAACAACAAGCCCAACCGCAAGGGTTTGTGATTCTTGATTTGGCTGAATTCGAGCCAGAGCAAGAAACGAAATTGCACCCATTAAACCAAACAATATCCAACAAACAATAATCATCGTTTTACGGCACATTAACCAGTGAATTAGCCAGTTGAGCATCTCCCGTTGAATGCACATAAGGTGCAAATAAACAACGTTCCTCTGGACGTAACCGTCTTGGGCGCATCGTTTGTGTATCCACAAACAATCCTTTTTGCCATCCCTCTGCTGCCAGTGTTTCCTGTTCTTTGTAAAAGCGAAACTGCATAATAGCAGATGCGTTTTTCAGTTCTGAGATCCACATTTGCATCTGGACGCGATCGCCTAAATAAAGCGGCAATTTATAGGTAATATTAGTTTGAACCAGCACCGGAGCAAACCCTTGCTGAAAAATTTCCTGCGTTGGCATTCCAACCGCTTCCAGCAGTTTTGTCCGTCCAATTTCCATCCACTGAATATAGACAGTGTTGTTCACGTGTCCAATGAAATCAATGTGGAAAGAATACACCTCTAACTCAAAGGAAATCTTTTGCATCCTGAATCCTAAGTCACTGCTCAGTGACAATGTATCATAGTCACCAGTTGGTGACAAGTAGATGAGAACAATTCATGGTTCGGGATGAAGAAGAAACAAAGGCACGAATTCTGGCAAAAGTTCAATTGTTTTTACGAGTTGTCATTGGTGAAGTGAGAGTTTGAAGGTGATTGGCTTGCAAGGCGAAGGGTTTGGCACTGACCTCCGGTACAGTGTGGGCTTCCCAATTCATCGGCAACTGCCTCCAGAACTTGGTAGCTCTATTGGTCTTACATTGCCTCCAAGGGCAGGAGTCCTGGTTCCCAAGACCCATAACTTTCTCTTGCAACCTGTACCTATGAGCTTGGTTTTCGCTTACGGCAGTGAGGGTCAAGATGATTCAATCATACCATGAGAGTTTGCCCGTTTCGTCGGTGTGGACTTCCTGTTGGCTTCGCCAAATCGGTCAATCCACCCTCCAAGGGCTCGCACGCATTCATCCCGTCACTCCCCTTCGGGAGAGTGCGGGGCTTCTGCTGCTCAAGCTAAAAACATGACACGAGCGAGTTCAGCGACCTGAATATCTGCCACGAATGAGTGCGCGATCGCTCTTCCTGTAATGAACAATCCAAAGGTAATCATGACGATCCAAGTAACGACAATACCATTCGCTGCATAACCAATGCGTCTAATATCAAGTCCGGTTAATTAGTTATTATTAAACGATCTGTGCAAAAACCGGAAAACCCGCTCCCCTGCCCCCCTGCTCCCCTGCTCCCCTGCTGCCTTAATGATAAGTCTTTATCCGGACATGATATAAGCCGAATATATTCGCCTGCACCATAGGCTTGTGCCATCCGAATACTGACTGCTGATGCCATTCCCAGTGGGAGCATGTAGAGAATTCCAGCGACACTGAAGACGATCTGATTTGCAGCCAGAGCAGTTGAACCTAACCAGCCCATCAAAATTCCTGCGATTGAAGTGGCTCCGCCTTCTAAAAAGTATTGCAGTCCCATCGGGAAGCCTTCTTGTATTTGTCTGACAAAAGTAGACTTTAACAAAGGCGATCGCTGATGGCGATAATTTTTCATCCTCCTAGAGCAGTAGAAATGGATAACAAGTGTCCCAAAGCAGATGCACATGGCTAAAAATAAGTGACCCAGCAACAATTGGGATAGCAAGGCTGGTCAGCGGTCTAATTTCTTGCCGCAGCAGTTTCCATTTCATGATTTTTCCTGAGTATCACAACCGTAAGAAATTGGCAGGCTATAATCTGTGTTTGACTCCTGTGGCGTTGTTAATAACTTCCTCAAAGTGAAATAGATCAAAGGAAACAACAGCCAAGCCAGATCCGACCAGGCAGGTGCGAACATTGCACTTGCGATGGCGCATAGCCCGCAAATTGGCTCAATTAAAACTTTCACCTTCATTGCTGCGATTGTCTGAGCGTCAAGATTTTTGTCAACTAAGCGATGTTCATACGTTGCATAGTTCCAACTCGCAAACGATAGAAAGCCAATTAACGAAATGTTGACTGCAAAACAGATCTTGGCAATGGAATTACTTGGAAAAACAAGCGTCAATTCATTCGAGTACGGCACAAGAAACAGACACATCAGATACTGCGTGTAAATCCATAAATGTGCCTCATTGGTGCGTTTATAGTAGGAAAACTGTTGGGTGTGGGCAATCCAATACACTGCTACAAGCACAAATGTAATGAGATAAGCGCCCAAAGGTTTAAGTTGATCCACCAAAAACTGATTGATTTCCACCTTCGCCATCTCGGCATTCCCTGGCAAATCAAATCGCCAGAAGGTTAACGCCATTGCTAATGCAAAAATAAAATCGCTCAACCGTGCCAAGTGCTTTAAGGCATTTGAGGCTTGTACGTCTTGATTCGTGTACATTTTCTAAAATGAGCTTGAGCCTGTTCATTTAAGAATATACCATCCAGACGGTATAGTAAAAAGCAAAAAAGTGTACTGATTGGATGGTTTTTGATTTTGCTTGCTAGACGGTCTGGACGGCATAATAAAAGGATGAATTCACTGTGAACTAGAAGCGTTAGTCTCAAACTTTCTTGAATGAAACTTATGAAAACTGTTAAAACCGCCAAGGTTGCCGAAAAAGCCTCCTCATCGGGTAAAAAACGTTCCGAAACCTATGATCGCTTGATTCAGTGCGCGATCAATATCCTAGTCAACCAAGGCAATGAGGCTCTAACGCTAGATGCAGTAGCTCACGCAGCCGAAGTGAGCAAAGGTGGCTTACTCTATCACTTTCCCAATAAAGAAGCCCTAATTACAGGAATTATTCAGCATCTCATTGATGATTTTAATGCGGCAATTGAGTCTGAACTGGCGAAGGAGAAGGGGGACGAACCTGGAAAATGGCTACGCGCCTATGTCAGTGCAACTTTCAACAGTAGCCAGCTTCCCCTTGCCCTTGGTTCAAGCTTATTTGCAGCGGTTTCAATATCGCTCAATCCAGAAACCGTAAAACACATACACACCCAGATCGGCGAATGGCGGCATAAGCTATACAATTGTGGGCTTGATCCAGTACAAGCTAGTATTGTGTATCTGGCAGTAGAAGGGTTGTGGGCAACAGAAATGTTTGAACTTTATACTCCTAATCAAGCACTTCGCAAACAGATTCTTAAAAGATTGCTAGATATGACTTATGAAACTCATTAAGTCCTCTGATATTGCTGGAACCCTTGCTGAAAAATTTCCTGCGTTGGCATTCCAACCGCTTGAAGCAGTTTTGTCCGTCCAATTTCCATCCCACTGAATATAGACAGTGTTGTTCATCTGTCCAATGAAATCAATGTGGAAGGAATACACCTCTAACTCAAAGGAAATCTTTTGCATCCTCAATCCTAAGTCACTGCTCAGTGACAATGTATCATAGTCACCAGTTGGTGACCAGTAGATGAGAACAGTTCATGGTTCGGGATAAAGAAGAAACAAAGGCACGAATTCTGGCAGCCGTTGGTAAACTATTGGCAGAATCGGGCTTTAAGCAACTGGGAGTGAATGCGATCGCCCGTGAAGCCGGCGTCGATAAAGTCTTGATTTATCGATATTTTGAGAACCTTCCGTCCCTGCTGCAAACTTTTGGCAAGGAGGGGAACTACTGGACGAGTGTTGAAGAATTAGTTGGGGATGAAACAGCCGTCGATGCAGAATCGCTGGCTGACTGGATGGTTTTGTTATTGACGCGCTTTCTAGATGACTTGCAAAAACGACCGATTACGCAAGAGATTATGCGCTGGGAGTTGCTAGAAGGTAATGAGTTAACGCATGAATTGGCAATGGTGCGCGATCGGGTGGCGATTGAGAGTTTGGAATTTCTCCAGCAAAAGTGTTCTTTCCCGCCAGATAAAGACATTCCTGCGATCAGTGCGGTGTTGATTGCTGGAATTGTTTATCTAGTTCTGCGAACCAAAGTCAGCAATACATTCTTAGGAATTGATTTTAGTTCACCAACCGGATGGCAAAGGATTGAAGGGGCAATCGCATCTTTGATTCAGCCAATGGTTGAAACTGAGGAATAAAGCAGCAGCAACTGTATTGCCCTATATAGGACATCTGCTTATCATTCCAAAGTCATTGCTCCATTTTGACTCCCATTACCTTGCAGATAAACATCTCTGACTGGGAAAGGAATTGTAATTCCTTCTTTCTGATAGCTTTTGTGTAATTTTTTCACCAATAAATGTCTAGCCAAGCGCTGGTCAAAAAATTCATTGACCCGCATATAAAGCGTAAAATTGATACTGAAATCTGCAAATTCGTTAAATCTTATATAAGGTGCATTTGCTATTAATTCAGGAGCAATTTCTTCCATGACTTCTTTAGCAACCTTTACAGTCACTCTTTCGACTTTCTCAAGGTCACTGTCGTAGCTCACTCCCACGTTCATCGTTAATGTAATTTCCTTAACGGGGAGATGATAGTTAGTAAAAATAGCAGAGGCTAGCTTGGAATTTGGTACTATTATGACGTTATTAGATAGCTCTTTGATAGTCGTATTTCGCCAAGTTATATCTGTAACGTATCCCTCGTGATTACCACTATCTAATTTAACGTAATCGCCTGTTCTGACTTGCTTAGAGATAATTAAATAAAAACCAGAAAATAAATTTGCTAGTGTATCTTGAAGTGCTAGACCAACTGCTAAACCACCAACACCTAACGTTGTTAATATTGGTGTAATTTGAACTCCTAGTGTTTGCAATACAATTAATGTTCCTAAAACTAAAACAGCAACTTTAGCAACATTAGAAAGCAGTGAGGCTGAAAAACCATCTGTTCTCCGAAAAAATAAATTGACAAAACCAGCAGTAAGTCTGGCAAAGACGACAGTAACTGTATATAAAAAAGCGCCAATAATAAATTTTGTCAATAATTCTGCAACATCTGGCTCAGGACGGTAACTAACAGTTGCGCCGTAAAACCCAGCAAGGAAGCACCAAAAGAAGGGCATACGGTTTAGGGAACGAAATATAATTGCACTCCCCGGAATTCGTCTACTAGTAACAAATTTGTGCAGTCTTGTAAAAATAATTTTTTCGGTTATGATTCCACCAAGCAAACCAGCCAAGATAAATACAATTGGCAAAATCAAATGTTGTATCATGACAATTTTTAATTTTCAATTTTGGATTTGAGATAAAAATTCTCAATTGTTTCCTTGTCCAGTGTAAACAAAACTGGTGGAAATCTACGTAGCATAAACTATATTAGCAGACAAAAAAATATCACCGATTTCTTAGCTTTGTGTAGAAACAGCAAAATCAAACGTGATAATATCTCTTGGTGTTTTGGCTGTGAGAATTTTTTACAACTATTACTTCATGGACTTGCCGATAGTCTACCATCCTGACTACGTTGCCCCACTACCTGAAGGTCATCGCTTCCCGATGCCAAAATTTCGGCAACTCTACGAACTATTATTAGCAGATGGCGTGGCGCAAAAAGAACAATTTCATCTGCCTTCATGTCCGCCACAAGAGTTAATAGAGTTAGTTCACACCTCAGATTACGTCCAAGCTTATTGTGAGGGCACTCTTGATGCCAAAGCACAGCGACGTATTGGGTTACCTTGGAGTTCCTCACTGGTTAATCGTACATGTGTAGCCGTTGGTGGGACAATCCTCACAGCACAATTAGCGCTAAAGTACGGTTTGGCTTGTAACACTGCTGGTGGTACTCATCACGCTTTTCCTAGTTATGGATCTGGTTTTTGTATTTTCAATGATTTAGCAATTGCAACTCGCGTATTGCAAAAACTCCGCCTAGTTGAGAAAATTTTGATTGTAGACTTGGACGTGCATCAAGGGGATGGCACTGCTTTTATCTTTCAAGAGGATGATAGTGTTTTCACCTTTTCAATGCACTGCGAAGTCAATTTTCCTGGTACTAAGCAAAAAAGTGATTTAGATGTTCCCCTGCCTGTGGGCATGGAAGATGAGGCTTATCTGCAAACCTTAGCTGAATACTTACCAGATTTGTTGTCTGAGGTCAAGCCAGATTTAGTATTGTATGATGCTGGTGTTGACCCTCATGTCGGGGACAAATTGGGAAAATTAGCCTTAACTGATACTGGTTTATACCGCCGAGAAATGCAGGTTTTGAGTACTTGTATTGCGGCTGGCTATAAAGTAGCCTGTGTGATAGGCGGTGGATATGCTGATGACCTCAAATCACTGGTGTATCGTCATTCCTTAGTGCATCGGGCTGCAAGTGAGGTTTATCGGCAATACAGACTTTGACACTTCCAAAGTGCATAAGTTGATGCGTGCTTATATCTATCCAAAATATTCGTTCAAAACTCGTAAGAATTCAGGACCCAGAATATGTCCTACGGACACGCTGCGCGAACAGGAGTCAGAAAAGTTAAGAATTCCGTTGAAAATTTGATGAAAGGAATATACCAAAAATCATAGACTCCTTATCAATTCTGCTGAATTCTTATCAAAACTCTAACAATTAACCTTAATTTATACCCCTTAAAAAAGATAGCAGAGTTCACTATTTTTTTAACTTTTTTCCTTCAACAACTCTTTATTACTCTTTAGTTGCAAAAATTTAGTTTTTGATGCATCCAATACAGTTGGTGTTACTGGGAAGTAACCCAAACTATAAATTTCTTCATCTTACAATGTTAAGTGATTCCGTGGACTGATGATTTGGGCATTGAAAATTGGGACACGACGAAAATCCTTCTTAAAGCAGGTGCGTGATCTCTACTTTAGGAATTTAGTTCTTAGAAAGAGATAATTATGAGAGCTATGTATCGTAGCGCCAAATTATATAAATGTAGCTGTACAGCAGGAGTAGCGTTTGATGGCTAAATCAATCGTTCCAACAAAAAGGATCGGCACAAAGTTCATCAACTGGTTGCTCGAAGAAGACCGAAACGAGAAGGAAAGACCCTACCGCAAAGAAGAACGACACCGCAGCCATCCTTGGTGGCAGGTTATGTGCTTGACAGGTGTAGATTATTTCTCGACCCTTGGCTATCAACCTGGTATTGCAGCATTGGCAGCAGGCTCTCTCTCTCCTGTGGCAACCCTGATTCTGGTTTTGCTGACGCTGTTTGGGGCATTGCCGATTTATCGCCGCGTTGCTGCCAAAAGTCCTCATGGCGAAGGGTCAATTGCTATGCTCGAACATTTGCTCCCCTGGTGGCAAGGCAAACTATTCGTACTCTGCTTACTCGGCTTTGTAGCAACCGACTTCATCATTACCATTACCCTCTCGGCTGCTGATGCTACTGCCCATATCATCGAAAATCCCCTGGTGCCAACTTTGCTTCACAACCAGCAGGTCGGTATTACGCTGGTACTCGTGGCATTGCTAGCTGCAGTTTTCCTCAGAGGTTTCCGAGAAGCGATGAGTATTGCAGTCTTTTTGGTTGGAGTTTATCTACTGTTAAATTTCGTTGTCGTCAGCGTCGGTTTGTATCAAATTCTGAATCAACCTTCTGCGATCGCCGACTGGCAGACTAGTCTTTTTGCTACCCATCACAACCCTTTGATCATGCTGGGCGTAGCCGTCCTGGTATTCCCAAAGCTTGCTTTGGGATTATCAGGCTTTGAGACTGGCGTGACGGTTATGCCTCTGGTGCAAGGTAGCAGCAGCGACACCTCCCGACAGCCCAAAGGGCGCATTCGCAATACCCACAAGCTCCTCACTCTTGCTGCTGCGATCATGAGCTTCTTTTTGATCACCAGCAGCTTTGTAACAACTTTACTGATTCCAGCAGCAGAATTTCAAACTGGGGGCAAGGCAAGTGGGCGCGCCCTCGCCTATTTAGCACACCAGTATCTAGGCAATGGCTTTGGCACAATTTACGATATAAGTACGATCACCATTCTCTGGTTTGCAGGTGCATCCGCAATGGCAGGGCTTCTCAATATTGTACCTCGCTACCTACCACGCTATGGTATGGCACCGAATTGGGCACGGACAGCACGACCTCTGGTGTTAGTCTATACAGCAATTGCTTTTGTTGTTACAATTCTTTTCAAAGCTGATGTGGAAGCTCAAGGTGGGGCTTACGCAACTGGCGTGCTTGTGTTGATCACCTCGGCGGCGTTTGCTGTCACCTTATCAGCCCATCGCCACGGAGCCAAGCGAGCAAGGCTCGCTTTTGGAATCATCACGCTGCTGTTTGTTTATACCACTGTTGTCAATATTATCGAAAGACCTGAGGGGATTAGGATCGCTGGGTTCTTCATCAGTGCTATCATCCTCAGTTCACTGGTTTCACGCGTCTGGCGATCGCTCGAACTACGAGTCGAACGGATTGAAATTGACGAAAATGCCCGTCGCTTTATTGCTGAAGAGAGCCGGGGTACAATACGACTGATTGCTAATCGATTGGGTGAGGGCGATGTGCGAGAGTATGCTTTAAAGGAGCAAGAAGTGCGCGATGATAACCATATTCCGGCTACCGACCCCATCCTCTTTCTAGAGATTCAGGTATCCGATGCTTCAGAATTTGCAAACATTATCAGAATAAAAGGGGTGGAGGTCGGTCACTACCGGATTCTGCGTGCCGAGAGTGCAGCCGTCCCTAACGCGATCGCCGCTATACTTCTATATCTTCGGGACCAGACGGGTAAGATTCCACATGCTTATTTCGGCTGGGCAGAGGGAAACCCGATAAAGTACTTGCTCCGCTTTATTTTGTTTGGTGAGGGCGATATTGCTGTGGTCACCCGTGAAGTGTTACGTCGGGCTGAGAAAGACCCAGAACGGCGTCCTTCAATCCATGTCGGAGGATGAACGACTGCTAAGGATGAAAAGGAGTTAGGAGTCAGGAGTCAGAATACCCCACCAATCAAGTCAGGGGTTTCAAGCGTAGATATTTTTCTTTATTCACAAAACTGTAAAATCGCTTGCTCTAAACCTCCCTTGGACATCCAGTCTAAAGAATCCCCAAGCTGGATTCTGGCTCCTAAATTCTGAATACTTCTTCAGTAAATTAAGATCAAGCGCTGTGTCATTTGTGACATAAGTGCTATTAGTCTTTTGTTGTTGCATCAAAGTCAGCTAAAACAAGGACGGAGCCTAAACAAAATATAAATGCTTTAAATAAAAATTCTTAAACATTATAACGTGAGTTCGACGGGTTGAAAAATGTGCAAAAAACTCTCGCGTCTGGAATTAGAAGAAAAATCCGTCCGTCGAACTCACGTTAAAGGTGAGATTCTCTAAACATGAAAATCATGACGACCAGCAAGAGACGCCACAACTGCAATCAATTCTGCTGGCTCAACGGGCTTAGCAACATGGGTTTGATAGCCAGAACGCAAGGCACGAATTCGATCCTCAAAACGAGCAAAGGCGGTGACTGCTGCAGCTGGAATATCTCCTCCCATGGATGATGGAAGTCCTCGCAGTCTGCGGATAAACTCATACCCGTCTTTCCCAGGCATACCAATATCACTAATTACTACGTGAGGTTTCTGGGTTTGTACAAGTTCAAGCGCCTGCTCAACACAGGAAGCGGTAAAAACCATAGCCCCAGAGTCTTCAAGAATTGTCCTCACCAACTCTTGAGCATCGACTTCATCATCGACTACGAGAACTTTCGTATCTACAAGGTTTTTTTGCTCACATTGGTTTTTTGTGAACCTCTCATCATCAAAACTGTGTTCAACTGCTTGAGTATGACTATTGCTTTGTGTGTGAGCGAGCGGAAGTATCACAGTAAATGTAGCGCCTTGTCCCTCTCCAGGGCTTATTGCTTGTACGGTTCCTCCATGAAGCTCAACGAGTTGCTTGACAATTGAAAGCCCTAACCCCAAACCGCCAAACTTCCGTGTTGTGGAAGCATCTGCTTGCCGAAAACGGTCGAAAACGTATGGCAAAAACTCAGATTTGATGCCTTGACCATTATCACTAATTATTAGCTCAACATGTTTATCCATCTTTTCAAGCAACACGCGCACCTTTCCACCCGAATGGGTGAATTTAATGGCGTTGGAAAGAAGATTCCACACGACTTGTTGCAATCTGTTCGGATCACCAGTTATGAAAATAGGAAGCGCATCAAAAACTGTTTGAAGTCGTATGTTCTTGGCTTGCACAGATGGAAGGACAGATTCAATCGCCGCTTCGATAACCGAGCGAAAATTAACATTCGTAACATTGAGTTGAACTTTACCCGAGATGATTCGGCTCATGTCCAAAAGGTCTTCGATAATATGTGCTTGCGAACGCGAGTTTCTCTCAATCGTCTCCAGCCCCTTTTTCAATTCCGCAAGACCAATTTTTCCTCTACGCAAAATCTGAGTCCAACCTAGGATTGCATTGAGTGGTGTTCGGAGTTCGTGAGAGAGGGTTGCAAGAAATTCATCTTTTAAACGCCCAATTTTCTCTGCTTCCGCACGGGCTACCTGCTCGCTTTGCAAAAGCTGTTCGCGTCGGTCTTCTAGATGTTTGCGGTCAGTGATATCACGAAAGTTGACTGAAAGCCCGTCAGCAGAAGGGTAAGCATGCACTTCCACCCATCGGTTAGAGAAAGCGGATAATACCTCAAAGTGCACCGCAACTTGCTCACGTATGGCTTTATGATACTGCTCCTCAAAAGCAGTACCCCTTACCATCGGAAACTCGTCCCAGACGACTTTCCCGAGCAACTCTTCGCGTGTTTTGCCCAAGTACTCCTCACATCGCCGATTCACAAATGTAAATCGCCACTGTCGGTCAAGTCCATAAAAGGCGTCGGTGACGCGTTCGAGAATGGCTGCCCGTTCTTGAGCTGCTTCAATTTCCAAGCGGGAGCGAGCAGCTTCCTGGCGCAGCTTTGCTGTTTCCAAGCTAGCTTTCACACGAGCCAAAAGTTCTCGCGCGCTAAACGGCTTTACCAAATAGTCGTCTGCTCCCGCCTCCAGTCCCTCAACACGTGATTCTTCACCCGCACGAGCTGAAAGGAGAACAATTGGGACAGAACGTGTACGCTCGTCAGCACGAAGCTGTGTCAAAAGACCAAAGCCGTCGAGTTTCGGCATCATAATATCACTGAGCACTAAGTCCGGCACTTGTTCATATGCCACAGCCAAAGCTGCCTCACCGTCTGCTACAGCGACAACTTCATATTGTGCGCTCAAAAGCTTTCGCACATATTCACGCATATCTGCGTTGTCATCCGCCAGGAGAATTCGGGCAGGGGCAAAATTTCTCTCCTCTGCTCCTCTGCTCTCCTGCTCCCCTGCTCCCCTCTCCCCCCTATCCCCAGAGGGGACCCCGAGTCCCCCCTGCTCCCCTGCTCCCCCTGCTCCCCCTGCTTCTTCAGGTACCCACCGTAACGCTTCTTCAACAAATGCATCGGCTCGAATATTTGTTGAGGTAAGTGTGCGTTCACTTCCAATTCGCTCTGAGGGGAGGTGGTGCTTGCCCCGTGGAATTGAGATAGTAAAAGTACTCCCAGAGCCATAAACGCTTTGTATCCGCACATTACCACCGTGGAGTTTAGCAAGTTCCTGCACAAGTGCAAGACCAATCCCAGTACCTTCATGGGTTCGACCTTGCGTTCCTTCTATGCGGTGGAATCGCTTAAGTACGTTGTTCAGTTCAGATTCAGGAATACCGCTACCTGTATCTTCGACTTGAAGCTCAAGGTTCTCCCCAACTATGTGCTGACGAACGGTAATATGACCTTGTTGCGTAAATTTCAAAGCGTTCGAGAGTAGGTTAAGGACAATCTTTTCCCAAAAATCTCGGTCTACATAAATCGGCTCGCTTAATGGTGGACAATCAACCACCAACTGTAACCCTGCTTTCTCAATCGCCGAGCGAAACACACTTGCAAGATCCGTTGTCAGTGCAGCCAAATCTGTAGGTTCGTACACCGCTTGCATTCGACCTGCTTCGATCCGCGAAAAGTCAAGAAGCGTATTGACAAGTTTCAACAGCCTTAGACTGTTGCGGTGAGCAACGGTAATCCGTTCTCGCTGATTCGGTGGGAATTGCGGGTCGTAAAGCGCGTCTTCCAACGGACCTAGCATGAGCGTCAGCGGGGTGCGGAACTCATGACTGACGTTGGAAAAGAAGGTGGTTTTTGCTCTGTCAAGTTCGGCAAGCATTTCAGCGCGCCGCCGTTCTTGCTCGTACGCCTGGGCGTTTCCCACAGCGACGGATACTTGCGCTGCAAGCAGTTCATAGAAAGATTTGTAACCTTCGTCGAGTGCTCGATTAGGACTGACTCCAGCAACCAGAACACCAAGTGGAGCTGTTTGAGTTGATGAAGCGATTGGCATCACCAGTGCAGCACGGGTAGCCTCATTCCAGGGACCGCCAGGAATATTTTTATAGCAATCTACACCTTCAATCAGGACAGTTTCACCAGTTGCTGCTTGTGCCAGAGACCACACGTGTCTTCCTGGTGCTGTCACATCTACAGAAACTGGGCTAAGTCGTTCTCCCTCTGGCAACCGTACCGAAGAGCGCAGTGTCAGAGTTTTTCCATCGGTTTCACGGAGATAGATCAGTGCGAACGGCACATCTAGGGGGTGTTCTGCGATCGCCGCTGCTAAGTCCTGGCACGTCGTCTCTACACTGCGCGTCTCGCCTGCTTTCGATGCCAAATCACGAAGCAGTCGCAACCTCCGCTCACCTAATACCTGCTGCGTGACTTCGCTACAAACGCAAAACATACCAACAATTTGCCCCAAATCATCTTCCGCCGGGGCATGAGACAAGCTAAAGTAGGACTCCTCACGATAGCCTGCTCGTTCCAAAACAAGCATCTGTGCCTCAACCCAATTTGCCATGCCGGTCGCCATGACTTCCTCAATCATCGGACCAAGTGTATCCCACGCCTCAGCCAGTGTAATTCTAATATCAGTACCAAGAGCGGCAGGGTGTTTGTCACCAATCAGCTTAGAATAGGCATCGTTGTAAAACTGAATGAGATTGTCACCCCAAATCAAGATCATTGGATACCGTGACGCCAAAAGAGTCTTCACCGTACTTTTCAGGCTTTGCGACCATGTCTCAACTGAACCAACAGGTGTGCTTGCCCAATCGAACGCACGCATACGTGCTCTCATCTCACCAGGTCCTGGGAAGGAGTCCGATTGATGCCCGTCCCTCATAAGTGCCCTTTGTCCTCTTGTCGCGTTTATTGGCGTGCTGCTTGCTTTTTGGGAGTTTGGCACCCTAGGGTGCTGCTGAAGTAGGCACTGCTTTTCGCGGACAACTTCGCTAATTCCCAAATCCCATTATGACACGAAATTTTAGGTACGTAAAAAGCAGTAACAAGTGGAGATTTGTGCTACAAGACGCCACACGATTTTCTGGTTTGATGCTTCGATAATTTGTATCTACAGAGGGAGACATTTAAGAGCAAAATCTTCTATATCCCTCTGTATTAATTGAATACACCTTTATTTCAGGAGTTTTCTTTCGGTCGTGCTTTACTACAGAAACTGCTCATAACATATCCTCAAAAAACTTTTTCAAGCTGACGTTAATAATTGCAGTTTTAACGGTCAAAGGTAAAGCCAAAGCTGTGAAGATGATAACAGCGGTTAAAAAACTTTCTTCATCAGTTACTCTTCATTTTTTTAACTTTGAAATACTGCAATTTGTTGGTCAGAGTATTTATACAATTTCTATGTGAAGATGCACATTATTAGCCTGTAGAGGCAGGACGCCAGGTGCTAAGAAAGCGGGAAGCCCTATGCCTACGGCACGGCTGCGCCTATCGGGTATGCCTGCGACACGTCTATGTCCTATGCCCTGCGGGCACGCTGCGAAGGGCGGACACGCTTAGCGAACGCCTAACGCAGTCGCCAAGTGAGGAGCCAGTGCGGTCTTGGGGTCTCCCCAAGTAGAGCATAGCCGCGTTGGAAACCCGTCATTCGCGCTGTCTCACCGCCAGAGGCGTCTAAGCCTGTGAAACCCGGTGTTAGCACCTGGCTCCTTTGTATGTGTAGCCCCAGGCTTATAGCCTGTGGGGATAATATGCAGCCTCATAGACAATGAGTATTAGATTTCTTTTTTCATCAAAAATCTTTTCTGTTTGGTACATATTCCACTGGATTGTTAGGTTAACTAAAAGTTAATAAAAAATTAAAAAAATAATAAGCAATGGTAAAAAATTAGACTTTGACTTCTAAGAAGTTAGAAAATATATTGATGGATGATATATTTAAATCGAATCAATATTACTCAGTAGTAAAGAGAGATAAACTCTCCTTAATTTTGCTTATTTATCTGCGTTTTCAAATGCGGACAAATTCTCGTGTTTGACGGTAAATATGCTCTGAAAAATCGAAACTGAAAAATTGAAACAATGGATATTCCAAAGAGTTTTTAGGCTCATGATTCTAGCTATTTTTATTGAGAGGCAATCCAATGTCCAAATTTACACGTAGGCAGCTATTAGCTTTCTTTGGAGCGAGTGCAGGTGCAACTGTGCTAGCTCCAGCTTTTGGGGAAAAACTTTTTGGCAGCAATGTTAGTATCGCTGCTGATAAGGTTGGACCCCTAAAATTTACTCCAGTACGTTTGCCCCATCCTTTACCAATTTACACGCAGCAAAAGAGCTACTTACCAACAGGAATTGAGCAAGGAAACGTACTAGAACCGAATGGTGATGCACGTTTAAATAGCTACAACGTACTTGATGACGTTGTGGTACCGCCGGAATATGAACGGTATGTCATAGTGCGTTGGGGCGATCGCGTCTTTCCAAACCAAGAAGACTACTTTGGCTACAACAGCGACTACACAAGCTTTATTCCCATTGGCAAAAGCCTCAATGACGGTTACCTGTGGAACAACCACGAATACGTCTCCTACCCAATTTCTTTTATTGCACCCAACACCTCAAGTGACTTGGCACGCTTCCCCACAAGTTACTCCCTAGTCATTGGACAAGATTTACCAGAAGACAAAAATAGTATCGCAGTCTTGGGTGAATTCTTGTATAACCTGGGTGGTTCTGTCGTACGGATTGCCCGTGAAAACCGTAATGGGCGCTTTGCTGTTGTCCGTGACCCCAAAAACCGCCGCATTCATGGACTTTCGGGTTTAGGAATCAACAAAGAACGTACTGATAATTATAAAGACGTCACCTCTTGGGGTTCCAAAAGCTACCAGAAAGGAGACGATAATTATCTCATTAGTACTGGACCTGCTGCTAGCGAAGTCTTTTCTTTGAGTTCTGACGGACTGGGTAACAAAATCATTGGCACTGGATTCAACTGTTCTGGCGGGACAACTCCTTGGGGAACCATCTTGACTGCAGAGGAGAACTTCCAAGCCAGTACAACCTTTTTCGTTGGAGTTCAAGAAAATGTAAACCCCAACGGTACCCAGACAGGCTACATCGAAGGCACCACAGGAGCTGCATTTGGCTTGGTTGGCGAAAAATACGGCTGGATGGTAGAAATCGATCCAGCTGATCCAAGTTTCCGCCCACGCAAACACACTGCTTTGGGTCGCTACCGCCACGAAAATATCGCTGTGCGCACAGAAGCTGGAAAACCATTAGTAGGCTACTTGGGTGATGACCGACGCGGGGGTCACACTTGGAAGTTTGTCAGTTCTGGTACAGTGACTTATCCCACTGATAAGAACAACAGCCGCTTATTTGAAGATGGCACTCTGTATGTTGCCCGTTATAATGCTGACGGTACAGGTGAATGGATTCCCCTAAACTTAAATACCCCCACCAATCCAATTCCACCATCAACTCTTGCCTCAGTGGAAGTTGCAGCATTGGGCAGGGCTTCTAATGGTGGTAATCTTCGTCTACCAAGGCGCAGTGGTATTTTAGGACAAACTTCAAACGGCGGATCAATCACTGTTACAATAACGCAGGTCACTAATTCAACAACTGGGGCTGTAACCTCTTACGGTGAAGCTGAAGCTATACCTGCCTACCAAGGTAAAAAGCTTTCCGATTTCTACACAAGTCAGGGTGCAGTGCTAGTTGATGCTTTTTTAGCTGCCAATCTCGCCGGAGGAACACCAACTGCTCGTCCTGAGGATTTGGAAATTAACCCCAGAAATCCTAGAGAAGTCTTTATCGCCTACACAGACGGTGCTGCATCAGGAGATGGATATCCTGATTCTCGAATCTTTGTAGTTTCCAAGTACAGTTCTGCCGTCAACGCCGCACAGCCTTCAGGGGAACTTTTTAAGATTATCGAAGATAGCCAAGATAGTACAGGGAAAACCTTCCGTTGGCAGCGATTTGCCAAAGGTGGAGAAGCAGGGGCAGAACCTGGAGATGGCTTTGCCAACGTGGATAACTTGGCATTTGATAGCCGAGGGAATATTTGGGGTGTCACTGATATGTCTACCGAGGCTCACAATGGTTTCACCACAGGTGCGAACCCAGAACCATTACGGATAGACCATAGGGTTGTGGGTGCGAACTCGCCCAGCCAGGATGATTCTAATTTCAATGTTGCGACTTCTAGCCTGATTGGAGTTTTTGGCAATAACTGGCTGTTCTTCATTCCTACCAGCGGTCCTGATGCTGGGGAAGTTGTCCCGTTTGCTTATGGACCACCACGCTGTGAGTTAACCGGACCTACTTTTGTGGGGAATACACTGATTATTTCTGTGCAGCATCCTGGAGAAGAGGTTCCATTCTCCCCTCAGCAAACCTTAAGCCGGGAGATAGAGATCTTGAACTTGGATGGGACTTTGTTCACTCAGCAACGAAGTGTTCCACGTGGTAGTAACTGGCCTAGTAACATTGAGGGGAATCTTGAGGGACCACCGCGTCCAGCAGTGATTGGAATTCGACGCAAAGAGTCGAATGGTCGGTTTGTCTAATTTTCTCTGGTTCCTATGCTCTGCATAGGAATGCCTCAAAGGAGGCTCCGCCTCCCAATAATTACATTGAGGCGGAGCCTCAAGTTATGCATTCCCTGGCTCCAGCCAGGGAACGAGGAGTAGGGTCAGGACAGGGGTTTGATTGTTAATTAAGTTGACCTGCATCAGAAACCCAGTTATCAGTTATCACAAACCCAGTTATCAAGGAAGCGCAGTATCAGTTGTCAAGCAGATTTTTTGTTCTTTGTTCACTGTTTACACGTATGAGCAATGCTCTGTGCCCCTACAGCTAACTACTTCTGATAACTAGTATAAACTTTGGTTGCAGCAGTTCGACGTAACTTTACCTGCAAACCATCATGAGGATGAGGTGTGGGTATCATAATCACATCCAAGTTTTGTTCGGGTACTAGTTCCCACTCATACTCCCGTATCAACAACGCTGCGAATAGCTTCATCTCCAGCTTCGCAAACTCCTTGCCCAGACATTCTCGCACGCCACCGCCAAAGGGTATATGGCTAAAAGGCTTTGCTTTATCTTCAGCTCGTTCTGGGTCAAAGCGCTGGGGATCAAATAGCTGAGCTTCAGTATATATACTGCTATCTTGATGTGTTCTGCCAATCTGGTATAAAACAGACCAGCCTTGAGGAATTAAGCAGCCATTGAACTCACACGGCTTAATAACCTCCCGAAAGCCACCTCCAACTGGGGGAGTCACTCGCAGGACTTCCTTGAGAACTTGCTCCAGATAGCTCATTTGCTTGAGATGCTCTACAGTTAGCGGTTCCTCAAACCCCAGTTGCTGTTGTTCTGCACGAGCAGTTGCCAAAACTTCTGGATGCTGCGCTAACAGCAGACATAAAGACACCAGCGCTGATGTCAACGTTTCATGACCTGCAAACAGCAACAGTAGCACTTGGTCTTTGAGTTCTTGCAAACTCAGACTATTTCCATCCTCATCACGTGCTTGTAACAATAGTCCTAAAGCATCTTGACTGGAATCAGGCTGCTGTTGACGCTTTCGCACTATCTCTTCAATTATCAAAAGAAGTTGCTCACGACCATGCACTCCCCGACCAAACTTTGTCCAAGGTAAACGTACAGGAATGGTGAATAGACCATTACAATAATCTTCAAACAACTCGCCAAAATGGCTATCAGCGGCTGCATCCGTTCCTATGAGCAACTTACAAGCAACATCAAAAGTATATTTTCTCAGTTCGGGATACCAGGTCAACGTACCCTTGCGCTCCCATGTCTGCAAATAGTTGTGGGTAATATCCGCCATTGAAGAAACATACCCAGCTAACGCTCTTGGTTGGAAGGCTTGCGATAGCAGCTTACGTCGCTGTTGGTGTTCGCCGCCTGTCTGTACCGCTAGGGATGCAGGTCCTAGTAGAACTTTGGTACTGTAAGTCCAGTTTATAGTAAAGTACTGGTTCTCATTCGTTAACAAAAAGCGGATGGCTTCCGCTCCGATCATGACTACTGTAGGACGCCCAAACAGATGCGTTTTGAAAATTGATCCATATTGTTGCTGTCGCTTCTGTGCAAAGTCTGGCTCGCGTAAAAAGCTAATTGTCTCGCCAATAAAAGGTAGACCTAAGTTGCCAGGGGGTAAAGGTAGCGATTTTTGAGTGTGGGTGATTGTCATCGCAGTTGTGCCTCACAGAATACAACAGTTGCTTCTTTTTTAGCTTGCCATGATATTCTCAGCTTTGTATTTTTGCTTCAGCCTAAACAAGCTCAACAAAAACTGTAACGAAATATACAAAATTGTTCTTTTTTCCAGAAAATCAAGCTACGCTAGGCATACACATCTAGTTCGCAAAGATACTGCAACTCAGAAAAACTCTATACTTTCATAGGCTTCGCGGTGTCTTTTGCCAAGAGGAGAAAATCTTATGGTTTCATCGTCCCTTCATCAGTTGGAAGTTCCAACTCCAGCGTATATTTGCCCATATGACCAAGCCTGTAGCTATCTAGAAGAAGCAGCAAAAGAATTGAAGCTAGACCAAGGTATTTTGGAGGTTCTGAGTCATCCGCGTAAAGTCGTTACGGTTTCTATCCCTGTGAAACGGGATAACGGACAAGTGCAAGTTCTGGCTGGACATCGGGTGCAGCACTGCGATATTTTAGGTCCTTATAAGGGTGGCATTCGTTACCACCCAGCCGTGACGTTGCGAGAAGTCTCAGCGCTGGCAATGCTTATGACTTGGAAATGTGCACTCTTGGGAATTCCTTATGGTGGTGCCAAAGGAGGTATTGCTATAGATCCAAAACTCTACAGCGTTGATGAACTAGAACGCATCACTCGTCGTTATACCAGCGAGTTGATTAAAGATATCGGTCCTGCAGTAGACATCCCAGCACCAGATATGGGAACTTCAGCCCGCGAAATGGCTTGGATGATGGATACTTACTCAGTTAATGTCGGTCATGCGGTACCTGGAGTTGTGACTGGTAAACCCATTTCCATTGGTGGTTCGCGGGGACGGGAAATGGCAACTGGACGCGGTGTTATGTTTATTGTCCGCGAGGCGCTGATAGACAAAGGTCAATCACTGGTGGGGACTAGAATAGCTATCCAAGGTTTCGGTAATGTGGGCAGTGCAGCGGCTTTATTGCTACATCAAGCAGGAGCGAAAGTGATAGCTGTTTCTACCGGTTCTGGAGGAATCTTTTGTGAAGATGGTCTAGATATCCCAGCTTTAAAAGCTTATGCTGCCCAGAACCGCAAGGGTGTTGTTGGTTTCGGGCAAACAACACCAATTAGTAACGCAGAATTACTGACTTTGCCCTGCGATGTTTTAATTCCCGCAGCTTTGGAGAACCAAATAACTGAAGACAATGTCAACCAAGTGCAAGCCAGTATCATCGCAGAGGCGGCGAATGGTCCAGTTACTCTGGTGGCAAACCAGCTGCTTGAGTCAAGAGGTGTGACGGTACTACCAGATATCTTGGCTAATGCTGGCGGTGTTGTTGTAAGTTATCTGGAGTGGGTACAGGGTCTTTCTTATGTATTCTGGGATGAGGAGCGCGTTAATAAGGAATTAGAACAGTTAATGGTGCAAGCATACCGTCAAGTCATTCAAAAATCACTAGATAGGCAGATTCCTCTGAGGTTAGCAGCTTACACGTTGGGTGTCGGTCGTGTGGCGAAGGCGCTTAGCGATCGCGGTCTTTATCCCTAATATCATGTCCGGATTGATTTCAATACACTTTACAGGTTTGCAGATCTGGTGGGCATTGCTCACCCTCCGGATTTTTTTAATTTTTCGTTAAATTTTCACGTGGAAGTCCAAGTTCAACGGCTTTATTGTATGATTCTTGTGCTTCTGCTTTTTTTCCTAAACTATCTAAAACAGAGCTTCGGTAAGCCCAAGGATAAGGGTTTTTTGGTTCAAGCTCTTTTGCCTTGTCTAATGCAGCTAGTGCCTCAGGGTAGCGTTTTAGCTCTGAGAGTGCTATTCCTTTATACAGCCAGGCAGGAAAAAAGTCATTTCTTCTTGCAATTGCTTTGTCAAATGATTGTAAAGCTTCTTCATGCTTTTGGAAGCGCTGTGCTAGTAAAATCCCACGACTATACCAAACTAGATAATCATCCGGACGAATTTCACTGGCTCTATTAAAAGCTACAAGAGCTTCTTCACGTTTTCCCGTGATATTAAGCATATTGCCTTTACCAATAAGAGCTTCATAGAAATTTTTATCGATTTCTAGTGCTTTTTGATAAGAATCGAGTGCTTCTGGAAAACGATTTAACTTTTGCAATATATACCCTCGATCAGTCCAAGCAATTGGATTTTGTGGATTTTGTTTGAGATAAGCTTGAAAAGCTCCCAACGCTTCTTCAAAATATGGCCTAGCTGCCTTTGGACCTTGCAAGTTTTCTGTTGTGAAACCAATTTCCTGCCAAGTATATGGTATGTCTGGTCTGATTTGCTTCACTTTCTCGAAGGCTTCTGTTGCTTCTTTATTCTGTCCCAAGCTAAGATAAGCTATTCCTTTTCCACTCCAAGCGTCTACATCACTATTGTTTTGTTTTAGTACCTTTTCATGAGCTTCTAAGGCTTCCTGATATTTTCCTAATTTAGATAGAACTTTACCTTTGTTGTTTAACGCTTTTAAGTTATCTGGTTCGATCTGAAGCGCCTTATTATAAGATCCTAAAGCTCCTGGAAGACGTCCTAAGTTCAAAAGAGCATCTCCTCGTCCTTTCCAAGCTTTAGCATCATTTGGTTGGATTGTTATAATGTTTTGAAATTCGTCAAGAGCTTTTTCGGGTTGACGTAAATCCAGGAAATGATTACCTTGATGTAAGTAATATAAAGGGCGGATAAATGGATTAATAAATTCTATGACAACTAGGATAATTCCGGCTGCTCCTAAGACAATTAAAAAGTACCGGAGCTTAAAGAAACTTTCTGACTCATATGGTCTTGCCGTCAACTCAGATATTTGTGGCGACTCAATCTCTGTATCCGTTGTAAAATCGTTGTAATTTATCAAACCATCGACAATTGTTATTTCATTGAGGTCTCGAAGAATTTCGTCTACATATTGATAACGATCATCAGGGTTTGAGTAAACCATTTTTGTTAAAATGGAAGCTAACAAGTTATCAACATCAACCTCATCAGACCATATTATTTTGTCTTGAGTATCACGTCTTAAATTTCTTGGGTGTATTCCTGTCAGCAGTTGAATTGCTGTCATGCCTAAACCATATATGTCACTGTTATAACCTGGTCTTCCTGCCATTTGTTCCTCTGGAGCATATCCACGAGTACCAATCATGGTTTGAGTCGTATATGATTGTTGGTGATGAGAGAAATATTTGGAATCTAATTGTTTTACCGCACCAAAATCAATCAAGACAAATTTTCTATCTTCCTTCCTAAGCATTATATTAGAAGGTTTGACATCACGATGAATAATATTTATTTGATGGAGATATCTCAAAATTTCCAAAATTTCTCGTAGAAAAATAATAACCTTGTCCCTAGGCCATCTCTTTTCAAGTAGATTCTGTAATGATTTACCTTCTATATATTCTTGGACTAAATAATAACTTTGCTCTTCCTCAAAGTAATCAAAATATTTAGGAATTTGTTGGTTTTGTTGTAAATGAAAAAGAGCATTCGCCTCTCTTTTAAATAAGATTTTTGCTGTTTCTATATCAGCATTCTGAGGGTCAAGTTTTTTAATGACACAGGGAGAATGGGATGTCTGAGTATCTTCAGCAAGATAGGTTATACCAAAACCACCTCGAGCTATTTCTCTGACAATTTTGTAGCGTCCACCCAGTATTTTTTTTCCCCTTGTTGTCTTCATATCATTAGAATCTTGAGTTTTTGAATAATGTTTATGTCACAAAACCTGGTAGACAAAATTAATAAGTATGTGCTACTCTATAACAATTTTTCTCTAACTTTCAATTTTGATTCTTTTTCCTAAACCTTTGCAGCAGATACAACAACGCTTTAACTCTCTACTTCAACTCCTTGACTCAAAATAATCGACTTTCTGAACCGTGGCATTCCATTTTTGTCAAATTGTAGTGCGGCAAAGGATCTAGCTTGGGTTAAATCAGGCAGCAAGATGCTGGCAGTGTTTGTCTTTTTGCTTGCATGATACATGTTTCCTTATGAACGGCTACCTCATTAATTTATTCCATCAAATAAATTTTCATATTTCTCATTCCTAACTTCATAGCTTATACAGGCAATTTCTCTACCAGACTTAGTAAAATTTTATTATGACTCTACAGTGATTGAACACAGTATGTGATAAATAAAATTTAAACAATCAAAACTCATCTTTTAAATTCCGGTGCTAGATGGGAATATTTTTGCAACGGAAACCTAGTCTGAGGAGCGAATAATATGAATCAAGGCGGGCAGCTTGGCTTTGGGAAGCTCAATTTAGCTGTTGCGTTAATAGTAAATATATCTTTGTTTTCCCCTCATTATAAAGCTTCCGCCCAGAACTTGCTCAATGAGGGTTCCAATAGCGAGGTTTTACCTCCTAAATTTCAGACTTTAACTTCTACTCCTAAAAAGACACCTCACAGTGCTATTGTATCTCAGGTTCCTAATCGCATTACTCCGGTACCTCCAGTACCATCACCACAACCGATCCCAACTCCAGAACTATCACCCCAAACTCCACTAGATGTCACTCCATCACCACCTCCTTCGCCGCCAGAGTCAACTCCTGGTATTCCTGGAACTCTTGTCGTTAAAAAGTTTGAATTTGAAGGTAACAAAAAAAGGGTATTTAGTAACAAAAAGTTACGTGAAATAACGGATAAATTTACCAATAGACCAATCACCTTTGCTGAACTGCTGGAAGTAGAGAGTAGAATCACCCAGCTTTACACCGATGCTGGGTATCTCAATTCTGCTGCTGTGATTGCGGTTGACGAAAAAGCTCTTCCTCCGGAGGGAGGAGTCATCAAAGTTCAGATTATTGAAGGTGGAGTAGAAGAGATTAAGGTCACAGGTACCCGACGGTTAAACCCAGAGTACATACGCAGTCGTATAGCACTAGCCACCTCTAAACCGTTGAACCGATTTCGCCTGCTAGAAGCACTGCAACTGTTACAACTTAACCCTTTGATTAAAAATATTTCTGCTGAATTGTCTACGGGATCACGTCCAGACCAGAATTTAGTGGAAGTCAAGATCGTAGAAGCAGACTCCTTTAGAACAGAATTGTTTGTTGATAATGGTCGTGCTCCTAGTGTCGGTAGTTTCCGCCGGGGTATCATTATTAACGAAGGGAATGTTTTTGGGTTAGGTGACAGGTTTGGTGCAACATACACAAATACCGATGGGAGTAATGCCCTTGACCTCACGTATGGTCTCCCACTAAATGCCCGGAATACTACATTGAATCTGGCAGGCGGATTTACAGACACTACGATTGTTGAACCACCGTTTGACCGGGTTGATATTACAGGCGACTCGTTCTACATAGATGTGGGTATGCGCCAGCCAATCATCCAATCTCCCACTCAAGAATTCGTCCTAGGTCTGACCTTTTCTCGACAAGAAAGTAAAACGAAACTTTTGGGCGAAAACTACGCAATTTCTCCAGGGGCTGACAGGAATGGGGAAACCCGCATCTCCGCACTGCGATTTATTCAGGAATATACACAGCGCAATTCCCAACAAATCTTTGGTTTTCGCTCTCAATTTAGTTTGGGAGTAGGGTTTTTTGACGCCACTGCTAACGGTTTAGCTCCTGATAGTCGGTTTTTCTCCTGGCGTGGACAAGGACAGTATATACGACAATTAGCACGAGACACCTTACTGGTGTTACGTTCTGATATACAACTGGCAACAAGACCCTTAGTACCTTTAGAGCAAATTAGCGTTGGGGGTATACAAAGCGTCCGGGGTTATAGACAGGATGAGTTTTTAGTAGATAACGGCTTTTTTGCTTCAGCAGAAGTGAGATTGCCCATTCTGCGGGTAGAAGAAGTCAAAGGAGTTTTACAACTCATACCGTTTATTGACTTTGGTGTTGGCTGGAATAATTCCAGCAGAGGTCGTCAGAATCCAGATCTTGATCCCAATACTTTGATTGGTGTCGGTTTGGGTTTGCAATGGCAAATGGGCGACACATTGAATGCTCGCATTGACTACGGTGTTCCGCTAACTGATGTCAATGTCAATTCAAGGGATCGGACGTTGCAAGAGCAGGGTTTTTATTTTTCAGTTAATTACAGTCCTTTTTAGAAGGATAAGCACCAGAGGGTAGAAGTACACCATGCTCTACTCGTGAAGATCGTACTTTGAACAAATATACAGTGGTTTAAATTACGAAGAGTAACATTTGTCAAGCGCTGCCTCAGCAAGCGTAAGTTAAATTTACATTTGGAGTTAATAATGAAACAGGGTTGGCATTCACTGATTTTATTGACCCTACCCCTATGCACCATAGGGAGTTTGACTTTTCTAAATACCGTCACAGCCCAACAAGTGACTCAACAAGTCACTCCTGATGGAACTGTATCGACTACCGTCACTACTCCTGACGGCAAAAATTTCACCATCAATGACGGAACAACAAGAGGAGGAAATCTTTTTCACAGCTTCAAAGAATTTTCTGTACCTACAGGTGGTTCGGCTAACTTTAATAATGCAGCCAATATACAAAACATTATCAGCCGAGTCACGGGTACTAATGCTTCTAATATTGATGGTGCGATTAGAGCACTAGGCAAGGCGAACTTATTTTTACTCAACCCCAATGGAATTATTTTTGGACCAAATGCCAGTTTAAATATCGGTGGTTCATTTTTGGGAAGTACGGCGAATAGTTTCTTATTTGATAATGGGTTTGAGTTTAGTGCTACTGACCCCCAAGCACCACCATTGTTAACTATCAATGTTCCGATTGGGTTGAGGTATCGGGATAATCCTGGAGTGATTCAGGTCAATGGACCAGGGAGCGGACTTCCCTCTGAGGCTAAGGACGGACCCCGTGAGAAATTTGATTCGGACGTTACAGGATTAAAAGTCGAACCCGGAAAAACTTTAGCACTCGTAGGAGGAAAAGTTTCCGTTGAGGGTGGTGTACTCAGATCCGAAGGCGGACGTGTTGAAATCGGCAGTTTTGACAGTAACCAGGTTGTGAAGATACTCCCACAAGAACAAGGGTTTTCCTTGGGTTATGAAGGCACTCCCAGTTTTAGAGACATCGAGTTTTCTAAGAAATCGTTTGTGAATGTCACTGGAGATGGCGGCGGTTCTATTGCTATCATTGGTAAGAATATCAATCTCAATTCTGAATCACTTCTATTATCTGATACCTATCGGGATAAAAATGGCGGAGAAATTAGCATTGTTGGTGACTCGATAAGTTTCTCCAATCGGTCTAGCGCCCTCGCTAACACCTTCGGTTCGGGGAACGGCGCACAAATAAAATTAGATGCTAACAACATCAAGTTTCAGAATTTCAGTGGTCTAAACATTCAGACATGGGACAAGGGTAAAGCCGGAGACGTCATTATTAATGCAAAAGATTCTTTGGAGATTAAAGGCGGCTCGGCGTTTACGAGCGTAACAACAGGAAGTAGCACAGGTAATGCCGGAGACATCAACGTTACTGTCAATGGTCTGATGACAGTGACTGGAGGTATAAATACTAACTCTGAAGGCACGGGGAAGGCTGGTACAATCAACATTAATGCAAATTCTTTGCAGATTGAAAACTCGGGTATCTCTAGCAAAGTTTTAAACGCAGGTCAAGCCGGAGAAATCAAATTTAATGTCGCAGACTCTCTTACGAGCAAGGGATCAGATATAACTACCGACACCTCTGGCACGGGTAACGCTGGAAATATTAACATAAAAGCAAATTCTTTTCGGCTTGAAAATGGAAAAGTTTTTAGCGAGGCGCAAGAAAATAGCACAGGTAACGCTGGAGAAATCAAGATTAACGTCACAGGTACCTTAGAATTACCGCAAGGTGCAGGTATATCTACAACCACTTTGGGTAAAGGTGACGCTGGAACAATCGATATCACCGCAGGTTCTTTTGTGCTCAAAGGCTCACGAGTCGTCAGCAATTCGGATCAAAATAGCACAGGTAACGCTGGAAAAATTAATATTACTGCAGGTTCTTTTGAGCTTGAAGGTGGACAGGGTGTTAGTAGCCAGATGGGGAAAAATAGCATCGGTGAGGGTGGAGAAATCAAGATTAACGTCACAGACTCTCTGACAATCAATAACACCAACGGTATAATTACCAACACCTCTGGTAGAGGTAACGCTGGAAAAATCAATATTACCGCAGGTTCTTTTCGGCTTGAACAAGCAGGTGTCCGTAGCCAAGCGCTGGAAAATAGCACAGGTAAGGCTGGAGAAATCAACATTAATGTTGCAGGTACCTTGGAATTACCGAAATTTGGAGGTATAACAACAAGCACTCAAGGTACTGGTGAGGCTGGAAAAATCGATATTACCGCAAATTCTTTTGTACTAAAAGGTTCTGAAGTCTCTAGCAATTCGGAGAAAAATAGCACAGGTAACGCGGGAGAAATCAATATTCGTGCAAATTCTTTTCTAACGGAAAGCTCAGGGGTTTTTAGCAAGACTGAAGAAAGTAGCACAGGTAACGGTGGAAAAATCAATATTAGTGTCGCAGATCTGTTTAAGCTCGACGCAACAGGTGTGAAAACGGAGAACTTGGGCAATGGTAATGGAGGTAATATCGAAATAAATACCAACAATCTTTACCTAACCAATGGCTCACAAGTCAGAGCGAGTACCTCTGGAAAGGGAAATGGCGGGAGTGTCACCGTTAAAGCAACTGGCAATATCTCGGCAGATGGTCAGTATATTGAGAACGGAGATAAAAGTGGATTTTATAGCACTGTTGAATCATCAGGGGTGGGTAATGCTGGGGAAGTTAACATTAGGGCACGATCGCTCTCTCTAACCAATGAAGGTACAATCTCTACCAGTAATCAGGGAATTGGTAATGCAGGCAATATAACAGTTACAACCGCTAAAGACATCCGGCTGGACAACCAAGCATCTATTGACGCCAACACCAAAGGGGGAGAGGGCAACATTACCCTAAATTCTCGCGACTTATTCTTGCGTAACAATAGTAAGATCACCACTAACGCCCAAAGCACAGCTAATGCAGGTAACATCGAGATTAACTCTCCATTAATCGTCACTTTCCCTAATGAAAATAGTGACATCACTGCCAATGCTTTAAGCGGTAGCGGTGGGAGAGTCACAATTAGAACTCAAGGTCTTTTTGGAATTGCCCCACTCAGCCGAAAAGAACTTGAACAACGAGATCCCACTCAACTAGACCCAAAAAACTTACCTACGAATGACATCACAGCGATTTCTCAAAACAATCCAAACTTGAGTGGTACTGTTAATATTATCACCCCAGATGTTGACCCCACCCGTGGATTATTTGAATTATCAGAGACTGTCATCGACCCTGCACAGCAGATTGCCCAAAATCCCTGTACCAAAGGTTTTGGTAGCAGCTTTACCATCGTAGGACGTGGAGGAATTCCAACTGATCCCAAGAAAATTCTCAGCAGTGACAATGTGCGCGTTGATTTAGTCAAGCCTGTTACGACACCAAATTCAATAACCGCAAGTGTTGATCGACCATCTCAAAAGCCACCTGTTAAAGAGATAATACCAGCCCGAGGTTGGATATATAACGAAAAAGGTGAGGTGCTGCTGGTAGGTTATGACCCCACCAAGACTGGTCCGCAACGTCAACCGCAAACACCTGCGAGTAGTTGTGCTGCAGTGAAATAGTAACCCACATATGTAGAGACGTAGCATGCTACGTCTCTACATTGGTCTTGGGGGTTCCCCCCCCCATGAGGAACTGCCGAACCCGAAGGGGGGTTCCCAAGGACGGTGCACCTGGCGTTTTCCCGACAGCCAGGCGACTGGCGTAAGCGCAAGCGCACGCCAAAGGCGAACGCGTAGCGTCTCCGCAGGAGATACCCGGAGGGTTCCTCGTTTTTATAAGTGTTTATCCGGACATGATATAATTCGTACACTCCATCTGCGTGCCGAATGTTTTTAAAAATGCATTCCCTATGAAAAAATCTAAACGCTCGCTTCGCCTGCGCAAATTGCATTCACTGATTTTTCTGAGTTTACCTCTATCCACCATAGGGATTTTAACTTGTATAAATGCAGTCAAAGCACAACAAGTGACTTCGGATGGAACTGTATCCACGACAGTTATCACTCCTGATGGCAAAAATTTCAACATTAATGACGGAACAACAAGAGGAACAAACCTATTTCACAGCTTTAAAGAATTTTCTGTTCCCACAGGTGGTTCAGCTAACTTTAATAATGCAGCGAATATACAAAATATTATCAGCCGAGTTACAGGTGGTTCTGTTTCTAGTATTGATGGTTTGATTAGAACACTCGGCAAGGCGAACTTATTTTTACTCAATCCWGCRGGGATTATTTTTGGACCAAATGCGCAATTAAATATTGGCGGTTCCTTTTTGGGAAGTACAGCGAATAGTTTCCTGTTTGACAATGGATTTGAGTTTAGTGCAACTGACCCGCAAGCACCACCATTATTGACTATTAATGTTCCGATTGGGTTGGGATTTCGGAATAATCCCCAAAATATCACAAGTCAATCTGCTGGTCTTGAGGTTCCACAAGGAAACTCCATAGCACTGGTAGGCGGTAACGTCAGCTTAAATGGCGGGATACTATTTGCACCAGGAGGAAGAATTGAGTTAGGAGGATTATCTACAGCAGGAACGGTGGGACTTAATGGTGATGGAAGTTTGAGTTTTCCTGTGGGAGTGCAACGTGCTGATGTCTCGCTGACTAATCGGGCGATCGCTTATGTTCAGGGAGGCGGAGGAGGCAATATTGCAGTTAATGCCAGAAATTTAGATCTTTTGGGAGGAAGTCTTCTTTATGGAGGGATACAGTCAGGCTTAGGAACTCCAGGCGCTCAAGCAGGCGATATTAGAATTGATGTTACGGACAGGGTGAGAATCCAAGGAACAACTACTTCTGGTAGTGGAATCTTAAACTCAACAGGTAACTTTTCATCGAACAGTTCTAACATTACAGAACCAGGAAACGCCGGAAATATAATCATCAACACAGGAACTCTAGAAGGAAATGGCAGTATTTCGATAGGTTCTTTGACTAACGGAGAAGGAAATGCAGGAAGGGTAAGCATCACAGCTAAGAATAAAGTCTCTTTAACAGGGGAGTCCGCCAATATCAATAGCTTCGCCTATGTGAATAGTATTGTGAGTTCATCAGGTACGGGCAATGGTGCTGAGGTTGTCATTGATACGCCGTCCCTTTCTTTATTCAACGCCGCTATACAAACTGGCACTTCCGGACAAGGAAATGCAGGGAATATCCAACTCAAGGTTTCTGAGTCTATTTCTGTAGGTGGTGCTTCCCAGTTAACAGCCAGTACATTTGGTAGAGGAAATGCAGGCAATATAGTTATTGATGCTCCTAATGCTGCTGTTTCTTTTGATGCAAACAGTTTTGTAAACACTGGTGTAGGCGAAGCCAGTAGTGGCAAAGGTGGTGATCTTACAATCAAAGCGCGTAATCTTTCTGTCACCAATAGTGCTTCATTGGTCACCTCTACCTTCGGACGAGCAGAAGCTGGTAGATTAGCCAATGCGGGAAATATTCAAATTAACGTTTTGGAAGATGTTTCTTTCACAGGAGGAGGTTCTTATCTTAGCTCTTTCACTGAGGGACAAGGGAATGCAGGCAATGTGAGTGTTTCTGCTGGTGGGAAAATTTCCTTTGATGGAAGAACCGGTAACTCTGGCACTGGTATTTTCAGCTCTGTAGGCTCAGGGGCAGAAGGAAATGCAGGCAACATTGAACTGCGGGCTAGGTCGGTCGAAATAACTAACGGCGCTGTACTGACAACCAGCACATCTGGCAAGGGGGATGCAGGCAGTGTAAAAATTAATGCTACCGACACAATCACTTTTGCTGGAGTGGATGACAATGGTATCAGTAGAGGTATCTTCAGTAATGTGAACAGTGGGGCAGAAGGCAAAGGTGGCAACATCGAATTGCGGGCGAGATCGGTTTCAGTAACTGATGGCGCGCAACTGTCTGTCAATACTGGTGGCAAGGGCGACGCTGGTAGTGTGAAGATTAATGCCACGGACACAATCTCTTTTTCTGGGGTAGATAACAACGGATTCCCTAGTGGGATCTTCAGTCGTGTGGACACCGGAGGAGAAGGCAAAGGTGGCAACATTGAACTTCAGGCTAGATCAGTCTCAACGGTTGATGGGGCACAACTATCAGCCAGTACCTATGGTAAGGGGGATGCAGGCACTTTGAGGATTAATGCCATCGACACAATCTCTTTTTCTGGGGTGAATCAGATAAACGGAAACCCCAGTGCTGCCTTCAGTACCGTAGATGCTGGAGCAGTGGGTAATGGTGGCGAAATCAACATTACTGCTGGCTCACTTGAGTTGACCAATGGCGGTGAACTCAATACCTTTGTCCGTGGTGCTTCACAAACAGCTCCTGCGGGTAATGGCAATGCCGGAAATGTGAAGCTTGATATTCGCAACGGCGTCACAATTACGGGAGTGGGTAATAATGATACCCGCAGTGGTATCTTTAGCAGTGTAGATAGCGGAGCTGTTGGTAATGCAGGTGGGATTGATATTAGTGCGCGATCGCTCTCTGTAACTAATAGCGGTATAATCTTTACGAGTAATCAGGGAAATGGTGCTGCAGGCAATATAAAAGTTACCACTGCTAAAGACATTCGGCTGGACAACCAAGCATCTATTAACGCCAACACAAATGGGGGACAGGGCAACATTACCCTGAATTCTGCCGACTTAATCTTGCGTAACAACAGCAGTATCACCACTAACGCCACAAACACAGCTGATGGAGGCAACATAAACATTAACACTGGCAACTTGGTAGCCCTGGAAAATAGCAAGATTACAGCCAATGCCCAACAAGGTTATGGGGGCAATATCATCATCACAACAAATGGCGGTAGATTTCTTTCCCCAGACAGCGTCATATCTGCCACTTCTGAAGCTGGTCCGCAATTTAGTGGAACTGTGCAATTTAACACACCGCCAAATGATCCCAGCCGTGGATTATTTCAGTTTCCAGAAACTGTTACCGACCCTGCACAGCAGATTGCCCAAAATGTCTGTACCAAAGGTTTTGCTAGCAGCTTCGTCATCACCGGACGTGGAGGATTTCCAACTGATCCCAAGAAAATCCTCAGTAGTGACAATGTGCGCGTTGATTTGGTCAAGCCTGTTAAGAGTACGGTAAGTTCAACAAGTGCAACACAAAAGCAGCCATCGAAAAGTCCAACAGTCAAAGAGATAATACCAGCCCGAGGTTGGATATATAACGAAAAAGGTGAAGTGCTGCTGGTAGGTTATGACCCCACCAAGACTGGTCCGCAACGTCAACCGCAAACACCTGCGAGTAGTTGTGCTGTGGTGAAATAGTAACCATGCCACTATCATGTCCGGATAATCAACCATAATTCTCGCATTACCCCTCCCCAACCCTCTTTCAAGGGTAGGTATTTAACAAAGGAGTCTTTTAGCAGGTAAAATACTTATCTGACTATCGTCAGCAGAAATATCCAAGGTAGCAGCAAAGCAGAATCTAAGGGTGCAGGAGGGGGAATGCAAGTAGGGAAAAGTGAGGAATTAAGAGAATGGACTAGAAAAGTGATTGAAAAAATCCCAAATCTCACAAAGCCTCAAGCAGTAGTACTTGCAATGTGGACTTTTGGGATAGTAATGACCCAATCAAGCGGATTAACAACGGTTTCAGTTTTTTTAGCAGAACTACTGGATAAAAAGGAAAATACCATACGTCAGCAACTGCGGGAATGGTATCGAGACGCTGAAGATAAAACAAAAACTGGTCGAATTTCATTGGATGTGACATCTTGTTTTAGTCCACTACTATCCTGGATTCTAAGTCTGTGGCCCGGAGGTGAAAAACGGCTAGCATTGGCGGCAGATGCTTCGACTCTAAGCGATCGCTTTACAGTATTAGCGATTAGCATTGTTTACCGTGGCTGTGGAATTCCGATTGCCTGGAAAATAGTTGAAGCAACCAAACCAGGAAGTTGGAAGCCTCACTGGGAAGAATTATTTCGTCATATAAACAACACCGTACCATCAGATTGGTTTGTAATTGTCACCACGGACAGAGGGCTTTATGGTCAGTGGTTATACCAACAAATCAAGAACATTGGTTGGCATCCTTTTATGCGGATTAACCTTCAAGGACAGTTTCAAATTAAGGGTCAGGATTTTTGGCTACCTCTAAATAGTCTTGTCCCAGAAACTGGTCAGTCATTCGAGGCATTGGTAACTTGTTTTAAAAGTAACCCCATTGAGTGTACCTTGTTAGCTCGTCATGATCAGGGTTATGCCGAACCTTGGTTGATTCTCACCGATTTGCAGCCTGAAGTTGCGGATGCTTGCTGGTATTCGATGCGTTCTTGGATTGAGTGTCTATTTAAAGACGGTAAACGAGGTGGTTTTGCTTGGCATCAAACTAAAATGACTGACCCCAAACGTGCTGAAAGACATTGGTTAGCGCTGGCGATCGCTACTTTATGGCAAGTCAGTGTTGGTGGTTCTGTTGATGCCAATATGCCCATTAGCGGTTTAGATGAATTACCACAAACTCATATTGCGCGACGTAATTTTAAAAATAGTCTCCCCCATCGATGGCTTAGTTGCTTTAGACGTGGATTTTTGATTATTAAGGCTACCGTTCTCAATCGCCTTCCACTACCTCAAGGTAGTTTTTTCCCTGAACCTTGGCCCACCTTCACTCCACAACTCCATGTCTCTCAAATCACTCTCTCTACTGCCTGATTCTTAAATACCTACCCTTGAAAGTCCCCAACCCTCCCCTTTCCAAGGGGAGGGTGCCGATAGGCGGGTGGGGTCAATTTATTACGGGTAATTGAGCGGACTTGATATGATTTGCGGAAAATTCAAATACCACAACCCCGATTTCTCGCGAGATGTCGGGGTTCTTGTTTTTCACAAAATTATTGTATAATTCGTACACTCTATCTGCGTGCCGAATGTTTTTAAAAATGCATTCTTTATGAAAAAATCTAAACGCTCGCTTCGCCTGCACAAATTGCATTCACTGATTTTTCTAAGTTTACCTCTATCCACCATAGGGATTTTGACTTGTATAAATGCAGTCAAAGCACAACAAGTGACTTCTGATGGAACTGTATCCACCACAGTTATCACCCCTGATGGCAAAAACTTCAACATTAATGACGGGACCATTCGAGGAGGAAACCTTTTTCACAGCTTTAAAGAATTTTCTGTTCCTACAGGTGGTTCGGCTAACTTTAATAATGCAGCGAATATACAAAATATTATCAGCCGAGTGACGGGTGGTTCTGTTTCTAGTATTGATGGTTTAATTAGAACACTCGGCAAGGCGAACTTATTTTTACTCAATCCGGCGGGGATTATTTTTGGACCAAATGCCCAATTGAATATTGGTGGTTCATTTTTTGGAAGTACAGCGAATAGTTTCCTGTTTGACAATGGGTTTGAGTTTAGTGCAACTGACCCGCAAGCACCACCATTGTTAACTATTAATGTTCCGATTGGGTTGAGGTATCGGGATAATCCTCAAAATATCACAAGTCAATCTGCTAATCTTGAGGTTCCTTCTGGGAAGTTCTTAACACTGGTAGGTGGAAATGTCAGCTTAAATGCTGGAACTCTCACTTCCCCAGGAGGACGAGTTGAATTAGGAGGATTATCTACAGCAGGAACGCTGGGACTTAGTAGTGATGGTAGCTTGAATTTCCCCTTGGATATACAAAGAGCAGATATATCCTTGACTAACAACGCTTCTATTAATGTTAGCGAAAAAGGAGCAGGTAGCGTCACACTCACTGGTCGTAACATAAATATTATGTTAGGAAATATTTCTGCTGGCATTGGCAAAGGGTTAACAGCAGATAACTCACCCCCAGGAGACATTACACTCAATGCGATTGGGAAAGTGACTATTAACTATCCAAGCCGAGTCACTAATATAGTAGACGAAGGTGCTAGGGGAAATGCAGGTGACATTAATATTAAAGCTGGTGAAATTTCCATAACTCATAAAGCTAATACCCCAGATTCTGAGTTTTTTCCTGCATTAAATACCACTCCGCGTGGAACGGGACGTTCTGGAAATATATCACTGGAAGCCACCACAGGCTCGATTTCTTTAATTGGGCAGGATGCAACTCCTGGGGATACACTTATCTCCACTTACGGCGGCATACCACAAAGTGGAAACATATCACTAAAAGCGAATAATTCTATATCTTTAGACAATGCTTTTTTGGTTGCGGCCAGCTATGGAAATGGGGGCAATATATTATTGCAAGCAAATGAGTTTATATCATTGGCAAACAATAGCTCTGTTGTTAGCGCAGCCTTTGGTCCTGGAAGCAATTCTGGCAACATTACAATACAATCCTCTGGTCCGGTGTATTTGCAAAATACTTTGGTCAACACTGCTGTTGGAAATCCCGATGCAACCACAACATACTCAGTATTAGGCAATGCAGGTGATATAAACATTAGTGGAAGGTCAATTTTTATTACAGATGGGACAGAAATTTCATCTAGATCTGTCAACAGTGGGAACTCTGGTAAGATTGTGATTAATGGCACTGAGCTAGTAGAAATTTCCGGTAAAGAGCCACTGATATACAACGACAACGATAGGGATCGCTCTGGTGATTTTGAAAATACTATCGTGACGACAACTAGTAAGCTACTAGCCGGAGGTAATGCAGGTGATATCACGATCAATACTCGTAACTTACGCATATCAGATACGGCTGCTGTCACAGCAACAACTGAAGGCAAGTTTAGAGGCGGCAATATAAATATTAATGCCAATGCTGTTGACTTGACTAACGACGGACGAGTTAATGTCAGCAGTCAAGAAACAGGAAATGCAGGTTCACTAACAATCACCGCTAACTCCATCAAACTGGACAACCGGGGAAAGATCAGTGGAGACACTACAGCCGGAGAAGGAAACATTACCCTAAATTCTGGTGACTTAATCTTGCGCCGCAACAGCAGCATCACTACTAACGCCACAGGCACAGCCGATGGAGGCAACATAAACATTAACACTGACAACTTAGTTGCCTTTGAAAATAGCAAGATTACAGCCAATGCCCAACAAGGTTATGGGGGCAATATCATCATTACAACCACTGGAGGCAGATTTCTTTCACCAGACAGCGTCATCTCTGCCACTTCTGAAGCCGGCCTGCAGTTCAGTGGAACTGTGCAATTTAACACACCCCCAAATGACCCCAGCCGTGGATTATTTCAGTTTCCAGAAACTGTCACCGACCCTGCACAGCAGATAGCCCAAAATGTTTGTACCAAAGGTTTTGCTAGCAGCTTCGTCATCACCGGACGTGGGGGAATTCCAACTGATCCAACGAAAATCCTCAGCAGTGACAATGTACGTGTAGATTTGGTCAAGCCTGTTACAAGCATGACAGCAAATTCAACAACAGCAAGTGTGGATCGACCATCAAAGAATCCACCTGTTAAACGCATAATACCCGCCCAAGGCTGGATATATAACGAAAAAGGTGAGGTGCTGCTGGTAGGTTATGACCCCACAAAGACAGGTCCACAACGTCAACCGCAAACACCTGCTAGTAGTTGTGCTGCTGTGAAATAGAAATATGGTAAGTAGTAGGGTGGGCACTATCTATCAATAACAAGCACAAATGGAAGGTAGGCAGTGCCCATCCTACAAATAGACTCGCCTTTGTGAACAACAAGATTCCTGACAACTTTGGCGAAGTTGGAAATCTGAGGATGCGCTATTTTCAAAGAATCAAATAGGATTGCTATATATATGAGTTTAATACAGTCTAATTAGCTTGATTAGGTTGAGTCATTTGTGCTATTTCTAGTTTTCTGTTATTACAAATGACTAAGAACTCAATACTAAAGATAACCTCAGGAGTTAGTATGCAATTTATAGCGGTTATCGTTTGGATCCAGCCCTGTAGAGACCGTACTGTACGGTCTCTACATAATTGGTAATGCGTGAAATTCATAGTCTTGATTAAGCAACGCCACAATCAAAGTCAAAAAAACTTCATAAAAAAACACATTTCGTATGAAACAAATATGGTCTTTTCTATTCACCTTACCCCTATCTACCATAGCAACTCTTGCGCCTATCACCATCGCAGTTGCACAGCAACAAGTGAGTTCTGATGGAACTGTATCTACCACAGTCACCACCCCGGATGGCAGAAATTTCAACATTAATGACGGAACCATTCGAGGAACAAACCTTTTTCACAGCTTCAAAGAATTTTCTGTTCCCAATGGTGGTTCGGCTAACTTCAATAATGCAGCCAATATACAAAACATTATTAGCCGGGTGACGGGTGGTTCTATTTCTACTATTGATGGTTTGATTAAAGCCAATGGCGCGGCAAACTTGTTTTTACTCAATCCCGCCGGGATTATTTTTGGACCAAATGCCAGTTTGCAAATTGGTGGTTCATTTTTGGGGAGTACGGCGAATAGTTTCCTGTTTGACAATGGGTTTGAGTTTAGTGCAACTGACCCGCAAGCACCACCATTGTTAACTATCAATGTTCCGATTGGCTTGGGATTTCGGAATAATCCCCAAAATATTACGACTCAATCCACAACAACTCAATATCCTACTCTTGAGGTACCGTCAGGAAAGACTATTACACTGGTAGGCGGTAATGTCAGTTTAGATGGTCCTTATCTGTTTGCACCAGGAGGACGAGTTGAGTTAGGAGGATTATCTACAGCCGGGACGGTGGGACTCAATGGTGATGGAAGCTTGAGTTTTCCTGTGGGAGTGCAAAGAGCAGATGTATCACTCACCAAAGAAGCTTTTGTGGATGTACGTGCTGGGGGGGGCGGTAGTATTGCAGTCAACGCCCGGAATTTAGATATTTCGGGAGGAAGTAACTTGTATGCAGGGATAAGGCAAAATTCGGGGTCTGTTGGTAGTCAGGCGGGAAATATTGACATAGATGCGACAGGGTCAGTGAAAATCTCTGGAAGTGACATTTACAACTTTGTGCCATTTGGAGCAACAGGCAGTAGTGGCAACATCAATATTAAGGCAGAGTCTGTTTCTTTAACTGATGGCTTTGTGCTAGCTAGTAATGCTGGACAGGGTAATGCTGGTAATATCACACTACAGGCTCAAGATACTGTCTCCCTTAATAACAGCTTGATGACAAGCAATATCGGAAGCCCTCGAAGACAGCCAGCAAAGGGCAAAGTTGGAAACATTGTGATCGACGCTAAAGATGTTTCCTTAAGCAATGGGTCTGAACTGCAAGCAGGTTTGTATTCCAATGCTGAGGGAGATCCTGGTGTCGTATCTGTACGAGCTAAGGAATCTGTCTCTTTGACTGGTAGTGGAATTTTCAATAATGTAGAATCTGATGCAGTGGGAAATGGCAGTGATATCCAAATTTCGGCAAAGTCGGTTTCTTTAAGCGATGGTGCTGTACTACAAACCAGCAATGCTGGACAGGGTAATGCTGGCAATATCACGCTACAGGCAAAAGACACCGTCTCCCTTAGAGGGCGTAGCTTCATTTTAAGTAATATTGGAAGCCCCCAAAGACAGCCAGCTAAAGGCAAAGTTGGGAATATTCAAATTGAAGCGAGGGCAGTTTCCTTAACCGAGACATCTCAAATGCAAGCAGGTTTGTATTCCAATGCTGAGGGAAATCCTGGTATTGTCTCTATAAAAGCTACGGACTCTGTTTCTTTTGCAGGTACTGATACTGGCATCTTTACTAATGTAGAGCCTGGGGCAGTAGGTGATGGCAGCAAAATTCAAATTTCAACGGGGTTGCCAGGGTCGGTTTCTTTAATCGATGGCGCTGTACTGACTGCCAGCAATGGCGGACGAGGAAACGGTGGAGACATAACTATTGATACAGGAAGCTTTAGCAACAAAAATGGATCTGTAGTGTCAACGAGTACATATGGTGTCGACAATGGAAAAGCTGGCAACTTGTTCATTAAAGCTAATGAATTAGTAGAAGTCATAGGCACAGGAACACCTGGCGAGGGAACCTCTCTAAGGGCTAACGTCGAATCAGAAGGCACGGGAAAGGGCGGCGACTTAACCATCGAGACGAAAAAGTTGGTTGTCAGAAACGCTCAAGTAGGAACTTCACTTTTTGGCAAAGGAGAAGGTGGCAATCTCACAGTTCGTGCTACCGATTCAGTAGAACTGAGTGGAAAAGTCTTTTCAACAAACCCAAATAATCCTAATGAGCCAATTAGAAATCCTGCGGGCTTGTTTTCTCAGATCAACTCAGAAGGTGAGGGTAAAGGCGGTAATCTGACTATTGAAACTAACCGCTTAAGTGTCGGTGATGGCGCTAAAGTGCAAGTTGCTACCTTTGGTAAAGGTGATGCAGGCAATTTATTGATTCGCGCCTCAGATATCGATGTATATGAAACAGCTAATGCGAACTTCTTCCCCGGAGGAATATTTGCAGGTGTTCAAGTAGACGAAGATGAAACGACAGTTCCACCCAAAGGCTATGGAGGAAGTGTAACGATTGAAACTGACCGCTTGCGAGTCAGAGATGGAGCAAGAGTATCAACGAGTACTGAAGGTGACGGCGATGCAGGTACATTGGTTATTCGTGCCAAGGAATCTGTAGAAGTATCTGGAAAATTACTTAATCCAAACGGTAGGTTTTATAACGATACTTCCGAGAGTCAAATTAGTGCTGCAGCAACCTCAACAAGCACAGGTAATGGCGGAAGCGTGAGCATTGAAACTCCAAAGTTGATTGTCAGGGATAGTGGTACAGTAACCGTGAGGAGTGACAACACAAAGCCCGCAGGTAACCTAGAAATCAACGCACGCTCTATCAAGCTAGATAATCAAGGAAGTCTTACAGCTACCACTCAATCAGGTAACGGTGGAAACATCATTCTAGGAGTCCAAGACTTTTTACTCTTACGCCGCAACAGTAATATCTCTACCAGTGCAGGTCTAGCAGGTGCTGGGGGAGATGGCGGTAATATCACAATTAACTCTCCATTAATCGTCGCTTTTCCTAGTGAAAATAGTGATATCACTGCCAATGCTTTCAACGGTAGCGGTGGGAAAGTCACAATTAACACTCAAGGTCTTTTTGGCATAACTCCTCTGAGCCGACAAGAACTTGAACAACGTTTGAATACCACAGATCCCACTCAACTAGACCCAAAAAACTTACCTACAAATGACATCACAGCTATTTCTCAAAACAATCCAAACTTGAGTGGTACTGTTAATATTATCACCCCAGATGTTGACCCTAGCCGTGGGTTATTTGAATTATCAGAAACTGTCATCGACCCCGCACAGCAGATTGCCCAAAATCCTTGTACCAAAGGTTTTGGTAGCAGCTTTACCATCATCGGACGTGGGGGAATTCCAACTGATCCTAAGAAAATCCTCAGTAGTGACAATGTGCGTGTGGATTTGGTCAAGCCTAGCACGACAACAAATTCAATAACTGTAACTGTGGATGAGGCATCTAAGAATCCAACTGTCAAACGCATAATACCAGCCCAAGGCTGGATATATAACGAAAAAGGTGAGGTGCTGCTGGTAGGTTATGATCCCACTAAAACAGGTCCGCAACGTCAGCAACAAACACCTGCGAGTAGTTGTGCTGCAGTGAGATAATATCAAATCCCTTAATATCGGGATTATATAGCAGTCCTAAATCATGAGCCGCTGCGGACACGCTGCGCTGACATGAACAACAAGATTCCTAACTTCGCCAAAGTTGTCGGGAAATTGAGGGTGTGCGCTTTTCAAAGAATCAAATAGGATTGCTGTATATATAGCAGGGAACTCTTAACAGGCGTGTGATTGCCTCTTGGTGTCCGTATTTTCTCATTAGTTCATGTCCTAACCTACCTGGCAACTGCTATATGAGTTCAATGCAGTCTAATTAGCTTGATTAGGTTGAGTCATTTGTGCTATCTCTAGTTTTCTGTTATCGGGACTTAAACAAAAAAAGAAACAAGAACAGGATATAATGCTTGACTAGCATAGCTCTCACGTCAAAGTGATATCCAATGAAAGAGACAACCCCCGCAGCCATGCCACCGTGTTTTGAGAAATGGTGTCAACGGTTTGATGTAGCTTTTACTCATAAAGCCCAGAAAAGAGGGTTTAGACATTATTTGGGGGGATTATTGGGGGAAAGCGAGAGAAAAAATCTATATCAGATGGCTTCTAACGCTATAGGGGTTGAATATCATCAATTGCACCACTTTTTAACTGAAGCCCCCTGGTCAGATTCCAAGGTGAATGAGCTTCGTTTAGAGACTATGAACAAGTGTAGTCAAACTAGAATGAGTAGAGGATTTAGTTTGATAATTGATGACTCTGGTCATAGAAAAAGCGGTAATTTTACCGATGGAGTGGGAAGGCAGTACATCGGAGAAATTGGCAAAACAGATAATGGAATAGTAGTGGTAACAACTCATCTGTATGATGGACGAAAAAGCCTGCCATTAGATATAGAGTTATATCAGCACGCAGATTCTTTACCATCAGGTAAGCAAGATCCAGAATTTGAGAAAAAAACTGAATTAGCAATTAAATTAATAGATAAAACTAGAGAGARAAAATATCAACCGGCAATCGTACTTATAGATGCTGGATACGGCAACAATACATCATTTTTATTAGAGTTAGAGAAGCGACAATTAAAGTATGTGGGAGGATTAGCTAAAAACCGGAAAGTAACAGTTATTGAAAAAGACGAGATACAACAAACAATTAGGCTAGATGAATTAGCGCAGAGTTTACCTCAAGAGGCTTTTACAAAAATCCAACTCAACTTAGACAAACCTAAAACAGTATGGGTAGTCACTAGAGAAATAGAGATATCACAACTTAAAGGAAAGCGAAATATTGCTATCGTCATGAACGCTGCGTCTTTCTCTGAAGCCACTGATATTGATTATTTTATCACAAATGTTTCCTCATCAATTGCCACACCAGAATGGATAGTTAATACCTATTCTCAAAGAAATTGGGTGGAAGTTTTTTATCGAGAATCTAAAGGTTGGCTCGGACTGAAAGAATATCAAGTTCGAGATAAGAGGAGTTTACTTCGACATTTTATCTTGGTTTTTTGTGCCTATACTTTTATTCTCTGGCATCAAATGACAGGGGGCTTAAGACGAAGGTGGGCAAACAAACCTTTGAACACCTTTACTGATGCTTTGGAAGCCTTTAGAACAGCTATGTCTTATCGATTTTTTGATTGGTTAACCCATAATCGTGACGTATTCTCCGCTTATAAAGCCAGTTTGGGCTACATTTGGGCTTAATTTTTGTTTAAGTCCCATTATTACAAATGACTAAGAACTCAATACTAAAGATAACCCTCACGAGTTAGTATGCAATTTATAGCGGTTATCGTTTAGAACCAGCCCTGTAGAGACCGTACTGTAGGGTCTCTACAAAATTGGGAATGCGTGAAATTCATATCTTCATTAAGCAACCACTAAATCAAAGTCAAAAAAAACTTCATAAAAAAATACATTTCGTATGGAAAAAATATGGTCTTTTCTATTCACCTTACCCCTATCTACCATAGCAACTCTTGCGCCTATGACCATCACAGTTGCCCAACAAGTGACTCCTGATGGAACTGTATCCACCACAGTTATCACCCCTGATGGCAAAAATTTCAACATTAATGACGGAACCATTCGAGGAACAAACCTATTTCACAGCTTTAAAGAATTTTCTGTTCCTACAGGTGGTTCAGCAACCTTCAACAATGCAGCGAATATACAAAATATTATCAGCCGAGTTACAGGTGGTTCTGTTTCTAGTATTGATGGTTTGATTAGAACACTCGGCAAGGCGAACTTATTTTTACTCAATCCAGCAGGGATTATTTTTGGACCAAATGCGCAATTAAATATTGGCGGTTCCTTTTTGGGAAGTACAGCGAATAGTTTCCTATTTGACAATGGGTTTGAGTTTAGTGCAACTGACCCGCAAGCACCACCATTGTTAACTATCAATGTTCCGATTGGGTTGAGGTATCGGGATAATCCCCAAAATATCACAAGTCAATCTGCTAATCTTGAGGTTCCTTCTGGGAAGTTCTTAACACTGGTAGGTGGAAACGTTAGCTTAAATGGTGGAACTCTCACTTCCCCAGGAGGACGAGTTGAATTAGGAGGATTATCTACAGCAGGAACGGTGGGACTTAGTAGTGATAGTAGCTTGAGTTTTCCATTGGATATACAAAGAGCAGATATATCCTTGACTAACAACGCTTCTATTAATGTTAGCGATAAAGGAGCAGGTAGCGTCACACTTACTGGTCGTAACATAAATATGTTGGGTGGAAACATTTCTGCTGGGATTGGCAAAACATTAACAGCAGATAACTCACCCCGAGGAGACATTACACTCAATGCGATTGGGAAAGTGACTATTAACTATCCAAGCCGAGTCACTAATATAGTAGACGAAGGTGCTAGGGGAAATGCAGGTGACATCAATATTAAAGCTGGTGAGATTTCCGTCACGAATATAGCTAGTACTCAAACAACTTCTCCTCTTCCTGCTGCATTAGCCACTGGTCCAGGCGGACAGGAAAGTGGACAGAGAAGGGGACAGGGACGTGCTGGAAACATATCACTGGAAGCCACAGGTTCGATTTCTTTAATTGGACAGGATCAAATGTCCGGCGATAGAGTTATCTCTACTTATAACGGAGTCGGACAAAGCGGAAACATATCACTAAAAGCGGGTAATTCCATATCTTTAGACAATGCGGCTTTGATTTCTAGTAGCTTTTACGGAAGTGGGGGAAACATATCATTGCAAGGCAACGAGTCTGTATCATTAATAAATAATAGCTTCCTTGTCAGCCAAGCCTTTAATCAAGGATTGGGCGGCGAGATCACACTAGAATCCTCCGGTCCTGTCTTTTTGCAACATGCTTTGATTAACAGCGCTGTTGGAAGAAGTGGAATGCCAACCAACGCACAACTAGGCAATGCAGGTGATATAAAAATTAGCGGGCGGTCTGTTTTCGTAACTGCTGGGACAGAAGTCTCATCTCGGTCCTTCAACAGTGGTAATTCTGGTCAGATTGTGATTAACGCCATCGATAAAGTAGAAATTTCAGGCACTCAGCCGCCTCTAGCCCAGAATCGTGATCGATCAAGAAGCTTTTCAAATAGTATACTGACAACGACCAGTGAACGAAACGCTGTAGGTAATGCTGGTAATATAACTATTAATGCTCGTAACTTACTTATCTCAGATCAGGGACAAGTGAGTCTTAGCAGTCGAGGAACCGGAAATGCCGGCTCACTAACGGTCACAGCTAACTCCATCAAGCTAGACAACCGGGGAAAGATCACTGGAGACACTACATCCGGAGAAGGAAACATTACCCTAAATTCTTTTGACTTAATCTTGCGCCGCAACAGCAGCATCACCACTAACGCCACAGACAAAGCTGATGGCGGTAACATCACGATTAACTCTCCATTAATCGTCGCTTTCCCTAATGAAAATAGTGACATCACTGCCAATGCTTTCAGCGGTAGCGGTGGGAAAATCACAATTAGAACTCAAGGTTTGTTTGGAATCCAGCCTAGGTCTCAATTAACGCCTGAAAGTGACATCACCGCTTTTTCGCAACAAAACCCATCCTTAAATGGGACTATCAACATTATCACTCCAGATGTTGACCCCACCCGTGGGTTATTTGAATTATCAGAAACTGTTATTGACCCCGCACAGCAAATAGCCCAAAATGTTTGTACCAAAGGTTTTGGTAGCAGCTTTACCATCACCGGACGTGGAGGATTTCCACCGGATCCTAATAAAATCCTCAGTAGTGACAATATACGTGTGGATTTGGTCAAGCCTAGCACGACAACAAATCCAATAACTGTAACTGTGGATCAGCCATCTAAGAGTCCAACAGTCAAACGCATAATACCCGCCCAAGGCTGGATATATAACGAAAAAGGTGAGGTGCTGCTGGTAGGTTATGATCCCACTAAAACAGGTCCGCAACGTCAGCAACAAACACCTGCGAGTAGTTGTGCTGCAGTGAGATAAAAATTCTTCACAAGTAGAGCAGCCAAATTAAACGTAAAATACTCAAAACCCATAAAATGCATCTGCCATTTGCTCTCTATTTTTCAAGAAACACAGGGAACAGGGAACAGGGGACGCTTAACGCTTAACGCTTAACTCTTAACGCTTAACTCTTAAGAAGGAGGATGATGTTTCTTTCATATGTTCCTAGCTGTTTCTTGCGCACGAGTTTAAGGCTTATAACTTTATTTGTAGGGAGCATCCCAATTTTATTAAGGTAGTGCGAGCAGAAATATAAAGTTCTGGGAGTTCCCTTATTTGTACCGAGTTACTTAACATTTTGACATCAGGACTAAAATATAATGAAACAAAAACTTCTAGCCAGAAAAATACAAAATTTCTGCAAAAGAATATATAAGAGGCGTTCTCTTGTTCTCGTAGCTTTGTTATTTATCCTCTCAGGAGTTTCGCCTGTTGTTGCTGCCAAAGTTTCTTCACCAACCTCGATTGTCCAATCTCCATACGATGCTGAACAGCTAGCAAACAAGGCTGTCAAGCTGTATGACAGTGGAAAGTTTACTGAAGCAGCGGCGGCTTGGAAACAAACAGCACAAGTTTTTGCGGCCAAAGGAGATAAATTAAACCAGGCAATGGCGTTAAGCAATCTCTCTTTGACTTATCAAAAACTGGGAGAGTGGGAGCAAGCGAAAAAAGCTATCGAAGACAGCTTAGCACTTTTGAAAACGGCATCAAAAGGAAAAGAAGAATTAAAAATATTAGCTCAAACTTTGGATATTCAGGGTTCTTTACAAAGAGAATTGGGTCAAACAGCCGATGCTCTCAACGCTTGGCAACAAGCTAGTAAAGTATACAGCCAAACTAATGAACCGGAGAAATTAGCACAAAGCAAGATTAATCAGGCTCAAGCAATGCAAGATTTGGGTCTGTCTCCTCGTGCTTGTAGTACTTTATTGGAAGTCTTAAATCAAGATCTTGGGGTGAGTAATTGTCAGGAACTCAATGACTTGGATAAACAGGAATTCAATAAACCCAAGACAGAGATTTTAAAGCAAAGGCTCCAAGTTCTTGCCGATAAATCTCCTTCTTTATCTAGAGTCGTGGCATTGCGAAGTCTAGGAGAACTGCTGCGATTTGTAGGTCAATTAGACCAGTCTCAAATGATTTTGGAAACAAGTTTAAAGCAGGCTCAAAAATTGAATTCTCCCCAAGAACAAGCTGCTGTTTATCTGAGTTTAGGCAATACAGCACGTGATTTAGCTGAAGTAAATAAAATTCTTCGCAGTACACGAATAAGTTATGAACAAAAAGCACTGGATTCTTACAGCGAGGTTGTAAAGCTGTCTCCATCACCAACTGGACAACAACAAGCACAATTGAATCAACTAAACCTGTTGTTGAGTCAGTTGAAACCAAAAAAATCGTCAGAAACACCAGAAGCGGAGAACTTGTCAGAAGCAGAAAATTTGCCAATTTTATCACAAGCAGAAGAATTATGGAACAGGCTCAATCCTCAACTGAACAACTTGTCTGCTAGTCGCACAGGAGTGTACCTGCAAATCAATTTTGCTGAGAATGTACTCAAATTAGCTCAACAACAAAACTTCACACTCAAGGCTAATTCCAAACTTCCAACCTTTGACGAAGTTGATAGAATATTGGCCAGAGCTGCAGAACAAGCCAGAAGTTTGGGAGACAAAAGAGCCGAAGCTTATGCTTTGGGAAATCGTGGCGGACTGTATGAATTGACTGGACCGATGCAAAATTTAGCCAAAGCAGAAGGATTGACCAAACAGGCTCTGAATATAGCTTCCAGCTTTTCAACACCAGACATAAATTACCAGTTTTCTTGGCAGTTGGGGCGAATACGTAGAGATCAAGGACAGACTGCAGATGCGATCGCCGCTTACACCAAAGCATATAATGCCCTTCAGTCATTACGTAGCGAATTAGTAGCAATCAACCCAGAAGTACAGTTTTCTTTTCGGGACAATGTTGAACCAGTTTATCGACAGTTAGTTGAGTTAGATTTAAAACAGGCAGATTCATTAAAACAAGGTGGAAAAGAGAAGGAAAGTCAGACATACATAGCTCAAGCTCGTACTGTGATCGAATCTCTGCAATTAGCTGAAATAAACAACTTTTTCCGAGAATCCTGTGTAGAAGCAAAACCTCAAGAGATTGATCAAATAGATAAAACAGCAGCAGTTATCTATACAATTGCTTTGCAAGATCGGTTACAGGTTATTCTGAGCTTACCAAATCAAAAATCTCTAACCCTTCATACAGTTTCTCTTCGTCCAGGAGAACTTGAGGACACTGTAAATAAGGTGCGGGATTCTCTCATAAGTGTTGACAGTAAAGTCGAGGACTTTTTACCCATATACAAACAATTGTATGACTGGATAATTCGACCAGTGGAAGCAGAGTTAGCAAAAAGTAAAGTCAAGACTTTGGCTTTTGTACTCGATGGAGACTTGCGAAATATCCCTATGGGTGTCCTTTACAATGGCAAGCAGCATCTACTAGAAAATTATGCCATTGCTTTAACACCTGGTTTGCAGCTAGTGAATCCAAAACCAATTTCAAAGGTTGGTTTAAGAGCCTTAACAGCAGGACTCAGCAAAATCCGCCCGAATTTCCCCGCACATGAGGGTTTTAGACCATTAGGTAACGTAGAAGAGGAACTCAAACAAATCGAAAAATTTGGAGTTTCATCTCAGGAACTCCTCAACGATAAATTTACGAGTACCGAGATCCAAAAACAGACTATTGCTTCTCGTGTTCCTCCCATAGTCCATCTAGCAACTCATGGTCAGTTTAGCTCTAAGGTTGAGGATACCTTTATCCTCGCTTGGGATCGCCGTATCAATGTTAAAGAGTTGGGTGGCTTACTGCGAGACAACACCCAATACCAGAGGACACCAATCGAATTATTGGTTCTCAGTGCTTGCGAGACAGCAAGTGGAGACAAGCGAGCAGCTTTAGGACTGGCTGGAGTTGCGGTGCGTTCTGGGGCGCGCAGTACATTGGCGACACTCTGGACTGTAGAGGATAAAAGTACTGCTGAAGTCATGGGTGAATTTTATCGTCAGTTAGAGCAAGCCAGAAAGACAAATATAAATAAAGCACAAGCCCTGCAGCAAGCACAATTGGCTCTCAAAAATCAGATGGAACTCAAAAATCGGGAATACACTCACCCCCATTTCTGGGCACCGTTTGTACTAGTGGGGAATTGGCAATAAGCCACACACACCATAAAACAAAGTTGGGCACAGCATCCTGTCTGTGCCCATTGGTGTGAACTTTAGTTTCATTAAGGGAGGCTAAGCCTCCAAACAGATATTCCCAGTCTGAGACTGGGAACAAGGCAATTTGCCGGACATGATATTATGTTCAATGCAACTTGGCGTAACACACCAAAAAGTTCATAAGCAGTGTGTTACACGAACGATGATCCTCATCGCCCTTCGACTGCGCCCCTTCGGCTACGCTCAGGGCGAGTCAGGGCAAGCCCACCCCTAAAAGTGGAGTTCTACAAGCCAGGGGGTTGAAGTACCTTGTCAACTTCAATAATCACACCATTGCTGGCTTTGATAGAGGGATGCTTACCAGTAGCATCATTCAGCTTGACTGTGTCTTGTGGGTCAACAGTTATTTTGATTTGGTGACCTTCAACAGTTGTGACTAATTTACCATTTAGCTCTTTTGCGTCTTTAGCTTTAATTTCACTAGCAACCAAATGATACTTCAGCACTCTGAGCCGATTTTGGCTTTGGCTATATCGCTCAAAGACGTTTTTAGGTAAAGCATTAAAGGCTTCGTTAGTTGGAGCAAAGATTGTGTAATTACCTTGCTTCAAATCTTTGAGAAGACCTGCTTGTTTCAACTCATGATAAAGATTGGCAAATTTACTATTTTGGCTAAGTATATCAGCAATGCTTTTGTCAGAGTTGCGGTAGGGATAGTTACGATGAGCAGAAGGCTGAAAAAGATACATGGGAGCATAGAATTTGGCTAATACAGGAAAAGCGATGAGGGTACTGACACCAGCAATTCCCATAGCACAAGCCAATTTCTGAAGCTGGCTCTTGGTGATTAGAGCATTTAGACGATTTTGATTAAGCATAAGTAGATGAGTTATGAGTAAACACTTGAAAACCTTTCCAACTTCTAGTCGAAGACTCTTAGCCGGAAACCACCCTTTGAGGTTGTACGGATAGGAGGCTATAGGAGGTAAGATTAACGTTTAGTCGTTACAACGAATGTAACCGATAACGCCAGTCACGAAGGAGCCAGTACTATAACGCGCTGTCTGCCCACGGTGCTATCCTCTCCTACTCATGGTCTTACAATTCATGCTCAGCCAAGTCTTAGTCTCAATGCTAACTACAACCCACTCAAGGGTAATTCCCGAAACCTTTTCTGAAAATCTCAAAATGTTTTCTGAAAAATAACAGCTGTTTTTGCATTCCCGATTCTGAGTCAAGAAAAAGCTGCTTGTCTGCTGCAAAACGTTTTTTAATAATCCCAACGATTAGTGAAATTGCACTTCTTTTTTTATTTCGCTCTCTGTGAGTTTGACAGTTTGTTTTCCTTCTTTGTTGTTTTGCTCTATAATTGTACACCTAAATCTTGCTTTCTAGTTTTGCTAGTCATAAAAATTTACTCAGATCTTGCACCAGGGTCAAACCTGTGGTTTCTTGAGAATGACGACACTTGCAAACCTTAATTTGCCCTTCATCAACCCGGTTTTTTAGGTCTTGTTGACAATGGTGCATTCCGGTCAGTTTACACATTTGTCACAAATCGGTTGAAACATTTGAAATTGCAGGGTTTTCTCTTGAAGTATTCAAGTATTCAAGAGCCAAGAATTCTCTAATTGAGAATCAGTCTTGACTCTTGACAAGATTCACAGGTAAGTACGCAACTTTAAGGCGTGAACGTCCGTCTTGTGTGCAAACAGTTAGTTAATTTTTTCCTTTGAAGGAATCAAGCCACTCTTGGACTTGTGATCTGGCAATATCGCGAGCACCTAAACCAAACGATAATGCAATGGCAACGGCGATCGCTCCCAGTAAAAGTCCAAAAGCCAAATTCACAATATCACTAGCAACACCAATCTGTTGCAGTGCCATTGCAGATACAAAGGCAATAATAGCAATCCGGGTCAACTGTGCTAAAACCCGTGCTTGGCGATTACCAGAACTGCTAATAATGCTGAAAGCAAGATTTGCCAAGAACAAACCTATAGCGAATACGACCAATCCAGCCAAAATCCGCCCCAGCACTATCACAATACCAGTCACCAACACTGTCAGCGATGGAATGTTTAGAATATTAACCGCTGCCAAAGTTGCAAACAGCATAATCCCGACAAGGACGATAATGCCGACAATTTCCGATGGGGTGCGGCTTGAAATCGCTGGTGCTACTGGTTCTTGTGTAGTCACAACTCGTCTGCTAGGTGATGGCAGACCGAGAACAGAGAAAATGTTGTTAAATCCTATGCTTGTGAGGATGTTGGTCACTAATTCTGCGACAAACCGCCCAACAAAATAGGCAATAATCAAAATAGCTATTGCTGTAAAGATACTCGGCAGTGCATTGAGAATCTGTTGCAGCATCGAGATTGCCGGTACGGAAATCGCTTCAATTTGCAGTTGATTGAGTGCTGCAATTGCGACAGGAATCAAAATTAAAACATAGACAATTGTACCGATAATCTTTGATAAGGATTGCGTCCCTGAAACTCCACTAAATCCAAACCGACTTCCCAAACTATCGATTCCCGTTGTCGCGAGTAAGTTTGTGACAATCCGACGCACGATGTTAGCCACAAACCAGCCAATCACAGCAATTAACGTTGCACCCAAAATATTGGGCACAATTGAGATAATCTGTGTGACAAGAGATTGTACTGGTAGTAATGCTTGGTTTAACCCTAAGTTTTCAAGTAACGGGACAAGAAAGACTAAAAAGATAAACCAATATAGAGCATTACCAATCGTCTCACTGACAGACAAGTTATTGAGATTTAGCCCATCGTCTTGTGGTGGATTTAATCGTTCGTCTACCCGCAACGCTTGTAGTCCACGTGTGGTTATCAGCTTGACTAGACTAGCCACTAACCAGGCGACTCCTAAGATCACCGCTGCACTCACAAGTCTGGGTAAGAAGTCACCAATTTGATTGAGAAAACTGTTGAGTGGCTGAGAAGCAACTCTAAGTTGTAACGTATCTAAAACGGCAACTATTGTTAAAAGTAGGATACTCCAGAAGACTATGCCGGAGATAATTCCCTCTACTTGAGGAACATCCCGACCACCCGCTATCCCCGAAGCAATGCGGTTGTCTATATTGGTGCGTTTGAGGAGGGAGCGTACTACAGCAGATACAACAGCAGCAATCAGCCAGCCAATTAATAAAATTAGGACTGCTCCCAGCAAACGGGGCATAAAATTAAGTACCTGTTGTACAGTTCCTTGCAGGTAAGTAACGGCATCGGGTTGTTCCGATGGTAACGTTGGCGATTGTGCTAATAATTGTGCTAAAAAATATTGCACCCTCATTGACAAATCAACCTTCATCACCTGGGTTATTTCTTGCCAAGTTGTGTTCATGGTTGTTCAAAATTAAAGTTGAGTGTTATTACAGAAAACACTTTAGATGTTTCTGATGTCGAAAGTCCCGATAATCCTACAATTCCGTAAGTTATCAGTGTTTTGTCTATAAATTTACCAGCAAAGTTCTACAGAAAAATGAATATCAGCAGTGATTTTTGACCTTTGATACTTTTTTTTTCGTTTTATCAAACAATAGAGTATTTATACCATATGTAGGAATCCAATTTGGTTTATGAACTTACTCTTTGAGCTAAGGAATAGGGAATAAGGAATAGGCAACGCCAAGATGAGCGTCAGCTGAATGGGAATAGGGAATTCTTAACGGACGCTTAACTCTAACATCAACTAGACCTCTCTAAAATTTCTAGTGCAAGCGCCGTAAAGGTTTGATAGCCATTTTTGGAGAGGTCTACTGTACTGATTGATTTCAATACTAATAAAATCCAGTATCTGCAGCACGCCTGGGGCGCGTATGTGCAAAGCGCACGCCCTCTGGGCTTAAGCGCAGCGTCTGGAGATATTCCAAATTCCGAGTTCTTAATTTACAAATCTGTTGGCAGTGCAGAGTTTCGCGGTACTCTAAATGCAGCCATACCAAATTAAGATGTGGAATGTCTCAAGTCTTTGAACAATCAATTCAAATTAATGCCACAGCCACAACCGTGGAACGCTGCATTACCGAAAATACTCTTATGCATCGCTGGCTGAATCCCGTCTTGCGTTGCGAACCTGTTGGTGTGTGGAGTACCAATGTTGGTAGCAAAAGTCGGTTTGTGATTCAAATACCAATCATAAAACCGACATTGAATAGCACAGTCGTGGAAAGACAGCCCGGTTTGGTTGTGTGGGAGTTCCAGGGTTTTTTTAAAGGGCGCGACCGCTGGGAATGTCAACCCCTAGACAAAGGAACACGTCTGGTTAACCGCTTTGAGTTCCAGATTCCCAACCCTCTGGTAAGTTGGGGTTTCAAAACCTTTGCTCAAAATTGGACAAAACAAGACATGCAAAGTCAACTGCGTCGGCTTAAGCGGGTTGCAGAGGAAATACAACAAGGGTTTCACTAAGCTTGTCGTACGTTAAAGTCAGTTCTCTTTAATTAAGATAAGGTTATGTGATTCATCGGATTTCACGTAACATCTGGTGATTCTGGTTCACTTGGTGGTTCGTTGCCAATACCAAGCTCTTTTTTGCTGTGTTTTAACTGTTTCCAAAGCGCTTTAATCTGGTTGTAAGCATCTAAGGGAGAGATTTTCCCAGACGTTTCTAAGGACGTGATATAGCCTATTTTTTGAGCGAATTGTTGAAGATTGGCATTAAACACTAAGTTTTCGGGTTTAAATTGACCATAGTAGCGACCACGAGGGTAAAGAAAGTTGTCTTTGTCTTTTTGATTTTGATCTTCCATCAGTTTATTGGTATTTCTTTTATCGTATTTAACCTGATTTTAAAGAGAGTATTGTTTTTAACAAACTACTTTTGGGAATATATGTATATAGCGATTCTCATTTGAATCACATACATCACCACGAATAATGTAGAGCACGTAGCATCTGAAAGTTCTACATTTGTGTATTGCACGCAACACCACAAGCGGTATTATCTTTCTAAAGACATAATTGGATCAAGAACAAAAAGGGCGCATTGCGTTTCAGCGATGCGCCTAAGCTATATCAGCAGTCAATAAACTCATCTAGTGCTTGCACGAACCTGGCTCATGTTTGTGTTCATGCTTGTGGGAACAAGTTTGCAAATCTTGATTCATCAGCGTTTCAGTAATTTCTTTAAGAGTTGCATCCTTGGGTTTTAAGCCAATCCAAGCGTCTATTTTTTCTACCTCAAAGCCGACTTCACGGCGATCGCCCACTTCCATCAAAGGACGGCGAATCAACAATGGCTCTTTTAGCATCAACATCAAGGCTGTTTGGGCATCCAAATTTTCTGGAATGATCTCACCAGATTTTACCCGTGTAGCGCCACGATTAAACCATTCAGATACAGGGCGATCGCCAAAAAATGAGCGTAAACGTTCAGCAGTCCAAGGTTCTGTGAGCAAGTTATAGGCTATCACTTCATGACCTGCGGCTGTTAGCAGAGTTTTTTGCTTAGTACCACCTTGACAGCCTGGTTTTTCATAAAAAATCACTGTTGCCATAGTATCTCCTAATTGGTTAATTTCTTACAAAAACCCGGTATGGGGCTTTTTGGAACTACAGAAAAACGCAGAGAAATTAGAAGATTAAAAGTTTCTAGCAATATGGCTAACTGTATCAAACTCAAAACGTTCTTGCATACGAGTTTCACCATAAATATTGAAAGTCACAGTCGGTTGAGTACCCACTGCTTCCACACGATGAATTGCATCGGGGGTATAGCTAATAATATCGCCTGGAAATAAAGTTAATTCTCCTGTTCTTTCAATTTTGTCATGAAAATTTAAATCAGGCGTGCGCTGCCAAAAAGTATTTCTCTCTTCTCCTTTTAACACAGCGACAACACCCCAAGTTCCATGATTGTGAATTTTTGATGACGTTCCCGGTGCCAATGTTACCGTTTGTACAGTAAATGGAAAACCTAACTCATCATAAAGGAGAACAACTGAAATTCCTGTTTTAGAAGAAGGTTCTAAATATCTACTTTGTACCCAGTACGAGTTCACAATTAATCGCCTGACTAGCATCCTAATTTCTGGAAGATGGCTAGTTTCATCTTCAGTATCACTGAGGGCATCTTCTACTTCAGTTAGAAATCGATAAAAGCGATAATTATCTCTCAGTAAATCCCATGCTCTGACAGATTGACAGGTTTGATACTGCCCGTCTTCAGTGACAAGCCAATCTCTTCCTTTCATATGTTTTAAACCGTATAGTCAATGATAATGTGAGCATCAATTTGAGACTTGATCACTTAGAATTCATTCGTCTTCTTCGACTGGACGTGTCAAAATCTTGTAGACAATACTTGCTCCAAACTCATTTTTATCATCCACTTCCTTGACTTGAGCGCTGATTTTTTTAGCTTTTTCTATATCTCCTAGCTTTGCCAAGACCAGTCCAGAAGCTGCATAAGCATTTAGATATAATCTAATGTTTTGTTCTTCTTTACGAGTCATCAATATTTCCTTAGCTTGCTGCCAATTATCTGGAATTTTCTCGGCGAGTTTAATTTTTTCTATAACTTTTTTGGCTGTTTGCAATGCCATGTAATAGTTATTTTTATAGAAAAAGTATCTATAAGCTGCTACTAAAACCTCTGTGCGTTCTGCTGTTTGGGCTAAAGCTTGGTTAATATATTTTTCGGATTCTTCAGTATTTTCCCAACATTCTGCTGCTAATACCAATAACTGTTTGATGTCCTCTGGAACTTCAAACCATGAAAATCTTTCGGCATCAACTTTCATAAAAGTTCTCCTTTAGGAATGGGGAATAGGTATTACCAATTTCCTATTCCCGACTCTCAATTTAAAACCTGGTGAGAATGTACAACAGGGTAAAAAGAACAATCCAAATGATGTCTACAAAGTGCCAATAAATTTCTGCCATTGCAATGCCAGTGTGTTTGGTAGCAGAATAGTGACCGGGACGACGGGAACGCCACACTACACCCAAAATTAACAACACTCCGACAAGAACGTGCAAACCGTGGAATCCAGTCATTAAGTAAAAACAATTGGCAAAGACATTAGTCGTCATGCCATATCCTAAACTGACATACTCAATAACCTGACCCAGCAAGAAAATTGCGCCCATGATAGCAGTGATTTTGTACCACTTCCGCATACCTTGGACATCATTTTTTTTGATTGCTGTATCACCCAAGTGAATTACAAAACTACTAGAAACCAGAATAATAGTGTTAATTGCAGGTAACAATAACTCTACCTCGGTTCCTTCTGGAGGCCAAACTTCGGTACTGCCTCGAAAGAATAAATAAGTGGCAAAAAATCCACCAAACATCAGAGATTCAGAGACGAGGAACACTAATAGCCCTAAGACTCGTAAATCTGGATGATGTTCTTCGTGATGGGCTGGACTCGTCGATGTCGCTATAGCCATATCGTCTGTGTGGTGAATAAGTGTTCAAACTGGGTGAAGTGTAAACTTCTCACCCGCCCAGAACTGAAGTTCCAGGCTTATAGTCCAAGTCCATTAAAATGAACTGAAAACCACTTAGTAAACTTTTAGTCCTCTTAAGAGGACTTTTGTTATCAGCCAGGGATTTTAACCCCTGGCAATTGAGAACTAAGCACCGACCTGAGTTGCAGCAGATGGCTGTACCTCAAGAGTGTGGTTCAAGCCGTAGTCGTAGGGACCATGAGTGACGACGGGCAATTCTTCCCAGTTTTCAATCAGTGGTGGGGAACTGGTTGTCCATTCTAAGGTGAGGGCATTCCAAGGATTGTCACCTGCTTTTACTCCAGATACCCAACTCCAGAGAATGTTGATGGTGAAGGGAATTACTGATGCTGCCAAGATGTAAGCACCAATGGTACAAATCTGATTCAGGCTGACAAATTGCGGATCATACATTGCAACTCGTCGGGGCATTCCTTGCAAACCCAACTCGTGCATGGGTAGAAAGGTGAGATTTGTGCCAATCAAGGTGAGGATAAAGTGAATGCGACCGAGGGATTCATTCAACTTCCGTCCTGTCATTTTGGGGAACCAGTGATAGATTCCGGCGTAGATGCCAAACACGGAACCACCAAACAAGACGTAGTGGAAGTGTGCGACCACATAGTAAGTGTCGTGGACGTGGACATCAAAGGGGGCTGTTCCCATTGTCACGCCGCTTAAGCCACCCATGACAAACATCGACAACAAGCCAAGGGCAAAAAGCATGGCAGATGTGAAGCGAATTTTACCGCCCCAGAGGGTCGCAACCCAGCCAAAAATCTTGACGCCTGTAGGAACAGCAACAATCAGGGTGGAGATTGTGAAGAACATCCGCATCCAACCGGGTGTACCGCTGGTAAACATGTGGTGTACCCAGACGAACAAACCCACGACGCAGATTGCCAAACTGGAATAGGCGATCGCCTTATACCCAAAAATTGACTTACGCGCGTGAACCGGAATCACTTCGGACATAATACCGAAGATGGGCAGAATCATCAGATAAACTGCCGGATGGGAATAGAACCAGAACAAGTGTTGGTAGATAACAACATTACCACCTGCATCTGGTTTAAAAAATGATGTGCCAAAGTTAAGGTCAAACAACAGCAACACCAATCCCGCAGCTAACACAGGTGTGGAGAGAAGTGCTAGGACGGAGGTTGCTAAAATTGCCCAGCAGAACAAGGGCAATTGATCCCATTTCATGCTGGGAACTTTCATCTTCCAGATGGTGATGACAAAGTTCAGCGAACCCAAAATTGAGGATGTTCCCACCAAGACAATGGCAAGTATCCACAAGCTTTGGGCGGTGTTAGCTGTGACTAAGCTTAGAGGTGGGTAAGCTGTCCAACCAGATTGCGATCCGCCGAAGATAAAGCTAGCTGCTAGCAGTAAGCCTGCGGGTGGGTTTAACCAGAAGGCGATCGCATTCAGCTTAGGAAAAGCCATATCCCTAGCACCAATCATCAATGGCACTAAGTAGTTACCAAATCCACCAATTGCACTGGGTACGATCCATAAGAAAATCATGATCGTCCCGTGATTGGTCATGAAGGCGTTATACAGGTTAGGGTCAATTAAATCTGCATCTGGTGTTGCTAATTCGGCACGCATGACAACAGCCATGAGTCCACCGATGAGATAAAACAAGAACGCCGTAACCAGGTATTGGATACCAATAACCTTGTGGTCAGTATTAAATGTGAAGTAATCGTACCATTTCCACGCCTTGGGATGGTGTGGATGAACAACCTTCTGAGTACCAGATTGATTGTCTTCAGGTGGAGTGTTCCGTGGAAGTTCTACTTGGGTCATATTTTTTTTGTCATTTGTTGTTTGTCCTTTGTTGTCACCAATGAACGGCAGGTGACGCCAGGTGCTTCTAGTCGGGAAACCCGACGCCAGTCCTCTCAACGGGGGGAACCCCCGCACGAGGCTGGCTCCCCAACGCACTGGCTCCTTTATGCCGGGGAACCCGTCCACCGCACTGCCTCCTAATGACTCATGACTAATGACTCTAGAGTTGTTGAACCAACTCCCATCTGTTGCGCGTAGGGAGTGAGAAACTCTGATGTTGATAAGTCTGCTGGATTGATCGCAACCGCTTTTTGCATGTCTTGCTTTTGGGCAATGCGGTTTTCAGAAAGCCAGTTTTCAAACTCTTCAGGTGTGTGAACAACAACCTGTGATCTCATTGAACCGTGGTAGCCGCCACAAAGTTCTGTACAAACGACTGGATATGTGCCTGGTTTTGTTGCGACAAATCGCAGTTGGGTGGGTATTCCAGGAATAGCGTCTTGCTTCAGCCGGAATTGTGGTACCCAAAACGAGTGAATCACATCCGTTGCAGAAAGGTTGAGTTGCACGTCAGCACCAACTGGAACGTGTAATTCTCCAGCATTCACTCCACTTTCGGGGTAGTCGAAGAGCCAAGCAAACTGCATTCCTGTGACGTTGACAACCAAATCAGCTGGTTTACCTATCTCTGTGGGAGTTGCGCCAATACCGATTATAGGAGTCTTTGCTGGTGCTGCCATTTCTGACTCATTCTGTGAGGCGTCACTCAGGGTAGCAGCAATGGCACTTCCTGGCATTTGGGCAACATGAGCTGGGGAATGGCTATGAGCCATGTTATGAGCACCCCCCACTTCAAACCCTCCCATTCGATTAAAAACATCAACGCTGTAAATTCCTAAGCAGAGGACGATAATAGATGGGATTGCTGTCCAAAAAACTTCTAGTGGTAAGTTGCCTTCAACATGAACGCCATCCGTGTCATCTCCTGGACGGTGACGATACTTAACCAAAAAAATCACAATGGTTCCTTCTACCACTAAAAACAGGGCGGTGGCAATCGAAACCATAACGTTAAAAAACCCGTCTACCAAAGGCGCTTGTTGCGATGCTTGTATCGGTAGTAGACTGTGATTTTGTCCAACCCAAATGCTGAGAATTGTAACTACTATCCCAGCAACTAGGGTCCATAGTGAAACAGGAATTTGTTGCATAAATACCTGGTCGATAAAACATCGTTCAATCAGTCATCAGTTATCAGTGAACAGTTATCAATTTATTCTTCATGAGTAACTGATAACTAGTAACTGTTGATGTCTCTTGCTTACATGGCTAACTGCTAGTAGCATCTTTCGTCATATCTTTTTTGTCATTTATCATTTCTTTACTTTTCCAGACTAGTAATTAATGACTAATGACGCAATAAGCGATTGTGTTAACCAAGTTTATTTTCTACCTTTTTTTTATAAAATGTGGGGGAATTTTAAAATGTTTTAATTCTTCTCTCCCCCAAAAAACGGAAAACTATCTCTCAACTCATAGTACCAGACCTTTGCACTTCAAGATAATTGAGTTGTAGAGGAGGTCGCTGTTGATCTTGGTGATTCATGATAGCTATCTGGGCAGCAAGTTTTTGTTTGTTAATAGCTTACACTTTAAGATTTACGGATTTGTTTACTGTGAACTTTTTGCTTTGACGTTCTTGTAACTTTAAATATTCCCCTCTCGTTACCTTGCTACTAAAGTGAGAAGTTGTTCTTTAGATATCCAGACTTCACATTTTTGTCAAACAGTACCTTCTTGAACCTACCTCTGAACAACCCAACAACTCTAGTTATCTAATGCAGAGTGAGTATAGCAGTTTTTGGAACAAATTCTGGCACAAGCTTCACAACCCACACAGTTTTCCTGATTAGCAACTGTCATTACTTTCTTTTCAATTTCATCATCATCCTCATCCTCGACAAATTCTCCTTCTTCGTTCATTGCCTTCAGCAGTAATACATTGTGACCGCAAATTTTAAAACATCTGCCGCAGCCGATGCATTTTTCTTGGTCAATCTCCTGAACGAATTTGGGTGTCCAAGTTTTACCACCAAATGTTAATCCTGTTAGCGTTGCCATGAATTTACCTTCTACTCTCTTTACATGTCTCATCGACTTTTACGCTCATACTAACATAACGTAAATTCGATTTTTCGGTTTTTTTAATATATTTGGGACGCTCATTAAATTTTCATGACTTGTCAAAAAATCTGTAAATATTCACACTAAAAAATCAAATGCGATTCTTTGCCAATAGTTTTTCAGAGTATCTAGATAACAAAATAGTTGTCTCTCAAACGAAAGCATCTGAAGAAGTGCAAAAAAAGAAGAGTGAGAGCATCTTGCTCTCTTCGCGCACTACAAATTGATAAAAATGGAATGCTCTCTCTAAAACCAACAGTCCCTGTAACATCTCGAAAAACTCACTCTTATTAAGAAATAGGCTTTTTCACGTCGCATCTATTGAGTAGTATGACCTAATGTTCAAGATAAAACTATCATTTTTTCTTTCCGATAGACACAAAACAATGACTATTATCTTTATAAATAACAGTGAGTTCTTGACAAATAATGAGATTATCTATCAACAAAACAAGTCTGAAATGACTCAAGATAAATAGTTTTGAAATATACATGATTATATTTTGATAAATTTTGTCTTCTTATTTGAAGCTTATATTTTATAAATGAGAGGATATTAGATATGAAGCGTCAAAGATAAAGTGTGCCTTTTTTTATACTTTTTTAATGCTCATTTTTTATTGATTAAAGGAAATAATTTGAAATGAATGATAAAAAAGTAAAGTAGATGACATAGTGAAGACATGTAAAAAATATTAATATTAGTAATTAGCAAAAACAAGAACGAATTGTTATTCAATAACAATGGAAAAAAATTGACAACTATCAACAGTCTTCTTTAAGGAATTTTTAAATATAAAATCTATAACATCATGTTTCGCTCATTAGTAACAAACTTATATAAAGATTTATGAAAGATTAGATAGTAAGAAATCTTAAAATTAGGCTCTGGTTACAAGCCTTAAATAGCTTCCAATAGGATGCGTAATCTGAATAAGGATGTGGTTAAGTAGTACGGCAAGTAAAATTTCTTATTGTCGGAAAAATAATGTGGTGGTGAGTCAGTAGTGAGTAGTCAATTAAGAGGACACATCCAGGGGAGACTTGAGCCAGACATCTCAACGATTAAAGTAGGAAAAAGCCTTATGCCTTATACAATTCCTAACAACAGTTGCGTTGGATGTGACAACTGCCGTCCCCAATGTCCTACTGGTGCAATCAAATTCGAGAACAATGAGTACTGGATCGACCCAAGTCTATGTAACAACTGCGAAGGTTATTATTCCGAACCTCAATGTGTAGTGACTTGTCCCATTAATTTGCCGATCCCCATGCAGGCGAAAAGAGGGAGATGTAAAGTAGATATCAGAGATGCAACTAGCCCAGATTTGTTTGCGAACACCAGAAACAATCCATTTGCATCAGCAATTGTCATCTGGGAAGCTTGCAATGTACTGGCACAGCGAACCTCACTACCTTGGGAAATTGATGAATACGGAAGGGCGTGTTATCGCCGACAAGTTAACCAGGGGCGAGGGGCGATCGCATTTCACATCACCGAACCACACAATGCAAACGAACTCGCAACAGACTTAGGAATCGTTGAGACGCTGGATATCAGAGCAAGTTGTATACATTTGATTTTTGCAGCTCATGCGACAGCTTTAGATCAGCCGAGTGAGCAAGTCTTCACCATCGACGATCGCCAAATTGAGAAATATTTAGGGCTAGAGAAACGCAAAGACCTGAGCAAAACTGCTAAATTGACTTTAATGAAAAACTTAGTCCAGCAAACTTGCTCACTGATCACCTCGCTAAATTGGCCCCAACAAGGTCGAGTTAGGGGATTTTCTGTGGAAAAAACCCCTTTATGGCACTTAGTAGAAACTCAGCATCATTTTCAAGAAGATAACTTAGGGTGCAAATATTTGGTTGGACTCACTTTTAAGGTAAGAGCAGGTATATGGGCGCAGTATTTCCTAAACAAACAAGGATGCAAAGAACGAACGACATTTTATCAATATGGTAGTTTGCCAAAATCCCTGTTAACGACAGTCATGAGTATTTGGCAACAACACGAAGGAGCAGCGCGACTGATGCTGTGGTTGTTGTTTAAGACTAAAATGGGAAAAGAACAGCGGATTACAGTTCCCACCTTGCTGCGTGTTGCCTACGGTGAAGAGAAAGTCACCCTTGCTTGCAGAAAACGAGAAGAACGCAAGCGACTGCTACGAACTTTTGAACACGATTTGGAAGTCCTCAATCACTATGGCATGAAACCAGCTTTCGACCCAGTCACATACCCAGAAGCGATTCAACCCTTGTGGGCGAAATTGGTGAATATTCCTGAAGATCCAGATGATGCGTTAGAGTTTTGGATTAACGACGCCAACGGAAAGACACGCCTGACGGATGCAGGTCCCCGTGGCAAGTGGAATATGCTCATGAATGCCCGAATTCTGTCATTTACACTCCCTCCAGACTGGGATCAACAAACCAGCGAATCTGAAAAAAAGCAGCGCACAACAAAAAACCGAATCAAATCAAAAACCACAGCAGGATATCTGCTAGGTGAACAGATTTTGCAAGCAAGGAAAAACCTGAACCTTTCCCAAAGAGAATTGGCGAAAATGGCAGGTAAAAGTCAAAGCTGGATTCGAGATTTGGAAAATGGTCGCCTCAAAGCCAAGTCAGAAGACCAAGTGGTGCTAAGGAAAGTGCTGGGAATTGCTGGGTAGGGATTTTTGATTTCAAAGTTGAGGGTGGGAAGAAACCGGATGTAGTGAACTTCATCGCGCGAGATGACCTCACCCCCTGCCCCTCTCCTTATTAAGGAGAGGGGTGTCCGTCAGGGCGGGGTTACGAATTTATGAAATGCAGTACTTAGGTTCTGCCACAATAAAGTAATCATAATCTTTACCATTTAAGTGTTTGCTTCAAGTTTCACCGACATTAGCACTCGCCACTCCTACCAAAACTTCGCCACTTTTTACTACACCATCTGAGTCTGTGCTTTCCTGTACTTGTGGGAGTTGTGTATCACTTTCGTCAATCTTGGGATTAGTCAGAATCAGAATTATTCCGACTAGCACCATTGCTGCGCCAATGAAACCGCGAGTCGAAAACGTCTCGCCGAGTAGCCAAAATGCGAAAATTGCCCCGAATATAGGTTCTAAGGCGAACAATAGCGCAGCTTCCTGGGCGCTTATCCAGCGCTGTGCTATTATCTGGAACAACATGATTATGGCAGTGGCAAATACGCCAAGGTAAATTAGTAGACCTAAATTTGTTTGAATTGCTTCAAGTTGCTCACTCAGTTCGGGAGCAGCCCACAATATGCCTAACGCTGCTACAACCCAAAGCTGGATTGTAGTGAATGGGATAGGTGAGTGGCGTGGCGAAAACACCTCAAGCACAATGATGTAAGCGGCGTCGCACACAGCAAAACCCAACAACCAAAGGTTGCCTATAAGAGGTTCTCCACTCTCCCAAGACATAACCCCAATTCCTGTGAAAGCGAGTATTACTGCTAGTGCAGCCTTAACAGATAGGCGCTTGCGAAATAGTAGCTCAAACAGGGTTACAAATACCATGTTGAGAGCGAAGAAAAATGAAGCTCGGTTTGCTGAGATAGTCTCCAGTCCAATCGTTGCAGTCGCAAAGATTGCGAAAAGTAACAGTCCGAGAATTGCTCCATCACGTACTAGGCTGACATTCAGGTTCCGAACGAACGGGGTAAGAATCATTGCCCCTATCGTAAAGCGAATTGCAAATTCCGTGGCTGGTGAAAGGCTGGTCATAGCCTCCTTGACTGCCACAGGGATAGTTCCCAAAATGATAGTCATAGCAATAATTAACAGAACACCCAGAATGTATCTGTTAGCTTCTGTGATGAATTTTGTCATAAATTACTTTAGAAAATGTAGAAAAAATAGAGTCTTCTGTCTACGTTTCATAAGTGACTAAGCCAATCAAACAGAATTTGCAAAGTTCTTATATATAAAAGTATACAATTACCCAAGGCGACAAACACAATACTAGGGTTATTTCATTCTAAATAGCTCCTGAACTGTATTTAGACCAAAACAGCGCTCACTCGCTCAAGCACTGACAACATACAATACCAATTGCTTACGGTTTCGGTGCTGAAACATATAGTATATGTATACTAAAGGTAATCATTACTAGGTGCATTGTCGTTATAAGTGGTGATAAGCCTCTGGCTTGATACTACGCGTATCGCACATAACGCAAATGTCGAATAACAAATTAATTAGGCTCTTATCCAATTTTAGTGATTGAGTCTTTCAGGTCTTTTGAAATTTAGAATGCACGTTGCATAAATTGGCAATCACACCCAATCATCATAAAAGTGGGAAAGAACCTAAATAATCTGTTACTCGACACATTTAGAAGTTCCATTATTAATAGTTGGTCTTTTTCTCAGTCAAGATTCAACGAATGTTTGATCAAGCCTTTGATATGGAGATTGAGTTGAAATTGAATCATTTGACTAATTGATAAGTTTTTAGCTCCAGCCACAAAACCAATGCATTGAGGAGACTGACAATGACATTGAAATGGTCTATCCATTTCCCATTCTGTTGAAGGGTAAAAGAAGGTTAATTCCTCTCCTGGCGAGATGTCCCTTGCAGCAATCACTTGCATCCGATGAACATCTACAAATGTTGTCGGAGAACAAGAATGATTCATGGCTTCTAGTAGCTGATCAAGAATATGTTCTTGAGTGCTAATCTGAACACTTAAAAAATCTGCATTTGTTTTGGATGAGTAAGGCAAGATGTTATAAATGACCTCACCCTGCTTAATTTCACGTGTTGCGATCGCTGTTCTATTTAAGTTTCTTTGTCCAACAACCTCAAACAGATCTTGATCGCATGCGAGCAGCAAATGGTTGCTGTCTAAAAACGAAGCAGTTCTTTGTGTTTCCAAGTTGATTTATCTCAACGTTCCATCATTTTTAGTCTACCGCTCTTTCAGGCACCACCGCGCATAAACGGGAACATTGTACGCGCTGGGAATTAAATTACTCCGTTGCCATTCTCTAAAGAGCACGAATCACATCCTTAAGAACAGGTTCCCGCAGATGTTCCCTCAAAGCATTCTGTGTTCCCATATCTACCGAACACCCCAAAACATCCTCTAAATATAGTCGCACCTCAATAAATTCAAACAGTCCCACTGGACGATCAAACTCTACCAGAAAGTCTACATCACTATCTGGACCAGCTTCATCCCGTGCTACCGAGCCAAACAATTCTAAAGACTTCACCCCCATTGCTTGCAACTGCTGCCGATGAGCTGCGACAATTGCTAAAACCTCATCGCGTTTCATGATTTTTCTCCAAGTACTGAAATCAGCATTTCCTGCTTGTACGATAGCACTGCCTGTATGGCTTGGAAAAATAAGCTAACTTGAGAACAGCCTTTATATCCAATACTTCCAAAACTTGGAGGTTTTTACAATGAAATGGACACTTGAAGAAGCCAAAAAACAGCTTCCTTTAATAATTAATGCTACAAGTCTTGAACCTCAGCTAATTTATACTCAAGAGGAATTAGTGGCTGCAATTGTAGATCCTGAGCTTTTTAAAGAATTTTTAAACTGGCGGCAAAAAACTGCGAAAACATCTCTAGCTCCAGTCTTTAAAGAACTTCAGCAATTATGTAGCGAAGAAAATTATACCTTAGAAATACCAGCACGAAGCGACCGCGACAATCCTTTTACGGAAGACTAGGATGAGTGATATTTGTGACACAAATATAATCAGTGAATTAACTCGCCCAATGCCAAATCCAGGGGTGACAGCATGGAGTGATACTGTGACATCTATGAACTTAAGTGTGATTACAATTGAGGAAATTTATTATGGTTTAACAGCCAAGCCTAATGTTAGAATCCAAAACTGGTTTGAAAACTTTCTGACAACTCACTGTCAAATTCTCCCCATCACCTCAGAAATTGCCAAGTGTTCGGGTGAATTGAGAGGCTTTTTGAGAACTCAAGGTAAACCGCGAACGCAAGCTGATATATTTATTGCGGCAACAGCTAAAATATATTCTTTAACACTTGTTACTAGAAATATTAAGGATTTTGAGGATTGTGGTATATCCACATTAAATCCATTTAGTTGAGTCTTTATTCCTATTTGACACAATTGCCAAGAGTGCGAGCGTCTTTGGCAATTGTCTCATTTGCCTGGAATTGCTCAAACGCCATCCCTGCTGTACGTTGTCTAATTGCAGCGATGGATTGCACAATATCTTGAATACGAAGCCGCCAGTCTCTAGAAAGCACGAATCACATCCTTAAGAACAGGTTCCCGCAGATGTTCCCTCAAAGCATTCTGTGTTCCCATATCTACCGAACACCCCAAAACATCCTCTAAGTAGAGCCGTACCTTACTGAAATCAAATAATCCCACTGGACGGTCAAACTCTACCAGAAAGTCTACATCACTATCTGGACCAGCTTCATCCCGTGCCACCGAACCAAACAATTCTAAAGACTTTACCCCCATTGCCTGCAATTGCTGCCGATGAGCTGTGACAATTGCTAAAACCTCATCGCGCTTCATGATTTTTCTCCAATTACCTAAATCAGCATTTCCTGCTTGTACGATAAGCCTCTGGCTTTAGCTTGTGCGTATCGCACCAACTGTATTCTAGGGCAGTTCACTAAGTGAAAAACAACTCCTTAATTCCAGTACTGCCAATTTGCACTGCAAGTGCTGCTAGCAAAAAACCTAAAAGCTGCGTGATAATAACTTCTCCTTCAACGCCAATCCACTTGTCGATACCACTCCCCAAACGCAAAATCAACCAAGTACAGAACATTGCCGCGACAATACCCACGATGACGCTAAGATGTGGGTTGGGAGATTCCGACATCAGCAGCATGACTGTTGTCAGAGTACCTGGTCCAGCCAGCAGTGGCAAGGCAAGAGGAGTAATTGCAACATCACGTTCTTGATCAATAACGGGCGTATCTAATTCTCCTTGCAGCATTCGTAGGGCAATTAACAACAGTAGTAGTCCCCCAGCGACTCGCAACGACCCCAAGCTGACGTCCAAATAACTTAAAATAAATTGACCAGCAAAGGCAAAGAGCAAAAGTACGGCGATCGCCACTACAATTGCCTTATCTATAACTCTGCTTCTGTTTTCTGGTTCCATACCTTTAGTAAGAACCAAAAGTATTGGTATATTACCGACTGCATCTGCAAGAACAAACACAGCAATAAAGGTTTTTAATAAAATTGAGGTATCCACGGCAGATAGTATTCATCAGTTATTCTCAAAAATTAACCTAAATTGTGGTTAAGTTTCCTGCACCTAAGAGATGAAACTAAATTGCGGCTCATAGTCCATAATATGAAAATATATAAAAATGAGTCGTTAAATTCTTAACTCGTTACAACCTTGTTTTAGCATGCCAGATGTTCGGTTCGATAAATACTACCGTTATGAAGATTTAACACGTGTCCTTCATGCTTATGCTCAGGAATTTCCCCAGCTTGTGAGTATAGAAAGCATTGGCAAGAGCTACGAAGAGCGTGACATCTGGCTGCTTACAGTCACCAATTTTGCTACAGGTTCGGATAGCCAAAAGCCGGCTTTCTGGGTTGATGGCAATATCCACTCTGCAGAAGTCGCAGCATCGAGTGTGTGTCTGTATCTCCTACAAACATTAGTGACAAGCTACGGAACTCATCCAGATATCACTCGTTGTTTGGACACCCGCGCTTTCTACATTTGCCCCCGCGTCAACCCTGATGGAGCTGAGTTGGCATTAGCGGATTCGCCGAAATTTATTCGCTCCAGCACTCGTCCCTATCCTTATGATCAGGAAGATGAGGACGGTTTAGTCATTGAAGATATAGATTCTGATCGCCGCATTTTAATGATGCGAATTCCTGATCCTAACGGATCCTGGAAAATTTGCCCCACCGAACCACGTCTATTAGTGGCTCGTGAACCAACAGAAACAGGTGAGCAATATTACCGAGTGTTGCCAGAAGGACGTATCGAAAATTACGATGGAGTCCAAATTCACCTCCAGCCTACCAAGGAAGGGCTAGACTTAAACCGCAATTTTCCCAATAAGTGGCGACAAGAGTATGAACAAGTAGGCTCTGGTCCTTATCCTACATCTGAACCGGAGGTGCGATCGCTTGTACAATTTATTAGCACTCACCCAAACATCACAGGTGCGACTACCTTCCATACCTTCAGTGGTGTTTTACTACGCCCCTACAGCTATGACAGCGATGAGGAATTACCTGTCAAAGACTTGCGTACCTACCAACACATCGGCAAAAAAGGTACTGAGCTAACTGAATACCCCGCTATCTCTGGATTTCATGAGTTTCGTTATCATCCCAAACAGGTTATCGGCGGTACTTTCCACGACTGGGTTTATGAACACCAAGGTGTCTTTGGTTGGACGGTAGAAGTTTGGAGTCCTCAGCGGCAAGCTGGAATTACTGAGTATAAATACATTGATTGGCAACGGGAACACCCCTTAGAAGATGACCTGAAGCTACTGCGTTGGAGCGACGAAAAATTGGGAGGAAAAGGCTATGTAGAATGGTATCCGTTCGACCATCCCCAACTTGGTCAAGTTGAATTGGGTGGTTGGGATACTATGTATGCTTGGTCAAATCCACCACCAGAATTTCTGGAGAAGGAAATTGCTCGTTTTCCCAACTGGCTAGTGTGGCATCTATTAATCTCTCCCCAGTTGGAGATTTATGAAGCTAGTGTCCACAGCTTGGGTGATGGTATTTATCGGGTGCGGATAGTTATACATAACACAGGGTGGTTACCTACTTATGTTACCGAAAAAGCCCTAGAGAAAAAGCTGGTGCGGGGCTGCATCTGTGAAATTGAGTTACCTGTTGGTGCAACTTTAGAGACAGGTAAGCCGCGTGAAGAGTTGGGTCAATTAGAAGGGCGTGCCTATAAACCGTCAGTACCCATTCGGCGACATGCAGATCTTACCCAAGACCGGGCGAAGGTGGAATGGATCGTGCGCTCGCCCCAAGGTGGTACAGTCAAACTGTCAGCTCATCATGAGCGTGCGGGAGTTGTACATACTGAGGTGACTTTGCAGTTATGACAAACAATCTTGGTGAGAATGGGGTTTGTCAGTTTTTTGGTCAGCAAAGATTAAGAAATAAACAATTTTGAATTAATAAATTTAGCTTAAACCAAAAGAAGCCCCACATCTGACCCGAAGGGCAGTGTGGGATGAATTTTGGTTTAAGCTAAAAAGTAAAAGGAGCGATCGCCGCAATCTCCGGATCTGAGTTACCCACCTGACTAGTGCTGAGTATCCATAACGACGCTCCCTGTTTCTGAAATATCTCAGTCACGCTATCACTGGCTTTTCGTGGCAAAATGCTTCGCCAACTCACCAAAGCTGTGAAAATTTGTTGTAGAGGACTATCTGCAAGAGAACTGCCTATCGTTGTAGTAGAAGAGTTCTCCCAGTCAGCCCGTGCTATCCCAAAAGGTAACAGATCATGTCTGATAGCTTTGTCTAACTTCACCAACTGCTTAAAACTCGTGGCATATTCAGGATGACGAAGTAACCAGTTTTTAAACTCAGGATTATTTTTGATAGCATACGCAATATCTTTAGCATCGAATTGAATGGCAGCCTGAATAACTTTAATCGCTGCATACAATGCCTGGTTGGAATCTTGAGCACAGTTGTTTGCTGGACCGACATAGGTTGCACCCATCCCATCTCCAATCCGGTAACGCGCTGTCATGATTTCCAACTGACGAACCAAAACTCCCAATGGTGTGCGTTTGACTTCATCAGCATCGTAGTCATTTGTGAGAGCATCTAATTTAATTAGGGTATCGCAAACGGGACGAATTCCTAACCAACCAAACTGGCGATCGCCCATATAACGAGTCCAACAAAGCGTACCTGCAATCAGCCCATCAACGTTGTGAGTGTAAACTTGGTGATACTCAATCTCAAAGCGTAACTCTCCTGTCAGGGGTTCGCGCACCACTTCTGCCACTCCATAGGCACTATGACCAAAGTAAACAGGGCCTTTCGCTGCGATTTCTCGTTTTTTGCCGCCAATACCGCCATAAACGTGTACAAGCAAAGCACACTCACCTTCACGCCATTTGGACACTCCTTGCTGAATATCTTTGCTCCTCCGACTCAAAAGCACAGATTGTATTTGTCCTTTTTTTGTAGTCAGATTCTGCCAGCAGCGCTTCTTGAGATATTTATTCGTTGGTTTTCTGCCAACAATCACCTCTCTAGGTTGGACTCGCAACAAAGCACGGGGGGCTAAAGCCTGCACAACAAACATTCCTGCGGCGTTCTTTGCTCCGTAAATATACCACCCAGTCTCGTTCAGGGGAGACTTTTCAAGACCGTTATTGCTTGATGAAGAAATGTTCTGGTCAGAAGGAATCACCTCAGGCAAAAGCACGACTTCCTCAACAGAGTTAAACTTACGGGAAGCGCGATTGAAATGTATAACTCGGAACTGTTCGCTTCCTGGCTGAATGGGCTGCAAAAACATTACTAATCCATAAAAGCGTCCAGAAATTTGAACTGGTTCACTTGTAATGTAAAGGGTGATTTTTCCATTCTGTTCCACCACAACAGGCTCGCGCAGCTTTACGATAATATCATCATTCGGTCTTGAACCAGCTAGCGACTCCAATGGTGTCACCTGACGCCAGTGATTTATCCGAATGGGAACAATTTTTCCTCGTGTGTAGTTGTATAGTGCTTCCGCGTTGAAGTGAACATCCTTTTTGGTTGACTGAACCGATACTTTTGATTCGGGATCGTCAATCCATTGTAAATACACGACTTGTCCGACCAAATGTTGATGTTTAGTATCTGCGTGATGCACTTCAAACAGAACACCTGATTTGCGTTGCTCTTTTGGCGGTAAAATTAGCCTTCCCATCCAAGGGGCGATAGGTTCATAAAGTTCTGTGTTAACCGACTGGTTTAAAGGATAGTATTCTGGTCGATTAAATGGTGCTTCCCGATACCGTTCGTAATTGCTAAGCTTTGTGATCACGAGTTCTTCATTGTAGGGATACTCGTCTTGCAAAATTGCTGATATGATATCAACTGTTTGACGCAGATAGCTACGACCATCGCTTAAAAATTTATTGGCATCTAAAGGACCACCCGCACCCATATGACCGACTGGACCGAGTGAAACAAAACTGATTTTACCCAGGCGTTTGGCACGGTTCCAGTAGGATAAGAAGAAGACTTTCCACCGCTTTGGAAACAAAATCGGACCTAAGCGCTCAACTGGATCTTTGTCACCAACAAGATGGTAGAGATGTTCTGCCAATAATGCATTAGTATTTCCACTGATCACGCCAGCTAAAGAAATGACTTCAATGGGTGCGTTGTCTAGTGCTTGCTTGAGATAAGAAAGTGCTCCCATTGCTATCTGTCCACCACCGCTGAAACCAATCAGTGTAATTGGGACTCCGCTACCGGGTTTGTAACCGTGGTTAATCAGGCTATTGTACATAACCTGCGCCGTCCCTTGGTTATAAATTGGTCCGAAGCGCTGGTCAGCAGAAACCGCAACAACAAGCAGATTGCGAATATTAATCGCTAAAGCGAGCAAAGCGTTGAAAATATTACCTTTTTTGGCACCATTGTTGGATTGACTGCGTCGTTCAGCGAAGCGCCAAAAGGGCGAGAGTATTCCACCTTCGGTCAGTGGTCGATTGAGGACTGAGTAAGGTATTAGTCCTTTAATGAGGACGATATTATCTGGCAAATCTACCGCTAAATCACGCAAAAACTCATCGCCATCTGGGAAGTACTTGAATGAAGCTTGACCAATGCCATCAAGGTAAATAACATAACGAACAACATTTGTCTGCGGTGGAATTTCTTCTTCTAATATTCCTAGGTTGAGTTTAGTATCAACTTTCTCACCATACCAACCAGCCCACCAGCCCAAGGCTTCGAGGGGGGCTAAAAGTCCGGCGAAGAGAATGGCTATAAAACTAATTTGCAACAAATCGACTGTTAGTTTTAACGCACCTCCCAAAGCGCTGTACCAAACTAACCACAGATGACTCAGTTGCGGAAAGAGTACAGTACAAAGTACGGCAATGAAAATAATTCCTAAAAGTATGCTCACTCGTTTCACATTCATACTCTTGTATTGTCTCCTTTATCACCTGTGTTAATTTGGTTACCCCTACGTAATATCTGCGGTCCCGCTTGCAGAAGTTGTTCTACTCCTTGGATATCGGTTACTAAGTGTGTTCCCGCCACTGTATTAGACAGCCACTTACCAAGTATTGCAACAGGTCGTCCGATGGTGCGCTGCACAATCTGAAAGACAACCCATCCCAACACACCGCACCACAGCGCTTGCCATATACCACCACCAAGGGCACCACCAAGGGCGACACGCAAGCCTGTCACAAATGCTAACAGTGTCCAAATAGAAAGCAAGACTTGAATTGGCACACCCAAATAAGGCAATGCCACTAAAAAACTCAGTATCAGCGGTGCGTAAGCGAATCCCAATGTAGACCATACGATGTCATAGGGGATATTAGCACGAAATAGTATAAAGCTCACCAGCCATGTACTTAAACCCCAAAATAACACGGTGAATACAAATAACACAGATGCAATGAATAGACTCAGAAGAAAGCGAAGCGGTCTGACTCGGTTGACGAATAGTACCGTCCCCTGACCTACAGCTTGAGAAAACCCAGCAACGAGTACGATGTAGAAGGCTGCTGTTGAAGCTTGGGGTAGGGTTTGAATCAGATTAAAGGTTTCGGGGTTGAGGGCGATCGCACCGCTTGCAAGTTCCCAAAATCTGTCGAGGGCAGTTTGTGTCATGGCAAATGGCATAAAAAAGCTGATAACTGTTTTAGTTGTTATAGTGTATGTTAATTCACCTTAAAATTCAGTATTAACTCTGTTTTTTTTATTTGCTCTTGACTAAACGCAGCTTGCTTGAGATAAGCTAAAAAAGTTCTATCGCTATACCTGGAATCTAGGTAAATAGCTTTGGTATAAACTTTTTTGGCGGTATTTTGATTACCACTGTCCCAATAGGCGATCGCACTAGCAACTAAAGGGTGAGGATTATTTGGTTCAAGAATAGCAGCACGGTTAGCAGTGACAATAGCTAAATTATAAATTTGTAATCTATGCAACGCTAAACTTAAGTTAAAGTAGGCAATTTCATTATCTGGCTTGAGAATTGCTGCCAAAGTATGAACCAGGACTGCTCCTGTTAAGTTGCTATCAACCAGATAGACAATTCCCAAAGCATTGTAAGCAGGAACAAAAGTAGGCTTTTGATATATTGCTTGCCATAAAGATTGTGCTGCTTGTTGTTCTTTTCCAGCTAAATGCAATGTCCAACCCAAATTAACTCGTCCCATAAGATTTTTGGGTTCGAGTTCTACAGATTTTTCCATTGCGGTAATTGCTTCAGGTAGCCGTCCTTGTTGACGATACAAAAGCCCTAGTTGTCGATAGTCACCACCGGTATTGGCTGCACTGGCTAAAGGTGTACCGAGAGCAAAAGTCAAGAATAAAGATGTACAAATTCCACTGGCTATCTTTACTTTTGCTGGTTTCAACACCTTCATTTTCAGTTTCCTTTATCAGTTATCAGTTACCAGTTACCAGTTATCAGTGAGTCAGCGCTGCAGGAGGGTCTCCCGACCTAGGCGACTGCGAACCCGAAGGGTTATCAGTTATCAGTGAGTCAGCGCTGCAGGAGGGTCTCCCGACCTAGGCGACTGCGAACCCGAAGGGTTATCAGTTATCAGGTAGGAAACCGACTCGTCCACCCCTTGTTCACTGTTTACTGTTCACTGTTCACTGTTTTCATCCAACATTTTGGGGTCAATTCCCAAAGCATCGAGTTGTTCAGGACTCAGGGAGCGTAACTTCTCTACAATTGTCTCGCGCTTGTGTCGTTCAACCTCAGCGCGTTCTTCACCTGTTAGAAGTAAATTTCCCTGTGCATCCCACCATCGTAACCAAGGTAGGTCTGCATTTTGATACCGTCCTTGCCAGATTCCTAATTCTACTGCCAATGGTGCAATCAGGTAATTTCCTCGTTCGTTGGGTGTCATGAGTCCATAAGTATTATCCAGGAGTCAATATACCTATGCTTGTGCTTTTTATACCTCATAAATCGCATAGTAAGGGACGCGAATTGCCTGCTCATAAACCCAAAACTTGCCCACTGTCCCGTCTTCCCTCAGAGATGGCGGCGTTCTATCTCGTTCCTCACTGCCATCTCCTGATACAAACTCAATCACAATCAACGGTGCGACATACTCCTTCCACAAAACGTAGGAACGCCGAATTTTTCCATTCAAAGTTGGCGGGACATTCGGGACGTAAAACCAACCCGGTGCTTCTGCTGCTTTTTGTAGAGGATCGGTTAATCGCCAATAAATAGCAGAATCCTGTCCGATACAATATTGACCATCAGGATGCATAGGCTTCACCAGGTATCCATCTGATTCTCATTTTATTTATTTTTCGCAAATGTCTAACAAACAAGATTTCAACTTCTGATAAACCTGCACTCGCTGGTTGTTTTGCACCAAAGACTAGTCTAAACTCCAGTTTTTTTAGGTAGGCAAAGCATAATTTGAATTTGCTGCGCCTATAAAGACTTTAGCAAGTCTTATTCTCAACTCTTTGGCATCTGCGCCAAAGAGTTTTTTTATGACACAGAGGGATCTTCGGTTGCTTTCATCTTTTGTAAAAGCTGTTGAACTTGGTAAACTTTATCAGGTCTATTTTGTGCCTTGAAAATATTCAAAGCTTTGTTCACAGATGCCAACGCCTCATCTCGGTTGCCTTTTTGCCACAGCACTTGTCCTAGACTTGCCAATGCATCAGCATATTCTGGGTTAATTTTTAGTGCTTTTTGAAACTCTGCAATAGCTTCTTCCCAGCGAGTTTGGCTAGCAAGAGCAATGCCCATCGCATTATGAGCAAGAGCATAGCTTGAATTGAAACGAATAGCTTGTTTGTATTCACCGATTGCTTCTTCAGCTTTATCTTGTTGATAAAGAACATTCCCTAGTTGATAGTGTGCAAAAGCATCTTTGGGAAATTTTTTAATCAACTTGCGTAAATTTTCCTCTGCAGCGGCGAAGTTCCGCTGATTATAGAAAACATTTGCTTCTTGAATGAGGCGCGATCGCTCTTGTTCGTCCCGATCTCCAATTTGCGCTAGTATAAAATTGCTCGCGTTATCCCTCTTGTTCTGGGGCAACGTTGAGAGCCTATCATGAGTGACAACAGAATCATTATTATTTTTTTGCGGATATGTAGTATCGGCTAGTACTAATGGAAATGTATCAATAACAGATAATGATCCCAGTATTACACAAATAAGAGGTTTAGCAAGTACCGAGTAAGTTAGGCTTTTCAGGTTCACCACGCACATTACCTGAATAATTTATCGTTAATGGTTTTAGGAAAGCACATTCAGCATCAAGTAGAATCAGCATATGCTGTTGATAACATTTTACCTAAAATTTCCACTTTCAAAAATTAGCTCTGAATGAAATATCTTTGTCTGTATGTGAATCAGACATCAGGCTAAGAGCGATCTGCCGAACGCTCATGTTGAGCGCTTTGCGCGTAAGGCAAGCGAATCTATCGCCCTTGTTTTGCCAAGCTTGTTCCTCCCGCAACAGGCGGACTCAAAGCAGAGACTTTAGGCAATAGGGCGGTTAAGATGCGATCATCGCATCCTAAAGATCATACTGTAGAAATAAAAAGCTTTAGCGATAGAAAGTCATTCAACTGAGTTGAAGTATAATTAACACGTATTGATTGCACGCGATCAGTAAATGGTAACTGCTAATGTGGTAACAGGTAATGGCTCATGCCTTATCCAATTACCGATTACCGATTACTAACAATTACTGATAAAGGTTAGGAGTAAAGTTGACTAGCAATATCAACAGAAATTTGAAAAATCAAGTCTCTTGGCAGAAGCGCCTACAGTACAACTTCGACAACTTTATGTCGAAGGGAGGGCTGTCAGTATTTTTGGCATTGTTATCCCTATTTTTTGGAACTTTTGTTGTCATGACAATTGTTCGTTATATATCTGAATTGTTGTTTCCCAACACAAATAATGTAGAAAGTAGCTCAGAGTTGTACTGGGAGGTATTCGTACAGCTTATTGGGCTGAGAGACACAGGAGACAATGCCAATTTAGCGACTAAGATTATTGGTGTTATCACAATTTTTCTCGGTTTAGTTTTGTTCTCCAGCCTAGTAGCTTTCATTACTCAAGAATTTGAATCAAGACTTCAGATATTGCGTCAGGGTCAAAGCCCAGTCATAGAAGAAAATCATACACTCATTTTAGGATTTAGCGACAGAATTATAGACATAATCAAAGAGTTAGTAGTTGGTAATGAATCAGAAGCGGATGCAGTAGTTGTTATCCTCTCCCAACAAGAGAAAGAGGAGATGGATAATTTCCTCCGAAATAATCTAGTTGAGCTTAAAACCACAAGAGTGGTGACTCGCAATGGCATAATCACTAATTTAAATGATTTAAATAAAGTTGGAATAAAAGTTGCTAAATCGGTGATCATTTTGAATGATGCCAAAACTTCAGATCCCGATGAATTGAAGACTTTAGCAGATGCACGGGTTGTTAAAGCAGTCTTGGCAGTGGTGGCAGCTAACGAAGAAGACTCCCTGCCATCTATTGTCGTAGAATTACACTCGCAGCAATATCGCCGACTCGCTGAAAATATTGCTCCAGGAGCAGTCACCACTCTGAATGAAGCTGATATTTTGGCTCGGATTTTAGTTCAGACTTCGCGGAGTGTAGGACTAGCGGCAGTTTATTTAAACTTAGTGGGTTTTGAAGGTAACGAATTCTATTTCTATCGTCCAGAAAAAGGTTGGCAGAGCGTGAATTTTGGTGAATTACCATTTCATTTTTCAAATGGTATACCCATAGGTGTGCGTCATGTAGATGGCACCTTAAGAATAAAACCAAGCAAAAAATACCAGTTAGTTGAAAGTGATGAAGCTATTGTTTTGGCAGAAGATGACTCAAGCATCCAGTTTCATCGACAACCTGTCGTGCAACCTAAGAATTTTCGCTCTAGTGACTTTTGCAAAACCCTAGAGCGAAAACCTGAAAAGCATCTTATTATTGGCTGGAACAGTAAAGCTCCTATAACCTTAAGAGAATATGCCAAATACCTGGTTTCTGGTTCAGAGGTTAACCTGGTGGTACAGGATTTAACATCACAGGTGAAAGCTGAATTTGATAGTATTGCCAAAAATTACTCACAGATCAAGATGGATGCTCTGCAAGTTAATCTGGACTCAGTTGAGCAGCTTCTTCGCCTCAAACCCTATGAATATAACAGTATCTCAATTTTGGCTCTTAAAGGGGAAAATTCGGAAGAAATTGATGCTAAAACCCTCACCATTTTGTTAGAACTGCGGCAAATTTTCCGAGAATATACTGCCGAAACCAAAAATCAAGTCACCACCGAATTGATTGCAGAGATAATTGACTCACAAGACACCGATCTAGTCATTAAAGCAGGTGTAAAAGACTTTCTGCTCACCAACCAATTTGTCTCTAAAATTCTCGCTCAGGTATCTCAAGAGCCTAGTGTGATGTCAATTTATCACGATTTGTTCTCTGTAGAGGGGAGCGAGCTGTATATCAAGCCTATATCACTTTACTTCTCAAGCAAACAACTTGGTAGGTTGACTTTTGCTGACTGTGTAAAAGCTGCACAAGAACGTGACGAATTGTGTCTTGGTGTAAAAATTAGCGCACTAGCTCAAAATAAAAATCAAAATTTTGGGATTGACTTAGTACCAAGTCTAGATAAGCCGCTAAATTTGACTTTTAATGATTCATTGATTACTTTAGCTGAGAATGAAACATGACAAACTAATTTACAAGTTATCATTGTTGATTGATATGCAGGTGTAGCTATACGAGACTTGTCCGCCGGCGCGAACTAATGAAAAAGGAGGGATAAAGATCAATACGATTCAGTTAAGGTAATGGTACAGCGTTTAAGGTTTTTGACTCTAACAGCAACCGTATTGGGATAAAGATGACAACTACACTAAAAATATAACAGCAACAGTCAAACTGATTTCGTTATATTTTTTTCAAATCATAAGACACTTGCAATAATCCGGAGTCATAGGTTTTCACATCTTTCAACTCAAGTGCTGTTTCCAAGCTTGGATCGTTCACGATCAATGGAATTCCATTTCCTAAAAGAATTGGATGTATCGAGAGAATCAATTCATCAACAAAACCGTATTTCATAAAATAATGAATTGTCTGTGCTCCCCCAACTAACCAAATATCATGACCGCTCGATTGACGCAACGCGTGAATGAAGTCTTTCCAATTTTCTTTCACAAATTCCACGTTGTTATCTCTTTCGACTTGCACAGTTTTTGAGAAAACAAAACCTTTTTTATCTTTGTATGGGTATTCCCCAAACGTAAGTACTTGGTAATATGTTTTACTCCCCATCAGTACTGTATCAATTTGGGTAGAGAACTCATTGTAACCGTAGTCTTGGTCGGTGAATAGCCAATCTACCTCTCCTGATGTCCTCGCAATGTACCCGTCAAGACTAGAGGCAATGAATAACCGTATTTTTCGCATGGTCTTGTTGCTTTCTCTTTCAAGGATTTTGTAGATTAAAACTACTCTCAACCATTAGGACTTTACGGAAAAATAGTAAGATGTTTCGTGTCTGGGTTTCAAGATCGGTTAAGCTACGCTTTAGCGAGCAACATCAACTGCTCAATAACCAGATGGATGTTGGAAATCACCAACTACTTTGTTCATTTCCTGAGCGATAGCGTAAGCGCAAGCGCACGCGCCCAGGTGCATGCGCGTAGCGGCTCCCACAGGCGAGAAGCGCGCTGCTGCTTTGCTACAGATCGCCAGCAATTCCATCTGTGGCGATGCTCCACCAAGGAGCCGCGCAAGGCGCGATCGCTTACCAACAATTTGCATTCTAATCGGTAATCCGTCTAGTGTCTGTCCAATAGGCATCACAACGACTGGATGCCCAGCATTGCTGATCGCAAATCGTCGCCAGCAAGCTGATGGGCAGGTGTAAAGACTAGATCGCTCATAGTAACTTGTGTAGGGAATGGCACGAAACAACTGAGGTGGTAGTTATCCTATGCCTTGCCATCAGCATATTCAATCTCTAGAAGCTTGCTGAATTGTCCACAATTTGTTACAAAAGTACAGAGAACTTCTATAAACTTAAACTAGAATGCTAGGCGGACTTACTGGTTTAACAGATCCTAAAGGCACTGACTGGGGCGAGCAGATGCTCAACACTGTCGCAAGCCAAACGATTCGCCGCTTGTTCACTCAAAGCGAGTCAGTGGAAGTCTCTGTTCGCTGCTATCCTTCAAGTAAGCTCTTGCAGGGTAGCATCGATAGCTTTAAAATGAAAGGCCGTGGCTTAGTTATCCGCAGAGACTTCGCTGCCGAGGAACTGTCTGTAGAAACAGACGCCGTTTCCATCGACTTTAGCTCAGTGTTAGGCGGTAAACTCCGCCTGAAGCAACCCACTCAAGCTATTGCTCAAGTTGTCCTACTAGAAACAGGTATTAATCAATCTTTTAAAGCAGAATTGGTGAGAAAACGCCTGGAAAATCTGAATATACCAGCACTGACAGCATTATCTGGCGGTAAACCAGTCTCTTTTCCTGAGGTTCAAGTAAAGTTACTGCCTCAAAATCGATTACGTATTATGGCGAAGGCAGATTTAAACAACGGTGAACTTGTACCACTAAATATGACTGTCACTATAGGTATTGAACGACGGCGACGTGTTACCTTCAAAGAGCCAGAAATTGAACTTGAGCAAATACCAGAAACACAAAAGGAAATCTCACGAACCTTGAGTCTGGCGCTGGTGGAAATTTTAGATAATATGGTGGATTTAGACCGCTTTGACTTGGATGGGGTGAAAATGCGACTTAATCGTTTAGAAACAGAGGGTCAACGGCTGATTTTTAGTGGCTATGCAGAAATTGAGCGTATCCCTAAAAATCCCTAATCTCTATTTCTCTTCATTTGCTGGAGGCTCTGCCTCTAAAATAGTATTCCCAGGCGCAGCCTGGGAATAATAAGTTAAATGTTGAGTTAGCGACCAATACCTACGTACTGGAAGCCCGCTCTAACCATCATCTCAGGATCAAGAAAATTACGACCGTCAATCATGACAGGGTGGTTCATCAACTGTGCCATTTTCGCGTAATCCAAGTTTTTGAACTGCTGCCATTCTGTCACAAGTACTAAAGCGTCACAGCCATCAGCAAGTCTTTCGGCATCGGTTTCTACCAGCACACCAGAAAGACCATGACGCATACCTGTTTGAGAAACAATTGGGTCGTATGCCTTAACTCTAGCTCCCAATCTATTCAACTGCTCAATAACATTAAGCGCTGGAGCATCCCGCATATCATCAGTATCAGGCTTAAAGGTTAAACCCAGCAATCCCACAGTTTTACCTTTAAGAATTTTCAGGGTTTGTTGGAGTTTTTCAATGGCAAGCAACCGCTGGCGTTCGTTGACACTCACAGCAGCTTTGAGCAATTGTGTCTCGTAACCGTAGTCATCTGCGGTGTGAATGAGCGCAGAAACATCTTTGGGGAAGCAAGAACCACCCCAACCAATACCAGCGTTTAAGAATTTATTACCAATACGGGAATCTAAACCGATACCTTTTGCCACTTGAGTGACGTCGGCACCAACGCGATCGCAAATATTTGCAACTTCGTTAATAAAACTAATTTTGGTTGCCAAAAAAGCATTAGCGGCGTACTTAATCATCTCCGCTGAACTCAAGTCTGTTACCAGCACTGGTACTGGGGGTAGAGATGGATCAGTTGCAAACTTGCGCTCAACAATCGGGGTATACAGTTCTTTCATCATGGCGATCGCCTTTGGACTGTTGCCTCCTAGAACGATACGATCAGGATTAAAAGTATCATATACTGCCGATCCCTCACGTAAAAACTCTGGATTACTGACAACATCAAATTGAGCTGTAATCTCAGGTAACTTATCGTAGGTTGGCGCTCCACCTGCTGTGATCAGTGTATTTTGGCGTTCAGCTATGCCATCTAACACAATCATCCGCACCCAGTCTCCCGAACCAATGGGCACTGTGGATTTATTGACAATCACCTTATACCCACCGTCTAAATGGGCACCAATACCACGGGCAACTGCTTCAACATACCGGGTATCGCTTTCCCCTGTTGGTAAAGGTGGCGTTCCCACAGCAATAAATAAAATTTCCCCGTGGGCGACTCCTGCAGCTAAGTCTGATGAGAACTCAATCTTACCTGTACTAATGGCAGATTGCATAATGTCTGACAGTCCAGGTTCAAAGATAGGCGACTGCCCGGACTTCATTATTTTGACTTTTTCTTCGTTGTTATCTATACAAACAACATCATGCCCGATGTGAGCTAAACATGCACCTGTGACCAGACCGACATAACCAGTACCTATGACGCAAACACGCATATGCAAATCCTCGCTTTTTGGGGTTAATTTTTTGAAAAGCTATTTTCCGTTTTCAAGTCCTGAGTATCTCAGATCTTGCACTCTTGTCAGAAACCGGGTTTCTTGAAAACCCCTCTTCATCAAAACCTTGATTTTTCGTACAGAAACCCGGTTTCTTTGAGCTTATTAACAATAATGCAAGATGTCAGGAGTATCAAACTCTCTCAATAAGTACTCTTGAGGCGATTGCGCAGAGCGCAGACGCCTCAAGAGTATCGCCATCGCTGTTCTTGCATCCAAGGGTTTCCCTTCTAGGAAGGTTGGGAGCTACTATGGGGCGCTACACGCTCGCGGAAATCTTCTATAGTCAGCTTTAACCCGTGTTGCAAAGGAATACTAGGTTCCCAATTTAACCAAGTTTTTGCCTTTGTAATGTCGGGACGACGGCGACGTGGATCGTCAGAAGGTAATGGTTCAAACTTGATCTGTGCGTCGGGGTTCACCAAATCTTGTACTGTTTTCGCCAATTCTAAAATCGTATACTCATCAGGATTTCCTAAATTCACTGGACCAATGTATTCGTTATTCATCAGTCGTATCAGTCCGTCTACCAAATCTGATACATAACAAAAACTACGGGTTTGCAAACCCTCTCCGTAAACGGTTAAAGGAATACCCCGTAATGCTTGAACGACAAAGTTACTCACAACTCGACCATCGTTTTCTAGCATTCGAGGTCCATAAGTGTTAAATATGCGGGCTACCCGAACATCGACTTTATTTTGTCTATAATAATCAAATGTCAAAGTCTCAGCAATCCTTTTGCCTTCGTCGTAACATGAGCGAATTCCAATAGGATTAACGTTACCCCAGTATTCCTCACTTTGAGGATGAACTTCTGGATCACCATAAACTTCACTGGTAGAAGCTAATAAAAACCGTGCCTTCACACGTTTAGCCAACCCTAACATATTAAGCGTCCCCATGACGTTAGTTTTAACTGTTTTCACGGGGTTGTACTGATAATGTACTGGGGAAGCTGGACAAGCCAGATGGTAAATTTGATCAACTTCCAAGCGAATTGGTTCAGTTATGTCATGGCGAATCATTTCAAAGGAAGGATGATCTAACCATTTGAGTATGTTCCGTTTGTGTCCTGTGTAAAAGTTATCCAAGCACAGGATATCGTCTCCATTAGCTATTAATCGGTCGATTAGATGGGAGCCAATAAACCCAGCACCGCCCGTTACCAAAATTCTCATAGTTCCCCAATTACTTACAGATATTTGCAGTAGTGATTGCGCTTGTCTTCAGATGACCCAGCCTTGAAACCAAAGTACACTACTAGTGTCTCATTGAGAAGGTTTTGTTAAACCTAGCAGTTTGACCATGAATGCTTTTTTGTTATCTTTGCATCTTTTGGCTTCAAATTTGAATGATTTCAGTCACAAATACCTTTGTTTCCATTAGAAAAATAGCAAAATCATCTGCAAAATGTAAGCTTTCTCGCTAGATTTCACAAAATCTTTAAGAATATAAAGTTTTCCGTAGAATTTCAAAACTTTTATTCACGTAAAGTTGGTCACATTTTCACCCACAAACTCAAGAAGCTAAGTAAAACAAGCTTTGGCTTATATTCAGTATGAATTCTGTATAACTGAGTCAAGAAATTCAGATCTATGCTCTTGTCAACAATCTTTGATTTGAGAGTCTTCAGTTAAGGGGGATTACCAATCTTCCTTTAATGACATTCACAGATTCTGAGTTTTGTGTTCTGCTTTCTTGTTCATAGAAGAGGAAAACTTTTTCCGTTTCATTTTTCCAGTCCTGTTAATAGGTGTGAAACGTGGGAAAAGTAAGTTTTCTAGATTATGATCCTTGCTGAAGTTTTTGTTCTTTGAATTCAGACCAGGTTGCGTTCTGATAGAGGTCAAAAAAATAACATGCTCACCAGTTCATATATATCTTGGTAAAACCGACGATTTTTGACGGGTTCTTTGAGGTTCACAGTCAAAAGTTAAAAAGAACTCTTTTTCTTAACTGAACTGTATCGACATATAACCATGTTGAATTAGACAATTCCCTCTGACATAGCAGCCCTGGTGCTACTGGTAACTTCAGTTTGTACAACGACATCCTGAGTACGTTGAGGTTCTCCTAGCATAACAATTGAACAGGTGAGTTGCTTAGCCAATTGAGTTGTGACATCGCTAATGGCTAATCCTCCGGGAACAGTGCGATTGCGTATAAAAGGTAATATGACTAAGTCATATAGTCGGGCTGCTTGCAAAATTGCTTGAGCTGTATTTTCATGAGCTATAATTTGGATTTCTGGTGGATTTTGCAGTGCTAATCTAGAAATCAATAGAGATAGTTGCGATCGCCTCCAAGCAATTTTACTTGAACTAGTACGTCGTTCGCAGACATTTAATACGGTAACTTGAGCTTGATTTGCATCTGCTAAAATCTGGGCAAATTTTACAGGCTGCAATGAAGGTGTCATCAAATTTTCCAATGGTACCAAGATGCGCTGAAATTTTTTTGGTGATTCCACCAGACGTGTGACTGCTACTGGACAATGGGATGCCCACAAAACGTTATCAATGACGTTACCAAATAAACGTGCTTTGAATCCAGTACGTTTACCCCAACCCATGATAATTAAACTAGCCTTTTGTTCTCGGGAAGCCCTACTAATTCCTTGGGCAAAAGCATCATCAATTCTCAGCAATGGTTGTGCTTCCACTCCCAAGACTTTACTCAGTGCTGTGGCTTTTGCCAGTAACCGGTGACTTCTTTGCATAGAAGCGTCTAATTGGGGTGCATCCATGTGAGCAAAAGCAGTTGCGATCGCTAGTGGTATGATTCTGCCATGAGATTCTCGTGCCAATAGCGCCGCCATTTCAATAAGGTACTGTTGTGTTTGGGGATTGTAGACAGGTACCACTATACTGTATGAGCTATCTTTTTCTTCTGGCTTCTGGTAAGGGACATTGACAGTCCGTTGCTCTTTAATTTCTGAGGAAGTCAAACCTACAGCGACTCGACTGGTTATGAATAGTCCCAAGGTTGAAGTGATGAGCATGAGGACAATAACGCTACTCAGTACCCTTGAATCAAGCAAACCACTTTGATATCCTACAAAGGCTGCTCCTAGCGTTGCACCCACTTGAGGGACAGACAGCGACCACATTGTTAGCGTTTCTTGCCAGTTGTAGCGATAAACAAGTTTTGCCAAAAAAGCAGCGATAAATTTACTTGCTACTAAACCAATAATAATAAAGAATGTGATTTGTAGGGTATCAATCCTTTGTAAAAAGGCAGGCACATTAATGAGCAAGCCAAGGTGAACAAAGAAGATGGGAATAAACAACACACTGCCAACAAACACGACCTTTTCTTTAACTGGACCTTCTCCTACTGTTTCATTAACAGCCAACCCTGCTAAAAATGCTCCAACAATTTTTTCTACTCCAATTAATTGTGCTCCCACAGTAGCAAGAAAAACAGAGAGTAGCACAAACAAAAACTGATTGCCCTCTTCATCACCAGAACGCCGAAAAAATTGTTTCCCTGCCCAATCAAAACCTACCAAAACGACAATTGAGTAGAGTGCTAATAAAGTTACCAACGTCATCAGCCGTCCAAAGCTGAATAGTCCAGCTTTCATTGCTACACAGATGGCTAACACCAACAGGGCAGCAATATCAGTAAAAATAGTGGCTCCAATAGTAACAGTTATAGCTTCGTTATTGACCACACCCAAACGACTAAGAATGGGATATGCCAAAAGGGTATGAGATGCGAACAAAGAGCCAATTAATATTGACGAATTCCAGTCAAAGTCAAAAAACCGCCCAACAAGAGTTCCCACGACTAAAGGAACCAAAAAGCTCAAACTGCCAAATCCCAACGACTGATTTTTTGTGCGACGAAACTGCTCTATATCTATTTCTAACCCTGCAACAAACATTAAGTAAACTAACCCAATATCTGATAACAGAGTCCGGAACGCTGATTCTATGTGTAATAAATTCCAGCCGTAAGGACCAAGCACGACACCGGAAACTAGCAAACCCACTAATCCTGGTAGTTGCAACCGCTCAAACAGGATGGGCACGACTAAAATGACTACCAGTAAAATCACAAAAGGAACGATTGGTTCCTTGCCGAAAACTTGGGAAGTTGATTCCAGCGCAAGAACTTGTGAGATGAGTTCCATAGGTAGGACGCAGAAGTGGGCATAGTGAGGCATTGATTACTTAAGCGTAATCGCTGAATTTATTCAACTGCAAAAGTCACCCCAATGAAAAAAATCAAAAAACCTTGCCTAGATTACCTAAACGATGATCACTGAACTAACTACCTATGGATGGATCTGGCTCAATATGAACCGTAAGCGATCGTAGTCGTCTTTAAGCAATACGCTCAAGGTACGTCCGGCTTTGATGATCCATTGTCGATCAGCTTTGCGTAACTGATAAACCTCTCGAATGGCAGCTGCAGTTAAAGATTCTACAGGAGCACCATTGACAGAAAGTAGTGTTCGCAAAAAATCTAGTTGTTCGGTAAACTTAATAATTGCTTCGCTTTCACATCGGTAAACTGCTTGATGAACTTGTGGGGGACGAGGAGGCAGATACTGAAACACCCTAGCATTTGAAAAATGAGCATCTGGTGATTGCTCAAATCCTACAATTGCAGCACGAAACTCTGTTTTTAGCATAGCAAATATCTGGGGTTGTTCCTCTCGCAAGTCCTGCAATGACAATCCTAGAGCCACTGCCCGATGTACGGAATCCACAGGCATAGTTGTTGCAGAATACACCACAGCATAAATTTGATTGCCTGATTCCTCGTCAACTGAACGTACCCAGCTGCCAAAGGGAGGCATAGAGGGAAAGCTCAAATCGTCGGGTTCCAAACACTGAGCTAAAAATTCGCAACTAGAAGTCTCGATAACCTCCGCGATATGATTTGGATGGCGATCGCTTCTATCAAACTGTGGTAAAGGAAGGCGCATAAACTATTCAAAAAAAAGAATTCAGCAATTCCACCAGTCACAAGTCACAAGTCAGAACGCAATTAGTGAGGTCAAGAAAGCGCCACTGTCTTGTTGACCACTCAATCAAAGATTCAGTTAGGGCAATAAACCCCCTAGTCAGAAGGCGAGAGTCGGTACCCTACAGAAAGCCAGCCGCAGGGCGTTTACAAGTCGCTCAACCTGATGCCAGTCGCCTCAACGGAGGACAGCGACGCACGGCCCTGGCTCCCCATAGCGCTACCTCCTCCTGACTAACAGGTGCAAGGTTGTTTAACTCATGACTAATGACTAATGACTATTTAGCTTTCTTACGTCCTGCTGTGGTTTCTACAAGTTCTAATTCCGAGAGGCGAAAGGTAACGAGTTTATCCCAGTTCCCACCTTCAAACAGGACAGCAACTTTGCCATCACTCAGCCGTTGCACAAGTCCTTCAAAGCGATAGTAGGTGTCTTGTGGATTTTTGACGCGAACAGTTGCTCCTGGTAAGATCATCATCTTTTCCCTTGGTTGTTTCCTGTTAATAGCTTAATCTTTCTCTAGCTAGGTTTGTATTAGTACTATTTACTCATGCTATTGATTAATCATTATAATTTGGGTTAAGAAAACCCACTCCTACAAGGAGTGGGGCAGACAGTCCCAGCCTGCGGGGAGTGTCAACAACTAATACTTCTGCCGTTGTCGAAAATTTGCGACCGATTCTACCAGCCCCAAGGCAATGAAGTTTGTTAGCATTGCCGAACGACCATAACTCATCCAAGGAAGGGGAATTCCTGCCACTGGTGCTAAACCAACGGTCATACCAACGTTAACAATCATCTGAAACACAATCATAGACAAAACGCCTACAGCAAGCAAAGAGCCAAAGTTATCTTTGGCAGTTTGGGCAACATGTAACAGCCGGTGACAAATAAAGCAGAAGACAATTAGTACGACTAGACAGCCAATAAAACCAAATTCTTCGCCTACAGCGGAGAAGATAAAGTCTGTATGCTGTTCAGGGACAAAATTTAATTGGGTCATAGGACCTTTGAAAAGACCCCATCCCGACCATTCACCAGCACCAATGGCAATGCGCGATTGAATGAGGTGATATCCTGCGCCTAGAGGATCGTGTTCAGGATTCATAAATACAGTCAGTCGGTTTTTTTGATACTCCTTCAAAACGTGGTTCCAGGCAAATATACCTAATTCACCACCCAAAAGGTTAAGAGCGATCGCGCCTATACCGCCAATGACGTTTTGTCTCCTAGGCAGAGTTAAAAATCCAACCAGTCCCATAGTCGCTGACCAGATTAACCCTAACGCTGTTAGGGATATTTGGTTGAACAAAACTATCGGTTGTTCCGATAACGGCCAAGATATGCTGAACAAAATCCCTGCAATAATCGGAGAAATCAGTAGTATTAACCAGCCGGGATGGGCATTTGCCCAGTACAACATCCCCAAGACAATCGAACCAAAGACCAATGATGTTGCTAAATCTGGCTGTAAGAAGACCAATCCCCAAGGTACAGCGGTAATTGCTAATGCCCGGAAAACATTATCAAGACTAGAAGCGGTACGCTTGTGTAACAGTGCTGCTAGGGTAATAATTAATCCTATTTTGGCAAATTCTGAAGGTTGTACGGCAATACCAGCGATATTAATCCACCGTTGTGCTCCTTTAGCACTTTGACCAGCGATCATCACGGCGATCAGGCTAAAGTTGGTGATGGCGTAAGTTACCCAATGTAATTGAATCAGGTGTTCGTAACGGCTTCTAGCAATAAATAGAGCAATAATTAAGCCAATGCCTCCCATGAGCCAGTGCCACCACCAGTCAGTGAGTCCCTGATTCAATTCCGTACTGCGGATCATGATACCGCCAAATACGGTGAGGCTTATTGGTAAACAAAATAATAACAAATCTACTTGGTCCCAAGGTTTTATCCAGAACTTCCAACGAGATCTGGAAAGCGAACGTTTGACTAACATTGTATGCGTTTACACTTTAAGTATGAGATTTTTAAAAAATAACCCAAAATCTGTATTCCTGGCTGAGCAACTTCAACCAGGCAGAAATTGGAATTTTTCTGTCTAATTATGTCAGAACAGCAACTGATACTTTGCCAGCAATTGTCAGGGCGATCGCCTTTAACGCTTGGGCACTAGCTGACTCTGGTTCAGCAATAACCACTGGTACACCTTTGTCACCACCCATTCTAGTAGAAATTTCTAGTGGTACGCACCCCAGCAACGGCACTCCTAACTCAGCTGCTGTCTTTGCGCCACCGCCGGAACCAAAAATGTCATACTGCTTATCTGGCATATCTGGTGGAATAAAGTAGCTCATATTTTCTACTATTCCTAGGATGGGCACATTCATCTGCTGGAACATTCGCAAGCCCTTTCGGGAATCCAACAGTGCTACATTTTGGGGTGTGGTGACAATAACTGCTCCCACCATTGGTACTGCTTGTGCTAATGTCAGTTGAGCATCGCCTGTTCCAGGTGGCATATCCACAATCAGGTAGTCTATTTCTCCCCATTCCACTTGGTAGAGAAACTGGCGAATGACTCCATTGAGCATTGGTCCACGCCAAATGACTGGCTGATCCCGGTCGATTAAAAAGCCCATTGACACTAATTTGACGCCGTAATTGAAAGCAGGTTCTAGAATCTCACCTTTGTCTGTGGAACGCACGATCATCTCAGCTTCACCCAGTCCTAGCATAGTAGGATCGTTAGGACCATAGATATCAGCGTCTAGCAAACCAACCTTCGCCCCAGTTTGAGCCAAAGCAACTGCGACATTCACAGCAACCGTACTTTTGCCAACGCCTCCTTTGCCACTGGAAACTGCAATAATATTCTTAACACCAGGAACACCAGTGCGATCGCTTAAAGCTTTCTGTTGCGGTGTTTCCGCTGTCACCTCTACAGAGACCTCTTTAACTCCTGGAAGCTGTTTCACAGCTTTTTTGCAATCTTCCACAATAAATTCACGCAAAGGACAAGCAGGTGTTGTCAACACTAAGGTAAAGCTAACCTTCCCGGACTCAATTTTGATGTTGCGAATCATGTTGAGATCTACCAGACTTTTGCGAAGTTCTGGATCTTGCACTGGTTGCAACACTTTTAGGACTGAACGAGTATCGAGGACATCATACATAATGTTTTTAGTCTTTCTATTGCAATAATTTTTAACAAAAGGTCTTGTTATCTACTAAAATCTTAACTTTGAAGCGCTATTTATCGTTCACAATCTCAAGTCAGTAGCCAGTAATCTGTAGTCGGTGAGTCCAAACTCAGTCGTTCTTTTACTCGTGACTAATGACTAATGAACGGCAGGTGCACCGTCCTTGGGAACCCCCCTCCGGGTTCGCCAGATGCCTACGGAGGGAGACCCTCCTGCAGCACTGGTCTCACCGCAACCCACTGCCTCCTAATGACTAATGGACTAATGACTAACAATCAAAACAACCATCTTTAAGAGATTTTTGCTTTCTGGATACCGCTTGTAATGTTGCTTCCTCAACTGCTTGGACTAACGATCGTGCTACGCGATCCGCGTAGGGACGAGAAAAAGGCCAGATTAAGGGCGACAACCAACCACGTAACGTTACAGAATATGACAAACAAGTGCCACAGACTGTAGATTCTACTTTATAAGTCACCCGTTCTTCTACACCAGGAATTGCTAGTACTCTCACACTCAGTAATTCCCTAGGATTGACGCGTTCTACAAAAATGCGAATGGGAATTGGCGACAAGCGTGTAACGGCTTGATAGATGAGTCCAGGTTTGGGTACTAATCCATATGGAACGTTAGTGCTTTTGAGTAATGGATGCCAAGAAACATCTGCTATGTCAACGACTTTTTGCCAAAGTTCATCCACAGAAGCAGAACTGATTTCTCGGTAAGTTCGCACCAGAGAAAGGCAAAACCGACGACGTTTGCGGTGGACGGATTTGGATAACCATCCCATTTTTCTATTCCTCCTCCCTACAGCCTTTTTGGTAACTCTGGCATAGTCAGCATTTGCGTTCAGCCCTTGTATTAAACTTTTTCAAAATTGTCCTCAACATAGTAAGTCGCCATTTCATATATACGCTAATTTGAGAACTGAAGCATAACTGAGACTTTTTCATTAATTTTCATTAACAAACACGCTCTTTAAGAAAAAAGGTATCAACGAATGCACATTCGCTTTCAGCCGTTGTTGTTCGCGTAGCGTCTCCGACAAAAGAAGGCTAGGAAAATCCTTAGCACATTATTGAAATCTTGGCTCATAACTCGATGATTACCGAGGTGTTGATTTTGGGAGTTAACATAAGATTCGACAGAGCAATCTTGTTGAACTGCAAGGCTCGATTTTTGATGCTGTACACAGGTCGCTCTTGGGAACAACTTTATTCATATATATCAGTCCGCGCCCCCTGCGGATATGGTCGGAGATTTTTCTTTAGACAGAGGTTGAGATTTGCCAGGTGGAAAATGCTCGTAGATTTATCATTTGAAGTGTTGTATCAATCCTAGAACTTTACATAAACATAAACAACTTGAAAAAAATCAATAAAAGCACAAGTACACACCCATTTGAGGGAAAATAACTATCTGTAGTCATATCCCTCAGTCGTCATTAATGCTTGACTATAGAGAGAATAGCTCTTTGGGCAATTTTAGCCTGCTTCCTGGCGTCAGTTGCTCAGAAATTTTCAGTTGAAAAATTCTTGCTTTTACCAAAATTGTAATAAATGGTTCTTGAGTCTATGGTCATCAACTCCCAAACTCCAACAATGCGGGCAGAATCTACTCAAACTCTACCAAGTGACGCCAAAGCCAGAGTTAGTCAGTTCATGAAACAGTTGCAAGACAAAATCACTCAAAGGTTGGCAGAACTGGATGGTGTGGGGAAATTTCAAGAAGATATGTGGGAACGCCCAGAAGGAGGCGGAGGGCGATCGCGCATTCTGCGTGAGGGTGCAATATTTGAGCAAGCTGGGGTCGGTTTTTCAGAAGTTTGGGGTTCCCATCTACCGCCTTCAATCCTAGCGCAGCGTCCAGAGGCAGCAGGGCACGATTTTTATGTGACAGGCACCTCAATGGTGTTACATCCACGTAGTCCTTATGTACCCACCGTTCACCTCAATTATCGCTACTTTGAGGCAGGACCGGTGTGGTGGTTCGGTGGCGGTGCGGATTTAACTCCTTATTACCCCTTTGCCGAAGATGCAGTCCATTTCCATAAAACACTAAAGCAAGCGTGTGATACTCATCACCCAGAATATTACCCAGTGTTTAAGCGTTGGTGTGATGAGTATTTCTACTTAAAACACCGTGGTGAAACGCGGGGCGTTGGCGGACTGTTTTTTGATTACCAAGATGGTCAAGGTGGATTGTATCGCGGTCCTCATAAGGATGGTGAAGCGGCTACTTATAGTAACCAAATTGGGACACCACAACCACGCAGTTGGGAACAGTTGTTTGCTTTTGCACAAGAATGTGGTAACGCTTTTTTACCAGCCTACGTACCCATTGTGGAAAGGCGACACAAAATGGAATATGGCGATCGCCAACGAAATTTTCAGCTGTATCGCCGGGGAAGGTATGTAGAATTCAACTTGGTGTATGACCGAGGCACTATTTTTGGATTGCAAACCAACGGACGCACTGAGTCAATTCTGATGTCCCTACCACCCTTGGTGCGCTGGGAATACGGCTATCAACCTGAACCAAACTCCCCTGAAGCCCAGTTGTACGAAATCTTCCTCAAACCTCAAGACTGGGCAAACTGGATACCCAGTAGTCCAAAATCATGAGTCCTGAGTCTTGAGTATAAATCATCTGCAACTCCAGATTCCCTTGAGAGGCTAAATACGAAAAATTCTGCACTCAGTATTCAGCACTCACCACTTCTTTAGTGAGTTAGACTACTAAAGAGAAGCACTTAGCAATAAATATGACAATTGATGCTGTAGCTTTTCAATCACAAGCTACAGCATCACATAACGCTGTCGTAGGTTTGCGTTCCTCACTCAGTTTGGAACTGATTCCAGTACAGAAAAAGGAGCAAAAGAGTTGCAAAAACAAGGTTTTAGCTTTGACCACGTGTTTTGGCGAAACTATACCGTAGTCTCTTTATAGAGGAGTGTCAAGGGAAGGTTCAGTGATATATTACATAGATCAAAAAACTTATACAACCCAAAACGGCAATACTGTTACCGTTTTAACACCGACTGGTCGCTTGGATATTACAACTGCTTGGCAATTTCGTCTGAAGTTGCAAGAGTGTATTTCCAAACTCAGTCGTCATCTTGTAGTCAATCTCGGTCAAGTCAATTTCATAGATAGTTCCGGTCTGACCTCTTTAGTCGCGGGAATGCGCGATGCTGATAAAGTTAAAGGCAGTTTTCGCATTTGTAATGTGCATCCAGAAGCAAAACTGGTGTTTGAAGTCACCATGATGGATACAGTTTTTGAAATCTTTGAAACCGAGGAGGAGGCTTTAGAAAGTGAATCTGGTAGTATTGCTAGCTAATATTGTTAGCTAGTACTGAGTTGCATTCAAAGATAGTAAGTAGGATGAGGAGGCAGTGCCAGGGTTCGCCTTCGTACATCCAACACAAGCGTGGGGATGAGACAATTAACGCATTCGCTCATTCAGTAAATGCTATTTCTGAATGCAACTTAGTAATAAGGACATTGCTGAGTATTGAGCAACAGAAGAATCTTCACTTGATCACTCAGTACTGTTGTCTCTTTGTATAGCAGTAGGGTCCCAAAAGTGCTCCCCAAGTGGCTTTTCCAGTTGTAGAGTCAATTCCTTTGTCATAGCTGAGAAATTTATCATCAGTGACCTCAAAGCCTAAGGAAACTTGCACAGTATTACCATCAACACTAAAACAGCAACGAGTGTCTGGAGGTGGGGTAGCGTTGAACTTATAACTATTGGGGGCTAATACTTGCTGGGTAAGGTTAAGTACACAGCCAGGTAGTAACTCTAAATGATCGGGCGTCAGCATGTTGAGTAAAGCAGGATTTTGACCAGCACCAATCAGGCTATTGTGGTCTTTGATCATATAGTACTGCACTTTGAGAGGTACATCAGGGCTTGCCCTGAGCGAAGTCGAAGGGTCACTTCCTTGTAAAAGCCGCATAATGCGCTGGCGGTAAGGTCGCTCTAGGTTGACAATATTAGCTTGTTCAGCAAATATAGTAAGACTGTCTTCTGAAAAAAGAGAAAGTGGTCTGTGCCACAGACGAAGGTGAACGTACCAAGCAGGGTCTGCAAGAGCTTGTTCTCGATTATCAAATTCACCAGAAAGGTAATTAGCCAGGGTAAGTAGTTGTGCTGGGAGACTCATAGGTGTTATGTTCACGATTCCATGCAAGCAATTTCATCGTGGAATGTGATGAATTGTTGCTATAATGACAGCCTACACCTTCTGTTATCAAAGAACTCCACACTATCAAAGTCATTTTGTCTGGCAGTTATGAGTAGAAAACTGAACTTGGCAAAGTGGCATTAAAGCGAGACAATAAGAGTACGTCGCCCTTGAAATTTGCTTTGTGAATAACCTCCGTACCGTATCTGATACTAAGCGAACTTTCTACAACCTTCACACCCGTCCGATCAACACTATTTATCGTCGGGTAGTGGAAGAATTAATGGTGGAAATGCACCTACTGTCAGTAAATGTTGATTATAGCTACGATCCTATTTATGCCTTGGGCGTCGTCACTGCTTTTGACCGCTTCATGCAAGGCTATCAGCCTGAACGGGATAAGGAGTCTATCTTTGATGCACTCCTTCAAGCTGTAGAAGAAGATCCACAACGCTACAAACATGATGCTCAACGTTTGCAAGCATTGGCGACAAGCATAAGCGCTTCCGAACTCACTGCCTGGTTAAGCCAACAAACACCTCTGGATCGAGATGCTGACTTTCAAGGATCTCTACAAGCAATAGCAAACAATCAGAAATTTAAATACAGCCGCTTGTTTGCGATCGGTTTATTCTCTTTATTAGAATACTCAGAGCCAGATCTAGTGAAGGACGAAAAGAAACGCAATGAGGCACTAAAAACAATAGCCAAAGGCTTGAATATCTCTGATGACAAACTCAATAAAGATTTAGAGATCTACTACTCTAATATAGATAAAATGTCACAAGCTTTGACAGTGATGTCAGATATGCTTTTAGCAGATCGAAAAAAGCGGGAACAGCGTGCACAGCAATCAAACACCAAAGTTGCTCCGCCAAAGGCTAACGAATAGTTCTGTAGATCAACAAACATGAAACGTGAAATGTCATTATGTAAGCGCAAAGACTCTATTTTACGTTTTTCAATGTTGACCTACCTATAAGTTGTAACGATGAAATATATGATGAATTATGAAACTGAACTTCTCAGTCAGAATTCATCATTCATGCTCGTTTGTCCCTTACTTTAAAAACCTAGTGGCTTGTATATAAAGCTACTGATAATGGAAAGAGCTAGTGCTCCTATAATAGCGCTCCAGATACCAAAACGTAAGCGAAAACCCTGTACGAAGAAAGCTGTAAGCCCAAAACAAACCACGGAAATAATAAAAGTAAAAAGACGTAAAAGTGGTCTGACCACAGCTGTCACAATTTTTGAGAATGGCTGCGGAGAGGAAAGCTTTTTCTGGAGTATCAATTTCAACTCCTATTGGCAATTTACTAATAAGATACAAGCTAACAGCCGTGACCAGTCAAACAAGTAAAAGCGTCCCAAGATTCATTACCACAACCCCTTGAAACGTTTACCCTGAGCGGACTTGTGCTAAGCGATTTGCCCTGAACGTAGCCGTTAGCGTAGCGTGCCCGCAGGGCATAGGGAGCCGAAGCAGCCGAAGGGTGAACCATTATTAATGAGAAAGAACTGAATCTATTGGTAGAAAAATAAAAGTAAATTTATTATTTGTAACATAACAGAATTTGCTCCTCTGAGTCAAAATTTTTTTATATATCTTTAGGTTTGTGCAACGAGAAAGCAAGGGGACTAGGGGAAGCTGGGAGAGCAAATACTTCCCCTCATATCATTACCTCTTGGGAATAGGATTGGTTTGTCCAGAAGGGGCTGTTGGTACTTTAGGCAATACAGGAGAAGCTGGATTAACTGGGGTTACACCTTGGTTAGTTTGAGGTGGATTGGGTATTGTAGGAAGATTGAAGTTGGGGTTAGTTTGTGGGTTGATGGGAGTAATGGGTGAAGTGTTTGGTAGAGATGGTGTTCCAGGCGGAGAACCAGACGGGGACAGAGGCGAAGTTGTGGGTTGATTAGAAAAAGATGGTGTTGTGACAAAAGATATGCGATCGCCCCCCACTTGTCGCCACAAATCTATCATTGATATGACATCATTGTATGTTGCAGTTTGACTGACTTTCAAAGCTAAAATAGCGTTAGGAGTTTGTTGCAGGTGGCTCTTAAAAGATTCTTTGAGCTGTTCCCGTTTGACTTGATCATTCTCTACGAAAGTCTGACCAATAGCATCAATAGTCAAAGTTAATATTTGCCGTTGAGCTGTTGCACTAAGTTTCTTTGCATTAGATCCATTAGTAATAGATGGCGTACTGGTAGTTGATTTAGGTAAATTAATACTAATTTCCTCTTGACGAGTGAATTGCAAAGCTGCCAAAAGAAAAAATGTCAGTATACAAAAAACGACATCTATTAAGGGAATGATTTGAATTTGGACGTCTTCTACTGGAGTCTGCAGGTTAATTTTCATTGTCTTGCTCTTCTACCTGAGTTAGGGGCATTTTTGTTAATTATCTTTCGGTTCCGACAAATCAGACTCTGAGGAAGGTGATGGTGTTTCAGAAAACCTGGATTTGCCTCTTTTTCGAGGAGAATTCAAGTTATCTGGTGGAGAATCCCGTATGATTGTTGCAGGTGGTATTATATTTTCAGATCTCATCTTTGTGTAGTCAGGTGGAGACTGCAGATACAGCAACTCCATATCATTCCCTGCCTTGCGGAAAATTTTAACTTGGTTAACAACAAGGCCTTGAAATAAGCGGTAGAAAGCCAAACTGACGATGGCAACTATAAGCCCTGTTGCGGTACTAATCAGAGATTCCCCTATACCAGTGGTAACTCCGGCTGCAGATCCGGTTCCTAAATCACCAATGCGAATAGAGCGTAGAGATTGAATTAACCCCAAAACCGTACCTAACAATCCTAACAAAGGCGCAAGAGCAATCACAGTTTCCAGGAGTTTTTCGCCACGTCGCATTCCAGCTAATTCGTCTTCTGCTGTTGCTTCTAACGCCAGTCGGAAACTTTCTAGATCACTTTTGGGAAGACTTAAAGGTGCATAGAGAAACCGTCCGATGGGCTGCTTTGTTGCTTGTCTTGCAATTTCAGAAGCTGACATCCAATCTACACGGGCAGCATCTAAAACGCGAGCAACTATTTCCTTTTCCTGGCTTAAAATTCGTAACCAGAACCACAAACGCTCAAAAATCACACTTAAAGATAAAATTGACAGAGCAAGCAATGGCCACATTGCAGGTCCGCCCTTTTTAAATAAATCTAGGATATCCACTGTTGTAGGTTTCCTCCTTTCATTTGTAGTACAACTGTCAGGTCAGCACTTTAACTTTAGAAATTAAAGCACAACTATCATCATCGTTTCCCATTCAAGGGTTAACCCTGAGCGAAGTCGAAGGGTTGAGATGAGTACAATAACTTGCGAGTAGCATCTTCCAGACCAATGAGGGCGGTTATTCCCACAGGAAGTGTAGGTCATAATTTGCCAAAATTAAAGGTAACTGGAGGTCAAAATTTATGAAATTTTCAATTCAATCACTTTATACTTGGTACCGCAATGTACTTCGTAACCCTAAGTATCGTTGGTGGGTAATTTTAGGAACACTACTTTATTTTGTCAGCCCAATTGATATTGCTCCGGACTTCTTACCGATTGTAGGAGAACTTGATGATGTCTTTCTGTTGACATTGCTAGTGACTGAGGTGTCTGGGCTAATGATTGAAGGCTTCAAAGCGCGTAAAGGTAATGTTGACGCTCAGGCCACTAATACTACCTCTAATACTACTACCGAGGGTTCTACCTCCACCGCGAATACAATTGATGTTGATGCTGTTTCTGTTAAGTAGTATTTATCACATTATAAAACATAACAACCCTCCTCCTTTTTCTAGGTGCTGACAAATGCACTTTTTAGGAAGGGGGATATTTTTTTGGTCATTAATCATAAATTATTAGCTCTTTAGGCAAGGCAGAAGGTTTGAATTTGCTAACCACTAGCTATTATGTGTTCCTATGTAGTTAAAATATCTACCAAATAGAGGATAGACAATTTTTAACTATTTAATTTTCTTTACTTATGACTCAGCCCCAAATCATCGGACTGCTACCTGCTGGTGGACAAGCAACACGAATTTCTCCTTTACCACTTAGCAAAGAATTGTATCCGATTGGTTTTCAGGATTTTGGTGTTAAATCTAACTGGCGTCCGAAGGTTGTTTCTCAATATCTGCTCGAAAAAATGCAACTAGCGGGCATCGACAAGGCGTATTTTATACTGCGTTCTGGGAAGTGGGATATACCGGCGTATTTTGGTGATGGCACAATGCTTTCCATGAGTTTGGGCTATCTGATTATGGGCTTGTCTTATGGTGTGCCTTTCACTTTGGATCAGGCTTATCCTTTTGTCCAAGATGCGATCATAGCCTTGGGTTTTCCTGATATTTTATTTCAGCCTGAAGATGCCTATGTACGGATACTGAAACGTCTTGAGGTTAGTCATGCTGATGTCGTCTTGGGATTATTCCCGACTGATAAACCTCATAAAGCAGGTATGGTTAACTTTGACGATGAAGGTAGAGTAAGGCTGATAATTGAAAAACCTCGCCAGTCAGATTTGCGTTATATGTGGGGTATTGCAGTTTGGACACCTGCTTTCACACAGTTTCTGCACGATTATCTTACCACTCTTAAGGCGAATAGTGATCTATCGCAGCAACCAGAAATACCCATTGGCGATGTGATTCAAGCTGCTATCAACAAAGGTTTTCATGTGGAAGCAGAAGCATTTCCCGATGGTACTTACCTTGATATTGGTACACCAGATGATTTAGTGCGGGCTGTGCGGCATTTTGCTGCTTTGACTGATGGGGAAAATTTGTAGAGGCGATGGCTTAATTTGGGTATGTCAGATGAGTTGCCGTAATTCATCTAGAGTATTTACCGTTAGGATAACTCGCTGAATTGCTTTTAATCGCTCTAAATCGGAAATTTGGGCGATTTCTGGCATTAGCTGTAATCCTTCAGTACCAAATTTGACTTCCAAACCCATTTCAATGCCTGATAGCATCTCCTGCCGTCGTCCTCGTTCCTCTCCTTCTTTGAAAATTTCCTGATAAAAGAAAGATTTCTCTAAGATTGACATATCCCACACTATGAATTGTCAGACTCATGAATGTTTCCATAGTTCAAATGAGTTGTCGTAATTGCTCTATACTGTCTACAGTCTTAACTGCTCGCTGAATAGTATTTAAGCGCTCTAAATCGGAAATTTGAGAGATTTCTGGCAACAGTTGTAATCCCTCAGTGCCGAATTTTAGTTCCAAATCCAGTTCAATACCCGACATTATCCCTCGCCGCTCACCTTCTCTCAAAATTTGCTGATACCAGGGAGATTCGCTTAACACTGCCATATCCCACCTCATAATTTGCTGAACTAATGCACTGTCTAATACGAAGCTAGCAAAAAATGCTAGGACGGTTTCTAACTGATTCAATTGCTCGTCTGCGCGGAGAATTTGCAAGGCTTGCTGTATGGTGTTTTCTTGCGCGCCACCCTTGAGAATTGGTACAAAGGGAAGCAAAGATAGCACGGGTTGTTGAAAAGCTATTTCAACATCGACTTCCCAAAGGTTAATCACACGGTAGTCTTGACGCGCTTGTAAACCTGCAAACTCTGACTCATAGCGAGTGGGAATTTCAATATCGCCTTCTTTGTCTTTGAGGATATTGATAAGTACGGGGTAGGTAGGCAAATCAAATTTCTCTTCTGCTAGTGCAGCGTAAGCCCGCATCCGTTTAGGCATCTCTGGCTTATAGCGCAATTGTAACTCGTTAAGTACGAGAAATTGCCCATATTGAGGACTTTCGGCGCGGATTAATACGTCACTCTCGCGGCTAATCCATTGGAATTCGGAGTTGAGAACTTCTTGGGCTGTAATGTCGGGAAGTTGCGTTACCCATTTTATCCAGTTATCGGGTGCGAGGCTGATTAATTTTTTGGTGCTGATGTCAGCGGATTTTGGCATGGGGGAGTTGATGCGCTGTTGTGGCGATGACTCATTTTAGTAGGTTATGGGTAGGCGATCGCACTGGATATTGAGCAGGCTGTCCGACCACCCCACAAGAAATAGGTAGATGCGATCGCCTTTAAGGCAACTTCCACATCGCCCATTTTTTTCAAGTCTTGGGCAATATCTGGCGACAAGCCTCAGCACTTCTACGCGGCATAGTAAAAACCAGTAAGTTATTGAGCAGAGGTTATATTACAGCGCTTTTCAAGTAAATTCCACGTTGGTTTGACCTCACCCCCGTAAAGCTACGCTTCACGTCCCCTCTCCTTTGAGGAGAGGGGAGGTTTTGGCGTCAGACAAAACCGGGGTGAGGTTCTACGAAAATCGTGAGCATAATACGTGTCAACAATCACGTTCAAGCCTTTACTCCACGTTGGTTTGACCTCACCCCCGTAAAGCTACGCTTCACGTCCCCTCTCCTTTGAGGAGAGGGGAGGTTTTGGCGCAAGACAAAACCGGGGTGAGGTAGAGCGAGAACTCAAAAGAGCTGTAACTTGAATCAAAATCAAAAATTGAAAGTTCTTATTTATACTTTACATATTAAAGCGCTTACAATAGAAAAGTAAAAAAATAAACAATTTCACGGATGTCATCTTTCTAATCCGAAGTTATGGACAATCTCTCAGAAATCCAACTAGGGGGACAAGGCGCTAGTGTAAGTAAGTTCACCCCTGTCCAATTTGGCAAAGACTTTTTTGACAACCTCGCCCAATGTCGTGACGATGGGGAGAAAATCCAGCTATTTTTGGAAACAGCCCAAAGACAAGATGTACCGCTAAGGGCGATCGAAGAGTTGTTGAACTACCAAGATGAATTCATCTTGGCTATGGGACTTCAAAGCTTTGGCTATATTACTAACGCGCAAATCAAAGCGCAACTTGCAACACTCGACTATATTGAGGGACTTGACGAACCTCTTGAGGAAATCTCTTTGCTACCTGATCCAGAAGAGTACAAGCGGCATAGTGTCAGGATACTTGAAAAGTTATGTCAGGAGGCTAAATCGGGTAGCGATTTGATTCGTTTATCGGCGGCTTGGGCAATTCAGCAAATAGGTTACTCTGCGATGATTACAGGAAGATTTCTTCCGAAGTCAGCCGAAGATATTCAAAGTCAAATTATTAGTGAAAGTCTCAATCGTCTTAACAATCGGTCAATCTCTAAAGAATACATTGATTTTTGGGTTTATGCACCCAAGGTACATCTATTTCAACTGTTGCAGACAATTCCTTCATCTTATCTGGATGTTGTTGAGAGAATTCTAGTTAGACTCGGTGTTATAGGTGTTGAGTTTATCGCTCGTTCAGCTTCTACATTACAGCAGTTTGTTGTAGAAGCTGCTTTGCATTTAGCCGACTTACTTATCAGAGATAGACAATATCGAAAATATCAGGATGCTGACACACAAAGAAGATTATCAGATATTCTGATTCCTTTTTTAGATAATAGTGATATTGACTTGCGGCGACTTGCTGCTGAACCAATTAATGAGGTAGGGTCATCATGGTCTTGGTTGAATAATACTATTAAGGCTAAAGCAGCGATTCTATTAAGGGACTGGAACAAATTAGAAGAACTGGGTGAAGTATCAGTTCCGTTTTTGATAGAAGCTATTAGAGGTTCACTTCTGCTTGATACATTAGATAACTTACAAGAACAAGTACAAGCAGTTCGATGTATTAGTAGAATTTATTTTGATAACGTTGGGCAACAAGTCACCACTCTTTCAGAATTTCTCCAACATCCTCAAGAAAGGATAAGAGATACAACTGTATCACTTCTGAAGCAGCATCAAGATTTACTTGACATGAAATCAAATTACATCCTTACAGGACTAGATTTTAAATTTCAATTGGAAGATTTTGATGTAAAAACTATGACGATTGGAGAAATTGATAGAAAGATTGCAGACGCAAGGCAGTATCAGGCAGTTTTTGAAAGAATATTTAAAAATGCAATATCTAGCTGTAAAGCTGATGCTACTGAAGTTACAAGATTTTTTTCATCTACACTCGAAAAATATAATGGTTACATAGAAAATCGTATCAAAAAGCTAGATATTCAGAAGCAATCTCTACAAAGAAAGGAAGCTGAAGAACAAAGAAAGCGGGCTGAGCAAGAAGCTGAAGAACGAAGACGACGGGCTGAGCAAGAAGCTGAAAAACAAAGAAAGCGAACTATAACTATTATAAGGATTTTACTGCTATCCCTAATAGGAATAGTTGCTGTAGCTTGGGGAGGTACAGCGTTTCTTGGCACATTTATAACTATATTTAGTTGTAGTTTTTTAGCAACTATTGTGGCAAGCTTTGTAGTTGCTTCTTTCGGAGACGTTAGCTCTGTTTCAATGGGATGTGGTTGTTCTGTAGGTACATTTGCTTTCATCATACTTTCTGGGATGATATCATCTTATGGATTAGTTTTTGGTGCGGGAAAGAATGCAAATGAAATGCATATATCCGTTGGATTCTTGAGTGGATTAATAATAGGAATTATCGCTGGTATTGCTGTGTTTGAAAAGTTACACGAGACATTCCGCTCTTAAATTGTCACATTCAGATAATTTTGTAATTTAGAAATACTGAAATTATAATATTAACCGTTTTTGATGTTTTAAAATTTGTATTAATCTTGCCAATATTCTATTCTCAATTAATCTAAATTATGAATTTTTAATTTGAGATACAATCAATTCATATAACACTGATAGTTACATCAAAAACACCTTATGTGTCAGTCGAAAGGGCGGAATATAGGTTCTAAAGTCAATAATAAGTAAGTAAGGGAGAAAAAATCAAAATATGTAAAGAAAAGTAAAGCTTGAAAAGTAGTTCGTAGTAGGCGCTTTAGCGCTAAAGCGCTTACTACACACTTTTAATTATTTACACCGACCTACTTAGTTTTTATAAAAAAGATATAAAAATGGAAAAAACATTTTCTTTATATTCTGAAGCCTTACTGCTACATAACATCAGTTTAAAAAAATATATAAAACGATATGAAAATAAAAATTTTCAAGAAATTATAGATAGTCAGCAAGATTTATTAGTGTTTATCTCTCAGTTAAAAAAACTGAATAATTTCACTATATCTCTATATTATTTTCACAATCATGAACACGAGATTGATCAATCATTAAAGCTATACTTTATAGTACATTTTTCACGAAATAATTACCCATGTCTTACGGATATTAAAGATGAATTCATAAGTTTTATAGAGATAAGTAGTTTAAGTACATTTTATAAGTTTGAGTTATTACATAAAAATATAGAGCTACTTCATGATTTCAAATGGGTTAATCATATTGGAGAGGTTTTGAAACCTGAGCTTTTTCACACCCAAGGGTACTATCTACCTTATCTGTTTGAAGCTAACAAAGATAACAATATGTTAGCTGTGTGTGATGTACTCCATAGATTAAAAGAAAAATTTTTATTAGAAATCACTATTCAAGTTTGTCAAAATTCAGACGATAGGGAAACGTGGGTTAATGCTCTTAGTCAAATAGTAGCTCAACTGCAACTGCTCACAAGTAAGAGCAAGGATACTTTCTTAGATACAGCCTTAAAAACTTACAAACAATATCAAGAATCATATGTAAATAGAAATTTATTCAAATACAGTATCAAAGCACTGGCAGAAACCCGCAGCAATATTCGTACTGTTTTAATGACRTTAGTACAGAGTGCAACMAAATCTAATAGTTMTGGAGAACAAGATTATATTGAAATTGTCAGTCGGGATAAAGACGAGCAAAAGTTTTTAGAAACTTTGAGCGCAACTGAAAATATAGATATTTCTACTGCTGTTGAACGCAAAGGTTGGGAAGGTGACTTTGGAGAGAAGTACATAAGACAACCAATTAAGCCCAAACTAAGTAATGAGTTGGGTGATGGTTCGACAAATATTTACTCAAACTCCTTTAATTCTGCAAATTTTAGTCATCCAGCCTTACCCTCATCTGGAGGCGCAATTATCCGGACTGGCGCTTCAGCAATAACTCAATCTTCAAACAATTCACGGAGGTTACCTCTTGCACAAATAAAAGACTTAAAACCATTACACCGTCTTGCAACACTGGAAGAAATTAGTGGATTCTTCCGTCTTGTCATTCCTGGGAATACTCCAGTTCCAGGTATGGCGACAACTCGCTTGCGTAACAGCACTGCTGAGGAAATCTTCAACAACTATAAACACCTGATGACAAAAGACGAATATATAGTTGGTTTAGATGATGAAAATCATCCTGTAACATCTAGCTGGAGTGAAATTCCCCATCGCCTAGTAGCTGGGGTACCTGGCGCAGGAAAAAGCAATTTTCTGAAATGGATCATTTTCCAATTCTTATACGTTAACCCAAAACGTACTGTTTATATTGCTGATTTCGGTGGAGTTGACTTTCAATGGTTAAATCATATGGGAGTTCATGTTGAGATTGAGACAATTCCAGAGAATTGTCCAAATTTAGTAGATAAAATTCATCAGGAAGAATACGAAAGACGCTTACAGTTAATGCAGGAGTATGGAGTCTCTAACCTTAAAGAATTGCAGGACGAAGGAGTTGAAATTGACCGTACACTCTGGATTATTGACGAAGCCGCTGACATTGCAGATGTTTCCAGTAAACTGCGCGATACCATTGAAAAGCGACTAAAAGAGTATGCTCGTAAAGGGCGTAAATATGGAATTCATGTCATTTACTGTACCCAAAGACCAACAACTGAAGTTATAACTAAACAAGTAACAGACCAATGTGAAGAAAAAGTCGTTTTTAGGGTGAGTCCAGATGCTAGCTATCGGATATTAGAAGATGCGATCGCAGGCGATATACCCAAAGATGCTAAAGGTAGAGCTTATTTGAATGGTTATGCTGGTCAAATGTTTGTGAATACTCCTCTCATAAAAATGCCTATTGGCTCAAAAGTCAAAATATCTGACACTCTTTGGGCTAATATTCACATCAACAAATAAATCTTTTTGAAAAATAACTGGAGATACTTACATGAGTCTTTCATCCGATATTGAAGAGTTCCGTTCAATGATTAGTAGAATTGTTGACCAACTTGAGGAAATTAATTCATCATCTAGAACCATTCCTGAAACCGACGTAAATCAGCTAAGTAGAAAATTTTCAGGACTTATGGATAATTTAGGAGAAATAGACAGGGAACTACGCTCTGCGACTGATGCACTTGAAGATGTCCGCTCACGTTGGGGCTAAAAAAATGACTCTTACTGATGATATAGAGCAATTCCAAACGCATACTGCTAAGTCAAGCGAAACATTAGAAGAAGTCAATCAGCTTGCAAATAAGCTTTTTGAATGTTCCACAGATGAATTAGCCTCACTGTTCGCTAAAATAGAAAGCTTATGCGATCAAGCCCAAATTGAAATTAAATATACTGCTGATTGTCTCGTTGAAATTAATAAAAGTTGGGGTTCTGCACCTCTCCAGCATTATTCAAATAAGCAACTCAATACTAATAAGGCGACTGTCTCAACAGTTAAAGGTGAACATTCATCTGCGCAATCAACAACCGTATCTGAGAATGAGACTAAACAAGTAGAATCTGGTGATTTAGCACCTCTGATTGAGCAAGCTAAAGAACTTTTAGACAAGGCTGTAGATGTATGTGGAGAATTTCTCAATGAAGCTGTTAAGACTGGTAAAAATCTGCAAGCAAGTCTGATGATAGTAACATCGCTTACGAGTGGATTTCTTACAAAAACAGTTAAGTTTGTTGATGATGTTGTCGATGGAATTTCATCATCAATAGAAATAAGTAATCGTGTTGTGTCTCAGCCGGGTATGCCCTTATCAGAAAATTCCTCGTTTGCAGTCATCAAAGAAATATCAGATAAAACTGAGGAGTATTTTGGCGTAGATGGTGAGCTAGCGGCTGCATACGAGATACAGAAAGACCAAGAAGAAAAGGAAAGAAAAAGAAAGGGTGCTGCACAATCAAGAGATGATTCTCGTGGGGCAAGTAGTAAATGATTTTGCTATTTTATTAAGCAGAATTTTTCAAATAAATAAAGATAATGAACACTTTTTTAACTTCTTAGATATCCTCTAAGAAATCTGTTGCGGTACTCTCTATAAGCCTGATTAATTGCTTGCATTGCAGCTTTTGCCTGGGTAGAACTGTTGACATCAGGATGGTATCGCCTTGCTAATCTCAGGTAGGCACGTTTTACATCCTTTGGATTGTCAGTCTTTTCTACACCCAAAACTTCCCACCATTCTCCAGATGGTATAAACTCAAGTATGGATTCATCACTTTCAGAGATTTGACGCCAAATCTTAATGGTGCCGCTTTTTCCACCACTCACCAGCGTCTTGCCATCATTACTGAAGGCAACGGGACTGCACCCAGAAAGAGTTTGTAGCAGTTGCCCAGTTCGTAAATTCCAAATATTAATGATACCGTCTGCGCTGCTACTTGCAAGGGTTTGTCCATCTGAGTTGATGGCAACAGATACAACCGATGCTGAGTGTCCATTTAGAGTTTTGAGCAATTCTCCAGTGTGGAGATTCCACAGTTTGATGGTAGTATCTGTACTACCACTAATTAGAGTTTGATTATCAGGACTAACAGTAACTGTATTCACTGCTCCTGAATGTCCTCTGATAATATGAGATTGCCCCCAATTTTTTAAATCCCAAATTCTGATAGTTTTATCAGCGCTTCCACTGGCAAGAATTTCGCCATTGGGACTAAAAGCAACAGACAAAACAGCGTAGTCGTGTCCATTCAAGGTACGTTTTAGTTTTCCTGTATATCGTCCCCAAATTTTGATAGTCTTATCGGCACTACCACTTGCTAGGATTTTTCCGTCAGGGCTAAAAGCAACTGAATAAACAAAGCCATTATGACTGTAGGGAGAGTTCAAATCAAAGAGTGTACTGAGAAATTTTTTTGTGTCTAAATACCAACTGCTGATTTTACGAGCGACACCTCCACTGACAAGTGTCTTACTATCGGAGGTGATAGCAATAGATAAAACCGCCTCTTCAAGCCCTGCGAAAGTGTAAAGCCATTTTCCTGTTTTTAAGTTCCATAGACGAACTGTTGTGTCATTGCTTGCACTAGCTAGGGTTTGGCTATCGGGAGTGATGGCGATCGCATTCACCCCAGCTGTATGTCCCCTAAGAATCTGGACACATCTCCAAGTTTCAGATAATGCTTCTTTGGGAAAGACAACTTCTGCTTTAATATTAGGAGGAGAAGTTTGAGTTTTTTTGTGCAATTCTTTCTTGAGCATCTGTAACTCATCCTCAACTTCCAGAGCGGCAAATTTTTGATTGAGATCTTCACCAGTCAAAAATGCTTCTAACTCCATCACGGCTGCAGAATAAGCATCCATCTGCAAGATTTTCTCTTCCATCCTGTCGAAAACCTGTGCTGGTGTTTCTCTTGTTCCGGTTTCGTCTAACAACTTGGCAATACCATAGGCGGCGAGTCCAACCACTGCACCAATTCCTGCCATAGGAACTGTGCCAATACCAAAAGCTAAACCTATTTTGGGTGCGACTAATCCCACACCACCAACAACACTAGAAACACCAGCACCGCCTATTGCGCCAATTCCCATTGCACCATAAGCAGCTGCATCTCCCTCTCCTATTGCCCTAAAAACACCAAAAGCAGCAGCACCAACGACAGCGCCAGCACCGACTACAGGAACTGTGCCAATTCCAACTGCCCCAAATCCTCCGGCTAATCCCATCCCGCCTACTGTTGCAGAAACACCAGCGCCTGCTATGGTTCCTCCTGCAATAAATGCTGCACCAGTTTTGGAGTTGTGTGTCACTTGTTTTTGTCCTCTGTAGTTTCAGTCATTTTTTAAAAATTGATCACACTTCTTCCATATTCATAAGAAAGAATAAGCCAGAATTGGTATTTCTTTCTATAAGCATAGCTATCCGATTGTTAGTTCCAAATAATTGAGATGCTAAATTAATTCCTAGAATGTGAATATTCAGAGTTGGTCTGATGACGAGATAAACTGTATCCTCACCTCTGACTTCTGGTGCTTTACATATTTCGATTTCTAGAGAAGGATATACAAACGATGGCATTTTTTGGAAAACTGTCTGAAACCAACAAATTAGCTGTTTTTTATCCTGGTTTACATAAGAGTTACTATAATAATTGTCAGATATTAAGCTTTGAAGTCTTTGTACGTCTTTGGAGTCAATTGATTTTTTGAAATCCCTAAAAAATAGCAAGATATCTCCTTCTAAACCATAAGGATTCCATCTGGTTTCATGTGCTTCACGAAATAAGGAAATTCCGGCTTGAAAAACATCAAATAACATAATATTAATTATACTCAGTCTTACTTTTTAAAGAAACGCGCTCCCTTACCACGATTGCAATCTGTACACAGTGTTTGTAAGTTGCTGAGGTCATTACTGCCACCTTTGGAAAAAGGCACGATGTGGTCAACTTCTAATTGCATTTGCTGACTAGTACGACCACAAAAAACACATTTGTAACCGTCTCTGTGTAAAACTGACACACGAACTGATGCGGGAATGTGGCGGGAGCGTTTAGTACTATCTTGCTTTGGTTTAGCTCGGGATTTGATAGCAGCAGACTTTTTCACCTTTGGCTTTTTAGATTTATCAGCATTTTGACTGTTAGCCTGATGAATCAAATCCCGGATAAAACCACGCACTAATTTCTGGACAGGATTGGGAGTCTGTTTTGTCACGACTTATCAAACAGCTTTTTCAAACCATAAGCTGCTAGTCCAACTACCGCGCCAGCTGCTATAACAGGCGCAGCACCAATAGCAACAGCAGTTCCTCCAACAGCTAAACCCATACCTCCAACTACAGCAGAAACTCCAACTCCAACTGCTGCTCCTCCTGCAACTGCACTTATAGCTGTGGCGTCTCCCTCTTCTATTGCTTTTTTCGCTCCATAAGCAGCTGTGCCAATAACTGCACCAGCAGCAGTCACAGGAGCCATACCAATTGCTACGCCTCCAAAACCTCCAACTAATCCCATACCACCAACTACTGCGGATACACCAGCACCCGCTATAGTTCCTCCAGCTACCAATGCTGTACCTTCTACTTTATCTTTCTGTTCTTCGTTCTGATGGTTTGTCATTATTTTACTTATGCGTACTTAAGTGTATTATCTACAACTTAAGCAATAAAACTGTTACTGTCCAGGAAGAATCAATAAAATATTATCTCATCTTCTTAAAGTTTGTTTAAAGGTTTAAAGTAGTCTTTGTTACATAAAAATTTTACTCGGCACAGATAACTTTAGACATTCCAGACATACCTTGCAGTATAGTCTGGAATTTCGTCAACTTATTTACAATCAACTCTAAAAAAAATCACGGTGAGTATTCATTTCTAAGTAAACAAGAAAATGAAAGAAAAATAGCTCCTACCTAATGAATAATCTCCTCATATTGAGTTGAATGTGACATTTTATTTCCGTTTTCCTGTTGCTCATCATCACTGTGGTTAAGAGCGCTATGCTTAGTCTTACTAGTCATGTCATCCATGTGTGGCGTCTTGGCACAAACTAACAGTAGCGCCCCCAAAATAAACAGTAAGCCACAAATGGATGCAGCCTGAACCCAAGAAATTTCCAGTGCCCCGTGAACAATGACTTCTCGCAGTACAGATACTATTGATACTTCCACTGCTACCCCTACAGCGATGCTATGCTCCTGTAAGTACACCATTAGAAGTCGAAATAACTCGACCAAAATCAACAAAAATAGTATTTTTGCAGTTACTTGTTGATGATTTAATGGTAATTTAAATTGGGTAAATATCTCCCATAACTCCATCACCATGTAAGCAAATAAACCGAAACACAGTACAATCACAATTAAATCTTGGAAAGCCTCCATATTGCGAACAATTCGATGTCTGTCAATCCAACGATTGCGAAATAAATATTGACTCTTCTGGCGCTTATGTATTGGCATTTTCATTCTCACCGGGACAACTACAGAGCAAATTAATCAGTCTACCTAATGCTATGAACAAGAATTAGAGTTTCTTTGAGAATCATCTGAATCACAAGCATCAGACAAAACTTATTTGTCATTGCTTGCAAAATCTCTTCAAACAAGCTTATTCGTTATTTTATGTGGTTCATAAAATAACGAAATGCTTTAAAAATATAGCTGGCACAATCTCCGAAAGAGTGTCGTGGAATGAACACTTTTTCTCTTTTATGAGAGATTATTTGAGACTAAAATTTGGGTTTAATCCCTCTTAATGTTATAGCCCGGGTAAACTGGCTTGGTCAGTGTAGCTGAGGTAGTACATTTCGTAATTCATCCGCAAGACGTAAAGCATTCTGGACTAAAGGCTGTGCAATGCGAAAGTCTGCTTGTGCTAGTGCAGCTAACAGTATATGGCAATCCTCCGCAGATTTGTGTGAAATTGCCTGCGCGTAGCGCATAAATCGGGCACCCTCAGATTCCCGACTTCGCAAAATTTGTCGGGAATTTTGTTGTTCACGAATAATTTAGGAGTGCTGAAGAGTTTTTAAAAATTTTGTTTTCAGAAGGTGCCTTAACCAGAGTACGGCACCCTACGTCTTAAGCTGCTATATCTTGCCCAAACTCTGTCAAGAACCTGAATGCTTTGACAACATAGCTGGCGCACTCTCTGGGAGAGGTGTTGTAAAACGATCGCCAAGCACTGGCTTTATCTTCATCATAGCGATCGCTTCTTTTCGGATGATTTTCTAACCATGCTAATCGCACAGCATGACCAACTAACACATCCAAAACGATATATTCTTCAATTTGTAAGTTGGGGTTGTTGGATGCAATTGCTGCTAATTCTGTTAATGCCTCAATATTAACTTGTCGGTATTCGGGAGCCTCAATTTTATTTAGCAAATGCTCTACTTGCAAGGCAAAATTCTTTTCTCCTGCTGTCATTTCTGATAAAATGACTTCGCTATCCAAACGGTTGCGGCGTTCTAGCTTATCGCCAATCACTAAGCCTTTGCAATGTTCCATCACTAGCCAAACTTGCTTGAAAAAGTCTTTTGGAACACGTCCTGTTGCTCCCTCGGCTTGGCGGAACCGTCGCCAACCGCCTGATGGAACATCTATTTCATCTCCTTTGGATGGTGCTACCATCCAATCTATGTCACTTTCTTTTTGTTTGACGTGCAGAGATTCTTGCTGGCGTAATTGCTGACTCATGCTGACGTATTCAAATAATACCTGACGTAGCCGTGTTTTCACTTCAAAAGGTGACAGTTGCATGAGGTGTTCATAAGCCTCATCCTGAGTGAGATTTAACTCTTGTACCAGTTCGCTGGTAATCAACAGAATCATGTAACCAACTCTGAGTGTGAGTAGTCCTTTAAACAGTTCTGGTTCTGTCTTGATTAAAGCACTGAGATAAATTAGAATTTCTTGAGTCAGAACGCGATCGCTTATATCTTCCCGACAAAAGTCATTAATTTTCTCAACAATTTCGCTATGCGACAGAGGAAGAGTGATGAGTGAATCTTCGCTATAAGCTTTACCCACAGCAATTTGCTTACCGCGCACCACAATACTTGTCACCACGTCCGACAAGCCAATATCGTTCATTTGTCGTAACCCAGCAGCACGGCGCACAACTGCCCAAACGCCGGAATCACCTGCTTTAGTGTAAACTTCATCCAGCAAATCTGCTACAGTGACGGGGCGTCCAGGTCCACCAAAGCCTGTATCAAATTCTAACCCTTCCAAACGAACTAAAGTTTGCAATAACTCTATTTGCTCGTAGAGATTCTCTGATGAACGCAAAGAGGAAAGCAACAATCCTAAGTTTGTTTCACACTCCATTTGGAATTCTTGAGTATGCTTTAGGAGCCAATTCCCTTCTGGATTGTAAATCAGATACGAACAGCGAGGCGCAGCATCTTTGATGGAAGATAGAGAATATTCAAAATCTTCTTGCAGAAAATCAATCCGTTGTGTTCCAGCAGTCAACATCAATTGATTAAGACGTCCCAATTTTACCCGTACACCGTTACAAACGCCGTCTTTCAGTTCTTGCATGAGAGCAAGTAATGCCTCACTACCTGTTTCCAACATGGTGTGAGTTAACATTAAAGTGAGGATAGGACGCCCTAAATCAATCCAGTATTTTTGAATGTAAGCAAGTTCACTTCTGATTTGATAGACCAAAAAATGGTAATCAAGAGTTAAGTAAAACACTTGAGCATCCAAAAACGAGGGCAAAAAGACAACTGTCTCGCCACGAATACGAAAAATCTTAGATGTTGTCAGACTTCTCAAACGTCGGACTGGACGTCCTGTTAAACCAAGTTTATCGTTACGTCCAACTTGGGTATAAATAGCTGAAAGATCATCTGCTTGTCGGACTTGAATTGGTTCTACTTGCTTGGGTGTTTGTGTTTCAATCCCATGAACTGCCAGTTTTGCTTGTAAATCTTCATCTTCTGCAAGTAAAGCGATTTGTACGACAGCTTGCTGGTTTTTACCGATGCATAAATACCTTCCCAATGGGTCAATATCTCCAACAGCTATCAAACCTTCACTTAACATTTGACCGAGAAAATACAAACTCTGCGCCCACACAAGAGGAAGATTCTCGTTAGGTAAACGCGGCTGACTTTGAGGTTCTAACTTCTCTGCTTCTACAGATTCTTCTGGAACATAAAAAAGTTCTGGAACAAGATGTAAACCATCACGTTCAATCAATAAAGATTCTAAACGCTCTTGGTAATGTTTCACTTGCGCTTGTTCACCGCGAAACAAACCATCTAGAAATAAATAGGTGAAAAATAAAGGCCATTCACACTCAATATGCTCGAATTGTTTGAGTTCCAATGGTTCGTAATGCAAGCGGTTTTTATCTTCTAAAACTGTCTGGTGTCCATCACGCAAGAAGCGCTTGCAGCCGTATTTTCCTTCAAGTTTATTGATAATATCATTGCGAGTGCGTTCTCGCAGTTCCACATCTTCTACAGCAAATGCTGGAAAACTAATAACGCTCAACAGCGCCGCATCGATTTCTTTTGATGACGATTCTCTTGGTAATAGAGATTCTAGCGTAATCCTGGCACGAGCAATTTCATCTGGTAGCGCGTGAATAACCGATGCTTGACAACCATGTACGCCAAATAAATCCAAACCATTAATCGCTTCCAATGCAGCTTTTGCCATACCTATAGAACTGGCATTTAATTCTGCATTGCCATGATTAATTTTATTACCTCGTTCCCAAATACCGTAATCTGGAGTACGGTACGCTCGTCCAATGTAGTAAACTAAATTTTGGACGAAATTCACTTCATCAAATGTGTAAATGATCTGCAATCCTGAAGCAGTCATTTGCGCCAATATCAGGATAAATATTGATGTCGCATCTAATTGCAAATGTCCCCATTCGTCATCACCAACAACAATATCACCCGTAGCTGTGTTGTACTTGGCGTGTAAAGCATCCAACGGAGACTGAGTGTGCTTGAATTGCTCTAATTTAGCACTTTGACGCATCATGGCAAACAACAAGCCCCGCATCAGCTTAACAACGCTGTGTTCTAGCTCATATTTGCGTCCTTTGTCTTCGTCAACTTTGCGGTAGGCGATCGCCAACCCCCACACTGCCAGAATACTGTAAACGTTATCACGTACCCAAGCATCAGTATAATCGCCGTGGGCAGTTATCGCCGTACTTGCTGGTAACAAACCTGTAATTGGGTTCTGACGAGCAAGGATAATTGTCTTAATTTGCTGATAATAACACTCAAGACGAGCTTGCAGTTGAGTGGCTGTTTTCATAGTTAATTTTCTACTCTGTTTCCGGAATGCAACCCTGAGACGGTGAAGTAAATTATGTCAGCAAAACCAAAACCACCTTTGTAGTAGGCAGTTGTTTTGTGGATCTAAATGAAAAATGAATCGTCGTCTCCTGTCAATATACAAGTTAGCTTTCCCATTTTTAAAGAAAGATACTCAAAATGTCAATTTTTTTCAAATCTTTATCAGCAAGTCGGCTACTTTCTCTTTATCTTAAAATTAGTTTTGTTAATACTCAATAAGGAAAAACTTCTACATAATGCTCATCACACGGGGGAATTAACTAGATAAATTGTCGTTTCTAAAAACAGAAAACACATATAGAAGTACTCTTTTTGAAAAAGAGTTAATTTCTGTTTATACGTTATAACCAAGATAATTCTCCACTAAGAAAAGTTGTTTACTCCCAAGTTAAAGTCAACGGCAAGACTGAACTGATACCAATCGAGTTATATGCCGATGGCTCACTTGAGCTGATTATTGTATAAAAACTAAAATTTCAGATTCCTCCTCAGATTATCCTCCCATAACCAAAAGTTATGGGAGGTTACTTAATATTTCTTGCAAGCAACGCTCGGTAATATCAAGTGCAGCAAATAAGAGCTCGCTTTGCTTGCTTGCAGAGAACAAGGGAGAAAAAGAATTATTGTCCATTAGCTCTTTTCTCCTCATATAGGATGCTCCCCACTCCCCTGCTTCTTTTTTTCTCCCCCGCTTCCTTCCCCTGTTCCCTCTGTCTCTGTGTTTCTTCGTTGACAACATGCCCCAAAAGTGTGGAAATTGCCGCGAATTCTCAATCTAGATCCACTGGCTTATGGTTGTGATCTCATACACGAGCAGTAGAAAAGGATGACTGCGCAAGTTGTACGCGAACGCCGCCTTTGCGATCGCTCGCCTAAAGTGAAAATTTTGCCAGAAAATAATATTATCATTAGCCTCCAGTAAAAATCTTTACTTGAAAAAAATTCTCCAGAAATCAACTTGTACGCTTGACACAGACACTCAGAGTAGTAAAATCTACACAAATCAATAGGCATCAGGGTGATGAAAGATTCAACTGAAGTGGAATTGAACTTTCATTTTCTGACTTTCGGTATCTACCGGATAACACTATTCCGGGTTAGGATTATGAATTAGCGATGCCATTTAATTAATTGGTAATCGATGTTGAATTTCTGAGATTTTATGGACCGAAGTCCACAAGACGGCAGTACTAACCTCCTCTGATCTGGCGAGTTTGTCTCCCAGCGCGGGGGAGGCATTTGGAGGTTTGATCATGCTCATGCAAGACGTTCGCAATTCGGCTGTTGACATTGCTGACTTAAATCAGCTCAAATTGGATTTGAATGGTACACAACCGGTAGATGTGGGAGAGTACATTACACAATTGCCCGAACAACAGCGGGCGATCGCATTCCGTTTACTCAATAAACACCAAGCAATTGATGTCTTTGAATATCTACCTTCAGAAGTACAGGAACAAATCATAAATTCCCTGCACGATGTTCAAGTTGCACAAATTGTCGAGGCGATGAGTCCCGATGAACGTGCAGAATTGTTTGATGAGTTACCCGCTGGAGTTGTCAAACGCCTGTTGCAAGAACTGAGTCCAGAAGAACGGCAAGCCACAGCAACGATTCTCGGCTATGCTGAAGGCACCGCAGGACGCGTGATGACAACAGAATACGTGCGGTTGCGGGATGGATTGACTGTCGGAGAAGCTTTGAGTAAAATCCGCCGTCAGGATGAGGATAAGGAGACGATTTACTACGCCTACGTCACGGACGATAACCGCAAGCTGGTGAGTGTTGTGTCGCTACGACAGTTACTGTTTACCTTTCCTGAAGTTCTGATCAGAGATATCGCTAGCACTCGCGTCATTAAGGTAAGAACAGAAACGCCTCAGGAAGAAGTTGCCCAAATGATGAAGCGATATGACTTAATCGCTGTCCCTGTGGTTGACCGAGAAGAGAGACTGGTGGGTATTGTCACAATTGATGATGTGGTGGATATTTTGGAAGAAGAAGCCACAGAAGATATTCAAAAACTGGCGGGTGTGAGTGGCGGTGATGAACAGGCTTTTTCGTCTCCTCTGATAACTCTTCGCAAGCGCTTACCGTGGCTATTTGGAGTTATGTTGCTCTATATTGGAGCATCTAGTGCGATCGCTCCTTTTCAGTCAACAATTTCAATGGTGCCAGTGCTGGCTGTGATTATGCCGCTTTTCTCCAACACAGGTGGTACTGTGGGTATTCAAGCTTTAACAGTGACAATTCGTGGACTTGGTGTGGGAGAAATAACACCCGAGGATACTTTCAAAATTCTCCGTAAGGAACTTCAAGCAGGATTGGGTACAGCGGTAGCACTAGGACTGACTATGGTTATGCTTTCCTTGATTTGGGCACCACCTCAAGAACGTTGGGTGTCGTTAATTGCAGGAACGGTGATGGCAATCAATACTCTTGTAGCTGTCACTTTAGGGACTTTACTACCAATGGGCTTGAAGCGACTCAAACTTGACCCAGCCTTGGTTAGTGGACCTTTGGTGACAACAATGCTAGATGCCGTTGGTTTTATGATTTTCTTAACGCTGATTTCTACGGCTTTGCATGTTTTCGACTTAAAACCATGAGCTAATAGACTCAGAGGACGCAAAGCATTTTCCTTGTGTTTGTGATGCGTCCTCTTTAAATCTTCTATGGCTGCTTTTTTCGCCAATATGATTGTTTTTTGGATATTAACGTAAGTTGCTAATTAGTGCCCCGAAACCGTATTTTTGGATAAAAAAAGTACGTTTTAAAGTAATTTAAAACACTATTTTTGTGATTTTTGTACTTAAAAAAAGGCGCTTTTTGATATGGCAGTCGCCACAATTGTTAGGACATTTCCCTGTTAAGAGTTAAGAGTTCCCTCTTAATCAAAGTACGATGTCCTAAACGATATGTCTGTTGCTATAACTAGCAACTTGGGTTATTAATCATTGTTTAGTATTCCACACCGCTATGCAGTATGGTATTCTCAATGAGAATACCTCTACTTACTCCTGAGTTCTTAAAGCTTGGGCTACCAGGTAAACTTTAGTCCATTCACCCATTGCTTGATGCATTTTAAGTTTTAACTGGGAAGCTGCGTCTTCTATGGAATAACCTGCTTTACGCAACTCTAGGACTTGGCGCTGTATAGGTGTTAATTGTTCATACAATTGTTGCCATTGCTTAGGTGTCAGCCCCAAGTTGTGTTCTTTCAAGGAAATTGCCAACCAACTATCTACCAATTCTGATTTCCCTTTGAGGGCAAATACACGTACAGCATGGTAACTAATTTTTTCTCGGAGTCGATAGACTTCCTTGATTGGTTTATTTAGTTTTTTGGCAATCTCATCTTGAGGCTTACCTTGGAGATAGAGTCGCAACCACTCAACAGCTTCAAGTCCGAGATTTTCTTGTAAATAATCCTCAAATTCCTGCTGAACTGTTTTACGCAGTGCTTGTTGTTCTTCTATCTCTTGTGCCTCTTGATATTCAGCTACTGCTTGAGTATCAACCAAATTGACTCGATTCTCATTGTCATCAGTAAGAACTTCCTCAGAGACAAGTCTCACTAAGTTTTGAGTTGGCACTTGGGTTAAGCCACCACGTTGAGTTCTTCTCAAATAATTTACAAAACGATACGCTAGTAAAGGTTGATTGCGTACAGGTCGCAAACAATATTCTTCTACATTGGCAAACAGTAGAGCATTCCTGAGTCTAGTATCAGTTGTACATTCTGAAATAGAAACCATTTGTTGTTGTATGTAGTTATCACTTTGGAGTAACTCTTGGATAACTTCTTGCAGTACATCCAGCACTGTCCGTTGGCGATCGCGACTCAAGGCAATCCAAGTTTGGATCTTATGACGTAACGTCACCAAACTCCCCAATCGAGTGATCAAGTTGCGGTAAGCACGTTCTCTGGCAATTCCTAAGTAACGCTGACGCAAAATCTTGTAGCGGTACTCCATAGCTTGTTTGGCGATATCCAGTTCCTTTGAATTCAGTATCTCAAACCGATCTAAGTCACTTCCCACAAGCCATTTGACTATACTTTCTCTATTGGCAACACTTTGTTCTGGACATTCGAGATCCAGACGTTTTCGCCAATGTTGCGCCAGTTTTTCCGCCTCCAAAACCATAGTGAGATTGCGCTCCTCGAAACCCTGTGTTGTAGAAACGCCATACTGCCCATATCCAGCAGCAATGTACATTTGTGCCGATTTCTTGGACAACACCGTATTCTGTGAAGTTGCAATTCTCTGTTCAGTTGAAGCTAAAACCTGCACATCTTGGACAGGAATACCCAATATCTCAGTTAGCTTGCCTTCTTTTAACAAAGCTAATATTCGCTTTAATCCTTCTTGAGAGCCTTCCAAAACTAGTTTCACACTACCTGCCTCAATTCTCTGTAGTGTCAAGGATGCATCTCCTGAAATTTGACGCAAATGAGCAACAAGAGCTTCTGCTAGTGGCTTGTTAACTTCATCTACAGTGGCACTCAATACTAATATATATTTAGCTTGCTCTGGAGAATTCTTTACGTATTTTTTTTTTCGTAGAGAACTGGAGTTAAATGCTCTGGAATACCTTGTAGTTGAATCTCCACACAACCAAACCTATAAGCTTTTTCTATAGAACGATTGGCACCTAGTGCTTTGTAGAAACCGACAGCGAATGCGATTGCCGCTTGATCACCAATTGCTTGGTTCATGCCAATAACAAAGTCAATATGCTTAGCAATTGCCTTTGCCTGAGTTTCTGAATAACAAGCATTCAAAACTACACAATTTACTTGTTCATTTACCAGTGCAAATAATGCAGCTAGAGCTTCAGGTATTACGGGCTGAATTTTCCCTAGTTCATCCTCGAAGCATAGCTCGCCAGTGTCTGTGCCATGACCAGAAAAATGTACAATATGAGGCTCAATATCCAGTATTGCCTGACTGATATCTGCTGGACGAACCGACACTCGTTGCTCTAGCACAAATTTTTCTCGCTGTTTGGCTAGTTGCAACCTTTGTTGGATATCTCGCAATTCTTGCCCTAGGCGTAACCGAGAAGCATTGCTAGGGTCAGATGTCAAAAATAGAATTTTAATAAAATTATCACTGTTCATTCATTCTCGCACAAATCCAGTTGCCTACCAATATACCTTTGGAGTAAGTGCTCTCATTGAGCTATCCTACATTCAATTTATAATACGATTCCTTTGTCACTACCTTACGACCCCATCATCCAAAGTCGCACTAGCTTTAATATTTTGAGAAGACAGGTGATAATTTCCTCTTAGTTTTGACAAGGTTAATGGACAACACACAACTTGGCTAAAAATCCAAACCAACAACTGTTAACTCAGGTGGATATTCAACAAAAAACTGATAATAGATCTCACGTTTAGCCTCTGGTGGAAGAACTAAAGACCATTCCAATATTCCCATTTCACCAAGCTGAATTTGCGGATTACTACGGTTGATGCGGACTTTAATTTGTTCGTTCCGACTAATTGGTAATTGTTCAATGACTTTTAAATTTGCTTCTTGATTTTGTAAGTTAGTTATAACTATCCGATAGCTATAAGTAATCCTTCGATTGTTGCCAATCAGTTTTTTGTCTACCTGACGTTCTACTAAATCACGCTCAATTTTGAAACCTTCGTCAACTCCTAAATTCAGCTTGAACTCTTGCCCTGGTGCAACATTCTCTAATTGAGTTGTTCCGACAAATGCATTATCTCGGAAAATATTCGCTTTTCCTGGTAACAAAGTTATACCATTGCTACTGTTTTTCACATTTGCTTGTAGATAAGCAAAGCTAATCAAGCGTGGTATTGCCACATACTCAAAGCTACAAGGGAAATCGTTTTTAAAAATTGTCGTTTTATGAGGTGCGCCGTCACTGGGAATGTTTCCACTACTCTTCACCTCAAAAGTGACTGCACTTCCTTCTCTAAAAACTTCTGCAATCAGGGTTTGTGCACTTACGAAATTTTCCTCTAGTTGTTCGGTTTCTAGTGTTGTATTACCATCTCCACTGGCAGAAGGAGCCATAGCTACAGAAGGAGTTTGTATTGGTGCTACTCTTCGCATACGCAAAACCTCGGGTGGACGCAGTATGTCGATATACCAAGGTTCAAGTTTGGGTGGTAAAGTTCCCAGTCCAAGTTTTGCGGTAGACAGAGTCAGAGAAACGTCCATCCAATCTTCACCAGTGCTTTGGGTTACTTCAGCCAGATAGGTGAGATTGATGGAATTGCGACTTGTATTGACTCGCAAGTCATACAGAGGAGTCCAACTAGCGCAACTGACTACGTAAGAGACTTCTAGGTCAAATTCTCCAGCACCCGCAGGCTCAATTGCCACACTCAAGGTAAAACTTTCCTTAGGTGATGGTGTTTGTACTTGTTGCCATTGTTGACGTAGAACTTGTAGCTGCTTGTCTAGTTCTTGCTGTTGGACTTTGCACTCTCCTGTAGCAATAGCATATTCGCTGTACTGGCTTCCCAGAAAGTTGAGAAAATCCAAAGTTTCGCTCAAGCTAAGATTTTTCCGCGACAGACTCTGTGCAAAAGGTTCCTCTGTTTTTTCACGTAAACCTTCAATAAACTTTGACTGCAAAGCCAAAGCATCGATTTGTGCTTGCAGGAGGTTCCATTCTGCTTCTAATTGCTGAATTTGCCTTGTTAAATGAGTCAACCGTTCGGCGAAGGGTTCCGTGGAGAAAACTCGCTCTGTGCTGACTCCCGATAGATGTACGACAACTTCACCTGTACCACTAACCCTAACTGACTCAGTTTCCATAGTCACTGGCAGTTGGATAATTTTTAACTCTCGTTCTTGTGCGGTGAGTGTGATCATCCGTGAAGGTTGTGCACTAGCAACAAGTGCGATTGCACCTCGTCGTGTCACAAGGGCTTGGTCAGTATAGACTGTCACAGATACAATTTCGGTTTCTACTGTTTTTTGCACAGCCGATGCTTCCTTTGTTAGTCACTGTCAGTTTTCTCTCATTGTGCATGCTTTTGCTGGTTATTTAATGGTGTTGTGGACTGTCTGTTGACTGACAGCTGCCTTAAGCCAAATACGTCCTCCATGTTTGCTGAAATGGGGAATTGCTAAATCGTTGATGATTTCAATCCAAAGGCAGATGCTTTACTGATTTAAAAATGTTACAGAAGTCAGTCTTCTAAATAAACTTATACCTCTCTAACTATTTTCGTCTGCGTGAAAAACACTAGAACCTATTGTTTGATTTGCAAATTGCTTTGCAGCATCTAGTAGATACTCAAAATAGGTACGAGCAACGATAGAAAGTTGCTTACCAGCTAGGTAAACCATGTACCAATTCCGTTGGATGGGAAAGTTTTCTACATCCAGAATAGTTAAATCTTTACTATCTGTCGTTAAAGTGTGTCGAGATAAAACGGAAATTCCTAAGCCACCAGCAATTGCTTGCTTTATCGCCTCGTTGCTCCCCAGTTCCAGCTTAACCTTGACCATCACTTTATGCTCATCGAATAATTTCTGCACAGCTCGCCTTGTTCCTGAACCTGGTTCGCGCATAATAAAAGGTTCATCCGCAAGACGTTCAATGGAAATATTTTTTTGCATTGCCAGAGGATGATTCGCTGGTGCTATAACGACCAAGGGGTTTTCTAAAAATGGCTGATAATTGACATCCAGATGTTCTGGAACTTGGCTCATTATATACAAATCATCCATATTGCTGCTCATGCGTTCCAGAATGCCTTCATGATTTGTCACTTGCAGGGCGATATCAATTCCTGGGTAAAGTTGGCAAAATGAACCCAATAAACGTGGTACGAAGTACTTAGCTGTAGTAATGACTGCCAAGCGCAACTGTCCTTGCTTTAACCCTTTGAGATCTGCCACTTTCATTTCAAATTGGGCAATTGTGTCGAAAATCTGCCGACAGGTGGTAAACAGTTCCCGTCCTGCTTCTGTAAGATAGAGGCGCTTTCCCACCTGCTCAAACAAAGGCAATCCAACTGATTTTGTGAGTTGCTTAATTTGCATGGAAACAGTGGGTTGAGTGAGAAAGAGTTCTTCTGCGGCACGAGTAAAGCTACCGTGCCGCGCCGCAGCCTCGAACACCTTCAACTGGTGCAGCGTCGCTTGGTTCAAGGGCTATTCTCCTTTAATAGTGATTTTTATAGATATAAATTTAGTATCACTGAACACTTGAAATTGATATAGCTTTGCTCATCCAAAAGTTACAAGTTGTGACGTTCTCAGGCTGCCTTGGGGCAATTGAAGGAGATTGTTGCTTTGGGAATATAAGACGGACGTTCTATACATAGATAAAACTCTATGAAAACTATTTTAATAATGGTATTTCCCTTATCAACTGAAAAAAGTTATGATTCAAACTAGCAACAACAGCGTAAGACACCTTCCAGCCAAGGTTACACACCTTGATCCTAGATAGCTCAAGTTACGAGTTATGAGTGATGAGTGGTTCGTCATTTGTGAGCCAGTGGGGTAAGTCCAGCACTGTTTTGAGGGTAACCCGAAAGCGGGTGACTGGTGAGACCAGCGCTGCAAGAGGGTCTCCCGACCTAGGCGACTGGCGAACCCGATAGCCGTAAGGCGTGGCGTTAGCCATAGGGCATACGACTGTTCCCTGTGCAAGTGCATGCCTGCAGGGCGAATGAACAGATCCCGAGGGTCATTTGTAAATGCAAAAGACAAAGGACTCATTCCTCGAAGCCAGTTTGCTTAACCAGGAAAACGTCTACACAACTGACTACTCTTAGCTCTTAACTCTTAACTTTTTCACTCGCGGTCATTCTTCGGTCATTTTTAGAGGTAACCTTGATAAATCTGGCAATTGTACTAACTCTGTTTCTGCGACTTGCTCCTTGATGTTGACGGGTAACTTTAACGGTTGACGTTCTTCTATCCAGCAACTTGCAACTGGCAAAGTTTGCTCCAACTCCTCCAATGGTCTTGGAATGACCATTACTGCGTTCAACTCTCCAATGCGTTCTGCCTCGTACATGCCAGCTTCTACTGCCATCGCGACATTTGCCACCGACCCACGAATAATGGCTGTACACAAACCCGCACCAATTTTTTCGTAAGCTGCCAATTGGACATCGGCAGCTTTCAACATGGCATCTGCTGCTCCCACCAACGCTGGAAATCCCCTCGTTTCTACTAAACCAATTGCTTGATTGCTCAGGCGGTTGTAGCTGTCTTGAGAAAGTGCACTCAGGCGGCTGTTGATAGGCAGTATCACTTCTAGGTTGGGATAAGGACGGGGAATGACCAAGCTAGAAACCAACTGACCAAATTGTTCAGCAGTTTGCACACCAGACTCTACCGCCAGACGTACATCAGCTATCCCACCCCTGACGATCGCAGTACAGTGACCACTGCCAATTTTCTCATATCCAACCAGGTGAACTCCAGCTGTTTTCAGCATCATATCCGCTGTACCAACCATTGCTGGAAAACTGCGGGTAGACACTAATCCCAGCGCACTTTCACTGAGTGTGTCTCGACGGCGCGATGCCTGGATATTGGTTATAGACCTTTGACTGTATGCCTCCATTTCAATTCTCCAGGGTAATCAATTGTTAGTTGCTCTTTGATTGCTGACAACTTAACAATTAACACTTATTCAGGTTCACCGTCAGATATTGGTTGGTTCAACGCTTGTTTATGGGGAAACAACGTCACCAGCAGCCTTTGTATGCTTTCTTGCCCGTAAATGTAACTACCTATTTGAGAGTCCTGAGTGGAAACTGGGGCGGATAAGGAAGATGAGGGAGAGATGGGAGATGATTCCTCCTTGTCCTTGTGTTCCCCTGTCTGTTTGTCTCCTTGTCCTTTTTGTCTGCCTGTCCCATTTTCTGACTCCGTACTACTGGAAGTAGGGTTAGTTGTGGATGATTCCGACTGGGTTGTTTGTTGAGTCTGTGTAGGAGATTCAGAAATACGGCGACTTGTATCTCCCAGAACAGAACCTGCGGGTACGACTTGTCCCGGCTCAACAGAACAATTAAAAATTGTTGTTGCTGCCCCAATACAAGCATTCGCCCCTATTTTGCCTTGACCAACCATCAAAAGACCAGCTCCCAGGTTTGCTCCTGCTTCTATTTCTAGGGTTCCTTCATGGATTTGGAGAATTGACCCCATACCAATACAGACCCCCGAACCAATAATTATTTTGCTGTTTGGAGCTGCTTGGAGTATCACACCTGGTGCAAGTACTGCACTTGGATGAATTATCACCTCGCCACTTATATAAGAATCAAAGTCATAACTTGGGCGCAGTGGCGGCACAGACATGATATGTAACCTCGGAAGCCTTTGAATTAGGGGGGAGTGAGGGAGTTGGGGAGTCGGGGAAGTTTCTCTAGCTCATTGGCTCCTGTTTCTCCTTGTCCCCAGCTCTTTTTGTTTGTCCCTTTGTCTTATGGGCGTTGGATAATTGTTTCCAGTACGCGACGTTTAGCTTTAGGCTCAATACCAATCAGTCGCACGTACTCCCCTTGGTATTGATTTAGATAGTTTTCTAATGCTGCTGCGGCTTGTTGTGCAGAACGAGTCTGAATTTGCCCAGCGCTTGACCACGAACCTGTGCGAAAACGTCGCTGGTCTACGTGTTCTACGCTAATGTTATACCCACCATTGATGAGTTGCTGTAGCTGTTCTACGACATCGGAACTGAGGCGGGTACTGGTTGCTGTTCCTGCTGATCTGGCAGAATAATTGACCGGCACCTCACTAGCTGGTGCACTCGCTGTAGACTTAGAACTGCCGGATGAGCCAACAGGGTCGTTAGGACGTTGGATAATGCTTTCTAATACGCGCCGTTTAGCTTTGCGGTCAATACCAATCAAGCGTACGTACTCACCTTGATGATTTTCCATACATTCTTCCAATGCGCTGACAACTTCTTGTGTGGAAGTGACTTCAATAGGCTGGCAGCTTTGCCATGAACCTGTACGGAAGCGACGCTCATCTACGTGTTCTGTACCAATTTTGTAACCAGCTGCAAGAAGTTGTTGTACTTGGTCTAGAGTTTCGGCACTGAGTTTACCACTACCACTGCCGTTGCTGTAACCATTATCGCTGTAGCTTTTGTTTGTTTGATTGGTAGGAGCTTTGAAGTTAGCAGGCGCATTTACGACTCCATCTGGGCGTTGGATAATGGTTTCTAACACGCGCCGTTTACCCTTGGGGTCAATGCCAAAAAGGCGGACGTAGTCGCCAGAGTGATCTGCTAAACAACTTTCTAAAGCTGCGATCGCCTCACCAACTGACCTTGCTTGTATTGGTGTACAACTTTGCCAAGAGCCAGTACGGAACCGCCGCTGGTCTACGTGTTCCGTACCAATTTTATATCCTTGATCTAACAGATAACGTACTTGATCGACTGTTTCAACACCCAAGCTACTTCTTGCCACGTCATTACTCCTTTCAAACCCATTATTGCTTGTATAAGATTTAGTCAATTCCTTCCGAACAGTACTTATACACTTACTATCCGCCGCACAGATGTAACCAGAGCGCAAGGCCTGATTAATCCCAACCACATGATGAGCAAATTGTTTATCGCGTGCCTGCACATCTGGTAAACGATCCGCTTGCTGCTGAGTCGTAATGATTGATCCAGAAGGTACGTATTTACCCGGTGGTATTTCCACATCTTGAATCAGAGTATGCATCATGACGATGCAACCTTCTCCGACTCTGGCGTTGAATACTGTGGAGCGAAAGCCAATGAAGGAATTATCCCCAACATAAGCAGGTCCATGAATGAGCGCCATGTGCGTAATGGATGCATTCGTGCCAATCCATACAGAGTACTCATTTTGGTCATCACCAATGACTCGACCTTGGTCTAACCCATGAATCACAACACCATCTTGAATGTTGGTGTTTTCACTTATGTGAAAGGGTGTGCCTTCATCCGCTCTAATCGAAGTTCCCGGAGCAACGATTACATTTGCGCCTACAAATACATCCCCAATAATATTAGAAAAGGGATGCACAAACGCTGTTTCATGGATGTTTGGCTCAGCTAAAGTTTTTGACCACGGGGTTGGGGGTGCCGCCGTGCTGCGGACTGCCATCGCTAGATTCCTCCTCTGTATCTCCTTTGTCAAAGTCCTTTGTCAAAAGTCATTTGTTTACAGCTAATGAACGGCAGATGCTCTACTTGGGGAGCCACTGCACTGCCTCCTAATGACTAGTGACTATCTATACTGGTCTTTTTTGCTGTAAATCACACGCTCTTGAACGTGGACTGTATCAATTATTGCCACTACTGCTGCGTCTACTGGACGTTGTTCGTTACCCAGAACTTGACGGGCAGCACTACCGCGACTAATAAGTACCCACTCATCTACTCCCGCACCCACACTATCAGCTGCCACCTCGTATTCTGGCAAAATTTGTCCTTCTTCATCTACTAATTGCAACAGCAGTAGCTTGACACCTCTGAGACTTGGGTCTTTTTGAGTGCTCACTACTGTGCCGCGAACTTTAGCAATTTGCATGACAGATTATGGTCTTCTGTTGCCGAAGGGACGAATTGCGTTCACATTCTCCCGGAACTGTTCTACGTCTTCTGTATAACGAATTGGCAGCACATATTCCAGGTTTTCGTGAGGACGAGCAATGATGTGGGTAGACAGCACTTGTCCACCATTGACTCGCTTAACTGATTCAACTCCAGCAGCAACTGAAGCTTGTACTTCAGAAACGTCTCCTCGAACAATCACGGTTACGCGACCGCTACCAATTTTTTCGTAGCCTACTAAAGTCACGCGGGCTGCTTTCACCATCGCATCTGCTGCTTCTACTACTGCAGGAAACCCTAAAGTTTCCACCATTCCTACTGCAATTGACATAAGTTTTAATCCTTTGTTTTTAAGATTTGAATACAGCCGCAGTCCAATAGGGCAACCCCGACAACAATTTCAGATTTTTCAAGCCGTCAGCACTTGGGCTGTTGGCTGAAAGCTTGATTTTTTGCAGTTGCTTTGTGCCGCTTAATTCTAGCCCAGCACTGAAGAGCGAAAATCCAAAATTGCTAAGTGCGGAACTGCTCCACGGCTTCGGTGTAACGAATAGGCAGTACGTATTCCAGGTTTTCGTGAGGACGAGCAATGATGTGAGTGGAAAGCACCTCACCGCCATTGACTCTTCTAGCTGCTTCCACTCCAGCAGCTACTGAAGCTTGCACTTCAGAAACGTCTCCTCGGACAATCACAGTCACCCGAGCACTACCGATTTTTTCATACCCTACTAGAGTAACGCGAGCGGCTTTCACCATCGCATCAGCAGCTTCAACCACTGCCGGAAACCCTTTTGTTTCAATCATTCCAACCGCAATTGGCATCGCAGAACTCCCACAAATTTAATGCAATATACTGTCAGGTGGAAAATTTTTGACGGGGATGCTCATCTTGAGCTTTCAAACCTTTCCAAATTAAGCATAGAAAAGCTTGGCGTCCCTGACAATATAAATTACCATATTAGTTTATAATAAACTTAATTAAAAAAAATTAATATTATTTTATAAGCACACTTCTGCTCAACCGAACTTCACAGATTACTAGAGCAGACACTTCTGTTTTATAATTTTTTTATACTATCTGCTGAAACAGGTTCATAAAGGTGCAAATTCTGGCTCAAGACGAATGACGGAAAACGATATGGGTGTTAGAACAGTTCTTCCCTAGCTGTAACTCTTTGTGAAGACAATTAGAATAAAGTATATAATTTCTTATTATAACCCTTATAAACTAGAATCTTTTAGCTAGAAAATCTTGCTGTCAAAAGAAAGACAAGTAAGGGGTAAGAAAAAATATATTATGAAAGATACGATATTTTTGTTTGTGTTTTCGATACAAACAATGAAAGAATAATTATAAATAAGAAAAATTGAATTGTTCAAAGCAGAAACTAGGATAAATCATTTCATAAACTGAAAAAGGAATTCTTGCTCAAAGCTGTAAAGGAACATTTGAATGAATCAGATTCTCTTTTCAACAAGTTGGTGTATACCTTTTTATGGGTTAATAGGTGCCCTGTTGACTTTACCGTGGGCAATAGGATTAATTCGGCGCACAGGACCAAGACCAGCTGCTTATGTCAACTGGTTAACAACCTTTTTGGCTTTTATCCACAGCCTGTTCGTACTCGTTGATATTTGGAATACAGAATCACAAAGTTTTTTGTTTACCTGGTTCAAAGCTGCGGATTTTGAGATATCTTTTGCTTTAGAAGTTTCGCCAATTAGTGTTGGGACAACAGTTTTAATTACAGGGTTATGTTTACTGGCATTAACTTACGCCCTTGGTTACATGGAAAAGGACTGGGCGATCGCGCGTTTCTTTGGGCTGATGGGGTTTTTTGAAGCAGCGCTAAGTGGCTTAGCTATCAGTGACTCTTTATTTCTCAGCTATGCCCTTCTGGAAATGTTGACTCTTTCGACTTACTTGCTGGTGGGTTTCTGGTATGCTCAACCGTTAGTCGTCACAGCAGCACGAGACGCATTTTGGACTAAGCGTGTGGGAGACTTGTTGCTGCTGATGTCAGTTGTGACGCTTTCCACCCTAGCAGGTAGCTTGAACTTTTCTGACTTGTATGAATGGGCGCAGACGGCAGATTTAAATTCAACAACATCAACTTTATTAGGTTTAGGGCTGATTGCAGGACCTGCGGGTAAATGCGCTCAATTTCCACTACATTTGTGGTTAGATGAGGCGATGGAAGGTCCTAACCCCGCTTCAGTGATGCGAAACTCTTTGGTGGTGGCTGGTGGGGCATATGTGTTGTTTAAACTACAACCAGTTTTAGCACTGTCGCCAGTCGCATTAAATGCTTTAATTATCATGGGTACAGTCACGGCAGTTGGTGCATCGTTAGTTTCCATCGCTCAAATTGACATCAAACGAGCGCTTTCTCACTCCACAAGTGCATACATGGGTTTAGCGTTTTTAGCAGTCGGGATGCAGCAAGGTGGAGTTGCTTTGATGCTGCTGCTGACTCATGCGATTGCCAAGGCACTGTTATTTATGAGTTCTGGTTCAGTTATATTTACTACCAATACTCAAGATTTAACAGAAATGGGCGGTCTGTGGTCAAGGATGCCAGCAACCACCACAGCTTTTGTTGTCGGTTCTGCTGGAATGGTGACACTGCTACCACTAGGAAGCTTTTGGGCGATGTTAGGATGGGCAGATGGCTTGGCTTTCGTTAGCCCTTGGGTCGTTGCTGTCTTAGTAGTGGTCAATGGTTTGACGGCATTAAATTTGACACGCCTATTTCGCTTGATATTTTGGGGTCAGCCACAACCAAAGACTCGTCGTACTCCAGAAGTTGGTTGGCAAATGGCATTACCAATGGTCACGCTGACGATAATGACCTTGCTATTACCCTTGATGCTACAACAATGGTATCTCTTACCTGATTGGGAAAGTATAAATTGGATTGTTGTAACGTTGTTAGTATCCTCTACAGTCCTGGGGATAGGGATAGGGTCTAACATTTATCTGCACAAAGCTTGGTCAAGATCCAGAGTCCTTGCTTGGAGATTTTTGCAAGACTTGTTGGGTTATGACTTTTACATTGACCGACTTTATCAGGTGACAGTCGTTAGTATAGTCGCAGTGCTTTCTAAAATTTCAGCATGGAGCGATCGCTATCTCGTAGATGGTTTCATTAACTTAATTGGATTTGCAGCAATTTTTGGTGGACAAACTTTAAAATATAGCGTTTCTGGTCGCTCTCAAGGATACCTCTTGACCATCCTTGTAGGCATTAGCCTCCTAGGTTTTCTCATCAGTTGGTCATTAGGCTTGCTGAATACATTGCCATTTTAATCCCCTTGTCCCCCCCTTCACCTTACCGACTTGTTTCCTATGCTCAGTATTTTGCTTTTGGTGCCGTTGATCGGTGCGGCTTTGATCGGTTTCTTGCCTTTTGGCATGACACCAAAACTTTCTCGTAGAGTCGCTTTGGTTGTTGCGAGTATCGCTTTCTTGTGGACTGTAGTCATTTCAAGCCAGTTTAATCCTGGGGAAATGAATCAACAATTTACCGAATTCCTACCTTGGATAGATGCTTTAGGATTAAATTATTATCTTGGAATAGATGGTTTGTCATTACCCTTGTTGCTGTTAAATGGCTTATTGACTTGGATCGCCATTGACAGCACCGATGAAAATCTTCAACGTCCGCGATTTTACTACAGTTTGCTGCTGCTGTTAAACGCTGGCGTGACTGGAGCGTTCATGGCACAGGATTTACTGCTATTTTTCTTGTTTTACGAGATCGAACTGATTCCCCTGTATTTCCTGATTGCGATTTGGGGTGGTGAACGACGGGGCTATGCAGCGACTAAATTTTTGATTTACACCGCTGTTTCTGGGGTGATGATTTTAGCAAGTTTTCTCGGCATGGTTTGGCTGAGTGGTGCTTCTAGCTTTGCTTTGGATGCCTTGAATACGAGCGTTTTGTCGCAAGAGACACAAGTCTTACTCTTGTTAGGAATATTAATTGGTTTTGGCATCAAAATTCCCTTAGTTCCTCTGCATACTTGGTTACCAGATGCTCACGTTGAGGCTTCCACACCAATTTCTGTATTATTGGCTGGGGTACTGTTGAAGTTAGGAACTTACGGCTTACTGCGGTTTGGGATGAACTTGTTGCCGAATGGTTGGAGTTATCTAGCCCCCGTTTTAGCAACGTGGGCAGTTATCAGCGTGCTGTATGGTGCATCGTGTGCGATCGCCCAAAAAGACATGAAAAAAATGGTAGCATACAGTTCCATTGGACACATGGGCTATGTGCTTTTAGCCGCTGCTACTGCAACACCTTTGAGTGTCTTGGGATGCATCATGCAAATGATTAGTCACGGGTTAATTTCAGCCCTGCTGTTTTTACTGGTAGGAGTTGTGTATAAGAAAACAGGAAGCCGTGATTTAGAAGTTCTCCAGGGACTCCTCAACCCAGAACGAGGTATGCCTGTGATTGGAAGCTTAATGGTTTTGGGAGTGATGGCAAGTGCTGGTATACCAGGAATGGTGGGATTTATTGCTGAATTTATCATTTTTCGCAGCAGTTTTGCAGTTTTCCCAATCCAAACTCTGTTATCTATGATAGGTACTGGCTTAACTGCTGTTTACTTCTTAATTCTCATGAACCGTGCCTTTTTTGGGCGTTTGTCTGCACAAGTCGTCAATTTGCCACGCGTGTCTTGGGGCGATCGCATCCCCGCTGTGGTTTTAGCTGTGCTGATTGTCATTTTTGGAGTCCAACCCAATTGGCTTGTGCGTTGGACTGAACCGACAATGACAGCAATGGTTAATACACCAAACCCTGTGGTAACGGTATCCTTTGTCAAGGAAAAAGCTAAAACTTAAAAGACTAATCTTAGGTTTGTAGAATGTGCCCAAATGCATACTACAAACCTAACTTTTAATTTAGCTGTCTTAAATAATTCGTGAAATTCCCTGTTAAGAGTTCCCTGTTCCCTATTTTCAAGCTAGATAGGAGAAATAGCAATGGTAAACATTAAAAATAAACCTGTTAACTATCCATTATTTGAGTATATCGAGCGATTAGAGTCAGGAGGAGCATTACTTCCTGATACTCCAGAAAATGTGCTAGAAGTCGTCGGCATTCTGAAAAGTTACGGCATCGTTTTAGATGCTTACTCTAAAAATCTCATTTATGTTGCTGAACATCAATTTTTAGTATTTTTCCAATTTTGGAAATACTTTAATGGAGACTTTTCTTTTAAAAAACTACTACGGCATTGGTGGCATGACAGAATTAATTTTGAATATGCCGAATATTGCATGAAGAGTATGATATGGCATGGCGGCGGTGGCTTAGATCAATACTTAGATTCAAGAGAATTTGAAGAGAGGGCGCAAGCTGTTATCGCAGCCAAATTTAAAAACAATCCCATCATCAAGGGAGTTAATCAACTTTTCCCAGATTTTTTAACAGAACAGTTGCGTGTCAGTTCTTACTCCACTGGTTTAGGTCAATTTTGGCGTGTGATGGCTGATATTTTCCTCACTTTATCAGACCGTTATGATCAAGGTGAAATCAAATCTATTCCTGATGTTGTAGATCATATCAAAGCAGGTTTGGTAGCAGATGCCAGCAAGCCGATTACCTACGCCGTTAAAATTCGGGAAAAAGTTTACGACATTATTCCTAAATCTACTGGTTTAACATTTCTTGCTGATACAGCAATACCTTATGTAGAAGCAGTTTTCTTCCGAGGAACAGCTTTTCATGGCACAGTTTCATATAATGCCCAAGCTTATCAAATTCCTCCTGATCAATCTCGGTTTCAATATGGTGCTTTGTATGCGGATCCCTTACCCATTGGCGGTGCAGGTATTCCTCCTACCTTATTGATGCAAGATATGCGTCATTATCTTCCAGATTATTTGCACGAAGTTTATAAGCGTAGTCGTCGGGGAGAAGATGATTTGCGAGTTCAAATTTGTATGAGTTTTCAAAAATCGATGTTTTGTGTGACGACAGCAACGATTTTAGGACTCATGCCTCATCCAGTGGATACTCAAAATCCAGATGAGCAAAAGACAAATCGAATTTATATGCAAAAGTGGCTTGATAGGTTAAAAACTTCGCGTTTAGAACAGGTGAACGACCAGTCTAACTTTTGTTTGGTATCATATCCACAATAATTGCCACAAGACAAGACATGTCATCTGATACGAGATGATTCATGCTTTTACTACCTTTAGAGTTCTTAAGCTTGTATCAGCACAACCGCTGATAAATCCACCCAACTCCTGAATGTGTTGTAAATACTCTAAAGCACATGGGGAAATCATTTCTCCAGGCATCAAAATGGGAATTCCTGGTGGATATGGACAAATGATTTCCGCACAAATGCGTTCTGAGGTTTGTTTGAATGGCAAGTTTTCTGTAGGAGCAAAAAAAGCTTCACGAGGCGAAAGATGTATTGAATTTCCTGTGATGCTAAACAAATCCTTTGCTTCCCTCATTAATAGGGAGTAGGCAGGAGATGGAGTTTTTCGATACTCTTTACTAAGAGTACTAAAAGCTTGCACAAGTTGTTCAATATCCTTTTGGGTATTACCCAAACTGATGATGAAAGTCAGATGTTGGAGTGATGAAAATTCAGCCGTAACACCCAGCTTGTCATTAAGAATTTCCTCAGCTTCAAAACCAGTCAAACCTAAGCCAGAAACAGTGATGGTTAATCGGGTTTTATCTAAAGCAACAAAACCAGCAGATGTCTCATCAAGAGAGATTTCCAAAACCGATAAACCAGGAATTTGACTAATACGAATTCTCGCTTCTTGGGCTAGTTCTAATGTGCGAGACATCAACTCTTCACCATCAAGCGCCATCTGCTGACGGGCTGCATCCAGAGAAGCTAAGAGTAAATAACTAGGACTTGTGGATTGTACGAGTTGCAACGCTTTACTAATACGGTCAATATCTATGTTGTTACCTTGAACATGCAACATTGATGCTTGAGTCAATGCACCTAGTACTTTGTGAATAGATTGTACGCTGATATCAGCACCTGCGGCTAAAGCTGGAGTGGGTAGTTGGGGATGAAAGGCGAAGTGTGCACCATGTGCTTCATCCACAATTAAGGGGATGTTATGTTGGTGGGCAAGGGAGGCTATCGCCTCCACATCTCCACACACACCGTAGTATGTGGGGTAAACCATAAATACTGCTTTCGCATCAGGATGCTGTTCCAACGCTGAGCTTACAGCCCTGGGAGTGATACTATGAGCAATATCTAAAACTGAGTCATATTCTGGATGGATAAAAATTGGGATAGCGCCAGAGAGAATTAAACTTGCGATCGCAGAAGAATGCACATTCCGAGGCAAAATTATCTTATCACCTGTACCGCAAGTCGCAAGAATCGCCGCTTCAATTCCACAGGTAGAACCATTGACAAGAAACCAAGTCTGTGATGCACCAAAAGCTTCAGCCGCGAGTTGCTGTGCTTGCTGAATCACCCCACTTGGTGCAAAAAGGTTATCTAATTCTGCTAATTCTGGCAAGTCAGCACCAAACACAGCTTTGCCAAAAACATCACTTAAGGATTTAGAAATTCCTTGTCCTCGCTTGTGCCCTGGGGTGTAAAAAGGAGCGTGAGGATGTTGTGCGCAGGCTTTGAGGGTGTCTAATAAGGGTGTTTGGTTTTGATTTCGCATTTTGGCATTTTTCGTGTCATTATTTTTGATTGCCCCCTAACCGAATTGCTGCTTGCTGAGACTCTGACAATATTGCTTCAAAAATTTCTACACCCGCACGTTTGACAAGTTTTGTAACTGCGCCTGCTGTTTCAGGAGAACCAGCATTAAATGGTGGAGCTGGATTATACTCCAAAAACAATTGGATGAATTTTGCTGTCTCTTCACCCCAGAGTTGGGCTGCAACGACAAGTCCAAAGTCAATACCTGCGGTAATACCCCCACCTGTGATGCGGTTTCTATCAACGACAACACGTTCATGACTCACTTCAACTCCCATGCAAGTCAGACAATCCCGAAACATCCAATGACACCCTGCTTTGTAGCCTTGGAGTAATCCAGCTGCTGCCAGAATCAGCGAACCCGTACAAACTGAGGTGATGTATTGAGCATTTTTTGCTTGTTGTTTTAAGAATTCTAGCACTTCCAAATCACGCATCATTGGAACAATTCCCATCCCACCACCTGGAACACAGATGACATTCAATTGTGGACAATCAGCAAACGTTGTTGTTGGATGAAGAACCAAACCACTCATATCTTTTACAGGTTCCAAATTTTTCCAAATCAAATGTACGTGGGCAGCAGGTATTGTGGAGAATACTTGGTAAGGTGCAGTCGCGTCTAATTGGGTAAAGTCTGGGTAAATTAACAAACCTATGTTGTATTCAGTTGAGCTGGTCATAATTATTTTGTCAAATATTTGTTTTTACCAGCCTCACTGTAGCAAACATAAAAGTAACAATCTTGTAGATTCTTGAGATTTTTGCAGTAAATTCTTGCTATTGTGAGCGCATGGCTTTTGGAGTGAGTCCAACCAAACGCTTGAAGTGCTTAGTCAAATGACTTTGGTCTGTAAAGCCGCACTCTAAGGCAACTTCAGCAATGCTTAACTCTCGGTTTTTCAACAAAACTTTTGCTCGTTCTATTCGCTGTTGAGTCAAATATTTATGAGGAGTCATGCCAAGTGATTGTTTAAATAGATGACAAAAATAGTAATGACTAATTCCTAAAATTTCGGCGATATCTGCTAACTTGATATCTTGGTCAAGATGTGTATTGATGTAGTCAATTGCTAGTTGTAACTTGTTCTTGGCAAGACCGTCGCTGTAAGCTCTGATTACTGGTTTACGGTTAGCATAAGCTTGGAGCAAACGAACTGCTAGCATTGTCGCAGCCGATTCACCAAACAGCCTGCTTGAAGAATATCCAGTTTCAATCTCTGCTTTTAGTGCTTCTGCTGTGTGCTGAATAACAGGGTCAATAATAGAAAATTGTGGGATGAGTTCGATAAAATCTCCCTTCATTGACTCATAGACTACTTTTTCCAAAAACTTGGGGCAAAGGGTAACTATCAAAAATTCTCCTTCTCTGTCCCAACGTAGCCACTGGCTAACGTTAGCAGGGGTTAATTGAATGACACTATTGTCTACGAGCTGAGTCCTTGATTTTCCATCTTTTCGGACTTCTAATTGGAATTGATTGTAGGCAAGCGCTAGGACATGATGTGTTAAATAGTGTTCAGTAGTAGAATGAGCGGGATGACAATAGTAAAATATCTCAATACTTTCCCATCCTGCTTGCTGACTCGATAGAATTGGAGCTTGAGGCAAAATTTGAACAGATTCCTCTTGCTTGATTAAATTAACCATAAGCAGTTCACTATCACTCATACCAGAGCCGGAGTTTCTCACATTTATCAAAAGTATTTTAGACTACAAAGGATTTGGCGATACTCGCAGCGTCAAGCTTTCGGCTTATCGTTCTTTAGGGAAAAACTTTTTGGTTTACTGATATTGGAAGATGTCGCTAGTATGTATTGTCATCTAGGTTGGTAAAGTCGCATGATTTAAGTAGACATTACCATGATTTATCCCAATCCTGGAACCTTACCCGAACCACAGATTCCTAATCCATTACCAAATCCACTACCCAATCCTGAACCATCACCAGAACCAAGGATTCCCCAGCCCATACCAGCACCAGTTCCAGAACCTGTACCTACTCCTATTCCTCAACCAGTTCCAGCACCTATTCCTCAAACAGTTCCAGCACCTGTTTGAAACTCCTTGCTAGTAGTTTTGTTTTAAGATTACGTTTGGTACCAAATCCAGAATTTTAAATCTAAGATGCTACGAGCCGGAATTGTCGGACTCCCCAACGTTGGAAAATCGACTTTGTTTAATGCCGTGGTTGCCAATGCCAAGGCAGAAGCAGCCAACTTCCCTTTTTGTACTATAGAACCGAATGTCGGCGTTGTCTCTGTGCCGGATGAGCGGTTAAATGTTTTATCGAAGATTTCCTCCTCAAAACAAATTGTTCCGGCGCGTGTTGAGTTTGTAGATATTGCCGGTTTGGTTAAAGGTGCTAGCCAGGGTGAGGGACTGGGTAACCAATTTCTCTCCCACATCCGCCAAGTTGATGCAATTGTTCATGTCGTGCGTTGTTTCGAGAATGATGATATCATTCACGTTGCCGGTTCAGTTGATCCAGCACGAGATATTGAAATCATCAATTTAGAGCTTGGTTTAGCTGACTTGGCACAAATTGAGCGGCGGATAGAACGCACCCGCAAACAAGCCCGTACTAGCAAAGAAGGACAGATGGAATTAGCTTTGCTGGAAAAATTAGCTGCTGCATTAAATGAAGGAAAATCAGTACGGCAAGTTAGTTTGACCGAAGAAGAAGCCGAGATTATTAAACCACTAGAACTGCTCACTTATAAACCGATTATTTATGCTGCTAATGTGTCTGAAGATGAATTGGCAACAGGCAATGAATATGTAGAGAAAGTGCGGCAAATTGCATCTACTGAAAATGCACAAGTTGTAGTAGTTTCTGCTCAAGTAGAATCGGAATTAATCGAATTACCAGAGGAAGAACGGGCAGAATTCTTGGGATCTTTGGGTGTAGAAGAAGGTGGTTTAAAATCCCTAATTCGCGCTACTTATACTTTGTTAGGTTTGCGTACTTATTTCACCACAGGAGAAAAGGAAACTCGTGCTTGGACTATTACAGCAGGCATGTCAGCACCGCAAGCAGCTGGTGTGATTCACAGCGATTTTGAACGAGGATTCATTCGGGCAGAGACTGTTGCTTATAAAGATTTAGCCACAGCGGGTTCAATGAATGCCGCCAAGGAAAAAGGGCAAGTTCGCAGTGAAGGAAAAGATTACATCGTGCAAGAAGGCGATGTGATGTTGTTCCGCTTTAATGTGTGATTTTGTTGAAATTCAAGTAAACACCAAACCCAGTTTGTTTAATAAACTGGGTTTATTCATTGGGCTTGAGGACTAACTCCATAAATATCCAAGACGAACGATATTTCTCAGAAATTTCACTTTTTTCAGTGTATGGCAAAATCTCCTGAAATCCAAGGCTACGATAAAGTAGCTGTGCTTCCTTTGGAAAAGGAGCAGTATCCAAGCGAATTCTTGCATAGCCTATCTGATGAGCTTCATGAATAATCGCTTGCAATAAAGACTTACCTATTCCTTTTCGGCGAAACTCTGATCTGACATACATCCTTTTTATCTCGCCTACATGCTCACCAATTTTTCGCAAGCAAGCACATCCTGCTATTTCATTTTTATATTCTCCCAGCAGCAATCTTCCTTCTGGTGGTAAAAACTGTTGGAGTTTTGCCATCTCTTGCTCTAACAATGCGTTAACATCATAACTAACGTTGAATTGATGTTGAAACATAAAATGAGACCAGTTAAAGTATTCACAAAACAATTCCTGGACATAGGTCTTATGTTCGTCTGTCTCTACTTGTAGAATCTTGAGCAAAATGGACTCCTCCACCAAGCTATTAAAAATGTTATCAAACCAAGCTGCGTTTCAATTACCATTACCACATCCCCTCTCCGCGAATTCGGACAGGGGTGCCCGATAGCGTAGCGTGCCGTTAGGCATAGGGCGGGGTGAAGTGTAAATCATGAATGCAACGCCCGTATCAGTGACTATCAAATAAATAATAAAATAATATGCTTAAAATTCCAGTTATTGATTTTTCTCCCTTCACCACAGATAAAGCAACAGCAAAGCAAACTGTCGTTCACCAAATCTATCAAGCTTGCCATGAAATAGGATTTATGTATTTAAAAAATACAAACATATCAAATGACTTCATTCACCAAGTACTTCAACACAGCAAAAACTTCTTTGATTTACCTTTAGCAGAAAAGCAGCAGTTAGCTTGGAGTGATGAATTTAGCAATCAAGGTTACGTTGATCTTGAAAGAGAACGTCTTAACCCCAACAACCCAGGAGACTTGAAAGAGGCGTTTAATATTGGTAAACAAAAGGTAATAGATATAGATCTCACAGAGAAATTATCTTCTCCTGCAAAAAACCCTCATATTCTCAACTTCTACGAAGCTTGTACAGAACTTGCTAACAAAGTGTTGCAAGCGATCGCTTTAGCTTTAGATTTGCCACAAGATTTTTTTACAACAAACCATAACCAGCAAAATCATACTTTGCGACTGCTGCACTATCCATCTTTGTCGCAGCCACCCAAACTACGACAAGTTCGCGCGGGTGAACACTCCGACTATGGCAGCATCACCTTGCTATTTCAAGATGAAGTTGGGGGATTAGAAATACGAACAGCATCAGGAGAATGGATTGCAGCTGCACCAATTCCTGATACTATCATCATCAACACTGGCGATTTAATGGAACGCTGGACAAATCACGTGTTTTGCTCAACCAAGCATCGAGTGATGATTCCAAATGATGATACACTCAAGCAGTCAAGATATTCTGTAGCATTTTTCTGTCATCCCAATGACAATACAGAAATTGCTTGTCTAAAAAGCTGTCAAAGGGATAAATCAGCTATCTATCATCCTATTCTTGCAGGAGAGTATCTTTTAAGCCGCTTACAAGCAACTTATTAAGCAATACAGTCTAATGTAGAGACGTTGCATGTGAGTCCAGCGCTGCGGGAGGGTTTCCCGACAGCCAGGCGACTGGCGTTCGCCCTCAGGCGTGCGCTTTGCGCATACCCGGAGGGCAACGTCTCTACATTCTGTGAAATTGTTAGCAACAATCCTTAACTGAACCGTATTGACTTATTAAAAGGTGAAGGTGGTGCGGAGTACGCCTACAGTTGTCGTATCATTTCTACTGTTGCCTTCAGGATTGAACAAAACAAATGCTCCAGGAGTAATGCTGATATTGTCACTCACTTTAAAACGATAATAAGCTTCTAAGTGGTAAGGAACAGCCCGCCGCGTACCATCAGGGGTCAGTCTAGCATCACCATCTGCAGAGGTGCGATAAAGTGGCTGTCCAAAAATAATCCCCGCATTGTTTCCTGGTTTGAATAAATCATTGAAGTGCAATCCCGCCATCCAACTTGTGAAGGTAGTAGAAGCATCAACACGACCAGAAGAATCATCAACAAACATTGCTGCACCGTAGCCAGATAAAGCAACTTTTGGAGATAAACGCCAAGTTACTGTACCGCCAAAGGAGTTTAGTTCAACTGGTGTTCCCAATGAAACACCAGCCAAAGCATTAATATCACTACTGCTTAATCCTGTCCCTAGGATGTTGATTTCGTGATAACTGTGGGCATAGTTGAAAGCAATATCCAGGGAACTGCTTGGTTTAAAGGTTAATTGTGTTGCTACAACACTACTACCTCCAAACACGCCTGCTCCTAAAGGTGTGTTAGCAGCAGAGGTAGCAAGATTGGCATTTGCACTGCCATACAAAGCTCTGAGATCCACCTGCTTTGATATGTCAAAAATAAATCCCGCAGCCGATGCCAAACCAGTACCCGAAGTACCACCGGAGACACGCACCACAGGGTTCAAACCTGCAAAGCGAGAAATCGCTTCTTGTCCTTCACCAGCAAAAGGTGTGATGGCAGGAAAAGCATCCGACACTTCCGCCGCAGTCCCAGCAAACAAAGTTAATTTTTTAGCGATGGGAAAGATATAAAGCAGTTTGTAAAGCTCAATGTCATTGCTACCCGTGCTCGACAAAGTCTTAACATCAAGGCCAGGAAATTGCGGTTCAAAACCGACACGAGCGCTACTGGCACTAAATCCTGACGGAGCTAATCCTAAAGATTCTTGAAGGCTACCGCGACCGTCCGAACCGCCTAAAAAGTTATAAGCTTGCAAACCAGTAATCAGTAAGTCTTTGCCTGTGAAGCTTGTGTTGAGATTCAACCGCACTCTATTTGTCAAAATGATATTTGGATCATTCCTACCAGGAGCGCCTCCTGTGGCACCAATAGCTGCTATGATAGCCTCACCACTCAATTTAGTCGTTGTGGAAAACTGATTAGCTTGCAATTCTGCCGTGCGAGCTTCTACAACATCTACCCGACCTCGCAGTGTCGCCAGTTCTGCGGCGAATTCTTCTTGCAGTCTCTGCAAGGTGCCTAAATCCTCTCTTTTCACCAAATCAGCAGTCGCTGTGGCAACAAGTTCGTTGACTCGATTGAGACAGGCGTTTAAGCCAGCAGCAAATTCATAGCGAGTCATCGCGCGATTACCTCGATAAGTGCCATTCGGATACCCGGCAATACAACCGTAACGCTCAACTAGAGATTGCAGTGCTTGAAAAGCCCAGTCCGTAGGCTGTACATCAGACAATTGCGATACAGATGTGACTTGTGCTATGACATTTGATGCGGGGACTCGATTTGGAAATTTTGCAGTTAGCCCTAAGTTGTTGCTTGTCTGCTTCTGATTCAAAGTAGGTGAATCTTGTTGTTTGCTATCCGTAGATACAATGAATTTTCCCTGAGTTTGGCTGCGTTTTTCTATGTCATTAATACTGCCTATACTTTCAGTTAAAGTACTGCTATTTTGTGGTAATTGTTCTGCCGCGTAATTAATTTTAGATGTGTTATTTGCAATATCTAAATTCGGTATTACTTGTGCAGATAATGGTTTGGCAATTAAACATAGAAAACTTGCTCCGCTGGCAGAGGCTAGTAAAAATCTTCTCATGGCAACTCCTACACACTGAAATAGAGAAATTTAGACTGCGATCTCAAAAAAACAATGGTTAAGTAAAATCAAGGTAAACTGTGCGACACAATATTGTTTGCTTCGCCTTCCTTGTCCCTCAGAAAAAAGTTTTCTTTTAGTGAATTGACTAACCACTTTATGAGTAATTACCGCAAGTGTTTAATTATCATAAATCTATTTACGTCAATAATTAACACAAGCTGTTATTTGTAATTTTTATAATTATTATCTAATCAAGTATTGGTCTATTTATCATAGCGTTCAAATTTGTATTATTAATTACAAAATATGATTACACCTACTTCACACAAAATTTTACTGTATATTTGCGGTATTTTTTGAGCTAAGTTGTATATGTTTCGTAAAAATTATCAGTTTTTGGTAAATTTTAGAATAATTTCTTGTCCAAGAGCCTAGTAATTTTACTATAGTCATAGTCAAAAATATAACTTATGCTTCATACACAGGGATAGGGTTAATATCTTTTTATCATTTTTTGATACATAGGTAGATTTTATGTAGCTTTCGCAAAAGTAGCCTGAAAATTACGGAATCGCGATAGTTTCTTTTGTATTTTTTATTAAGAGTCTCACAACAGAGAGAAGCAAACTAAATATTAAGAGGATTTTATGAAGCAATATCTGAGATTTGCCAAGCGGTTTCCCCTACTGTTTACTCCATTGGTAGCGACTTCTGTGCTTTTCACCTCACCCAGCCAAGCTGCTACTTTTGCTTTTTCTGATGGAGAATTAAGTTTGACAGATTTCAACGGAATTCTTTCCACAGAATTTAACAGCGACAATAATGGAGAGACCAAAGGTATTACTCTGGGTAAGAATGATTTTGTCAACTTGCAAAATATTCCAACTGTAGAGACGTCAAATTCTCCACCAAAAGCATTTACTGATGTTGTCAGTTCAGTGAGTGGTGAAGGTAGAAACTACACAGGATTCGTAAAAAGCGATTCGGAAATTGTCGGTAATTTTGATATAGGTGCTGGGAAAAGCTTTTCTTTCAATTTCTCCTCTTTTCTAAACCTAGGAACACAAATAGATGCATCTCCAGTAGAGAACGCTCAAGCAAAAGGAGACATTGCTTTCTATTTATACGATACTTCAGATATACCAGAACAAACTCTTCCTGACTTTATTACTGGTTTATTAGACAATCCAAACAGCGTCAAGAAAAGTCCGCTTTCCTTCTTTTCTCTGGCTGGGAATATCAATACTCTTGGTAATGATTTTCTGAGCAAAAAAAATAGCTCAGATATTACCTTAAGCGAGAGTTATAAAGAAGTTGATTTGGAAGGAAATGAAGAAAAGACTCTGGCTGAGTTTCGGGGATACTTCCAACGCTATTTTGAAAAACAAGCAAATATAACATTGATTGCGACTAGGAGAAGTCAGGCGAAAGTTACAGCACCGGAACCTTCAACCAGTTTAGCTTTAGTACTATTTTTGGGATTACTAGCTGTAGCTAAAAAAGGTAGATTTCGAGCAAAACATTTAAAGATATCTTCGGGAATTAAGATGGTTAAATTGTAGATAGTAATGACGTCAAGATCGATACTAAAAATTTGCAAAGAGGTTTTTTTCTTATGGCGACTCCAAACCCAGCTACTTCTGCACCCTCTGCGTCACCTAGTCAAACGGTGACTTCTGCTCTTTCTTATGGAGATTTCTTTTTAACAAACTTAAGTCAAAGCTTTGCCACTATTAACAGTGATAATCAGGCTGATACCTCAGCTACTGCAGATGGTGGTACAGCGACTGTTTACAATAACGCAGTCGTAGAAACTGATGATACAAAAGTATTGACTTTTGCAACTAGTTCCGCTTCTGGTGAAAATAAAGATTTTTTTGCATTAGCTGAAACTCATGCAATTATTGTTGGTAACTTGTTTATAGATGCAGGTAAAACTTTGTCTTTCAATTTTACATCGACATTAGACTTGGAAACCTTAAAAAATGCATCACAGCAGATAGATAATGCCAGCGCTATTAGAGAGGTTTCCTTCTTTTTATACGATACTTCTGATATAGCAAAAGAAAATCTTCCAGACTATCTTGCCAATTTACTATCCGACCCAGATAGCATTGAAAAAAAACCTTTAGTGTTCTTTTCTCTATCTGGAAATTTAAACACTTCGGGTAATGATAACTTTTTGACAAGCAAGAAAAGCGAAAATGTAACAATCAGTTCTGAATTGAAAGATTCTAATTTTGCCGGAACTCAAAAATTTGCTAGTATTTTTGTCCGTGGTTCTGTAAAACGCTCTTTTAATAATCAAGCAAATATAACTTTAGTTGCTTTGAGAAGAGGTCAAGCAAGAGTCACCGCACCTGAACCTTCACCTACTTTAACTTTACGCTCAACGAAGCCTAAATTACTGGGCGTTGCTACCCAAGGTAGACGTCAAGGTGCGACTTCAAATCGTTTTTCCGATAGAAAGACCATGAAAGTTACTGTTGGAAAATAATTGCGGTAGCATGACAATCTCATGATTAAATTGATTGGAGTTGGAGTAACACCAAAGAGGGAGAATATCTTTTGAGCCTGTTTATGAAAGATATTCAATGAAAACCTACGACTGGATTGTTGTTGGTGCTGGTATTACGGGTGCTGCACTCGCCTACGAACTGGTAAAAAAAGACTGCAAAGTGCTTTTACTAGAACAATATGCAACACCACGCAATGCAACTCGTTATAGTTATGGTGGTTTAGCTTTTTGGTGTGGTGTCACTCCACTCACTCGCCAATTGTGCGACGAGGGTATCGCACGTCACCGCATCCTGTCGGAAGAGTTGGACGCTGATACTGAGTTCCGAAAGCTAGATTTATTGTTGACCATTTCCGCCGATACAGATCCAGCAAGTGTAGCGGCGTCTTACACTCGTTTTGCTATCCCTCCCAAATTACTCAGTTTGAAGGAAGCCTGTGAATTAGAACCTCTGTTGAATCAGGAGGTTATTGCAGGTGCTTTAACAGTCAAACACGGTCACATCCATCCTGGAAAAACCACCACTCGCTTACATCAACGCCTTTTTGCGTGCAGGTGGTGAAATGGTGATTACCCAAGTTCTGCAAATACTACCAAAGGCAGTGACAACAACAAAAGAAATATACTACACTGCTAACACTGTAGTGTGTGCTGGTGGATTGAGCCGACAGCTCCTCAAATCATCAGGCATTTCCACCAAGCTGTATTTCACTCACGCAGAAATGATTGAAACTCCGCCTGTAGATATACAACTGCGTACCATAGTCATGCCAGCAAATCTTAAAAGGTTCCAATTAGAAGCCGATTCAACTAAAAATGAGGAATTGTGGAACCAATCAGACCTTGAGATGGTACCACCTATCTTAGATGCAGGCGCAGTTCAATTCCGAGATGGTAGTCTTCGCCTTGGTCAAATCAGCCGCGCCATCACAAATCCTCACGCCAACGTTGACTCCAAGCAAAGCGAAGCTGAGTTAAGAGCAAGCATCGGAAAAATTTTACCGAAATTAAACAAATTACCGGGAACTTGGCACCATTGTTTGGTGTCATTCAGTAGTGATGCACTTCCCTTGATTGGTCTTATCCCAGAGCACGAAAGTGTTCACGTTTTTTCTGGTTTTAGCAATCCCCTTGTGATTGTGCCTCCTCTGGCACAACGCTTTGCTGATTCGGTCTTTGGAATCAAAGACGAAATTATTACCAAATTGTCCCCTGTTCGTTTTCAAAATTTGTCGTAGCGTCTATAATAAAATCTGATATTTCAGTAACTTGCTACAAGTACTGTACATACAGGAATTCCTTTTTCTAACACGAACAACCTTAAATATAGAATCTGTTGGTACCGTTTGCTGGGATAATCTCTTGTTCCTCTACCACGGCTTTGACTGCATCAGATGCAGCAAGAGCTTCAACACCAGCAGCAGAAATTTCAACAGGAATTGTGCCTAAGGCATCTGGACTTTCAGCTAACTGTATGCCTCCAAATTCCTGTAGAATTTTGCGTATGTAATCTAGGGCTTGTCTGGCTGAGTTGCGTATTCCTTCCACAGCAGCTTTGCGTTCCGCGCGTGAGTGCCGTAAGCTTATTGGCTTATCCAAATTTTCTAGCCTTAAAAATACAATCACGCTAACCTTCTGTTGAGGCGCTAAATTGTTTAGCCGACACGCAAACTCAGAACTAATCTTGTTTTTCCCAATTGTCTTGTTATGATACATGATGCACTTCCCTGCTAGTCCTCAACTAAGAGCACTCAAAGCTTCCAAGGGTTGGAGTAAACCCCAACCCCATCGGTTATCAGGACGACGACCAGTTCCCCCTGGATGTTTTGCCGTTTCCTTCAGTACATTCATAATATCTGTCACAGTTGCTGTTGGCTTAGCTGCCATTAACAAAGCTGCAACACCTGCAACATGGGGAGTTGCCATAGAAGTGCCATCCATATAGTTGTATTCGTAGGTTCCTTGAGAGGTTTTCGTCGGTGGTATGCACGAGTAAATCAGAGCACCTGGGGCAACAACATCTGGCTTTGTTACCACACCATTTGGCTCGTCTCCAGGAAACACCAGACTCGCCCCGCTACTAAAGAATGCGACATCAACCTTGTTGTTTGGCTGTTTTTCTATTGCACCCACACTGAAAGCGTTATAAGCATTGCCGGGTGAGCTAGTATTACCGTGGTTTTCGTTGCCGATCGCAACTACAGGTAAAATACCATACTGCGTCACTAATATGTCAAGTACCTCAGCAAACAATGGTTCGTAGTAACTTAAACCAAGGGACATGTTGATAATATCAGCCCCTTTTTCGATCGCCCAAGAAATACCTTCCAACAAGGTTCGTAAAGTCGTATCACCTATTAGAACACCACCAACTAGCAAATTAGCTTGCGGTGCAACGCCAATAGAGAGACCTTTTGGGGTTTTACCTCCGGCGATCGTGCCACAAACATGAGTACCGTGCTGTCCAGAGTCAAAAGCTGGCTTGGCATTAATCCGCCGACCTAGTGGATCAATGACCACAAAATCTTTGACTCGTTTTTCGAGTGCTGGATGGGCAGCATACACGCCTGTATCTAGTACCGCCACATTAATGTTCTCACCCGTGGTTGTTTCCCATAATTTAGGAATCTCAAGCTGTTTCAATCCCCAGGTAATGTTGTCATTGTTTTCCTCAAGGAATAACTCAGAATACTCCACTTTCCGGGGTTGGATGAGATGAATTTTTTGATTTGGCAAAATAGCAACCACATTAGGTTGTTCCACCAGGGCTTCTAGAGTTTTGGGAGTCACTTCAACTGTCGCCATTGGCATTGCGCCAGAACCGATAGTAGAAACCTCTAAAGGTTCATTTTGATATCCCATGTCTTCAGTCGCTTCCTGGTACTGATCAAAAAGCTTTGCAGCTGCTTGATTAGCAGCCCGCTTTTGAACCTCAACCAGCCGATTTTTGAGTTCACGCAGACGACCTCGTGGCGGCAAACCTTCAACTGGCGGCGCTTTGTAGATCACAATTGCATCCCGCTTGTCATCACGCCCCATCTCGGCTAGAAATGGCTCGAAAGCTGGCGATATCTTATTTTCTGGATTCATTGCGATCTACCTCTTCTTCAATTTATTTTCATCGGCTTAGTTTTTTACCATAGTGTGATTGCGGAATTTTTACTCTATCTCCTGTATTATTTTTTCAGACAAATGTTCCCTGCTCAGGAATCCCGGCAGGGAAAGATGTCTAAGCTGTCTACCAGTAGAGCAATTCCCGCTTTGTCAATAAGCCACTATGGAAGTGGACGAAATTCTCGTCCATCTGTCTTCTACCTGCTTTTAAAAATAGCAAAAATTTAAATATTATGAATTTTTGGCGATTTTTTTCCGATTTTGCTCAAAAATATGTTACCCATTAACTAAATAAATTCTCATCACAAAAAATAAAGTGTATAAATATACTTTATCCCACTTAAGTATAAAAGTGTTGAGAGTGCTATAAACTTTCAAAGTCGTTCAGCCTTGTCTGCTACCCTTTATTTGATATAGTGCTGCATTTGTGCTTCTCTATCAATTTTTTCTGAAGCCAAAAGCTCTGCTGCTTCTTGTAAAAGCTGATTCTGTTCTTGTTGAATTTCCTCTAGTCGAGTGGAAATTTCTACCAATCTTTGTTGGTTATCCTTGTGAATAGGAGAGATTGTAGGTAGTACCGTTGGTATACTATCAGTGGTTTTCGTATCGGTCAGTTGCTTAAAGACCAAGCTACCAACTTTGGTAAATGATACAAAGCTGAGCCTTGCAACAGCTTGAAGTAATTTCAAAGGAACTTGCAAAACTGATAAACTGGCTGACTCAACTATACGACCAATAGCTTTGATGAGGCTCCAAATAACAGCAAGGGCAAAAACTAGAATCACTAAACTGATGATTGGGTGGTTAGCCGCCCAGCCGAGAATTTGAACCAGCCGCAAAAGTGTAGGATGTTGCTCAAACCAATCACTCATAGCAGAATAAATAGCTGTTTGAACCGCCACCGATGTTGTATTCTTTACTTGATCAGCTGATTGCAATGTTTGTTCAACAGAAGCTTTAGCTTGCTCAAGGGTTGTCGTCACTGTATCAACAGTGCGATGAGTTGCTTGAGATGCCGTTTCTTGCCAAGACTGCCCAATCTGTTGTGCTGATGTCGTTAAAGAGTTAACACTTTGGTTAAGAAAATCTTTCGTGTGCTGAAAACCTAGACTTATATTTTTACAAAGTTCGGCTAGAAGTGCCATAGGGTATTTCACAACGGACACTGAAACCAAGATGAAGAACTTGATTCAATGTAACCAAAAATTTGTCCGGTTGATTATCAATTTTCGGCGATGATATATTCTATCCCTAGATATAAGTGCATTGATAATAGCTGTTTGTATTTGTCCATTCATCTTTACTCATAAGATGGTCGTCACAGGCTTGTAAAATGATTGAGTACTCTCAAAAATTAGTGCACGATGATCTTGAAACGAATTTCTTTTTCTACTTAGACATAAAATTTACAATTCATCCTTAATTGATAATTAATGATCTTTCCTAGGTTAGAAGATATAGACAAGTACTATTTGTTACAAATAAAACAGAAATGATTTGAAATAGCAGGCGTTAAGCGCCTGTAAATCCACTACCCATGCACTTATCCAAAGGTTATTGCTAGGGAACACCGACCTTAGCTTTGACGTCAAAATAGAAGAAACACATAGCCCAGTCTTTTATCAAACTCATATGCCTTAGTGCAATGTATTAACCTCCTGATAAGCAATCTCTGCTCATCAATTAGCTTATTTTTGGCACATTCTTGCAAATTAGTAAGCTTTGCCCTTATTCACATAATAAAAAGACACTGTCACACAAATAATACATAAAATAAGATGCTCATCTTCCATATGAAGATTTACAACCTATGTTACGAGCATGACATCTGAGAAAAAAGTCTTATAACCCTATTATTTGACTCGGGAACACTTTTTTTGAGCTATACACTGTCACAAGTCCCATGAATTTCATTATCCGTTTGCTGAGTGTATTCAGCCTGTCTGTATCTGCGTTAGCAGCCTCTACCAACGTTGCAAGAGCGCTGGAAACTCCAACGACTCCCCAAAAGACAACAACACAACAAAATCTTTGTTCTTCCGATACCGTGGAGAATTTGCTGCCAACAGCCGTAGGTAAGCAAAGCCCTTCTCCACTTTCCTACCTGGCAAAGGCAGGTTTTACACAGAAGCCAGATGGTTCTTGGGTTTGTTATGTCAGAGATCAGACAAAACAGAAGCGCTATTACACCTTGTTCAAAGTCCAACAAGTCAATGGAGCGCTTGTAGCTAGTTCGTTTCTAGAAAATGGGACTCTGGCTGAGGGACAGGATGCTCGCAGCTTGGAGTTGTTTATGAGCCTGATTTCAAACTATACGAGTGCAAATCAAGGGGATCGTCAAGGAATTCAAAACTATTTAGAATCTTTTATTTCTCTAGTCAAGCAAGGAAAAGTACCTCCGTCGGGTCGAGGATATCTTTTTGACCTCACAAGCCGTGGATTTGTGGTATATCAATCCATTACACAAGGACAACTTCAGGGCACTGCAATCACGATTAACATTACCTCGCCTCAAAATTTTGACTCTTCTCCAGTTTCTCAGGCGAAATCCCCCCGAGGCAGAGTGTAGAAAAATTTAACATCAAAACGAAATTAAAAAAACTCCCTCAAATAATCTTTTCGAATTTGAAATTGGTTTTTCGTTAATTCCCTACTGCCTTGTTTACTGGAGGTTCATCTTGTTTAAGTCTCGTATTACAAAAACTGTCATTGCATTTTCATCCTACATGGCGGCAATACTGAGTGGACCTCAGCAGGCACTTGCTCAGCTCAGTATTGGACATTACGGTGTCCAGCCAGGACTGGAGTCAAATTATCTGCGATATCAACTCTCCGGCCAGGATTTGAGTAAAATGCGAGTCATTCCTGGATGTAGCGTGGGATTTGGTGCTGCTTGTAACAAGTCTGGAGCAGTACTACAGCAATTAGTGGAATCTAATAACGGACCTAGTTACAATGACCTCTTGATCCGAGCAGCTGGAGGACAGCAAAACTTTCAAAATTTTGCCTCTTTCTACGGAAATAATCCTAACCTTGAAAAGATACCGTATACCTCATTCTGGCAAAACGACAGTCCTTATATTATGGATGGGTATCGCTATACTCTTGGGCAAACAGTTAGTCGGACACCCCAAGCAGGTCTAGGACAGGTAACCAAGAACTTTTACTGGTCACCTGAAGGATCAGGGAATTCGCTTGATCCTCGCAGTGGCTTACTCAACCTAAAATACTCCTATGGGCGTTTGCTTTTGGAAGAAGTCGCAAAAATTCCCAATTGGAAGCAGCAGATTCAGTCTCAAGATTTGCCGCCAGAGGTCAAGCAGTATTATGTGAGTAACGTCTCTCAAGGGTTGCGTGCCTTGAACAGTGGCAATGAGGAGCAACTAGAAGGGAAGCTTCTTGATGTCCTCTCCGCACCATACACGCCAGAGGGAGCTCCGTTCAACCGTCCGAATGCTGGTATTCCTCAAGAGTTTGACCAGATTGTTGGGCAAGGTCTTCCAGGAGATGTCCTTGTAGCGGGACTCCCAATATTGCCTGAGGGAGATGTGATTAGCCAAGAAATTGCTCCTATTCCTGAAGGAGATGTTGTCACACGAGGCGGAGGTGGCGGATTCCCATACTGGGCACTCGCTGGTATTCCCTTAATTCTTCTACCTTTTCTTTTTGGCGGTGGGGATGATGATTCCTCAAGAAATGTCGCTGTAACACCACCCCCAACCGGTGAAACACCACCCCCAACCGGTGAAACACCACCCCCAACAGGTGTAACACCACCCCCAACAGG
>NZ_JXCA02000002.1:457366-471338 GCF_000828085.3 Scytonema tolypothrichoides VB-61278
CCCAACAGGTGTAACACCACCCCCAACAGGTGTAACACCACCCCCAACAGGTGTAACACCACCCCCAACAGGTGTAACACCACCCCCAACAGGTGAAACACCACCCCCAACAGGTGTAACACCACCTCCAACAGGTGTAACACCACCTCCAGTACAGCGTATACCAGAGTCATCAACCTTAACGCCTCTTTTGTTGCTGACGATGATTATGTCCATACTCAGCTACAGAAAGTGGCTTAAGCAGGGTGTACGGATGTAGAAATCAAAACAAATCCAAATCCGTTACTGCACCAAGACTGCTGGAAGATACCAATTTGGTGTATTTTGCCAGCACACCTCTGGTGTAACGGGGTGGACACGGTTGCCAATTGGCACGACGATGGGCTAGTTCTTCGTCAGATATATGTAAATGTAGTGAACGAGCATGGGCATCAATGGTGATGGTATCGCCTTCTTTGACGAGAGCGATCGCCCCCCCCCAATTGCTGCTTCTGGCCCAACATGACCAACAACCATACCATAAGTACCACCAGAAAAACGTTCATCGGTAATCAGTCCGACAGAATCACCCACACCAGCAGCAATAATAGCCGAGGTAGGAGCCAGCATTTCCCGCATTCCAGGACCACCTTTGGGTCTTTCGTAGCGGATGACGATAACATCCCCTGGGTTAATTTTCTTTGCCAAAATCGCATCCAGGCAAGATTTCTCAGATTCAAAAACCCGTGTTGATCCAGTAATTATAGGTGTTTTTACCCCAGTAATTTTAGCGACACCTCCCTCTGTTGCCAAGTTACCTTAGTTATTTACCGAACATGATATAACAAGAACACCGTCGATACTTTGCCCGTTGCAAGCGGTTGCTATCGAGTTAGCGATGACTTCTGGCGATACCAAGGAATATTTCATCCCTTCAGTTCCCATAGAAATGCCATCGCTGATGGTAATCGTACCGAACATTTGCGGCATTGCCTTAGCATTTCTGACGCCGATTTCTACTCTTAGTGCTAATTTGTTGCTCCCCATATTGCAGGGGGTAATAGTACTATAGCCATTAGCAATACCAACAATAGCTTTGGAGAAATCCTCATCTTGAAAACCAACAGCACGCAGCATTGCTCGATTGGGCGATCGCTGCACTCCTTGCGTTACAACTTGGCTTCTTAAATTCTCTGACATTTTGATAATTCCCCTGCGCCGTCATCTTTCTCTTGGCACATTTCCTTTGTAATTATTTCAACATATCAGATACTTTAGAGCTGATGTTCACGCGTTTGCCGAAAAATAATACCTACCGTAACTAATTGTTGATTTTACCATCTGGCATAATCGCACCCTGCAACAGAGTACCCATCATGTGTGCCCCGTACAGATTAGCTCCCTCTAGATTTGCAGCGGTAAAATCTGCATCTATCAAATCTGCCATTTTCAACACTGCTCCATCAAGGATAGCTCCTGTGAGCTTTGCTTCATGAAGATTTGCTCCACTCAGATTCGCTCCTGTGAGGTTAGCGCCCGTAAGGTTAGCTCTCACTAAAGATGCTTCTGTCAAGTCAACGCCAACTAAATTTGCTTTACTCAAATCAACTTCACTTAAGGAAGCTGCTTTTAAACTTGCTCCGCTGAGATTGACTCCATTTAGGTAACCACCTATTAGGTTTACACCTTTAAAATTCCTTTCTCCTGCCTGATAGCGTTTCAATAAATTATCTACGCTCATTGCACGATTTAACAATACTTCTTGCATGCAGTGTGCCTCAAAGAACAGACTAAGTCGAGTGAATTGTGTCATCAAGTCGAGTTGTGACAACTTCTCTCATTAATTGATAAATTATCATGATGACAATCCAAACTAAGTCATTGGTAAACAACTCACAAATGACAGTTTGTTAGGGCGTAAACACTACCACCAATTAAAGTTGTATGTTGAAAAGTTTTCATTCAAGATTGTGTGTCAAGTTTTTTACTCAATGAGTATAGTTGTCTTATTTGTATCAGTTGTATAAAGCAGGGAACTTTAATCGATCATTTTCTTTCTCTAACCTTTCAATTTCTTTATTTTTATCCTCAAGTTGAAAAAATGTGTTGTAAGTTGTCAGAGGCACTGCTAAATATAAAATATGCTCTGGCTCTCGCCGCCTTAACGCACCCCTATAATTAATAAATTGCCCTAACGCTGTATGAAATTCCGAGATTGCCGAGGACTTTTCCAAAAAGCTCTTGATCTCGACAGCAATTTTCTCTCTTTCTCGTTCTGCTGCAATGAGTTTTTCTGCTGCCAAATCAATTGACATATTCACGCCACCCAGACTGAATGAAAGTGGATCGTGAGTTATCTGCCAACCATCTTTTTGTAAAGCTTTCTTGACAACTTCATGAAAAACATCTTTGGCAGACATAGGTATCCACAATGATATTTTCTGCTTTCATGCTACCTCATTATATCGCCCAGCAGGCTGATTTTTCGCGCCCTGACGACTGGTATCAGTCCTGATTTTGATCAGGAGCAAACACAAGCGCCGATTTATAAATATTCCCATGCTGCTTGGAAAAAGTCTCGCTCACACAACATGGCATAACGATAAGTTGACTCTACCAAAGTCGTGCGACTCGTATAAGAATCAACCAAATCTTCCAATTGTTGCGTTAATGGTTGAAAATCTGAGCCACTATAAGTACGAATCCAATCCGCATATTGATGACTAGGAATGTTATCACCAGCCAATTGTTTGCCTAAAAAAGCATATAAACCCATACAGGGAGACATAGCAGCAGCAGTTAAACCGACATCACCACTCCAAGCAGTTGCTAATAAAAAGTCGGTATAACGGCGAGTCGTGACTCCAGGTTCCACAGAATGCAAACTGACTCCCCACTTTGCAGCATAACCTTCATGAAGTTTCAGTTCTTGCAAAACTCCATCAGCCAAAAAGTGAAATGTATTAAATACTGAGAAATCTGGTGCTTTAGCCGCAGCTATACTGTAAGCACGAGCAAAGGCTTCCAAGAAAAAAGCATCTTGTCCGACATAATAGCCAAATTTTTTCTGCTCAAGAGTACCGTCACCGATACCTTGGACAAAGGGATGCTCAAGACAAGCTTGGGCTATGTCTTGATTTGCTTGCCATAATTTTTTAGAAATAGTCATGAGTCATAAGTGATAAGTTGTCAATTAAATACTACTATCCACTCACGACTAATCACTAATCCTCCTCTCTAAAATGGCAAAAACTGGAGTAGTAAAGAGCCAACACTTCCTACAAAATCAATGAAATCAGGTTGTTTTGGTTTTACCTTAGTTTCGTAAGGTGTTTGCAGTTCTTTGATAAAAGCTTCTGCTGTTTGTATTCCAGTGCTATTATTTTGGGATATAAATAATTTTTCAGCAACTTGGGCGTCTTGAAATGCACCTTGTCGGTCAAATATTTGGTAACGAGCAACACCACGAGCGAGATAAGCACCTGCATAATCAGGTTTCATGACAATAGCTTGATTAAAATAGTCAATAGCTTGCTGTTGATTGCCTTTTTTTGCTTCGTTAACACCCCAAGCATAAAATTTCTCATGTGTAGCAATTTGCGATGGTATGCCGATTGCTCCTTGCAAATTAATCCCATTAAGATTCACACCATTCAATTGAGCGTTAACTAAATAGGTATTTCGCAAATCAGCATTCTGCAAATTTGCCCCACTGAGATTTGCTCCCGTGAGGTTAGCACCAAATAAACCAACACCACTCAAGTTTGCACCCCTCAAATCAGCACCGTTCAAGTTAGCGCGGCTCAAGTTAGCACCTGCAAGATTGGCTTTACTTAAATCCGCTCCTGATAAATCAGCCATCACCAAACCAGCCCCGGCTAAATCACAGTTTTGACACTGTTTGCTTGCTAATAACTGTCTGACGTGATCGATGTTTGCAGCTTGAACTGTCTGGCTGAGGCTGATAAGGGTGAAAAATACACCAGTGGCTAGAATTTGGCTTTTCATCATTGACGTCGCAATGTCTTTCCCTGAAGACTCAGTGTTTCGGTAGACAGATCTTTTTATATTTTTTTTGTTTTCTAGTTATATCACTGTTGCTATGGCGTATAATTCTGTTTATGACGTTGAGTCACAGTGAAAGCTGATGAATCAGAATTTGTCTTGTCTGTGGTTGTACGGGCTGAAGAAAACCAGTTCAGTTCTGTAAACAAGCTCAAGGCAAATGTCAGAGTAACAGCTAGCAATAGTTTTTCTCGCATAAGTTATTCCTCACAACTGCCAAGTAACAAATCAGTACTTGTAGTCTAAGTACAAATATGATTTGTCTTCACTCCCAAGCTAAGAGATAAACAAATTTGGGGAAAGTGACTAATATCAATTATTTGAGTGACACTCGTCACTGACGTAGTATCATGTGTTTAGATTCCTTACCTAGAACGAACTTTCTAAGGCATAATTGTGTTATTCAGGTTTACACCTTCTAGAAGAGTTCCTTTCAAAATAGCCCCCTTAAGGTTAGCATTATCAAGCTTGGCACCTCTGAAGTCGGCACTAGTGAGATTAGCAGTGCTAAGATTGGCATTGTTAAGAATTGCACCACCGAGATTAGCACTGCTCAAATTCACACGACTTAAATTAGCATTTGCAAGATTCGCACCACTTAAGGTAGATCCACTCAAATCAACACCACTCAAGTCAGTGTTTGCAAGATTCGCACCGCCTAAGTTAGCATGACGCAGCTTCATCGTTCGTAAGTCCTTTCCTTGCCAATTCACACCACCAAGGTTTTTCCCTAGTTCGTTTTGCTGTTCTTGAATTGCTACGACTGGTGTGTCTTCTGGTGATGAAACTAATGTGTCTTCTGGAGGCGGAGTCAATGTATCGACAGGTGCTTCTGTAATATCTTGTGTGCTGACTGTTTGCTTGGGTACTGCAACTGGTGTTTCCACACCCTTAAGCACTACGTAGATTCCAACTCCAGCTAAAAGAGTTGTTCCAGTCAGTATCGCGGAAAGGGTGAAAAGCAAATTTTGGCGTTGTTGGTGATACATTTGTCCTGCTTGAGTGGTATAAATTTGGGCTTTTGCCTACTATTTATAGCAGTTCTCACTTGACTAAAGTATACTGAAGTTCAGTTCAAATAACGATGTGCAATTACGATCGCTTATTTCACAAAATTGAAGAATTAGTCATGCATCATTCTCCTAGTGGTGCAGAAACAGAAATTAACAAATTTTTGATACAGCAATTTGCGGCGCTAGGAGTGGAAGTGTGGTGCGATCGCGCTGACAACATCATTGCTAAAATTTATGGCAAAGATTCCACCAGACAGATTGCTATTACTGCTCACAAAGATGAAATAGGCGCAATTGTGAAAACAGTTGGCGAAAAAGGTCGAGTCGAAGTTCGCAAGCTAGGCGGCTCATTCCCCTGGGTTTATGGCGAAGGAGTCGTAGACTTACTAGGAGACAACACAACTGTGAGCGGTATTCTCAGTTTTGGTTCCCGTCACGTCTCCCATGAGTCACTCCAAAAAGTCCAACAGGAAGACACTCCTGTCAAATGGGAAAATGCCTGGATAGAAACAAAATGTACCACTACTGAATTGGAAGCAGCTGGTATTCGACCAGGTACCAGAATGGTTATCGGCAAGCATCGAAAACGTCCAACGAGGTTAAACGACTATATTGCCAGTTACACCTTAGATAACAAAGCTTCACTCGCTATTTTACTAGCACTTGCCGAAAAAGTAAAACAGCCAGCAGTCGATGTGTATCTAGTCGCATCAGCAAAAGAAGAAGTGGGAGCAATTGGAGCACTTTTCTTTACTCAAAACCAGCGCTTAGATGCTTTGATTGCTTTGGAAATTTGTCCTCTCTCATCAGAATACCCTATTGAAGACGGGGAAAGCCCTGTGATACTTTCTCAAGATGGGTATGGAATTTACGATGAAACACTCAATGGACAACTGCGTCACTGCGCCAAGCAACTCGATATGTCAGTACAGCTAGCAACAATCAGTGGTTTTGGTAGTGATGCTTCGATTGCGATGAAATTTGGTCATGTTGCTCGCGGTGCTTGTTTGGCGTTTCCCACACAAAACACTCACGGATACGAAATCGCCCACTTAGGAGCAATTGCCAACTGTGTTGATTTGTTACAAGTTTTTTGTGAGACGGAATTTGAGTAATGAGAGCATTTTTCCATTGATTTCACTCCTCCCTTCCTCCCTCCCTCTCTCCCTCTCTCCCTCACTCCTTGTCTCAAACGTAGGCTCTACTTCCTTCACTTCTGTGCAAGTAACAATGTATTAACGTGATAGGGTTAATACCCACAAGTCTTTACAATGAACCCAGGTAGGTGAATTAATTCGTAAAGAAAATTCTTCCATCCTGAAGCCCCACCAATTCTGTATTCTATATTCTGAGTTCTTCTGAAAGTAAGCCAATGCCTAAGATAGTTGCCGATATCATGAGCCGTGATCCAATCGTCGTCAAACCAGAAACTCCTCTACAGGAAGCGATTAAAATCCTGGCAGAACGACGCATTAGTGGACTACCAGTTGTGAATGACGCTGGGAAGTTAGTCGGTATTATCTCGGAAACGGACTTAATGTGGCAACAAACTGGTGTAACCCCTCCGGCTTACATTATGTTTCTTGATAGCGTCATTTATTTACAAAATCCTGCAGATTATGAACGTGACTTGCACAAAGCACTTGGACAAACTGTTGGCGAAGTCATGAGCAAAAACCCGATCACGATCGCTCCTGACAAAACTGTCACAGAAGCTGCTAGACTCATGCACGATCGCAACGTCCACCGCCTACCAGTACTTGACAGCGAGAGCCAAGTTATTGGTATCCTCACCCGTGGTGACATCATTCGCGCAATGGCTGCGAGTCAAGATCAGTGAACAGGGAACAGGGAACAGGGAACAGGGAACAGGGAACAGGGAACAGGGAACAGGGAACAAAAGGTGGACGAGTCCGTTTCCTAACTGATAACTGATAACTGGTGAACTCTTTTTTAAAAACATCTTTGAAAATTAGGATAATTAAATGAGTATTACTCCTGAATCTGTTAAGCAACTGCTGGAATCTCAAGATTTAGGCGATCGCTTACGAGCAGTAAACCAAATCCGTCAATTAGAGCCAGCTACGGGTTTTGAGTTGGTTCAAAATGCGATTAATGATAGCAATTCCCGTGTGCGATACTCAGCTGTGAGTCAGTTGGATACGTTGGGTAAACAAGATTTAGATTTATCTTTAAACATATTGCGCGATCGCTTGCTCAATGATCCCGAAGCCGATGTTCAAGCAGCCGCAGCAGATTGTTTGGGTGCTCTGGGGCTGCGTGAGGCTTTTGACGATTTACAACAACTTTACCAAACCACCAACGAGTGGATTGTACAATTCAGCATCATCGCCACACTAGGAGAGTTGAACGATCCAAGAAGTTTTGAGTTGCTAAAAACGGCACTTTCTTCAAATAATGACTTAGTCAAAACTGCAGCCATTAGCTCTCTTGGTGAGTTGGGAGATTTGCAGGCTATTCCCTTGTTGGCTCCCTATGCAACAGATTCAGATTGGCAAGTGCGCTATCGGCTAGTACAAGCCTTGAGTCGTTTAGGCGGTACAGATGCAAAATCCATATTGGAAACTTTGGCGAATGATGAAGTAGAAGCTGTTGCAACTGAAGCCAAGAAATCTTTAACCGAGGCTTGAAGCATCTGGCTTTAGCATGACTCAGTGAGCCGTATTGCTCCATACCACCAAAAATTTGTTCATACTGAGCTTTTTTCCCGTTTATAGTTTGATAAAAATACTTATAGCCTCCTCAGTTTCTAACTCAGGAGGCTAATTATCATATTTTGTGTAATTGACATCTTGCACTTCATAAGGTAGGGCGAATATAATTCATTCTTACCTACCTGAAATACCACTATGAAACAGGGTTTGTGGGACAAAAGCGCAATAACCTGTGCCCGTCTCAGTGTAGAAACCTCAAAATCTCTACATCTTAAAACAGCCCGAATCTAAAACTAGGGAACACTAAGGGAGTTCTTGCCAAAAAAAAGGGTTCAAAAACCTATATTTTCCCGGAATCTGCTGCAACAGACTTGGGGTCTATATCAGTTGGCTTAAGAACAAGGTGTCACTAGCAAAAAACTACCCATTAGGGTATGGGCAATTTGTCAAACTATTGTTATCGTTCGTAATACGGAGGTACAAATGTTTTGGACAAGTAAAGATCCAGATACATACCCTACTAGTTCATTTGATAGCCATATCACTTTTACTTTTTCTTTTTAGGAGTTCATCATGAATCAACCAATCGAACTAACCCTCGAACAGCAATTCAACATTTGCTCATTTGCAACTCAAGTCCAGCACATGAGCCATGACCAAGCTAAAGACTTTTTAGTCAAGCTCTATGAGCAAATGGTACTTCGGGAAGCGACCTATAAAGAGCTTCTTAAGCACCAATGGGGAATAGACTCTGGTGAAAGCTGGGCAGCGTAGAAGGTTAGCGCCGTAGTAGGCGACCTCCTTCTCTTGCTCAGTTCCAAGGAGGAAACGAGCTGGGGATGTCGGGGCGTCAACTAAGATAAGCAACTACGACGAGAGGTTTTACCAACGATAATTCATCTCATCAAGTGACTTTCACTTTGTGACGCATATCGTTCCGCTTAACATTAGACTTGACTAGATTTATGCATTTCTGACACTATACTGCTGCTTAATTGCGGGTTTAGATGAGAAATGGCATTGCACGCGTTTTCAAGAAACAGCGTTTGACTTATCTAGCTCATGTCAGCCCAGTCATTAGTTTACTCTAAGTTCCACTGCTCATATTCTTTGTATTTATATTTCTTATAACTTTGTTCATTATTCTATACGTTTTATCTTAAGGAAAGTTAACACAATGATTGAAAAATGCTATACAAGTAACACAGTATCCTAGTATATTCCTTTTAGACGAAAAGGTCAAATGAGGAATCTGTATCCATTGCTTGCATCTTTGCCAAAATATAGGGCTTAATCTTTTCATACTCAGTTTTAAGTAAAGTTTTACTAAATTGTGGTTCGGCAGAAGATGCCAGCTTATTACTCATCGTTACCCAGTGATGTAACCACAGACGTTGTGTAGAGGCAATACTGGAGAATAAGACATGAACACAACGATTTGGTGCCTCGCGAGTAAAGAATAGTATAGGGTAGTAACCTGTTTGTCTGAGTAGGCGAGTCACTTTTTGCCCGAAAGTTGTTTTTAGATCAAGGTAGTATGGTAACCATTTGGCACCATGCGTAGGATTGTAGATTAAAGTAATCCACAGCAGCATGGGGTGAGGAGAACTCATAAAAAGAAATTGATTATAGCGCTTACAAACCAAACGCTTTTGAATTTCTAAATGCGGTAACATCACCCACAAAGCAGGTATTACCTTACCATTCAAATCCAGAGGACTAGGAAAGACGATATCGGCGATGGGTTTATTTGAGGGCCAAGAAGCTTGCTGTACAATTTCCTCTATCGATCCAGATGATAGGGTCACTGCTTGGCTTTTGTCTTCATGCTGAGTGTGATTCAAAGATCGTAAGTCAGATGAGGGCGATGAGGAGTCTGGGAAGAATATTTTCCCAGACTCCCAAACTCCCAGACTCCCATACTCTCTGGTTCTCTCATTATCTGTTCCTCCCTCATTTGTAAATGCTATTTCCGAACGCAACTTGGTATCAATATCTGTTTTGACTGAGACACAGACAGTTGGAGGTTGATGAATGTTTGGCAAAGTTTGACTTGCGTCATCACGTTGCTCTAAAGATGTCAGAACCTGAAGAATTTCGTTTATACTTTGGGGACGTGAACTTGGTGTTTTGGCTAAACAACTCATAACCAAATTCTTTACCTGTTGTGGTAGTTGCAGATTGGGTGCAACCTCAGCAAAGGAACGTGGTTGTTGATAGTGGTGTACTTTGTACCATGCTCCAAAAGAGTTGGTTGATGCTAATAGGGGAACTTTGCCTGTAAGCATCTCAAACATCATCACTCCCAAACTATAAATATCAGCACGGTTATCTAATTCCTGACCATCTATCTGTTCGGGAGAAGAATAAGCGAGAGTGCCTAAATAGTAGTTAGTGTAGTTGCTATCGAAATGTAGTAACTTGGCAATACCAAAATCTAGAAGTTTGACTAATTCGCCGAAACTATGGTCTTGAATGACCAGCATATTACTCGGCTTAATGTCGCGGTGAATAATTGGGCATATTTTGCCATTTACTAAGATACCATCATGAGCGCACTGTAATCCCAAGCAAATCTGACGCACCAAATTCAAAAATCTTGGCAAAGAGAGTGGTTGCTGGCGGATGACATTGCTCAGGCTGGTTCCTTCGAGGTATTCCATAACATAGAACGGAGTATTATTCTCGTCTACGCCATAGTCCATGACTCGGACAATGTGAATGCTTTTTTGTCCAAGGATGGCACAGGTTTTTGCTTCTTGCTCAAAGCGTTCTTGCATTCGCAGATTTTGATTTTGGGTGGATAAAGCCAGAAATTTCACAGCAACAGGTACGCCACCCAACAAAATGTCCTTAGCACGATAGACTCTACCCATCGCTCCAGTACCAATGATCTCCTGGAGTTCGTAGCGTTTGCCGAGTAAACGACCAATGTTGGGATCTGACATAAATCGATTCCAAAGTTTAATAGTAGAGAACCCTGCTTTGCTGACAACTTGTAAGTTGATACAGACAAAAGCATTTAGTGTTTTTACTTAAAAATTTAGTGTTTTAAAGTACTAAACAAAATTAAATTATACTCAAAAATAACCAAAAAATCCACATCATAGATGTAACAAATAGTGCTAACGTTCAGTGGAAGTCGTAAGTAGAGAGAATTTCCAACCGCTTTGCCCTGGAGATGATACAGCTATACGGAAACGCAAACAGTGAATGTGTAGTCTATAAATAGATATCCTTGCTTCCATCAAAAGTGTCACACCATGCCAGTCATCACGATTCGGGAAGAAGAGAAAACCGATAGCGGCTTTGAGATAACTCTGAGATTTGAAGAGGAAGAATATTTAGTTACAATCACTAACCCATTCACTTCTAAAGAGGAACAAGAACTGGAGTGGTATTTTGAAGAGTGGTTGGAGTTTCCCTTTAGCGACACGATCATAGCCGAGAGGGCAGCCGCCAGTATTAAAAAGTATGGGGAAAATTTATTTAACCAAGTTTTTACAGATAGAAATGCTTATACTCGATATCAGCAGCTAGGTAGGCATAATCCCCTACAGATAGAAATTGTCGGGAAAACTCCGGACTTTCAAGCACTCCACTGGGAAGCTTTGTGGGAACCTGGCTATTCGCGACCGTTGGCGGTAGACTGTGTGATGGTGCGTAGGAATGTTAAACGTGGGGCAAGGCAAGCGAACATTCCACAGTCACCCGTGATTAATTTGTTGGTGGTGACAGCACGACCGAATGAAGAACAAGACGTTGGTTATCGTACCATTTCCCGACCGCTGATTGACGCGATTGAAAATAGCCAGTTGGCAGTGAATGTGGAGTTACTGCGCCCAGGTACTTATGAAGCACTAGCAAGACATCTGGAAGAAAAAGGCGCGGGGTTTTATCACATCATCCACTTTGACACCCACGGTGCGCTGATGAAATATAAGGATATCCAAAAGGAAACCGCAAATCCTTATGCTTATCAGTTGAGATGGGGACGTAATGATTTGCAACCCTACGACGGGATGAAGGCGTTTCTGTTTTTGGAAGGGGAAACCAAAGGCGATGCCGATCCGGTGGAGGCGACGGAGTTGGCGAATCTGCTGACGGGTAAGGGAATTCCTGTGTGTCTTCTCAACGCTTGTCAGTCGGGGAAACAAATTAAACCCCCCTTTGCAAGGGGGGAAGGGCAAGGTGGTTTCATACAAGGAGAGAAAAAACTTTAGCGAGTTGATTGGCTAAAGCACGTTAGACATCTCCAAAATAAAAGTTTTTTGTGGTAAAAGAGTATAAAACAACCTTTTTACCGCAAGAAGATGAGTAGCATACTAGATTACATTGAACACAATCCTCAGGAGATACAGCGATTGGTTGGTCTGAAATACGAGCAGCTAGAACAACTAATAAAGCAGGCGATTCCTACGGAGAGCTACGCTTAACGCCTTACATATCCAAAAGCAGCAGGAGATTGAAGCAAAGAAAGTTAGAATTATTAATAAAGGTGGTGGTCGCAAGGTAAAGCTATCCAGCGAACAGCAAATTCTGTTAACCTTGATATATTTGCGACATTTGACAACATTTCAATTGTTAGGTATCCAGTTTGGAGTGAGTGAATCAACAGCAAATGATACATTTAACTACTGGTTTCCACTCCTACAAGAACTCTTGCCATCAAGCTTATTTGAACAAGTAAAAAAAACACGAGTGACTATGAGATAGTTCAAGAAATCTTAACCGATTACGAACTAATAGTAGATAGCTCAGAACAGCTTAGAGAGCGACCTGGAGAGTATAAAGAACAGAAAAGGTATTACTCTGGTAAAAAGAAAAGCCATACATTTAAAAATCAAATAATCGTTTTACCATCTGGGAAAGATATTGTTGATGTAATTGTGGGAAAACCGGGACGGGGGTCTAACACGAAATTTTTTGCCAGCCCTATTACAACGAATACTCGTCTTGGAACACAGATAAACATTACAAGGGCTGGCAAAAAATTAGGGGACAATGCGTCACCAAAAAGTGACATCAATTTGTTCCGTGAAGGTCACAAAGGCTTTGACCCTAATCAAAGGTTCAAAGGAGATAAAGCTTATGAAGGAGAACCATCAATTAAAACTCCTACAAAAAAGCCAAAAAAACAAGAATTAAGTCCAGAGCAAAAAGAGAAAAATAAACAGATGGCGTCGGAACGGATTTTTGTTGAACATTTAATTCGTTTGGTTAAAGTATTTCGAGTTGCTTCTGAAAGATTTCGACTAAATCCAGGTAAATACGAACAGGTCATCTTGACTATTTGTGGACTTGTAAGATTCCGAATAGAAGCATTAGTATTACCAAAATAAAATAGTGCTATTCTTTCAGGTGAAAATTGGCGTCTAAAGATATTTACTTTTGCATTATTATCAACACTAACTCTCTCAAGTGCTTATTTTTGCGTGGAGTCTGGCTGATGTTTGAAATTGGCGATCGCCTGTTGAAAGCCAGTTATAGAGTACTATTGGCATTTTTCGGAGATGTCTATTACAACCAGTTGATGAACTCCAAGGACGCGCAAAAGAGACAATGGGGTATAGCCTTCTGCCGATGGGAGTATGAAAATCTCTATAATGCGTTGCAAATCTGTTTGGAGAAGCAGGAGAGTATCCATATATATTTCTGTTTAAAGAAATACTTTGAGTTGATTAATGATAACCAAAGTAACCTGAAGTTGGCAGAAATGGTTTGTCAACATTTGGAAAAGTATCCACTTGAATTTATTAAAAGTGAATTAGGTTACCAGATACCATTGGCAATTGCAAGACTGGGTAATTGTCAACTGCAAACGAAGCAGTACCAGCAAGCAAGAAAGTCCTACGAAAAGACTTTGGAAATGTATGATGCCCTTAGAGGTGAAGAAGAAAGACAAAAACAACTTTGCAAAGCTAGCACCTACCACAACTTGGGATGGGTAGCCCAAGAATTGCGAGAATTTGATGAGGCAAGGCGCAATTACCAACAAGCTTTGCAAATCAATATCGATTTTGGCGATCGCTACGAGTTTGCTGGCACCTACCACCAGTTGGGAATGGTAGCCCAAGATTTGCGAGAATTTGAAGAGGCAAGGCGCAATTACCAACAAGCTTTGCAAATCTTTATCGAATTTGGTGATCGCTATTTAAGTGCTCGCACCTACCACAACTTGGGAAGCGTAGCCCAAGATTTGCGAGAATTTGATGAGGCAAGGCGCAATTACCAACAAGC
>NZ_JXCA02000002.1:471683-682339 GCF_000828085.3 Scytonema tolypothrichoides VB-61278
TTAAGTGCTCGCACCTACCACAACTTGGGAAGCGTAGCCCAAGATTTGCGAGAATTTGATGAGGCAAGGCGCAATTACCAACAAGCTTTGCAAATCTATGTCGAATTTGGCGATCGCTACTCAAGTGCTAGCACCTACGCGCATTTAGGATTGCTTGCAGAAGCAGAGGAAAACTACGTCGAGGCGAGGGCTAATTTGGAGAAAGCTTTGGAGATATATGTTGAGTATAAGGATGAATATTGGGCTGAGCAAGCACGGGAGATATTAGAAAGATTACCAGAATAGTTGGAAATCAGGCTTGATGAGGTGCTTCAGATTTCTCGTTCCCATGCTCAGCATGGGAACGAGAAAAATCAAATATGATTCCTATATGTTATTGCGAATAAAGCGAAGCGGAATGTAGACGCCCACCAGAAGGCTTCCCGCAGGGTAGCAATCGCAAGGGCTTGAGAACCGATTGCTATCATTCAGTTGCTCACGGATTTGATACCAAATAATCTTCCAGTAAAGAGGCGATCGCCTCTGGATGGAGATTCTTATATTCTTTTGTCCCAATTTGCAAAATCAAATTCGGTGCATTTTTACAACATTTTAAACAACTAGTCCGCTCAATGATGACTTGATCTGATAAACCGCGAGTGGACAAAATCTTTTCTAATTCTGACAAATAATTTTTTGCACCACGCTTGACACAGCCAGATTTTTGGCAGGTTAAAATCTTTGCCTTGGAAGGACGCTTTTGTTGTTGAACGGGTGTTTTTTGAGTGGGACAAAAACCAAGTTGTGCTATGCTAAAAGCTTTTAATTTGACTTCGCCTGTATCGGTGTCTAGCTTACTAATACCAAATACACGAATTTGCTCGCCAGGAACTAGAGAGAAGTTCAGGTGTTGACGTAATTCTTTGGGAATTTTGATTTGTACATCTTCGGATTCTAATGCCAATCGTAAGTATTTAAATTTGCCTGGGGTATCACCAACAAAGTTTAGGAATTGTCCTTCGAGGTTAAATTCAGATAATTTTAAGTAATGATGACCCATGTTTTTTTAATCAGTGGATTTTTTTTTTGTGGGTTGTGTTTCTTAAGTAAGTGGACACAAATAATCGTAACTATGTTGTCATTGCGAGTGGAACGCAGTGTAACGAAGCAATCCCAAACTCCTGCGGTTGCTTCGCTTCGCTCGCAATGACCAAGCCCACAACGGGAGTGGGAACTCTTAATTTTGCGAGAGGCTTAGTGCTAAGCTAAGAAAGGCGTTTTGCCTCTACAGTCTGAGGTAATTCTACCAATTCTGGCAAGTTAGTAAATGCTAATTCCCAGCCATTTGCTAAGGTCAAAATTTTGCCTTCTGGTCCTTCAGTTTGTTTAACAACTTCTTCTTCAAGGTCTTTCTTGGCAACGTAGACGACCAAGTTTCCAGCATCATTTTGACGCAGCATGACTTTCATAAGAATTTTACCGCTTCCTAGTGTTGAGATTAATGTATTTGAGAAATGTCTGAATTTCTGTTCAGAAAAATAAGTTTATGAGACTTCCTCTGTCAGTTCTTGCTCTTTCTCAACAAGTTCTAATTCTTTTTTGAGACAACCTATCATAAGTCCTTTGTCCAAAAAATGGACTGCATAGATATAGGATCTTTGTAAATAAGTACCTATACTAGCAACGTAGCCAGTGTCTCCTTTTTTCGCTAAGATAACTCCAATTTCTTGACCTGGAAATGTGCCATCGTTCTTAATAACTTTACGCAGTCGGACTTTATCACCAATGTTAAAAGCAGGTGGTTCCTCTAGTTCTATTTCATCTGATCGCATGTGAATACCTCTGTTGTTCTTGTACCAAATCCAACAGTTCTTGCACAGTTAAGCTGCGTTTTTTCTCTACTGACTCTTGTCGTACTGCATCTAAGACAGATTGAGTTTCCTGTGAGTTCAGAAAAATACCGTGCTCTTGCAATATACTAGACAATAAATGCCGACCAGAATGTTTACCCACAACCAAACGCCGCTCCCAGCCTACTTCCTGGGGAGCAAATGGCTCGTAAGTGACGGGGTTTTGCAGTACGCCGTGAGCATGAATACCAGCTTCGTGAGCAAAGGCATTCTCACCTACAATAGCCTTCCAAGGTGGTACATGGGATCCTGATGCAGCCGCAACAAGTCGAGACAGTTCTAACAAACGAGGCGTGTGAATACCCACGTTAACGCCGTATATGCGTTTAAGAGCCATGACAACTTCTTCTAATGCTGCATTTCCGGCTCTTTCGCCTAACCCGTTGACTGTCGTATTCACTGATAAAGCCCCAGCTTCGATACCAGCAAGAGCGTTCGCAGTAGCCAGACCAAAATCATTGTGAGTGTGAACTTCTACGGGAATGACTAAAGCCGATACTAATCTTTTGACTTTAGTGTATGTGGTGAAGGGGTCGAGAATGCCTACTGTATCACAAAAACGAAACCGCGATGCACCCCATTCTTGGGCATATTGGGCGACATCAAGGAGGAAATTTTCATCAGCTCTAGAAGAATCTTCTCCTCCTACAGCCACCCAAAGACCTTTATCAACAGCAAAGCTAATGCTATCTCTCAATTGTTGCAGAGTGACTCGCCACTGACCATGAAATTTAGCACTGATTTGGATTCCAGAGACGGGAATAGCGATATGCACTCGCTTCAAACCGCAATCTATGGAAGCCTGAATATCAGAGATGACAGCGCGGTTCCAGCCAAGCAGTTTGGCTTGCAAATCTAACTGAGTAATTGCTGATATCGCTCGTGTTTCTTCATCACCCATCGCCGGAATACCGACTTCTAACTCATGAACGCCGATGGTATCGAGAAAATTGGCGATCGCCACTTTCTCTTGTAAGTTAAAAGCGACTCCCGCTGCTTGTTCGCCGTCGCGTAGTGTTGTGTCATTGATCAGGACTTGATTCATCTTAAAAACCTCTTAGAAAATAATCAATGATGACAAGCATTGAACTCAGACTCATTCAAGCCAAAACCGATAATTTTTTTGGTGATTTCGGTTGATTCGGAATTTAATGCAAGTAAATTTACACGGAGATGAATCACTCTTGTGTTGTCAAATCTATTCCATAAATTCTATGAAGATTTTGATTTTTGTGTTCTGACTTTTCACAAAAAAATCACTCTTCATAATTCATCATTCATAGTTGATAATTATTGCTCTATCTGTATGCCATCAAACAAGAACTTGGTATCAACTACAAATTGTTATTATCTGGTGGAGATTCTGTCTCACCAAATAGCATATGACTGAGATACGTATTCGCAAGCCCAGAAAACACTAAAATGCTCAATCCGGCTATTAAACTAGAAATCATCGTCACATCCTCCTAAAGTGATTCAAGATTTTTTTTGTCGTAATTTTGACTGTCAAATTAGTTCAAGTGTCACTTTTGAATTTATACAGTCTTTTTAAGTCTTGAATATTTTAATGATTGCTGTTGATTTTTATCAGGTGAAATTTGATATCGTTTTACAGTGAGGCTGCATAAAATAGGAAATCACTCACATCATGAATAAACTCAATTTATTCGGGTATTAAAGTTTTAACATTCTGTGCAAGCTCAATGTAATTTGATATGAATTGTTTAAGATTGCTCTTCTAGCCAATCTAAAATGCGTTCTAGCTGTTCTATGTCAACTAAGCCATACTGCCAAAGAAGCATTGCTAAAGGACTATTATCTAACTCATGTTTCCGTAGTGCTACAGAAATATCCACCCTTGAAAGTGCAAATTCATTTTGTAAAAAATCAATAAATTTTACATGAGTTTGATGGTTTGCCATAATAGAAGGTTTTGCCAAAAGAACAAAGTATAAAGGTATAAGGATAAAAGATGTAGACGCTACAGATACTTTCCAAGGGCGGGAGAAACTCCCTGTACGGAAGTGTCCTTTAGAGGAAGGCTTCTAGTGGGGTAAAAGAAAAATTTTAACATCTGAACGTCAATCTAACCCTTCATACTTCTTTTCAGACTTTATGCCTGTTTTCAGGCTTCCTCATCCCAAATTCAGATCCTCAAAAATTCAAAGCTGCCAACATCTTTCTAGCCAATCGATTAATTCTTTGCGACTTCCCATAAATTGCAGTACGGTACTGCGGACAAGAATTGCTGTCAGACAACTATTCACTTGTACCCGCAAAGAACCATCAGGATGACACCAACAGTTGATCATTAATTCTTGCAAGCGGTGACAGATTTGCCTGCGATCGCTGACGGGAATCTGTACAATATGCTCGCCTGAGGCTTGGAAACTACACGATTGCAACATAGTTAACGTTCCTTTGTCACCAATTCTTTTTTCGTTTTCTGATTTGTAAAGGTTTCTAGCTTTTGTTCGAGTTGTTCAATACGTTCCAGCAGAGAACGAATGACACTCGCTTCTAAATCGGGTAGTTTTCCGTGTTCTAGGGGAGAGAGGTGTTCATTTTGCTTGCGAGAAATAATCCGCCCTGGAACTCCCACAACAGTGGAATCTGGTGGAACATTGCGCAAAACAATGGAACCTGCACCGATGCGGGTGCGATCGCCAATCTCAATATTGCCCAAAACTTTTGCACCCGCCCCTACAACAACATTTTTCCCCAAAGTAGGATGGCGCTTACCACTCTCTTTTCCGGTTCCACCAAGGGTGACACCTTGGTAAATCAGCGTATTGTCTCCTACTATAGCGGTTTCGCCAATGACAACACCCATACCGTGATCGATAAACACACCCTTGCCAATCTCTGCACCTGGATGAATTTCAATTCCTGTCAGAAACCGTCCTAAGTGAGAAATCAAGCGGGGGATAAAAACCACTCCACGACTGTGCAACCAATGAGCAAAGCGGTGCAAACAGAGTGCGTGGAATCCAGGGTAACAAAACAGAACCTCCAGCCAATTGCGTGCTGCTGGATCTCGCTCAAATATGATGCGAAAATCAGTCAATAGCGGCTCAAAAGAAACGCCAGAAAGCACAGCAAAAAGCGGGTGGGAATCGTCGCCCAGCATTTTTGCAATCTTTGAATTCCTGATATGGTCGAAGGGCTGTTGCATCGGTACTGCAGGAGTGAAAATAGCGGTGTGCTACGTTCTCTGCTTATATCAGGTGTCTGCAAAAACGGCTGTACGTCTGACGCCGATTGGATTTATTGGATTGATTAAGGTTGTACTCAAGGCTGTGTAAACCTTGATTTCATGCAAATATGAAATTTCTGTTGGGGTGGGGGTGCTAGTATTTCCAGGATCGGGGTACTTGAATTTATGGGGGAGGGGGCTAAGTATTTCTGTACTCAATACAAATTAGCTTGCCATAAGAGTTTTTTGCGATTTAGGCAAGATATTTTTGCATAAATTAACAACCATTTATCTGTACTCAAACATGAGGCGAAGAAATTGTATGCAAAAATTCTGTATATGCTATTACTATTTATTATAGTATTCCTAAAATTGAAAAAACACAACTCTTACTATTTTATCTGATAGTTTTTATCTGTAAGTATAGATACTATTTTGTATATTTACAATTGTAGTTTGATTAACTGTGTGGATCTATTTTATCCGTTTGCATAAGAATTTTGAGGATGTTTTATGAAATAAAAGCAATATTTATATGCATTTTCGGCATCAGATATCATATCCCCTCTCCGAACTCGCCCAGAGGGGTGCCCGGAGTGCGGGGTGAGCTTTCTTATTGTAAGTAATTAGACCTCTCCAGTAGTAGGGTGCGTTATGGCGCTTCGCCTAATCTCAGATCTTGCACCAGGGTCAAAAACCGGGTTTCTTGAGAATGACGACACTTGCAAACCTTAATTTACCGTCCAGAAACCCGGTTTTTTAGGTCTTGTTGAGAATGGTGCAAGATGTCAGTAATACCATTTCACGAAATACTTGATACAAATGATTGGTCTCTAATTCTTTCTCTTCTGCTCCTCTGCACCCAAGCGCTGCCTATTTGTATCAATCTTAAAGTGAAACGGTATAACGCACCGCCCTACAAGTTGGATATTTTTTTATTGGAAGTCTCTAACGCACCATCCTAGATTTTCGGTGCGTTAGGACATTCTGTCCATAACGCACCTTACCAGATCTGCGCCTGGAGCGGTTTTTTAATCATTCAGATGCTACCGGATTTGATATAAAACATTAATTCAGACAGCACAAGGGTTTTAGATTAGTTTTCACCAGATGTCTATTAGACTCAGATCTTGCAGCATTCTCAATAATCGGGAGGCAAAGCCTCCCAACCCTCGTTCCCAGGCTGCAGCCTGGGAACGAGATATCGAGGCTCTGCCTCATTGTTGATACTGGTGCAAGATCTCAGTTAGACGAACTTGATATGACAAAAATAAAAAAGCCCGCAATTGCAGACTTTTCTAATACAATTTTCGACTCTTCTTTTGATAATTCCCACAAAAAAAAGTTCCAAACGTTAACTCGCAACAGCAATAGCAATTTTACCTACTGCTCGTTCTGTTTCGCTATATGTATGAGCTGCAGCCAGTTCTTGTAGAGGATAAGTGCAATCAATCACTGAGCGCATTTTACCAGTCTCAATCAACTCTTTCAAATAAACCAAATCCTGAGTATTAGGCTTTTCAAGGATAAATTTTGCTTTTTTACCAAGAATCAGCGCTGTCAAAATAATCTGCACAAAGCTTTCAAGGCTGGGGAGTGTCGTCACGTAAATTCCATTCGGTTTTAAAGCTTGTTTACAACCAGAAAAGGACTGCTTAGCAACTGCATCCAAAATGATGTCGTACTGCCCTAATTCTTGGGTGAAGTCTTCTTGTGTATAGTCAATAATGTGATCTGCTCCCAAAGATTTTACAAAATCAATGTTTTTTGTACTGCAAACTGCGGTTACTTGTGCACGATACGCCTTAGCAATTTGCACTGCAAAAATACCCACACCACCAGAACCGCCATTCACAAGAACCTTTTGATTTGGTTGAATCTTCCCCAAGTCTCGTAGCCCTTGGAGTGCAGTGAGTGCTGCTACGGGAACAGAGGCTGCTTCTTCATAAGTCATGTTTGTTGGTTTAAGAGCCGCATTCTTTTCTGGAACGGCTGCAAATTCTGCATAAGCTCCTCCCGATGGACTAATAGAGCCGTACATAACATCTCCTGGCTTGAATTGCGTTACCTGAGAACCAATTTCTATCACTTCTCCCGATAAATCAAACCCCAGAATCATGGGAAATTTGTTACCCGTGATCATTTTCAACATTCCTTTGCGCATTTTCCAATCAACAGGATTAACGCAAGCTGCATGAACTTTGACAAGTAACTCATTAGGCTTAATTTTCGGAGGTTCTACATCTTCGTACTGAAACACCTCAGGGGAGCCATATCGACGGATAACGACTGCTTTCATATTCTTAGTCTTGGTACCCTGATTTTTGGGCAGAATTAGGACAATGTTTTTCTCAGTGTAACGAGAGTATTGTGTTGGTAGTTTTTCACGAACCAAGAATCATGATTTTTTGAACAGACATATTTTTCCACCTGTTCAAAATCAATTAATTGAGATAAAATTCTATTAAAAGCTGAAATCAACTGGCTAATAAACCTTATTTTTCCTTGTTGACGCCTGAAAGCCAGCCAAAATTCATGGGGGAAATACTATCAATATCTACCAAAGACAAGCATACCAACAAAATATTAAAAAAACCTGAATTGCATTTTTTCCTCGAAAAAAATGATATTCTGTATACAGAATTGAATTTCGCAATTTTCTGGAGTAGGACTCCGTGATCTGCTCCAGATTTCCAAAATCAAAATCTCTCCTCAGGCATTGCTCTAGGCATTATTTCATCAGCCCTTGAGTACAAGCTGAAGAACCTTAAAAAAAGCTAAAATTGTCCTCAAGTCCTTGCAGGGATTGACTTTTGTCTGAGTACACAAATACTTGCCCCCATTTCCATAAATACTCGAACCCCAACCGAAAAATTCTAGTACCCACCACCCAGAAAAAATTTTTCTCACTCCTCAAAAGCTTGAAGGGCAAAGGTTTTTCATCTTGAGTACAAGTTTAATAAATCCAATAAATTCTATCCAGAGCACAAGCGCTGCCCTTATTCAAGACGACTGATATAAAACTTATATCGCCAACACTTAAAGCGCAAACACAAACAGCGCAGTGAGTGAGTGGAGGGATGAGATAGCACCATGCCCCTGTGAACAGAAGTCGCGCCTTAACGCGCAAATCTCCCTCAAGTCTTTAGCGTTGACACACCAGCCCTTGAAAACTTTGGGTAAAGAGCGCGAATACAAGACGCGACTTCCATTCTTACTTCAACAGAGTGGCTATGGCATCTTCCACGGTGGCAACCACCTGACATGCATGCGAAATTCAATGACACAGTCTACAGGACTCGTTAACCCTCTAGTTACAGAATCCACTCCAACCAAAGCAAAATCAAGTGGTTGTGGCGGATGCAACAGCGATAGCAGCGCCACTGTGGAAATGGATGAAAAGCTGAAACAACGTATTGCTCAGCATCCCTGCTACAGTGAAGAAGCCCATCACCACTATGCAAGATTGCACGTTGCTGTCGCCCCTGCCTGCAACATTCAATGCAACTACTGTAATCGTAAATACGACTGCGCTAACGAAAGTCGTCCTGGAGTGGTGAGTGAATTGCTGACTCCAGAAGAAGCAGCACACAAAGCTTTAGTTATTGCAGGTAAGATTCCTCAATTAACAGTTTTAGGAATTGCAGGTCCTGGCGATCCACTAGCAAATCCAGAAAAAACTTTCCGCACTTTTGAGTTGATTGCAGAAAAAGCACCAGATATCAAGCTTTGTCTCTCAACTAACGGTTTAATGCTACCTGAGCATGTTGATCGCATTAAACAACTCAACATAGACCACGTTACAATTACCATTAATACGGTAGACCCAGAAATCGGGGAAAAAATTTATTCTTGGGTTCACTACAACCGCAAGCGTTATAGAGGCATCGAAGGAGCAAAAATTCTGCTTGAAAAGCAGATGGAAGGATTACAAGCCCTCAAAGAAGCTGACATTTTGTGCAAAGTCAACTCGGTGATGATTCCGGGAATTAATGATGAGCACCTAGTAGAAGTTAATAAGGTTATTCGCTCTAAAGGCGCATTCCTTCACAATATCATGCCGCTGATTTCTGCACCAGAACACGGCACCCACTTTGGATTAACTGGGCAGCGCGGACCTACACCAAAAGAACTCAAGACAGTGCAAGATAATTGCGCTGGTAACATGAAGATGATGCGTCATTGTCGCCAGTGTCGTGCTGATGCAGTCGGTCTATTAGGTGAAGATCGTAGCCAGGAATTTACTAAGGCTAAATTCATGGAAATGACTTCAGAATACGATCTCCAAAAACGTCAAGAAGTTCATGCAGGCATTGAGAAGTTTAAAGAAGAACTGAAAGTAGCCAAAGAAAAGGCTCTCACTGCACCAGAAACGACGAATGGCGCATCTGTACAAAGCAGTCCAATCCTAGTTGCAGTTGCTACTAAAGGTGGTGGATTGGTGAACCAACACTTTGGTCATGCCAAAGAGTTCCAGATTTATGAAGTTGATGGCAATAAAGTTTCCTTTGTTGGACATCGCAAAGTTGACCACTATTGTCAAGGTGGATACGGCGAGAAAGCCACTCTAGAAAATATCATTCAAACAATAGCTGATTGCAAAGCAGTATTGGTTTCCAAGATTGGTGACAGTCCCAAGGAAAAATTGCAGAAACTCGGAATAATAACGGTTGAATCCTACGATGTGATCGAGACGGTTGCTTTAGAATTTTACCAGCAATACCTCCAAGAACAAGGGAACTAAAAGGTCAAAAGCATGCCCTTGAGCGAAGCGTAGATGCCTTACAGGCAGCTTCCCGAAGGATAGGGTCAAAAGTCAAAAGTTAGAAATCAGAGGAATTTTTAACTTTTAACTTTTCACTTTTCCTTCTCCCCATTACCCAGTATCTACTACCCAGTACCCAATTCCCAATCCACAATTTCTAAGATAGTAAGGGGAAGAGTCATGGCTTACAAAATTACCAGCAAGTGCATTTCCTGCAAATTATGTCTTTCTGCCTGTCCCACTGGCGCAATCAAGATAGTTGACGGTCTTCACTGGATTGACCCCAACCTCTGCACAAACTGTGACGGAAGTACTTACAGTGTCCCTCAGTGTGCGGCTGGTTGTCCCACCTGCGATGGTTGCGTCAAAGAACGTGGGGATTACTGGGAGTCCTGGTTTGCTACTTACAATAAACTCGTAACAAAACTAACAAAAAAACAAGACTATTGGGACAACTGGTTTAACTTTTATTCCCAAAAATTTTCTGAGCAAATACAGAAACATCAAACATCAGGAATAGAAGCTTGAACCAGTGAACAGTTATCAGTGAACAGTGAACAGAGAAAGCGATTTCTTGATCCTCCCTGATAACTGTTATGACATCCCACAACCATTTTGATAAATTTTTGATTCTCATCAAAGTAAGATTGGAAGCGATGCACAAAGATTGCATATATCTAGACAACAATGCCACCACTAAGGTAGATCCAGCAGTTGTAGAGGCGATGCTGCCTTACTTCAGCGATTATTACGGCAATCCCTCCAGTATGCACACCTTTGGTGGGCAAGTCGGAAAGGCAGTAAGACTTGCACAACAACAAGTAGCCGCCCTCCTAGGTGCCGATGAATCAGAAATTATCTTTACCAGTGGAGGAACTGAGGGAGATAACGCCGCTATTCGCGCAGCACTGTTAGCACAACCTGAAAAGCGACACATCATCACTACACAAGTCGAACACCCAGCAGTGCTGAATCTGTGCCAACAGTTGGAAACTCAAGGTTATTCTGTCACCTATCTTTCGGTGAATCGTCAAGGGCAGTTGGATTTGAATGAATTGGAAGCGTCATTGACAGGTAATACTGCCCTGGTGACGATTATGTATGCCAATAACGAAACCGGTACGGTTTTCCCAATTGAGCAGATTGGATTGCGCGTAAAAGAAAGTGGCGCACTCTTCCATGTTGATGCGGTGCAAGCAGTGGGGAAAATCCCCATGAATATGAAGACAAGCACCATTGATATGCTGACTCTATCCGGTCACAAAATTCATGCACCCAAAGGAATTGGTGCATTGTATGTGCGACGCGGAGTTCGATTCCGTCCGATGATTATCGGCGGAGGACAACAGCGCGGCAGAAGAGCAGGAACAGAAAATGTTGCAGGAGTTGTTGCTTTAGGCAAAGCAGCTGAGCTAGAATTATTGCATCTAGAAGAAGCGACAGCTAGAGAAAGGCGTTTACGAGATCGCCTAGAACAAACTCTCATCACCACAATTCCCGACTGCGAAGTCAACGGTGATCCAACACAAAGATTGCCAAACACCACCAATATTGGCTTCAAGTATATCGAAGGTGAAGCAATTCTCCTCCACTTGAACAAACACAACATTTGTGCTTCATCCGGTTCTGCTTGCAGTTCTGGCTCTTTGGAACCCTCTCATGTTCTGCGAGCAATGGGTTTACCCTACACTATCTTACATGGTTCCATTCGCTTTAGCCTTTGCCGTTACACAACAGAAGCCGAAATTGATGCAGTTCTGGCAGTCATGCCATCAATTGTAGAACGTCTACGCGCCCTCTCACCCTTTAAGAGTGATAATGCGGGTTGGCTGCAACAACAAGAAAAAGCAGTGCTTGGTGTAGGGAGATGAGGAAAATAAGGGAGACGGTTCTCTCTCCCTACTCCCCAAATTCCTGATGACTCAATCCAAAGTTCAAAATCAACAAATCTGAAATCGGCTATGTGGGACTATACAGATAAAGTGATGGATCTCTTCTATAATCCCAAAAATCAAGGGGAATTGGAAGACTCTAAAGAACCTGGAATCAAAATTGCTGTTGGAGAAGTAGGTAGCATTGCTTGCGGAGATGCTTTGAGATTGCACCTGAAAGTTGAGGAAACAACTGAAAAAATTCTTGATGCGCGTTATCAAACTTTTGGTTGTACTAGTGCGATCGCATCTTCAGAAGCTCTGGTAGACTTAATTAGAGGTTCAACTCTAGACGAAGCCCTCAAGCTCAGCAACAAAGATATTGCCAACTATCTTGGTGGATTACCACAAGCAAAGATGCATTGCTCGGTGATGGGACAAGAAGCGCTAGAAGCGGCTATTTATAATTACCGAGGCATTGCTCACGAGGTTCATGAAGACGATGATGAAGGAGCGTTAGTTTGCACCTGCTTCGGCATTAGTGATGCAAAAATCCGACGTGTGATTCTAGAAAACAATCTCACCACCGCCGAAGAAGTTACAAATTATGTGAAAGCAGGTGGCGGATGCGGCTCATGTTTGGCAAACATTGATGATATCATTGCATCCGTGCGTAAAGAATCTGCTACCCCCGTAAGTCACTCTTTGAACAAGAATACATCTGGTCAGCAGGCTGCAAAAGTGCTGACACCTGTGCAAAAAATCGCACTGATTCAAAAAGTCTTAGATGAAGAAGTCAGACCTGTTCTCATCGCCGATGGCGGAGACGTAGAACTGTATGACGTAGATGGTGATTCTGTAAAAGTTCTGCTTCAAGGTGCTTGTGGTTCGTGTTCTGCTAGCACAGCAACACTCAAGATTGCGATTGAGTCTAGATTGCGCGATCGCGTAAGCAAAGACCTTGTCGTAGAAGCCGTTGAGCCATCGTTGCTCTAAAACCTACGCACTTTACAAAGATACCCTAGTATGCATTTCCCTGAAACATCAAGTAGGATTTGACTCATATCATTATCTTCCTTCCTATCAATGCTTGAGTCCTACTAACAACGGACAGCTAAATTCACTGGTTAAGAGCACACAAGTGAAGCTTTTTAGCTAAGAGCGCGAATTTCATCATTATCCAACCAACTCGCTTCAAAGGAAAAGGATATGAGCACATTATTCGACAAACTTGGTGGACAACAGGGTCTTGAGCAAGTAGTGGATGAATTCTACAAACGCGTCATGGCTGACAACACCCTCAGTAAGTTTTTCGCCAACACCAACATGGACAAGCAACGTCAAAAACAAGTGGATTTCTTCGCTAAGATTTTTGACGGTCCAGACCAATACAAGGGTCGTTCCATGGACGCAACACACACAGGTATGAATCTACAGCAACAACACTTCGATGTTATTGCAAAATACCTGAGTGAAGCACTAGCTGCACGTGGAGTGTCATCAGAGGACACAAGCGCTGCAGTTGGTCGCGTCGAAAGTTTGAAGGGCACTATTTTGAACAAGTGATGTAGCAGCTACGCCCCTGTTGGGGGAATTCAAAATTTTGAACTTTGAATTTTGAATTTTAGGGTAGCAAGGGTCAAGTCTTACTTGGTGTTTCCGGACAATGCACATTATAAATTATTTGTAAAGTGCGTAAAACCCAAAAAAATTAACGAGGAAACCGATGTTCTTACTTTCAATGGTTTTTATTGTAGAGCGTTCGCCCCCTTGGGGCGGCTCCTCCGGAGCATCGCCCCCGGCGGGCACTAAGTGCTAAAGCCACTTGATTCGTTCTACAAGCGGTCACCGCTGTAATCTTACAGGCGTGACTCACAAAAAGCAAAGACCCACCAAACCAACCAATTAATTAGCAATCAATTGCAGGAGAAAAACTCATCATGTCCGACGAAAAAATCAGACAGATAGCATTCTACGGTAAAGGCGGTATCGGTAAATCTACCACCTCCCAAAACACCCTTGCCGCTATGGCAGAAATGGGTCAGCGCATCATGATTGTGGGTTGCGACCCAAAAGCTGACTCTACCCGTTTGATGCTGCACAGCAAAGCTCAAACCACCGTACTTCACTTGGCTGCTGAACGGGGTGCTGTGGAAGACCTGGAAATCGAAGAAGTGATGCTCACCGGCTTCCGTGGTGTACGTTGCGTAGAGTCTGGTGGTCCAGAGCCTGGTGTAGGTTGCGCCGGTCGTGGTATCATCACCGCTATTAACTTCTTGGAAGAAAACGGTGCTTACCAAGACTTAGACTTCGTCTCCTACGACGTGTTGGGTGACGTTGTTTGCGGTGGTTTCGCTATGCCTATCCGTGAAGGTAAAGCACAAGAAATCTACATCGTCACCTCCGGTGAAATGATGGCGATGTACGCTGCTAACAACATCGCTCGTGGTATTCTCAAATACGCTCACTCTGGTGGTGTGCGTTTGGCTGGTCTGATTTGTAACAGCCGTAAAGTTGACCGGGAAATCGAACTCATCGAAACCCTGGCAGAACGCTTGAACACCCAGATGATTCACTTTGTACCTCGTGACAACATCGTTCAACACGCAGAATTGCGCCGGATGACCGTTAACGAGTATGCACCTGACAGCACTCAAGGTAACGAATACCGCGCATTAGCTAAGAAGATCATCAACAACACCAAGCTCACCATTCCTACACCTTTGGAAATGGACGAGTTAGAAGCACTACTCGTAGAGTTCGGTATCCTCGACGACGATACCAAGCACGCAGAAATTATTGGCAAACCTGCAGAAGCTGCTGCCAAGTAAGCAATGCCCTAGGGTGGGCAAGCAGCCCACCTTTGAAGACAGAAGAATAAAGAATGAAATATAAATGGTTCACTCTTCACTCTTCACTCTTCATCCTTCCTTCTCACCAGTAATTCACCAGCAAGGAACGCTATGACATATACAGATGACAAAAAATCTTCTGACCAAGATCCAAAAGAGCTTGTAGAACAAAGAAAAGAACTTATTAAAGAAGTTCTAGAAGCTTACCCCGAGAAAGCTAAGAAAAAGCGGGAAAAACATATAAACGTATACGAAGAAGGCAAGTCCGACTGCGGCGTTAAGTCTAACATCAAATCTCTTCCTGGTGTCATGACTGCTCGTGGTTGTGCTTACGCTGGTTCTAAAGGTGTGGTGTGGGGTCCAATTAAGGACATGATTCACATCAGCCACGGTCCTGTCGGTTGCGGTTACTGGTCTTGGTCTGGTCGTCGTAACTACTACATCGGCACCACAGGTGTAGACACCTTTGGTACCATGCACTTCACCTCCGACTTCCAAGAAAGAGATATCGTCTTCGGTGGTGACAAAAAACTCTTAAAGCTAATCGAAGAACTCGACCAACTCTTCCCCCTCAATCGTGGTGTCTCAATTCAATCTGAATGTCCTGTCGGTCTGATTGGGGATGACATCGAAGCCGTCGCCAGAAAATCATCCAAAGAAATTGACAAGCCTGTTGTACCCGTACGTTGCGAAGGCTTCCGGGGTGTTTCTCAATCTTTAGGTCACCACATTGCGAACGACATGGTTCGTGACTGGGTGTTCACCAGATCCGACAAAGAAAAGAAAGAAGGCAAGCTGCAATTCGAGTCTACTCCTTATGATGTCGCAATCATCGGTGACTACAACATCGGTGGTGATGCTTGGGCTAGCCGCATCCTGTTAGAAGAACTCGGCTTGCGCGTAGTCGCCCAGTGGTCAGGTGATGGCACCATCAACGAGATGATGCAGACACCAAACGTGAAGATGAACCTGATTCACTGCTACCGGTCGATGAACTACATCAGCCGTCACATGGAAGAAGCTTACGGTATACCCTGGATGGAATACAACTTCTTTGGTCCTACCAAGATTGCTGCATCCTTACGGGAAATTGCTTCCAAGTTTGACGAGAAGATCCAAGAAAACGCTGAGAAGATCATCGCCAAGTATCAGCCAGTCATGGATGAAATCATTGCCAAGTATCGTCCAGGCTTGGAAGGCAAGACTGTTGCCATGATGGTTGGTGGTTTGCGTCCTCGTCACGTCGTTCCCGCTTTCCAAGATTTGGGAATGAGAATGATTGGTACAGGTTATGAGTTTGCTCATAATGACGACTACAAACGTACCACTAACTACATTGAAAACGGTACCATTGTTTTCGATGACGTTACTGCTTACGAATTCGAAGAGTTTATCAAAGCACTCAAGCCCGATCTCGTCGCTTCTGGTGTGAAAGAGAAGTACGTCTTCCAAAAGATGGGTCTTCCTTTCCGTCAAATGCACTCTTGGGATTACTCCGGTCCTTATCACGGTTATGATGGCTTCGCTATCTTCGCTCGCGACATGGATCTAGCACTCAACAGCCCCACCTGGGGATTAATCGGTGCTCCTTGGAATAAGAAAGCTAAAGCTAAGGCTGAAGCTAAGGCTGTCGCCTAAGAAATATTTCGTTACCAGGCTTAGCCTGGTAACGGATTAGGGGAGGCGATACCTCCTCTCTAGCAAACAAGATTGGTGAGGCACAACCTCAGCCAAGGCATTCCCAGGCTCAGCCTGGGAACGAGATAACGAGAAAACCACAATTAACCAACCACTAGCTCGCTTGGAGATAGAGAAATGCCTCAGAATCCGGAGAAAATTCAAGACCACGTAGAACTGTTTCATCAGCCAGAGTACCAACAGTTATTTCAAAACAAGAAAGAGTTTGAAAACGGACACGACCCTGAAGAAGTAAAAAGGGTTGCAGAATGGACGAAGAGTTGGGAGTATCGTGAAAAGAACTTCGCCCGTGAAGCATTGACCGTTAACCCTGCTAAAGGTTGCCAACCATTGGGCGCAATCTTTGCTGCTGTAGGTTTTGAAGGCACTCTACCTTTTGTCCAAGGTTCTCAAGGTTGCGTTGCTTACTTCCGCACCCACTTAACCCGTCACTACAAAGAACCGTTTTCTGGCGTTTCTTCTTCCATGACAGAAGACGCAGCGGTATTTGGTGGACTGCAAAACATGATTGATGGCTTGGCAAACTCCTACACTCTCTACAAGCCCAAGATGATTGCTGTCTGCACAACCTGTATGGCAGAGGTTATCGGTGATGACTTGCAGGCTTTCATCGGTAACGCTAAGAATGCAGGTTCAGTTCCTCAAGATTTCCCAGTACCTTTTGCTCACACTCCTAGCTTTGTTGGTTCTCACATCACAGGCTACGACAACATGATGAAGGGTATTCTTTCTAACCTGACTGCAGGTAAGAAGAAAGAAACCAGCAATGGCAAAATCAACTTCATCCCTGGTTTTGACACCTATGTTGGTAACAACCGCGAAATCAAGCGGATTTGTAATCTGATGGGTATCGATTACACGATACTGGCAGATAACAGCGACTATCTGGATTCACCCAACACAGGTGAGTTTGATATGTACCCAGGCGGTACTCCTCTGGAAGAAGCTGCAGATTCAATTAATGCTAAAGCTACAGTTGCTTTACAAGCACATTCTACTCCTAAGACCCGCGACTACATTGCTAAAGAGTGGAAGCAAGAAGTTACCGTTTCTCGTCCTTGGGGTATCAAGGGTACTGATGAGTTCTTGATGAAACTCAGTGAACTGACTGGTAAAGCCATTCCCGAAGAATTGGAAATTGAACGCGGTCGGGCAGTCGATGCGATGACTGACTCCCATGCATGGGTTCACGGCAAGCGCTTCGCTATCTACGGCGATCCAGATCTCGTATACAGTGTGGTAGGCTTCATGCTGGAAATGGGTGCTGAACCCGTCCATATCCTTGTCCACAACTCCAACGAGGAGTTTGAGAAAGAACTCAAACAGTTGCTTGCATCTAGCCCTTATGGTAAGAGTGCAACCCTGTGGCCTGGTAAAGACCTGTGGCACATGCGTTCTCTAATGTGTTGGCTATCAGGTTAATTAAAGATAGAACTATTCGTGACAAATTATTGACGCTTTCACCACACAACAAACTGTCCTTGGGATCACCGAACGCAAGTACATGCGCTTTGCGCCATCGCTTCAACATTGTCAAGGTGCGATACGCGCGTAGCGTCAAGCCTAAGCGCTTTGCGCACACACTGGCGTTCGGCTTATCGCTTAAAATGCGGCTCCCTACTATAGCATCGCACTGTTCAAAAATCGTGCGACAAATCCCACGAATCCACCCCCAAGGACTAACCAAGCTGAGTTGATTTTGAAGCGAAAAACAGCAATTAAACTCAAGAGTGTCAACACCACAGTCAACCAATCTACAATTGCAGCGCGTCCCAAGGTATAGGTAACTACTGCCATCAGTCCCAAAGAAGCTGCATTGACCCCATCTAAAAAACTACTCACCCAAGAAGATTGACGTAGCTTAGGAACCCAAGGGTTAACAATCCATACCAAAACAAAGGCAGGCAAAAAGATACCAATTGTTCCGGCGATCGCTCCTGCATGACCTGCCAGTAAGTAGCCAATAAAAGTAGCTGTGGTAAATACTGGACCTGGTGTCAACTGACCAATAGCGATCGCATCTAAAAGCTGTTGAGAAGTCAGCCAATGATTCTGTTCTACGAGTTCTTTTTGTAAGAAAGCTAACAATACATAGCCACTACCGTATAACACCGAGCCGATTTTTAAAAAGAACAAAAACACCCGGAACCAACTCACAGGAGTCGCGACAGCTGCACCTCCTGTCTGTCCCATAACTAGAGAAATAGGCAGTAGCCAAGCTGCTGATGTTCTATTTTTCCTCTGCCACAGATTTTTTAAAAACATTACCCCTAGTCCAGCCAGCAGTAGCAACAGCAGTTCATCCACCTTGAGGAAAAAGGCGACAATTACGGCTATTGCAGCAAGAGTTGTTGGAATATCCTTGATAGCTTTTTTACCCAACAGCCACACTGCTTGTACGACAATGGCAATAATTACGGGTTTAATACCATAGAGTAACCATTCAACTTGAGGAATGGTTTGGTAGCGAGCATAAATGGCTGCCAAAATCCAAACAATAATCATGGCAGGTAAAATGAAGCACGAACCAGCAATAAGCAGTCCAAGCCATCCAGCTCTTTCATACCCAATATGAATTGCCAACTCGGTAGAATTGGGACCAGGTATCAGGTTGGTTATACCTAGCAAATCTAAAAGCTTCTCGCGACTCAACCATTGGCGACGAGTCACCACTTCTGAATCCATCATTGCGATGTGGGCTGCTGGACCTCCAAAGGCGATCGCGCCCAATTTTAAAAAAACAACCGCTAGTTCTTGGAGTCGTTGTTTTTGTTGTTGTGGATCTAATTCAGCATAAGGGATTGACTGTGCAGCCAACTGAGTATCTTCAGCATTTTGAGACATTAGTCCAACCTTGTTTGTGATGAAATGGATCGTTCATATCTCCCCTATTGCTAAATATAGCTAGATTCGACTGCAAATCATACTCCAGGAGTCTGTCCACCATCAACAATTGAGCAAGCAAGATCAAAAACTAAAAATAAAGCTCTTCAATTCCTAATGTGCAGTACTGCCTTACCAAGAAAACCCCTATCGAGTAGTTTTTGTGCCACCTCAGCTATTTGTGTCCAATCAGCTTCTAAATCGATGTGGGGACGCAATTGTCCTGATTCTACTAAATTTGCCAGCCGTTTCAACCCAATGGCTGCCGATTCTCGCTGTAGTTCATGAAACAATATAAATCCGTATAAACTTGCACCACCAGTGCCATAGAAGCGTTGAGCGTTGAATGTCACTTCATTTCCGCCTGAAGTGCCAAACAGAATGATCGCCCCATCCTGTGCCAACAAACCGAGGGCTGTTCCCAAGACTTTCCCGCCTACTGACTCTAAAATCAAATGATATGGACCGTACTCACTAGCTGCTGAAAGGTCTTCACCAATGACGACAGAATGCGCCCCAGCATCTTTGACAAAAGCTTCGTATTCTGGACGGCGAATGTGTGCGACAACCTGCGCCCCACTCAACCGCGCTAACTGGATAGCAAAGTTACCAACACCACCGGATGCACCTGTAATTAAAACTGGACGATTTAGAAGCGAACCACCTTTGAGCAAAGCATGGTAGGCTGTTAAACCTGCTACAGGTAATGTAGCAGCTTGGGCAAAGGATACTGAGGGTGGTAATTCCGCTAGAGAGTGGGTGGGTACAGACACCAATTCTCCCCAAGCACCAGAACGAAGAAAACCAACTACCCGCGTTCCTTGAACTGGTCCGGAACCATCAGCCGCAGGAGTTTCAAGTGTTCCCGCTAAATCCCAACCTGGTCGCCAAAGCGCTTCAGCAGTAGTGGAACGTCTGACTTCACCACGATTGAGAGAAATTGCTGCTACCCGAACTATCGCTTCATTCGCAGCAGGTGTCGGTGTATCGACATCACGTAGTGCTAAACGTCCAGATACATTGGGATCGACAACGACGGCACGTATTTTACTCATGTTGAAAATCTCCTGAATGAGTTTGAAAGTTATGACTTGATGTACTTTATTGAGAAAGAATAGTAATAATTTTGTTCAGTAAACGTGTCCGGACTTAAAGTACCAACAGTTTGGATCTGCATAGAAAGCTTTACTTAGTATTGAGCTTCTAACTCACAAACCAATTTCAGTGATTGAGTACTATTAAAAACTTCACTAAATCGATAGATTAATTGTATTTTCTAATTTAGAACAATATCATAGCAAACCTTAACAAGCAAGCTATCTGCTTCAACAATAACTCCGACTTCGAGCGAGAAGTCGGGGTTCTGAAGATTGTTGCCAACTCAATTTACAATTATTCATGATATGAATTTAATAGTTAGATTACCTAACTATACTATTAACGCGATAGCTACTTGATGACAAACCGTTTCCAGCAAAAGCAATAAGCCTTTATGCTTATCGCTTTGCTTATCCCATAACTCAAGAGAATCATGAAAGAGATAACGCGCCGTAAATTTATTGCAACAGCTACTATAGCAACAGGTTTTGCCTTAGCAGTACAACCTGTTTCTGCCAAAGTTATCACCACCGATAGCAAGGGATTAGTCGCAGGTGCGGTGAAAATTCCCGTCAAAGATGGTGAAATTCCGGCTTACAGGGCGATGCCTGCAAAAGGTGGAAATTTCCCGATTGTCCTAGTTATTCAGGAAATCTTTGGTGTACACGAACATATTCAGGATATCTGCCGTCGTTTTGCGAAGTTAGGGTATGTGGCGATCGCACCCGAATTATTTGTGCGTCAAGGCGATGTCTCGAAGTTAAGCAGCATCGAAGAAATTCGCCCGATAGTTGATAAAGTACCAGATGCTCAAGTGCTATCTGATCTTGATGCCACCGTAGACTGGGCAGTAAAGTCAGCCAAGGGGAATAGCAATAAGTTGGGGATTACAGGCTTCTGCTGGGGTGGTCGTATTACTTGGCTGTATGCAGCACACAATCCTCAAGTTAAAGCAGGTGTCGCTTGGTACGGGCGACTGGTAGGCGATGTCACTGAATTAACACCCAAGCACCCTGTCGATATTGCCTCTGAACTGAAAGTTCCTGTTCTCGGACTTTATGGTGGCAAGGATACGGGCATTCCTCTTGATACGGTGGAACAGATGCGCGATCGCCTTGCGTCTCGGAACGAGAATCGCCTGAACTCAGGCAGCAGCAAATCCGAAATCATTGTCTACCCAGATGCACCCCATGCTTTCTTTGCCGATTATCGCCCCTCCTACCGGGAGAAAGAAGCGAAAGAAGGCTGGCAACGCCTCCAAGCCTGGTTTAAGCAGAATGGGGTGTAAATCGAAGAAATCCTGTGAGAAAAACACAATTTTTCAGATATGAACAAGTCCAACTACTACGACAATATTGCACCGATTTATGACCACACGCGCTGGTTAACACAGACAGTAGCAGAGGCAGTCGCTGACTTTATTGTTGAACTTGTTGGTGCGACACCAGAGACATCTTTTCTAGAACCGGGCATTGGGACGGGATTGAATGTTCTTCCTCTGGTCAGACGTGGCTATTCTGTAACGGGAATTGATGTCTCTGAAGAAATGCTTAATCAGTTCCGTCAGAAATTAAATGGAACTCCTCCCAATTTGAAGCTGATCCACGCTGATGCTTCACAGTTACCTTTTCCAAAGAACAGTTTTGATGTTGTATTAACTGTTCACATGGTTCATACTGTCTCTGAGTGGACAGCATTTTTAGATGACATTGATCGAGTACTTAAGCCTGGAGGTTTTTATCTCAATTGTCAATGGATTACCCCACCAGCCAGAAGAGAATTTGAAGGCTATTTCCGAGATATACTGTCCAAATATGAAGAATCAAAGCCAGAATCAAAGCGTGTTGATGCGGCAATACAAGATATAGATGTGGAAGGATATTTACATCGAAAAGGTTACGTATCAAATTACTTGGTAGCTAAGGAATGGATCGTTAGCAATACGGTTGAGGAGTTACTCAGTTTTTTCCAATCGCGTGCATATGGTTTATGTTGGCGCGTATCAGATAAAATGTTTTCTCAAACAATGAAAGAGTTTAAAGAGTTTTCTATCAGGCATTATGGATCTTTGGAAAAAATTCTTTCCTCTGAAGCTAAGTTTGAAATCTGGGCTTATAGAGGGGTCTTTGCCTAAGTTGAAATTAGCTAATCTACCAATATTCAGAACTAGTAAATTCAATTTGCGATCTGAATCGGGAGAAATTGAACAGATGTCAACGATCGCATTAATTGTAGGTGCAGGAAGCGGACTTAGTGCATCGCTATCCCGTCTGTTTGTAATGGAGTCGGTTGATAAAATCCGCAAAATACCTAAACCTACACTGAAAAATCCACCGTAGATAGGGATCGCTAGTTGGGCTAGCATGAGGTTTAACAACGGTGGGGATTCTGATGACTTTTGACTCTGACGCTGAAACCATGTTTTGAGCTGTTCACCGAAGGTAAACACAAGCCTTGCTAGCAACAATAGATACGGAATTAGCTTTTGAAAAACATCTGGAGAGGTATATAACAAAGCAACAGAACCAAGCACTCCAGCTACTAAACTGATGCCACACAGTAAGAAGAATTGCCGTCGCGGGATGCTTAAATTCTGACGATATGCTTTTGCACTCGCCAAAGCCGCTACCCATAAAGCAGTATTATTTGTTGCATTGGCAGTGATTGGAAGTACATCCGTAAAAATGAGGTCTAAAAATGTAATAAAACTTCCACCTCCTGCCACAGCATTGAGTCCACCCGCAATAAACGCGGTAATAAACAGAAGTAAGGCATGCAACATCAGAAAAGATGAATTGTGATATGGTATTTGTCAGTAGACTTGTTACACAATTGATTTATAGCGAGTAGAAAAGAGTGAACTTTTAGAAAATATTAGACCTACTTTCTTGATTGACATGAAACTTTACTACATCACCTTGAACAATTCAGATGAAGCACGTTATATCGGTCGTGCTTTGTTGGAACAAAAACTAGCTGTTTGTGTTAATTGGTTTCCCATTACCTGCGCTTATATATGGAAAGGATAAATCACAGAAGAACCAGAAGTCGTTTTGATTGTAAAAACTCAATCGGGTTATCGGGGTCAGATTGAAGAAGTGATTCGCCAGCATATTAATTACACTAACTTTATTGCAGAAATCTCACCCACAGAAATAAACCAAAGCTTTTTAGAATGGCTGAATGCTGAAGTTCCTTTACCTCTACAAAAAAACTATAGCGACTAAATTGAAAAACCAAAAATCCCGACTTATCACCAGAAGTCGGGATTCTTATTTCTGACGGGTGTAAGCGTTTTCAGTAAACAAAGGTACGCAATCGCTAACATTAAAAGCCGCTGCTAATTCAACATCTAACTCAAAACCTTTGGCAATCAACTCTTTTCCAGAACTGCATTGTTTCAAATACGTTAAGAAATCATGCTTGAATGCATGAAATGCTACTACAGCAGTTTCTGCTTCTGGTGAGAGACTGCCATTTAAATAACTAAGAATTGCCCCTGCGCCAATTAAATCTTCAAATGCTGGACGTAGAGTACCATCTTCCCACTTTTCACCTGCGGGAATCACTGCAATTCGAGAACCATATTTTTGAGCAAATTGTGCCACAGCTTTACTGTTTCGCAAACAACCAGCTATGGTGGGAGTCTTTCCAGTCAGCAACGTCAGAGAGGAACCGTTAGGAGATGGTATAACTAGCTTAGTTCCCGCAGGAATTTTAGTTAGAGATGCAGGAGAAAGCGAATAACCGTCTTTGGATAAACGACCTTTTGATAATTCTGCTTGTACAGAGTGTGCATAGTCAAGCGCAGACTGATCCCTCCATTGGTAGGGATAAATGATTGCACCATTGTTTGTGGCAATTTCTGTTGAAGTTGAGAAAGAGAGAACATCAACTATAACAATGACATCACTAATAGGTGCGAGTTCAGAAACTCCTTTTGCACCCCATTCGCAACGTAGTTCAAATTCTACTTGGTCAAAAATCATTTTATCTGCTCGTGAATTTTTATGATATATTCGCGTGTTTATGCTATTTCTATCCGGTTTCCAGCGGGATCGCGCAAAAAGAATCGCGCATGTTCTGGTATTGGTTGTTGATCGGGAATAATTTCCACACTATGGGCTTGTAAGTGTTTCTGGAAAGCCTGGAAATCACTTACTAAGTAACAAATGTGTCGCCTAGATGCTGCATGATCTGGTTTTAATTCAGTACTAGTGTGAATCTGAATATTTCCCAGAACATACCAAGCACCTTTATTCGCTTTGATTGTCTCAGGTTTAGGAATTCCAGTGAGTCCCAAAACTTTGCCCTAGAAAAATAGCATTGCATCTTGTGCTTCCGGGGAAGATATCACTTGGATATGATCAATTGCATCCAACCACATGATTATTATGTCCAACTTTTAGAGAATTGCTTTACTTGAACAAAACTTTTTCAAACAAAGACGGCGAGGAATCTTATTCCTTAGGACTTACGCACGAGTTACGAAAAAACAAGACTCTGAGATTGCTTCCTTACGTCGCAACGGGTGCAACTACGTTATTTTTGCGTAAGTCCTGTTCCTTTAAAAAAGTTGAGAGAGACGGGATAGCTGGGGAAACTACTGGAAAATAATTTTTGAACCATCCTGGTGTACACTGACCTTGGATCGGTATTACCAAGATTATAGGAAACAGGCGGTAGCCACGCCCACCCGGATTTATTTAAGCTAGTTTATCTTGATGCTTTAATACCAGCAAGTATCACAAAGCATTGAATCTTCTGGAAAAGCGTCATGCAAGCCGAAGCAACATACCGATAACCCAACGTCAATTAGCTTTATTGTCAATATCTTTTTGTAAAATTTCGATGCGGTTGCCCTGACAGACCCCCTATGATTGCTGTTATCGTAAAGTCTAATTTTCTGGGGAAAACACGTAATGCGACTGCCGACTCGAAAACAACGACGTCAACAATTAATCGAGAGATACGTTCTGTCGCGCCGTAGTATGCTGGCGTTAATCGGTCTAGTTTGTACTCCCGGCTTAGAAAACTTACTAGTCGGCGACACTCAACCCTCAAAACCAAAACCGCCCGACAATCCGGACATTCCGACTTTACCTCAAAAAAATCCATTGCCGATTCAACAAGAGCGTCAACAGCAGCTATTGCTAACACGCCAAGAATATCAGCTGGCTTCTCGGCTACCGAACTCTGTTCGCGTGGTGACTTTACCAACCCAAGAGGTTTTTGATCAGGGGTATAACAATAATCGAGCCATCTTAGCCCAGAAAGTTGCAGCGAATCAACAGGCGTTTCTACAAAGTCCTAAGCCCTTTGTCACCTTAGAAGATTACGCTACCGTCTTTAGAGAACTGCCCTTACCAGATGTTGCCAAGACTTACATGAACGACGCTACATTTGCGTTGCAGCGGCTTTCTGGTCCCAATCCAATGGAACTCACTAATGTTTTAGCACTCAATTACAGTCTTCACGAAAAACTCGGGATAACAGATGAAATTTTTCAAACTGTCCTGAAGGCTGCACGCAAAGGAGGATACGTTCGCGAAACCCTCAACAGTGCCATTCAGGATGGTAGTCTGTTCGTCACCGATTATGCAGTACTGGCGACCAATAGTGTTACTCCGAAACAGAACCGATTTCTAACTGCCCCAATTGCACTCTATTTTGCAGATCGCACTCGCGATGGTTGGCGCTTAATTCCTATTGCTATCCAACTGGGACAGGTGCCTAATGAAAGTCTGCTTTGTACGCCTTTGGATGGCGTGGACTGGACTCTAGCGAAGCTTATCACTCAGATGGCTGATTTTTATGCCCATGAGTTGATACGTCACTTAGGTCAGACTCATCTTGTTCTGGAACCAATCGCACTAGCTACTGTACGCGAACTAGCTGCTCGCCATCCCGTGAATGTGTTACTAAAGCCCCATTTTGAGTTCACAATGGCAATTAATGCCCTTGGCGATCAGGTACTGATCAATCCGGGGGGATTTGTCGATATCATTCTCGGAGGCACTCTTGAAAGCTCACTCAACCTTGCAAATCTTGGTGTCTCAGACTTTTTCAACAACTTCAACAACTTTGCTCTGCCAAAAAATTTACAAAAGCGCGGTGTTGATGACCGTTCTGTATTGCGAGATTTTCCCTATCGAGATGACGGGCTGCTAGTTTGGGATGCCTTAGAAGACTATGTCAGTCGATATATCGGGATTTACTACAGATCAAATCGAGATGTCAGTGAAGATTTCGAGTTGCAAAATTGGCTACAAGCTTTACGGGCACCCATCAGTAATGGAGGCTTTGGTGTAGTTTCCTTGCCACCCCGCCTGACTAACCGTGACCAGTTGATTGACCTGCTGACACAAATTATTTTTACTGCTGGTCCACAACACTCAGCTATTGCCTGGATTCAATACCAGTATATGTCTTTTATTCCCAATATGCCTGCAGCAATTTATCAGCCCATTCCCACAGTTAAAGGGATGATCACCGACTCCAAGAGTTTAACGAGTTTCCTACCTGGCGTTGAGCCAACCATAGCTCAAGTTAACCTCATGGTGGGGATTGGCACCAAGCGGGATCCCAAGGCATTTACAGATTTCGGCGTGAATAGTTTTCAAGATCCACGAGCTATTGATGTTCTTATCGGCTTGCAGCAGCGTCTAGAACTGGTGGAAAAACAAATTGAACAACGCAATAAACAGCGTTTGGAATGCTACCCTGCCTTTCTACCCTCCCGCATGGCTAACAGTACAAGTGGATAGAAACAGCTTTTTTCAAAGCTGTTGTAAAGATGTAGAGAGGTTGCATGCAAAGTCTCTACAAGGTTTTGATGATAAACAAAGCAATCAAAACTAATGCGATAGATTACTAATTGGCATAAAAAACCAATGACAGATTTTTAATCAATCCCAAAAATTGCTGTAAAAACATAATAAAACCCTAAAACTAACTACTCATACTCATGCAACGCCCCCAACTTCCGAATCCCTGGCCAAATAGCAGCCACCGCCATTACTACGACAATCGTCCCAATTCCACCACCAACCACAGACATGACCGGACCAAAGAAAGCAGCAGTCAAACCTGATTCAAATCCTCCCAACTCATTCGAGGCACTGATAAACACATTATTGATAGCAGCCACTCGACCGCGTAAATAGTCAGGAGTCCGAATTTGAACTAAAGTATGGCGAACGACAACGCTAATACTGTCTAGTGCGCCACTCAATGCCAGCATCAGCAGTGACAGCCAAAACAAACGAGACAACCCAAAAATTATCGTGACCACACCAAAACCTACCACAGACCACAGTAAAGCTGGTCCTGCTTTGCGTAAAGGTGGTAAATGTGTCAGAATCATGGCCATAATCAGTGCACCAATAGATGGGGCTGCCTGAAGATAACCCAACTCCACTGGACCGACATGCAAGATATCCTTGGCAAAGATGGGTAGTAGTGCAACTGCACCTCCCAACAAGACGGCAAACATATCTAGAGTAATTGCTGCTAAAATTACCTGATTCTGCCAGACAAACTCAGCACCAGCAGCTAGTGCTTTTAATGATATTGGTTCCTTGGCAAAGGTGGTTTTTTGTTCTTTAATCGTGGCTGTTAATGCAAAACATAAAATTGATGCGATCGCCGCCAACACATATACCCCCGTCGCACTTCCCAAAGCTGCAATCCCAAATCCTCCCAAACTTGGTCCAATGACTGTTGCTAGGTGAAAACTAGTACTATTCCAAGTGGCAGCATTTGTAAAAACATTTGTTGGTATTAAATGCCACATTAACGCATCGCTGGCAGGCTTTAAGAACGCCCTAGCAACACCTGTAAAGAACAAGCAAGTATAAACTATAACTATTGCGCCTTTACTATAGGAAACAACTGCCAAAGCTAGCGAGCAAAGGACTAGCAGCATGATTGAGAGTAGGGTAGTGTGTTTGCGATTGCGCCGATCTGCTACGTGTCCAGCAATCAAAGTTAAGGCAATCATTGGCAGGACTTGTGCCAGCCCCACACCACCTAACGCCAGCGCTGAACCAGTACGTTCGTAGAGTTCCCAGCCAATTGCCACAGTCTGCATTTGTGAACTCGTGAACAAAAGTACGCGCCCAATCGTAAATAATCGATAATCTCGAAACCTCAAGGCTGCAAAGGGATCATGTTTGACAGCCTCAGCCTTAAGGAGCTTTTTTAACTTCTGATCGCTCGAAGACATGTTTAAGTAGAGTCAACCCTTCTTCAATGTGTGCAATTTCTTCTGCTGTCAGACCTTCTAACAAGTCTGCAATATGAGCGCGAGTTTGGGCGAGGGTTTGCTCAAGATGGTGCTTGCCCTCATCCGTGAGATTGAGAACCACGCGTCGTCGCTCTTGGGGATGATCGGTGCGTTCAATAAAATTACGTTGTACTAGGCGTTCTGTCGTTGTGGATGCAGTAGCACAAGTGACACCTAAATGTTCCGCAACTTCCGAAAGAGACGTTCCAGGATTGCGTTTGATAAATAGCATCGCCCGTAACTGCGGTATAGATAGAGACGCAACACTGTTCTCACGCATATCCGCTCGGATAAACCGCATCACCAATGGAATCGTATCCATGACTTTAACGGCACATTCTTCAGAGGGTTTACCGAGCTTCATGGGACTGTTTTTCTCCTGATTACATCGCTACCCGTGGATAAAGTCGTCCACAGATAATTGTTAAGCCTATTAATGTTAGCAAGAGAATTGCACAATCCAGACCAAATCCATAGAGACTGGAGCCATTTACTAGCATTGTACCCCGTAAGGCATCAACTTGATAAGTTAAGGGATTGATCCGAGAAATGATCTGCAACCAACCAGGCATCAGTGATAAGGGATAGATGGCATTACTGGCAAAAAACAAAGGCATTGTTAACAATTGCCCTATCCCCGTAAATCGTTCTCGGTTTTTTACCAAACAGCCAATGATGAGTGAAAAAACACAAAAACAACCTGCCCCTAAAAGTACAATTACCACTACTTGCAGTAATGCTAACGGATGGAGATTCAGGTTAACACCTAATAGTAGCGCTAATCCATAAATAATCACTATCTGTGATAAACTTCGGATTCCACAAGCTAGGGCTTTTCCTAATACCATCGCCGCACGGGGTATAGGACTAGCAAGCAATTTATGCACAATTCCTAAATCTCGCTCCCAAATCAGCGTCATGCCACCAGTCAAAATTGCTACGAATAACACGCTCTGAGCTAAAATACCGGGAGTCATAAAGTCTAAATAGGATAAGTTCCCTGTAGGGATAGCGCGAGTGCGGGTGAAAACTTGCCCGAAGATTAACAGCCACAACGCAGGCTGTACCCCGCGTATCAGTAAATCATAGGGATCGTGGCGGAGTTTGCGGACTTCTAGTTCAGCTATGACTAGAGATTTGCTCGCTAATTCTGCGACCGCAGAGATAAAACTGTCTCGACGAGTAGGTCGTGGTTCAACCCAACCGTTGAGCATTACGTCTGGTTTTTGCTGTGTCACGATAACTAACTCCTGACGCTAATTCGTCCCCTGTATAGTGAATAAAGACATCATCCAAGGTGGCGTTTGGTTTACCTAAGGCAGCTTTTAAATCGCTGGGTGTGCCAGTTGCAATCACTTTACCCCGGTTCATAATTGCTACTCGGTTACACAAACTATCAGCTTCTTCTAAAAAATGGGTCGTTAAAAATATGGTTGTGCCATAATCTGCACGAAGTTCTTGCATAAGATTCCATACCTGGCTGCGAGCAACCGGATCGAGTCCGACTGTTGGCTCATCGAGAAACATAATTTGCGGTCGATGCAGGATGGATTGGCCAATTTCTAGCTTGCGAATCATGCCACCAGAGTAATTTCTGACTAGGCGATCGCTTGCTTGTTCCAAACCCATAAACGCCAGCACATCACGAATCCGCTCTCTGCGTTGTTTTGAGGGAATGTCGTACAATTTGGCAAAGATTAAAAGATTTTCATAGCCTGTAAGACTGCCATCAGCAGAAAGAGCTTGGGGTACATAGCCGATCACTCTTCTAACAGCACTTTGCTGATGAGTGACATCATAGCCAGCTATAGTTGCTCGTCCAGCGCTTGGCGGTAGCAGCGTTGTCAACATCTTAATGACTGTACTTTTACCTGCCCCATTCGGACCAAGCAAGCCAAATACTTCTCCAGATGTGACAGAGATATTCAGGGCATCAACAGCGGTAAACTTGTCAAAGCGGCGCGTGAGTTCCTGAGTTTCCAATATGACCGCAGGGTTTGGAAAGTTAACAGGCATGGACAAGCGATCGGTTCTTCCCGTCAGTTTTGTCACGAGTAGGATGCACTTCCTTAGTGGTATATTTAGGTTATCTAATTATTAGTTTCTCATGTATTGTGTGGAAGTCAAGAGCTAGTTTTTAGAAAAGTCGGCTTTTTATTTTGTCATGAGGATAGTGAAGTACCCACCACCAAAACGGAGTACCGTTTATGGTGGGGGCAATCTTTGGAAAACAACTGCTGTTGAAGAAATTCGTGTTCAAGCAGGGAATTTGGCACAGGATTTACTGAAATCTCTTAACCCCATACCTTATGCTGTTGTTGAAAATTGGTTTGCTCCAAAACCAGCCATGCTATTTCGTCAACTGTTTGATAAAGAGTCGAGTACCTACACATACTTGATTGCCGATTCACAAACCAAAGAAGCAATTCTGATAGATCCTGTCTTAGAGCAAGTTGAACGTGACATTCAAATATTACGAGAATTGGGGCTAACCCTGCGCTACTGTTTGGAAACTCACATCCATGCTGATCACATCACTGCGACAAGACAACTTAAGAGTCTAACTGGCTGTCTAAGTATCATGCCTGAGAATGCCCAGACGACTTGTGCAGATAGCTATATTGCTGATGGAAAGATGTTACATATAGGCAATGTACAAATTCAGGCGATTGCCACTCCTGGACACACCGACAGTCATATGGCTTACCTGGTTAATAATACTCACTTGTTAACTGGAGATGCGCTATTCATCCGGGGCTGCGGTCGTACCGACTTCCAAAGCGGTGATGCTGGATTGTTATATGATGCTGTTACCCAAAAACTATTCACTTTACCAGATGATACTTTGGTATATCCTGCCCACGACTACCAGGGACAAACAGTGTCTACTATTGGTGAAGAAAAGCGCTGGAATCCCCGATTTGCTGGACACAGCCGCAGCCAGTTCATGGAGTTAATGGATAACTTGAACTTGCCCTATCCTAAAAAAATGTCAGAAGCTGTACCTGCAAATCAACATGGTGGCAAAGTTTGAGTTGGATTGGACTATCAAATTTGAAAAACAAAGCTTCCCGACTTTTCGCTCGAAGTCGCGAAGCTTGTTTTTCACGTTCAAAGTAGTGTGCCCGTAGGGCTTATAATTTAGAACTGCTATAGCAGTCATAAATCATTTGTGAAAAATTAGAAACTGGGTTTCTAAATCATTTGTGAAAAATTAGAAACCCGGTTTCTGCCAGAAACCGGGTTTGGTGGACTCCAGCAATTTATGCGCTACGCGCAGGCTATGCCAACACAACTCATATAGGATTGCTATATACTCAGGTCTTGATACGTTTGTAACCGTTGATTCAAAGTTCCTGTATGTAACTCAAACAAATGATTGTCGTAGTCGTAAAAATATAAGGAACGTCCTTCTCCTTCTACACGACTTCGACCTTCTTTAACATCTACCCCAAAACTCCTAACTCTCGCAGCATAGAATTCGTAGTCCTCTTCGGTTATTTTAAAAGCCACATGGTTATAAGTTTTCTCGGGCATTGACTCTCCTTCCATGATGGCAATCCATAAGCCGTTTATAAGGAAGAATTTTTCCTTAGAGATGGAGAAAGTTTGATCACCGCTAGAATAAATCTCCTTGGCATCAAATATAGATACAAGGAATTTCGTCATCTTCTCCAAGTCCCTGACGATGAATGTGATATGGCTAATTCCTTGAATCATTTAAATGACTGTAAATCGATATATCTAAGATATAGAATAATTCGGATTCCATTGCAACCAGTAATTTTCTAAGGCTCTGGCGATAACATCTGCTAATTTACCGAACAAGGCGTATAGCAAAATGCTCAATACAACAACATCTGAACGCTGTCATAAATTGCTGATAAATTGAACTAATCATCAGAATTTACCTATCGTAAGAACTTCTATTGTATTGTAAATTAATCTACTTAGTGTGGTATTGGATCCTTTTTCTTTAGCTTCTAGTCTCTAGTCCCTAGCCTCTTGTGTTGGCTAGAAACTAAAGGTCTAGTTTTTTACAGTGGTTTTCTGTAAGGTGAGCATTGCTCACTAATATCTCAAATGTCCATTAAATTGATAAAATTACGGTAATTTTATTTAATTAATGTAGATTATCTGACTAGATAGCAGTCTTTGAGAAAAACTGTATATAGTGAGTATTTTTAGCTACATCTGAGCTATAATTGAAAATTAGTCATCTAAGCTTGTTTCCAAAATGAATATCTGGTAATATCCATTTTTTAGATATTAACTCCTGTTAAGCGGTAATTTTACTGTATTTTAAGTCAAAGTTTCGTTTTGTTACCTTTGTTTGCTAAAAGTAATCAAGATAATTCATTCAAGAATATGAAGTACAACCAACTTGGCGAAAGTGACCTCAAGGTTTCTGAAATTTGTCTGGGAAGCATGACTTATGGACAGCAGAATACCATTGAGGAAGCACATCAACAGTTAGATTATGCTATTGCTCAAGGGATAAATTTTATTGATACTGCGGAGATGTATCCAGTACCGCCTCGTGGTGAAACTCAAGGAAAAACGGAAGCTTACATTGGCGAATGGTTGAAAAAACAGCAGCGGAATCAACTCATCATTGCCACAAAAATTTCAGGTCCCGGTCGTCCTTTTAAATGGTTGCGGGGAGGAAATCTCCAAATTAACCAAGACAACATTAAGCAAGCGGTAGATGATAGTCTGAAGCGATTACAAACAGATTATATAGATTTGTACCAAATTCACTGGCCAGAACGCTATGTTCCTACATTTGGACAGACAGAGTACAAACCTAATTTTGAACGTGAAACTGTGAGTATTGCTGAACAATTACAAGCATTTGCACATGTCATCAAAGCAGGCAAAATTCGCTATTTGGGCTTGAGTAATGAGACACCTTGGGGTGTGAGTGAGTTTGTTCATATTGCCAAACAGCTAGGATTACCCAAAGTGATCTCGATTCAAAACGCTTATAACTTGCTTAATCGTGTATTTGATTCAGCTTTAGCAGAAGTTTCTCGTTATACAAATGTTCGGTTATTAGCTTATAGTCCTTTAGGATTTGGTTTGTTATCTGGGAAGTACACAGACGATCAAAAACCAGAAAATACACGATTGTCTCTATTTCAAGGTTTTGGACAACGCTATTTTAAACCAAATGTAAATGAGGCTGTCGCAGCTTATGTATCAATTGCGAGAAAATATAATTTGCAGCCTACACAATTAGCTTTGGCTTTCGTCCGGAGTCGGTGGTTTGTGAGTAGCACAATTATTGGTGCGACATCCTTAGAACAATTACAAGAAAATATTGACAGCGTGAATGTCATTCTCAACCAAGAGATTTTAGCAGAGTTAGATGCAGTTCATACACGCTATCCCAATCCAGCCCCTTAACAATTCAAAATCGCGAAGCGACGCAATCTCAAAATTCAAAATGAAAGATATTTTCAGTTGGTAATTTCAACTCCAACTGAAACTGAAGCAATCTTTACCGGAAAAGAATCTAGAGAAAGCGTCACCTAAATTATCGAACGCATATTGAGTTATTTTCTTGCAGATATAGCCATATCGCGGACATACCATAAAACTGAAATGCCTTAAGTATCTCAGTTTTAAGGATACTGCCAAAATCTAAATTACGTTTTAGAACGCGGATTGGTATGAGTTCTGAGTTATGACTCCTTCTTCAAGCTGTTTAAGCTCTTTTGTGACGTAATTTACGTACTGCTCACTATCATGCCGACTTAAAGCTAACCGATAACCACGTTCAGCTAAAGCATCTGCTTCTTGAGGGTTATTTAACAGATAGATGATAGCTTGTCTTAAGCCTTCAACATCTTGTGGCTTAACCATCATTACCGCATTAGTTCCTGCTATATATTGATCGAGTCCAAGAGTGCGAGTGACTATCACAGGACGCCTACACGCCATTGCTTCCATCAATGCCTGTATTCCTGCACCACAATTACTTTCAAAGACGCTAACCACAATAATATCTGCATTCTGATATAGCTGAACTAACTCCGGCCATTCGTAAAATCGGCGTGACATATTTCGTGGTAATGTTTCAGGAAAAGCTCGTTTTAGTGAAAGTGCATCGCTGGAGAAACCGCTGATTTTCACATCAACATCTAGATTTGCTGTTGCTTGCGCAAGAGTTTTGTAATCACGTTGTTCTAAGCCAACACTAGCGATCATTGGACGCGATTTTTTCGGTGAGACAGGCGAGGGTGCAAAGAATTTGAGATCGGTTTGCTCCCAAACAAACTGAACACGAGATGCAGGTAGATTTAAGTAATCGCGTAAAAAAGTAACTTGGTGCTTGCTACAGGCTAAAAACAAATCGATCTTGTTAGCCAAGTTAAATAACTTTAGTGCTAAGCGTCCACGAGGTCGATCAATATTGTGAAAAAACACTACTATTTTGGGGCGGTTGCGCTTGAACCCACAAAGTGTTGCTACCTGAATACCTCCAACCTCACTATTGCAGAAGACTATGTCATCCGATTCAAGTCGAGATGATAAAGCACGCGCCATTGCCCAATGTTCTGGCGAACCTGCTATTTTGGAAAGAAGTTTGTCCGCAAAAGAACTTTGATATCCTTCTGGTGTATGAATGCTGGCATTGAGTCTTTGCTTAATGGTCCACATTACATGCCTAGGACGTTTATTGTTCTCGGCTTCCTGAGTCATTTTCTCAAGGTCAATAGAGTGATGGAGTACGATGTGATATTTCGTCATAAATATTACAGTAAAGATTAGCTTTCATGAAAGAAAAAGATTAAGCCAAGATGGATATTCAACAAGGCTGTTTGACTTGATCATTTGTAGCGGTTAGCTTCAGTTGATCAGTAACTTTACGTATCATATAAACACCTTGCACCGTTTGTCTATGAGATTTTTTTGGGTCATGAGACCGAAGCTGTTACCAGGGGCATAAAATCCTTGCCCAGACTGTTTTTTAGGGGCGTGAATGCTTTTTGCAAATCTAAAAAGCTTAATACTAACAGAAGTTTTTCACCTGCCAGTTATCGTCAAAGAAGCGATAAAAATCAACCATGAAACGTGAAACCTTAGCAGAGTTAGTCGCCCGTACCGTGATTGAGTTTGAGAAACGCGAGGCACAGCTACAGCAACAAGTCTCGCAGCTGCAACCGCAAAAGGTCAAAAAAACCAAACGCCGCAAGTCCAAAGCCGCTTAGTGCAAGTGCAATAATTCCACCGCAGTGACTGTGTTGGCATCTACCACTATTTTTTTGATGCACCCTTGAAGTAAAGCTTGTTTGTCCTCCGATTTCAGCCCTTGCCAGTATCTCTCGTTTGTAAAAGCGCTGATAATTCTTTCTTTGGCGATTAAATATTGTTTAGAATTGTTGTTTGTAGTTGCGATCGCCGATGCAATCTGCATTCTAATATCAACTTTCGCTTTCTCAATTGCTGGATTTGATGGTAAAGCGTCTATTGTCTTTAAAGATGCTCGGAGTGTCTTTATTTCTGTAGGTTCCTCTGTTATTTTCACCTCTTGTTCTACTAAAGTCGCTAGACGTTCGGCTTCACGTACTAGATGGGAAATGACTTGCTTTTCCAGTTCATCAGAAGAAATCATTCGCTTGTTGTGACAAGCCCCAGTCCGGTAAAAACTGCATTGGTAGTGGTGTCTGACAAAATTCTTTGTCTTAACCAATTTCTTGCACTGGCGGCTGTAAGCAGCACCACAATGTGCACACTTAACTAGGTTTGCGAATGGGTTAGTGTATTTTTGCTCGGTAGCCCATCGATTTTTACGGTTACCCCTAATCATGGACTTAATGCGTTCGTGTTCTTCATGGGTAATAATCGCTTCGTCCTCATGAGTTCCCCATGTCACTTCCCATTCGTCGAATGGTTTCCTGTGTCCTTTGGGGCGAACCACAGTGTTGTAAAGCGTCCCCCCTGCGTAGACAGGATTTACGAGAATAGAACGCAATCCACTAACAGACCATTTCAAACCTGTGTGGGGATACCGAAGATTTAGCCCATTACCACGGGATTTATTGATATTCTCTAATATAATCTCATCCTCTTCTCCCAGCAGATTAATATCTTCGTTGCTGGGCTTTGGTAATGCATTTGCCTGAATACCAAAAACATCGTGCAATCGTCTAGTCGTTTGCGAAACTGACCCCACATCCAGAAAAGTATCAAATACAAATCGCATTAATTGCGATCGCGTGAACTCAACTTTATTCTCAATCAAACAAACACACGGGCGATCATCTCGTTTATATCTATCCCCATCAACCACATACCCCAACGGTGCATTCCAGTGGGGTTTCTTATTTGCTTTGCGGGTATCGCGTTCTTTCTTAACTCGCATCCCCAGCATTTTCACCTCATATTTGGATGCAGCCAGTCTCACATCGATTGTTAACTCACCGCCAATACTCGACATGTCGAACGGTTCGTCTAGGGCAATCGGTTGTATGCCTTTGTTGTTCAACGCATCAATCAAACGATAAAAGATGATTGATGATGACGTTAAACGATCAATCCGAATAAATAGCAACTTCGACACTGTCCCTGGTGCAGATGCGTTGATATCCTCAATTAACTGCAAAAGACCTTTGCGCTTATCACTGGTACGACTTTCCACGTCGTAATATATCTGTGTTGCCCCAGCACTACGCAACCGACGCATTTGTTTGATTAACGCGCCTTCATCTTCATTTTGTTCATCCGTCGAAACCCTAGCATAAGCCCAAATGTTCATAGAGCAAACCATCGAAGCGATATTCTAATTTTACCTGATAGCAAACACATTAGTTCACTGTTGTTCACCGAGCCTGTAGACTTGCTCATCGGTAACACCTACGGTAAGTACCTGTGGCGCGATTGCAAAGTTCCCCTCGTGAGAATTGGCTATCCCATCATGGATCGCCACCACCTGCACCGTTACGCCACCATCGGTTATCAAGGTGTCATCAACCTGCTTAACTGGGTTGTGAATACAATCTTCGAGGATATCGATCAACACACCAACATTCCTGCTAAGACAGATATTTCCTACGACTTGATTCGTTAGGAATTGTATTCACCTGCGACGTGCTAACAAAGGAAAAGGAAAAGGCAAAAGGATGAAGGCATTGGTTAGTGGTTAGTAGTTAGTAGTTAGCGGTTATTTTTGATGAAAAAGAACTAACAATTAACAACTAAAAACTAAAAATATCCCACGAGCCATCCCTCATCTATCTTCCCAATTCCTTTTACTTTTTTCTTGAGTTATGAAGTAATTTAATATGAAAACTATAACTCACACTCATCATCACCCGAATCACCATTCACCTACTTCCAAAAAATCAGGTTCATTTGATATTTTATATCCTTTGCGCCGTCTGGTGGATGGAATTAAAGTAAAAAATGCTCGACTGGCTCATCTTATTTGCCAAATCATTCCTTGCTGTTGCCCCTTTGAACGAAGTATTAAATTATTTGGACATACCTTCCATATTCCTCCACTGTGTAAACTCAATCCCTTGTACGACAATTTTGTAGGATTGCGTTTTCGAGCATTATCTTATCTAACTGATGAGTGTGGAGAGGATGTTACGAAATATATTTGCTAGTCATGATTTGTTCGTTAGTGGTTAGTGCCAAAAGAACAAATGACAACTAACAGCTAATAATTCATGTCCTCTATCCTGTACGAAGAAATGAAAATCACCCAAAATAAAATTAACGAGTTGCTCACTCAGCCTGGGTGCGAACACAATAAAAGCAAGCATGGAGACAAGAAAAACAAGTCTTGCACACAGCAACCCAAGCCTGGTGCGGCTCAAGGGGGTTGTGCGTTTGATGGTGCAATGATTGCTCTAGTACCGATTACGGATGCGGCTCATTTAGTCCACGGACCGATCGCCTGTTCTGGTAATTCTTGGGGAAGTCGTGGTAGTCTTTCCTCTGGTCCTATGCTATACAAAACAGGCTTCACCACTGATTTGGATGAAACCGATGTCATCTTTGGTGGCGAAAAAAAGCTGTACAAAGCAATTCTAGAAGTCGAAAATCGCTACAAACCGACTGCGGTGTTTGTCTACTCCACCTGTGTCACTGCCTTAATTGGTGATGATATAGATGCTGTTTGTAAAGCTGCTGCCAACAAAACAGGAACTCCTGTTATTCCTGTCAATGCACCAGGATTCATCGGTAGTAAGAATTTTGGTAACCGTCTTGCTGGTGAAGCTTTGCTTGATTATGTTGTGGGTACAGCTGAACCTGAATTCACCACACCTTATGACATCAACCTCATAGGTGAGTACAATGTTGCGGGGGAAATGTGGAATGTCGTGCGACTGTTTGAGAAATTAGGTATCCGAGTTTTGGCAAAAATGACAGGTGATGGGCGTTACAACGAAATTTGTTATGCTCACCGTGCCAAACTCAACGTGATCATTTGCTCAAAAGCGCTGCTTAATATGGCGACAAAGATGGAAGAGCGCTATGGTATCGCATACATTGAAGAGTCTTTCTACGGTGTAGAAGACATGAACCGTTGTCTGCGGAACGTTGCTGCAAAGTTGGGTGATCCCGATTTGCAAGAGCGTACAGAAAAGCTAATTGCTGAAGAAACTGCGGCTTTGGATGTCGCTTTAGCTCCCTATCGCGAGAAACTCAAAGGCAAACGCGTTGTTCTTTATACTGGTGGTGTCAAGAGTTGGTCGATTATCTCGGCAGCTAAGGACTTGGGTATGGAAGTTGTTGCTACCAGTACCAGAAAGAGTACTGAGGAAGACAAAGCCCGAATCAAGAAGTTGCTCGGTCAGGATGGCATCATGCTAGAACAAGAAAGTCCTAAGGAGCTGCTGCGGATCATCAAGGAAAAGAACGCTGATATGTTGATTGCCGGAGGTCGCAATCAATACACCGCTTTGAAAGCTCGGATTCCTTTCCTACACATCAACCAAGAACGCCATCATCCGTATGCAGGCTATGAAGGAATGCTAGAAATGGCACGAGAACTGTACGAAGCTGTTTATAGCCCTGTTTGGGAACAAGTACGCAAACCCGCACCGTGGGAAGTTGCTGAAGCAGGAAAGCAAGCAGTTTCTTCCTCTTCTGTTCTACAGGAGGTGCATTGATGGCGATCGTGACTGTGACAAACTCATCAGTTGCTGTTAATTCTTTCAAGCTGAGTCAACCTTTGGGTGCTGCTTTAGCGTTGTTAGGCTTGAAGGGAATGATACCTCTATTCCACGGTTCCCAAGGCTGTACTGCTTTTGCCAAATCCATGTTGGTGAAGCATTTCTGTGAGTCGATTCCCCTTTCTACCACAGCGATGACGGAAGTGAGCACTATCTTGGGTGGGGAAGAGAATGTAGAACAAGCTATTGTTACTCTAGCCGAGAGGTCAAAGCCAGAAATCATTGGTTTGTGTACCACTGCACTGACAGAAACTAGAGGCGATGATATGCCGCGATTTCTTAAGGAAGTTCGCGATCGCCATCCAGAACTCAATCATCTACCAATTGTATTAGTCTCGTCTCCTGATTTTAAGGGCACATTGCAGGATGGGTATGCCGCTGCTGTTGAGAGTATCCTTAAGGAACTTGCCCAAAAAAGCGACAATCCAAACCCTTCTCCCATGCAAGTTGTGATTTTGCCCAGTTCTGCTTTCACGCCTGGAGATGTGGAGGAGATAAAAGAGATTATCACCGCTTTTGGATTGAAGCCGATTGTCGTTCCTGATCTTTCTGCTTCATTAGATGGTCACTTAGAAGATTCTTATAGTGCTATAACAGCATGTGGGACAAGTCTAACAGAACTGCGCGAGATTGGTAATTCTGTATTCACCTTAGCTTTCGGTGAGAGTATGCGGAGTGCGGCGCAAATCTTGCATCAGCGTTTTGGCATTCCCTACGAGGTGTTTGGTGAACTGACTGGATTAGAACCAGTGGATAATTTCTTGCAAGCATTGGCAGACCTGAGTGGTACTAGTGTACCAGAGAAATACCGCCGCCAACGCCGTCAGTTGCAAGATGCCATGCTCGACACTCACTTTTATTTTGGGTGCAAACGAGTATCCCTGGCGCTGGAACCAGATTTACTCTGGTCAACAGTTTGTTTTCTAAAATCAATGGGTGCTGAAATTCATGCAGCGGTGACGACGACTCGCTCGCCATTGTTGGAAAAACTTCCTATCAGTAGTGTCACGATTGGTGATTTGGAAGACTTTGAGCAACTTGCACCAACCTCTGACTTGTTGATTGGTAACTCTCACACAGTTGCTGTCGCCAATCGATTAGGAATTCCTCTTTATCGTCAAGGGTTTCCTATTTTTGATCGAGTGGGTAATGGTTTGTTTACTAAAGTTGGCTACCGAGGTACAATGCAGGTTTTGTTTGATATTGGAAACATTTTCTTGCAGGCTGAGGAAGCAAGGATTCAGCACTCTGGAAGTTTCAATGTTTTGAGTTCTGAAATGTAATTTGTAAATAAATTATGAGTTATGAATTATGAGTTGTCGTAAATGCTTTTTACTACTCATAACTCATCACTCATAACTTGAGGAGAGGAGAATTAAGTATGAAGATTGCCTTTACAACAAGTGACCGAGTTCATATCAATGCTCATTTTGGATGGGCGAAAGAAATTGATGTGTATGAAATTTCTGACAAAGGTTACGAGTTTTTAGAAACTCTGACATTTGATGGTGACCTGAAACAAGATGGTAATGAGGATAAGGTAACACCAAAACTTGATGCACTATCTGACTGCAAAATTGTTTATGTTGCAGCAATTGGAGGTAGTGCGGCAGCTCGATTAATTAAGAAGGGTGTGACTCCAGTCAAGGCGCGTTCTGAAGAAGAAGAGATTGCTGAGATTCTCAACAAATTAGTGCAAACTCTTAAGGGTAATCCTCCGCCTTGGCTGCGTAAAGCCTTACAGGCAAAACCCCAAAGTTTTGAAGATGAATTGGAAGAGGAAGCAACCGTATGAGTTTCACTAATAATGTTAACGGAACACGCCCGACAGAAATCTTAGACTCACCTTTTCTCAAGGCGATCGTGCAACAGTTCCGGGGTCAAGATAGTTACGGAACTTATCGTAGTTGGTCGGATGATTTGCTGCTCAAACCATTTATTGTCAGCAAACAAAAGAAGCGAGAAATTTCGATTGAGGGTGAAGTTGACCTGATGACTCAGGCAAGAATTATGACATTTTATCGTGCTGTCGCTGCCTGCATCGAAAAGGAAACGGGTCTTTTATCTCAAGTCGTAGTTGATTTAAGCCATGAAGGATTTGGCTGGGCACTCGTTTTTTCTGGTCGTCTTTTGTTAGTTGCAAAGTCTTTAAGGGATGCACATCGCTTTGGCTTTGACTCGTTGGAAAAATTAGCAGAAGAGGGAGAAAAGTTTGTACAAACTGGCGTCAGTTTGGCTCAGCGTTTCCCGGAAGTCGGTAAAATTTAAAACAATGATGAATAATGAAGAGTCAAAGAATTCTTCTCTTCATTTTTGAGGCAATAAAGAGGTGTTGATGGCACAAGCTGAAGAAACATCTACTATTGAGGAACTGAAAACTCAGATAAAACGCCTGAATAGTAAAGCAGGTCAAATGAAAATGGATCTGCACGATTTAGCAGAGGGATTACCAACAGATTATCAACAACTGATGGATGTTGCTTCCCAAACTTATGAAATTTATCGTCAGTTAGACGAACTTAAGCAACAGGTAAAAAAGCTGGAGCAGGAAAAATGACGTGGGATTATGAGAAATTCAAAAAACTTGAAGATGCAGAGGAGTATTTTGAGTTTTTTCAACTCCCCTACGATCAAAAGTTCGTGAATGTCAATCGTCTGCATATTTTGAAAAAGTTTTCTCAATTTCTTAAGGAAATTGATGAAAATTATACTGATCTCAGTATTTCAGATAGATTAAGTAAATATCGCGAAGCTCTAGAACAAGCTTATCAGGTATTTCTTGAATCAACACCCCAAGAACAAAAGCTGTTCAAAGTGTTTAACCAGAAGCCGAAAAATGTAGTCACGCTGACAGAAATCACATCAGATTAGGAGGTATAAAATGGTAGACCTAACGCCTACCGAGTTGGAACGCTACCGTCGTCAAATGATGCTTCCTAATTTTGGCGAAACAGCACAGAAGCGCCTCAAGTCAGCGACGGTTCTGGTTACGGGTGTAGGAGGATTAGGCGGTACGGCGGCGCTATACCTTGCAGTAGCTGGCGTTGGGCGGCTGATTTTAGTCCGGGGTGGTGACTTGCGGCTTGATGACATGAATCGTCAGATCCTGATGACGCACGATTGGGTGGACAAGCCAAGGGTGTTCAAAGCAAAAGAAACTCTCCAAGCCATCAATCCTGATGTCCAAGTGGAAGCAGTTCATGAATATGTCACCCCGGAAAATGTAGACTCCTTAGTGCAATCAGCTGACATGGCTCTTGACTGCGCTCATAATTTTACAGAGCGCGATTTGTTAAATGAAGCTTGCGTACGCTGGCGTAAGCCTATGGTGGAAGCAGCAATGGACGGGATGGAAGCTTACTTGACGACAATTATTCCTGGTGTGACTCCTTGTTTATCTTGCTTATTTCCGGAAAAACCTGATTGGGATAGACGTGGCTTTTCAGTTCTGGGTGCTGTTTCTGGAACACTAGCTTGTCTGACTGCACTGGAGGCGATTAAGCTCATCACTGGGTTTAGTCAACCTCTGTTATCGCAGCTTTTGACAATTGATCTAACCCGGATGGATTTTGTTAAGCGCCGTTCTTACCGCGATCGCTCTTGTTCTGTATGCGGTAACAGTGCGCCTTGGAGATACTCGCAATCTCAAGTCATGGAAACCACCAGTGTTGCAAACAAATAATTGTTATACCAATTTGAAAAAAGAATGCGACAGATACACATTCCCAAACCCTTGTTATCTTAGGCTTTCTTCCGGATTGAATTTTGAATTGGTATTATGTTGGTGTCTTCATTCATTGCTTTGGGGTTTGCCATAGCTTCGTTTCAAGTCAGTGCAAAAATCGTAAATCAGATCTGGCAACTGTTAGCAACATTAATTGCCTTATTTTGCCTGGGTGTAAGCTTCATTTTTTCACCTGTGCCAAAATGAAAGCGCTGATTGCTATGGCTGTACTCATCACCACTAAACAAATTCACACCTTAAATCACAACAACAACTAATTTTTGCTAATTAGGAGGATTGATGACGGTTACTTTGACGGAAAAAGCAGAATTTCGTCTGCGGACATTGCTGCGGGGTGCGACCTCTGAAACCAATACACCGGCTAAAGGTATCCGCATCTCTGTCAAAGATGGTGGTTGCAGTGGCTACGAGTATGGGATGGAAGTCATAAGTCAGCCACAACCAAATGATTTAGTCAGCGAACAAGGCAAAGTGCTTGTTTATGTTGATGCTAAAAGTGCCCCCTTGCTAGAAGGGTTGGTTATCGATTTTATCGAGGGAGTGATGGAAAGCGGATTTAAATTCATCAACCCCAAAGCTACTGATACCTGCGGTTGTGGAAAGTCATTTAGAACCGCTGACTGTTCTTCCGCAGGTATACCTTGTAGCTAAACCAAGTCAAAGTAAAAAGAAATTTTTACTTTTGACTTTTATACCCCTACACCCTTACACCCCTAATTATTGACTTTCTTACACCCTTGAAGTCATAAAACCGAACTGTACCGCGTGTGAGAAGAATTAAAAAATGGCAACATACCAAGTCAGATTAATCAACAAGAAAGAAGATCTAGATACCACGATTGAAGTTGATGAAGAGACAACTATTCTAGATGCAGCTGAAGAAAATGGTATAGATTTGCCTTTTTCTTGTAAGTCAGGTGCTTGCTCTAGCTGTGTCGGAAAAGTTGTTGATGGTACCATAGATCAATCAGATCAAAGCTTTTTGGATGACGAACAAATGTCTAAAGGTTTTGCTCTACTTTGTGTGACTTATCCACGTTCTGATTGCACGATTAAGACTAACCAAGAACCATACTTGGTCTAGTTCATATCTTGTTGCAGTCTTTTCAATCGTAAGGGAATCAATTTCCTTATTTCTGTAGAGACGTAGTATACTACGTCTCTCAAACCTTCAAACAAAGCGACTATAGCAATCTTAAATCATTTGTACTCAACAAGATTCCCGATTTCTCTAAGGAGTCGGGAATCTGAATATTAGGATTTCATTTATTAATGTTTTCTAAGTTTCATGTTCAAGGTTCCTCACTAGAATTGCTCAAAAAAGGAGAACGAGGAATCATCAAGTTCTGCAACATTAAGGACGAAAAATCTCTCCAAGAACTGATATCAATGGGGATAACACCAGGAACTTCCATCATTGTAGAACAGCACTTTCCTTGTTTTGTCATCACAGTAGGAGAAAGACAATTGACACTAACTCGGAAATTTGCTCAAAGAATTTATGTCCGCATTGATGATGAGTGAACAAATGAGGAATTCGTCCAATCATGATTGAGAACACCGCCACACGCCACCATCAAAACTTTCTACAAGTCATTCACAGTTACTATCAACTCACAAAGCCTCGGATTATCCCCCTCTTACTCATGACAACAGCGAGTAGTATGTGGATTGCATCTGTTGGAAACGTCAACCCAGTATTGCTGCTTGTCACTGTTTGTGGTGGTACTTTTGCTGCTGCAAGTGCCCAGACTATTAATTGTATCTATGACCGCGACATTGATGACCAAATGGAACGTACACGCCACCGACCTTTGGTTTCTGGTCGTGTGCAGCCGTCGCATGCTTTAATATTTGCGATCGCACTTGCTTGTCTTTCTTTCACCCTACTTGCTGTGTTTGTCAACCTGCTGAGTGCCCTACTAACAATGTCTGGTATTGTTTTTTATGTAGGCGTCTACACTCACTTACTCAAACGCCATAATCCTGCAAATATCGTCATTGGTGGTGCTGCTGGGGGAATCCCGGCGTTGGTAGGTTGGGCTGCGGTAACAGATACTTTAAGCTGGGCAGCATGGCTGCTATTTGCAATTGTCTTTTTGTGGACACCTCCTCATTTCTGGGCTTTAGCATTGATGATCCGTGATGATTATGCCAAAGTTGGTGTACCAATGCTTCCTGTTGTTGCTGGTAATGTTGCTGCGACTCGCCAGATTTGGGTGTACTCTTTGCTTCTTATCCCCACTACATTTTTACTCTCCTATCCGCTTCACGTCACAGGTGCTGTTTACACCTGCATCGCCCTTATACTAGGAACTTTTTTCATCAAAAAAGCTTGGGTGCTATTGCACAATCCAGATGATAAACAACTAGCACGTTCTCTATTTCTCTACTCTATTTTCTATATGATGTTGCTCTGCGCTGCAATGGTGGTTGATAGTTTGTCTTTCACTCATCAACTCATAAGAGCAATTTTAGATTTGATAATTTAGATAGAAAATCATACAGAAAAAAGAAAAGGAAAAAGATAAAATAGACTTTACCTTCTTCCTTAAAAATTTACCTACTTGCTCATCTCACATCCAAAATCAAACTGAGAATTTGATTGCTCCAGATATTGAGGTTGCAGGAGAAAGCCAGCTACTGTCTCTTGCAACTTCAACTATCATGTTCATATTAGCCTTCTCAAAAAAATCTTGTCTTCAGTAAAATTACTAGTAAGTTTATAACCTATATAACATATGAATTCTTATCAAGATTGAGTGGAAAGAGGACAAAGCTTTTTAGGTTCCTAGAAAATCATTAGTTAACGGCAATTCTCGTATCTGTGATCTTAATCACTGCTTAAGTTTGCCAACTTCTGTTTTTCACACGTTTAAACTCAACCTTGGGGAGCCAGTGAGTTACTCCGGTTCCCTTGCGTGCATGCAAACTGTAGCCCTTTGCCAAGAAACAGAGAGAAGAGTTTTACAAATCACTTAAGATTGCTATAGCATTGTTTCAATCAAAGAGCAGATGATTTCTAGATAACATCTACTTCTATTTTTATGGGTTAGTGGTTCAAATTCCAAACTTGTATATACTATGTCAGATTTAAATAATGACAAGGCTGAAAGTAAAGTTTTTGAGCGCGATTGGTCTGCATATTATAACGCTGTTGTAGGTCGTCCACCACGGGACACCTTACTTGAAGCTTTAGCACATTTTGACACTGAAAATCTTAACCAACACCAAACACCTGTCCCACACTCACGGTTTGCAGTTGATTTGGGCTGCGGGTCCGGGCGAGATACAGTAGAACTATTACGTGGAGGTTGGCGAGTCTTGGCTATTGATGGTGAAGCTGAAGCGATCGCGCGTTTACTAGAACGTCCAGATATTAATCGCCAATTTTTAGAAACTCGCGTTGTTCTTTTTCAAGACGTCATGTTACCAGAATCAGTAGATTTAGTAAACGCCAGCTTTTCACTACCATTTTGTCCAGCAAACTTTTTCCCTAGCTTATGGGAGAAAATTATTTCATCATTACGTTCTGGTGGTCGTTTCTGTGGACAATTGTTTGGGAACCGTGATTCTTGGGCAATTTATACTTCCATGAATCACCATACACCTCAACAAGTAGAAATATTGCTGCAACCTTTTGAAATAGAAATGTTACAGGAAGAAGAACATCCTGGAAAAACAGCTATAGGAGAAGAGAAACATTGGCATATTTTTCATATTGTTGCTCGGAAAAAGTAAGGTTTTTATGATACAAAACCTGCGTGAGGTCAATTGGTCGGTACTGTCTACCCATTCATCATGAGATAGACAGTACCCACCGTATCCTTATTGCTGATTAACGTCCTGAACCAGGAGTTACTGAACCAGGAGTTCCTGACCTAGGAGTGGTTGTACCAGGAGTTACTGAACCAGGAGTTCCCGCTCCTCCTGCCATATTCTGTGCCATTTGTTGGTGTTCAGCGACAATTGGAGCAATCTTATTTGCAAACGCACTCAAATCTGGGTCTTGTCCCTGGCTGAGGTAATTTTGGTAATCAGCCAAAGTTTTGGTATGAGCTTGAACCTGCCCTTGCATATATGCTTGGTCAAAATTCTTACCATTTAGCTTGGTCAGTTTCGTCAATAAAGCTTTGTTTTCCTGACCAATATCTTTTGGTAGTGTAAAACTCTTTTTCTTAGCTATCTGCTTCAGTTGTTGGCTCGAATTTGTATGTTCTTTAATCATGCGCTGTGCAAAATCTTTCACCTCTTTGTTTTGAGACCGCTTGAGCGCCAGTTGACTTGTCTGGATCTCTGTTTGGTCACTTTGCGCCGCCTTAGTCATAAATTCCTTGTCTAAAGCAGTGAGCGAACCATTAGGAGTTGTGGTACGAGGAGAAGACGTAGTACCACCAGAAGGACTCGTTGTCCCTGGCGTAGTCTGAGAAAGGAGAGACTTATTAGAACTGTTAGAGGAACGAGAGTTAATATTGGCTTGTACCATTGGTGGAAAAACAATGAAGGTACTGATGCCAGCAACTCCTACTAAACTGCCAACAAATTTTTTCATTAATCGTTTGTGATTGTACATGATATTTATTTGAGGTTTCTATTGCTTATGATGAAAAGGTAACTATTGTGGTTGCTTCAAACTTCTACCTTAGGAATATCCTCACCTTCCATCTATAGAGATAGTTTGTGACTATTGCAAAATACTTTCCGTATGGATTCAAGGTAGGTGCTTTTGTCAGCATCTCCTGCTCTTTTCGTTTCTTTTTTGGTAACAGACAAGAATTTTAGCCAAAAGCTAATAACCTAATTTCAAGTCTACTAAGTTCACTAATTAAGTTTTTCTTGAAAAGAGAACAATGCTTCAAAAAAAGTTGATCAGGTTAGCACTCATTTTTTTCTTATTTTGTAGTTTTTTTATAGGAGTAATAGAAAAGGTTTTGAGTCAGCAGGTATTCGATCTAAACTTTGATGCTAGGGTAGCTCGCCCTACTTACATAAACGAACATCCCAAAGTACTCTTTGACGAAGCACACTTAAATTTTCACACCACAGTTGGCGGATATAAACCATTTGTAGAACTCATCACTCACGATGGTTATCAAGTAACACCACAAAAAGATAAATTTCAAACCAAAATTCTCGCAAATTACGACATCTTGGTAATTGCTAACGCACTCTCAACTAAGGAAGGTTTAACGGCGTTCACAAATGAAGAGTGTGATGTAGTTAGAAATTGGGTACGTAATGGAGGCTCATTACTGCTCATTGCTGATCACGCCCCTTTTGGCGCAGCGGCAGAAAATTTGTCCATGCGCTTTGGTGTGCAAATGAGTAAGGGATTTACGATTGATATGTCCCACTACGATACTGAGTCAGGAAATCCAGGCTGGCTGTTCTTTACCCGTGATCACAAGCTCTTGGCAACTCATCCTATTACCCAAGGTCGCAATGTGACAGAATGGATCAACCGCGTACTCACTTTCACAGGTCAATCATTGAAGGGACCAGATGGAAGTATTGCTTTTCTTCGTTTAGCAGATACCGCTGTTGACTTAAAGCAGCGTATCTCCAAGGCTCAAGCATTACCCCCTAATGCTGGAGTCTCTGCTGCTGGCAAAGCTCAAGGAATTGCATTGCAATACGGCAAAGGTCGCGTAGTTGTGCTTGGGGAAGCAGCCATGCTTTCAGCTCAATTAATCACCGGACCAGTCGCACAACAATTGATGGGTAAAGATGTCATTCAGATGGGAATGAATCATGCTGGTTTGGATAACCGACAACTCGCTCTCAACATCATGCACTGGCTCTCTAAGTTACTAAACTAAATTCACTTGAGAAGCTTTCTTAAGATAGTCCCTATAAGCTACGAGTTAATTTGTTAGCTTGTACTCTGCTATATGACTCAAGTTTACTTGCAAATTCAAAGAATATAGAGGAGAGTAAATGATATTGATTATCTATAAGTGACAAAGACTTGTCTAACACTCATCTATGAATAGATTGATAATGCTTTAGAGAGTTGGATTTTCTCCAAGAATCGTATCATTGGATTCATTTTTTTAATTCTTTGCGTTTATTATAAATCTAGTTGGGAATAGAAATGAAGGAGTGTGAGGTATTCCTTTTTAGATAACGGAGATCATCTAGGTGCTATTGCCGCTTCAACTTATCTACACAATAGAGACTTACAATTATTTTGATGTTGATAAACTCGCTCTCAATGGCGATTTAGGCATTGAGAATAAAGAGTTCTGACGGCTTTAGCCATCTCTTATGAGTTTCAAGACAAGAAAGTCAGACGTTTAAGGCTGAAAGTGCCTTTCGTTCTTAGAACAGATTATTTTGAAGCTCGTCAATTTATTGAAGATGGCTATAAAGCAACTGTACTCCGAGTTTGCAAAAACAACTAGAGTATCCGCAATTTGACTTAAACCAGGGAAGATTTTACCAAACTGTTTGGAACAGACGTGAAATCAGGCGTTTTCAGAAAAAAGTTATCTCTGCAAAAATTTTCTGGAATATCTTACACTCAGTAGAAAAATCAATACCAACAGAGAAATTTGAGGAGATAGAGATTTATTCGGTTCTTCACTGAATGAAAGGAATATTGCCTGGTTTATATTAACGAAAGCGTTTGGAAAAAGCAGGTGATTTTAGTCACAAAGTCACTGACTTGTGTCTTAATCAAGCTTTTGGTAGAGATAGTGCTGTCATTTTATTTTTTATTTCCAACTACAAAAACTATCTAACTGTAATCCAATTTGCTAGTTTTTTAGGACAAAGTATGTATCTATTCAACAGCTATTGGGATATTCAGTGTAGTGGTATTGGTGCTTTCTATGATGACGAAAATCAGGAATTTTTAAAAAGAAAGACGTACTTTATCTATGCAATGGTCATTGAAAAATAGTGAGAAGAATTGAGAGACAACCAGATGAAGAGGAAGCATTTTTTTCACGAAGAGGATTCACACCCTGTCCAACTGACATCGGCAGATATTATGCTGCGACAGCAACTTGAATATTCTATCAGCAGATACTTTTATGAAGGGTGCGATCGCAACATCCAAGATTTATTGTCTAATTGTCGGTGGTACGTCACCACCGACGTGAATACTTTGACTTTAGTCATTGAATGTCCAGATCAAGTGACAAATTGGCGTGTGTTACAGAGACTTGTAACGATGGCTGCGTTGCTACACCAAATGGTCAGCAGTGCAAAAATTCGCGTCTGTCCTCCCAAAAGTCAAGGAATGCCTTTTGAAATGAGAGTAGATGAACTATCAGTCTACCGAGATTTGGCTTAAGATGGCTGTGATTGCCTAGCCTACATTAATGGTATCCGTCAAATGCGAGGTCTCGATCCTCAAAGCAGGATAGAAGCAAGCAAAGCCAATAAGCATGAAAGAGCCAGGTACTTATGTTATCTGGCTCTTTTATGTACTAAAAAAACAATCAAGTGAATTCCAAGTTCGGCAACAATCTAGAGCCTACCAAGGTTATGTAGCCCTAAAATAATACCAGCACCTAGAACATGACCAAAGGCAGTAGTTGCTAAAAGTGCAGGTAAACCCAAACCACCAAACAAGTTGGGTGAAGGCAGTTCTGGACCAACGCTTTGATACTTAATGGTAGATTTGCCGAAAGCAATGGCAGCAATGTTGCTCAGGATCATAATCAGTCCAACGACAGGACTCCATTGCAAGGGTGCTGTAGCGAAAGTGGCTGCTAGTAAAGTAGATGTTAACAACTGACTTTCTCCTTAAAATTGTTAATGAGCAAAATCGAAGAGATTCATGTAAATTTAATTATCAAAAAATTGAATCCAGTGTTTGTTTGTGAATTAATAATTAACATTTGTTGTTAATGCTTAATATAAATTTGTTCTGCTCCTGCTGTCTTGAAAATGGGGAACAGGGAACAGGGAACAGGGAACAGGGAACAGGGAACAGGGAATAAAGGTGTACCTAGCTAAGCAAAAATCTGCGGAGGAGCAATTATTGTAAAGATAATTTAAACTCAAGATAATGTAGATTCATTGTTCCGACCCCTGTTATGACCTCTACGATTGATTCCTTGCCACCAAGCCTTGCTAAAATCGTCCAACGCTTTCAACGGGCTTCTGACCCCAAAAGACGTTACGAACAGCTTATCTGGTACGGTCAGCGACTCAAAGAGTTTCCAGCAAGCTATAAAGTACCAGAAAACAAAGTTTCTGGCTGTGTTTCCCAAGTTTATATCACAGCAACTTTGGAAGACGGTAAAGTTCTATTCCAGGGTGACTCGGATTCTCAATTAACCAAAGGATTAGTAGGGCTTTTGGTCGAAGGGTTAAATGGATTAACCCCTGGTGAAATTGTGCAATTGACTCCAGATTTTATTCAAGAGACTGGTTTAAATGTCAGCCTCACGCCTTCTCGCTCGAATGGATTTTACAATATTTTTAAAAAAATGCAAAAAAAAGCTTTGGAATTTCAGTTAAAAGTTCATGACTAACATATAGTAAATAGTTAATAGTCAATAGTCGATAGTAAAAAACTATAGAACTATAGACTATTGACTCTAGAGTGTTGACTAACAAGAAAACTTAAATAGCCAAATCTAATAAGAAAATATTTTATTATTATGTCAACTAACGTACTATCTGCATCTTCCAATAGTGAGATTGGTGGAGTGGTTCAAGAATATTCCTGGAAGTGCGAAAACCAACAATTGCGTATTGCCTATGAAACTCTAGGAAAAGGTCCGCAGCTTTTGCTACTCCCAGCTTTCAGCACTGTTTCTATGCGCTCAGAAATGGGCGAAATAGGCAAGTTGCTTTCTCCTCATTTTCAAGTCGTAGCAGTCGATTGGCCTGGTTTTGGACAATCTTCACGCCTTGGGGTAAATTATGGACCAGGTTTGTATCAGCAATTTTTAGAAGACTTTGTGACATCTGTCTTAGAGACACCAGTAGCAGTCGTTGCAGCTGGTCATAGTGCAGCCTACGTTCTACAGCTTGCCAATAAAAGACAAACCGTATTTTCGCGCATAGTCTTGGTAGCACCGACTTGGCGCGGTCCTCTTCGTGTTATGGGGGTCAATCAGCAAATTAGAGGGATAGTTAGAGAGTTGGTGCGATCGCCTTTCATCGGTCAATTTCTCTACAAGCTCAACACCTTACCCTCTTTCCTCAAGTTTATGTACCGTCGCCACGTCTACGTCGATGCGGCTAAACTCACACCCGACTTCATCCAGTATAAATGGCGCAATACTCAACAGAGTGGAGCAAGATATGCTCCTGCTGCATTTGTCACTGGTACTCTTGACGCTGTAGATAACCAAGCTGATTTTCTCGCACTTGCTCGCGGCGTATCTGTCCCGTTGAAGGTAGTCATTGGAGAGTCCAGTCCTTCCAAGTCTCGTACAGACATGGATGCAATGAAGGCAATACCTGGAGTACAAACAGTTGTTCTTCCCGGTTCGTTGGGAATGCATGAGGAGTATCCAGAAGCTGTGGTTGATACGGTTGGTGACTTTTTGTTGTCTAGCGGATCATCTTTGTCGTAATGTACTACCAGTCCTTACGATATACACATTTACAAGATGGTCAACAAATTTAGTATCAATCAATACTCTCCAGCCCTATTTGACATTACCCAAGACATCATTGGTTCTTTACCGCTGAGACTTATTAGACAATGGGTGGAGAGCGAGCAAACCCCAGAAGTCGCCTTGCAGTTACTCCAGTCTTATAAAGTCAAAGGTTACAGCGTATCTTCTGACTCCGCAGGACTAACCAAGCTGACTAAGCAAAAAGGCTTGCTGGAAATTTTGGCAATCATTAACCAGCCAAAAGAAATTGTCTACAGCTTTGGGAGTGCTATTGGTGGAAAGGGAGTCGGTATTTGGGCTGCTGACAACACTCAAATGTTTTATCCAGAATCAGTTCGTCCGGAAACTCTTTTGTCCGCACTGCTGACAATCCAACGTGAAATCAGTAAACGTTGCCAAGTAAAAATTGGTCTTGGCGCACACTTAGGTGAGTTTTATGATATCAACGGTGGTTTGTATGGATTAGAAGCCGATATCATCGAAGAGATTGCTGAAAATGAGACTGAAGGTGGTGAGATAGTTATTAGTCAAAGCATTTATGAGCGATTACCATCCGACCACAATTTTACGATTGTTCAAAAAACCCAAACACCAACAAAAATTGGTCATATTTTCCGGGTGACAGATGGACCAAGTTTATCTGATGTGCAACCAGGGGATACGAAATATCCTATTCCCTACTCTGAAGCTTTTTATGCTGATCTCGTCGCTTATCAAAACCGACTGACTGACACCGAGTTTGGTAAGCAGTTGGCAGATAAGTACTTAGACAAGAAAGTGGTTGTCCTGATTGAACGGGATACTACAGAAGCGGAAGCGCATGATGTTGCTATGTTTACGAACCTGTCTGTTTCCGCTAGGTTAAAAGATGTGGGTGTGCGCCTTCTAGAGCAAAACAAGGGTGTAGAAATTAAGGTAGTCGGTTCCCTAGGAATTTATGTTTTTGACGAAGCCGCAACAGCCCTCAGTTTTGCTCAAGCATTTCGTCAAGAGTTGGCTGCACAAGGTATCGCCTCGCGTATTGGTATTGACGCTGGACCGGTTTTGGTTTTTGATTTGCCTTTTGGTGGTAGAGATATTGCTGGTAACCCAGTGAACGTTGCTTCCAAGATGGCTCAAGACAAAGGGCAATTTGGAAAGTTGTATCTGAGCTCCACAATGAAAGAATTCGTGGACGTGAGCCAATTTACAGAAATTACTTATACCGTTTCTGGAGTAGAAATCACTATATACGAGGGGTAGTCAGGGTAGTCATTGGAGAGTCCTGTCCTTCCAAGTCCCGTGCGGAAATGGATGCAATGAAGGCAATACCTGGAGTACAAACAGTTGTTCTTCCTGGTTCATTGGGAATGCATAAGGAATATCCACAGATTGTGGTTGATACGGTTGGTGACTTTTTGCTGTCTACATGAAATGATCGCGGTTTTCAATTACAGCCATTTTCAGGTAAATAGACCACATTGTAGGGGCACAAGGCCGCAGCGCCCCAACGATTGATTGTGGTTCAAATAGATGAAAAACGCTGTAAACACACCACAAGGTAAAGGTTCACCCTTCCCGACTTCTTAGAAAAGTCGGGAATCTTGTTGTTTACATCCGTTCGTTCCCAATACGCTTCCTTTGCCGAGAAAGAGAAAACAAAAGTAGCCCAACAACACTTAGTCCAATTGTGGTTGTAGGTTCAGGCACTTTCTCCACTTTAAAATCAAAACTGAAAGTGCCAGACTCGCCAAGAGGTGTACGGTTATTAGTAGTACCATTATCTATAAGTTTGAATGTGGCTGAGTATGTTCCTAGTGGCGCAGTCGCATTAGTCCAAAATGTAGGAGTGAAGGAAAAATTATCACCACTGCCGATAGTGTAAATATCGCCAACAGAGTTAAAAAGATTCGACCCTGACTTGTCCGCAACATTTAAACCGTCGCTAATTGATACCAGTTGTAAAGCAGTCGTTGCTCCTTGAAGCGACCCCTGCCAACGCCTATTACTGCTATTAAACAGATACTGCTCTTCTGATTCGGTAGAATTTGTCAGAGATAGCACAGGTTGTGTCTTTAGATTGCTATATTCCTCATTTGTGGGAGTGCTGACTAAGCGACCAGTAAAAACTCCTGTTCCTGGTAATAATGTCAGGGGCGATTGTTGAGTGTATGGTTCAGGAATTCTATTGTTTGTGTTGGTTGAGGTAATAGTCGGACTGTCTTTTGACCCTGAATAGCTGTAAGCACCGATACCGTGGAAATGATTGGTTGTAGGGTCAACTTCGCGATGTGCGTATAGAAAGGTCAGACGATTGTAGTTGGGGTTTTCCAATAAGAGCGTATGTACCGCTAGTAAGAACTTGCAAAGTATCTAACCCCACAAAATATTCAGTTTCATCAGTGTGAGTGTGACCTTGATCAGCCTGTGCTGATGTCAAGGCCGTGGATAGAACTAGAGGTGTCGTCACTAAAAAGCTCACTGCAATAGACGCAAATGCTTTCCCTGTTTGAGTTTTCTGCTTTAGAAAGCAGGTTTTGTTACTTGCAATCACCACGCTTCTCCATTTGAGTGTGATTTCCAATTTATGATAATGATTATCATGCTATTTGGTTTTCTACACATTAAGAATTTATAAAGAAATGCTGACGCTACTCTTTTGCGCTAAAGTCTTAATATTTATTTTGTTTGTAAAAAAAATCACGACAGTTGTCTTGTTATTTTTCTAGAATCTAATTCAGCAACAAGTCGTCATTAAAATATAAAACGATTAAGATAGGCGATAATGATTATCTATAAAGGAAAGAGGCGAGGGTATGGTTGCTGACGTAATAACAGATTCAGTTCCCGTTACTGTTCTGACCGGCTACTTAGGAGCAGGCAAAACAACACTGTTAAATCGCATCCTCACCCACGAACACGGTAAAAAAGTTGCTGTGATTGTCAACGAGTTTGGAGAAGTCGGTATCGATAATCAATTGATTATTGATGCGGATGAAGAAATCTTTGAAATGAACAACGGCTGTATCTGTTGTACGGTGCGTGGCGATTTGATTCGCATCATCGGTAATTTGATGAAACGCCGTCATAAATTTGACCATTTAGTCATAGAAACCACGGGTTTAGCTGACCCCGCGCCAGTGATTCAAACATTCTTTATGGATGAAGATATGCGCGAACAACTGGAGTTAGATGCTGTAGTAACAGTGGTGGATGCTAAGCATATATGGCAGCACTGGGATGCCGATGAAGCACAAGAACAGATTGCTTTTGCCGATGTGATTTTACTAAATAAAACCGATTTAGTGCCACCAGAACAGCTTGATGAGCTAGAAAAGCGGATTCGGGGGATGAATGCTATGGCTAAAATCTACCGTACGCGTGATTCTGAGGTATCAATGGATGCCTTGTTGGGTGTGAAAGCTTTTGACCTCAACCGCGCTTTGGAAATTGATCCAGAATTCCTGGGAGAGGATGCCCATGAACATGACGAAACTGTTTCCTCTGTGGCTTTGGTAGCAGAAGGCGCACTGGATGGGGACAAGTTGAACGATTGGATGGGAGAGTTACTGCAAACCCAAGGACCTGATATCTTTCGTATGAAGGGCATTTTGAATATTGCTGGCGAAGATAATCGCTTTGTGTTCCAAGGGGTGCACATGTTGTTTGATGGGAAACAAGATCGCCCTTGGAAAGAAGGTGAAACCCGCAAAAACGAACTGGTTTTCATCGGTCGTAACTTAGATGAAGCCCAACTTAGAGAAGATTTCCTCGCTTGCTTGGCATGAAGAACAGATGAGGGAGTCACAGACAGGACTTACGCAAAATTATGAAAAAACGTAGACGCGGAGCGGCTTCCCGCAGGGTACCGCCCTTCGGGTATGCGCTTTGCGCACGCCCGAAGGGCTAACGCCAGTCCCCCTACCCTTACGGGAAGCCGCTGAGTCCCAAGGGGACACGCTGAGCGCAAAGCGCACGCTACGCGAACGCGAACGCGTCTACGTGACGGAAGCCGCCCTTCGGGTATGACCTGAGCCCTTCGGGCACGGCTTGAGGCCGAACGGTCACGCTGCGCTAACGCCACTTTGCCAATCTCCTGCACAGACGCTACGCGAACGTGACGGGAACCGCCAAGACGGCAAGTGGACTCACCAAGACGGGGGCTGGACTCACCAAGGACGCAAAGGACACCAAGGAATAAGAGTTTTAGAGAGTTCTGGCGTAAGTCCTAAGAGAATGTGGCAGTGTGGGAAAATATCCCTCCTTCCCTCCCTCCTTCCCTCCTTCCCTCCTTCCCTCCTCATCTTCCATACACAACCATGAACCCCTCAACCCTCAACTCTAAAGAATTTGAAGAGCAATATTCAGGGACGCTTTCGGATTATGTTACGGCGATCGCCTGGTCCCCAAAAGGTACAACTCTAGCAGCAACTTCTGCTGCTGGTGAAGTCGTACTCTGGCAAAATGGCAACCTGACAACTTTACAGACTGGAACAGGTAAATCAATAGATTGTGTCGGCTTTTCTAAAGATGGACAATTTTTAGCCGTTGGCGGACAAGATGGAAAGGTAAAAATTTGGCGAGAAAGTGAATTGATCGCCACTTTAGAAAATTCTCCCGCGTGGGTTGATAAACTAGCATGGAGTCCCACCAACAATCTTCTCGCTTTTAGCTTAGGGCGTCATGTTCAAGTGTGGAATGCTGATACTCACGAAATAGTCGTCACCTTGAATTTTGATACTTCGTCGGTCTTAGGTATTGATTGGCGTTACGATGGAGAATACCTTGCTATTGGCGGTTATCTGGGAGCTAAGGTATGGGACTGTCAAAACTGGAATGATGATCCGTACATCATAGATATACCTTCAGCCAGTCTAGCAATAGCTTGGTCGCCGGATGGGAAATACCTTGCCTCTGGTAATATGGATCGCACCATCACTGTTGTGGAATCGCATTTCTTATCTTCTGATGGCACAGCCGAACCTTGGGTGATGCGGGGTTTTCCTGGCAAAATTCGCCAAATTGCATGGTCAGAACTAGCGACTCCACAAGGTGCACCTCTGGTCGCCTGTTCCAGTGTTGATGGTATTGTTGTGTGGGAAAAGCAGGCTGATGACTCTTTAGGTTGGGAAGCAAGAGTGTTAACGAATCATGTTGATGTCATTCAGGCGATCGCCTTTGCACCTAAAAGCTTCCTGCTTGCTTCCGCTGGTGCTGATGGCTGGATTTGTCTGTGGAAAAAAGCAAAGCAAGTTTCTCAAATTCTTACAGGTGTTTCATCAGGGTTTTCAACCCTCGCTTGGCATCCCAAAGGTCAGCAACTTGCTGCAGGTGGTGAAAATGGCGAATTGTTCGTTTGGTCAAAAACGCAGCGTGGTCAAGGCTTTGGGGGGTGATTGAAACAGTGAACAGTTAACAGTGAACAGTGAGTCCAGTGCTGCAAGAGGGTTTCCCGACCTAGGCATCTGGTGAGACAGCGCTGCAGGAGGGTCTCCCGACCTAGGCGACTGCGTTCGTCGAAGACGTGCCGAAGGCATACCCGAAGGGCGAACCCGAAGGGTTAACAGTTTTAGTCGAATGTTACTTTTCTTTGCAATGATGCAAATAACCTCATAGAGAATGATTATTATGTTCAAGAATTGGGTCACAGTTGACTCGAATTTTCATGAAAGGAAAAATATATGTCTCTAAACGTGAGTGTGCATCTCATTGAACAAGCAAAAGCAGGTCAAGTTAACGAAGCAGATTTTGTCGCCAGCATTAGAGAATCGTTACCTTATGCTTGGAGTGTTGTTGAAGGTTTAGCTGAACGTTTGGCAAGAGGAGAAGAATGGGCTAATCATGCTGTCGCACCACCAAGTGAAAAAGAACGTGCTCAATTATTGCGGATGATGGGTGGAGATGCTATTCGTGGGGCAGTTGAGCGTTATTTTGGCATCAAATTGGCATTTCAGAATTGTCACAGCGTTGGTGTATTTCACCCAAACAGATTAGATTCTGCTGCTTACCAAGATTTTATTTCCATCGAGAGTCAAATTCTTAACCAAACACCTGAATTAGTAGACTGCTAAGACTAACCTTCCTGTAAAAGAACTCGAACAGTAAAGCTGCCATACCCCTTCTTTCATTCTCCACTAAAAAGTTTTCCTTGTTTCTCCCGACATGAGGAAATTGGTAGGAGTCGTGAAAGAGGGGGTTTCGTTTATGAGAAATTTTCTATAATTGCCTAATAATGCACAATATAGGTGGCGAAAACAACTCCCAAAAGGAAGATACACCCTTATCATTGTGTTTGTTTTCATAGAATTTGTTATGTCAAAAAAGTTACGATTAACTCAATCATTACGTGCTGCTCTTGTTGCTCTTACCGTTGGATTGTTTGGATGTCATAATTTAGGTAGCATAGCAAACACTTCTGCTCATGGCACTCTCAACTCTGGTGAACAAAATGCTAATGTTCCTAGAGTCGTAGCAACGACAAGTATATTGTGTGACTTAACAAAGCAAATTGCAGAGGAGACAATTCATCTCACCTGCTTAATTCCTCCTGATACAAATCCCTACTTTTATCAACCAAAACCAGAAGATCAAGAAGCCATCCAGGAAGCTAAATTGATTCTTTTCAGTGGGTACAATTTAGAACCTAATTTACTTAAGGTGATAAAGGTAAGTAAAAGTAGTGGATCAAAAATCGCAGTTGCTCAACGTGCTGTTCCTCAGCCGCTAAAATTTGAAGCAGAGGATGAAGCAGTATCTGATCCTTATGTTTGGCACAATGCGAAAAATGGTATCAGGATGGTAGATGTTATTAGCAATAACCTGAGTAAAGTAGTACCAGAAAATGCATTACTATATAGTAAGAACGCGGAAAAAGTCAAAAATGAACTCACAAAATTAGATAATTGGATTAAGTCAAGAATATCTAGTATTCCTACTCAACAACGCAAATTAATAACAACTCATGATGCAATGGGTTATTATGCCAAAGCTTACGATCTTTCTTATGAATCTGCTTTAGAAGCTATAAGCGATACGGAAAAACCGAGTGCAACACGAGTCCAAGCACTGGCTACATACATTAAGAAATCTAGAATTCCTACGCTTTTTACAGAAACAACAAATAACTCTAATTGGATTAACTCTGTGACTCAAAATACAAAAGCGAAGGTGTCACAAAGGAAGCTATTTGTTAATAACTTAGGTGCACCAGGAAGCGAAGGAGACACTTACCAAAAAATGATGGTTGCCAATACGCGCACAATTGTAGAAGGATTAGGAGGAACGTATTTGATTTTTGAACCAACACTCTCAAGTAGCCAACAAAAAAGTGATGGGGGGAACCAGTAATACCAATTCAAAATTCAAAATTCAAAATTCAAAATGAAGAAAGCCTAAGATAACAGGGGTTTGGGAGTGTGTATCTGTCGCATTCTTTTTTCAAATTGGTATAACTGTTAAGTATTCGGTAATTGGTAATGGATAATGGCAAACAAACCTACCATTACCATATTTTCAAGTACTCCTGTTACAAAGGTGTGATTTGCAAGTTTTCAAAAACGACTTGAAAACCTTCCCGTTCAGGTGATGCACACATCAAACCTACCTGCACAGTTCCCTCCTCAGTCAAATAAGCTAGTCTCATCATTATGTATTCCTCGCCGTGGAGGGAATATTTCACCTCCACGGTGCCTCCTCTTCGTTCTAACCCCAGCCATAACGACGTGGGGTTTTGCGGCAGCGATATTACAGACCAGTCGGAATACTCGCGTGTGACTACGGTGCTAGCATATTGCACACCTTCGACAAACTCAATTCCACACTTTAACCAGGTCTTATCGTTTTCGCGGATCATGAGTCCTGCTTGATCATAAAGCACCATGAACTGTCCGGTGATTTTCACGACAGCACTAAAATCACCTGTCACCTCTTGATAATAAAAGTGTCCACTATCGCGGATAAACCCGTAATGAGTTTTGCGCCAAAAGTCTGTGTGAAGTCCGGAAGTAACCCTAAGTGTCTGACCTTGGTCAGTCCAGACAGGAGGTTCATTATACCATTTCATAGTTATTTATCTTATAAACTCAGCAATTTTTGTCGGGTGGGCATTGTCTAACTTTCCTCAAACCCTTATTTTTACGTTGTGGACAGTGCCCACTAGCGTGGTTTTTGAAAATGGTGCTGTTAAGCATTCGGTAATTGGTAATGGGTAATAGGAAAGAAACCCACCATTAGCATGTTAAGTGTTACGTAATAATACAAATAATATCAATAGCATTAGGTCAACAGCATGACTTGCGAGTTGTGTGAAAGAGAAGTGCAGCCATTAACGGTTCATCATCTGATTCCCAGGCAGAAAAAGGGTCATCATGGACCGAAAATAAATATCTGTTCTGCTTGCCATAAGCAAATTCACATATTTTATGATAATACACGTTTGGCACAGGAGTTGAACTCGCCCGAGAAGCTCAAGGATGAACCGCAAATGCAAAAATTCCTTTCTTGGGTGAAAAAGCAAGACCCCAACAAACGGGTTAAGGTGCATCGTAAAAGAACTTGAACAAAAACTGATGCCGTCCCCATTTGTTCGGTCATAAATTGATAGAGGTTTTTGAAAATTTCTAAACGAACGGGCTTGCCCTGAGTGTAGTCAAAGGGATCGCTTTGAGATGGTGTGTACATTTTCACTGCTATTGGCTTAGATTTGATGAATTGATGGTTAGCTTCATTTTTTCGTAGGTGGGGTTGACGTAAAAAAATTCAACATCTCGAATATGGCAGTTTGCATTTGGATGTAATGCCCACCCTAGTTACAGCGAATTTAACGATTGGCGATCGCTCAACCTTTAGCTTCATCTAACAAAATCGCATTGGTGCTGTTTGCCTTGCTCCTTCCAAAAAGTTGTGTTACGCTTTTACTGAATGAACGTTCAATCAGTGAGTATGCAAGCGAAAAATTCGCGGCAACAACGAGCAGCTGTGCAGCGCGATCATCTGGTGGATACGGCGTTGGTGCTGTTTGCCGAGCAGGGTTACGATGCGACGAGCATCAAGCAAATCGCGGTGGCGGCGGGTGTGGCAGTGGGTCTGCTGTATCACTACTTTCCGAGCAAAAGCGAGGTTCTCAGGGCGGTCTGGGAACGGCACAGCTTTTTGCCGGAACTACGCACGCTGCTTCTGGTGAAGCATGATCAGGCGGCTACATGCGTTCTAGAGGACGTGGCGGAGAGCTTTTCGGCGCTGCTTGAACGCAAGGAGGCGCTGTTTCGCCTCATGGTGCGCGAAAGCCAGAGTAATCCCGAAGTCGCGGCTTGTCTGCACAGCATTGTGGAAGAAGGCATCACGGCACTGGGGGCTTACCTAGAAACGCGCGTCCAAGTCGGAGAGTTGCGGTCTCACAATGCGTCTTTGACCGCCAGAACGCTGCTCGGGACGGTGTTGACCACGCATCTGGCGCGTCTGCCGGTTCGCCCGTGGGCGGAGTTGGTCGCCCAATTGCTGCACGGTATTAGCGTTCATCCTGTCCACGTTAACTCTGACCAAGGCTGACCTTTAAAGGCGGTTGAAACCATGGAGACAACAATCAAAACGGACGTTATCATCGTTGGAGCAGGTCCGACCGGGCTAACGCTTGCTGTACAATTGATGCGTTACGGCATCGACTTCGTAATCTTTGACAAAAAAGAAGGTGTCACCGATTTGTCAAAGGCTCTGGTCGTTCATGCACGTACGTTGGAAATTTACGACCAGGTTGGCTTGGCGCAAAAAGCCGTTGAAGGCGGCTCCCTTGTGCAGAAAGGTGCCCTGATGCACTCTGGTAAAATCAGCGCTCGCCTGGATTTTTCAGACTTTGGCGGGCAGCTCAGTCCTTTTCCTTTTTTTCTCGTTTTTGAACAAAGCAAAAACGAGCGTCTTCTTTACGAGCATCTGGGACACAACGGGAAAGACGTTCAATGGCAGACTGAAATAAAAGCAATAGCGCAAGATGCGTCCGGCGTGAAAGCGGTTCTCATAGCCGCAAACGGCAAAACACAGACCATAGAAGCCCGATACTTAGTGGGCTGTGATGGCGCAAGCAGTCCGACGCGGCATCTCCTCGATCTGAGTTTTGAAGGTTCGACTTACCCGCGCCTGTTTTATGTCGCGGACGTGGAGATGGAGTTTGAAGCAGACGAGGGAACGTTTTATGCCCCCTTGGGACATGACTCGTTTGTGCTGATAGTTCCCATGCAAGGCGAGAAGCACTGGAGGCTTATTGGTAACCTGCCTGAATACAACGACCAAGTTTCACCAGAAGTGACCTTCGATGAAGTCGAAAACAAGGTCAAGCAATTGGTGCAGTGGCCGATGGAGATCACGAACGTGCGCTGGTTTTCGACTTACAAAGTGCATACTCGTCGTGCCGAGAAGTTCTCAGAAGGCAGATGCTTTCTTGCTGGCGATGCCGCGCATATCCACACGCCTGCGGGCGGTCAGGGAATGAACACCGGTATCCAAGACGTTTACAACTTGGCATGGAAAATCGGGTTTGTTTTGAAAGGTTATGCCGGGGATTCACTTCTTGAAACGTATAACGAAGAACGCTTGGCGAATGCGAAACGACTCTTGCAGACGACCGACCAGTTTTTTGAAGTCGCGGCGGGCGACCAGTGGTATTTGCGATTTTTCCGCGACAACATTTTGCCAAGCCTTGCCAGTTTTGTGACGCAGTTTGGCGCGGCAAAAGAGTTTATCTTTCCGATGGTTTCTCAAATCGGACTCAACTACCGTGACAGTTCTTTAAACTGGCATCAGGGCGAGCAAAAGTTTGATGTCAAAGCCGGAGACAGGATGCCGTATTTTCTGGTTGACGGCGCGAACGTTTACGACAAACTTCGCGATCCGAAATTCCACCTGCTTGTTTTCTCCGACGGGGAACACGGCTATGAAGGTTTGAAGCAGGAACTCAAAAACGAATACAGCGACTTCATTGATTTCAACGTCATTCCGCTTTACCCGCGCGTCGTGGAAATCTTCGGCACAAACCAGCCTTTCAAGGTGCTACTGAGACCCGATAACTACATCGGATTTATCTCCACAGACTTGGACTTGGACGATCTCAAAGCCTACATTAATGGGTTTATCAGAAAAAGTAGATAAATCTTTTTTCAAAGAAAGCTATTACTTCCTGATAGGTAGGTACTGCAAATGTCATATGAATAGTTGACACAAGTACTCACTTCAGGAGAATTGTAATGAGCATACAAAATCCGCGTCAGCTTTCACTTAAGTAGGGTGGGCATTGCAATGCCTACCCTACACAACATGTCTGTATTTCACTCCATTGAGAAGCGCGCTTATAGCGGGTTTGGTTTGCGTGCAATACATCACGTTGTAACGTCTCTACATACATCTACGCAGTACGAAAACGCGCCAACTCCTTACCCGTCTTGGCATCATGGGCGTGAACGGTGCAAACCAAACAAGAATCAAACGATCGCGCCACATGCCCCACTTCCACCGGATCGCTGGAGTCAAAAATAGGTGTCCCGACTAAAGCTTCCTCAATCGGTCCGCGTATTCCTTCTGCATCACGGGGTCCGATATTCCAAGTACTGGGTGCCATAATTTGGTAATTCTTAATCTTACCACCCTCAATCTCCAACCAGTGACACAAGGAACCGCGCGATGCTTCTGTTGCACCCCAACCGCGTCCATCTTTTTCTTTGGGTTTGATATACCAGGTGTCATTCAGGCGGAACTCGCGCAAGCAGCGTTCTGCTTGTCTGTATAACTTGACAATTTCGTGAACTCGTGCTAGCTGTCGTAAATGAATACTGGCACCACCCATTTGCTTAAATGCATCTAGGATAAACCCATCGTAGTGTTGCCAAGACTCTCCATGTTTACCACCAGCGACTAACTGACGTGCGAGTGGTCCTGCTTCCAAACGTCCTAAGTCTTTGTGACGGACAGCTGTTGACCAAGAGTATTGTCCATTGAAGTCTTTGACATTATTTTGACTTGGTTTGGTTACGCGGTCAAAGGGGTGAATGTCTGATGTCAGTTCCTCATACCAGGAGTAAGTTGTATTTTCCCGGACAAAAGTCTGATCCATAAGAGTGTGGGTGTCGGTGAAACTGTCGTAGACTCCACTCTTCATGATCACGGCTGCATTTCGCCCTTGTATTGTCGGCTTCTGGTATTTTGCCTCATGAGGTAAATATCCCCAAGTGACATATCGACCTACACCAACACCATATTTATCTAGACCTATATCTAAACCCATCCGCCAATAAAAACCTAAGTCAGAGTTTGCATGACTTGGGCTTTCGTCTAGCCATTCCATGAAGTTTTCATAAGTCTGAATTTGTTCGTAGCGTTCTAAAGAACAACCTAACCACACAGGTTCTAACCAATTGGTGCGGAAGTATTCTAAAATTGACCACGCGCGAGTCACGTCTGTTAAGGTGGGGGCACACATAACTCCACCAGGAACCATGTAGCTAGAATGGGGCCATTGACCACCAAAGAGGGCGTAGATTTCTACAGGTTTGCCAGAAATTGTGATGCCAAGTTCGTAAGACTTGCCTGTGAAAGCGGCAAAACGTCTGCAAGCTTCTGAATAATAAGGGCTATCCTGATACTTTTTATTGGTTAAATCTATTGCAAATAAACCATAAAAGTAGCGGGGTATGCTTTGGATTGTTTCGACAATTTGACCTAAGTTTCTTGCCAAAATTGCATTACGCGGAACTTCTGTTTCCCAAGCAGTGTCTAATGCCCAAGCTGCACTTGTGAGGTGGGAAGCGCCACAAATACCGCACACGCGAGGTGTGACAATTAATCCTGCTTGGGGGTCTTTTCCGCGTAGGATGACTTCAAATCCTCGAAAGAGTTCGGCATGTGTCCAAGCGTTGACGACGTGTCCGTCTTCTATTTCGACTCGGACGTCTAAATCGCCTTCTACTCTCCCGACTGGGGAAATGTCTAGTGTTTGAATTCCCATTTGTTTTTTGTCCTGTGTCACTCGCTTCGCTCAAATTCAAAATTCAAAATTCAAAGTTCAAAATGAAGCTATTTTTGTAGGGGAGCCAGTGCGTTGGAGAGCCAGTACTGCAGGAGGGTCTCCCTCCGTAGGTATCTGGCGTCCGGGTTTCCCGGCTTGAAGCATCTGGCGTTGGGCACTGCCTATCGAAACCGCAAACTCTCATTTTAATGTTGGTAGGCAGTGCCCACCCTACGTTTGTTGAGAATGGTGCTAATGACCGATGACTAATGACTAAACTGTAAAAAAGTCGTCTTCTGCCCAAGGGGGCATTGTGTCTTTTGCCACGATGGAGAGTAGGGCATAGTCTTTTTTGTTGACTCCTGTGGGTAAGTCTTTAGGAACTCCCATGACGGTTTGTGTTTTAAATACGGTTCCTGGTTTGAGGTCGTAGAAGGGAAATTCCGGTTCAGTGCAACCTAAACAAGGCATCCCGGCGCGGGTTTTGGAGGAGACGCGGTTCCACAAGATGCGGTTGCAGGAGGAACGAGTCATTGGTCCGCGACAACCTAAGTCGTAGAATAAGCATCCTTTACGTTGACCAAATTCAGTGGTTGATGCTTTGTAGGCAAAATGGATATTGCGGGTGCAACCTGTTTGGGTATAGGTGTTGAAGAAGGTTTGTGGACGATGTAAGTCGTCAAGGGCAATATCGCCAATTCTATTGGTGGCGATCGCCACTAATATCTGTGTGATCCAGTCGGGATGGGCGGGACATCCAGGAATGTTGATCACGGGTAATCCCGATTTTGCCCGGAATTCTTTTTTTAAAAAGCCCCCTTCTTTGCGTTTGAGAAATTGCAATCCTTCAGATTGAGTTGGGTTGGGTGACATGGCGGGAATTCCTCCCCAACTCGCACAGTCTCCCACGGCGACGACATAGTTAGCAACTTGGGATAGGTCGCTTAACCAGTCTTTCATGGGGCGATCGGCGAAACGGTTCCATTCTCCTGTGCCATTAGGTGCGTTGACAACTGTACCTTCAAAAACCAGGATATCCAAGGGAATCTTGCCCAAAAGACATTCCCACAGCATTGTCTGCAAGTTTGTACCTAGTTCTAATCCTAAAGATGGATGCCAAAGGAGGTTTATACCAAAGTCAGTCACTAAATCGCAAACTGTCGGTTCTTCAGCGTTGAGAAATGACATGGTGTTGCCTGAACATGCACCACCTTGCAGCCATAGTAAGTTAGTCATCAGCTATCTTTTTTTCTATTGTTTGCCCTGGATGATTCAGGGGACGTTCTTTGTCGCGTCTCAACTGTTTTTCATTCTTTATTTTTCATATCATGTATTTTTTTATTCTATTGTTTATCTTTTACATAAAGTTTTAGATATTTTGAAATGAAATTTAGTCTCTTTTTGATGAAACAGTTAACCAATAACCTTTTTTTGCAAGAATGAGAGATACAATAACACCCCAATTATGTTACTCTAATCTTAATCAGATTTTTGATAAAAATTGATTTTTTTAAAAAATCTGTCACAGAAAATGATTTTTAGCCTCAAAATGGGAAAAAAGTATAAATTCAAGATAAATATAAGTTAAGAAAATTTTATCTAAATAAAACCCAAAAAGTAGATTTTTTTCAATAGAAATGTTTTATCTTAAAAGAGAATAGACTTATTCAAACAGTGAACAGTGGTAACTGATAACTGCGGCTGGTACTTGATAACTGATAACTGATAACTGATACGGGATTTACCAAGACACAACTCATTATCTGCGTAAAACTTGCTTGGTTGGTACAGCGCAAAGACGTAAGGAATATGCGTCTATTGGGTGTGCGAACTGACAAGGACTCAATTCTTCAACCTGCTATAGGAAGATGGTAATGACCCCCAGCATGACAGATTCTGCGGTGAAGGCGGCAATGGATATGATTGCTTCTTCCCCAGCAACGACACAAGAAAAAATCGAGATGCTGATTGAAATGGCGCAAGGCTTTCAAAAAAAGCCGAAAACTGCCCAAGATTTATGGAATGCAGTTTCGCTGTGTCACCAAGCGTATGATTTGTGTGATCAGGATAATTTGCTGTGGCAAGCTAGGGCAAAGGTAGGAATAGCAGTGGCTTTGAAGGCTATTCCCGATGTTGGGGAACAACTGTTGCTAGAAGCGAAAGAACGATTTCAAGAAGCCCTACCTATTTTAGAACAGCTTGCAACACCCGTGGAACTAGCAGAAGCCCAAATGAATTTTGGGTTAGTGTTGCAGTCACTTGTGCCATTCAATTTAGCGCAGATGACAGATAGCATCCAGGCTTATCAAAAAGCTTTGCAGGTGTTTACCTGGCAGAAGTACCCGCAGGAATATGCGATTTTACACAACAATATTGCAATTGCTTACCTCTCGATACCCCTGACATCAGAAAGAGAATACCTGCGTCAAGGGTTGGCAGTGCAAACATTTGAAGAGGCGCTGAAGCATATTGAGTTAATCAGCCATCCTAGGGAATATGCGATGTTGCAGAATAATCTGGGTAATGCTTTGCAATATTTACCGAGTTCTCATCCTTTGGAGAATGTTGTGCGGGCGATCGCCGCTTATGAGGAAGCCTTAAAAGTGCGTAACCCCAAAGATACCCCTCTGGAATACGCCAACACGATTTCTAATAAAGCCAACGCTTTATGGAATTTACCAGATAATCCGGAAAAACCACAAGCCGGAAATCTCAAAAATCTCTTGCAAGCGCGTGCCTATTATCAAGAAGCGTGTGAAATTTTCACTCAGCATGGACAAATAGAACAAGCACAAGTTGTCACACAGGTACTGCAAGAAATTGAGACGGAAATCGAGAATGGTTAGTGGTTTTCAAAAACAAAGAATCACCAACGAGTAACAAGTCACAAATAACAATTTTCATTCTTGAGATGATAATGACAGACCTTTTGACAAATCCTCTTTTCAGAGATTTTTTCACAAGCTTAATGGCTGGCGACTTGAATCTGACGACAGGATTTGTGTGGTTTTTAGTAGCAACAGCCTTATCTATGATTGGCGGTGCAATTGGCGGAATCATTTTAGCCAAAGAAGATTTAGGTTATGAGTTAGCTGCACTTCTTGGTGGATTCTTTGGTTCAGCTGGCGTCATTCCTGGAATTATCTTAGGGCTAATAGTCTTGAATGTGTTGAGAAATTTCTAGGAGGAGTCATGTTAGAGATCGGATGGTTTAGTGCTAGGCTATTTTTTAAGGGAAAGCTACTGCGCGACCCCATGTATTTTGTCAGGCAAACTACAATTGGCATTAGCCTAAGTGCATTGTTGTTGTTCCTGCTTGCACAAGCTCAAGTTAGCTTTTGGATACCAGTTATTGTCTCTAGCTTTTTGACTGGTGTTTTGATGCCATTTCTACATAAAGACCTGAAATTGAAATAAATTTCAGACAAAAAGCTAAAACATTATAAAGTTTTCCGTATCTTAAAATTGACTGAAGCTATGATTAGCCCGCAAGTTCAGTTCTAAGCGGCTGAACAGGCGAACAAATTTCAACTTACTAATCGCTTCTGGTCTCAAATTTCTTTGAGGCTGAACAAACAGTCAACAGTGAACAGTAAACAGTGAACAGTGAACAGTGAACAGTGAACAACGGGACACGAGACTGATAACTGATAACTGGTAACTGATAAAAGCTGCATTTCTTTATTCCAAATTCACCGATGAACACAGCAACTAAAATGACTCTTACACCAAAAGATGCAGCAGAAGCGGTAAAAGTTTCCCAACTTTCACCTTTTTTGCTTCAAGGTGCAGAAGTTATTTTAGGAAAGACTCTTGAACTAGGTCAACTAGCAACACCTGTTGTACCCAGCAGTAGAGAAATGTTTGGTCCTCGTGGTGTTTGTTTAATATCTGAGACTGGACCATTGTGGGTATCAGACACAGGACATCATCGTTTATTAGGATGGCGGAATGTTCCCACTCAAGATAGTCAACCTGCTGACTGGGTGATTGGACAACCAGACTTTAATCATGAAGGACAAAATGCCAAAGGTAGTCCTGGAAGGACAACACTTAGTGTACCAACTGGAATTTGTGCTTGTGGTGAAGGTTTAGCAGTTGCAGATGCTTGGAATCATCGCGTTTTGATTTGGAAAAAATTGCCAGAAAATAGTAATGTTCCAGCCGATGTAGTATTAGGTCAAACCCATTTCACTGACAACGAACCAAACAGAGGAACGCAACAAGCAGCAGCGAATACTCTCAACTGGTGCTATGGAGTTTTCTCTCATCAAGGAAAACTATTTGTTGCTGACACAGGTAATCGTCGGGTTTTAATTTGGCATCAATTACCTGAAGAAAATGGTCAACCAGCTGATGTTGTTTTGGGACAACACGATATGATGTCCCGTGATGAAAATGGCGGTGATACTGCTTCAGCATCGAGTATGCGTTGGTGTCATGACATCACTGTTTGGGAAGAAAATTTAGTTGTCACTGATGCGGGTAATAACCGTGTGATGATTTGGGAGGGAATTCCAACAGAAAATAATGCTTCTTGTGCGGTGGTATTAGGACAAAAAACTTTTGATTCAGTTGAAATGAACCAAGGAGTTTATCTTCCTAGTGCCAATAGTTTGAGTATGCCTTATGGTGTCGCTGCTGCTGGTGAGTGGTTGTTCGTCGCAGATACAGCTAATTCAAGGGTTGTTAGCTGGAAAAAACCACAATCAATTTTGTCTTTGCACGGAAGCGAATGTCATACTATTGCTGGACAAATCGACTTTCAACGTAAAGGTGAAAATCGTGATTTTGGTCTACCAAAACGAGATAGCTTGAATTGGTCTTATGGAATAAAAGTGTGTGGAAAAACTGCAGTCATAGCAGATTCTGGAAATAACCGAGTTTTACTTTGGAAGATAACTACCAAAGAACTCAGTAACTCCTGAGTCAGAACACAGCATAAGTTTACGTTGTGTGTTGTGTTAAGTCAGGTACACAGTCTCCAAATAGATTGCACAAAGCCTTTATCTCAAGACAATAAATCGTTCTGTATTTTGAGTTCTGTATTCTGAGTTTTGAATTCTGAGTTCTGAGTTCTGAGTTCTGAGTTCTGTCTTTAGCATCTACGAAATTCGTTAAAATCTCATGTCTACTGAAGAAATCATCAGGGTTCGCGGTATCGTTCAAGGAGTGGGATTCCGCCCCACTGTATATAGACTTGCAAAAGCATCCGGATTGCAAGGCGAAGTTTGTAATGACGGTCAAGGTGTCCTCATTTGGGTATCTGGCTGTGAAAAATCTATAGAAGAATTTGTCCAAAAATTACAGAAACAGTGTCCGCCATTAGCGAGAATTGATGAAGTAACGCGCAAGCGTTATGAAGGCAAATCTAGCTTTGGTGATTTTGTCATTTCTGACAGTGTCAGCAACGCAGTGAAAACAGAAATTCCTGCGGATGCTGCGACTTGTCCAAAATGTAAAGCGGAAATTTTTGACCCTCTCAACCGCTGGTATCGTTATCCCTTCACGAACTGTACTCATTGCGGTCCCCGCTTAAGTATCACTCGCGCCATACCTTACGATCGCCACAACACAAGTATGGCTGCTTTTGCTATGTGTGCAGAGTGTCGTCGGGAATACAACGATGTTGAAAACCGTCGTTTTCACGCCCAGCCCGTAGCGTGTCAGATTTGCGGTCCTAAAGCCTGGTTAGAACGTTCAGATAATCAACCAATTACATCTTATATGTTTTCTATGCTTGACGATGTTGATGCCGTTTGTACCTTATTACAAAAAGGCGAAATTGTTGCTATTAAAGGGTTGGGTGGATTTCATTTAGCTTGCGACGCCACTCAAGAAAGTGCTGTGCAAAAACTACGCAGCCGTAAACAGCGCAATCAAAAGCCTTTTGCTTTGATGGCGCGAGATATATCAGTTATTGAAGAGTACTGCACCCCGAACACCAAAGAAAGAGAATTATTAGAAAGTCCCGCTGCGCCTGTTGTGTTAATCCAGGCGAAAGCAGGAGACGATGAAGAAGAAAGGGGAAGTGGGAGAGTACAATTCAAAATTCGTCTTGAAAAGTTTGCTACGGAGGGAAACCAACGCCAGATACCTACGGAGGGAGACCCTCCTGCAGTACTGGCTCCTCCTGGCAACTTTTCGCAAAATTCAAAATTCAAAATCCAAAACTCAAAACCCAAAACCCAAAATTCAAAATTCAAAACTCCCCCGATAGCGCCCTCAGTTGCACCTGGGCAAAACACTTTGGGTTTCATGCTACCTTACACCCCGTTACACCACCTCATTTTGAGGCGGATGAATCGCCCGATTGTTTTCACAAGTGGTAATCTTTCTGATGAACCGCAATGTATTGATAATGTCGAAGCGCGTGAGAAGCTAGGAAAGATTGCAGATTATTTTCTTCTCCACAATCGAGAGATTGTAAACCGAGTCGATGATTCGGTAGTGAGGGTTGTTGGTGATAAAGTGCTAACAATCCGTCGTGCTAGAGGATACGCACCAACATCTATTAATTTACCATCTGGATTTGAAAGCGTTCCTCACATTTTAGCAATGGGAAGTCAGCTAAAAAATACTTTTTGTTTATTGCGAGATGGGAAAGCAATTCTATCTCAACATATAGGAGATTTAGAAAGTGCAGCCACCTTCAAATCTTATCAGGATACGCTCAATGTCTACTTAAATTTATTTGAGCATCAACCGAAAGCGATCGCTGTTGATTTGCACCCAGAATATTTCTCAACAAAACTTGGAAAAGAACTTGCACACGCCAATCAGTACGGACACGGCACAGCCGTGCCCCTACTTCACATCCAACATCATCATGCTCATATTGCTGCTTGCATGGCAGAAAATGATATAAATATTAATTCACCACCTGTTTTAGGTATTGCATTAGATGGCTTGGGTTATGGTGAAGATGGAACACTGTGGGGCGGAGAATTTCTGTTAGCAGATTATCGCCAATTTAAGAGATTGGCGACATTTAAGCCAGTACCAATGATTGGTGGAACACAAGCAATGAGAGAACCTTGGCGTAATACCTACGCCCAGTTAAGATCTGCTTTTCCTTGGGAAGATTTCAAACAAAAATACAGAAACTTAGAGATTTTAGAATTTCTAGAACAAAAACCGCTGAAACTTCTCAATCAGCTTGTCGAAAAAGGAATAAACGCTCCCTTGACTTCATCAGTAGGGCGTTTATTTGATGCTGTCGCTGCTGCAATTGGTATCTGCCAAGAACAATGTAGCTATGAAGGACAAGCAGCAATTGAAATGGAAGCTTTGGCTGATACTAACTTTTTAAAAACTAAAGAATATTTAAATTATCATTTTAAACTTGTTGTTTCAGATAAGATTTCTTATATAGATTCATCTCCCATGTGGCAAGCTTTGCTGAATGACTTACAGCAGAAAACTCCTCAAGCAGTTATCGCTGCTAAATTTCATATAAGCTTAGCTCATACGATTGTAGAAATGGTTAATAACCTACGTCAAAAAAATGATATTCATCAAGTTGTCCTCACAGGAGGAGTTTTTCAAAATTGTATTCTGTTAGAGCAAGTTACTCAAGGCTTACAAGCATTAGGGATAAATGTACTGACTCATAGCTTAGTTCCAGCTAATGATGGTGGTTTATCCCTAGGACAAGCTGTCATTGCAGCTGCTCAATTAATGACTCAATAAGTTACTGATTGTCAGTCAGTAATTGTTATTATCTTCTGTGATCTAAGATTATCTATAGTAATGATACTCCTTTCTATGCGTTCTCTGCGCCTCCGCGGTTCATAAAAAAAGAAAAAACAAAATGTGTTTAGGAATTCCAGGTAAAATTATAGAAATAACTGACGTTAAACAAAAATTAGCTGTAGTCAATGTTGGTGGTGTGAAGCGAAGCGTGAATATTGCTTGTATCGTTGATGAACAGCATTCAGTTGAATCATGTGTAGGCGATTGGGTGCTAGTTCATGTTGGGTTTGCGATGAATCGAATTAATGAAAAAGAAGCCATGGAAACACTGCAACTCTTAGAAGAATTAGCAGAAGCAGTAGCAATCGGTTCAGATACAGCCTGACTTAATAGGATATGAACATTATCCTCTTCTTTTCTTTCTTTTCTTTGCGTCCTACCCTGCGGGAAGCCACTACCCTTCGGGAACGACTTCGTCGAACGTGTCTTTGCGCCTTTGCGGTTCGTTTTTTTTGTTCACGACTTATCTAGGATTTCTATAGCAGTCCTAAATGATTCGTGAAAAAAACAAGATACCCGACTTCTTTAAGAAGTCGGGTATCTGAACGTCATCAAACTTTGATTATAATTTTCATATGAAATACGTTGATGAATTCCGAGACCCCAAAAAAGCTGATGCTTTATTCCACGCCATTAAAGAATTATCGCAACGCCTCAAAAAGCCTATCAAAATAATGGAAGTCTGTGGGGGTCACACTCATTCTATTTTTAAATATGGAATTGAAGAAATCTTACCGGAAGCAATTGAATTAATTCATGGTCCAGGTTGTCCTGTATGTGTGATGCCAAAGGGAAGACTAGATGATGCTATTTCTATCTCCCTAAAACAAAACGTTATCTTCACGACTTTTGGAGATACCATGCGCGTTCCTGGTTCTCAAACAAACTTGTTGCAAGCTAAAGCACAAGGCGCGGACATTCGTATGGTTTACTCTCCCCTCGATAGTCTACAAATTGCTAAGGACAACCCTGATAAAGAAGTTGTCTTCTTCGCCTTGGGTTTTGAAACAACTGCCCCCAGCACTGCTTTGACTATCCTGCAAGCAGCATCTGAAAAAATTCCTAATTTTAGTATGTTTTCTAATCACGTCCTCGTGATTCCTGCCCTAAAAGCACTTTTAGATAATCCGGATTTACAACTCGATGGATTTATTGGTCCGGGTCATGTCAGTATGGTGATTGGCACTGAACCGTATGAGTTTATTTCCCAAGAGTATCAAAAACCGATTGTGATTTCTGGTTTTGAGCCTTTAGATATTATCCAATCTCTTTGGATGGTGTTGCAACAGATTGTAGAAAAACGTTGTGAGGTTGAGAATCAATATAACAGGTTGGTAGAGAAGACGGGAAATCAGGTGGCGATCGCCACAATGAACAAAGTTTTTGAAAACCGAGAAAGTTTTGAGTGGCGCGGTTTAGGCGAGATTCCCAAGTCTGGATTAAAAATTCGGGCTGAATATGCTGAATTTGATGCAGAATTAAAATTTACTCTTCCTAATCAAAAAGCTGCTGACCATAAAGCGTGTCTTTGTGGAGAAATCCTCAAAGGAGTGTTAAAACCTTGGCAGTGTAAAGTTTTTGGGACAGCTTGCACTCCAGAAACACCGATTGGAACTTGTATGGTTTCTTCTGAAGGTGCTTGTGCAGCTTATTATAAATATAGTCGCTTTTATCACCAGGCTAAAAAAATGATGCTTGATAAAACACTTGACAAAGAAAAGGTAAAAGTGTAGAAAAAATCACAAGTCAAAAATCAACACTGAAAAAATCATTGGGGAATGCATATGTCACATGTCACTGTCAAAGTTGCTGAATGTCATTCTATTCGACTGAAGCGGAAACTGGCGCAAGCAGTCACTCATGCACTTGTTTCTACTTTGAATACTAAACCTGAATGGGTGACAGTTCACGTAGACAAATTTGAAAGCGAAAATTAGGCTGTTGGAGGTCTACTACATTCAGATAAGCATAGTGGTAGACACGATCACAAAACCACAAGATAATTCACGCATTCAAAAATGGGATTCTTCATTTTGAATTTTGTAAGCGCTTCGCGCACACTTGGTGTTAGCGCAGCGTGGCGTAGGCATACGCCCAGCGTGTCCGGAGGACATATTTTGAATTTTGAATGTTTGAGTGATCGTGGGTCACTATCAGTGATAGAGTCAAACCTGTAGACTTTGAGCAAGTGACAAAAACTCTACAGAAGCATCTTCATGCAAGTCAAAGCGGACATCACGCAACAAAACTCACAACCCCTTCGTGTCGTTATTGCAGGTGGTTCAATGGGTGGTTTGTGTGCAGGCTTAGCGCTGCACTGTATCGGTTGTGATGTAGAAATTTTTGAACGCGCCTCCTACCAAGGGGTAACGCCTACATTTGGTGGTGTCCAAAGTCGCGGTACTGCTGTTGTTGTGCAGATGGAAATCAATCAGTTTCTGGCAGAACATGGTATTAGCATACCAGAAGCGGTGGGTATGACTTCGTGCAAGAGACAATATATCACTGGAGATGGCAGCATTATTTGGGAAGAATCCACACCCCAAGTCATGATTTCTTGGGATATGCTGTATCATCAACTGCGGAAAGTTTTCCCAGATGAACGTTACCATCAAGGTAACAGTGTCATTGGTTTTCAACAGAGTGACGACTGCGTGGTGGTGCACTTTGAAGACGAAAGGGAAGAAAAGTGTGATTTACTCATTGGGGCTGACGGTGTTGATTCAACCATACGTCAGCAACTGATACTAAATGCTATGCCTCAGTATGCAGGTTATATTGCATGGCGAGGGCTGATAGACGAAAATGTACTTTCATCAGACGTTGCAAAATTCTTTGCTGATAAATTCACCTTTTTTAACGGACCCAGCATGCAGACACTGTGCTATCTGGTCCCTGGATCAAACGGGGAGTTAGACGAAGGAAAACGCCGTCTCAACTGGCTTTGGTATTTTAATGTCCCAGATGGCGAAGAGTTGAATGCAGTCATGACTAATCACCAAGGACGAGTACGAAGGTTTTTCATACCTCAAGGAGAGGTTCGAGAAGAAGTCGTCCAACAGATGAGAGTAGTAGCAAAGAGATATTTACCAGAAATTTTTCAGTATTTCTTTGAACTAACAAACAAACCATTCATTCAACCTATCTACGACTTATCTGTACCACGTATGGTTTTTGGACGGGTGTGTTTAATTGGCGATGCTGCATTTGTCGTCCGTCCTCACACGGCTGCGGGGATTTCTAAAGCTGTGACGAATGCGATCGAACTCGCGCAAGAGTTACAGGAATCTGGCGGTGATGTGGTGGCGGCGTTAGAACAATGGGAACCAATCCAGTTAGCGATGGGCAATTACCTCAAGGTTTTGGGCGTCACTTTAGGAAATCGTTTTAGATTAGGTCACCCCTTTGGGGAATTCAAAATTCAAAATTCAAAGTATGCCCTGCGGGCACGCTGCGCTATCAAAATTATCAGATAAATTTTGTAGGTTGGGTCGAAGATATGAAATCCAACAACCCTGTAAATGTTGGGTTTCGCAAAGCGAAACCCAACCTACCATTAATAGTATGGATAAATCCGCTAAAATAACTAAACAGAATTTGAGATGAACTTTCCCAATTCTCACTCACCACAGAATTTCCTGTTTCAAAAAATCGAAAAAGTCCGCCGTCATCAAGGTAAAGTGCGAGACACTCATATCACCCTCGCCCATGGTAGCGGTGGCAAAGCAATGCGTGATTTAATAGATGATATCTTTGTCAAGAATTTTGATAATCCTACTCTGTCTCAATTAGAAGACCAAGCCAGTTTTGATTTAGCAAGTTTCATGAAACAGGGAGACAGACTTGCTTTTACAACTGATTCTTATGTTGTCGATCCTTTATTTTTTCCGGGTGGTGATATTGGAACATTAGCCATCAATGGTACGGTTAATGATTTAGCAATGAGTGGTGCCAAACCGTTATATCTTAGCTGTAGTGTCATTTTAGAAGAAGGACTTGCTGTAGAAACTTTGCGGCGTGTTGCGCAAAGTATGCAAGCAGCAACGAAAAAAGCTGGCGTACAAATTGTGACTGGTGACACAAAAGTTGTCCATCGTGGTGCAGCAGATAAATTATTTATTAATACTTCTGGTATTGGTGTTATTCCAACGGGAGTAAATATTTCTGCCCATAATATTCAACCAGGAGATGCAGTTATCATTAATGGTGAATTGGGCAATCATGGCACAGCAATTTTAATTGCCCGTGGGGAATTGGCATTAGAAACTGATATTGAAAGCGACTGTCAGCCGTTGAATGGTTTAGTTGAAACTATCCTAAATGTTTGTGCTGACGTTCATGCTATGCGGGATGCAACACGCGGTGGTTTAGCCACAGTGTTAAATGAATTTGCTCTGGGTTCTGATGTAGGAATTCGCCTAGATGAGCAATCTATCCCAGTGCGTGAAGAAGTTAAAGGTGTTTGCGAACTTTTAGGTTTAGATCCATTGTATTTGGCAAATGAAGGTAAGTTAGTCGTTGTGGTAGGACGCGAAAATGCTGATACTGTTGTCTCAGCTATGAAATCTCACCCAGCCGGAAAAGATGCTTGTATTATTGGTGAAGTGATTCCCTCACCTTCTGGTGTTGTCTTTTTAAAAACCGCTTTTGGTGCTGAACGTATTGTTGATATGCTTGTTGGTGAGCAATTACCAAGAATTTGTTAATTCACCGGAATGTACCTCATCCATAGTACGCCTTGAACTTGAGTGCAAAGCTAATAGCTTAAGTCCGTTAAAACGGACTGGGTAAGTCTTTGAGTCCGTTTTAATTCAGATCTTGCACCATTACGAGTCAACCACTATAAATATACTAAAAAATATTTCCAGTTTGAGCCCATTTTAATGGACTTCGCCTATTAGCCTGGGACTTACAGTCCTAGGCGGACGAGAACCGAGTAAAAGAAAATGTAATAATTTTGACATTTCTGACAAGTGCAAGTTTTAACGGACTTGAACTCTTAGCCTCAGAATTTATTTCTTGGCGGACTAACATTATGGTGCAAAATCTGAGTGAATTCAAGAATTTGTTAATTATGGTACGTTACACTGCAAAAACTATCTCTACTATTTAAGGTTGACTAAGCATTCACTCAGCACTTCAATGCATGAATTAGGAATTACTCAAAATATTGTGGCTATTGTCGCTGAATATGCAAATGGTACACAAGTCAAAAGAGTATTGTTAGAAATTGGTAAGCTTTCAGCTATTTTGCCAGAAGCAGTACAATTTTGTTTTGATATTTGTACTCAAGGAACTGTTTTAGAAGGGGCAAAGTTAGATATTTTAGAAACCCCTGGATTAGCCAAATGCCGTCAATGCGGTGCCGAAATTCCTTTAGAAAAACCTTTTGGAATCTGTAGATGTGGTAGCGTTCATCTCGATTTAATAGCTGGGGAAGAACTGAAAATTAAGGAAATCGAAATCGAGGAAGTATGTGTGTAACCTGTGGTTGTTCTGATGATGCTGAAGTGAAAATGACTAATCCTGAAACAGGCGAAGTTGCAACAATGGACTCTTCAAATAATATCGACCATCATCATACTCATACTTTACCAGATGGCACTGTTATCACTCATTTCCACAGTCATGACCATTCCACAGAAGCATCTCAAATTCATGCCAAGGTACATGGCACAACTCTGGCTTTAGAGCATGATATTTTAGCTAAAAATAACCTTATTGCTGCCCAAAATCGAGGATGGTTCAAAGGTAGAAACATCCTCCCATTAAATTTGATGAGTTCTCCTGGTTCGGGAAAAACAACTCTCTTAACTCGAACTATCAATGATTTAAAGCATCAGTTGCCTATCAACGTTATTGAAGGCGACCAAGAAACAACGAATGATGCTAAAAAAATTCAAGAAACAGGCTGTAAAGTTGTCCAAATTAACACTGGGACAGGCTGTCATTTAGATGCAGCAATGGTTGATAGAGGGTTACAACAACTCAATCCACCCCTAAATTCAGTGGTGATGATTGAGAATGTTGGTAATCTTGTTTGTCCGGCTTTGTTTGATTTAGGAGAACTTTTTAAAGTCGTCATTCTTTCAGTCACGGAAGGAGAAGATAAGCCGATAAAATATCCTCATATCTTCCGCGCTAGTCAGGTAATGGTTCTCACGAAAATAGATTTGCTGCCTCATGTACAATTTGATGCTCAGCGTTGTATAGAATATGCGAAGCAAGTGAATCCTCAAATTCAAGTTTTTCAGCTTTCTGCAATGACAGGAACTGGATTAGAGAATTGGTATGAGTGGCTATTGAATAAGGTAGCTTTTAGCTAAGTTGTTTAATTTTGAATTACTTATCAGGGTATGTCTCAGAAAACAGCGGCTTTAAAGTTCGTGATTTTGCTGGGTATTGTCAGCCTCTGTGCAGATGCAACTTATGAGGGGGCGCGTAGCATTACGGGGGCTTATCTTGGAGTTTTAGGCGCTAGCGCTACTGTAGTAGGGCTTGTAGCGGGTTTGGGAGAGTTAATTGGCTATGGTTTTCGCTTAGTGATAGGTTACATCAGCGACCAAACACGAAAATACTGGGGAATTACTACTCTTGGTTATGTCGTTAATACTGCAGTTGTGCCCCTCCTAGCTTTTGCAGGACGTTGGGAAGTCGCAGCAGGACTGATGATTGCCGAACGCACAGGAAAAGCAATTCGTACCCCTCCACGAGATGTGCTGCTTTCCCATGCTGCAACTCAAGTCGGCAGAGGTTTTGGTTTTGGCTTGCATGAAGCGCTGGATCAAATTGGTGCCGTCATGGGACCATTGGCTGTAGCAGCAGTGATTTATTTGAAAGGAGGGTATCAGCTTGGCTTTGCAATTTTGATTGTGCCAGCTGTCTTAGGGTTATGTGTGCTTTTAGTAGCACAAAAACTTTACCCCAACCCTCGTGATTTTGAACAGGAAACCCCAACACTCAAAGGAGAAGGTTTACCACAAGTCTTTTGGATTTATCTGGGTGCTGTAGCACTTGTTGCTGCTGGGTATGCAGATTTTCCCCTCATTGCTTATCATTTCCACAAAGAAGCCATCGCGACTTCACAAACGATTCCCTTGCTTTACGCCATGGCTATGGGAGTTGATGCTGTAGCAGCATTGGTGTTTGGGCGTCTTTTTGACCGCGTTGGCATTTCTATCCTGGCGATCGCAGTTTTTTTGTCATTAATGTTCGCCCCGTTAGTCTTCGTAGGAAGTTCCAATCTTGCCCTTTTGGGAATGATTTTGTGGGGTATTGGAATGGGGGCACAGGAATCAATTTTGAAAGCTGCTGTCGCTGGTATAGTACCGATAGACAAACGGGCCTCTGCTTACGGTATTTTTAGCGCTGGCTACGGTTTGTCGTGGTTTTTAGGAAGTGCACTGATGGGAATTTTATATGACCAATCAGTCAGCTTACTGGTTGGGTTTTCAGTCGTCATTCAACTCGCTGCTATTCCCATTTTGTTGTTGGTAGGAAGGCACTCAAGACTGTTATAACCAATCTCGATAAGCCGATATTTCATTAACGCTAATTTCAAATGGCGTCCCCTTACCAAATGGTGGATAAACGCGGATTCTAGCGCTACTGGCAAATCGTTCTAGCCTATTTCCAATTGGTGCAATATTGCTGACGATATGCCAGTAGCTGACAATGTCAGGACAGTCAATAACCAGCATGAGGTAGCCAGCATCTGAGGTAATATACCACTGACAGTTAGACAATAATGCTCGTGTTATTTGATCACAAGCTTCAAAAAAGCATCTGCCAGTGGAATGTTCAAGTTGACTTCGCAATATTTTGTCAAGGTGCGTCGCTTCTGTTGAAGGTAAATCTTCTGGAGGAAGGAAGGGTTTATTTTTCATAGGAACCCCTTCAGGTTGCAAGGTGGGTTTGGAGGAAGTTGGGTTTACGATTATTCCTATGTTGTCAGCCAATGCAAATCCAACCACAAACGTGGATGTATTCGCTTGACATTCGACATTGGATCGCGCAATAGTCGCGTTGCGTTGAGGAAAACGACCTGAACAAGTCCCATATTTTCTGCTAATTCTCGCAAAATTTCTTTGTGAGTTTGCACATGGGGCATCATTTTTTCAGAGCAATAAATTCCTATATATCGCAAGCGCTTAGGAGGTCGTCCCCAGTAAGAGGAGATAACTTTCACATAACAGCTGTCTAGTAATTCTCCTACTTTTGGGTAATAGTGAGTGACGACCCTCATGAATTCTTGTGCTAGGATGTCTTCACTAATCATGACAAACTATCAATTTGTAAGGATTGTCACATGATTTAATATAACATAATTTTGCTATATTCATGTGAAAAAATATCCGAATTTATTATAAAATTAAGGGTTTAGCTTTAGAAAAATACTTATGAGTCATCATGGAAAAGCCTTCAATGAAAAATGATAAATAAAAAGCGTAGAGTATGTATTATCTACCCTACGCGTTTACTTATCTAGCAATAGAAAATGAGTCATGTTTAAAAATCAAAATCATCACGTAAGTTTTATTAATGTGTTTTCAGATATCCACATTAATATTTAAATTCTGAATTTTTAACTCTCATTTTATCGGACATTACGCTCCGAAAACAACACTTCTGCTACCATAACTGGTAAATCGGTCATGTCAATATATCTGTCTGAACCATGAATTGGTGAAATAAAAGTGTAATTCGGGTCGCACGCTCCAGTATCATAAACTTGGACATACCACCTATCAGGAAATCCTGCGACAGCCAGTTCTACAATATACCAATTTTGACCAGTTAGGCGAGAATTAACAATGACAAACCATTGTCTATCTTCTTCTGAAATATTCCACTCAGCCATCAGGAATTCTAACGCTATGTGTCCCGCGTCAGCTGTCGTCAATAACATTATTTACTCCTTTTTTGGAATATCAGGATACAATCCCAGTTCTTTAGATAACTCACGCGCAACATGGATTAAAAACTTGGCACCATCTTGATTATCTTGATGGGCAAATCCAGTTGCTACTTGTAACATTGTCTGTACTAAACCAGCATCAAGCAATTCTGGCTGAGCTTCTAAAACTTCTGGTTCTTGACCATTGGGACAACGAAGTAGCTGGTCAATGAGATTGAAATATAAATCTTCTCTTTGTGCTGTCATAGTTGGTTCTATTGTTCAATACCTTGTTGCCAAAGTCTTTCTAACATTTCTACTTGTTGCTGAAAAACACCTGCGCGATAAACGAGATATCTGTCATATAAAAAAACAAGTATTCCAAGAATTATAGGAAAAACTAAAAGGAACCATTGTAAGATTTTGACAATTTTGTCTTGTGTTTTATGATTGAGAGATTGCTTGACAAAATTGGTGACAGAAAATTCTACGTGAGAGCTATCTTGATAGGAATTTGTACCTTCTTGCAGAGCTAATTCAACTTTACTCGTACTATTCGGATTCACTTCACAGGTTGAATGATTTGTTTGTGCTAGTAACTCCATATGGCGCTCCCAAACCATACTAAATACCACAATTTCTGGAGAAAGCACCACTAAAGTAACTGTACAAACTGTGAGTAGTTGAACAAGTTTCAATTTCATTCAGCTATCATGAGTAACTGTTAACTATTAACTATTTGAGAACTAAGCTGTCACCCTTGGGGTATCTCCTCCTCCAGACAGCACTTTGTAAGTGCTGCAAAGACTTGCACCAACCCATAGCCTTCTGAAAGAAAGACAAAGAACATGACTGCCTCACTGTTTTTCTTGCAGATTGAATTTTGTAAGCGCAGCCGTGCCCTAGGCATAGGGCTTAGGGCATATTTTAAATTTTGAATTTTTAAGAAGCCCCCCCTCCTTCCTAGACTCGCGTCTAGAAGTTTGGGGGGTAGAGGGGAATCTCTGCGTAAATCCTATATGTTTTATATCAGTTGTCTTTGCTGAGGAGAGTTTATCAGTCGCGGATCAAGATTATTAAATTAATTATGATTGTACTCAAAGCCTGTCATTCTTATCTCATGAGTGTTACAAAAATTTTTGGGGGTAGAGGTGCTAGACTTTTCGTGTAGTGGTACTAGTATTTAGGTTGAGGGGGTCTGGCTCTTGTGTACTCAACATCAAACTTATATAGAGTTTGGTATTGACAAATTTGATCTGCTATTTTATGAGAAATTAAGCTTGTACTCAAAAATGGTATGATTATATAAATATATAGTTGAGTATTCTTAAAAGAAATCAAGAGTTTGAAATTTTGGAATTTTGTTCAAAAATAACACAAGAGCAGTGATTATCTTCAAATCATCTAAAATGAATGAGAGTAACTTTTTCAAATTTCTCTTCATGCACTAAGTGTGAGTGGGTCAAATTAAATATAAAACCTCACCCTGCCGACCGCTTCCCTCTCCTTATCAAGGAGAGCCAGTGCGTTGCGGTGAGACCAGTGCTTGATGAGGGTTTCCCGACAGAGGCATCTGGTGAGGCAGTCCGGTCTTGGGGGTTCCCACGCCAGGTGCACCGTCCTTGGGAACCCCCGCAACGCACTGGCTCCCCATGAGGAACTGCCTCTCCCGTTGGGCGAACCCGAAGGGGGGTTCCCGAGGCAGTGCGGTCTTGGGGTTCCACGCCACTCCCTTCAAGTCGGGAAACCCGCAAGGGCGGGGTGGCCCCCCAAATGGAGCACCTGCCGTCCCGTTGTAGCACAAGCGCGTGAGGGATTGAGGGTGAGGTCTGATCTTATATTTAATTATGCTTACCTACTTAACTGGTTACAGCTTAATTTCTACACACCCTGAGAAAAAGGTATCTATAATTAGGAGTTAATATATGCGGATTGCGAATGACATTACAGAACTGGTTGGAAGAACTCCTTTAGTTCAGCTAAACAAGATTCCTCAAGCTGAGGGGTGTATAGCCAGGATTGTTGTGAAGTTAGAAGGAATGAACCCAGCAGCTTCGGTAAAAGACCGCATTGCTGCAAGCATGATAAAGACGGCCCAGGAGGAGGGATTGATTCAGCCAGGAAAAAGCATTTTAGTTGAGCCTACGTCTGGTAATACAGGAATTGGACTGGCGATGGTGGCGGCGGCGCGTGGCTACCGTTTGATTTTGACAATGCCCGAAACAATGAGTTTGGAACGACGCGCCATGCTGCGCGCATATGGTGCTTCTTTGGAATTGACACCCGGACTTGAGGGAATGCGAGGCGCTATTCGCAAAGCCGAAGAAATAGTCGCAAGTACTCCTAATGCTTATATGTTACAACAATTCCGCAACCCAGCTAATCCCAAAATACATAGAGAAACCACAGCAGAGGAGATTTGGGCAGATACCGATGGGGAAGTGGATATTGTGATTGCAGGTGTCGGTACTGGTGGAACAATTACTGGGGTTGCAGAAGTTCTTAAACAACGTAAACGTAGTTTTCAGGCGATCGCCGTAGAACCAGCTAACAGTCCTGTCCTTTCTGGAGGTCAACCAGGACCACATAAAATTCAAGGTATTGGTGCTGGATTTGTCCCAGAAGTTCTCGACAAAAAGTTAGTCGATGAAGTGATAACCGTTAGTGATGATCAGGCGATCGCCTATGGACGACGCTTAGCAACAGAAGAAGGTTTGTTATCTGGTATCTCCTCTGGTGCTGCTTTGTATGCTGCAATTCAAGTCGCGAAACGCCCAGGAAATGCAGGTCGTTTAATCGTGATGATTCAGCCTTCCTTTGGCGAACGTTACCTCAGCACCCCAATGTTCCAAGATTTGGCGTTGCAGACTGTCCGATAAAGGTTGTTTCAAAAATACGCCAGATCCAATTCAAACAGTGAACAGTTAACTGTTCACTGTTAACAATGAACAGTGATAACTGATAACTGATAACTGATAAGTGCCTACAATTAAGTTGTGTGGAAAGTATTTATTGCTAATATTTTTCAACAGCTTGGTTGACTAATTTCATAATATCAGGCGAAATTTCAGTCACTAAACGAATCGGAAATGATTTCGTAGAAAGATATTGAGCATACTCTGGTGTGAGAAAGATTTTATATTTGCTAGCTTCTGAAGTTGTTTGTGAAGTAAACGCCAAAGTAATAGCTTTCATATATTTACGAATATCAGTAGCTTGCTTACCAACGACTTCAACATCACCAACACCAGAAGGCTGTTTTTTCTCCTCTCGTTGTGCGGTAGAAATAGGGTCTTTAATACTGCTGTGGGTAGCTGCAACAATACCAATAAGCCATTTAGGTGATGGTATTTTGTTAAAACCAATCACCTGTTCAGTTAAAGCTGGGGTGGTTTTATCTGCAGATGATGCTAGTATTAAAGTCGGAATTTGCACCTTTTCTAACCCAGTTTTACCAAACATTAAAGAAGTTGTAGGGTTGAGAGCGATCGCCTGTTTAATACGAGAGTCTCGCAGTTGATAGCGATTTTCCGGTAGACTTTGGGCAAAACACTGTAACCCTTCTGCTGAGTTAGTCGTAGCTGGGAGATGGCGACAGTATTCCTTTAAAAAATCTACTTGTAATTCACTTCCAGCCAGAGATAAAGCTGTCCCACCCCCAAAAGAATGACCAATGACCGTAACGTTATCCGTTGCTATCTTACCTTGAAGTGGGTTTTTGGCTGTTTTATTCAACTGTGCTAACTTATCTAAAACAAAACTGACATCTTTGGGGCGGTCTAAAAACTCTTGTGGTTGAATGAATGGGATAATACCACGTTTGGTCAAACTAACTTCATAAGTTTGATTACTACCAGTATGTTCTACCGCTGCAACCACATAACCATGAGATGCTAAATGTTCTGCTATGTAGCGCATATCTGTGCGGTCAGACGAAAAACCATGAGTCAAAATAATGACAGGTTTAGTGCGAGTTGCAGCGGTTGACCAGTAGATGTCAACAGGAACTAGGCGTTGGCGTTTTTCATCTTTTAACTTTGGCAAGTTGAGAAATTGTACTTTGGCGCTTCCCGCTTGACTAGCGTCAAATGGTAAATTTAATTGCGGGCGTTGACTAGACAATTGGGGAGCAATAGCCTGCATAAACTGCTGAGTTTGTCTATAGGCTAAGTTCAATTTGTTAAATACATTAAATGCTTGCTGCACATCAATCTGGATGCGTTCACTGGGATAGGCTTCAATAAAGCTGATAATGGAAAGTCCCTTTGATGTTTTAGAGCCAGATACCAGTCCAGCTCTCAAAGCTTGCATGCCAGCATTATCTTTCCGCAATGTTAGCTTAGAGAAATCTTGGAGGATAGTACTACCAACTGGAGTATATAATAATCGACTTAAAGTCACAAAATTCACAGGAATTTTTTTCCGTAGTACTTCTAAAAACTCTTGACGTTTTTCAGGAGGTAATCGATCAATATAAATTTTGTATTTATCAGGCACTTCTCCTGTTTCCGCAATACTTTGTAACTCAGCAACTGAGATTGATTCTTCCAAGGGACCATAACGTAGGACAACTGTTTGTGCCGCTTTTGCAGAAGTATTTGTGCTGAGGAAATATGTAATAGCTACGCAGAACAAACCAACACTTCGTTTTAAGATTTTCCAACTCATAATAAAAACCTAAATTATCTTTTGTTTTGCAATTAATGACTGTATATTTGTATGATGTGTAAGTCTTACTTCTTAAATAAAATCCAGTAAAACCAACTTATGCACTTAGAGTTGATTTATAAAGTAAATCTTAAGTAGGGGAGGCTCAGATCTTGCATGAAGTGAAAAACCGGGTTTCTTGAGAATGCCTGCTCGTATAAACCTTAATTTCTGGTTCAGAAACCCGCTTGTTTGGGAACCCTTGCTGTGGAACTTCTCTGGGGATTTCTCCCTGGAGACAAGAAAAATCTTTCTTTATGAGGATAAACCCCGTCCTTAAGGACGGGGTTTTGGTTTGTTAAATCCCCCGGATTCTATCCGTGGGGATATTCTGTGTTCAGCGTTGGTGCCTTGGTGCGTTCTTCTTAAACTAAATATCTAGTATTCGGTACAATCGGGAAAAAGGCGTACTCATACCATGTTGTCCAAATAAAACTGCGAATCCATCGCTGACGCTTTTCAGTATTTAATTGGTAGTCAAACGCTCCCAGTGACATATCAATAGAAGATAAGTGAGATTCACAACCACAACCGTGCTGATATGTCAAACCGTATTTAGAAGCAATACTTTGTATCTTCATCTGCACAGCGAAAACTTTTCCAGCATGAAGGACAGCATCCCAACCGCGCTTGTGTTCTGTATCACGGGGATCAAATCGTAAAGCCCGTTCTTCAAAAACGCTATCTCGGTAAATAGGAGCAAGATGTACTAGGTAAAAGCTGGCAGGAAGTTCATAATGAAACTCATTAAACAGTTCCAGACAAATACGAGCAACCTTTACCTCGTTAGAGAACTCTGCCCCCTTTGACTCAAATTCACGCAAAATTTCTTCAAAATCTGGATATCTCTCAACCTGAAAATCTTGCCCGTAGAACTCAAGTGTCTCCCGCGCCAATAATCCAAACAACTCATTAAATGATGGTTTGAGGTAACCTAGTTCTGGGCGTTCGTTGAATAAGTCAAGATCTCCCTGCTCCAACTTGTATTGAAACAACTGCGCCATCTCAACATAACTCTGTGGATTTGCCAGTCCAACACCAGCCTTTCCTACTGCAATATCTTGCCACACCTTTGGCAGTTGAGAAATATGAACCGCATTTTCTCCAACGATGACTTCAACTTGAGGAGCATCAAGAATAAGCATATGCAGACTCCAGAGTAATATCCGCAGTTGAGTTTACCGTGAGTGAGTAAGTTGCTGTATGGTGGGTGACACCCATCAGTTACTTAAAGTCTATTAGTTGACCGATAATTCCGCACAGGGTACAAGCCCCCAGATTCATCTGTGGAACCAATCCATAAGTTAAGATCCAAAATCCAAAATTGAGTGAGTGTATGGCTGCTTGCTCATTCGGGAAACAGCAGGCGCAAAGGAATCATATCAGAAAGTGTGAAACCATGTCGCTGGTAGAAACGAATTGCTGACTCGTTAACGCGATCAGTTAGCAAAGTAATGCGTGAACAACCAGATGCTTGTGCAAACGCGATCGCCTCCTGAAGAAGAGTAGATCCAGCACCACCGCCACGCCAATCTGGATGAACGATCATATCCTCCAGGATTGCAACACGTCTTCCAACAGCCGTACTGATAGTGAACAGAAGGTTAACCATACCGATTATAGTTGAGCCATTGTGGAGAACAAGAATACGTCCGATTTCTGGGTGTTCGATGATTTGATGTAATCCCTGTGATTGCTTGACGCTGTCTGGTTGAAAGTCTGCTTCCTGAGTAAACAAAATAGTCAGCAAATCACAAAGTTGCGGGATGTCATTAATGGTTGCTTCTCTAACGTGGAGCATTATCTTATTTCAAATATTTGCTTGACACTCTGAGTGAGTTACTTGCTGTATGGTGGACCTCACCCATCAGCGACTTAGAGCCTACCCGATTGTACAGTGCATAAGTCCTATGAACTGACAACTATTAAAAATAAAGCAGAAAGAACCAGAATTTTCATGCGTGACTTGGTTTGCGGTTGACTGTTAGTGAAGTCAAAAAACACTGTCATCTGAGCCTGTGCATTGAGACGTGATAGTTTTAGGAGACAAAAATAATCATGACCCGTAACTTATATGCTTTGTTAGTTGGTATCGATAATTATCCCAATCCAAATCACCGTTTACAAGGCTGCGTTAATGACATTACAGCAATAGAAGAGTATATAAACGAACGCTTTGATAAGCAAGAATATCAACTACATTTACAAACACTCAAAGATGAAAAAGCAACCCGTAAAGCAGTTATTGACGGCTTCCGTTCGCATCTAAGTCTTGCAGGGCAAGATGATATAGTTCTGTTTTATTACAGTGGTCATGGTTCTCAGGAGTTAGCACCAAAAGAATTTTGGCAACTAGAACCAGATCATCTTGATGAAACTTTAGTCTGTTATGACAGTCGTACTGAAGGCGGCTGGGATTTGGCAGATAAAGAATTGGCAGTATTGATTGCCCAAGTAGCACAAAAGAACCCGCATATGACCATTATTATGGACTGCTGCCACTCTGGTTCCGGTACTAGAGACCCAATGCAACAGACAAAGGAACGTCGTTTCCCCGCAGACAAGCGAGAACGTCCACTTGATAGTTTTATTTTTACGCTGGACGATTTAAATCAACTTTTTGGGACTCGTCAGGTTAAACCTGAAGATAACCCCACAGGCTGGAACATACCCAAAGGTCGTCACGTTCTGCTAGCAGCTTGCCAAGACTACCAAACAGCAAAGGAATATAACGCAGGTGACAAACACCGAGGTAGTTTCTCTTATTTTTTGATGGATACACTTTCCAAAACCAATGGAAAGAAGCTGACTTATCGGGATTTGTTTGGACGAACAAATGCGTTAGTTCGCAGTAAAGTAGCAGATCAGTCTCCTCAGTTGGAAGTCAGTAATTCAGAGGATGACAACAAATTTTTCCTAGATGGGGCGATCGCCGAACTTAAACCTTACTTTATTGTTAATAATGACAAAACCGATGGCTGGGTGATTGAAGGCGGTGCTGTTCACGGAGTTCAACCACCACGAGACGGCGAAACAACTTCACTTGCACTATTTCCCTTTGACGCTAATATCGACGATTTGCGTGATCCGTCAAAGTCTGTCGGTACAGCAAAAGTCACTCAGGTATTACCAACCAAGAGCAAGATAAATATTGAGGGTGTGCAAAACCTGACTGCTGATGGCACTTCTTTTAAAGCAGTTGTCACTAGTTTACCGCTACCCCCTTTAGGAGTATATTTTGAGGGAGATGAAGCGGGAGTCACTCAAGCCCGTGACGCACTAAAAACAGCAGGGTCTAATAATAACCAACCCTCACCCTATATCCGCGAAGAGCAAGAACTTGCCAAAGCCCAGTTTCGTCTGTTGTGTCGCAATGAGCAGTATTTGATAGCAAGACCTACAGATGACCGACCCCTTGTAGAGCAAATAGATGGTTATACAAAAGACAACGCAGACAAAGCAATTAAACGTCTAGAACATATTGCCCGTTGGACAACAATTGCTGAACTTTCAAATACTACAGCAACTCAGATTAAAGCTGGTGATGTGAAGATGGAACTCATCTTTAAGGATGAGGAATCATCTCAATCAAAGCAGCTGCGTTTGCAGTATAAGTATCGGGATGGTGAGTGGCAAAAGCCAGAATTTAAACTTAAACTCACCAATACAACTAACAAATCACTTTATTGTGCTTTGGTCAATCTTTCTGACAATTTCGCTATTAGCGCTCCGTTTTTTGAAGCAGGTAGCGTGAGGCTTCAACCAGGAGAAGAAGCTTATGCTCTAATAGATGGAGAGGAATGGATAGAACTCAAAATCCCAGATGAGTATTTGGAACTTTTAATTACCGAGTACAAAGACATTCTTAAATTGATTGTGACCAAGGATGAATTGAATGTCAGATTGCTAAATCAGGATGAACTTGATGCTCCTCGACCACCTGTATCAAGAGATATCGATTCCTCAAATCAAAGCAGCCTTGAGCGTTTAATGGCTCGCACGCAAGATCCCGAACGCCAAATGGGAGCGGCTAAAAAGTTTGACGATTGGTACGCTGAGGAAATCACAATCACCACAGTCCGCCCCCTAGATTCTACCCCAGTTTCTCAGGAACAAGAACAACAATTAGACGCAGGGGTCAAATTACTGCCGCATAACAGTTTGGTAGCGAATGCTCGCCTCACAACTACACCACAAGTCAGCCGAGATTTGGGGAATAAAATCGTCCCCCCTATCCTGCGGGAAGATCCAGAAGTGACTCGACCCTTCCAATTTACTTCCAGTCGCGGTACTGACCCTGGATTAAGTGTACTGGAACTGACCAATGTTGCAGACCACAAAGTAGTCACTCCAGATGCACCTCTGAAATTATTAGTTGATGTTCCCCTAGCAGACAATGAATACCTTCTTCCTATCGGATATGACGGTGAGTTTTATTTGCCGTTAGGTCGCGGTACAACAACTCAAGACGGCAAAACAGAAATTACCCTAGAACAATTACCAGCACCAGTTAGTCAGGGAGAGCGCAGTCTGCAAGGATCTATTCGCATCTTCTTTGAAAAAGTCATCAGCCAGAATTTCGGGCGGGAATTTAAGTATCCCATTTTAGCTGTGGCTGAAGTGGGAGACGATAAGAAAGTACACTATAGACGTGATACGACTGATGTTCAGCAGCAAGTGGCGCAAGCAAAACGAATTGTCCTGTTCATCCACGGGATTACTGGCGATACTGAAAGTTTAGTACAAAGCACAAAAAAAACCGTATTGCAAGCGGATGGACAAAAACTTTCTATCAGCGAACTTTACGACGTAGTTCTCACCTTTGACTACGAAAACTTGAATACTTCAATTGAGCAGAATGCTCAGTCTTTAAAACGGCGACTAGCAGAGGTTGGTTTGGGAGCAAACCACGGAAAAGAATTACACATTATCGCTCATTCTATGGGTGGTTTAGTATCTCGTTGGTTTATTGAGCGAGAAGGAGGGAATAAAATCGTCCAACACCTATTTATGTTGGGTACACCAAACGCAGGTTCTCCTTGGTCAGTTGTTGAAGATTGGGTAAGACTCACTCTGGCTATTGGACTCAACGGTCTTTCTCTAGTAGCTTGGCCTGCAAAAGTGGTAGCTATGCTGATGGGTGCTTTAGAAAAAAATATTAGAGTAGCCCTGACTCAGATGAATCCAGCTTCCGATTTTATCAATTCTCTGGCAGCGAGTGACGATCCTGGGATTCCCTACTCGATTATCGCTGGTAATACATCAATTATTCCGGCAGCATTAGAGGAAGAAGCACGGAAAAAATCAAGTGCCCTAGAACGGCTACAACAAAGTTTATTTAAGAAAGTTGTAGCTTTGCCTTTCTTTGGTATACCGAATGATATTGCGGTGACTGTAGATAGTATTAAGAGTGTTCCAAAAGGGCGATCGCATCCTCCCAACATTACAGAAGTCGCTTGCGACCACTTGAGTTACTTCGGTACTGAATTCACCGAAGTTGGTTTAGAGGCTTTGGTTGCAGCTCTTAGACAACAGAAGTAAACAGCATAAAGGCAAAAGTAGACATTTTATAGCTTCACTTTTGCCTTTTTCACTACATTTATAGCAATCTTATTTAGTTTGTGAAAATTGAGAGACACCGGTCCCCGACTTCGTAAAAGTTGTCGGGGATCTTGTTTTTCACAAATGATTTAGGACTGCCATAGCCGTTGCCAGGTAGATGAGGACATAAACTAATGAGAAAATACGGACATCACGAGATTTTCAACCCTGTTTCCTGTTCCCGTTCGGCTGACGCTCACCTTGGCGTTGCCTGTTCCCTGCTATATGTCTTAATAGAGTTGGCTACTGCTATATATAGGACTTACGCACTGTACTGGAGTTTAGACTATAGCGGTTTTCATTTGAATGACATACACCATTACTGACATCTTGCACCATTCTCAACAAGACCTAAAAAACCGGGTTTCTGAACGGCAAATTAAGGTTTGCAAGTGTCGTCATTCTCAAGAAACCCGGTTTTTGACCCTGGTGCAAGATCTGAGATTACAAATAATGTAGAGACGTAGCATGCTACGTCTCTACACCCGTGTATTGCACGCAACCGAGAAGCGCTATAAATTCTATTTATTAGGCTACAACCCTTGTACAGCAAGCATTTTAGATTTCTGAATTCTAAAGTAGCTATAACTTGGGAAAGCCTGTCTGAATAAAGCTTTGGCGGTTTGAGAGCCAAAATTAGTCTAAACTCCAAACTGTAGAAAAAGACTGGATTATATAACGTGGGCGATCATGAGGGAAGCATTGTTTGTATCTGCGGATCAATTGCACTGCGGCTGCAAAATGTTTTAGCTATCTACAATCCACGTTCCATCTTCCGCCAGTGCATAAGTTGATTTCGCATACACCTATATAAGAAATAGAAGGAGGGCTTATGTCCTCTAGGTTCAAAACTCTACTAAATTGAAGTGATTTCTGTATAGTATGGTGTGTTCCATGTAATCAAAATTTTGTCAATGCTTAAGTTTTAATTTATACGCTTAGGAAGTATCTTCATGTCAAAATATACATTTAACCGCAATTTCGCTATTATTATCGGCATTAATAACTATAAAAATGGAATTCCAGCGCTAGAAACAGCGGCTCCGGACGCTTTAAAATTAGCTCAGATTTTGGGAGAGCAACATACACGTCTCAAAGATCAATATCAAGAACAAAATAAGTATGATGTTCAGTTGTTTTTGAATCAACGCGCTAGCCTGAACCAGATCAGCCAATTAATTGAAGGCTTTAAAAAAAAGCAAATATTTCTGGACAAAGAAACAGTGACGGTGAACGACGATGATCGCTTTCTCTTTTACTTTGCTGGACATGGAATCGCCTTAGAAGCTTTAGACAATCAAGAAGGACCCGTGGGTTACCTGATTCCTCAAGATGCCACATTGGGGAATAGCACTACCTACTTGCCAATGCAAGAGTTACATGATGCCCTCAACGCACTTCCGTGTCGGCATATGTTAGCAATTCTCGATTGCTGCTTTGCTGGGGCTTTCCGTTGGGCAAGCCTCAGGCGAGATATTGTACCCAAAGTCACAGTCTATAAAGAACGCTACGACCGCTTCATCAGCGATCGCGCTTGGCAAGTCATTACTTCAGCTGCTGACGATCAAAAAGCTTTAGATTCTTTGGGACAGCGAGGGAAAGTCATCGACGGGGACGAAATTCACTCTCCCTTTGCCAAAGCTCTTTTTGATGCTCTACGCGGGGCAGGTGATGAAGGTGCGGACTTGAATAAAGATGGTATCATCACTGCAACTGAGCTTTACTCGTATCTACGGGATCAGGTTGAAATCCTTACAGAAAAACACTACAAGCGACAAACTCCTGGTCTGTGTCCGCTGAAAAAACATGATAAAGGGGAATTTATCTTCTTACGCCAAAATTTTGACCGAGAACTATTGGAAAATGCACCACCACTTGACTTAAAAAATAATCCCTATCGAGGACTGGAGTCTTATGATGAAAAAGACAGTCACTTATTCTTTGGTCGAGAGAACCTTGTTGAAAAACTGTACCAGAAAGCTATTGACAATAAGCAGCCATTAACAATTGTGCTGGGTGTTTCTGGAACAGGAAAATCTAGCTTAGTGAAAGCTGGGTTATTACCACGTTTACGTAATTCAAATGAGTTTCAATTTAAGATTTTAGACCCCATGCGACCAGGGGAAAGTCCTTTGAAAGCTTTAGCACAGACGTGTTTAGCGATGCTCCCAAAAGAAGCCGCTCAAAGGGCAAACGCAGCTACAACTACTGCTTCAGAATTGACTTCATCCGAACAAGCTTTGGCAAGAATAATTACAGATTGGAGCAAGACTTATCCCAATACTAAACTGTTGCTACTAATCGATCAGTTTGAAGAATTGATAACTCTCTGTAAAAGAGACATGGAGCGAGAGCAATTTCAGAAACTGATCTTAAATGCGGCCAAATATCCCCAAAACATCCATGTAGTTATCACCCTGCGGCTCGATTTTGAAGCGCAGTTTCAAACCTCTGTACTCAAAGACTTTTGGAATGATGCGACTCGGTTTGTTGTCCCACCGATGACCCAAGATGAATTCCGAACAGTAATTGAGAAACCAGCATCGGAAAAAGTGGTATACTTCGACCCTCCCAGTTTAGTGGACGAACTCATTAACGAAGTCGTACAAATGCCTGGTGCTTTACCCTGGCTTTCTTTCACCCTCAGCCAATTGTATCTGAAATATTTAGAGCAACGAAGGGATAACCGCGCTTTAACAAAGAATGATTACGAAGAGTTAGGAAGAATAGTTGGTTTTATAACCCAACGTGCAAACCAGGAATATGAGAACTTAGTTACAACAGACCCCGCATATGAGCAGACGATACGCCAAGTGATGCTGCGGATGGTGGCTGTAGAGGATGGATTAGCACGGCGACAAGTGCCTGATTCAGAGTTGATATACCCAAACCGTGAAAAAAACCAGCGAGTGGCGCAAGTCATCGAACATCTGGTAAAAGCTCGTCTAGTTGTCAGAGGAAAGGAAACAGGGGGTGAACCTTATATAGAACCAGCCCACGATGTTTTAATCACACAATGGAAAACGCTTGTGGAATGGATCGCAGATGAGCGAGAAACTCTGTCATTGCAACGTCGTCTCACTTCCGCTGTTAAACGTTGGCAATTTCATAAGAGTTTAACAGAGTCTGGTGAATTGATTACCTTTAGGCAAGCTCAAAGTTATTTGAATCGTGAAGAGTATTTAAATACTCAGACTACATCAAATTTTCTTTGGCATCGTGAGCCATACCTTGAGGGCTTGCGACAGGTGTTGAATTCTGGTGACAACAATTGGTTGAACAGAGATGAGAAGACGTTTGTAGAGCGCAGCCTTAAGCGAAGAGGTAGAGACCACAGGCTAAGAAATTTGCAAAGGATTCCTTATTTTATATTTGCTTTTGTTTTGTCTTTAGTTCTTTTTTTTGATCCATCCATATCCATCCCCATAAAGGTGGTAGGTCTGATACTTTTTGTATCGTCATTATTGTTGTTAAGGTCATTATTTAGGTACTAGAAATATTAAAAATTCTAGCTGTTCACGCTTTGGCTTGATTACTGAAAACTACAAGGATTTGAAATGAATAGTTACCGATTCTCCCAAATTTATACTTACCTCAAACTTTTCGTCTATGTTGTCATGTTATTGTGGTGGGTTATTTGTGATCGAAAATTCAATACTCTTATCAGTGTAATCATTCAAATAGCTTTCTACAGATTTTTTGAAACCTTGTTTTTTTCATTCTTTCGTAAATGTCGAACTAGAAAACTTAACGAAATTGCCGTTCAGATGAGTTTAGAATTTTATGAAACGGACCAAGATCAAGATATTAGACGTATTCTTGAAGGGTTACCTCTCTTTGAAGAAATCAGACCAAGAACGAGAAACGTTTTGAATGACCTTTTAATAATTTTAGAGGTAATGGTTGAGTTGCTTTTCTCGACAGGAGATAGAACAAAAGTGACAAATATTTTAATAAGCAACCAAAATAACCTTGGTTATATTTATGGTATTTTTGATTTTAATAGGCAAATTTGGAGTCCTTATAACTCTCAATATAGCGGATTTTCTTCGTCTAGTTTATCAAGAAGAAATCAGTCGCAAACCATTATTTTTTTTGCTTTTGAAGATTTACAATTCCAGAATTTTTCAGTTATAGCAAAAGAAAAAAGCATTGTTCGCAAAATTTTCGACAAAATTTGTAAACTATTTGGACATCAAAGAACACAAGGAGAACAGATTAGTCAAATTTTGAATTCTCAAATTAATGACTTCTATAAAGCAGAGAAAAATTTCTGCACAGCGGCAAAAGGATACCGATTAATCTGCTACCGTAATAACATCAGAATTAAACCTAGAAAGATTCAGTCATTCCTATCTACAGGATTTCAAGCGTCAGATTTATTGAAGGCACCTGATAGTATCAATGTTCAAAGAGACTTTGACTATACTAGGCTACGAGACTTGCTAGAAGCAGGCAATTGGAAGGAAGCTGACCAGGAAACTACAGCTATCTTGCTGAAAGCGAGGGGTGAAAGAGTGGAAGGCACAAATACTAATATCGCTGTTACTCTTGTTGATGACATCTTTCTCGGTCGGGTTTTACACGACATTGATGCGCTCTGGGTAGAATACAGCAACGGGCACTTTGGCTTTAGCGTGCAGAAGCGTATCTGGTTAGAGGTTGGCGGCGAAGTAGACTATAATACGGAGTGCTTGTTAGCTGATGCAGTTGGATGGCGTGTACAAGGCAAGTGGTTATATTACTCTGACCTGACCTTTTCCCTAAATGCATCTAAAGGACATTTGCCGACCACAGAGTTATCAGAACACCCTTTAGGTTGGCTTTATATGGGTAAGCGCCCATTATTTAAGATTCCTGGAACAATACGCTTGGCACGGTTCATTGAATTACCGGGGTGTTTTATCGCATCAAAATTTTAGATTGTGGAGTCAAATAAGCAATCGTAAATGTCAGTGAAAGCGATCGCCATCTCTGTGACAATGTACCATCAACCCCCGCAAATCCCAACAAGTAAATTGCAGTAAAAGCGATCGCCTCCCCTGCCCCTTGGGCGATCGCCACCCTTAAGAAAATATCGCGCTGATGCACAACTCAACGACACCTTGTCAAACATTAAAACTTTCTCAAAAAACACACTGTCAAGGATTGTTGCAATACCATACAAGGGAACCTATCCGTAAATGTTGGCTGATTATAGGGGGATAGCTTGTGGAATTTTTGTCGGATTCTGTTGTGTTATCACGTATGCAGTTTGCCCTAACTGCATTATTCCATATGCTCTGGCCCGTCTTAACGACAGGTATGGGAATTTATCTGGTTATTGTTGAGGGAGTCTGGCTGAAGACTCGTAATCCAGATTACTACCTTCATGCTCGCTTTTGGGCTAAGTTTTACGTCTTGAACTTTGGTATTGGCGTGGCAACTGGTATCCCAATGGAGTTTCAGTTCGGTACTAATTGGTCACACTTTTCGGAAGCAGCTGGTAACTTTTTTGGCAGTGTGATTGGGTTTGAAGCTTCTTGGGCATTTATGCTGGAAGCCGCTTTCTTGGGTATTATGCTGTTTGGTTGGGAACGCGTCAATCCTATAATTCACTATGTTTCCACCATCCTGGTTGCAGTTGGTGCAAACTTATCAACTCTGTGGATTTTAACTGCAAACTCTTGGATGCAAACTCCAGCAGGTGTGGAACTTGTCAATGGCAAGTTTATTGTTCATGATTACTTTGCGGCGATCGCCAACCCCTTCATGAAGAACAGTGTCCTCCATATGTTCTTTGCCACATTGGAGACTTCTTTGTTTGTCATTGGTGGGATTAGCGCTTGGTATATTCTCAATCGTCGTCATGAAGCTTTCTTTTCTAAGTCTTTGAAGATTGCTTTGGCTGCGGCGATCGCCGTTGCACCATTGCAGATTTACATCGGGCATTTGAGTGGTGAACAAGTCTATCACTACCAGCCTTCAAAACTTGCTGCAATGGAGGCGCAGTGGGAAACGACACCTGCTGGACAATCTGCGGATTGGAGTTTGCTAGCAATACCCAACGACAAAGCACAGAAGAATGACTGGGAAATTACCGTTCCCAACGCCCTTGGATATATTCTGGAATTTAAGCAAAAACTCACATACCCAGTACGCGGCTTGAATGAGTGGAAACCAGAAGACCGTCCTCACATGATTGGTTTGATTTACTACGCTTTCCGGATCATGATTGGGATTGGGTTTTTCTTCGCCGGATTGATGCTACTAAGTGTTTTGCAATGGTTACGTGGTAAACTTTCGGCAGAGAATATTGCTCAACAGCGTTGGTTGATGCGTGCGTGGGTTTTTGCTGCTCCTTTAGGATACATCGCCGTAGACTCTGGCTGGATTGTGCGTTGTGTTGGACGACAGCCGTGGATTGTCTACGGACAGATTCGCACGGTTGATGGAGCATCCAATTTACCTGCTAGCAATGTCTTAGTTTCACTCACTAGCTTTGCTGTTGTCTACAGTATTTTGTTTGTTGGGGTTTTGTACTTTGGTAGCCGCATTATTCGTAGAGGTCCAAATTTAGAACTCCCAGTACCAGGTGTTGAACCTGATAGACCGGCTGTGGATACAACTCCAGCAGAGTTTGTGCCAGACGAACGTCCAGTTGAAGCACAACAATAAATAAAATTCAAAATTTCAAATCATGAATTCAAAAATTTTTGAATTTTGAATTTTGAATTTGAGAATTGACACATTTAGGATGCTCTCAACAATGTAAATATTCTCTTGAGGTTGTATGGAGACGCTAGAGTATTTTCTGCCCCAGGTATGGTTTGTCGTTTTAGCCCTATTTTTGTTGCTCTATGTGATGCTAGATGGATTTGACTTAGGGGTAGGTATCTTATCTCTAACTTCAAAAGATGAAGAACGCCGTGGCATTTTAATGACGAGCTTAAGCAACATTTGGGATGCTAATGAAACTTGGTTAGTTCTGATGGGAGGAGGTCTTTTTGGAGCATTTCCGCTCGCTTATGGCACAATTCTCAATGCGCTTTACATCCCAATTTTTGTTATGATATTTGGGTTTATATTTCGGGCTGTAGCGTTTGAGTTTCGGGAGCTATCAAACCGAAAATTCTTTTGGAATTTTGCCTTTGGTGCTGGGAGTTTCGTTGCAGCCCTCGGTCAAGGTTTCGCCCTTGGTGCTGTGTTAAAAGGGATTGCTGTTGATGAAACGGGTCACTTTATTGGGACATCTTGGGATTGGTTAAGTTGGCAGTCTGTACTGGTGGCTCTGACTTTAATTCAAGCATATGTCCTTATTGGCTCAACTTATCTCGTTTGGAAAACGACAGGGGAGTTGCAAACAACTCATTACAAAACTGCTAAAATTGCAGCTTGGACAACATTAATTGGTGCCATTTTCATCACAATTGCGACACCAATATTTTATGAAAGTGCAAGAACTCGCTTGTTTCAACAGCCACTTGTTTACATATTTGCTGTTATTCCAATATTGGGAGTTTTGCTTATTTGGCAACTTCTCCAAAGCTTGAATCGCCAAGAAGAAAGAGCGCCTTTCTTGTGGACAATTCTTCTTTTCGTTCTCACATTTTTCGGACTGGGGTTGATTGTTTTCCCCTATATCATTCCAGTGAAGATTACCATCTATGAAGCATCTGCTGACCCCAGTTCGCTTGTCATTATGATTATCTTCATTGGCTTCCTTATCCCCGTGATGCTGTTTTATAACCTTTATCAGTACATTGTTTTCCGGGGAAAAGTGACTGGCGGTCATTACGAGGGTTAACACAATACAGTTCGGTTAACTCAGATCTTGCAGCATTCTCAATAATCGGGAGGCTGAGCCTCTCAACCCTCGTTCCTGGGCTGCAGCCTGGGAAGCAGATATCGAGGCTCTGCCTCATTGTTGATACTGGTGCAAGATCTCAGGTTAACGGGTAGCCGTCACCTGCAAGGGTGTGATTACATATACCAAGCCTGCTTTGGCAGGCTTTTTTATACCAGCGCAGTCACTCGCGTTGAACCTTTGGCTCATCTCATTCATCCTCGATTTCACCCTAACATGAACTTATATTTTTTTTTCAAAATCAATAATACATTTTCCTCTTGAGTTCAAGATTGAGGTGTATAACTTTAGTTAATGGCTCGTTTATTGAAGTTGACGTTCGGGAGAGGAGTTAAATTACTACATTCGACTCTGATATTTAAAACAGGAGATAGACTGTTATGACACAAACAAATGCTGCCGAACTTTTCAAAGCTGTTAAAAAAGATCAGGTATTAAAAGAAAGACTCAAAGCAGCAACTAATCCAGAAGCCTTCATCAAGATTGCTAAAGAGCGTGGCTATGACTTCACAGTCGAAGAACTACTGACTGAGATCAGTAAATTGTCTGAAGAAGAGTTGGCAGGAATTGTCAATCCAGGGGTGGCACCTAGATCACACATTTATCCTAGGTAGTTTCTGAACTGAAAGATTGAATGTATCATAGCGGGTGGCTGTAGCCGCCCGTGGGGTGCTCATATTTTTCACCTCACCGTATCAAATCGTACAAGCTAGAAAGATGCGCAGTCAAGCTACATAATTTTTATGGCCTTTTCTCGCTAAATAAAGGACTTTTGCTTGAATACTGAGTCATAAATTACAACCAATTTTATTGGTGCAAGATGTTAGGTATGCAGAATCAGATAGTAACAACATCATGATTCTGACTCCTGAGGACTGAGGACTGACTACTTCTAAAATAATTGTCGCCATTCACTCCAAGTAATTGACATCTAACAACCAGGGCGTGAGATCCTAGTAGACAGTCAAAACAACGGAGTGTGAATAAAATGGAACAACATCAAAAGCCAACGGTTGTGATCACGGGTGCATCATCGGGGGTAGGTTTGCAAGCGGCGAGATCGCTTGCACAAAAGGGATGGTATGTCGTTATGGCTTGTCGGGATCTCCCGAAGACAGAAAAAGCGGCTCAAACTGTAGGAATGTCGCCCGACAGCTACACAATCATACATCTGGATTTGGCTAGCTTAGACAGCGTTCGCCAATTTGTAAACAGTTTTAGGGAAAGCGGTAGATCCCTGGATGCTTTAGTGTGCAATGCTGCAGTTTATCTGCCTTTATTAAAAGAACCTTTATATAGCCCAGACGGATATGAATTGAGCGTTGCTACGAATCACCTCGGACATTTCCTCTTGTGTAATCTTATGCTAGAGGATTTGAAAAACTCAGGCGCTAAAGAACCGAGACTCATCATTTTGGGCACCGTGACAGCGAATCCGAAGGAGTTGGGAGGTAAGATTCCCATTCCAGCACCTCCAGATTTGGGAGATTTGCAGGGCTTTGAAGCAGGTTTCAAAGCGCCTATCTCAATGATTAACGGCAAGAAGTTTAAATCTGGTAAGGCATACAAGGATAGCAAACTCTGCAATGTGTTGACGATGCGCGAGTTGCATCGGCGCTATCATGAGTCTACGGGTATCATTTTCAGTTCTCTGTATCCTGGATGTGTGGCAACAACAGGCTTGTTCCGCAACCACTTTCCCCTGTTCCAGAAACTCTTCCCACTTTTCCAGAAGAACATCACAGGGGGGTTTGTGTCTGAGGAGTTGGCGGGCGATCGCGTCGCTGAAGTCGTCGCTGATCCTGAATACAACAAATCTGGTTCCTATTGGAGTTGGGGAAATCGACAAAAGCCCAATCGCAAATCTTTTGAGCAAGAAATGTCTAATGAGGCGCTAGATGATAAAAAAGCTCAAAAACTATGGGATTTAAGCGCCAAGTTGGTTGGATTGGCGTGAGAAAATAGTGCGTTTTCGTTCGTGGCGATACTTCATATCACACCTGTCGTCAAAATCTTCCACACTTGAAGTAGAAATACTCTAAATCCTATTGCTATCCTATCTCTAGGGATTGAGGAAATTGAGTCATGTTGAAAGTTTTTGCTGACAGGGGTGGTACATTCACTAGTTTTGTTGCTGTTACTAATAATCAGGCGTTAAGCGTAGCTCTACCGTAGATCATTGCAGACAGACTCTGGTGAACATCATGAACGTTTTTTCATTGTTCTCTTTCCTAAAACAGCTTTAGGTAAGTTAACTTATCCTACTACAGACTATAAACTTTTATCTGAGCGTGTTTTCGAGATTCTGGTTTCGCCTTCACCACAATCTGCACATCACAACCTAAAGCATTCAAAAATCGGAAAAGTCGTTCTGTTGAAAAACCTGATAGTTTTCCCCTCATTAGGGCAGAAATCTTAGGTTGATCCACTCCTAAAAGTTCCGCAGCTTCACTTTGAGTCATGTCTTGTTTGGTGATGATTTCGCTAATTTGACGTGCAAGTTCCGCTTTAACAAGTAGCTCATCAGGATTAGCTAGACCTAAATCTGCAAAAATATTACCACTACTTGCTTTGACGTTGATTTCCTCAGTCATTTTTCTCTTCCTTTTGCTTGGCGCTATAGTTCTGGGCGTGATGTTCTTTTGCTCGTTTGAATCTTGCTTCGATTAGTTCGATGTCTTGCTTTGGCGTAGCTATACCGTGCTTTGATTTTTTCTCAAACGCGTGTAAAACATAAACCACGCCTTCCAATTTCACTGTGTAAACGGCTCTGTAAGTATCGCCATCAAAGTCTTCTACAACTTCCAATACTCCAGCACCTTTAAATCCTTTAAGCGGTTTTGCAGAATTATGCTTCTCGCCACACTGAGCTAAATAAAGAGCGTAACCCATCACCTGCTGAACTTCTTCTGGAAACTCTCTCAAATCATCAAGCGAGCTTCCAACCCACTCAACTGGTTTTAATGAAAAACTCATATTTATAGTATGCTAGTTTTGGCATATTTTGTCAATGATACATCTTAAGTGAGTTTTGCACGAGATTACAGCAACTCTTGCATCGCCTCTAATAGTCCTAAGACTTATCAAATTCCACACCTGTCGTAAAATATTGCACACCCGAAGTAGAAATACTCTAAATCCCCTTGTTATCCTACCTCTAGGTATTGAGGAAATTGAGTCATGTTGAAAGTTTTTGCTGACCGTGGTGGTACATTCACAGATATTGTTGCTGTTACTAATAATCAGGCAATCATAGACAGACTCTCAAAACATCCCAAACGTTTTTTAATTGTCCCTCTTCCTAAGGGGCAATGGGTAGTAGTCTATAAACTACTCTCAGAAAATCCCGAACAATATCAAGATGCAGTCATCCAAGGCATTCGAGATATCATGGATATTTCAGGTAATGAACCCATTCCAACTGAAGCAATAGAAGTGGTAAAAATGGGGACAACAGTAGCAACAAATGCACTGTTAGAAAGAAATGGAGACCGAGTTGCACTTCTGATTACCAAAGGATTTAAAGATGCGCTTTTGATTGGTTACCAAAACCGTCCTGACATCTTTGCCCGTCACATCATTTTACCAACCATGCTTTATGAGCAGGTGATTGAGGTTTCGGAACGCTATGACGCTAACGGAAAAGAATTAACTCCCGTAAATATTGAACAAGTCAAAAACGACTTACAAACACTATTCAACACAGGAATTCGTAGTTGTGCGATTGTTTTTATGCATGGCGATCGCTACCCCCACCACGAACAACAAGTCTCCCAACTCGCTTTAACAATCGGATTTACACAAATCTCCGTATCCCATCAAGTGAGTCCTTTAATGAAGTTGGTTAGTCGGGGGGATACAACAGTCGTAGATGCTTATTTAACTCCTATTTTGCGTCGCTATGTCAACCAAGTAGCTAGTCATCTACCTGGAGTTAGATTAATGTTCATGAAATCTGACGGAGGTTTAGTTGCAGCCGAACAATTTCAAGGAAAAGATAGTATTTTGAGTGGTCCTGCTGGGGGAATTGTCGGTGCAGTACAAACTAGCAAAAGAGCAGGTTTTGAGTTAGTTATTACCTTTGATATGGGAGGGACAAGTACAGATGTTGCCCATTTTAAGGGAGAGTATGAACGACAATTAGATTCGGAGATTGCTGGGGTGAGAATGCGAGTTCCTGTTCTAGCTATTCATACAATCGCTGCTGGAGGCGGTTCAATTCTATTTTTTGATGGTTCTAGTTATCGCGTCGGACCTGCTTCTGCTGGTTCAAATCCTGGACCAGCTTGCTATCGTCGTGGTGGTCCTTTGGCGGTCACGGATGCTAATGTCATGTTAGGTAAAATTCATCCCCAATATTTTCCTTCTGTCTTTGGATTAGATGGCAATTTGCCTTTAGATAAAGATATTGTCACTCAAAAATTTACACAATTAGCTCAAGAAATTTCAGCAGTTACAGGAAACACTCCCACTCCTGAACAAGTAGCGGCTGGATTTATTGCGATCGCTGTAAATAATATGGCAAATGCGATCAAAAAAATTAGTCTACAACGAGGGTATGATGTTACCGAATATGTCCTTTGTTGTTTTGGAGGAGCAGGAGGACAAGTTGCTTGTTTAATTGCTGATACTTTGGGGATGAAAAAGATATTTCTTCACCCTTATGCTGGAGTTCTTTCTGCTTATGGAATGGGATTAGCTGATGTCCGGGCGACAAGAATTGGAGGAGTAGAAAAACCTCTCACCCAAGCATTAATTCCTCAACTGGTGGAGTTAATGGAGTTTTTAGAAACCCAAGCAAGAAGTGAACTATCCCTTCCCAACCCTCTTACCCCCCTCTATCCCACGCCAGGTGCTACAAGTCGGCACAGCCGGACGCCAGATACCTCTGTCGGGAAACCCTCCTACAGTACTGGCGCAGCAACGCACTGTCCCCCCTTGCCAAGGGGGGATGAAAGGGGGGTGCCCGATAGGGCGGGTGGGGTTGAAGCAAATTCTGAAGAGGAAATAGTCCGAAAAGTAAATTTAAAATACGAGGGAACTAACTCTACCTTGACTGTTGATTTTACCTCGGATGCGGCAGTGATGCGACAAGACTTTGAGGCTGAACATAAATCTCGTTATGGTTTCATTCAATTAGAAAAAACCTTAATTGTTGAATCAGCAAGTCTGGAAGTCATTCAGAAAATGGATACTCCAGAAGAATCCTTAATAACTTGTACTCGTTCTATCGATGAACCCCCCGCTTTTGTGGAGACAGTGAGAATGTTTACTGCTGACAAATGGCATGATACTCCTGTTTATCGACGAGAATATTTACAACCGGAAGATAGTATTAGTGGACCTGCAATTATTGTAGAAAAAATTAGCACGATTGTAGTTGAACCATTATGGGAAGCAAGGTTAACTGAACGTAATCATTTGATATTGCAACGTCAAAATTGATTAATTCATATCTTGCACCTCCTAAGAAACACAGGGAACAGGGAACTCTTAACAGGGAACAGGGAAAGAGTGTTTCTTTCATATGTTACTAGCGGTTAAGAGCGCTAGTCAGAGGCTCATATCTTGCATCCATTCTGCCAGAACTTGTTCCCAGGCTAAGCCTGGGAACGATAAATCGAGGTTCTGCCTCTGATTGAAAATAGACAAGATTGCAAAAGTGAGATTTTAAGAGGTTCTATTAAGAGTTCAGCGTTAAGAGTTCGCTACTTCTGCTATGAAGTCTAATAGTGCAAGATCTCAGCTATAAAACACGAGGTTTTTGATGACATTTGAGGGATATTCGCTCGTGCATCTCTGTATATATTTATGTCAAAACAATTACTAGACCTCTCCAAAATGATTTTTAGTGCAAGCGCGGGGTATTGGTTTCATAGCCATTTTTGGAGAGGTCTACTGAATGAAAAAGCGATAATAAACTTGACACAAAATCCCAGGTTCAGAAAACCCTCTATTATCAAGCATTTTGATGCTTAATGTTAAAATTATTATCTGTTTTGCTAAACAAGTGGCCGGATATCGGTAGAATTCTGTCTCGTAACAAATTAGGCAATTACGCGGTTCAGTTTTTGAGCCTAATACCACTCATAATTCCCAGGAACAGTAAAAATGAACGCAAACAAAATAAACTCTAACGGCAGATTTGAAATAAATGACCTGATTGATGATGCCGTGAAGAATGCAGTGGCACGACGCAGTCAAGTTATAGATTCAGAAGATGCCTTGTTAGTTTTAGCCCAAACAGAAGCGCAAAGCATTCTGGGTGGTGCGGTAGCAATTACCGAATCTAAGATTTCGCCGCTTATAACTGGTAAGATAGTAGCTCCCGAACCAACTCCCAAACCACCTATTAAACCTATTTGTCCGCCGATTGTACTTGGGCTAATTGCTGTTGACAACCCAATAGCATAATATTCGAGCCTTAACAAAGATACTCTTGGCTGGAGGTTCGATTGATAGAAAAAATTGCTACTGAGAATACTACACTTTGCCCCAGCGCTAGACCAGAATCAGCAGATAGTGTTGTTTTCGGTGTCGTCAGTGGGACGGTGGCACAACCCCGTATAGCTTATCTGAAGCAGCCGCAGCCTGTCACGGATGAACTAATAGCAAAGTCTAGCCCTGCTACACCAGCAGAAATTTTTCGGACAGCAGCACCCTGCGCCGAGTCAGGTTGTATGCATTTTAATGGAAAAGATTGTCGTTTGGCACAACGAATTGTAGAGAATTTATCTGTAGTCGCTGAGGAACTCCCACCCTGTTCTATCCGCCGAAATTGTCGTTGGTGGCAACAGGAAGGCAAGACAGCTTGTATGCGTTGTCCGCAAGTTGTTACAGATAACTACAACCCGTCTCAACTTATGCGAGAGGTGGCGACACCAACTGCCCTTTAGGCAAAGCTTCCATCTGTAATTAAGTCATTTGACACTCACTTTGCCCTATGTCTTTCGGACATAGGGCTTACAGTGGCGGTACACACCGCTCCCACTAATTGTCTTTAATTTTGAATTTTGAATTTTGAATTTTGAATTTGAGCGAAGCGAGTGACGGGTGCTGATCACCAACTCCTCAACGTACTGCAACCACGTTAACAATTTCCGGACAATACGACTTAATTGCCTGTTCAATTCCTTGAGATAAAGTTAGAGTTGAAGTCGGACAATTACTACAAGCCCCGATTAATTTGACTTCAACTGTATCTGGTGGTTTAATATCCACTAATTCTACATCACCATTATGGCTTTTTAAACCTGGACGGACTTCATCAAGCGCTTGCTGAACACGTTGCGTTAGCGGTGGTTTAGGAGGCTTTACAAGTTCGTGATAAAGCAGCACTCCATATACAACTTCGTCTTTAACAGCACTACGTAAAGCTGGCATAGATTCTTGCTTCACAGTTTTTATTAAACGTGTCAATGCCTCTTTGTGTAATGCTTCAATGGCTCGTTTTAGACCTACAACGACACCCCTGTAAGTTTCATCCCACTCAGAAATAATTGCTTCATAACGGCTGATTTCTTTGACTAATTCTTCAAGTGTGTCATCGGTCATTGTTCAATTGCCAAATAAATTCTTTCGGATTTTACTCAGGACTTAAAATGACTAAAAACTCATTTTGCTTTGAAGTCTTTTAGGAGAAATGGCATCATTGTACCTGTGACTAAGCTAGAAATTACAACTGAAATCAGCAAGGGTAGTTTCACGAATGCCAGTAACACTAGTAACAGTAAACCTATGCTAGTACCAATTGCAGTTTGTTGTACAAAATGGACGGGATCACGTATTAATTTTCCTTGCAAAAATAACTTAGCAGAAAACCACCCAAGCTCAAACATAATTCCTCCTAGTTAATTGATGAGAACTTTCAGTACAACTAGCCCTAAGATAACTACTGGAATGACACCAGCAGGAGCTAATAACCCACCAAGCGTAGCGGAAAACTGATACCCAAAATCCTTACCAGCTAACATGATTCCGCCAATTGCACCACCAACAATAGAGAATAAAATTGCTACTACTAGTAATATCAATCCGGTGATGAAATTAATATCACCTGCCATTAAGCTTGTGAATAAGTCTGTCATTTTCTGTTCTCCTAATTAACAAAAAGTTAAAAATTTTTCTATAAATAATTATTGCCTCATTCCCTTCTTCCCTGTCTGATACTGAGAATACTCTTTAGGAGGCTTTAACTATCTTACTCGCGGCAGAGCCGCTTGGGTCGCATTTCCTGCTTAGACCTGGAAACGAGATTGAACGAGATTTTCATTAGATTTTAAAAGGGTTTTGGCTTCAATTGACACAAGTCAATAATGCTCTGTGCCTCTACAGTCAAGGTATTTATAAGCAATTGAAAACTGCTGTAAAAACACTTTTATTTTATTTGTGTTGCAATACCACTATAGTAAACCCAAAATACTCTATGAATTGCAAGTTCATATTTTTTTAAAAATACTCTATCTCAAGTAAGAGTTAATTAATGTACTCTTTTCATGTTATTGTTGACACTCTTGAGGTATTTCAAATAACTTCATGAATCATTGACTGATGCAGATGAATGCCAATAACATTAATAAAAAACATGGATTGACTAAATTTTCATGGATATGCTTAATATTCTTATCATAAAAAACTTCCTTTTGTGTGATAATTACAGGTGTAAATTTTCTCACATTTTAAGTTTTCAGATGACTTGATTTTCTTGTCATATTTTCATTATATTTTCAGCGTAAAACCAAAAAATAGCTCATAATTAAAGCTAAATGTGAAGACACAGGAACAGGTAAGACCTCCACACGGTTTTGCTAAGTCTTGCCTGTTTCAGTTACTGGCGAACATAAGATGATTTTATTTCAACAGAATCAGGAGGGTGAAAGTATATACAAAGCCTATTTTGTTGGAAAAAATTTTTAGTGTAGCAAGTTTTCTCTGTTTAAACTCTACCAAACTCATCATCAGAGTTACACATTCTCAACAATTAGAAGACATAGCAAATGACTAACGTACTATGGTTGCAAGGTGGTGCTTGTTCAGGTAACACCATATCTTTTCTGAATGCCGAAGAACCTACCGTCTGTGATTTAATTGCTGATTTTGGCATTAAAATTCTTTGGCATCCATCTTTAGGACTGGAACTAGGTGAAAACTTACAAGCACTTTTGCGGGATTGTATTTCGGGCAAAATTCCTTTGGATATCCTGGTATTTGAAGGTACAGTAATTAACGGTCCGAAAGGGACTGGTAACTGGAATCGGTTTGCTGAACGTCCCATGAAAGATTGGTTACTTGACCTCTCAAAAGTTGCTAACTTTGTTGTAGCAGTGGGAGATTGTGCGACATGGGGAGGAATCCCCGCCATTGCACCTAATCCCAGTGAGTCAGAGGGATTGCAATTTCTCAAACGGCAAAAGGGTGGTTTTTTAGGAACAGATTATTTATCAAAAGCAGGGCTTCCGGTTATCAATATTCCTGGATGTCCTGCGCATCCTGATTGGATTAGTCAAATATTAGTGGCGATCGCAACAGGACGTCTGAGTGATATAACCCTTGACGAATTCCATCGCCCGCAAACATTTTTCAAAAGTTTTACACAAACAGGTTGTACCCGCAACATCCACTTTGCCTATAAAGCATCCGTTGCTGAATTTGGTCAGCGCAAAGGATGTTTATTCTACGACTTAGGTTGTCGTGGTCCAATGACTCATTCTTCCTGCAACCGTATCTTGTGGAATCGCGTTTCCTCAAAAACCCGTGCTGGAATGCCTTGCATAGGCTGTACTGAACCTGAATTCCCCTTCTATGACCTTGAACCTGGAACAGTATTTAAGACGCAAACCCTCATGGGTGCCCCCAAGGACATACCGCCAGGAATTAACAGACAAGACTACGCCTTGATCACCCTTGTTGCAAAGAATATGATACCTGCTTGGGCTGAAGAAGATATCTTTACGGTTTAGTCATTAGCAAAGGACAAATGACAAAGAACGAAGGATAAAAAACAAATGGGAATTCAAACATTAGACATCTCCCCAGTCGCGAGAGTAGAAGGCGATTTAGATGTCCGATGACTCATGTCTCGTTTGCACCCCTCACGCCCATGATGCGAAGACGGCTAAGGAATTAGCGCGTTTCCGTACGGCGTAAGTGTCGCTTTAGTGAAAATGAATAACAAGATTCTCCAAATGAGACGACTCACCCGAAAACCCATAAGACTGTCATTAGTCATTAGTCCTTGGTCTTTTGTAATTTAGTGACTCATGACTAATGACAATCCTCACAATACAATCTCCAAGTTTATCGGACTGATAAAATCTTCAGATACTCACTCGCCACCCAGCCCTCAGAAGCAACCCATTGGTTAGATTTAACCTTAATCCAACGAAAACCGTCATTATCTTTGCCTTCACCGTACACGGAAACTCTTGACCCATTGGGAATTTTACCAAGTTCACGAGCACTTGTATCTGGTTGTTCCCGAACATTTAGACCACTCTGCGCATTGATGACGACTACTTCTGCAACAGAACCAGATGTTTCTGGTTGGATATTGACATGGGTTTTAAAAACATACCAAGTGTCGTATTGAGGACATCCAGGATTTCCAAGTTTATCAAACAGAGTGACTCTATAGTGGTCTTTGTCTGCCTCTACTCTTTCTTTAACTCTAAAAGACTTCCCACTGCTGACATTATACTTCTCACAAAGTCCTAGATCACTTGAGTCCTTAAGACTCTGTTTGAAGTTTGTTCCCTGTGAGTTTGTGACTTTTAATAGGTCTGCCATTGACGTATCTCCTTGTTAGATTTTCAACACCAACTTAAATGTTAGTGCCTTTTACAGAATACCCACACTGAGAGTATGAAAAGTGCTTCCCCTACTTAGAGGTCTTCAAAGGTACAATAGTTCCAGCGTCAGTGTCGAAAAATCTCCAGACTTGTCATAGTTGACAAGCAGTTGATGCATCTCGGAGGCTTTCACTAACCAATTAGCTACCATAGTAAAGGAAGTCCCAACACTGATTTTTTCTGGACAACTCACAGAAACGCCATCAGGCAAAAAGAAAGTTTTGTGTCCTTCCCAACCCCAGTGTAATTGAGTCACGACAGGTTCAGAAATTTTTAAATCAGGAGTGATAGTGACAGCAGTTCCTTGCCAATTACCGCTGAAATCTCGTTGTGGCAATTGATTGATTGCATTTGACCAGTATTGACTAGGAAAGCCAGTAGCATCTTCGCGAATACTTGCCGTTCTGAACAAACGACCACCCTCGTCATAAACGATACCTACACTATGTCTTAATTCCTGAATCTTAAAAAATAGTTCAACGGCAAAATATGAATCTGTTTTCAACTTAGTTGAAACCCAAGCAGCATGACCTGATTCAAAGAAAATCCCCCTCATCGATTCATTTTGTGGATGAAAAAGTCCATTAGATAAGCTATTCGAGAGTTGATTATATTCCCAACTTTGTTCGACTCTTCTGCCGTCACTGTATGCGTAGTGATTCTTTTGAACTATTTCCATCTCCTTTGAATGACTCTGAAAGCTTCTGAGACTTTGAAACGATTCTGTCACCTCACCTTCGGGAGAATATCTTGTCCAAATTCCATGCCAGTCACGCAAATGGTTAGTCGTGAAGTTTTTCCAATTTTGATCTTTTAAATTCATAAAATATAAGTTTTTTGTGTTTATGGTAGTGTAACACTCAATTGTTTAGCTATTAGCCGTTAGTTCTAAAATGCTCACAATCATTGGTTGCGGTAATCTCAATCGTAGTGACGACGCTGTAGGCGTACTGATTGCCCAACGCTTACAGCAATACCTTGCCCAATATCCTCTTCCTGATGTGCGAGTTTATGACTGTGGTACTGCAGGCATGGAAGTGATGTTTCAGGCAAGAGGTAGCAAAAAGTTAATTATTATTGATGCAAGTTCAACCAATTCTGAACCAGGGGCTATATTTAAAGTTCCTGGAAAAGAACTTGAAGCTTTGCCAGAACCTAGTTATAATTTGCATGATTTTCGCTGGGATCATGCTTTAGCCGCAGGTAAGAAAATCTTTAAAGAGGATTTTCCACTAGATGTGACTGTTTACTTAATTGAAGCGGAAACTCTTGATTTTGGAGTGGGCTTAAGTCCCGTTGTTCAACATTCTGCTGACTTAGTTTTTGAAGAAATAACTGCAATTGTTAGACAGAGTAAAGAGTAATTACTAGGAGTGCAATTTTCCCAACATTTTAGAACTTTTTCATACATTGATGTGAGAAGATTAAACGAAAAGTCCAAATTTTTTTGAAGTCCTTCACTAGATTAAGAATTTGGGAGGGGGAATTGACTGAGGTCGTAGTTGGCTTAGATCTGGGTACAGGAGGAGTGCGGGCGATCGCTGTTGACTTACAAGGGCAAATTATTGCAAAAGAAACCAGAACCTATCCCCTGTAAATCCCACAGCCCGGTTGGACGGAACAAAACCCATCAGAAAAGTAAGCAATCCCAATGTCTGCAGTACTGGAGTAAATGACTCTTGTAGTGATGATAATTTGCTATCCATGTTTTGTGTCATGCTTGCCCGTAATTTTCATCCTTTATTCGTGGAATAGGTTCATAGTAAGCTTAATGAGCGACTGCCTTGAAAGTAAACCTTCTCGGGACAAATGACATCATTAACTAATCCAGAAAAAGACCGATACAATCTAACTGCCCCAGAAGTCTTTGCCAATCCCTATCCTACTTATCGTCGGATTTTGCAACAAGAACCTGTTTACTGGAATGATTTTTTGGGGGGCTGGTATCTGATGCGTTATCAGGACGTTGCATTTGCGATGCAAGACAAACGGATTTCGGCTAAACGTCCGCCAATTAGCAAATTATCCCAATTAGAGCAACAGAATATATTTCCACTTTTGGAAAGTTTATCAAAGTGGATGCTGTTTTGCGATCCCCCAGAACACACACGTCTACGCACGCTGTTTAATAAGGCATTCACTCCTAATATTATTGGCAGTATGGCACCCCGTATTCACTCTTTAGTAGACCAACTCATCAATAGTATTTATGAGCGGGGTAACATAGATATTATTCATGATTTAGCTTACCCAATACCTGCAATCGTTATTGCACAAATGCTGGGTGCAAATTCCGAAGACTATGAACAGTTTAAGAAATGGTCATCAGATTTGGCTAAATTTTTTGGACTGTTCCGTATGAACCCAGAAATTTTGACTAATGCTAAAAAAAGTCTTCTGGAAATGAAACAATACTTCCACTTCATCTTGGAAAAACGTCGTTGTCAACGCCAAGACGATCTCATAAGTAGCCTCATCTTTGCACAAGAGAAAGAAAATTCACTTGATGACGAAGAAATTTTATCAAATTGTGTTTTCTTAACCTTTGCAGGTCATGAAACTACCACTAACTTAATTGCTAATGGCTTACTTGCTTTACTTGCAAATCCGGGTCAGATGCAAAAGTTAAAGAATGACCCTTCCTTAATCACAACTGCTGTGGAGGAGTTTTTGCGCTACGATAGCCCAGTACAACGGCAAGCCCGCATAGCACTTACCGATCTCGAAATCAATGGTCAACAAATTCGCCAAGGGCAACGCCTATTTCTAGTGATTGGTGCTGCTAACCGTGATCCTGAGCAATTCTTCAATCCCGACAAATTAGATATTACACGCTCACAAAACCCACATTTAGCTTTTGGGAAAGGAACCCACTTTTGCCTTGGCGCATCCCTTGCCAGACTTGAGGCACAAATAGCTATAAATACCATTGTCCAACGCTTGCCTAATCTGCGGTTAGATACAGATCAGATTGAATGGTATGAAAACCCTTCCTTGAGGGGGATGAAATCAATGCCTGTTGCTTTCAATTTTTAAAATACTTCCGTTCAAGTGTAATAGATTTTTGTTTCAGGGAGATCCGTAAAAATAAATCCGGGAGCCAACTCCAACACCAAGTGTAAATACTAAAACTATCTACTACAAAACCTTCCCAGAGCGAATAAAAAATTGGTATAGTATGCTTTTTGAGGATTTCTCGTTTGGTAGCGTTGCGCTGCGCGACAACGCACCCTATGGGAGGGATGCGATACTCGTTCTTCTAGTTGTTCTGACACTGTTGACATAACTCATTTACCTTTACTAATTCTCTCTTGAGACATTGTACTGTTTTAGTTCCTCAGCCACATCTGCCATCTTCGGTTCATTCAAATCCAGCAGAACTACACCTGCGCCATCAGCGGCAAAACGGTGTGCAGTTGCCTTGCCAATATCTCCCGCACCGCCTGTAATCAGGATGGTCTTGCCTGCACAGCGATCTTGTGCTTTTGCCGTCATAAGTTTTAAGTTCTTATTGATAAAAATTGCAAATGCCCGTCAATTTCTCAGAAAGGTTAACAAGCTTGTATGATTTCTATTATTGAGCTTTTGCTTAAAGTTAGAGCATAAAATTCAAAATTGAGTTTGATTTTTTGACGCAAACTTTCTGGATCTGTCATCTCGTTCAACTGCGTGAGTTGTAATACAACTGCGGTTTCGGTATTGCGCTGGCTTGCTGAAAATTTCTTAAACTTATATTAATATTTTTGTGATTTTTGGTTTTTTTATAAGAATTTATTATCAGCAAAATTCTGGAATCAAAAAATGATTTCTGTATAATTTTAGATGCACATTTTTGACAAAAATAAAACATCTACTCAAGGCGAATAAGTTAATTATCAAAGACTTGAAAGTTAACGAGAGTTGTTTATTGCATCTGTTGGTAGAGTTTCAATCAACACTAATCATGCTAGAGATGGATGAAAACAAAATGATTAAATTTTAAAAAAATAATACAAAGATAAAAAAAATCCCAGTTTTGATGAACACAATCTCTATGTTTTCCTGGAGACGGAAAAATGGTTTCTATGGAAAGTAAGGGCTTCCAACAAGTTGCTGAGTTTCCAGCTGGACAACTTTACGGCGGCTTTTCCCAAACTCTGGTCCAAACACCGCCTTCACCATATTGTGAAGTCTGCGTGATTGTTCCAGTTCGCAACGAAGCCGAGAGGTTGGCACAAACCCTTGCTGCTTTGGCATACCAGGTTGACTTAGAAGGGCAGCTTTTAGACTCTAGACGCTATGAAGTCATCTTGCTGGCAAATAATTGTAGCGATGATTCTGTGGCGATCGCCCAGAATTTCGCTCAACAACATCCAGATTTTGCACTGCACGTAATCGAAAAAACGCTACCGCCGACGGAAGCTTACATTGGTCGAGTGCGTCAGATTTTGATGGATGAGGCATATCACCGCTTGAATCGTTTAGGACGCACACGAGGGGTCATTGCCTCGACCGATGGGGACACGCGGGTTAGCCCAACTTGGATTGCAGCTACCCTACATGAAATTGCTTGCGGTGCTGATGGGGTAGGAGGACGGATTCTCACAGACCCGGTTGAACGTGCTGCGTTAGATCCCTACACCAGAGCTTGTCATCTACGTCTGGTAGGCTATAACCAGTGGATTGCAGAATTAGAATATTACATCGATCCCGACCCTTATGACAGTTTACCTCGGCACAACCTACACTTCGGGGCAAGTTTGGCGGTGACGGCACAAATGTATGCACTGGCAGGAGGTTTACCCCTCGTGCGTACTGGTGAAGATCATGCACTATATCAGGCTTTAGTCCGGGTGAATGCCCGTTTTCGTCATAGTCCGCTAGTACGGGTAGTCACTTCGGCAAGACAAACTGGACGCACAGACAGTGGTTTGGCAAACCTGTTGAATAAATGGTCACAAATGGGACAGCAACAGCAATCATTTTTGGTACAGTCCGCAGCTGCAGTTGAAACTCGTTTCCAAGCGCGTCACCAATTACGAAAAATGTGGTCGTCCGTTGTCAACGGCTTGAAGCCAACTTATACGCATGTAGCACCTTTGGCAGACACGCTGGGAGTTTCCACGCAATGGCTTCTCGAAGAATTAGCACAACCACATACCTTTGGTCAGTTGTTTCAACAAGTTGAAGAACGTTGCTTACTAGAAGGTATTTGGCTTTCTCGCTGGGAAAAAGTGAAAATTGAAGAGGCTATTGAGGATTTACGCTTGCGTGTTGACAGTTTGCGTAGAGATCGCCGTCGATCACAATAAACTGTTGCACTTTAAATCTTGATGTCCCAAACCCTTGCTCTAAGCTTTCCGTTCGTTTATTTTCGAGGGGTGCCCAGGAATTATGTCTTGTACTGCTTGGAGTAATGAAGTGTAGTACTAAGGTCTAAAAGGCAGACTTATCAGCCCTTTTTACTTGTGAACGCCAGACACCTAGGTGGGGAGGTTATCCTGCGCCGTGCTGCCTCCTCGCACGACTATGGCAAGCTTTGCAAGAAAAAGCACTCCTCTGGTGATTTGGAGGAGGTTTTATTTCATCGTTGTAAATCTTTACTTCAACAGCAAGATTTAATTCGAGGGTTAACGGATTTTCATTGGTGGACTCAAATTGGAGTTTAACCGTAAGTCATTAACCGGATATCATATTACTTACCAATAGCAGTAAATCCAGCCCAATAATAAGGAGACTGAAATGGTTTTTCACCAATCTTGTTATCTAGATTTATCTTGGCTACAATCTGACGAATCGAATGTTGAATTTTAAGTTCAATTTCACGATTATTGCTACTATCTAATTGCAAGTGATTTGCCCATTTGTTTAAATCTTCCCAAGTAAGATTCCGTAGCCAATCTTGCGCTTGCTTAAGTGCCATTGCTACCGAAATATATTCACTACCATCAAAAGCAGCTTTGAGATTTTGCAAAAATTTAATCATCAAATATGCTGTAGACCTATCGTCTACTGTCCACAGACTACTTACCACACTGGAACTACCTGCATAGAGAAAACCACTGGGTAAGCCAATATATTCATCGCTGTTATTATCAATGTCTATCAAGCCTGTTTCACAAGCTGAAAGAACTACAAGACGGCATTTTTTGAAGTCAAAATCTTGCTCAAAAAGATTACCCAAGGTGAGGCATTTGCTTAAATCTATGATGCCTTTAGAAGTTTCAAAATATTGTTTTGGGTCAGCATCCCTAGGGATAGAAGAAACTTGAGCATCTGCTAGTAGCAGAAAAGAATCTAGAGGTGAGTCAGTCTTGAAGTGACCGTGACAAGAGAAATGAAGGTAATCCACCTCCTGTAGGTGTGGTAGAGCTTGATCTAGGGCTGTTTTGGTGGCGTGGCTATTGGACAATACCTGGTGGGAGGGGAAGAAAGACAAAATACTCTTTACTTCCTGGTCGGTGAATTGAAGATCTCCTGTAGGATTTTGAATGGCAAACAGGGATTGAAAATCAGGACGTTCGCGCTGTTGCACTTCTTGCAGAAGTTGACAACTAGGTGCATAACTTACACCCTGAGAGAATCGGTCAAGTAGGTATGAATCCCCTACAGGTAAAGCATGAAGAGGTAACAGATGCAAGAAGCGATGGGGAATGAGGATTAATCTGTCGCAGTGTGCGGGTATTTGGTCTAAGATTGACTCAAGGTGTAGGATTTCTGATAATTGCTTCAGGCGTTTTTCTAGCTTATCCCGCCATTGGTTTTTTCCTGTCTTATTGTAGTCTTGCAAATATTCATTTACCCAATTACTCAGTAATTTTAAGTCTTCTGGTTGAGATTGCCACACTCTTAATTCTTGCCCGTTAGGTTTGACAACAAAAGCGAGAAATTTCTGGTTTGTGATATACCATTCTATAATCGCTGTATGTTGAGCCAAAGTTGACTGAAATTGCTCAAATCTGAACCCATAACCAACGGGTAAGTAGCAGTCCTGCAATTCTTGGCGTTTTTGTCGTAATTGTTGGAGATTTCGGGCTAATAATTTGGGATTTTCTGCTTTACTATTCTGGATTTCATACTGACCACTAGCTATTTGGTCTCGGAGTTGTTCTAGTTGGTTGGCAACTTCTGGAGGGAAGATGGTTTTGAAGTCACGGTCGAGGATAAGTTCAACTAAATTGCGGTTTTTGCTGCGTTCAACATATTCGATAGCTTCATTGATATTGTCCAATTCTAGGCAAACTTCTACCATATTTATATAAATTCTATTCCATTGTTCTGCGTGTTTACGTTTTGTCTCGTCACGAGAAAGAATTTCACTCCGCAAAGATTCAACTGTTTCTATTGCAGATTTAAAGGTTGTATAAGCTGAGGTCAACTGGTTTGTATTTTGGTAACTGACACCCAACCCGAATAAAGTTTTTGCATGGTCTTCGGGAAAAGCTTCGCGGGTGTAGACTTTCAAAGCAACAGAAGAAGCAGCGATCGCCAGTTCTAAATTCTCAACCCGTTCCTCGCTAATTCTGTTTATGTAAGTACTAGCAAGATTAAGTTGCGTCATTGCCCAATCTTGGGGAAAAGCGTCAAAAGTTCTGACTTGTAAAGCTTCTTGGTAATAAGCGATCGCCAGTTCTAAATTCTCTGCCCGCTCCCCTCTGATTCTGCTACTGTAAGCAGTAGCGAGACTATTTTTCGTCGCTGCCCATTTTTGGCGAAAATCATCAAAAGTATAAACTTTCAAAGCGTCTTCGAAACAAGCGATCGCCAGTTCTAAATTCTCTGCCCGCTCCCCTTTGATTCTGTTACTGTAAGCATTACCGAGATTAAATTTCGTCTGTGCCCATTTTTCGGGAAAATCGTCAAAAGTATAAACTTTCAGCACGTCTTGGAAACAAGCGATCGCCAGTTCTAAATTCTCTGCCTGCTCCCCTCTGATTCTCGTACTGTAAGCATTACCAAGATTATTTTGCGTCCTTGCCCAATTTTGGGGAAAAGCTTTGCGGGTGTAAACTCTCAGAGCATCCCTTGAAGCAGCGATCGCTAGTTCTAAATTTTTAGCTCGCTCCCCTCTGATTCTTTCAATGTAAGCAGTCGTGAGGTGATTTTGCGTCATTGCCCAATCTTGGGGAAAAGCATCAAAAGTATAAACTCTCAAAGCTTTTTGGAAACAAGTGATCGCTAGTTCTAAATTTTCAGCCCGCTCCTCTCTGATTCTGTTACTGTAAGCTAAGGCGAGATTATTTTGCGTTCTTGCCCAATCTTGTGGAAAAGCATCAATTGTATAAACTCTCAAAGCGTTTTGGAAACAAGCGATCGCTAGTTCTAAATTTTCTGCTATGTCCCCTCTGATTCTGTTACTATAAGCATTAGCAAGATTATTTTGAGTTTGTGCCCAATCTTGTGGAAAATCGTCAAAAGTTCTGACTCTCAGAGCTTCTTGGTAATAATCGATTGCCCAGTCTAAATTCTCTGCTATATTCCCTCTGATTCTTCGACTGTAAGCATTAGCAAGATGATTTTTCGTCATTGCCCAAGCTTTGGGGAAGGTGTCAAAAGTATAAACTCTCAAAGCGTTTTGGAAACAAATGATCGCCTGCTCTAAATTCTCTGCTATATCGCCTCTGATTCTGTAAAAGAAAGCAATAGCGAGATAATTTTGCGTTTGTGCCCAATCTTGTGGAAAAGCATCAATTGTATAAACTCTCAGAGACTCTTGAAAAAGAGCAATCGCCCTTTCTACATTCTCTGCTATATCTCCTCTGATTCTTTGACGGTAAGCGATAGCAAGATTATTTTGCATCATTGCCCAACCTTGAGGAAAAGAGTCAACAGTTATGACTTTTAAAGCTTCTTGGAAACAAACGATCGCCTGCTCTAAATTCTCTGCTATATCCCCTCTGATTCTGTTACGGTAAGCATTAGCAAGATTATTTTTCGTCATTGCCCAATCTTGAGGAAAAGCGTCAAAAGTATAAACTGTCAGAGCTTCTTGGTAAGCTGCGATCGCCAGTTCTAAATTCTCTGCTATATCCCCTCTGATTCTGTCACTGTAAGCATTACCGGAACCACATTTCGCTCTAGCCCATTGTTGGGGAAAGGCTTGGGGGGTGTAGAATGTGAGCGCAACTTCATAACCAGTGATGGCAATTTCTATATTGCTGGCTTTATTACCCCAGGGAAATTGCTGAATGAGATTACTGAAGTCACCAATTACTACTGCTATAGATTCTGCTCTATCTGCATCTGCTTCTCGCAGTGTATTAGTTCCCCAATAGACCAAGATTTCTGCTAACACATCGTCAAGTAAGTTTATATTCCTTGCCAGTAATGGGTAGACTACCTGGGGATTACCTTTACTGTCTGCGGTTGCTTGTAATATCTCGATCAAGAAATTGAAATGATATGTAGACATTAATGCATCTCTCTGGTGAAAGAATGTAAAAGTGATGAATGTAAAAGGTAGACTTTGGAATTCCTAATGAATGTCTTGTTGCTGTTTACTTCTGTTGTCTAATATCAAGTTCGGGTGATTACTTATAATAAAATCTATTAATGTAGGTTGGGCTTACCGTGGAGAAACCCAACATGAAGTGGAATTTTAGAGAGCAGTTAAACCAGAAGCACTCAAACCAGAAAAGCAAATATTACCAGAAGCAAGAGCACTGTTTGTGCTGATTCGGTCGTACTCAGTCTGGCTTGTCCAGAATGTCTGGGTTAAAAGTATCAGAATAAATTCCTGACTTATGAGTTCTGACCCCCTTTTCTTTACCCCTACACCCTTACAACGCCAGGTGCCTCAAGTCGGGAAACTATGCACGGCAGTTCCTCCTTGGGGAAACCACCTGTTCTGCGGACTGCCTCACCCCAGCACTGGCGATCCTTATACCCTTACACCCCTTCTTCTTGACTCCTTCTTTCCTCAAAACACCCGTTCAAACACGTCAAGCCGATACTCTTTTTCTCGTTTACCTTTTAAATGCCGCAAGTGAGTAGGCGTTAAATCAAAAAATGAGTCGTGAACCTGATCGCCATTGAGGGGATAATCAGGAGCATATTGTGTCCAGTGAACTAAAAGCAGATGTCCTCCTGGTTCAAGGTGTTTGAGAATGCACTGTTGGGCTTTTTTGAGATCTTCCCAGCACCAGTAATAACCAACCTCAGAAAGCACAGTCAAATCAAACATTTCCTCAGGATATTCCTGTGGCAAACACATAATTTCAAAACGCACCTGCGGTAAGTGTTGACAGCGTTGAATTGCTTTGCTTTGAGCTATTTTTGATACATCAACTGAAAGTAGCGAGTCGCAATGTTGGGCTAACTTCTCTGTCAAAACACCAATAGAACCACCAATTTCAAAAGCAGAATGATAACGCTCTTTGGGTAAAGCTGCGATTGTGGCAGTATATTTTTTCTGTTCGTATTCGCTCGTTTCAAACTTCCACGGGTCGGGGCTAGTACCATAGAGCGTTTCAAAATAACTCGCGCTTAGGGAATTGTTTTGTACCTGCAACGGTTTGTGCTGCTTGGGGATGCTGGCAGTATCCAGGGCTTTTAAAAAAGATTCAATAGTCAAAAAGTCTGGTACAATATACTCTACACCAGCATTTTCTAAGAGCGGCTTTTGTGTATCGCTGGCGACACCAACAAAAGGTAGTTGCCGCTCGAGCGCAGTCAAAACATCCCAAATGTCATCGCCGATGCAAACAATTCTTTCAAATTCAGGCTCTGAGTAGAACGCCTTAGCTCTCGACACAGCCGTTTTCACAATACCCTCTCGGGAGATGCTATCATCAGCAAACGCTGCTGGTAGTTCCTTAATATCTAACCCCGCCGCTTGCAGCTTCATCTCGGCTGAAGCACGCCATCCGCCTGTAGCAATTGCGATCGCCCAATCTTTTGTTTGGGCTAGGCGCTGTAACATCACAGAAGCCCCAGGTATTTCGACAAATGATCCAGGAGTTTCTGTATAATGACTATGCAATAACTCTACAAAGCATTGCTGCAATTGGCATAACTCACTGGTTTCGGGAACACGTCCCCAATTCTGCTGAAAAATTTGCAAAGCTATCCCAGAGTCAGTGGTATGTCCATAGCTAGACCAGTTCGTGTTAATTTCTTTGATTTGAAATTCCTTGGCAAATGCTTGCACGAAGCATTGGCTATCTACATCATTTGTTTGAGTTAGCGTCCCATCAATATCAAAAATTGCCAGTTTCATAGTTCTTATAGCGGTTTTCAATTGCGTGCAATACGGTAGAGACGTTGCATGCAACGTCTCTACATATCGTTGTGTATTTGATCCAAACCAGAAGCGCTATAAATTTTGGCTTCTAAATAAACTTCCCAAGAACGGGTAAAGTTCAAAAGCATTTCCGGAGTCAAGCGAAAGCCTTCTGGGTCATCGTCAATTAAATCTGTGGTTTGGGAACGATAGGCGGCGATCGCTTGCTGTTTCAACTCCACTACCGCGCTAATATCCAACCGCCAACTTGTGACTTCAAGAGATTCTGGTAAACTTCCGCGTTGGTCTGGATCCCAGTCCCAAATAGGATACTCGATCAATTGCGGTGATAGGTGTGAGTCAGACAGCGCGGTGTGAATCAACTTCCAACTGGCCCGATGATCTGGGTGAGGATCGTAGCGCCACGGTAAAAAGATGATTCGCGGCGCAATTTCTGATAGATAAGTAACGCAAGTCGTCACAGCACCTTTATACTGTTCTGAAATTGAGCCATCTTGCAAACGTAAAAAAGTGACAGCATCCGCTTCCACTCCTAATACACAAAGCGCTGAAAGTGTTTCACTCTCGCGCAATGCCTGCAGCGCAGGTGCGGGATATTTCTGAGAATTAGGGTGTGAAAGAGTACCGTTACTGATGACCAAAACGCGTACATCATAATTGAGAGAACGCAGTAGGGCGATCGCACCACCACAACCTAGTGTCTCATCATCGGGATGAGGGGCAACGACTAACGCCGAACCACAAGCAATGTCCTTGAGTGAACGCCAAGGCAAACTATTAGAATGAGTGAGTGGTGATGCAAGAGTAACCTGGTTATTCATCATTCCAAAGCGAGCGAGCAGGATGAGTTTCAGCTAGGACATACTGTCCAACATTGGCAAGGGCTGCATCAAAGGCAGGTTGACGTAGGTACAAAGTTAAATCCCGGATGATGCGTTCCATCGGATTTGGTGGTAATAAGCCGCGAGTGCCAATACAACGTTCACACAGTTGCATCGTGTCAATGCAAATTTGTTCAATTGTCGTCCGCACCATATTTGCGTAGGCGACAAGTTGTTCTGCTTGGGGGTTGTGAATAGTGGGATACCCCCCAAACACAGGCGCATAAGCTGCTACCATATCAGCAGCACCCCGCAGCCAGAGATTACCGCTTTCAATGGCGATCGCCATCCTGCCCAAGCGTTCTTTTTGGTATGGATCGTTTGTATATTCCATGTTCTGGAGATACTGGCGAGTCAAGTCAAACAGTGCTTCCGCCCCACCCAATTGCACCGCAGCAAAGCGAATCACTCCCGCAGACAACCAAGGCTGGCGAAGGTAGTCCCCTGGCTTAGCAATTAATGAACTTTGTGCCAACTCCACGCCGCTAAAATCTACTTTGTAGCTAGCAGTTGCTCGCATTCCACAAGGTTGCCACCAATTAGGATCACTGACTGTAGTCACTTCATCCATTGGTACAATGCACATTTGCCAACTACCATCGCTTAAGGCTCCATTCACAAAGGGACGCTCAACATAACCACATCCCGAACAAAAGGTTTTAGAACCTTCCAGACGATACTTACCATTGTCAAGAGGAATAATCTTGACACCATCAGATGCTTCTGCATTCCAAACGCCAAAGATTTTGTGGCGATCGCGGGCATCATAAGCATAAGCTGCAATTTGTTCTCTAGTTCCAAAAGTCTGAATCAGTTGCAGTGCATTGACATGCCCCTCATAAACTCGACCCACTGCCAAATTCCCACGCCCCATCTGCTTTAATAGCATGAGTGATTCGTAGGTAACGTTGGCATCAATTCCTGCACCCCAGCCGCCTAACTCTCGCTGCAAAGGTGCAGCCAGTAAACCTGCTTTTGCAATTCGCTTAAACTCCTTTTCGGGAAAAGCGCCATTGTTATCAATCGCAGCGGCGTTAGCTGCACAATAATCAGCAATTTCTACAGCATGTGTCAAGGCATCAGCAATGCTTGAGGTGTGGCATTCCTGGATGACAACATCCTTGGATAGTTGAGCGGTAATAGTCGCCTCCTTTGCATAATATTTCTTGATATATTGCTGAAGATAATAAAATTCAGTCGGTAAATACCTCTATCTTCAGATGGTATCCGTTGAGAGAGGGATTAAGCGCTATATTTGGTTGGAAGAAGTAGCGACATCAGAAAGTTAATTAGGCGCAGCAAGAAAAGCACGGCATTGCCGTGCTTCTACGGAAAAAGAACAAGCACATCACCTAATTTAATATACGCAACTTATCTGCCTGAGAAAACCAGCCCTGAGGTTGATTTCGGTGTGAACCTTTGGAAACTTAAGAAGAACGTAGATCGCACCAGAAACGTTGACAAATTATACAATTCGTGCATATTTTTCAGAACATCCCTTTTAGGGGTGGGATTTCGAGTTATTAGAAACCCGCAAAGCAAAAAACAAATTGTATTTGTTCAGGACAGAAACGCGAATCAGTGTTTTTAAAACGAACCTGGGGTTTTAACAATCTGCGTTAAGAAAGTTTACAACGTGTCTCCGGAATGCACTTATGGAAAAGTATCATGATCTGCTTGAATGAATCGTAAGATGACAAATAAGATACGGCAACATAATCATGTTTCTTTCTCAAATTAAAAATTTCTTCTCAAGCCTGTTGATTACAGCTATTGCAAGTGTCTTTTTCTTACCAACTGCCTCACTTGCTGCCGAGCCTATTCGCGTTATTCTTGACCAGGATGGAGCATTTGAGGATTTTTATGCATTATTAGTCCTAAGTCTTGCTTCTGGGCAGGATTCTCCTCCCATCAATTTAATAGGAGTTACAACATCACCTGTTGGAGAATCTTATTGCAAAAATTCCAATGGTTATCCAGAACTAAAAAAAGCGCTTCTAGGAAATTTTAGTCCTTCAGAAGGAACAATAGATGGAATCACACAAAAAGTTTTATCCCTGGCAAAATATAACAAAGCAAAAATTTATTCTGGATGTGATGAACAGACCGCAGTCGTTGCTGTACCGAATGAGGCTGACGATTTTGGAAATCCTATTCCCGGTTCGGGACGTACTCCAGTCAGAGTTCAACTTCCTTTTGGAGGAAGACAAGCTTTAGAACCTTGCTTATTTCACAAAGAATTTGTATTTTCTGAACGTGATGTTGTCTGCTGGAATGAGCTTAATAAACCATTTCGAGATGAATCTTTAAAGTATATTCTTCCTATAGCTCAAGAAGCTTTGAAGGAGTTTCAACTACCAGAACTAGACCTGATTTCACCTAAAAAAAAGGCTTCCGAATTCTTGGCAGATTCCATGTGTGAAGCTTACAGAAATCATCAGCCTCTGACAATCGTCGCTGTAGGACCTGTCACTAACTTAGCGAGAGCGTATGCAAAAATCGAGAGGAGTCCTCAAAAGTATGGTTGTCCTAATAAGATGAAACTTTCCGATCTGAGTTCGGTTGTTTCAACCAGATTTATGGGTGGTGCTTGGGATGAAAACAAATCAGACAATTTCGATGAGAATGGAAACTACCGTCTGAATGAAGCATTCCCAGTCTGGACTGTAGGTAACGTTTACTTCCAAGATGGAGAACATGTCTTTGGTGAGCATCATTTACCATTTCCAGGAACAAATTTTGCAGATATTCAAACAGGAGAACACAAAAAAGTCTTCAATTCGCTTAATAATGCAGAAGTGAATTTTTGGCTTGATGCACCTGCAATGGATAAAGTCTTAAATTCAGGAATTCCCGTGTATATCGTCCCATTGAACGCAACGGATGAAGCTAGATTACAAGGGTTTGGCGATCGCCTGAAAAACAATCCTTCTAGTTGTGCTACTCCTCCTGCGAGGTTTATGCAAAAACTCCAATTTGCAAATAACCCATCTCCAGGAGTTTTTGTCTTTGATACACTATTTTTCTGGGATACCTTAGCTGCAACCAGTGTTTGGAATAATTTCGTGAACTTTGAAGATTTTAGCGACCTCGAAATAACAACATTCAGAAACGGTGATCCAAATACTGTCACAGGTCAATTATCTGCTAAAGAACTCTTTCGTAGAGACGTTGGAAATTTATTTAGACTGGGACGTGTAAATAATCCTGTCAAAATGGGGTTATCAGTAAATCCATCTCAAGGAGACCCCAACTTTAAGACAACTATTCAAAACTTGGTATTTGATCTCGTTTGCACTTCAAAGGAATAATTACGGTGAATGCTGTATTTGATTCCGGTCATATATCATCATTCAGTGGATAGAGTTTTATAGCGCTTCTCGTTTGGATCAAATACACAACGATATGTAGAGACGTTGCATGCAACGTCTCTACCGTATTGCACGCAATTGAAAACCGCTATATCGTCCAACATTGGTTTACATCCCACCGCCAAAATGACTACATTATGGCGGGGGACTTACGCCAAACTAGTTAAATTTCCGCCGAAGCTCGCTCAATCAATCGACGTGCTAAAGTTTGTGTACCTGTATGTTCGTAGTAATTCGTCGATACATCCAGGAATGCAGCGAGGTAGTCTAGCTTATCATCAGCAAAATCGACAAAATTTTGCAAGTTGTTGGCGACCTTTTGTGGGGTTAAACCATTTGAAGAAACTAAACCACTCATCCAACCACTCACAGACTGAAAGCTTTCGCCGATAAAGTTCAGTTTGCTGCTAGAATCATTACCTGGAATTGCGTCTCTAATATTCGCAAAGGTCGAGTTTTGATCTAATTCCTGAGGACTTGTCTGATTAAGTCTAGATAGTGCGCTACTGATGAAGTCTGGACCTAGGGGTATCAAACCATCAAAACAAACTAATGCAGCCATGCGGATGAACGATTCACCGCTATATTCACCCAAAGAACCGACAAAATCCCCAATACTGTCTCCAGGAATACCGTTAATTTGGCAGAAGGCTACTAACTCAGCAACTAATTTCAAGCACAAGTCTATGGTTTGTGCTTTCTCAGCTTTGGGAGTGACTCGGTTTAAAAAACCCAAAAGGGGAATTTTCTCACCCACTTTGTTTGCTAAAGCGGCTGCACCAAGTGCTTTATCTGTGCTATCAACGGTTTGATAAAGCCACATGGCTCTTTGGTATCCTTGAGAGCGATCATTGTAGAGATAAACCGCTCGTTCGCCAATTTGTTGAATCAAATCTTCGTCGTCTTCACCAGTGACAGTTTTGATCGTGTTGACAAAGCCAACTACATTTTGCCACTCACCAGGAGCGATAAAATCGAGCGATCGCAATGCCGAAACCGTCAAGTTACTAGTTGGTAGTTCATCAACCAACTCAAAAATTGATTTACTCACAATATAGACTCCTAAATTATTTTCTGCTGACTCAGGATTTCAGTTCTCAAACTCCTAAACTGCTTGTCTTTGTTTTAGCTATTGGGCTTTAGCGAGTCGCGCCAAACCACCTAAGTTAAATTTCTGTATCCAAGCTTCGCGTTCAGCCTCTGTAAATGACGGGTCGCGAGATTGCACTTTTACTTGATAGCGATTAGCAACTAAAATAGCAGTACCAGTACTCCCCTGACTAACAGCTGGATATCCCGCTATTGTCTTTGGGCTGTTCACGAATTTTGCTGCTGGGTTTGCGGCACCTTTGACTGCTTGTGTATCATTCACCGAAAGTACAGCTAGGTCTTTACCGTCTTTTTTCAATTTTGCTTCAGCAAAGCCTTTTTTCTCTTGAGTATAGACGCGCTGGTAGCCAGCCTCAGCACTTGGGAAAAATTTGTTAAATTCGCTACCTTGAGTTGAATCTTTCGCAACTGCCTGACCACTTCTTTGTCGGCTGCTTTCCTGCTGTGCCTGGTCAAAACGTCCAGGAGTCTTCGGTGCACAGGCTGTTGTAAACAGTAACAAACATAACAACAAAGCTGCTAAAACTCTCCGAGCACGGGGGAAAAACATATTGGACTCCTCTTTTTGCTTGGCTTTCTGTGAAAATTATCGACGTTTCTTTTGGCTAATACCTGGAAAATTTACTTTTTGATGACTCTTTTTCGCAATTACCGATAACTAAGGACTACGGTAAGCAATAACAGCATAAAACGGATCGCCTCCTGCGACACCCATCCACTGTAAGAAATTAGGAAGACTTGACTGACGAGCAATTACCTCTGGAGGCGTGAATCCTGGAACAGCAGAGAAATAACTTTTTACTAATTCCACTCTACTGGCTTCTGTACCCTCTCGCCACGCTTGAATTGCCTTTTCAAAAAACATGCGGTTAGAAAAGCTGAAAATTGCCACACCACCGGGTTTGAGGATGCGGTGAATTTCTGAAAAGACCGCTTCTGGATACTGTAAATACTGTACTGAAACGCAGTTAAGAACAGCATCAAAATCTTGGTCTTTGAGGGGGAGTTGAGGATTTTCGTTAAGATTTTGGACAAAGTAATGATTTAATTGAGGATTCCGTGCTAGTTCCTCTGCATTGAGTCCGTGTCCCTCAACATGGGCAAAAGGTATCTCTTGTGGTAGATGTGACACCCAACTGCTCATCATGTCCAAAATACGGGTATTGGGTTTGAGGCGATCGCGATATAAATCCGTCAGCTGTTGAATAAAACCTTCGTCCACATGAGTGACGAAGCGGGGATATTCATAAAATAGCTTGTCGTCTGTGCTGTCTAGCTTAGTGCGTTCGTCTGGTTTCAGGGGCATAAACATCTTTTAAGAACAAGTTTTTCCAATTTTTCCAAAGTTTTGTCAATTTTGATTCCGTTTAGTGGAAACAATTGATATATCACCATACGTATTTTAAAAATAGACACAAAAATATTCATGAGCCAAAAGAAGAATTTGGCTGCCCACGATTTTATGTTACATAGACTACACTTGTTTCAAACTACCAAGCTTACCATCGGCTTTTTACGTGCTTTTCCTCAGGTTTGGCTGTTAATTTGGGCACTACCATTATTGCTGTTCAGTTCTGGGGAGAGTAGCCTGATGGCGCATGATGAAGGGCTTTATGCTTGGCGATCGCGCCTGATGATAGACACTGGTGATTGGATACATCCTTGGACAACTCCCCACCATAAAACCCCTGGTCCCTATTGGTTAATTGCGAGTTGTTACAGATTATTTGGCATCAGTGAAGGGAGTGTGCGCTTGCCAAGCATGATTGCTGGTGTCCTCAGCATACTACTTGTCTATGAAATAGGCAAAATTCTTCTTGGGAAAAAACTTGCTTGGCTTGCTGCGGCAATTTTGAGTGTAGAATTTCTCTGGCTACAATACTGCCGTTTAGGCACACCCGATGTGCCTGTTATTTTCCTGATTCTTTTCGCGATTTGGTCTTTACTAAAAGCAGAATTAGATCCTAAATATGGCTTTGTTTGGTGCTTTCTTACTGGTTTGAGTTTTGGCTTGGGCTTTTTAGTCAGAAGCTTTATGATTTTTTTGCCAATCATAGCTTTGCTACCCTATCTCATATGGGAACATCGCCGTCATCGTCATCTTGCAAACCCAATGTTGTATTTCGGGTTCGTGGTAGGGTTAATTCCTACCTTTCTCTGGTTATGGTTTAGCTGGTTACGATACGGTGATGATAGTTTTGGACAATTAATTAACTTTGTTCTCAAATTAGGTTCTGGTGAACGCGCTCACAATGGGTTAGGGTTTTATTTCTGGGATATACCCCTAAAAGCATTTCCTTGGTTTTTTTTCAGTCTTTTAGGGTTAGTTTTGCTCATTCGTCGTCCTATTCCTCGCTATCATCTCCTATTAGTTGGCTATCCGCTCACTTTGTTTGCCGAACTAAGTTTTTTTTCCACTCGTTTATCCCACTACAGTCTTTTGCTGTATCCATTCATCGCTTTGTTTGCTGCTGTAGGGTTAAATTGGCTGAGTGCTGGGATGAGAAAACAACACAGACCAAGGGAAGCAGGGGAAGCAGGGGAAGCAAGGCGAGAAATGACTTTCTTATCCTCTTCATCGTCCTCATCCCCAGTTCCTCCCATTTGTTTTCCTCGCAATCTGAGTTATGCCTTTGGCGTACTAGGTGTTTTGCTGTTAGTCGTGGGAATGGTGGCTTTTGTTTGGGGTGATGCACAAGTTGATAAGTACGCTACCGTGGCATTGGTATCAGGAACCAGTTGGTTAATATTACCTTTAGTATGGATTGGTCGTTACCACCTGGGCAAAAAGTCTCTAACTTCTCGTTACTGGTTAGCGAGTTGGTTAATTCCTGTTTGGATATCTTTGGCTGCTGCTGGTAGCAGTGGTTTTCTGGGCGACTACAACCCTGATGTCAAAGCCTTTATCCAACAACCTACAATTGCTCAAGTTTTACACTCATCTGCTGTTAATTTTGTAGACATAAGAGGCAAATCTGATGTATTACTCAAATTTTATACTCCCCATCACGGCAAGCGAGTACATCAAGTTTCGGAACTTCCACCTTTAAGCTATGCTTGGGTTTCTGTCAAACAGATGGCTAATTTATCTCAGCGTCATCGAGTTCTGGGTAGTGTGCAAGATGTCAGTTTAATAGAACTTCTGAATCAGTTTTGAATTTTAGTTGCGTTTTGTAAACTTTATTTGAGGAAAAGCTAAGTAAGATAAAAAATAAGGTACCAAGTGATGTAGTGCTGCATACTAGTTCAGGAATACAAAATCTTACGCAAGACCAACCACAAATCCACTTGAACTTTTTCGAGTGGCAGGTGTGAAAGCTCGCTGATGGTAATTTTTCCTCAAGAGCGATCGTCCGTATACGCAAGCGCCTGTTGTTTGCTGAACAGGCTGACGCTAATCTCCGATTCGGGACAATCAAGCTACGCTTGGTTGGGTAATGGATAGCTCTAGAAGATTTGCTTAAGTTTTTAACAAGGAGCAGAATATAGATGGAAATCCTACGTATAGTGGTGACAGGAGGTGTGGGTGCGGGGAAAACAACTTTGATTCGGACAATTAGTGAAATAGAAGTTGTGGATACTGAGAGGAAAGCGACAGATGAAGTTGGACTACTGAAGAAAACAACCACAGTCACTTTGGATTTTGGGCGGCTGACTATAGGATCAAATCAATCACTTCACCTGTATGGCACACCAGGACAAAGTAGATTTGACTATATGTGGGAGATATTGATTGCAAAAGCCCACGCTTACATTTTGCTAGTAGCAGCTCACCGTCCACACCATTTTCGCTATGGTCGTAAACAACTCAACTTTATGAATCAACGGGTGCAAATTCCGTATTTGATTGGGCTGACTCATACTGATTGCCCGGATGCATGGGAAGCGGAAGATGTGGCGATCGCCTTAGGACTGGACGATGAGAAAACTCGACCACCAATAATTACAGTCAATGCTACCGAGGTGACTTCGGTCAAACAAGCTTTGAGTGCACTCGTCGAACAATTTGCTAACTACTACCAGCACACCACCTGATAGCTGGCGCTTTGATGCCTACAAATGCTTGCCTCAACAAATAACTGTTTCTAAGCGAACTGTCTTGTATGGAATCTACCTTAAGGTGTATTTTCAGCCCTTTATCCCAAAAAATCCGTAATTATCCTGAATAAATGTCGTTTTTAATGTTATTTTAAATGGAGGTATCAGGCAGCAAATAACCACCTGAGCACTAGCTCCTGAACCTGTCCAGATAGCCGTAAAACATTTGGAGCTAAATGGAATTTGGGTGCAAGACGTTCCATAAAGCAGCGACTTAAGTACAAACTCGTAAGCAGGATGTGAACGAGTGTTTGTTGAGCGCTAGAAATGGAGACCGGTTTTCCATTGTAGAGACTGGTAAAACCAGTGCTGCAGGGATCCAGTCCGTTGCCGAGAGTAATGCCCTTCGGGTTAAAAATTTGCCCGCAAGGGACAGGTATTTTATGGCACGTCAAAAAACGAAAGCATCTATCTACAAGTTTTGGACAAACATTTCTTTCTCTATGAGTAATCACCGTATGATGGCAACTTCCTGTACTCTCAGACCACAGCTAGGAGATTTCGTTAATGTAATGGACTACAAAGCTTTGCTGGAAGGCATAGAAGATAATCTAGGTTCCAAAGCTGCAGCAGTCATCATTAGTGCTGCGGGTCGTACCTACGGTAAGAAAATTGCCACAACACTTGGGGCGTCAATGGAATCACAAGATCTTCCAACTATACTAAAGCGGCTAAACACAAGTTTAGGTATGGAAGGAACACGACTGTGTATGATAGAAGAAGTTTCTCAACAAGAAAACTTTATTCGGGTAAAGGTGACTGAGCCAGTTGAAATGTCTGGTGAGACGGGAGGTTCAAGCCGTATGTGCCCATTTACCCTAGGTATACTGAGTGGCTTTATCGATCAGATTATGCAAAGACGCCACCAAGCTCGACAAGTTCCTGTTGCCCAGCAAATAAATCTTCAAACGGAGTTCGAGTTTACACCCCTTTGAAATCAAACCTTAGTCAACGCTTGCGGGCTATAGAGATTGAATTGGTACTTTGAGGCAGTAGCTTCAATGTTTTTGAATTCACCGCATACATTTAGAGGATTATCATTAATACAGCAAATGCAGTCATCCTCTTACCCAAACTCTGTTCACACAGATAGAATTTGCCTGCAAGCTTATTACAGGGGTTTTCTACTTTGGTGGGCATTGCCACGAACGAATATAGCGGTTCTCATTTGAATCAGACACTACCACGAATAATGTGAAAGTGCATGCACTTTCACTACAACCGTGTATTGCACACAACACCAGAAGCGCTATATTCCACATGTCCATCAAATGACTTTTATGGACAATGCCCACTGTACGATTTGTGGTTTAATCATTTGAAAAATCCTGTAATGCAGGTAGTCAAATAGAAAACTCAATTGGCAACCAAACATTATCTACAGGTTACGAAATCAAAACTTGCATAGGAGTGTAAGATGGCAATCAACACAGCAAAACTTAGCAGCATTCTGCAAAACTTTGTCACTGCAACCACTGATGTCCAAGGTGCAGTGCTTGTTTCTCCCGATGGTCTAACTTTATCCTCAAGCTTACCAGGCGGGATGGATGAAGAGCGGGTATCAGCAATGGCTGCGGCTATGATATCTCTTGGTGAACGCATTGGGGGTGAGTTAACCAGAGGCAATATAGAGCGGATTTATGTTGAAGGTGACAAGGGTTTTGGAATTCTCAATGGATGCGGCGAGGATGCTGTACTACTCGTTTTAGCAAGTGATAGTGCCAAGCAGGGCTTGCTCTTGCTAGAAATTAAGCGTGTTCTTACAGAATTGAGAAAGGCTATGATGTACTAATTCTGGCTTGAAATCAGGGAACAGGGAACAGTGAACAGTGAACAGTGAACAGTGAACAGTGATAACTGACAACTGATAACTGATAACTGATAACTGACAACTGATAACTGTTAAAGTTTGCCAAGCGGCTAGAAACTGCTAACTAAAATTGTGGCACTTCAGCGCACATTTACAGAAAATTGCAGAAATTTGAATGTACAATCAAGTCGATCATAACGCCTAGCTGCCTATGAAGGTCACAAAGCACGTGTGACCTGTAAAATTTTAACCAAAGCCGCTGGGAAATTCCCATCCGTCAACGGGTAAAAAGCTAGGTCTGACTTTATCAACAAGACCTAGCTTATTTATTAAGCCTAATCAACATAACTCTCATTAAAAACAGCTTATCAGTCTATTAACTTCGTAGCTTTATTTCATACCCTGACAAAATTTTTGAGAGAGGTACTAGATATAAAATTTACATCTCAACCTGCTAGTCTATCAGACTACTAAGTAAAACTAATATGATATTTACTGGTAATTTAGCAGAATTTTCCTTGCCAAAAATCTTTCAATTGCTAGACCAAGGAGACAACACAGGATTACTCACAATTCGTACCATTACTGCTGATGTGACTGGTTTTATGCCTGTTTATTACATTTGGCTGTATCAAGGTCGGATTGTGGCTGTTGCTGATCGTCTAGACGAAAAAGGCTTGGTTTCAATGATCGCCCAACGGGGCTGGGTCAGCGAGGATGTTATTTTGAGAATGGCTGAGATTTGTCGAGTTAACACACCGATAGGTTTATGCCTCAAGTTCCAAGGACTGCTGCAAGCTGAACAACTGAAACTACTGTTTCGTACCCAAGTTGTGGAACAAGTTTGTGCTTTATTTGAACTCAAGGATGGTCAGTTTAAATTTGATGCCGAGGCTGATTTACCCGACTCAGAGATGACAGGCATGAGTCTACCAGCAACTGAAATAACACTTATCGGTTTACGATCGCTACGAGACTGGAGTCTACTAGCACAACAACTGCCTGAGTTAAGTTTAATCCTATCAAATAAAAATATGACTGAGCCTCAGTTCCAGTTAGACTCTCTGGAATGGCAAGTTTGGCAGTTGGCGAATGGTACCATTTCCCTGAGGGAAATTGCCAATCAACTTGGACTTGCTGTAGAAAAAGTGCAGCAGATTGCCTTTCAACTCCTGATGAGTGATCTAGCACAAGAAGTTTTCCCAACTGCTATCTTAAGGAACCAAGTCACAGAAACGACTCCCGTAGCAGAAAACTTACTAGAGTCAATTGTAGACTCTTCCAGTCAAAGTGATAACACGCAGCCGTTAAATGACATAGTAGCAGAAACGACTCCTGTAGCAGAAAACTTACCAACTCCAGTCATAGACTCTTCGGGCCAAACAAATGTCTCTCAGTCGTTTCTCCAAAAGTTAGTTGGTTGGCTGCGTGTCATTCGGTCGTTCTTCCAAGGATTATTTAATTTTCGTTGAAACAAAACTTAGCAGCGCCACTGAGGAGTAATGGTAGAAGTCGGAAGTGGTGACCATAGCAAGCTAGACCACTGCAAGCTTAAGTGAACTAGAATTTTTTTGGACTTTATGACTCGGTTAAAACCAGCTTGTCGGTTTTGCTCTACAAGATAGATAATAAACCCTGATATTTCAACTTTTTGTTAATTTTATTGTAAATATTTATTATAAATATATTAAGTAATAAATACTTGTATCAATTATATGTATTTTTTGGGATTATCAGTAATTACCTAACTATAAATATAGAAAGACATTGAGTAGTACTGCGTCCACACTAAAATGTTGGATTGAAGTTGCAAGGGTGCAGGAGTGCAGAGGCACAAGGAAGAAGGAAAATAGACTCATCAACCGATTAATTTTTAACCAACAAATTAGACTAGACGCGCTCTTTTGATGAAATCTGGTTTTTGTTGATACTAGGAGAACCACGACATGACTTTACAACCACAAGCCTTGTCTTTAGAGGAAAGACGTGTTGGGCTGACAGATGAAGACAAAGCTCTAGTAAAATCAGAGGCAAAGCTACGTCCAATTCTTGGAGATTTCAATAGTATTGTCTGTTTTAAGTCGGCAGTTATCGGAATAGAAAAAGCTTTAGGTGAAAAGGCAGCTGCGATCGCCTTGACTACAGCTGGGCGTCATCGCGGCAAAGATCTTGCACAAGAATTATGTTTCTCAGGATCATCCTGCTCGTTTGAGGATATTGCCTACAAACTCGAAACAGCTTTAGGTAAAGACGGAACTTGCTTGTGCATCATTAATAACGTCATCAGAGAAGACGATGTTATTTCTGTTTACACTTCAGAAACCTTTTGTTCAGCGGGCGAGCCTCAAGGTTCCGAGCGTAAATGTACTTACACGCTCGGTGTTGTTTGGGGATTTATAGAGCAAGTTATCGGTAAGCGCTTGCAAGGTAAACACACGGAATCAGTGCTTCGTGGTGGTGATTACGATGTCTTTAAGTTTACTTTATTGTGAAACTCACAGAATTTTTTCAAGCGCTTGTGCTACAAGAGGAGGGACAGTTTCTCCCGCAGGGAAACCCTCCTCAGATAAGATTTACTTTATAAATGATCTCTGAGTAGGTTGGCACTAATTTTAGCGAAGTATATAACGTTTTGTCAGGGCAAAGAGAAAAGGTTAAAGGTTTTCCCCTTTTCCCTGCCCCTTTGCCGATTGCAATATAGTTCTATTTATTTACACCCATCTGACTCGAAAAAGCAAGGGAGCAGGGGGAGATGAGAAGATTTTTCATGCGTGCTGGTGTACGCAGTTCATGACGCCTACTTAATTAATACTATTGTAAGTACAGCGATTTACTATAATAGCGACATCTGTAAAAAGTACTAAAACACCCTCACTCACAATGGAAAGAGTTAGGATTCACGTTTCCATGCTACAAGACGAGCTGCAAAATTTTGTCTCAAACAGTACAGGAGTTCAGGGTGCAATCTTGGCAACCCCTGATGGCTTAGCTTTGGCTTCTGTGTTACCACCAGGAATGAATGAAGGGCGCACTGCTGCCATGTCTGCATCTATGCTCTCGTTGAGCGAACAAATAGGACACGAACTCGTTCGCGGTAATATTGATCGTATCTTCGTTGAAGGTGAGAAAGGCTATGGCGTGTTGGTTAGCTGTGGTGATGCAATTTTATTGGTTCTCGCTCATGCCTCTGTCAAGCAAGGCTTATTGTTTCTAGAAATCAAACGGGCTGTTGCTAGAATAACATCCCTATTGGGTTAAAGGTCAACCAATGCATGGATTGTAGATTTGAAATTTTGCATTTCCATGCAAAATTCAAACACCAAATGCAACTAAAACTATGACAAAAATAGAGTAATAGGATTACACTTAGCATCATTCCATAGCTGAAACCGGTAAACGCTATATTTTCAGGGAAAAAACTAGACAAACTGAGTTAGATATGACAAAACTCTGACAAGAATTACAGGGAAACTTAAGACTAATTTCTACCGTAAAACAAATTCTAGATAAACTCAACAGACAAAGGAAAGGAAAAGATGATATCAAGTGAACAGACTTTTATAAGTCAGAAAATGGGGCATTTGCGTCCAGAATTGGGAGATTTTAGCAGTATAATCTTTTTGAAAGCAATTCTTGTTGGTATCGAAGAAACTTTGGGTGACAAAACCGCTGGTATCGCAATGATATCTGCTGGTCGCAATCAAGGCAAAAATTTGGCTAGAGACTTAAATTTAGTTGGCGATCAAGCAATATTGTCTCTTGAACAAATCCAATACAAGATTAATTTGGTTCTGGGCAAAGAGGGAACTCGCTTGTGCCTGATCGACAAGATAGAACGAGAAGGAGATATTTACAAAGTTTATGCCAAAGAAACTTTTTGTTCTGCTGGTGAAGCAGAGGGATCATTACGAAACTGCAGCTATACTTTAGGCGTTATTCAAGGCTTTTTAGAAGCTCTTTTGAAGAAGCGCTTGCACGGAAAACAAATTGAGTCTGTTTTGCGTGGTGGGACCCATGATCTTATGCAGTACTCTATTATAGCTTAAACACAAGACAGTTGTCAATTAAGGAGTCGTAAATAGCCAACCCCGCAAGTCTTTGGTTGAAATATTGCGGGGTTTAACATATGAGATGAGTTAATTCTCATCAAATCTCTGCTGGTGCAGGTTCCCAGAGTTCTCCATATTGCTCCCGTAAAGTCTGCCAAGCCTCCACTTGTCCAGGTTCGTATTCTCCTGGTTTACCCCATTGTAGAAACAAACTCAAAGCTGGCTCTTGTTTGTCATCCAAAAACCGAATGGCATAGGTGGTAAAGTTACCTCGCTTGGCTTCACCCGTTTCAAATTTCACTTGCGTAATTTTATCCATATTCAAGTGAAATTCAAAACCTTCGGTGTGCATGTTGGCGTACTTACCTTTTGGGAGTTCTGCATAAAACAGCTTTTCCACTCTACCGCGTGCTTCTAAAACAGCGGCGCTGCTTGTGACAATCAGACGCAGTGTTCCCAGAGTTTCGCAAGCTTCCAAAAATTCTTTTAGTGTTTTAGTCATGTGTCATTAGTCATTTGTCATTTGTCATTTTTTCATGACTCGGGACTATTTTTCATGTTGTTCGTATGCAGCGACTATACGCTGAACAAGAGGATGGCGCACAACATCTTTTTGAGAGAATTCGCAAAAGGCTATGCCTTCTACGTGTTTTAAAATTTGTATCGCTACCGTTAATCCAGATTGTTGGTTGGCTGGTAAGTCGGTTTGTGTGATGTCACCTGTAATCACCATACGGGAACGGAAACCCAAACGAGTTAAAACCATTTTCATTTGAGCTGGTGTGGTGTTTTGAGCTTCATCAACGATCACAAAAGCGTTGTTGAGAGTCCGTCCCCGCATATACGCTAAAGGAGCAACTTCAATGACGCCTCTTTCCATCAGTGATGGAACTTTTTCTGGATCAATAAATTCGTTGATCGCATCGTAGAGTGGACGCAAATAGGGATTGACTTTCTGCTGCAAGTCTCCTGGTAAAAAACCAAGTCTTTCGCCAGCTTCGACAGCAGGACGAGTGAGAATCAGCCGTTCAAATTGGTTCGCCAGAAGTGCTTGTACAGCAACGACGACTGCGAGGAAAGTCTTACCAGTACCGGCTGGGCCTGTGCAAAAAGTTAAATCTCGTTTGCGTAGCGCTTCGATATACTGTCGTTGTCGAAAGGTTTTGGCGCGGACTTCCTCACTTTTACGCGTTTTAGCAATGATGTCCCGCTGTAAATCTAGCAGTTCCCCTTCACGATGAGTGTCCAAAGCTTGGCGAGCTGTTAAGATATCTGTACTAGAAATATTGTTGCCTTTGCTCCAAAGATCTTCAAGCGATCGCACCAATCGACTCGCCAAATCCACTTGCTTTTCGGTGCCAGAAATATACAGTTCTTGTCCCCGCAGAACTATATTGGCTCCTGTTTGTCGTGCCAAAGTTTTGAGATTTTCTTCCCCTTCTCCTGCTAGTGCGATCGCACTCGGAAGATCCGGCAGTTCAATCGTTAAGGCACCTGACATCATAAATTCATAATTCAAAATTAGGAAAATACTTCACTAGATAATTGAACTAAACAATTCAAACAATTTTGTTGTTTTGTTGATGTTAAGAACATTGGCGTTGAAATTACACTTGGTTAGGAAAAGTAGAGGCAGGTAAAATCGCTGCTCTACTTTCCCTGAGTTTGCTCTACAACAACTTTCAAACCTTAACGTTAAGAGCTAGCTGGCATTGGTTAACCGCCATCATCAAAGATATAACTTTGATTTAGAAGCGACCACCTTTGCGTGCGGCTTCCGCTTTGCGTTTACGGCGCAGACTGGGTTTTTCGTATCTTTCCCGGCGCTTGACTTCGGATAAAATTCCGGCTTTTTGAATTTTCTTTTTAAAACGCCTTAATGCCGAGTCAATCGACTCATTATCACCCAAACGGACTTCAGCCACTCCCTGGTTTCACCTCCTTACAGAGATTCTCTAAGTATTATCTAAAAACGTAGTCAACCGTTGCTTTTGATTTCCTGACTTCTAGTGTGAGCGCTTTACTTAGTTTACGAGTGCTAGACTCAACCAAGTAAGCGTCAGATGGTAGAAATCATACTCAGCGCTTACACAACACCTTTGACGCTTTTGGGGTAGATCGAATCTACTTTGTTTGCAATTGCGCCAAACCAAGCTTGTACCGTGATAGCTTTTTTTTGAAATGCTAGCTTTTCTACTACGAACGCTAGCGGTACAAACTTTGACTTGAATTTTTTAAGTCGAGAAAAGCTGCGGTTTCTTGGGTACTGAGTGCTGGTATTCACGAATCAAGTTTTTGTTACAGGGTTTGTGTGAAACCTAGTGGGAGCGTATTCTAGCAACAGGTTTATGTCCGTTTCCACGTTTTTCTCTGGGTTTTGGTGGCGGTAGTCGTTCTTCCCTGTCTTCTTCAAAAGATGAGCCATCCCGATTACCAGCACTGCTGCCATAGATGTCCAGGTATACTGAGTGTCCAGCTGTTTGAGCTGCTGCAGTAATCACAGTGCGAATTGCTTGAATATTACGTCCACCTCGACCAAATACCTTTCCTTTATCTGAGCTTTCAAAGGCAATGCGAATCCAAGCACGGTTGCGGGTATTAGACATTTCACAATCGATGCTCAAAGACTCAGGAGAATCTAAAAACGGTTGTATCAGAAACCGTACCAGTCCAACATAGTCTGGACTGGTTGTGGGGGATTTTGTTCCAATTTTAAGTTGAGGCTTTTGCACTGACCTGTTCAAAGACATTGGCTTTTTGCAGGATGTGACGTACGGTATCAGTCGGTTGAGCGCCTTGTTGTAGTCGCTTGACGATCCCGGGAACATCCAGTCGTACTTCATCAGTTCTGGGATTATAAAAACCCAGTTCTTCCAACGGACGACCATCGCGGCGAGCGAGGCTGTTGATTGCGATGATGCGGTAACTTGCTTCTCGCTTTTTACCGTATCGCTTCAGGCGCAGTTTAATCATGGTTAAGAAATCATTCTCCTGTTTCTAGGAATCCGTTTGCAGTTAGTTTATTGGGAACTTAGATGAGCGTGAAGTTTCCTGAAGACAGTTCCAAGGGGAATATTATTCCTGTTGAAAACAGTCCCATCGGGTAGACAGTTTAACTTCTGGTGCTAAAATGCCTATTTTAGCACTTGCCAAGTGTTAGGTGTTAGTCGCGATTTGTTATTTGTGAATTGCGACTAACCAGCCATGAGTGGCTAAAGGGTACCGAAGCCTTTCTTCTTTTTGTCTTTCTTCGGCTTCTTTTTTGAGCCAGCACCACTATTGTAACCCCGCCAACCGGGAGCAACTGGACCACTACCAGCAGTTGCGGGATTACCCATCCCACCAAACATTCCTGGCATACCAGGGAACTGCCCTTGACCCATTTGCTGCATCATATTGCGCATTCTTTGGAAGTCACTGACCAGTTTACTAACATCTGTCTCTTTATAACCAGCTCCATTCGCAATGCGTCGCCGTCTACTAGGAGAACTTGCCAACAAATCAGGGTTTTGGCGCTCTTGACGCGTCATAGAATTAATCATCGCTTCACAGCGCTTAAGCTGGGTTTCTCCGTGCTTAAGTTGGTCATCTGTTAGCTTGTTCATCCCAGGGATGAGCTTAATTATACCACCCAATGAACCCATGTTCTTGAGGAGGCGCATTTGTTTGAGAAAATCGGTAAAGTCAAACTTCGCTGACAGGATTTTCTCCTGCATTTTCTCAGCATCAGCAAGGTCAATTTCTTCCTGAGCCTTTTCTACCAAGGTCAGAACATCGCCCATGCCCAAAATGCGCGATGCCATACGGTCAGGATAAAACGGTTGTAAAGCTTCAACCTTTTCACCCACACCAACAAACTTAATGGGTGCTCCTGAGATATGCCGCACAGAAAGTGCTGCCCCACCCCGGCTATCGCCATCCAATTTGGTAAGAATTGCACCAGTAATCCCAATTTTTTCGTGGAAAGTACGGGTGAGATTGGCGGCTTCTTGACCCGTCATGGAGTCTACCACCAAAAGAGTTTCATGGGGTTGGACTGTTTTTTTGATGCGGGCTAACTCCGCCATCATGTCTTGGTCAATTTGTAAGCGACCAGCAGTATCAATAATGACTGTGTCAACCCCTTCTGCTTTAGCGTGTTCTACGCCCTGTCGTGCAATTTCAACTGGATCAGCATCAGATCCTAGTTCAAACACTGGCACGTCAATTTGCTTACCTAGTGTGATCAATTGGTCAATAGCCGCTGGACGATACACGTCCGTCGCCACCATTAAGCAACTGCGTTCTAATTTACGTAAATGCAAGGCTAACTTGGCAGTAGCAGTCGTTTTCCCAGTACCCTGCAACCCTGCCATCAGGACAATTGTGGGAGAGTGATCAGCTTGTGCTAAAGGAACATTCTCTTCCCCCATCACCTGCACCAGTTCATCGTAGACTATCTTGATGAACTGTTGGTCAGGTCGGACGCCAGTAATAACTTCCGCTCCCAGCGCCTTGGTTTCAACTTCGGTGACAAAATCTTTAACTACCTGAAGATTAACATCCGCTTCTAACAGAGCACGACGCACTTCGCGCAAAGCGTCTTGAATATTCGATTGGGAGATTTTGTCCTGACCCCGGAGTTTCTTCCAGGCACCTTCTAAACGGTCAGCTAATGCTTCAAACATAATTCAGTTAAATTACAGGTAGTTCGTCAGCAGAGTTTTCATGCCATATATACAGCTTAATGTTTTTTATGTTCGACTGTATTGCAATACAGTCAGAAGGGCTACAAATACAGTGAACACTGAACAGTAAACAGAGGAAGGGATTTCTTGACCCCCTTAACTTGGTAACTGATAACTGTTTTAAGAAGGACGTGTCATCGCGCCTCTTAGGCGCTGACAACCAACGGTGAGTGAATTTCACCCAGCAGTACTTCTTGATGCGCTCCGGTTGCTGTTGGTAAGTTACCAGGAGTACCCATAGATCGCCAGTATGCCAAAACTGCAAACGCTATTGCTTCTTTAAAATCAGCACTCAAACCAACTTCATCTGTGGTAACAACTGGCACAGATTCCAATAGCATCTGTAACCGACTCTTGAGATAAAGATTGCGACTACCTCCGCCACACAAAAGCACCCGCTGTGGCATTTGCGGTAAAAAAGTCCGGTAACTATGAACAATTGAAGCTGCGGTGAGTTCCGTAAGCGTCGCCATCAAGTCGGCTGGACTGAGTTGGTAGGCTTCGGCGTCTTGTAAACATTGATGCAGGTAATCAACACCAAATAATTCTCGACCTGTGGATTTGGGTGGTGGTAAATGAAAGTAGTCTTGACTAAGCCAGTGCTCTATTAAGGGAGAACAGGGAGTACCACTCGCTGCCCAAGAACCATTTTCATCATAGGTTTTCGCACCATCCGTTAAATGCTCCACCGCCAGATCCAAAAGACTATTTCCTGGTCCTGTGTCCCAAGCACGAATTTTTTCTAGCCAGTTGTCACGACGCAGTGGTATATAAGTAACGTTACCAATGCCCCCAATATTTTGAATACATCGTGCTTCTTGAGGATGACTGAGCAAAGCCGCATCGATACGTGGTACAAGGGGCGCACCATGACCACCAGCAGCAATATCTGCTACACGAAAGTTAGAGACTGTTGTTATGCCTGTTTGATTGGCAATTGATTCACCACGTCCAAGTTGCAAGCTATACCCGATTGGTGTGATAGGTTGTGATGGTGGTTTATGATATACTGTTTGACCATGAGAACCAATTAGAGTGGCCTTATCGTAACCAATTTGGATATTTTGTGCGGCTTGAGCAAAAATAGAAGTGATCGCATCATCCAATTGAGCCAATTCTGCCATCGAAATAGCTTTCCCTGCACAAACTTCTAGAATGCGTTCTCTCAAATCTGCTGGATAAGGATATGTTGCACCAGCCACCAACTCAATTTTGATATCCAAGTCTGTACCAGAAATATCTACTAAGGCAGCGTCTATACCATCTACAGACGTGCCACTGATTAAACCAATTACAAGAGTCATTTGATTTTAAACCGCTGATGTTGACTCCCTCTGGGCAGCTTCCCGGAGGATACGCAGAGAATTAGCGGTTACCATTTTAAATCAATCAATTGCTGAACGACTGGGAGTATTATTTTTTTCAGCGGAAATAATATGTAAATCAACGTTTTTCAGTAATCGTAGCAATTTATGGGTTAAAGCGCCTTTGAAGAGAATTTGCCAGCGCGATCGCTGAGTTACCCCAATCACAATTTGAGTGATACGGTATTGTTCAGCAACTTGTGCGATCGCCTTGGCTACGTCAGTGCCAGTGGTACGAATGAATGTACCATCAAATTCTTTACAAAGTTTTTCACAAGTTTCGATGTACAGGCTTTCCTCCTTAGTCAGGAAGCGGTCTGGATGAGAAACATATATGGTAAATAGAGGAGCACTCATATAACTAGCAATCCTAGCCCCGCGACGTAATAATTGAACCGAGTTGGGATAAGTGGATACGCACACCAAAACTCGCTCGTGAATGTTACAGAATTGACCTTGTGGGGTGGAAGCAACGGCATTTTCTTCAACGTTATCTGCTACTTCCCGCAGTGCTAACTCTCGTAAAGCGATGAGGTTACGGCGTTGGAAAAAGTTATCCAGTGATTGTTGAATTTTTTGAGGTGCGTAAATTTTGCCTTCTAATAAGCGTTCTTGCAGTGTTTCTGGTGTAACATCTATTACTACTACTTCAGAAGCTTCTTCTAAAATACGGTCAGGGACGCGTTCTCGCACGACCACACCAGTAACCCTTGCTACCAGGTCATTGAGACTCTCCAGGTGCTGAATATTCATTGTGGAGTAGACATCAATACCTGCTGCTAAAATAACTTCTACATCTTGGTAGCGTTTTTCTCGTAGGGAACCTGGGACATTTGTATGTGCTAGTTCATCAATCAATGCTAACTGAGGTAAGCGAGCAATGACTGCATTCGTATCCATTTCTGTTAGAGTTAACCCACCGCGAGGAATTTGCTTACGGGGTATCATCTCTAACCCGTTGGCTTTTTGGGCTGTTTCTTTGCGTCCGTGGGTTTCTAAAAGCCCAATAACAACGTCAATTCCTTCGTTTTTGAGTGCATGAGCCTCTTCTAGCATCCGGTAGGTTTTGCCTACTCCGGGTGCCATACCTATATAAATTTTATGCTTACCTCGTCTTGCTGGACTTATGCCAGCAGGAAAGGTTGCAGGCATAGCCCTGGCTTGTGGTGTTTGAGTGCTATCAAACATCTGGTGGTGTGACAAATCCTGAGAGTATAAGACAGGCGAAAATCACAAGTCAATAAACAATGACTAATAACTGCTTATCTATTTTGTTGACGGTTAAACTCATCTAAATCCAAAGCATAATTTAATTTTAGAACATTAACTCCAGGCTCACCAAAAATACCTAAAAATCTTCCTTCTGTATACTTATTTATAAAAGGAAGTATCTCATCTGGTCTGAGTTGACGGGCACGAGCAACTCTATCCAACTGCTGCCGTACTGCTTTGATGGAGATATGCGGATCTAAACCGGAACCCGATGTGTAAATTAAGTCAGCAATAGGTTGAATTTCTTCTTCTCTCAGTAGATTTGCTTGTTCTACAATTCGCTTTAGCAATTGTGGACTGCTAGGTGCGAGATTGCTAGCTCCAGAAACTCCAGTAGGATTGCCTTGTTTTCCTTGGCTATATCTAATTTTACTAGGACGTCCGTGAAAATACTGTTCCGATTTGAATTGTTGACCAATTAAAGCTGAACCAATGATTTCTCCTTTGATATTTTGCACTATGCTGCCTTGAGCTTTGTCTTTAAGGAAGGGGACTTGAGCGACGAAAAGTATGAACAAAGGATAGATAATTGCAGTTAATAACCATAAAATCAAAGTTATGCGAATTGCTTTCGTAAATTCTCTAACAACAGACATATAAAATTTCAAACTCTCGAAAAGTAACTGTAAAAATTAAGAAAATTTTCTTGTGAAATTAAAAGCGTTCTGGCTGAAAAACGACAACAAATAAATAAATCACAATTGCCAGTGTCCCCAATTCCAAAACACCAATTGCCCAAGCAGAAAGGCGTTCCAAAGTACCGTCGCCAGCAGCATATACTATGGGCGCAACCAGCAAATTTAGACACAGAATCACAAAAATAACCAGAGGCAACTTTTGAGAACGCCATTCCAGCCAAACAAAAGAAATTACCTCAGCTACATTTATGGATAAAAACTTATCTAACACATCAATTTTTTTTCTCATATTCCTCTGTGTTCTTCTTTCCTCTGTGTCCTCTCTTGCCTCGTGCGGTTCGTTTCTTCCTAAGCCAATCCTGCCAGAGTAATCAATACATCAATCAACTTAATTGCAAGAAACGGCGCAATCACACCTCCCAAACCATACAGAAAAATATTTCGTTGCAAAAGTTGATTAGCCGTCAAAGGTCGAAATTTTACACCAGTGAGTGCCAAAGGAATCAAAGCTGGAATAATCAAAGCATTGTAAATCAACGCCGACAGGACAGCAGAATTGGTACTCGTTAACTTCATGATATTTAAACTTCCCAAATTAGCTGAGGTAAACAACACTGGGATAATTGCAAAGTACTTGGCAATATCATTGGCAATAGAAAACGTCGTCAAAGCACCGCGAGTAATTAGCAGTTGTTTTCCAATAGCAACAATATCAATCAGCTTTGTGGGATCAGAGTCTAAATCCACCATATTGGCTGCTTCTTTTGCTGCCTGAGTACCAGTATTCATTGCTACGCCGACATTCGCCTGGGCTAGCGCGGGTGCATCGTTAGTACCGTCACCCGTCATCGCCACCAGTTTGCCCGCCGCTTGTTCGCGCTGAATCACAGAGATTTTATCTTCTGGGGTGGCTTCGGCAATAAAATCATCGACTCCAGCTTCCCCCGCAATCACAGACGCAGTAATGCGGTTGTCTCCAGTCAGCATGACAGTACGCACTCCCATCCGCCGCAACTGCTCAAAACGTTCACGGATACCTGGTTTAATGATATCCTTAAGATAAATGACGCCGTAAATTTCACTATCAAGGGCTACTGCTAAAGGTGTCCCTCCCAGTTGTGATATTCTTTCATATGCTGCATCCAGTACCGGCATCGGCGTATCTTGTTGATTGCGAGAACGGACAAATCCCTTTATTGCCGATACTGCACCCTTACGCGCTTGGCTACCATTGGGTAAGTTTGTACCACTCATACGAGTTTTTGCTGAAAATTCTACAGCTTCAGCTCTGTGGGTGTCAAAATCAATTTTTGCACCTAACTTTTCTGCCAGTCGAACAATTGATTTCCCTTCTGGTGTATCATCAAAAATACTTGCTGCTAAAGCAACATTGGCAACTTGCTGTGTTGAATAGGTACTGATGGGGATAAACCCTTCTGCCAAACGATTACCGAGAGTGATTGTACCTGTTTTATCGAGCACCAAGGTATTGACATCACCGCACGCTTCAACTGCTCGTCCTGAGGTGGCAATGACGTTAAACTGGGCAACTCGATCCATCCCAGCAATGCCGATCGCACTCAGTAATCCCCCAATTGTTGTAGGAATTAACGCAACTAACAAGGCAACTAATACGACCACACTAATTGGACTTCCAACATAGCTGGCGATCGCAGGCAAAGTCACCACAACAAAAAGAAACACCAACGTTAAAACCGCTAGTAACACCGTCAAAGCAATCTCGTTCGGTGTTTTTGTGCGTTCTGCCCCTTCCACCAAAGCAATCATCCGGTCGATAAACCCCTTGCCTGGATCTGCAGTGATACGGATAATCAGTTCATCAGAAAGAATTCGCGTACCACCAGTTACAGAACTCGCCACATCTGAACCTGTTTCCTTTAAAACTGGTGCAGATTCTCCAGTAATTGCAGACTCATCCACACTGGCGACACCCATAGTCACTTCCCCATCAGCAGGGATGACATCACCAGCAGCCACATACACTGTATCGCCTATCCGCAAGCTGGTGGAAGAAACTTCACTAACTGAACCATCAGAGAGAAGTTTTTTGGCAATTGTCTCTGACTTAGTTGTCCTTAAAGCATCAGCTTGCGCTTTACCCCGTCCCTCTGCGACTGCTTCAGCAAAGTTGGCAAATAAAACGGTGAAGAACAAAATTGCTGTAATTAATCCGTTGAAAAGTTGTAGATTGTTGCCTGGAACTGGACCAAACAAATAAGGGTCAATAGTCGCTATAGTGGTGATAATTGTACCAACCCAAACCAAGAACATGACCGGGTTTTTGATCGCGTATTTAGGATTGAGCTTGACAAAAGCATCTTTAATGGCTCTGAGGTAAAGTCCTCTGGTGCTGACTCGCGATTGTTTACGTGCTTGGCGGCGATCGCTTTTACGAGGAGAATAAGAAGGTTTGGGTGAAGGATTTGTGGAGTCCATGAGAGGGAATTCAAAATTCAAAGTTCAAAGTTCAAAATTCAAAATTCAAAGTTCAAAATATCAGGACTTACGCAAGGGAAACGTAGTTGTGTCATTGCGACGTAAGTCGTAACTACAATCTTGTTTTTTCGTAACTCGTGCGTAAATCCTAAATATGTCCTTACGGACACGCACTTTAACAAAATTAGCGCTTGCTACAAACAAGATTATTTGATGCGGCTGGCAAGTTTAATACTTTCGGCGATCGGTCCTAAAGCTAAAACGGGGAAAAATGTCAACACACCCAAAATCAAAATGACTCCAGCTGTAATAGCAGTAAAGAGTGTAGAGTCGGTTCTGAGGGTGCCTGGAGTTTCGGGTACTGGTTGTTTGGCTGCCATACTCTGTGCTAAAAGTAAAATGCCAATAATCGGTATGTATCTTCCCATCAAAAGGCTAAAACAAGTACTTAAGTTCCACCACAAAGTGCTATCTCCCAATCCCTCCAAGCCAGAACCATTGTTAGCACTAGCTGAGGCGTATTCGTAAATCACTCGTGAGATGTTGTGAAATTCTGGGGATTTTGTATATCCCGGCGGTGGAATCAGAAATGCTAAAGTATTTGGAAATGTTAGGCTAATGGCAGTGGGGATCAATACAGCAATTGGGTGAACCAGCAGGACGACACTGGCAAGGACAATTTCTTTTTTTTCTATTTTGCGCCCTAAAAACTCTGGAGTCCGTCCCACCATCAGTCCTGTGAGAAATACGGTGAGAATTGAATAAATGAATAAGTAAGCGGTTCCAGTTCCTTGTCCACCCCAAACTATCTGCAAAAACATATTCAACAAGGTGGAAAAAAGTCCCTGAGGCATCAAGGAATCATGCATCCCGTTCACAGAACCAGTCATAGTTCCAGTCGTCGTAATTGCCCATAATGCCGTTTGTGCCCAGCCAAACCTGACTTCCTTACCCTCTAAATTAGGCTGTTCTAATCCCAAGGCGTTATTAATCAGGGGATTTCCTTGAGACTCACCAATCGCTGTGACACCAATCAAAACCGTATAGATGGCAAAGACCATCCAAAAAAGTAGCTTAGCTTGCTTGGCGTTATTGGCAAAAATGCCATAGGTGTGAATCAACGCCGCTGGAATACAAATCATGGCGATGATTTCTATGAGGTTAGAAATGGTATTGGGATTTTCAAACGGATGAGCAGAATTTGCGCCAAAAAAACCACCACCATTCTCTCCCAATTGTTTGATGATCTCAAAGGAAGCAACAGGACCTCTGGCGAGATACTGCGTTCCTCCCTCCAATGTTGTCAATTTCAAAGATCCATCTAAGGTTTGTGGTACGCCTAGGGCGAGTAGTGCGATCGCACCCACAATCGAAATTGGCAGCAATATGCGCGTTATAGAACGAGTCAGATCAATGTAAAAATTTCCCAGTCGTCTACCTGTCAAACCTCTGATGAATGCGATGCCGACTGCTAACCCAGTTGCAGCTGAAGTAAACATCAAAAAAGTTAAAGCTGCTGTTTGGCTAAAATAACTTAAAGTTGTTTCACCAGAGTAGTGTTGCTGGTCAGTGTTTGTTAAAAATGAAATGGTCGTGTGCAGCGTGATGTCCCATTTAGGAGCAGCTAATCCCTGAGGATTCCAAGGTAAAAATTGCTGAAAACATATCAGCAAAAACACCACAACACCCATGATTATATTGCTGCAAAGTACTGCCCTAGCATACTGCCAACCCGTCATGTCATCAATTCTGGCTGTATCTGCCAATTTATAAATTATTCCCTCTACAGGGTTCATGATTGAGTCCAGCAGCGTTTTTTCTCCCAAAAAGACACGCGCCATGTATCTGCCCAATAGTGGAGTGATTAGTATTACAATACACAACGTTACCCCAATTTGAAAAAATCCTTGTCCCATTTATCTAGCCAAAATTGTAGTTCGATATTGACCGAAAGCATTGCATTTTAAAATTTATCAGCAATTTCTTGATTGTTGATAAATTTCACTCTTTATAAGTTGTATGTCGTTCTACTGATAATCAGCAAATAATAATATGTTGTGTTCAACATTAGCACAACATATTATTATGTATTTATTCTTTCTTAAGAAATATCATATTTATGGCGTCGTCAGGAATTCATTATTTGTCATAACCATTCTATACATGACATCTGTAAAAACAAGTGTATATATCTATCGATATAGATAAGAAAATGCTTGACGCGAAAGTATCAACTCAAAAGTCTTTCAAATAAATTTCTTGCAAAAATCTAAAAAAGTATATAAATAGTATCTAAATGATAATGACATTATTAGCGAGATAGTCATTCATACAATTCTTTATAAAACCTGACGATGTGGTCTTGTTTCTTGACAATTAAAGAAAATATCTTAACCAGGAATGAACGAGGACTGATTTACTGGTTGATCATCAGTGGATTTGCCATAGTTATAGCGCTGGAATACCTAACGCCGCCTGAGTATGTATTTGGTTACCTCTACACTGGAACGATTTTGTTGGCGAGTTCCCGATTAAGTCGTAACGCAGTGCTTGGCGTGACGCTAGCGGCTACCGGATTAACACTGTTGAATTTATTTATCCCTGGAGTAGAAACAATTCATCTGCCAACGGTAGCAAATCGGTTAATTGCTGTGATTGCGTTGGTTGTAACAGGTTACTTAAGCGAACGCAACCACCACAATAAAGAAGCTATTGCCTACGCGCAAGCACAGTTACGCTCTCAACAACAGCTAGCACAAATGCGGGAAGATTTTGTCTCTACCTTAACTCATGACTTAAAAACACCGCTACTAGGAGCCATCCAAACGTTGAAATCCTTTGAAAAAGGACAATTTGGTGCAGTTACACTGATGCAAGAGCGTATTATACAAACAATGACTCGTTCTCACCGCACCACGTTGCAGCTTGTAGAAACTCTGTTGGATGTATACCGCATCGACACTGAAGGACTGAAACTTCAACTCTCACCAGTCAACTTAGTGACAGTAGCCCAGGAGGCGATCGCCACCCTCACTGAAATCGCAAGATCACGTCAGATTTGTGTCTCTCTTAATTACGGAGAATCAGATTTTCGCCGCTCATTCTGGGTTAATGGGGATTATTTACAACTGGGGCGAGTTTTCTCGAATCTTTTAATTAATGGCATTAACCATACTCCCCGTGGTGGGAAAGTGGAAGTCCTGCTGGAAACTTCTACTATTGAGCAAATTGTGAAGATTTCTGACAATGGTTGTGGGATAACACAAGAAGAACTACCTTACTTATTTGAGAGATTTTATCAAGGACAGAGCGATCGCCTCTTTATAGGTTCAGGGCTGGGATTGTATTTATCCCGCCAAATTATTGAAGCACATGGCGGTATAATTTGGGCAGAGAGTCGCGCAAGCAAAGGGGCAATATTTGGGTTTCGACTGCCTGTGTGTCCGCCACCAAGCGATAAATAGGGCAAAGTAAGGAAACGTCTAGCTTGAAAATGGGTGTAGGGGCAAAACAAGTCAAAAGTATTAATTTTGAACTTTGAATTTTGAATTTTGAATTCCCCCGAAGGGGGTGGGGTGTAGGGGAAAGCCATTTTCATGGCAAGGTTTGTGAGATTTTCTCGTGAATGCCTGACTTGTGAACCAATAACTAAAAATGAAACCAGGTGCGGTTGTGAAAATATTACTCGTTGAGGATGATGAACTGTTTCGCTTGGGTTTGCGAATGCGGTTACAACAGGAGACGGGTATAGAAATCGTAGCCGAGGCGGAAGATGGTGAGCAAGCTGTAGAACTAGCTAATCGTTATCTGCTGAATTTGGTTTTGCTAGACGTTGGCTTACCAGGGATTGGTGGAATAGAAGCTTGTCGTCAAATCAAGCAGCAGCACCCAGATTTGCCAATTTTAGTTTTAACATCTCGTTCGGAAAAACTTTTGATTGCGCGCTTAATTGAAGCAGGGGCGCAAGGTTATTGTCTCAAAGGAATCCCATCAGAGTCTTTAATATTGGCATTGCGTTCGGTAGCTGCAGGCGCTTCTTGGTGGGATCAAACAGCAACCATAGAAATTCGAGCCGCTTTTGAGGGAAACAATACAGCAGCGCCCGTACAAAATAAACAACCACCAGAAAATCCGTTGACGAAGCGCGAGCAAGAAATTCTGGCGTTAGTAGCTGCTGGTAAAAGCAATCAAGAAATTGCAGAAATTCTCTATATTGCTTCTGGTACAGTACGGGTTCATGTCCATGCGATTTTGCATAAGTTAGAAGTACGCGATCGCACCCAAGCCGCAATATTGGCTATACACAAAGGATTAGTCGCAAAAGAACTGCTGCAGAATTCGTAACAGTTATCAGTTACCAGTTACCAGTTACCAGTTACCAGTTACCAGTTACCAGTTACCAGTTACCAGTTATCAGTCATCAATTGCTTGATAATTGTTCCCTGTTAAGCGTTAAGAGTTAAGCGTTCCCTAAACAGTTCACTTAAGCCAAAATCAGTCATCATAAAAGCATAGGCATTGTTTTATGCTGGGAAAGCTATGACAAACATCCCGCTTTTTGCGAATCGCACTCAAGCTGGGGAACAACTGGCGCAAGCAATTGACGCTATTTTGAACCAGCAAATTGCTGATCAAGTTACAAACCCTTTACAAATTGTCTATGCTTTGCCAAGAGGAGGAGTACCAGTCGCAGCAGCAGTAGCGCGTCTCCTCAACTGTCCGTTGATGATAGAGGTGGCAAAAAAAATTGGTCATCCCGAAAATCCTGAGTTAGCTATTGGCGCGGTTACTGCTTCCGGAAATGTTCTTTGGGATGAGCACAATGTGTTTTTTCGCCGTACACCGAAATCAGGGTGGCGGGAAGAAGCACTCGATACCGCTATTAGTCAAGCTAAGTCGCTTGAAGCTCAATTAAGTCCTGCTTGTGGGCAAGTGAAAACTGAAGGTGCTACCCTCATTTTAGTAGATGATGGTATCGCTACAGGTATGACAATAGCAGTCGCGGCTACATCTCTCAAAGCACTCTCGCCAGCAGAAGTTTGGTTATGTAGTCCAGTAGCCCCTTTGGAATTGTTACCCTGGTTGGATGAGTGGGGCGATCGCCTGGTTATCCTATCAACACCAAAACCTTTCTTCAGTGTCAGCAATTTTTACGCAGAATTTCATCAGGTAGATACAAAAGAGGCTTTTGAATGTCTACTGCAACACAACCAAGACATAATAAATTCTCAAAAATACATTTGATCATTCATCACGGACATTTTTTCTTTGTAGCCTATATTTTATGACTTTACTATAATCCGCCAAAGCTTCAGTAACAATCTGCTCCTCATTCTAAGAATCTTCGAGAAATTTCGCTAGCTCTAAACTTTCTTCATAATAATTAATAGCTTTAACATAATCGCCCAAGGCTTCACAAGCAACTCCCAAACTAGCGAGTGATTGTTCTTCACTACGCTTGTCTTTCATTGCCCTAGCTAATAATAAACGTTGCTCATAATAGACAATTACTTTCGCATAATTCCCCTGGGCATAATAAGCATTACCCAGATTTTTTAACACTTGAAGTGCACTTTGGTGATTGTTCAGCGAGTAAGCTCTTTTGATACATTGCTCGTAGTAGGCGATCGCTTTGGCAAAATCCCCTAAAGCATAGCAAGCATTGCCCAAATTCTTTAGAACTTGCTCTTCGCCCCAATGATCTTGAAGTTCCCGCACAATTTCTAAGCTTTGCTGTTTGAATTCTATTGCCTGATTAAGGTCACCTAAAGCTTTATAGACCAATCCCAAATTATTGAGTCCTGCCACCTGACTTCGCTTATCTCCTAGTTGCTGCGCTATTTTCAAACACTTTTGTAGGAACTCAATTGCTTTGTTGTACTCACCTAAATGACGGTAAGCATTGCCTAAATGCGAAAGCGCCTGCATCTTAAGGACTTGCAAGTTTGCGACATCTTTTGTTAAAAGTAAACACTGTTTTGAGTGGGAAATCGCACTTTTGTAGTCTCCTAGGTGGTAAACTATGTAAACTAAACAAGAAAGAACTTGCGCTTGTTTTTCAATGTCTCCAACTGCTTGAAATAAGGCAAGGGATTCTTGTAAAGACCTCATGGCTGCAAGTGAATCTCCAGCTTGCTGCTGTTGAACTCCTTGTCGTAATAACCTGTTTGCTTCTTCATAGTGGTCTTGTTGTCTGTGGGGAACTAATATTTCCTCATGTGAATCCCTGAAATCATCAGAGATACTCACATGTTCCCTTTCAGTTAAGCATGCTGTAAGTGATTCCACGGGAACTATGTTTTCGACCTGGAATTCCATTCGTTTTTCCACATCAACCTACCCCTGTTAATAGTGGTGATACATAATAGTGTTCCCAAAATTAGGGTGCGTATCTCACGGGAAGATGGAGAATATAGGAATTCAGGATCGTTTTCGAGGATTAGGGATTAGTAGGAGTTCCCCTTGTTAAAAAGATTGTTGTGGAGTCGTGAGAGTAATGACGATAGAAAGAGTGCTGGAACCGGAACCCCACCCCCGTTTTGTCTAACGCCAAAACCTCAGACCCCTAATCCCCAGCTACCGTGTACACACATCTCGCTCAAAACCTCACCCTCGCTTTTTGCTATGCAAAAATCTTTCCCTCTCCGAAATCGCACCAGAGGGATGCCCGACAGGGCAGGGTGAGGTTCCGTTTGCGTAGCGTCGAATTTTGGGTAATTCGATGACTTGTGTGTACAGCGTAGCCTCGAACTTCGGGGAGGGGATTGAGGAGTGGGATCAAATCAGCGTCGGTTGAAGGTTTGAACGTTATAGCCAGTCGCGCAAAACTTTTTCCTAGGACATAAGTGTGCCGGAAGCTGACGACGACTTACGCCACGTTCGGTTCAACTAAATTTTCTGCACCTTGAATGACTTTCGCTGACTCAATTTTGTCACCCGCCTTGAGTTGCTGCAAAACATCTTTACCTTCAGTGACATAGCCAAAGACGGCGTAACGACCATCCAACAAGTTGCGTCCTGCTGGAGTGAGTTCTGGTTCAAACAAGAAGAAGAAGACTTGTGATGAACCACCATTGGTATCATATTCAGGACGTGCCAACGCTACAGTACCATAAGCAGAGAAAGGCAGAACTGGTAAATCCGTGTAACGACCAATCTCTTCTAAAGTGAAACCGTAGGTCGGTTCTTTATCACCTTGTACAAGAAATTCTAGGGGAATGGCGCGGTATTTACCTGTTTTTGGGTCAATAAAGCCGACATCTTTACCTGGTGGGTCTCCAGTTTGTACAACGTAGGATTCTTCTGAACGAGTGAATTCTAAGCCGTCATAAAAACCCCGTTGCACCAAATCCACAAAATTCCCAGCTGTGACAGGGGCGCTGTAGCCATCTACAACAACTGTCAGGTCGCCTTTGTTAGTTTTCACTTCCACAGTCGCACGACCTTTGAGTTGAGGTAAATTGCTGTATTTAGCTGGGACTTCAAAGGGAAATTTCTTCACCATTGACTGTTCGAGTTGGCCAACAAGATTCAGCAATTTGGCACGTTGATCCCGAACTTGTTCTTTATCTTTTGTTTTGACGACTTCTTGTAAAGCATTTACGCCGGATTTTAATTCAGCAATAATAGCTTCAGCTTCGCTTTGACGTTCTTCTGGAACATCTGCCAAAAGTTTGGAGGGTTTATCGAGAATTCGCGATGCTTTGCTGAGGTCACGAGAAACAGCACCCCAGCGTCGATTTGCTCGCAATTGAGCAGTAATGTCTTCTAAAGAAGCTTGCAGTTCCCGTACAGGTTTATTATCTATAGGAAGTGAGTAGCGCAATAGAGCATTGCCGTCAGTAATGGCATTCCCCGCTGGTAACCCAGCGCTACTAGAAGGAGTCCATGCGGCTGTACTTATTCCTAAAAATAGAGTTACCAGCAGCAGTGCTATTGGGCTGTTCTTCAGCCAGGATTTCAATATTTTGAACATAAAATGGCTCAAATGCAGCATCAAATTGTTGACTGGGCGTCACCCAACAATCATCTTCCCACAGTACAGGAAGCACTTTCGCTTTGATATCAAGTGACATCCTTGACACTGCTGTGGTGGCTCATGTAATTTTTGCCACATGCTTTGTCAGCTGCCAATAATAAGTAGCCGCCATCATGAACTACGTACACCAGGACGAATGAAAATTCCTCCCTCACTCCCTCACTCTCTCTTTCCTTATTTTCAAGCCAGGACTTCAACTTTTGAGCGTTCGCGTTCGCGCAGCGTGTCCCCTTGGGACTCAGCGGCTAAGAGCTGGAGCATCGCCTGAGATTATTCTCAAATGCTATTTGGATCAATACCCAACTCTCTCAACTTTGCTGCTAGTCTTTGTTGGTGTTGTTCAGCAAGTTCCCTTTGTTGTCGTTCGCTTTGAGCAACTTCATCAGCAGTCAGATATCGCTTACCTTCCTTATCATGCCAATACAATACTTCTCGCTTCACCACACCAGAAGTATAACTTCCACGTCCAATTCCCAATCCTACTTCTGGCATCCAAAACGGTTCTTGTATTTGCTGTTGATATTCTCCATCTACCAATTTATACAATTCAAAGGGTTGATGTTGGTCGCGTCGCCAATACTGAGGATTATAAATAACGTAATACAAAACTCCTAGTTTTGCATAAATTTCTAGCTTCTTGTCATACTCATCCCCAGGTGTTTTGGAAACCACTTCCAAAACGAACTTGGGTACTATTTCCTCCTCTTCCCAGACTGCGTAGCTCAAACGAGACTTTCCTGCTTTGCGTCGTTCCACACCCAAGCTGAGAAATCCATCTGGTATGACTGGTACTAAGTGACTCACTCCTGTTGTGTGGTAAATACCCATATCAATACCAAAAAACCAATCATTCCGATTTGCCCAAATGGATTCGAGGATAAATAATAACAGGTTGGGGAGAAAATTCTGGTCTTCGTTATCCACGGGTGTATCGTCTGAACATGGTAGTTCATCGGTAGTTGGTAGGGTGAAGCGTGGTTCAGATTGTACCATAGGTAGGACTTTCAAGTAATTTAACCGATGGATGTAGTGCCTCAGAATTCTATTCTAGAAAATATCAGGCAATCTGTTTGTAAAACCTATTGTTCTTTTGTAGTCAGTTAAGTAGGTCAACATAAAAAAACGTAAAATCTAGAAACCGGGTTTCTTAAAGAAACCCGGTTTCTGACGCCACGCACTTTATGTTAAAGACGATTTCAAACCATTGTCTACTCTTGCAAAGATGTGCAGAATAGGAAATTCATCTGACGCGGTTATCACAACCACGTTACGTACATTTCCTAATAGTCGTCGCGCCTAAATAACCCCAATAACGGACCAAGAATCACACCAAACACAAAACCACCAATATGCGCCCAGTAAGCAACTCCTCCCGTCTCCACACTCATATTAGCGGCGGCTTGGAGGTTCGCAAGACCAGATATCACATTCTGGACAAAGAAAAGTCCGATCACGACAACTGCTGGAACTCTAATTGTCGTAAAGAAAAAACCTAAAAAGATTAATGATAGAACTCTTGTATCGGGAAAGCGGATAATGTAAGCACCTAGAATTCCAGCAATAGCACCACTTGCCCCCAAGGATGGAATTTCAGAATTGATACCTATCACCCACTGACATAAAGCTGCTAAAGCACCGCAACTAAGATAAAAAATTAGGTATTTCAAATGACCCAAGCGGTCTTCAATATTGTTGCCAAAAATCCATAGAAACACCATATTGGAAATCAGGTGCCACCAATTGCCGTGTAAGAATTGCGAGGTAAATAAAGTCGTCCACTCACCAGCAAAATTGTTTGTTAACTCTCGTGGTACGACTGCATACAACTGGAAAAATTGCTCTATTTGTGCCTTCGACAGACTCTTCTCATGAAGAAAGATTAAGACGTTCATGCCAATCAACCCATAGGTAATGTATGGGGTGATTCGTGTTGGGTTTTCGTCGTACAGGGGAAACACAGGTGTTTTTCCTAATGACTGATTACTGGAGTTTAGACTAAAAGCAAGAAAAGGGAACGCAAGGCAACTGAAATTATGGGTAAAAAATACAGGCGGTTAGTCGAAACCCATCCGTGACAGGTTGAAAGTGTATACATTTTGTCTAACAAAAATGATAATCATGCAAGGGGCATAGAGACGATGCTGACCTGCATCCTCCTTCCAACTCTTCAATTATCATTAATTAATTAAAAACAGACAAGAACTGGAGTTTAGACTAAAACATGACAAATGACTCAGCTATGAAGTTGACAGAAGACGACATCTATGGATTGGGTGTTGCATTGAATGAAGCAACTCTGCTTGGTATTGAAGTCTCTGGTCAACATAGAGTAGCGGCAGCCACATTTGCGGTTCTAACGCTCCCTGAAGAAGGCAACCCACCAGAAGATTCGAGAGTGCAGTTTCTATTTGCACCTGTAGGACGTATTGCAGCTTCTTTAAGACTAGGGCGCTGGGATGATGACACAGCTGAAATTGTTCCCTTTGCTATTGACCAATTGCTTCCTTTGGTTCAAGATTTTGGAGGGCAGCCCATCTACGGTTGGGAGTTCTTCGATATTCATCACAAAGATTTCTCACGCTGGACTGACCGCTTAAGTTTAGACTGCTCATGGGAGCCGGAAGGTTTGACCCATTCTATCACTTTATTTCAGGAGGGACATGATAAACACCTTGATATTTGTCTCTGGTTTGATGGCTTTATCATCAGAGATCCAAAAGGTAATGAAATTTCATTGGCCAATTTCATTGCTGGTGGCAAAAGGTGGTGGGATGGCTTGTACAGTGGTGATGAACGAACAGCAGGGCATGGTATATTCGGCTTGTAGAATAGAAATATGAATTAGAGCGATCGCCTTTTGCACAATCGCTCTAATTCATATCTTGATTCAGCAACGTCAGCAGTTGTTCAGTAAAAAAAATTTTATCTACTGCGATGTAAGCCGCAATGGAAAACCTATGTTTAGCAAACTTAATAACGAATCACAAGTGCCAACTCTATTGAGGGCACTTGCTTTGTACTACCTGTACCAATATTCTTCCTTTGCTTTGTCGCTAAATAACCCCAGCAATGGACCGAGAATTGCTCCAAAGAGGAAACCACCTGCATGCGCCCAGTAGGCAATACCACCACTTTCCATGCCAATATTAGTCGGTGTTTCTAGACTAGCGAATCCGTAGAAAGCTTGTTGGATAAACCAAAATCCCAGGAAAAAGTATGCTGGAACCCGAAATGTGGGGAAGAAAATCCCTAGAGGAACGATGCCGAGAATTTCTGCTTGAGGGAAACGGAGAATGTATGCCCCCATGACGCCGGCGATCGCACCACTTGCTCCCAAAGAAGGAATTGAAGACCCTTGTGAAAAGTACCACTGGGCTAGTGATGCCAAAACACCGCAACTTATATAGAAAAACAAATATCTGACATGACCCAATTTGTCTTCTACATTGTTACCAAAAATCCACAGGAACAGCATATTACCAGCCAGGTGCAGTAAACCGCCGTGCAGAAACTGCGAAGTAATCAAAGTGACCCATTCTGGCACTGGTTGGTTGACTGAAATTCCCGCAAAGCTTGCGCTGAGTTCTCGCGGAACAACAGCCGCAAGGTGTAAAAATCCGTCTAATTCTCGCGGAGGCAAACTTGATTCGTAAAGAAAAGCCAAGACATTGACAGCAATCAGTCCATAAGTCACATATGGTGTGATTGTCGTGGGATTATCATCTCTAATAGGAACCACAGGCGTTTTTCCCGATTTTTGAGGAACCAGCCTCACATTACCTAATTTTCTGTGTTATTTCTTCTAACCTGTGGCAGGCTTTTAGCACAGTCAACACTCATCAGTGAACAGTTATCAGTTATCAGTTACCAGTTTTCACTGTTCCCTGTTCCCTGTTCCCTGTTCCCTGTTCCCTGTTCCCTGTTCCCTGTTCCCTGTTCCCTGTTCCCTGTTCCCTGTTCCCTGTTCCCTGTTCCCTGTTCCCTGTTCACTGCTTAATAATTCTTCATCGCCCGTTGCATATCGCGCTGATCTTGACGTCGTTTGATGTCTTCGCGCTTATCGTGAACTTTTTTACCTCTGGCAAGAGCTATACTTATTTTTACCCAGCCACGTTTGAGATACATCTTCAGAGGTATTAAAGTTAAACCTTGCTGTTCTACTTTGCCAATAAGCTTGCGAATTTCCTCGCGATGCAGCAACAGCTTGCGCGTGCGGCGCGGTTCGTGGTTAAAATACTGCCCACTAGCATTGTAAGGCGAAATATGGGCGTTAAGGAGCCATGCTTGACCATCACGGATTAAGGCATATCCATCTTGGAGATTAACCTTACCCGCACGAATTGACTTCACCTCGGTTCCTGTCAATTCAATTCCAGCTTCATAGGTTTCAAGAATTTCGTATAAATAACGGGCTTGACGATTATCGGTAACAACTTTGTAACCTTGGCTGTTTTCACTCATTTAGAATTCTACGTATGTTTAATGTGTTACAAAAGAGAGTGTATGGTCGTTTGTCACACGTGACGATATGAAACCACCATCAATATTTAACTGAATATCAGTGTTATCCTACTAATTTAGCTTCTTTGTACTGTTTTAGGTTGTTTGTATTGTTAATTAAACTTTTGCAACAGTTATAGTGTCTTTCCGGTTTATCATCTCTTTTTATCTAACTTATTTATACTAAGTAAGAGCAAATCAAAAATGCTTAACAAACACAAACTCAGTATTTTTCTTCTGTAAAAGTTGGGATAATTTTGTACTTCTTGAGTGTGAGTTTAGAAAGGGCTGATTTTATAGCCACAGGATGATTTTGTTCATGTGTTAACTGGGTAAATTGATCAGTGAAGTCTCAAGGGTTGAGAAAGTTAAATCATGAAACGTCAATTAACTAAAGTTATCGGCACCAGCGTTATTGCTTTAAGCATGGCATTGCCCTTTAGTGTACCTGCTTCTGCTCAGACTACAACGGAATCTGGAGCTACCACCACCGCTCCTAACACAACAACCAACACAAGAACTTATAATGACAACGATTTTGATTGGGGTTGGTTAGGATTACTTGGCTTACTTGGTTTAGGTGGTTTAGCTGGCAGAAAGCGCCACGAAGAACCAACCCGCTATCGTGATCCTAATACCACCGTTGGCACCACTACCTACAGAAATTAATTGTAGTGTCTGTTCAGCGATGAAGTACAAAGAATGAAACAACAAAATACGAAGCCTTAGATGAGGTATCTAAGGCTTATGTCAAGCTTATTGATCAAGGACAGTCTAGTGTTGCAAAGACTATCCTTAACTATTGTAAACAAAAATTAGCCACCTGTAGGCTCTGTGTTATGTGAATTGAATTCTCTGTCCCGACCTTGGGGTATAGATTTGTAATAGCAGGCAATTAAGCCAACCATCAGCCACCATACAGTATTGACTTCAGGACGAAACCAGACGGTATCAACTAAATTGTGGGCAAGTGTGCCACCTAGGGCAGCGATCGCCCCCATTATCCAAAATCCATCCACACTTTTGATTTCTCGTAGCCGTTGCAACTGCAATAAACCAGTATTAAATATTACAATTAGCAGCCAAATAAAACAAGCGAAACCAACAAAGCCAGTTTCTACGATCACCTCCAAGAAAATTGAATAGGCACTCAAAGCGCTATAACGGGGAAGTTGATAGAGAGGATAAACTTTGTTAAAAGCAGAATGACCAGGTCCAATACCAGTGATTGGATAATCCTGAATCATCTTGAAGACAGCAGTCCAAACATTTCTGCGAAAATTATTACTACTATCTTGCCTATCAGCAAAAATACTGAATACTCTATCGCGTACTGGTTCAAGAAAGACCACAGCTAACACCAAGACGCAAGTCAAGCTACTCAAAAGAATCCACGGCAAACCAGTGCGCCAGAAAGGAGGCATTTGCACGCTCCACCAATAGTACAGCAACCCTATTAAGATCAGAACTGCAACGACTAGCCCAATCCAGCCACCACGACTAAAAGTCAGAATTAGGCATGAACCATTAACAACACACATGGTTAATGCCAATGCTTTTTTGAACCCGCTAGCCCACGCAAAAACTGCGACTATGCTTAAAACCACCGCAGGCAAAAGGTATCCAGCCAGCAAGTTAGGATTGCCCAAATAACTATAAACCCTTGTGGTTTTTGACATAGTAGATGTTGGATCAACCCACGTTGCCAGTGGTGGTGCTCCAAAAAACCATTGTCGTAACCCGTATACACTTACAATCAGAGAGATGTGCAAGTACAGCGTAATCAGCCATTGGCGAAAGCGAGGCAATCTCAGAACTATAGCACACAGGGCAAACAGCAGCAAATAGAGTGTAAAATTTCTCAAATCGGTCAACGCTGCCATCTTCACAGGTGACAATGCTGTAGCTACGGTAGCAACTCCCCAATAAAGCAGTACTAGCAAATGAATCGGGGTAACACTTGAAGCATTTAGTGTTGTTTCATCTGATAAAGTTAATAGCAGCCAAAATCCGGCACAAGCTACCAATATCAATCCCAATAGGTCATTGGACACAAAAGGTGCAATAGTATACACCAGGCTGAGTAAAACAGCTGCTATTGTTTCTCCCCACTGCATCAATAAACTACTTTGTCGCCAAGAATGGAACAACCCCACCAAAGACCGGTGCAGGTAACTCGTGCCAAGATATTGTCTTAGAGGCAGATAGGATAAAGTGAATCGTTGCCAAACTAAATTCATAGTATCAAGCTGTGATGAATGAGCACTCCTGTGTAGAACTTCGACAATCGTGATCATCTCGGTCTTTTAAAAAGTTCATAACACAGATTGCAAGTTATTATTCATTCGTTCCTAACTGCCATCCGCCATTGTTGATCATTTGAACAATTTGCACTTCATTGGTCATTGAACACAGCTAGTGTAGTTTGACATCAACACAAGCATTGGCTTCAGTCAAACATCGGTCTTTGCTTCTGCTGTGTCTAAATTCAGTGGCAAACTCAGTACATAACGATATCCTGATTGTGATGAACCTTGAATAGCAATTTGTCCAGCATGTAACTCTGCTATATGACAACTCAGTAAAAGACCTAAGCTTTCACGAGAAAGATAACCGTGAGACTTGGTTGCACTAGTGCTTGACATATCCACGATTAAGTCTCCTGTTTGGTCTTGGTTCTCCAAATGACCACTACGAGTACGTGTCAATTCTTGCAATGGTAATGTTCTGCTATGAGAAAATAAAGGATCAACTTCAGTTATCCCCTCACCTAGCCAAGGATGTGACACCCAGACAGTGATGTTTAGTGTATCGTCTTTGGAAGAAACATGAATGCGAACAGTACTACCTGTAGCTGAAAGTTGAATCACACTGAAAACCAGGTGATATAGGATTTGTCGCACCTTGTCTTTATCCAAGGAACAAATGCGGTTGCGTTCTGGTTCTATAGACAGACGAATATCTTGCTCACGGCGGTTAGCTGCTTCTTCTAAAGTACTGATAACCTGTTGACATAGCATTTCAATATCTATAGGAGTTAAATTTAATGCTGTTGGGTTTTCCTCCATAGTTCCCATCTGAGAAATTTCGTTCACCAATGAGAGCAAATACCTACCACTATGTTGAATAATATCTACATATTCTCTTTGTTTATTTGTCAACGGACCATAAATCTCACGTCCCAAGACACTAGCCATGCCTAGGACAGATGTTAAGGGAGTACGTAACTCCTGAATGAGTTGTCCTAATAGTTCCAATTTCAGTTGGTTGGTAAAAACTAAATCTTTTTGTATAGATGGGCTGATTTTGATTTCAGTAGTATTAACAACATTCTTCTCTGACAAGTTAGAAGCACTACTAGGGATACTGCTACTTGAAGTTGTTTCCAACAAACGGTTACGCTCAAACTCACTCATACTCCAACGGGCAATAATTTGTATAAATTCAATATCTTTATCTGTGAAATCGCGGGGTTTTATGTCCATTACTGCTAATGTACCCAGACAATGCCCACAAGCATCAAACAGTGGCGCTCCCAAATAAGAACGAATACCATAATCCTGAATCAACTTGCTGTAAGCAGAACTGTCTGCTCTCGTCAGTTTATCCGTATCATTGATGACAAGAGGTTGTGCACTTTCTACCACCTTGGTACAAAACGATTCCTGACGTAACAGTTCACGGCTTTGTGCGAGATGATTCATAATTCCTCCCCGTAGCTTAGACAAGCCCAGAGATGACTTGAACCAGTGGCGTTCTTGATCCACAAATCCCAAAATGCAAATTTGTGCTTCCAATAAGTGGGCTGCAGTTTGAGTAGCTTCTTCAAAAACTGGAATTGTCTCGCTTTGGCGCAAACCTAAATCTGATAAAACTTTAAGGCGTTGTCGTTCTCCCATTTCCTGGGAAACCCAGACATCCGGTGGGGTAAACAATTTGTTTTCAGACTCTACCATTGTCATCGCTACCTTAACAATCTCTGACTAGAGTAATTTATATAACCACTGTTTCTGGGTTATTTCTTATCCTTAAGATTCCCTAATTTGCTCCTAAATGAACACAATTAGAGGAAAAATTTTTCTGTTTTTTTGTGGTGACCAGTATAAGTAAACACTCTTAGGTGAATTCCTTGGATCACAAGGTAATAAAGTCCTCCTGAATCCATATTTATAATGAGCTACTGTTACCATCCAGAAAATTTGTATAAAAAACAGATTCTATTAAGTATTAACACTATCGTGCTGACGAAGGACATATCACAAGAAACTACAACGCTTCTCATGAATGAAAAGAAATCTATTTTTTACGTTTTTATACTAAACTAGGGTTCGATTAGAATTGGATTTGGGCAACTATTACATCCCACATTCCGCCTCCCAAACTGTAGCATAGTATAATCACTGTTAAAATGATTTATTTATTGTATTAAATATATTTGTAAAATAAGTAAATACCCTCAAAACCGAAGGTTAAGTATCTCAGATATAGGATTCCTCCGCAGATTTTTGAACAGAACTCCGTACAGTTTATGTTAAGAGTTCCCTAGCTCAACTAATAAGTATGGCTATGGCTGACGGCACGCAAGCGAACATAAACCAAACTGGATTCCTATAGCATTCGAAGCCGGCACGAAACAGTGAAAACTACTCATGCCAGTTGAAAGTGCGCAATATCAGTTATATAAAAATATGCTCTTGCAATATGATTTGAGTTGTCATAATCATTGATGAAATTTCAAAGAAAACGGTTCTAATATCTAAAACTTAGATGGAAAGTGTTAATCATTTAGGCAATCATCTCCAAAAGTCTAAAAATGTCAGAAATATAAAGTTAATCAAAAATTTACGATTTCTTCATAATAAAACTTAAACAAAACTATAGTATTTAGAACAGCAATTTTGACAAAAAATACTAGGGACTTGCCTAAAAATGAATAATAAGACTGTAATGGTTCCTTTTGTAGACCTAACTTTACAGCATCAACCAATTCAAACTCAATTACAACAAGCAATCCAAGGTGTAACGGAACGAGGGGATTTTGTTTTAGGGCAAGCACTCAAAGAGTTTGAAGCAGCTTTTGCTGCTGCGTCTGGTGTAGAGTATGGAGTTGGTGTTGCTTCGGGAACTGATGCGATCGCCCTCGGTTTACAAGCCTGTCACATTGGTCTTGGAGATGAAGTGATTTTGCCAGTAAACACCTTTGTTGCGACACTGATTGGAGTGATACGTGCAGGGGCAAAGCCAATTTTTGTCGATTGCGATCCACAAACAGCTTTAATAGATTTAGAGGCAGCAGCACGGGCAGTTACACCTCAAACCAAAGCAATTCTTCCAGTACATCTTTACGGTCAGATGGTGTCACCACGCCAGTTGTTAGATTTTGCCGACACTTTCAAAGTACTGATTTTTGAAGATGCAGCCCAAGCCCATCTCGCTGAACGAGAAGGATATCGCGCTGGTTCTGTGGGAAGTGCAGCAGCTTTTAGTTTCTATCCCAGCAAGAATTTAGGGGCATTTGGAGATGGCGGGATGTTATTAACGCGAGATCCAGATGTCGCTCAAAAAATGTTACGCTTGCGGAATTATGGTGCGGCTCAAAAATACATTCACGTTGAAGAGGGAACCAATAGCCGTTTAGATACAATTCAAGCAGCGGTGTTGTACGAGAAATTACCGTATCTGGCACAGTGGAATCGCGATCGCCTCAATGCAGCCCAGCAGTACGACATTGAACTAGCACCTCTAGCATCAAGTGGACTCATTCCCATACAAAACCACAGCGGCGAGGGACACGTTTATCATCTTTATGTCATCAGAGTAGATGATTCTTGTGCCGTACAACGTCAGCAACTTCAAGAACAACTAGCACAAGTGGGAATTCAAACTGGCGTTCACTACCCAATTCCTTGTCATCTGCAACCAGCATTCACCCACCTAGGCTATCAAGTCGGGGACTTCCCCAATGCTGAAATGCTGGCGAAGCAAATACTATCCTTACCTATGTATCCTGGTTTAAGTCACAACCAAGTTCAGGAAGTTGTATCAGCAATCACATCAACCCTCAGTGCTGAACAACAAAAGGTTCTGTGTCTTTGAAAAAATAATGTCATGATAAATACTGAGTTAAGAAGAGTAATACTCAGAATTCATCACTCAGTATTTATCAAATTCATCTAATTCATTATCATAAAAGCCATGCAAATTCGGCACCAGCTGAAAAATGCAAATACTACACGCCTGATTATTCCAGCTATATTAGGCATTTTGCTACTGCTTTATGCTCCTGTGTTATTTTACTGGGTGCAAGGTTGGCTCAACAAAAGTATTAGTATAGAACACGAATATTTTAGCCACGGTATCATTGGTTTACCGTTTGCTGCATACCTTTGTTGGTTGAACCGAAAAAAATGGCAAAGACTACCAAATATTTCCCATCCTCTGGGTGTGGTGTTGTTAGTACTGGGAGGAGTTTTTTACCTGAGTGGTGTCAGCGAGTGGGTCAACATTTCCTTCCCAACTATACTGGCAGGGTTGTGCTTGTGGCTTAAGGGAATTCCTGGCTTAAAATTGCAAGGATTTGCTTTAATACTAGTACTTCTTGCAACACCAACATCAGTTCCCTACCTCATTACTCCCTACACATTACCTTTACAGAGTTTCATCGCGGGTACTGCTGGCTTCATACTCAGTCAGCTTGGTATGCAAGTCACTGTCGATGGCATAAATATATATGTTGGGGGAAGAATTGTAGAAGTTGCACCCTACTGTGCAGGGCTGAAAATGCTATTTACGACTCTTTATGTTGGCTTGATGCTGCTTTATTGGACGGATGCTTTATCTTCCCGCCGCAAGAGTATTTGGTTTTTATCTCTTGCAGTCTTAATTAGTATTTCTGCCAATATCGTTCGTAACACATTACTCTCCTTCTTTCATGGTACAGGACAAGACGGAGCTTTTCATTGGCTGCATGATGGTTGGGGTGGTGATTTGTATTCTGCTGTGATGCTGCTTTCATTGGTGCCGACTCTAAATTGGATTGAGAAATATTTTGCAGAAGTTTCAGAGTAAAATTTTGTCTAGGTACTGTAAACTTCACTGATGATTTCTTTTTCCAAGTTTCTCAAGGAGCAACGGTTTTCTCAGATAGTAGCGCTTTTGTTGCTGTTACTACTGTTGCTTATAGGAGCAATTCCTGGTTACCTGACAGGAAACTGGGAATGGCAGCAATTACCACGAATCACTCGTCTCCAGGAGTTGAAAGATTTACGTCAAAAGGGGTTGATCCTTCCTGGTTGGCAGACTATAGAACAGCGAGAACAAGAAATAGGGGAAGGCACATGGTCTTATCAGTTTATTCAGAAAAAAAGCGACCAAACCAAAGCAGTGCTGCTTTTGCGACCACAAACAGGATCTAAAGATCAGCCTGTGGTGGAGTGGACGGAAATAAACAGCCTTTGGCAGTGGCAGATAGCTCAATATCGCTCTGCTGATTTTACTGTTAAACCGCAAGCGACAGAGTCAAATGCTGCTGAAACAAAAGTACAAGCTAGGTTCTTTCGTGCCTCAACAAATCAACAGACTTTTGCGGTTTTGCAATGGTATGCCTGGTTCAATGGTGGTAGTTCATCACTTTTGCCGTGGTTTATCGTCGATCAGCTAGCACAGTTGCAAAAAAAACGTGCTCCTTGGGTTGCTGTGAGTATTCTCATTCCTATGGAACCATTAGGGCAGGTGGAAACAACTTGGAATGAAGCTAAATCTCTTGGTCAAACAGTGCAAGCCACTTTGATGGCAGGTCCTTTGTCCAGTCGTTCACCAATGCATTTGTATAAAAAAAGTAAAGTTTTGCGATAAAAAAGGTACTTTTTAGCGTCTTAATTTAAAGTAAAGTTATAACTGTGTTATATACATTGGCACTTCCTACTATAAGTAAGTTATAGTGCCAATGTCTATTGTTCTTGGTTGTCGTATGCGCTTGTTTAACGCCCTGTCTTCTGCTGGTTTGTACGTAGGCGTTTTTGTGGTAACAATTGTCCAACCTGTTGTTGCTCAAACATCAACCCAGAAACGAACGTCAGGACAGGTTCCCGCACCTGTACCTAATACTCCAGCAAGACTTGCTCCTGCGCCTGTACCTAATACTCCAGGCGGACAATTACTACGACAACCTCCTGCAACTCCCCCTAGTAGTACTGACTTTATCGCTCCTGGTCTTCAAGAAGGGATGTCGCCGCAATTGAACCGCTACCTTTTGGGACCAGGAGATAGCATTAACGTTTTGGTTCAACGTCCTTCCGGTCCCTATCGTCTAGGATCAGGAGATTCTATTGGAGTTTCAGTTTTACGCTTTCCAGATTTAAGCTTTCAAGCCCTGATTAACCCCGAAGGAAACATCGTGGTGCCATTACTGGGAACAGTGTCACTCAAGGGATTGACTCTACAACAAGCACAAGAAAAAATTCGCTCCGGCTATAATCGTTTCGTCGTCAATCCAAATGTGACATTGTCATTGCTGGCGCAGCGTCCAGAGTTCAATTTTTCGGCTCAAATTAATCCTGAAGGCAACATCATCGTACCACAAGTAGGGACAGTATCGCTACAAGGCTTGACTTTGCAAGAAGCGCAAGAAAAAATCCGCTTGGCTTTGAGTCGCCAATTAGTTAACCCACTTGTGTCACTATCATTGATAGGACAGCGACCAGTTCAAGTCACTATTAATGGGCAAGTCAATCGACCTGGAGTTTATCCTATTACCTCAGCAACGCCTCGCGTTAGTGATGCGTTGTTCTTAGCTGGTGGTTCTGCAATGATGGCAGATCTGCGTCAAGTTCAAGTACGCCGGAAACTGGTTGATGGGTCTGTGGTTTCACAAACGATAGACCTGTATACTCCATTACAAAATGGCGGTGAAATACCTAACCTCCGCTTGCAAGACGGCGATGCGATCATTGTGCCACGTCGGGAACTTGCAAACGATAAAAGTTATGACCGCACGTTGGTGTCTCGCTCAACTTTAGCAACACCGCAGATTAGAATTCGTGTTTTAAATTATGCTGGTGGGGGAATAGTCACTGTCCCTTTGCCTAATGGTAGTACTTTTATAGACGTATTGGCAGGAATTAATACTGACAGTGCTAATCTCAGTGAAATAGCTCTAGTTCGTTTTGACCCAGAAAGAGGTCGAGCTGTCAAGCAAACGATTAATGGAAAAAAAGTATTGGCAGGGGATGCATCTCAAAATGTCCCACTTCAAGATAACGATGTTATCGTAGTAGGACGAAGCCTGATTGGTAAAATTACTAATATCATCAGTACAATCACCCGTCCTTTCTTCGATGTTCGCACTTTTCTTGAATTCTTTGGGGTGTATGACAGATAGAGATAAATCCTATCTGTAGTCTGTTTATAAAAGAAGGGATGGGAATATACTTATGAAAAAAATTCTGATTTCAGACTCCTTACATCCAATATTTTCTCATAACTGTAGCCTAATTTATACTTACGTTTTGATTTGCTCTCGCCATGACTCCACCAATTGTTAAACGCTACCTCATTGCTTTCGATAAGTACAAGTGGATTGGACTAGCTAGTTTTGGTCTAGTTGTAGCGGGATCAATGGCGGTGGCTTTGCAACCACAACAATCTAGATATGTAGCGAACGGCGCACTTACATACAATCGTCCAACAGTTTCTTTTTCCGCAACAGGCAGTGAAATTAATCTGCAAGGGCAGGAACTGAGTCAAGATATTTTGCTATCAGAGCAAGTCATTGATGCTGCAGCAGCTAAAGTCAATGTCAAGCCAACAAAAATACGTCAAAATTTCGTGGTTACGATGCCTGACAAAGACTCTAAAACTGGAGGAGATAAACAACTCACACCCACACTTATCGAACTGAGATATAAAGAAACTAATATCCAGCGAGCACAAGACACATTGCAGGCGTTGATGGAGGCAATGATCGCGCTGAGTGCGGAAATTAATACACGGAGATTAAAAGCAGTTATTGGCAAAGTTAATGAACGCTTACCACAGGCGAAAAAAGAACTACAAGCGGCTGAGCAGAAGCTAGAAGTGTATGATCGCAAAGAACGACCTGCTATATTGGCTGCAGAAAATGGAAGTTTGCTCAACGCAGTCACAAGTAGCCAAATACAGCAGCGACAAACTCAATTAGTTCTTGCTGGAATTGATACTCAAATTCGCAGCATACAAGAAAAACTGGGTTTAACCGTCAATCAAGCTTATGTCTCTTCTGCTTTGAGTGCTGATCCGATTATTGCTAATGTGCGAGTACAACTTTACCAAATTGAATCGCAAATTGAAGTTTTAAAGAAAGAAGGTTTGCGCCCCGAACACCCGACAATGATTCAGTTGCGGAATCAGAAAGAAGCTTATGAGAACCAACTTCGGCAACGTGGTGCTGAGGTTGTAGGCGGAAAAGATGGAACAGCACCGCTTCCAGCGACTATTGCCATTCGAGCCCGAAGCAACCTAGATCCAGCCCGACAGCAGCTGGCAAATCAGATGGTCGCTTTGCAAACTCAGCGCGAGACACTGCAACAGCAACTTGTTGACCTCACAAAAGATGAAGCACGATTGCGGAATGAGTATTCTCTGATACCCAATAAACAATTGGAGCGATCGCGCCTAGAACAAGACGTTGCACTCAAAAAAGCCGTCTATGACCAAATGCAGGTAAAGCTAACAGACGCAAGAACAGCAGAAGCTGAGACAGTCAGCAGTCTTGGAATTGCTAGACCACCAATCGTTCTTGATGCTAATAAGGATCGTCTGAGTCCGCCAATTACCGTGGGTATAGGCAGTTTACTAGGATTGTTGGTAGGTGGTGGAGTAATATTTTTACTAGGAGCATTAGAAACAACCTTCAAGACCAAGGAAGATATCCGCGACAGCCTCAAACAACGAGAAGTTCCTCTGTTGGGCGAATTGCCTTTGATGCCAATTGATGGTTTAGATTTCGGTGAGGTACCAGTCGTTCTTTCTTTAGATTCTTTGTATTTAGAGTTTTATGAAAAGTTCCGCAGTAATCTGCGCCGCGTTGGCGGGAGAAAACTAAAGGTGGTATTGATTACCAGCACCAGCAGTGGAGAAGGTAAGACAGTTAGCGCTTATAACTTAGGAATAGCATCCGCCCGTGCAGGCAAACGAACTTTGATTATCGAAGCAGATTTGCGATCGCCTTCTCACTCTTCATCCCTAGGAGTGACTTCCGACCCCGATGCTATCATTGAACCCCTGCGTTATTACGCCAACTTGGGCGAGTATATTCGCTTAGTGCCAGATATAGAAAATTTATACATTCTTCCTAGCCCAGGTCCTGTGCGTCAATCAGCGGCAATTCTAGAATCTAGTGAAATACGACGCCTTATGGAGGATGTACGCGAGCGTTTTGATTTGGTGATTTTAGACACCCCTGCTCTCAGTTTATCAAATGACGCTCTGTTAATACAGCCTTACACCGATGGCATTGTGCTAGTGACAAGACCAAACAATACACAAGAAAATATACTCACTGAAGCGATCGACCAATTGGTGGAATCTGACCTTGAGTTGTTGGGAGTCGTGATTAATGGTGCTGATATCACCATGCCTCTGTCTTACTCATATATGGGTTCAAACTATCCACCTGAAGAACCACGACCACGAGTGATAAATGGAGTTAGGAGATAGGGAGTTGAGGTGTGAAAGCTTGCGCTAACACACCAAATGTTTAATATAATTCTCAAAGAAAAGAGAAAAAAGTACACAATAAGCTAGTTGCCAGTACCTACATATGACACTCGGTAAATCACACCGTTGGTATCATCTGTGAACAACAGCGAACCATCAGGTGCGGTAGCAAGACCCACAGGTCTGCCAAACTGTGTCAATTTTTCTTCATCCAAAAATCCTGTGATGAAGTCCTCAAATTTTACTGGTTTGCCATTTTCGTATCGCACCCGGACAACTTTGTAACCTGAGGGAGGGTTGCGATTCCACGAACCGCGCATGGTAACAAAAGCATCGTTACGGTATTCTTCAGGAAACTGAGATGCTGTATAAAATGTCATTGCCAACGGCGCACTATGAGCTGTGTAGGTGAGTATTGGCGGTTGTGTATTGGCGCAGTATTCCTCCTTTGTCGTGCCTGTGGGATTTGCTGGTAGGTACACATCCAGACGGCGATCAGCAAAACAAAAAGGCCAGCCGTAGTTTGCACCCTCCGCAATCAGATTCAATTCTTCTGGAGGTTGCTCATTACCACGCCAGTCAGAACCATGATCCATGCCCCACAGTTCCCCAGTTTCCGGATGCCAAGCAAAGCCGATAGTATTACGTAAGCCCGTGGCATAAATCGTCCGATTACTACCATCAGGTTGCGCCCGTAGCAGAGTCGCGCTTTCTGGGTTCGTCTCTCTACAGGCGTTACAAGTGCTACCCACTGTAATGTAAAGCAGCCCGTCAGGACCAAAGGCAAGGGTGCGGTTTGGGTGTTGTCCCGCATCTGGCAAGTCATTAATTAACACTTGCGGTTCGCCTATGATCCCTGGCGACTGCAAAGGAGCAGCATAAAGTTGTCTGTCTGTGACAAAGTAGAGACGATTCTGATAAATCGTGATGCCATTGATGTATTTGTAACCTGATGCTACCGTCCGTATTTCGTCGGCACGCCCATCTTGATTCGAGTCAAGCAGCGCCAACACATCACCCTGTTCGCGGCGGGTAAGGTAGATAGTACCATCGGGGGCTACTGCCAACATCCGGGGGTTGCCCAAGTCTTTGGCAAACACATTGATGCGAAATCCCGCAGGTAGCTGGAGTTGTTGCAGCAGCGATTCGTCAAATTCTAGTTGCTGAGGCGTTACCAGATAGCCCTCAACTTGCTCTACCCTTGGTTCCTGCGCTTGTTGTGCATTCCCAGGAAGGGTTATGCTCAACAGTAAAGCACAACTGATGAGTAAGCTTCTTGCTTTCACGGCATCTTTCCTTAAATGTTGATAGCAGAAGACTAAGCTACTAAAAGTAAAGTATGAAGTCTAAAATTTTTTATCCTTCATCCTTTCTTTCGGTATTTATTTCGGATGAATTTTCGTAAAATAGTTTAGAGCTATAGCAGTGATAACCACATCTTTCTAATGGGATAGCAATTGCTGCCTTAAACTTGTCAAAACTCCTCTGTTAAGGAGTGCTTCTTCTTATAATTAGACCACAAATGGTAGGGTGGCATTGCCCAGAAAAGCCCATGTGATGGACATTTGAGATATTGGTGGGTTGAGTCTAAACATGTAAAAATCAGCATGACTCCAGAAAGATCGGTTCATGAAAAATATGTCCTTTGGACACGCTACGCGAACGGATTTTGGTATAGATGTTAACAATTTGGGGATTTTTCCGTTATGGTGCTTCAAACAGTGCTTTCGCTATTTCCTCTGGTAAGCCGCTAGCGTCTAACAAACAACGTCCCGTCCAAAGTTTTCACTCTTGGACGGGACGTTTTGGCTGTGGCTAATAACCGTCTGTTGTTGCCAAGGAAGTTGTTTCTGACTGTCCATGGCTGTAGCGCGTTTATATAAGCATCAAAATCTGCGCAATTTTAACGTTTTTTCATACAAGATTGTTAATTGAGCTGATTTTATTGGGAAAAGTATGGTAGCATACATCAGAGAATATATAAAATCATCTATCTAAAGGAGGAATTTTATAAGAATTAATCATTTTTTTTTGAAACTTTGCGCATCTTGCGGAAGAGTTGCACGCTATCACTTTAGCAGAGCTTATAGCTTGCCACAAAAATTCTAATACATTTCACTGCCCCAGTTCAAGAACTGGTTGCCCCCATGCAACCATAAAGTGAAATGCTATTACCTCTAGGGCATATATTTGAAGAGTTTTACTTAGCATACGTATGAGTAGGTTTCTCTATCTACTGTATATATTGTTTTGCTAACTTATACTAGTATAATAAAAAACATTAAAATACGCACGTCAATGGATACAAATGAGAGTGGGAGTATTGCTAGCATTATTGAAAAGCCTCTTCCCTTAGCTAGAAAAATAGTAGATGTAGAGGCGGAACTTAAATTCTTGGACGCTGATTCACGCTTTGGTGACAACTCCAAAAGCTGCCAACATTTAGCTCACGATATTGCAAACACAAATATCAGTGTTGTCGAGTGTGTAACGGCTAACTGCGCCAATACTCAAGAAGCGCACAAAGTTCTTGAACAAGTTCTTGATGACTTGAAGGCAAAAATGACTGATTTAGATGAGAAATACGCCTTCTTACGCCAACAACAATTAAATTTACTCCAAAACCAAGTGAAAGATGAGTTAGAGAAAGTCAACAAGGCTTTAGATTTAGCAACCCATGATGATATCCATGAGCTTGCGCTGTTTGAGGTAAAATTCAAAGAACTTTGGTTGGCTGTAACAAAGAGTCTAGAGGAACTGCTGACAGAGCTTAGGCAAAAGAGAGAAGCTGTTGATATGGACTTTAAAAAGCAAGTAGAAGCTGTTTTGCAAACTTGTCGAAGTGATACCGGAATTCCCTCAATTCAAGAAATAAAACAGCGTTTTCGTCTAGAAAAAAGCTACGAAACCATATACGAAAAGTACCTGAATGAAATCCGTACTCATTTGTCGAAACATCTGTCGTCATTGGATATCGGTTTAGAGCGATCGCTTAACAAAGTTAAATCGCAAGTGACTCAGATACTAATGGACAAGGGACACTTGGAAAAACTGACACCAGCGAAAGGAGGTGAATTTATCGAAGCGATCACCAAGCAAATACCTGATGAACTGATACCAGGGATACCGAGTCAACTTAAGTATGGGTTGCAAACCCTGGCTAACTTTAAGCTTTCTTACCGAGGATTTCTCCAGTATCGCATTCGCAAATGTTTAGATGGACTGACTCCAAATCAGCCTGCAACCCTCAAGCTTTCCAGATCGTCCTCTGCTGAACAAGTGTTGCTCAATCTCAAAATAGCTTACGCAGAAGCTGTGAGTAAGTGTGAAAAAGCTTTGAAACAATTGCTGTGCGAGCCAAGTCAAGTGATTTATGCAATTGTAGAAGAATTTGTAGATTGCATACTTCGCGCTAGAGATGTAGAAAGTGAATGGCGAATCTTTCTACAAGATGTGCGACGGCAAATTTGGCAGGAATTTCAACATTTAGCCGATACTCCTCTTCCAAAGCCGTCCCTGTCGGGCAATGCACATAAGGAAGCCACCAAAGATGATCATACCCAACTGCCATATGAGGTGTCCACTCATGACTTTTAAGTGTCAGCCACGCGCCACTGGCTATAACTGAGGGAACCTCAAGCGGGCAGAGTATGTACACGAGTCGCCTACCTTCGGGTTACGTCGCTGCATAGCACTGCGTCACCTTGGCGCGATCAGCTTTTGATGAATGCCAAGTGGTATTACTGTACCCAAATGGGGATGTTAACAGCTTAGGAATGAAACGCTCCCAAGATTTAATCATTTGTCATATTCTTTGGGAGGCGCTGGTATAGGCAATATAGTATTAAACTTTTTCTTATGTTAAAAAAACTAAATATTACTTTTCATTTTTTCAAGACACAAAATAGATAAAAAAGTTATCTCTTTCCAGAGCATCATTTAGCCTAAATTTAGAGCTAAATACAAGCTATTATATTTTGTTTTAAAAACTTCAATACGTTGGTATTACACAGAAGCGAACACTCAACGGATAAGGGGAAAAACGGATTTTTTAAATATGTTGTTTATTCTTATAAAGTAGTATTTTTGTGATTATTCATTGTTAAATGCTTTGTGAATAGGCTGTTCTGTGCTATCCATCAATAATTTAAAATTAGTGAAAATTTCTTTGACTATCATAATACCACTCTCTTGAATTGAAATTTACTCTAATAAACTAGATTTTTTAGGACTATTGACAAGTTGTAGAAGCTTCTTTTTAAAGTCTGATTTTTTTACTTAACAGGGTGAAACTAAGTCTCATGGCAGTTGCTTTCCCTTATATGAATTTTTGATGAAGTTATTTTTTTATTAAAACAAAGTTTTTATAAATCTATTTTAGAGAAGCAATGAAAGACAAAATTGAAACTTTTCAAATAGCTTTAGAATTGTTTCATCTATAAACAAAACAAATATTTTATGATAAATGTATTGAAAAAACGTTGTTTGGATGTTTAAAACAATGATTTTTTCCAACAACTCTCTTGTTGTCTGCACACTCACTAATTATTTTTTTATGATTGACTTCGATTATCTAAAATTAAATTTACTACGTAAAATAAAAATTAGTGAATTGTCAAAACCTCAGTTATCAGTTATTAATTATATCTTTTTGCTAAGGTTGATTCCACACCCCATTAGTTGAATTAAAAATGATAATTTTACTAATTCTAATATTTTTTTACGAGCGAATTTTAAACTTGTGAATTTGAGCCTGTTCATCTGGGTAGTAGTAATTTCAAGCTATTGCGCTTTCAAAGCTGTTTAGATAACCCCAGATCAATACTGATGGATATAAACGAACTGCACGCCCTCACTAAGCTGGAACTGCAAGCAGGATCAGAAAGAATAACCCGAAGATTAATCTAACTATTACAGAATGTTAATACCAAAATCTGGAACAAAACAGAAGTTCTATTGTCAGTGAAAGTTAAGTCGTATTGTATCAATCATGAATTTATTTATGGAGGATTACTTCTTCGGGTTCCCAAGAACGTTTAGATTTCTATACTGACTCAAGTACTTGTAACTTCTTTTCTTAAGTAAGAAGACTAGCTTGAAAAGGTTATTTCTTATGAATAAGGGTGGTGACTCGACACAAGACAGGTAACTCTTCATTTCATTTCAAATATTAAATAGTGCCAAACTGGAGGCGATTAAGAGGACAATGCACAAGCCTTGAATTCAAAATTAGCAATTTTGTGAGTATCGCTTGGATGAAACCAGTCATACAGACGTTTTGAAAACAAGTTTACTTTTGGAAACAGTAACTTATTGATACAAACTTGAAAGTCGTTAAGCCTCACCTACAGATACTATCGAAACGTACAAAAAAGGTAGCTATCAACCATGTTATGTTGATAAATAAAGTGTTTGACGTACCAAGGTTAGAGACTAAGTAAAATGCTTTTGTAACCACAAAGCTGAAAAATCGTGATTTGGTTGACAGAAGAATGTTCAATCAAATATATAAAATTTATAGTCAAGCTTTGTTCATCTTGTTGCTCAGTTCATTTTTCTAGCAACGAGTGTCAAGCCTTTTTCCTTTACTAGGAGGAATAAAATGAGTTCACTTTTTCTATTCGAGAAAAAAAGAAAGCATACTTTGACAAACAAAAAAAAAATTTCCTTTCAACCAAATGACTTGTTTCCTGACAAAAACTCTGATAATCTTATCGTTTCCATCCCTAATTAATTTCCTTTGATGATGTTAACAACCAGCAGATAGTAGAACAAAATGACAAATAAGAAATGGGCTGTAAAACGTATCACTGTGAATCTAGCCGCACAGGAAGCAGAAAAACTTGACAGGTATTGTCGGCAGACGGGTAGACCTGCAACGGATGTTATCCGAGAGTTGATTCGTGGACTGCCACTCCACTCAGAGGAGGCTACAGAAGTCAGCACGTAAATGGGAGTGGTTCATAGTAAATAAAACAACTCTCCTCAGAAGAATACAGACATCTGTCGGCAGAATACAGAAGCGGGGATTTTGTGCGACTAGTTGATGAATATTGGTTTGATAGCGAAGCGTGCCGTAGGCATAGCCCCTGATTTCAAACGCGCTTGAAAAAAGAAAAATTTTTCATTTTGAAAACCTTGATTATGCCTACGGCACGTCTACGACGAACAGACATGGGGTATTTTGACTCAAGCAATTGTGACTTCTGACTCCTTCTCACCGGGGGATTGACTGCAGAAATGGGGCTTGCCCCACTCGTTTGTTCTAATGCGTCACAACTGACAACCCAGAAACCCAGCACTTGAGGTGAGTCGCAAATTCCGACACCAACCCAGTTACAATTTGTAATGAAACTGAAAAGGTAAAGACGGAATGCGCGTTGCGATCATAGGAGCGGGACTAGCTGGACTAGCAACTGCTATCGATTTGTCTGATGCTGGCTGTGAAGTCCACATTTTTGAGTCTCGTCCGTTTGTTGGAGGGAAAGTCAGCAGTTGGCTTGATGGTGATGGTAACCATATTGAAATGGGGTTGCATGTCTTTTTTGGCAACTACTACCAGCTTTTGGAATTGATGAAGAAAGTGGGGGCGTTGGAAAACCTGCGCCCAAAGGAACATAGCCACACTTTCATTAATCAAGGGGGAAAAGTTGGTGCTTTAGATTTTCGTTTCGTCATGGGTGCACCTTTTAATGGATTAAAAGCGTTTTTTACCAGTTCCCAACTTTCGTTACTGGATAAATTCCAAAATGCGATCGCACTAGGAACCAGTCCGATAGTACGCGGTTTGGTAGACTTTAACGGTGCAATGAAAAATATCCGCGACTTGGATAAAGTTAGCTTTGCCGACTGGTTTCGTAGTCACGGCGGTAATGAGGGTAGTATTAAGCGGATGTGGAACCCCATCGCCTACGCCCTCGGCTTTATCGATTGCGAACATATTTCTGCCCGTTGTATGTTGACAGTCTTTCAGCTATTTGCAGTCAGAACCGAAGCGTCGAAACTACGAATGCTCGAAGGTTCCCCCTATGAGTACTTACACAAGCCGATCTTGGAATATCTGGAAACTAGAGGGACAAAGATTTACACTCGTAGGAGAGTACGAGAAATACAGTTTACTGAGGAGGAAAACCAAACCCGTGTTAGTGGTATGGTCATCGCTAATGGTGATACAGAAGAATTGATCAGTGCTGATGCTTATGTCGCAGCTTGTGATGTTCCAGGAATTCAGCGTTTGTTACCTCAACAATGGCGCAAGTGGTCGGAATTTGACAATATATACAAGTTGGAATGTGTGCCAGTGGCAACAGTTCAATTGCGGTTTGATGGCTGGGTGACGGAACTGCATGATACTCAAGAGCGCAAACAGCTTAATCATGCAGCAGGAATTGATAATTTGCTTTATACTGCCGATGCTGACTTTTCTTGTTTTGCTGATTTGGCATTGACTAGCCCTGGTGATTATTACAGGGAAGGGCAAGGTTCACTATTGCAGCTTGTGTTGACACCCGGTGATCCGTTTATTAAGGAAAGTAATGAGGCGATCGCCCAGCATGTCCTTAACCAAGTACATCAGTTGTTTCCCTCCTCGCGAGAACTCAACATGACTTGGTACAGTGTCGTGAAACTTGCTCAGTCTTTGTACAGAGAAGCACCAGGAGTGGATATTTATCGTCCTCAGCAAAAGACGCCTATTTCTAATTTCTTCTTAGCAGGTAGTTATACGCAGCAGGACTATATCGATAGTATGGAGGGTGCAACAATTTCGGGAAGGCGTGCTGCAAAGGCGATTTTAGAAAATGTGAAGAAATGAACCGCCAAGGCGCTAAGGACGCCAAGGAATACCAGATATGGCAGATTGGTTGGAACATAGTGTGCAGGTTGAGGTAGAGGCTCCTATGGAGTTAGTCTGGAGCTTATGGTCTGATTTGGAACAGATGCCCCGGTGGATGAAGTGGATTGATTCGGTGAAGGTTCCGGAAGACAATCCAGAAATATCGATATGGAAACTCGATACTAGGGGTTTGGAGTTTACTTGGAAATCCCGCATTCTTAAAATTGTCCCTAAGCAAATCATCCAGTGGGAGTCAGTCGATGGTTTGCCAAATCGGGGGGCAGTGCGTTTTTATGACCGCCACAGTAGTAGTATTGTTAAACTGACTGTTGCCTATGCTATCCCTGGTATTCTAGGGAAGATTATGGATAATTTGTTTTTGGGACGGGCGGTTGAATCAACTCTCAAAAGTGATATGGAAAGGTTTCGAGAATACGCTCTTCAGGCGAAATCGAATGTATCCCAGTAGGGTAGTGCTTACGTAGCTTTTCAAAAAATCTAACTTCCTAGGCACCCACGGCTACAAGCCGAGGGGCTTTCTGCTTTAAATGTTGTTAAAATAAGGCAACGCTAGGTGTGGCAAGTTTTCATCTCTAACAGCACGCTTTGCAAAACTTCATACAAGTATGTCAGAGGTAGAGTAAAGCGAATTATTTCTATATCTAGCAAGGTATAGATAAATGACAAGTTCTTTTCTAAGAAGTCAACAATTAGGCAGAAATTGAGTTACCAGAGTTGCTAAATGTAAAAGGTGCATCCGATACACCTTTAATATTTGCCACAATAGTATAAGTCATTTGGTGCAGTGACTGAACCAGCACAGTGCCGGATGTATTTTATCCCACAACATAGTGTTGGATTATAGGTTCTATCGATGGGTTATGAGGGCTTGCCCCATTTCTTCATCCCAATGCGTCACCAATTCTGAGCAATGTCATCTCTTGATCAGCCCTTTGCCAGTTATCACCTTTGGTCTTTAGTTGCCCCAGCCGCATGGCAACAACGTTGGCATTGCCAGATGAGAAGGGGTTTCATTAAAGCCCGACAACACGAACCAGAAGTCAAAGCGCTTTTGACAAAAGCGACAGCATCGCAGCGCATTGGTTTACTGGCACAAAAAGGCGTTTATGAATTTCATCACCACATCCATTTGTTGAACCAATCTGATGGTGTCGAAAAAGTTGCACAGCTTTTGAGATTAAGCAACTCAACTGATGAAGTTAAGCAACGTGTGTTACAAATTTTGAAAAAATATTACGATAAACCCTTACTTTTAAACAAACGTATCATTTTATTAACTCGCGGCGATGAGGGTTTTCCCAAGCCGATTTTGATCTCACAACAACGTTATCACTTTCGTTTGTATGCAGTGATGGACTGTGTATTTATTGAGTCTGATAGCATTTTGCATATCATAGATTTTAAAACTGGTAAATCTGCTTTTGACCGACGACAGGCATTAGTTTATTTGCTTGCTGCTCGTTATCTTTACCCTAGGTATCAGGCGGTAGCTTCATTTTATAATTTGGAACTTTGCAAAAAATCTGAGATAATTAGCCTTTCTAAAGATGAATTAGACATCATAGAAGGCGAATTAGCTGAGATTGCAAGAATTCATCAACAAGATTTACAAAAATATCAAGAAAAAAGCAGTGACTTCAGTAAGATTTTTCCACCAAATCCTGGTTCTCATTGCCGCTTTTGTCCGTTTCACGAAATCTGTGAATTTTCTACTTTCAAAGTGTTAAAATCTCAAAATTAGAGATTGTAATTTTAACAGCACATAAACAATTTGTAAACAAAAATAAGAGTCTTACCGAATGTTGACGTTGGTTCAGGTTTCAGTGTAGTATCTGATACCATAAACATCATAATAACAGGAAGGGGACTCCATGACTTCTGCTGACGCGTCACTACAAATTCCTTCCCAAACCTCAAACTATACAACCTATGATGTTGTACCTAGTTTGCAAACAAACCATGAATTAGACGCACGCAATACTCAGCAGGGAGCATCATATACCAACATTGCCAATAGCTTCATAGAAGCAGTCAACACGAGCAACCTTAATTGGCCGTCTACCAACCTATCTGTTGAAAATTTTAGGGATATAAGTGGGATGCTTTGCGTGAATGAGTTTCCGCAGAGTGATAAAGTGCTCAATGACTCCGAATACTTCGATAACTTGGTTGGCAGCAGTGATAATGACTTTGGAGTTGCCAACGACTTGAGCAAGGGCAATGATCAATTACTCGGTCATAACGCTCAAAAAAATCCACCGCAAAAGGTGGCTCAAGAGAGTTTGGTTTTTATTGACCCTCATTTAGAAGATTATCAAAGTCTGGTTGCTGGTATCTCACCATTCGCGAAGGTGGTTGTGCTAAATCCCTCAAAAGATGGTATCGAGCAAATCACCAGAGAATTGTCCAACTATAATCACACCGTTTCCCAAGTAGAAATTCTTTCTCATGGCGCATCAGGGCGTCTGCAATTAGGACAAACCTATCTAGACTCTGCTACCCTTGACCGATACAGCCAGCAATTACAAAGTTGGGCAGATGCCCTTACTGATAATGCTGATATCCTCATAGACGGCTGCAACGTTGCTCAAGGCGAACAAGGTAGCCGTTTTGTCACAGAACTGAGCCAACTCACAGGAGCTGATATTGCTGCTTCCACTGACCTGACTGGAAATGCGACTCAAGGAGGCAATTGGGAGTTAGAGTATAAAGTCGGTCAAGTAGAATCAGTGTCATCGTTGCAACCACAAACGCAGCGAATGTACCATGCAACTCTGGGAGAGCCAATTAATTTTTCAGAAGGTTTCATGAAGAGCGTCGAAGACTACGGTGCAAAACCTGACGATGGCATCGACGATACTGCCGCTATCCAAAAGGCTCTTGACGATGGACGGCGCGATGCTAATGGCAACTCAATATACGATGATTACTTCGGTCGTCCCAAAGCACTTTACTTTAAAGCTGGTACTTACGACGTGAGTAATACACTCAATTGGATTGGTAGCGCCGTCACTCTACAAGGTCAGGGTAGTGGCAATACAGTCATCAAACTCAAAGACAATGCCTCTGGCTTCGATAACTCTGCTGCTCCCAAAGCTGTCATTCAAACCCCGGCTGGCAACACCTCTTTCCGTCAGAACATCTGGAACCTGAGTGTTAACACTGGAAAGGGCAACGTTGGTGCTATCGGCATTGACTACATTGCTAACAACGTAGGTTCAATGCGTGATGTGACGATTAAATCCGAAGACGGCGAAGGTTTTGCAGGTCTTGCGATGGATCGCTTTGCCCCTGGACCTTGTCTGATCAAAAACGTCCAGATTGAGGGTTTTGATTACGGTATCAGAGTCAGCCCTGCCGAATACGGTCCGACTTTCGAGAATATCACCCTAAAGAACCAGAAGGTAGCAGGGATAAACAACATTGAGGGCACGCTAACCATTCGCGGACTGAAGAGCACTAACAGCGTACCAGTTATTAAGGGAACGAACTGGGATAATATGGTGACTTTACTGGACGCAAACCTCCAAGGAGGTGCCTCCAACCTGAGTGCAATTGAAACAGAAGGTGAACTATACGTGCGTAACATCACTACCAGTGGCTATCAGTCAGCTATTAAGTACAAAGACACAGTAGTTCCCGGTACAACGCTGACTGAATATGCCTCGAATACCTCACAGTTGTTCGAGGATTCCAAGCAGCAATCGCTCAACTTGCCTATAAAGGAAACTCCAGAGTACCACGACAACAATATAGCGAATTGGGGACGCTTTGAACCCAGATGGTATGGTGATACGGAGGGGTTGCAGCCGTTGCTCAACTCAGGCAAGTCCACAATCTACTTCCCCTTTAACTATCGTGTCAACAATGAAGACAAGAACGGTGCGTACTTCTCATACAATGAAACCGTAGTCACGGTTCCTGCATCAGTCAAACGCATCGTCGGCTTTTCATCGGTAGTCAATGGACATGGCAATGGTGAGAACGGCGGTGGCATTAAGTTTGTGGTCGAGGGGAATAGTTCAGATCCGCTCATTATTGAGGGGTTCGGCTATGGAGTGAAGGTGGAGCAAAAATCATCGCGACCAGTAGCGCTTAAGGATGGGTTATACCAGTACACCTCGGACCCTGGTGCTGGCGATTTGTTCCTTGAGGACGTGGGTGTTGGACCTCTCCAAGTCCAGCCGAAGCAAAACGTGTGGGCACGCCAGTTAAATAACGAATACGATGGCACCAAGATTGTAAACAACGGCGGCAATCTCTGGATTCTAGGACTTAAGACTGAACGCAAAGGCACTGTCATCGAATCAAAGAACGGCGCAAATACTGAGTTGCTAGGAGGTTTCATCCTACCAGTGGCTGAGTTTTCTGGTGAAGCGAAGAGTCAGGCAGCCTTCACTAGCGACAACTCAAACACTTCGCTAGTGTATCGGATGCGTGCCTACAGTCCAGATTACGGCTACAATATCCAAGTAAAGGAGACGCGCGACGGTCAGACACGTCAATTGTTGACCAAAAACAGTGCCCACGAGATGATATCGCTGTTTACAGGGTATAAAGTGTAACTTGATAGCTTAGGTTGTTGGTGAGACAGGGGTTTAGGGATGCAGCTTCGGGTCTGGCAAGTCGTTTCCCTAATTCCCTACTCCCTTACACACCGTCTTTATAAAGGCGGCAATTCCTCCAAAATTGTAAACCGGATGTGATTAATTGCTAACTCACCAATTGAAAGATCTTCTTTGGTCAGCCTAGCGCCCTGACTCATCAAGGTTTCAAAAGAGATTCCTTTGCCAATTTCAATGTGATACCAGCATAAGCCCATAAAAAACCTTGTAGGATAGGGTCCACCGCCACCAACATCATCAGGGTTGGATTCCATCGGTAACCAACCGAAGCCAGGTATGTAAAATTCCAGCCAAACATGATTATACTGAGGTTGCAGAGGAACTTGCTGGTATTCAGCGTAGGGAGGACATTTGTAGCGACCTACTGTACGACAGGGAATGTCATTTAAACGGCATAGAGCAAGTAAAACGCCCACATACTCGCCGCAGGAACCAACTCCTCGTTCTAAAACGACATCTGGTGTGTCAATATGGGGTTTAATACCATAGGACAACTCATCGTAGACGTAATTGCGGATATTGTACATTTTCCGCAGCAGATTAGTTTCACTTCCAATTGCTTCACGGGCAGCGCGGCGAACAATGCTGGTATCCATTGCCAAATCATCATCATCCACTAGGTAGCGGGATTTGAGTTCTACCGATACTTCAGGTATATCCTCCACATCGCTGGGCGTAATGCGATACTTGATTCCCCGGACTTCCAAAAGTGCTTTCCAGCCAAAAAGATGCCGTTCGCCTGGAGTGAGGGCATCAAATTTGAAGACCGCGACACGTTGCCCTTCTACAACTTCTTCTGTAAAAGGTAGACCAATCGGTTCAATGTGTTTTATCTTTTGACGCGGAGTTTCCGACGGCAAAGCAATACGCCATTCTACCTCTGGCAAATATACCTCCTCTAATGGCGCTATCTCTTCCATATAAGACATTTCTATAAGATAGCCATTGGAGAGGGTATAACTTTTATCGGGATTGTAAGAGTAATTCAGCGGGTGAATGAAAGTGCGATCCCGGTAAGATAACTCATGATTCGGGTCAGCATTGGGATTATCCCGGACATATGGTTCTTCAGAAGCATAGGCAACGTAAAGAGTTTTTTTGCCCGTCTCACTATCTTTATGTATTGCTATCCCAGTGGGAGAATCAAACGGTGTCAGTACACCAAATTTAACTTCCCCAGTAGCCCTGTCGATACAGTACACAGTTTGTTCGACTGTGTCGCTGACCCAAAGCGTTTCTTCATCCACTGCCAAATTTTCTACCCCAACCCCAGGGGCATAAAATTTAGTAATTTGTTTTCGCGTATCGCGATCAAAAATCAGAATACTTCCCAGCTTTTGGCAACTAACGTAGATAGTTGATTCCCAAACAGCAATGCCATCAGCTGTATAAGGCAAGGTGACAAAATGTTCCAAACCCAACGAACCTAGGTTGCACAAATAAACATGATTGCCTCTGGTCAGCCAAAGAGTATCTTTCCAGACCGAAAGACCAGTCATATCCGTAAAATCTTTGACTTGATGGGAATTGAGAATTTGGGTGTTGTCAGAGTGGGGATCAATTTGCAACAAATGCCCTTTGACAGTATCAATCGCAATGAGGGTATCTTCAATGAAGGCAATGCCACAAAGGGTGGCAGCACCAAGGGGTCGAATTGTTCTTTTTCCAAACATTTGGCGAGTGGATGGAAAACTCGGAAGTGTAAAAGTCATATTAAACTGGTTTAATCAAGGGTTTAGCACACTTAGAATCGAAGGGACAATGTCTTGATGACTGAGTTCTCTACTTCTTGTACTCTAATCAATATTATTTTGTGTCATGGAATTCTTCCCAAGGAGTAAGCACACCCATATTATCCGGAAGATTATCCGGAAGAAAAAATGAGGAAGTTTCAACAATTCTACTTGGAGTGTACAATTTAGTGCCCAACCTAATGTAACCTTGTGTTGATGGTTTTCCAGCCATTGCTAAATTATGATCGAATTTTGTAACCATTCCCTGTGACCTATCACGATGTCTGCTCACTCTCTACCTGAAAAAGCTGCCGCCGTTTGGCATAGTTTGGAAGTTGATAAATCATTGGAACTGCTGAAAACAAACGCAGACAGTGGCTTAACACCCCAAGAAGTACAACAGCGGTTGCAAGAATATGGTCCCAACGAATTAGAAGAAACTGCTGGACGCAGTGCTTGGGAAATTTTGGTGGATCAGTTCAAAAACATTATGTTGTTGATGCTGATTGCCGTAGCCATAATTTCTGGGGTTATAGACCTGCTAGATTGGCAAAAAAAGCTGGCAGAAGGTGAGATGCCATTCAAAGACACAATCGCCATTTTAGCGATTGTTATCCTCAACGGCATACTCGGTTATGTTCAAGAAAGCCGTGCAGAAAAAGCCTTAGCAGCCCTGAAAAAACTTTCCTCTCCCAACGTGCGAGTTATTCGCGAGGGCAAACCAGTGGAAATCGCTGGTAAGGATTTGGTACCAGGAGATGTGATGCTCGTGGAAGCCGGGGTACAGGTTGCTGCAGACGGACGCCTCATAGAACAATCTAACCTGCAAATACGAGAATCGGCACTCACTGGAGAAGCCGAAGCGGTTAATAAACGCGCAGAACTTGTCTTGCCTGAAGAAACGTCATTGGGCGATCGCCTTAATGTAGTCTACCAAGGCACTGAAGTTGTCCAAGGACGAGGCAAAATTCTGGTAACCAACACCGGAATGCAAACAGAACTTGGCAAAATAGCTTCCATGTTGCAGGCGGTGGAAAGTGAACCAACTCCATTGCAACAGCGGATGACTCAACTTGGTAATGTCCTCGTCACGGGTTCTTTGATTTTGGTGGCGATCGTCATTGGCGGCGGTGTCATCCATAACATGATCCAAGGAAAAGGTTTTAGCAACCTTCAAGACCTTGTGGAAGTTTCTCTAAGTATGGCGGTCGCTGTCGTACCAGAAGGTTTACCCGCAGTTATTACCGTTACCTTGGCACTGGGAACCCAGCGGATGGTACGTCGCAATGCTTTGATTCGCAAACTCCCAGCAGTAGAAACTCTCGGTTCTGTCACCACTATTTGTTCTGATAAAACTGGCACCTTAACTCAGAATAAGATGGTCGTCCAATCCGCTTATACGAACAACAAGACTTTTCGTGTGACTGGAGAAGGTTACACCCCCAAAGGGGAGTTTCAATTGGATGGTCAAACAATTTCCATAAACCAAGTTCCAGAAATCCAAACTTTATTAGTTGCTTGTGCCTTGTGTAATGATTCCTTTTTACAACAGGAACAAGGAGAATGGAAAATTTTGGGCGACCCCACAGAAGGCGCTTTGGTAACTCTGGCGGGGAAAGGAGGGATAGAAAAAGACCAGTGGGACAGCAAGCTGCCTCGCGTTAGCGAGTTCCCCTTCTCCTCAGAACGCAAACGCATGAGCGTGATTTGTCGGGTTGAGGGAGTGAATGATGGTGTATCATCGTTAACATCACCAGACCCTGTGATCAGCAATTTGCTGCAATCTGAAAAGTATTTAATGTTTACAAAAGGATCACCAGAGTTAATTTTAGCACGTTGTACCAACTTTTATGCAGGCACTGGCTCAACACCTTTAAATGATCAGCAACGCCGCTACATTTTAGCAGAAAATGACCAAATGGCGAGTAAAGGTTTGCGAGTGCTGGGTTTTGCTTACAAACCCCTCACCGAAATTCCGCCGGAAGGGTCAGATGAGACATCCGAGCAAGGCTTAGTTTGGCTGGGATTGATCGGAATGCTCGATGCACCACGCCCAGAAGTACGATCAGCAGTGCAAGAATGTCGGGATGCGGGTATTCGACCAGTGATGATTACTGGAGACCATCAACTCACAGCACGAGCGATCGCCACAGATTTGGGGATTGCACAAGAGGGCGATCGAGTCCTGACAGGTCAAGAGTTGCAACGGATGACCGACCAAGAACTTGAGCAAAACGTTGACTTAGTAAGCATTTACGCTCGTGTCGCCCCCGAACATAAACTACGAATTGTGCAAGCGCTGCAACGTCGAGGCAGATTTGTCGCCATGACAGGTGACGGTGTTAACGATGCACCAGCCCTCAAACAAGCTGACATCGGTATTGCAATGGGTATCACTGGTACCGACGTGAGCAAGGAAGCCAGCGATATGGTGTTACTTGATGACAACTTTGCTACCATTGTCACTGCCACAAAAGAAGGTAGAGTTGTTTACACCAACATTCGCCGCTTTATCAAGTACATTCTTGGAAGTAATATTGGTGAGGTGATCACGATTGCAGCAGCACCAATTCTCGGACTGGGAGGCGTTCCCCTCACGCCGTTGCAAATTCTTTGGATGAACCTCGTCACAGACGGTTTACCAGCGCTGGCTTTAGCTGTAGAACCTCCTGAACCGGACGTGATGAAGCGCCCGCCTTTCAGTCCCCGCGAAAGTATTTTTGCTAGGGGGTTGGGTTCTTACATGATTCGGATTGGTATTATCTTTGCCATCATCTCGATTATTCTCATGGAGTGGGCATATCATCATGTTCAAGCAGTCACTGGTCCTGGGCTAGATCCAGAACGATGGAAGACAATGGTATTCACTTCCTTGTGTATTGCCCAAATGGGTCATGCTATAGCAATTCGATCAAATACCCGACTGACTATAGAAATGAATCCCTTCTCAAATCCCTTTGTACTGGGGGCTGTTGTTGTCACAACAATTTTGCAATTAATGCTCATTTACGTGCCACCCCTACGCAATTTCTTTGGTACCTACTGGCTGAGTCCAACTGAGTTGGGTATTTGCATTGGTTTCAGTGCTTTGATGTTTGTGTGGATTGAACTGGAAAAACTTGTCTTGCGGTTGATGGGTAAAAAACCTGTTTAAAAGGCGAGTGTGTACTAGTAACTCAGCAAAACTAATGCGAGGATCCACTAGTACTTGACCACACAAGTTTTGACAGATTATCAGTTATCAGTTACTAAGTTAAGGGGGGTTAGGAATCAGTTATCAGTGAACAGTTATCAGTTATCAGTTACTAAGTTAAGGGGGGTTAGGAATCAGTTATCAGTGAACAGTTATCAGTTATCAGTTACCAAGTTAAGGGGGGTCAAGAAATTGCTGACTCTGTTCACTGTTTACTGTTCACTGTTTACTGTTTACCGTTCCCTCTTGCCTATATTTCTTAAGAGTGAAAACAACATACACCATAAGGTAGGCGAACAACATAGCGAAGAGACCTTACAATAACAAGCAATTTGGCAACATTTGGCTAATAAGTATTTGACATTTTAGCCAGAAAAAAATGATATTTTGAGGGTCTCAATATGCAAACTGTTCCTACTAAGTTTGTGGGTTGGATGATTGTTACTGTCCTAAGTCTGTGGGCGTTTCCTTCCTTGGCGGACGATATCGCCGTTACTGATCTACCTCAAGTAGTCACCGAAGCGATACAGAAACGTTTTCCGTCAGCAAAACTGGTTTCGGCTGAGAAAGAAAATGATGACTATCAGACTTACTATGAAGTAAAAGTCCAAAACGGAAATCAGAAGCAAAAAGTCCACGTTAGACCGAACGGGTCGATCTATAAAGTGGAGATTGATGACTAACCGAATCAGTGAACAGTGAACAGTAGACAAGGGGTGGACGAGTCCGTTTCCTACCTGATAACTGGTAACTGATAACTGATAACTGTTGAAACTCCCTACTTCGTCTCCATCCAATTGTCGCCCACGCGAACATCCACAACTAACGGTACACTTAACGACACCGCATTTTCCATTACAGACTTAATATCCCCTTGTAATTTTTCTGATTCCTCTGGTGGAACCTCAAACACTAACTCGTCGTGTACCTGTAACAACAAACGCGCTTGATAACTTTGCAAAACTTCATGCAGCTTAACCATCGCAATTTTAATAATATCAGCGCTGGAACCTTGAATTGGTGCATTGGCAGCAGCACGCAGTAACCCCGCATCTTCAGCACCTAAATTACCAAGTTTTTTCAAGTCAATATCTTCTGGTTTGTTGCCTTTGTATTTGCGTATGTTGTTGCTGGTAAAATCGAAATAACGACGACGCCCCAAAATTGTTTCGACAAAACCTTGGGATATAGCCTGCTTTTTCACTCCCTCTAAATATTCAAATACTTTGGGATAGCGACTGTTAAATCGCTTAATAAACTCGTTTGCATTGGCTTTATCTACACCAGTTGATCGCGAAAACCTCAAAGAACCCATTCCATAAATCACACCAAAGTTGATCGTTTTTGCTAACCGTCGTTCTTCTGATGTGACATTTTCTTTTTCAAAAACCAGCCGCGCTGTTACAGTGTGAATGTCCTCATTTTGTTGATAAGCTTCAACTAAGACAGGTTCTTGACTCAAATGAGCTAAAATTCGTAACTCAATTTGTGAGTAATCAGCAGCAACCATCAACCATCCAGATTCTGGCACAAATGCTTTACGAATCTGGCGACTAAAAGCAGTGCGAATGGGGATGTTTTGTAAATTCGGATCAGAAGATGACAACCTACCAGTAGATGTTACCGTTTGGTTAAAACTCGTATGTACTCTATGAGTATCCTGACGAACCAATTTTGGCAGAGAATCTACATAAGTTGATTTCAACTTCGATAGAGTACGATACTCAACAATAGCATCAAGAATGCCAGTCGTATCAACTTCTCGCAGTCTTTCCAATGTCGCAGCATCTGTAGAATAACCCGTTTGAATTTTACGGGAATATTTCGTGCTTAACTCTAATTTTTCAAACAAGATTTTGCTCAATTGTTTGGGGGAACCCAAGTTGAATTTTTCCCCAGCTATCTTATAAACTTCCTCTTCAAACTTGGCTAAATCTGTTTCTAACTGCTGCGAAAGTTCTTGTAGGTACGCTGTATTTACAGAAATTCCCTGGTATTCCATCTCAGCTAAAACTGGTTCTAGTGGCTGTTCCACATCCACGAGTAGTTTGTACAAAGCTGGAATTTTCTCAAGTTCCTCTCGCAATTTTGCCACGAGTTGGAACGTGACATAAACATCCATACCGCAATAATCTGCGACGCTAGGAATATCCAAATCAGCGATAGTTTTCCCTTTTGCAACCAAATCAGCATAACTTTTTGCCGTTAAACTCAAGTAACGCTGAGCCAAGTCACTCAGATTATGATTATTATCAGGATTTAAAACATAACTTGCTAGCATGGTGTCAAAGACGACTCCCGCCAACTTAACTCCTTGACACCGTAGAACTAAGCGGTCAAATTTGGTATTTTGCAAAGCTTTGGGATAATCAGCACTTTCTAAAATTGGACGTAATGCTTCTAAGGCAAAATCTTTGTCTAGATTATCTCCAACTTTGTGACCAAGTGGTATGTAAGCCATCTCATCTGGTTCCGTTCCCCAGCAGCAGCCAATTCCCACTAAGTTAGCTTTTCGTGGTTCTAAACTAGTCGTTTCAGTATCCCAAGCAACGGGATGCTGAGTATCAGTGAATTTTTGCAGCCGGCTGACTAGTTCGGTGAGTTTTTCTGGAGTGTTAATGATATCTGGTTCAATTGTAGAAACAGAGGGTTGCTGTTGATTTGCTGTATCTTCCCCACTAAAAAACCACAAATCTTCATCCTCATTATCTGTGCTTTGCTGAAGTTGAGTGCTGAGTGATTCGTTTCTTTGTGTTTCTTCTGGTGTTTCTTCAACTTTGCCACCGAACTGCTTCTGGAGTTCGTTAATTTTGCCTAAAAAAGACTTGAACTCTAGCTTTTCTAAAATAGGTGTCACAACGTTAATATCAAACCCTTTGAGGACGCAGTTTTTTAAATCGACTTCTAGGGGAACATCAACGACAATCTTTGCTAAGTAACGAGAGTTCTCAGCATCCTCTTTCCCAGCTTCCAGTTTTTTCTGATTTGCGCCTTTTATTTCATGCAATGCAGCGTAAATTTGCTCAAGGGAACCGTACGTGTTCAACAACTGCACGGCTGTTTTTTCGCCGATTCCCCTGACACCAGGGATATTATCTGACTTGTCACCGCAAAGTGCCTTAAAATCAACGACTTGTGATGGTAAAACACCTAGTTTTTCTTTAACTTGTTGTGGACCAAATTCAGTCAAACTTGCTTTAGAAACCTTTAAGGCATCTGGGCTAAAATACAAAACACTGATTTGTTTTTCGGTGTCGATGAGTTGAAATAAATCGCGATCGCCACTGACAATCTTGACTTGATATCCAGCCATCCTTGCTTGTTGTGCTAAAGTTCCTAAAACATCATCTGCTTCGTAACCAGCAGCAGTGACGATTTTCAGATTCAAAGCATCCAGCAACTCTTGTAAATTTTTCAGATCTGGAACAAAGTCTTCTGGTGTCCCTGGGCGATCTGCTTTATACGTATCATCTGCTTCGTGGCGGAAGGTTGGCAAACCCAAATCAAAAGCGATCGCCATTGCTTGTGGCTGTTGAGTCGCCATCACCTCTAACAAAGATTTGAGAAAGCCAAAACACACGCTTGTGGGAATTCCCGTCTTTGTCCGTAATCCGCCGTCTCTTCCTTTGGCAAAAGCGAAGTACGAACGAAAGGCGAGGGAGTGTCCATCCACTAGGATAAATGTGGGAGAAGTAGTCGTTAAGGAATCGGAAGCCAACTGGTTTTTTGGTGTTGTTTGGGACATAAACCTATTTTAGCCAGCCACTTGGGCTACGAATCCGACCTATAGAGAGAATTAAACTATTTGCTTGGCTTGCTTTTGGTGACGGCGACGCTGTTGTAACACTACACCAACTCCTCCCATACCCAAAAGAGCGATCGCACTTGCAGGTTCTGGAACAGTCGCCATATTGTCCCTACCTAAATCAACCAAGAAAACAACGTCGTTGAAATCACGATCAGCCGCTAAAACACCATTTCCATTAGATCTAAAACCTTTTGGTCCATACAAATCCTCAAAACCCAGCAACAGATAACCATCCATTTCATAAGCCACTAGATGATCCAGTCCGTCTGGATTTTGAGTTACATCTGCGCCGTAAACTTCGCCGTTAGGATTGTTAAACCCATCTGCTTTCAGAAAGAAATTGAGTTTCGTTCCAGCTGCTTTCCTGCCTACATCAACATAGTCTCCGATATTTAAAACGCCATTTTCTTCCCCTAGCTGACATGCTGTATTAGCGCCATTTGATGTATGACAAGAAATATTTTCAAAAACTAATCCTTTCTGGTAGTCAGAACCGTTTATAGCTTCATAAGCTAACTGGTTCTTATAGCCAGCACCTTCATTTAAGAACCAAACGCGAACATTGTGATCATTTTTAAGACTCAGTTTTGTGGGATCTAGTTTATTTAATTTGTCTTCAGGAATTGCAATTCTTTCCTGTTGCACATATTGCTGAAACTCGGGAATTCGAGATTGGAATCCTGAATGATCGGTTGATTTGTCTTTAACTTCGTAGGTTGTCAAGTTTTCCCAGGTAAATGTGGCAGCGCCTGCAGGAGTGACGGCAGAAAATACACTTGTGATAGCAGCGGTAGCAGCAAAAAGTCCTGTTATTTTTTTTATAATCATACTAAAATCTTTATTTCTTATTCCTCTCAGTGTAGATTGATCTCTTCTTTCAGAACAATCACCGCTTTTTCTGGTTGTGTTCTGTTTTCATTCTTTTTTATCCTACTTTTTTTTTAATAACTACAAATAATCGCTGGTTTTATTTAGTTTTCATATTGTCTTTTGAGAAAATTAATAATACTATCAATAATTTGAAAAAAATCTATTTTCAATCCCATTTTTAATGAAATGGTAAAGTTTCAGCTAGTATCATCAATGATCTCAATCACAATTTATCTTATATTTTTATAAAACAAATCAAAAAAACTATTTTTAGCAAAAGAGATAAGAACCATATAAGTAGATAGTAAGTAGTAGCTCGTAGGTGGAAATTTAATCTTAATAGCATCTACCATATACCAACTACAATTCCATGTGTATATCTATGCAAAATATTGCTTTTGATGAGCTAATTAATTTAGTTGTATTCACTCTCTACAAGCTGATAGCCTGTTAATCTCTTACTGGGACTTCAACATTCACGAGCAAGTTATGCATAAACTGTCTGCCACAGAATTGGCATCATCTGGGATTGAGGGTACATCTACGAACATTCAACTGCTAGTTGTAGATATTGATGGCACAATAGCAGGAAAATCTAACCGCATCAGTACCGGTGTTAAGCAGGCAATTGTTGCGGCACAAGCACGGGGTATTCAAGTGGCGATCGCCACTGGTCGTATGTATCGTTCAGCTTTGCGCTTTCATCAAGAAATTGGCTCTACCCTGCCATTATTAGCCTACCAAGGGGCTTGGATTCAAGACCCAGCTACCCAAAAAATTCATCGCCATTTGGCTGTTTCCCGAGAATTAGCACACAAACTTCTAGACTATTTTGAACAACCGGAGTTACGAACGCTTTTATCTGTTCACTTCTATATCAATGATCAGCTTTATGTCCGTGAAATAACCAGGGAAACGGAACTTTACGCAGAACGTAGTGGAATTAACCCTATTGCTGTGGGAGACTTACGCCAAGTCACCAGCAATGAACCCACAAAAATTTTGGCTTTGTGTGACGACACAAATATCATTGAACAGTTACTGGGAAATTTGCGCCGCCAATACACCCCAGCCGAACTATATCTCACCACATCTGTTGCCACATTTTTTGAAGCGACTAACCCGAGTGTCAACAAAGGAACAGGAGTACGTTACCTAGCCGAAGAACTACTGGGACTGCAAAGAGTTAATGTCATGACGATTGGTGATAACTTCAATGACGTGGAAATGTTGGAGTATGCTGGTATAGGTGTAGCGATGGGTAATGCACCAGCAGCAGTGCAGGCTAAAGCCCAGTGGGTAGCTCCTGACGTGGAGTGTGATGGAGTTGCAGCTGCTATTGAGAGATTTTTACTGTGTTAAAAGTAGTTACTATAGCAGTCCTAAATCATTTGTGAACAACAAGATTCCCGACTTCTAAAAGAAGTCGAGAATCTGAGCCAGCGCGACTTATGCGCTACGCGCAGGCACTTTCACACAAATCAAATAAGATTGCTAGAGTAAGCGATAGGGTAGTTATATATGGCTAATGAAGAACATCTTTTGTTATTGAATAAAGGAGTAACTACTTGGAATAAATGGATAGCTGAAAACGAAAGTTTCAAACCAGAACTCAGTTGGGCAAATCTTAGCGATTTAAATCTCAGTGGCATAAATCTTAGTAACGCAAATCTTAGTAATAAAGCATTATTGGATTTTAAACCGCAAATTGTCCATTTCTCTGGTCATGGTACAGGGGAAGATGGTTTAGCTTTAGAGGATGATATCGGAAACTTGAAATTAGTCGATACAGAAGCACTTGCTCAACTTTTCAAGTTATTTTCCAGCACCATTGAATGTGTTGTCCTTAACGCTTGTTACTCCCAAGTTCAAGCCGAAGCAGTTGTTAAATATATCCCCTATGTTGTAGGAATGAATAAAGAAATTGGCGATCAAGCTGCGATTAAATTTGCAGCAGGTTTTTACAACGCTTTGGGTGCAGGAGAATGTGTAGAGTTTGCTTATAAACTTGGCTGCAACGTTATTCAATTAGACGGAATTTCAGAACATTTAACTCCCGTACTCAAGAAGAAACAGTAATTTGGGTTCGTCGTGAGGAAATGTAAATTTACACCCCTTCAGGACAATGCTTACGATCAAAAAGTCTGACACGACGTGAGTGTTGACTGTCCTCAGAAACTAAAATATAGTCTGCTTATTTCTGGCTAACTGTACTAGTCGATACTCAGAGGGAATTTTGTCCGTATAACCGTGAGTTGAAGTTACTACGGATAAAATCAGAAAGAGCACCGACGACTGGCCGTGTTTCGTCTCGGTGCTCCTGCTGGTTCGCTCCTCACACATTGCATAATATACCCTAGGAAATATGACGAGTCAATGATTGTTAAAAAAGTTTATTTTTTTGGAGATTTTATTGTTTATACTTCGTCGAGAGCAAAAACATCTAATTTTTCTTCCAACACAAACTTCAACACACACTGTGTAGCCAAAACCAATCCTATTCTGGCTTGAGCGAGTTCTGGTGAGGCAGTTTTCACCTCGCCGAAAATCCGGCATTTACACCAAAAAGTTTCAAAAACTCGACTTAAATCCAACGCCGCTTTTTCCCAGTTAACTGAGTCACCAAAATCAGAACCCTCTAGTCTATCTACCACTCGTACTAACTCGTTGATCAGGAGATAGGAAGCTGGGTGATTGAAGCGCAGTTTTTCATCACTGTTGAGCCAAGGAATAGGATTGGGAGTAAAAATACTTAACAAAAGGTTTTGCTTGACATTTTCACCTTCATCAACATTTGATTCCCTCAGTTTAATCAATCCCTCGTTAACAGCCAGCCGTAAAAGCGAGCAGCAGCGTGCATGAGCGTATTGAGCAGTGAATAAGGAAGCAGAGTTTGGGGAAGAAAAGCTAGATGAGGAAGTGAGGTAACAAGAGGAAATGGGGCATAAAGCGGGGTGCTGGGGGGAAAAAGAACCAATGGACATTCTTTCTTCCTCTCCCTTTCTCCTTACTCCCTGGTCGTTACTCTCTACTCCCTCACTCTCTACTTCCTGCTTTCGTGCTTCCCCTAAAGTAAGACTCTGCAACCAAGCAGCTAATAGGCGATGAGTCACTTCCAAGTGAATCCAGCCAGGGGAAACGACTTGAATTTTGAAATCTTTGTCATAGTTTGCTGAAATATGAGAAACAATGCCATTGGCAATTTCTATAGCTGGATATTTCTCAAATTTCGCCAACCGCAAAGCTATACCTGAAATATAAACAATCTTCTTATCATCTCTACCTTGAGATAGAGGAATCTTTATATCTTTTATGCATCTTTTCTGCTGAGAATTAGCATAAGTACTTAAAGCGATTGCCAAATTGCTGCTTACTAACTGCTTTATTGCTGTATACTTATTTATAAGTAATTTTTTTGGCACAATTAACCGGGTAAGATTACTCTTGACGGAATGTCTTCGATTTCTGTCATCTGTCTAAGGAAAGAAGTTAAATTTCTGGGAAGAAAAATTAGAATTGTGCAAAATTTAATTAAATTAGAGTAAATTTTACTACCATCATTGTACAGTAAGAAGTATAACAAAAGAGTAGGAGCTACGCTTTCTACCTTTTGGATGAGTGGTACAGTTAGGTTTAGTGCCTATTGTGCCGACATCGACACTCCTTGCCCTTTTTATGACGTCTTTGTCTTCAGCTGAACGCTCTTTGTTACCTATGCAATCTCCATCCTCTTTTTCTGAGGCATCACGTCCTTTTTTGACTTGGCAACGAATTCTTGATTGGGCTCAGGAACACTACCGCTGCCGTACCTTTAGCAAAGATGAACGCATTCCAGCCCGAGCTGGGTTGCTGTACTTGGTGCAAAGGGGTGCGATCCGCATGGTGGGAACCGCTCAGGTAAGTGCAACTGCAAGTCAACTAACATCTCGACGCATCAACAGAACTCCCGAAGAAGCTTTCTTAGGGTTTGTTGGTGCAGGACAACCGTTTGAAATTGTTGCCCAGTCGCCATTCACGCTCCAGGCTTATGCCCATGTTGACCAAACTGCTGTACTGTGGATGTACTGGCACGATTTGGATAACTGGCCTCACTTCCGCCGCGAAGTTATGGATGCCTTTAGGTATCAGCACCAGCGCAAGCTGCTGTGGCTAAGTGCCTTGGGACAACGACGCACGATTGACCGACTTCTAGGATTCCTCACATTGTTGATTGAGGAATATGGAGAACCGTCAATGAGCGATACCGACCCAGATGTGATTCGCGGTTATTGCCTGCCTTTCCCCCTCACCCATGCTCAAATTGGCAGCGCGATCGGTTCGACTCGTGTTACCGTCACCCGCTTAATGGGTAAATTGCGTCAACGTGGCTTAATCCTTACTCAAGGCGACAATCTCATTTGCTTGCCAGCAGAGTCAATTAACAGAGGCAACTAAGCCAACACCGGATGCAGTGGAGAGCGAATTTTCACAAACCTGGCTTCGGTAGTGAATTCGATATCCCTGATCTAGCTGGCAGTAAGTTGGCAAAAGGGATACCCACTTGCTGCTGAAATTGACAATCTGTTTGACCACCACAAACAGATTGCACACAATTAGGTACTTTCCGTTTTGGAAAGCCTCAATGTTCAATTTTCTTCTGCCCTTACCAGAACATTTAGAAGGGAGGACAAATGATTCTTGGTAAGGAGCAAAGAATTGCTCTTGTATCTGCCCCCAAGGCAAAGGTTAAGTAGAACATTGAGGAAGAATTTTTGAGGCAGAAGCGTAGTAAATGCGATTTTTGACTACCACCCACTTTTTTGCAGGGCTTGGGTGGAGTGGAAACAAACTCCACATTCGGGATGTTAATGTGACCATCCAAAATGCCCTGCATAAATTGTTTGACTAAAGTGTTTGACAAAAGACAGGCAAAGGAATTTAAGAACACTTCAGCTAGATACAGACATTTGAAATGGCAAGACTGGCAAGCAAAATGCAAAGATTGCGCCGTTAGGAAATCCATTTTCTGCCCAGATTTTGCCACCATGCGCTTCTACGATTTGACGAGTCAAATACAACCCCAAGCCAGAACCTTTGGCTTGGCGATCGCTATGTCCCTGGTAAAACCGCTTAAAAAGGTTTGGCAGTTCTTCTGGCTTTATCCCTGCCCCAGTATCTATAACTTTAGCTGTTTGATAAGAAGAACCCCCTTCCAGCACAACCTCCACTTTGCCACCGCGAGGAGAGTGGTTTATAGCATTAGTCAGGAGATTAGTAAATACTCGTTGCAACTGCAAGGGATCACCATGAACCCAAAGGAACTTGCGAAAATCTGACTCACCGTAGTTGCAACAAATGTGGACGCGACGACTAGAAGCGAGTTCGGTCAACGTTATTGCCACATCTTCAGCAATTTCAACGAGGTCAACAGGTGCTAACTGCAGCTTTAACCCCTCCATATCGTTGCGGTAGACATCCAAGAGCGTTTCTACCATCTGCAAACTCGTCTGGTGGCTCTTAATCATCGTTGTTAAAACTTTTTTCTGGGCAGGAACAACAGGACCAAAATTTTCTCGTTCAAACGCCTGTAATGTCTCAAGAGCACCCAATAGAGGAGTTTTTAGATCATGAGTTAGCGTTGAGGCAAAGTCTTCTCGCACACTCGCTAACTTCTTTTGTGCGTGAAGTTTTGCTTGTTGTTTCAAGAGTGCTTCTTGATACAGACGATTGCGATCGCCTAGAATACCTGTCACTACTAATGCTAAGACTGCAATCAATCGACTAGCAATTGTGGAAGCTCCAACAGGAAACCTGCCTGGAACCCATACGTTCAGAATCGTTAGAACACAAGCAACTAGAGTCAGTTGTAGCGTTGCCTTTCGACTCAAACGAGCGTTTGCTATCATAATTGGACCGATATAAAGGTAACCAAACACGTAGTCTGGTGGAGTGGAAAACTCCAATAGCACCACAATCGTAAACAGTCCAATAATTATCCAAGATGTTCTCAAACGCGGGTTGTTTTTATGGCTTACAAGTTTGAGGACCGACATCTCGATACGGAACATAGAAGCTGTGTGTCAAGTATAACAAATCCCTCACAAAGCTAGTTACTTTTGACTAAAAACAGTTGTTTATTTTGCCTTTATCTCTATCTATATTTACAGATATATACGCCGTCTAAACGCACTAAACATTTCTCGTTCTTAAGAGATATATGCTAATTGATAGAATCAATTAATGATAAATTATATCTTGTAAATTATAGAGAAAAGTTTGATAATGATGGATCACAGAAGCACCTAAAAATAGGGTGTCAAGCAATTATGAGAGAGAATAGACTTTCCTATAGAACGGCTCGACTGAAACCCATGAGAGCTTACGTTTATCAGTGGAAAGCGGCTGTTACAGCAGGTGTATTTACATTAGCGTTGATTTTATGGCTTTCTTTGAAGTCCGCTCCCAGTTAGATCACGGTTCAAAACCTGTTCACACTTCTATATACCGATAGATTTTTAATTTTTCAATTCATGACAGCAGACTAGACAGCAATTTTCAAGTATAGAGACAACATTTGAGTAAAGTGAAGGAGTAAGAAGTGGTGTCGTGAAATCAATTGAAAAACGCTGTCAATGTGAAAATATCAAACTTAATTTATTAATGCTGGAGTTAGACTAACTCATGCTACAAGGATGGATTCAAATTGCATTAACGCTACTGATTGTAGTAGCGATAACTCCCTTTTTTGGGCGATACATGGCGCGTGTCTTTCAGGAGCAAAGGACGTTTCTCGACCCAATTTTGAACCCAGTTGAGCGCGTGCTTTACTCCGCAATTGGCGTTTCTGCCAGGGAGGACATGACGGGTTGGCAATATGCGCGGGCAATTTTGTACAGCAACGTAGTCATGGGGTTGCTCATCTTCTTCATCATTATGAATCAGGGATGGCTACCGCTCAACCCAACCAAAATAGGTGCCCCAACTTGGGACACAGTACTACATACTACCATTTCATTTATCACCAATACCAACCAGCAGCACTATTCTGGTGAAACCTACTTGAGTTACGCCAGCCAAATGTGGGGATTGGGGTATCATATGTTCACCTCGGCTGCAACAGGAATAGCGGTGGCGATCGCCTTTATTCGCGGCTTAACAGGCAGACCATTGGGCAACTTCTACGTAGACCTGATTCGCTCAATTACGCGGATTTTGCTACCCATCAGTATTGTGGGGGGAATCATTATGATGGCTGCTGGTGTTCCGGAAACACTGGCTGGTCCTGCGGTGTTTTCTACTTTAGAAGATCCTAATATCAGTCAGGCGATCGCCCGTGGTCCAGTTGCCCATTTTGAAATCATTAAGGAACTAGGCGAGAACGGCGGCGGATTTTTCGCCATCAACTCAGCACATCCATTTGAAAATCCAAATGGTTTGACCAATCTTATCCAGCTTGTAGCAATCCTCTCAATACCCACTTCGCTAATTTACACCTATGGCATCATTGCCAACAACGTCAAGCAAGCATGGTTAGTCTACAGCATACCGTTTGCCATTTTAGTGGTCTTTGTCATTATTACAGCGATTGGTGAATACAACGGTAATCCTGCTGTGAACGCTTTGTTAGGGAGTCAGCAACCGAACCTTGAGGGTAAGGAAGTTCGGTTTGGTTGGGCACAATCAGCTCTGTATGCTGTGTTCACAACTGCCACTATGTGCGGTGCGGTCAATAGCTTGCACGATTCATTTATGCCTAATGGTGGTTTCGTCACCCTTTCCAATATGTTTTTCCAAATTGTCTTTGGAGGACAAGGTACGGGAACCGCTTATTTGTTTGCTTACCTAATTCTGGCAGTATTCGTTACAGGTCTGATGGTCGGAAGGACACCAGAATTTCTGGGACGCAAAATTGAAAAGCGTGAGGTAGTGCTTGCCAGTTTCTTGCTTCTGATGGTTCACCCAATCGCCATTCTGATTCCAGCAGGAATAACCCTCGCATTCCCCGATCAACTAGCAGGAATCAGCAATCCCGGCTTCCACGGTTTTGCTCAAGTCATCTACGAATATGCCTCAGCTGCAGCCAACAACGGTTCTGGGTTTGAAGGCTTAGGCGATTCACAACCGTCTCCAATAGCGATCGCAACAGGAGCAAAAACAACCGCAACCGCCTTGTGGTGGAACCTAAGTACTTGCTTTAGTCTCCTAGCAGGACGCTATGTCCCAATCATAGGTTTATTGTTGCTTGCTGATAGTATGTCGCGCAAGCAATCTGTTCCCTTTACGACTGGTACATTGCGAACCGATACCGGACTTTTTACTGGCGTTACCGCAGGTGTCATCCTGATTTTAGGTGCACTCACCTTCTTCCCAGTCCTGGCATTTGGACCGATTGGCGAAGCTTTCCAAATTGCTAAAGGTATTGGCTAACAGTAATCAGTGAACAGTGAGTCCAGTGCTGCAGGAGGGTTTCCCTCCGTAGGCATCTGGCGTTCGCGAAGCGTCTCCGAAGGAGATACCCGAAGGGTAAACAGTGAACAGTGAATAGAGGAAGCGATTTCTTGACCCCCCTGATAACTGATAACTGGTAACTGGTAACTGGTAACTGGTAACTGATAACTGATAACTGATAACTGATAACTGACTAATGTATGCGAAGTACTACTGACCAATCCACATCTTCCCGTTCACCTCGTGTTCCCCAAGGAAGCCGTGACTCGCGCAGGCACACCCCCAAGGCAGATATGCGGGGACTGTACCAGAGGGCGATTCGGGAGTCATTCGTCAAACTCAATCCTCGGACTGCCGTCAAAAACCCAGTCATGTTTATCGTCTGGGTAGGAACGATTGTCACCTTCCTAGTAACTGTTAATCCTAACTTATTTGGCACCGTACAGGCAGATATCAATCAGCAACGCCTGTTAAATGGGTTGATTACCTTGATTCTATTTTTGACAGTCGTGTTTGCGAACTTTGCGGAAGCCGTAGCTGAAGGACGCGGGAAGGCACAAGCAGATTCGCTCAAAGCAACGCGTTCAGACACAGTTGCCCGCAAAATCCTGCCCGATGGTTCCATTAAAGAAATCAATTCCACCGAACTGCGGCAAGGTGATTTGGTAAAGGTGGCTGCTGGTAACATGATTCCTGCTGATGGAGAAGTGACTCAAGGCATCGGTTCGGTGGATGAGTCTGCCATTACCGGAGAATCTGCCCCTGTACTAAAGCAACCAGGCACGGACATTGCCAGTTCGGTGACGGGAGGTACGCGGTTGCTGTCTGACGAATTGACGATTCGGATTACAGCCGATCCAGGTCAAGGTTTTATTGACCGCATGATAGCCCTGGTAGAGGGGGCAGAACGCAGCAAAACTCCCAATGAAATTGCGCTGACAGTGCTGCTTGCTGTCCTGACGCAGGTGTTTGTGATTGTGGTATCAACGATTCCACCGTTTGCTGGTTATATTGCAAACTTTATTAGCACTGTGTATGGAGCTGAGGCAGGAAACAGTTTACGCGCTGGTGCTAGCATTGCCATCCTTATCTCACTGCTGGTTGCTCTCATTCCCACCACAATTGGTGGTTTGTTGAGCGCCATTGGTATCGCTGGGATGGACAGAGTTGCCCAGTTTAATGTGATTGCTACTTCCGGACGAGCCGTAGAAGCCTGCGGCGACATCAACTCCTTGGTGCTAGATAAAACAGGTACCATCACCTTAGGAAACCGGATGGCTGATGAATTTATCCCACTCAATGGTCATTCCGTCGAAGATGTGGCGCGAATATCCTTAGCTGCTAGTGTGTTTGATGAGACACCAGAAGGTAAATCCATCGTGGGACTAGCAGAAAGACAGGGGGTTGGGGTAGACTTCGATACCACTAAAGCAGAGGGAGTGGAGTTCTCCGCGAAAACCCGGATGAGTGGTACCGATTTACCCGATGGCAAACAAGTCCGTAAAGGCGCAGTGGATGCAATTAAGGGGTTCGTCCGTTCCCGTAACGGCAATGTTCCTAGTGATTTAGACGCAGCTTATGAGCGAGTTTCCCGGTTAGGAGGGACACCGTTAGCCGTCTGCTTTGACAACGACCTCTATGGCGTTATTTACCTCAAAGACATTGTGAAACCAGGTTTGCGGGAACGGTTTGACCAACTCCGGCGGATGGGGGTAAAAACCATCATGCTCACAGGTGACAACCGCATTACCGCTGAGGTGATAGCTCAAGAAGCGGGTGTTGATGATTTTATCGCAGAAGCCACCCCAGAAGACAAAATTGAAGTAATTCGCTCCGAACAAGGCCAGGGCAAGCTAGTAGCGATGACTGGGGATGGTACCAATGATGCCCCGGCGCTGGCGCAAGCAAACGTCGGCTTGGCGATGAACTCTGGGACACAAGCCGCCAAAGAAGCTGCGAACATGGTGGACTTGGACTCTGACCCCACCAAGCTGATTGATTTGGTGACGATTGGTAAACAACTGCTGATTACCCGTGGGGCATTAACAACCTTCTCCATTGCTAATGATATTGCCAAGTATTTCGCCATCATTCCGACTATCTTTGCTGCGGCTGGAATTGGTGCACTGAACATTATGGGATTAAAGAGTGCCCAATCTGCCATCCTCTCAGCGCTGATTTACAACGCCCTAATTATCCCAGCACTCATTCCCATAGCTTTAAAAGGCGTGAAGTTCCGTCCTCTGACAGCAGATCAACTGCTACGACGCAATATCCTCATCTACGGTCTTGGCGGTATTATTGCTCCCTTTATTGCCATCAAATTGATTGACTTCGTTCTGCCATTCTCCTAAGTAATCAACTGTTATTACCATAGGATTTCTATTTGATTTTTGCTCAGCTAAGTCGTGAACAAAAAAAGAACCGCAAAGGCGCAAAGACACGAAGTGGCTTCCCGCAGGGTAGGACGCAAAGAAAAGAAAGAGAAGAAAAGGACGATGTTCATATCCTATTAAGTCAGGCTGTATTAACAACAAACTATTAGCAAGCCATTGTCATGAAACCTGTTCGCATACAACGTATTATTCCATCACCACAAATCTCTGACTCTGTATTTGAAGCAGTGATTGAAACCTGGTCTTCTGCCAAGAGACAAAAGCTGCCGTTGTATCTGTTTTTCGGGATGTGTTTTAACTTAGTGGTTGCGCCTATGGTTTACGCTGCCACTAATCAAACATTTTCCCCCACCCAAGCTTGGGCATTAGGACTGTTAGGACTGGTGACGGTTGGTCTTTCTGTCTATCTGTTTTTCGTGATGTTTGTACCGGAGAGATTCTGATGAGTTTTGCACGTGATGCAGGTAGAGCTGTTCGTTCTACCATAGTCCTTTGGGTGATTACAGCTATTATTTATCCATTTTTTATGATTGCTTGTGGGCAGATTTTGTTTCCGTTTCAGGCAAATGGCAGCTTACTTAAAAATGCTCAGGGTAAGGTTGCTGGTTCAACATTAATTGGTCAGCCTTTTACTTCTGATCGCTACTTCAATAGTCGCCCCAGCACCACCAGCTACAGCACTGCTGACCCGAAAAAGGATGAAGCTGGTGTTCTCAAAACTGGAATATCTGGTGCGAGCAACTTGGCTCCTAGTAATCCAGACTTACTCAGTCGTATTAAGGGCAAAAATGACCGCGACCCCAAAAAACAAATTGAAGGTGACCTGAATCGACTCAAAAAAGCAGGTGTGCAACCTACTGCTGATTTAGTCTACACCTCTGGTTCCAGTCTTGATCCGCACATCAGCCTCGAAGCTGCTAAGGCGCAAATTGCACGCGTGGCAAAAGCGCGAGGACTCCAGGCGAATCAGCTAGAAACCTTAATTGCTCAAAATACCGATGGTCGCTTTCTGGGCATCTTTGGTGAGCCAGGAGTCAACCTATTGAAGCTGAATCTAGCTTTGGATGTACTAAAACCCTCAATTTCGTGAGAAAGATAGAGAAATAAGAGCATCAGGGGATGGAAAGTCTAGGAAAGAACCGTTCCCTGTACTTATCCTTTATTTTTTGCAAATAAGAATTGACCAACCACGATTTCTATGTGCGGAGGATTTTTACAGCAATTACCGCTACCTACGTTGCTTTTTTGACTATCGCTTGCGTCACCGGAATGAAATCACACTTGACGAATGCTACTTGGAAAGTAGAAAACTTGAGGACGAAAGTAAGATGACTCTTATCAACCTTGATATGCAAATTATCTGCAAGCTTTCCACAATGAAGTGTGCAATCTTTTTACATTGCGAGCACTTCCCAGAACACTGGGACGAGTCAATCAAGCTTGAACAAGCAACTCACAATAATATAGACTCTCTTATGAGATTTTTCCTGACTTTCGTATTTATCGGCTTTATTTTAGGATGTTTCCTTCAGTATCAAAGGTATAAAAAGCTGCGTGCAAAACTGAAGGCTGAAATCCTTAAAGAATTTGAAACATTACAAAAGATACAGAAGATGACGCCTGAGATTGACGAGACGGTTCCTTCTCTAAGGAAACAGCAAATTGAAACTTTAGAAAAGATATGGAAAATGAAGCCTTAAGGATGTCACTTTGATAATGTGGACGAGCCAATGTCCAACTGCTGGCAGTTTCGACCCGATGTCACCCCATTTGGCAATATTGTTTCACATAGAGTGACAGAGCGGCTATTCTGGATGTCGTCACTTCTGGAAGCTTTTACAAGATTTGCACGGCTGAGATTAGCATTCCTGAAATCGGCTCTATCGAGTTTAGATCCTTCCAAATTACTCCCTTGCAAATCAGCATCAACTAGTAGTGTACTCTTGAGGCTTGCTCCAGTGAGATCTGCTCCTTGCAAATTTGCTTCGCGAAGATCTACCCACTCTAAATTTGCATATCGGAGATTAGCGTTTTTCAGATTAGCTTTTTGAAGGTTAGTTGAGCGCAAGTCAGCTCCTTCTAAGTTTGCTCCCGACAAGTTGACTCCTGATAGATGACAGTTCAAACATTTCCTTGTTTCTTGAAGCTGTTGAATCGTGTGTTCTCGAATAAAGTCATTACCTTCGCTAATCAGGGAGGGAGTAAGGGCGATCGCCCCAGGGATAATTAGACGTAACAAGGGAATCATAATACCAACAAAAGTTTAAATTAAAATTGAGTAAATTGAGTAATGAGAGGATATTAGGTTACTACACTGTTACAAAAATTGAATTGATGAAAGAGTTTAATTTTATGAAATCAGAAACGAGAAGCTTGGCTGAGTCCAGGCTTTGCTTCAAACAAGTATGTTTGCTCAAGCGAATAGTAAATAGGATGGGTTCTCTTAAGGGTGACTTTCAGAGCAGGAGTCATCATTGGATGAATAGCGACTGCTAAAATCTCGTCTCCAGGATAAATGGTGGGATTATCTGTTGCTGAAATGACTTTACCTTCTCTTACTATTCCCAGGAGAACACATTTTTCAGGTAACTGAACATCAGCAAAACAAATCCCACAGAGACTACTATTGAGTTGAATGAAAACACCAATTAAACTCGGCTCAACAAAACTTGGTTCTTCAAACACAGAGCAAAACACCAAAAAACATTTTTTAACTCTAATATTATTCTGTGACTTTTCTCTCAAAAAATGATGCTATCAAAGATATATTTAAATAAAACATATGCTATATTTGAAATTGTATAGGCGTTTAGTTTATAAAATAAACTCTCTCTACTTCTAGATATGGTTTTGATATATGTAGGACTCATATTTGATTTTTGAAAAGTACGTAGTAGGGTGCGTTATGCCTCTGGCTAACGCACCATCAGAAGGTTTTGGTGCGTTATACTACGCAATAACACACCCTACAGATACTGCGGAGTCGGGAATCTGAGCATGCGCGATTTATGCGCTTACGCGCAGGCTGCGCCAACAGAAATCAAAGAGAATTGCTATATAAGCTATCTTCATACAATTATCAGTTATCAGTTATCAGTTATCAGGTAGGAAACGGACTCGTCCATCCCTTGTTCACTGCGGCTGCTACTGTTCACTGATTAAAGGGCGCTTATTCTTACTCGTTCAAAATAAATTATTAACTTTTCCTGAACTTTTGAGGACAAAACGCAAGTAAGATGGTGTGTAGCAATGTTAATGCGCAGATAATGTACAGTTATTATACTGTTTCTTCTAACGGTACCTACTTACGTCCTGCTCGTCGCGGCAAGCACAAGATTTTTATTGGTATGGCTCCTGGAGTTGGTAAAACCTACAGGATGCTAGATGAAGCATGCCGACAAAAAAAAGATGGTATAGATGTCGTTATTGGATGGCTGGAAACTTACGATCGCCCAGAAACAGATGCTAAGGCACAAGGTTTAGAAGTCATTCCACGAAACAAGATAGAACAAAGCGGGTTAATTTTCACCGAGATGAATACTGATGCTATCATTACCCGCCAACCTCAGCTTGTTTTAGTTGATGAACTAGCACACACTAACATTCCAGGAGCAGAGCGCAACAGACGCTACCAGGATGTGGAGACAATTTTGGCAGCAGGTATTGATGTTTTTTCTACTGTCAACATACAACACTTAGAGAGTTTGTCCCATCAAGTCACCCAGATGACAGGTATCGTTGTGCAGGAGAGTATTCCAGATAGTTTACTGGAAGCCGCAGACCAAGTGGTTGTTGTGGATGTTACACCAGAAACATTAGAAGAGCGATTGTTGGAAGGTAAAATTTATCCAACAAGCAAAATCGAGCCATCCGTACAAAATTTTTTCCAACGTTCCAACTTGGTAGCTCTGCGAGAACTTGCCCTGCGGCAGGTAGCTGATAACATAGAAAAGAAAGAAATTCAGCAAGCCGCTCGACTAAACTCCAACGCTAAAGCTGTCAGCGCAAATGTCTACTGTATCCAGGAACGAATACTGGTTTGCGTTTCTTGTGCGCCAAATTCTGTGCGATTGATTCGACGCGGAGCTATACTTGCTGATTATATGAACGCACCGCTCTACGTTTTGTTTGTGAACAATCCAGATCATTTTCTGACAAAAGTAGAAGCACTGCATATTGAAACTTGCAAACAAATCTGCCAAGAGTTTAAGGGTGAGTTTTTGCAAGTCTCTGGTCAGAACGTAGCACAAGAAATTGCTCGTGTTGCAAAGTTATACCGAATTACTCAGGTAGTATTAGGTCAAACTCGTCGCTCAAAATGGCAAATGATATTTACAGAGTCTTTGATTCACCAACTGGTGCGATACGCGGAGCGTCAAGCCCAAGGCTTATCGCTCAACCAAACCGATATTCATATTATTTCATCTGAGAAATAACAAAAACTTAGTAAATCAAGGGGGTACTGTTGCTACTTGTGGATGCAGTGGTGGGCACAGTTGAGGATTTCCTAAGCAAAAATATTCAACCGAACCTGTTGAACCTATCCCACTAATAAAATTCTCTGAATCCAGATATAAATAGTGGCAAGGTCAATGAATGCATCAAAATATACTTTTCGACGTTCCCAACGAACAACTAAACGACGATATTTACGTTGGAACCAAGCAAAACATCGTTCTTGCTGAAATCTAGGAACAGAAATTTTAATCGGTCTTCCTCTATTTTTCCTATTTTTCCAGACTCGTTTTGGTATTTGAGGTCGAATACCTCGTCTGCGTAGAAGAGCACGCTTTTCTTTTGAGTCGTAACCTTTATCAGTAGCCAACACAAGGAGTCTCTT
>NZ_JXCA02000002.1:685069-844731 GCF_000828085.3 Scytonema tolypothrichoides VB-61278
CTAGTAGTCTGCCAAAGCAACTTTGATGGGTTAACAGCAGCAAGAAAAATCTCTTTCTCCCCCTGCTTCCCCAACTTCCCCTGCTCCCCCTACTTACCCTAACCCGGCAATTTTGGGTTGGTCGAGTACTAGTCTGTCTGGTCAGTCTTCAGGTGGATGTAGGTGGTGTCTCGGAGTAATTGGCGATCGCCGAAATATAAATCAAATGTCCCAATAGCACGACCATCCAACCTGCTGTTAACCAAGGAAGCCACTCCCAAGTAATCATATTCAAGTTATGGAAAAACCACAAACCGGAATTACACAGGGCAAATATCGCCACATGAATGGCAAAATTCATCCGGTCATCTAATTTGCGGTAAGCAGGGTCTTTGCGATCGGGTTTACGAGGCCAACGAGGAGGCATAAGTTTTTGTTACAGATATTAACAAAAGTGCTTTCTCACTCATTTTATGATTTTTGGGAGCTAAGATGATGTCCACCCCACAAATCTCATCGTTCTAAAATTAAACCATTCGGACAATACATCAATCTGACTGGCAATAGTCTCCTGATTTCCCGCCAGTTTTGCTCACCAACCTAATCGATTCAATTTGAATCGACTTTTCCAAGGCTTTCGCCATATCATATAAGGTAAGAGCTGCAACAGAAACGGCAGTTAAAGCTTCCATTTCGACTCCTGTTTCTCCTTTGGTCTTGACTGTTGCTTGAATTTGGTAACCAGGTAATTCTGGCTCAGGTGTCACTTGTACTTCGATTTTTTGCAATGGTAAAGGATGACATAAGGGAATCAAAGAAGCCGTCTGTTTCGCCGCCATAATCCCAGCTAGTCTGGTGGTTCCTAACACATCCCCTTTTGGAGCATTCCCTGCTTGAATGGCGGCGAAGGTTTCTGGTAGCATCCTGACTCTGGCTGCGGCGACAGCTTGGCGAACGGTGGAAGCTTTTTCAGACACATCTACCATCTGAGCCTGACCCTGATTATCCAGATGGCTCAAGTTCTTGGAGAAAATTTCAAAATCTTCTTGCGTCATTTCAAAAAAGTGTGTTAGTATTAGATGTCGGTAAGGGCGTGTAGCTCAGTGGACTAGAGCACGTGGCTACGGACCACGGTGTCGGGGGTTCGAATCCCTCCTCGCCCGTTATTAGAGAGACGCTAAATTTCGTGTCTCTCTTTGTTTATATGTTTACGTGTCTTTCAATGCATAAACATCTCGACCGCGCCCAAGAGCAAAGCGCACGGAACTAGGTAAATCTTTGCTGGAAAAAGTCATAAACACGAGAACGGCTAAGAATGTTAAACCAGCGCATAGACCAAACATATCTCTATAGCCAAGATATTCGGCAACATAACCAAGAATTGGACCTGCGATCGCAATCCCTACATCTAATCCCATCAAACACATAGCAAATACCCGCCCCCGTTCATAAGGGTGCGCTCGATCCACCATCAAAACTGCAATCATGGGAATCAAAGTGCCAGAAGCAATGCCCTCAATAATTCCTGCAAATAAGAAAGCAGCAGCACTGTTTGCTAGCCATAGAAGCGAGAGTGACAGTGTGTAAAAAACTAGACTGACAGTAATAAATAAACCACGACCGAAGCGATCGCTCGCTTTTCCAGTGAACAGCCTGACGCCAAAACTAGCAACTGCAGCGGCTGTATAAAACAACCCTGGATTTAAATTCACCCCAGTTGATTTCATGAACAACGGGACATAAACGTGTAAAGCACCAAAAGCCAAACCAACCAGCAACATAATAATAGCTGGAATTCTCACTCTCGGACTGAACAAAACTTGCCAAAAATGACTATTTTTGATAGAAACTTGCTGGTTTGTTATCAGTGGTGGATTGACGATTGTCAACAAACCCAAAAACGCCACAAAAGCTAATTCAGCAGCGATTACAAATAAAATTTGGTCACCGACTCCGGCTTGCAAATATCCGCCTAAAGCAGGTCCAATTGCTACTCCCAATGGATTAACCAAGCTCATGTAGCCAATGATTTCACCCCGCTTTTCTAAGGGAGCTATATCAGCCACCAACGCATTAAAACCAGTGGTAAAAGCAGCCATGCTAATACCATGAAAAGCACGCACTAATATCAGCAGGGGAATTGATTTGACTGACAAGTAACCAAGCGGTGCGATGACAGCTACAAGCGTACCAATGAGCAACACAATTTTACGACCCCGCCAATCCGCCAAGCGTCCTAATAAAGGGCGAAATAACAACAGTCCGATGGCAAAACTACCCATCACAATCCCAGTTTGCAGCTTTGTTGCACCCACAGACTCAACATACAGTGGTAGCGTTGGCAGCAATGAAGCCATGCTGCACCAGAATAACAAACCTGCTGCAAATAAAATCAGCAGGTTGCTTTGCAATTGGATATTGATTGTGCGAGACATATTCACAGCAGATGCTTATTAATTGTGTTTTTGTTTAATCTTTTACCAGCAAATACAATGAAATACAATCATGACTCGTTCTTCAAAAAGTATCAAGTTCAGTCATTTACGAATTGATCACCCTATGTCAAAAAAGTACTTAAATATTTGCTGTTGGGTTGTGTACGATGCAATCTTTGATTCTGAACTCAAGTATAAGTGTAACATTTCTTATTGTCCTGGTGCTTGTAAACTTATTTCAGAAAGATTCTGAAAATACTACTTTTGGGCGTGTCCTTTTCAGCAATTTTCAGCTAATGAGACCACGTTTGAGACAGGGTGTGAGGGTGTGGTGGGCAATACGCCCACCTGATAAACACCAAGAATAACTTGACACCTGTGCACCTGACGAAATCTAAAGAGACTGCAGAATCTCTTCATCCAGAGAAAAATCAACTTCTAGTTTATCTCGCCCAGAAGCAAGATAATCATTCTCAAAAGAGTCTTTGAGTCCAGAAATCAGGTCATACTCAGGCTGCCAGTTTAATTCTGTTTTCGCTTTATTCACCGAGGCAAAGAAGTGCTGCACCCGCAAAGGAAAAGCTTTGCGCTTACCGAAATCAAATTTTTTCGGTTCGTAATGGACAATTTTGATTTCATCGGGAGATTTGCCAGCTGCAACGATGCAGGCGCGGGCTAAACCATCAAAAGTGACGAAGCGATCGCCAGACACGTTGTAAATTTGTCTGAGTGCAACAGGATTGCCCAGAACTTTGGACATTGCTGTTGCTAAGTCTTTGACATGACCGAATTGAGTGAAGTGCAAACCGTTCCCAGGAATAGGAATGGGACGGTTACGGACAATTCTGTCAAAAAACCAAGCTTCTAAATCGTTATAGTTAAGAGGACCGTAAATGTAGGTGGGACGAATAGAGGTGAAGGGCAATCCCTGTTGTGTCAGATAAGCTTCCGTATCATATTTACCTAAGTGGCGACTTTTGGGATCGATGGTATCCCCTTCTACATGAGGCATTTGGTCTGATTTGAGATAAACTCCAGCAGAACTCATGTACACAAAATGTTCTACGCGGTCTTGAAAAATTTCTGCTAATGGTTGAGTATCAGTAAGTTCTCGTCCGTTATTGTCAAAAATGGCATCAAAATTTACAGATGATAATTTTTCTTTTAACTGGGCAGCATCAGTGCGATCGCCCCATATTTGTTCTACGCCCTCGACTGGTGCAGGACGATTCCCACGATTAAATAGTACAACTGAATGTCCTTGTTCTACCAATAATCTGGTTAAGTAAACACCAATGAACCGCGTGCCACCCATAACTAAAATTCGCATACTAGTTCCCGATCTTAAGTTGCTTGATGAAGGGACTATTATCGTTTTACGGAATTCATTCATTCCAAATTCAAAAACCCTGAACATAAGGGCTTTTGATATTTTGTGAAATGGTATGCTTATTTCCGTCGCTTAGTACTAGAGACTGGTAAGTAAGGGTGAGGATCGCAAAAAAAAATCCGCGCCCTAAGACTCCATACCTAGTATTTTGTCCCCATATTGAGGTTATCAGTTTGCGGTATTCTGCAGGAACCTCCTAAAAAAGGATTACGTCTTTAGCTAGAAGTGGGGCGTTTCCGATTCCTTTGGGAATACTGTTTGGTGTAAAGCAACCTCTAACTCCCGCCTTGCGTGTTCTCTACCAACTACAGTTAGCTGTGCCCTTGAAATGTGCCCTCGTTCATGAATGGTTAACACCGAAAGCCACTGGTGGTTCAGAACTCGTTGTGCGAGAAATTCTTAACCACGTCGATGCTGATTTATACGCCCTCATCGATTTTGAATCCAGTCACTCGGAAAGTTACTTATACCACCGGAAGATTGGCACAACGTTTCTTCAACACTTTCCTTTTGCCCGTAATGGTGTACAAAAATATTTGCCCTTGTTGCCACTAGCAATAGAACAGCTAGATTTACGAGCATATGATGTCATTTTATCTTCATCCCACGCTGTAGCGAAAGGAGTTCTAACCACTTCTGAACAGTTACATATTTGCTACTGTCATAGCCCCATGCGCTATGCTTGGGACTTGACTTTCGATTATCTTCAACAGAGCAAGTTGGGAAGTGGTATACCTGGGTGGATGACGCGGTATTTACTGCATCGTCTTCGTCAGTGGGATGTGTTGAGTGCGAATCGTGTTGATTACTTTATTGCTAACTCAAAACACACTGCGAGTCGTATTTGGCGTTGCTATCGAAGAGAAGCAACGGTCATTTACCCGCCAGTGAATATTGAGAGTCTTCCTTTCTTGCCTCAAAAAGAAGATTTTTATCTAACCGTTTCCCGGTTGGTGAGTTACAAACAAGTATCTTTGATAATCAGGGCTTTTAATAAATTGCAACTACCTTTAGTAGTAATTGGAACAGGACCAGAGATGAACAAAATCCGGAGGATAGCACAATCAAATATACAAATACTCGGGTGGCAACCCGATGATGTGCTAAAAAAATATATGGCTAATGCCAAAGGTTTTGTCTATGCAGCTCATGAAGATTTTGGCATTGCTTTAGTGGAAGCGCAGGCTTGCGGCACTCCGGTGATTGCCTACGGTGCTGGTGGTGCTTTAGAAACCGTGCGAGATCTACGCGAACACGGCGAGCAAGGAACTGGTATCTTTTTTAAAGAGCAAACAGAGGAGGCATTAGTAGACGCAATAGAAAAATTTGAAGTTTCTTACGGAAAATTGAATCCTGAGTATGCGCGAGTGCACGCTGCTCAATTTTCCCCGCAAATGTTTGCACAGCGCTATCTTGACTTTCTAAATAAGTGTATACAAACAAGACCATCACCTGATTGATGGTCTTGTTTTACAGGCTTTTGGAAATTTGACCCCAGAAGCACCTCCTTTTAGCTTTAAGATTGGGACTATGTGTGGTGTGGATTGTTAAGGAGTATGATGACTGCCCAGAGCTCACTCCTCTCCGGGAAGCGATCGCGTAGTAAGCCCGGAACTGGGCGCTGTTTTTCCAGCAGCGTCCGCTCTTCTGAAGGACGGACACAACTAAATGCACCTCGGTTAACGTTGAGCGGAAGATCGCCCTTTAGGGCACTGCGCTCTGCACAACCGCATAGAGCGTCTTTACGCTCAACTGCAACAAATGTGGCTGCCTTATTGCCCTGGAAACGGGCAGGTGTTGTTGAGACAAACACTTCAACAACATACAGAGGTTCACGGCTTTTCTTCAAACGCGGTCAACAGAAAAAGACACCAAAAGTTCAAACGAAAGGTCTGTCTTTTCAGGTTTTAAACGGAGAGTTTACCAAACGACTGTTCGATATTTTCTTTTCCCTGTCGGTACTAATTCTGTTCTCCCCTGTGTACTTAATATTGGCTTTGCTGATTGCTTTAAGTTCAGAAGGTCCAATTTTTTATATACAGGAACGGGTTGGGAAAAATTACAAACCTTTTAATTGTATTAAATTCCGAACAATGGTAACCAATGCCGACGAAATTCTCGTGCAAATGATGGAAACATCTCCTCATATGCGGCAAGAATTTGAGGCAAATTTTAAACTCAAGCACGACCCGCGAATTACGAAAATAGGTCGTTTTTTGCGAATGACTAGCTTGGATGAATTTCCTCAGTTCTGGAATGTTTTAAAAGGAGACATGAGTGTCGTCGGTCCAAGACCTCTAGTCGCAGAAGAGTTACCTAAGTATGGTTGTCACATAGAGGAGATTTTAACTATCCAACCAGGAATTACTGGATTGTGGCAAGTCTCCGGACGTAATGATATTCCCTATCCTCGACGGGTTCAAATAGACTTGCATTATGCCAAGTTCAGAAATTTTTGGTTAGATTTGTGGATAATTTTTAAAACCATTGGTGTTGTCATTATGCCCAAAGATAATGGAGCATATTAAACAATTCAAAACCAAAAGTATGACACTTTGTCTGGGGCACAGGCTAACGCTTTACGTACCAAGCTATCTCCTTTGGAGACGCTATGTATATGCCTATGACATCTTTTGTGTTTAAACTATCAAAATTGACAAGCTAATGCTCGGGAGCATTGTAGTCATTTTGTTATTGCAAATTAAATTCGCGACAATGATGTCGTAATGAAAAATTCGTAATTCGTAATTGAAGTGGTCATTATGAATTACGATTTTTTCCTGAGACACTGTTCTATAGGGGCAATTTGACTGTTGAGTTGAGCCTCAATAGCCACTTCACTAAATTTTCTCTTATTTTAAGATATTTTTAAAATAAATCAGTGATATATAAATTTTGTGTAAAGATAACGAAAAATGACAGAATCAGGTAAAACAGTCTGTATAGGGTAAGAGAATCTAGCTGTCAACTAATGTCTCAGCAGATTTACGCATTTGTCCACGCATCTGCAAAATAGAACTTGTAAGTTTCCGGTTGGAAAATTGACTAAATACCTGTTAGGTTGTACCAGGGTCGCTTGTAGTATTCATCTATTCAGTAACGACAAGGGATAAGAAAGCATGACGCAAAAGAAGCGAGCGTTGATTACTGGTATTACCGGTCAAGATGGTTCATATCTGAGTGAGTTTTTGCTCAAGCAAGGATATGAAGTTCATGGTATAATACGTCGGACATCCACCTTCAACACTGACCGCATAGATCATATTTACGAAGACCCTCACAAAGAGGGAGTGCGGTTATTTCTACACTATGGCGACTTGACAGATGGTACCACATTGCGCCGCATTCTGGAAGAAGTTCAACCAGTAGAAATTTACAATCTGGGTGCTCAATCGCATGTACGGGTAAGCTTTGATTCTCCTGAGTACACAGTGGATTCAGTCGGGATGGGAACGCTGCGTTTGTTAGAAGCAATTCGTGACTACCAGCATCGCACAGGTATCCAAGTTCGGTTCTACCAAGCAGGTTCTTCGGAAATGTTTGGTTTGGTACAAGAAATCCCACAGAAGGAAACCACACCGTTTTATCCCCGTAGTCCTTACGCTTGTGCTAAGGTTTACGCTCATTGGCAAACAGTAAATTACCGTGAATCTTACGATATTTTTGCGTGTAATGGAATACTTTTTAACCATGAATCACCAAGACGAGGTGAAACGTTTGTCACCCGCAAGATTACTATGGCAGTTGCCAGAATTTTTGCTGGCAAACAGAAAAAACTTTATATGGGTAATCTTGATGCCAAGCGAGACTGGGGCTATGCCAAGGATTACGTCAAGGCAATGTGGTTGATGCTTCAGCAGGACCAGCCTGACGATTACGTGATTGCTACAGGTGAAACTCATACAGTACGAGAGTTTCTCGAACTAGCGTTTGGTTATGTCAACCTTAACTGGGAAGACTATGTGGAGTTTGACAAGCGCTATCTCCGTCCAGCAGAGGTAGACTTGTTAGTTGGTGATTCTACTAAGGCACAGGAAAAGTTGGGTTGGAAGCTATCGGTAACATTTGAGCAACTAGTAGCTATTATGGTAGAAGCTGACCTTCAAGCATTGGGACTGACTTCACCAAATGGTAAGGTAGCAAAAGTCCTCAAGGATAATGCTATGATTCGGCAAGAATTGGGTGCGCTCCACTTGTGATGTACACCGCGAGGAAAAAAATATGAACGCCTTAGAACTCAAGGACAAAAGGATTCTCGTGACTGGTGGAGCTGGTTTTTTGGGGCGTCAAGTCATAGACCAGCTGTGTAAGGCAGGAGCCACAGAAAATAAAATTACGGTACCGCGATCGCATGACTGCGATTTACGCATCCTAGAAAATTGCCAACGTGCAGTGGATCAACAAGACATTGTTATCCACCTAGCAGCTCACGTCGGCGGTATCGGTCTCAACCGTGAGAAACCTGCTGAATTATTCTACGACAACTTGATGATGGGAACTCAGTTGATTCATGCATCCTATCAAGCCAGAGTAGAAAAATTTGTCTGCGTTGGTACAATCTGCGCTTATCCCAAATTTACCCCAGTCCCATTCAAAGAGGATGACCTGTGGGATGGGTACCCAGAAGAAACCAACGCTCCCTACGGGATAGCAAAAAAAGCCCTTCTTGTCCAACTGCAAGCTTACCGCCAGCAATACGACTTCAATGGTGTTTACCTGCTACCTGTGAATCTGTACGGACCAGAAGATAACTTTGATCCTAGAAGTTCTCACGTCATCCCAGCCCTGATTCGCAAAGTTTATGAAGCACAGATAAAGGGAGAACAGAAACTCCCAGTTTGGGGTGATGGTAGTCCTACCCGCGAGTTTCTCTATTCAGAAGACGCGGCGCGGGGTATTGTGATGGGGACTCAATTTTACAATGACGCAGAACCCGTTAACTTGGGAACAGGTTATGAAATCTCCATCCGTGACTTAATCAATCTCATCTGTGAATTGATGGAGTTTGACGGCGAAATTGTTTGGGAAACTGACAAACCCAATGGTCAACCGCGTCGCTGTTTAGATACAGAACGAGCTAAAAAAGCCTTTGGTTTCAGTGCTGAAGTAAACTTCAAGCAAGGGTTGAAGAATACGATTGAGTGGTGGCGTCAAAACGCTGCTTAATCGTTGTCAAAATACTAATTAATTGTAGGGTGGGCATTGCTCACCTTATTTATTTGTTTTTGGAACTAGGTTTTCAGATGAGAAAAACAGAGTTACGCAAATCGCTGCTCAAAACACGTCAATCATTATCCGTAACAGACTGGAAACATAAGAGTCAGCTTATCTGCCAAAACCTTTTAGACTCCCCGCAATTTAACCAAGCAAAAACAATACTCGCTTATTTTAGCTTTCGTCAAGAACCAGATCTAAGCCAATTATTTACAGATTCCTCTCATCGTTGGGGTTTCCCTCGCTGTGTTGGTCAGTCGCTTGACTGGCATATTTGGGCACAGAAAGACACCGTAATAACCGGAGCTTATGGTATCACACAACCACCACCTGACGCACCAACTATAGCTCCTGCGGACGTTGATTTAATTCTCGTTCCTTGTGTTGCTTGCGACTATCAAGGATATCGCTTGGGCTATGGTGGGGGATATTATGACCGGATGCTGAGTTCTCCGGAATGGGCAAACAAGCCAACTATAGGTATTGTGTTTGAATTTGGCTATTTACCTGAGATACCTGTTGATACTTGGGATCAACCGTTGCAAAGTGTATGCACAGAAATAGCCACTTATACCAATTCAAAATTCAAAATTCAAAATTCAAAATGAAGAAAGCCAGACAGAACAAGGGTTTGGGAATATGTATCTGTCGCATTCTTTTTTCAAATTGGTATTAGAAATTATTCTTTTGATATAGTCAAGTCGGGAGCGAGTTTCTTCAGTGCAGCACTTGCATGTAATCTCACTTGAGCATCTTCATCTGCCAACATCTGGGTTAATGCAAGTGTTGCTTGCTTTTTCCCTAACTGTCCTAAAGATAGGGCGATCGCACTTCTAACACTACCAATTTCAACTCCTGGATGCTTTTGTTGCAACATTTCCAGCAAAATTTCTGCTGCTTTGTCAGTTAACGTTGTATCACTAACTCGCCCTAAAACAGTAACAATTTCCTGCCATAGTGTCGGTAATTGCAATTGATGAAGTGCTTGTTGCAAATACTCCAAACCAGATAATGTCCCTACCCAACTTAAAGCGCGGATAACTTCTAGTTGCAACCGAATTGGTATATTAGGCGACACCAAAACCGGAAATAATTGCTGTGCAGCAGCTTCACCACCCATTCTAGAAAGGGCAGCTACTGCGGCACAACAAACATCTTGGTTAACGTCATAAAGCCTGGGTTGCAATCTTGCTACCAAATTTAGTGCTTCACGTAAGTCAGGGCGAAAACCCAAACCAACAACTGCTTCTCGCCTCACTGGGGCAGCAACATCATTCAAAGCATTGATAAGCACTGGTGGGACGCGGTGATCGTGAAAGCTACTCAGTGCTTCAATTGCCACAGCACGCACAGCAACTTGTGAATCTTGAACTACGCCTAACAGAGGTGGGATTGTTTCTTTTTGCCGGATGTAAGAAAGCATTTGAGTTGCTAATAGCCGTGTCTGTTCCTCGGCTAAAAGTTCTGTCAGGGAAGCAATAGCAACTGAACCCATTTGCCCCAAGGCAGTGGCTGCTATCTTCATAAGTTCATCACTTTCATTAGTTTTTAGCAATTCCACCAGAGGTGGAATGGCATTTGGATTTTTTAAATCCCCCAAAATGCGTGCTGCATAAGCACGCAACTCTTCCTCTGCGTCTTCATCTTTTAATATATCTATCAGGGGAGGGATGACAATAGTTCCTAAGCTGGTCATTAGCTTCGCAATTTCCCAGCGTTGCTGAAAATCCCCATTTTCTAGAACACAGAGTGCTAGTTCCAGCAGATGTTCTTGATTTTTCAGCATCTCTGGATGTTCTAAGTCCTGTTGTTGAGTCAACTGTTGTAAGCATTGAATCAGTGATGACCAATCAGACGCATTGTATGCCGCCTGCGCTTGTACCAGAAGCTGATTGATGTTATTCACAATCTGAAAATTCCCAAATAGCCATGCCAAATTGATTTTACTCGGCACTCAAGTTCAGGGGCTGCTCAAGAAAGTGATTCACAAGCAAACTTCATTGGCTCGAATGCGTCAGCCACAAGTAATGCCCTGCTCTTATGTGCTTATTTTTATGCAATAAATGCATCTAATTGATACATTTTTGTCAAGTTATATAAAATTTCGTAACTAAATATACGATTTGAATCGTTTTACAACATTAAGGTAAGGAGAAAGAAACAATTACACAGTCTGCATCTGAACGGTGCACAGACAATTTGTTTTTAGCAACCTTGTTTTTAGCAAGTATGTAAACACCAAAAAATACACTTTTTTCTACTTAGCTTATAGACCTCATAAACCTGTAAAACCAGAATTTTATGAGATGACAAGTTGCTGCACCCGCAACTACTTCCAGAAGTTTTCTGTAATTAGCAATTAGCAATTGAGCTCATGACAGACCTAGCAACTACCACTACAACCAGCTTAAACAAGTTTGAGAAATTCAAAGCTCAAAAAGATGGTCTTGCCGTTAAGGAAGAAATAGAAAAATTTGCCTCTCTTGGCTGGGAAGCAATCGACGAAACCGACCGCGATCATCGGCTCAAGTGGGTAGGTGTCTTCTTTCGCCCAGTCACTCCGGGCAAGTTTATGATGCGGCTACGGTTACCTAATGGTATTCTCAGTTGCGAGCAAATGCGCGTGCTAGCTGAAGTGGTGCAGCGTTACGGTGATGATGGCAGCGCTGACATTACTACCAGACAAAATATTCAACTGCGGGGCATCCGGATTGAAGATTTACCAGAAATCTTTGATAAATTTCGTGCAGTTGACTTAACGAGTGTGCAGTCAGGGATGGATAACGTCCGCAATATTACAGGCGATCCAGTCGCTGGGTTAGATGCGGATGAGTTGTTTGACACCCGAGAGTTGGTGCAACAAATTCAAGACATGGTCACCAACCGAGGTGAAGGCAATTCCGAGTTTAGCAACCTCCCACGGAAATTTAATATTGCGATCACTGGTGGACGGGATAATTCAGTTCACGCCGAAATTAACGATTTAGCTTTCGTTCCCGCTTTTAAGGAAGTAGAGGAAGCAGGGGGAGAAATGACTCCCTCATCCCCGTCATCTCCCCAAAAAGTCTTTGGCTTCAATGTCCTTGTTGGTGGATTCTTTTCTGCCAAGCGTTGTGAGGCGGCTGTTCCCCTGAATGTTTGGGTGTCTCCAGAGGATGTCGTCGCTTTATGTAGAGCTGTTTTGGAAGTCTTTCGTGACCACGGCTTACGTGCAAATCGGCAAAAAGCCCGCTTGATGTGGTTAATTGATGAATGGGGTTTAGAAAAATTCCGCGCAGAAGTTGAAAAACGGTTTGGTAAGTCATTGCTGGGCGCAGCAGCACAAGATGAAATTGATTGGGAAAAACGCGACCACGTTGGGGTATATAAACAAAAACAACCAGGATTAAACTACGTAGGGTTGCACGTTCCCGTCGGTCGGTTGTTTGCCGAGGATATGTTTGAAATGGCACGTCTGGCGGAAGTTTACGGCAGCGGCGAAATCCGTCTCACGGTTGAACAAAACTTGATGATCCCCAATATTCCTGATTCTCTGCTGGGAACTTTTTTAACGGAACCTGTACTGGAGAAGTTTAGTGTTAACCCGACATTGCTGACGCGATCGCTCGTTTCTTGCACAGGCGCACAATTTTGCAACTTTGCCCTCATTGAAACAAAAAACCGCGCTTTAAAAACCATAAAAGCGTTGGAAGCAGAGGTAGAACTCACTCGTCCTGTGCGAATTCACTGGACAGGGTGCCCCAACTCCTGCGGACAACCGCAAGTCGCTGACATCGGCTTGATGGGAACTAAAGCTCGTAAAAATGGTAAACCCGTAGAAGGGGTTGACATTTACATGGGTGGCAAAGTAGGTAAGGAGGCACAATTAGGAACTTGTGTCACCAAAGGTATCCCTTGCGAAGACTTGCAGCCAGTCTTACGAGAACTACTGATTTCACATTTCGGCGCACGCTTACGAGAACCAGCTGCAGTTTGAAACTAACTACGCTCGAATGTGCAAATTTTTTCTTAGCCTCGTCATTTCTTCTTGATCGTTAAGTGTTATAAATGACTAGGAACTAAGGACAGCCATCACGAAAACTTCACTAACTTACATATTTCTCAGCTTACGGCAATTGTCATATTGCCCCTGGGATTCCCCATGCAATTTTTCTGTTTTCTACTCGGTAAAGCTCAATGCTCAAAGGATTGTTCTCATTTAACGGTCGTTATCGCATTCTGCACCAGACTTGGTTTGCCTTCTTTCTGACTTTTGTTTGTTGGTTTAACTTTGCTCCTTTTGCCACAACTATTGGCAAGGAGTTACATTTAGCACCAGAGCAAGTTAAAACTTTAGGCATTTGCAATCTTGCCTTAACAATTCCTGCACGAATCATTATTGGTATGCTTCTAGACCGTTTTGGTCCTAGAATCACTTACTCAATTCTGCTGATGTTTGCTGCTGTTCCCTGTTTTGCAACAGCGCTGTCGCAGAATTTTCACCATCTTGTCATCAGTCGCTTGTTGATGGGAATTGTTGGTGCTGGGTTTGTCGTGGGTATTCGGATGGTGTCGGAATGGTTCCCACCAAAGGAGATTGGAATAGCCCAAGGGATTTACGGCGGTTGGGGTAACTTTGGTGCTTTTGGGGCAGAGTTTGCTTTACCTACAATTGCAGTTGTTGCTAGCTTTATGACTGGTGGCGCTTCTAATTGGCGGTTTGCGATCGCCTTCACCGGTATCATCGCCGCTATCTATAGCGTCATTTATTACAACAGTGTCCAAGATACACCTGCCGGCAAAGTTTATAAAAAACCTAAGAAAAATGGTGCTTTAGAAGTAACTAGTGTTAAAAGCTTCTGGGCAATGATTCTTTCCAATTTCGGTTTGATTTTCGCCTTGGGTTTATTAGCTTGGCGTCTGGAACAAAAGAACATTCACTTTTTAACCCTAAGCCAAATGTATCTGGTTTGGTTAGTGTTAGCAGGATTATTTGCTTACCAAACATACAAAGCTTGGCAAGTTAACAAAGAACTTCTGATTGGCAAGAAAACCTACGCTCCCTCTCAACGCTATCAATTTAGTCAAGTCGCTTTACTCGAATTCACTTACGTAACTAACTTTGGTTCTGAACTTGCGGCTGTTTCAATGCTACCTGCATTTTTTGAAAAAACTTTTGGTTTAGAGCATGTAGTAGCTGGAATGATTGCTGCCACCTATCCTTTCTTAAACTTAGTTTCTCGTCCCAGTGGTGGTTTAATTTCTGATAAATTTGGCTCCCGTAAATGGACGATGACAATTATCTCTGCTGGCATTGGTGTTAGCTATTTAATGGCACATTATATTAACAACAGTTGGGCACTTCCAGTTGCAATTGCTGTTACTATGTTAGCCGCTTACTTCGCTCAAGCTGGCTGCGGTGCAACCTATGGAATTGTACCTCTCATCAAAAAAGAAGCTACAGGACAAATTGCAGGGAATGTGGGAGCTTACGGTAATTTTGGCGGCGTTGTTTATCTGACAATTTTCAGCTTAACTGATGCACCAACACTCTTTACCACAATGGGTGTAGCTGCTCTGGTCTGCGCTTTTCTGTGTGCTTTCTTCCTAAAAGAACCAAAGGGTTCCTTTGCTACTGCTTATGAAGGTGAAGCACCAGAAACACAAACTCCAGTGAATCACCACAATTCTGGTATTCTAGCTGAGAAATAAGATGAAAGAATTGATATCTTAGAAAAATCTGGCTTAAGAGTATTTAGAACCGCAGAGAAACGCAGATAAATTATCTGTGTTTCTCTGTTTCTATCTGTGGTTATGTTTTCCAAAAAATGTTTTCTGCAATTCATTTAATAAGTCAGAGAATTTGCATAAGAAACCTCTATAAACAAAATCACTATTAGAGATAATTCTGTATCATTAATAACTTTTTTTATGTCTTCATTCAGATTTAATTTAGTAGAAATACTTTGACAAAATTGTACCGAAAAAAGGGAAACAAAATTAAGAAAACTTGAGTTACAAGAATCTCAGATTTTATCAATCAGTATTCGTCGGAGAATTTTCTAAGTGCTGTCAACTGAATAGAAAAAGTGTGAAAACACAGCAAATTGCTGGAATGTATCTTTTACAAACTAAACATTTAAACAATTTATCAACATGGTGCAATTGCCATGACTGAATGTACCAAAACTGTGTGTCCATACTGTGGTGTTGGCTGTGGACTGGAAGTTTCTCCACCAGCACAACTAGGCAAAGCGACTCATCGAGATAGTCACGGAAATCCGATTTGGCGGGTGCGAGGCGACAAAGCGCACCCATCTAGTCAGGGTATGATTTGTGTTAAAGGCGCAACGATCGCGGAGTCTTTAGATAAAAACAGACTGCACTACCCAATGGTACGAGATTCCTTAGATCAGGAGTTTCGGCGCGTTAGCTGGGATGAAGCTTTTGATATCATCACCAAGCGCATTCAAGCTGTGCGCTTCACTCAAGGACCAGAAGCCATATGTATGTATGGTTCCGGTCAGTTTCAAACTGAAGACTATTACACGGCTCAAAAACTCTTAAAAGGGTGTCTGGGGACTAATAATTTTGATGCTAACTCGCGCTTGTGTATGTCCAGTGCTGTCGCTGGTTACATTCAAAGCTTTGGTTCTGATGGTCCGCCGTGCTGCTATGAAGATTTGGAGTTAACCGACTGTGCGTTTTTAATTGGGACAAACACGGCTGAATGTCACCCAATCGTTTTCAACCGGCTGGAAAAATACCACAAAAAGAACCGCAAAGTCAAAATGATTGTGGTTGATCCCCGCCGCACACCAACCGCAGAAGCCGCTGATCTACATTTAGCTATTCGTCCTGGTACAGATATTGACTTGTTGAACGGTATCGCTCACTTGTTGATGCGCTGGGGTGAGATTGATAGCGCGTTTATCGACGATTGCACCAGCAATTTTCCCGCATATGCTGAGGTGATTCGCCACTATCCTCCAGAAGTGGTGGCTCGTCAATGTGGAATCAGCATTGAAGATTTAGAAACAGCAGCACGCTACTGGAGTCAATCCAAGCGGGTGCTGTCCCTGTGGTCGATGGGTGTGAATCAATCCTCGGAAGGGACGGCTAAGGTGAGAACTATTATTAATCTGCACCTGATGACTGGACAAATTGGCAAGCCAGGAGCAGGACCATTTTCACTCACGGGTCAACCGAACGCAATGGGAGGACGGGAAGCTGGAGGTTTGTCCCACTTGTTACCTGGTTATCGAGTGGTGAAAAATCCTCAGCACCGTGCGGAAGTTGAGGAATTTTGGGGACTGAAGCCAGGACAGATTGCACCAACTCCTGGTATGACGGCTTGGGACATGATTGTTGGCTTGGAAAATGGTACTGTGGGGTTATTATGGGTTGCTGCGACTAATCCTGCTGTGAGTATGCCGGATTTGGAACGGACAAAAGCAGCGTTGTTGCGATCGCCCTTTACTATCTACCAAGACGCCTACTACCCAACAGAAACCGCCGCTTACGCTCACGTCTTACTCCCAGCTGCCCAATGGAGTGAGAAAACTGGCGTGATGACCAATTCCGAACGAATGGTCACCCTGGGTCCAGCATTCCGCAAACCGCCTGGTGAAGCGAAAGCAGATTGGGAAATTTTTGCAGAAGTTGGTCGCAGGCTAGGCTTTGTGGACAAGTTCTCCTTCGCTAACTCGGCTGAAGTCTATGCTGAGTTTGTCAAACTCACTGGCGATCGCCCCTGTGATATGACGGGTATTAGTCACGATCAATTACGGAAAAGTCCAATACAATGGCCCCATTCTGAGCAGAGGGGCAGAGGGGCAGAGGGGCAGAGGGGCATAGAAGAAGTTGAATCTAAACTCTCCGGTGGTCTGTTGCAAGCCAAGCGTCTCTACACCAACCTCCGCTTCCACACCCCTGATGGACGCGCGCGCTTTGGGGCGTATCACTCGCGGGGATTGGCAGAACCACCAGACCCGAATTATCCTTTTGTCTTGACAACTGGGCGACTTTATGGTCATTGGCATACTCAAACTCGCACTGGTCGGATTGAAAAAACCCGACAAATGCATCCTGAACCGTTTATTGAGATTCATCCTCGTGATGCAGCACAGATAGGCGTTACAGATAACCAGTTGGTGGAAGTGCGATCGCGTCGAGGAAAAGCTAGGTTCCCGGCAAAAATTACAAAGGCGATCGCCCCTGGTACAGTGTTTGTCCCCATGCACTGGGGTGCGCTTTGGGCAGATAATGCTGAAGCTAACGCCCTGACTCATCCAGAATCTTGTCCCGACTCACTGCAACCAGAATTAAAGGCCTGTGCAGTTCAGCTAGTGCCGATTAATGTTGATATTGCGTTGCGTAACTTTCAAAAAACACGAGCCGAAACCCTTATAAATTAGAGACTTTTGAATTTTCAGTGTTTCTTCGATTCGTAGCGGGTGGTGCGCCGTCCGTGAGGTGCTTTGATGAAACACTTTTTCAAACCCTCATATTTCAAGGCTTTTAGAAAATTCCGAAAAAAGTGTTTCTTTCATTTTTCACTGGCGCTTGCGATACGCCACGAGAAGCCTGCGCTTTGCGCAATCGCTAGAACACCCATTCAGTATTCATAATTGTGACTAAAAAACCCGGTTTCTTCTAGTTGAGGTCACGAAATTTCGGTCTTCCCGGTAACAGAAACCGGGTTTTTGGGATTAGTGAATCGGTGTTCTAGTTGGGTGCTTACATCTTGCGCCGGAAAAATGAAATGTTCTTTCAGCACTAAGTATCAAGCCGGAAGTGCCTTATTTACAACAAATCTCTGCACAATCAAATGTATCTTTCTTTCGGCACTTTGTAGTAAAACGTGGTTTACACGTATAGGTGCAAGATATCAATTGATCAATAGTATATTACGCATTGAAAGAATCATTATCAACTGTCACCCGGAAAATGGTAAGCTGCTAAAGATATACCACAGTATGTTTGGCTATAAGAACAATTAGTCAATAGTTAATAGTGTTTAAAATTCTTGACTATTGTTTATTGATGCTCTCTTAGCTTTAGCTATGCAAAAGAAAAAAGTGCCCTCTAAACACAAAGGACAAATCGACAAAACATCCTTTTTCCATCCTCTAGATTTATCTTGGTGGTTTTTCTTTTTTCTTTTTGCTGTTGACTTTTTACTTCAAAGGGCGGTGCAGCAGATGCAAAAGCTATTCAAGCAAATTGCAGAAAGCCTCAAAGATGACAGCTTTATACACTCTATTGAAAAAATAGAGGTGGTAGTATCCAAGTTACTATCTCTTTTTATGGTGATAGTGATTATTGCGTCAATTTTTGACCTGGGAGTTTTTCTGGTTCAAGAATTATTTACTACACCTCACGGTAAATTTAACGCAATCTTATTTGAAATATTTGGTTTATTCCTCAATATCTTAATTGCTTTGGAAATCTTGGAAAATCTCACAGGTTATCTGAAAAAACACGTCTTGCAAGTAGAATTAGTTATTGTGACTTCTTTAATTGCTATTGCTCGTAAAATTATTATTTTGGACTTAAGAAAAGTAACAGGAATTGATATTATCGGTTTAGGAATTGCGATTCTTGCCTTATCCATCAGTTATTTAATAATTAGGTTTAGTAATAAACAAAAGATTTAAAGCAGGTTAGAATATTATGGTATTTTTTGAGTTTGAAGCAGATTTTGTTGATTCCCTGCGTTGTATTCCTATGCAGGTACGCCAAAAACTTGATACTTCTGGCATCAAGTTGAAGTTATCTGATTGGAATCATTTAACGAAGGATGAGCGTGAAGTTTTGGTCGAATTACCTTGCTCTACAGAATCTGAAATTCAAACATACAAGGAATATCTCGAAAACCTGATTTTACAACGCACTGGGACACCAGCGGCTGAGTTACCAATTGAACCGCATCCTGCCTGGTTGGATACTAACAATATACCAATAAACCTTCAAGATAAAGCCAGAGAGTTTGGTGTCACGCTTTCACCTCAACAGTGGGTAGAATTAACTCCATTACAACGTTTTTCTCTAATTAAACTGAGTCGTCCCGGACATGAGAATCAAAACTTTCCCAAAGCTTTGAAGGAATTTCATTTACTTTGATGAGCCATTCTTTAGAAGTGAAGAGTGAAGAGTGAAGAGAAAAGAAGCTTTTTTCGCTTTTTACTTTCTTTGGTGATAACAAGACGGTGAGGAAACCCCGTTTCTTCTAGAACGGGCTACGATACGCGCGGAACTAGTGATAGTTACACGCGCTAGGCGATGAGTTAGTAGTCATTAGTAATCTACCTGAGAAATTCTGAAAATTTGAGGAGACATTAATTTTTATTAAATGTCGTATTTGTACAGCAATTTCTACTAGACCACTGCAAAAATCGATTTCTAGTGCAAGCGCCGTAAAGGTTTGATAGCCATTTTTGGAGAGGTCTACTGTAAAAAATCATATCCTTTAACAAAGATTTTATAATGTGACATATAACACAAGCAAACATAAATTATTATTGACTAATGATTAATGACTAATGACTAATGACTAAAAAAATTTTGATGCTCGTAGGAGACTATGTGGAAGACTACGAGGTAATGGTTCCGTTCCAAGCTTTGCAGATGGTAGGACATACTGTTCATGCAGTTTGTCCGGACAAAAAAGCTGGAGAAAAAGTTAGGACTGCTGTGCACGATTTTGAAGGTGACCAAACTTACAGTGAAAAACCTGGTCACAACTTCACTCTCAATGCTTCTTTTGTGCAGGTAAAGGCAGAAAACTATGATGCGTTGGTCATTCCTGGAGGACGTGCACCCGAATATATCCGCCTCAATAAGCAGGTGCTAGAAATTACCCGCCACTTCGCCCAAGCAAACAAGCCGATTGCTGCTATTTGCCACGGCTTACAGTTATTGGCTGCTGCTGATGTCCTACAAGGCAAGAACTGCACTGCTTACCCTGCTTGTAGCACAGAGGTGTGGCGTGCTGGTGGTACCTACGTGGATGTCCCAGCTGATGAAGTTGTTGTTGATGGTAATTTAGTTACAGCACCAGCATGGCCTGCTCATCCCCGTTGGTTGGCAGAATTCCTCAAGATACTGGGTACAAAAATTGAACATCTGGAAATGGCTGCTGTTTAGGCGTGTGGTCAATAGGGAATTGAATAGGGATGATTGCAACGGATATCCTATCCAATCTTCCAAAAGATATGGTTCAACAAGTGAGTAACGCAGTTCCACTTAAAAGACTCGGGGAAGCAGCAGAAGTCGCAAATGCAGTTATTTGGTTATGTTCTGATACTGCGTCCTATATTATAGGGCACAACTTAGTCATTGATGGCGGTTTTACTGTCCGCAAGAAAGGAGCATAATTCTTTTAAAAAAGGGAAGTCAGGCAAATAGGCTTTTGATGATGGCAGAGAATTTAGAGATAGTGCCGGGTGTTAACCGTTAACTGTCAACAGTCATACTGAACAAGACAATGTTTATTTTGATTTTTTTAATTTCTCATTGATAAGCAGTGACTGAAGCTATAGTGGATTTAGCAATTTTGCTGTTGTGGCTAGGGTTAAGTCCTACTGCCCAATTTTTTTCAGAAATACTTTAGAAACACCCTGCAACTCAATGACAGGTAAAAATGCAAGACAGAATGCAATTCTGCGGCAAGTGTCTGGTATTGGAACTTCTTTAGGATCGGAACCTCGCTACTCGCTGCTTCCCAGTCAAGAGGTAGTCATTGGACGTGATCCCAGCTGCCAAGTTGTGTTAGATGCCATGTTATACCGCATGGTATCTCGTCGCCATGCAGCTGTTCGTCCTCTAGCTTCGTCTCCAGATGGGGAATCTAGTTGGTTAATCTGTGATTTAGCTAGTGCCAATGGCACCTACTTGAACGGACAACGGTTGCAGGGTTGTCAGCAATTGATGAACGGAGATAGCATTACCCTGGGTCACGATGGTCCAGAATTTGTTTTTGAGTGTGAACACAACCAGCAAAAAGCCACTGCGGTCGCCCCACCAGCAGCTACACCACTTCCCCCAGCAAATAGTTACCCAACACCAACCTCGGCGTATTATCGACCTCCCTCAAAACCACCAGATGCGCTTAGCTTCACTCAGCTGTTTCCGATTATTTCTACTGGCAAAGATTTAACTCGTAAAGCTTACTTGATACCGGGAGTTCTCACAGTCGTCTTCGTGGTACTTATGTTTGCCACAGTAGGTCAACCACAAGCCAATCAACTCATAGTCGCAATTTATATAGCCTCTGCTGCTTACTATTTTATTTACCAGTTGTGTGGTAAACCAAAGCCTTGGTGGGTGCTGTGTGCATCGGCATTGACAACGGCAGTGATTTTACGGACTCCCGTTTTGGATTTGTTTATCTTTGTGTTTCGCGGTCTGTTGCCTGGTAGTTTGCCCTCAGAACAGGAGTCCATTACTTTAACAGAGTTGCTGGTGCGGATGTTTTTTGGCGCTGGCTTGATGGAGGAATTACTCAAGGCAATACCTATACTATTGGCATTTCTAATTGCTAGGGCAGTCCCGTCACCGTGGCGGGAACGCATCGGTATCACCGAACCTCTTGATGGTATTCTGCTGGGAACAGCTTCTGCTGTGGGCTTTACCCTGTTGGAAACTTTGGGACAATATGTGCCAACTATTACTCAAAATATCTCCGCACAATCGGGTTTAGAAAGTGGTCAGCTTGTGGGATTGCAACTGCTGATTCCACGAATTCTTGGTTCTGTTGCCGGACACATGGCTTACAGTGGCTATTTCGGCTACTTTATCGGTTTGGCTGTACTTAAACCCTCTAAAAGTTGGCAAATTTTGCTAGTTGGTTATCTGACAGCAGCCGGACTACATGCTTTGTGGAATACAACGGGAGTTTTTAACGGTTTGCTGTTGGTGATTGTTGGGGTTTTGTCTTATGCCTTTCTGATGGCAGCTATTCTTAAAGCAAGGGTGCTTTCACCAACGCGATCGCAAAACTTTGCTACTCGTTTTCTTGGACCTAAGTAATGAGTGCAACAAGATGATCACAGAGATCGCGGATGATTGATTTATAGTTAACTCTTCCTCTATAAGCGGCTACTGCTGCTGCACTCAACTTGCTTCTTGTATCTCTAGATAGATGTGCTTGGCTTGGAACAAGTTATGAACACATTCCGTCAGACATTTTGTGTCTCAATGAGAAATACCCTGCATTCTTAGATAAACAACAAAATTATCGCTTGTAGGCAAAGCAAGTTCTCCTCGCCAGTTGGATTAAAGCAGCAAACAGGGAACAAATCTTAAACTTCTTCTTCAATATTTTTGAGTTCATCAAGCGCATGGCAAGCAACTGCTAAACTCACTTTTGCCTTTTCAATTTCAGATAAGTTTGTCCACTCACGATTGCCTACGTTATCTACAACTGACTTTACATTTTTCTGTTCACCGCTTCTCATTGCGTAAGCGAAAGGACGCGCCATAACCAAAAGATCATCTGTTTCCCAATTAGGTAATACAGATTTGACACAACTTACCAGTTGCTCGCCCTTAGATTGCCCGGAATGGAAAATTTCAGCCGCTTTCTGGGCAATTTCCGTGATCCAATCTTGAGGGACACTGGCGGCGAAGCCTGCTTGTAAATTTTTTTGAAGATTTGCCAAGACTGTCGATTTTGTATTACATTTGTAATGCTGGGAATTCAAATTGTTGTACCAAAGCGTATCCAAGGAGTTGTAGAAAGCTTGGGAACGTTCTGCCAGTTCTTCATCAAGGACATCCTCTAACTGGAACTGTTGTTCTAGTTGTGCAAAATAGTTTTCTGATTCTTCATCTGCGGGATTCCAAGGATATGTTGCATCTTCGGGTTCAAGCAGTGCTTCTAAAAGCTCGAAATTAACTTGAGAGTGTAGGGAAGGAGAAGTTTTTGAACCGTTAATTTTCTTAGCCATTTGTCGCTCGCTCCGGGTTAATTATTTAGTGTACATACACAGCTACAACTGCCAAAATCTCATTTCCGCAAAAAGAACGCCGTTCTACCGAAAAGTACTAGTTTATTTAGCTATATTTGAATGGTAGAAAATCAGTGTTCCCAATTCTTACCCTGGGCAGTTATCAACGATGAACTCCCAAGGTTGACTTTTGGTACTACCAAACTTTAACTGCATGCCAGATTGTAACGGCACTTCCTGACGATGGATTTGTTGCCAACAATTAGATCGAAAAACCCAGGTTGTCCCGTAGGTGGACAAATCTTGCAGGTAATAGGTTCGCACTGCTGTTGCTCCTGTCAGACTATTTCGACATAATATCTCAGCATGGCGTTTTGAAACCGAAGGTTCTGGAATGACAATATCATTGTCTCCGGTGCGCCCGATGCGGGTGATTCCTGGTCGCAATAACGAAGTTTTCCCTCCAGGGGAGAGCGATCGCAAACAAGCATTGGAAACCAAAGAAGCTATTCCTGGAATAGAAGTTTCGGGGAGTTCTGTGATCCCCTCTTCAAAATTTTTTATGAGTTCTCCATCGTAACCTGGATGGAGATAGAGAATCGGCAATGTCCAAGCGGGCTGATTGAACCTGTAAACTATTAATAGCTGTTGCCTTGCTTCTGCCACGGCTTCATCAATTGGCAGTCGCTTTCGCAAAGCAGCAGCAAAAGCTTGAATAAAAGTCTGGCTTTCTTGGGATGCTATTTCATCACGCATCGCCAAAACTGCAGGCAAACCTTGACGTATCAGTACTTCTGCTAAACTACTGTGGGACACAGCCTGGTGATTAGCAGCTGCAGGTTGTGCTCCCCAACAAGCATTGAAAACTGCCAGTTTCACACCTGTACTCGTCAATACTTGGGCTAATTCCATTCCATTGAGGGTCATACCCGGTCGCAAAAATAACAAACCTCCGTCTGGTCCTTGCAGACCGTGACCGGCGTAAAACAAAACGTTGTATGCCCTGGTTTCTAGCTGTTGAATTAACTCCTGTGGGGTTGGTTGCAGGAGTGTACTTACCATACAGGGTGCATAGCCATTGTAATTGCTACCCACAACAGACCCATTGGAGAGTATTTCTTCTAGGCTAGCGGCTTCTTTTTTAAGTTCTAGATGCTTTTCATCTTCACCCAAAACCAACAGTATATTTAACGCTTGTTCTGAGCGTAAATAGGGTAGAGGTTCGACTTCACTCGTGGTACGACTAAAGAGTATGTGTTGCGACAGAGAAATGGCAGATTGACCTGGTTCGCGCTGCATAATTTCCCAAGGCAGGGCAATCAGATTCGGGTCACGAATTTCCAGGCGCACGCGTAAACGCGTATGCTGACCCATAGCAATTCCACGACTGCGTTCAAAGCAATTAAGAATTGCTCCCTCAAAGACCCAACCCCACAAGCTTATTCCCAAATATTGCATCAAACGAGCAGTGTAACTAGTGGGTTGAGTGGAAGTTGGGGTAACAAAATCCAGAGGGAGAGGATTTGCCTCTTGGGAGGTTGCTCCTGGGGAAATATCCAAGCGGCTGTGACCGGCAAACATTTGCTGCCACTCAACCCATGCTTGAGTTAGATGTGGAGGCCATACACAATCACGCAGAACGTAGCCACTGGGATAGGGAGCATTCACCACCCAAATGGCGAAACTGTCATTGCCGGTATTGATCAGACGGGCGATCGCCAGGTTAAGGGATGGCATGGATTCGTTAGTCTTGGTTAATCTATAGAATCAAATAATTTCAAATAACAATTTTAAAAGGCAAAAATTTTGACCTTTCCAGTTTTTGATTTAAAGTTATATCATCTATACTATTTCAGGCTTCTACCAGTTTATCGAGTTTTTGACCAAGTGCTGCTGTTCGGCTAACAGGTGTCACCTACTTTAACCAGTTATCTGTTATCAGTTCTTGTTGACTATTTTGAGATCTCATTGCTCACGCACAGACGCCAGATGCTCTACTTGGGGAGCCAGTGCGTTGCTGCGCCAGCGCCGGGGTGAGGCAGCGCGGTCTTGGGGGTTTCGCCCATGAGCGACTGCCGAAAGGGTTTCCCGACTTGAGGCGTCTGGCGTTGGGGTTCCCAAGGACGGTGCACCTGGCACCAGACCCCAAGACCGCACTGGGGACTCAGTTGCTGATTCTCCAAGAGGGGGGGTAAAAGTATCTTTTAAGGGCTGACATAATCTCACCACTTCGCTTTGAGCTTTGGGAATCTTTAATGACTTGAATTTAGAGAATGAAATTTTGACTTCATCTCCTGGGTTGAGTAAAGGTTTTTTGGCTGTGGCAGAAGTTGGTTGTGAGTTTGATGGACTTGCTTGCCCGATAATAGAGCAGACTCGCAGATAGATACTTGTGTCTTTCTCTGTTTTTTGTGTCTTGAGAATTTGCAAAACACTACCTTTTGGGGCGATCGCACCTTTTGGGGGCGAGGTCGTTGTTATGAATTCTATTTCGCTGTTAGTTTGAAAAATCACTCCTGCTGCATTCACACTATCTTTGCTCGAATTACCCGAACTGTCCTGAGAACCACTTGTGATCGGTGGTAGCGGCATAGATGGTAGTTTCTCCGGACTTATTCTTGGTGAGGAGTTGATCGGGAGCGATCCAGTACGCCACAGGTATGCCAACAAACTGCTAACAACAAATAGTAGGGAAATAACAATCATCTGTAGCGGTAATTTTATACTTTTGACGGGCTTGCTTGTTGGCATGACCTGAGTTTTCTGATTTTTACCCAGAGGTGATGCAACTTGTGGAGTTTTTATCTGAGTGTTAGAAGGTTTTGGTAATGTAGAGAGGTTAGCAAGGGTGGTGTTAAGGGTTGATTTTGGCTCTGAGTATTTAACTTGGCAGTGTACTAGCGCTATGGTGACATTATCGTGTCCATTTTGAATATTCGCGATTTCCACTAATTTATCTGTGACTTTTGCTATGTCAAAATTTTCAGTAATAATGGGTAAAATTTCTGTTTCCCAGTATTGCTCTACGCGGTCAAAGTCACTCAAACCGTCAGAACACAGCAGAAAAACGCAATCTTCGTCGAGAACAAATCGTTGTGACGTCGGATGCAATAAATGACTGGCACTCATGCCTAATGCCTGCACCAAAGACCCTGATGCTCCCTGTTGGACTGCATCTCGGTATGTGGCATAGCCTAAGCGTACCTCACGAGAAGCAACATCGTCATCTAGAGTCACTTGATAGCAACCAGAACGTGTAATCCAATAAGCACGGCTATCACCAACGTGGGCAATGTACATTTGATGAGCAATGGGCAATGCCATCACTAGGGTTGTGCCCATGCGTTGACGTCCTTGCCGATGTTCGTCGTCGTTGCGCTGGCTGATGATGTCATTTGCAGCAGCGGTTGCCCCTTCTAACTGCGCAAGTAGAATAGATGAGTCTATATCCTCAGAAGGCAATTTCGTCAGCTCATGCAGGTGCTGTTGAATCGTTTCAATTGCTAAAAGTGATGCAACATTGCCTCCCTCGTGTCCACCAATGCCATCACAGACAATAGCTAAAGCTGTCTGTGATGGAGGTTTGCTGACAATACTGCCAGCAGGAGGGTAACAAGCATCTTCATTACGTTGGCGACAAGGTCCTGTGTCAGTCTTGGTGACTATTTTGATAATAGGTGTTTGGGTTTGCCCTAATTGTGTTAACCCTCTGTCTATAATGGCAACGAGTTGCTCACCAGAGTGTATTTCTCCGGCAATCAGAGAACGACACATTTCACCCAAAAATTCGGCGATCGCCCCTTTGGCTTGTGGCTGTAACTGCTGCCAAAATTCCCCAAGTTGGGGTAAACCAGGGGAAGTTTGATTGTCTTGACGCAATTCTAATAAGCGTACTAACGACCCTTCTACCCTGATTAACTCTGGGTTAAGTAAGCTAGAGGCTACGCCTTCACTCGCCAGAGGTTGCCACAGATGAGCTATCTGCCACAGCAAATTCAGTTGGCGTATTGATGTTGCGTTATGCCAAGCTGTGTTTAACTCCCAAGCAATCTGCACTTCCAACGGTTCTGTACTGTCTAGCACAGAAAGCGGAGGTTTTTCTAAAAGTAATATTTCTTTGTCAGATGTGTCGCTAGTCATCGGCAGCATTCCATACACTTGCGGTACGTGCAAGCGGTAGGGAAATAGCCGCAAGTAAGGTTTTATTGCCTGTACATGTTCTCCATTTGGCGTTTGGGGTAACAAACCGGGCTTGGTATCCAAAAGAAGCGCCTTGCTGATAACCAAATAGCGATCGGCTAATAATTCTCCGGCATTAGCCAAACTTTCCCCATCTGCCACAGCCCAGAGGAATCGTTTAGGCAGGGGTGTGGAGCATCTTAGGCAAAATTTGTGTGTAAGCGGGTTTTGAGCTTGACAAAGTTCATTTGGGCAGTAGAGCGTTGCCGCGTCATTTTCCATAGTCTTCGTACCGATCAGCAGATTGGCATTTTTTTCAACAGCATTGGCAGCGGCACTGTTGACCGCTCATATCTGATATATCCAATTTTGGATCACGATTTTAACTTGCGAACGAAACTTAAGATGATAAAACCTTTCAAAAATTTGCTTAATGATAAAAATAGATATTTTTCAGTTGGTACACAATGCAACCCACTTGACTGATTCACAGACACTTTAACTAGATCAGGCATCAAGTCATTTCTATTGTTGTATTTATCAACATACAGCATTCCCAAATTGGTTGCGAGCGCCAAAACCAACCATAAAGGTTATTCTGAGCGAGAATTTTCTGGTTCACAAACAATTCCAGCAATTGCTGTTGCAGACTGAAAACCACTCTCCGATGAGAAATGTTGGTCATGTGAGTAAGGTCTCAGTCTCAGTAGGATGATTGCACCTCTGTCTTAAAAGAACAGATCTTGGCACAAGAGCGTACTTCACCAAAATTTCATACCTTTACCCATATCACTTTGTGAAACCTTCATCACCTCCCCTCTTCCGGATTTTTTTTATAGAAAACTGTATTTTCAACCACAAGTTTTTTTCTTTGCTTTTTTTTAATGATGTATCTCAAGGTAGGTGTCAAGTGTTAAGTAACTTTATTTTACACTTTACACCCTTCGCAAATGAAATTATTCCATCAGAAAGAGGAGATAAGTGAGCTTTTTCCCTAATTTATATGTAGGTGGTAATCAATTAACTTTAGTTAAGACTAAGAGCACCAGAGGCTCTTGTTAGTTCCTATTGTGTCTTCACAATGACTTTTCTTCTGGGTTATTGATCACATCACCATTGCCAATAACAATTCCACACACTTAAGAATTGGTGAAATCCGAATGGAAGATAACAAAGAAAAAGAAATTCATCGTGCAGTGAACCCTGGTGACGTCATTTCTGAAGAACCACAAACAGTGGAAGAAAAGGCACAACAACTTGCCGTTGATTCTCCAGATATCACGGGTGACCACATTAAAGTTCCGACTTATTTTGTCGTTAAAGAGCCAGATGGTGAAGAAAAGGCTCTCCATCACGTGAAAGATGCAGAAGAAATCTCTGATGTGATTCGCCAAGCACGAGTAGACGAAGAAGGAAATAGAGTTTGGTGATAGATATTAAACGGTCAGCAGTCAGCAATTAGCTTTCTGGTAGTTTTCTGCTGCCGTTTTTTATTAAGAAAATATATGAATATTATTAAGTTGAATGGTTAGAAATCGTCTTGTCTTTGTTTCTTTGTTTCTTTTTTTCTGAGTTGGTGAGTTCTATTTTCAAGTCAGGGTGGACATTGCAATGCCCAACCTACACAATGTGTCTATTTCCGGAAACCCAACAGCTATGAAAACATCGTGTTAACCTCGTTTTCATAGCTGTGGAATCAATTCACTCAATTGTTGAGTTCACAAAATTTAACTTACGGACACTAAGCTATTTAAACAAGAATGCAATGAGTCATGAGCAATGAGCCTATGGCTCTTGCGACTATCGCGTAGGCATGGAGGAAATACGCGCCTACGCGCCTGATCGCGGGAAACCCTCCTGAGGCTTATGCTTACTCATGACTAAAACGCTGAGCAAGGGTAAATTGAGAAAAACGGTATACAGCAGACTAGCTTACAATTTTGGAAGTTTGTTCTTACTGAGTACTCATTTTTCACTTTTACATCACACGCCATTACTTTCTGTATTTTCCTCAGATGCAACTTGGGGTAGCCCCATGCTGTAATTAGTGACGCGTGCGGAAAGATTGTAGCTGACTTCGCCTTTTTGCAAGAGCGATCGCAGAAAATGCTCCAAGTCTGAGCCAATGCGGCGTAAATTATAATCTATCAGGTCTGCCCCACTAGATGCTTCTACCAGTTCATCAAACTTGCGATAAACCTTTTGCAGAGCATCTTCATTCCAGTTGAACTCGTTGTCTGGGTCAACATCTAAGGTTAAAACCTGACTACTGGGAACGAGTTCTCCGTCCTGGTCTATTTCGCCGGCAAAAATCCTTATGTGCCGGGTTGTGGACTTAAGCAGCATCGGGTTATCCATTGGCGGTTTTATTTAGGGGTTAATCGCGCTCTCAATCATTGTAGACGGAATTCTTAGCGAGAAGAAATCATGCCTGTCTGACGAGCATAAGCAAAAATACCTCCTGCGTCAATCACGGGTCCCACTTCTCCTAAAGATTTGAGGTTGTATATCTGACCAAGAGTATGGTTAATCAATTGATTGCTTTCAAAATCTATTGATACTTCATGACCAGTCTCAAATTTGTCACATAATCTTTCTTGTGATTCCCAAGGATAAAGTTCCCCTGTAGCAGCACAATTACGGAAAAAGATGCGGGCATAAGACTCGGCAATCACTGCTTTGACGCCGCTTGCACCCAAAGCTATGGGGGCATGTTCGCGTGAGGAACCACAGCCAAAGTTTTCCCCTGCCACAATGATGGGGTAAGTTGTTTTCATTTCGCCTGGAGGGATAAATTTGCCGTAACGGTCCGGTAAACCAGCTAAAGCATAACTTCCAAGCTTTTCGTATTCATCTGGTTTGGAAGGAACTAAGGTGAGATATTCGGCGGGAATAATTTGGTCTGTGTCTATATTGTCGTCCAGAACAAAAATTTTACCCCTAATTACTTTGGTCATTTCGGTTTCCTGCGTTTTTAAATGAATAAATTGTACATTTAGTAATTTTACGGAATTATGGTACAGCAGCCTCTGGCTATCATTATATAGTAAATAATCAGCGGATTCACTTACGTGTTAATACCTGTTTTACAGTAACAAGTCAAACTCTTATTGACTTCCAGATAAAGTTGATGTAAAAAGCTTTAAAAAGCTTGAACAAGTTCTTACAGAAACTTTATTGCATGGAATCCTAAAAACTGAATAATAGTTATGGTTTACTTGAACCATAGCGATTGCAAAAAACTGACAAACCAGAGAGTGAAAATCAAACCTGAAGATAAATTAGGAGAGTAAAATGCAATGACATTGTTTCTTGACAAACAAGCATTGTTAATTCCGACACTTTGAAAGTCAAAAAAGTATAAAGAATTCTTGCTTGAAAAATAGCGGTTCACCCAAATTACCTCTCAGTACAAGGAAGTCTAAAAGCCATGAACTTTGAAGCATTACCACGGCAAGTAAATAGTGTCGATGTAGGTGTTTATGAGTGCGAAATCCATCTGAAATTCAGGTTGATAGAAGAAAAAAGTCTGTTGAGCGATCGCGACCAACTTTTGCAGGTTCTGCTAGACGCTTTAACCGAGGGTTCAGACGACTTTTTAGAAACCTTACAAGCAAATGTCAAGGCTCAAGAAGTTTCTGAGTTCAAAGCATCACCGCAAATGAGACGCCAACTAATGCGCTTACGCAACTCTGCTGAAGCTAGTTAGTACTTAAGTTTGTGTCACCCTACTAATGGCAGATTGTGCATTAAATTTTCTCATTTACTGATTGTTCTAATAATGACTTGGCTTGCTTAACCATCCCCCACTAACCATAGCGCTGGGGCTTATAGTAGCCCTCACCCTTAGCACTACGGAAACAATGGGTGCCTACTCTAATTTTGTATTCATGCTTTGCTTCTATAACGGGGTTGTGGTTAGTAAAAATTAGATTTCAGTTTCATTCCTCTATCTGCATTATTTCTCCAAGAATCAAAGGAGTTTAAAGAAAACTTAACTTTTATCCTCTAAAAAAAGGAAAATAAGCAAAAACAGCGAAACCCTAACAAATCAGTGTTGTTAGGAGATTTTGCTTTTTCTCAATGAGTTAAGTAAGACCTGTTATACTTAAACTCAAACGTGTTATAATTAATTGACTTTGGTATAAGTGGGAAAAATTCGGCGTTAAAGTTGTCATAGATCAAGATCGTTCAGTTAAAGATTGTTTTTGGAGATTTCAGATGTGTCTTGAGATTGCCCTATAGCTCTTGTCACGCTTCACGGTGAGGCAGGGCGCTGCGATCCAGCAGTAGCCCTCGTGCCGGCAAGGAGCGTATCTCCTTTGGAGACGGCTATCGGATATCTCATGCACAAACGCTGCTTTGTAAATCCCAAAAGGACACGCTGCGATTACGTCAGTCGCACTCGACGAGGGAGACTCCAAGGGCGCGCTCACTCAGACGCAACGTCAAGACAATAGCTTTATTTGTGCTTTATAAACAACGGCAGGAGCGCTCACTGCTTAATGGGTAGATGTAGCGACTGAAGCGATTTGAGTCACTGTGCTAGAATTTAAGATATAAGTCGCTCTACCCCAAAAATTGGGATGTAACAAGCAAAATTTTCTTAGGCTCTGCGACTGTTCAAAGCGCAAAGCCTCAAAATTACTTGGCAAGACCGTGTTCTAAAGCAAAACGAACTAACTCTGTACGGCTATTAGTACCAGTTTTACTGAACAAACGGCTAACATACTTTTCTACATTTCGGACACTCGTTTCGAGACGGCGAGCAATTTCTTTATTCATCAACCCCTCAGCGACTAAGTTTAAAACACTTTGTTCTCTGGGCGTTAAATCAATAGTAAAAGGTGCTGGAGATTGAGCGATCGCATTTCTTTGAGTTAACAAAGCTTTTATTTGGGCAATCTGATTAGCCAACTCGGTAATATCTGGCGTATCACCTTCTTCTGTTGGAGTTGGAGTTCTGGCGATGCGGCGTTCCAGTAAATTTTCCACAATTGCTACAAGTTCATCTGGATCAAAGGGCTTGGGTAGATAGGCGTCAACACCAGCTTGATAACCTTGGATGCGATCAGTCGTCATACCCTTAGCAGTGAGAAATATCACTGGTAGCGTTCGGAAGCGAGGATCGTCCCGCAGTTGTTTGAGGAACTGGTAACCATCCACCTGAGGCATCATAATATCAGAAATGACTAAGTCTGGTGTATTTTGCTGCATCATCTCCCAGCCCTGTCGGGCGTTACTGGCAACTTGAACGCTAAAACCGCTCTCTTGCAAATAGTCTTTTACGGCTTCACGCAATCCTGGTTCATCATCTACCAGTAACAATTGTGCTGCCATTTACCGTTTCCTTTGCGTTACTTTCCTCCAATTTAGCGAACTTGAGTGACACTGGGCTACTGGGAAGATGGAGAGATTTCCTTTCAAGAAACACGCTTAAGAGGGAACAGGGAACAGGGAACGCTTAACTTGGTAGTTGAAATGCTGCTGAAAGCCCACGAATAGGATTTGGGGGGAATGGTTACTTTAGAGATAGCTTTTTTGCTGTTGCTAACGCTATTAATGAAATGCCAAGAGGGAAAGAAACTTTAGACTCAAATCCCAGTAAATTTTCTAAGATTGTTGTCTTTACTGACTCGCTTTCTAGTTCGGCTACTGGGTAAGGTTTGCGTAACCAGCGACTATAAAATAAGGCTATGGGAATAAGACTGGCTCCGAAATAACGACATTTACTGACATTGAAGTAAACAGATAATTTTTCGATTAATTCTTTGCGATGATAGCGGCGATAATGAGCAAGCATTTCATCGTGATAACCAAAGAGCCATTGTAAAGCTGGTACAGAAATACCTATTAATCCATCTGGTTTTAGTATATCTGAAAACTTTTTTATCACTGCCTGGTCATCTTCAATATGTTCTAAAACATCATTAGAAATGATAATATCGTATTTTTCTGGTGCTGTGTAGTCTTCAATAGTCGTGTGATAAAGGTTGAGATTTTTTATATTATTCTCTAGTTTTAAGTTTTGTGAAAGTCTGATAGCTTCAATGTCTACATCCAAAGCGTCTACTTGCCAAGTTGAGTTTTGGGATAGCAAAATATTCATTTCTCCAGAACCGCATCCCGCATTTAATACCCGCATTTTTGATGTTTGAGGTAACCAGTTCATTAAAATTTTGTACTTGGTTAAAGAATAGCGATCGCTAGAACGGGCTAAATAATCAGCCAGCTTGTAATTTCTATCTTCTGACGGTTTCATAAAACTCCGAAAAGTAAACAAATTCCCCTTGAGTTTGCAGCCAAATTAAATATTTTTCCAAACGCCCAACCATTTCTTTCCCGGAGTATTTAGTGATATAATTAGGTAGATTAAACTGGGTAATATCAGTAAATTCCCACGGATGAAAATAGAGGCTTATATAATGGTCATTTTTCAGAGTCAGTTGAGAAGCTAATTTGATGAACGATAAGGGAAAATTCTTAAAGCTTAACCAAAATAAGGGAAATCTGAGTAATGGTGTAACTGAAACTGGAATATTAACTAAGTTGTTTGAGTAATAGGCTGTTCTAGTTTTTAAAAAATTATTGTATCTTCCTGGGATGTAAGTAGGATTCATTGATGAGTTATATTTGTATCCTGCTTTTACTATCTCTATATCGTCTACTTTTTTCAGTCTAGGCATCCTGAAACCAAGAACTTTCTGGCTGGTTATTTCTTCCAAGGTTTGCCGTGACTTTTTTAAATCTTCTAATCTAAAATTGCAATGGTCGAAACCATGAGAAGCAATTTCATGTTTTTGGGAAATTTCTTGGATCAGCGCTTTGTAATAGATAGCAAATCTAGCTGTGACAAAAAACGTGGCTTTTATGTTCAATCTTGTCAAAATTTGAATAATTTCTTTAAATCCTTTGTAAGAAACTTCAAATTGAACTCTTTCTTCAACTTTTTCACCGTATTCTTCTGGAATATCAAATTCTTCTAAATCGAAACTTAATAAAATCAGACTAGTCATATTTTTTTAATATCAAATCACGGTAGACTATTTGCAATAAATGAAATAGCATTTCTATTGAATGCTTGAATAAATTGACTTTTGATTTTTTCTGTAAATGTTTCTTAGAAACGACAACTGGAATTTCGCTAATAGTATATTTTTTCTTTTTGGCTAAATATAGCAACTCTACATCAAAGGCAAATCCAGGGATTATTTGAGTTTTAAATAAATCTTTAGCTGCATATTTGTCAAATCCTTTGATTCCGGCTTGCATATCGGTAAATTTCAAATTTAAAAAACTTCTCGATATGAAATTAAATATTCGACCAGCCAGGATTCTCAGAAAATTAAACCCGTTGTTTTTTTCTGGGGTGAGATTTCTACAGCCAATGACAATATCAAAATCTGCTAGTTTTGCTACCATCAAATCAAGATGGTCTAAAGAGTAAGCTAAATCTCCATCTAAAAAGCAAATATAATCGCCATCTGCATATAACACTCCGGTTTTGACCGCATATCCTTTGCCACGATTAGCTTCATAAGAAAGTAATGAAATCTGCTTATTTTTAAATAGTTTGATTTGACTTTCTAAGATTTCTCTAGTTCTATCAGTTGAGCCATCGTCAACAAAAATAAAATTGTACCAAGGTTTATTGACAGCAAATTTCATAACTGAAGAAAAGGTAGACAATATACATTGTGCCTCGTTATAAACGGGCACAATTATGGAAACTGTGTTCATTATTCTCAAGCACTCCTCACACTATTAAATACATCCAACTCAGCTGTCGGGCATTTAAATTACACTTTTTGTGCGCTCGATTCCTGACGCTAGGGTTTACCCTGAGCGTAGTCGAAGGGCATTCTAGCGGGAAAAAAATCAACAGCTGACTAACACATAACCATATCTATGTATGGTTATGCGGCTAGAGGATATATTTATTCCTACTCAGCATACCAAGCTTATTTCGATTAGTTAATAGGTTAAAAAATCAGATTTTGGAAAAAGTGTCGTGACGATGACAAAATACTCATTTTTTGGATGTGCGACTCATAAAAAACTCAGAAATCAGGATTCATGCTGGCTTAAAGAATTCTTATTCGACTTACAACCAAGCAAAAGAATATCACTGTAAGGACGACGTGAAGGTATAGGCACGACAGTTGGATCTAACCCAGCATTACGAATAGCTTGGATCGACTCTTCGCAGTCCATAAAAAATATACCAGCACCTTTAGTAGGACCAAGCTTAGTCATGAGCCATTCTTGGGCATAGGTTATAGTATATTTCCACTGGGGACGATGGCTGTGGGTTTTCCAAATCAGCACACCGTTTGGTTCCAAAGCACAAGCAATACTTGTCAGAATTGCACGTTGGATGTCAGGGGGAATCAGGTACATAACATCGGCAATAGTGACAGCGTGGAAGGAAGTACCTGGCAAAACAGCGGCGTCACCAACTTTAAATTGAATGTTACCTCTGTTGCCAACAGTACCTTGTGCAGCGGCAATTTTTTTCGCGTCAATGTCAATGCCAAGTACCTGTCGCTGGGGACTGGTGATGGCTAGTAAGTTAGTCAGTAAACCGTGACCACAGCCTACATCAAGAATTCTACCCTCCTTTGGTACGTAAGACTCTAACTGATATAAATTACTCAAAAGCAGGCGAGTGCGGACAAAAAGGCGATCGCTCAATGGGAGTGGATCATACAGTGCTACTAGTGTGCGCAAAATATTGTCAGTCACGGCAAGATTCCTTGCTTGTAGTGATGTGCTTAATGCTTAATAAGTTCCATAAACCAACCTGGTGGATTAATAGGAATTGTTACCTTAGTTCCCGTTGGTGCTTCAACAAACTGCCTTGAATAGTTCTTGAAGTTTAAGTCAGCAAATGTAGGATAACGCCAGTCTACTACAATACCAGCAAGCATAATCACTAGAGCAATTTTAGCGGTTAACTGTACCTGACGTGGTCTTGTTGCACCCAATAGCCAAGTTAATATTGTCACAAAAGCAAGCATAGGTATAAACCAGTATCTAACACCAGTTCCAGGACGCCACAGAAGCCACCACTGAGGTACAGTTTCGCTGACTACTGGAGACAAAAGCGACATACCAAAAACTCCAGCTGCAAAGATAGAGAAAAGTCGAAGTTCTAAAGGGGCTTTCAGAAGGCAGTAAAAAAATGCGGCGCTTCCAGCGACAGCGATTAAAATTGCTATTATGCTATACCCAAAAGAAATAGAGCTGATCAATTTACTCCCTTTTTGTCCAAGCAAAGCAGCTAAGAAAACTTGACTCGCAAGAATTTTGGTAAATAGTTCTGGTGTTGCCCCTAAAGGAGTATGAACGCGGCTAGAATGTCCAGTTAGTAAAATAGCTATGCCCTGAACCACAGCACCTGCAGTTAAACCTAAAAGTAAAATCAATGACCATCTCTTACGACGGAACCACCAAATGATTGCAGCAATAGGTGCCAGCAAAACTGAGAAAGGTCCACTTAATCCTGACAATAGGATGACTGCGATGTCAAAAATTTGCCATACTAGAAGGCAGCTGGGTGTTGCTAACACGACCATGCAGGCTAGTATTGCCAAGTGCCAGTGTGAATTAGTGATGTTGGCATGAGTTTCAAAAGAGTTGGGTAAAGCTAAATACAGAAGTCCCAAAAACAACCTAGTCTGAAGGTTTGGCATTAACTGCGAGAAGCGCACCGAAGCGATAAGACTAACTGGCAGAATCTGAATAACAATTGCAGTTAAATTAAAGATGAACGGTGCCCATAGCAGTGGGAAAAATTGCACAAAAGCAGCCGTCAGCCTGGAAATAGTTTGGAAGTAGCCACCCTTAGGCAAAACTAGGGATTGGATTATTCCGAGGTTGTAAGCCTCAGCATACCAACACTTGCCATCTTCAGCCCAAAATTGTGCATTGAAAATTGCATCTGGTCTTTTGGAAATCAGAATAGCAAAAGCAGTTATAAAGATCAAAACTTGAAGACGCCAGCCAGCATGCAGCTTCATTTGTTGTTTGTCGATTCGTTGTACTAGACTGTTCGAGATTTTACCATTTGGGTTAAGTATTATATGTAGCAGTCCTAAATCCAACCCCTGAGAGTCAAGTGAGTCACCTTTGTTCACCCTCTCCGTTAAAACTTAACAGTGTTGAGGGTACTACTTCAGATTTAACTTATGTCAATCCCTGCCTTACGTTTAAAGTTTCGCACTCCTGACTAGTCTAGATTATACTCAACATGCAAATTACAGAATAATCAGCACCGCCTAAAAATCAAGTAACTTGCTGACATCTAAACTTATATATTCCTCACGTAAATATGAAAAAATAGATTGCACATCTTTTAACTCTTCGTCACTCATTTTGTATATATGAATCTCTTTACCCCAATGTGATAACTCAAGAATGATTGACTTTTCAGTGTTTTCTTTTAAAGTCAAGTCAAAAGCTTTTCCCAGAGATAAACCAAACCACTTTACTCGTCCATACTCGTCAAAAGGCTTGATTAGTAACTCGTCAACTATCGTTGGTGAAAGTTCACTAACTAAGCGAACAGGAGTATGAGTAGGATGGTCTATTTTCTGCAATAATATTCCCTTTGAACATATTTTTTGCTCAGCATCCTGTAATACTTTTGCTTCTTCTCGCCAGCAGCTTAACTCAAAAAAATTACATGTTGGCGCAAAAAGATGAATTAGCTCTTGATAATGAGCTGTATGTATCGGAACCATTACACCAGATATCGGCTCGTGATACATTCGTATCTCTATATGAGCTTTATACATATAGCAGGAGCTTTTACTAAGAACCTTGAGCGGGTGCATGAACTACTCAATTCATAATCTCATAATCTAATATCCAAAATCTAAAATCCCTACAACGACTCAATTATCTTGGCATTCTCCGGCAACTTCGCTTCCCTTTGCCCAGCTGCACGTGCGCGAGCTGTGTACAATCCAATAGGAGTACTCACTAAATCTACAAGGCTAGCTTTTCCTGCTAAAGCCTTCATGCTGTCTTTTGGTAGTTCCTTCAATAACCACCGTCCCAATAGATAAAAGCATTCGCTGAGTGTGATATCCCGCATTAAATCCACACCGTGAAGTTCATGCAAATAGCGATTTGAGCGTCCGTAGCGCCGCCATTGACTTTCTAGTTCCTTGAGTGTGGCGCGGTGGCGGTGCTTGACAACTGCATTGGGGGCAAATTCCAAACGTCCAATTTTTTCTTGCAAAATTCGCCAACACATATCAGCATCACCACCACTGGTTAGGTAGGGACGAAACAAACCTACTTGTTCCAAAGCTTGGCGTCGAATTGCTAAATTTGCTGTTTGACCGTAGGGACAGAAGGGATGAGCAAGAGTGTGCTTTTGTGACAGGGTTTCTTGGCGGTCTGCGTGCTGTTCTAACAGGGTTTTTCCTGGTAGCGCCACAATCTCACCGGCGACAAGGACGATATCTTGGTTGACAAAAGGAGCAATTAATGCGTGTAACCATTCTGGTTCTGGACGACAATCTGCATCGGTAAAAGCAAGTATCTCACCAGTTGCGGCACGAATGCCAACGTTACGGGCGGCGTAGGAACTTTGGATGTGGTTCTCGCTTTTGGGACGAATTGTGATTTGGCTATTTTCACTAGCTTGTTGAAGTAAGGCAAAAGTGCGATCGCCACTGTTATTATCTACCAGCAAATACTCTACCTGGTGTTTTGGGTAAGTTTGAGCCGATAGACAACACAGCAACTCTGGTAAATCTGCTTCACCGTTATAAACAGGTATAACCACCGATACTTTTGGCAAGAAGGTATCAGTGGTTCTTTCAACTGGTTCATGGTTCATGGTTTTGAGATTTTGGATTCATAATTGAGGACTGTGGGTTATTTTATTAACAGCTAAGCACTCACTACTACTTACCAACTAGTCCTTTATCCAATATTTCCAATCCAAAATCACCTAACTTTAGCTAAAGTTTTAGATCTACCGCGCGATTACTCATTGGTTGTTGCTGCAACGGTCGATTTTGTTGCGTAGGTTGAGCAAACTTGTTACTAGATAGAGCTGCTAGCGCACGCGCGTATTGAGGATCACTCTGAGTTCCGATCAAATTTGGATTTGCTGCGAGTTGACGCTGTTGTGCCTCTGTTAGTTCTAACTTGATATCTGGCGCAATTCCCTTGTGGTTGATATCTGTGCCCTTGGGAGTGTAATAATGGGCTATGGTAATAGCTACGCCAGAACCATCTGCGAGTTCATGAACCGATTGTACTAGGGCTTTGCCAAAGGTTTGAGTGCCAACAACTACCGCTCGGTTATTATCCTTGAGTGCGCCTGTGAGGATTTCGCTAGCACTGGCTGAATTGCCATCCACTAGTATCGCTAGAGGGCGTTTTGTCATGGCAGTATGATTTGCCTTCATTTCGTCACTGCCTCCCACACGATCCACTGTCTTGACAATTGCACCGTTATCCATCCACATCCGGGCAATTTCAATACTTGCCTGCAATAAACCGCCTGGGTTTCCACGTAGATCCAAGACAAAGGCATCGACTTGCTTGCCATTTAAATCGCGGATGGCTCGTCGCATCTGAGTTGAAGCATGGGCACTGAACTCGCGCAGGCGGATATAGCCAATGCGGCGATCACCTTCTTGCTTTAAAGTGTAACGCACTGTCGGCACTTCAATACTTGCCCGTGTCAAATTCACATCAAAAGCACTCTGTCCATCTCTTGCTAACCGCAAAGTCAACTTACTCCCTGCTTTGCCACGAATGAGCTTTGAGGCATCTTCCACTTTCATTTGGCTTGTGGGTTTGCCGTCAATTGCCACAATTTGGTCCCCAGCTTTTATACCTGCTTTGAGTGCAGGGGAATTTTCTATGGCTTCGATAACGGTCAGTCTCTTGGTTTGCTCGTTCAATTCCATCCGAATGCCAATTCCAGAGACTTCCCCAGATGTTTGGTTGGTTAAAGCTTCATACTGTTGGGGATCCATAAATCGAGTGTAAGGATCACCCAACTTTTCTAATGCTTGACGGACGGCAGTGTATGCTTCTTCACGGTTCGTATAGTCTTTGCTCAGCAGAGTTTGTCTCACTGCTACCCAATTTTGTTTATTAAATGAGCCATCAACATATTCGCGATTTACTAATTGCCAGACGTTATCGACTACTGCTTTTGGACTATCTTGCAGAGCTGCACGCACAGAACGACACCAAACTGGACCAAAAGCGGACAACGTAGCGGTTGAGGCGATTGCTCCGCTAATAAAAGCTACTTGGAGCGGCGAGTAACGTTTCGCAGATCGATTCATGTATCTTGACTGGAATAATTGTATTGTTGACAGTGTAGCAATCTGACTTTGCAGGGATTTATAAGTTTTTCTTCCTAATTATGCTTTGTTCATCACTTTTCCTTGATGTTTTTTGAGAAAACTGCATATTGTTCAAACAGCTTCTTTACTTTAGCTTACTTCTCCCGTCAGCTAAGTGCCACCATATGATAGTTTCATCAGCAGTGCTATCCAATCCGGCAATATTGCTTAAAATAGCTTATGGGGAACAGGGAACAGGGAACAGGGAACAGGGAACAGGGAACAGTGAACAGTGAACAGTGAACAGTGAAGATAAACTCTACGTAGCTGAGCAAAAATTTTTGGAGGAGTTTTATAGTACACCTCATCATTCATACAGCAGTCAACTCTTCTTATGGAAATGTTTAGTTCGCTGCTTCAAGTGGAGTTGCTTATTATACAATAAACCTTCGATTGAGTACCGTTGACAAACCTAAAGTGACAAACAACCAATCTAATTCAGTGTCAGAGCGATTCCACAGAAGGCGGCAATTTTTACAAAAACTCGCTTTGGGATTGTGTCTCGTATTGCTTAGCTGGGTAGTTTTTAACACTGTAACCATTATTTCTGCATCTTCTAGACAAGTAGATGCCTTTTTTGTACTCGGTGGCAGTATTCGTCGGGAAATTTATGTCGCCGAGTTAGCACAACAATATCCGCAAACTCCGATATTAATTTCTCGGGGTTCTCCGGATCCGTGCATAATGCTTGTTTTTCAACGCCTAGCGCCCCAGAGACTGCAAAACGTTTGGTTGGAAAAGTGTGCGGATTCTACGTTTGATAATTTTTACTATTCCATTCCCATCCTGCGTCGTTGGGGAGTCCACAAGGTGAAGCTGATTAGTTCTCAAACACACTTCCCGCGTGCAAAATGGATGGCACAAATTCTTTTTGGTGTTCATGGTATTTGGGTAGAAACAGACATTGTTCCAGAACAAGGTGTGCCAGGTAATCGAGAATCTTGGTCGAAAACAGGACTAGATGTGACGCGTAGCTTGTTATGGGCGGGGTTAAGTCGGATAATTCAACCGCAATGTTCTAGTGTGATGAAACTAGTAGACGTAAGTATGGACTTTTGGCGACTTCGGGGTTTTAAATGTGAACGCCAGCAAGACTTAAACATTCATTAACACATTTTTAACCAAAATGATAGAAAAATTAAGGCAGATGCCATTGTAGATCGAGTAATTTGGAAGCAATTGTTCTACACAGAACTACGGGTATAAAGGTGTAGGAGTCTAGGGGTGTAGGGATGTAGGGGAAAAGAGGGATTTTTTCGGTACACACCCTAATGCCTTTGAGGCTGCGACTTCGGCATGAGTTCAGTGCTTCGACAGGCGAAGTAACCATCGAACGCTGAGTGATCACCTTGGCGTTGCCCATACCCCCTTACGCCCTTAATTCGCTGTCCCCACTAATCACATCTGTTACACCCTTACAACAAAGCCACCGGGGCATTGACCAAACACAAACTCAACAGCAACAGGAAGTAAACAGCATTCTTTGCGTTTAGGGTGTGTTGATCAACTCTAAAAGTATTAATAAATCTGGCTTCTAGTTAAGTTGAGCAACTATGTATAACTTTTACGCAGCAGTAAGACAACTTATCTAAAAAATGCCTTCATTGGAGGAGAAAATGAAATTTATCAAATTGCTAGTACTTAGCGTTGCTGTCATTTTTTTTGCATGGATGAGTCCACTGCAAGCTAGTCCAATAGCTCAATTGCCAACTCCTATACCTTCAGTTCAAGAACGTGAAACAACATCTTTGAAAAATTCACAGGATGTCCTGACCGTTGCAACTTTCAATGTTGAGAATTTAGATCCTAGGGATCAACGTTTCAATAATATTGCCAAAATTATTGTCAATAATTTGAATGCACCTGATGTCATCAGTTTAGTTGAAGTTCAAGATAACAATGGTCCAACGAATGATGACGTTGTGAATGCAAATCAGACATACCAAGAACTTATTGCTGCTATCGAAAATATCAGTGGTCCAACATACAACTTTGTTGATATTGCGCCCATCGATGATCAAGATGGTGGAGAACCTGGAGGCAATATCCGTGTCGGTTTCTTGTTTCGACCGAATCGAATTACCCTCGTTAAACTGCCCAAAAAAGGTGGCCCATTAGATGCTGTGGCTATTCGTCAAAGTTCAAATAGTCCTGATTTGTCTTTGAATCCAGGTCGTATTGACCCTACGAATAATGCTTTTGATGACAGCCGTAAGCCACTTGCAGCAGAGTTTTTATTTAATGACCAAAAACTGTTCATCGTTGCTAATCACTTTGTTTCCAAGCGTGGAGGTTCTCCAGACGACGCTAAACGCGAGAAGCAAGCTCAAGTTGTTAATCAATTTGTAACGCAACTATTACAGGTTGACCCTGATACCAACGTGATTGTAATGGGTGATCTCAACGATTTACCCGATTCGCCAACTCTGAAGACTTTGAAGGGAAATATTCTTGAGAATCTGACAGAAGGTTTACCTTTGAGCGATCGCTATACTTTTAATTTCCGTGGCAATTTTCAATTAATTGACCACTTGTTAGTGAGTAAAAATCTTTCCGTTGTTACTCAGCCTAAAATTGACATTGTGCATGTTAACGTTGGCTTCAGTAGGTCAGTCAGCGACCACGATCCTATTATTGCAGCCTTTACACTGCCTGCAAACCAGACCAATTCTTCTACAATTCGTTCCGTTATCCAACTGACTGCTACTGGTCGTTCAATAACTCTATTGCCCCAGTTATCCAACTCAGCTCTGATTGAAGAACTAGCTAAAGAGTATACACCCAGAAAAGCGTTGAACTATGATCGAGCCAGAGACGAAATGTTTGGTATTATTGATAATAAAGCTGGTTTGGTTACAGACATTTATGCCAGTTATCAAATTCGTTTAACTGGCAATGGTGATCCTAGTCAGGAAGCTGACAGACTAGGACTGAATACTGAACATGTTTGGCCACAGAGTAAAGGTGCTAACAGTGGTAATGCTCGAAGTGACCTTCATCATCTGTTTCCTGCCCGAGAAAATATTAATAGCGATCGAGGCAATAAACCTTTTGACGATATAGCCGATACAAATACTGAGAAATGGTATCGAAATGATACTATTCTATCGGCAATTCCTAGTGGTGCAATTGATGAGTTCAGCGAATCAGGATCTTCTAGATTTGAGCCTAGAGAGAAAGTTAAAGGAGATATTGCCAGGGCAATGTTTTATTTCTACACTATCTATCGTGACCGAGCAGACGCAGAAGACCCTAATTACTTTCAAAAGCAGCGTCAAACTTTGTGTAAATGGAACCAGCAAGACCCCCCGGATATTGCGGAGATTGATCGCAATCGTGCGATCGCCGAATTTCAGGGAAATGAGAATCCATTCGTGCTAGATATCACATTAGCAGAACGGGCGTACTGTAATCCTTAAAACCCACATTCCGCACCTTGAACTGTCACATATCTTGCGATCGTAGTAAGCTAAGGTTTATGCATGTCACAAATGTTATGAGATGTTTGGCTCATGGGCAGACCAAAAATTTGTCACTATCTTAAGGCTGTTTGATATGCGATCTGCAAAGCAGCGCAGCAGCGTTTGCGCAGCGCCCCCTTAGGGGCTAGCTATCGCCTCAATTATAGATAACGGTACTTCCGCAAAATACTGTCGCTGAAATTGTTCTTCCCGAACAGCAGCTAAAAATTTTTCTACAGCAGCCTCTGCTTGAGTTGTTTCTATGGTATGCTGCTGATTAAAAACCAACATACGGTCTTGACGTGAGATTGTGAAACCCAAATATCTCAAACCTCTTAACCCAAAAAGTAAAGTTTGGTCATTGATACCCAGCTTTTCCAATAACTGAATACGGGTCACAGGTTGATTTGTGCGGCTGAGATATTTAGCAATTCCTACAAGAGTAAACCAGATTTGTTCTGGTGGTTTGGGATTTGGTTTTGACCAAGCTAGTGCTAGGGGTTGTTGGTTGTGAAGCGATCGCCTCAAATGCACACGTAAATCATCCCAACTTGTCGGACACTCTTTGAGGAGGAGGGGAGGAGTCGGGAGTCGGGAGGAGGCAGTGCGTTGGGGAGCCAGTACTGCAGGAGGGTTTCCCTCCGTAGGTATCTGGCGTTCGGGTTTCCCGACTTGAAGCAACTGCCGTTCGGGAGTCGGGATATTCCGCCAATCTATAATAAGTGTTTGAGATGACGATGCTAATGCTGAGTTCACCCGGGAACGTACAGCTATAAGTCGGATTTCATAGCGTTTTTTGAAAGTGTTGTAGTCCAGTTCAGCTATACAATCACACCTTCCTAGTGGTAATTCATCTTTATAATGTCCCCACCAGACCCCAGGAAAAGGATTTCTTGTCGAATCATCCCGAATATCAAACTCCGCTTTTATGTACTGTACCTTTTTCCCCTGCGAATCTTGCTGATTGCGATGCCAAGTATTTTCAAACCAGCAGTTTTGAATCAAAAGTTTCGGAACTGGGTTTCCCATTCCACAAGGTTCTAGCAGTTTCAATTCCAGAAATAAATCTTTCCCCAAATCTGCTACTGCCACAGCTAAGTCAGCCTGCACAGTTGGTGTTAGAGTTACTCCTCCCAGAGATTGACGTAACCTCTGGTTAATTGCTTGTGTAAATAAAGGTATATTCTCTACTGGAAGACTTAACCCTGCTGCATAAGGATGTCCACCAAATCGATGCAACAAATGTGCTTGGTCTTTTACTAATTGATATAAATCAACCGAATTGACAGAACGCGCTGAACCCCGCGCGAGAAGAGGAGGGGGGGAAGGGGGAGATGAGGAAGTATTTAGAAATTCTTCTCCTTGTCCTCCTTGTCCTATCTCCCCAGTTACCTCTGTACTCAACAAAATTGTCGGGCGTCCTGTGTCCTGTGCGACTTGTCCAGCGACTAACCCTAAGACGCCGACAGCCCATTGGGGGTCTTCCAAAACGATGACGCTGGTGGTTGATAAGTCCATTTTGGAGAGTTTTTGCGCGACTTGCCCAGCAACATCTTTCTGCAAAGACTTGCGACGACTGTTCGCTAATTCTGTGACTTCTGCGAGTTCATTCACACGCTTTTGGTCGCGACTTGTGAGTAATTCCACGCAAAAAGAAGCATCACCTTGAATGCGACTGACAGCGTTAATTCGGGGACCTAAACCAAAGGAGATATCTGTGGGGCGATCGCCACTTTTCTGGCATAATTCCAACAGTCGCCCGACACCCGGACGCCGTCTCTTATCTGGTGTTTTCTTAAAATCCTCTTGTAGTCGCCCAATTCCCAACTGTGCCAAATAGCGACAGTCTCCACTCAACTGCACCAAGTCAGCAATAAGTCCAACCGCGACTAAATCCAACAAATCCTCTAACGGTTGTTGCGGGACATTTGGCAGAGTTTGATAAAAAGCCTCCACCAACTTGTAAGCCACCGCCACCCCAGAAAGATGAGACAGTTGATGTGTTTCTGGCAAATAGCGAGGATTAATAATTGCCGTTACAGGGGGACGTTCCGGAGGTAAGGTGTGATGGTCTGTCACTATAACATCTACACCCAGGTGTTTGGCATAAATAATTTCACTAATATTTGTACTGCCAGTATCGCAAGTCACAATCAACTGAAAGCCTTGTCTTGCAAGCTTATCAATTCCTTGGCAGTTCAATCCGTGGGATTCGGTTAAGCGATTAGGAATGTAATAAATTAGCTGCGTATTTTGGGCCAAAAATTGTCCCAAACCATCCCACAGAACAGCAGTAGATGTAATACCATCAGCATCAAAATCTCCCCAAATAGCAACTTTTTCCCCAGCATCTCGTGCTTGTTGCAACCGTTCCACCGCCAGATGCATTTCTTGCCCAAACTCAAACGGACTCGCAGCTTCATAAGCTTGTGAGTTGACAAAAGCGTCTAATTGTGGTTTTTCTCTGATTCCTCGTTGCCATAACAACTGCGCTGCAAAATACCCACCCGATGCAGGTGCATATTGCTTCACCGCTTGGATAAACGATTCTGGCGGTTGTTCAGTTGTTGCAAGAATCCACTGTTGTTCTGACATTTGAATTCTCCCCGCCTTGAAAAACGGGGATTATAGACTGTTGTTGCTTTGTGCGGCTCAAAGCCACACTCCTAACTGATAACTGATAACCCTTCGGGTATGACCTCCGGTCACGCTTCGCGCTCCGCAGTCGCCGTGAGAGCGGAAAGCCGTCATTCGCGCTGTCTCACTGATAACTGTTAAACTGGTGCTTCTTGCTCCGAGATCTGAGGTTCACTCACTAAAGTATTCAACACGACTTCACTTGCAACACCATCCGACTTACGAGGACGCATAGTAGGACGAGAACGTCTGTAACCTGCCCTTTCAGCCTTTTGGTGTTCGTAATCAATTAGTCTGCCATAGTAATCATGCTTGCTTAAATTCATCGACAAGAAAACATGCTGGCGAACATTCCCAAAACCCTTACGGTTGAAAAACTTCACAGCGGGACTATTTGCCGGATCTGTATCCACCAACATGAACCGTGCTCCATCTTCAATCATACGTGCTATGACCCTATCAACGAGCTTGTCTCCTACGCCGCGACGCTGAAATTTAGGACTCACTCCTAACCACAGAATGTATCCATAAGTCCAACTTGCTTTAGTAATAATAGTTCCTAAAATGAATCCTGCTAATTGTTCATCAACTTCTGCAACCAGACAGTATTCTGGATCAGTGTTATAAAGTCCTATAACTTCCCACTCATCCCAGCAACGATATAAATAGGGATATGAATCGCTGGTAAATAACTCTTCACCCAAGTGATAAACAGGGGCTATGTCATCTATTCGTATTTCGCGGACAAAAACCGCATCATTTTCATCAAAATGCATAAAATAATAATCAAAAAGTTATCTGTCATTTACAGACTGACTTCTTGAATGTTAGCTATATTCAGTAGGTTCGTCTCTAATATTGTAGAATTTGTAGGAGATATCTGCCCAGGAGTAGCGAGTGAGTTAATGTCTTGGGCATGGCTTTGGCGATTGCAGCGTGTTGTATACTGACAGTACTCACAGGCTTTGCTACCTTCTGGTTCTTGGGGAAATAGTTCTCCCTGGTAGTAATGTTCCATCCAATAGTTTAAGCGACTTAAAAGCTGGTTAAGTTTTTTTGCTGTTTGTTGGTGTCGCCTGGTGTTGTAACTAAATTTAACACTTTGCGGTGAGGGGGTCGCAGTCTTGGACGCCACTTCCTTCAAGTCGGGAAACCCTTTCGGCAGTTCCTCATGGGGGAAACCCCCAAGACCGGACTGCCTCACCAACGGAGTGGCGCAGCTTCCCGTCGATTGCGTTCGCGCAGCGTCTCCGTTAGCGTAGCGTGCCCGCAGGGCATAGGAGTTACCCCCGAACCCGGAGGGTTTACCTTCTGACTGGACAAACCAGTAAGTCATAGAAATATTTTCTGGCAGATAATTGCTTGTTTCTGCTAAAACATACAGGTAAAGACGTGTTTGCCAGTTTTGTTCCAACTTGCGTTTATTGGGCGGTTTGGGATAAGTTTTCCAGTCAAGAATTTGTGCCTGCTGGTTATCTGCAATCAATAAATCATAAATAACCGTGAGCAAATAATCTTGAACTTGCAGAGTACGGTAGTGTTCGCTTTCACGAAAAGTTTGGCTATTGGAACTAGAGTTTAAAATTTCTGGTGCTGCATTCGCGAAAGCAGACATCCAGCTTTGCAGTTGGGCATCCTCTTGTAGAAAAGTATCAATGGGTAAACCCATTTCTCGCTGCTGCATCAGCAAGTGAAAGCGGCTTCCTAAAGTTTGCCGTTCTTCATGTTCCGGATCTAAGGGAGAATGGAGTTGTTCTAGGTACGTGTGTTGAAATTGACGGGGACAACGTTCTAGCAGGTTGAGTTGTCCTTGCGAAAGTCGCAAGAGTTGAGTTTGAGTTGATTGCATAGTTCTATTTTAGAGCCGATCGCAACTAGGGGTGTATGGGTGTAGGGGAATAAGATTACTCGTCGGTTTCGGCAATCTTGAAGGGGGGGGAGAGGGAAAGACCCCTAGTTGTTGATTTCACAACTCAAATACAAGCGCCATATGAGAGAAAATTGAACTTAGCTTAAATGTGATACCGTATGGAATCTCTTATCTCTCGGATGCAGGCGGTGCAGTCGCCTATTATTCCAGTTGTCGCGGAATTGATTAAAAGCTGTCCTGGTACAATCTCTTTGGGACAGGGTGTTGTTTCCTATAGTCCACCAGCCGAAGCGATAGAACTTTTGCCCAAATTCCTTGCTGAACCTACTAATCATTTATACAAAGCTGTTGAGGGAATTCCCCCTTTACAAACTGCACTAGCTGCAAAACTACAAGCTTTTAACGGTATTGAAATTAATCAAGAGAACTGCATCGTTGTGACTGCAGGTAGCAATATGGCGTTTATGAACGCTGTTCTGGCTATCACTTCGGTGGGAGATGAAATTATTCTCAATACGCCTTACTATTTCAATCATGAAATGGCGATCGCCATCGCGGGTTGTCGTCCGGTACTTGTGAAGTGCGATGAAAATTACCAACTGCGTCTTGATGCGATCGCCTCCGCTATCACTCCCAAAACACGCGCAGTCGTCACAATTTCCCCTAATAATCCTACAGGAGCTGTGTATTCAGAACAAGCTTTGCAACAAGTCAATCAAATTTGTCGCAATCATGGTATTTACCACATCAGCGATGAAGCTTATGAATACTTTACTTACAACGGAGTGAAACATATTTCTCCGGGTGCATTCGCCGGAAGTAGCAAGTACACAATTTCTCTTTATAGTCTTTCCAAGGCTTATGGTTTTGCAAGCTGGCGTATTGGTTACATGGTTATCCCCAAGCACCTGCTTGTCCCCGTCAAAAAAGTTCAAGATACGATTCTGATTTGTCCGCCTGTGATTTCCCAGTATGCAGCTTTGGGGGCGTTGCAGGCGAAAGAGGAATATTTGAAGGATCATATTGGGGCGATCGCCCAAGTCAGACAAATCGTACTTGATTCCCTCAACAGCTTACAAGATGTGTGTACCATTGCTCCTGCTGATGGTGCTTTCTATTTTTTCCTGAAAGTTCATACTCAATTGGATAGCTTTGAACTCGTCGAACGACTCATCCGCGAACATCAAGTTGCAGTCATTCCTGGTACAACCTTTGGGATGGATGATGGATGCTATCTCCGCCTCGCTTACGGTGCACTACAAAAAGAAACCGCAAAAGAAGGAATTGAGCGCTTGGTGAGGGGTTTGCAAAAAATATGCAAGGTGCATTAACGCAGTGCGACACACTACCTTTAAACTATAAATCAGTCAAAAAATAAGACTTATCCACCATACTTGTCTTTGGTGGAAAATTTCCATTCTGTAACTTTCAAAATTAAAAACACAAAATTGACGGTATGCCAATTGTTAATAATTTAATAGAAATTAAAACTAACCAAGGAATCAACATTCATAATATTACGTCACAGATTCAAGAATTGATAGAATCAACATCGATTAAAAATGGTCAAGCATTAATTTTTTCTCGCCACACAACCACAGCATTAGCTATTAACGAATATGAAGAAAGATTGTTAGAAGATGTCAAAGTTTATTTGCAAAAACTAGCACCAGAATCAGACCACTACTTACATAATGACCTACACTTAAGAGAAAATATTCCTGCTGATGAACCAATGAATGCTCATTCTCACTTAATGGCAATGACTTTAAGTACGAGTGAAGTGATTCCAATTGTGGATGGAAAATTAGCTTTGGGAACTTATCAATCTGTTTTATTTTTTGAGTTAGATGGACCACGCAAGAGGACTGTATTTTGTCAAGTTTCTGGCGAATCGTGAGTGATGAGTTAGGAGTTCAAGCTCAATTCAAACAGTAAACAGTTATCAGTTCAGGACTTACGCAAAAGTATGAAAAAATAAACCGCAAAGGACGCAAAGAGGAGGACACCTCCGTGCGGGGGTTCCCCCCGTTGAGGAGAGTGTCCGTCACGAAGTTAAGAGGGTTTAAAAGAGTTTTTGCGTAAGTCCTACAGTTATCAGTGATCAGTTACCAGTTACCAAGGAAGCGCGGTATCAATTATCAGTTATCACTGTTCATTGTAGTTCCTAAAAGGAACCGCTCCACTGTGTACTGTGTACTGTGTACTGTTCATTGTAGTTCCTAAAAGGAACCGCTCCGCTCCACTGTGTACTGTTCACTGGTCACTGTTTACTGTTCACTGATAACTGTTGAGAATTTTTTTCAAAAATTTCACTATGTAAGTAAGTAGAATAGAGACTGAATATCCTAGCAGAATTGGCTCCTATATATAGATTAGAACTTAACGCATTCTACAAATAGGTTTTGTAGATGCAAGGAGATGATGATGCTTGAGTCTTTTTCTACAGGGTTAATATTATTATTGATTGTTATTCTGCCCGCTATGGCAATTGGATACGCAATTTCCTACCGCACAATCGGGCATCAAGCAGCTCAAAGGCGTTTGGGTCGAACTGCTTTGTTGATACTGCTTGCTTTCTTCGTTGGCTTCGGGATTAATTCACTCGGCAAATATGGGTCGATAAGCTTTAGTTTTCTATTTGCAGCTTTTGTGGTTTTATGGCTCTTAAGCTGGAACTGGCGAAAGAGAAAGGCTGGTGCTTTACTAGTTGATGTCGGAGGGTTTTCACGAAGCAAGTTAATGCTTTGGGTTGGTGTATTAGAAGCACTGATCGCAGTCTTCTACACTTGGTCGGCGATTAATAAAATCTCAACAGGGCTTGAGAGTGACAGCAATCTGGTGGAAGTTATAGACCAACCGGTTTTTCTTTGGTCGGTAGCCATCTGTTTTCTCTCAATGGGATTGAGTAGATTAGAGTTTCGAGAAAACGGCATCTGCTATATGCTTTCAATAGTGAAGTGGGAGAAGCTGACATCCTACAGGTGGAACCCAGAGAAACCTAACATCATGACGATTGAGTTCAAACAACCGCCACTTCTGCTATTAACAGGATTGTGGAGTTTGCGGATTCCATTAGCACATCGAGATACAGTGGAGCAGATTCTGGCTGAGCATGTAAACAATTAATGATATTCCTGAAACTGAACACGAATATAACTTAAGATAGATGCCTAGACAGCAGTTTATTGGCATTTAACCTCACAAGCACGATAAATATGAGTATCACCATTAGCGGTTACACCCTCATCGAAGTCATTTATGACGGTGCCACTACGTGTGTTTATCGTGCTTTGAGGGAAACAGAGCAAACTTCGGTGATTATAAAAACTCTTAAAACAGAGTATCCCACTATAGAACAACTTACCCGATTAAGGCACGAATATAAAATACTCCAAGCTTTAGAGATAGAAGGAATTATTAAACCCTTAGCTTTGGAAAGCTATCAAAATGGTCTGGCGCTCATTTTGTCAGATTTTGGGGGAGAACCCCTGAAAAATTTTATTAATGCTCATAATTTCAATTTCAGCTTAAATTTAAGCAAATTTCTGCAAATTGCAATTCAATTATCTTCAACGCTGGCTCAGCTACATCAAAACAATATTATTCATAAAGATATTAAACCCCATAATATCCTTATAAATCCGAAAACAGGTCAAGTTGAAATTATAGACTTTAGCATTTCATCGCGTTTATCTAGTGAAAATCAGACAGCCAATGACCCCAATTTGCTTGAAGGCACCCTTGCGTACATGTCACCAGAACAAACTGGGAGGATGAATCGCTTAATTGACTACCGAAGTGATTTCTATTCCTTAGGTGTCACCTTCTATGAAATGCTGACAGGACAGTTACCTTTTCAAGCTGCTGATCCTTTGGAATTGGTTCATTGTCATATTGCTAGAACAGCAGTGCCACCAAAAGAACTCAATCCAGAGATTCCACAAGCGGTTTCTGATATAGTGATGAAATTATTGGCAAAAACTGCTGAAGAAAGATATCAACATGCTTTGGGATTAAAAGCGGACTTAGAAGAGTGTCTAATCAAATTGCAAGCTACTGGAAAGGTTGAAGATTTCATTGTCGGTCAACTTGATTTATATAGTCAATTTATCATTCCACAAAAGCTTTATGGTCGCGAAAAAGAAGTAGCTACCCTAATGGATGCCTTTGAGCGAGTCAGTCTTGGGGCAACCGAAATGATGTTAGTGAGTGGTTACTCAGGTATTGGTAAATCTTCCTTAGTCAATGAAATTCATAAACCCATCGTCCGCCAACGCGGTTACTTTATTTCTGGTAAGTTTGACCAATTTAAGCGAAATATTCCTTATGCTTCCTTGATTCAAGCATTTCAGGAATTAATCAGGCAGTTACTAACAGAAAGTGCTGACAAGATAGCCGTTTGGAAAGCAAAACTTTTAGAAGCTTTCGGTTCTAACGGTCAAGTGATTATTGATGTTATTCCCGAAGTTGAAAGGATTGTTGGTGTTCAGCCAAATGTTCCTCAATTGGGACCAACTGAATCCCAAAACCGATTTAATCGATTGTTTCAACAATTCATTCATGTATTTACCAAACCCGAACATCCATTGGTTCTTTTCTTGGATGACTTACAGTGGGCAGATTTAGCTTCCTTGAAGTTGATTCAGTTGCTTGCTTGTGACCCAAATAGTCAATATTTGTTAATGATTGGAGCGTATCGGGATAACGAAGTGAGTCCAACTCATCCGTTGATGTTGACTCTAAAAGAAATTCAACAAAAGGGTGCAGTTGTTAACAATATTGTGCTCCAGCCTTTGCTGCTCACTCATGTTAATCAATTAATCAGTGATACCTTCCGCAGTGACACGTTAAAGACAATATCGCTGGCTGAGTTAGTTTTTAAAAAAACTCAGGGTAATCCTTTCTTCTTAACTCAGTTACTCAAATCCCTATATAACGAAAAGCTGTTGTTCTTTAATTTCACCCCCCTAATCCCACGCCAGGTGCTACAAGTCGGCACAGCCCCCCGTTGTGGCGACTGGCATGGGACACAGGGGGGTTGGCAGTGGGATATTCAACTACTAAAAGACATTGATATCACTGATAATGTCGTTGAATTGATGATTAATCAGATTCATAAATTGTCACTAAATACACAGAATATTTTAAAGTTAGCTGCCTGTATTGGAGATAAATTTACCTTAGATGTTTTGGGTATTGTGAATCAAAAATCTTTGCCTGAAACAGCAACAGATTTGTGGGAATCTTTGCAGAAGGGTCTAGTTTTACCTTTAGACCAATCTTATAAAATTCCTTTAGTTATTAGTAGTCAGCAAAATGAACAACTCACAAATGACCTAGACGAGCAATCGTCTTCCTCCAGGGTAGAACAACTGACAATTGCCTACAAGTTTCTACATGACCGAGTCCAGCAAGCAGCTTATGCTCTCATTCCAGATTCGCAAAAAAAAGAAACTCATCTCAAAATTGGTCAATTATTATTACAAAATACTACGCCGGAAGAACGAAAAGAAAATATCTTTGCTTTAGTTAACCAACTAAATTATGGTACCGACTTACTTACTTTAGAGTCGGAAAAATATGAGCTGGCTGAACTTAATCTTATAGCAGGGCAGAAAGCGAAAGCAGCAGCGGCGTATGAGTCTGCTATGCGCTATATAAAGGTGGGTTTGGAATTATTGGCAGTAAATAGCTGGCAGAATCAGTATGAGCTAACATTGGCACTTTATGAGTCAGGGGTAGAAACAGCTTACCTGAACGGCGATTTTGAGCAGATGGAGAAATGGGCAACGCTTGTCTTGCAGCAGGCAAAAACTCCTATTGACAAAATGAAAGTCTATGAGGTGAAAATCCAAGCCTGCATGGCGCAAGTGAAACAACTTGAAGCAATCAAGATTGGATTACAAGCGCTGGAACTACTGGGGTTCAGTTTCCCAGAGTCGCCTAGCGCCTCAGATATCGAGGAAACACTGACTCAAACAGCAAGAAATTTGAGCGGGAGAAATATCGAAGACCTGATTAACCTACCATTAATGACGGAGGTTGATAAACTAGCCGCTGTACGGATGTTAGCATACCTGGGTTCTCCGACTTATCAAGCTGGACCTGCGTTGTTACCGTTAATTGCCTGCGAACAGCTGAATTTGTCAATGAAATATGGAAATTCACCCTTCTCAGCTTATAGTTATGTTCTTTACAGTATCATGATAAACGGGTTATTTCAGGACATTGAGTCGGCTTATCAATTTGGCAAGTTGGCTTTAAGTCTTGTAGAAAAATTCAATGCTGTAGAACTGAAGACAAGTGTCTTTTTCGTAGCAGGTTCATCTGCGTTTCATGGAAAAGTTCATGCTCAAGAAACATTGCCACTTTTGCAGGATTCATACTCTAGTGGATTAGAGAACGGACATTTTGAATATGGTGGCTATGCTGCTATGCAAAAATGCTACTATTCATATCTCATCGGTCAAGATCTGGCAAAAGTTGAACGAGAAATGGCAGCAACCAGTAATGTTCTTGCTCAACTTAAGCAAGAGAACGCCTTGAGTTGGAATCAAATATTTCAGCAGTCAGTTCTTAATTTGCTAAAATCTTTTGAAAAACCGTGCTGTTTATTGGGTGAAGCCTACAACGAGGAGAAATCTTTGCCATTGCTTAAAGAAGCAAATGACAGAACTGGACTTCACTACTTCTATTCAAACAAACTGATACTCTGTTATTTATTTGGAGAACTCGATCAAGTACTGGAAAATGCAGTTCAAGCGGAACAGTATTTGGATGGGGTAAAAGGATTTTTGATTGTGCCAGTGTTTCATTTTTATGATTCTTTAGCACAACTCGCGATTTATCCATCAGTACCACACTCGCAACAAGAACACCTCTTGAGTAGAGTGACAAAGAACCAGGAAAAGATGCGAAAATGGGCAGATCATGCTCCAATGAATTTTCAGCATAAGTATGACTTGGTAGAGGCAGAAAAAGCACGGGTATTCGGTCAATATTGGCAAGCAACAGAATATTATGAGCGAGCCATTGCTGGAGCAAAGGAGCAGGGATATATTCAGGAAGAGGCGATCGCCAATGAACTAGCAGCAAAGTTTTATTTTGAGCATAGTAGAGAAAAGGTGGCTCAAACTTATCTCACTGATGCTTACTATGGATATATTCGCTGGGGAGCAACTGCAAAAGTCGGAAATTTGGCAGCAAGATATCCTCACATTTTCGCCCAGACACTGAACCGACAAACTAAAGGTCTAGAGATGAATCGGACAATTAGTTTTACGACTACAGCTACTCCCCGAGTTCTGGATTTAGCCGCAGTCATGAAAGCATCTGTTGCTCTTTCTGGCGAAATCGTTTTGGACAAGTTGCTGGCTAAGTTGATGCGAATTGTTCTCGAAAATGCTGGTGCAGAAACAGCATTTTTGATTTTAGAAACAGCAGGACAGTTACTGATAGAAGCTTCAGGAGGTGTCGGGCAAGATGAGATAACTGTTCAGCGATCAACACCTGTAGAATTAACTCAGGACTTACCAATATCTGTCATCAATTATGTGCGTCGTACTCAGGGGCATGTTTTACTCAATGATGCTAGCTCTGAGCCAGTCTTTGCAACAGATACTTATATAATCAATCATAAACCAAAATCTATTTTATGTACATCAATTGTCAATCAAGGTAAACTGATTGGCATTCTTTATTTAGAAAATAACTTGACAATTGGTGCATTTACACCAGAGCGATTGGAAGTTTTACAACTTTTATCCTCTCAATCAGCAATTTCGATTGAGAATGCACGTCTTTACAATGATTTAGAAGAATATAATCGGACATTGGCAGCGAAAGTCGCAGAGCGCACGCTGGAATTACAAGAGAAAAATTTGCAACTCCAACAGGAAATCAAAGAACGCCAGCGAGCAGAAGAAGCAGCCAAAACTGCTAACCGTGCTAAGAGTGAATTCTTGGCTAACATGAGTCATGAACTTCGTACCCCGCTCAATGGTATTTTAGGTTACACTCAAATTTTTAAGAAAGATAAAGCTTTAACTGCTCAACAAAAGAATGGTATTGACATTATTCATCAGTGTGGTGAACACCTACTGACACTGATAAACGATATTTTAGACCTATCCAAAATTGAAGCACGGAAAATGGAACTTTATCCAAAAGAATTTCATCTTCCGGAATTTCTTGAGAGTGTTGCTGAGATTTGCCGCATCCGTGCCGAACAAAAGAGAATTTCGTTAATTTACAAAACGCTTTCTCCCTTACCAAGACTGATTCGAGCAGATGAAAAACGGTTGCGTCAAATTTTGATTAATTTACTTAGCAATGCGGTTAAATTTACAGAAAAAGGTAGTATAACTTTCACAGTGGGCTATCAGGAGGATAAACTTCGTTTTCAAGTAGAAGATACAGGAATTGGCATCGCATCTGAGCAATTAGAAGAAATATTTTTGCCATTCCAACAAGTGGGTGAGGAGAGTCGTAAGACTGAAGGAACAGGATTGGGATTGGCAATTAGCCGTCAATTAGTTCAGATGATGGGTGGCGAACTAAAGGTGAAGAGCACTTTAGGTAAAGGTAGTGTTTTTTGGTTCGATTTGAATTTGCCTGAAGTTTTCCAACAAAGTGATGTTAAAAGCGAAGAGAAAGGTAATATCATTGGTTTGCTCGGGCCTGTGCGGAAAGTTTTGGTGGTAGATGATAAATGGTCTAATCGCTCTGTTTTAGTGAATCTACTACAGCCATTGGGGTTTGAAGTCACAGAAGCAACAAATGGTTTAGACGCTCTTGAGAAAGTGCGTGAATTGAAACCAGATGTGATTTTGATGGACTTAGTCATGAGTGTGATGGACGGCTTTGAAGCCACCCGTCGCCTCAGGATGTTACCAAACTTCAAGGAAGTGATCATCATTGCCGTCTCAGCGAGCGTTTTTGAGTGGGATCAAAAGCAAAGTCGAGAAGTTGGTTGCGATGATTTTCTGCCCAAACCAATCCAAAAAACGGATCTTTTAGAAAAATTACAGGTGCATTTAGGGTTGGAATGGATTTATGAACAACCCGAAAATTCAGTCAGGGCGCAAAGCATTGCACCTGCGCAGACTCAAGACTCACTTGTCGTCGCTCCACCAGCAGAAGAACTTGCTGTCTTGCTTGATTTGGCGATGAGGGGGGACTTGAGAGGGATTGCACAACGAGCTGCCAAACTAGAGGAATTGGATGAACAATGGGTACCGTTTGCTACTCATTTACGTCAACTAGTTAAAGGTTTTAAAGGGAAACAAATCTTGGAGTTTATCACAAAATTTTAATAAATTCATAAGAGGTTTTATGAATATTGACCCTACTAAAAAAGGTGTCATCTTAATTGTCGATGACACTCCCACTAATTTAGAAGTGTTGTTCGATTTTTTAGGCGACTCGGGATTTACAGTTTTGGTTGCTGAAGATGGTGAGAGTGCGATTGCAAGAGCAGAATATGCCCCACCAGACCTCATCCTGTTAGACATACTCATGCCAGGAATGGACGGGTTTGAAACCTGCAGGCGTTTGAAAGCTAATGAATTCACAAAAGACATTCCCATCATTTTCATGACTGCACTTTCCGAAACAGTGGATAAGGTCAAAGGCTTAAGTCTTGGTGCAGTCGATTACATCACCAAACCGCTTCAGCACGAAGAAGTTTTAGCCCGGGTCGAACTTCATCTGAGGTTGCGGAACCTAACTAAAACACTCCAAGAGCAAAATCAGCAAATCCGCGAACAAGCTGCTTTGCTTGATATCACCACAGATGCAATTGTTGTTCAAGACTTGGACAACCGAATCCGTTTTTGGAACAAAGGGGCTGAAGATTTATACGGATGGAAGACAACAGAAGCAATTGGTAAAAATGTCAATCAGCTTTTGTACCCAGCAGAAACTCTATGTCAACTGCAAAACCTCCAAGAAAGTTTAGCTCTTAGTGGCTCATGGCACGGTGAGTTACATCAAGTGACTAGAGAAGGCAAGGAAATTATTGTTGCTAGCCGGTGGACTTTGATGGGCGAGGAAGATGGGCAACCGAAATCGATTCTTACAGTCAACACTGACATTACAGAGAAAAAACAACTCGAAGCACAGTTTCTTCGTGCCCAGCGACTGGAAAGTATTGGCACACTTGCTAGCGGCATTGCCCATGACCTGAACAATATTCTGACTCCAATTCTGACGGCAGCACAACTGTTACAGCTAAAACTCCCAAATATTGATGAGCGGAGTCAGCAAATGTTTAGCACAATAGAAACTAACACTAAACGTGGGGCGGCTTTGGTCAAGCAAGTACTACAGTTTGCACGTGGAGTCGAAAGCAAGAAGCGCACGATTGTGCAAGTGAACCACCTGTTCTCAGAAATAAAGCAGATTGTTCAAGAAACATTTCCCAAATCTATTGAATTTTGCACGAATATAAAGTCAGACCTTTGGGCGATCGTTGGCGATGCGACACACTTGCATCAGGTGCTGATGAACCTGGTTGTTAACGCTCGCGATGCTATGCTCGATGGCGGGACTTTGAAGATTTCTGCCGAAAATGTGTTTATAGACGAACACTATGCCCGGATGAATCTTGAGGCAACTGTCGGTTCCTACATCATGATAACTGTTGCCGATACGGGAATTGGTATGTCGCCAGAAGTCGTGGATAGAATATTCGAGCCGTTTTTCACCACTAAAGAGTTTGGCAAAGGTACAGGGCTAGGTCTTTCAACTGTCAGGGGCATCATCACAAGCCACGGTGGTTTTGTGAACGTATCCAGCAACGTTGGCAAAGGAACTGAATTTAAAGTGTTCTTGCCAGCAGTAGAAGTAACAGCAACACCGCTTGCAGAAAATCTCGAACTGCCAAAAGGCAACGGAGAATTGGTTTTAGTTGTGGATGACGAAGGTCCAATTTTAGAAACTACCAAAATCTCGTTAGAAAGTTACAATTACCAAGTCTTAACAGCCAGCGATGGAATTGAGGCGCTCGCGTTGTATGCTCAGTACAAAGATGACATTAGCGTTGTGTTGGTGGATATGATGATGCCATCGATGGACGGTGCACTGACCATTCGCGCATTACAAAAAATGAATCCCTATGTCTTGATTATTGGTGTCAGCGGTTTGGTAGCCGGCGACAAACTGATGGAGACTGCACGAGTCAAAGCATTTCTTTCTAAGCCCTATACGACAAAGGAATTATTGCAAACTTTACACAGTGTTCTTTTTCAGGATGTGAGAAACACTAAGAGTGCAAAAAATTGGGAAAGATGGGACACAGTGAGAACAAAATCTATCATTTGTTACTCGGAAAGTACCTCAAATAACGATCTTTTTTAGGAAAGTATGTTGACCTGATATCTTGTACTTGCAAGATAAATGACTCAGTATTAAGAATGGCATTCGTTAGATTTCAACAAAAGTCAAAAATTAGTCCTGTAAGTTGAGAAGAATACAGAACGCAGAACTTAGCAGCTAAGAATCACCCCGCTTACTTAAGAAACTGATATATTTTTTGTATCAGTTATTTTGTGCTATCAAGTCAAAGTGGAGGTTAGTAGCTGTATCAAACTGTAGTGAGTAGCATTTCTTGGGTTTCCATGAGGTACGATATTGCACAGTAAAAATTTTGTCCAATAACCGTAAAGTTACTGAATAAATAAAATTTTAACTATTACAAAACAAGTCATCAGGAACTGCTTGTCACAGCAGTGTTTTAATAATTGCATGTACAAATATTTGACTAACACTTTGTGTGAAAGTGAAATCACAACACACAACAGGGGAATTATCTAAGATAACAAACCGAAATAACTACTATGGAAAGAATTGGTTATCTTCAGCTTGCAACAGCAAACGAGGCATCAACAACAAATGAGCATACTCCTCCTGTGCAGTTTGATTTTAATCTTTTTGCTGAGTTGAATTGGAGAAAACTGTCGAGTCATGCAACAATACATCTTTTATCAGTAGCACTGACTTTGGTAGTCTTGAGTATAGGGGAGCGTGCGATTGCAATCCAGCAAGTAGGAAGTACCGGCTCTCAAGTTTCAGAGATTCAAAGATGTCTAAGCAAGTTGGGCTATTATAAGGGTCCTGTGACAGGCAAGTTTGCTTCCTTAACCCGGGATGCCGTCATTCGGTTCCAGCGAGCAAATGGACTACCAACTGTTGGATTTGTTGGTGCAAGAACTCAACAATTGTTGCAATCTCAATGTCAAAGTAGAAGACCTGGTGGAAGTGTCAGTAGTGGTCTGCAACCAGGTAGCAGCGGTCAAGCTGTTATCAGATTACAACAGGATTTGCAGCGTTTAGGTTATTTTAATGGTCCGATAACAGGTAACTTTGGTCCAGAAACTCAGCAAGCAGTCATCAGATTCCAGGAATCACGTGGAATACGTGCTGATGGTATTGTCGGTGCGAGAACAGAAGAAGCAATACGTGTTGTTCTTGGCAGAAATAATTCTTCAGTTGGTGTTGGTGGAGATAGATTACCCAATGATTTGAATTTGGGAGACTCTGGTACTCAGGTAACACAACTGCAACAAGATTTGCAACAGTTGGGCTACTTTAAGCTGAATCCAACTGGTTATTTTGGTCCAACAACCCAGGAAGCTGTAGCACGTTTTCAGCAAGATTATGGAATTGTACCCAATGGTGTCGGCGACTCACAAACCTTGGCAGCAATAACGACAGTTTTAGAAAGGCAAAGTTATGAACAAAATTCTGGACAAAGTTATGCACAAAGTTATGGACAAAATTCTGGACAAAATTCTGGACAAAGTTATGAACAAAGTTATAGTTGCAATACAGCAACGGGAGATATTTGTCAAGGTGAGAGAAGTCAGCGAGTGACAGTCGTACAACAGCGTTTGCAGAATTTGGGATTTTTTAGAAGTGAAGCTACTGGTTATTACGGTTCAGCAACTAGAGATGCTGTCGTTCAATTTCAGCGATACTATAGGTTACAAACAACAGGATCTGTCAATTTTCAAACTTGGCAAGCATTGGGGTTGAGCAACAACCCTAACAACTCTACAGGATTGAATCCTAGAGAGAATCGCTATGTTGTGGTCATCCCGATTTCTAAGAACGACACTTTAGATGAAGTGCGTCAGTATATTCCGGAAGCTTTCCGCGCTGAATCTAAACTAGGACCGTATGTCAATGCTGGACAATTTAGAGAACGCTCACAAGCGGAAGATTTATCTAAGTGGTTACGCTCACGTGGGTTAGATGCACGGGTAGAATACTTTTAAAAGTCAAGAGCTATGAGCTAAGAGTGAGGAGTTATAAGTTATAACTCCTCACTCTTGAGTGTGTAACTTGATTTTTCAGTTCTTTTGGAAATCTAAAAATAATGGCAGAAACTCGTATTGGAATTATTGGTGGCAGTGGTTTATACAAAATGGATGCCCTCAAAAATATCGAAGAGGTGCAAGTCCAGACACCTTTTGGATCACCATCTGATGCTTTGATACTAGGGACTTTAGAGGAAACACGAGTCGCTTTTTTAGCGCGTCATGGTCGCAATCATACGCTGTTGCCTTCCGAGTTGCCATTTCGCGCCAATATTTATGCAATGAAGCAACTGGGTGTGGAGTATCTGATTTCTGCTTCCGCTGTAGGTTCTTTGAAAGAAGAAGTCAAACCACTGGATATGGTGGTTCCCGATCAATTTATTGATAGAACGAAAAATCGGGTTTCAACGTTTTTCGGTGAGGGAATTGTTGCTCATATCGCTTTTGGTGACCCGATTTGTAAAAATTTGGCTGGCGTTGTTGCAGAGGCGATCACCTCCCTCAACTTACCAGATGTCACTGTACATCGTGGTGGTACCTATGTATGTATGGAGGGACCAGCATTTTCCACAAAAGCGGAATCAAATCTTTATCGCAGTTGGGGTGCAAAGATCATTGGGATGACCAATTTGCCAGAGGCGAAGTTAGCACGGGAAGCCGAGATTGCCTATGCAACGCTCGCTTTGGTGACTGATTACGATTGTTGGCATCCAGATCACGATAGCGTGACAGTGGACATGGTCATTGCTAATTTACAGCGAAATGCAGTCAACGCTCAAAAAGTGATTCAAGAAACAGTGCGGCGTTTGAGCGAAAATCCACCCTCAAGTGATGCACATTCAGCGCTAAAGTATGCGATTTTGACAAACCTAGATAAGGCACCCGCAGCAACTAAAGAGAAGTTGGCGTTGTTGTTAAAAAAGTATATCTAGAAACGAGAGTATGAGATAAACAGCAAAACTGCGCGTATGCCTGTGGCATGCTGCGCTTTTGCGTAGCGCTCATCTATAGTGTCTGATTGATCTTCAATTTTAGTGTTTTAACAGATACTGTCATGCTGTGTTTTTTAAGCAAATACCGTTGTAAGCGGAAAGCTTTTCTAAGCAACCTTTTCGTCAATTTACGTCTCATAGCAGATATCGGTTAATGCCCAATGGCAGAATTTTCCATTGAAACCAGGTGTTACTATTTTTTCAGTGAAGGTAGAACAAAGTGCATCAGTTACCAATCATCTACAGTTATCAAAAAAACCTGTCTGCCATCACAAAATAAAGCTGACGTGTATCACAGCTAAGTTATATTCCCAAGATATAGGGGATAATATAACTATGAGGAGAAAACGGAAGCAACTTGTATCAGAAAGGGGAAAATATTATGAAATCCAAACTTATAGCACTTTTCACCTTGGTGACTCCCCTAGTCTTAGCTAGTTCAGTGAATGCAGCGAATCCGCAGCACGTAAAGAAGCTACTTTCTACTGGGGAATGTGCAGGGTGTGATCTATCGAAGGCAAACCTCAGTGGTGCACACTTAATTGGTGCTGACTTGAGAGATGCGAATCTCCAAGGAGCAAACTTGACAAAGGCGAATCTTGAAGGTGCTGATCTGACAGGTGCTAATTTAGCAGGCGCTAACATGACGTCAGCTTTCGCGACGAATGTTGATTTCAAGAAAGCCAATCTTAATAAAGTGAATTTCACTCGTGCTACGATTCACGACTCTAATGTGTATGGGGCATTGATGAATGACCTCAATATTACCAACGCCGAAATATCTAATACAGGTATAGGTATCGGTGGTGAAGACGCACAAATTCCTGATTGGAAATAAAGCTTACCATAGGCTCGATTGTGGGAAGTAGAGAATGGGGTTTCCAACGCTCGTTACCAGCCTCAGCCTGGTAACGATAACACAAAGGCTCGTCTGTTGTTGAGAATGGTGAGCCAGCGTGGTCTTGAGGAACCAGGCGCTAACAGCCGGTCTCCTGAGTTGTAGACGCCGAAGGCGGCTTCCCGTTCGACGAAGTCGTTCCCGAAGGGTAGGGTAGCGTCTGGCGTAGTTTCCCCCATGAGCGACTGGCGTAAGCGCAAGCGCACGCCAAAGGCGAACGCGAAGCGTCTCTGAAGGAGATACCCGGAGGTTGCACTCATGTGAGCTAAACCTACTTCCCGAAAGAAACCCCGAAAGAAACATGTTTATCAAATCGCTGTAAGACCGTAAGACGCAACTTTTTAGAATTTCCACCAAAACCCGAAACGTAGGGTGATGATAATGTCAGTAAGTATAAATAATGTAAAATGTCCTCCTCAAAGATAAGAGCTTAAGATAGCCTAAATATAGGGTAAAATCGGCATTTAGACTTGTATAAATGAAAGGTGCACTGATTTTTGCATGATTTGTACTTAGACGAGTACCATGATTAGCAACTTACACACCTTGGGATAACACTAAATTTGAGAGTGTAGTCCATAAATGAATTGACTTAGAATGCTACCCTTCGACTTCGCTCAGGGTAAACCTCTAAGTCATGCTATCTAGGTAATAGCTACTGCCCTATTAGTGGTTTTCTACCTTGTAGTTGATGAACCAATCATGGAAGCGTAATTATGGTTATAGGTAACTAGAACCTCGTTGTACCCCAAAGTCAGTTGTGCTAGTGCACCGGTGTATGGTCTAGTCAACAACCTTTTGGTTGTAACTGTCCGGATTAAAGTAAGTGAAGTCTGAAAATTATGGAAGCCGAAATGCAAGAACCGGAAATTGTGGAAACTAAGTCTCCAGAAGCAACGATGGCAAATATCAACAACCAAACAGGAAGCATAACGAAACTCCAGCCAACCGTGCAGTCTCAAGATCAATGGCTAAAATACGGAGAACAAGTTTCTGGATTTTTAGCGACACTGCCTGAATATCTGGGAAGCTTCTTTAATAGATACAAACAGCCCCTGGTTACCATTGGTTTAATTGTGGCAGCAATTGTCGCTGTGAAGGTAGTTTTGGCGATATTGGATGCTTTGAATGACATTCCTTTGGTATCACCGACCTTTGAATTAATTGGCATTGGTTACTCTACATGGTTTATTTACCGCTATCTCCTCAAAGCCTCAACTCGGCAAGAGTTAACTGATGAGATTACAACTCTCAAATCACAAGTTGTTGGCAAGCAAATTCCAGAAAGCTAAAGACCTGCTAAGGAAATTGCATATCGTTGGTTTTGAATTGTTTGCCTGGGGGCATTTGATGACTGGGTAAATCCAGCTCTGCATGAGGGTTTGTTGACAAAAGGAACTGGCATACCCAATGCTGTGAGTATGCCCATCAGCGCAAAGCGCACGGCTGCGGGTTCAGGAAATGGCGCCGCCGTGTCTATGGCATAGTATTTTCCGCAGGGAAAATAGGAAATCAATAGACTATTGTCTTGCAAAATCTTCAGATGGAAGTCTGAGGTTGACAAAGTAAAGCCTGCGTAAGCAGGCTTTTAATTTATGAGTTTGTGTAGTCAGTAAATTTTGGTTCAGCACTTGTATTGCAAAACTTATCAAGGTGCTGTCACAATGCTCTGAGATTCAATTGGTTGCAATCTTCCCATTCGCACCAAAGCTTGATGAACCATAGCAGCAACCTCAGCACGAGTTGCTTCTTGATTTGGAGCCAAAACTTGTGGATCCGGGTGGTTTACCACAAGACGATTTTCTGTAGCCGCTGCTACCTTATCAATGGCGTATTTAGGAATATCTTTGGCATCTTTATAGACGCTTAAAACTTTTTCAGAGGAAGAAGGTATTTTGAGATTCAACCCACTGACAAGAGCAACTAAAACTTGTACTCGGGGAATTTTTTGGTCTGGTTTGAAACTTTGGTCTGGATATCCTTTTAAAAATCCAGTCGCAATGGATCGGTTAATTGCTGAAATTGCCCAGAATTCTGGTGGTATATCTTTAAAATTTGTTGAATTTCCACCATCTCTTTTGTCAAACGCTTGTTGTAAAATAGCGGCAAATTCAGCACGGTTCACGGGCTGGTTAGGTCTAAAAGAGTAATCAGGAAAGCCTTTGATCATTCCGCGAGAAGAAAGAATATTAATGAAACGCTTTCCCCAAAAATCACCCGGTACATCTGTAAAAGCAATTGGTGGGGGAATGGTTGGTAATTTTTCACTCGGAGTGACGACACGAGATTGTTGTGTACTCGTGATGGGAGGAGAGGACGATCGCTCTTCTGTTTTTGACCACGCTTCGTCTGGAGGTACATTCAAAGTTTGAGGAAACAGATCGTCCAAGAAGCTGTGTTTCTCTGTTGGGGATGGAGTAACTGTTGGTTTGACGCCAGGAAGGATAAATGGAATTGCTTGTTGTTCAGGGATTACAGGAATGATTGGAGAAGCTGAGGAAGTCGGCGAGGGGGATATCAACCCAGTGAAATTCCAATTAGGATTCTTACGGGATAATGTCCAAAATAGAATCATCCCGATAGTCAAAAAAGCAACAAGAATACCGATAAATTCATCAAAACCAAGGGTATTGTTTGGAGATGACTCAGGATCTGGAGAATGCATATTTGTTGTCATCTTTTTGGAATTAAAGGACAAGATGCAGCATTTAGGTTATTAACTAATAGGTTACAGTTTTCAGGTTACGGATTTGTTAAAACTCTTATAAACCATAATCTCAGAGTACTCGCAGCAAGCTAGGAATACTGTCTACTCCTGCAAACGTACGAATTTCTGTTAACGCTTGCCGAAAATCGCCTTCTCGAACATCGTGAGTGACAACAACAATTTCTGCAAGTTCTCCCTGAAAACCTGTTTGGACGATTGACTCCAAGCTGACCCCGTGATTACCAAAACAAGTTCCCAATTTGCCAATCACTCCAGGTTGGTCTTTGGTGAGAAAACGAGTATAAAATCGGGTAATAAGTTCTGCCATTGGCACAATTTGGCAGTAGTCTTGATGTGCGCAGGTTAGCAGCGGGTTTGGTACTGATGTACTAGTTTGAAGTGCTGCTACTAGGTTCAAAATATCCGATGATACAGCACTAGCAGTTGGTCCGGCACCCGCACCTGGACCAAAAAACATCACCTGTCCTATGGGTTCACCTTCAACAAGAATAGCGTTATTCACGCCGTTAATACTAGCTAGAGGGTGTGCTTTCGGGACTAAAGTTGGATGGACTCTGATTGAGATGGGGGGAGAGGAAGTCATTCTTTTGCCAATAGCAAGTAATTTGATGACAAATCCTAATTTCTCGGCATAGGCAATATCTGTCTTGCTGACTTGCCGAATCCCCTCACAGTAGACATCTTCCAATTTGATGCGTCCACCAAAGGCTAATGATGCGAGGATGGCGATTTTATCTGCGGCGTCTAAGCCATCGACATCAGCAGTTGGGTCAGCTTCAGCATAACCTAATTCCTGAGCATCAGCTAAGACATCACTGAAGTTGCTGCCTTCGGTTTGCATCCGCGAGAGGATGTAGTTAGTTGTGCCATTAATAATGCCAGTGATGGTGTGAATCCGGTTGACGCTTAAAGATTGCTTTAAAGGTTGAATCACTGGAATACCACCACCCACAGCGGCTTCCAGCATAACGTAGACCCCTGCTTCATTAGCAGCGCTAAAGATTTCATCACCAAAGCGGGAAATTGCGGCTTTGTTAGCAGTCACCACATGCTTGCCATTTTGAATGGCTTTGAGGATCAGCGATCGCGCTGGTTCTAATCCCCCCATGACCTCGACCACAATATCTACCTTTGGATCGATGACAATTGCTTCTAAGTCTGTTGTTACCACTGTTTGTGGTAGGGTGACTGCGCGGGGTTTGTCGAGTGATCGCACTCCCACACGATAAATTTCTACTTCCTGCAACAACGGGTGACGAAAACCACTATTTTGTAACAATTGCACCGTACCTGTTCCTACAGTGCCTAATCCCAATATTCCAAGTTTTACACCCACAAGTCTTACACCAATTTTAGATATTAGATTATTTTGTCAAATAAATAACAATTGTAGGGTGAGCAAAGCCCACCCTACAATTAGTTTTCTTATTTAGTTTATAGCTTTTTTTGACATACCTCCTCGTCCTGAAGGAGCGAGGATTCCTTGACATTTCGCTGGGATGCGCCACTAAGTGGTCTTATCGTCCCTCCATGTCCGTTTATAGTCTCCCAATGCCCTATGGCGACATACCTATTTTAGCAAAAGCCGTCCTAGAAGGACGGGGCTTGTATCTCATTAATTTCGGTCAAAAGCCTAGTGAGTCATGACTCATGAACGGCAGGTCGCACCGTCGGGGGAACCCTCCGTTCGCGTAGCGTGCCCGTAGGGCATAGCTTTGAGTCTCCGGAGGAGACGCTGCGCGTAAGTCCCAAGGGGACACACTGCGTGAACGCCCAAGCCGCGTGCGCTTGCGCTTACGGAGGAAACCTCCGCTCAAACAACTCTTGGCAACGCACTGCCTCCTCATGACTAAATTAGTATGTTTCCACGTGCCAACGACCAGCTTTTTTGAGGTCTTTTTGGTAACTACTCCAAGTCACACCATCTTTTTGTGCTGCTGCACTCAGCGCCGCATCGATACCATCTTCCATACCGCGCAAACCACAGATGTATGTGTGGGTTTTCTCATCTTTAATCAAATTCCAAAGTTCATCTGCATGTTCTGCGACGCGGTCTTGGATATACATTCTGCCACCTTGGGGGTTTTTCTGTTCCCGGCTGATGGCATAAGTGAGGCGGAAATTCTCGGGATACTTTTGTTGTATTTCTTCCAATTCTTCCTTGTAGAGGATGTTAGGAGTTGTAGGTACACCAAATATCAACCACGCAAATCCCTTGAATTGGTATTCTGGGTTAGCAGCTCTTTCGTTGTCTTTGAACATGCGCCACAGGTAGGCACGCATGGGGGCGATACCCGTTCCTGTTCCCATCATAATAACTTTAGCTTCGGGGTCGCTGGGTAACAACATTTCCTTACCCACAGGACCTGTGATTTTCACATCGTCCCCTGGTTTGAGGAAACACAGGTGTGTAGAACAGACACCGTAGATTGTTTCGCCGCTTTCTGGATGCTTGTATTCCAACTGGCGGACGCACAGAGAGACTGTTTTGTCATCCACATCATCGCCATGACGGGTTGAGGCGATCGAGTATAGTCTGATTTTTTCTGGCTTGCCGTTCTTATCCACTCCAGGTGGGATAATACCGATACTTTGACCTTCTATATAGCGCAGATCACCACCAGAAATGTCGAATTTGAGGTGCTGAACAATACCAATACCGCCTTCTCCTACTAACGCTTCATTGGATATGCACTTACCAACAAAGGGAGCGTTCGGACGGTAAATGTTGACAGGAACGTCAGCATGTGATTCTTTTTTGGCTTTTGCTTGAGTCATGGTGTTGCCTTGTTTGTCCTTTTTTTTGGGCTGTTGCTCAGCTACAGGTGTGGCTTTACCATTTGCTTGACTGCTAGCAGTCTCGGCTTCACTATTAGCACTTGCTGTAGAGGTTTTTCCATTGAGATGCTCTAAAGCATTCAAAGGCTGGATGCTAACAATTTTGCCACCTAGGCGAGTGATCCGCCGTGTCTCCTGATTCATGCGGTTGTAAGGCACTCTGATGAATACACTGCCACTATTACGAATTGGGTAGTTTGTTTTATCAGTTTCTTCGCTTTGACGTAAACCCACCACTTCATATAAAAAAACACGGCTACCTGATTCTGTGTTGGCAGCACCTTCAACAGCACCTTTAATGTACATTCCTTCTACCACTCCGATGTCTACTTAACCTTTAATTGAAAAATCCTTCCCAGCACTATGCGCCAGCTTTAGTTTACATGATTTTGGCTTGACAAAACTGGCGTTTTTTGGGCGATCGGCATCACTAGCTAATGCCTTGCTAGGCACACTCACCAAAGACATGCACCGAATGGCAAACACACACACCTGTTCACCTTCTAAAGTAGAGGATAAGTCTTTTGAAGAATGTTAATAATGAATCAATTTAATCTTTTTTTTTGGAAGCACCACCACCCATAGAGGGAGATAACTTCTTGAAAGGAAATACCAGCAAGCCTTGTATGGAGTACTTCCTTCTGTTACAATCCAATATAACACTAGGATTAAATACTTACCAGCAACAAATTCAAACTACTCAGATAGGTATTTACTGGCACTGTCTTGTATACCCGTCTAGTCGCTTATGGCGGTGCTGGGGGCGAAAACGCATATTGACGCCATTGGAGTAAACTCCTGGCTATAAAATGCTGTAAGAAAAATAAGTGATTGACTCATCTTTAGTATCTAGAGGAGATTTATGACTAAGCCGGAACGCGTGGTATTGATTGGAGTAGCTGGAGACTCCGGATGCGGTAAGTCTACTTTTTTGCGTCGCCTGATAGATTTATTCGGTGAAGAGCTGATGACAGTCATTTGCTTAGATGACTATCACTGTTTAGACCGTAAGCAGCGCAAAGAAACGGGAATAACTGCACTTGACCCAAGAGCAAACAATTTTGACCTCATGTATGAGCAAATCAAAGCGCTCAAAGAAGGTCAAGCAATTGATAAGCCGATTTACAACCACGAGACCGGCAATATTGACCCACCAGAAAGAATAGAGCCAAATCACATTGTCGTGATTGAGGGATTACATCCTTTATATGATGAGCGGGTGCGCGAACTCATTGACTTCAGTGTCTATTTTGACATCAGCGATGAAGTCAAAATTGCTTGGAAAATCCAGCGAGACATGGCAGAACGTGGTCACCGCTATGAAGATGTCTTAGCTCAAATCAATTCCCGCAAACCTGATTTTACAAAATACATTGAACCGCAAAGAGAATTTGCTGATGTGGTTCTCCAAGTATTGCCTACAAATTTAATCAAAGACGACAAAGAGCGCAAAGTCCTGCGGGTACGTATGCTCCAACGGGAAGGAAAAGAAGGCTTTGACCCAGTCTACCTCTTTGATGAAGGGTCAACAATTCAGTGGACTCCCTGCGGACGTAAACTGACCTGTTCTTATCCTGGTATGCAACTGTACTACGGCTCAGATGTGTACTACGGTCGTTACGTCTCTGTGTTAGAGGTAGATGGTCAATTTGACAATCTCGAAGAAGTCATTTACATAGAAACACATCTAAGCAAAACATCTACCAAGTACAAAGGTGAGATGACTCACTTGTTACTGCAACACCGCGAGTACCCAGGTTCCAACAATGGTACTGGTTTATTCCAAGTGCTGACAGGTTTGAAAATGCGTGCTGCTTACGAGCGCTTAACATCTAAGGAAGCAAAACTAGCAGCTAAAGTTTAGTTAAAGTAGATGTTTTTGTGTCTGGGCTGTTGGGGGTGCTCACGGGCGTCCCCGCGTTCTTTTATACTTTTGTTAGTCTTCTGTTCCCTGTTTGTTCTTCCGGAAAGAACAGTAACCAAGTAGAGTAACTTTTTTTGATCTTTAAAATAATCAGTCTTAGGTTATATTTTTGAGAAAGTAACATAACTTACGAATTTTCATTGTAAAAATGTTGTTATGATTGCAGATTAAAGTGGCTGAACTAAACGCTTGCGTTTAGTCAATCAGAAAAATGTTCTATGGAGGAACTACACTTGTCTCATCGTTATCTATTTACCTCTGAGTCCGTGACTGAGGGGCATCCAGATAAAATCTGCGATCAGATTTCTGATACAATTCTAGACACCTTACTCTCACAAGACCCCAGTAGTCGTGTGGCGGCTGAAGTTGTCGTTAACACTGGTTTGGTACTTATCACTGGTGAAATTACGACTAAAGCCAATGTGAATTATGTGAATCTAGCTCGCAAAAAAATTGCTGAGATAGGTTATACCAACGCTGAAAACGGGTTTTGTGCTAACAGCTGCTCAGTGATTGTCGCATTGGACGAACAATCACCTGATATTGCTCAAGGTGTGAACACTGCTCATGAAACCCGTGAGCAGAATAGTGAAGAACTATTCGACTCTGTTGGTGCAGGTGACCAAGGTATCATGTTTGGCTTCGCTTGTAACGAAACACCAGAACTGATGCCCTTACCGATTAGCCTTGCCCACCGCATTGCTCGCCGACTGGCTGCAGTCCGTAAAACAGGTGATTTGCCATACCTGCGTCCTGATGGAAAAACGCAAGTCACTATAGCATATGAAGACGGACGTCCTGTAGGAATTGATACTATCCTGGTTTCCACCCAGCATACCGCTACCATTGGTGACATCACCGATGAAGCTGCAGTGCAAGCCAAGATTAAAGAAGATCTGTGGTCAGCAGTAGTTGAACCTGTATTCGGAGACATTGATATTAAGCCGGATGAGGCGACTCGCTTTTTGGTCAACCCCACAGGTAAATTTGTCGTCGGTGGTCCTCAGGGAGATTCTGGTCTAACCGGACGTAAAATCATTGTTGATACCTACGGCGGTTACTCGCGACATGGTGGTGGTGCTTTTTCAGGAAAAGACCCCACCAAGGTAGACCGTTCTGCAGCTTACGCTTCTCGGTATGTGGCGAAAAATATTGTCGCCGCTGGCTTGGCAGATAAATGTGAAGTCCAACTCAGTTACGCCATTGGTGTAGCGCGGCCAGTCAGCGTGATGTTGGATACCTTCGGCACAGGTAAAATTGATGATCAAATCTTGCTGGAATTGATCAAAACGCATTTTGAACTACGCCCAGCAGGCATTATTCATGCCTTCAATTTACGCAATCTGCCCAAAGAACGAGGCGGACGTTTTTATCAGGACGTCGCGGCTTACGGTCATCTTGGGCGCAACGATTTAGACTTACCTTGGGAGCGCACCGATAAAGCAGAATTGTTGCAGCAAGCAGCTAACAATTTCCTGTCGGCAGCGATTGTATAAATACAATCAGGAGTTGGAGGCTAAATTAGTTAGCTTCTAGCCCTCTTGGTTTGCCCAGCCCCCGTTAGGGGGCTATTTTATGAACGATTTCTGAGTAGACAGTTAGGTAGTTAGTGGTGGATGAGGCTTTTCTTCGGTGTCTACCACATAAAAAAAATTTAGACTCAACTCTTTTCATGACAGGAACTATGATAATATTCTACCCTACCCTGAGTACAAATAGACTATACAGTTTGACTCTAAAACGTTGCTAACAGCCTAATTATGGCGATTTTTGTTTGCAGCAAATAAACTTAACTTAGAAGAAAGAAATGATAAATATGCCTTCTTGGCAACCAACTGTAAGCTGAAATAAGGGTGCTTTATAAAAACTTCATAACTTCGGCTTTAAAACTTAGCCTTTATTTCACACTATCAAGTAAATTCTTTAGTTAAAAACGCAGTAATCCTGTTAAAAAAGAAGATGATAATGTAAGAAGAGTTAATAGAAAATTGCACCAAATCTTAGCTTTGAAAAAAATACGGTGATTTTTGCGGGAGGGTAAGGAGATTTGAGGGATGCAAACTCAAGAGCCAACCGCTGTTGACAGCAATCTGGAAATAACACAAGTGTCAGCCCAAGAGCCCTCTACTGACGAACTCCCGACTATAGAATTTCCCTCGCCAGGGAAATTCAAAGCTAGTTCTTGGCGTATTCATCAGAAAATAGGCTACGGCTACTTTCTGGCAATTGGGATTGGTTTTCTAGGCTCGTTGACTGGGTTAGTCATATCCAATTTCTATTTAGGGATAGAAACTAAACAATTAGAGCATGCTCAGTTTCAAACACAAGTACTGAGTGGTTATAGGAATGCTTTAGTAGATGCACAATTGCATGGCTCTAACTTGGTTGCTGCTATACGAGATCCGCAACGGCGTTCTAGCAAGAGAGCGGAATTGTTAAGCAGTGTAAAAGACGCTAAGAACGTTGAGCAACGAATTACGAAATTTATAGATAGCAAGCCTGGAAAATTAGCAGTACCGGAAGATACTCTACGAGCTATATTAAATGACTACTCGCGTAACCTAGAATCTTACGTTCGCCAAATTGACTCAATCTTGCAGCAGTTTGACCAGCAGCCAAAACAACAACAACAGATTTCTGTACTCAGAAACGAGTTGCTGGAAATAATGAGCGGTGGAACAGCCATGCGGCTGGATGAGATACGTAAACGGTTAACTAACAACTTGCAAATTGCTCAACAGCGAGAGCAGAAATTTACAACAGATCTGGCGAACGCAAAAAAAGTCGAGAGATTAATTGCTGTAGCGAGTATGCTGTTGTCAGTGGCGATCGCAGCAATTGTAGCATGGCGTACTTCTCGGGCGATCGCCGAACCAGTCATTATTGTGACTCAAGTCGCCCAACAAGTCGCGAAAAAATCTAACTTTGATTTGCGAGCTCCTATTAGTACAGAAGATGAAATTGGATCACTGGCGAAATCTCTCAATCGTTTGATTGAGCGGGTTTCCGAGCGAACTAAAGAATTGCAGCAAGCCAAAGAATTAGCAGAAGCTGCTAACAAAGCAAAAGGTCAGTTTCTGGCAAATGTTAGTCACGAGTTACGCACACCGTTAAATGCGATTATAGGCTTAAGTCAACTGCTGCGCGATGATGCGGTTGATTTTGGGATGTCAGAAGAGTTTATTGACGATCTTGAATCTATCAACACTGCAGGTAGGCATTTACTGATATTAATCAACGATATCCTCGACTTATCAAAAATTGAAGACGGGAAAATGACTTTCTACCCAGAGACATTTGAACTCGCCCCGCTCATCAATAACGTTGTTCTCACAGTCAAGCCTTTGGTGGAGAAAAATGGCAATCTTTTAGAAGTGAATTTTGATGGGGAACTTGGCATCATGTACACGGATCAAACTAAGCTACGACAGGTTCTGTACAATCTGCTGAGCAACGCTGCCAAGTTTACCACCAACGGTAGGGTGAGATTCATCATCCACAAGGAAATACTAAACGTTCAAACAAGTCACACTCCTGGAATGATCACGTTTACTGTTGAAGACACAGGCATTGGTATGTCCTATCATCAACAGCAGCAGCTGTTTCAACGCTTTACGCAAGGAGATGCTTCCACCACGAAAAAATATGGTGGAACTGGACTGGGATTAGCAATTAGCCGTCACTTTTGCCAGATGATGGGTGGTGAAATTTTTGTCACAAGTGAACCTGGAGTTGGATCAATTTTCACCGTTCGCCTTCCACTGATAGCTAAAGATTAGTTTTCTGTAATCAGTCGATTTCAATTTGTAGAATAAAATGGTTTATTCTTTGAATTAATGAGCTGTAAACTCAGTCGATCCTGCCTGCACTCAAATTCAAAAGTCAAAACGAATTTGAAATTTTTGAACTGGAGATGGATAAGACAGTGCTCGACTAGGGTTCCCCGGCTTGTAGCACCTGGCGTGCAGATAAACGCGGATAGCTGCGTGTATCTGCTTGTATCACTGGTTGCAATGCGTGAATTCTCCGCATGGGGTATGGGGATTGATAATTCAGTTTTGGGGAGCAAAGACTGAGGCATGATGATAGTCGCCATGATTCGTCCAGGAATGTTACTTCAAGGACGCTACCGAGTTCTCTGTCAAATTGGTGGCGGTGGTTTTGGTAAAGTGTTTGAAGTGGATGATGGCGGTACCTCCAAAGTTTTAAAAGTTTTGAGCTTAGAGCGCTTTCATAATCCAACAATTAAAGAAAAGGCGATCGCCCTATTTCAACGAGAAGCTGAATTACTAGGTCGCCTCAAGCACCCTGGTATCCCGCGTATAGAGTCAGATGGGTATTTTACTTGGTCTGATGGCAATGCTGAACCGTTGCACTGTCTAGTGATGGAGAAAATACCCGGTTCAAATTTGCAACAGTGGTTACAAGCTAGAGGAAATCAACCACTCACCACAGAACAAGCTCATGAATGGTTAATCGAATTAGTAGAAATACTTAACGAACTACATCAGCATCAATATCTTCACCGAGATATTAAACTATCTAACATCATGCTAAGACCCGATGGGCAACTGGTGTTGATCGACTTTGGTGCTGTTAGGGAAGTCACAAACTCTTACTTAGAAAAACAAGAAGGCAAACAAACTGGAACTGTACTCGTTTCTCCTGGATTTACCCCTCCAGAACAAGCTGAAGGTCACGCTGTCCCACAGTCAGATTTTTTTGCTTTGGGACGAACTTTTGTCTGTTTGCTCACAGGTAAATCTCCTCTTGATTTTCTTAAAAACTCGGCAACAGGAGAACTGATTTGGCGTGACCAAGCAACGAGTGTTTCGCCACAATTAGCAAACTTAATTGACCGCCTCATAGCTCCTTTTCCTGGACAGCGACCTCAAAATTGCCAGGAAATCTTAAATTATCTTCAAGGCAATCAACAACAGTTTCCACTATCTCAAAATGGAACAGATACTTTACCACCAGATACAGGGTTTGGAGTCAGTACTTTAGGATTAAAGAGCTTCCTCAAAAATACATTTACTCTTGTATCTAAGTTAGACAAACCAAGAATAGATCAACACAATAACATACAAGATAAAAGTTTACAGAGCCAACAAGATAAAAGTTTACAGATCCAAAGTTTACGGAGCCGGAGTTTGAAATTTTTGTTAGCTGGCTCTTTATTACTTGGAGGAGGTTTCAAGTTGTGGAGTCTGGCACCAGAAATAGCAGGAAAACTCAATAATGTGGGTTTATCAGAATACAATCATAAAAATTTTACAAAAGCTAAACTATTCTATCAAACATCTCTCTTTTTTCAGTCAAATTTGCCACAACCTCAATATAATTTAGGCTTGCTGTATGAAGACCAAAATAAGTTTGCTCAAGCCCGCACTGCTTACCAAATAGCTGCTCTGAAGGGTTTCGATAGAGCTTATAACAACTTGGCACGATTGTACATTTTGGAGAAACAATATGATTTAACAGTATCTATACTACACGAAGGTTTACAACGTACTGAAGATAACAAAGTTAAATACGCAATGCTGAAAAACTTGGGCTGGGCGTATTTAGAACTGGGGAATTATCAAGAAGCTGAGAACTTTCTTCAAAGGGCAATCAAGATTAATGGCGATCGCGCTGCTGCATATTGCCTTCAAGCCAAAGTTTTTGACAAGCAAAATAATAGGCAAAGAGCACTTTCAGCTTTGAAAAATTGTATCACATCTGGAAAACCAGAAACGAAAGAAGAAAAACAGTGGATCTCTGAAGCAGCAAAAAAAATTAAGGAGATATCAAAGTCATCCCCCGAAGGGGGTTGATGCTGCGCGTTAGGGTACCTTCATTCATAAATGAAGGGACTTGTACCAATTGCTCCAATCCAAACTAAAATCCAAACTAAAATCCAAAATTTCTTCAATTCAAAAATGTAGGTTGGAAAAATTATTTAATTATTTTTGAATTTTGAATTTTGAATTTTGAATTGGAGCGAAGCGACGGTTACCCTCCACTTCTAAAACCCCAAGGACTCAATAATGAAGTTCAGTGCACTACTAAAAAACAGGATAGTAAAGAGTAAAAAAGCGAAAATAGCCGTTTGTTTTTTTGCTGTTTGCTTGTTGCTTTTGATATTACTAACACCAAATTTACCACCAGCACTTACCACTCAAGTTAGTCAAATACCCATTGCTCAGCAATGTACAACCATTCAAAGTGGTGATCCTCGCAGTCCCACCAACCCTGATATTCCCTACATTATCAGTCCCCGCCGAACGTTGCTACTCACTGACAAGCCAAAGCTACGCTGGAATCAAGTTTTGGGTGTCAAAAGCTATGATGTCAGTTTACAAAAAGGTGATTCGGTTGTTTGGCAAACAAAAGTGAGTACTAATCAAGTCGTGTATCCAGGAGAACCAAGACTAGAAACAGGTGTGGAATATTTGCTGATTGTTAAAGCAGACAACGGTAAATTGTCAACAGATGAAAAACCAAATGCGCGGGGTTTTAGCCTCTTGTCCAAGGACGAAGCACCAGTTGTCAAAGCAAGCATGACGCAGCTGAACAATCAAAAAGTTTCTGACAAAGTCAAAAATTTTCAACGTGCTTTTTTTTACATAGGGGCAGATTTAAAATCAGAGGCGATAGAGACACTGGAAACCTTGATAAGTAGTGGTATTAAAGAAACTTCCGTCTATCGTAAGCTTGGCAATCTCTACTGGGAAACAGGAGTTAATGTGCAAACTGAGATTAATTATTTAAATGCACATAAATTAGCAAGAGCTAATAAGGATATCATACAGCAAGCGCAGATTGCGGAAGCTTTGGGAGATTTGTATATAGCAATAGATGACCAAAAAACAGCCAGAAATTGGTTGACTCAAGCACGAGATAGTTACAAAACTTTAGGTAATAAGCAAAGAGTAGAAGAACTAGATGAGCAGATAAAACAACTGAAAACAAACAAATCTACTACATAAGTTATAAATCAAGACACTGATTAGTAGCTAAATCTAATTAAGCATAAAATATAATTGGGAACGTGAGTGCGTGCCCTAAGTATACAAAACAAGCTGAGTGTATACGCCTAAAAGACTTACCGTTCGCGCCGTTGGCGTTCGGTATGCGCAAAGCGTACGCCTTACGGCGTCCCTTGCGCGTTTCCCTTTGGGACTTACGCTCGTAGCTTCTGCGACAGGAGAAGCAAAGGATAGGGAAGTCATTACAAAGACTCTATTTACCTTTTTCAAGGTTGACCGACCACTTAGCATCCGGAATCGTGTAGTTTCTGTTGGTATACATATATGTCTTTAGGTGAAGTTAAATCTGTTCTATAAATTACCCAACAACAGGAGTATGACAAATGACTGATCAAACATTACACCCTAATCAAGATATCCGTAAAGCGGAAGCCAAAAAACTACTAGAACAAGCTAATCAACAGTTAGGAGAAGCTTTAAAATCTTATCAACAAGCACTAGATATCTATCAGGACATGGGTGAAGAGACTGTTGCTACTCTCATCTCCTATCTTATTTCTCAGAGCAAGATGCTGACTGTTACTGGCACAGATAAGTCTGGTAGTTCTAAAATAAACTTAACTGCTGCTAGTACTATATTGGGTAATCGCTCAAGGGTAAAACGTCCTAGTTCTAGGAAGTAAAGGAAAACTTAGTAAATCATGTATCTCAATGACTGAATGCGATTTTAAGAAAGTTTCTGACAGGTGCATCCCAAAATTGTTCAATAAACCATTTTTAATAACTAAGTGTTGCAGTTGCTTATTTTATTAATAAGCAACTCTTGATTTTAAAATAAATTAAAACAGGGAACAGGGAACAGGGAACAGTAAACAGTGAACAGTAAACAGTAAACAGTGAACAGTGAACAGTGAACAGTGAACAGAGTCAGCGATTTCTTGACCCTATGCCCTGCGGGCACGCTACGCGAACGACAAAGCTCAGGGCAAGCCCGCCCTTAACTTGTTAACTGATAACTGATAACTGCGGCTGGTACTTGATAACTGATAACTGATAACTGTTAAAATTTGATTCATGCACTTATCTCTTTTTCTTCGCTTTGGCACAATTGCACTTATTTTGTGTTTATTAAAGACTTCAGTTGATCAAGGACAACAACTTGTACCTGGTCGTTCTCAAACTGTGAGTCATTCTTTGAGAAAACTCTTACAACCACAAAAACCTGAGAACCTGAAGATAGAAGCAGACCGACTATCTAATCAAGGGGTAGACCAATATGAGAGCGGTCAGTTTCAAAAAGCCTTAGAAATCTACAAAAAAGCACTAGTCATTTATCAAGAAATAGGTGACAAAGAAAATATTAGTAATACACTTAATAGCCTAGGAGCAGTTTCTAGAGAATTAGGTCAATATCCGCAAGCACTGAAATTTTATCAGCAAGCGTTAGCGATAAGTCGAAAAGTAGATGTTGGCAAAGTTCCTGACACAGAAGAACAGAACAACACAGGACTTATCCTCAATAATATTGGGTTAGTTTATCAATCTATGGGACAGTATTCTCAAGCACTAGAATACTATCAGCAAAGTCTTTCCTTAATGCAAAAAATAGAAGAGAATCTAGGCGTTGGAACAGCTTTTAATAGTATTGGTGGAGTTTATTATGAAAGAGGACAATATTCCCAGGCACTCAAGTTTTTTCAGCAAGCTTTAGTTAATATTCAAAAAGCGAAAGACCCTATAGAAGAAGCGAATAACCTTAATAAGATTGGACAAGTTTACAGCCAAGTGGGTCAATATTCCCAAGCGCTCAACTTTTATAGGCAAGGTTTAGAAATTTACAAAAAAAATAATGATAAGTTAGGCGAAGGCACAATTCTTAATAATATTGGTTTCGTCTACAATGTCAGGAAAAAATATTCTCAAGCACGAGATTATTATCAGCAAGCTTTAGCAGTTTTTAAAAAAACTGATGCTCAGCCAAATATTGGCACTACTCTCAACAATCTAGGGTTTGTTTATCAACAATTGGGCCAGTATTCACAAGCAGTAGAGTCTATTGAGCAAGCGTTAACCATTCTCCAACAAGTGGGTGATCGTGCTGTCGTTGGGCGTACTCTTGATAGTATGGGAAGCGCTTATAAAGGTATGGGTCAGTATTCCCAAGCATTAGCGTCATATCAGCAAGCATTAGCAGTTAGTCAAGAAATTGGTGATAGAACTGCGCAAAGGATTACCCTCGGAAATATTGGTGATTTACTGGCGCAGCAAAACAAACCACAATTGGCAATCATTTTCTACAAGCAATCTGTGAATGTGACTGAAGCTATACGCGCACAATTGCGATCGCTTCCACGAGAACAACAGCAATCTTACACAACAACCATTGCTGATATCTATCGACGTTTAGCTGACTTACTTCTGCAACAAGATCGAGTGCTAGAAGCACAGCAAGTTTTAGATTTACTTAAAATCCAAGAACTAGACGATTATCTGCATGATGTTCGGGGTAATGAAAAAACTTCCAAAGGAGTTGAGTCACCCTCTCCAGAACAATCGATTAATCAAGGGTTGAAAGTTATAGCTGATAAACAAATTCAAATCAGCAGACAACTTGGCGAATTGCAAAAAACTCCACCAACTAACAGGAAACCCGAAGAAAAGGAAAAAATCGTAGCACTGGAGGCAAATCTTCTCACCGAATTTAACCAATTTATCGACAGTCCAGAAGTGAATGCTTGGTTAGGACAGCTTAGCCCAAAAACGGCACAACAGATTATACCACTGGAGAATCTCAACAGCTTGCGCGACAATTTGCAGCGTCTTAACCAAAATGCTGTTCTGCTGTATCCGTTGATTTTAGAAAACCGTCTAGAACTGGTACTAACAACTCCAAATACACCACCAATCCATCGTAGTGTATCTATTAAAAAAGAAGAACTCAATCGGGCGATCGCAGATTTTCGTAGCGCCTTAGAAAATCCCGAATCTAACGCCACAGTTCCAGCACAAAAGCTGTATGAATGGTTAATTAAGCCGATAGAAAAAGACCTCGCAAACGCAGATGCCAAAACAATTGTTTATGCGCCGGATGGACCATTACGTTATATTCCCCTAGCAGCTTTATATGATGGCAAACAATGGTTAGCGCAGCGTTTCCGCACTAACAATATTACTGCTCTTAGTTTAACAGAAATTGATACCCAACCTTTGTCACAAATAAAAGTTTTAGCTGGAGCAACAACACAGCGTCACGTCGTACAATTAGAGTCTGCTTCATTACCATTTAAAGCACTACAATATGCAGGAGCAGAAGTTCAAAATCTTGCTACTATGATGCCAGAAACTAAGACACTTTTAGATAATGATTTTAATCGCCAAGCAATGATTCGTTATTTAAATGTCTATACAGTTATTCATATGGCAACTCACGCCAAATTTGTCAACGGTCAGCCGCAAGATTCTTTTATTTTGATGGGCGATGGTAGTTTAATTAGGCTACCTGAAATTCAAAAGTTATCTTTACCAAATGTAGATTTGGTTGTGTTGAGTGCTTGTGAAACAGCAGTCGGTGACCAAATAGGTAAGGGAGAAGAAATTTTAGGTTTTGGCTATCAAGTACAGCGTACAGGAGCAAGAGCTGCGATCGCATCCTTATGGCCCGTCAGCGATGGTGGAACACAAGCTTTAATGGATGCTTTTTACGCCTTCTTAAGTCAAGGAAAAATGAGTAAGGCTGAAGCTTTACGTCAAGCGCAAATTGCAATGATTACAGGCGATTATTCAGGAATAACTGAGAACCAAGACAAAGGAATTCTCAAATCTACACGCGAGAAGCTACCAGCAAAAGTTGCAAATCGTCTGAGTCATCCCTATTATTGGGCACCTTTCATTTTAATTGGTAATGGTTTGTAAATGTTCACGTCTGGGCGAGTTTGAAATGAAATAAACTTTTTACTCCTTATTTAAACTTTAGACACCGTAAGCTGCCCATAATCAAAGGTTATGAGCAGCTATAGCTAGCTTATTGAGTGCTAAATGCAGCTCAAGAATTTGCCAACACAATCTTTGAGTCGTCGGAGGAAGCTTCACTAACCATCCCTGAATATTCCCCGTTATAGTTGGTGAATCCAGACGGTCCTCTGCGAATATTAGATAGACGAATTTGCCAATCGGAAACCTCCTCGTAGGTAAGGTGATTAGTCTTGGAAGTGGTTGTCCATACCCCCCAAAGACAGGTGTCTTCAAACTGTAGCATTCCTGTCTTGCGTAAGTTATGAGCTTGCGGAGTTCCGGGCAAGGGAATAATGCTGTAGCACGAAGTTTGAAATTCCAATTGAGGGTTAATCTCTACCAGTTCATCCACGAGTTCTGAAATCGCTTCCTCAAGACGTAACAAATCTTCATGGTCATCATCGGGTAGCCCGATAATGATGCCATAAGCAATGACAGGTACACCAGTTCTGACTACAGATTTCATCAATGTACAATGCTCTTGCCACGGTAGGAGCTTCTTGTAGGCTTCTCGTCCAAAAACAGGACGTTCAGCAGGGATATAAGCCAAAGGACAACCGACTTTGCCATCCCAGCCAAACAGTGCTTCAATCAGTTCTTCATCAGGTCTGAGGTCGGTGCTTTCGTAGTTACGCCCAGCACCCAGAGTTACTTTCCTCAGTTCTAAACCATTGGGCCACATGAGAGTTATTCCCATCTCCCGCGCACCATTGGTAATTTCGAGGATCTCTTGTCGCCCCTCCGGAAAGAGTCCACGGGCGAGGAATTGATCGGAACCGATATTGATCGAACGTGCCCCCGCTTCTTTCTGGATAGCCAACCATTTGAGGGCTGTTTCCGGGGACATTCTCCGAAAGCCAGTGCCGTAAGTGGGTGTCATGCAAAAATCGCAGGTGCGATCGCAACCAATGTCAGCAACCAACGAACCGACTGGCACAAATCCCTGAACATTGGGAAGTGTCCCTAAACAGTCCCGCGCCACTTCCACTGAGGGTAGTGCCCACTCATCTGGACTTTTTGCTTTAGTCTTCCTGGGATACTGTTTACCATCTGCGAGAATGACACCCGTAAGTTCTTCTCGTGGAGTTTTTCCCAGTACATAGTCAAAAATAGCCCAATTAGCTCCCCCCGATTTATCCTGAACGACTGCTGCAGCGCCCGCCTTCAAGTAGTGGTGCGGTTCAGCGAAAGCATCCGATCCGCCAACAACAACAGGACGACCCCCCTTAGCCAGATGCTCAATTAGCATACAACTGACTTGACGGTCTTGGGAGAAATTAACTGTAACTCCCCAAGCATCGAAGGCGTGGGGATCGAGGGCGGAAATTTTGCCGCCAACGTAAGTTTTCCGCAGGGTCATCCCTTTCCAAGAAATCTCCCCAAATTCTTCACTATAATTGTCATCTCTGAGGTTGACCAATTGGGCATCAAATCCTCCTGCTTGCAAGTCAGGGATCAATACTTGCTTGCTGATTAAGGAACGATGTCTATATAAAGAAGTCCAATTTTTGCCTTCTGCATCGTATAGTCCCGTTGCAGGAGGTTCAACCAGTCCAATTGTTGGAGACTTTGTAGTTACCATAGTTCAGGGTGCGTAATGTTGGATAACAGTTTACACTTCTAGAAAAATTATTGAGCTTGGCAAAGAATTAACCCAAACCACTCCTGAGGATCTGTCCAAGTTTTCAAAGTTTTAAGTCCTTGCGCCGCAAGTTGTTTTTGGATGATTGCCAAATCGAACTTGCGAGAAATTTCGGTGAGAATGCTTTCTCCAGCTTGAAACGAAACTTTTAAATTGAGGATATCTAGAGACACCCAATGATTTTCTTGGCAATGGAGATACATCTCTATCTGAGCATCAGCTTGATTATAAATCGCTTGATGAGTGAAGAAATTGAGATTAAAATTGCCTTGAAAGCGCCAATTTAAATGGGAGAGCATATTTAAATTAAAAGCAGCAGTTACTCCCTGACTGTCGTTATAGGCTAATTCTAAAATTTCTTTGGGTTTTTGTAAATCAATCCCGAGAAGAAAGTAATCTCTTGGTTTTAAAGCGTGAGCAATTTGACTCAAAAAATGGTCAGATTCCTGTGAGGTAAAATTCCCCATAGAACTTCCCAGGAAAAAAATCATCCGCGATAAGCCAGAGGCTGGACGCAGAGAGTATCGCAAAGAGTTTGATTCCAGATGAGCTAGGGCTTGTTCGTAAGTTCCTAGTAATCCTTGAATGGAAAAATCAGGATATTGTTGTTGTAGCTGTAGCACGCTGGTTTTGAGAATTCCCCCACTGATATCAATGGGTAAATATCTACAGTCATCTGCAATTTTTTGATAACTATCTAACAAAAGGCGAGTTTTAGTAGAACTACCGCTACCTAATTCTACTAGTTCACAACTGCCTGTCATTTGAGCAATTTCATCGGCGTATTGACTCAAGATCCAGGCTTCTGTTCGTGTCGGATAGTATTCGGGTAACTGACAGATTTGTTCAAACAGTTGAGAACCACGTTCATCATAAAAATATTTGGCTGGTAAACTTTTTCGGGCTTGGGTTAATCCTTGAATGACATCTTCACCATCATTGTTTAACTCATGATACTGATTGTCAAGAATTATTAAAGGCTGTGTTAGCATTTTCTAATTTTTTCTATTTTCTGTTTGGTAGTATAAATTTCTGGTGTCGCTGAATTAAACAATGTTTCAAGAAAACGTACAGCAGATTGCAAGTTAGTGAAGTACAAACAGACCCCACCCGCGCACCTCAAGCACCCTCCCCGTGAACTCGGGGAGGGTTGGGGAGGGGTGTACTCCATTTAGATGCAAAGCGCTGTATCTAAATTTCATGACACAGCTTTCAAATCTTGAGCAATTCTAAAACCAGCGTGTTGATAAAAGTAGGGACGAAACCAATTGCGATAACTTGGCAATGCCATTGAACCATTAGTGGCCCAAGAACCACCCAGCATCATCTGATGTTTACCATCAAAAAAGGGTGCTGCTTGGTCTTTGTAAAGCGGGTGGGGTTGAAATCCTGGTAGGGGGTTGAAGGTGTCTCTCAACCATTCCCAAACATTTCCTCTGAGGTCATAAAGACCACAAGCACTATTGGCTAGTTTGAACATTCCCACTGGACTGGGGGAAATGAATTGTAAGTTGAGATTATAGTTAGTTGATAAGCGGTTAGCCTCAGAGGTAAGTAAGGCTTGATTCCATTCGGCTTCACTCATCAAGCGTATTTCGGAACCTTTCCAACGACAAAATGCGATCGCCTCATAATAGTTGACTTCCACAGCCCAATCCAGTGGTAAGTCTATTTCGTCGAATGTGGCTCGATAACGATAGCCATCTGAAAAGGGTATCCAGAATTTGGGATGTTGTACATTGTAGAGTTGTTTCCAATTCCAAGATTCAGGATTCCAGTAGTCTAAATTATTATAGCCGTCTTCGTGAACAAACTCTAGAAATTCTCCGTTAGTGATGAGATACTTACTGGCTAAAAACGGTTTAACTTCAACTGTGCGATCGCCATATTCACTATCCCAACCATAGGTAAAATCATCTTTGGATTTTCCCAATTTCACTACACCACCTGGAATTAAACGCATTTCATTGTTGGGAATCTCATTATTGCTAGGTGCGTAATTCCAGCCTTGGGGACATTTTAGGCGATCAACAGACAATTGACGCAGCAGCATCGAAGAGGTTTCAAAGTGAATGCGACTATGTTCTATTCCCATCAGCAAAGCCCAGAAGGGATGCTGTTGATGAATCGGCAAATCTAGGGAAGTGTTTTGGATAACCTCTGTGATGACCTCCCGTGCTTTATCCCGATATTGCCAAACTTTTTCGACATCGGGCCAGTTAACGCCTTGCAATGCTGCATCGAGTTCTGTCGGCGTTTCTGGATCAACTCCAATTTCAAACAGGGTTTCGTATTTTGAATTAATCCGATGTTTTATTAAATCAACGCAAATTAACTTGTTGATGTAAAAAACTGCTGAATGACCAAGATAAAAAATCAGACAGTTTCTTAAAGGATCGGGGTTGAGATAAAAAGTTTCTTCCCCAACCAAACTTTTCATGAGTATTTCTTCAAGTTCCCAAGAATTTTCAAAATAGTTAAGCAGGCTTTGGGAACTGCAATCATTTAGTGTGGGAACTTGAGGTGATGCCAGTTTCTTCATCGTTGGAACCATACCCATGACATTTTTGATAGAGCATTCCAGGTACAATTGCACAAACTACAACGTATTACACAAAAAAGTGTCATTGATCACAATTTTTTTGATGTCGTTATCATCGAATAATTTCCTAAATTTGTAAACAGAGAAAAAAAGTATTGAAACTTACAAAATATACGAATTGACAAATGGATATAGATAATGCAATTGCGTTATTTCAGTATATTTTGCGTCACATAAATTACCTGTGCTTGCTTGAGAGGTTTTTTGAAAAGTTGGGTAAGTTGTAAAAAAGCTCTCAGTATACGCGCTAATTATTGGCTGCTTTCTGAATCTGTTTATGCTTTTCTGGGCTGGTTTCTATTTTCACATATAAGAAATCGATGCCTTCTTGTTCGAGTAATTCTAAGATGGCTAGATTTAAATTTCTCTCAGCATCAAAATAGAGATTTTCATCATTAACAAAAGTTATTATTTGTATGACGCGAGCATTATTTTCAATTTGGCTAAACCGCACAATTATCTCTTTCGATAAGCCGTTAATCGATAAGCTGCTTTCTCGAATAGCATCGCATATTTTGGCAGTTTGCTTGGCTGAAATATTATCGATTTTGAGAGTTAAACTCAGCCCCCATTTTAATTCATTACCAGGATTTTGTGACCAATTTTCTACGATTCCACTAATCATTTTAGAGTTGGGCATTTTCAAAATAGAACCCCACTTATAGACATGGAGGGTTGTGGTTCTAAATCCAATACTGAGTACCTGCACAAAACCCTCTACTCCTGATATTCCTATCCAGTCACCTTCTCGATAGAGATTATCAGAATAGATAACAAGTGTACAAAACCAGTCATAGACAATATCTTTCAACAGCAAACCTAAAGTGATACCAGCGCCACCTAATAGACCAACTAATGCAGCCGCCGATTGTCCTAAAAAGATTTCACTGAGTTTAATAGTTATGACGATAACTGCCGCCGATTGAAAAATTTTCGGCATCAAAGGTCTGAGTAAGTCATCCAGATCAGTTTCAGTATGCAGCACGAGGTTAGCAATTATCTGACCCAAGATAGAAGAGGCTTGGTAAACAGCATATGCAACTATGAACAGGACTACCAAATTGAGCGTCCTGCTGATTGTGTCGCTCAATTGAAAACCTAATTCCTTTGCCAGAATTTCCTTGACAAGCCACAGTCCACCAACCAGAACCAACAAATTTAAGGACGGCTTGAGAATTCCAATTAACTCATCATCAAGGCTGGTCTTGGTTTTTCTAGTAAAGCGCTCAAGAGTTTTGAGTATAACTGCAACAATAAATTGTCTCAATACCTGTGTCAACGTCAAGATGATGATGGCAGCTACTATTTTGCCAATGGGTACGCCGGAGTAATCAAAATTTCTTAGCATGTTCCAAATTGCTTCCATAGGTTTAAGTGGGAATACTAGATGTTTTTCACTCGTTTAGTGTGAGGTGATTTCAACTCTAAGCTTGGTAAAGAATTAAGCCAAACTACTGCTGTGGATCTATCCAAATTTTCACTGTCTTTAACCCTTGCACCTCCAGTTGTTTTTGCATATTTGCTAAATCATTGGACTTTGGACAAAAAAGTATGTTCGCGAATAATGTGCGCGAACAATAAAACAACATACAATTTTATACCTCAGTATTGCACGCATACTGAGTTAAACAACTGTATTACCAGAAAAATTACGCAGCTTGTTTTTGTGGCTTATTCGATTTTTTTCCTTTCTTGACGACAGGGCGCTTGGGTCGTTTTGCTTAAGACCGATAAAAGCCAACAAAAGTGATGTCATCTTATCGTGCTGCTTTTGACTAAGACCAAGCTTATATTTATAGGTGCAAGATCTGAGCTAATCTTCTATAAAATCAAGAATAGCAGAAATCTATGAGCAATATCCTCTAATTCTTGGCGAAGGTATTGATGAGATGAGCCAAATTTTCAATTTTCTTAATCATTCCCCTGCTAACGATGTTTTGCGATGCCGCTTCCTGCTCAACTGGTAGGGTGAAACAAGTAAGTGGGCGCTAAAAAATCTAACTAAGTTAAGAAATGTAAATCGCTTAAAAGCTTATTTTTAAAGATATTTATAGTCTTTACATAAGTTCACATAGTTATAGCAACAGACATATCGTTTAGGACATCGTACTTTGATTAAGAGGGAACTCTTAACTCTTAACTCTTAACAGGGAAATGTCCTAACAATTGTGGCGACTGCTATATCTTTAATTGTGCCTACCTACTTAAAACTTACATTCCGCACCCTCTACTGTCACAATCGGTTTTTTCGGTTTTTTACTAACAATTAAAGCTCTATTTTATACAAAGGTTGGTCAATTTGGAATGGCGATAAGCCGGAGGCTTGACGCTCCGCGTATCGCCAACCCCAAATCCTCAAACGTCCAAAATTCGTAGTGTGACACTTTAGGGTGCGGAAGTTGGGTTAAAAGTTCAGTGAAACTATAAACGCTCTCAAAATAGTTTCTATTTTTTTCCCCTAACCAACAAACCATGCTTGGGTGCAAATATCATCGCCACCACAAACAGCAGAGTTTGCAACACCACAATGCAACCCCCAGTCGCACCATCAATGTAATAGCTAATGTAGGTTCCCATAACACTCGAAAAGACTCCAGAAGCCATCGCAATCAGCATCATGTGGTCGAAGTTATCAGTTAATAAATATGCTGTTGCACCTGGAGTGACTAACATAGCAACAATCAAAATAATTCCCACTGTCTGAAGTCCAGCGACAGCAGTTAAGGAAAGTAACGATAGCAAAATATAATAGAGTACTCCTGTATTTAAACCAATAGAACGCGCATGGGTGGGGTCAAAACAAAATAATAGTAGATCTTTGCGTAGGATAGCGATCGCCACCAAAGTCATAACACTAATAATCACCGTCTGAATAATATCTGCTTGAGAAATACCCAGAACATTGCCAAACAGGATGTGTGTCAAATCTACGCTGCTTGGTGTTTTAGAAACTAACACCAACCCCAAGGCAAAGAACCCCGTAAACACCAGTCCAATGACCGTATCTTCCTTAATTCTTGTCTTTGCCTTGATAAAACCAATAGCAATAACTGAACCCACGCCAAACACAAACGCCCCAACAGCAAAGGGTATTTTCAAAATATAAGCAATCACCACCCCAGGCATAACCGCGTGAGAAACTGCATCTCCCATCAATGCCCAACCTTTCAGGGTCATATAACAAGATAGCACTGAACAGACCATACCAACTAAGGCACTGACGAGAATTGCCTTAACCATGAATTCGTTTTGCAAGGGCGCAGTAAACCATTGTACCAATTGCATCACACTTACTCCACATTTTCACGAGCTATCCGACTTTTGCTAAATGCTAAATCACTCAGGGAACCGTCAAAGGTGCGAGAGAGATTCTCCTGTGTGAAGACTTCATTCGTATTGCCGTAGGCTAAGATAGTGCGATTGATCAGGACAACTTGGTCACAGAAGGTAGTGATTGATGCCAAATCATGGGTAGAAACCAAAATTGTGTTACCCGCATCTCGTAATTCCAGTAACAAGTCAATCATGGCTTTTTCTGTTTTGATATCTACCCCTGTGAATGGTTCATCTAGCAGTAAGACGGTTCCCTGTTGTGCCAAAGCACGGGCAAAAAAGGCACGTTTTTTTTGTCCACCAGAGAGTTCTCCAATTTGGCGATCGCGCATTTCCCACATCTCTACCCTCTCCAAACTCTCCCTCACTATCCGTTTATCTTTTACGGAGGGAATTCTCAGTATATTCATATAGCCGTAGCGCCCCATCATCACCACATCGTAGACACTCACCGGGAAATTCCAGTCCACCTCTTCTGACTGTGGTACATACGCCACTAGGTTATTTTTTTGTACCATTCTGATTGGCAAGCCGTTAATCAACACTCTCCCCGTTTTCGGCTTCACAAATCCCATAATTGCTTTAAATAAAGTTGATTTTCCGCTACCATTCATCCCCACCAACCCACAAATTGAACTGGCTTGGAGTTGTAAAGAAGCACTATGCAAAGCTACCTTACCGTGGTAAGCGACTGTCACATTTTCAACATCAATACTGATTGAGTTCATAATTATTTGTTGGTAGTTCACCTGATATCCCATCTTTTGACTAATATCAAATTCGCTTAACTACTTATCATTCAGATTTCTTTACGTCCCCGCATCAGCCTTTAATGATAAATATTCAACAGATTGTGATATGTTTCCCTGCAATCCCTTAATCAGCGTGTTCACGTTATATTCAAGTAACTTGAGATAAGTCGATGCTGGACCATCTGATGGAGAGAGGGAATCTACGTAGAACACTCCGCCAAACTTTGCACCAGTAGCATTCGCAACCTCCTTTTGCGCTTTATCGCTTACCGTACTTTCACAAAAAACAGCAGGTATTTTATTTGCCTTAACAGTGTTAATTACCTTTTCCACTTGTTTTGGAGTGGCTTGTTGTTCCGAATTCACCGCCCACAGATAAACTTCTTTTAAGCCATAGTCGCGGGTGATGTAGGAAAACGCCCCCTCACAACTGACCATATAGCGTTTATTTTGGGGAAGTACTGATACTTCTTTTAGCAGATTTTGGTCAATTTCCTTAATTTTCTGACTGTATGCTTTCGCATTAGCATTGTAAGTGTCTGCGTTCGCTGGGTCTAAATTTACCAGAGATGAACGAATATTTTCTACATAAATGACAGCGTTTTGTGGTGACATCCAAGCATGAGGATTAGGTTTACCTTTGTAAGCATCCTCCGCAATTTCCACAGGTTTAATTCCATTACTCAGAGTGATATGAGCAACTTTAGGAACGCTGTTGTAAAATTTTTCTGCCCAGCGTTCTAAACCCAGACCATTATCCAAGATGAGGTCAGCTGATTTCGCCCTCACTAAATCGCTGGGTGTCGGTTCATAACCGTGAATTTCCGAACCGGGCTTGACGATTGATTCCACAATCGCCTTATCACCCGCCACGTTTCGCGCCATATCCGCAATCACTGTGAAGGTCGTTAGAATTACCTTTTTGTCTTGTTTCGCCGAATTCACCCCATTGGTTACCTCTGGCGTAGCATTTACCTGCGACTGTTGATCAGAAGGCGTGGGACTGCATCCACTCATCCAAAGTCCCAATAGCAGCCCAGATGCAACAACCAACGAGGGTACGTGCTGCGGCAGTCGTACCTTTAAATTGTTGATATTTTTTTTCATTTAGTTTTTATCATAATTTTATCATTTTTAAATGACTTTACCATAGGGTGACTAAAAATGAAACAAAAATGAAAAAACATATCATATTTTGGTTTGAATTCCAGCAAATCAAGAAAATTCAAGGTTTATCCATAGACTTCTTCTGATAAAGATATGAATTTTTCTAAAATTAAAAAGAAAAAGAGGAACAATGGATTATAAGAATAATTAACAATAGAAAGATATACAGCTACTCAAGTCAACTTGCAAAAAGAGGAAGTCTGAAGAGCAATCTTTGGAATCCCCCGCTATACCCTGAGCGTAGTCGAAGGGTCACCGGCGGGAGGATGTCAATTAATTTCTACCGAGAGTTTGTTTGAGCCACACTGCTGCCTTACTTGCTGCTTCCTCCACAATCTCTGGTTGATCGTAAAACGCAATGTGATTTGCTGTGGTCATCCAGTGAATACTTTTCTGATTGGTTGGTATGCTCTTGAAAAAGCGACGTGCACCATCTGGAACTAAAGCTGTATCCGAGTGGATGACCAAAGTTGGAGCTTTGATATCACGACCAGCATCAATTGCATTAAATTGTAAGAAAGGCTCAAAGAACATCACTGCCGAACGATTTACCCAACCAGAACTCGCACCACGGTTTGTTCCGTAATAGTCGTAAGCTTCCTGTCCCGGCATTGCTACGTTTTGGTTTTTCGGATCTACGTTCGTCATATAATCAACTTGACCCGTTTTTTCATACTTCATACGGGCTTCTTTTCCCATTTTGAGACGTGCTTCGTAGTTCTCACCCAGCCATTGACGCATCACTTGGGGATCATGATAGAAGCCTGCTACAGTCACAAGAGCATTAATCGATTTATCCATTGCAGCAGCTTTAGCTGAGTATCCACCACCCGAACAAACACCCAATAAACCCACCGCCGAGTGCTTGACTTCCGGTAATGCCCGCAAAAATGTGACTGCATTGTGAATGTCCTGAACTTTCATTTGAGGGTTTTCAAACTGGCGGGGTGCGCCACCGCTTTCACCATAGGTGCGGTGGTCGAAAGTCAAAGCAACAAATCCTTGCTCGGCTAATTTACGAGCATATACAGCAGGAACTTGTTCTTTTACGCTCGATTGGGGACCAACCACAACAACTGCTGGCTGTGCTCCTTTGCTTCTACTTGTAGGAAGATAGAGATTACCCACAACTTTAGTACCTTGGCTCTGGAATTGGACTTTGCGGATAGCAATATTATTGGCTGTCTTTGTTTGGGTAACAGTAGGCATTGGGGATTCTCCAATTTTTTGGCGTTCAGCATTGCTCATTTGAGGTAGAGTCAGCAAACCAACAGAAGCCACTGTGAGTGTTGTTAAAGCGAACTTTTTAAGTGAAAGCATGGCTGTTTCTGGTGAGCGTTTTTTTATTTTTTGGATTTGTGTCTCAAGTCGGCTTTGTTGTTTGCCGATAGTCAAATAATCGCAGGAGGTAGCCGAGAAAAACTTGGAAATTCTTGCTCAATTTTTAGAGTGTCTTAGCAAAAGCACGTGGAGTCATGCCAAAGGCGCGTTTAAAGACATTACTAAAGTGTGACTGGTCAAAAAAGCCACAGAAGACTGCCACTTCAGAAAGGGACATCTGACCTGTTAGTATCAATTTTTTTGCTCGTTCCAGCCGCAGATTCAGGACAAACTGATGTGGTGCCAGACCTGTGGTATTCTTGAATAAGCGAGAAAAATAAAATTCGGAAACTTGGGCGACATCTGCAAGTTGGCTGAGGCTCAACTCTGCACCAAGTTGCGTTCTTGTGTATTCAATGACTTCTTTGAGTTGTATTGAGGAGAGTTTCCCTTTTGGACTTAAGGGCTTTTTGGCTTTGCGGCTATGGTTGCTCAACAGATGCAACGTGAAGGCAAGAGATAGAGTTTCTGCATACAAGGGTTCCCCAGGCGATGCTAACTCTCTTGATAGCGCTCTAGCATAGTTATATGCCAACTCATCTGTTATGCAACGACGTTCTGCAAAGGTGTCAATGGCAGTTGGAGTACGATCTTCGAGAATGCTGGTAATGAAATCTGGCGTTAGGGCAATGGCTGCTACCGTCACTTCATCCTGCCAGAAGGGAGCGTTGGTTTCACCATTAGACTGAAGACAAAACCCACCTGGTGGAAGAATAGCTTCATGGGTTCGTCCCTCACTACGCCAGCCAAAACGCACAGCTCCACCTAAATTTATAATTAGTCGATGCCCTTCGATGTAGTGTTCTGGAAGTTCCATCGGCTGGAGTCGGTGTACTTCTAAGGTTAAATTCTGACGCCATCCTGCTTGAGAACTAGAGAGAACAACTGAACTATCTGGGGCTGATGGAAAACGCTGCCCTGTTTGCGGATTAATTAAATTGATACTACTGTGTAACGTCATGACAAAGTCCTTAATCTCAAGAAATCGCGGATCTTGGCATTATCTTTGATTTTCTATTATTTTTTTGGACGCTATTAGTTTAAATTCAACCACATTTTAGGAGTAATGCCATTGCCAAAAAATACAGAGTAAAGTTTCGGTTTTGCATCAAGAGTTTTTAGCCACCCACAATTGAAATCTGGGTTAATGGCTGAAATCCATATCCAGAAATCAGGTTTCTTGGAGAAATCAACTCTCCTAATCCAAAATCTAAAATTAAAATCCAAAGCGGTATAAGTTTCGCTAGGATGGTGTAGCCTAAGCATTAGCTACTGTTTTTTACACTTTATTTAAACCTAAGCGATACCTGCTGCTCGTCCTTCCGAACTCCTCACACCCATGACAACAACCACAGACTTCCTCAGTCATCTCAACCCTAGTCAACGTCGCGCTGTTGAACATCACTGCGGTCCCTTGCTCGTTGTTGCTGGTGCAGGTTCCGGCAAAACACGAGCGCTAACATATCGCATTGCTAACCTTATTTTGCAACATCGTGTCGATCCAGAAAATATCCTGGCGGTAACCTTCACCAACAAAGCCGCACGGGAAATGAAAGAACGTATTCAAAAGTTATTTGCCGATCGCCTAGCAATCACAGAATACAACGAGCGATTTGATTTGTTGCCAGAATACGACCAAACTAAGCTCAAGTCGAAAGTCTGGAAAAATTATATCAAAGAAATGTGGTGCGGTACTTTCCACAGTCTCCTTTCTCGCGTTCTTCGCTTTGACATCGACAAATACAAAGACGAAAAAGGACGCCAATGGACGCGGAATTTTTCCATTTTTGATGAGTCTGACGCCCAAAGTCTTGTGAAAGAAATTGTCACCAAACAGCTTAATCTGGACGATAAAAAATTTGAACCCCGTTCTGTGCGCTACGCAATTAGTAATGCCAAAAACCAAGGCTTATCACCCAAAGAATTCGAGAGAGAACAACCCAATTATCGCGGACGGGTGATAGCAGAAGTTTACAATCACTATCAAAGCCGACTTGCACAGAACAACGCCCTCGACTTTGATGATCTTATCCTCGTTCCTGTGAAATTGTTTCAGCAGAATGAGCAAGTCTTAGGTTATTGGCATAATAAATTTCGCCATATCCTGGTAGATGAATATCAGGATACGAACCGCACTCAATACGAACTCATCCGCCTGTTGACGACGAATGGCGAAACCAAAAAGAGTGATTGGGACTGGACAAATCGTTCTACTTTCGTGGTTGGTGATGCGGATCAATCGATTTACTCATTTAGAATGGCAGACTTCACCATCTTGTTAAACTTTCAACAAGATTTTGGCGACGGCTTACCAGACGAAGACACCCGCACGATGGTGAAGTTGGAAGAGAATTATCGCTCTTGTGAAAATATTCTACAAGCAGCAAACGAACTGATTGAAAACAACACCCAACGTATTGATAAAATTCTTAAAGCAACAAGAGGTGCAGGAGAAGAGATTTTTTCTCACAAAGCAGATGATGAAATTGCAGAAGCAGATTTTGTCATCAATCAAATTCGCTCTTTGGCAAATCAGCATCCAGAGTTGACTTGGGGGAGTTTTGCCATACTTTATCGTACCAACGCCCAATCTCGACCGTTTGAAGAATTATTGGTGCGATTAGGAATTCCCTACACAGTTGTGGGAGGGATAAAGTTTTACGATCGCAAAGAAATTAAAGATGTCTTGGGTTACTTGCGGGCGATCGCCAACCCATCTGATACACTCAGTTTATTGCGAGTGATCAATACTCCCCGGCGCGGAATTGGTAAAGCCACCATCGACGCACTGGTAAACGCCTCTCAAGAATTAGGCACAACCCTGTGGGAAATACTGATTGATGAGACATCAGTAAATACATTAGCAGGACGTTCTGCTAAATCAGTTAATGCTTTTGCCCAGATGATTCGTCATTTACAAGAAAAAATAGAGACGGTTCCAGTTTCCGAACTTGTGCAAAGGGTGCTGGAAGACTCTGGATATATTAAAGACTTGGAAACGCAAAGTACAGATGAAGCAGAAGACAGGTTGCAAAACGTCCAAGAACTATTCAACGCTGCGCTGCAATTTGAACAAGAAAACGAAGATGTCAACCTGCAAGCCTTTCTGTCCAGTACCGCCCTCAGTTCCGATTTGGATAACTTAAAAGAAGGAGAAACAGCAGTTTCGCTGTTAACTTTACACGCCTCCAAGGGACTGGAGTTTCCTGTTGTGTTCTTGGTGGGAATGGAACAAGGACTATTTCCTAACTACCGTTCAATGAACGATCCAGCATCTTTGGAAGAAGAACGCCGCTTGTGCTACGTGGGGATTACTCGCGCCCAAGAACGGCTGTATTTAACCCACGCGCGTGAACGCCGTCTTTATGGTTCTCGGGAACCTGCTTTGCGATCGCAATTTCTCGACGAATTACCCGAAGAATTATTAATGACTCGACAAAAAAGCAGTGTTGCTTATACAAAAGGTACTGGTGGTAGCACAGCCCAACGTACAACCAAACGAAACCAAGATACTACTGCTAATTGGCAAGTCGGCGAAAAAGTTTTGCACAAAAGCTTTGGTATTGGAGAGATTACTCACATTTTTGGTGCGGGAAATAAAGTTTCTTTGGCGATTAAATTTGATAGTTTGGGGCAAAAAATTATCGATCCAAGAGTTGCACAGTTGCAACGGGTGGAGTGATAACAATTCCCGCCTGGTGGATCGGGAATTATTGGTTTCCTGATCGAAATTGAAGGACTTGCGCCCTCTAGACTGGATGTTGACGTTAGCATCTGAGCTAGAGAAGGAATTTTGGCAAGAGTTTCGCGAATATGAGGAGACTATTCGTATGCGTTATATTACCAGTGTTGAGCGTATTGGAATTGAAAAAGGTATTGAGCAAGGGTTAATAAAAGGTATTTCTTTGGGATTAAAACTCAAATTTGGAGAGTCGGGTCAAAGTTTGTTACCGGAAATTGAATCTATTGGGGATGTTGATTTGTTGTCAACTATTTTGGATGCTATAGAAACTGTAACTACAGTAGAACAATTGCGGCAAGTTTATCTACCAGTAAGTGAGTAGTTTAGAGGATGGCGATTACCTAGCCCCTAAAAGGGGCGCTGCGCAAACGGTAGAGCTTCGCTTAACGCTCAAACACGAAGTCATGCTATGAAGCGATCTGCCGTTCGCGCAGCGTGTCCCGGAGGGACTCACGCTCATGCTGAGGGCTTTGCGCTTAGGCCGCAGCGAAGCTATCGCTCTTATTTTCAAGAATTAGCATGAAACGTAGGGTTTATAAACACCCCTTTGATGAAGCAGCGCTACACCCGCTTCTTCAGCAACCTTACTCGAAGCTGGGAATTCCAAATCTTGATTCTCTATTCTGAGTTCTGAGTTCCTAGCTGAGGAGTACTTTTTCGGTAAAAATTCATAAATCTTCTATTCTCATGTCATAACCACCAAATATCTCCATGTATTCAAGAATAGAAGTGCCAAATTCATCCTCAGATACTTTCCCTTTTACTAGAAGATCTACCACTCGATCAGGACCTCTCAGGTGTGCCCCTGCTAAAATGCCAGAAAGGGTAACTGTGATTGTTTTTGATTTTCCTTTATCATGAAACGTTTTTTTCTGACTAAGGTAATTGTTTATAGATTTACCTTGCTGAGTGAGGATATCGTTGATATCCTTCCAATACACCCTAAAAGCTTCACGAATCGCTTCTTCTTGAACATTAGGGGAATTGAGAAATTTTAATTTGCTATCAATACCCTTCTTTTTTGTCCATGTACCTCGCCAGTAATTCTTATCAGCACCACGTCCATAATAAACGTCGGCTTTGTAGTAACCAAGACGAATCAGCAGGATTTCTCCAAATTGGTATTTCCCAAGAAATGAGAGTGGGTTTTCAAATTGGTATTGATTAGGATTTCCTGATAATAGCCCTGTTTCACGAACTCCAAGTGCTTCCAACATATCTTGAAAACTTCCCTTGCTGATACCAGATTGCTTTTTTGGAGAAAGAACAAGTACCATCTCAGATTTCAACCAATTAGAGTCATTTCCCATTAATAAGTCATTACTGTAAGAACTTAGACTCAGTAAATTGCCATTTGCATAAAGGAGTTGACAAACTATAAGTAGTAAAATAAAGTTACGAGCTATCTTTGACACAGGTTTTCCTAATTCGCTTGCACTTGGGCGTTCAAGATTTTATTAATGCGATCGCGTGTTTCTAGCAAATGTGCCTTGGTGTACTCATCGTTTGAACTCAGTCCATCCAGCTTTTCATTTAGTTGTTTTAGTTTATACCAAGCTAGCGTACGAGCATCTTCTGGGACACGTTCTTTACGTAAAACCATCGCAGTCAATTTGTCAACATATTGCCGCTGCAAACCTCTACGCAAACTAGAAATAACGATGGGCTTGCCATTTGGTTTGACGACCTCAGTCCAAATATCATTTTGTAATGTATCAAATAGTTCTGGTAGAGTTAGGGCTTGATCGCGCGGACTTTTGAGTTCGATATCCTTGAGACGGGAGAGGCGATCGCTTGACAGCAAATCCCACAACACCGAACTCTGCATATACAATACCCAATCATGAATTGGAAAGTCCAAACGACCAATCCGAGGAGAACTCCCCCAATGTCGCCAACGGGAAGGTGCTAATTTATTCAGCAATTCTGGCGGAAAACTCAAAGCATCCTCAGCGAATACATACTTTTGTACAAGGTCTAACGCCTGCCGTTGTTCTTGCACAGGCACAGGTTGAAATGGTAACTTCCCTTTAGGATCACCTGGTTGAACTCTGTAGAAAGACTGACCACCTACGTATTTTGTAATATAGTAAACATTCTTAAAATACTGGTCAAAGACTGTACCAAACTGTTCCTTCACATCGCTGAAACTCTCGCCAGACAAGAGGTCAACTTTGTTGAGACGTTGCCACAAAAGCAATGCATTATCCAACTGCCAATGAGAATAGACCAGCACATTACTGCTGTTATCCCATGCATTCGCCGTTGGGTCAAGGTCAAACATATCTTCATCTGTAGAATAACTTAACTCAGGTTTGTTAGATTCCTGAGCAACTTTATCCAAAAATGGTTTTTCTGCTGCAGGAGTTGCGACTGGAATTGGTGCGTAACCGTATTGAATTGCCCACTCATCATAAGGTCCTATCATCTTAGGAAAATAATCTCCCTGCTTAGTACCTTGAGGTGCAATATTTGGTGGAATATAGTCCATCACTGACGAAATCATACCCTTGGTGCGAGTGATATCCTGGTTGTTTATCTGTTCGGGAGTAAGCATTGTACTACCACGGAAGTTATGCCTCAACCCCAAGGTGTGTCCCACTTCATGTGCAATAATTAAGCGTAAATATTGATGAATATAATCTTTCATTTGCTCACGACTTGGCGGCGTGTTTTGCAAAAGCTTCATTGCCAGTGAACCATAAGCAAATTGGTTAGCAGCTTCCATACCATAGCAAAGGTCATACTGACCTGCCAGTTTTGATAAACGACTCGCTAACCCCTCCATTGCCATACTCTCAACGGAAGTGTCGCTACTTTCTGCTTCTGTTCTATTGGTGCAAAGCAGGCTATTTTGCATCAACGCAGACAGCGGCGTCTGATTTTGGGTTTGCTTGAACTGTCCAACTCTAGAATAATCATTCTTGAGTGCCCGGATAAAGCTGCCATCTACCAAAATGTCTGCAGCTAGAATTTCTCCAGTCAATGGATTAACACGGGATGGTCCCATAGCGAAATATCCATCTACTGTGTTAATCCAGCGAATGGTGTTGTAGCGTATATCTGCGGGATCCCATGTCGCATTATCCGGCATTTGCTGTACTTGAATCGCATCTTTGAATCCTGCTTTTTCAAAGGCTTTATTCCACAGCAGGACACCTTCTTTGATGGCATCGCGGTATTCTAGGGGTACTGCGTTATCAATCCAGAAGATAATTGGTTTTTTCGGTGGAGAAAGGGCTGCGCTAGGGTTTTGCTTTTCTAAATTCCAACGGTTGATGTAGCGGACAAATGGATCTCTGTGCTCATCGTTAGATATATCTTGGTAAGCAGTGATAAAATAGCCAACACGCTCATCAGCTAAACGCGGTCGATAATTGTTTTCTGGAAGTTGGGAAAGACTGTAGTGAACACGCAAGCTAAAGCCTCGAAGATCCGCTAGTGTACCACCAAAACGGAATTTTTCACTATTGGCACGGGTGTTAGTGAAGTTCAATACCGACTCAATTTCCATATTTAGGGGAAAAACTTTAGCAGTCCCAAAATAGGATTTATCTGTCGCTGGCGCAACTCCCAAACTAACAGATAATCCAGCTAAATCTGTTAGTAGTAGGTCTCCCAAATCAATGAGAATTGTTTTGCGTACTGGATGAATACTTTTAATGGATACTGAGTAGAGGACTGAGTCACTAAAAGATCGGGCGAGCGATCGCTCTTGCGGATCTCCTTCACGAGTCCGAAAATTTACATTGCGAACCACAAATTGCACTTTATTATTCACCCGCTGAAAGTAAAATAAAAAATCGTGCAACGGCATTCCACTGTAGATTCCAGCCTCACCAATCCCAGATTCTAACGTTCCTGTCGCTAAATAATTTTTCTTCAGCTGTTCTGGTTTAATTTCTAGATAAATTTTATTCTTTTCCTTTTCTCGATACAAAGTAAAGAGTCCTGGCAGAATTTCAGCATCTTTGACAACTTTATCAAACGACTCTAATTCTTCCTTTTTTGATGGTTTCGGAATGACCTCAGTTTTTTCCTCTGGCTTAATAGGCTTCTCTACAATATTCTGTACTTGTAAAAATGGTTGTTCAACTTTTTTAGTATCTTCAACCACCCAAAGAAAAGATTGGCGCTGTGCTTGTTGCTTCCCATCAATCACCCAGACTTGCTCTTTTGAGAACCCCTGTTTCTCAAAAAAAGCTACATTCTCTAATTTTGATTGACGTGACTGCGAGGACCACAAGACGAATGAGGGAACAACAGTTGTTTCCCGGACTCTGTAACTCTTTTCCTCTTTCGCTGCTCTTTCTCCTGGTTCCGCACTCTCCTTGTCAGCAAAGCGCCCAGCTTCAGACACTTTTAAAGCTTTTGACTTAGCACTAGAAGGTGGTATACCTAAAAACAAACAATACAACAGAATAACAAAATAAATAAATTTTTTCATCCAATACATACCTAGTATTGATTCCTATTTTATTTCCAATACTTGTGTTACAAAGCTAATTCATACTCTCTTTAACTAAGTGTTAAGTTCTGAAAAATATGTTAACTACTTGCAAGCAGTTAGCTTATTCAGTGAACTCAGTCAATTGTCGATACGATTTTTTAGCTTTGTTGCAATATCTTATGCTAGTAGTTTTCCCAATAAATGCGTTTGTCGCACAGAGTACGTATTATGAAAATTCACTAATTTTGTAGACATTAATTGTAAAATATGGTATAATTAACTCGATAAATAACGTTTAGACCCACTTCAAAAATGTTTGAGTTTTGACTTCAAACAACAATTCAAGTCGTGTCGATTCATTCAGTTATTCACTGTCGAGGCATAAAAGATGTGTGGTAGTGCATGCTATGCCTAATAGGTAACCGGAGTGCGTTATAGCCGTAAATCAAACGACTGTTTATATTTGTCTATGACTGATGGAACTATAACAGGCTAGATAAAAACAGGAGGTTACCGACAAACGAAAAACTTTTGTCTGCCGCCAAGGCGATTGCTTGCTTAGAAAGCATATGAAGCGCTTAACAATCGCAAATCAATTGCTTAGAACTATCCTCGCAATTGACTTTCGACCTGCACTACAAACCCAATTTGAGATTATAACAGTTACCAGTTATCAGTTATCAGTTATCAATGAACAATCATTTGATCACTGTTCCCTGTTCCCTGTTCCCTATTCCCCGCTATATCTTTGCAAAAAAAAATTCCCACCCAAGAATTGTTCTGGATGGAAATCTTGATTGCCAAGTGGGTACTACCCACTGGAAGAATAACTACTTAGATTCAGTGAAATCAGCATCAATCACATCATCACCACTGCCAGAAGAAGAGGAAGAACCATCAGAGGTGTTAGCACCAGTGTTTGCAGAAGCTTCTGCACCACCTGCTTGTTGATAGATATTGCTACCAACAGCAAACAGCGCTTGTTGCAGTTCTGGCATAACCTTCTTGATTTGCTCGTCGTCTTCCTTAGAAACAGCGTCACGCAAGTCTTTTACTAAACCTTCTACCTTGGTTTTATCAGCCGGGGGAACTTTGTCACCCAATTCTTGCAACTGCTTCTCGGCTTGATATGCCAAAGAGTCGGCTTGGTTCTTGCGGTCGATTTTCTCACGACGTTCCTTGTCAGTTGAAGCGTTTTGTTCAGCTTCTCTAACCATCCGTTCAACGTCAGATTTATCCAAGGTAGAAGCACCAGTAATACTGATGGACTGTTCCTTACCGGTACCTTTGTCCTTAGCGGTAACGTTAAGAATACCGTTGGCGTCAATATCGAATACGACTTCAATTTGAGGTACACCACGTGGTGCTGGAGGAATTCCATCAAGACGGAAGGTACCTAAACTCTTGTTGTCGTTTGACATCTCCCGTTCGCCTTGGAGAACGTGAATTTCCACGTTGGTTTGACCGTCTACAGCGGTGGAGAAGACTTCTGACTTCTTGGTAGGAATTGTGGTGTTGCGAGGAATAATCTTAGTCATGACACCGCCTAAGGTTTCCACACCCAAGGACAGTGGTGTTACGTCTAACAGCAAGATACCAGTAACATCACCACCAAGCACACCTGCTTGAATTGCTGCACCTACTGCCACAACTTCATCGGGGTTAACGCTTTGGTTAGGATCTTTACCCAACACCTGCTTCACCACTTGTTGAACTGCAGGAATACGGGTAGAACCACCAACTAAGACAACTTCATCAATATCGCTCTTGCTTAATTTGGCATCGCGTAGTGCGTTTTCAACAGGAACTCGACAACGATCAATTAAGTCGGAGCAGAGTTCTTCAAACTTGCCGCGAGTTAGGGTTGTATCTAGGTGCTTGGGACCATCCTGGGTAGCGGTAATAAATGGCAGGTTGATTTCCGCTTGGGTGACGCTAGAAAGTTCAATTTTCGCTTTTTCTGCAGCTTCAGTCAGACGTTGTAAAGCTTGTTTGTCTTTGCGAAGGTCGATACCTTCGTCTTTACGGAACTGTTCTGCTAAAAAGTCAACGATTTTCTTGTCGAAGTCGTCACCACCAAGGTGAGTATCACCGGAAGTTGCTAACACTTCAAAGACACCGTCGCCAACTTCTAGGATGGACACGTCGAATGTACCACCACCAAGGTCAAACACGAGGATGGTTTCGTTGCTCTTCTTGTCAAAACCGTACGCCAGAGAAGCGGCGGTAGGTTCGTTGATAATCCGCAGAACTTCAATACCAGCAATCTTACCAGCGTCTTTGGTCGCTTGCCGCTGGGAGTCGTTGAAGTATGCGGGAACGGTGATAACAGCTTGAGTTACGGTTTCGCCAATGTACTTGCTTGCATCTTCTACAAGCTTGCGGAGAACCTGTGCCGAAATTTCTTCAGGCGCAAAAGGCTTACCGAGTTGCGGACTCTCAAGTTTAACGTTTCCGTTGCTGTCGCGCTGAACTTTGTAAGAAACTTCAGTCGCTTCGTGGGTGATTTCGTCGTATTTACGTCCAATAAAACGTTTTACAGAATAAAAGGTGTTTTCCGGGTTCATCACCCCTTGGCGTTTGGCGATTTGACCAACTAGGCGATCGCCATTTTTTGCAAACGCAACAACTGAAGGTGTTGTCCGAAAACCTTCTGCGTTGGCAATAACCGTTGGTTTACCACCTTCCATAACTGCCACGCAGGAGTTTGTTGTACCTAAATCAATTCCAACTACTTTTGCCATTGTAGGTGCTGGCTCCGTACCACTACTAATGAATAAAGGGAGTATAAGGGACTAAATTTTTGAACCAACTGGATTTAGAAAGCAGCCAGTTCAGCATGAATACCTTTGGTTTAATTTACTGCTGATATATATACTGAGCCTGTGTAGCCAGTCCATGAAGGGTGGTTTTCCGAACCTTGGTTAGGGCGGTTATGCTGGAAATTCTTTTTTGGTTTGTTCATGGACTGAATTTGCTTTCACTTTCTTCGTCTAATGTATGAGAATTAATACTAGGAGTAATTCGGGTGAACCGTATCGTCAATGTGGTGTTTGCCGTCTTTAGTAGTCCTGAGTTCCACGCTTCGTTAGAAAACCCTCCGGGAACGCGGGTCGCCTGCGGAGGGTTTCCCTCCCGCAGCGCTGGTCTCACCACTAGCAAAGAAACACCATTCACCCTGTTGCCTGTTGCCTGTTGCCTGTTCCCAATTAAGCTGTTTCCTCTTAAAGCTCTGTACAATAGAAAAGCTTCTATGCCTCGACATGATATATGGTTACGCTATCTCCTGACCTAAAAGCCAAACTTTCGACTCCTCTAAAAATTGGTTCTTTTGAGGTGAAAAGTCGGGTTCTCCAGTCGCCTTTGTCCGGGGTGACCGATATGGTCTTTCGTCGCCTGGTGCGTCGCTATGCGCCTGAGTCGATGATGTACACGGAGATGGTGAACGCAACCGGATTGCACTATGTCAAACAGTTGCCGAAAATCATGGAGGTAGACCGCAACGAGCGACCAATTAGTATTCAGTTATTTGACTGTCGCCCAGATTTTCTTGCCGAAGCAGCGGTAAAGGCGGTTGAGGAAGGAGCGGACACCGTTGATATCAATATGGGTTGTCCGGTAAACAAAATTACAAAAAACGGTGGTGGTTCTTCGCTGTTACGTCAGCCAGAAGTCGCTGAGGCAATCGTTAGGGAAGTTGTAAAGGCAGTTGATGTACCAGTAACAGTGAAAACCCGTATAGGTTGGAGTGACAAGGAAATCACAATTCTCGACTTTGCCAAGCGGATGCAAGATGCAGGGGCGCAAATGATTACGGTACACGGACGTACCCGCGCCCAAGGTTACAATGGCAATGCCCGTTGGGAATGGATTGCTCGCGTTAAGGAAGTTCTTGATATTCCAGTGATAGGTAATGGAGATATTTTCTCGGTTGAAGCGGCGGTGAAGTGTTTGGAACAAACGGGTGCTGATGGGGTGATGTGTTCCCGTGGAACTTTGGGTTATCCGTTTTTGGCAGGAGAAATTGATTACTTCCTGAAAACCGGGGAAGAATTACCATCACCAACGCCAATTCAGCGTTTGGAATGTGCTAGAGAACATTTACAAGCTTTGTACGAATACAAAGGTGACAGGGGAGTGCGTCAAGCACGCAAGCATATGACATGGTACTCGAAAGGCTTTGCTGGTGCTGCTGATTTGCGGGGACAGTTGAGTGTAATAGAGAATGTGCAGCAAGGTGTTGATTTGATTGATAGGGCAATAGAGCAGTTGGCGAATGGGTATGAGCTGATTGAAGAAAATCAGTTGGCGATAAGCGGAGCTTAAGCATAAAGGCTTATCGCACAGTAAGTTCATTGCCTCATGTCGGGTAGCTGATAAAAATGGGATGAGATTAATTAAGGAGAGGGTATGGAAAGATAAGCCGACGTGTGTTTATGCAATTGAATGCAGTATTCTGAGTTTGTATGGAGTCTCCTTTTATGCCCCACGCTCTCAAAGCAATTTACCGTAACGGCGCATTCGTTCTGCAAACCCCGTGCAACTTACCTGATGGTGCTGAGGTTGAATTATTCATTCAATCACCCCAACTTATATCACCACCAATCTCCGATTTAGAAACTAAGCAACATTTTCTAAAATCGTTGGTTGAGCGAATGCAGCAAAATCCAATTCCACTGGATGCTCCTCGTTTCACACGGGAGATGTTGCATGAACGCGGTTGACACCAACATCTTGATTTATGTCAACGATCCTCGCGATCCGGCGAAACAAGGAATAGCAGCTTCTCTGGTGTCATCTTTGACTGATGGTGTCCTATTGTGGCAAGTTGCGTGTGAGTATTTGGCAGCCAGCCGCAAGTTGGAACCATTGGGATACGATAAAGTACAAGCATGGCAGTATATTCGTGACTTGCAACAGGTTTGGCATACTGCTTTACCAACATGGAGTGTTCTGAATCAAGCAGAGGATTTGCTCAAGCGCTTCAGTTTGTCATATTGGGATGCGATGATTGTCGCTGCTTGTTTGGAAGCAAATGTTCAAACTCTTTACACAGAGGATTTTGGGTACTCAAATATTGATGGATTGGGTATTGTCAATCCATTCAAAGTTCCTTAAGTTGGCGTGGCATAACAAATCGTCGGAAATGCAAGGTTATTGGTAGGAATGATATCATCTTGGTTCAGTATTCTTACACTAAGTTCAATCTAGTAGGACATAATTTATAAAAACCGTATTTTCATTCCTCATGGAACTTGCGTTGAATAAGCGTTTTACAGAAAACAAAAACACGGTTTTTAACGATCAAGGACTACTAGCCTTGTCGCAAAACAGTTGTTCGTAGGCAATATATTCTAAGAAGTAATAAGGGAGTGAAACCGTATGTCGGACTTACTTAGAAGAATTACAATTAACCCCAAGCAGTGTGGTGGTCGTCCCTGTATCCGGGGCATGAGAATTCGGGTATCAGATGTGCTGGACTTGTTTGCGGCTGGACTGAGTGCCGAACAGATTTTGGAAGAAATGCCCGATCTTGAGGCGGATGATCTTAAAGCAGCACTTATGTACGCTTCACGTAAACTCAACCATGCGGTTTTGGTTGCATGATGACGATCTGGGTAGATGCACATCTTTCACCTGCAATCGCTACTTGGATCACCATCACATTCAGCATAACGGCATTAGCTTTGCGTGATCTTGGACTCAGAGATGCCGAAGATGCTGAGATTTTCCAGGCTGCGAAAGCTGAAGGAGTGATCTTGATGACTAAAGACAGCGACTTTGTTGACTTGGTTGATCGTCTTGGAACACCACCACAAATTATCTGGTTAACGTGTGGTAATACTTCAAATGCCCGATTGAGAGAGATTCTGAGTGTGACATTGCCAGAAGCATTAAAGCTTTTGCGATCAGGCGAAGCATTAGTCGAAATCACTGGGAATTAGCAGCGCAGGCTAACAAATCGGTCAACTTGAAATATTCTCTTGTTCTTCTTCTTCTTGTGCTTCTAAAAGGTGAGTTGCTTTGCTACCTAGCAATCCAAAGATAGCACCGACGCCTGTTTGCCAAGTTGCAGTGCTGTTTTCTAGAACTCGCACCTGATACTCGGATAATTTAGGTTGAGAAGCTAGCCATAAGGATGTACCACCAGAAAGCATAGTTAAAGACAGAACAGTGGAGAAGACTAAGTGGAAAGCTGATACTTTAGAAGTTTTCATTGTTAATTTTTTTTGTTTTGGTTTACAGTTTCCATCTTCTGCTAAATTCCTCTAAAGTTCAGTCTGAGCAAGGCTTTCATTCACTATGAGTTTGGAATGAGTTCAATATGACTTTTGTGTGCAAACGCTAAAATGATGAGAAGTCTTATGGTTGAGGTATGGTGGGGCGATCGCTCAAAGCATCCCAAGAAGGTATCGACAAAGCAAATTCCGCACTAACCACTAAATCTTGGAGTCGTCAAGATTTAGCAGAAAAGGTAGTCATAGAGAACAAAACGGGTAAAAATACAAAAGGTATTGATATTCAAACTGTTCACAAGTTTTTTACTGGTAAGACTGTTGATCGAAAATTCTTCGTCAGTATTTGTAAAACGCTAGAACTGGACTGGCAAGAAATTGCAGAGTCACCCCCAAAAAACCAATCCCAGCCTGAGAAAAAGAACGAAGAAAAGAGTTCTGAGAAAATTTCTGATATTGATAAATTGGTCCAGCAGGTGAGACAGCACTGCTGCGAAAAAATCCAACACCTCTACAGCAAAATTCAATTGTTGAATCGTAAGCAGATTGATGTAGACAAGCTTTACGTGGATGTCTACGTGTTGAAGAACCTTTCTAGTATGTGTGTTGCTACCATTGATGGACTGCTGAAAGGCTCAAACTTACGAGATGAATTTGACCGCTTTGGATTGGGAAAGCGTGGAGAGAAATTGCCCGGATTTGAAGTTGCAGCCAATTCTTTAAAATTGATGGTGTTGGGTAAACCAGGATCAGGCAAAAGCACATTTTTACGACACTTGGCTGTTGACTGTTGCAAGGGGAAGTTTCAGGCTGATCTTATCCCGATTTTGGTTGAATTGAGATCCATCAAAACCGCCAGTCAGTTCGATCTACTGAACTACATTCATGAAGAATCTGATTTATCTGATGAGGAGCAAACCAAACAAATCTTGAAGCAGGGTAAAGTCTTAATTTTACTGGATGGTTTGGATGAAGTGCCTAGTCAGTCGCGGCGAGATGTCCTAGATCATATTTCTGAGTTTTCCCAGCAGTATTACAAAAATCGCTTTATCCTGACTTGCCGGACGCAAACAACAGAATATACTTTACAAACATTCGATTACGTTGAGGTTGCTGATTTCAAGAAAAAGCAAGTGGAAAGCTTTGTTCAAAACTGGTTTGCGACATCAGTTCAGACATCTGAGGAGGGGCAAAAGCTAAAAGAAGATTTCATAGAAAAGCTATGCCAAAACAACCAAATAGCTGAACTAGCCGTCACGCCAATTCTGCTGAGTTTGACTTGCTGGGTTTTCAGTGAGTTGAAAGATTTACCCTCTAGGCGTTCCGCATTGTATACAAAAGGACTCAATCTGTTATTGCAGCAGTGGGATGAACAAAGGGGAATCTACCGGGAAGTTGGCACTGAACGTTACCGAAAGTTGTCACCCCAAGAAAAGCAAAAACTTCTGAGTTACGTGGCTCATCGTAAGTTTGAGCAAAAGCAATTTGTGTTGTTTGAAGAAAATGAACTTCAAAGATACATTGCTGAGTATCTCAAGGATATTTCAACTCAGGACAGTAAACAGGTGCTAGAAGCGATAGAGGCGCAGCATGGATTATTCATTGAACGGGCGCAGGGCATTTACTCTTTCTCGCATCTGACATTTCAGGAATATTTAACTGCCCAATACATTATTGACCATCAGCAACTTGAGAACTTGGTTGCAGAACACCTCGCAGATAAACGCTGGCGAGAGGTATTTTTGCTGGTAGCAGATTTGATGGGTGAGAGTGCAGGTGATTTGTTGTTGTTAATGCAAAAGGAAGCGCAAAACTACATTAACACACCTAAATTGCAAGAACTATTACGCTGGGCAGATGAAGTCACAGCTGGATCGGCTGGAGATGTAAAGCCGGTGGGTAAACGTGCGTTGGCACTTGCCATCGCCCACACGAACAGTTACGCCAACACCTATGGCTACGACTACGACAACACCTACGACTACGACTACGCCAACACCTACGCCAACACTTACGCCGAGGCCATCGCCAACACCGATTTCACAGCCTACGCCGAGGCCATCATCCACGCCGGCTTCAACGTCTACGACTTCGGCGGCAGCTACGACGCCAGCACGCCCGACCCCTACGACGTCGCCAAAGCCGTTGCCAGCGTCTACCCCGACGCCATAGATCTTACTCGTGATCTCGAAAAACTAAAAATCTTCAATAATTTTAACTCTACTGAGCTAATTAAGCAACTCGAAGCACAAAAATCTCACATTTATGATGGGAAACAGCTACAGAAAGAACGTCAAAAATTTGCTGAATCTCTCCAAGAATCTTTGTTCAATGCCTTCAATCTTACACGGAAAAAAGTCGATTTATCTGAGGACGAAATTAGTAGACTGGATAGTTATCTTTATGCTAATTCCCTAATTATCCTGTGTAAACAAGCAGCGTTGGAAGTGCCGTCCAAAATCTGGGAAGCCATTGAGGAGCGGATGTTGTTGATAGATAGCTGAATATTGATTGTGCTGTTAGACGATTCACGCGAACAGTGCTTGCACATCTAAGATTAGGATAGCCATTAGAATTGAAACAACGCTTACCTTTACAGCAGCAACCCATGCTAAAAACAGTCCAAGGTATTTATCAAAATGGACAAATTGAACTCACTGAGATACCACAGAATGTGAGCGATCGCGTCCAAGTTCTGGTCACCTTTGTTGATCCTAGTAAAATCGATTCTACCAAACTACGCCAATTGATTGACCAACTCGAAACCATTGCAGGTATTCAGCAGGGCTTTGAAGAAGTCAACGCTGGGCAAACTCGTCCTGTCGGAGATTTCACCCAAAAGCAGTTTGGGATAACGCCGACGATGATGTTTTTGCCCAGCTACCACAGTGAAAACTGGAGTTTAGAGCAATGACACAAGATACTACCGAAATCACTGGTTTTCACGCTCATGTCTACTATGATACCGCAAATCGTGATGTAGCTGAACGTGTACGTGAAGGATTAGGTGCAAGATTTGACGTGCGGCTTGGGCGCTGGCATGATAAACCCATTGGTCCGCATCCAAAGGCAATGTATCAAGTTGCATTCTTACCGAATCAGTTTGAGAAAGTTGTTCCCTGGTTAATGCTCAATCATGAGGGATTGGATATTTTAATCCACCCCGAGACGGGCGATGATGTCAAAGACCACACCGAACATGCTTTATGGTTGGGAGAGAAACTAAAGCTTAATATTGGGTTTCTTCAACAGATTGAAAAAACCTAACAAAAAAAGAGCAGGTATAAAACCCGCCCACTAAGAAATATTGATTTGAAATCAACAACCTAATTCCCAATCTCCGGCGCATTAAATGATAGCGCTGGCGCTTTTTGACCCGCCAAAGCAGGAAGAGAATTACGCAGCCGCGTCGTCAACTGCACAGTTGTCGCATCGTACACCTGAGTCAGCATCTTGGGATACAAACCAATACCAATAATTGGTATTAACAAGCAGGCGATGATGAAGATTTCGCGGGGTTCGGCATCTATGAGTTTCTGGTGAGAAACTAATTCTTTGTTTTCTTCACCATAGAAAATCTCCCGCAGCATTGACAGCAAATAAATCGGAGTTAAAATCACCCCAACTGCCATCAACAACACCACAATAACTTTGAAAGTGGGGTTATAGGCATCGCTGGTGGCAAAGCCAACGAATACCATCAACTCAGCAACGAAACCGCTCATTCCTGGCAAGGCTAAGGATGCCATAGAACATGTTGTCCACATGGCAAACATTTTGCCCATTTTCTTACCAACACCGCCCATTTCATCCAACATGAGGGTGTGAGTACGGTCATATGTTGCCCCTACTAGGAAGAACAAACTTGCCCCAATCAAACCGTGGGAAACCATTTGCAACATTGCCCCATTCAAACCCAAGTCGGTGAAGGAAGCAATACCAATTGCCACAAAGCCCATGTGAGAAATTGAGGAGTAGGCAATTTTCCGCTTCAAGTTGCGCTGGGCAAATGATGTCAGGGCGGCGTAGATAATATTAACTATCCCCAAAATCACTAACACCGGGGCAAAATAAGCGTGGGCATCGGGAAGCATTTGGGCATTCATGCGAATAAGCGCGTAACCGCCCATTTTCAGCAGAACACCTGCCAGCAACATATGCACGGGGGCTGTCGCTTCACCGTGGGCATCTGGTAGCCAAGTATGCAACGGGAAGATCGGAAGTTTGACAGCGTAGGCAATCAAGAAAGCAGCGTACAGCCAAAGTTGGAGATTGAGGCTGAAACCTTTGGCAGCAAGCGTTTGCATATCAAAAGTGATCGTATCACCATGAAATGCCATCGTTAAGCCAGCGAGCAAAATAAACAGCGAACCACCAGCAGTGTACAAAATAAACTTAGTCGCTGCATATTGCCGCTTTTTGCCTCCCCAAATCGAAAGCAGAATGTATATCGGCACCAGTTCGAGTTCCCACACCAGGAAAAACAACAGCATATCCTGGACGGCGAAAACGGCAATCTGACCGCCATACATCGCTAATATCAAAAAGTAAAACAGCTTGGGCTTGAGTGTCACCGGCCAAGCTGCTAGCATCGCCAGCGTGGTAATGAATCCAGTCAAAATTATCAGGGGCATAGACAAGCCATCTGCCCCTACCGACCAATTCAAACCGATCTGTGGAAGCCAGCTGTAACTCTCAAAGAGTTGCAAATCTGGATTGGAGAAATCATACCCAGTATAAAAAGCAATCACGATCAGTGCAAAATCTATCAGCCCTATGATCAGGCTATACCAGCGCACTGTTTTGCCATCTTTATCTGGAATGAAGGGAATTAGCAGTGACGCCGCTATCGGAAATAGAATAATCGTCGTCAGCCAAGGAAAATTTGCTGTATTCATCGCAGGTTGTTAGGCAGCAATAATAATGGTCGGCTATCAACTACTAGCTATTTACTAGCAGTTTTTGCAGGCATTGGTCTTCATTCTTAGGTTTATTTAATAAAAGTAAAGAAAGATGAAGGGAGGTCAATACATCCTTCATCCTTCATCTAATGACCACATACTTTTGCGGTTAACTACTAACCGCCAAGCATTTGTGTAGTGTAGAGACGTAGCATGCTACGTCTCTAAATCAGGTGACACCGAAAACAATCACTAAGCCCAATACAGCCCCAAAGATAATCAAGGCATAGAATTGAGCACGACCGTTTTCCAGGTATTTCAGACCTTCACCAGTGATCAGAGTGAAGAAACCTGTGAGGTTTACAGCACCATCAACAACGCGGAAGTCAACTTCCATCACTTGTCTTGCTAAACGCCGCAAGCTGACAACAAAAACACGATGGTAAATGTCATCAAAGTACCACTTGTTGAGGGAGAACTCGTAAAGCGGCTGGATTTTTGCTGCGATCGCCACTGGGTTGATTTTACCCAACAGATACGTCAACGAAGCCAAGGTAATGCCAATCAAGGAAATCCCAACTGAAGCACCCGCCATAGTGTAGAATTCGCTTGGGTTGAATTCAGCCGCTTTTTCTACCACTTCGGCTAAAGTTTCGCTGGGTGGGAAAATAAACTCCTCAAAGTAGTTGGCAAAAGGAGTCCCAAGCAAACCAATCAGTATGGAAGGAACTGCCAAAATCGCTAATGGCAGAGTCATTGTCCAAGGCGACTCATGAGGATACTCACTGTGACCATGACCGTGACCGTGACTGTGGTCATCATGGTGATGTTCCTCAGTTGCTTCCAATTCTCCCTTGGTCATAGCACCAGGACCAAAAGCAGGGGCTGCATCAAAACCTGTTACAATTCCCATTCCTGCTGGAGATTTGAGTTTTTGCCACAAATTAGTTTGATTGCCCCGGAATTTACCTTCAAAGGTAACGAAATACATCCGGAACATGTAGAAAGCGGTAATTCCGGCGGTTAGCCAACCAATTGCCCACAGAAGTGGGTTCGCTGCAAATACCTTCCCTAGGATTTCATCTTTTGACCAGAAACCAGCAAAGGGCGGGATACCAGAAATTGCGACACAACCAATGAAGAAGGTAATTGCCGTAACTGGCATATACTTCCGCAGTCCACCCATCAACCGCATATCCTGCGCCAAGTTCGGGTCGTGACCGACGACTCCTTCCATACCGTGAATTACAGAACCAGAACCCAGGAAAAGCATCGCCTTAAAGTAGGCGTGGGTCATTAAGTGGAAAAGTCCGGCGCTGTATGCGCCTACTCCCATTGCCATCACCATGTAACCGAGTTGGGAAATGGTGGAGTAAGCTAAGCCCTTTTTGATGTCGTTTTGAGTAATGGCAATTGTCGCACCCAAAAATGCTGTCAATGCCCCAGTGAATGCAATCACGTTCATTGCTGCTGGAACGTGTTCAAAAACTGGGTACATCCGAGCAATTAAGAAAACACCCGCCGCCACCATTGTTGCTGCGTGGATGAGGGCGGAGATGGGGGTGGGACCTTCCATTGCATCTGGTAACCAGACGTGCAGGGGAAATTGGGCGGATTTGGCAACCGGACCCAGGAAGACGAGAATCGCCAACAGGATGGCGAGCAAATTGCTGACAGCACCGGTTTGGACAAGTTGCCCTAGGCGATCGCCCATCACATCAAAATCAAAGCTTCCTGTTGCCCAGAAAAGCCCCAAAATGCCCAACAGCAATCCAAAGTCACCCACGCGGTTGGTGACAAATGCTTTTTGACAAGCATCTGCTGCCGCCTTGCGATCGTACCAGAACCCGACCAGCAAGTACGAACACATCCCGACCAGCTCCCAGAAGATATAAACCTGTACTAAGTTGGGGCTAACCACCAGACCCAACATTGAGGAGCCGAACAAGCTGAGATAGGCGTAAAACCGGACATAGCCTGGGTCATGAGCCATGTACCCATCCGTGTAAAGCATGACGAGTAAGGCTACGGTTGTTACAACCACTAGCATTAGGGCTGTTAGGTGGTCAACAGTGTAGCCCATGCTCAGGTGAAAATTGCCTGCTGCTGCCCATTCCAAGGTATAGGTGTAAGGAGCGTGCCCTTGAATTTGACTCCACAGCAAAGCAAACGACAACCCCATTGCCAGTCCCATCAAGGACATAATAAATGCTGCATTGAGCTGTCGCAGGTTGTTGGTCACCTGATTCAACGAGATTAACCCTAGACCGACCAGCATTGCCCCAAGAAGAGGTAATACCGGAATCAGCCAGGCATACTGATAGATTATTTCCATCATTGACGCCTACTTTTAGAATTCTTGACTAATTTGTCGGAACTGTTAATAATTGTGACACACACACTTTAGGATAAAATACCCCACCCAATAGTTATTGGGTGGGGTTATTAAGCTTGGTTTTAGATTTTGTCATCAGTTCTTAATCATTGGTCATTAGTCAAGAGTATAGAGTTGGTTGTCTGGAGCACATACAACCATTTAGACTCGAAAGCTCCAGTTTTTGATTAAAAGCCTTGCCGGTTAAACAAAAAGATTCTGAGTTAATGACTGATCACTGATGAGTGATAACTGATGACTAATGACTCTTCACGCAGAACGACAACCTAAATCCGCTGTTGTTGGGCGATGGTAAGTTTTCGGGCGGTTGGCGTAACACACTTTTATTTCTTCTAAAGCTAGAAATAAATCTTCTCGTCCACGAAAACTTTCCAAACGCCGACGGACTATGCCATCTTCAATCAACAGTAAAGTTGGTAGTGATTTCAGCTTATATTTTGTAGCAAGTTTAAAATTATCATCAGCATTCACTCCTACTAATTTAATTTGGTCGCCGCATTGAGCTTTAAATTGCAATAATAAAGGGTGGATTATTCGACACAACCCACACCAAGGTGCTTCAAAATTTACTAAAACAGGAATTGAAGATTCTAAAACTTCTTGAGAAAATGTCCGCTCACTAACCGACAACACCATGACGCCTCTGAAATTTATATGGTTTTGATATCAAAACTAACTGTCAGCTTTGGGAGTGCATTGTCAGGATTTCGTAAACATTGTCCATTGCAAAACTGACACAAAAGTCAGTAAGACATTCAAGACGGTAACTCTCTCAAACTTTTTGGTCTTTATAGTCGTTATTGAAAGGGTATTTTTCGCCAATCTGCTGTTGACCTTACCTATGCAGACAACTTATCTCCACCAAACCTATAATAACCGTAGGTAGTTTTCTTCTGCTTCAGCAAAAGGAGACAGTACCTTATTTGCCACAGGCAATGCTGCTGGAACTAGACGATCTCGCATAAGTGTTGAGGATTTTCTCAAGTTTTGGTCGCTGTTGGCTATCTTGTTTTCTTCGCCAAATTTAATCAACCATCTTCTGATTATAGAAAAGAAAATAGCGAATTATCAAGTTTTTCCCGACTTTGGCAGTTTATGAGCAACTACCAAATCTAAAATTTCAAAACGACTAAGCGCACCCCCACTGACAGCTACTTCAATTCATCCTACATTGATTTGGTGGCAGTTGATGAGATCAAATCAATATATGATCTTATCAACCTCTGTAGATAAATCGCATTATGTTCAAATCATAATCCGATTTTACTAGTTGCTTCGAGCAATAGAGGGTGTGACCACCAAAGTAACAGCACAAAAATTGCAACCCCCAAATAAGCCGGACGCAAAAATTCCTGCCATAAGATAGATTGACGACCGTCAAGAACAGCGGCAAATGGGATGATGGAAGTACGCTGTTGAACTTGAGCATAAGCTTCTCCGTAGCGATCGCTCAAACGGCGATCCCCGTGCCATACTCCGAATAAATGGTGTAACACCAACCCGACTGAAGTGATAAGGGTAAAACTTGTACCTAACCACAGGGTATGAGCAATACACCAAATAATCTGTCCCACCATTTGTGGATGGCGAGTAATGCGAATAATTCCTGTTTCAAAAAGATGTACCTGAGGCTTTTGGATAGCAGCAATTTCTAGTAGATTGAAAGTCGCGGGATACAAAAACAAAAACGAAATAGCTGAGAGTACCCAAACGAATTGCTGGACTCCCGGTAAATTTTGGACATACCAAAGTTGCAAGCCATCGTAGCGGTGGTTAAAAAAGTAAATAATTAAGATGACAGCCAAGGGCAGGCTACTAAATGCAAAAAAAATGCGATAAAGCCTAGGACTAATATGCTTTTCTGCCCACGGGCGCAGGGCTGCGCCTCCACTATGGACAATTGCAAAACCAAATAGTAGTCCTAGCATGACAAAATGACTAAGGGTCAACCAAGACGGCTGCATCATACACACAAATGAAGTAACTTAAAGAAAGCCTAATTTAGTACAACGAATACCACAAACTATGTAAAAAAATCATAGGCAGGATATCCTGTCACCATAGAGTATGTGCGTTGGATGAACACAACTTGAGGACCAACATCCGCACCATAAAATAGAATAACCTGATGAAAAAACTACCGTCTGAACTGAAGCTAGCTATCATTGGCAACCTGAAGTTAATTAGAACCGTCAAAAAGGAAAATTTGTTACAGGGAGTGTCTCTGACTGAACAAAGTTGTCTTAACGACACAGCATGGATGGCATTTGAGAATGGTAAAGTATCCTCAGATATTAGGTTACAAAAGTATTTAGCTGTGATCAAATCAGAAAAAGAGGTACTACACAACGCAGTCAGTCGCAATGACCACCCTCTGACAACAGCAAAGCACAAAGGAAGTGCCTCAATTAAATGTAGATTAATGGCACTTTCTAGAACAGGTAAACAATTTACTGCTGATATTAATAATCATATTACGAAACAAGTTGTCATTGGCAAGAACTTCATCAAACTGGAAAAATGGACTTGGAATTTGCGTATCTTCCCCATTTTAGTCAGTAAAGAAATATATAATGACAGGGTGCAGAGGACAGAAAACAGGGCACAATCCTATCATCTGTCCCCTGTTTTTTATGACCATCCGTGGAGAAAAGCAAAAGTCTCCCAGTCCAAATGGTCGTATGCTGAATTAGATGGTTTCATCCACTATAAAGTCATGAATAATTCTTCAGCTATAAGAGTGGATGCTAACTGTAGCAGTCAATCTTATCCTTGTCGCGGGCATACAAACAAACACAATTGTCCCGAACCTTGGATTAACGATTCAGTGTGGTGGAAGTCGTGGATTTAAGCTATGTGCAGATTTAGTTGGAGGGCAAAATGTCGCAATGAGAACGTTGTTACTCCGGCAGGACGCAAGTCAAACGGAAATTCTGGTAACAGCCTACCCCCTGAAAGTCTCTCTATTCCGGGGCAACAAAATCGTACTCTCTCCTTGCTGGGAGAACCGTAGAGGGGTGCATTGGATTTTGTAACGAAAACAAAAAAAGCGTTCAAGCTTTTGAAACCCAGAGTGGAGTTTACACACAATTCCCCTGAAAATCTACTTATTAGGGTCCAAAAGTAGAAAAGAGAACTTTAGTCAAGATGGTATGCTACTGTCTTTTTCGAGTAAAGTCTCTAAATTTAAGATGCAAAAAATCACGCCCTTGGGACAGGCTTTTTACGCTGGTTTGTAGAAGACTGCCGCTCATGCTCAAAGTTTGTGGGTTTAGCCTTATGTCTGACCTTCCTTTCACTTTAGATCAGTTACGTATTCTCAAAGCGATCGCCGCAGAAGGCAGCTTCAAGCGTGCCGCTGATAGCCTCTATGTATCCCAACCTGCCGTTAGCTTGCAAGTGCAAAACCTAGAACGGCAGCTGGATGTTCCATTATTTGACCGTGGAGGACGTCGCGCACAACTAACCGAAGCTGGACATTTACTTCTGAATTACGGTGAGAAAATCCTCAGCCTGTGTCAGGAAACCTGCCGCGCTATTGAGGATTTACAAAATCTCCAAGGTGGTACTTTGATTATTGGTGCTTCTCAAACGACCGGTACCTATCTTTTACCCCGGATGATTGGGATGTTCCGACAAAAATATCCAGATGTAGCAGTGCAATTGCACGTCCACTCCACCCGCAGAACCACTTGGAGTGTAGCTAACGGACAAGTGGATTTGGCAATCATCGGTGGTGAAATTCCTGGTGAACTCGCGGAATCTTTGGAAATTCTTCCGTACGCTGAAGACGAATTGTCACTGATTATACCTTCATTCCATCCCTTTGCCAAACTTGAAACGATTCAAAGAGAAGACCTATATAAATTACAGTTTATAGCTCTCGATTCTCAATCTACTATCCGTAAGGTCATTGACCAAGTACTATCACGCTGTGACATTGATACGCGGCGTTTTAAAATCGAAATGGAATTAAACTCCATAGAAGCTATAAAAAATGCCGTGCAATCTGGTTTGGGGGCTGCCTTTGTTTCAACCTCGGCAATAGCTAAAGAGTTACAAATGGGGGTGCTACACTGTGCTTCCATCGAAGGTGTGATAGTCAAACGGACGCTAAGGTTGGTTTTTAATCCCAATCGTTACAGATCTAAAGCAGCAGAAGCGTTTAGTCGGGAAATTCTACCTCAGTTTGCTGCACCTGGATGGAATCTAGAAATGTTAAAAACGTCACGCAAACCCATAATGGTTAGTACAGTGGATTTAGGAGCGCATAATTCTGACGACGATGATTAAGATGTAGTCATTAGTCATTAGTCATTAGTCATTAGTCATTAGTCATTAGGAGGCACTGCGTTGGTGAGGCAGGTGCTAACACCGGGTTTCCCAACTTGTAGACGCGTGCGCTCTGCGCATACCCAAAGGGTGAGCAGCGTATGCAGTCCTTGTTTCTAACGCCTTTCCTCCTCTGCCCCTCATCCCCAAGGGATCGAGCTCCCCAGGGGGAATCCCGAGCCCCCCATTGTTCGCGTGTCTCCTGCACAAGAGCAATGCTTACGCCGTAGCCGTGCCACTAGGCTGCAGGAGATACCAAGTGGCGTTCATTAGTTAAGGCCTATTGACTATTGACTGTTGACTATTGACTGTTGACTGTTGATTCTTGACTCTTGATTATGGAAATTTATTGTACTCGTCCACGCTGCCCCCGCCCACAAAACTATTTTTCAGATTTAGATGATCATGGGACTATGAGAACAGTGCAGCAGAAATACTGTACTGCTTGTGGAATGCCGCTCATGTTAGACGGACGCTATTTGCCGACAAAGCTTTTAGGACGGGGCGGATTTGGAGCAGCGTTTTTGGCACGCGATCGCCGTACCCCAGGAATGCGCCAATGTGTGGTGAAGCAATTTCAACCTGCGGGAGATTTAAGTCCAACTCAACTACAACTAGCACAAGATCTGTTTGAACGAGAGGCAGTCGTCTTAGAGCAAATTGGACGCCAACATGAGCAAATTCCAGACTTATACGCTTTCTTTCCAGTAATAATCCCCAGCTTGCGGGCACCAGAGGAAGACCAGTTCTTTTATTTAGTACAAGAATATATTGACGGACAAAACTTAGAAGAAGAATTAGCCCAAAAAGGCAAGTATTCAGAACAAGAAGTTTTAGAAATTCTGCAAGAAATTCTCAAAGTACTCAAGTTTGTTCATGAAAAAGGTATTATCCACAGAGACATCAAACCTTCTAACATCATGCGCCATCGTAATGGCAAACTTTTCTTGTTAGATTTTGGCGCAGTTAAACAGGTTACAAACGCTGCTACTAGTGTCTCAGGTGTTTCCACAGGAATTTATTCTCTGGGATTTGCTCCACCCGAACAAATGTCCGGAGGTCAAGTCTTTCCATCTACGGATTTGTATGCGTTAGCTGTCACAATCATCATATTGCTAACAGGTGAACAAGATCTGAGTTTATTATTTGATGCTTATAGCAATCAGTGGAAGTGGCGGGGTCAACTCACTGTCAGTCCACACCTTGCTAATATTTTAGACAAGATGCTCCTCAGTGCTGCTAATCAACGCTATCAGTCAGCGCAGGAAGTTTTAGATGCCCTCAATGCACCTCAAAAGCATATACCTTCTACATACATCAATCCCCCTCAGCCTTCTGTCACCCCACAACCACAATCACAGCAAACACAGACTCAACCCCAAGTACAAAAGCAATCGCTTTCTCAGACTCCGCCTGTCAAACAACAATTTTCTTTAGTTAAATTATTAATTAGAGCAGGGTTTAGTGGGTTTGAAGGAGCATTGATAACAATTGGTCTTTCAACAATCCTGCCATCGTCAATCATGACTTTGGTTGCTGCTTGTATCATTTTATCAGGGTTAATTTTTGCCCAATGGAAGCGATGGATTGGAGGATCTGATTTGTTAATTTTTCCTGCAATCACCTTAGGGATTGTTTTATTCTTATTAAGGGGTGATCTTACCATTGGGCAGATTGTTATTTTGTCTGTTGCGGCGGCTTTAGTGGCGATTGCAGTAACAGCACTATTTCGTCTTATTTACAAATTATTATCTCTGCTGCTATAAACACCATCTGGTGCTAATACCCATTTATGTCTCAGAAAAACGAAACGTTTAGCCTTTTCCTAGCCATTCTTATAACGCTTGGCTTAACATTTGCTGGCTTATGGTTTCTTATAGAACAGTGGGCTCAAATCAGTCGTAGAAACGAAGTTAATTCTACTCTTGTTATCAATCCTTCGGTAAATAATACTCCAGTTAATAACTCTCCTATTCCAAACCCTACCACAACCAGTTGTAGTGTACCAGATCTACCACCGGGGACATTCAACTATGGTGGTAGTACAACATGGGCACCCATCCGTAGAGACGTAGACCGAGTGCTTCAAAGCATCTGCCCTCAGTTTACTTTACGCTACGTTCAACCTGCTGTTGAAAAGCCAGGTTCTGGCACTGGCATTCGAATGTTGATAGATAATCAACTCGCTTTTTCTCAATCTTCTCGCTCAATTCAGGGTGAAGAAAACCAAAAGGCACAACAAAAGGGATTTAGTCTTAAAGAAATCCCAGTAGCAATTGATGGTATTGCGATCGCCGTCAACCCAAACCTTAACATTCCTGGTTTAACTGTCTCCCAGATCAAAGACATTTACACTGGCAAGATAACCAACTGGCAAGACGTGGGTGGTCCAGCCTTGCCTATTATAGCGTACACTCGCAGCAAAGAAGCTGGTGGTACAGTGGAGTTTTTTGTGGAAAATATTCTTAACAAAGAGAACTTTGGCAATAACGTGAGTTATATTAGCACGACTACTGAAGCTTTGAGAAAAGTGGCTTTGAGTCCTGGTGGAATTTACTATGCTTCTGCGCCAGAGGTCGTGCCTCAATGCACAGTTAAGTCCCTACCAGTGGGGCGTGTTTCGGGGCAATTTGTACCTCCCTACCAAGAACCCTTTATACCTCCGTCTGAATGTCCCGGCAAGCAGAATCAGTTAAATGCTCAGGCATTTCGTACTGGGGACTACCCAATTACCCGCAATTTATTTGTGATTTTAAAACAAAATAATCAAACAGAGCAGCAAGCAGGGGATGCTTATACAAACTGGCTGCTGACACCTCAGGGTCAAGAACTGATTGAAAAAGCTGGATTTGTGAGAATTAAGTGATACACAACCTCACCCCTTCTCCTCCAGCTTTCACGTGATGCCAAGTCAAACCACGACGTTTAGTGTCTTTAAACAGACCGGCTACCGAGAGCGCATGGAATACCAACAGGGATCTGCCACCTCAGGAGGTAAATCAGTCAGAATTAACCGCAGGCTTTCAGTGCACGAGCGATTCTCACATATACCCGCACTTGTGTGTCTTAAGCTTAAACTAACAGCAAACACTTACCACAATTTTTAAGTTCATTGTTACAGAAAATTGGTACAACAGCAACCGCATACCTCAAGATGTCGTGAGGTACAAAAAAAGACCCCCTTCATCCGCTGCTAAAGGGGGTGCAAAATATACAGTGGTCTAATTTCTATATAGATGTAGGCGAAATCGACTTATGCAGTAGAAGAGGTCGTGCCTTTTTGAAAAATGACTTCTTCTTACATAAAACTGTAGATGAGAGTGAAGTTATTGGATGGCATATCGATTTTTTATTTCAGAGTCAGCCTGTGCTCTTGGGCACACTTAGTGATGTCTGCGATGACTTGAACTTTTATGAAAATTTTTCGGAAACAAATATTTGTTTCTGTGAGTTTACATAATGATTTAAGTCCTAACTCATCCTGCTGCAATTGTAATACTTCATTACAAAAATCCGGAGAGCAAGTCTAACTGGAGAATACATATGTTACTGATTAGCATAAGTATATTCATGCAAAAATCAAGAGGAATTGTCTTGTATAAAAATGTTCCAAAAAATTATTTCAGGCACCGGCAACTAAAAAAAAGCGCTAATTCTTTCCTTTTATGGAGTTTAGGTGTTGGTGCTGTCATCTCTGGTGATTTTTTTGGTTGGAACTATGGTTTAGCAGCAGGTGGCTTCTGGGGTTTAACGATTGCTACCTTTGTGATAGCAATCATGTATTTATGCATGGTCTACAGTCTTGCTGAACTGTCAGTAGCCCTACCCCATACAGGTGGGTTTTATTCCTTCACTCGCAACGCCTTTGGTCCGTTTTGGGGGTTTATTTGCGGCGTAGCCGTCACGATTGAGTATGTGCTAACGACTGCTGCGATTGTCTTTAGTATGAGTAACTACCTGAAATCGTTGATACCCAACGTACCAAGCTACCTTGTGTGGCTGCTTGCCTACACGATTTTTGTGGCGATCGCCATCCAGAGTTTGGAATTGACTCTGAATGTGAGTGTTTTTCTCACCTTGGCAGCAATGCTGGTGTTAGGGATATTTTATGTGAGTATGTTGGGAGCAGATGTTTTTAAACCGGAACTACTCTTCAATGTTCCTGCCAATCCGGGGGAATCAGCAACCTGGCTACCTAAAGGCTGGCAGGGAGTTTTTGCTTCCATTCCCTATGCTATCTGGTTCTACTTGGCAATTGAAATACTTCCACTCTCGGGCGAAGAAACTGATGATGTGCCTAGGAATATGCCCAAAGCACTTATATTAAGTATGTTCACCCTAATTGCCCTTTCACTTTTTACCCTAGTCCTAAACTCTGGTGTTGGTGGTGGCGCTGCTGCAATTGGTCAATCGAATGTTCCTCTAAAAGATGGGTTGGAAGCTTATTTTGGTAAGGGTGTTACTAGTGACGTCTTAACAGTGATTGCACTCACTTTTGGCTTGGTGGCTAGCTTTCATACTGTGATTTACGGTTACGGGCGATCGCTCTTTTCCCTATCTCGTGCCGGATATATACCCCATTGGATTTCTGTTACAAGTGAAAACCATACTCCTTATCGGGCATTAATTCTAGGTACAGTAGTTGGATTAATCTGTGTGATGCTAATTGACATAGGCAGCGATGCAGTGGATGCAGTAATTTTAAATATGGCTGTTTTTGCAGCACTTATCTCCTATATTCTCGTGATGCTCAGCTACATTAAGCTCAAGCTCAGTTGTCCTAATCTACCAAGACCTTACGAAAGCCCATTGGGGATTTTTGGGGCAAGTCTTGGGTCTATCCTAGCAATTTTTGCCCTGGTTGCTTGTTATTTTATACCTGCCTATCAACCTGGTATTAGGGGCATTGCGATTGTTTTGATTGTCGCGACTTTTTACTTTTTCTTTTGTAGTAGAAATCGATTAGTCGCGCAGGCACCAGAGGAAGCTGCAGCACTAAAGAATTCAAAATTCAAAATATACCCGTAAGACACACTTGAGACAGGGAGTCAGGAAGTAGTGTAGTGAAATCAACTCACCTTAAGAAGATACTGTTTTCTCGGCAACTTCTGCCGCTTCGTTCTTAACAGTTGGGGAAGCTGCCTTTGTTATCCAAGTCGTGAAAATATGAGAAAGTAATCCCATTGGACCAGCAAATAAGCAAAGTGCTAACGAGTGAATTGTCCAAACTCCTGTTTTCTGTCCTTCTAAATAAATATAGCGTCCAACAAATAAATCCATAACCAGGAAATGAACCCAACCAGTTGCTGCAGCTTTTTCATCAGCAAAAAATTTGGCAATATCTGCTAATTGAGGATTTGATAAAGCTTGGGCATTTTCTGGTGTGATGCTAGTGACAAACAAATACACATATACGCCTGCCAACGGCACAAAAGGAAGATAAGACTCCATAACCCTTTGTGTCACTTTCCATTTGGGTAGGAGAAACATTAATGTCCAAAATGGTAAAACGAAAATATTAGCAACGTTGAAAATTTGATCGATAGACATAAGAAATGCAAAATGAGACTGGTACAATCATACTTTATTATGGCAAATCACAGATGACATAGATGAATTACCTGTGTTCATCAGCTATAAAATGAGCCTGTTGCATTTTCCCTGATCATCAAACTTTCACGATTAGATGTCACAATTTAACAATCTCAAAGCTATGGCAGATAACTCCAACCCACCCCTCCATTCGTCCCACATGCGGGGAAGATGACCTTCTGGAGCATCAAGAGAGAATTTAATTTGAGAATAATAAGACCATTCTCTAGAAGTCCAACCAGCAAATAAAATCTGATGATGTCTTGTGCTTCTCCAGCCTACATGTTCTCCAAAACTAACCCAATGGTCTAAGTTAAATTCTCCCGGTTTTCCTCCAACACTCTGCCAAATGCTCTTTTGAACACTAAATCCGAAATGTCCATTACTATATTTCATCCAAAGTTGGTTGATGGTAAGGAGATCTTGACAAGGAAATTTTAAGATGGTTTCATTATCAAGACAACCTTCTGTTTCTCGACCACACACCCTAAGCATAATAGCCCTAGTTTCCTCATCTGCTTCTTTCCATCTGCCTGTTGCCAATAGCTTATTTAGATTACTGTAATTTATACCCACAATTGAAATCGGAGGAGATGGATTGACAGGAGGTGTAGAAGAAAATTTAATGTCCAACAATGCCAACCATTCTTGCATAGACTGAGGACGATTTTCTGGCACTAACTCCATTCCTTGGAGAATAGCCTGATTCACTCTATCGCTAATATTTTGATTAAGTTCCTTTGGTGGTGCTAATGGACAACCTATAGCTCTAGACACGGCAGCTTCAGGTTCTTTTCCTGTGAGCAGTTTGTATAAAGTGGCAGCTAAAGAATAGACATCCGTGTAAGCACCCCTTTTAGCACGGCGGTTATATTGCTCAGGTGGGGCATAAAATGGTGTCAAATATTCTGTGTGAGTCTGTGTTATGTCAGGGCTAAACTCACGGGCAATACCAAAATCAATTAACACAGCTTCAGACTTACCTGCTCTTACCATTATGTTGTTCGGATTAACATCCCGATGCAACAACCCATTGTTATGAACAACCTTTAGTGCGTCACCAATCTGAGAAATGTAGAGCAAAGCTTCAGACTCTGGTAGTGGTAACGGCTGATTACGTATATTCTCTCCTTCAATGTATTCCATCACCATACCCCACAGTTCACCCTGTTTAATCAGTTCGTATACTTTCACGATATGAGGATGCTGGCATCCCTTCAGCTTTAGTGCCTCATTGACAAAATCTTGCTGATACTTGTCAAAATCACAAGTGTCTGTATCTGTATTTTTAAGGATTTTGATAACAACTTGATTGTTATTTGTGTCCTTGGCAAGATAAGTCACACCAAAACCACCTTGTCCTAATTTCTTCTCAAGAGTGTACTTACCGCCTTGCAACTCCTGCCCAGGTATCCACATCATCTCTGACACTTTAAAAATATTCGTCGTATTAATTGTGGCATAAGCTCAAAAAAGGTTATCAGTACATCATGTCTGTGGATCTTTTGTTGTTTTCGCGGTTCGCTTCCTCTCAAAAAAACACTTCAACCATAAAGAGTTAATATAGAATTGTTAAGGCTTGTTTACAGAATTTATAAAACCACTGGAATTCTGTTACAACATTCCACCACTAGATATAAGTTCTAAAGTCCCCACTAGATTTTATCCAAACGCGCTATTATGACGCTCCCAATCCGTAACGTCGCCATTATTGCCCACGTTGACCACGGCAAAACAACCCTTGTTGATGCTCTCCTCAAACAATCCGGCATTTTCCGTGAAGGAGAAGACGTTCCGGATTGCGTCATGGACTCCAACGCCCTTGAACGGGAACGGGGAATTACAATTCTTTCCAAAAATACTGCGGTTCGATATGGAGAAACGCTGATCAACATTGTTGATACCCCCGGACACGCTGACTTCGGTGGCGAAGTTGAACGTGTACTCGGCATGGTTGACGGCTGCATTCTGATTGTTGATGCAAACGAAGGTCCCATGCCCCAAACACGCTTTGTCTTGAAGAAAGCCTTGGAAAAAGGACTGCGCCCCATTGTTGTCGTCAATAAAATCGACCGTCCCCAAGCAGATCCACACGGTGCTACAGATAAAGTGTTGGATCTGTTTCTGGAACTAGGGGCAGATGATGACCAGTGTGATTTTCCTTATCTGTTTGCTTCTGGTATAAGTGGCTACGCCAAAGAAAAACTAGAAGATGAAGCCAAGGATATGCAGCCACTATTTGAAGCTATCCTACGCCATGTACCAGCACCAGTGGGTGACGCCGAGAAACAACTACAATTGCAAGTCACAACCCTAGATTATTCTGAGTATTTGGGACGGATTGTCATTGGTAAAATTCACAATGGCGTTATCCGCATGGGACAGCAAGCCGCTTTGGTAAAAGAAAACGGCGAAATTGTCAAGGCAAAAATCACCAAGTTGATGGGCTTTGAAGGACTCAAGCGGATTGAAATCTCAGAAGCTTCGGCTGGCAATATTGTAGCTGTGGCAGGGTTTGCTGATGCCAACATTGGGGAAACCATTACTGACCCGAACGAACCTCAAGCATTGCCATTGATTAAGGTAGATGAACCAACATTACAAATGACCTTCTGGGTGAATGATTCGCCCTTTGCTGGTCAAGAAGGAAAGTTGGTGACATCACGACAAGTGCGCGATCGCCTCCTTCGCGAACTAGAAACCAACGTCGCCCTACGCGTTGAAGAAACCGACTCCCCCGATAAATTCCTGGTTTCCGGACGTGGGGAACTCCACCTAGGCATCTTAATCGAAACCATGCGCCGCGAAGGTTATGAGTTTCAAGTATCACAGCCACAGGTAATTTATCGCGAGGTCAACGGGCAACCTTGCGAACCTTACGAACTTCTGGTATTAGACATTCCTGAAGATGCCGTTGGCAGTTGCATTGAACGACTGGGACAACGCAAAGGCGAAATGCAAGATATGCAAGTGGGTGGTAACGGACGCACTCAGCTAGAATTTATCATCCCCGCTCGTGGATTAATCGGTTTCCGGGGTGAATTCATGCGTATGACTCGTGGTGAAGGTATCATGAACCACAGTTTCCTTGACTACCGTTCAATCTCTGGTGATATTGAAGCCCGTAACAAAGGTGTCTTAATTTCCTTTGAGGAAGGCGTTTCCACTTTCTACGCCATGAAGAACGCCGAAGATAGAGGTGTCTTCTTTATTGTTCCAGGTACGAAAGTTTACAGAGGTATGATTGTAGGAGAACACAATCGTCCTCAAGACTTGGAATTGAACGTTTGCAAGACGAAGCAACTGACCAACCACCGTGCATCTGGTGGTGATGAACTGGTTCAGCTGCAAGCACCAGTCGAAATGAGTCTAGAGCGTGCTTTAGAGTATATCGGACCAGATGAATTGGTGGAAGTCACTCCTCAGTCAATTCGTTTGCGGAAGTTGGCGAAGAAGCTGGCGAAACGTTAGTTCATCATCCAAAGTCAAAAGTTCAGTAGTAAAGACACAAGAGTGAAGAAAAAAGACGCAATTTCTTCACTCTTCACTCTTTTGGTGGTTGACAGCTTGAGAAACAAGTTGGTGTGACATGAATATGACTCGTGGACTTTTTTGAAAGTTATTCTTCGTGTAGAACGCCTCAGCCTGTCCATCCTTTACTGTCAGGAGATAAATTGAGTTAACGTTCATTGCTGTCAATGTGTTCATGAGTTGGTGAAGTAACTTTGTTCCGATTCCTTGACTTTGTCTATCACCTCGGACACAAATTGTTTTTAACTCGTAGCGAAGAGAGTCTTCCCATTGCTCACAATTGCCAACGACGAACCCCAACGTCTCCTTTTTTCGCCATACAAACCCGACGAAACCTGACGTGTTGACCATTTCAAGCAACCTTCTTCTGGCAGTTTCTCTTGTCCAATTCTGGTTACCCGGTTCAGCATTGAAGACCTCAACGGCTAAATCTGCACATTCATCCAGATACTTAGTGGTAAACCTTAGGATTTCTTCTGACATGGTTTTCGACTCTCAATAACCACTCCAAGCCCAGTGGCAAAAAACAATAAGTTAAGAAATTCAAATTTCATGCCTTCAGATTTTCAATAACTGGAAGGAAGCGGCAACTGTATGGAATGCCCAGATGATGCCAACTCCACTATACTCTGCTCCCCATCCAGTTTTCGGCCATTCAAAATTCAAAATCCAAAATCCAAACCGCTATAAATAAGGGGAATAATCCCTAGTTATAGCTCCCGTAGGCTGCGGTACAATGCAAAGAAATATTTAAATTATGAGTGCCGATCCCATGATTTCACCAGAAGTTAACACAAAATCCAGCGAACATAGCCTAGAGGCGATGCGGCATTTTTCTGAACAATACGCCAAGCGCACTGGAACCTACTTCTGTTCTGAACCCTCTGTTACCGCAGTTGTCATTGAAGGACTTGCCAAGCATAAAGACGAACTCGGAGCTCCTTTATGTCCCTGTCGCCACTATGAAGACAAACAAGCGGAAGTGAAAGCTACTTTTTGGAACTGTCCATGCGTACCAATGCGGGAGCGCAAAGAATGTCACTGTATGCTATTCCTCACATCAGATAATGATTTCGCTGGTGATAAGCAAGAAATTTCTTTAGAAACAATCAAGCAAGTACGAGATGGTATGGGATGAACGAAGAAATGCCTGATGAGTTTTGGCAAGGTGTAGAACAGTTTAATACTGGGGAGTATTATGCTTGTCATGATACCTTGGAGGCTCTGTGGATTGAAGCAACAGAGCCAGACAAAACTTTTTATCAAGGCATTTTGCAAATTGCTGTGGCGCTGTATCATTTAGGCAACCACAACTTACGTGGTGCGGTCATTTTGTTGGGTGAGGGTAGCAATCGCTTGCGACGTTATCCATCAGAATATGGCGGCATTGATGTAGACGAATTATTAATTCAGAGTGCGGCATTGTTGAAGGCATTACAACTAACAGAGCCAGAAAAGATTGCCGCTCTTAACCTTGGTCAAGATAAAGGCTTGCCCTTGCCTAGGATTATAAGAGTTAATAATGAAGAAGCGTAAAGAATTAAAAATTTTTTTTAAAAAAAATTAACAAATTATTAAAATACTGTAGATTCAAGCTGGCTGGCAGTGGATGCAAATCTGTGTGCTCTAGCACTCCACGGGCAAGGATTGCAATCGGTTATGGATGAAACAAACACCTCCCTGTTCCCTGTTTCCTTTGTTTCTTCAGAGTCAGCTAGACGACCAGATGAAACCTTAAAAGTCGAGACAGCGTCAATACTCCTAGTTTTAGCCATCAGCTATCCTCGAATAGCCCAGAATGCGTATTTTATGATCTGTGGTTAAAGTTGTTGAGAAAATTGGAATAACAATCAAAAATCAGAAATTATAAATTGCTATGATGCCCCACTATCAATTGCCTCAGTTTCACATGCGTCGTTTGGCACTAGCTTTAATACTACCAGTTCTAGTTCTGGGTGCAATGACGTTTCCTAGCCAACTGCAAAAAGCTACTGCACAAACTCCAAAAGCTGAGCAAAATCGTCCTCTCTACATCCGTGGAAAGGTACAAGAGTATAACTCTAAGACACAAGTGGCAACGATTCGCGGTGAAGTGGAACTATCTTATCCTGCAAGAGGTATTCAAGCAACTGCTGCCCAAGCACAATACTTTACCCGCGAACGTCAGATTATTCTCAGTGGCAATGTCTATGTTTTGCAACAAGGCGGCAATAGTATCAAGGCTGACTCAGTAACGTATCTAATTGATGAAGCGCGATTTGTTGCAACACCCAAGCAAGGTCGTCAAGTAGAATCCATTTATCTGGTTAACGAGAATAACCAAGCCCCAGGATCTGCTCCTACAACAGCACCGAAGAAATCTAATTAGCACAGATAACTCATAAAGGACGCGAGAGGGTGAAAATTGTCTTAGAAAATATTCATAAAACTTATGGCAAGCGAGTCATTGTTAATCGCGTCAACCTTTCAGTTGCCCAAGGCGAAATCGTTGGGTTACTTGGTCCCAATGGCGCTGGTAAAACGACGACTTTTTACATAGCCACAGGTTTAGAAAAACCAGACAAGGGAAAAGTCTGGTTAGACAATATAGATATGACTCCACTACCAATGCACAGAAGGGCGCGACTAGGCATTGGTTATTTGGCACAGGAAGCAAGTGTTTTTCGCCAACTCAGCGTGCGAGATAACATTCTTTTGGTGCTAGAACAAACGAATGTGCCAAGCTGGGATTGGGCAAGGCGAGTGGATACCTTGTTGCGGGAGTTTCGTTTAGAAAAAGTAGCTAACAACAAAGGAATTCAACTTTCTGGAGGTGAAAGACGCCGGACAGAATTGGCAAGGGCTTTAGCAGCTGGTAGAGAAGGACCAAAATTTTTATTTTTGGATGAACCATTTGCGGGAGTTGACCCGATAGCAGTCTCAGAAATTCAGCAAATTGTGGCGCAACTGCGCGATCGCGATATGGGCATTTTAATCACCGATCACAACGTCCGCGAAACTCTAGCCATCACAGATCGCGGATATATTATGCGTGAGGGGCAAATCCTTGCCTCTGGCACCTCCAAAGAACTCTACAATAACCCCCTTGTGCGCCAATACTATCTGGGCGATAACTTCCAGGCGTAAATTAAAAAAATAAATCATCAATAAAAAATATTTTCTATTTAGTCTTTTTAATTAGAATTTCGTAATCTAGCTTTATTTTGTTTACTATTTATTTTGATAGCTGCTACATTTTTGATGCTTCAATATTCTTGTGGGTGAAATTGTTGCTATCCTAAACCAGGATTTATGACTGGAGTTTGCATAGTATGGTGCATACCAAATGTTTGATGAATCATGACAAAAAAGCTAGTACGAATGACTAATGACTAATAACTAACGACTAATAACTAATAACTAATGCCTAAATTTAAGTCTTTCTACACCATCAATTCGCTGCTGCCTTTTTCTATTATGGATCGCTACCTAGCGAGGGAATTGCTGCCGACATTTTTGTTTGGTGTTGGGGCTTTCGCTTCAATTGGCGTAACAATAGATGCTATGTTCGAGCTAATACGGAAAATCGTGGAATCAGGACTACCGATAAGCATCGCCGCTCAAGTTTTTATGTTAACTATGCCAGAGTTTATCGTTTTAGCTTTCCCCATGTCCACGCTTCTGGCTACTTTGATGACTTACAGTCGTCTTTCCAGCGATAGCGAACTTGTAGCTTTACGCGGCTGCGGAGTTAGTGTCTATCGCATGGTACTCACTGCTGTGATGTTGAGTTTGATCGTTACAGGAATGACATTTGTGTTTAACGAACACCTTGCACCAGCATCCAAATACCGTGCAACTCAAATCCTGAACGCAGCCCTGAAATCGGAAACACCAACTATTGTTAAGCGGCAAAACATTTTTTATCCAGAATACCAGAAGGTTAAAAAAAAGGATGGTAGCGGTAATCGAAAAATCTTAACACGCTTGTTTTACGCTGATGAATTTGACGGTAAGGAGATGAAAGGCTTGACAATTATTGACCGTTCTACAGAAGGTTTGAGTCAAATCGTTGTATCAGAATCCGGCGAGTGGAACCCATCTCAAAATGTCTGGGATTTTCACAACGGTACCATTTATTTGGTTGCCCCTGACCGCTCTTATCGTAACATTCTCAGGTTTGAACACCAACAAATAAAATTGCCCCGGACTGCTCTTGATTTGGCACAGAAAAGCCGAGACTATGGCGAGATGAACATTGCTCAAGCATTGGAACAACTGGAGGTTGAACGCCTCGGTGGTGATGAGCACAAAATTCGCAAACTCCAAGTGAGGATTCAACAAAAAATTTCCTTACCATTCGTCTGTGTCGTTTTTGGTTTGGTCGGTGCAGCAATGGGAACCATACCCCAGCGTACTGGAAAAGGGACAAGTTTTGGCATAAGTGTCATAGTTATTTTTAGTTATTATTTGCTTTGGTTTATTACTGGTGCTTTAGGAGAAGCTGGTATCCTTTCCCCCTTAATAGCTGCTTGGATGTGTAACTTTCTGGGATTTGGTGTAGGTTTCTTGCTATTGAGGCGGATTGCACAAAAGTAAATAGTTTTTTACAAGAATCATACCTGCGGTTAATAAATTACAATTGTGGAGTGGGTAGGATCAAAAAAACTCCATTAGCAAACCACTGCTCTAAACCTTTTTTGAAAATTTGTCACTTTCTAGTAAATTTAGACTCTGTTGCCCATGTCACGCCACCACTATCCTCCCGCCTATTTACGGTATCTCAAAGCTAGATTATGGTATTTAGCACGACCTAGTTTTTGGGGAACAGCAATTTTTTTATCTGTCGTAGGGCTGGCTATTAAAGAATACTGGACACACCCCGACTTTTTTACCCAATGGCAAAAAAATTTAGTTGCGGATAACAAGCCTGCCAACTCCTCTGTTTCAGAGGAAGACAAGGCAATGACACCGGACATTAATAACTTACCACCAGTCCCGTATAATATTGGCAAATCCCTTGCAAACCCAGCAGCAAAAAATCTCGCCTCTAGACAAAATACTCAAGCAAAAAACAGCAAAAGTTTATTAGACGCTTTAAATAGCAAGAGCCAGACTTCTACAAGTGATAATAAATTAAAGCTTAATGTCAAAGAAGGTGATTCCACACCCGTTATAGAGTTGGAAAATCCTTTCCTAGTGCAAGCACAGAATTTATTACAATTTAAAAATCTTCCAAATGGTAGCAATTCACTAGGAGTTAATGCCTTAACTCCTTCTTTATATCAACAAAATTCAGCACAAAATTCCTTTGGTTTGGGAACAGGATTAGCTAGTCAAACCACTTCTAATCAAAATGGCGTCTCAGAAAGTGCGTTGCAAACAGCGCTTAACCAAGTAAAGAGCCAGCAATCTACAAACTCAAATCGTATCACGTCAACTCAGAAAAACCCCTTTGAGCCATCATCTTTACTATCCACCGAAAACAGAAGCAGTCAGACTCTTGTTCCAAGCACTGGGTTCAATAGAAACACAATCAATCCCCTGAATATAGGAACAGGTTCTACGCAGTCGGGAGCGATTTCTGGAACAAGTTACATACAACCAGGAATCTCAAATCAACTGCAAAATCCCATTTCTGGAACAGCTTATCCTCAACCAAGTTTCAATAATCCACAACCACAAAATTTATCTGGTGGAACAAGTTATATACAACCAGGAATATCAAATCAACTACAAACTTCCATTCCTGGAACAACTTATCCTCAACCAAATTTCAATAATCTGCAACCACAAAATTTATCTAGTGGAACAAGTTATATACAACCACCAACTGCAAACCAACTGCAAACTTCCATTCCTGGAACAACTTATCCTCAAGCGAAATCAGAATTAGTAGGGATACCGCAAACTCCAAGTGCAATTCCTAATCGTTCTGCTATTATTCTTGACCAAGTTATAAAGAATAGGTTGAATAACATAAATACTGCTCAGCCATTGTCTACTGTTACACAACCAACATTAGTACCCCCCTCCTCCAATACACTCAATGCTCCCAACTACACGCCCAATCCAGGTAGTGTGATTAATAGTACGCAAGGCATGTCCAACAATTCTGGGAATGTAGGTATACAGCAAGCTCCTGCCCCAGTACCGCAGTATATTTATCCATCTTCTACTCAGATTCCCGGACAGTATGGTGGTGGCGGGCAGGTCAATAAGTACTAATATCCGTAAGATTATGGCACGAACCTATCTAAATGTTCCATACCAAGAAAAAGATGAAGCGAAGAAACTAGGGGCAAGATGGGATGCTAGCGCTCGTCGTTGGTATGTACCAGAAGGAATTGATACAGCACTTTTGGTGCGCTGGTTACCTGTTGAGAAACCGGAGTCTTTGAAGCCTAAATCGACAGAACCCCCTTTAATGGTGGAACTTGTTCCTCAAACTTGTTGGTATAGCAATGTGCGTTCAGAGGTTTCAACGGGAGAGTGGGACACACTCAAGCGAGTGACTTTTGAGCAAGCGAACTACCGTTGTGAAGTTTGTAGTGGTCGTGGTTCAAAACATCCTGTGGAATGTCATGAGATTTGGCACTATGACGATAAGCGACACATCCAGACTTTGACTGGTCTGATTGCATTGTGTCCTGCTTGTCACGAGTGTAAACACATGGGATTTGCAAATATCAAGGGTCGAGGGGAACTCGCCACCGATCATTTGGCAAAGGTGAATGGTTGGACAATCCAGCAGGCAAAGACTTATGTGCGAGAATGCTTCCAAGTTTGGCAAGAACGCAGCCAGCATGAATGGGATTTAGATATCACCTATCTAGAGCAATTTGGGATTTCGAGTCATTCTTCATCGCCCAGACGTGGCGACAGACCAGGGAATTGAGCAGTTTTAGATAACTGCAGCGCGTGCACTGCGCTATTATTTGGTATCCTAGAAAGCTGGACTAGCTATGACCGAATCAGTGAACACTGAACAGTGAGTCCAGTGCTGTAGGAGGGTTTCCCGACCTAGGCATCTGGCGTTAGACCGGAGGGCGTGCCGCAGGCATACCCGAAGGGTGAACAGTGATCAAATAACGGGAGCACTTTTCAGTGTTTACAAGATGGTACAAGCCCCCAAATTGATTTGTGGAAAAAAGAAAAGTTATTCATTCCTTATTAAAATCCCCGCTCATTCATGGGGATTAACTGGTAACTGATAACTGATAACTGATAACTGTTAATTAAACTATGCCTGCGCCTACCACCACCTCTCTTAGTATTGCCTTTCCCCTGACAGCCGTAGTCGGTCAAGAAGCGATTAAATCAGCCTTGCTGCTTGCTGCGGTAGATCCGGGGTTGGGAGGAGTGGCGATCGCCGGTCGTCGCGGTACGGCAAAATCTGTAATGGCGCGCGCTATTCATAGCCTACTTCCACCGATTGAAGTTGTCTCTGGTTCTATCAGCAATTGCGATCCCAACCGTCCTGAAGAATGGGATGACCAACTTTTGGCAGATTCCTCTCTCACTCTCCCTACAAGCGAAGATGGAAGCAGCGAGTTAAAAACCGAAATTATCCCCGCAACTTTTGTACAAATTCCTTTGGGAGTGACAGAAGACAGACTCTTGGGTTCTGTGGATGTAGAACAGTCTGTTAAACTTGGGGAAACTATCTTTCAACCAGGTTTGCTCGCCCAAGCACACCGAGGCGTTCTCTATATAGATGAAATCAATTTATTAGATGACCAAATATCCAATCAGCTTTTAACAGTATTATCTGAGGGACGTAACCAAATTGAACGCGAGGGCATTAGTTTTCAGCATCCCTGCAAACCTTTATTTATCGCGACTTATAACCCAGAAGAAGGAGCATTGCGGGAACATTTATTAGATAGAATTGCGATCGCCCTCAGCGCTGATGGTGTCCTCGGTTTAGATCAAAGAGTGCAAGCAGTCGAACAAGCTATTGCTTACTCCCAATCTCCTCAAGAATTTCTCCAACAGTATAGCGAAGACCTAGATGCCCTCAAAACCCAAATCATCCTGGCGCGGGAATGGTTAAAAGACGTTTGCATCACCCACCAACAAATTTCTTACTTAGTAGAAGAAGCAATTCGTGGAGGCGTGCAGGGACACCGCGCTGAATTATTCGCCGTACGTGTTGCTAAAGCCTCTGCTGCTTTGGATGGACGCACACAAGTGAATGCTGACGATTTGCGGCGTGCTGTGGAACTCGTAATAGTCCCACGGGCGACTGTTGTCCAGACACCGCCACCCCAAGAAGAAGCACCGCCACCGCCTCCACCCCCTCCCCAAGATCAAGAGGAACCCGAAAATAATTCCGAACAAGAACAAGAGGAAAAGCAAGAACAGCCAGAACAAGAACCACCTGGTATCCCTGAAGAATTTATCTTTGATCCTGAAGGAGTCGTTCTTGATCCCAGTGTGCTTTATTTTGCTCAAATGGCACAGCGACGAGGTAAGTCTGGCAGTCGCAGTTTAATTTTTTCCGAAGACCGGGGACGTTACATCAAGCCAATGTTGCCCAAAGGGAAAGTGCAACGCATTGCCGTAGATGCCACACTTCGTTCGGCAGCACCGTATCAAAAAGCACGACGGCAGCGGTATGAGAGCAGAAGAGCAGGGGAGCAGGGGAGCAGAGGAGCAGGGGAGCAGGGGAGCAGGGGAGAGAATACATCCTCAAGAGGACGGCGGGTGTTTGTAGAAGAAAGTGATATTCGAGCCAAGCGCTTGGTACGCAAAGCAGGTGCTTTAATCGTATTTGTGGTAGACGCCTCAGGTTCAATGGCACTCAACCGGATGCAGTCTGCAAAAGGTGCGCTGATGCAACTCCTAACAGAAGCATATCAAAACCGTGACCAAGTGGCTTTGATTCCTTTCCGAGGAGAACAAGCAGAGGTATTGTTACCTCCCACACGTTCTATTGCTTTGGCGCGTAACCGTCTGGAAAGATTACCCTGTGGTGGTGGTTCACCACTCGCTCATGGTTTAACCCAAGCTGTACGCGTCGGTTTGAATGCCCAAATGAGCGGAGATATTGGACAAGTTGTGATTGTAGCGATAACTGATGGACGTGGTAATATTCCTTTGTCGCGTTCTTTGGGTGAACCCCAAGAAAGCGGGCAAAAACCAGATATAAAAGCAGAATTGTTAGAAATTGCCGCTAGGATGCGTGCTTTGGGAATGCAATTATTAGTTATTGATACAGAAAGTAAATTCGTTTCTACTGGGTTTGCTAAGGAGTTAGCAAAGACAGCAGGAGGCAAATATTACCATTTGCCCAAAGCGACGGATAAAGCTATTGCTGCTATGACAAAAGGAGCAATTGCTGATTTAAAATCTCGTTGATATGAGCATACCCTACTTTTTAAAAAAAGCATTATCATCCTGCTGGTACTGCTTGGCTTCTTAACATAGAGACTAAATCTTGAACTCCCTTTTGCAAATATCGCGTCACTGTCATTGGACTAGTACCAATTTTGTTCGCGGTATCTTTGCGAGAAAATTCATTCAAATATACCATTTCTACTACCATGCGGGGCTTTTCTTCCAACATACTTATTGCCCCTTGAAGTTGTTGTCGTTCTTCATCTTGTTGTTGCAAACTAGCAGAACGGTGACAAGGAAGTGCTTCACCTAGAGTGATTTGACAATCAATAGACTGAATAACTGTAGCATCTAAACTCAAAGGCATACGATTTTGAGCAGCTAATTTTGTCTCTTGCCATTCTTGGGGAGAAACCTTGAGTTTGCTTGCAATTTCTGAATCTTTGGGAGGACGACCTAAAGTCAGTGCCAATTCTTTACGAACCTTTTGCCCTTCGTGATAAAGTTCTTGCCAACGACGCGGAATTTTTAAAAGGGTACAGCGATCGCGTAAAAAGTGCAGCATTTCACCACGAATATAAGGCACAGCAAAAGAACTAAAAGCATATCCTTGGCTTGGATCAAAGCGCTCAATTGCTCTTATTAAACCTAGATAACCCACTTGCTCTAAATCTTCATAAGGCTCATTACATTGATAACTAAATTTATGAGCCATCTTCCGCACTAACCCAGTATGTATTTTTACAAGCTCATTACGAAGTTTTATAGAAGGCTTATGGTAGTATTCTCGTAACAATTCTATACCATCACATTGCATATAGTACTGATTTTCTGCCATATAAATTCCTTTTGAAGTACTCTTTTTATGGGAAAAATAGAGTGGCGTAATTCTCCACTACAGCTGTTATTATTTTCCTTAGGAACCCTTGTAGAAACCATTCGTTGTTTCACTGAAATTGTTAGTCCTCTGATAAAGAAATAAGTATTTTCACGGGTAAGTTACTCAGAATTTTTGGTTGTAGTGAAGGAACAAACTGCTGAGTTGTTAGTACCGAGAAGCCAGCATCCTTTGGGTATCTCCTGCACCAGACGCTACGCGTTAGCCCTCGCTTGCGTGCGCAAAGCGCATACGCAGTCGCCAAGTGAAGTAACTGCCGTATCTCCTCCACCAGATGCTAAGCGCCAAAGGCGCACGCTGCGCGTTAGCCCAAGCCGCGTGCGCTTACGCTTACGCTTTAGCCCTCGCTTGCGTGCGCAAAGCGCATACGCCAGATGCCTGGCTGTCGGGAAACCCGTCACTCGCAGGTTGTCGTCACCGTCATTCGCGCTGTCTCACCGTGTGAAAGTTCCCTTTGGTACATGAAAACTGCCGTTCTGTTGTAGACGCACTCTATCGCTTCCCGTCGGGGTGGCGACTGGCGTTGCAAGAAGTGGTAATCACTCACTCCTGGGCATTATCTTTATGGCTACTAGCTCTGGTTATCAGTAAAAATGGAAAGAAACAGAAATGCTCAACTAAAAAATCAGTGTGAAATATGAGCAATACCAGTAACTTCCGTGACGCAATTCGTCAGGCGCAAACTCAAGCCCTAGTAGGTCCCAATGTCATTGCCAACGCTCTTCCCTATGTAGGCGGCGGACTGGTGCTAACAGCATTAGGAGCATACGGTGGATTGAGTGTCATCCGTACTAACCCTGGACTGTTCTTGCCTACCTTCTTTGGTGCAGTCATTCTAGAGTTGATTTTGTTCTTCGTTGCCCAGAATGTTGCCGAAAAAGGCAATAACAAAGTTGCACTGCCTTTATTAGCAACATATAGCCTGCTTTCTGGATACACAATTAGTGGTTTAATCTACGTAGCACTGAGAACCCAAGGTGTTGGTATTCAAGGTATTGGATTCGCAGCCCTTGGTTGTGGTGTAACTTTTATCGTTGCTCGTCAAATTGGCTCAAATCTTTCTGAGCAAGACGGTATGGCATTGACGAAAACGATTAATCTGGGCTTAATTGCCTTAGTTGCCGTAGTTGCTGTGCAATTTCTGTTCAGTGTGTTTGGTGTTTACACGCCGAACTGGTTAGAAATTGGCATCTCAGGTTTGGGTGTGTTTCTCTTTGTGGGTGCATCAGTGGTAGATTTCTACATCCTGCCACGTACCTACCGCAATGACCAATACCTGCCTGCAGCTTTATCAATGTACTTAACATACATCAACTTGTTTGTTTTCATCTTGCGATTGATTCTTGCTCTTAATAGCCGCGATTAAGTACATTGAAGTTTGTTTTTTGTACTAAAAAATAAGCCGTGGTTTGACCTTCCAAACCACGGTTTTTTTGGGTTTAAAAGTAATGTATTATACAAAAAATCCCAGGTAGATTAGGACATGAACTAATGAGAAAATACGGACACCACCAGACCATCAAGCCTGTTTCCTGTTAAGAGTTCCCTGTTCCCTGCTATACCTATTGGAAAAATGATTTAACAGATGGAACGCATTAAGCGATTACCAGTAACTCTTTGACAACCACGCCAGTTCGCTCAAGTCGGGAGACCCTTTCGGCAGTTCCTCATGGGGAGCCAGTGCGTTGCGGGGGTTCCCCCCGTTGTAGCACCTGGCGTGGAAACCCCCTGTTCTGCGGACTGCCTCACCACGCGACTGGCTCCAAAATCTAAAGTTTGAGTATTGAACAAATCACTTACCTTGACTCACCTTCTAAAACTTGGCGAATACGCCGTTCTAATAAATCAAGATCCAAACCGCCTTCATCACGACTAAAACGACGCACTGTCGAATTGACATTACTTAGATCTACCAATAAATCTTGTAGAATTTCCTGCTGTTGACGTGCTTGGGTAACTTCACGCGGCTCCTGCACTAAGTCACGCACAATCGTATCATCAGATCGGGAAGCAATAATTGGGTCAGTTTGCCCTTGAATGTGAACAAAGGTTCGTCGCCCTGGTCCTCGCTCTTCCTCTATCGGTATAACTGCTGTTACTTGGTCAGAACGCACATATTTACCAAATCCCAAATGGACTAGCTCTGATGAGAGTATTTTCATAAAATTGAAGTGTAATTTTTAAGACTTATTTATATTATAAAATTTAGGCAAATAACTTTACACCTATAAATCATGCGGGTTTCACTCGATAAAAAGTAGTAGTATCCTGTTGCAATTACTGCTTGATATACATGTTTGTACACGCTTGTACTAATCACTCTCCTTTTGTATACAAATTTTTTATAAGCCTTATGAAAGATGTATGGATGCTTAATCAAAGTTAATACAGGGAAGGAGACAGAACAGAAGAGATGAAACAAACATTATGCAATTAAAACCAATTAATCAACAAGTTGTTGCGGTAGTTGGAGCTTCCAGTGGTATTGGGCGGATAACGGCACTGAAGTTTGCAAAGCGTGGTGCAAAAGTAGTGGTTGCTGCTCGTAGTGAAGAAGGGCTAAAGTCCTTGGTAGATGAAATTCGAGGCAATGGTGGTGAGGCTACATATGTCATTGCAGATGTGAGTGAGTTTGAGCAGATAAAGGCGATCGCAGATCAAACAGTGGCAGAATATGGACGGTTGGATAGTTGGGTTCATGTTGCTGCTACAGGTGTCATTTCGCCTTTCGAGAAAATCACGCCGCAGGAGTTTGAACGAATTGTTCAAGTTAACTTGATGGGACAGGTATACGGTGCAATGGTAGCACTACCTCATCTCAAACGTGAGGGGCGTGGGGCGTTAATTCATGTATCCTCAATGCAGGGTAGGCGGAGTCTGCCGCTACAAAGTCCCTATTGTGCTGCCAAGCATGGTTTGGAAGGTTTCTTAGAAAGTTTGCGCGTCGAGTTGCAATACGCAAAATTGCCCATAAGCGTGACATCAATATTGCCTGCAACAATCAACACACCTTATTACAACAAGGTTGGCACCAAGCTAGGGGTTAAACCTACTGGTATTCCACCATATTACCAGCCTGAGCTTGTTGCCGATGCTATCCTTTATGCTGCGGAACACCCCATACGCGATTTTATTGTCGGAGATGTGGGTAGGGTGTTAGATGTACTACAAAAAATCTCGCCTTCTTTAGTAGACTCATTGTTGTCGGTTATTGGTATTCCAGGGCAGCACACTGGAGAATCAAAATCAGAGAATGCACCAAACAATATTTTTGCACCAGTTGAAGGCTATGACCACGTCGAGGGAGACTTTAGCAAGCTAGCAATACCCTCTTTGTTAGATTGGTTAGATATGAATCCACCTGTGAAGTGGGGAGCCTTTGCATTGGCGGTGGTGGGAATTGCAGTGTTTCTAAGTGGCTGGCATTCACGCAATTCATATAGTGAACTCTTTGGGATTTTTCCCCATAACTGACAAGCTTTAAATGTTAGTTTAATGGACATCGAGTCCCCCAAACCCCCACGTTAGATAAAATCTATTGCGCAAAGCGCACGCAAGCGTAAGCGCAAAGCGTAGCGTGCCGTAGGCATATGCGAGTGCGTGCCCGTAGGGCTTATAATTTAGGATTGCTATATTTATCAATCCAATCTAAAATCGCCTTGTTCACCACATCTGGGCATTCATCGTGAGGACAATGTCCTACATCTTCTAAATTAAGCAGTTCTAACTTTTCGTTGAAATTAGCAAATTGAGTCGCAAGTGTAGGGGGAATAAATCGGTCTTTTTGTCCCCAAATCAGAAGCATAGGAATTTGTAAGGTTGGCAATACCGTCTTAACGCTAGGACTAAAGTTAATACCAATGGTTGCTTTCAACAAAGCGGTGAAGGCACGGGCAGAACCTCGGTCCTGAGAAGGACCAACCAGAATTTCTACCAGTTCATCGGTGATCGCCTCTGGGTTGGCATAAGCAATACTAGCCCAGCGACGTACTACGTTTGGTCGGCGCAAAACCTGGAACAAAGGTTTAAGTAAGAGTGGGGAAGCAACAAGATTTTTGATTCCCATGACAATAGGTCGTAAAATGGGAGGAATCGCCTCTTGCTCCAATGACGGGTCAGGCAAACTCATCATCACGATACCTTGCACCATCTCAGGATGAGCAGCGGCGACTGCCAAGCAAACTAGTGAACCAAGAGAGTTACCTACGAGTACAACTGGTTGACAGATAAATGCTTTCCAAAAATCGTAAATCTGTTCTGCCCAAAGATGTACGCTGTAATTTACAGGAGCTTTTTCAGAAGCGCCCCAACCTAACATGTCAAGGGCATAAACAGTATGGTGTTCGCCTAGTACCTCTAAATTCTGTCGCCAATGACCAATAGATGCACCGAATCCGTGTAGCAAAATCACAGGAGTTGTCTTGCTATTGTTTTGAGCAGGACGAATGTATGTGTAGCGAGTTTGCCACCCTCTCCAAACCCAGTCTCTTTGATTGCCAACCCGTTGCTGCCAGTGCAGGATAGTGTCCACAGTTTTCTCCAATTTATCGCACAGAAAAACTATTCATTCCACTTTGTCAAAGTTAGCTCAACTCCTTAGTGCTAAATTTGTGGAGAGTTGTGACTCTAGTTTGGCTAAAATGAAGATAGTCTTTAAATATATTCTAGGCTAAGTGCATTTCCACCTTTTTTGGCTTAGAATTAATACTGAAAAAATTATATTTACTAGTAAATCAACATACATATTTTATTTAAGTGTTGTATTATCTGAAACCTCCCTTTGGGGAATACACTTAAAAGCCATAAAGTCAATGGTTTTATAAAAACTGTTACAATGATTAAAAATTGCTACTATTGTGTAATTTAGATTAACGATTAGACAGAAGTCGTTTCAAAATGAGTAAAATGGCAGATACAACGAAGACAATGAAACTACTCTAGGGAATTAGCTACCCTAGAATTATAAGTTCATTTTCTAGTCCTCAGTTATTTTAGTATTTTACTTCTGAGGCATACAAACAACTAAGCCACTTTCTTAACAAACAGCTCCCACAAATCATGTCAGTGATTGAAAGAAAAAGAAATCGCGACCTGCCCCAAATTAACGAACGAATTCGCTTCCCGAAAATTCGGGTGATTGATACCGATGGTTCTCAGTTAGGAATCCTGACCCCACAAGAAGCACTACAACTAGCGGAGGAAAAAGAGCTAGACTTAGTGCTACTGAGCGACAAAGCTGAACCACCCGTTTGTCGGATTATGGACTATGGGAAATACAAGTTTGAGCAAGAGAAGAAGGCACGGGAAGCTCGCAAAAAGCAGCACACTGCTGACGTCAAAGAAGTGAAGATGCGTTACAAGATTGAAGAACACGACTATAATGTGCGGGTTAAGCAAGCAGAGCGTTTTCTCAAAGACGGAGATAAAGTCAAAGCAACTGTGATGTTTCGGGGTCGTGAAATTCAACACAGCGACATGGCAGAACAATTGCTCAAGCGAATGGCAACAGATTTAGAAGCATTAGGTGAAGTTCAGCAAGCGCCCAAAAAAGAAGGGCGAAACATGATGATGCTCATCTCACCCAAAAAGTGATCAATAAATAAGCAAACTTAGCACATCAGACAAGGGGGATACTTCCGTTGAGGAGTTTTCCCCTACTCTTGTTTGTAGCCATCCTAACCACTGAAGGCGAGCTAGAGGAACGAGCGATAAGCCGGAGGCTTGACGCTGCGCGTATCGCAAGGGAAAGCAGACTTCTCGCGGCGTATCGCACTGTACATACTACAATGAAAATTTCAATCAAGCCATGCTCTACGCCATCGTTCTAGTGTAGATTTTTACATTTTTTGAGACAATTTCTGAATAACTGACGAGTGAATGGTCATAATACACGAAGCTACTCTAAACTTGATATATAAATGTATTAATTAACCTATGATGCTGAAAAAAGCGACACTCAAAGTATTCACGAGCAGTTTCTGCTTTTGGCACTTGTGATTGACTCATTGGTTTTCGATATCGTTATGAAGTTCCATTATGGTGTTGGTAAAACTTAGCTAAAATTGTGACCAATTGCTTGTGGAGTTGTGCTGAATGGAATTAATCGTATTTGGATTAGTCGTGGTTTATGCAGGTGGTGCTTGGAAGTTCTTTAATGGATTTAACCGGACTAACTTCCAGCGAAGTCTGCCCAATCGCCTAAAATTAGCTTTATTGTGGCCAGCTTTGTTTGCCACAAATAAATCCTATCGTCAAAATTTTAGAAAGGCTCTCAAAAGTCAGAAATAACTTTTTTTCTCGGAATTACGAGTGAGTGTGTTTATGTTTTCATGAAAAAGGTGCGTTATACTGGCGCTAATGCAGGCTATTAAAACCCCCTCCCCGTTAATAGAGAGGAGGCTAGAAAGCAAAATTTTAGTAAGTTTACACTAACTAAAATGTTTAATGATTGCTTCAGCGAATTCAGAACATTTTAAGGGTTCAACTGGAGGTTCCAGCAACCTTGCTAAGTCGTAAGTAACCTGACGGTTCGCAATGGCATCGCCTAAACCTTTCTTAATCAAATCAGCCGCCTCTTGCCAACCCAGATACTCCAGCATCATTACACCGGATAAAATCACTGAACCAGGGTTTATTTTGTCTAATCCTGCGTGTTTGGGTGCTGTACCGTGAGTGGCTTCAAAAATGGCACATTCATCGCCAATGTTTGCCCCAGGTCCCATACCCAGTCCGCCAACAATAGCCGCCGCAGCATCAGACAAGTAATCACCATTTAAGTTCATTGTTGCCAGAATAGAATACTCATCCGGGCGAGTTTGAATTTGTTGGAAAATACTGTCGGCAATGCGGTCATTGACCATGATCTTATCTTTCCACTTGCCGTTACCGTGAGTTTCCCAAATTGAGTTAAGAACTGTTTCAACTTCCTTGACAATTTGAGCTTGCTTGTCTGTGGTCAGGGCGTTAAATCCAGGGTCAATCATTTGGGCGTTTTCTTCTAAGGAGATATTGGCGTTCTTCTCCTTATTACTCAAAATCCAAGATTCTCTTTCGGTAATGGTCTGGTGGCGAAACTCGGTCGTTGCCAACTCGTAACCCCAATCGCGGAAAGCGCCTTCAGTGTACTTCATGATGTTGCCTTTGTGCACCAAAGTCACCATTTGCTTATTTTTGGGGAGTTGCAAGGCGTGTTTGATGGCACGTCGTACTAAGCGCTGAGAACCTTTTTTGCTGATGGGTTTGATGCCAATGCCTGAGTCTAAAGGAATTCTCTTTTTACCGTGTTCTGGTGTGGCAGGAATGAGTTCGTTGTTGAGGATGGAAATTAGGCGATCGCCAATTTCATTACCTTGTCGCCACTCTATCCCCAAATAAATATCTTCCGTATTTTCCCGGTAGACAATGACATCAAGTTTTTCGGGATTTTTATGAGGTGAGGGCGTACCTGGATAGTAACGGCAAGGACGTACGCAGGCATAAAGGTCAAAAATTTGCCGCAACGCTACATTAAGGGAGCGTATTCCACCTCCGACAGGAGTTGTCAAAGGTCCTTTAATGGCAACACCATATTCTTTGATTGCGGTTTGAGTGTCTTGAGGTAAATACTGATATGTACCGTATAAATCACAAGCCTCATCTCCGGCATAAATCTTAAACCAACTTATCTTCCGCTTGCCCTTATATGCCGTTTCTACCGCAGCATCAAGGACTTTCTGGGTAGCAGGCCAAATATCAATGCCTGTGCCATCACCTTGAATAAAGGGGATAATCGGGTTGTCAGGAACAATTGGCTCTCCATTGTTGAAGGTAATTTTTGCTCCTGTTGTGGGCGGGGTAATTTTGTCGTACATCAAACACTCCTGATGGCTACGCTGCAACATAGTATCCTTTGGGGTATGAACTCAAAGGAGGGAGACTCATGTATGTAAGGCTAATAGATTTTGCTGTGTCTTGTTTTGATAGATGTGTAAAGTTTGTGAGGCGCAGAGTTTTTTCCCCTGTTTGCATCGTGGGCACAGGCGCGTAGGATTTCTTCAAATCGTCGCTATCTTATAGCCTGCACGCTTTATTAGTATACTCTTTGAATATATAGCAAACCCAAATGAATTGTGAACTTATTCGTGAAGACCGTCCTTAGTCTCTAGTAATGGATAACCAAAGTAAAGTAATGAGTGGGCATTCTTTGCGATTTCCTGTAAACTACTCTTCGCTATCAGTGCAACGCCCGTCCACAAAACCTGATAGCCAATAGCTTGTTCACCAACTGCATTCCGCGAGTAATAGCATGACAGACCCATTGATTGTATCAGGCACTCATAGTAACATCGACTCCCTCCGCCAACCGTTGGTCTCTGGGTCTATTAACACCCAACAGCAGGTGATCCCACAGTTAGCTAACTTGGGAGATACAGGCTTGGATGTCCTGATGGAATTTTTATTTGAACGTAAAGAAAATCCTGCAACTTGGGTGGATGGGAAAGTATACCAGGTTCTTTATAACTCTGATTCATCCAAGGCAAAAGATTTTTTGCAAGCTTATTTCCCGAATGGAATCGTACCTCTGACATCAGAGTGTGGCATTGATTACAGTTCTGTGCAACAATTACTTGCCAATTGTGACTTTCAAGCAGCCGATCGCATGACTCTACAAAAAATGTGTGAACTGGCAGGGCCAGGGGCGGTGCAAAGAAAATGGTTGTATTTTACTGAAATAGAAAATTTCCCAGCCACTGACCTCAAGACCATCAACACCCTATGGTTAGTTCACTCAGAAGGTAAGTTTGGCTTTACCGTACAGAGAGAAATTTGGTTGAGTTTGGGTAAAAACTGGGAGAATCTTTGGGAAAAAATTGGTTGGAAAAAAGGCAATAACTGGACGCGCTACCCTAACGAGTTTACTTGGGATCTAAGCGCTCCGAGAGGTCATCTACCTTTGTCCAACCAACTACGTGGAGTGCGAGTGATTGCTTCTTTACTATCTCACCCTGCTTGGAATTAGTCATTAATCCTTAGTTATTAGTTACAAGGGACAAACAAAGGATAAAATCTCAAAATGGCAAGTGTTCGTCTGGACAGCATTAAGCGTAGATTTCATCACGTCACTGCTATTGAGGACATTACTTTTGAAATTCCCAATGGTGAGTTTTGGGTGCTAGTGGGACATTCTGGCTGCGGTAAGTCAACTATTTTGCGAACTATTGCGGGTTTGGAAACTGTCACCTCTGGCAAACTTTATATCGGGGACAAACAGGTTAACAATATCCTAGCCCGACAACGGGATGTGGCGATGGTGTTTCAAAACTATGCTTTGTATCCTCACATAACGGTGGCGCAAAACATTGCTTTTGGAGTGCAGATGCGAAAAGTTGATGCCAAGGTAATTCAAGAAAGAGTGATGAGTGTAGCGCGATCGCCTTTCTCTAGAATTAGATTTAGATAAGTTATTTGTGTTTGATTGCGCGACTGTAAATAGATTGTATCCCTAGTGAGGGGCTCCTAGTATCTCCTGCCGTTTTCAAGAGACTTTGGACAAAAAAGTAAAAGGAGTCAGAATGTAGAATGCAGAACTCAGAATGATTACATTTACAAGGGAACACAGTTTTAGCTTTGTCATACCTATTCTGAGTTCTGGTTTTAAGTTCTCTTAAGGGCGATTGCACTTAAGCAAATTGCTTGATCCGGGATTGTGCTAACTCCCCTGGAGCAAATACTCCATTTTCTGTGATGATTGCTGTAATCAACTGGGCTGGTGTGACATCAAAAGCTGGGTTATAAAATTCTGCGCCAGTTGGTGTAATAATTGTCTCGCCAATTTGGTAGATTTCCTCTGGATTACGCTCCTCAATTGGAATTTCGTTACCGTCGGATAAAGAAAAATCAACGGTGGAAAGGGGTGCAGCAACATAGAAAGGAATGTTATGTGCTTTAGCAACGAGTGCTAAACTATACGTACCAATTTTGTTTGCTGCGTCTCCGTTAGCAGCAATTCTATCAGCACCAACAACAACGAGATCAATCAAACCCTGCTTCATGCAGTGAGCTGCCATACTGTCAGTAATGAGCGTAACTGGGATGCCTTCTTGGACACATTCCCATGTCGTCAGTTTTGCACCTTGCAAGCGAGGACGAGTTTCGTCAGCGAACACCCGCGCTAAACGCCCTTCTCGAAAAGCAGAACGCACAACACCCAAAGCGGTTCCATAACCTGCAGTTGCTAATGCTCCAGCGTTACAATGGGTTAGAATAGTCAGCTTCTCTGGAGTTTGAGGCAAGACTCTCAAGCCATTGTCGCCAATCGCATAGCAGGTTTGCAAATCTTCCGCGTTGATAGATCGGGCTGTATTCAGCAAGGTTTGTTTGATGTCTTCTACTGTTCCAAGAGTTTCGTAGGCGATTTTCAGCATTCGTGAAATTGCCCAAAATAAATTCACTGCTGTCGGACGAGTTGTACGTAGCAGTTGGGCTACTTTTTCCAATTCGGTCAAAAATTGATTGCGATCGCTAGTTTCAATTTCCCGTGCCCCAAGATACATTCCATATGCTGCAGCCACGCCAATTGCAGGTGCACCTCGTACAATCATAGTTTTAATTGCCTGCGCCATATCTGAGCAGCGATGGATTTCTACAAAGGCATACTCGTTAGGTAAACGGGTTTGATCAATCAGTGAGACTGAGTTGTTATGCCAAATAACAGGGTAAACCTGGTTTGTGGAAGAGTTCATGGAATTTAACGTAATGATTTTTTTCAAATTGTAACGTTAGAAATTCTACAGGTTATACCATATTTTTGTATCTGTAGATCTCTGGGGTTTTCAGGTGAAACCGCTGTAAATGAGTAAATGCCTGAAGAAAGGAATTCTTCAGGAAAGAGCTTACTTAAGGCTAAAATCCTATATTTTGAGCTTTTTGGTATAAGAGTTACGATGTTAATTTTAATTATTGTAAATTTATGTTAAAAAATGACATATTTATTTGAAATAATTAACAAATTTGTCATCGATTGATAACAATGCCCTCCACTCAGATTTGGAAACAGGTCTGGGCAAGAGCGCTCATTGATTGTGTCTTAATGTAAACTCCAGTCAATATAAGGCAGAGCCTCGATTTCTCGTTCCCAGGCTGCAGCCCAGGAACAAGGGCTGGGAGGCAGAGCCTCCTCTTTTTTAGTCTCTGGTGTTCACCAATTGCTTACTAATGCGGCTTTTCATCACTTTTGCTGGGACTCCCACAGCAACAGAGAACGCAGGAATATTTTTGGTCACAACTGCTCCTGCACCAATGACACTACCCTGACCTATGGTGACTCCGTCTAAGACTACAACACCATGTCCTAGCCAGCAGTCATCCTCTATCACAATTCCTTTGCGGGTAATACCTTGATATTTTATTGGCTCAATGGGGTTTGCAAAATTATGATTATTTGCATATATTCCAGAATTTGCTGCAATCAAACACCGCTTACCTATTTTGATGTTTCCAGGTCCAGCAATACAAACGCCAGGACCAATGAAAGTCTCTTGTCCAATATCTATGTATGAATCCTCCAAACACCCAATGGTAACATTACGTTCAATGGCTACTTTATCGTTCAAATATATTCTATTGTTTTGGTGTCCTCGTCCATCTATACGAGCACCTTTAAAAATAAACACTTCATTACCTATTTCAATACAAGAAGCATTGAGAAATTCAACACCTTCTTGAAGAAAAACTGCTTTACCTATACGAGCAAAAATAGTGGTGTAGAGTATATTACGCAGTTTTGGACCTAATAGAATTGTGGGTAGAGCGCCTACTGAACTCATGACTAAAAGTTCTTGGAAGCGCTGTAACTTGGAGAAAAATTGCTGTCTATTCATAAATACCTTACGTAAGGGTTATTGACACGAATTCAGTTTTTCTGGTCTTGATTCAAAACCGTGTTTCATGACTTTGCGTTTCCACTGATGCTGATATTTTTCATTTCATCAAGTGAATCTAGAGCCATTTCAAAAACTCCCCATAGTTTCCTAATGTTTGAATTTCAGTCACAGGGAAACTCCTTAGTGCAGGTACTGTCAAATCCTCAAGTTAAATGCACAACACATAGTTTTTTTTGCTTTACACATCAATTGTGTTGAATTGCAAGAAAAACTTGTAATGGTTTCATATTAGCTCATTTATGGCTTTTATCCGTATAAAACCGTATCAGCTAAAAATATGAGCGGTTATGCTACATATTTTTATTGGCTTTTATCGCTAAATATAGGACTTTTAGTTGAATACTGAGTTACGAAACTTTATCCAACTTTCTTGGTGCCAGATGTGAGTTAGGTAGATACACAAGCAGTGTTTTTCTCTGGACGAGTTTAAAAGCCTTGCATTCAATTTGTGGAAGCATTAACCATCAAACCATCTAAATAGGCTAATGTTTCCTTTCTCAAATAATATAAAAACAAGGATTTTTACACTATTCCCGATACAATAATTTTCTTTGAGGTGACTTGCTGCTTTTGAAGTTATAATTTTTATCCACCAGAAGCAGTTAAACCAACTGCTTCTTCAACACAAAAACATTTTTTGCGGCTATTTCATAGTTACAGGAGAAACTTCTTCTCCATCCACCGACAGAAAAATGTCATTGTTGTTGAGTTTCTCTTGGTATTTCTATTCAACTGCGACTAATACTAGGGGGGAGTATCTCCAACTTCTGCCATGATGTTAAAATTAACCATCGGTGCAAACAAGTAAGCACTTCCCCGATTACTATAACGGCTTTGCTCAAGCCAGTTTTTTGAATGTGCTACTTTTCTCATGTTGCACGCATATGGTTTACCAACTAATTACATGACACTTGTCATGACACGGTTTTTTATCAACCATACCATTTATAAATTTATGGTATGCGCAATAGCATCAGACTACAGACGTATATTGACTTTTCTGCTCCGATAATAGCAAATAAATAGCGTGTTGAAGAACCGGTTTGATTGTAAATTGAAAGCTTAACCAAACTTTCACTTAAATGGCTTAACCTGATAAGCGTGTGTTTATCTGAGCAAACATTATGACATCACCACCTCAGTTGTTGACCGATCCGTTTGTGCAACTTCCAACAGAAACCTCAGTGCAAATTGTGTGGTTTACTGAGTTTGCTGGTTATGGACATATAGTTACCTACGGTGAAAATTTAGCACAAACTGCTATTGCCACAACAACCCAACTTAAGCGCATACGCGAAGACCAAAATTCACGCTTAGGAAACCAAACTCAAGACGGACAGGTTTATCAACATCCTGTCCACCGTGATATTTGGCGACACGAGGCCCAAATCATTGACTTGACTGCCGACACGCGAGTTTCTTACCGTGTCACGAGTGTGCGGGAAGATGGCGAAAGTGTCAGTAGCAAGGTGTTTACTCTTGCACCCAAGCCTAGTCCTGGTAAACCACTCAAAATTTTACTAACTTCTGACCATCAAATCAAACCAATGGTTGCAGCCAATTTGCAAAAAGTGGTTGAAACTATTGGACGAGTCGATGCGGTTTGGTTCGCGGGTGATTTGGTTAATATTCCTGATCGCGCCTCAGAATGGTTTGATGATCATCGTGGCGGTGCTTTCTTTCCCTGTTTGCAAGGTCGTGCTAACTATGAAATGAATAGCGATGGAGTCAAGACAATCTACACAGGTGGCGAAATCATTCAATACGCGCCGATGTTTACTTGCATTGGTAACCATGAGATTATGGGACGTCGTGGTCATGGAAGTTTAGATGATGAATTTGATGCCACGATTCCTCGTACAGCTGCTCTTAAGTTGTATGGACAGGAATCTTTAAAAGAAAATTCTTTTAATACTGATACCTACGAAGAGATTTTCACTTTACCACAAAGTCAGGAAGGTGGAAAAACTTACTACGCAGTCAGCTTTGGTGATGTACGTTTAGTCGTACTGTATGCGACAAATATGTGGCGGACTCCTAATTTGGATGCAGAGGCTAGAGGTAGATATCGAGAACGGGAAAAAGATTTCAATACCCCAGAGAATTGGGGTTACGGACAACATATTTATGAACCAATAGCCAAAGGCAGTACGCAGTACAATTGGCTAGCACAAGAACTCAACAGTCCTGAATTTCAGCAAGCAAAGTATAAAGTGGTGATGTTGCATCATCCGCCCCATACATTGGGTGGTAACATAGTCCCAGCGTATACAGAACCTGTACAAATCATTGAACGTGATGCTGATGGCAACATCAAGGCAATCCGTTACGAGTACCCCAAAGATGCAGATTACCTCATCCGTGATGTTGTGCCTTTACTTGAAACAGCTGGTGTACAGTTAGTATTTTACGGGCATTCTCATTTGTGGAACCGCTTTTGTAGTCAGTCGGGAATGCACTTTTTAGAAACTTCTAATGTTGGTAATTCTTACGGTGCTGCTTGGGGTGACAATAAGCGAGAAGTGCCTGTTGGCTATAAGGAGTCTTACGTTGAACTTGGTGATCCATATGGTTTAGAACCTGTGGTGCCCACAATTGTCCCGTTGTTGGGTGAAGATGGAAAACCGATGCCTTACATTGCAAGTAATGACATCACGGTTTTTAGTATCTTTGACACGGGTACGGGTACAGTGAGTAGCTATCGTTTTGATGTACGTAAACCGGATTCGGAGGTTATTAAGTTTGATGAGTTTGAGTTGAAATAAGGAAGACTCCGCTATGGCGATCGCGTGGTAGCATCGCATGCAAATGATTTTTCTGTAGTAAGTGCGATAAGCCTCTGGCTTTAGCTTTTGCGTATCGCGATCGCCCAAAGCTAGTACTCGACCACACAAGTTTTGACAGGTTATCAAAAACCCGGTTTCGCGGAAGTTACCGAGTTTGTTGCCCTCACGACCGATCAGGCGTTGCTGTGGCGGACTACTAGAGACGCAATCATACGTATCGCCATGCACGGATAGACTCACTCGTGATATCGCATTTCCTATGCGAGTCCCTTGTCAAGAACTAGGGGTGTAAGGGGATAGGGGTGTAAGGGGAGCCAGTGCGTTGGGCGGGTTTCCCGACTTGAAGCACCTGGCGTTGTAGGGGATGTAATAAGTTTTATATTTTTATATTTGTGCGTCCGGAATCGGCTTTTTAAAAAGTGATTTTAAGTATATCTTCACACAAAACATGAAGGTCAATTAGCAACAAACGTAGTCGAGTTTAGAGAAAGGACAAATTATGAACGCTATTTCCGTTGTACTTAAGGAAGGTTCAAAAGGTGCAGAAGTTACTAAGCTACAAGAAGGTTTGAAAAAACTCAATTTTTATTCAGGTACTGTTGACGGTATTTTTGGTGCAAAAACTAAGGAGGCTGTCATCAATTTTCAAAAATCACAACAACTCGTTGCTGATGGTATTGTGGGCGAGAAAACTTGGTCTAAATTAAATGCAGCGTTGCAACCAAGTGATCCACGTTCCAATTTTCGGGTAATTAACGTACAAGAATTTATCTCTTCTAACCGGATTAAAGTCTCTACTCCAAAAGCAGTAGCTGTACAATTGTTTAGCAAGCAGGAAGACGAAGAGGGAAGAAAGTCAGAGGATATCGTAGTTGCATATCCTACAAGAGAAACAGCTGAGATTGTGCATACCATCGTAGGATTGCCTGATGATTCAGTCAACAGCATACGACGACGTATCGAATTAAAAAGCAAACAAAATAAGTGGGAGATTGTCTGGGTAGGTGAGCAATATAAGTGTCAACTAGGTCGAGGTTCTCAAGATTGGTCTAGTAATCTTTGCTCATAACAATCACCTTCGCTAAAAAAGTAGGTATTAAGTTTGATGAGTTTCGGTTGAAATAAGGAGACTTTATTGGTTTCCATATATTAACGACTGAGACTGGGTTAGGACTTGTTCCTAACCTAGCTGTTATATGCTTGTATTAATGGTTATTTCTAAAACCGTTTTGACATTACAATTAATTTCTGGCTTCTTTGATAGCCATTTGTAGTGTAAAAAGCCTCCGCTTGTCCATCCTTCATGGTCACCAGATAAATCGTAGTAACCTCCATCGCGGTTAGGGTATTCATTAATTGGTTGAGTAACTTCGTTCCAATTCCCAGACGCTGTTTATCAGAACGAGTACAGATTTCTTTGATATAAAAACCTTTACCCTTTTGCATTTGCTCACAATAACCCGCTACGAATCCCAGCACTTCATCCTGTTGGAAGACAAATCCGATAAACCCTGGTGTATTGAGAATTTCAAACAAGCGCAATCTTGCAGTTTCGATAGTCCATTGCTCGTTCCAAGGTTCAGTGTTAAACACTTCAACATACAGATTGGCACAGTCATCCAAATATTCAGTCGTAAAGGTTTGAATTTCTTCTAACATCAAAAAACAGGAGTTGAATTGGTCATGAACTAAGCTACATCTACTTTACTAAGCAAAGCTTGAAAAATGTTAATCTTTCCAGTCTTGTTTATGGTGAAATAAATCATCGCCCCTAAATTGAGAGTTATACTTACCCAGGACAGCCTCAAGCTTAGCGTTAATTTTATCAATTCTGTGCTTAACTATTTGGAAATCTATACTCCTCCAAATGTCTGTGCTGATATTTTTTTGTTTGTCTTTATTGTTGTTATACATGGTACTTATATAAAGTCAAATATGGAATCTTGTTTTGCTTTCATCACAATTTTGACAAATTACCATTTGATTCGGTTCTTTCTTTTGGTATATTAAGCAAGCTTATATACTTTTTGATAAAAAAGTTTTACAATATTAAGGAATTAAAAAAACTATAGTAGATATAACTAGAATCAACTTTTTTTTTAAAGAACGTGTGAATTTTTTTATTGGTTGCGCTGTTTGGGCATATAAAGGCTGGGTAGGCGAACTTTACCCTCAAGGAACTCGCCAAAGTGATTTTTTGCAACTCTACAGCCGACGCTTCAGCACTGTTGAGGGTAACACCACCTTCTACGCTGTGCCTAATCAAGAGACAGTCACTCGTTGGGCGACACAGACACCCCAAAATTTTGAATTTTGTCTCAAATTACCGCGAGATGTCACCCACAACGGACGATTGCAACCTCATATCCCTGATGCTTTAAAATTTTTGGAAGGGATGCGTCCTTTAGGTAAACGTCTTGGACCTGTTTTTGCTCAATTACCCCCCAGTTATCCGCATACACTGATTGATGATCTGGGCGTATTTCTCGAAGCTTTACAGCAAACAGGCGTTCGTTTGGCGTTAGAAGTTCGTCATCAAGACTGGTTTGTTGAACCATTAGCTGGTGAGTTGACAGCACTTTTAGAAAGGCTTGGTGTTGGAAGGGTTTTGCTAGACTCACGTCCTATCTACAGTGGAGATGATGATCCAAAACTACAATCTGAACGTCGTAAACCCAAAGTCCCTGTACAATTTAGCGTGACAGCGCCTTTTAGTCTGATTCGATTTATTTCTCATCCCAGCTTATCAGTAAATCAGCCTTTTATGGAAGAGTGGGTGACTCAGATTAAGCAGTGGTTGCAGCAGGGAACGCAAATTTATTTTTTTGTTCATTGTCCTGTGGAAGAACACTCACCAGGAAATGCACGTTATTTTCAAACGTTATTAGAACAAAGTGGTGCAGCAGTTCCTCCTCTTCGTTGGAATATCCTTGACAATCCCCCGAATCAACTCAGTTTGTGGTGAGCGTACTGTGGTAATTTGAGTAGAAGAGCCAAAGGAGGGTTAGATGAGTCGTCTTCTTTATGAAAATTCGGTTTCATATAAAGGTTATCTCATCATTCCGTTTGTCTTTGGTACAATTGATAGTCAAGATATTTATTCCTATAGATTACTATCAGAGATCGCTCATCAAAGTCAATATCACAAAGCAGAAAATCCAGCAGAAATCTATGGCAGTAGTATAGAGAATATTCTTGAGATTGCCAAAGAACATCTTGATAAAAATTCCGATTTTGTCAGTCATTGCGATAATTTTACATTTCGCTACGTTTACCGCAACAACTTAATTATCGTCTTTCAAGAAGCTGGAAAATATTTCTATGACCATTATCCTCCAGACTCACTGAATAATATTGCAGCACCAAAGTTATTTTCATCAGAATATGATTGCTTGAGTTGGATTAAACAAGGTATGGATGGATTGCATACACGGTAAAGATAAACTGTTCAGTAACATGTAGGGTGCGTTAGGACTAATGTCCTAACGCACCATTGATTTTCTGTTCATCTGGTTAGAAATTTTACTTATATAATTCACCCTCACCATAAGGCAATAGGAAATCACAACAAGCATTAGATAAATCTGAAGTAGCTACTGTCAAGACTCAAACCTGAAACACCTGGTACAATTGCAATCAGTTCATTCAATTCACCATCAGGCTTTTTCAAGTTAATAGTTACTCCTTTTGGTAAACCAGCAGGAGATGATCCCAAGATATAATCAGATGCTGTTCCTACAAGCTGGATAATATCCTCATTTGGGTTAAAGTCAGCAATTAAAGCGTAGTCATTCTCCCCAGTGGTTAATTTATTACCGTCATCATAGTAAACCGAGAAGTTACCAGCAGCGTTGGGCCCTCCAAGGTTGAATGTATCTCTCCCTTCCCCTCCAATTAGGATATCTATTTCATCTACTCCATAGATACCACCAGGGGAACCAGTGGGTATGTATCCAGCGCCAGTGAGAATATCATTGCCTTTTCCACCGACAAGGATATCATTGCCGCGTCCACTGTTGAGAATATCATTGCCTTTTCCACCTAAAAGAATATCATTGCCATCGCCAGTCTTGTAACTTCCATCGTATAAAATGTCATCTCCATTGCTACCAATGAGGATATCATTGCCGAACCCACCATCTAACCTATCGTTACCGTCGCCGCCATCTAAATAGTCATCACCAGACAAAGCTATGATTTGGTCATTGCCATCACCACCAAACAGAAAATCCTTACCCAATGAACCAAATAGCTGATCGTCACCTTTGCCCCCATACAGTAAATTTACGCTATTTGAGTCTCCTCCGTAACCAGGGGCATATGGTACCTTACTAAGTCCAGCGTATAGAGTATCGTTACCGTCATTGCCTATAAGTACGTCGTTACCTTCTTTACCTTCCAAAAAGTCGTCACCAGCAAGACCGATCAGAACGTCGTCTCCGAAATCACCATAAATGAAATCATTGTCTTGCGTTCCCTTTAAATAATTGTTCCCTGTAGTACCGTAAATAACTACCATAAAGCACCTTTTCTAGGAATCAGATGGAGTGGTGATAGTTGTAAAGCTGTTTACATTATAAATGTAAAAAAAATTACAGCAAATGTCACCAATCTGGATCTCTGTTAAGAAAAAAATCCTTGGTGATCATCCAGAATGACGAGAAAAGGCTTGGATGCTGCTTGGTAGTAGCTATGCAAATCTAGGTAAATCTCTTGATGATTGGCGAAATTTTGACGGTAATCCTGCGTTATAAATTGTATCAGGAATAACATTTACTCAGTGCCGGATGCAAAAGCTTACGGGTTCTTCGCAATACTGCTTGGATAAGCAAATCGCAAACCCAAAAACTCTTGTAGAGACGTTGCATGCAACAGAGCCACTTGCGTGCGCGGGTTAAGCGCGTTGAGCGATGTGACGTTCTCTAGAGGTCTTTTATGTTACGATAGTCAACTATAGGACTCATATTTGATTTTTGAAATGTACGTAGTAGGGTGGGTTATGCCTCTGGCTAACGCACCATCATCAGGTTTTGGTGCGTTATGCTACGCAATAACACACCCTGTAGATACTAGTATTATTCTTTGCCTGCAAAAAATCGATGCTCTGCTAATACGCTCTTAGAACTTAGTCACTGTGACATTAACACCAGATTCGAGTTTTGGAACCTTGAAATACTCAAACTGCTCTGCAGGTTGAGAAGTCTGGTTGATTTGATCAGCTTGTTTATTTGTTTCCTCTAAACATTGTTTGAGGGTATTGCCAGGAGATTTGATCAGCTCAAGCGGGTTAATCTTTTTGCATTGTGACTCGCGTACTACCCCGATTGAGTCAGAAACTTTTCTGAGATTGTTGGTGTGGTCTGTGACACTAACTGTTCCACTATTAATCGTAGCTGGTTTAGTCATAAGAACAGAAGCCTGACCCTGGTTGATTATGACAGGAGAAACATTTTCTTCGTTGGCTAAGGCAGGATGACTCACAACACTTGTGCCCATTATTACGAATAACGCTGTCAGTAAGCGTCTCATGACTATATGTGCTCGACACTCACACAAACTACATAAATATGATGACACAATCTAAACAGAAAAGTTCCACCCAGCTAAAAACCTGTGTCAGCAGTCACGTTATTAATCAGTCAATAGTTCTAGCTGCCCATAGACGTTGATATTAAATGTAAATTGAATCTTGATATAGTTTTGTGGATATTCTGCGGGAAAAGAAGCAAAAGGTACTGCTCGGTTCACAGCATTCAGTGCTGCCTCATCAGTCATGGTTAATCCAGAAGTTTGTACAACCTGGAGATTGCTGACTAAACCTGCTCGGCTTACGATAAAGCTAAGTACTGTCTGTTGGGAAGATTGAGTGAGTCCAGGTATCCACTGCTGCTTCACTCGCTCTTGTAATTGTTGCAGATAAGCGCTCATGTCTACATCTTGACGAGCATCAATACCTTGTGTCCCTCCATTCAGGCGGTTGGAATTCGGCAGGGCTGCCAGATTATTGCTTCCAAAATCACGACTAGATAAACTCACTGTACCCCCCAAACTGCTTGCTGCACCTGATTTTGCAGATGTTTGAGAGCGAGACAGTTTTCGTGGTGATGTCGTTGACTGACTTTGAGAACGTGATGGTGCTATACGCTGTGTTTCTGGGGACACTAGCGAATTAGTCCCATTCTCAAACTCTTCAGGAGAGGATTTTGCAGCAAGCCGACTCCTATTTTCCGGACGAGTCAAAGGTACTGGTTGTGTTGTTTCAGGTGTAACTGTTCTTTGCCGGGGTTTGAGTGCTAATGGTTGGCTGGTGGGTGTAACTGTGGTTGGCAAAGGTTCGGGTTCTAGTGGTGTCGTCTCAGGTGTAACTGTTCTTTGCCGGGGTTTGAGTGCTAATGGTTTGGTGGTGGGTGCAACTGTGGTTGGCAAAGGTTCGGGTTCTAGTGGTGTCGTCTTAGGTGTAACTGTTCTTTGTCGCAGTTTGAGTGCTAATGGTTTGGTGGTGGGTGCAATTGT
>NZ_JXCA02000002.1:844961-930951 GCF_000828085.3 Scytonema tolypothrichoides VB-61278
GGTGCAATTGTCGTTGGCAAAGGTTCGGGTTTTGGTGGTTGGGGTTTAGGAGTAACCGTCCTTTGTCGGGGTTTGAGTGCGAGTGGTTTGGTGGTAGGTGTGATTGCTGTAGGTAATGGTAATGGTTTTGGTGGTATCGTCTCAGGTGTAACTGCTGTTGGCGAAGGTAATGGTGCAAGTGGTTTGGTGACAGGAGTAATCGCTATTTTCTGAGGTTTGGGTTGCAGTTTTTGAGGAGGTGGATTTGATGATACTGTTTTTTCCTGTGTTCGTTGTGAGAGTAATACCTCAGAGGGTTCAGAAGCGCTGTTAGTTTTGGGTGTAGCTGGTGATGCTGAGTTAACAGCAGAAATAGGTTTTTCAAGTTTTGCTTTTCCACCTGCAACAGAATTTTTGGCAGCCCGTTGTGAAGTTTCCGGGGGCGTCTTTGTCTCATTAGGAGGAACTTCAACGAACTCAATTGGTATTGGTTGAGAGAGTTCTTGCTTGGGTGCAAAAGCCCGAAGCCAATAATCACTTCCAACAAACAGAACAGAGTGCAGCAGGATGGAAGTAATTAGATAGAGGATGAGATTTTGTGGGCGATTTTCTGGGCGATGCGGAAGCCGCCGCCTTTGGCGATCGCCTTTTAAAACGCGATACTTTGCGCTATTATTTCTGTTGCGCTGTGATGCATGAGACTTAGCCATGTTATTCTGCTTTCTTCCTAACAACAGCCTCAACAAGTCTTATTTAACAATGTTGGTGTCATGACTGGCAAATATCAGCACTTTGCACTTGTTTGGTGGCAATCTTTGACTTGAAAGATTTACCATCTACATAATCGGCAGGATAGGGCAAATAGCGCGGTTATTCCCTGTGGAATCATAGCATCAAATTCAGTTCATTCCACCGCATTGTGAAAATTTAAAGCAGCAACGCTTTGATTAATAAGTATTATTGCTTAAAAATTAGCGGGAATGCTGAGTGTTAAACTAACCTCACCCAGGGTTTGACTGACGCCAAAACCGCTCCTCTCCTGAGTTAGGAAAGGGTTGTACAGCGAGGAGTCTTATATTGTTCCTCAAGACTTCTTGAAAAAACTGCATATCAATTCACCAGGATCGTTATGCTCAAATGGTAAAGTAGTCCCATCTTGCTGAACCTTAACTTTAGAACGACAGTTGTAAACTTCGATAGGTCTTCTCACTCCATCTATGCTAACAGCTGCTCTGTATTCCCAATAATTTTTGGCACTTCGTTTGATATCAAGAATGCAGATTTGGTGACCATCCCAATTGCGACACACCGATGCAAGAGCTGGAAATGCTACTGCGAAAGAGAGTATTAATAGTAACAAAAAGATAACATATTTCATCGCTTTGAACTTTTTCTTGTTGAAAAAATCACAAGCAGGAGTTAAGTAAAATGCGGTCTAACACTACCTAACATCAACTAACACATTGACATTACCACATTATCAAGCTGCAAAATCTACCCCTGAAAAATCAGGGGGATTGTTGGCTCAACGTCGAAACTTGCTTAAGCAGATTTTCACCAACATCAAGACGGACATTTATCCGTTAATGTGGTCAAACAATTTGTTACTCAACACTTAAAGGCGACACCCGGATTTGAACCGGGGGATAAAGGTTTTGCAGACCTCTGCCTTACCACTTGGCTATGTCGCCGTTTGTGCGCTGATTCGCACTTGACAAATTGCACTGTTTTGTATACTAGCTTTGAAAGAGCTGATGTATTGAGTGCTAATCCATTATAGTTTAACTCATGACCAATTACAAGCTTTGGTGTGAAAGTTAAAGTCACGCCTGAATTTGGCAACAACAGGATACTAGAGGAGTGTTGAGTACTAGATTCCAAGTTATTGGATGTGGTTCATTATCAAAACTCAACACTAACCTTTATTTAGAAGCGCTTTTGCACTCACTCAAGAGTTAGAACTCTACGACTCAGGAGTGAGTTTGACTTCATCTGCAAAATTAGCCCGGCGGACAAAGTAAAATGGTCCAGCGATCGACCCCCAAGCATGCTCATCAGTTTGTATATCACGTCCTCGGTCAAGGCTAATCAATTTTTCTTCATCGACTTCAAATTCATTGTCAAGATAAGTCTTTTTACCATCGCGAAACACGATACAACCTTTTCCTGGCTCTACCCTGCCTTTAAAGGTGTTACCTGTCCACTCGACAATCATATTGCAGCCTGACATTAGTTCTACATCGTCGGCGCTGAGAGTTTTCAAGCGCTCAAGGTTACGGGATGCGCCGTAGAACCGTTGTTCTTCTTTTACAGTGTAGTTTTCCAAAATAATATGGTTCTGTGCGTTTGTCAAGTTCAACACCCGCAAACGATAAGGGTTATTGAGCATGTAGTCATAAGCTTGCTCAAGAAACAAACTCACGCCTGATGATAACCCCAAAGACACAGGACGCATACAAACACGGATGTGCGCATAAAAAGGCGGGTTTTCTATAGCTTGTTCTTGATTGCTGAAATCTGCTGCCATCCAACGGGCTAACGTGGCAATATCAGTAGAATGAGTCATTATGCCAATCTTGAATTCTAAATTTTGGATTGGGTCAACCAAGCTACTTGGTATTCAAAGCTACCAATGTTTAGCTGGATAAACATAAATTGTATTAAAAAGTATTGTATCGCTTGTAGTTGAGTGTTTTCTCAGGAGAATTTTTTGCTGACTATCGTCAAGTAGGGGGAGATTGCAAATTTTGAATTTGGAATTTTGAATTTGGAATTTTGAATTGATTTATGCCCTTTGTCCCTTTCTGAACCGACGAAAAGGTAAAATGTCAATGCTACGACGCTTAAGTGTTACCATTACTGCGACTGCTACATTCTGTCTGTTTTGCAATTCGCTAACATTGGCAGAGACCAAAAAGCCTCAACAGCCAGATAAATTTCCCCCTAATCCGTTAGAGATTACGACGCCTGATCCACTACTACCACGTTCACCAAAAGATAAACAGCCGCTGACTCCGCAAGAGAGTCAAGATTTGCAGGCGGCGCTAGAGAAGCTTAATCAACAAGCTGCAACTACACTACAAGCAGGAGACAAGATCACAGCATTCGAGATTTGGAACCGAGAGTTGCGCTTGCGTCGCTTTTTGGGTTCATTAGCAGAGGTGCAAGCACTGTCGCGAGTGGGTGAAATTGCTTGGAGAGAAAACGATCGCATGGAAGTGCGCTACATCACACAGCGATTGCAACTGATCCAAAAACAGGCAAAATCTCAAAAGACGGCAGATTTACAACTGTTGCAAGCTTTAGGTCAAGCTTATCAACAAGTGCGATCGCCTAAACTTGCCCTACCAATTTATGACCAAGTTTTGACAGTCGTGCGACAACAAGGAGATACTGCAGCAGAAGTAGACACCTTAAAGACAATTGGAGAATTACATCTGAGTTGGTTTGATTATGCATCAGCAGCAGCTACTTATGAAAAATTGCTCACTTTTGCTTCCTCTAAAGGCGAGTCTGCCAATGAAATAGCATATTTACAACAACTCGCTTACATTTACAAGCAATTAAAACAACCAGAGCAATCAATAAATATACGTAATAAGTTAGCAGAAGTCTACAAACGCGAAAACAACCTCATTCAGTTAGCAGCATTAAAGGAATCTATTGGCTCAGACTACGAATCTTTGGCACGAGAAAATCCCAGCTTTCTACAAGAAGCTTTCAAGAACTATAAAGAAGCATACACCATAGCTTGGCAATTACAGCAATATGTTCGTGTTAGTGAAACTTTGCAAAAGTTAATTGCGTTGTATCGTTCTCAAGGACAAGTGGAAGAAGCTTTGCAAGCCAGCCAAATTCTCTTGCAGGCACAAGAGCAAGCCGTCAACTTTTACGGTTTAATGAATGCGTATGACCAAATTGGGCAAATTCATTTGCAACGCAAAGACTATCCACAAGCATTAACCGCTTTTCAAAAAGGGCTGCAAATAGCGCAAGAATTGAACTATGACCAAACATACTTCAGCGAGCAAATTCAAAAAATATCTGGACAAACTTCTCGGTAGGGAGGGAGAGAGAGAGAAGGAAAAAGTTAATGCTCAATAACTCTTTTGCTTGACTCCCACACTCACTCACTCTCTGTTTTCTCTACGTTTAGCGTTGCTTACACAATCTTTGCTTCTAGCTGTTTTGGTGTTTGAACAAGCTCATAAAGTTTATTCTCAAACTTTTCCATACAGACTGACCAATCAAATTCAAGTATGGATAAACGAGCTTGTTGAGACATTTTTTCTTTCAGTTCAGGATTTTCAAGAATTGAAATCACTTTGTTAGCAAAATCAGTTGGGTTATTTGGTTGGGCTAACAAACCATTGAAACCGGGTTTGATTTGCTCTGAGGTTGAGGGTGCAATAGCAGCGACAACAGGGGTACCAGAAGCTAGGGCTTCGTTATTTGATGTGCAGAAGTTTTCAGTGAGTGAGGGATTGACAAAAACATCCGCACGAGCATACCAGCCTAAAAGTTCTGTTCCGTGGGACTCGCCCCATACAGTTACACCGGATTTAAATTCTTCAGCACGCTTGCGGACTTCTGCATCGTAAGGACCACTTCCAATGATGACCAAATGGACATCAGGAATTTTGGCAGCGATGAGTGGATATGTATCTATAAGTTGGGTAACATTCTTTTCTGCGGTAATGCGTCCAACAAAAAGAAGAGTTGGTCGATCATCGTTAGGAATAGGGTTATAACAGATGTTTGCCGGATTAAATTTTTGGCAATCAACTCCTTGGTAAGGGAGATATTCACTACGTTGAGATTTCATTTCTTCGTACTTAGCAAGCTGTTCTCGCGAAGAAAAGAAATTGACATCATAAACTTCGCTGAACTGCTTAATCAAAAAGGGGATGATGGGACGAATCAGGCTGAAAAACTGATTTCCTAAGTAATATTCGATATAGGCAACAATATCTGTATGAAACAGAGATATTATCGGGGTACCTGTTTGCTTTGCGTATTCACTCCCAATCGGGCGACCGTAACCTTGTAAATAAAGTGAGTAAAATCCTCTGATTTGTGCCGCTTCTTCAACGACTATAATATCAGGCTGGAACTTTTCTAATAACTTTGTATCACTCCAATGTCGATAGTGTAATGGTTGTGGAAGAGATTTGTAAAATATCAGCGGCTGTGTTGGAAATGCGTAGTCAGAAAAATTAGGAAAAGCCTTTAACTCTTTTATCCCTGGCATGGGACGATTGCTAACAGATTTGGGATACTGGTCGTTGATTTGAGGGTGAATAAGAAAGACTTCATGCCCTTGCTGTAACAACCAGCGAACTCGCTGGTGTACTGCTACGGAAACTCCTGTTAAGAACGGAGCGTACAAGCTTGTAAAAATCGCAATGCGAAGAGGTTGTTTGTTCATGATTTACGTGTCTTTTTGTATTTTTCCAAAGCTAAAAACTGGTGTCCAACAGAAGTACACTTGTCAGCAATAGCCCAGAGAAATTTAGGATTTACGCATTGCAAGAGATTCTTAGTAAGCAGAAAAGATTTTCTGTTCTTACTCACCCTGACTTGAAAATAGAACTCATCAAATCAGAACGCAGAAAAGAGAAGATAAATTTTCATGTGTCCGATAGTTTGCAGTTCATGATGACTGCTATTTATATTGTTTGAAAATTAAAGTCTCATCTGTGACTCTGAATATCTTCTTTCCAGCCCTTTTCAGTAATACTCATTTGAATTAGTTATCTATTTTACGGATTGTGAGTAAGTGAAATTTTGGCTGATTAACTGCTATTTTAGATTTTCTTGCAAATAATAACTGATGAATATGCAACAATATTATCGAATTATAGTTTTTAGAAAAATATTAGGAATGTTCATATTGCACAGAAAAAATAATTTGCTTGCTATAGATTTAGTCTTTTTTTAAGTTATATTCATACTAAAATTATATAGAAAATTTAATATTTTACAAAAAAAACTATGTTAGTATGAATCGAAATCATATCAATGAAAAGACGGTTGTTTATTAGTCCTTTTTTGTAGCCATAATATATGTTTGATAATGTTTCGTAAAATTTCGTAGTCTAAGTGTTAATAGGATAGAGAAAGCAAAAAGTGACGACTCCACATTACTCACTGCAACGGACGTTAATATAGGCTTGTGAAGAAAATTATATGCATCGAAAAAGTTCTAAAATAAGATGAATAAAGCGATTATATTGCCTCAGTGAGCGATTCAATTTCAAAAATTTATCTAGCACTTTAGATACCATTAAAAACTCATCGAAAGCTAAGTTAAAAATCTGGAAACTTAGATATGTTCTGCGTATTTTGTACATTCTATAAAGTACGCTTTATTTCCTTGTGTTCAAGTTTTATGGTTTTTTTGAAAAAGGCTTGAACAGTAAACGTAGTAAAACTAAGGAGACAAACAGATGCGTGTGTTTGTGACTGGTGGATCGGGATTTGTTGGTCGCAACCTAATAACCACTCTTGTGCAACAGGGAGTTGAAGTACAGGCGCTGGTAAAATGGGAGACTGAAATTGACATACTCAAGTCCTGTGGTGCTGTTCCAATCTTTGGAGATATTAATGACTTCGAGGTACTGAAGTCTGGGATGGAAGGATGTACAGTTGTCTTTCATGCAGCTGCAAAGGTAGATGACTGGGGAGTTTTAGAAGAGTTCCAGAAAGTTAATATAGATGGAACACAACAAGTCATTGCTGCAGCAAGGGAAACAGGTGTATCACGTCTTGTTTATGTGAGTAGCGAAGCTGTATTGATAGGAGGAAAAGCAATCATTAATGCTGATGAAACTCGACTTCGTCCTGTAAAACCATTAGGTCCTTATCCACTGACTAAAGCGATCGCAGAAACAAAAGTCATTGAAGCAAACTCAGCTGAACTCACAACAGTGGTGGTTCGTCCGCGTTTTGTGTGGGGAAAAGGAGACACCACATTGTTACCACGCTTTGTTAAAGCTATCCGCAATGGAAAGTTTGCCTGGATTTCTGGAGGTCGCTATCTGACTTCTACCTGTCACGTAAAAAACTTGTGTGAAGGACTGATTTGTGTGGCAGAACGAGGAAAGGGAGGTGAAATTTACTTCATTACTGATGGTTCGCCTGTAGAATTCCGAAGCTTTATTACAGAGTTAGCACGTACTCAAGGAGTTGAACCAGGTAGACTCAGCATACCACGTTGGTTAGCCTGGACATTGGCATGGAGTTTAGAGAGGATTTGGGAGCTGTTAAAGCTTAAAGGTTCACCTTCAATCACGCGAACAGCGTTGTGTATGATCGGATCCCAAGTCACAGTAGATGATAGCAAAGCACGACGCGAACTGGGTTATAAACCAGTGATTTCACGACAAGAGGGATTGTTAGAGATGGTATGAGCTGATCTCATATAGAAACCTTACTATTATCAGGTCGATTTGAAACCTGATAAGGGCGATATTCAACTAGGCGGATGTTCCAAGGACCTTTGATTTGATATGTGACTCCGCGCCAGTTAACTCTTCGCATCCTCAAGGATAATACCATCGCTAAGCCGTAAACCCACTGTGTTAAGGGAATCGCTATTAACATTTTCACTACTGTTAAAGCTGACAATTTTGTCATCGGCTCACCATGTTTGCGAATCACTTGCTGTACTCCTTGCTCTAATGCCAGCATCAGAAAAAGTAATCCCAGCGTATAAATGCTAAAGCAGCTAAACGACAAAGCTGCAATATTCCATTCTCCACTCAACAACGCCACCAGAAACAACACTATGACGAGAGTAGGCATCAGTATGCTTGAAACAACATCACTAACTACAGCCAACCACAAAGGGTGATAAAGCCTCGCAGACAGTAGTTGGCGCATTAACGAGTATCTTAAGCTCGGTAATTCGCACTCTTCCCGATTGAGCATGATTAGAGAAGGCACAAACTTGACTTGCATCCCATGTTTTTCCAAGACCTTGCGGATCATGGTATCTTCGTTGAAGGCTTGCCCCCACTTATCTAGCAGTTCTGTTCGGTGAAGTAGTTCTGTTTTCACAGCCAAAGTCCCACCCCAAGGAATTCGGAACAAGTACATTTGCACCACTGTAGATACATTGCCTGCGTACCGCACCAAAGATCCCCAATATCTACCTGTCGGCAGGTACCAACGGTTACCCGTTGTCGCCCCGACTTTGGGATGGGCTAGAGGGCTGACTAATTCACGCAACCAATTGGGATGGACGACTGTATCAGCATCTACTAGGGCAACGACTTTGTAGGAATCGTCCAACTCCGAGACAGCTTGTATTAGGGAACTGCATTTGAGACTACAATTTTGGCGCGCTATCCTCAAAGGACTGATTTGGACATTAGTCGCTTTTTGCTCACGGATGGTATCAGCAGCAATTTTCCAAGCCGGATCTTGCTGACTATCAACGATCAGCTTTAAATCATATTGTGGGTAGTTTTGATTTAATAGCGATCGCAAGCAATTAGTCAGAAACGGATCAACTCCGCGTAAACAGAGAATAACCGCAGTTTTGGGCAACTGGTCGTCTGGTAATGAGTTTTTCTGAGATGAACGCAGGTACAACAAAAAAACAACCGTTAAACATACCTGACTAGCCAACCAGCCCAGTAAAGACTTAGACAGGAATATCGCCAACTCTTTCATAATTCAGTGTAGTCTTTTTTTAAGTGAGCAGTTATCAGTAAACAGTGAACAGTAAAGAGTGTTAGCTACAGATAACTGTTCACTTTTCACTCTTGACTGTTTGATGTTTTATGGGTCGAGCGAATATTTCATGACTATATTGATAGTTGTATTTTTTTTCAGCACAAAACTCGCATCGCGAAACTTTGGTGTACCCGTTGCTATTGATATAGTTGGGTTTTTGGAAATACCAAAACCTTCTTGTGGAAGACCAAAAAAGTCTTTGTTTAGTTTATGGTCTCCATTTTGGTCATCAACAACGGCGACAGCATAAGTTCCTGGCTTCAAGCCTGAGAACTGCTTCTTTACAGAACTTCCTGTTATCTGAGTGCAACCACTTTGTACTTCACTGGTATTACTATCAGGAAATCCTTTTTCACCGGAGTATACTCTTAGGCAAACTTGACCATTTTTATGATGTAGCCCATTTACTACGACAGTAAGTGTTGCAGGTGACTCTGCATTCACTGTTCTCATTAAACTGATGATTGCTACGATAGCGAGAAAAAAAGTGTTGGCTTGAAATATTCTAAGCATGATCTATGGAGTTCTCAACAAGTTCTTTTACCTTTGTCTTGAGAAGATGTGTAATGAAAGTGCATGCATTTTCCTTACATTGCGGTCTTGGTAACAGTTTTGGTCTTATCACCAACCGTATTGCGGTATAAATAGCTTCAGTCTGTTATATCAAGCCTGTAGGCGATCGCCAGTTACAGGCTTGATATTAGACTGGAATTGAGTTAATTTCCAAAAACGCTTGCCTGTTCTTGTATTGGTTTTCTTTGCAAACGTTTAGAGAGCATTTGAGCAGCTATAAGCAGGTCTTTTATTAAAAGATATTCTGTTCCTTTTAGCTGTTTCCGCAAACTTATATAGCAACAGACTCGCTCGTAGTCATTCAGTGGGCTATACCATATGGAGAGCAAATACTCCCAAAATATTCTCCAATGTGGAAGCAGAATTTTCCCCTTTTTTGACGAATCAAACCACACTGTATATGAATAGTAATCAGGCAGCATACTCAATGAGTATTGTGGATTGTTATCAGCAAACAACAAGTAATTTGGAAAGAACATACTCGTTGATTGTTTCGGATGGCTTCTAACAAAAAACAGGTGTTCAGGAATTTCATAAAACCGACCGATTAGACCAAGTCTTAATAACAAAATTCCGTCTGCATGACCGTAACTGCCCATAAGCGGTGTCATTCTGAGAGCACTTGCGCGCATCACGCCGTAAATTTGGTAGCAGAGGTGCTTAGTCAGAAGTTCATGAAAACGCTTGTGTGGTTTTGGTAAATCGGTTTGGAGTTGGATATCGTAGTTTTGTAGGAATTTACCGTGTTCGTCAATGAAATAAGTTTTGGAATGACACAAGATAAGGGTAGGATCTTGGTCAAGTACCTCAATGCACTTCATCAAAAAATCTGGAGCATGCAGATCATCATGGGCTGCCCATTTGAAGTACTCACCTGAAGATAATTCAAACACACGGTTGAAGTTACAAGCGCAACCGATATTTTTTTCGTTACGGTAGTAACGAATGCGTTTATCTTTAACAGCGTATGCTCTACAAATTTCTTCAGTCTTATCTGTTGATGCATTATCTGAGATAATTAGCTCAAAATCTTCAAGTGTTTGAGCCAAAAGCGAATCTATGGCTTGTTTTAAAAATTTTTCGCCATTGTATACAGGCAGTCCAATGCTTAATCTTGGCTGGTTATTGGTCATAATAAAAAAAGGATGCAGAGATTCCGTGAGAGATGAGAGTTGTTGCTTGACAAGAAGTTTATGGATAAACTTTCTGTTGTTTGGATCCTAGAACACCGATTCACTAATCCCAAAAACCCGGTTTCTATTACCGGGAAGACCTAAAAATCGTTGGTTCAAGTAGAAGAAACCGGGTTTTTTAGCCACAATTATGAATACTGAATTGATGTTATAGGGTGAAAAGTAAAGTATTCCGCGACAATTTTATTGAACCAATTTTTGAATGTCTGTTTTCTTGAGCCATTCCTGTGTCAGGCGCATTCCCTGTTTTAAATCAATTGTTGGTTGATAACTTAACAGGTTTTGCGCTTTCGCAATTGAATAAGCGTAAGGACGAGTCATAAAATCTACAGCTTCTGGTAGAATATCGGCTTCTTTGCGAAAAAGTTTTTGTCCTTGATAGCGCAACTTGAGAAATAATTTCAGTTCATCTTTTGGTAAAGAAAAGGGTGCAGCTAAACCTGCTACTTCTGCTAAGTGTGTAAAATACTCTTTCCAAGTTGTTTCTTGCCCATCAGTGACATTGAATATTTCTCCGTATGCTTCTTTTTCGATAGCAAGAAAGATGGCATCAATCAGGTTATCAACGTACACGTGATTAATAACTCCCCGCCCATCATTAGCATACGCAAATAATCTTTGCTTCATCATCAGAAGTGGTCGAACTGTCCAGGGAATACTCCCAGGTCCGTAAACATCTCCTGGTCTAATAATTATGATGCCAAAGTTGCCAGGATCGTTCAGTTCTAAAAGTGCTTTTTCAGCTTCTATTTTTGTTTGACAATAGGGATTATTTTCACCACGTAGTGGTCCATCTTCTGTGATGCGATCAGAATAGTTAAAACCGTAGACTAGAACACTTGAGAGATGAACAAAAGTTTTCACACCAGCATTTTTCGCAGCTTGCGCTATGTTAACTGTTCCCTCAACATTTCTCTGGCGAAATTGGTCGAGTGAACCACCTTCTTTAGCCAGTTCATCTGTGTGTAAAACTATGTCTACACCTTGACACGCCTTTTGAGCAGCAGTTGGATCAGTAACACTGCCATAAATCACCTTAGCACCCAAGTTTTGTGCTTTTTTATTCTTATCTGAAGAATCTTGTAATCCACAAACCTTCATCCCCTGCGCCATAGCTAGTTCTGTAGCACGCAAGCCAATAAATCCGCCAATTCCAGTGATGAGGAGAGTTTTGTCGTTCAGGTTCATAGAAGATAAAGGATTGTAATGAAAAACTGAGGTTGAGTTCTTTTTAAGGAGTTGTTCTTCGTCAAGCAGTACTAATGACGAATGCTAGAAAATATCTGCTGGATCTGTAGAGCGAAGCTTGTTAACAGCTAGTGCTCCAGAAATCATACACATTAATATTGTTGACATGAAGACAATGATTGCATTGTTCATAGACATCATTATTGGTAATTTCGTGACTTGCATCGCAAAATTATATAAACCTAAAGAAAATATAAATCCAGGTATATAAGCTAAAACTGCCAAGATGATAGCCTGCTGAAAAACAACATTAAATAGATAATTGTTTGCGTAACCTATGGCTTTTAAAGTTGCATAAGCAATTAATTGATTGGAAATATTACTGTAAAGAATTTGATAAACAATGACGATACCAACTACAGAAGCCATTGATAACATGAGATTAAGTATAAAACCAATGGGTGTTCTGTTAGCCCAATATTCTTTTTCAAAATCAATAAATCCTTGACGCGTAAAAACTAAGATATCATTAGGTAAATTAGTTTGTAAATCTCGCTGAATATTTTGCGGATTAACACCAGGCTTAAGGGTAATTGCACCTATATCTATCATTTCTGATGGGCGGCTGTTTGGAAATATTCTAAAAAAGGTAGAGTCACTGACAATTAAATTTCCATCGACCCCAAATGAGGAACCTAAGCTGAACAAGCCACCAACTCTAACTCTATAACCAGTTAATGAGTTAAAAGGAAAAACTTCAATAACTTGTTCTGTGTTTCCTTTTTCAAATTTGTCCGCAATATCTCCAAACTCTGGTCGAGAATTACGGTCAAAAAGCACGACGTCAGGAATCTTGATTTGATCTAAATATTCATCAATTTCTGGTAGATTCATAATCGGCTTTCCTGGTTCAAACCCAATAACATAGATTGAGTATTTGTGACCATTAACAGGATTTTTAAATTTGGCAAATCCTATATACATAGGACTAACGGACTCGACACCATTAAACCCCAAAGCTTGATACAAGCGAGTTCGGAAAAAGCTTTGATTTGCTGTTAATGCTTTATATTGAGAACTAACTAAAAATAAATCACCCTGGAGATGTCGATGCACCTGGGTAGCGCTGGAATAAAGAGCATCTTGGAAACCAAGTTGCATAAACATCAGAATCACAATAAAAGCAATACCAGCAACAGCCACAAGAGAACGAACTTTGTTTCGGACGAGTTGCAGCCATGCCAAAGGAATTTTAAGAACCATGACTTTAATACAGTTGTCAGTTATCAGTTATCAGTTATCAATTTGAAGAAGAATTCAGCAATTGGTGCAATTGGTGTATTCAGAAGGAAGAAATAAAGAATTTAGTTTTCCGACTTCTGACTCCTGACTCCTTCACTGTTCACTGTTGACTGAATGTGAATGGCGACATCCACTTGTAAGTTTGTTAAACCTGCGACTCTTTGACTATCTGCTGGATCATCAATACGGATTTTTACCGGAATGATTCTGCGATCTGTGTCTGCTGCTGGATTAACACTGAGGATATTTTGTCTGTCAACTTGCAAACCAATCTCACTTACGGTTCCTTTTATTTTTTTGGCAAACGCGGTGCTAGTGATGGTCGCTTTTTGACCGATACGGACTTTGGTAATATCAGTTTGATAAATTTCTGCCTCTACATACATTTGAGATGTTTTGCCTATCTCAACAATTCCTTCATTACTGTTCACTTCTCCTGTTTTGGCATGAATTTTCAAAATTCTTCCATCTATGGGAGATTTGAGGTACGTTAAATCAAAGTCTGCTTTTGCTTGTTGGACGGCAGTGATAGCGCTTTGGACTTCAGCTTCTGCCAACTTAACATCCACAAGACGCACTTCTTTGATACTCCCTAGTTTCGCTTTTCCCTCATTGAGCTGGTCGTTTATTGTGTTGACACTACTGTTAAGATTGGCTTTAGCTTCTGTCAGTTGCTGTTGCACTGTCCGGAGTTGTAAACGCTTGCTATCAGCGGTGGAAGCAGAAATGGCACCTTCTCGAAAAAGTTGCTGATATCGATTGTTTTCAGTTTGAGCATTTTCTAACTCAGCCTCTAGGCGAGCTATTGTTGCTTGCTTAGCCGCCACTTCTCCTTTTAATTGTGAATCTAAGCGAGCGATCGCCGCGAGTTGAGCTTCTACCTCTCCTGCTTTAGCCCCAGCTTTCACTTGTGCGAGTTGCGCTTGAGCAATTTGAACTTTGTCTGAAGCTTGTTGTAGAGATGCCTTAGCGCGACCATAACTTTCTAATAAAGCCACAACCTGTCCAGCCCGAACTTCATCTCCTTCTTTCAAGAGCATTTTTTCAACTCGAACGCCAGAGAGTGAACTCGGAGCAAACAATCTAGTCACTTCACCTTCAGGCTGCAAACGTCCCAACGCAGTCACAGCAACTCTGACAATCCTCGTTGGGGCTGTCTTTGGCGCTTTTACTGCCTCAGTTTGAATGTTAGACCTTCGTGAAAAATTATGAAACAATAGGAGTCCGGTAGCCGAAGCAACAAGAACTGCCAATAAAATTGACCACCGATAGGTCGGTTTCGTGTATAACTGACTTCCTTTTTCTGTTGCCATCTTTCATCTCAATTGTGTCATGTTGAAGGTTAGTCTAAATAGCTATATCTATTGATTGCTATGAATGGATATGAAAAATTCTCAAGAAAACTTTTCCTGTGTATATCTGATATTTTTGACTGGAAAAGTCTTATTTTTGTTAGAAAAACTTCTACGTAATTGCTGAGTTCAAAACTACTAAAAACAACTAAGCAAGTAGTCAAAATATATTTTGTTATACCAAATGAGACTACTTTCTCTTCCAAGATAAAGAGCAGAAAAATGACTTGTCAGACCTAGAGATGCTATTTGAAAAACCTCAGTCTCAAGTAACACGAAGCGACATCATAGATAATTTGCAAAAACCTGTCTTCCATACTCGCAAAAAAAATATATATTGTCAACTATAAATGCATATTTTTTGTTCAAAATAATTTGATAAATTTCAGTTTTTGAAGAACAACTTTTATCCCAATAGTTGTTGCAAAAACTACAAAAAACTAAACAATTATCGTTTTTCTATAGATTTCACTACACCACCCACTCTCTTTCTCCGTCTCTGTTTAAAACGTATATATACCTGAAAAGTGCTGTTACATCTCCCTTTAACTTTCAGGCAGATAACTAAAGTACTAAAACAGGGAACTTTTTGATAGCGATTAACTTCCGTAATTATAAGCCAGTCAGTACTGAGACCAATCAATCATGATAAAGGTTTAAGAATGAAGTGAGAATAAATATACAAACGTCATTCTCAAAAATCAAACATAAATCCAAAAGATTGATTGGAGCAACAGCTTTCTTTCGTGTTTTTGAGCAATCCGTGAAGTTGACGATTCACCATCAAATTTATACTTTCTTTTTGAGATGGCTCTTAGCACAGTGGAGAGACATAAAACATTTTCATCAAAATTATATGAAATTTCTGTTTTTGATAGTACTGATCAAATAAACTAGCAATATCTTATTGTTAGTGTTTTCGCTGACAACACTAAAGAGCAGCAATTATGCCTATAAAGTCAGTACCCATAGACCAAATTAAAATAGGTCATAACCGCCGTCCCATCAACGGTGACAAAGTTGAGGAGTTGAAAGAATCAATTCAAGCTAATGGTCTATTGAACCCGATCACAGTAGACCGAAAACTGAACTTGATTGCTGGGCTACACCGTCTTACAGCTTGTCGGCTCCTTGGTTTAGAAAAAATCGAGTGTAATATTGTTGATTACGAAGATGTTGATCAAGCGCGTTTGGCGGAGATTGACGAGAACTTTATCCGCAATGAGTTAAAACCTTTAGAGCGAGCAGAAATGCTACTAGAACGCCAGAAAATTTTGGACAGACTCGGACTCATGGCGAAAGCAGGGGATAACCAGCATACCCTAAAAGGTCGTGAAATGATTTCACCTCCTCCCAAAACGAATTTAGAGTTTGCCAAAGAAATTGGATACAGCGAGCGTAGCTTGCAGCACGATAAGCAGATAGCCAAAGATATTCACCAAGAAGTCAAACAAAAAATAAAAGGTACGCCCATCGCCGATATAAAAACGGAATTGCTTAGGATAGCCAGAACTGGGAGTAAAGAACGTGCTTTAGCAGAACAAGCAGAACAAGCTTTGGAGTTAGCTCAGGCTAAAAAAGATAAGCAAGAAGCCCAACAGCAAGCTAAAATAGCGGCACAATCGCGACTTAGGCAACAAGAGTTACAGTTGCAAGCCTTTAAAATTGCTATGGCAAAGAGAGAAGCTAAGTTAGCTGCAAAGAAAGCGAAATCTTTAGTTGAGGAGCATCAAGCAGGAAAACCAACAGTTGGGCAAGGCAAGCCTTGGGTGAATGTTGGTGACGAATGGATACTCAATCAACAGCATCTTGTTTATTGCGGAGATACTGCGAGTAAACAATTCACAAACCTGCTTCCTGGTAATGCGGCTCTAGCCATTGCGACTCTTTCGCCAAGTTGGAATCATGATTACTTAATAGATGAAGCTCGAATTGTCGCTGTGCTACGCTCCGAGGGCAACATTTATAACTTTTGCAGTTGTACTCGGATGCCATTTCAATACGAATTAGTCCTTAACAATTTGTATGTAGGTATTTTTTCGCGCCAATCAATATCCAAGCCACAGATACCAATTCATATAGAAGGAGTGGAGGGAATAGTTGCTTACTTACTAAATATGTATACAAATCCAAATAATTTTGTTATTGCCCCATTTATGGGACACGGTGAAATTCTGATTGCTTGTGAAAGGATGGGACGTACCTGTTTTATTGGAGGTGAGAATCCAGAATTGATCAGTCGCGGAATCATGCGGTGGCAAGAGTGGACTGGTCAGTTAGCTTCAAAAAGCGAATCATCTGAACTATAAAGTTGGGTTGGTTTGGATCACTTCAAACCAACCTGTCTTGAAAAGAGGGGCTAAAAATTACAAGAACTGTCATGTTCTTATCAAACTATTCTGTTAGCGTATGCATTTGTTAAATCGCCCATGAATTTACAAAAAAATACCTTAATTGCTTCCTGAGAACAAATTTTATCTGAAAACCTTAATAAATAACTTAACAAACGCTAAACAATAGTAAATACCTATACTTTTTTATCTTTTAAAAAGTTTATGTATGCAAACAACCTATTTAAATTTTCAAATTGCTAAAAACGAACTATTCAAATTTTTGGGTTTATGCTAGTCTTTTTATTAATTATCATGCTTCCAGGTAATAAGTATTGAGTTAATGAAAAGTTAAACATGAAAAATGATCTGCCTGCTCTTACCTGGTATTCATTCAATTATGTATTCATGTTTCCCATTGATTCGGATTGAGAGAGGTGTTTTTTCGGTAACGGATTTGTCAAATTTGGTTTGTCAAACTCCATAGAATATATTATCTTGAACGTTGAAACTGGCCATGGGATTTATCAAGATAGAGAACGTTGTTATTAACACCAGCTACGTTGCCGCAGTTATACTCAATCATCGAACTAGCTCTGGAGAAAAAAGCGTTTCTGTCCTTATAGCTACTCCCAAGTTTACATTGTCTCAGTCGGAAACAATTTCTCAAAATCCTCAGAATCACTTGCCTTCTGAATGGATGGAATTTACTGGTCCAGCAGCTAACGCACTACAGGACTATTTTACAAGTTTTAATAATGTCATCGATCTACTACCACAACATCAGGAGTCAGGCATTCATTTTGAACTTTGAATTTTGAATTTTGAATTGTTATGTGGTGTTGATTGGAACTGAATCTTTTACTGTTTGCAGATAGAATAGCTGCTTCAAATAGGAAATAGTCCTTTTTTGACTCGCCACAGAAATTACTGCAGCTACACAAAACACACTACTCACCTTAGTCTATGTTCTATGTCTGCTTATTCAATTGATACTGCGTTGGCGGAATTGGAAGCCCAGGTCAATAACTTTGAAAAGGCTGTGTATAAGTCTATTGAGGAGAAAAAAATCATGTCTGATAAATCCTTGTCAGTTAACAAAATTAATAGAAAATTACAAGATAATCCTATAGCCATCATTGGTATGGCTTCTCTTTTTGCAAAATCTCGAAACTTACGAGAGTACTGGCAAAATATTATTAATAAAGTTGACGGGATTACTGACGTTCCATCGACACACTGGAACATAGAAGATTACTATGACCCCAATCCGAGAACACCAGAGGAAAAAACCTACTGCAAAAGAGGTGGGTTTATCCCACACGTTGATTTTAACCCAATGGAATTTGGAATTCCTCCCAGCATCTTAGAAGTGACGGATGTGGCACAACTCTTAAGTTTAGTCATAGCAAAAGAAGCAATGGAAGATGCTGGCTATGATACATCGCGCGAGTTTAATCGCGAAACTATTGGGGTTATTTTAGGTGTCGCAGGAAGCCAATTGGGATTACCACTCGCCGCGAGGTTAGAATATCCCGTTTGGGAAAAGGTGCTTAAAAGCAGTGGCTTATCCGATGAGGATACACAAAAAATTATCAAAAAAATCAAAAGCGCTTACGTGAACTGGGATGAGAATGCTTTCCCTGGGATGTTAGGTAACGTTGTTGCTGGCAGAATTGCTAACCGTTTAAATTTAGGCGGAATAAACTGCGTCGTCGATGCTGCTTGTGCCAGTTCATTCGCTGCCCTAAAAATGGCAATTAGCGAACTCATTGAGCATCGCTGCGACATGATGCTAACTGGTGGAGTTGATACTGACAACACCATCATGGCTTATATGTGTTTCAGCAAAACACCTGCTGTCTCTCCTAGCGACAATGTCAAACCCTTCGACGCTAAGTCTGATGGGATGATGCTAGGTGAAGGTGTCGGTATGGTTGTCCTTAAGCGCTTAGAAGATGCTGTACGAGACAACGATAAAATTTACGCAGTCGTTAAAGGAATTGGCACTTCCAGCGATGGACGGTATAAGAGCATTTATGCTCCCCGACAAGAAGGACAAGTCAAAGCCTTGCAGCGTGCTTACGATGATGCAGGTTTTTCACCTGAAACCGTCACCTTAATGGAGGCGCATGGTACAGGTACGATGGCTGGTGACCCCACCGAATTTGCATCTCTGAGAGAATTTTTCGGGGAAAACTCACACAAGCAGTACATTGCACTCGGTAGCGTGAAATCTCAAATTGGACACACAAAAGCTGCTGCAGGTGCTGCCAGCTTAATCAAAACTGCTTTGGCGCTACATCACAAGATACTACCACCCACAATTAACGTTACTGAACCTAACCCCAAACTCAATATCCAAAACTCCGCATTTTACTTAAATACGGAAACTAGACCTTGGATTCGTGCTGAAGGGGAAGCACCAAGACGTGCGGGTATCAGTTCGTTCGGCTTTGGCGGTACAAACTATCACGTTGTCTTGGAAGAATACGAAGCTGAACAAGAACACGCTTATCGTATACACAATACTCCTAGCGAAGTGCTGCTGTTTGCTCAAACTCCTGCACAGTTATTGGCAAACTGTGAAGAGATTTTGGGTAAATTGCAATCGCAAGATGGTAATAGAAATTACGTGGAGCTTGTAGAGGAATCTAAATCAAAAGACATTCCTCTCAACGCCGCCAGAATTGGATTTGTTGCAGCATCTTGTGAGTCGGCTTGCAAATTGCTGCAAATCAGTATTGAGTTACTGAAAACCAGAACCTCAGATTCATCTTGGGAGCATCCCCAAGGAATTTACTACCGTTCTTCTGGTCTTGAGTTGACAGGAAAAGTTGTTGCTTTGTTTTCTGGACAAGGTTCTCAATCCTTGGGTATGGGTCGGGAATTGGTGATGAATTTCCCCATTCTGCGGCGTCTTTTCGGCTACATGGATAGCCTTTTACTCAAAGATAATTTACAGCCAGTGTCGGAAATCGTTTTTCCCCGTCCTGTGTTTGAGGAAGTGGAAAAAAATACCCAAATTGTTGCATTACAGCGTACAGAATATGCTCAACCAGCAATTGGGATGTTGAGTGCAGGGCTATATAAAATACTGCAACAAGCTGGATTTCAGCCAGATTTCGTTGCCGGACACAGCTTTGGAGAACTGACAGCTTTGTGGGCTGCGGGTGTTTTGAGTGAGGAAGATTACTGCTTCTTGGTGAAAGCGAGGGGTCAAGCAATGGCGGCTCCCCAAGATCCTGATTATGATGCAGGGGCTATGCTTGCTGTGAAAGAAGAAGTCGGCAAGATAGAAGCAGTTCTCAAGCATTTCCCTCAGGTGACAATTGCTAATCTCAATTCTCCCCGTCAAGTGGTGTTAGCAGGACCTGCAGTGGAAATAGCAAAAATACGGCAAACTCTACAAGAGCAAGGGTATGCAGCCGTTTTGTTACCCGTGTCAGCAGCCTTCCATACACCGCTGATTGCTTTTGCTCAGAAAGCTTTTGCCCAAGCTATCAAGAGTACCAGTTTCCAAAATCCAAAAATACCTGTTTACACCAATGTGACAGGAAAGCAGTACCCCAAGGAAGCAGCGGATATTCAAAGAATTCTAGAGACTCACATCTCAAATGCGGTGCTGTTTAAGCAGGAAATTGAAAATATTTATGCTGCTGGTGGTTCTTGCTTTGTTGAATTTGGTCCCAAGAAAATTCTTACAGGGTTGGTGAAAGAAATTTTGGGCGATCGCCCCCACCTCACCGTCGCTTTGAACCCCAGCAGCCAAAAAGATAGCGATCGCTCTCTACGAGAAGCCGTTGTCCAGTTACGCGTAGCTGGTTTGTCTTTGAAAAACCTCGACCCCTACCAATTACCACAACCTATACCCGCAACCGAGAAAAGCAAAGGGTTGAACGTGCGTTTAAATGGCATCAACTACGTGTCAGAAAAAACAAAAATGGCATTTGAGCAAGCTTTGCAGGATGGACACAAAGTGAAATTACCTGCAAACACATCTGAGAATAACGCTCATATTGACTCCAAATCACTCTCCGCGACACTCACCACCATCACCGCCACTCCCCTAACGGTTGCAGAAAGTAACGGACATACAAATAAATCCCTACTTCCCGTCAGCGAGAAGATTGAGGACAAGGGAACGGAACAATTCAAAATTCAAAATTCAAAATCACCGAAGATTGGAGTCTCCTCCGGAGACGCTGCGCGAACGGAGGAAACCTCCGCTCCAACTTCTCTCAAAATTCAGAATCTGGAATCTTCCCCTACCTCCCCCACTCCCTCACTGCCTGACTCCCTCACACTTCCTACTTCCCCGACTCCTCCTACTTCATCTCAACCCATTCCACAGCCGAAAATGCCAACAAATCCAGATGAACCCGTGAACTACCAACAAGTTTTAGCAAGCTTAGAATACGTCCTGACACAATTTCAGCAAAATCAAAGCGACAGTTTACAAGTTCACGGACAGTACCTCAGCCATCAGATGGAATATGCCAAAACCTTTTTCCAACTGATGCAGCAGCAGAATTCTTTGTTTGCCAACAGCAAATCTTCAGAAGAAGCTGCACAGCTTAAGGCAGTTCTTATGGAAAGCTTAGAGCGTGGTATGATGCAGTTTCACGCTCAACAAGGTGAAACTCTACGCGTTCACGAGCAATATCTCAACACTCAGGTAGAATACACCACAAACTTTTTGCAACTCATACAGCAAGAGTATGCACAGGTTGTCAACGCTGAGGTGCCAACAACTCAACCTGTGGTGTTTCTTGACGAAACAACAGCCGCAAATAAAAAACGTGAACGTCTGATTGCTTCAGATACAACAACTATTAAACAAGACAGTTCAGTTCCTCCTACTCATCAAAAACCAGTAACTGAAGCACAACTGCATTCAGTTGTAGAAATTGGTACTCAAACGCAGATACAGAAAGCAACGGATTTTGTGAGTACGAATGAGTTCTCACTCAGTCCCACAAATAACTTATCTGTTACATCTGTTACCCCATCTGTTGTCCCCCTCCCCATCTCCTCACCTGTAATCACCGAAACTGTAGCAGTCACGACAGAAAGCGCTCCCACAGATGCTTCTACATCTCCTACCCCATCTGTAATCACCGAAACTGTAGCAGTCACGACAGAAAGCACTCCCACAGATGTTTCTACAACGACTTCTCATATCAGTGTAAATGTAGCTGAGTTGGGCACAAACCTGTTGGCAATCATCAGTGACAAAACAGGTTACCCAGTAGAGATGTTAGAGATGAACATGGATATGGAGGCAGATTTAGGGATTGACTCCATCAAGCGTGTGGAAATCCTGGGAACAATGCAGGAAATGTACCCAGACTTGCCTAAACCAAATGTGGAAGAACTGGGAGAACTACGCACGATTGGTCAAATTGTCGAATGTTTGCAAAAGACTGCTTCTCCATCTGTTGGTGTGACATCTATTGCTGTAGAAACTCCGATTTTTATACAAGAGGATGCAAGAATACAAGAACCAGTAAAAATTGAAGAAAACTCTTCCGTTACTTTATCACCTGAGTTCCCCATTTCTTCCCCCACCCTAGTGAGCGAAAGTGTCTCAGTCACTGAAGAAGCAGAAGCAGCAGACACAGATTTAACAGATCTCGGTCAAACCTTGTTAGCAATCACGAGTGAAAAAACAGGTTACCCCGTGGAAATGTTGGATTTGAACATGGATATGGAAGCAGACTTGGGGATTGACTCCATTAAGCGTGTGGAAATCTTGGGGACAATGCAGGAGATGTACCCCAACTTACCTAAACCGAATGTAGAAGAACTCGGAGAACTGCGTACCATCGGTCAAATTGTAGAGTATCTGCAAAAGTTAGTTGGTACGGAAAAAAAAAAGTCTCTGAACAAGTCCTCCAGCCCATCGGGTAACTCAAACAACAATCCCCTGCGTCGTCAAGTCAAACTGAAAATTCTGCCTCAACCAGATTTTCTAGATTTCACCTTACCAGAGGGGCACATCGCTTTACTCACCGATGATGGATCCCTCACCACTTCCAAATTGGCTCAACTTCTCACCGAACAAGGCTGGAAAATCGTTGTTCTCAGTTTTCCTCAATCCCTGGTTCCACAACACTCACCTTTACCCTCAGGAGTCAATCGCGTAAATCTCGTTGATTTAAGTGAAGAACATCTGCAACAACAATTAGCCACCATTTCCACTCAATATGGTTCAATTGATGCCTTCATTCATCTCAATCCCTTATTTGAAGTCATCTACAACGGCAAAATTCCCTATCTTGAACAAGAAAAAGCAATTGTTAAGCACGTCTTTCTCATAGCAAAACACCTGAAAAAATCCCTCAACGATACCACACATTCTGGACGTAGTTGTTTTTGCACAGTGACTCGTCTTGATGGAGCTTTTGGATTAGGACAAAATGTTAGCTTTGGTCCCATCAGTGCTGGTTTATTTGGATTAACTAAAACTCTTAACTGGGAATGGCAACAGGTGTTTTGTCGAGCAATTGACTTAAGTCCTCACATTGATGCAGAACAGTCAGCACAGCACATTTTTGCTGAGCTACATGACCCCAATCGTTATATTACCGAAGTTGCTTACAACTCACACGAAAGAGTTACTTTGATTAGTGCTCCCGAAATTTAACTAGATGGGAAAGATGAGAAAGATGGGATGAGTCAAGAAGTATGGAAGTAAAGAAAAAGAGTTATTTTTCTCCCTCTCTCCCTCCCTCTCTCTCCCTCTTTCCCTCCCTCCCTATCACCTAAAACTATGCTCAATAATCAAGAAATTCATTATCTTGGTCGCGTTCTCGATAGAGAAAAACAAGCTCCTATCAGTGGAGCTAAAATCTTAATTAACTTCCCGGGTTATTCATGTGTTGTCTATAGTGACTTAGAAGGAATTTATAGATTTCAGGTTCCCTTTGATGACAACAATGTTTTGGAAGGAGAAATAACGATAGAAGCCAAGGATTACAAAACATATTATTCATTCATCAGACTATATCCTGATGAAAGAGACCTTGGTGATATTCGACTCATTTTGCCTCATGCTCAAGAACCAGACAAGAATGATAGTTTACTCACAATTATAGCAGGTATCATGATAGTATTAGCTTTAATTGTAGCGGCGCTTACTTTACCTCCACCTCAAGAAATACCGCCTCAAGAAACACCAGATACTCAGAGCAACCTTCAAAAGCAGATTTATATTTCAAGTTATATAGCGGTTTTTAAAGGTTTTTCTATATCAAGAAAATCTCATAAAAACGGTTATAAAGTAGCCTCTTAATTCCAAGGTGTCAAGAGGTTGAAAAATCATTTTTGAAACAATTCAACAAGGTAAACAGGTAATTTATGACATTACTCACAACGATTCGTCCTACATCAGTTTTCCTCGTAAGTGGCGGCGCAAAAGGAATCACAGCTAAGTGTACTATCAAATTAGCACAACACTCTCCTTGCAAATTTATTCTCATAGGTCGTTCAGAACTCCTAGACAAAGAACCAGATTGGGCTAAAGATTGTTTTGATGAACCAGTTTTGAAAAAACGCATTATGGAATACCTTCTCTCTTTGGGAGAGAAGCCCATACCTGTGAATGTACAAAAGCTTTATAACAAAGTCATCTCTAGTCGAGAAATCAAACAAACTTTAGAAGCAATTCAACAAGTAGGAGGTCATGCTGAATACTTGAGCGTTGATGTCACGAATGGAGAGGAATTAAAGCAGAAACTTGCGACTGTCATTGAGCGTAGTGGACCGATTAATGGCATCATACACGGCGCTGGTAATTTAGCTGATAAATTGATTGAAAAGAAAACAGAACAGGATTTTGAGAAGGTTTATACTGCCAAAGTAAAAGGTTTGGAAAATCTTTTATCTTGCATTAAACCCAGTGAACTAGAGTATTTGGTTTTGTTTTCTTCTGTCACAGGTTTTTACGGGAATATTGGTCAGACGGACTATGCGATCGCCAACGAAATTCTCAACAAATCAGCCCATCTCATCAAGCAACGCTACCCCGAATGTCATGTTGTAGCAATAAATTGGGGCGGTTGGGAAAGCGGTATGGTGACACCACAATTGAAAAAAGAGTTTGCCCGACGTGGTATTGATATTCTCCCTGTTGAAGTTGGGACACAAATGCTTGTCAACGAATTGCATCCTGCTAATCGCCAAACAGCACAAGTTGTCATTGGTAGTCCTCTGGTTCCTCCTCCTACACCACTAAACCCCGAACTACAAACTTATCGTATCAGGCGTAAACTTTCATTAGAAGCCAATCCATTTTTACTCGACCATACCATTGCTGGTAAACCAGTTTTGCCAGCGACTTGTGCGGTGTCATGGATTGTCGATGCTTGCGAACAACTTTACCCAGGTTATAGATTTTTCAGTAACACAGATTTCAAAGTTTTGAAGGGAATTACTTTTAATGAAACCTTGGCGAGTGAATATATTTTAGACTTGCAAGAAGTTTATAAAACTGATTCGCAAGAAATCATCTTTCAAGCAAAGATATGGAGTAAAACCCCAGAAGGTAGAACTAATTATCATTTCAGTATTGCTCAAGTTCGGCTAGTGCGAGAACTACCTACTAGTCCTACTTATGAACCATTAAATCTTGAAGAAGATAACATCATCACGATGACTGGTAAAGATTTTTATCAAGTCAAAACAACATCTCTGTTTCCATTGTTTCATGGAGACTCTTTTCAAGAACTCAAAAAGGTCTTAAACATTAATCCGGAAAAAATCACGGCTGAGTGTATTTGGCATGAAATTACAGATCAACAACAAGGACAGTTTCCCATTGGATGGGTTAATCCTTATTCAATTGACTTAAGTACCCATCCTTTATGGATTTGGATGCAGCATTTTCATCAAGAAATCTGCTTACCCGCAGGGCAGCAAAAATATGAGCAATACACGCGGGTTCCTTGTAATACGCCTTTTTACGTTTCTTGTGAAATTAAGACGAAAACAGCAAGTAGTATAGTTGCTGATTTCATCGTACATGATGCTCAAGGAAAAATTTGCTCGCGTCTGTTGGGAGGTAAAGGGACTATTATACCAACTCAATCCTTGAGAAGTAATTAACGAGAAAACAAGTGCAATTTAGCTCTTATTCCCTAGCATTGCTAGGGAATGCTTACTAGGACTTATTCAGTGTGCTAGAACCAGAGAGAATCTGACGCAATACATTCCCAGTCAGAAGCTGACAACAATCAATCTAACAAGAGAATACTTTTTTCATTCACTAAAAAAAATCAATCATGGAAAAGATCGCAATTATTGGATTTTCATGTCTGTTTCCTGATGCGAAAAATACTGAAGATTTTTGGAATAATCTTATCCAGCAGAAAGATTCAACATCATCAATCACTGCAGAAGAAATTGGAGTCGAACCACAAATATTTTATGACCCAGTCAAAGGTAAACCAGAAAAAATCTATTCTTTAAAGGGAGGATTCATCCGCGACTTTCACTTTGATCCAACAGGATACAAGCTACCAGCAGACTTTCTGCAAAGTTTAGATAACACCTTTAAATGGTCACTTGATGTTGCAAAACAAGCTTTGCAACATAGTGGGTATTTAGGAAATGAATCTGTTCTGTCAAAATGTGGAGTCATATTAGGCACTCTCTCTTTACCTACGAAATTATCTAATCAATTATTCGCTCCCATATATCAGCAGGTACTAACACCTGCATTGAGAGAACTTTTGCAGTGTGAAGACTTCGATTTGGCTGACTTGAAAGCATCACCAGAAGCCTCAATTTACAACGCAATGGTTTCTGGTTTGCCAGCTGCTATCATTGCCCAAGCCCTGTCTTTATCCAATATTCATTTATGCATTGATGCTGCGTGTTCTTCACCATTATATGCAACGAAGCTTGCTTCTCATTATTTGTGGACACACAAAGCAGATGTGATGTTGGCTGGGGGAATTAGCTGTTCTGATCCTCTGTTTTTGCGGATGTTATTTTCTGGTATCCAAGGATATCCAGAAGACAACGACCTCAGCCGTCCTTTAGATAAATCTTCCAGAGGACTGATCACCGCTGATGGAGTTGGGATGGTTGTGCTGAAACGATATAGCGATGCAGTGCGAGATGGCGATCGCATTTATGCCACCATCTCCGGTACTGGACTCTCCAACGATGGTCGAGGAAAACATTTACTCAGTCCCAGTTCCAAAGGGCAAATTCTTGCTTTTGAACGCGCTTACAAAGAAGCACAAATCAGTCCAAAAGACATTGATTACATGGAGTGTCACGCAACTGGCACATTGCTAGGAGACACCACAGAGTTTAACTCAATAGAAACCTTCTTTGGTCAGCATCAGGCAACTCCTCTAGTCGGTTCCGTCAAAGCAAATGTTGGTCACCTGTTAGTTGCTGCTAGTTCGGTTAGCTTAATTAAGGTGATTTTAAGTATGTCCAAGGGTGTCATCCCCCCGACAATTAATGTTGCTGACCCCATAGGAACTGAAAACAACGTCATTTCACCTGAACGAATTGTTACAAGTGCAGCCAATTGGTCTCAGAAAGGACCAGTCAAACGAGCCGCTATCAGTGCATTTGGTTTTGGTGGTACTAATGCACACATGATTTTGGAACAGGGAATCGTAGAACAGGGGGGACAAGAGAATGTACCCGTGCTACCAGCCAAAATCGCCATTGTTGGTATGGATGCCTTTTTTGGTTCCTGCAATGGATTAGATGCCTTTGACCGCAGCATTTACGATGGTAGGCAGCATTTTATACCCCTTCCGCCTGAGAGATGGCACGGTTTAGAAGACCAACAAGACTTACTCCAGAAATACGGCTTGCCAGATGGTAAAGCACCAGTAGGAGCTTACATCCAAGATTTACAAATCGATACCTTATCTTACAAAATTCCCCCGAATGAACTGTCCAAACTGAATCCGCAACAACTCTTACTTCTGAAAGTCGCCGATCGCGCCCTAAAAGATGCCCAAATCAAAGAAGGTGCAAACGTTGCAGTGATCATCGCCGCAGAAACAGAATTTTCTGTTCACCAGTTACAGCAGAGATGGAATCTCTCTTGGCAGATTAAACAAGGCTTAGTTGCCGGGGAAATTTCTTTACCAGAAGAAAAGATTGCTGAATTAGAAACCATTGTCAAAGATGCGATTCACCATCCAGTAGAAACTGGCGAATATGTGAGTTACATCTCCAACATCATGGCGAGTCGAGTTTCTTCATTGTGGGATTTCACAGGTCCAACATTTACTATTACGGCTGGAGAGAATTCCACATTCAAGGTGTTGGAAATCGCACAAATGCTACTGACTGCTGGGGAAGTGGATGCTGTGCTTGTGGGTGGTGTTGATTTAGCTGGCGGGTTGGAAAATATCTTGCTGCGAAGTTCCTCATCACAAATAAACACAGGGGTCAATACCCTAAGTTACGACCAAAAGGCGAATGGTTGGATGGTTGGTGAGGGTGCGGGCGCTGTTGTTCTGAAGCGCCAGGATACAGCAAGAAAAGAGGGCGATCGCATTTATGCAGTCGTTGATGCCATTAGTTTTGCACAACAGCATTCTACATCCAATGACTTGCACAATCGCCTAACAACACCTGATGCAGCAGCCATCAACTCCGTCTGTCAACAAGCTTTCCAGATAGCAGATATCAAGCCCACAGACATTGAATACCTGGAAGTTTGTGGAAGCGGTATTCCCCAAGAAGATGAAGCAGAAATCAAAGGTTTAGTTCAAGCTTATCCTTCAGAGAAAAATGGTCTTAATTGTGCGATCGGTAGTGTCAAGGCAAATATCGGTCACACATATGTCGCTTCAGGAATTGCTAGCTTAATTAAAACTGCTCTTTGTCTCTATCATAGATACATTCCCGCAACTCCCAAATGGTCTGGTGTCAAAAACCAAGAAATTTGGCAGGGTAGTTCCTTCTATGTCACCCCAGAATCAAGACCTTGGTTTTTAGGTAAAGAGGCGAAAAAGCGAGTTGCTGCAATTAATAGTATGGCAATAGATGGGACTTACACTCACGTCATTTTGTCAGAAGAACCAGAGCAAGTACAGCGCCACAGCAAGTATTTGGAACAAACACCATTATATCTGTTCCCCATAGCAGGTCAGAATCGCTCCGATTTACTAGACCAGATTAACTCTCTCAAAACAACCATCGAAAGTTGTAGTTCTTTAAATGTTGCTGCCAGCCAAACTTTTGCTCTCTATAAACAACATGTTGAGGCAAATTACGCGCTTGCAATTCTTGGACGCAACAAAAACGAATTAGTAAGAGAAATGGAAGCTGCTTTCAAAGGTGTAAATAATGCCTTTGAAAACGGGGAAGACTGGCAAACACCAGCTGGCAGTTATTTTACAGCAAAGCCAGTCGGTAAAAAGGGAGGTGTAGCATACGTTTATCCTGCAGCAATTAATTCTTATCTTGGTATCGGTCGTACACTCTTCCGTTTATTTCCCAGAGTTTACGATGACTTGGTCATCAAAAATCTTTTCAGTCTTTTCGCCGAAGTTTCTCAGCTTGTTTTTCCCAGAAGCTTGAATAAACTATCAACTAGGCAGTTAGAAAATCTCGAAAAGCAATTGCTTAATGATTCCTTGGCAATCCTTGAAACTGACATGGCATTTGCCAGACTCATTACTACAATTATCCGAGATGATTTTCGGGTTAAGCCAAAGTATGTTTTTGGGTATAGCCTAGGCGAGACAAGCATGATGTGTTCAATGGGAGTATGGAGCAACTTTAGCGAAGGAATTAGTGCTTTTCACACATCCTCTTTGTTTGCAGACAGGATATCTGGACCGAAAAACGCTGTACGCGAATGTTGGGGATTACCATCAGCACAACAATCGCCAGACGATGATTTCTGGAGTACCTATCTTTTGATGGTAAGTCCATCCCAAGTTAAAGAATGCCTCAAAAATGAAAATCGCGTTTATTTAACTCAAATCAATACACCAGAAGAAGTTTTAATTGCTGGTGATACAGCAGCTTGTCAGAGAGTGATAAAAACTCTGGGTTGTAATGCTTTTCGCGCTCCTTTCAATCATGCAATCCATTGTGAACCAATGCGATCAGAGTACGAAGAAGTTGTTAGAGTCAACACTTTACCATCTCATAATATACCAGGTATTGTGTTTTATTCTTCAGCGGAGTGTCAACCCATCACATTAGAAAGCAGTGTCATCGGTCGCAATCTTGCACAAGGCTTGTGTCAACAGCTTGATTTTCCTCGTTTAGTGAACCGAGTTTATGACGATGGGGCAAGAATTTTTATCGAAGCAGGTTCTGGTAATATCTGCTCTCGATGGATTGATAAAATTCTAGAGAATAAAGAACATATGACCGTATCTCTTAATAGAAGAGGTGTAGATGACCATACTTCTATTATCAGAGCATTAGCAAAACTCTTCAGTCATCAAGTTTCTCTGGACTTATCAGCACTGTACAGTCAAGAAACAGAAACATCCACTCAACTTAAACCAACTGTGAAAACTCTCACTTTAGGAAGACACTCTCATGCGGGGGTTCCCCCAGTAGAGGGAAGTGTCCGTTCTGGAAACATAATTCTTACCAAAATATTGAGCGACGAAAACCGTAAAAAATTCCAAAACTTAGCAATCAAAAAACCTCTTCATGCTGTTAGTCAGCAGTATCAGAACATCCCTCTTTCTACAAATTCTGAACTGACACATTCTCATCAAGAGTCAACCACTATCCACAATCCTATAACCCATCCCCGCAACATCACCATATCAACACCTATGCAAGAAGAAAAAAACTTGAAAAATACCACGAATAACAATTTTGAGGCGAGAGAACAGTTACAATATGGTGAGTTAACGGAAACTCAAAAAATCATTCCCCCATCCATTATTCATCCAGTTTCCATCACTCAAAAACTTAACGAATCAACACCTCTAAATAACTTACATCATTCTCAGTACGAAAAGTTCAGCAATAACCATTCTCGGGTTCATAACGCTCACGCTAACTTCTTAAAATCCCGACAAAAATTCAGCCAACAACTCAGTGAAATTATTCAACTACAACTAGCTTGTGCTGAAAACTTACTCAAGCAGTAATAACTGATAGATTATAGGTTCCCCTGTAATTTATTTCCTACCTTCTATCATCTGTTCCCTATAGCAGTCCTATTTGAGTTGTGAAATCAAGACATGAGATCAGGGAAATGAGGAAGGATATTTCCCCACACCCTTCGGGTATGACCTCCGGTCACGCTGCGCTTTAGCCCTTTGGGCGTGCGCAAAGCGCATACGCCAGTCGCCTAGGTCGGGAAAGCCGTCATTCGCGCTGTCTCACTCCCTCACTCCCTCCCTCACTCCCTCACCTCCAACAGTGTTCACGACTTATTTAGGATTGCTATATACTCTCTCCTCTGTCTCCTGTGTTAATCATTTAAGGGAATCGTGACTGTGAAAATCGAAGATGCAGCACTAGGTAAATACAATAACGGTATTAACTTTTTTGGTAACTCCTTCAATCACAATGAAGTTTGGAAAGGTTCTTTAGATTGTGTTGCTTTTGAACAATCAGCCATCAAAGATAAATTACTAAATATAAATAAAGCTTGTTACATCGTAAGAGTAGCGGGAAAAATTGGTGTCACCAACGAGGGTTATTCTTGTCCTACTGAGAATGGGAAAACAGGACAAGTAGAATTGTTGATGACAACTCCACCCATGCCAACACATCATTTAGGAGACCCCAGTTTTCTTGCCTCTCATGGTGTAAAATATGCTTACGCAACTGGTGCTATGGCTGGTGGTATTGCATCCGAAGAGATGGTCATTGCACTAGGAAAAGAGAAAATATTGAGTTCTTTTGGTGCTGGTGGTTTAAGTCCAGACCGTCTGGAAGCAGCTATTAACCGTATTCAACAAGCCTTACCTCAAGGTCCCTACGCTTTTAATCTCATTCATAGTCCGAATGAACCTGCTATTGAACGTCGTGCTGTGGACTTATACATCAAATATGGTGTCAGAACCATAGAAGCCTCAGCATTTTTAGACTTGACTCCCAATATTGTTTATTACCGTGCGGCTGGGTTAGGGGTAAATGCAGCCAATCAAATTGAAATCAAAAACAAAGTCATCGCTAAAATCTCTCGTCGAGAAGTCGCCAGTAAATTTCTCCAACCTGCACCCTTAAAAATTCTGAAAGAACTGGTTGAAAAAGGACTCATTACTGAGTTCCAAGCAAATCTTGCATCTCAACTTCCTATTGCCGATGATATCACTGTGGAAGCTGATTCTGGCGGACATACAGATAATCGTCCTCTCGTTTGTCTTCTACCTTCTATCTTGGCATTAAAAAATGAAATTCAGGAAAAATTTCGCTACTCAACACCTATTAGAGTTGGAGTGGCTGGAGGAATTGGTACACCAGAATCAGCTTTAGCTGGCTTTATGATGGGTGCTGCTTATGTCGTCACTGGTTCAATTAATCAGTCCTGTGTTGAAGCTGGAACTTCTGAACATACCAAGCAATTGTTAGCACAAGCAGAAATGGCTGACATGATGATGGCACCAGCCGCTGATATGTTTGAAATGGGAGTCAAACTTCAAGTTTTAAAAAGAGGAACGATGTTCCCTATGCGAGCGCAAAAACTGTATGAGATATACAGAAATTATAACTCACTTGAAGATATTCCGACTGAGGAAAGAGAGAAACTAGAGAAACAGATTTTTCGTAAGACTATTGCTCAGATCTGGGAAGAAACTGCAACTTATTTATCTAAAAGAAATCCAGAAAAACTCGGGAAAGCAATCAACAATCCCAAAATAAAAATGGCAGCAATTTTTCGCTGGTATTTAGGATTATCTTCTCGCTGGTCTAGTTCTGGAGAAAAGGGTCGAGAAGTTGATTATCAAATTTGGTGCGGTCCAGCGATGGGTAGTTTTAATGACTGGGTTCGTGGTTCTTATTTAGCTGAGCCAAAAAATCGCCTAGTGGTTGATGTTGCTCATCATATCATGACTGGAGCAGCATATTTATACCGCATTCAAAGTTTAAAACTTCAAGGACTGCACATTTCGGATGATTACTGTCAGTATCATCCAGTGAGTTCTTCTGGCTTGTAAGCAGTACATAAAGGATTTTAGGACTTACGCAAAAACTCTTTGAAACCCTCTTAACTTCGTGAGCTTCGTGTCCTTTGCGGTTTTTTTTTCATAATTTTGCGTAAGTCCTGGGTTTTTAAAAATCGTAGACTATTCTATTAGAGGTGTGTAAATAATGGCTTCAAAACAGTCTCATACGGCGGAAGAAATTCAAGCATACCTGGTGTCTATTCTTGCTGAGGCACTTCACATTGCACCTGATGAAATCAATGTTCAAGATTCATTAGAGAACTACGGTTTGAACTCAGCCCAAGCTATGCTTCTCATCACCCAAGCAGAAAAAATGTTGGGATTTGAAGTCTCTCCAATGCTGCTATGGCATTATCCAAATATTGAAGCACTTTCCGAGCGTTTAGCTGAAGAATCGCAAGCTTTGGAGTCACAAGTTGAAGACAAAGTTACCCCTCGAAAAAATCTTTCTGTTTTTAAAACGATAACGGTAGATTTGAGTGCAGAAACTGTTCTTGACTCGAACATTCGTCCCTCATCGAGTTATACATTTACCACAGAACTAAATAATGTCTTCTTAACTGGAGGAACAGGCTTTTTAGGTGCTTTCCTAATTGATGAACTACTGCGGACGACTCATGCAGATATCTACTGCTTAGTACGTGCTACCACTTCTGAGGAAGGTAAGCAAAAGCTGAAGAAAAACCTGCAACAATATTTACTTTGGAAAGAAGAGTTCAGCCCAAGAATTATCGCTATTCCTGGAGATTTATCTCAGCCACTCTTAGGTATTAGCACTGAAGGTTTTGAAATGTTGGCAGCTAATCTTGACGCTGTGTATCACAGTGCTGCTATGCTGAACTATGTCTATCCATACTCAGCATTAAAGACTGCGAATGTTTTGGGAACGCAAGAAGTCATACGTTTAGCAAGTACAATCAAACCCAAACCTCTACATTACGTTTCCAGTGTTGCTGTTTTTGAATCATCTGCTTATGCTGGCAAAGTTGTTAAAGAACAGGATGACTTTAACCATTGGGAAGGGATTTATCTGGGTTACTCTCAAACGAAGTGGGTTGCGGAAAAGTTAGTGAAGATTGCTGGCGATCGCGGACTTCCCATTACCATCCACAGACCACCACTGATATCAGGGCACAGTCAAACAGGCATATCTAACACTCATGATTTTACCAACCTAATGATCAAAGGTTGTCTTGAGATGGGATATTTTCCAGACGTGGACTATATGCTGGATATGTCTCCTGTGGACTATGTGAGTCAGGCGATCGCCTATCTCTCAAGACAAAAAGAATCCATAGGCAAAGCTTTCCACTTACAACATCCTGAACCTATCTCCTTGAAGATGTTAGTTGAGTGGATGCACTCTTTTGGGTTGCCAATTGAATTGGTTCCTTACGATGAGTGGCAATCAATGTTAGTAAAAAATGTCACTTCCCAACAAAATCCTTTGTACACACTGCGACCATTCTTGCTTGAGAGATGGTCTCAAGAAGGACTTACCATTCCAGATTTGTACCTGCAAGCTAATAGACCAATTATTAGCTGCCAAGAAACTCTTAAAGCACTTGCTGGAAGCTCTATTGTCTGTCCACCAATAGACTCGAAATTGTTGATGACATACGCCTCTTACTTGATTTCGAGTGGTTTCTTGAACGTTGCATAAAACGCCAGGATTGAAAGGGGTGTAGGGGTATAGGGGTGTAGGGGTGTAGGGGAGCCAGTGCCGTGGGTAGTCGCCCTTGTCTTGGGGGCTAGCGTGCCGTAAGACATAGGATTTTCCTCTCCCCCACACCCTTACCCCCCTAGCTTTTGTTATTTAATTGACAAGTTGGGTTAAAGCACATCCAAAACCCAACAATTTTTTTTGCTTACACAAAAAGGCAAAGACGCAAAATTCTTATGAGCGCCTTTGCATATTTGCATGAGATTTTGACAGTGAACAGTTATCATATCAAGTTCGATTAATTACTTACAATAAAAACACCTCACCCCCATCCCCTCTGGTGAACTCGCACCAGAGGGGTGCCCGATAGCGTAGCGTGCCGTTAGGCATAGGGCGGGGTGAGGTTCTTGGTTTTTTATAAGTGTTCATCCGGACATGATATCAGTTATCAAATTATTGTTAATTGATAACTGATAACTGAAACAAAAACTATCTTAAAATTGTCAAATCTTGCTATGAACAATGCTGGCAACACTGCCATCTTAATTAAATGGCAATGTCTATGAGTCGCGTATCAATACTGCCAGCACTTGAAATTCAAGCCATAACCTTCCACCGCAACAACTGCAACAGAATTATTATCAGGTACAAGCTCTAGCAAACTCCATTGTTGCTCTGTTTTTAGCAATGCTTGTCCTCCTGGAGTGAGAGAAACCTCTATTTGCTCTAGTTGAGCAATTCCTACTCCAGTGGCTTTTAAATATGCTTCTTTGCAAGTCCAGTAGCGGAAAAACACTTGTTGCATTTGATGGGGAGGAAGCCCACACATCAGTGCATATTCCCCTGGTGAAAAGTATCGTTTCGCAAGGGCGAGAACGTCGGAAATTGGGCGGATGTACTCTAGATCTACTCCTACGAGGCGATCGCAACTCACTGCACACAGAGCTAACCCTTGTGAATGAGTTAAGTTAAACCATATTTTACTATGAGCAAATGTATCTGCTAACACTGGCTTGCCAGAGGATTCATAACAGAACTGCAACTGTTGCGGTTCTACACCCAAATAGCGACCCAATATTGTTCGCAGTATCCCCCGACCAGCAATAAAACGTTGTCGATGCTGTTCTTTATAGAACCGTTTTGCCCGACAAACTTCGTCGCTGGAGAGGGTTGCTGTCAAATGTTGCAACTGTGTTTCTGGTCTGTCAAGGTCGATTCGCCAGACATGAACTTCATCCTGCAACAAAGTTAAATCTGCCGATGCAGGTAGCCACAAATGATTATTAACAGTCATTGAGTCACGCAGTAATAGTCAGCTAATGCCTGAATTAGATACTTAAATTTTGAGGGGACTGCTGCTAACACCGGTATCGAACGCCGGTGTTATCTATCGTCCCTAACTCATTGTCCGGTAATTTACCACTCTCGCGACAAGTGTAGAGGAGGCAGTGGGTTGCCCAGAGTAGCGCCTTCGGGTATCTTCTCCACCAGACGCTACCCGTTCGCCCCCTGCAGGGTTATCTCGGGGGTGCAGGGAGTTCCCTTCGTGCATGCAAACTCCCGTGATGTGTGGATTTAGCCCAGTTTCCCCTCGTCTGGGTTTTCATCGAAAAACCTCAATCTCACACTCAAATTAAAGTCAAACGGCCTTGTCGCTTTTTTCAAGAGATACAAGAAAAAGTGCGTTGTCAAAATCAGTTTTGCTTTTTGACTTCCCGTTATTATACAGCTTTTAACGGTTATCCTGATAGTTTTTTTGTAACCGATTTTTAATTTTTTAACTATATAATAAGTTCTTCTAAGATCAAGACCGCCTCAGTTCAATTCTGAACTGAGGCGGTCTAATTTCGAGACGATATTACTATCTCTTTCTGATTTGATTGATAATTACACCTGTTGCTGCACCTGTTGCTGCACTGCCAAAGGTACCTTTACCACCGTTAGTAATACCATTAGTCACTGCACCGGCGGCTGCACCTACTCCAGCATCTTGAATGATGCTGCGTTTCTCTCTTTCTCTACGACTGCCTCTAAGATCATTAGCACCATTAATAGCAGCACCAGTACCAGCACCATTGATGGCACCCTTTACTACGTTACGTCCTCTAATGAGGCTTGAGGCAGCGCCAACACCAGCTCCAATGGCTGTATCCTCAAGGATTTTATCATCAGCAGACGCAGGTTGAGCAGGCACTATGGTAACACCAGCTAAACTTGCAGCCAATAGGCTGGGCATAAATGCGCGTTTCAAAATTTTGTTCATAGAATCACCTTTTCAACTCATCAACCGACTAGATAAAAGTTGAAATTGTTCAGTTTTTACCTTTCCTCTAGTCTAGACAATTGGAAACTTTTTCTCCATGAAAATGCTTTCATGATTACCGTACCTTTTATTCAAAATGCCTGAATCCACTCTTGGACAGAATATTCAGTCCAGATGCCATTTTGCCAATAAGGATCAGCTTCAACCAACTGGCGTACGATCGCTTCGTTTTCCGCTTCATAAATGCCAAAAACTTTCGTGACATCTGTCGTAGGACCAATAGTAATTAACACACCAGATTCTTTCTGTTTTGCTAGTCCATCTAGATGCGCTTGACGGTAAGGAGCGCGTTTTTCCAGAACGTCTTGGCAGTAACTTCCCCACATGACAAATTTAGGCATAATTTTACGCAATTTCAAATCCAAAAAATCAAAATTCAACAAAACAGGAACAAACAAGAGGAAAGAATTTCTTTAGTTTTCACTCTTGTTTCTTGTGGCTTAACTCCTCAAAGTCACGCCGAATTTCTCCGCTAGGGCTTCGCGGACTTTATTATGTACTGGTTCAATTTCGTTATCGGTGAGGGTGCGATCCCCTACCCGATAAATCAAGCGAAATGCCAAACTCCGCTGTCCTTGGGGCACGTGTTCCCCGCGATATTCATCAAACAATTCTACAGACTCCAGTAATTCTTTACCTGCTTTGGTGATGACTTTTTCAATTTCGGCAACACTCACCTTAACAGGCGCAAAGAACGCAATATCTCGGTCTGCGGCTGGATAAGTAGAGTAAGAGCGGAATTGTCGTACTAAGATTTTATCATCGTCCAGAGAATCCAAAAGCACATCTAAATCTAACTGGAACAGGTAGACTGAATCTGGTAAACCTTTTTCTTGGCGTAGTTGGGGATGCAATTGCCCAAACACACCAAGCCTATTACCTCCTAGCCATAGGGAAGCTGTGCGTCCTGGGTGCAAGCGGGAATCTCTGCAATCAGGTTGATATTCTACCTGCAAGCCAAACTGTTGAAACACGTTTTCTAAAATACCTTTGGCTTCAAACCAGGTCATAGGTTGCTGGCGATCGCTTCTTGTCCACTTGCTAGAAGAAATATCGCCTCCCATAATCCCAGCAATGGCGTCTGATTCTTGCAAACCTTCTTCTTGCCAGAAAATCCGTCCAATTTCAAAGCCGTTCAGCGAACCATTACCCTGTTCTAGATTGTATTGAAATGCATCAATTAATCCTGATATCAAATCAGTTCGCAACGCCGAATATTCCACAAATAACGGATTTGCCAAAACGATTTGTCTATCTTCCCCAGGTTTGACCAAGGAATAATGGATTAATTCTGTCAATCCTTCTGCTCGCAATACAGTTCGTAACTTGCGAATCAATTCTTGTTCAAGAGGCAAATAACCTGCTTCTGCCTTATCTGGTAAGGTGTCGCAAAAGCGATCATAGCCGTAGAGACGAGCAATTTCTTCAATTAAGTCTATTTCCCGTTCTAAGTCGCGGTAACGATAGGGAGGTACGCAAACCGTCCACTTGTTATCGGGTATGGAAGTGAGTTGACATCCCAATGCTGTGAGAATGCGTTCAACATCTTGGCTTTGGATTTCTCCTGTTTCCTCTCCCAAATCGATTGGTCCGAGAACCTGGTTGACTCGATCCAAGCGTAATTCAATCGAACGCGACCAGGTAGAACGGTCAGGACGAGAATCATTAATTTCTTGATGTATGATCACTCCTCCAGACAGTTCGCTAATCAGCGATAACGCACGACGAGTTGCGACTTCCAACTCAGCGCGGTTGACTCCTCGTTCGTATCTTCCAGAGGACTCACTTCTTAAACCGACACTACGGGAAGAACGGCGAATTGCGACTGAATCAAATAACGCTGCTTCTAAAACGAGGTTTTGAGTTCCATCATGCACTTCGGTTTCTTCACCACCCATAACTCCGGCGATCGCAATCGGTTTGTTGTTCGCAGTGATCAGCAAATTTTGTGTAGATAGAGTACGAGTTTGTCCATCTAGAGTTTTAAGAGTTTCCCCAGTGTTGGCGAAGCGGACACCAATCGCCAGATTCTCACTTTCAGCAACCGATTGTAAACGCTTAGCGTCAAAAGCATGCAGCGGCTGTCCCCATTCCAACATCACGTAGTTAGTAATATCTACGATATTATTGATGGGTCGCACTCCAGCAGCACGCAAGCGCTGTTGCAGCCACTCAGGTGATGGTGCAATTTTTACCTGGTCAATCACCGTGCCAATGTATGCTGGGCAAGCTTGTGTATCAGCGATTTTTAAATTAAGATTAAACCCACCTAGAGAAATCGAAACTTCACTTGGTTGGGGAAGTGTGAGTTTTGCCCCTGTCAACGCTGTGACTTCCCGTGCGATACCAACCATACATAAAGCATCAGCACGGTTAGCAGTCGCGGTGACATCTAAAATCACATCATCTAAACCTAACAGTGGACGCACATCGCTACCAAGTGCCAAGTTCTCTTGAGGAAAAATATGAATTCCGTCTACATCATTGGGCAAACCCAGTTCCTTGAGGGAACAAATCATCCCCTGTGATGGAACTCCTCGTAGTTTTGCGGGTTTTATTTTTAAATCGATGTTTGGTAAGTAGGTGCCTACAGTTGCTACGGGTACGTAAATATCTGCCCGGACATTGGAAGCACCACAAACGATATTTAAAGTTTCATCCGTACCGATATCGACTTGGCAAACACTTAACTTGTCGGCGTTGGGATGCGGTTGTCGTTCCAGCACTTTCCCCACAACAACGCCTGCAGCCCAAGTGCGGCGATCCTCAATATCTTCTACCTCAAACCCAGCAAGTGTCAGCGTTTCTGCTAGTTCTTCTGGGCTAAGTTTCAACTCCACTAGTTCTTGCAACCATTTCAGTGAGATACGCATGGTCTTGTGTTGCCTTGTCTGAAATCTAAGCTAAATCATAATGCACAGACTATTCTAGAACTATTCCACGAAGTTCCTCACGTCGAGTTGCAGCGAGCAAGATTTCATCAAAATTTTATTATCAGTAATTATCCGGATATGCTATTATAGGTTAGTATCCAAACTTGATACTAACAGTAAATATTCTAAAACCTATAAAAAAATCATAAAGGGTTGACTTTCTTTTTAAAAAGACAAGCCGAAGACATAATTCAAGAAACTTTAGTTAAGCTAAGGCGCGATTCTTGAGTCTCTAAAAGCAGGTCATTTCAAGTTTCATTCCTGATATGCAGGTCTATGACTTGTTGGACGATAACTAGACTGTCGTTTTTTGACTATACAAATATGATGAGCTTCGGTGTCTATTTCTTGCAACTTGAATACAATGGCCGCTTAATCACTAAATCGCTAAGCCAAATACGTAAATACAATTTTGAGTAAATCAGCACGAGTAAAAGGCTTAGTTAAATATCCAGAGGCTCCTACCAATCTTGCTTTGACTCGGTCTACAAGTCCCTTGTTTCCTGTTACCATAATGATGGGAGTTTTTTTGAACATTGAATTATTTCGGACAATTCGGCATAGTTCATAACCATCCATCCCATCCATATTTAAATCCAGTAAAATCAGGTCTGGTTTGTACCGAATAATTGACATCACCGCTTTCAGTGGGTCATTGATTGTCACGACAGAAAAATTTTCATCTTCTAAAAAGCGACTAATTTCTTTAAGCATGGTGGGACTATCATCTACAGAAATAATTTTGTAGACTTTTCGTGGAGTGACAATATCAGAAGTTCCTGCTTCATGTTTGGGATTGTTGTTATTGGAGATTGTTGATTTCTGAATTTGTTCCTTCTTAGGAGAAACCGAAGTTTGTCGCTGTTGAGTCGCGACATGACTCGCAGAAATAGCAGAGTTATCCGAATATGTGGTCTGAGTTGACCCTACTTCTGAATCAACCAGTTTGGTATGAGCTGATTCCGTAACAGAACGAGAAGCTTGTATAAAATCTGTAAATGTCTTTGGTAATTTATCAAAGGGCGGATCTGGTTCATGCAATAGTATAGTGCCATTTAAAATATGAGGGTATAATGTTTTAGCTAGTTGGATTTCGTCTTGATTCATAATCACTGACAAATGTCGCAAACTAAAACCCTTCATCCACTCAGTTAACTGAGGCTCAATCCCTGATAAATTCTTTTGATGATCTGTGGTTTTCATTAACAAATATGGACGTTGATAGGGAGAAGAAATTTGCGGTCCTAATGAATACCAATTCTGCAACTTTTGTTGGCAACGTTCCGCAATTTTTTCTACATCAAGCTTGCAAATAGTTGGAACTCGATAATCAGAATCTGTTAATGTAAAAGTCCCTTCTTTAGTTAAAAAATATGATTCTAGCACTTCTTTTACCAATTCTTGGATCAGGACTGCTGCTTGTGTAGAATGTAGATACCGTTCGCTCACTAACCAGCAGATAGCTTGATATTCAGGAGGTATTGGCGGAGGAATCAATGCCTCTGGAGTATGACTGTGATGGACGACCGATTGAGTCTTGCTGTCTGGTTCAAACATTAAACGTAATTGAACACGAACCTCACCAACGATGCTAGGAACATGATGGCTTAGGCGACGCAAATGACGTTCCAAGCGATCAAAAGGTTCAACTGAATGGGTAGCATATGTTATTCTTCCCTGCTCTAGATATATTGACCAGGAAATAGAACTGCTAAGCACTTGTAAACAAGTACTCTCAGAACAATTAGATAAATGTCTCAATAAGCTGAGAGGACGTAGTTTGGTAAATGTGCCAAAATTATTCATTTCTCTAAAGATTTTCTGTAAAAAAAGACCGATTGTTTAAATTTTCGAGTGATCGGTAATAATAGTATCTCTCTAACTTTGAGATTTCTTTATACAGAAATTTTCTCTTAATTTGGGTTTGATACATATATTACAAGCTTGAAAGGGATATTATAGCTAGTCTGTTACATTTTTTCGTAACATAACTAACAAAGGAGATTTTTAAACTTTTTTAAACAAAAAAGAACTTGCACTCCTCACCAACTCATGCAAGTGGGTGGAGAGTGAGGTGTCAGCTTCTCAACCAAATCTTTGAAAAAGTGGTTCCCAGCCAGTGGTAGCTCACAGGGGTCTTTTTAGAGTCAAGTCAGTCAACGAGCAATCGTGGGGCTTGACAAATAACCAAATCAAGGCTGACTTGACTCCAGACAAGATACATCCCAATCTCCCATTTATTGCATTCTGAGTTGTCGTTGCTGAATTTTGCATTCTTGTTCAATGTTATTAGTTGAGCATTAGTACTAAAGATGTTGTGATATGAGCCTTTAACTAACGTTTTTAACCGCTAGTACCGCTAGCGTTCGTCAAAAGTGAAGGTAACAAGTCAAAAGTAGTATATCTCAAGGCTTTTGGCTGTTTCAAATGGTTGCTTTATTTCCGCCGCGTTGTACTAGCAACATAATTAAGAAACACCATCCCCCTGTTCAGAGTTAAGACAACAGAGTTAAGCGTGTTTCGTAAGGAGTGATTTGATAAACTTCAATGAGTTCTTTTCATCTAATATCCTACCTTTCTACATCGAATCTTTAAATTTCTATGTCAGCAAAGGTACTGACATATTGTATCGTATACGTATTACGTATAAAACTCGTTTTTATTGCAAAGAAGACCATGCTGACTATTTGTTGGCTCAGTTTTACTTGAATATGTCTCAAATCAAATTCCACAAAAAAATTGTCATGAATTTAGCAGCGGAATTTTATTATATAAATAGTAAACTGTTTGAACTCAAATAAATTGGATATGGTTTTCTCGGTGCTAGAAACTATATACTTTGAGGAAAAGGAAAGCTAAGCTTTGGACTTTAACATAACACAAAAAGTTATGCGGGATACATTAAAACTTGATGAAGTAGTGGAGTTTGCTGAAAATCCAGAACCTCGTTGTCCTTGTGTGCTTCTTCTAGATACATCTGGCTCAATGCAAGGTGTAGCATTAGATTCATTAAATCAAGGTTTACAGAGTTTCAAAGAAGAATTAACAAAAAATTCCCTAGCGGCAAGGAGGGTTGAAGTAGCAGTAGTTACTTTTGATAGTCATGTCAATGTAGTACAAGACTTTGTGACTGCGGACCAATTTAGTCCGCCGATGCTGACAGCACAGGGACTGACGAGTATGGGTGCTGGAATTCATAAAACCTTGGACATGATTCAAGAACGAAAAGCTCAATATCGTGCTAATGGTATTGCTTACTATCGTCCTTGGGTATTCATGATTACCGATGGTGAGCCACAAGGCGAGTTTGAAGATGTTGTAGAGCAAGCAGCGCGGCGTCTACAAGAAGATGAGGCAAGAAAGCGTGTCGCATTTTTTACTGTTGGAGTAGACAATGCGAATATGGCGCGCTTAACTCAGATAGCTGTACGTACACCCTTGAAACTCCAAGGACTCAATTTTGTTGAAATGTTTGTTTGGCTATCAGCCAGTATGTCAGCTGTTTCTCATTCCAAAGTAGACGAACAAGTGGCACTACCACCTATTGGTTGGGGTTCTGTTTAGTACAAGATGTGACAGAATGCTCAAACAAGAGCAGTAACTAAAAGATCATCTATGAACACTTCTAAACAAAGACCTCATTGGCGGGTAGTAGCTGCATCGGTATGTGGAACAAGTCATTTGAAGAACAAACAATTGTGTCAGGATGCTCACCATTGGCAAATTTTGCCAGATAATATCTTAGTGGTTGCGGCAGCGGATGGAGCAGGTAGTGCAAGCATGGGTAAGTTGGGAGCAATGATTGCTGTGGAAACAGCGATAGAAAACATATCTATCAAAGAATTTTCTCGACGAACACTAGTCGATGATAGTGCTGTGCGCTCACTTTTGACCGAGGCAATAATTTCTGCCAAAAAAGCGGTTGAGGAAGAGGCTGTCGCTTGCCAGAAGCAGTCATTGGATTTAGCAAGTACGCTGATTATTGCGTTGGCAACACCAGAATTTGTGGCAGTGGCACAAATCGGGGATGGTGTGGCAGTGGTAAGAGATTTTCAAGATAACCTCATTGCGCTGACCATACCTGACAGTGGTGAATATATCAACGAGACAGTTTTTTTGACCTCACCGACAGCCCTAGATGCTGTGCAACTGAGATTATGGCGTCAGGCAGTAGCCAATGTTGGTGTCCTCACAGATGGACTACAAATGCTTGCCATGAATATGGCTGTGGGAGTTCCTCATAAACCATTCTTTCTTCCACTATTTGACTTCGCAGCGAATGCTGATGACAAAACAGTGGCAAAAGAGCAGTTAGTAAGGTTTTTGCGTTCCGAGCGAATTACGCAACGTACAGATGATGACTTGACACTCATAATTGCTGCTTTGAGTGATTTATAAACTATGTCGCGAATTCGTTTGTCTGGAAGTGTATAAACTCATAGAGTATCTATAAAAAATATATCATGCAGGTACTACGTTGTCTTCCCAACCAACAAATCAGTAATGTCAGCCTGACCGTAAGTTTAGGACGAGGCGGTGAGGCATGCATATACACAGTACCGACAGATGCTGGTTTAGTGGCCAAAGTTTACCACAAACCAACACCTGCCCAAGCTCGCAAACTGGAGGTCATGCTTGCCCACCCGCCGGACAACCCAACCGCCAGCTTGGGGCATATTTCCATAGCTTGGCCGATTGAATTGTTGCGATCATCGAACGGATCCCGTGAGGTGATAGGTTTTTTGATGCCGCGCATTCAAGGAATGCGTCCAATCATCGACTTTTACAATCCCAGAACTCGGCGTCAGCACTGTCCTTTGTTCAACTATCAGTACTTAATTCGCACTGCTCGCAATCTCGCTTCAGCTTTTGCTGCGTTACATGAGCGTGGATACTGTGTCGGCGATGTGAATGAATCCAATATCCTCGTCAGTGACATGGCATTGGTGACAATAGTAGACACCGATTCATTCCAAGTAAAAGACCCAGAAAATGGAGTTATTTACCGGTGTCATGTAGGGAAAGCAGAATTTACCCCACCAGAACTTCACAACAAAACCTTTGCTCAGTGCGATCGCAATTTTAGTCATGACTTGTTTGGGTTAGGGGTACTGATATTTCAACTGTTAATGGAAGGGACACACCCATTTTCTGGGATTTATCAAGGACCTGGTGAACCTCCACCATATGAAGCACGTATTGTTAGTGGACATTTTACCTATAGTCAAAAACGTAGCGTCCCCTACGTTCCAACACCTATCGCACCTGGTTGGGATATTCTTCCTCTGGGTTTACAGGAACTATTTATACGTTGTTTTGAGGATGGTCACAACAACCCCCAGATACGCCCCAATGCTCAAACTTGGCTCACAGCACTGGCTGATGCGGAAAATTCGCTCATCAGCTGCACTGTTAACCCCCAGCATCGCTATAGCAACCACTTGAACAAATGTCCTTGGTGCGAACGTACATTGCGATTGGGTGGACGTGATCCATTCCCATCTTTAAAGGCGATCGCAAATAAAGAACATTTACAACCGCGAGTACAAAAGAAAAAACGCCAAACTCAAGCTCCTCGTACACCGCAACCAACCATTCCGTTCAACACTCATTATCGTAGTTCAGGGTTTTCCCAAAAAATTCCTTACTATAAACCTCAGAAAAAGCAGAATTTATACCCTGTTGTTTTCTGCTTGCTTGGTCTTGTTGGTGCCTTGGGGTATTTGGATTTAATGGTAAAATTCACAAATCGCCCCTTTATTGCTCAAAATTCTTACGCTCAGCAAAATTTAATTTCTTTGCAACAGAATCAAAGTCACAAAAATCAAAATTTTGCTGATTACTACAAGCAAGGTCATGCTTCATACAAAGTGAAAGATTATCAACAAGCCATTGAAAGTTTCACTCAAGCAATACAAAAAGATCCAAAATACGCAAAAGCTTATGTAAATCGTGGAAATGCACACTATAACCTCAAAGAGTATGAAGCAGCACTTGCAGACTACAATCAAGCAATTGGCATCAATTCCACGGAAGTAAAAGCGTATGTCAATCGAGGAAATTCCCGCTATATGCTTGCCGAATATAGCACTGATCCAGACAAAGAATATAATCTAGCAATTGCAGACTATAACAATGCCCTGCGTCTTAATCCGAAGGAAGTGGAAGCATACATCAGACGAGGTGTTGTTCGCTCACAAATGGCTAAATATAGTGGCGATTCTCAACAGGAATATAAAAAAGCAATTGCTGACTTCAACCAAGCACTAAGCCTGAATTCATCAAAAGCCGAAGCCTTTTTTCAGCGAGGTTTGGTACGTTATCAAGTTGCTCAATATAGCAGTGATTTTGAGCAAGAATATAAACACGCAATTGCGGACTTTAATCAGGCATTGAGTATCAATCCCAAACTGTCAAAAGTCTATTTAAAACGAGGTGTTGTCCGCTACGAACTTGCACAATATGGAGGTGGCAAATCTAGTCAGTATCATCAGCAAGCAGTTGATGATTTGCAGAAAGCTGCCAAAATATCTTTGGAACAAGAAGATATGGATAATTACCAACAAGCATTAAGCAGCATCTGTGTTGTCGTGGAAAACAAATGCGATACTTTTTTGCAAACCACCACGAATACATCCTCACAAAGCAACTAAGTACGGCGCTACCTCACCAAAGTTCTGATCTGAGGAAACCTCGGATCAGACTTGTTTCAAAGTATGCTCTATGTCTCTGGTTATCTCCCTGAGTCTTGCAAAGGGTTGCGCCAACAAAGCTATTTTTACTATTGATTATTTTTTGTGTTGTGAATTCCGTAACAAGTTTATTTATTACTCTTATGAAAGAGTAGGACTCGGTTATTTTATCTGGTGTTATCTTGCGTTTTTTAAAAACTTCTTAAGTGCTCTTATCTGTAGCTTTCAGATATTTATAAAGCTTTTTCATTTTTTCATACTTAAGATAGGTTTATTTATATTGTCTTCATACTTAAGTGTGAATTTACGGCTAAATTATATACTGAGAAAATTAAAAAACAACTTTTTCTCTACTTAGCCCATGAAAAGTTGATGACTCATCTACCTAAATACCTAGAGATAAGCTTATGAAAGCAGTGATTTTGGCTGGGGGTCTTGGTACACGTATAAGTGAAGAAACGAGTATTAAACCTAAGCCTATGGTGGAAATTGGTGGTAAGCCTATATTATGGCATATTATGAAAATTTATTCCACCTACGGCATTAATGAATTTATTATCTGCTGTGGTTACAAAGGTTACGTCATTAAGGAGTATTTTGCCAACTACTTCCTACATATGTCAGACGTAACCTTTGATATGCGATTTAACCAGATGAACGTGCATGCAGGGAAAGCAGAACCCTGGCGTGTCACCTTAGTAGATACAGGTGACAACACAATGACGGGTGGACGGTTGAAGCGAGTCAGAGAGCATATTGGTAATGAAACTTTTTGCTTCACCTACGGTGATGGTGTCAGTAATGTCAATGTTGAAGAGTTAATTAATTTTCACAAAAAACAAAATAATTTAGCAACAATGACAGCAGTTCAACCACCAGGACGCTTTGGTGCTATTGTCTTAGGACAAGAACAAACAAAAATCACTAGTTTTCGGGAAAAGCCAGAGGGAGATGGGGCCTGGATTAATGGTGGTTATTTTGTGTTAGAGCCAGAAGTCATCAATTTCATTAATGATGATTCCACCGTTTGGGAACAGACACCATTAGAAAAGCTGGCAGAAATGGAACAGCTATCTGCTTACAAGCATAATGGGTTTTGGCAACCAATGGATACTTTACGAGATAAAAATTATCTCGAAGACTTGTGGAAGAATAATAAGGCTCCTTGGAAAGTATGGTGAGATAAAAGAAGAAAAAAGTTACTTCGTTCTTAACTCATCGTTATTGATTTTTTACTTTTCATTCTTGATTCATATTTCTAGATTCCGGGAGCAACTCGTACTCATGTATGACTTCGCGATTATAGGCGGTGGGATTGTTGGTCTTTCTACCGCTATGGCTTTAGGTAAACGCTATCCCAATGCTCGTATTCTAGTTTTAGAAAAAGAGAACAACTGGGCTTTTCACCAAACAGGTAATAATAGTGGCGTCATTCATTCTGGTATTTACTACAAGCCGGGTAGTTTCAAAGCTAAATTTTGCCGTGACGGTTGTCGTTCAATGGTGGAATTTTGCCAAGAACATGGAATTGAGCATGAAATTTGCGGTAAGGTCATAGTTGCTACTAATGAAACAGAGTTACCTCGCCTAGAAAATCTTTACACGCGAGGTTTGGAAAATGGCATAGACGTTAAGAGAATTACTCCAGAGGAAGTCAGAGAAATTGAACCTCATGTCAGCTGCGTTGGGGGAATTCTAGTTACTTCAACTGGTATTGCAAATTACAAGCAAGTTTGCCATAAATATGCTGAAATTATTAGACAGCAGGGAGGAGAACTGCGTCTCAATACCAAGGTTGAAAAAATAGTTATCAGTGGAAAACATCAGGTATTAGAAACAAACCGTGGTCCAGTTGAAACTCGCTTTGTGATCAATTGTGCTGGATTACATAGCGATCGCGTTGCCAAAATGGGCAAAACTGATCCAAAAGCAAAAATTGTTCCTTTCCGGGGAGAGTATTACGAACTCACACCAGAAAAACGCTACTTGGTGAAAGGTTTGATTTACCCAGTTCCCAATCCAGACTTTCCCTTCTTGGGTGTCCATTTTACACGCATGATTGATCAGAGCGTACACGCAGGACCAAACGCAGTCTTGAGTCTTAAGCGTGAAGGCTATAACAAAACAGACTTTGACTTGCGTGATTTTGCAGAAGTGATGACCTATCCTGGTTTTTGGAAACTCGCAGCTAAACACGCTGACGAAGGAATCCAAGAAATTATTCGCTCCTTTAGTAAAGCAGCTTTCACCAGAAGTTTGCAAAAACTCATTCCCGAAGTTCAACAACAAGACTTAGTTCCCACTCACGCAGGTGTTCGCGCCCAAGCACTGATGAATGATGGCAAACTGGTGGATGACTTTTTGATTGTTCAAGGTCAAAACTCCGTTCATGTTTGTAATGCCCCTTCACCAGCAGCAACATCTTCCATAGAAATTGGCAAAGCAATTGTTGACAAAATTCCCCAACAGCCACATCTCAAAGCTGTAGTCACTCAACTCTAAAATATTTTGTTTGCCTGTGCTTGGTTAAGTTAATAGTGTTAAGAAAAAGCACAGGCATTGTGGCATTTGTCAATTTGCGAGAACATCTAATTTAAGGTTGTAATTAGTTGTCAGGGGAAAACTAATGTTCCTTAACTCAGATGTTCAGCGAATCGTTCTTGTGTGTGCTGCTGATAATAACTATGCTATGCCACTCACTGTCACAGTTCGTTCAGCAGTTGCCAACCTGAAAAAGAATTATCAGATAGCATTATATGTTCTTGATGGAGGTATTACCGAAGCTAACAAACACAGAGTTAGTAAATCTTTTAACAAAGAAAAGGTCAGTATTTCATGGATACAGCCAGATAATGCAGTCTTTGAAAATTTAGTCTTGACCAGACATTTAACACTGACTTGCTATTATCGGCTTCTGATTACCGAATATTTACCAAAAGAGTTTCACAAAGCCATTTACTTAGACACCGACATGGTAGTGACGGGAGATTTGTCAGAGTTATGGGCGATTGACATGGGAGATAACTACGCATTAGCAGTTCAAGACGATGTTGAATTGTACGTAGGAATGTCTAAAGGTTTAAGAAACTATCGTGAGGTCGGAATTAGTCCGGATGAGAAATATTTCAACTCCGGACTTTTAGTGATAAATCTTGACAAGTGGCGGTCAGAGGATATTGGCAAAAAAGTCCTTGAATACATCAAACAAAATAGAGAATACGTACGCAATGATCAGGATGGTTTAAACGCAGTTCTTGCTGGGAAATGGGGAGAACTTCACCCAAAATGGAATCAAATGCCCAAAATACATGAATATTCATCCTGGCAAGACAGCCCCTTCACGGAGGATATTTATAACGAACTGCAACACAACCCTTGCATCATTCACTTTACGAATTCTCCCAAACCCTGGTATGCAGGATTGCGAGAAGAATGTAAACATCCTAAAAAACATTTGTTCTTCCAATATCTTGACATGACGGACTGGTCAGGATGGCGAGACACCATTTGGAGACGGTTTTGGAGAAAATTCATGAAAGTAACATCGTTGACGACTTCAAAACTTTAAACATGGTGTGTTACGGTGCATAAGATATCAAAAGATCACTAAAGGCAAAAATTTCTGTAGTCATCAATCCATTACGATGAAACTGCCTAAACCATCCTACACAGAATAATGCACCGTACTTCACCAAGGTAATTCGTTTACGAGATGAAATTAAACTTAAATAGGAATGAAAAACAATGAGAATTCTAGTCACTGGTACTGAAGGTTATCTTGGTAGTTTATTACCTCCGTTGTTAATTGAACGGGGACATGAAGTTATCGGAGTAGATACTGGTTATTACAAAGTAGGTTGGTTGTACAACGGTACTGAGATAACAGCCAAAACTCTCAATAAAGATATTCGCAATATCACCGTAGAAGATTTGCAAGGTGTTGATGCGATCGTTCACATGGCTGAACTGTCGAATGATCCCACTGGACAGCTTGCACCACACATTACTTACGAAATTAACCATAAAGGGTCAGTTCGTCTTGCCAAATTGGCAAAAGAAGCTGGTGTGCGTCGCTTTGTGTATATGTCCTCATGCAGTGTTTATGGTGTTGCTACTGAGGGTGATGTTACAGAAGAATCTTCTGTCAATCCCCAAACCGCCTATGCAGAATGTAAGACATTAGTAGAGCGAGATGTCAAGCCATTAGCAGATGATGACTTCTCTCCTACCTTTATGCGAAACGCCACTGCTTTTGGTGCTTCCCCCAGAATGCGCTTTGATATTGTTTTGAACAATTTGGCAGGTTTAGCATGGACAACCAAAGAAATTAAGATGACTAGTGATGGTACGCCTTGGCGTCCATTAGTTCACGCACTCGATATTTGCAAAGCAATTGTTTGCGCAGTAGAAGCACCTCGTGATATTGTCCATAACCAAGTTTTTAACGTGGGAGATACAGCAAATAATTATCGAGTCAAAGAAGTTGCCGAAATTGTTGCTCAAGTTTTCCCAGATTGTAAATTGAGCTTTGGCACTCAGGGTGCAGACAATCGCAGTTATCGCGTCTCTTTTGAAAAAATTAATACCGTTCTACCTGGCTTTAAGTGTGATTGGAATGCTCAACGAGGAGCACAACAGTTGTATGATTTGTTCTCGCAAATTGATATGACTGAAGAAGTTTTCTTATCTAGAGGCTTCACTCGCTTAAAGCAATTAGAATATCTCATCCGTACCCAACAAATTGACAAAGATTTCTTCTGGAGTCAAAAGTAATTATCTTGCATTGATAAGTCAAAAAAGTGATTTCAATAATTACGAATCAAATCTTTGAATTCGTAATTATTGAAATCATCAATGTATCATAGGATGGTAATTAAACCATGCAAACAATAACATATTCTAATGATTGAAATTGAGAAAATGTATATTGTAAAACTTAACTGTTTTGATGAGGAGTTTTGAGAAGCTAAGATTACTCCCTTCGGTGCCCAAAGAATACCTATTTAAAAAACCGCAAAGGACGCTAAGGAAGAAAAAAGAAGATAGGTAATTTTCTACCAATAAGGGAGTAGCTGTTATAGCAGTATTATGATTTTAATACCTGATTTATGTATATTGCTGAAGCCTTAAGTCTTCTTATCATTTTTATACCTTCGCTTCTTCAAATAAAAAGTCATCATAACATATGCAAAATCCGCAGCAACTCAATCCACATGAAACACAAGCTGATGTACAGTCCACCATGAAGAAACTACTCACTATCGCTATTCCCACTTACAACCGCGCCCAACTACTTGATAAGCAACTGGCATGGGTTGCTCAAGCGATCATTGGTTTTGAATTTGAATGTGAAATTTTTGTTTCAGATAATTGTTCAACTGATAATACTCAAGAAGTGATTAAAAAGTGGCAAAAAAATCTCAGCCACATCACATTTAAATATAGCAGGAATGCAGAAAATATTGGTGTCATGCGGAATATCATTCATTGCTTAAAATCCGCAACGACCAAATATGTTTGGACAATTGGTGATGATGATCCCATTCAGGATAAAGCAGTTGCTTATGTCATCAACAAACTCAAAAAATATGAAGATTTATCATTATTGTTTCTTAACTTTTCTGGTCGTAATCAAAAAACTGGGGAACCTGTACACCCACCCACAATAATAGGTAACCGTTGGTTTGATGTTGATAGTGAAGACGGAAGCGGTGACCCAAAAGCTATCTTTGAACATTGTTTTTCAAAAAGTGTTGGCGCAGTTATCTTTCTGACGGCTTCGATCTATCGTACTGATTTAGTACAACGCGCTCTTCAAATTTGGTCAGAAGCTGAGAAGAACTGGATATCTTTAGCATACTTGGCTGGGTATTGCGCTGCTAATGGCAGGATAATTGTTACGAAAGATACCTACATGGAATGTATTGTTGGTGTGAGTTATTGGCAAAAAGACCCACAATCGGCACTATTAATGCAATACAAGCACTTACCGGAAGTTGTCACGAAATTGGAGGAAAACGGATACTCTAGACAATTTTACCGTAGGATGATGTTCCAGAGTTTCAAAGAAGCTAATTTGAAAGTTTTCTTAGGTGCTTTGAGAAGATGGCCTATGTTCGCTATTAAAACAATAGTTCCCTTTTTGACTTTAGTCGGTCTGTCTGTTTTTGACGCAGTTCCTACTAAAGAATTCAAAATGGCACAAACAACGGAACCATTCACTCAAAATTGACGAAAATAAGACTTGTGAGCCAGCGCGGTCTTGGGGGTTTCCCCCATGAGCGACTGGCGAACCCCGAAGGGGTAATGAATAAAATGAACAAGGTAGTTATTCTATGTTTAAAAGTACTATCAACAAAATATCTCAGTTGACATCTGAGTTAGGTTACAGAGCAGCACTCCTAAACCATGCAAGGAAATTGCCTGCTTTGGAAGAAAGCGATCGCGTGATTGTCGATACCCTCAAACGCGATGGAGTTTATGTGACAACACTCGAAAAGTTGGGACTTGGCTCTACATCTGATCTTCTCCAAGCATCTTACAAGCAACTATCTAGAATGACAGATGCAGGCAATAGCCACCTAACGAAAAGACTGCCGCAAATTTACACGGTTACAGATTTAGCAGAATTTTCTCAGTGGGGACGGGAACAAAAGTTACTTAATATCGTTGAAAATTACATCGGTCTTCCTGTTGCCTTTCAGGGCGTACATTTACGTAAAGATTTTCCCAACGAAAATCAGTTTGGCACATTGCTATGGCATAAAGACTCAGAAGACCGTCGGATGGTCAAATTGATTATTTATTTGTCCGATGTAGAAGAAAAACACGGTCCTTTTGAATACGTTCCGGTATCTTTGACTCCTTTACATAGTCTCAGTTATTACCGAATTTACTACAAGCTTTGGCAGTCAGGCTACTTAGGAATCACTGATGAACAACTTAAGGAAGTCATCCCGCAAGACAAGTGGAGATCATGTCCAGGACCCGCAGGTACTGTGATTTTTACAGATCCAAAAATTGCTTTACACCACGGAACTCTACGGTCAGAAGACAGGTCAGCACTATTTTTTGCTTACACTGCAAACCCACCGAAGCGACCAGAACTTTGCACCCAATACTGGGATGATACTTTTGCAAAGCCAGAGTCATATCAAGAACCATCATCTGTGACAGCCCTAAGATAGTGCAGTTCTTAGATTGAAGAATTTCTTTGTGTTTTTAGTCTACCTTGAAGCCCTTTTGGTGAACTGTTGTCTGTCTTCGCCTTACCCTCGGTGCATAATGATTGCTGTCTCACCCGTATATATATAGGGGGCTTCAAGAAAAGTTGCAAAAAACACGAAGAAAAAACCGAAATGACCCAAAACCACTGTGTAGCTATAATTTCAAGCGAGGTTACCCATGATTTTTGTAGAAACTGAACTCAAAGACGCTTATATCATTGACCTAGAACAAAAGCAAGATCATCGTGGTTTCTTTGCCCGTACTTTCTGCGCTCAAGAATTCGAGGCACATGGTTTAAAGCCAACAGTTGCTCAATGCAATCTATCTTTTAACTACAAAAAAGGGACGCTGCGGGGAATGCATTATCAAACTCTACCAGCAGCGGAAACAAAATTAGTCCGGTGTACCCAAGGTGCTATCTATGATGTGATTATTGATATGCGTCCTGAGTCTCCGACTTATCTTCAATATATCGGTGTGGAATTAAGTGCAGAAAACCATCGCGCCTTATATGTTCCAGAAATGTTTGCTCATGGCTATCAAACACTAACAGACTCTGCTGAGGTTGCGTATCAGGTAGGAGAATTTTACACACCTGGATATGAGCGGGGGTTACGCTATGATGATCCATTTTTCAATATTCAATGGCCATTGGAAGTGACTGAAATTTCTGAGAAAGATAAGAATTGGCCTTTGATGACAATGATGAGCGTTGGAGGAAATGTTTAGTTGTTAGTAGCAAGCCAGTGCGGTGATGGGAAAAACGACTAATTAACAATCAACAACTACTCCCTTCCGACTTCTTAATTACCTCTGACAGCGAAACGTATTTTCTCTGCGTTCTCTCTCTTGAAAAGGTATGAGTCTCCTCCACCAGACGCTGCGCGTTCGCCCTTGGCGTGCGCTTGCGCTTACGGAGGAAACCTCCGCTCATACTTTTCGCTGCTTCCTCTGCAGTTTTCAAATTGGTAATCTTTTGGCGGGAAAGGAGTAAGCAATTCGCAAATATTATTCATAGGAGATTAACCAATGATTATCGTAGATCGCGCCTTACAAGCTCGTGCAGAAGCAGGTAACCCCATCAAGGTTGGGATGATCGGTGCTGGCTTTATGGGACGGGGAATTGCCAATCAAATTAAAAATTCCGTTCCTGGTATGGAGTTGGTTGCTATCTCTAACCGAAGTATTGATGCAGCTGGGCGAGCATATTCGGAAGCAGGTATTGAAGATTATAAAGTCGTTTCCACAGTTACCGAATTAGAAGACGCGATCGCCCGCAATCAATACGCAGTCACCGAAGATCCAATGTTACTGTGTCGCGCCCTTGGGATCGATGCTCTCATTGAAGTGACAGGCGCAGTAGAATTTGGTGCTCATGTTGTGATGGAGGCGATCGCCCATCACAAGCACATCATTATGATGAACGCCGAATTGGATGGCACCATCGGTCCTATTCTCAAAGTTTACGCTGACAAAGCAGGAGTTATCCTCACCGCCTGTGATGGGGATCAGCCAGGAGTGCAAATGAATCTCTACCGCTTCGTCAAGAGTATCGGCTTAACTCCACTGTTGTGTGGTAATATCAAAGGCTTACAAGACCCCTATCGTAATCCGACGACACAGGAAGCATTTGCTAAGCGTTGGGGTCAAAAAGCTCATATGGTCACCAGTTTTGCCGATGGAACAAAAATATCCTTTGAGCAAGCAATAGTTGCTAACGCCACAGGTATGACAGTTGCCAAGCGGGGAATGCTGGGATACGACTTTAACGGTCATGTTGATGAAATGACCAAAATGTACGATGTCGAACAACTCAAAGAACTGGGCGGTATCGTTGATTATGTCGTTGGTGCAAAACCCGGTCCAGGGGTCTTTGTCTTTGGAACCCACGACGATCCCAAACAACGTCACTACCTCAACTTATACAAGTTAGGTGAAGGTCCGCTTTACAGCTTTTACACTCCTTATCACCTCTGTCACTTTGAGGTACCATTGTCTGTTGCTCGCGCTGTCCTTTTCCAAGATTACGTCTTAAGTCCTTTAGGTGGTCCTCTGGTAGATGTGATCACCACTGCCAAAATCGACCTCAAGGCTGGAGAAACCTTGGATGGCATTGGCTACTACATGACATATGGGCAATGTGAAAATTCCAACATCGTTCAAGAGCAAAACCTATTACCCATTGGTCTGGCAGAAGGATGTCGCCTGAAGCGAGATGTTCCAAAAGACCAAGTCCTGACCTACGACGATGTAGAACTCCCTGAAGGTAGACTGTGCGATAAACTACGAGCTGAGCAAAACGCTTATTTCACTAAATCCAAAACTTTAGCAGCAGTTTAGGTAATTTCCTTAACCGAAGTTAACTCATACTTAAGTTATGGTGTTGACTTCGGTAGCAAAAATAGCATACGTTGGGTAGTAAAGAATCTCTAGTCTTAAGTAAAACTTATGCAAAGACTATGAGGTTTTTCTTTCGATTTGATGTTATTCCAAACATAATAAATCTTTAACTACTCTTACTTCTCAGCACACTTATGGCATCTCAGTTAGTTCAGCGTACAGTTAGTATTATTAATCGTTTATCACAACAAGTACTTTATCCTTGGTTAGAGGATAAAGACTTTGACAATTGCCGCAAGAACTTCCTTTGGTTTGGCAGTGGCGGTCTCGTTCACAAAGGATTAGACTTAGTACTAGAAGGTTTTGTCCAAAAGCCTGACTTTCATTTAACTATTTGTAGACCGATTAGTCAAGAAGAAGATTTTGTCAAAGCTTTTTATAAGGAACTTTATCAAAAGTCAAACGCTCACACTATAAGATGGATTGATGTAAGCAGTCAAAAATTTAGAAATATCCTTAATAGCTGCGTTGGCATTGTCTATCCTTCTTGTTCGGAAGGTGGAGGTGGCAGCGTCATTAATTGTATGCATGCAGGTTTAATACCAATTGTCAGCTATGAAGCGAGTGTAGAAGTACAAGAAGATTATGGTGTCATTTTCAAAGACAGTTTGCTCGAAGAAATCAAGCCAGAAGTCCAAATCATTTCTCTCCTTTCTTAAGAAAAATTAATAAAGATGGCAAGAACCTCTTATGAATTTGGCAGAGAAAATCAGACAAGATAAAAAATTACAAAAAATTATAGAAACACTATAGAAAAAAGAACAAGAAATCACTTTGCTGAAAAACGAGGTATTGATTCATGCCTAAAATTAAATTATTAGATAAGCTTAACTCTCGTCTCAACTTTCAACTTCGAGATCTCAATACTAGAGTTTGTCACTGGGTTTTACAAGTGAAAAGCCAACCACTCACAGTTAGGGAAAAACCTGCCATAGTGTTTTCTCCAGTTCAAGATGATGAAACAATAGATTGTGGAGGAATTATTGCTCTCAAACGTTCTCAAGGAATACCTGTCATGGTCGTTTTCCTCACAGACGAACACTACGGTAGACTAGCAGAATGGGTGAAACCGGAAGAAATTATCCACGTTTGCCAGCAAGAGGCTATCAGCGCTCTAGATAACTTAAGTATGGAAAAATCGGAAACAGACTTCCTCGGTCATACTGATAGTTTCCTAGGCAAGCTTAGCAGCGAACTGCGCCAACCGTTAATTGCTCATCCGGTCGCACTGCTGAAATTCTTTTCAACCAGGAGAAGTTTATGTACCCTACAGCAAAGACTGTTCCCCCAGATTATGAGGCGACTTATGAATGAGTTGGCTTGGCGATGGCGATGCTTTAGCTTTCTCGCCGCCCAAGGGCGAACGCCCAATCCGGAATTTTCTTAGAGTTATTGCAATACCCTATTTGGATCTTCTGGTATAACCTGTTGCCATTTAAGTTCTTTTTGCAATACTTCACTCACGATTACCGACTGTGTATCAGTTCTGTTCATCAACAAAAAAAGCTATTAACCAATACAAATCTCAAGTTCCCAATTTACCCAATCAGTTACTAACTTCTCTCCTTACGAAATATTTATTAAAAATTAACACTCTTAAAATCACGTTTTAGTATCTTGAGAACAAGTAGGGGCTTGAATCAGATTTGCATTCAGAGTCTGTGAACTGTTAAGTGTTGGTGCAGTATTCGGAACAAACCTATCACCACCTGTAGATAGTTGTATGGAGTCAATACATTAAGGAATCATATGAAAATTGCCTTGGTGCATGATTATTTAACCCAGAAAGGAGGCGCAGAGCGCGTTTTCGAATTACTCTGTAAGCGCTACCCTGAAGCAGACGTTTTTACTTCCTTATACGACCCCGAAAAAACCATTGACATTGGTGAGCGCATTGTCAACACAACCTTCTTGCAAAATATTCCAGGAGCAGCGAAGTATTTTAGGTTGATGGCTCCCTTATATTTTCCAGCCTTTCGCGCCTTAGATTTGCAAGACTACGACCTTATTATCAGCAGTAGCACAAGCTTTGCCAAAGCAGTGCGAAAGAACCCCCAGGGTCGCCATATTTGCTTTTGTCATAACATTACCCGTTTTTTGTGGGACACAGAAACTTATTTACGTGAGTACGGAGATTATCGATATTTTGCTCCATTAATCGAACAAGTTTTTGAAATGATGAGAAAGGTAGACCTTGCCTACGCACAGGAACCTGACCTTTACATTGCTAACTCCAGTATTGTAGCTCGTCGGATTAAAAGTACTTACGGCAAAGATGCCATTGTTATTAACTATCCGATTGACACCAGTAAATTTGTTTTTTCAGATACAAAAGAAGATTTTTATCTTGCCTCGGCTCGGATGATCAGCTACAAGCGTCTTGATATAATAGTCGAAGCTTTTAACTGGCTGGGATGGCGGTTGCTGATATCAGGAAATGGTCCAGAAAGGGAGAGGTTAAAGTCTAAAGCATTATCCAATATTGAGTTTTTAGGACATGTAACTGATATACAACGCACTCAGTTGTTTTCTAAAGCAAAGTCTGTTATAGTTGCAGCCCTAGAAGATTATGGTTTAGTTCCAGTAGAGGCCAATGCGAGTGGAACACCTGTCATCGCTTATGGAGCGGGTGGGGTATTAGATACTCAAATACCTGGTAAAACAGGAGTCTTTTTTAAGAAACAAACACCCGAATCACTCAATCGTGCACTACTAGAAGCCAGGGAAATCGATTGGGATTACAACAACATCCGTAATCATGCAGTGGCAAACTTTTCAGAGGAAGCTTTCTTTAACAAAGTTGAGCAAGTTATTGAACAAGCTTGTACTGTAAATACATTATTCATTTAATTTGTTAGCTGAGGGATAGTAAAAGTGGTTCAGAGCAGTCTTAGTCCATACGGGAATCCAGTTACTGAGTCAGAACCGGGTTACGGACAACTATTTGCGGTTTTAATACGGAGATTTCCTTGGTTTTTGGCAGCATTTGTGGCTTCTGTTGCCGTTGCAGGTGTGATGACAAAAAAAACAGCTCCTACCTATAAAAGCTCAATGCAGCTGTTGGTAGAACCTAACTATCAAGGAACGAAAGAAGGTGGTGGTGTAGACAGTCAGTTTACTGACCCTACTGTTCAGGTAGACGCTGCAACCCAACTAAGCTTGATGCAAAGTTCTCCTCTGCTTAAAAAAGCAGTGACTGAACTCAAGTCCAAATATCCAGACATGACCGTAGGTGAGTTAAAAAGTTCTTTGGTTGTAAGTCAAATTAAAAACAAAGACGATAATGTTGCTACTAAAATATTTCAGGTGCAATATACTGAGAAAGACCCAGTAAAAACACATAAGGTTCTGCAAGCAATTCAGAAAGTTTATTTAGCTTACAACATTCAGCAGCAGAAGGAGCGTTTAAAAAAAGGGCTTAAAGTTATTCAAGAACAGTTAGACGGAGCAAGAAATGAAGTAACTAGGGCTGAGGGTGAGTTACGAGACTTTCGCATAGGGAAGAATCTTACAGGGAAGAATCTTATAGATCCAGAGACACAGGCAAAAGCTACACAGGACGAATTGACTAGGATTCTGCAAGAGCGTGGCACCGCTCGTTCTCTGTACAAAGAAGCAGAAGTAACGTATAAAAATATACAAAAACAACTCCAAAGTACACCACAGAATGCCCTTGTCGAAGCTCGTCTGAGTCAATCTACTCGTTATCAAGGACTACTGAACGAAATTCAAAAAACAGAACTGGCTCTAGCACAAGAACGCTTGCGCTTTACAGAGGAAGCTCCAAGTGTGCAGAAGTTGGCCGGTCAACTTCAAAGTCAAAAAGCACTATTGCAGGAAGAGCAAAAACGAACCTTAGGGGCAGAGTCTGCTCAAGCAATTAGCCAAGCACCGTCTCTCCTACAACAAGGACAGAAGAGCGCAATTGACCTCAACCTTGCTGCGAAGTTAGTGGACACACAAACAACAATGCTGTCTTTAAGCGCAAAAGACGAAGTTCTGGCGAAAAAAGAGGGAGAACTACGTGAACAACTCACAAAATTTCCCAAGTTGTTAGCTGATTACGGTCGTCTACAGCCGCAAGTACAACTGAGCCGCGAAAGATTGCAGGAACTTTTGAAAGCAGAACAGCGATTACGGCAAGAACTTGCCAAGGGAGGATTTAACTGGGAAATCGTGGAAGAACCCCAAGAAGGTACACGCCAGGGTCCCAACGAACAGCAGAATCTCATGTTAGGTGCAGTAGTTGGGTTGATGTTAGGAGGTATTGCTGCGTTTGTCCGTGAAGCGGCTGATGATTCAGTTCACACCACAGCTGAGTTAGAGAGGCAGGTTGCTTTACCGATATTGGGAACAACTCCCAAGTTACCACCAGCTAAAACCAGAGAATCAGTTATCAAGTTACCATTTGGTAAGCCAGATGTCCCTGCCCCTTGGACAATTCAGGTATTGCAATCTTCACCGCGTTGGGAATCGCTAGATCTGATTTATAAAAACATTGAACTTTTGAACTCTGTTGCTTCGTTCAAATCTTTGATGATTACCTCAGCTTTATCAGATGACGGTAAGTCAGGTCTGGCATTGGGCTTAGCAATGAGCGCAGCTCGTTTACATAAACGGGTACTGCTGATTGATGCCAACCTACGTGAACCCAGCCTGCACAAACAGCTAAATCTTCCTAACGAACAGGGGCTTTCAACTTTATTAGCAAGTGAGGTCACAATACCCAATCAGATTAGTATCCAATCCTCAGGCTCATCCTATATCGACATTTTGACCGCAGGACCAACACCTGCTGATCCAGCTAATCTGCTAAGTTCCCCTAAGATGCAGCAATTAATGGCAACATTTGAGAATAACTATGATTTGGTACTTGTAGATTCAACCCCAGTTCTTGGCTTAGTTGATGCGATGCTTACGGCCTCATCTTGTCGTGGCGTGGTGATGGTAGCTAGCATAGGTAGAGTGACTCGAACTCAACTCACACAAGCTACAGCCATGTTGAGCCGGTTAAACTTACTTGGAGTTGTGGCAAATGGGGTCTCAAATTCTAGTAGTACATTTGTGCCATATACACATCAACAACGATTTGCACTGCAACAAGCTGTAGAGAAATAAAACTACGGCACAGCTTGGCGCAAGGCGCACACTGCCTGAATATGCCTGGCGAGACTAACGACAACGAACGCACAAGCAAAAATATAAATCAAGCGGCACATGCTACCTAGAAAAGCATATGCCGTATTTTTTCTTAGTAGCGGCAGGAGTTTAACGGATTTCGGCGGAATTAAGAGTCCGCCATGCGGCGGGGTCCATCATGCCGGGGAATGAGGAGATACACCGACTCGTGATGATAACCAGAGGTTGTCAAACTTGTGGGGGTACAGGACTTGCGCTGGCTTGGCTTTTTTCTGTCTATGTGATTAGTCAATTTTGGTATATTACTAAACTGCGTTCTAAACCCTAACTTTCAAATAGCGATAGTTCTTGATGGAACTAGACAATCAAAATTTATAAATTAGGCTTTTGAACGCGAATTGGTATAAGTAGCTCAACTTAATTATCTGTTTTTGTTCGCGCAGCGTCTCCGTATCTCCTCTGGAGACGCCCTCGTTGCAAAGCGACACGCTGAATGCAGGGGAAGGTTTTTCCGTAAGCGCAAAGCGTGCCACTAGGCATACGCGAGTGCGTGTCCAGAGAACATAGGTTGCTGGATCTTTACACGGGTTTTACCCAACCCGACAGTAATTGTGGTTAAAATAGTCAAATTCTCATTTTCTCTTCCCACAACAACAGCACGCTTGGAGTGCATTGTGGCAGCGCAAGTTACCAAGTGCCTCGTGCTTTCTTTAACGTAAGTAATTAAGTCAATTTGGTATTAATTAAAAGACAAAATGTTAATTGTTAATTGTGTATTGTGATATTTCAAGGCAGAGTATATAACTACCTATTCCCAAAGAGCACAATCAAAGTGTATCCTACATCAAACTACTTACGGACAAGAGAAATCACCTTGTCTTAATACGTCTTGTTTTATGGATAGAAGAAAACTTAATACATCATATATGCTTTTTTTACTCATAATAAGTTTCTTAGAGAATATCTCAAAAGATTTATGCGAATAGAATTCGCTACTAGACAAATGAAATCCGTCCGCGCGAAAAGCAAGAAAAATCATGACTTTCAATGCCGTACAGGCGGCTTTTGAGTGTATGGGGACGAATAGAATTCGCCTCGTCAAGTAAAAATAAGGCTTGAAGAGATATTTTGTTAGAAGTATTGGAACTCAAATTTATCTCAGCGTAGTTCGTGCAAAGCACTAAAATTATTGAGTTTGTGTCTTTTGATTAGTTGTGATAGCTATGCTTTTTTTTAACAACGATTTTAAATCACGTACGGTGACAAGGAAGGGTCTTCTTTCGTAATTACACAAGCTATCTCATTCATAAGAACTTAATAATTATCGGAAAAACGTCGTTGTTCTTTAAAGACTAAATAAAGCTCTCTATATGTAACGGTTCGTCTTATATGCTAGATATTAAATCCCCCTAAGAAACACAAGAGTGGAGTTTCTGAGATTATCTGAAAACTACTATTGTTGTATGATATACATTTCTGGTAAAGAATAATTAACCAAGATGTGCAATTGTTAATAGGGATAATTGTGTTATCTTTTTGCACTCGATTACTCCATGTTTTGGAGTAAAGAGCAAGATCCATTTCGGACTCTTTGGCTTTAGTAGCCTTAAATATTAGGTCGGCAATCTACCATAGTATGAGTGAAGATACATATGACAACCTCAATAATACCAACATTACAGAATTACTATACAGTGAAGCAGCAGCAGCAACAAGATAATCCCTCTCAGTACTGCACACTTCAATGGCGTCGGGGTCAATTGCTGGTCATCCCTCCTGGAGGCATAACACAACCCTATATGCCTTCACTGGATAGAACAGAATTGTTAGTGGAGTGTCTAAAGCGTTCTCCTGCAAATTTAGTACGCATAGATCCAAGACTTGGTGAAACAAGATTAAGATTTTGGGCAGATGCGTGCGCTCAAGCCAACAAGCCCATATTCCTGCGCATACCCTCAATCGATAAACAACCGAAAGCACTAGACTCCGCATTGTGGTGGTTGAAGCGTTTTACTGACTGGCTCACTGCCTTGATTTTTCTGCTTGCTGTAAGTCCAATCATGTTAGGGTTGGTTTTGTTCATGCGCATTTCCTCCCCAGAACCAAGACTACTTTTTTCTTCCCAATGGCATGTTGGTGAACGAGGAAAACTCTTTAAGGTTTTCAAGTTTCGTACAACTACAGCCAGCAAAAAAGCAATGGGAGATAAGGGTATTACATATCCAGAGGATTTGTGCGATGGAGAAGATAGTCAGAATCTGACAACACTGGGAGGATGGATGCATAAGTACGGACTAGATCATCTGCCGCAATTATTGAATGTACTACGCGGTGAAATGAGTTTGACTGGACCTCGTTGCCGGACTTTGGAAGATGCAGTACGACTCAGTGCACAAGCACAACGACAACTCAACAGATTACCAGGAATGATGAGGTCATGGGAGGTTGAGGCAGAGTCGAACCTTTTACATCTGGATAGTTCAACTCTGTGATTTGTTGTTCGTTACCTCATGGCTTGAACACCCTTGAGGTCTTTCACCAACTATAAATATTGGTTCCACCCTTGGAAAGTGACTTTCGCTCTGTTTATTATGACAAAACAACTACTGGAACTTACAGTAGTAAGTAAAATTGCCGCACGTCAGTCAACGCGTTGCGGCTTTTTGTAAGACCATAGTATTTAGAGCACTCTATCTTCCCTGCAAAACTACGGTTGAATCTCACTCATGCATGTCAAACTATCTAAATCAGGCCAAAATTTACTTAAGAATTTAGTCAAGACTACTAAGTTCTGGCAGGACAACCACCTAATAGTGCGAGAATTTAAACACTTTCCCAAAATTACCGTTATTGCATTGGTGTTTACATTTCTGGCGGCAATTTTTGAGGGCTTGAATGTCGGTCTTTTACTTCCCTTTCTGCAAAGCTTAACTACTCCTGATGTCCCGTTTAAAACTGGAATTGACCAGTTAGATACTTATTTGTTGGGAGTGAACGCACCTGTTAATGAGCGGCTGTATCGCGTCTCAGCATTGATTTTACTTAGCACTTGGATACGTTCAGGCTTAAATTATTTAGCACAACTTTACACCGAAATAACTCAGCTTAATTTAGTTGATAGACTCCGTAAACAAATTTTTGAAAAACTACAGTCTGTAAAAATTAGTTATTTTAGCCAGACTAAGTCTGGCGAACTGATAAATACTATAACAACAGAAATAGAAAGACTTAAACAAGCTTTTGGCTCGGCAGCTTTCTTGTTTTCCCGAACACTCACTGGTGCTGTTTATCTACTATCAATGTTCTTGATATCTTGGCAGTTATCTATCGTTTCATTGATGCTGTTCAGTTTGTTAGCAGTAGCCTTATCTACATTGAATGGTCGTGTAAGGGAGGCAAGTTTTGAACTAACAAAAGCCAGCAATAGGTTTACCTCAACAGCCGTAGAATTCATCAATGGGATTCGTACAGTTCAGGCGTTTTCCACTGAAAATTTTGAACGTCAACGTTATTATAATGCCAGCTTGAATGTTTTCACGGCTTCAAAGAACATTGCGTTGGTATGGATGGTTGTCAAGCCACTTGCAGAGGCGTTGGCGACCACAGTACTCGTGGCAATGATTGTTGTGGGAGTTACAGTTTTAGTAACTAACGGAAAACTACAAGTTGCTTCTTTATTAACGTTTTTCTTCGTTCTCTTTCGCCTCGTGCCAATTATTCAAGATATTAATGGTGTAGCGGCGCATATCAGTACGATGTATGGCTCGTCGGAAGTCGTTAAAAAACTTTTGGCAATTGATGAGGAACAGTATTTCCGCAATGGACATATCGAATTTCCTGGTTTAAAACGTTCAATCGAGTTCGTGTCTGTTGATTTTGGCTACGACTCTGAAAGTTTGGTGCTTAGTAACATTAGGCTGATGATTGAACGAGGTAGGATGACTGCACTTGTGGGCGCTTCGGGAGCTGGTAAAACAACATTGGCCGATTTGATTCCGCGATTTTACGATCCAACGCGGGGTCATGTTTTTATTGATGGGGTTGATTTGCGGGATATTGACATTACCTCACTGCGCCGAAAAATTGCTGTGGTCAGCCAAGATACTTTTATTTTCAACACTTCTGTTCGTAACAATATTGCCTATGGGTCGGAAGGAGCAACAGATGAGGAAATTTACAAAGCAGCTCGACTGGCAAATGCTATGGAATTTATCCAAGAAATGCCTGAAGGTTTCAACACTCAACTTGGAGACAGAGGCGTAAGACTTTCTGGAGGTCAGCGTCAGCGAATTGCAATTGCTCGCGCTTTGCTGCGGAATCCGGAAATCCTGATTTTGGATGAAGCAACCGCTGCTCTTGATGCTGTGTCAGAGAAGTTGATTCAAGAGTCTATAGAAAAGCTTTCTGTAGGACGAACAGTGATTGTGATTGCTCACCGTTTATCGACAATAGTCCGGGCAGATAAAGTTGTCGTACTCGAGAAGGGACAGATTGTAGAACAGGGCGGGTATCAAGAGTTGCTTGAGCTAAAGGGTGGGCTTTGGAAATATCACCAGATGCAGCATCAACTAAATTAAGGATCAATAGCAATATCTAATAAAACCCAAACGTAAACGAAACTATGAAAAATATGGTTTGAGAAAATTACCTTAGATAGTGAGTCCTATGAAAGTTACTCTCACATGCAATACTTGATGAAGTCTTGGTGGAAGGTGACGTCAATTGATTTCTAGTAGCATTTAGAGATGAAACAGCTATTCCTGAAAAATGAGATTTTTTAGCTGCTAACGAATCGATGCACCAAGCAAGAAATGGGTAAAGCAGCTAGAAAGATTCCAGGAAACGAATAGCCAGGATTTTTCTAAACAGCAACTAGAACAAATATGGAGAAGTCAAAGATTACCAAAAAAATCAAATTATTTTGTGACTCAAAAATAAAGTTGTGTGAATTGAAAACTAAAATGGAGGAGCAATGCCCAACCTAATCACAGATACACAGGAGAGAGCAGAAAAATTGAACCAACCCGAGTATGATGAGAATTTGATATATCACTCCTCTAGTTTCAGAGTTAATGGCAATGGAGGAGCTGAAACTTATTTAACTTCTCTCATTCAATCTCGGCAATCTGGTGTGAGTGACTTCGTTATTAAATCTCTCAAAGAACTTGACCAGAGTCGGTTCAAATTACTGCACATCCACAGTCCAGATTTACTAGAGCAAGTCAAAGGAGAATGTCCTACTGTCTTCACTGTTCACAATCACTCATTGTACTGTGCTAGTGGCACAAAATATTTAGCAGCACAGGACGTCATTTGCGATCGCAATTTCTCTTATTTAGGATGCCTCTGGGGCAAAATAATAGATGGCTGTGGAAGCCGCAAACCCGCAAGAGTGATTCAAGAATTAAAAAGTACTCATCATCTCAACCATTTTATCAGAAATCTGAAAGTTACTTTTCTGGCTAACAGTGACTATGTTCGGGAACAGTTGATTAAAAATGGCTTGCCACCTCAACAAACTGTAACACTACGTTGCGGGATTTCCGTACCGCAAATAGCGACTACGCCTTTAAGTTTAGAAACATACAAAAATCAGCGGATTTTATTTGTAGGGCGAATAGTTCCTGATAAAGGACTAGAATGGCTGCTCAAAACCTTAGTACACATAGATTCGCAAATTCATCTTGATATCGCGGGTGAAGGTTGGGAACGACCACGGTTGGAAAAGTTAGCTCAAAAACTAGGGTTAAACAACCGTATCACTTGGCATGGCTGGTGTGATAGTAACAAATTAAATCAACTTTACGAACAGTGTTTTGCTGTTATCTTCCCGAGTGTTTGGCCTGAACCAGCTGGTCTTGTCACTCTCGAAGCTTATGCTCATTACCGACCTGTCATTGCCAGCGCAGTCGGAGGTATTCCAGAATATTTACCAGATGGAGAAACAGGTATTCTTGTGCCAGCCAATAATATTAAGATGCTGGCTGAAGCGATAACTCATTTGTCTTCTGATTATGATAAATGCCGACACATGGGCGAACAAGGTCATGCTTTGCTCATGCAAGAATTCACAATGGATGTCCACGTCAAACATTTACAAAAAATTTATGAAAACACAATATCAGAATTTGCCATGAAAAAAGATTAATTAGATAATATATGCAAGCTAAATAGTCTGCCTCAATGCAAAACCAAGATATAGAGTACTAATTTTATAGTGACAAGGAATTTTATAAAATGTTACACGTTACTAGCTCCCAAGAGCCTTTAGTCAGCGTTATTATCCCAACTTATAATAGACCAGAGTATCTCAAACAAGCAATAGAGAGTGCTGTTAAACAAACGTATCGAAATATTGAAATTATTGTTTCAGATAATTGCAGTGCAGAAAATCCCCAATCATTAGTTGAATCTTTTGGTGACTCACGCATCCGCTTTTTCAGACAGCCAACCAATGTTGGTATGTTTGTTAATCAAATGAATACCTTCAAGATGGCGCAAGGTAAATACGTTGCCAGTCTTCATGATGATGATATGTGGAATGAGGAGTTTCTGGAAAAACTGGTTCCACCTTTGGAAGAAAACCCAGATGTCATTCTCGCTTTCTGCGACCAATATATCATAGATGCGCAGGGCATAATTGATGATGTTGGTACTGAGGAAAATTCCAAAGCATACAAACGAACAATCTTAGAAAAAGGAGTTCATCAACCTTTTTTTGAAATTGCAGTCATAGATAAGTCTATACCAACAGCTGGAGCTTGTGTGATTCGCAAAGAATTTGTTGACTGGGATAAAATTCCACCAGAAGTAGGCGGTATGTGGGATTTATATTTATCATATCTATGTTCCCGTTCCGGTCATGGAGCTTACTATTATCCAGAAAAATTGACACGGTATCGCGCCCATGAACAAACAGACACAAATCGCAGTGGTAGTCTGGATGCTCAGGCAAAAATTCGCAAAGGGGAAGCGGAAATATTTTGCTACGAGCAATTTATGAAAGATGAAATATTCAAGAAATACAAGCTGTATTTTAAGCAAAAATGGTTAGAAGCTCATACAACTTTAGCTATAGGTTTGCTGCGTTCTAAAAAGACAACCCAAGCACGTCCTTATCTTTGGCAGGCACTTTCTGAACAGAAGTTTAATTTAAGAACTATAGCAGCATTGATTTTGAGTTTCATTCCACAACCAATAGCAAATCAATTGCTGGGAGTGGCAGTAAAATAGGAGCGCAAATGCAACTAAAAATAGAAATTTTCAGTCAAAAATGTTAAGCCAGAAATCAACTGAGAAGGAAGGTGATGCGTGAAACTCTGTATTGTGACTCACATGGTCAAAAAGGGTGATGGACAAGGACGAGTGAATTATGAGGTTGCAAAAGAAGCCATTCGTCAGGGCCATCACTTGACTTTATTGGCAAGTGAAATAGCACCAGAATTGCAACAAAGTAGCCAAGTCAACTGGATTCCTATTCCCGTCAACGGGTTTCCAACCGAATTTTTTCGTAATTTCATATTTTCTCACAAAAGTGCAGATTGGTTGCGGAAACATCGCTCCCAAGTCGATTTGGTGAAAGTGAACGGAGCAATTACATCAGCAGCATCTGATGTGAATGCTGTACATTTTGTCCACAGTTCTTGGCTGCGATCGCCCGTACATATTTCCCGCATCCGCCGAGATTTGTACGGTTTGTACCAAAGGCTGTATACAGCATTCAACGCCCGTTGGGAAAAACAGGCTTTCCAAAAAGCAAAGATTGTGGTAGCAGTATCCGAAAAAGTTGCCCAAGAATTGGAAAGTATTGGTGTACCCCGTTCTCGAATTCGGGTGATTGTTAATGGAGTTGATTTAGAAGAGTTTTCTCCTGGTACCGTATCTCGTCAAACACTCGGTTTGCCGGAAAATGTCACTTTGGCGCTGTTTGCAGGAGACATTCGCACACCCAGGAAAAACTTAGATACTGTACTGGGTGCCTTGGTGAAAGTACCAAATTTACATCTTGCCGTAGTGGGAAGTCCTGAAGGTAGCCCCTTTCCACAAATGGCAGAATCCCTAGGGTTGAATGAGCGAGTGCATTTTTTGGGATATCGGCGTGATATACCCCAGATTATGCGTGCTGTAGATTTATTCGTGTTTCCCTCTCGTTACGAAGCATGTACCCTAGTCTTATTAGAAGCCCTCGCTTGTGGACTTCCCGTTATTACCGCAACGGCAACAGGAGGTGCAGAATTGGTCACACCAGAATGCGGGGTTGTCTTATCTGACTCCGACGACGTTGAGGCTTTGGCGGAGGTACTGTTGTCTTTGGTGGGTAATCGCAACAAAATGCAACAGATGGGTCAAGCTGCACGCACTGTCGCAGAACAGCATAGCTGGGCTACTATGGCAAAAACTTATGTGGATCTGTTTGAGGAGTTAAGCAAGAATGAGGAACACCGTTCTCATACCAACTTATCGCCGTCCTCAAGACCTATTACGCTGCCTGAAGGCGCTACTTGAGCAAACTAAACCACCTTTTCAGGTGATAGTGGTTGTACGCGATATAGATACTGATACTTGGCAGTTCCTGGAAGGATTCCAAGAAACTACACTGCCACTAGATACCGTAAAAGTTACAGTTGGGGGAGTGGTCGCAGCTCTTAATGCTGGACTGGAAGCAGTAAAAGGAGATACGGTTTCAATTACTGATGATGATGCAGCACCTCGCCCTGATTGGTTAGAACGCATCAGTGCTCATTTCGCCTCAGACAATCGCATCGGTGGAGTCGGCGGACGCGATTGGATACACGAAGGTGACAAGCTGTTAGATGACTCGTGCGAGGTGGTTGGTCAACTACAGTGGTTTGGGCGAGTCATTGGTAATCATCACTTGGGAATGGGAAAACCCCGGGAAGTCGATGTCCTCAAGGGTGTTAACATGAGTTTTCGTACCAGCGCGATCGCCCGATTGCGCTTTGATGAGCGGATGCGAGGTACGGGAGCACAGGTACACTTTGAAATGGCATTTACCCTAACTTTAAAGCGGGCAGGTTGGAAGATGATTTACGATCCCGCTGTAGCCGTTGACCACTATCCAGCACAACGTTTTGATGAAGACCAGCGTAATAGTTTTAATGAAATAGCTTGGATAAATCTAGTTCACAATGAAACACTTGTGTTACTTGAGCATCTGCCACCTACACGCCGTGCAGTGTTTTTACTTTGGGCTATATTAGTTGGAACACGAGATAGTTTGGGTTTTGTCCAATGGCTTAGGCTTTTGCCCCGTGAAGGTAAGCTTGCAGGGCAAAAGTGGCTAGCTTCCATCCGTGGGCGTTGGCAGGGATGGCAGGCACATGTTAATCCTTGAAAAGGATTGATACAGTAGTTTGCTAAAAAGCCAATTGTGACGAGTGGGGAGAGTTTGACAATTCAAAATTCGCTCATTCAAAATTCAAAAAAATTGTTTTGAATTGATAATTTTGATTTTTAAATTTTCTACAGAGTTTAGTGTGTAGTGTTTTGTTAGAGCCTACTCTCAACAAACACCCTACCACACTCAAGGCACGCCACTTGCACGCCCCTCGGGGAAAACCCTCCACCGAGCTTATCCTGCAAGGGTGCAGTGGCTCCTACACTCTAATCCTGACCCGTCAGTAAACTAAAAAATTGAATTGGCATGAGTTCCAAACAGATTCTTTATAATCCTATTGTCAAGGAAAAGTACTCTCCAGATGAGCGATCGCTCATCGGTTGGATAGTCATTATGGCCTTTGTACTACTGAATCTAGCTTGCTATTTTGCAAGTGCTAGCATGGTGCGCCTCATTTTCCCTGTAACATCTTTTCTAGTAGCTATATTTTTATACTTAAGACATCCTGTTCTATACTTGGGCTTTACCTGGTGGATGTGGTTTCTATCAGCCTTTCTTACTCGCTTAGTTGACCTTCGTGCTGGTTGGGATATAACGCGTCAGATGCTGATAGCGCCATACTTGGTTACATTTGTAACTTTTTGTACGACCTTCAGATACCTTCCCAGCGCCTCTAGGCAAGGAGGCTTACCTTTTGTTTTGGCTCTTGTAGGGGTGTTTTATGGCTTGCTTGTGGGACTGGTATACAACGGACCTGTCCCCGTAGCACGCAGTCTTCTGGACTGGCTATCCCCTGTCCTTTTTGGTTTCCATTTATTTATGTGCTGGCGGGATTATCCTGCCTATCGTGACAACCTTCAGCGCACATTCTTGTGGTGTGCATTAATTACAGGAGCTTACGGCGTATTTCAATTCGTGGTAGCACCTGAATGGGATAGGTTTTGGCTCATAGAATCAAAAATGAATACCAGTTCTGGAGAACCGGTACCCTTTGGAATGCGCGTATGGAGCACAATGCACTCAGTCGGTCCATTTGGAGCTGTGATGCAAGCTGCTTTGCTGTTATTGTTCACAGCCCGCCAAGGACCTTTAAATTTTCCCGCCTCAGCAGTGGGATATTTGTCATTCCTACTCACCCAGGCACGTACTAACTGGGGCGGCTGGTTACTTGGGGTGGTTATGATTTTTGGTTCGGTCAAAGCAAAAATTCAAATGCGCTTGATTACGATCATATTGGCAATGGCCTTGTGTGTCGTGCCATTAGCAACCATAGAACCAATTTCCAGTGTTGTTGCCGGTCGATTGGAAAGTTTTTCCAATCTTGAACAAGATGGCAGCTTCAAAGATAGATCTGGAAGCTATGACAGAAACCTGAGTGTTGCCCTGTCTAATGTTTTTGGCAATGGGTTTGGAAACACCTGGAAAGTCGATGAAAAAACTGGTCAAATAGTAGTATTTGTCATAGACAGCGGCATTTTAGATATATTCTTCACGCTGGGCTGGGTTGGAGGTCTTCCTTACTTGGGTGGACTCATTCTGATGATTTTCACTGTATGCAAATATAATGAGGCTCGCTTCGATAGTTTTGTCAGTGCTGCCCGCGCGATCGGTATATCTTCCTGTTCTCAGCTCATTATCGGTAGCGGAATGCTGAGTATAGCAGGCATGGTTCTTTGGGGATTTTTTGGTATGACCATGGCAGCACATAAGTACTATCAGCATCAAGAAATCAGTGCAGCGCAATATCAGATTCCACCTCAATATCAAAATCCTGATCTGAGTGCCCCCTGAGTAAAGCCAGAGCAAGGAGTGGAATCAAAGATCGCAGTAACTTTTTTCATAAAGAGATAAAAACCTATGTTTGTTGAATCTCCCACAAGTTAGGGGATTCTTTGAGCTAACTTTTTTGCAAATACATTCGCATATAAACAAATAAGGAGGTCATACGTGAAAGTTGTTGTAATTATGCCGCTAGCTGAAATACGAGGCGGCGGTGAAATGATGCTTTGGGATTTGATGCAGCAGGGACGCAACGCAGGTGCCGAGTGGTTGGTAATATTTTTGGAAGATGGTCCAATGGTAGAACAGGTAAGAGCGCTCGGTATTGACACGCGAGTTGTTGAAAGCGGTCGCCTGCGCGAAGTTCACCGTTTCATCGCTGCTGTTTTTAGGATCGCTTCCATCGCCCGACGCGAACGTGCAGATATGATTGTCAACTGGATGTGGATCACCCATATCTGTGGAGGACTGGCAGCAATGCTTGCGGGTTTGCCTTCTGTGTGGTATCAACTGGAAGTGCCTTATGACCAGCCGACTTTAGTACGGCTTGCTACTCTCGTGCCAGCACGTGCTATTGTGACGCTCTCGAAAGATGGTAAGGAAGCACAGGCGCGGATTTGGCCCCATAGACCAACACCCTTAGTCTATCCTGGTGTATCACTAGACCGCTTCAATGGCTCTAGTGTCCCTTCTCCTGCTGAAGCCCGGCGCAAGCTAGGTTTGCCATTGCATGGACCAATAATAGGAATTGTGGGACGATTGCAGCGCTGGAAGGGAATCCACGTTCTTGTAGAAGCAATGCCCAAAGTTTTACAAAAGTATCCTGATGCCCATTGTTTGGTAGTCGGGGGCAAGCATAATTTAGAACCGGATTATGAAGATTTTGTAAAAGAGAAAATAACAGCTTTGGAACTCCAAGATAAAGTCATCTTAGCTGGACTGCAGAGTAACGTCCCAGAGTGGATGCAAGCGATGGATGTCTTTGTTCATGCCTCGGATAACGAACCGTTTGGGATTGTGATTATCGAGGCGATGGCATTAGGTAAGCCCGTAATTGCTGGCAATGGTGGGGGACCAACGGAGATCATCACTGACGGCAAAAACGGACTGCTCACGCCTTATGGTGATGCAAACGCACTGGCAGATGCAATTCTGCGCTACCTCAACGATCAAGAATTTGCCCAGAATGCTGCAATAGCCGCACAGCAACGTGCCCTTGATTTCTCCACAGAGCGTTATGTTCAAAACTTTATCAACGCACTTCGCTCAGCGGTGCCAAGTGTTTCGTAGGTTTATAAGCGAATGTGCGTTTATATAGCAACAGACATATCGTTTAGGACATCGTACTTTGATTAAGAGGGAACTCTTAACTCTTAACTCTTAACAGGGAAATGTCCTAACAATTGTGGCGACTGCTATATTGTAATTTTTTCCTCAAGCCAGTTAAAAGTTAATAAGAACTATTGACTTTTGACCCCCGTTGCAGTTAATTGAAAAGTTCACAGAAAAGCTATATACCAATCAGTGGATAAAGCTGGACAACCAGTACGTCTGTTGAAGATATAGCCAGATATGATCGCGTTTGACGTCACCAAACCCAACAATAAACATTTTGTTGTGTTGGGTTGCGCTACGCTTAACCCAACCTACTTTATCCTTTACTGAACCGTATTGCTTTATGAGTCCCCGTCCTTCAAAACGGGGTTTTTATCCCCCGGATTCCATCCGTTGGGATTTTCTGCTTTGGTGCGTTCTTCTTACCCCCTACCATCAACGCAACCAATCCATTGCCCTTCATCGATCAAGTGAGGATCGATATGGTGCATACCAGCACCGTTCCAACCAACACCAGTAGGTTTCAGCACTAAGTTTTGCTCGATTTCTCGTTCTTGATAACTTGTCGTTGTCAACTCAGTAATTTCAAATGCTCTGAGCTGTGTGCCATAGTCGGGCTGACAGTCTTGAGTGTAGCGAATAATCTTATCATTTTTCACCACAACTCTACCGCCTGGTCTGGCAATGTGTGCATTACCACTAATAATTGGACTTTTTGGGTGTTCTATCCAAGAACCAAGCAACTCATCAGCATAATAGAGGCGGAGAGTGTCAAATTTATGCTGGGGATTTGTTTCCGTAAATAGCCACCATTTATCAGCGTGACGGAAAATAGAAGCGTCTAAAAATAAGGCATCACTAATGAGATTACCAACAAAACTCCATTCTGTAGGAAACTTGTTTGCTTTGTATAATCGAATCGAGTTTGCTTGATGGGTTTCCGGAATCATGTAGTACTCATTCATCCACTCAAAAACGTAGGGATAAGATAAGTGAAATGGTTCTGCAAGTACAATTTTTTCGTACTTCCAATTCTTTGTATCCTTGCTGGTTGCTAACCCAATTTCTCCTCTACGTGTCTGTTGATTTAATACCTCAAAAAACATGAACCAGGTGCTATCAACTTTAATCATAAAAGGGTCTGCAACAAACCCAGCCCTGACATCTGATACATTCCGGCGTGTCAAGACAGGATTTTTTATCTCTTTAGGAGCCTGGAAATCAATAGGGGATTTGCCAGTATAAATTCCAATAGACCATCTTTCTTTTTTTGTTAGCGCACCTAATGGCAGTTTGTTCGCGATAGGAACTGGGAAACTATTCACTACATAAAAGTGTAGTTCCTTTATAATCTTTTTGAGGTTATTCATCAGAAAATTTTGTACCAAATATATTCAAAATTCTATGAATTCTGTTGTTGAGAATATTCTATCAAATTTTTTAAACCAGATTCTATAGACCACTGAGGTACAAAATTTAAAACTGACAAGGCTTTAGATATATCAGCGAGTGAGTGTTGAATATCTCCATGACGAGAAGGTGCAAAGCTAGGTTCCAATTCCCATTTTGGTAAATAATTTCTCATAATATTCACAAGCTGAAGAATTGAAGTTGTTTTACTTGTGCCAATGTTACAACTTAATGCCAAACCAGGTGTTAGTGGAGTCGTTAAAGCTTTAGCAAAAGCAGTTGCTACGTCTTTAACAAAGACAAAATCTCTTGTCTGACTACCATCGCCATAAATATTGATGGGTAAGCCTTTAAGCATTGCATCAACAAATATGGAAATCACTCCAGAGTATTGAGAACCAGGTACTTGTCGAGGTCCATATACATTGAATAAGCGTAAGCCAATAAATGAAAAGTTGTATTGTTTAGCAAAAAGGACAGCGTATTGCTCGCTTACCAACTTTTGCAAACCATAAGGAGATATGGGGGCGGGAAGCTGCTCTTCTGAAATTGATAGAGGTGTTTTGTCACCATATACAGCGGCAGAACTAGCAAAGACTAACTTAGGAATTTTTAAAGCCTGACAAAGTTCAATGACAGCTAGAGTTGCAGAAAGATTATTATCGTGTGCTTCCAGTGGCTTTAACCAAGATTCGGTAACCGATGGAGTAGCTGCTAAATGAGCAATGCCATCAATCTGTGTGGAAAAATCTTCTGGGTGACAGTCTAAGATATTTTTGTGCAGAAATTTTAACTGGGAATGTTCAGGCAGGTTTTGTAAATTACCTGTCGTCAAATTGTCAATCACAGTGACATGATGACCTTCTGATAACAACTGTTCAGTAAGGTGAGAACCTATAAAACCTGCTCCGCCAGTGACAAGAAAATGCATAATTTTATCTATGAAAAACAGTGTAATTTTCATTCGTAATTCGTGATTTACAATCAGAATTGTAAATCACGAATTACGAGTCATTGATAACAGATTAATCTGTCGTGTAATGTGTTATTTATGAATTAGCTTAGCTTCAGCATATTCATACTTATTGGGCGTGTTATTTGGTCTTAACTCTGTATAGACAGCTAGTGTTTCTTTATGAACGCGAGCTGCACTGAGTCTTTCTAAGTTCTGAGATGCTTGAGTCCTCCACCATTGCAGGCGATCGCGATTGCTCAACAACTCCCTTAAATTTTCAGCCAAGGTATGGCTGTCTTTTACTGGTACGAGAATACCTGCTTTCCCACCGTCCAAAGCTTCAGGTATACCATCTACATTAGAACCAATGATCGCGCAACCAGCTTCTCGTGCTTCTGGAATCACAAGGGGTGAAGAATCTTTGTGAGAAACAAGTACAAAGATATCAGTTGCGAGTAAATATCTCTTTGGTTCTGGTTGGAAACCCTCAAAATGAATGCGGGAAGTAAAAGCAGTGTTTCGCGCTTGTTCTTCTAATGACTCGCGATCAGGACCATTACCTACCAAGTATAAATGGGCATCGGGAAAATCGGCAGCAATTTCAACAAAAGCATCTATTAATTCCCCAACTCCCTTACGTCGATACATCCCTGATACTGTCGTAATCGCAGGATGGTGTAGGGGTTGCGGTTCATATTCTTTGATACTGCGCTGGCGGGGACTGCCTAATGTGCCATTGGATATAACCCGCATTTTTTCTTTTGGGATACCACGCTGTGCCATCGAGTCTCCCACTGCTTGACTGACGACAATCACTCGATCACCCAAGCCCATCAATGTGGCACTGCGCTGGAATTCGTTGTGTACTGTCGCAATTAAACCATATTCATAACCGAACCTGAGAGTCGCCGCCAGTATAACTCCCGTCATCATATGTACGTGAACAATATCTGGTTTAAACTCATCCACAATGTTCCGATATCGCCATACCGCTTTGATAATATTTAACGGTGTTCTTGACTGGTCTAGATGAAAGTGTCTGATACCATAAGATTTGAGTAATGTCTCATATTCTCCTCCAGAGGAGGCTACAGCAACATTATGACCATCTTTTGCTTGCATACAAGCAAGGTCTATTGCCACATTAACGATACCGTTACCAATCTCTTGTACGTGGTTTGTAAGATGTAGTACACGCATTTACTATGAGCTCCACAGAGGTCGCTTGTTACAAATAGTTTATCTTTATTCAGTATCAATAGAAGCAACCGCTGATAAACGCGGGATTTTAAAAAACAGTCCGCTAGCTGATAGAATTCTGATTTGTCAAAAATTTGACAATAACCCCAAAATTTCTTAACAAAGCTACGAGGTAGACATTCAACTTGAAAACAGTAAAAGACGATAACCTATGCCTGCTTAGCCATAAGGCTTATGCTAACGCTGAACGTGTACCGGCTCTTTTTTCATAAAAGTGCAAAAAAATACTTAATACAGTGTCATTATCTCTTATTTTTTATACTTTCTTATTCAAGATATTTTCATTTTTTGTAAAAACATTATAAATTTATTGCTGAAATGTTCTAGAAGTTACAGATATTTGTCATACCGACTTCACTAAAAGAATGCGACAGATGCATGCCAAGAGTTCACGACTAGCTTGGGCTAAACCTGGGTAAATCTGGGCAACCGTCGCAATTTGGGCGCTAAAGGCGATCAAGTTTATGCTTTTTATTTGCAGTGCCCAAATTGCACACGCGTGGACGCGCTTATGGTACGTTTTCTGGTACGTTTGCCCAGATTTACCTATATTTGGTGAAAGGCCCCAATATTTGAAAAAAAAACAGGCAAAGCCTGTCATAATTTCTTCGTTATTCATTCCCAAACACAATTAGGGAATGAGTGCCAAAAATTATCATACACTTAGCGCGGTAACTGATACATAATCACCTTTCCTTTCCAATCTTCCTCAACAAATACTATGTACTCTCCATTTGAACGGCGAAAAGCACGGATACCGTAAGGTATATCAATCCAGCCACTTTCACCAGCCACTTCTGGACCAGGTTTTAACTTTTGTACTTGCTTTCCTGTTGCTGCTTTATAGACGTATACCTCTGATGTTTTTCCTGTTACAGCAAATACATAATCTCCTGCGACACTCATCGCTGCTGTCATCACTTCGCGCTTTCCAGTTGTGTCATAAGGGATCACGGTTCGCCACCGGGGAGTGCGGTTTCCTTTACTCCAATTGTCATAACGTATAATTTCAGAACCAACGACTCCAGAATCATCTCCAATCGGAGGATGTTCTTTGGTAAAGCCCGATAAATACATGGTGTCTGTGTCAGGAAAATACTCAATCCTTCGCAAATCTGTAATTTGGTTAGGAGTTGTCTCCTTTTTCATGGAACTGTTGGAGTAAATCGGGTTACCCTTTTGATCTAGCCCCTGTACAACAAAATGCAGGATACCAACTTTCGTTCGCAGAGTTTTCCATAAGTCGCCTTTGCTATCTACCCACCATCCTCCAAGGTAGGGATAATCTAGGGTTCTAGTATCATATTCACCCTGATCAAAAGTACCGTTACCGTTGCGATCGCGCCAAATCCAATCCTTTTCTTCCTGAGGTTGATTAGACAGCCAACTTTCAACGGGCTTACCATGATTCATGGATGTAGCAGAAAACATAGCAGATGGTATTGCAATATAACCATCTGTAGCTGGATTAAAACGATAAACTTCCATAAAGCTAGCATACATATCTGTGAGAAACATAAAAGGTTTCCCCTGGATGCGCCGGAAGAAGACAGAAGTCGGCGAGGTGTGCAAGCGTGGATCTTGAGGGTATTTAAAAGGATTTAAGGTATAAGCCTTATAACTCCATTGCTTACCGGATGGTTTTTTATAGTCCATCTGGAAGTATTCATGCTTGGTGTATACTTCTGTGCCATTACTTTGAGGATCTGTATCTGCATTATCCACAAAGTGCAAACCCAGTAACCGCCATTGTAACTTTCCTGATGACGAAAATTTTCTTAAGTCGGTTCCTGAATTATTAAAACCATTACTATTTACATAGATATTACCTGCTGCATCTGTACCCACTCCAGTAATACCGTAAAATTTTAAATCTCCAACCTCACCAGGAACACCAGCATAAACGCCCCCCTCGACTCCGAAAGTTCCTACTCGTGTTGGCTTTGCTGTAATATTATATATCAAGACTTGCTGACTAGGTCCATTTTCTGCTACTAAAAGTCTGCCTTGATTGTCGAGTGCGATCGCACTCGGCTCAACAACATCAGCAATAACCTCAGGCATTCGCTTTCCTTCGCCTGAATAATGTAAAATCTGAGCAGGGCTACTGCCATTCTTGCTTTGTATAATCCACAGATTTCCCTGCTTATCAACTGTTATCTGTTTTGGATTGGGAACATAAAAATTCCGGACTTCCGTCATTGTGTCAGTGTTGTAGACATTAACGCGGTTTGCCTCAGCAATACCAACATATAACTCTTTCCCGACAACTGCTAATCCTGTGACTGGGCTTTTTGTACTGACAATCAGCATACTCTTGTCGTAACCCCGCCCTCCATCAAAACCCGCAGGCTTTCCAGACAAAGTATAGCGTCTGACACAGTACCAAGCTGTTTTTTCTGGTGGGTAATCCTCTGGTATCTTGCCCATTGATCCCTGAATCATAGCAAGGTAAATATATTTATCAGTGACTGTTATGGCTTTCCCACCTACACGACTCCAACCATGAAGCTCAAAGTCAGGACCAATAACATCACCATCTTTATATATTCCTGCTTCTCTTCCAGCTTCATCCCAAGTGCTGTCGGTGTATACTGTACCATCAGAACCGACATACATTGCTTCTACATAATTTTGCACCCATTTCTTACCACCACCATAAGTATTACCTATCCAAGATGTTGTGTAGGGTTTTGTGGCAGGTACGACTGTGGCTGTAAAGTACAATGTAATACTCATTGCAGCCATGAGACAGAGAAAAAACTTGAAAAATTGCTTGAATCGTAAATAACTACTATTTCGTTGCCTACGATATAGTCCACCCAGATGTGAAATGAATTTATGTTTCATAAACTAACAAAATGCTTGATGACTTCTCAAATATCATTTGATATCGTTTGACAATGAGGCTGCGTAGAATAGGAAATCATTTGCATCGTAATTACCTTTACACCGCTTTTCTGTCATTATCTACATTCAAGAGTGTTCCACGTCTGGTTTTACAAAAACTTTATCAGAATCACACTATTTTTTTAATTTCCCACATTTGTTGGGGGCAACACATATTTTAAATTAGATTGGCAATATAGCAATCTTTGAACAGGGAACAGGGAACAGGGAAGAAGCAATAAAGGTGTGCTAAGTTTTTTTTTAAAATCAAATATAGGAATCCGATTTGATTTGATCAAAAAATCTAAGTATCTGTAGTCTGATTACGTAGTATAACGCACTGTAGCCTGATGCTCATGGTGAGCCAGAGGCATAACGCACCCTAATACATACATTTCAAAAATCAAATATGAGTCCTACATCTACACAAAATATAACTGGCAAATTACGTATAATATTTAACTTTTTATTTACCGAAAAAAGTACAGGTTATTGTTCATTTATAATACTAGATATGCACTAAATTTACTGAGCAGCAGTTAACCCCAACCTCACTTAGACTGACTAACGCAAGCAGGTTGTGACACAAGCATCAATTCATAAGACACCGTGTAACTTTATATTACACAAAAATCAATTAAAAATTTTGCGTAAAAACTCCCCACCTAATTCGTAGAAGGGTTTGAAGTCATACGGGGACGAAATCATCATGGATAGACAAAAATTTGTACTTTCCTAGTAGAACATCTTGTCTGTTAGGTACTTACCATTGCTTTGATTGCGTGATTATATATTAATGTTTCGATACGTTACAACAAATTACCGAACTTTTGGAGTTAAGCAGGAGGTTTAGATGGATGAAGATGTATTAGATCATCAACTGCGACAGTTAGTAAAGGAAGCACAACAACATCCGCTTAAGAGTCGTGAACGAAGGAAAGCGTTGAATCAGTTAATCAAAAAAATTCAGGATTCCGGAAAAATAACAAGACTTCCAAACTGGAAAGATTTTCCTAATTTTCAAGATATTTATGACGAAGCACTAGGAAAAACCTGGATTAAAATTTGCGAAAATATCCAGACTTACAATCCACAACATCCGGTTATGGCTTGGGTAAATCAAATAATGAATTCACGGTTTTTTGAGATTGTCAGACAAGCCACACGACAACCAGCAATCTTCTGTCTGGATGAATTATATAGTTTTGAAGATGGTTTTGATAATTCGGCGAAAGGGCAATTGTCTAGAGTTCGCAAAGAACTAAAAGAAAAAGAAATATCTCAAACCCATGACAATAGTGAAAGTAATTTAGTTAGAGAGTTTATCAAAGATGATCCAGAAATGATTTTACAGATTACTTACATCGGAAATGACATAAATGCCAATTTACAACGAATTTTATTAATGAGATTAGATGGAGAAGAGTGGAAGTATATATCGGAAAAATTAGCTCATCCAATACCAAGACTTTCTGAACTTTACCAGCGGAGTCTAAAAAAGCGTAAGATTATTGATTATTTTCGTAAATATTTACAGTAGTTCACAATCATTCACTCTTTGCACTTCAATTTTAAGGATAATTAATCATGAACGCTAACGCTGAACAAATATCTTTTAGAGTTCCTTTGAGTTTTGAGGCACATGATAAGGCTGATAAGCGCAGACGAACAATATCGAATAGTGAAAGTGTACCAAAAATATATCTCAATACTTTAGCTGTATATGCAGTAGATTATTATCTTCGCTGTATGGGTTTTGAAACCAATCAAGAGGAAGATGAAAATTACAATCCTTGGATGGAGAGTTTAATTGATGTAGCAGAGTTAGAAGTCAAAAAAATTGGCAAATTAGAGTGTCGTCCTGTTTTACCAAATGCAGAATATTTGGAGATTCCACCAGAGGTGAGATCTGATAGAGTTGGCTATGTAGCGGTGCAGTTGAGCGAATCTTTAAAATCAGCGACGATCCTAGGTTTTACAACTCAAGCAGCAGCGAAAATTCCGATTAGCCAGTTGCAATCAGTAGACGATTTACTCGATTATTTAACAGAGAAAGAACAAGCAGCAACAGTTAGTCTTCACCAATGGAGAAAAGGAGTTATTACAGAAGGCTGGCAGACAATTGATGAACTTTTACATCCGCAACAAATCGAATGGATGGGGTGTAGAAGTTTTAGCATTACACGCGGTAGAAAAATTGATTTGGGTTTGGAGTTAAATGGCGAATCTGTTGCTTTGATTGTGACGCTTGCAGCGGAAAATCAGTCAGCAATTCAAAATCAAGATGAAGTTAATATTTTGATACAAGTCTCTCTCCCTAAAGATAAGTATATACCTGGAAAAAATGTGTATATATCTGAAGGATTAAAAGTAGCTGTGATTGACGATAAAGGAGAGGAAGTTTTAGATACGACTTCTCGGCAGAATGATAATTGGATTGAAGTCGAATTTAGCGCTGATTTTGGGGAGAAGTTTAGTATTGATGTCATTTTAGGAGAGTCGAAAGTAAGACAAGAGTTCGTTGTGTGATAAATTGCGTGGGGGCGATCGCCTATATATTAGTGTCAACTTAAGCTCAAGGCTTTCGCTAGTCCTAGTTCCAAGTCTCTGACTTGGAATTCACAGCATGTGAGGCTCTGCCTCACTGGCATTGCACTATTAAGGCTCTGCCTTAAAGAATGCATTACCATGCTCTGCATGGTAACGAGAGAAAATTCTCTGCATGAATCTTTATTAAGATAAATTTTTACTTCAATGTATACCGTATGGGGTATAAGTGCATTGTTACAGAGAATTAGTATTACGAAAAAAAATCATTTACATTGCTTATGAAAAAATTAGTGCTGATCAAGTTTGATGGTAATATGAATTCCGAACTGAATGTAACTTTAGAAATTGCTAATGACGGCGAAAGACCTTATCGAACAATCACGGGTAAGTTACCAGGAAATAATACTATTACCCCATTATTAAATACATGGCACAATACCTATAGCAGTCGGTATGGTCAATTTAGAATTAAAAATAAAAAGATTAAAAACGTAAATATCGAAGCTCTTAACGAAGAATGTAAGCTGAAATCACAACAATTACTTGATAGTTTTAACGCCTGGTTACAATCAGAATCTTTTAGTTCTATCAGAAGTTGTCTAAAAGAATTAAAGCCGGAAGATGAAATCCGGGTGATTATTTGCACGGATTGCCAAGAATTGCGTAAACTTCCCTGGCATTTGTGGGATGTATTAACTCGTTATCAAGGCGCGGAAATTGCTTTAAGTTCGCCACATGCTGAACGCGGAAAGCGGACTGACAGAGAAAAGATTAGAATTTTGATTATTCTGGGTGACAGCACGGACATTAATGTTGATGTTGATAAACAACAGCTTGAAACATATTGCGGTGAGGCGGAAATTGTCTTACTCAAAGAACCATCAAGAGAGAAATTAAATCAGCATCTGCAAGATAATATTGGTTGGGATATTCTGTTTTTTTCTGGGCATTCTCAAACTGAGAGTAAACAAGGACGAATTTTTCTTAACCGTCATGATAGTTTGACTATGGCTGAATTGAGGGATGCTTTACAAATAGCCATAGAAAGACGATTGCAAGTAGCATTTTTCAATTCTTGCGATGGTTTGGGTATTGCTTATGAATTAGAACAATTGAATATTCCCCAAGTGATTGTGATGCGCCTCCCCGTACCAGATAAGGTAGCGCAGGAGTTTTTGAAGTATTTTCTCCAAGAGTTTACAGGTGGCAAGTCTCTGTATATTTCTGTGAGGAATGCGCGAGAACAATTACGCTCACTTGAGGAGACATATCCTTGTGCAAGTTGGCTTCCTGTTATTGTCCAAAATCAGACGGAAATACCACCAACTTGGCAAAGTTTGGGGATAATTTCTTTTTGTCCCTATCAAGGGTTAGCGGCGTTTGGGGAAGCGAATGCCCAGTATTTTTTTGGCAGAGAAAAGGCGACTTTGCAGCTTGTATCCTCCGTGAACAGCAAACCTTTAGTTGCTGTGGTTGGTGCTTCTGGAAGCGGGAAGTCATCGCTGGTGTTTGCTGGTTTAATTCCTCAGTTGCGTCGGGATACTGTTAATAGTTGGCTGATTCTCTCGTTTCGTCCTTTGAAAAATCCTTTTGAGTCGTTAGCGTTGGCGTTGGCATCAGCGTTTAACTTGGAGGATGGCGACGATCGCCACTTAAAAGAAGCTGAACTAGAACTCGAACTGCGAAAAGATACGTCAACTCTGCAAACAACTATCGAACGTATCCAAACTTTATCTCCCGACTCCCAGCGCCGACTGTTGCTTGTTGGCGATCAATTTGAAGAAATTTATACCCTTTGCGCGGATGCATCGGAACGCAAAATTTTCTTAGATGGTTTGCTGCAAGCGGTGAACAATGCACCGTTTTTTACTCTCGTGCTTACCTTGCGGGCAGACTTTTTTAGCAAGGCGCTTGATGATTACGAACCATTTGGCAAAGCGTTGCAGAATTATCAACCGGAATTACTTGTGCGGATGAACACAGAAGAATTAGAACGAGCGATCGCACTCCCCGCAACTCAGTTAGGCTTTCAGCTAGAACAAGGTTTAACCAACACAATAATTAATGATATCCAAGATGGTGATGGGCGTTTGCCATTGCTGGAGTTTACCCTGACTCAGTTGTGGAAGCAACAGCATTCAGGGAGATTGACGCATCAGGCGTATGAGAAGATCGGAGGAGTTGAGAAAGCACTGGCTAATTACGCTGAAACGATTTATAAAAAGTTGAGTGAGGAACAACAAGAAAAAGCGCAACGGGTGTTTATTCAGTTGGTGCAACCGGGAGAAGGAACAGAAGATACCCGGAAGTTAGCGACTCGTGAGGATGTCAAAGATGATAACTGGGATTTGGTAACACACTTAGCGGATCAACGTTTGGTGGTGACGAACCGCAACGAGTTGACTTTTGAGGAAACCGTGGAAGTCGTCCATGAGGCGTTGATTCGCCATTGGGGACGGTTGCGGGGATGGATGCAGGAAAACCGCAAGTTTCGTGTTTGGCAGGAAGGGTTGAAGGTAGCGTTGCAGCAATGGGTGGATAGTAAAAAGGATGATGGGGCTTTGTTGCGGGGTGCGCCTTTGGATGTGGCACAGGATTGGTTACAGCAACGGAGTGGGGAAGTTAGTAAGGCGCAGCGATGGTTTATTGACAAGAGTGTGGCGTTGCGGGAGAGGGAGAAGAAACAGAAACAACGGTTGCGGTGGGGTATTATTGCTGGGTTAGTTTGTGCTTTGCTGGTGATTTCGGGATTTGCTGCGGTGAGTGAAATTCGCAGAATTAATTCCCAAGTGAGTCAATTAAGTTTAAGTTCAGAAAAAGATTTTCAACAAAATCGCCAAGAGGAGGCGTTAACAGAAGTTATCAAAGCAGGAAAACTACTCAAAAGTTTTTGGAACCCTTGGATAACAGCAGAAAATCGAATGCAAGCTATATCTACATTGCAAGAGGTAGTCTATCGGTTTAACGTTAAAACCCTTAAGAAGCATACATCCTCTGTTACAAGCGTTAGCTTTAGCCCAGATGGCAAAACCCTTGCTTCTGCATCTGGTGACAATACGGTGAAACTGTGGGATGTCAACACTGGTAGAGAAATTAAAACCCTTAAGGGACATACAAAATATGTTACAAGCGTCAGCTTTAGCCCAGATGGCAAAACCCTTGCTTCTGCATCTGATGACAATACGGTGAAACTGTGGGATGTAAACACTGGTAGAGAAATTAAAACTCTTAAGGGGCCATCCTCTGTTAATAGCGTCAGCTTTAGCCCAGATGGCAAAA
>NZ_JXCA02000002.1:931865-983305 GCF_000828085.3 Scytonema tolypothrichoides VB-61278
CTTTGTTAATAGCGTCAGCTTTAGCCCAGATGGCAAAACTCTTGCTTCTGCATCTGCTGACAAAACGGTGATTTTGTGGAATTTTGATTTAGATGATTTGCTGGTGCGGGGGTGTGGCTTGATACGAGGCTATCTGCAAAATAACCCCGATGGCGCAGAAGATAGGCATTTGTGTGATGATATCAAGCGTTGAGGTGATTCACCTCCCCTACCATGTGCAAAATACGAGTATACAAAGCATCTGCAACTCTGAACTCTGCTGTTGCAATCAACCCATCCATCACAGGTTTGACAGCGACAATAAATCCTTTTTGTTTCGCTTCAACCAAAACGCCTAACAACCCAGTAATTCGTAATCCTAACTTATCAGCTTCCGCTCTTCCTCGCCGTTCGTCGATAAGTAGTAATTCTGCATCAAGTTCAATCGCTAAAGCTATTGCTTCACATTCACCTTCGTCCAATTGTTGCTCTAACAAAACTGTGATTCGGGAGCGGTTTGTTACCTGTCGTACTTCAATCCAATCAAATGTCCGTACCTCTTTAGAACCAGGAACAGGTGTAGATGTACCAGTAAGTTCCCGATAAACAGCTTCTGGAATCAAGATTTTAGTATACAATTGCCGGAGTAAATCTAATTGACCAACAGCAGCAAGGCTGGTGATTGGTGAAGTGTCACTAATAACAATCACAACCTACCCAATTCCCGCAAATTCTTCAAATCGAGTTCAAAATCTTCTATATCATAAGAATACAGAGGAATTTTGCGTTTTTGAAGCAACTGTTGAAACTGTATTTTATCCATTTCTGCCAACTTGCTCGCATATCCAAGGGGAAGTTTTCCCGATCCAAACAGCAACAGAGCAACTTCTTGTTTAAATTCGGCTTCTGTCATTCCACTAGCACGCAAAGTATCATCTGATATGACGACGCTCATTTTTCCTCTTGCTAAAAATTTCAGTGGATTAAATAACGCGAGCATTATCGCTCTGAGAAATTCACTCTTTGTAGGAGTTTGATCTGCACGATTATCTCAATAATAACCTTGATGTCAGCGCAGAAGATAAACGTTTGTGTGATGATATCAAGCGTTGAGGGTCAATAGCGATGTTAATTCAATTAAAATCAAAATAAACTTAATACGCCACACCCCAGATAATGACAGATCAGCAATTATTAGAACGTATAGTCCTCAATCCAAAAGTGCTAGCAGGAAAGCCTGTAATTAGAGGAACCCGCTTGAGCGTTGAGTATATTCTTAACCTGCTTGCTCATGATGCAAATGTCGCAGAAATTCTCGAAGAGTACGAAGGGCTGAGTCCCGAAGATATTAAAGCTTGTATTCTGTTTGCTAGTAAATCGCTATCGTGAAAAGCTAATGTTGCTAAAACTAATAGTTTGCATGAAGTGATCAAAGATAATACTTTAAAATAAGCTCTAGTTTTATAAGAGAAAGTAAAAAATAATCCTCAACCACTCAAATTAGATTTGTCAGAAGATAGAGTATCTTTACGAATTAACTCCAGATTTCTCTCTCGGTAATTCCTCTAAAAAAAATCAGAATTTGCGTATTTGGACACAGGTCAGTTCGTAGATGTAAGTGAAGAGGTTAAAAGGATTTATTTAGCGATAGCTTCGCTGCTGCGCTGCGCGCAGATCGCATTCTTTTATCCCACATCTTACACCAAAAGATAGTTCCAACAATAAACTCATTCCACAAAAAAAGAAACATTTTGTGTAAGGCTCGTTTCGCCTTTGTGAACTTCAACAGGTGCAAGATACATATTCGCTTGTATAAACGTGATAAAACCCGTCTCTACAAAATCCTTGTGCTTGATTTCAAGTGCATAAATTACAGTACAAAATTATCAAAAAAGGAAGCTTAACTTATGAATATCAAAGCTCAATTATTAGGTGCAGTAGCTGTTATCTCTGGCATCTCCGGTTTGCTTTTTCTTGCACCAACTCCCGCGAGTGCTAACACTTTTATTGAGCAAGTAGGGGTGCAATTAATGCGAGCTGCAATTCGTGGTGGTTTAAATGGCTATCAGCTAACCCATGAACCTTTTATTGATGGAATTCGTAGTGGTGGCTCTGATTATTTAACCATAAATCTGCGTGCAGGCGAGCAATATGGCATTATTGGCGTGTGCGACGAAGATTGTCAGGATTTAGACATAACCCTTTATAATGACCGTGGTCAAGTCATTGCGGCTGATACCGATGATGATGACATTCCGGCTGTTAGTGTGACTCCGACTCGAAGTGGAACGTATCGAGTCAAGGTTGATCTGCCCAGTTGCAATTCTGCAATGTGCTACTACGGAGTTGGGGTTTTCGGTAAGTAAGAAAATATTTTGACGCAAAGGCACAAAGTCACTCCTGTTTATTTTGTGTCTTTGTGCTTTTGAAGGAGAACGAAAAACTGGAGTCGGCGAAGCAATAATTTCACATTATGCAATTAGGTATAATTTGCGAGCATCACCTCATTGTTTACTGTCAAAATATTTGATTGTGCAGGGGTTTTAAACTCCTTTATATCAGCCTAAGGAGTTTAACGTTCCTCTGAATTATGGCAAATGACGCCTCATTTATTTTTTATACAATCTAGATAATGGTTGTCTCTGTAAAAATCATATTGAAAATTTTTTCTATTATGAACTTGTCACTCTATAGAGAGATGATATAAATGAATGAAATATCTAGTAATCGGGAAAAATTCGGATTATATATCAAGTAAGAGAATATATGTATAGTCAGCATGAGTAACCGTACTGAATGAACCCAAAAAAAGGCATTAGTCGTGAAAACAGCACCAGTTGTCAGCTACAGTGAAGCAGCGTATGCTGGAGAATTTGCACCCCCCTTTATTGGTATCTCGTGCGGCACGTCTTAACACCGTTCGTTGTCAAAGGTCTCAACTCTTACCCAAGCGGGGAAATTGATACCGCGCTTTCTTGATAACTGTTAATTGACTTGTAGACACAGGCACAACTCGTACTTGGAGAAACGTAAGTGGAAGATAATACAAAAAATGCTTTAGAATCTAAGTCTATTCTGTGTTTAGGACTAGGCTGGTTTCCTGAAACCCCTGGAGGATTAGAACGATATATCTATGAACTAACTCACAAACTAGCAGCAAATCAAGACAAAGTTGAATTATGTGGAGTTGGTTTACCAGAAGCTGAACCAAACTTGCCAATAAAATTGACTAATTTAGCATCACCAAGTAGTCCTATTTGGAAACGATTATGGTCTATTCGCACTAATTTTCAGAAAACAAGAACTGAAAAACCGGATGTGATTAATTTACATTTTGCACTATATAGTTTACCGATTTTGGATCTTTTGCCAAAAGGTGTACCTGTCACCTTTAACTTTCATGGTCCTTGGGCTTTTGAAAGTCAAGAAGAAGTGGAAGAGAGGAAACTAAGTGTTCTTCTCAAAGCTAAGCTGATAGAACAAAGAACATATAATCGTTGCGATCGCCTCATTGTTCTTAGCAAAGCATTCGGGAATGTATTACACAAACAGTATCAAGTTCCTTGGAAGAAAATTCATGTCATTCCTGGTGGAGTTGATATTACTCAGTTTCAACCTAATCTATCACCTCAAGAGGCTCGAACAAAACTAAACTGGCCGCAAGATCGCCCAATTTTATTCACCGCCCGCCGCTTGGTGAATCGAGTCGGACTAGACAAATTGTTGGACGCTTTGGCTATTATAAAGCCGAGAATTCCAGATGTGATGCTGGCGATCGCCGGACGTGGACCACAGCAAGCAACACTACAACAGCAGGCTACTGAATTAGGACTTGATCAGCATGTGAAATTTTTAGGGTTCATACCTGACGAACTGTTACCTGTTGCTTACCAAGCCGCTGACTTGAGTGTTATGCCCAGTCAGTCTTTTGAAGGATTTGGATTAGCAGTAGTAGAATCTTTAGCCTGCGGTACTCCTGTTGTGTGTACTCCGGTTGGAGGAATGCCAGAAATTTTAGAACCATTTTCACCGGATTTCATTACGTCCTCCACAGAAGTTGCAGCCATTGCAGAAAGATTAGAACAGGTGCTATTGGGAAAAGTCTTAACACCTTCACGAGAAGCTTGTCGCCACTACGCCGTCACAAACTTTAACTGGGATAAGATCGCTCAAGATGTACGGCAAGTTCTATTGGCTCAGCAATAACACTAAAGCTAAAATCTCTTGAGAATGCTTTGGCACCCTTTTCCTTTATAACAAGGTATGCTGAAAACCCTGTGGCTTTAGCCCAGGGAACGCCAGACACCTTTATCGGGAAATCCTCCGGCTAGCGCTCATGAAAACCACATACTGATGACGGCTACTATTCACCAATGCTCACCAAAATTATATAAGCTTATATGAAAATTCTATTCCTAGACCAAAGTGGTAAACCTGGTGGGGCTGAACTCTGTTTAATAGATATCGCCAAACCCTATAAAGATAGTTGTTTAGTGGGATTATTTGCGGATGGTTCTTTTAGAAATTTACTAGAACAAAATCACATTCCGGTTCAAGTTCTCACAAATCAAGCCATACAAGTTCGTAAAGAAAGCAGTTTAGCACAAGGATTGGGCAGTATGGCTCAAATTCTGCCTTTGATTGCTAAAGTGGTGCAAAAAGCTAGAGAATTTGATTTAATTTACGCTAATACGCAAAAAGCCTTAGTTGTTGGCGCACTAGCGAGTTTTTTCAGCCGTCGTCCTTTGGTCTATCATTTGCATGATATTCTTTCCCCAGAGCACTTTAGCCAAACTAACCGTCGCATTGCCGTAACTTGCGCTAATCGTTTTGCATCACTCGTCATTGCTAATTCTCAAGCAAGTCAAGCAGGCTTCGTTGCAGCAGGAGGACGTTTAGATATAACTGAAGTGATTTACAATGGTTTTGATCCGAAAAATTATCAAAGCCACGAGTCGGATGTCAGTCAAATTAGACAACAATTGGGGTTAGATGGACAATTTGTTGTCGGACATTTTAGCCGTCTCGCACCTTGGAAAGGACAGCATATATTAATAGAAGCATTGACACAATCTCCTCTTGATGTCACAGCAATCTTAGTAGGTGATGCACTGTTTGGAGAACAAGAATATGTCCAGCATTTACACCAACAGGTGACAGCGCTGGGATTAGAAAATCGAGTCAAATTTTTAGGATTTCGTTCAGATGTTCCCCTGCTGATGGCGGCTTGTGACTTAGTTGCACATACCTCGACCGCTCCAGAGCCATTTGGTAGAGTGATTGTAGAGGCTATGCTCTGCGGAACACCTGTTGTGGCTGCCAAAGCTGGTGGTGCAGTAGAATTGGTAGAGCACGGTGTCAATGGTTTCTCAGTCACACCAGGAAAGCCTGATGAATTAGCACAAGTCATAACCACCTGTTTGAAAGAACCGCAGAAGATTGCGACTATCGCTCATCATGCACAAACTACAGCCAGCCAGCGTTTTGATGTCACAGCCATTAATCAGCAAATTGCCGTGCTGCTGAATAAGCTATGATCCATAGGACTTACCCAGAAGAGATCCCTCTCCACTCGCTTCGCTCAAATTCAAAATTATAAATTCAAAATTCAAAATTATTTTTTTTGATAGCGCAGCGTGCCCTTCGGGCATACTTTGAATTTTGAACTTTGAATTCCCCGGAGGGGAGAGGGATGCCCGATAGGGCAGGGTGAGGTTCCATCTAATCAACCCCACAAAGCAGTTTCTCCAACACAACTACAAACCCACTAATTCATGCGATTCAAAATCTGTGAGTTGTTGAGCTATTGTGAGTCTTGCTTCTAGTTTCGCTACGCTAAACAGGTTGCGCAGATATTCTAAATGGGCAACAGCATTTGCCTTTTCGGTAGTTAATTGTATCAGGGTATCCATCGCTTTTTGATATTCTTGATTCACAAGTAGTACTTCAAAGCGACGTGCTTTGCGTTGAGCATCATTTTTCAAATCCATATCAAAGGCGGCGGCGCGATCGGCATTACCTTCAAATCGGTTAATTTGGTGCTGAACTGCCATTAACTGAGAATCTATTTCATTTACTCTTTGGGCAGCTTGAGCAATCGCAGCTGGATAATGATTCAGTTGCTTTGTTAACATAGATCAGTTTTTTTACGCAAATTTACATACAAAATAGCAAAGATATGGTATCGAGTAGCTGCGGTAAACGGGAAAGGTGAGGGACTATTTTCTCCCCCTGTCTTCCTTTACGCCACTTCCCTCAGTTGAGGTGCTTGAATAGTCACCTCCCCAACATTTAAGGAAAGCTGTTCGGCGTGAGGTACTGCAGCTTGCTCCAACACTTGAACTTCAATATTTACACTGACTAAATAACTGCCTGTATCAGCACCAACTGCTTCAGCGACTAACTTGGCAATGTCTGGGCGTTTAGCAGTTAGTGGGTCACGTAAAATACACCGATCCCATTCGTGCTTAGCAGTTGGATTAAGGCTGAGAATATAGTGCTTCATCATAGGACAAACCGTTGAACCCATCTCCAGAAGACTGTCACGCACCCGTTTTGTACTTTACTGGGCTTTGTGAACGCTATCTTTATTATAGTATATTTGTACTGAGATGGCGAATAAGATGGGGATTGGTGAGTGGTTAGTTGTACTACCAACCACTCATATGATGCCCGTATAATTAACCACAAAAAAACTACCCCACCTCCAACCCTTCCCCCCGAATTCACTTACAGTGTGCACACAAGTCATCAAATGACTCAAAACTCTCTCGGAACCTCACCCTGCCCTATCGGGCATCCCTCTCCCCTTCGGGGAATTCAAAGTTCAAAATTCAAAGTATGCCCGAAGGGCACGCTGCGCTATCAAAAAAAAAGAATTCTTAATTTTGAATTTATAATTTTGAATTTGAGCGCAGCGAGTGGAGAGGGAAAGATTTTAGCTACGCTAAAGGCGAGGGTGGGGTTTTGAGTCAGATGTGTGTATATTGTAGCCTTATCAAGGAGAGGGAAAGATTTTAGGGCCGATTCAAGCGAGGGTCATTCACGCGGAAGTATCAAAGCCCGAACAACACGTCCTATTGCTTGTCACGGAATAAAAATGGAAATTCCAGCTTGGTCAAAGGCGATTTTAAGGCGACGGCGATATTCTCGTGCCACACTCCATTGCTTGAGGGGTTGTGTTTTAATCCACACACGAATTAAGAAACCTTTCTCAGCAACTGCAAAATTATCTATTCCCAAAACTTGAGGTGTTTCCAGAATTTGATGATCCCATTGTGGATCTTGATCCATCTCCACACCAACTTTTTGAATTAATTTTATCGCCTCATCAACATCGGTTTGGTATGCAACTGGGATAGTTAAATCGGCTCTTGACCAGCGACTGGAAAGATTGGCAACTATTTTGATTTCACTGTTAGGAATGGTAATTAAGCGCCCTTCTCCATCGCGCACTTGCGTCATCCGCAGATTCAAATTTTCGACCAAACCACCTACAGTTCCAACTGTAATATAATCACCTAAGGCGTACTGATCTTCTAGAATGATGAGAAAACCATTAATCGCATCTTTAATCAGACTTTGGGATGCCAGGGACACTGCAACACCAACTATACTAACACCTGCTAGTAAGGGAACGAGCTCTACACCTAACGCCCCCAGAGCTAGGAGAGTACCAATTGCTACACAGCTAATGGTGATAAGACTCTTCGTAACACCAGAAATGGTAGAAACTCGCAATTGTATACGTTCGGGAGCTTCTGGAGTCAACAAGACAGCACTGTTGACAAAAGCAGAGGTGAAGCGGTCAATCAAGGCATAGCTTAGACGTATTGTCACATAAGTTCCCAGAGCTATAACACCCAATGTCAAAGGAACTTGCGCTGCAGTCATAATCCATAGCTGAAGCGGTCGTGTGTAGGGAAATAAACCGAGTATAAAAAGACTTCCACTCCCCCAAATCGTTGTTTGCGCTAGTTGATACAGCCGCCTCTTCACCTCTATAATATGTTGATGTTGTTGTTGATTTAGCTGTAACGTCATCGGTCTAACTGCTGCTGAAGCTGTGGTGACGGGCTGTGCCTTATCTTTTTTGGGACGGTGTTGGTAAGAAGAAACCCCCCAACTCAGAACAATCATCGCTACTCCAGCAGCTGCAGCGATTTGACCTTGTTGAATTAAAAACTTAGTTTGTCGCTCTTGCTTTGCTTGTTTCAAGTTTTCTTTCAACTTTTCAACGATTTGATTTGCCACAGTTGAGGTATTATCCTGTTGCAAACTGGCATCCTGGTCATTGACGGTCATCAGGTATTGACCATTAAGAAGAATTACTGTTAATACGGTTTCAGTTGTTTTTCCCTTTAGAGTCGTTGATTTCTTTTCAGTTTTGATCTGTACATTAGGTTCTGCATCAGATTTTTGAAAGTAATCCTGACTTTGTTGCTCTAACCTTTGTTGGATATCTTGTAAACGCTGTGTCAAGCTCCCTTTTGGTGCCGCTATCCGAAACAAACGCCTACCATCCAAAGAAACCCAACCTGTTTCTGTTGCTTTTTCTGATTCATTAATCAACAAGTTAGGGGTTGGTAGGTTCGGTAAAAAGGGAATCTGCTGCGCTGTAGCTTTTGGCATTGTCCCAACAGTGATCACTATTGAAGAAAAAGCGATCGCCACAAATTGAGAGCGCAATGGGCACCTCCTTTGTTATTTCAACGCTGCTAACTTAGCTGAAATCTATCTTGGCTAAGCAATCCTAGTAATTATACCTGTCCACAGTTAGGTGTTTGTTCGTTTTTTCTTAAGAAAAATTAATCATCTTACATATTTGTTAATAAATTTAGTTATGGGGTGTCAGTTGCGAGCAGAAGTAGGCAGTCGGGGGCAGGGCGCTCGAAGCCGGGAGAAACAAGAGTTAACGTCCATTGATTCTTCCTCTCCCCCTAAACCCTTACACCCCTTACGGGCGCAAGGCCTTGCGCCCCTACATACCCCTACACCCCTAATTCTTGACATTCGCCCTCTCAAACGTCAAGCTAGTGCAAAGAACCATTGACTGGCTATGATTGTGAGCAAATCTTGTTTCAAATTGCCAGTCTTGGAATACTCTAGTAGAGTGCGTAAAAATTTACGCCAATTTATTTCTAATTGAGGAACTATTTGATGACCGCAACTTCTCCCCGATTAAAGCACGAGGTTAAAGACCTCGGCCTAGCTGCCTTGGGAAGACAGCGCATTGAATGGGCTGGACGCGAGATGCCAGTTTTGCGGCAGATTCGCGATCGCTTCGCCCAAGAAAAGCCCTTCGCGGGCATTCGCCTTGTGGCTTGCTGCCATGTCACAACAGAAACAGCACACCTAGCAATTGCACTCAAAGCTGGTGGCGCAGACGCCGTGCTGATTGCGAGCAATCCCTTATCAACTCAAGACGACGTAGCTGCTAGCCTCGTCGCAGATCATGATATTCCAGTCTTTGCCATCAAAGGTGAAGATAACGAAACATACAACCGCCACGTACAAATTGCTTTAGATCATCGCCCCAACATCATCATTGATGACGGTTGTGATGTCGTCGCTACCCTGGTACAACAACGCCAGCACCAACTTGCTGACATCATTGGCACCACAGAAGAAACAACAACAGGAATTGTGCGACTCCGCGCCATGTTTAGAGATGGCGTTCTCACCTTCCCCGCAGTCAACGTCAACGACGCTGACACCAAACACTTTTTTGACAACCGCTACGGTACCGGACAATCAACCCTAGATGGTATTATCCGCGCTACCAACGTTCTGCTTGCTGGTAAAACCGTTGTCGTTGTTGGTTACGGCTGGTGCGGTAAAGGTACAGCATTACGGGCGCGAGGACTCGGTGCTAACGTGATTGTCACGGAAATTGACCCCATCAGAGCAATTGAAGCGGTGATGGATGGCTTCCGCGTCCTGCCAATGGCAGAAGCTGCACCCCAAGGTGATTTGTTTATCACTGTGACTGGTAACAAGCACGTCATTCGTGGTGAGCATTTTGACGTGATGAAAGACGGCGCGATTGTCTGTAACTCCGGTCACTTTGATATCGAATTGGATCTCGTCGCCTTGGGAAGTAAAGCCAAGGAAGTCAAGACAGTACGTCCCTTTACCCAAGAGTATCGCCTGCAAAGTGGCAAATCTGTCGTCGTTCTGGGTGAAGGACGCTTGATTAACCTAGCCGCAGCAGAAGGACACCCTAGCGCGGTGATGGATATGAGTTTCGCCAACCAAGCTTTGGGTTGCGAATACCTCGTGAAGAATAAAGGTAACCTGGAACCCGGTATCCACTCAATTCCAACAGAAGTCGATCAAGACATTGCACGACTGAAGTTGCAGGCGATGGGAATTGAGATTGATACCCTGACGGCAGATCAAATTGAGTACACAAACTCTTGGACTTCTGGAACTTAAGCGCAGCGATCAAGTTTTAGAACGTCTAGAGGAGCGATCGGTTTTTTAGTGTGACTTTAGTGGGATAGGCAACTTGCTTATCCTACTTTTTTTTGTAAGGTAGCGATCGCTCAATACAACTGGTGATAGAACCAAAACCCTCCGGGAACGCGGGTCGCCTGGCTGTCGGGAAAACGCGGCTATGCTCTACTTGGGGAGCCAGTGCGTTGCTGCGCCAGTACTTGATGAGGGTTTCCCTCACGCTTGTTCTCGCGTTGGGGTTCCCCCGACGGTGCGACCTGGCGTGAGGCCCCAAGACCGCACTAGCTCCCTTCCCGCAGCGCTGGTCTCACCGTTATCGCCGATTGCAATGTACGAACGCTCGGATGCAACGTTTCTACACACGTGAAATGGTTACCAACAATCCTTAACAGCAACCGTATTGAGCGATCGCTCTTGTTGCAATCCTAGCAATCTACGTGCTATTGGCACTGACAAAACACTTACTCCCGCAACAACGCCCAAAAACCTGCTTGAACAAAATGCACATCAGCAGTTATAGCATCAGTCAAACCTTGCTCCCACATCACCACGAAAGAAATGAAGTCTGTCAAACCTTCTGTCTCCCGCTTGGGCGTACCGCCTCATCTCCACTCACCCTGCAAAGTAAACGCCGCCCAATAGGAAGGTTTATTCCATTTCGAGTCTTGCAACAGCTTCAGTTGTGCAGCACGTAAAGCACCAGTAGGTGACTTCCCTTGCTGTAACATTTCTTTATAAAACTCCTGCATCAATTGTGATGTCCCCTCGTCATCAACTTGCCACAGAGACACAGCCACTCTTTCTGCTCCAGCATACATCAAGCCTCTTGTCAACCCAACTAATCCTTCACCATTGACATCCTTGCCTAATCCGGTTTCGCAAGCACTCAGGACGACTAAATCAGCGGTGAAATCGAGGTTGAAGATATCACCCAAGCGCAGATAACCTTCAATCGGTTTACCAGCTTTGTCTACAAGCGAGAGAACAATTCCTGATAATTCTGGGCTGTTGGGATCTGCAAAGCCGTGGGTAGCAAAATGTAGGAAGCGATATTGGGAGAGTTGTTTGTTAGTTGCCCAGTTGTAGTTAGCGTCAAAAGCAAAAGCTTGCAGGTGATTTGATGATGATACAAGTTTCAATATTGCCTTTGCTTCTTCGCCTGTACCAGGGAGTCGATTCCAACCGTTGCGGTTGAAACTTCTTGCTGCTTGCTTAAGGGCAGACTGTTGTAGTTGACTCCTCAAATCTAGTTCCGGAGCAAGTGCCTTTGATTTACCAGTCAAGCGATCGTCATCTGTGTCGAATACTGGATCTGCTAAGATGGCGAGGGTTTTGGGTGCGGTTTTGCGTCCTTTAAGTTCCTGTCTTTGAAAGGCAATGGTTGATGCTGAAGGTAGATTGACTATTTCATGGTTGACAATTAAGGGTTGATAATTAGAAGAAGCAGCTGATTTTCCTGGTTGAGTTAATGCGGCAAAAGGAATCGATTGCAATGCACCATCAGCGACAATGACTAAGCGCTTTTGTCCTAACTTGTCAGCTACAGGTGCGAGGATGAGTTGACTCAGTTGTGTTGCTGTTTTGGCTGCTAAGTTTCCTGCTGTCGCTTGTTGCAAGTCGTCTCTGAAATTCTTGGCTGCTTTCTCTATCTGTTTGCGTGCAGGAAGTTCATAGCTATTGACAGAATTGGAACTGACAACCCAAAGATAACTGCGTTCTTCACCTAAGGAATATTCCAACAAGAGGGTATCTTTATCGAGTTGTTGCTGAATTTGGGGTAACTTTAAGGGTTGGGGATACTGTAGTGCTGCATATTTGGGGCTACTGGTGCGGATTTTGGTTTGTAGTTCTTTTTGTTGAGTCAGGAGATTATCAATTTCTTTTCTCAGGGCTGCTGCTTGTTCTTCTTTGTTACCAGGTAGTTCTTGTAGACTTTTGGCTTTGACATTAATAAGCACTTGCAAGCGCTGTTCTTCTTCCAAGAGTTTGGGATCAACGCCTTTGCGAATATCAGCACGAGCTTCGGTTAACAGTTCAATTAAACCACGGGCGCGGGAGCGTTCGCTGATGTGCAGTGCAAGAGCATCATACCCTTTTGATGGGTTCTTTTTGTGCAACTGCATCAACAGGTCGATGTAGAATTTGTAATAACCTTGGACTGAGGCAAAGTAGGAAGTTCGTAAGTCTTGGTTGTCAATTTTCGTGCGTAAATCTTCGATGATTTTGATAGCAGGTTCAATTTGTTTGAGGGATTGTTCTAAGTTGCCGACGTCGCGTTCTAAGTAAGCTAGGTTACTAAGAACACCGGCTTCTCCACCCCTGTCGCCCACCGCACGACGCAGTTCAAGTGCTTGGTTGTAGAATGAGAGTGCTTTTTGTTTTTCTCCTAAATCTGAGTAAACTCCCCCAACATTATTGAGTGTTGCTGCTTCTCCACCTCTGTCGCCCACTGCACGACGCAGTCCAAGTGCTCTGTTGTAGAATGAGAGTGCTTTTTGTTTTTCTCCTAAATCTGAGTAAACTCCCCCAACATTATTGAGTGTTGCTGCTTCTCCACCTCTGTCGCCCACTGCACGACGCAGTCCAAGTGCTCTGTTGTAGAATGAGAGTGCTTTTTGTTTTTCTCCTAAATCTGAGTAAACTTCCCCGATATTATTGAGTGTTCTAGCTTCTCCACGCCTGTCGCCGACTGCACGACTCAGTCCAAGTGCTCTGTTGTAGAATGAGAGTGCTTTTTGTTTTTCTCCTAAAGCGTCGTAAACTACCCCGATATTATTGAGTGTTGTAGCTTCTCCATACCTCTCGCCTACCGCACGAAACAAAGGTAGTGCTTGGTTGTAGAATTCAAGAGCTTTTTGTTTTTCTCCTAAAGCGTCGTAAACTGTGCCGATACCAGTGAGTGTTGCAGCTTCTCCATACCTCTCGCCGACTGCACGACGTAGTGGAAGTGCTCTGTTGTAGTATTGCAGTGCTTTTTGTTTTTCTCCTAAATCTGAGTAAACTCCCCCAATATTATTGAGTGTTCTGGCTTCTCCACCTTTTTCGCCCACCGCACCATACAAAGGAAGTGCTTGGTTGTAGAATTCAAGTGCTTTTTGTTTTTCTCCTAAATCTGAGTAAACTCGCCCGATAGCAAGGGAAGTAAGGGCTTGCTTTCCTTTATCCCCTACTTTCTGCCACAGTTGCAAAGCTATTTCAAATTTTGTTCTCGCCTGTCTCAACGATTCTGCGCTACCTTCCTTGAAAAATGCAAACCCTTCCTCAAAAGCTTTTTGTGCCGCAGCACGAGTTGATTGTTGAGAATTAGTTTCTGGTTGCTGTGCTATCTGCAACTCTGTATTTTTCAGTGTTGCCCCCACTGAGTCGGACAGCAAAACCACACCCATCAACACAGCTAAACTGTAACGATAAAAGTTAGAAAATGAGCAGCAAAAAATACACTTAAGCTTTATATTTCTGTTCATTCTTAAGCCGGAATAATTTATCAAAGGCAGTGATGTTCTTGCAGATGCAAACCCTGACATTGATTGTTTCTTTAATTGTTTAAGGGATTCTCCGGAGAATGTAATGTTGATTGTATAACGTTCATTTCCGGAAGCCAATATCGTTTCTGTTTTCGTAACAAAATTAACTTATTTGAGTCAGTGCAGGTGTTTTTTATTCCTGTACTAGCACCTTTGAAAGGATTAGTTACCAGTAAGCGAGAGCTATCAGATATTGCCCCCACTGAATCTGACAACAAAACTGCTCGCTCAAAACCTTACCCTCGCTTTTAGCTACGCTAAAATCTTTCCCTCTCCGAACTCCGGAGAGGGATGCCCGACAGGGCAGGGTGAGGTTCCACCGTAGCCGGAGTTTCCACAGCGATGCCCGACAGGGCAGGGTGAGGTTCTCTCGTTCCTATGCTGATGCTGCCTCTCAGTGATTATATTGAGGCAGCAGCCCTCAAGTTATGCATTCCCTGGCTCTGCCAGGGAACGAGAGAAGAAGCTTTTTGCTGTATCGAATACCAGCTTCAAGGCGTTGAGTTGAGCTTGTGCTTTATGCAAAGATTCATACCATTCTTTTTCTGGATCACTATCTGCAACAATGCCAGCACCAACTTGTCCCCAAACAATTGCTCCTGGTGTAGAATCACTTCTATTACTATATAAAAGTGTACGAATCAAAATATTTAAGTCAAGGTTTCCTCGCCAATCGAGATAACCACAGGAACCGTAAAATAAGTTGCGCTTTACGGGTTCGAGTTCTTCAATAATTTCCATACAACGAACTTTAGGACAACCGGTAATTGTCCCGCCAGGAAACACAGCTCGAATTAAATCTACAGCGTCATAGTTTGGATGTAGCGTACCGATAACATTGCTGACAAGGTGCATGACATGGCTGTAGCGTTCAATTGTGAGGAGTTCATCGACTTGTACAGTTCCCCACTCGCAGACTCTGCCGATATCATTGCGTTCTAAATCAACAAGCATGATGTGTTCGGCTCTTTCTTTGGTGTTGCTAATTAACTCTTGGGCTAAGAGATCATCTTGAGTGGGGGTAGCACCACGCGATCGCGTTCCTGCAATCGGGCGAGTTTGAATTTGCCTTCCTGATAACTGTACCAGCCTCTCAGGCGAACAACTCATCATTGCTCCCCAAGGAGTCTGCCAATAACTGGCAAAGGGGGAAGGATTTATCTGCTGCAAAGCTCGATAAATTGTCCAACTATCACAAGGGGTACGCGTTTCAAATCGTAAAGACAAATTAGCCTGAAAGATATCACCAGCCTGAATATGTTTCTTCGCTCGCCGCACCGCCGCCTCATAATCATCCTGAGATATTTGGAAAACAGGAGTGATAGGATTTGTTTTGTAAGCTCTTGGTAAACTTTGGATTCCCCTCTCGTTATCTGCTTGCTCTAATTGACTTTGCATTACGTCGAGTTGAGCACACTCAGTCGCAGCTAACCACAGAATTTGCTGTTGATGATCCGCAACTGCAAAAGATTCTGGTTCGTACCAGTAGGCGACTGGGAAAGGAAGCAGATCGGCTTTGAGTTGAGGGAGTTCTTCAATCTCCCATGCCAAATCATATCCTAGCCATCCCAGCCAACCACCTGTAAAGGGAATTTCAGGAGGCAGAATAGATTGTGCTTTCCTACTCGCGTCTTCAGCCTGCGTTTGAGAGTTAACCAGACGGCGCAGAAAAGGAAGAATTTCTCCTACAGGCGGTGTCCATAGTTGAGGTTTTCCCTCAATACAGCGCGGAGAACCTGCACAAATCGAATATCGAGCGAGATGAGTACAATTTGGCGTCACTGGACTTTCTAGGAGAGTTGCAATACGCTGACGAGAAATACTTTGTGCCCTTTCTACATCATCGCTGGTTTTAAGAAATAATACCTCGAAAACTTGCGCTCCACTCAGTTTAGCCAGGGGTAACTTTCGCCAATGCCAAGGTTGTATCGGTTTCATGCTAACCTCGCGGGAGTGTGGAAACCGTGCGCTTTTAAGCCACGGAGGAAACACGACACGGGAACTTTAGTTCCCGTTAAAACGTCTAGAATACTACGGTGAAATAAGCAATAGCAGGATAACGGACTCTTATTCAACGCTCCGCTAGTAACCGAGTTAGGCAACGAGCGCCAACGAAAAATGAGTCTTGGGGCGTGGGAGTGAGTACACTCTCTGGTTAACCGTAACCGCGCCTGAAATTCCGCGAACAACATAAGTGCGTACCTTTTTACGAGTAGTGTTGGGAGGGGGATAAAGCCCCTAGCCTTTAGGCCGGGGAATGGTTACAGATGATAGTGTTGGGGATAGAACACGCTGCGCGATCGCAGCATTCACCTCTACTGGGTGGTAATACCGATTCTCTATAAACTTGCACTAAATAATTAAATCTCTCTTCTTGCTCTTTTCTTGGCGTTCTAGCCTACGGCACGCCGCTGCGCGTCTAAGGCGTTCTTGGCGGTATGCGCCAAGGGCGCACGCTACGCTAACGTTTTAAAAATAAAGTGCATCTTCTTGGAGAATTGGTATAAGTTGTCTACGCATCTGTTAAAATATAGTCAAAATGTCTAAAATAGTCAAAAACAAATTTTATTATGCACATCTACACTCTCACAGATGCTCGCAACAAACATGGTGAAGTTTTTGACAAGGCTACTGTTGAACCAGTTTTACTAACAAAGCAATCACGACCTAGCCATGTCATTATGTCAGCACAGAGTTACCAACAATTGATTAATCGACTGACAGAATTAGAGGATATAGTTTTGGGTGAAAGTGCCAAAGCTGCTCTTAGTCAATCAAAAATGGTTGGTACAGAGACTTTTACATCTGCACTGGAGCGTTTAGCTGATGGCGAGACTTGATGGCTTAGCAACTGTTCTCGATTTTATCAATGGTTTGCAGCCTAAAATCGCCGCTCAAATTGCTAAAAAAGTCTTAGCTTTGAATGTAGATCCAATACCTGTTGATAGTCAAGCGTTATCTGGCTACGAGGGTTACTATCGAGTAGATAGTGGTGAGTATCGGATTGTTTACAGGTTTTTTCCAGACCAGGATTTAGTTGAAGTCATTTTAGTAGGCAAGCGTAATGATGATGATGTGTACAAACGATTAAAGCGTTTATTCGGGTAACTTAATTCGTCTTTTGAAATCAGTTTTTTGAAATCATAAATATAGCCTTATGATAAAGTGGTGCATTACGCATACGCTAACGCACCCTATAATTAACTTCAAATTCAAACTTTAGCAGCCGTAACGCTTGGAATACTAACCTTCAACCGCTTAAACATCGCTTCCCGTGCTTGCAAAGCTAAGGTATTATCCATCTGTGGCAAAGTGATAGGCTGTTGATACTTCAACCGCAACGCTGTTTGAATCAGCCAGTCAGCAACAAAGGGATTCTTTGGTAACAGGGGACCGTGAGAATACGTCGCTATAGCATTCTGATAAAATGCTCCTTCTGTCCCATCCTCACCATTGTTACCCAAGCCGTACACCACGCGTCCGAGTGCTTCTACTTTTCCTAGCTTGGTGCGTCCGCCATGATTTTCAAAACCAATCAAATACGGTTTGCTACCCATCATCTCTTCCAAGTCGCGCGCCAGATGAGTTGCTGTGACTTCTATGACTAAATTACCAATACAGCGGCGGACATTTTCTCCAGGATGCACGGACACCAAGTCTAATATGCCTAAGCCTTCAATACGCTGTCCAAAAGCAGGTTCATAATAATGTCCTAATAATTGGGGTGAACCACAGGTAAACACTCCTGGAGTCCCATTTTCAATTTTTTCGCGCATTGCTTCAGCTTTAGCACCTTGCAAATCGCGCATGACGATTTCTTGCTGGCGATCTTGTGCGCCACCACCAACAATCACATCTACTGAACGAATATCAGCTGCTGTCGCGCTTTGATCTAAAGGTAAGACTTTCACACTGTATCCCCGCCATTGACACCGACGTTCTATACAGATGACATTACCCCTATCACCATACGTACTCATCAGCTTTGGATATAGCCAACCAATTGTTAATTCATACTGTTGATAACTCATAATTTCTAACTGATTTCTAACTGTTTGAAGCGTCTCTACAATTGATAATTTCCCTTAATTACGGTCGATCATCCGGTGCATGTACCAAAACTGGTGAAGCAATTTCGGTTTGGTTTAGCATATCGTGAATTTAACCGTAACGGTGTGTTTGGTGATTGAGAAAGTGTACGCGTAACGGGGGAATACCTTGCGTTCCTCGTTTCACTCCCTCCGAACAAAACTTTAAACACTGTTAGCCAATTTAAATCTAATCTTCATTGTATTTGCCGATCCAATAGGTGAAAATAAGGTTTATACACGAAACCGAGTAAATCGACTGAAATAAAGTGAGCCAGCCAATATTCAACTAATTTTCTTCCCAGGTCTCTCCTAAAGGTTGTTAAGCCCTGGAGGGCACAGGCGCTGGCTCAGTTTTTTTGTCTATGTCCTTCACTGCTATCATATTGCATCATCATATAGGAATCCGGTTTGATTTCTGTTAGCTTGCGTGGCGGAGTCATATTAACTCGTCAGGATAGGGAACTCTTAACAGCGAAGAACCAATAAAAGCGTACGGAGTTTTTTTCAAAAATCCAATATTAGTCCTATATAACATTGATAATAAAAATGTCATAAAATACCCAGACAACACGCAAGTTTTTGTAAGCATTTTATAAGTCACATTAAATATAAAAACCTCACTCTACCTCCGGTTTTCCACTTTTAACTCGCACCAGAGGGATTTCGGGTGAAATTTTATGTTATATTTCATGACGCTTGCCTATTTCACTCTATGATTCATCGTTTTCTTCAACTACGGTCGAATAATGCGGTGCATATCCAAAACTGGTGGGGCAATTTCGGTTTGACTCAGCATATCGTGAATTTGACCGCGATGGTGTGTTTGGTGGTTAAAAAAATGTGCTAGCAATAAGTTAGCCGGGTCAGTATGAAGTTTACCCTGATTATTTACGTAGCTGATTGTTTTAGTTAAAAAATTCTGATTTAACTTAGACATGAAAGCTTCTATGCGCTCATCTTCTAAAACACGAACTGAACGCAATTCATCAAAGTCTTCATAGAGGATAGCATCAAGATTGGTAGATGGCATTTGTTTGCTTTCAAAGCGTCCCATCCAGATGCGATCGCCCACCATAATATGATTCAGCGTCCCATGAATACTTTTGAAAAAAGCTTGTCTCGTTCGCTTGCGTTCTACATCCGAAAGTTGGGAACAAACTTCATAGAGTTTTCGATTTGTAATGGTGTTATAATTTGCAAGCATTTGAAAGTGTTGAATAAGCATATAAACAATTCAAAATTCGCAATCCGGATAAATTCAAAATGATAATAGGTTCGTAGTAAGCGCTTAAATCCTCACTACAAGCCTATGACCCAATTTAGAGAATTTTTCTGCCTGTCAGCACTTCTCGCACTTCCAGCATGGCAGAATAGGTAGGTAATATGTGCAAAGTTTCATTTTCTGGTGTGTGTTCTAAGGCGGTTGCAATTGCTTGCCGTAAATCTTCTTCGACAATGAGATTGAAGTCACTTTGAGGAGTCTTTTCGCTGTAGCGCAGACGTAGCGCCATGTCATAGAGGCGATCGCCACTCACAACTAAAGTCCCTCCCCGTTCTACCAATTTCTCTGTATCAACATCCCAAATCCAGGATACATCAGTTCCATCCGGTGTCCTATCGTTTAACACAAGTAGTGTCGTTTTGTCAAGACTTTGAGTCACGACGCGAATTGTTTCATTTGTCCCCACAGGATTTTTTGATAACAAAATTCGTACCCGTTTACCATTAATTTCTAATTCTTCAGCACGACCAAATGCAGCTTGGAAGTTGTTAATTGTATCTAGGATAGTCGCTTCATCAACTCCTAATTCTATAGCAGCGCTAGCGGCTGCCAAAGTATTATATTTGTTGTATAAGCCTACAAGTATTTGTGGAAATTCGCTGCTATCAAGCGCGGGTTGACTTCTACTAAAGCCACACTTAGGACAGTGAAAATCTCCTAAATGCGACAAGTAAACTCCTTTGTAATCTAGCGAGTGTCCGCAATTAGGACAAAATATAGAATCGACAGCGTGAGGAATTTCATCTAGATAATTTTCTGGTTCATTCAAGCCAAAGAATAACACTCGCTGGGGTAACTGCTGACCAAGATAAGATAAGGTTGGGTCATCAGCATTAGGAATAACAACCGTTTCTGTTGGAAGCGTAGAAATGACTTTTGTCCAACGCTTGCTAATTGTGTCAACTTCCCCATACCTATCGAGTTGATCGCGGAACAGGTTTAAACAGAGGATGATCTTAGGCTGAATTGGTGCGAGAATCTTCGGTAGGATATTTTCATCGACTTCTAAAATGGCATAATCAACATCTAGTCCGCCGACTAAGTTAGTGTCTTCCAGCAGTGCTGTCATCAAACCATTTTCTAGATTTGCGCCTGTGGAGTTGTGAGCAACACGATACCCTTTGCGTTCTAGAATTGTGCGTAAGAGCAGCGATGTGGTTGTTTTACCATTTGTACCAGCAATTAAAATGACTCCGTTTTTGACTTGCTGAGTTAATAACTGCAACAGTCGGGGTTCAATGCGACGCGCCAGAGAACCTGGTAAAACACTTGCTGCACCTAAGCGCAGCGATCGCACTCCGAAAGTCACGCCTTTGGCGACTGACACAGCAATTGCCAGTCGTATCCTGTCTATCAGTTGAATTTTGTTTCCCACATCAGTACCCTAGTTAAGTGTTGCTAGATTGTAGCCCTGAGTCTCAAATTTAATCATGTGAGTTTAACTAATTCTTGCCAAAATAGCCAGTTCCGGAAATGATAGGTGATATGTGCAGACTAATTTCTCTGTAAACCCCAAGTCCCGCTTGTCTGCTTGTCCTCTTTTTATTGACTGGGTGATGGTATTACCAAAAGAATTAGCGCACAGTTTTATACAAGAAGTCAGAAGTTACGAGGAGGTACAGAAGATGCGGTATGTAACTAGTATTGAAAGACTAGCGAAAGAAGAAGGAATGATCGAAACAAATCGAGAAAACGTAATTAAAATCCTACAGACGCGGTTTGGAGTAGTACCAGAACCAGTTGTGGAAGTGATTTATGGAATCGAGGATTTATCTGTACTGCAAACGCTTTTTACAAGCGCTATTACGATTGGTTATATAGAAGAATTTCAGCAAGGTCTCAACGAGAGAACATCTAAGAGATAATCGTAAAATTGGATAAGTCCTCGCTTGCTTTGAGGAGAGAGTACGTATGCTTGCTTTGGGGTGAGGATGCTATAACGTTACGCTAACTGTCCGTCGCCCAAGCAAAACTCATCGTGAATTTTCTGAACCGCGATCGCCTGCTCACTATTATTGGCATTGCCAATAACCTCAACAAGATGACAAACAGTGTCACCATATCGCCAAGGTTTAATCTCTAGTCGCGCCCTGTAGCAGTCCTGAGCAATGCAAAGCTTTTGGTACAAGCGATCACACCCCATTTTTTCCAGCACAAATTGCTTGCATGTCTGAACCTCCAGCAGCCACATTCACGCGAATCCATAACTGTCTGGCTAAATCCCAATCTCGTTCAACTTCCGCATGATAAGCGTCAAGTTTTATTTTGATAATATCAGAGTTTTGTAAGCTTTCCTCTAATTCAGATTGCAGAAAATCTGCAACTTCTTGCCACTTCAACCCTAACTTCTCGCATATCTGAACAAATAAACTGCTATCGACAGGCTTACGGTTAAAAAACTTATTGACTGGTTGACGACTTACCTCTAATGCATTTGCTAGCTTCTGCTGATTGTTGGAGAAGCGGTCGATTAAAGCTATCTTTGCTGCTTTGATACCTTCCACACAAGCTTGAAGCGATCGCTGAATCATAGCTCATTGACAAACTTTTACTCATTATAACTACGCACAGCAAAACTCACTCAAAGCGCGTACACAACTCACACACCCCTAAAACCACGCTGTTACGGCATTTGGGTGAATTTAAAAGGGCAAATATACAATACGATTTATGAATGCTCTTTTGATTCTCACATTGTGGTTAGCCCAAACATCTGCTGAGATTGCCTTGGGAAAACTTTTAGAGAAATTGTTGACCAAACGCAATCTCAAACACCTTAACCACTTGCTGAAAAAGCAGATTCTCCTACTCTACTTGCATTGGGTTTTACTCAAAACACCGCGAGAATCCTTACCTAAGCAACCACAACAACATGATACCCAAACAGATCAGTAGTAAAAGACTCAGATCTTGCAGCATTCTCAATAATCGGGAGGCAAAGCCTCCCAACCCTCGTTCCCAGGCTGCAGCCTGGGAACGAGATATCGAGGTTCTGCCTCATTGTTGATACTAGTGCAAGATCTCAGTTTTAACGGACTTAAACTTTGAGCCAAGAAATTTATTTATTGGTGGACGAAAATTATGGTGCAAGATCTGAGTTTATAAATTCCATATTTTCTTTCCTACTGTCTCCCTAAATCCTGTACTCTAAACCCTGTACCCTATTCCTTTACCCCTTTGTCCTCCTATCCCCACCCCAGTTTGCTACATTCAGCACAAACAAGAAAAAAATATAGACGTTGAAAGGTTGTTTTTAATGAATTGCATAAAGTGGCGCTTTTTACTGAATCTCATTCCAAACTGGCGGCGGTTGTTTTCCTTATTCCTGCTGCTGACTTGCTTGTTATTCAGCAATGGACAATCAGCCTCTGCTGGTATTGATGATGACAGATACGATGGGAATATTTTTGTGGTTTATGCGGGGAATGGTTCACTCGTTCCTCCGAAACTGAATCTCGCAAAAGCTTTAGCAGAGCATAAACCAACGCTATTGGCATTTTATTTGGATGACAGCAGCGATTGTAAGAAATATGCCATTGTTGTTTCAACGATACAAGAATATTACGGTCGAGTAGCAGAAATTATTCCAGTTAATGTTGATAGCATTTTAGATGGAAAAACTTATAACTCCACAGAACCCGCTTATTATTACTCTGGAGTTGTTCCCCAAGTTGTAGTATTTAATCAGTCCGGTGAGGTCGTTTTGAATCAAAAGGGTCAAGTCCCCTTTGAGAAAATGGACGACAAATTTAGAGAAATGTTTGATTTATTACCTCGTACTGAATCAGTACCATTGAAGCGCCGAGCATTTAATGAGTTAAACAGCGAGTTAACGAGGTGAGTTGTGAGGCAGACAAAATTTGTCTGCCCTGTTTTTTCGTGTTATTAGATACTGCAAGGCTATTTATTCTAAGGGATAATGTATACGAATAATCTTTAAAAATTGTTGAGAACTGAGGAGTTAGGAAGTCAAGAACAAGTAACTAAAGAAATAATGACTATTGACCAATTGACTTTGACTTAAAAAGTGTGTTCTGATGTCAAAGGTTTACACCACCGAGCAGTTAATTCAAATTTTACGTTCTGAACGCCAAGCTTGCCTCAAGGGAAACCGCCTGAAGTTAGCAGTCACTGTCTCTGGCAATCCTGTCATAGACCAGTTTATCAGAACCGATGGGCTACAACAGTTTACCGCATATCAAGATTTTAAAGCCACTATTCACGAATACCAAAACGAACATCAAGTTTCAGGTATTGTCTGGCGTGAGGTGACTGTCAAAGGAAAAATTCTACGCTATCCAGAAGTTGATGCTCAATTAATTGCTTTACCCAGTGACATAGAAATATTAATAGCAGCAAAAAATTCCATACTGGAATTTTGGAATGAAGTCACTGTAGGGATGGACTTGTATTTAAGTTTTAATCATGGCAAACAGCATCGACAGATAGAAAAAATTGATGTAGATAGAATTGCTCAAATAACAGAATGGACAAGTTTGTCCAAATGTGAAAACACTAATTTTTTGGAAGTCATTTTACAGTTAGGATGGGGTAAACCAGAGGAAGCCTGTTATAAACGAGGGTTTCCAAACTCAGGAAGTGAGTGTATTCATGCTGTAAATCCAGGAAATCGTCCAATTGGTTGAGTCAAAAGTAGGGTGGGTATTGCCCACCTTACAGAAAACTCTCGTAAAAAACATCCCATTCTTAGGGATTCAAATAGATAGTAAATTTAGTATTTGCCTTTCTTCATCTTTCAAACTTTCCAGTTTTTCATACCTCAGTATTCTTTGATACTCTAATCTTTTTTCGTATTGTTGAATGAGTCCGTGTATTGTTTTTTCAATTCCCACATAAAATAACATACCAGGAGCAGCAATCAAACCTAAAATACGAGTTATATTCTCTCCTGCATTACCAAATAACAACTTCACAATTCCTATAAGTAACCCAACAGGAATTAACATGACCAGCGTCCACGGTAGCATGATAATAGAAATAATATATATGCATAATATCCGAGAAAAATTGTTAATGGCATCTCCTATATTTTTAGCCCGCTCCATTTTTTTCTTGGCTTTTTTTATTTCTGTGTCAAGAGGTGATAATTGGCTTGGAATTAATTTTTCATAACGAGAGACCACTTCATCTCTAAGTTTCTTTAACTTATTTTTTAAGTAATTAGAGTATTGATCAAGTAAAGTCACTTGTGTGTAGTTATGATAATTTATACTATTTGGCACTTTCAGATCAATCAATTCATCTTTTAAAGCTAAATATCCATAAACTCTATAATTTATTGATTTAATTAAATTTAAATTATTCTGAATTTTTTCCAGATTATTTTGACATTTTTCTAGTTCTGAATAAAACGTCAAAACTTGTTTATGAACCGAATAAGCTATTGACAACTTGTCTGCCAATACTTTTTTATAATCTTCAAACAAGCTAAGTGCATACTCATTATCAACAGTTATATCAGGCATTAGACCAACTTGCACTTTCTCAAATATTTGCTCGTAAATTTCTGTACTGATAGACTGAATTGTTTTCAAATATTGATCAATTTTAAGTTTGATACTTTCTCGTAATTTTTCACATGAAAGTTTAGCAGCAGCAAATTTACTTTTTCTATTGCTCATTTCGTCTAAGACTAGCAACTTCATCTGAGAAAGAGAAGTAAGTACTTTGTTTCGCTTCAGTTGTTTTTCTAAAAAATCTATATTTTCGGACAAGCTTTCTAATTGCTCATAGGGGGTCTGATGAGTCACTTCGCATGTTTCTATTTCTAGAAAAGCTTCAAGTGAATGGAACGTTTGTAGTTGCTCATCTCTAATTTTATCTAAATAACGATTTCCCAAACTCAGAATTTCTTTAACTGCAACTAACCGAGTTCTTTGATTATTACTTTCCAAACAGTGAAATTGAGTATTTATTAAGACTTGGAAATCACTATCACTACTAAGTTCAGTCAATTGGTTAGCTGACAAAACCTGTGCAATACCTTCAAATACTTCATTCTCATCAATTTCTGAAGCATTCTCTCCACATTCTTCTGCTTTTTGTAGTGCCAAGTTCACCTCATTTAATCCCCTCAAATTAAGAGCATTCATCACCTCCCAACACACTGAAAACTTATTGAAACGCTGAATTTCTTGAGGATCATGTGAATCTTGCCATCCTCTTTCTCTTTTAGACTCCCATTCCTCCTTTAATTTCCAAAAATCATAACCTAAAGTTAATTCCTTGAGTTTGTACCAATATCCATAAGTCCAGAAACGTAAAAACTCATCATAATCATTACTTTGTATCAGATTTTGGTCAGCAAATCTTTTCATCTTAGACTGCATTATCTTCTCAGCAATACCTCCGGGTTCCTCAGAAAGATGTTGAGACACTACAGTGAGATCAAATCCCAATTTCTCAATCGTCGTCGCTGCAGCCCAGCGAATCAAGTCAGTCGAACCAAAACGCGCCTGTTCACTCAGTATGATCAGCAAATCATCACTTTGCTTGAGTTGCTGCTTTATATCCGCATCCGTAATCTTGCCAAACGCCTGTAGTGTAAGTGCCAAAACAGGCTCTCGTTTGGTTTTTTGCAGTATCTCTATAAATGCTACTACGGATACCTCAGGGCGAGTTGCCAAACACTCAAATAAATCTATCTCTTCTCCCGCATTCTTACAAGCGCGGAAAGCTTCGAGGATTTGCGCAGCGGTGTTGAGAGTTTCGCCGTTCATACTGTCAGTAATATGCTAAATTTTACACAACTCATATATTATTATCATCGTACTAACAACATGAGTTCAGTATAAATACGGTTTATTAAATGGCAGTAAATAGAATTTTACAATACTATAGTAACGAGGGGATTAGCACCCGCATCTTTTGTCTATGCTTATGTATATTTGAAGAAATTTATGTCTAGCCAATTCAAGCACGCGCTGATGTCTGTTGCATTGATAGTAGCTATAGTTACACCAACTGTGATTGAGAGTAGAGCAATTGCACAGACGCCGAGAATAAGAGCAAGTACTGTTTTGACTTCAGCTAATGGTCAAAATTTGACTCAAGGAATGATAGATGATGTGATCGGGTTTGGAGAATTCCTTGCTGGTGAAAAGTTTACACCATCTGAGGTGAGTTGGTTAAAAGACCTTGCTGTAAAAGGTTTTCCTAAAGAAACAGCTTCAGAAATTCAAGGCTACAACATTTACGGTTCGGTTAAGCTGCGTTGGTGTCGGCGTTTGCTTTTTTAATGTTGACGTACATCCAAAAATAGTTAGCAAAAAGAGTGCAGCAGCTAATGACTTTATATGACCAAAAAATTGAGCGAGTCTCATTTCAAGGCTGCAGTAGGTTTTTAGGCATAGTAACCCAAGTCGAGGGTTGCAAGTCATAAGATAAGTAAATCTTAAAACGTGAGATGGTTTAGTACACCCCCAAGAGGAGCCAGCACCTTTGGGAAGGGTTTTTTGGCGCAGGTGATGGGCGTTCTAAGCTGGCTCACTTTTGACGATCGCAAGAGCGCTATTAGATGTGCTCAATTCTGATATCACAGTCTTGTCCCACACTGATGATGCTATTCTCAGGGCATGAAATCCAATTTCCTGCAAACATTGGTTCTGACGCAATGATTACAGATTTAGGGAAATTTGGATCGTCAGCTATCGTGTACAGCGAAGGAGCTGGTGATTTTGTGCTAAAGCGCGAAGCAATGAGGCGATGTCCGTCACTGATAACTACATTAGCTGAAATATTGGTTTGATAATTTTGCGCCAACTGTTGAAGCTCAAGCAACGTTACATGTAAAGCCTGCTCTAGACTTTTACCAGGGTTAGCTAGCCAGTGGTTTAGCAGCAAAGCAAAAATATGTTCTGAATCTGTCGTTCCTTCTATCCATTGGTAAATTTCATCGCTTAACACCTTGCGTATAGGTCTGTAGAGTGTCTGCCGAAAGTTATCAATTGCACCATTATGAATGAAAAGCAGACGCTGGTAGTCATAGGGTTGATAGTTACTTAAATCGAGTACTTGACCTGATGTTACGCTGCGAACATAAGCTAGCACACACCCTGACTCAACGTAACGACTGAGGTTTGGCAGATTAATTTCATTCCGAATCGGCAGTGTATTTTTGTAAGTAAATGGTTCAGTTTCTTTTTGAGAATGATACCAACCAACACCAAAACCATCAACATTCACCTCGTCAGATAGCATTTCACGGGGTTGATCACTTTGAACGATAAGCGAGTGTTCAGGCTTATACAACAGAGTTTCCAAAGAAACAGGTGAACCGAGGTAACCAAATAATCGGCACATAATTAAGATATTTGCTTGTGTAAAAAAGATTAAGTTTTGAGCGTGAGAATCTCAGCAATGGTAGATGAATTCCTGCTATGGTCAGCCTTTTGCTTCTAAAACTGCAAAAATTGTATTCCCCACTACTTTAGTTTACATAAATTAACATTAAGTTGGCATCATACTTTGGTATCACAGTCAAGGAGCTATAGCAGGGAACGCTTAACGCTTAACGCTTAACAGGCTTGAAAGTATTGTGGTGTCCGTATTTTCTCATTAGTTTCTGTCCTAATCTATGCTTCGACTGCCATAACATAAAAAAACCGATCCGAGCCTTGTGCTGCGCCGAAGACCCAGATTGACAAAAAACGAAACGCTGAGGAACGTTCCGTTTTTTGCATGAGTATAGATTAAGTCAGCGATCGCTCATTTTCTAGGGACTGAGAAAAAGTACGGAACGAAAGAATGAGCAAGACAGCATTGAAGAAGCTCTTAAGTTCTAAACCAAGGTATTGCTTCAAAAGTAATATGACGTCGCATATCTCAAACCCTGATGAAAACTAGATTTATCGATTTTCCTAACTCTCAAAAAAAATCGGCGAACCTTTGATTACTTCAAACTCCAAGCCGCAAAAGCTAAAGCGCCCCAACCAGCAAGAAATGCTGCTCCTCCTAATGGAGCGATCGCTCCCAAAGATTTAACACCGCTTAAGCTCAAAGCATATAAACTCCCTGAAAAAATGACGATACCAATGATGAACAGCCATCCACTTGCGATCATAGTAGCTGGAGGTGACTCGATGCGACTGAGGAGTAGTCCCACCACTAGCAGCGCTAAGGCATGATACATCTGATAACGAGCGCCGACTTCAAAAATTTCTAGGGAGCGATCGCTGATTTTATCCCGCAGCGCATGGGAACCAAACGCGCCTGCTGCAACTGATAAACCCGCGAAAAGGGCTGCTAAACTCAAAAAAATTCGTGTCATGGGGTACACTATCATCGGGTACACTATCATGGGGTACACTATGAGCGCCAATTTGTTCTTTAAACATCAAAATGGTAAGAGACTCCCCCTTCTTCGCTTACTTTAAAATTAGCATTAAATACTTTAGCTTGCTCGTCTAAATATTGCTTTGCAGTTGCTGGTGGCAATTGTAACTGCATTGCAAAGCTCATAAGAGTGATGCGCCCATTATTTTCTTGAATCATACGATAGAAGGCGGATTGCAGCTGGTCATTTGTCTGTGCCTTAATCGCCTTCCTCTCATGCTGAGTTTTACGATATACTCCCAATGCTAACCATACTCCTAATACTGAGGTAGGAACGCCGAAAATTAGACCATTAAAAGCAGTATTATCAAGTACATTAACGGCAGCCTCATTAGATTCATCAAGAGCGACAACCGATCTTAGACTTGGTTCGATAGGCCTCTCCATAGCATGTTTCTGCATTACTGCAGAGGCTGAGAGCGACAAAAACATGAATCCGAGTGTTAGTAGCCAACCCGCAGCCAATTTTTCAGCAGTCTTCATAGTTGTTATCTTTCTGATTCAAACCTTGTTTGTGATTCTAACGTCAGTTTTTAGAAGCTTCCAGTCATTAGTAGAAACGTTGACTGCAAGGCGCGATTCCCAATCTCGAACATATCCTACCTATGCATGAGGCTATTGATGCCACATTTGCTAGTAGAATCAAACTGTTTAAGTTTTATCACGCAGTGCCAAGCTGTAAGAACTGCTTAGCACGGGTATTTTTTTCCAGAGCTACCCCATAAGCTCTAAACTGAAAAACTCTAAAGAGAGGATTTACACAATGGCATTTGAACTTCCCCCATTACCATACGATTACGACGCTCTGTCTCCATTGATTTCAAGTGACACTCTAAAGTTCCATCACGACAAGCACCACGCTGGTTACGTCACTAACCTCAACAAACTGATTGAAGGTACAGAACTTGCCAACAAGTCACTTGAAGAAATCGTATTGGCGACTGCCAATGACTCTTCTAAAACTGGTATCTTTAACAATGCTGCTCAGGTATGGAATCATACCTTCTACTGGAACGGCTTGAAGAAAGGCGCTGGTGCTCCTTCTGGGGAACTAGCCGAAAAAATCAATGCCAGCTTTGGTAGCTTAGATGAATTCAAAAAACAATTCAAAGAAGCTGGGGCTACTCAGTTTGGCAGTGGTTACGCTTGGCTGGTGCTGGATAACGGCGAACTCAAGGTTGTGAAAACACCAAATGCTGCTAACCCGATCACAAACGGTCAAACTCCTTTGTTAACCGCTGATGTTTGGGAACACGCCTACTATCTGGATTACCAAAATCGTCGTCCAGATTACCTGGATACTTTCCTGAACGAGCTGATTAACTGGGATTTTGTAGCCGAACAATATGCCAACGCAGCTAAATAAGCTGGCAAAAGCCGTCTGCAAACAAGTTTCTCTTGCATAGCTTGAGTTTGTTTGAACTGACATTTTGCATTAGTCCCAACAACCGCCTAGGGTTTAAAACCCTAGGCTAATAACTCAAGTCGTCTCAAGACAACTAAATTCTTTCGGTAACTTGGTTTTAAGTCTACTTGAGTAGACTTAAGCTATGAGCCAGCAACTTTGTTTCTGGCTGTATTTTAGAAAACTTCATCCAAAATCTACAATTTTAAAAAGCATATGGATAGTACCGATCTCGCGCAATACATGGAAGCAACTGATGGTATCAGCAAACCTTGGCTATTGGTGCAATTGCGACTGAAGAAACTTCAAGAACGTCGATCAACACTTTCAGACAATGAGTATTTTCATCAGTTAGAAGACATTCACCGAGATTTGATGAACTTGGGGGAATGGTGGCGCGGTATTGAAGATGAGGTATTTTGAAGTCATTAGTAGGGGCGCTGCGGCCTTGCGCCCGTACATTGGTCATGAGTAAAAATTTTTGGACGATTGATTGTAAACTTTAGTAACTTGAAGTGATAGCGATGTTTTGACTCATGGATTACAAGGATGCAGGAGTTGATGTTGAGGCTGGTCGAGAGTTTGTAAATCAAATTCGTAATTTGGTTCATAGCACTTTTAGACCAGAAGTCATTGGTGGACTAGGTGGCTTTAGTGGCTGCTTTCAACTACCAAGTGGTTATAAAGAACCTGTTTTGGTTTCTGGGACTGATGGTGTGGGTACTAAGCTAAAAATCGCTCACGTTCTCAACCGTCACAACAGCGTTGGAATTGATTTGGTAGCAATGTGCGTCAATGATGTGCTGACATCTGGCGCAGAACCGCTATTCTTTTTAGATTATCTGGCAACAGGTCAGCTAGATAAAGAGCAGCTCACGCAAGTTGTTGCAGGAATAGCCTCTGGGTGTCAGGAGGCGGGTTGCGCTTTACTGGGAGGAGAAACCGCCGAAATGCCAGGTTTTTATCAGGCGGGTGAGTATGATTTGGCTGGGTTTTGTGTGGGAATTGTTGAAAGAAGCCAAATGCTGGATGGTTCTCAGGTACAAGTGGGAGATGTGGCGATCGCACTGGCTAGCGCTGGCGTACATAGCAATGGCTTTAGTTTGGTCAGGAAAATTGTCAGCCAAACGGGATTTTCATGGACTGATCGTTTAGAAATATTTGGTGACCAAACATTAGGAGAAGTTTTCCTCTCACCCACGCGTATTTACGTTAAACCCGTACTGAGTGCACGTCAAGCAGGGTTAGAAATTCACGGTATGGCTCACATCACGGGTGGAGGTTTACCAGAAAACTTGCCCCGTTGTTTGGGTAAAGATCAAGCTCTTGAAATAAACTGTGAAAGTTGGTCTATTCCATCTGTGTTTCAGTGGTTAGCACAAACTGGATCTGTTAGTCCCCAAGCTATGTATAACACTTTCAACATGGGGATTGGATTTGTGCTACTTGTACCTCCTCATCAAGTAGAGCAAGTTATAACGTATATGAAGTTACAAAACGTTACAGCTTTTACAATTGGTAAGGTAATCACTGGTTCAGGTGAATTGATTGGATTACCAATATAAATGACAAGATTTATACAATATAAAATCTTTATTTTTTCTGTTAAAAGATGTTTTTTTGTCCTATTTTTAAGATTTACTAAATATCTGGTCTTGTTGCTAAATGTTGATTCAACGGAGATTTGAGGCAACATTTCTTACTTTTTCTTATCAAACAAATCGAAAATACGCATGACCGCTAGCCTTTGAATTTGCTAACGTAGTTTTAACATATTGAAAAATTTTGCCAATGATGCCCAGAAAGTAGCAACCAACACTTCACAGCGGTGCTGGTGCACTCTGGGCTGTTGGTGTCATGTATTTTTGTGTAAAAAATCACCTATTTTGGAAAAGAGGGGGTTATGACTGTCAATATCGTTGAAGTGTTTACCTGTAGGGAGCAATTAAAGCAAGTCTTCCAGAGCATTGATGCAAAGAGTTGCCCAACCCATTTTAACTTTCATATGCATACTGTCCACTCAGATGGTAGGTTGCAACCGAGTGCATTGATGGAACAGGCGATCGCCATCGGTTTAAAAGGTCTTGCCATTACTGACCATCATGGTATAGGTGGCTACCAAGCGGCTCAAACTTGGTTAGAAAACTGGAGGTGGAACAACCCTGGTGCAAACGCTCCCATTCTGTGGACTGGTGTAGAAATTCATGCCAATCTTTTAAATATTGAAGTTCATATTTTGGGTTATGCTTTTAATCCAGAACACTCCAGCATGAAACCTTACATTCAAAGAAGAATAACTACAGGGGAAGAGTATCAAGCAGCTAACGTCATTTCCGCAATTCAAAAAGCAGGAGGACTGGCGATATTAGCTCACCCAGCTCGTTATAGGCGATCGCACTTTGAATTGATACCCGCGGCTGCAGAGGCGGGGATTGATGGCGTTGAAACTTTTTACGCCTACAACAACCCTAACCCTTGGAAACCGAGTGAGAGAGAATCGATGCAGGTGCAACAATTGGCAAATGAGTACAATCTTTTAAACACCTGTGGTACTGATACTCACGGTTTAAACTTGCTTCAGCGGTTGTAAGCTGATGTCTATTTTTCTCACAATACTCCTGGTTCAACAAGCCAGGGGGTAAACAATTCAAAGTTCTGATTGCTGAGGAGCAAGGGGACACGCTGCGCGTATCTCCTAACGGAGACGCTGCGCTAACGCTCTTAGCGTGCGCTTTGCGCTTACGCTCTGGTCGCAACGCCTTCGGCGATTCAAACTTCAAAATCAAGAAAACCACTGCTAGCAAGTCGTCTTGCTCCTAACTCTGTGTAAATTAAATGGGTGATAACTCCAGGTTGAATTGTGGATTCTAGATGGTAGAACTTACATTAGAGTTCTGCTAAATTATTGCTGAAATTGGGATAATAACCAAGCGCCAACCTTACTATGATTCATTTCACGAGTACGGCGAAAAGCATCTTCCAAAAGAGAAATTGCTAACCCAGGTAAAACTTGAGACTGATAAATTTTTCGGCTACCACCATTTTCTACGGCAAAAGCAATAACTTGAACGTTTTGTACATCTATAATCCAGTATTCACCGACTCCTAATTCTTCATATAGAAGACGTTTATCTCCTTTATCATCAGCAAGAGAAGTATTTGCAACCTCAATCACTAAATCTGGGGCTGGATAGGTATCAAGGTGAATAATGGAAGTACCCCAAGGGATGACGTCTGCATTTTTGCCAATGTAAAAAGACGCATCAGGTTGTGCATCATCATATCCTGTTTTCCGGTAGGTGCAGTTATCGTTTCCGTTCAAATCAATATCTTTGATGCTGGCAAACAGATGTACGGCATAGATAACAATCGAGTGATCTCGTGAATGATCATTACCTACTGGTGGCATTTCAATCCTCATTTTACCGTTGTAGTAGTAACTCTTGGCTTTTTCATATCCCGGATTTTCAATCACTTGAAGATATTCATTCCAAGTAGCTGCTACCCATGTATCAGTTGGTAATTTTGTTTGTAGGTTAGTCATAAATGACTGGCATAGATTAAGGTTCTTGCTATATTGTGTCTTAAGCCGTATCCTCACTAAAATTTTGACTCACCGAAAAAGAATTCAGGAGTCAGGAGCCAGGAGTCAGAATGAACGAGCGGTGCGACTGGTGGATGAATAATGGTCTAAAGCCCCCGGATTTATCCGTGGAGAAAAAGAAAAACGATAGCTTCTTTACCGAAACCCCCGAATTCATTCGTGGGGTTATTCTGAGTTCTGAATTCTGTCTTCTGACTCCTTCTCATAACCTTTTTCATAACCTCAAAGAACGTCCGTAAAACTGGTAATGACTCATCTTGTCGCCAGACTGCTACTACTAGCCCTACCTCTACATCTGATGTATTCAGAGTGATGTATACAACATCCAGCAAAATAACCCGCGACGGCGCTGCCCTAAATACTTGCATCCTCGGTGTCTAAACAGCTTTTGACCAGAAATTCGATAAAGCATTGCACCTTCGGAAGTAGGTAACGATTACTTGGAAAGATGGCATAAATGCCAACATCATTCTCATCTTCGTACTCAGAAAGAATACGAATTAGTTGCCCGGATCGCAACGCCTGATCTGCCAAAAATGCTGACACACGAGCGATTCCCAAACCTGCCAGTACAGCTTCGTACAGCGCTATTCCAGTATTGACCGTAAAATTTCCACCCACTCTAATTTCTCTGAGTCCAACTGGATCGCGAAAGCGCCATTGATTCAAGGTTGTTTTGTATGCACTCAATGCGAAGCAGTTGTGAGCAGCCAGATCATCGGGAGTCTTCGGTGTTCCATAGCGTTCAAGATAAGCCGGAGCTGCGCAAATAATGCGGCGATCAGACACTAATCGACGTGTAATGAGTGAAGAATCTGCAAGTTCACTAATGCGAATTGCGACATCAATGCCTTCACCGACCACATCAATCACATCATCAGTCAGCACCAGTTGAATGCTTAAGCGCGGGTAGTGTGCCAAAAACTCAGGAATCCGGGTGAAAAGATGGCGATGGGCAAACATAGTCGAACAACTGACCTGCAGCAATCCCTGGGGTGCTTCGCTGTGCTGTTTTGCCTCGCGATCGGCTTCCTCCAAATCTGCCAAAATTCTGAGACAACGCTTGAAATAGCGTTCTCCCACTTCGGTCAAGCTGAGGCTACGAGTCGTGCGATTGAACAGACGCACTCCAAGCTGATCTTCAAGATGGCTGATGCGACGACTAATTGCAGACGGATTGATTTCTAGTGCAACCGCCGCTTTTGCAAAGTTGCCGGTGTTGACGACTTGGACAAAGACTTCTAAATCTTGTAAACGACTCATGATTAATGCGTTTTACACATGATAGCAGTGCTTTAAAAAGCCATTGTCAATATTTTAGGCATGAATCTACACTTAGGGTATTGAGGCTCGTTTTGCAAATGCGTTGTAAAACTTCTAAAAAGACCTTTACAGCAGTGACAAAATTTTTGAATTATTTTCAATAGCATAAAAGAGCACAAAAAACAATGATTAAGCACAGCACAAATCGACAGCCTAACCGTCGCCAAGTGATTCAGACTGGAATTGCTGGGATTGCTGGAGCAGGTTTGGTTGAGTTAACCACTCAAGCAAATGCTCAGCAAAGAGAACCTGTGCCACAACCAGTCAATCCGAATAGTCGGTTTGCCGGAAAAGTCGTCTTGATCACTGGAGCAACGTCTGGAATTGGACGTGCGGCGGCGATCGCCTTTGCCCGTGAAGGAGGCAAAGTCGGCTTTTGTGGACGTAGGGAAAACTTGGGGAACGAGGTAGAACAGCAGATTAGGAAGAATGGTGGTGATGCCACTTACATCAAGGCGGACGTGACGCAGCCCAAAGAAGTTGAATCGTTTATCAACCGCATCGTTGAAAAATATGGTCAATTGGATGTGGCATTCAACAATGCCGGTGACGTACTCTCAAAGCCACTCCACGAGATCACCGTTGATGAGTGGGACTGGGTTCAGAATACGAATCTACGGGGCGTTTTCCTCGCAATGAAATATCAGATTCCTCACATGCTGAAGCGGGGTGGAAACATTGTGATTACTGCCTCTCAGCATACCGTAGCGACTCGACCAGGTATGGCTGCCTATGCACCTGCCAAACGAGCACTACTAGGTTTAGCGCAGGCGGCGACACTGGATTATGGTCAGCAAGGAATCCGAGTCAACTTGCTATCGCCGGGGATTACGGATACGCCTCTATTTCAACGGACAACTGGAGGGTCAAAGGAGAAGGTAGAAGCCGCTCGACAATTGGTGGATGGGCTGAAGCGAATTGCAACGGCCCAGGAGATTGCCGAAGCTGCCTTGTTCCTTGCGTCAAACGATTGCCCCTACATCACGGGCATTTCTCTTTTAGCAGATGGCGGCATGATGTCTGGGTTGTAGAAGTGTTTGAACACTCAGAATTATTTTGAACTTTACAGCAGTAGAAATGATGCCACAAACCTCTCAACGGAGGCGTCGGTCGCTCCTTACCTCAGCAATTGCAACCCTGACAACATTTGTTTTAGGAATCATAACCCAAAAGCAAACACAAGCTCAATCAAATCGCTTAGATGATCGCTATAGTCGCGGTATCGAGACGCTTAAGCGAGTTGGGGGTAAAGAGTACGATCGCGCAACTCGCCCACTGGAGCCGTTCTCACCAGATTTAAGCCGGATGGTTGTTGAACATGTATTTGGCGGTGTTGTATCCCGATCCGGACTTGATTTGAAACAACGAGAAATTGCGACTGTGGCGGCATTGACTGCAATCGGCTCGGTTCGTCCTGCTCTCAAATTTCATATTCATGGAATGCTGAATGTAGGTTGTAGCCCTCAAGAAGTCATTGAAACCATCCTTCATGCAGTTGTATATGCCGGATTTCCAGCTGCCCAAGATGGGATGACGATCGCACGGGAAGTCTTCAAAGAGCGCAATCTTGAGTTCAAGCCTGTTTCGTCTCGACCGCAAGGCGATCGCTATCAACTCGGTATTCAGAATTTGCAGCAAACAGAAGGCGATCGAGTCAAAACAATTGCAACTCGGTTTGCAAACCTTGCACCAGATTTACCACGGTTAATCATCGAATTTGCGCGTGGTGAAATTTGGAATCGGCGTGGACTCAGCCTCAAATCCCGCGAGTTCGCCACTCTAGCGATGGTGACGGCTCTAGGAAATCAGAGTCATTCAGTTCAGGCTCACGTCAAAGGTGCATTGCGAGCAGGTGCAACTGAGACTGAAATTAAAGAGTTACTGTTGCAAATGACAGTGTATGCAGGGTATCCCAAAACACTGGCTGCCGTTACTGCCGCGCAGCAGATATTTGCAGATCTTAAGCAACGAGGAATTCCTGCTGCTAGTCCGCAACCGGATCTAGAAAGTCGGCGGCAAGCAGAAAGCAATGAAGCGCGTTATCGTCGGGGTTTAGAAGCTTTAAACCAAATTAGTAAGGCATCGGGTGAGGCAGTAGTGAAAAGCTTTGAAGATATCGCTCCCGACCTCGGACGCTATATTTTAGAATTCTCTTATGGTGATGTGTTTTCTCGTCCGAATCTGGATCTTAAAACCCGCGAACTTGCGACCGTTTCTGCGTTGACTGGATTGAATACAACTGCCTCAGAACTACCGCTCAAGGTACATATCAATGGAGCATTAAACGTTGGAGCCAATCGTCAAGAGATTGTTGAAGCAATTATACATATGATTCCTTATGTTGGATTTGTCAAAGTGCAGCAGGCAATGGCTTTAGCGGAAGCAGTGTTTCAAGAGCGGGATGCGAAGTAACAAAATTGATGGGTTTTAGCAAGGCAATGACATTGGAGGCAATAAGGTATGTGTGGCTTTTGCGATCGACGCTCTTTTCTCACCTTCACAACCGCAGGGTTTGCAGGTGCTCTGCTGGGAAAAGCAGGACTAGCTCAACAGCCTCGTGGAACAGTAGACAAGCCAACCATTCTGAACAATGCTTACCTCAAGGAGACTGATAAACCCGGAGGACATTTTAGCAAAACTTACAAGCGACAGACGGAGCCGATCGCGCACAATGTCCGCATAGTTGGCTACAGTGACTTGAACAATAAACCTGGGTTCAAAATATCAATTCGCGAACATCAAGGACGCTGGTATCTCTACACAGGTCACTTCTGGCAACCTGGTTGGTCGATTGTCGATGTCACCGATCCAGCGAAACCAGAAGTCGTCAAGTTTATTGCAGGACCAGAGAACACGGCAACGCTCCAGATGGAACTGTCTGGTAACACAATGATTACCGCACTGGAACAAATCTTACCAGGTTTGGGGGGCAACAATAAACCGTTTGACGAAGGCGTACTAATCTGGGACATTCGCGATCCTGTCAATCCTCGACGGTTGGGGCAATTTCGCACTGGTGGCACAGGAACCCATCGCAACTTTTATGCAGGTGGGCGCTATATGCATCTAGCAGCCGGAATGCCGGGTTACGAAGGAAATATTTATGTCATCGTCGATATTGACAATCCTGCTAAGCCGCAGGAGGTTGGACGATGGTGGGTTCCAGGGCAACATACAGCAGGGGGTGAGCAGCCTTCAGCAACGTATATCTCGCATCATGGACCACCCTATGTTGCTGGCAAATTAGTGTATCTAGCTTACGGTGCGGCGGGAATGGTCGTTCTGGATATCAGCGACGTAACTAAACCTCGTCAGATTGGACGATTACCGTTTAGCCCTCCGTTTCACTCGCGCTTTGGCGTACATAGTGTGTTACCTCAGCCTAAACAAGGCATTGCCTATGTTAATTCTGAGGATGTGTCTTATGGTGCAAGTGCAGCCCCTCACGCCTCAATTGTCGATATCCGCGATCCAGCCAATCCATTTCTGCTGTCAATCCTGCCGAGTCCGATTCCTCCTTCTGGGTATGGCTACCGCGACTTTTCAGAAAAGGGAGGCTGGCAGGGACCGCACAACATCAACCATTTGCAACATAATCCAGATGTAGAAAAGCAGGGCGATCTGTTGTACCTTAGCTACTTCAATGCAGGTTTACGCATTTTTGATGTCTCTAATCCGCGCCTGCCGCAGGAAGTTGGCTATTTCATCCCGCCTGACCCAGAACGGCGCTTTGGGGTGCTACCGGAGGGACGCTTGGTGGTGCAGACCGAAGATGTATTAGTCGATCGCCGAGGTTACATTTACATCACCCACAAAAATCAAGGATTGTGGATTCTGGAATACGAGGGAAGGAAATTGTCGTCATGAAGGCAACTTGGATTTTAACGACGATTACAATTGCGCTCATTCTATCAATACAAATGGTTGAAGTAGGCTGGTCGCAGCAAGCTGCTCAAGCCCCAAATTTTGCAGGTCGCTACATTGCTGCCATTTCAGATGGTGATTTTCTTGCCAGTACTTATGCTGATGGTAAGCTGCCTGCTCCAGGTGTGACCGATCAGTTATTGATCGTAATCAATGGGAAGCAGGAAGCGTTGGCGCAGCCTCTCGGAACGAGAATCGCGCAAATCAATGCCTCAAACTCAGTCACTGGAGCACCCTATGCTCTGACTCTATCACCTGATAGTCGAACGGCTTTTATCGTTGAAACCCTCCAAGCCATGCCAGTCGGTGCAACTCGCAGAGAACAACTTCCACCCGGAAATCAACTGGTTGCAATCGATTTATCCAATCCGCGTCGTCCAACCGTTCGCAGTCGAATAGCAGTTGCTCCCAAACCCGAAACCGTTCATGTTCATCCAAACGGAGATTTACTGGCAATTTCAACGCAAACTCCAGACAAAGAAATTATTCTGGTTCCAATTCAAAATCATCAATTAGGTCAGCCGAGCGAATTTTCACTGCGTCAGTTAGGAATTCAACTTGACCCAGAGCGATTTCAAAACGGATTGTATGTCAGTCAAGTTCAGTGGCATCCGTCTGGAAAATATCTGGCGGTGAATCTGGACTATCGAAATGAGATTGCATTTTACGAAGTGCAGCGCAATCCTGAAAGTAATCTGCAACTGATTCCTTGGGGTCGCCCTGTGAAAGTGGGCAAAGATCCATTTACAGCACAGTTCACCCCCGATGGACGATTTTTTCTCAGCAGCAATTGGGGACGCAATTTTGGTGAACAAGTCAAAACCTTAGAACAACGCATACCCGAAACGCGAGGAACGGTGTCGGTGATTCAACTGGCAGAATCAAACACTTTTGCATCGCAGGTTCAGCATCGTGTGGTTTCAACTGCGATCGCCGATAATTCACCCGAAAGTTTGGCGATTAGCCCAGATGGCTCAAAGGTTGTTACTGTAAATATGCGCGGGACTGCTTTTCCTACAAATTCACCTCGATTTACACGTCAAGCGACACTGAGTTTGATGACGCTTGATCGCACCTCTGGTCAGTTAACTAAAATCAATGATTATCCGTTTGAAGGTATCTTGCCAGAGAGCGCAGCATTTGATACTAGTGGTAATTCTCTAGTCGTGGCAGTATATGAGTATTTCACCCCAAAACCCAAAGGTGGAATAGAATTCTGGCGAGTCCTCCAAAAGCCAAAACCTGAACTGCACCGTACAGGGTATGTTGTCGATGTTGGTCGCGGTGTCCATCAAGTGTTAGTCGCTCGATAGCAGTTATCCTAAATCACTGTGTTAGATAACGTTGTTTAGAATTGTTTAGATTTGTATATCCATTTGCACCTTTACCTTTATGAAGTCGGACTGAAACTTTGACTTACAACTTCTTTGGTAACCTCAAGAAATGTCCGTAAAACTGGTAATGACTCATCTTGTCGCCAGACTGCTACTAGTTCTACTTCTACATCTGATGGATTTAAAGTAATGTATACAACTCCTGTCCTGTGAATATTACGGATGGAAGCAGGAGCGAGAGAGACACCCATACCAGCAGAGACAAGACCAAGAATGGTCTGCTTTTGGCTGGCTTTTTGCACGACCTTAGGACTAAAACCTGCTTGTTGGAATAAACTAATACACCGGTCGTAGTAACCAGGTTCTAATTGACGTGATACCAAAATAAAGGACTCATTCGCCAGCATAGATAATGCTAACTCTGGCTGAGTTGCTAAAGGATGAGTTTCTGGCAATATAACGACAAGTGGCTCCTTAAGGATTGGTTCAAGGGTTAAGGAAGCATCAGGTATAGGCGGAATCATCAAACCAAGATGGATTTGCTCCTCTTGCAGCGCCTGTACTTGAGCAGTTGTTGTCATTTCCTCTAATTCGAGTTCCACGCGTGGAAAACGCTCTCGAAAAATCCTCAAAGCTTTGGGTAAAACACTGTAGGTAGCAAAACCCGAGAATCCTACTTTGAGTCGTCCACTTTCTCCTTGAGCCACTTGTCTTACAATCTCTATAGCCTGAGTTGCTTTCAGCAGAATGTGACGCGCTTCTACTAAAAATGCTTTTCCTGGTTCTGTTAATTGAACTCGGCGCTTAGTACGGTGAAACAAGAGTACGCCTAATTCATCCTCTAGTTGGCGGATTTGTTGACTGAGAGGTTGCTGAGCCATGTGCAATCGTTCTGCAGCTCGACTAAAGTGCAGTTCCTCTGCAACAGCAACAAAATAGCGTAAATGTCGAAGTTCCATTAGAACATTTTAAGTGTTAATTGCCTATAAAAAATGTGTTGGACAGTGGAAAAATTAGCATTTATGTTAGGAATTAACAACAAGAATATTCCAAATAACCAATCAAAACAACCAATATTTAGGAATTTTATTCCATGAAAGACGACACCAGTCCTGATTGGGAAAATGCTGCTTTGTTGACTATAGATGTACAAAAATCTTTTGCACTACCTGGGGCTTGTGCAGAGATTCCTGGCACATGGGAAGTGATACCTCAAATTCAGCAATTATTACAAGCATTTAGACAAAGTGGTAAGCCGATTATCCATGTAGTCAGGATTTATTTACCTGATGGTTCCAATGTTGATTTGTGTCGCAGACAAGATATTAAAAATGGCAAAAAAGTTGCAATTACTGGCACTGATGGAGTAGAACTTGTCAACGAATTAAAACCATCACCTCAAATAATACTTGATGTAAATGAACTAATTTCCGGAGCTTTTCAATTGATGAATCATCATGAATGGATTATGTACAAACCAAGATGGGGAGCGTTTTATAAAACCTCTATTGAAAAACATTTACTAAAGTATTCACTTAACACTTTAGTAGTTTGTGGATGTAACTTTCCTAACTGTCCACGTACCACAATTTATGAGGCAAGTGAACGGGATTTTCGAGTCGTTTTTATTCCAAATGCCACATCTCAAGTTTACGAACGAGGTTTGCAAGAGCTAAGGAATATTGGCGTGAATTTGGTAAATGTTGAAGAGTGCATAGCTTTAGTAACACAAACAGTAAAAACTTCCGGAAAAAGCTTTCATTGATAAGGATAACAGACGATGAGCTTAGACTTTAGCACAAATACGTTTGAGAAAGGAAAGATTATCTTAGCAGGAAAGGAAGAATATATCGTTCGAGGAGGACGCCATCTTTTTCCACTTTTACCTAAAGCTTTTGCAGGAATTCATCAAATTGGAGTAATTGGTTGGTCATCTCAAGGTCCTGCTCAAGCACAAAATTTAAGAGATTCTCTTGCAGGAACTAACATTAAAATCAAAGTCGGTCTTCGGAAAAATTCATCTTCTATTCCATTGGCAGAAAAAGCTGGTTTTACCAGAGAAAATGGCACACGAGGAGAAATGTATGAAGTCATTTCCGAATCTGATTTATTAATTATTCTCATTTCTGATGCTGCACAAGCTGAAAATTACCAGCAGATTTTTGAGGCGATTCGTCCAGGAGCTACACTTGGATTGTCTCATGGATTTTTGCTCGGATATTTGAAAAACATTGGCGATTCATTTCCGGAAAACATTAACGTGATTGCTGTTTGTCCAAAAGGGATGGGACCTTCTGTTAGGCGACTTTATGAACATGGCAAAAAAATTCATGGCGCTGGCATTAACACTAGCTTTGCCATTCATCAAGATGTCAATGGAAAAGCAACAGATTATGCTCTCGGATGGGCAGTGGCGATTGGTTCTCCTACAATATTCCAAACAACTCTTGAATCAGAATATAAATCTGATATTTTTGGAGAAAGAGGAATTTTGCTCGGAGCAGTTCACGGAATTGTAGAAAGTTTATACCGCTGGTTTATCTGTTATGGATATTCTCAGGAAGAAGCTTATGTCAATTCTGTAGAATCTCTCACGGAAGCAATCACTAAGATGATTTCTAAAAAGGGAATTTTGTCTGTTTATGAATCTCTGAATGATGCTGGTAAAGAAATCTTCAAAAAAGCTTACTCTGCTGCTTATCATCCTGCTTTTGAAATCTTAATGGAAATTTATGATGAAGTTGCTTCTGGAAACGAAATTCGTAGCGTGATTGAAGCAAACAATCGTCATCAGCGTTTTTCTATAGGAAAAATTGACGGCACAGAAATGTGGCAAGTTGGCGTCAATGTTCGTGCTCATAGACAACCTGAGAAACTTTCCATTCATCCTGCGACTGCTGGAGTTTATGTCGCTACAATGATGGCTCAAGTAGACTTATTGAAGGAAAAAGGACATCTTTACTCTGAAATTGTGAATGAGTCTATTATTGAAGCGGTGGATTCTCTAAACCCTTATATGCATCAAAAAGGGGTTGCTTTTATGATTGACAATTGCTCTATTACGGCACGAGTGGGAGCGAGAAAATGGGCACCACGATTCGATTACATTTTATGTCAGCAGACTTTCACTGCATTGGATGATGACAAACAGGCAGATGAAAAAGTTTTTGAAAACTTTTTGACGAATGACATTCACCAAGCGTTGTCAGTCTGTGCTCAGTTGCGACCTTCTGTTGATATTTTTGGATAAAATAAAGCGAGCATCTTGCTCGCCGCCTAAGAGGTATATAGTCCTTGAAAGAGGACTTTAGCTTGCAAACAGGCAGCTTATTCCCTGTTACTAATAAGGTGGATAAGCATAATCATCTTCATCCGGATAAACGTAGGAACTAGAAACCCCTGCCATCTCCATCCGAGGAGTTTCTGCTTTCATCGCTTCCTTTCCAAAGTCCTTATACTCTTCAAAAGCCTTACAGATAATTTCAGATTCTTGGGAGTCGGAAGCAATTAGGTACTCTGTTAAAGTAGAAACTGTGGGATGTTTGTAGTCTACAGTTGAAGCGACCAAAACTGTGTTAGGTTCAATTCCTCTTTCTTCACAGTTAATAATAGGACAAAAAATTCCGTGAGCGTGGAATAGTGCACCTTTTGGTGTCAGAGGCTGCTTGCGGTATCCAGCATAAGCCCTTTCTAATTCAGCAACGAACCCGCTAGTGACTTTACCTTGTTGGTACTCAGAGTAAGCCTTGCTGAAACTTGCTCCAGCTGCTCCATTGAGAGTTAACTGTAGAGGTGATTCATTTAAAAACTTTTTATCTTCTCCTACTAAATAAATTAAATAGCGAGTAAATGTTTTAAATTTAAGTTTGTCTGCTAAAAAAGCATCATAATTGTCTTTAAGTGTACCTAATTTCACACCAGTTTCTCGGTCTTTAACAGATAATGGTCCCCGACGCACGACGACTATGCGAGGAGTGGTAGTGAGATAAACCGTTTCGACTCCAGAGCTAAATTCATGCTCTAGCTCATGCCAATTGTCATCGGGTTGAAAACCTACAGCTTGAGCATTATCTAGTTTAATTGCCAAACCGTGAGGCTGTAAGCCATTTGTGCCATAGCGAGGATTAATCATCTGACACCAAGGGATGACTTGAGAAGCTGGTGCATTATACTTCTCATCCTCAAAGTCGAATTTTACAGATAATTTCATCGTCATTAGGCGCTTGTCAGTGTTTTGCAGATCAAGTTTACATGGTTTAGCAATGCTTGAGGTTTCAATTCACGTGGTGGCTTGAAACACAATTAATATTATGAGTAAAAGCACTCAATAAGTTTATTTAGCAGGTCATGCATAATATACCCAAAATTTTAACAAATGCCTGTCAAACCGGCTATTTAGAATATTTCGGTTGAAATGAGGTGAAAGCAGGCTTAGCCTACTTTCACCTCATTGTCTTTTAGACTTACCGCAAATTTGTGTAAAAGTCAACAATTTGTTCTGTGACTTGGGAAACACTCATACCATCTGTCTTAATTTCAACAGCATCTGCTGCTTTTTGGAGAGGGGAAACTTTGCGAGTGCTGTCTTTCCAGTCGCGTTCAGCGATGTCCTTTTCCAGCTGTTCTATACTCACTTCTGGTTGACCTTGTTTTTGAAAGTCTTGCTGGCGTCTACGAGCACGTTCCCCTACAGAGGCAGTGAGAAAGATTTTTACTTCTGCATCAGGGAAAACTTGGGTACCGATGTCTCTCCCTTCTGCAACTAAACCACCTTTTTTGCCCCAATTTTGCTGTTGTTTGAGGAGTGCTTGACGTACAGCACTTTGAGCGGCGATCGCCGATACTTTAGATGTCACCTCGTGAGTACGAATTGCTTGGGTGACATCAATATCGTTAATCCAAACCTGCACTGGTGTTTGTAAGTCTTGACTGGGGGTTAATTTAATAACACAGTGATTAGCTAATTCTGCGATCGCACACTCATCATCTAAAGCAATTCCCTTTTGCAACACCAACCAAGTGACAGCACGATACATTGCGCCTGTATCTAAATACACTAAACCCAGCTTTGCTGCGACTTGACGAGCGACAGTAGATTTTCCAGCCCCAGCAGGTCCATCTATGGCAATGATGGGTTGGCGATCGTGCAGAATGATATTATCAATCAAACGTGTAGAACCAAGGCGAGCGGCGACCGCGAGCATTCCTTCCTCCTCAACTTTTTCTTCTATAAGCATCAACGTATTTGGTTCAACCAATTCAACATATTCCACTAAAACAGAACTGAACATTGCCACTTCTTGCCTTACCGCCGCTATCAGGGCTTTTGCATCACGAACTCCTGCGCGAAAAGCTGCTTGGCTTGATAGCAAACCACGATACAACACTGATGCTTGTTGCTTTTGTGTTGCGGTCAAATATTGGTTACGAGAGCTTACGGCAAGACCCGATGCTTCCCGTACCGTCGGACAAGCAACAATCTCTATTGGAAAATTCAAATCAGCGACTAGCCGTCTAATAACAGCAAGTTGCTGACCGTCCTTTTGACCAAAGTAAGCTCGATCAGGCTGTACCAAGTTGAAAAGCTTGGTTACAATCGTAGCTACACCTTGAAAGTGACCCAGCCGAGTACGACCACACAAGCCAGATATCATAGCAGATGGAGGGATAACTTGTGTAACTTTTGATTCTTGTACAATCTTCTGGGCAACTCCCATCTCTTCCGGAGTCGGAACAAAAATTGCATCTACCCCTGCTTGTTCGCAAAATAATTGGTCTTGCTCTTTTGTGCGAGGATAGCGTTGGTAATCTTCGTTTGGACCAAACTGTAGCGGATTCACGAAGATACTAACAATCACTATGGCATTTTCTTGCCGCGCCCGTTGAATTAAGCTTAAATGACCTTTATGCAACGCTCCCATCGTGGGAACTAAACCAACTGCTGTCTTGGATCGAGCAGTCACCTCAAATGCCAACAGCTGCGCTTGATCCACAAGCTGGTTTTTAAAACGGTGTTGAGCTAAATAGCAGCGTAAAGCTGCGACTGTTGTTAACAGGCGCACAAAAATACCCCTAGTGTTGTCTATCTCTCCCCAGTAGTTTATATCTGAAATTGAGGAGTAGACCACCAGCTAAGGGCATTGAGGAGAAGTTAGGGAGCAGGGGAAGAAATGACTTCTTCATTTTCCTCATCCTCCTCATTTGCAAGGCAGGTGCTTGCGGGAACTCCCAACAGCATACTCTGCCTCCTCATTATCTACTCTTACCTTCCTAACACTTCTATCCGCACAGGTGCAACACCGCTGCCCATCATTCCTAAAATCCGCGCTGCACCAACAGAAATGTCAATAATTCGACCCCGAATAAATGGTCCTCGATCATTAATCCGAACCACTACGGAACGACCATTACGAGTGTTGGTCACACGGACTCGGGTCCCAAAAGGTAAGCTGCGATGGGCAGCAGTCATCCCTTCTGGATTAAACCTTTCACCAGTAGCAGTGCGGTTGCCAGAACCATCATAGCCATAATAGGAAGCTACTCCTTTTAGTCCTTTGACTATCTGTTCTGGGAAATTTGACACGGAGATTTTTGGTATTTGTACCAGGGCTTTTGCGGGTAAATTAGCAATCTCATTCAGGGGAGATGCTTTACCTACTAATCTCCGCAGACGATTGGTTGCTTGCAGAGCATCTTTAGCTCGGTCTTTGGTTGTATCTGCTAGCCATGTATGATCATCGATTTCTACAATTTCGTCGCCATTTGCCTTGATAATGTAGCGACCTTGTACTGATTGCTGACCAGCTTGGTCATTTTTCTGGTGGCTCTCATTTGCGGTGGACTCACCTGCGGCTATCCAACTCACCGTAATTTTGTTGGCGTCCACTTTGTCCCAGATGAGCTGGTTTATCTTAGCGGCTACTAGTGAAGCCCTCTGAACTGGGTCATCCTTAGTAGAGTTAGGTTGGTTTTTGACATCTACGCTGTCCCCAATTGATACTACGTTTGTTGGGCTGCTTGCATTTGTGCTGTCAAGCTTTGTGTCATTTTCATCACTAAATGCACCAACTTTTGTCTGGGCACTTGCAGTTGGCTTCTGACCAACATTTTCACCCACAAACGTAAGAACTGGGATTTTACGAATATAGAGTGTTGCCGCTTGACGTCCTGCCACTTTATGAGTGTGAATTTCAGTCATCACAGCATTAGAAGCAGGGTTTTCCGCAGGGGATTTATACTCTCCTACTTTCACCACCTCACCAGAAGGAAGTGGCGAACTTGGAGACGTTTCCTTGGTCGTTTGGGCGCGACCTACAGATTGTGTCCCAAAAACAGTAGAAAAGATAGCGACAACAGTCCACAAATGTTTTTGATTCATGCGTCCGAATGTTAAAGCGACTGAAGAACAGAGGTTACTAATTTGCACCACTGATGAGTGATAGATCTTTAAAAAAAAAACTTCAACTCGTTCTGCTTTCACTTTTTGCGTAACTGCAACAGACTATCACAAACCCAGATGTTTGGGGATCAGGTTTTAGATGAATCCTTGGTCAATTTATCAAACTGAAACTCCTATTTCAAGTCAATAACCCTACAAAAATGAGCATTTTGGCTATCTGACAGTTTGTGATTTAATTAAAAATTTTTTTATAAAAGCCTCACAATAATTTGGTAATTAAATTGATGACGGTAGCATATACGCTTGTCTACAAACAAAATTGATGATAAAGGGAGATTATTCAAACGGCTAAAAATAACATACTTTGACTTTATTTATAGTAATTATTTATATACAAAAGTTTCCAGAAATAAGAGAGAGCTTTAGTATTCTTTATCACAAAAGAGAACGATTTTTTGTAAAAAACTAACTTTTTGGTCTTATTTGTGAATATATTTGCACATTACTAAGTATAAAAATAAATTTAGTATAATTTTAAACACAAAAGCTCTTTTTCACTTCCTCACTTTGTCGCATTCTCTGTAAAAAATGGTTTGAGCATAATCATGTTTTCTTTCGTACCTGAAAAATTACGTACGTTAATATTGACGTATATTTGGAGGTGTAGGTATGGTGATACCGTTAAAACTGAGGGCTAACCCTGGAGGGCAAATTTCACCAAATGAGGTGATTGGACGAGATCATCTCATTTCGCAGTTTTGGGAAATTTTGGACAGACAAAGCTTGATGCTGAATGCAGAACGGCGAATGGGCAAAACTTGCATTATTAAGAAAATGCAAGCAGAAGCTCCAGAGGATAAGTTACCTATTTATCATGATTTGGAGAAAGTACGCTCGCCTCTAGAATTTGTCGAGACTATTTTGCAAGATGTTGAAGAACACTTAAGCAGTTTACGACGAACAGCAAGACGCACGCGCCAGCTATTGACACAAATAAGTGGTACAGAAGCTATGGGTGTTAAGTTACCTGAATTTGCTGCTCCCCACTGGAAAACACTACTCACAAAAACTATAGCTGATTTAGTTGAGAATCAAGAGCGTAAAGTCATTCTGCTTTGGGACGAAGTTCCATATATGCTGGGTAATATCGGCAATCAAGCGGCGATGGAAGTTTTGGATACATTGCGTTCTATCCGTCAGATGTATCCCGATGTCAGGATGGTGTTTACTGGTTCTATTGGCTTACATCATGTGATTGCTTCTTTGAAAAAAGAAGGATACACAAATGAGCCGACAAATGATATGTATTCAGCAGATATTCCCCCATTATCCCATGTTGATGCTACAGGTTTAGCTCATAGATTACTTTTAGGAGAAAATATTTCTACGGCTGATATCTGGGTAAGTGCTGCTGCAATAGCTGAAGCAATGGATGACATTCCGTTCTACATTCACCACCTGATTATTAAACTAAAAATGCGGGGTGGTACTGTCAATGAAGCAACTATAACTAAAACTATCGAAGATTGTTTATTAGATCCGCTCAATCCTTGGAAAATGGATCATTATCGAGAGCGGATTGATAATTACTATAGTGACGATCAACGCCCTTATGCGCTAAATTTACTTGATATTTTGGCAGTTTCAAACCAGCCCTTGTTATTTGATGAGTTGTTTCACAATCTCAAACAAGAACCAGAAACACAAAACAAAGAAATAGCACGGACTGTATTAAGACTCTTGGAACGTGATTACTATATTCTTCGACAAAGTGAAGGATATGGTTTTCGCTATGGGCTGATTCAACGTTACTGGAACTTATTGAGAGGTTGATACCAATTCTGTATGATAGCTTGCCCGTAAAGTGCCATAGATGCGCCCAATTATATGAGGAACGAACCGCAAAGAACGCAAAGGACACAAAGAAAGAAAGAAAGAAAGAAGAAGTCAAGAAAATTTGGCGCAGCCTCACAAAGAAATGGTATGAAAACATGAAAAGCACCTTCCTCTCTCGCTTTACCCCTAGTCTGATGACTCCAGAAACTTTGGAAGCAATTTTTGTCCAGCGTCATCACTTGGCAGATTATTTAGTTGAATTGATTCGTGAAAGTGCGCTGACAGCAAATAAACATTTCCGTCTGTTGCTAGGAATGCGAGGTATTGGAAAGACGCACATGATAACACTGATGTATCACCGCGTCTCCAACATGGAAGACTTACAGGATAAGTTAGTCATCGCATGGTTAAGAGAAGAAGAGTGGGGCATTGAATCGTTTTTAGATTTGCTGCTGCGGATATTTCGAGCACTACAAAAAGAATATCCAGCAGAATATAATGCTAAGTTAAATCAGCAAGTTGAAGCACTATATCAGTTATCACCACAAGAAGCTGAACTTCAAGCTGCAGCATTGCTCAGAGAATTTGTTGGTAAACGCACGCTGCTGCTGTTGATGGAAAATTTAGATGATGTGTTTAACGGCTTAGGTGATATTGGGCAAAAGCAACTGCGGGCTTATATACAGAATTATTCATTTTTAACAATTCTGGCAACAGCACAAAGTTTGTTTGATGGTATTATCCGCAAAGATGACCCTTTCTATAACTTCTTTTATTATCATCATTTAGAGGAGTTAACTCTAGATGAAGCTGTGGATTTGTTGAGGCATATTGCTGAATTAGAAGGGGATAAAGAACTAGAAGATTTTATTAAAACGCCAACGGGACGCGATCGCATCCGCGCCATCCATCACCTCTCTGGTGGAAACCCCCGCGTCTACGTGATTTTCTCCCAGTTCCTCACGCGTAAGTCCTTAGATGAACTGGTGGAACCGTTCATGCGGATGCTTGATGATTTGACACCTTACTATCAAGCGCGGATGTCATGGCTTTCGCAGCAGCAAAGAAAAATTATTGAGTTTCTCGCTGACCGTCGCCGTGCTGTTAGTGTGAAGGAGATTGCCCAACGCTGTTTTATGACTCATCAGACAGCATCAAGTCAACTTAAGGATTTGCGGGAAAAGGGCTACGTTACTCCTGAATTTATTGGGCGTGAGTCATTTTATGAGCTGCACGAACCGCTGATGCGGTTTTGTTTGGAGGTAAAGAAGCAGCGAGATGAACCGATACGATTATTTATTGACTTTTTGCGAATTTGGTATACGCGCACAGAGTTGCAACAGCGGTTGGGACAGGATATTGATGAAATCACGAATAATGGATGGTTTGATGATTTAGGACAACAGTTCAATGAAGCGCAAATTGATGATTTTCCTCATGAACGAAATCATTCTAGGTATCAGCAACGTCTAGAACCGCTTCCACCCGATGCTGTAGTGGAACGAGAATATGTGCTTTATGCACTTCAAGCAATGGAAGATGATGATGAAGATCCTCGCGTGGCGGCGTATTGGCAGGAATATGAGGATTGGTTTGAGAAGAAAGACTATGTAAATGCTTTGCGATATGCAGAGAAATTGGTGGGAATTCGTGGTCAGGCAGAGGACTGGTTAGAACAGGGACGCTGCTTAAACGGTCTTAAACGCTATGAGGAAGCTTTAGCATCCTTTGACAAAGCGATTTCGCTTGACCCCAGTTTTGCTAAGGCTTGGGGACGCCGAGGTCAGTCACTGAATAACCTCAAACGCTACGAAGAAGCATTGGCATGTCTTGACAAAGCGATTTCGCTTGACTCCAATTTTGCTTGGGCTTGGGGAGGGCAAGGTCAATCACTGAACAACCTCAAACACTACGAAGAAGCATTGGC
>NZ_JXCA02000002.1:983570-1006547 GCF_000828085.3 Scytonema tolypothrichoides VB-61278
ATGCCTGGGGTTGGGGTTACCGAGGCAGAGTACTGAAAAACCTCCAACGCTACGAAGAAGCATTGGCATCCCTCGACAAAGCGATTTCGCTTGACCCCAATTTTGCTTGGGCTTGGAGTGAGCGTGGCGATGTGCTAGACAAGTTGCAACGCTACGAAGAAGCATTGGCATCCTTCGACAAAGCGATTTCGCTTGACCCCAATGATGCCTGGGCTTGGAGTTACCGAGGCAGAGTACTGAAAAACCTCCAACGCTACGAAGAAGCATTGGCATCCCTCAACAAAGCGATTTCGCTTGACCCCAATTACAAGTGGGCTTGGGCATACCGAGGCTATGTGCTGAATAACCTCAAACGCTACGAGGAAGCCTTGGTATCCTTGGACAAAGCGATTTCGCTTGACCCCAATTATGCTTGGGCTTGGGCGCATCGAGGTAATGTGCTAGGCAACCTCAAACGCAATGAGGAAGCTTTAGCATCCCTCGACAAAGCGATTTCGCTTGACCCCAATTCTATGAATGCTTGGTTGGCACGAGGAAGGACACTTTCGTTCCTTAAACGCTACGAGGAAGCCTTGGTGTCCTACAACAAAGTGATTTCGCTTGGCTTTGATCATGCTAGCATTTGGTTTTTGCAAGGCTTGGTACTGGACAACCTACAACACTATGAGGAAGCCTTAGTATCCTTAGATAAAGCGATTGTGCTTGACTCCAATTATGCCTCGGCTTGGGCGCGGCGAGGTTGGTTGCTGAACAAACTCCAACGCTACGAAGATGCTCTGGCATCCTATGAAAAAGCGATTTCGCTTGACCAGGATTATCAGTGGGCTTGGTTCCAGCGAGGCTGGGTGTTAGATATACTCAGACGTCACGAGGAAGCCTTGGAGTCCTGCGATCGCGCGATCGCACTTGGCAAGCAATCTTCGTCAGTTTTCTTCAACCGAGCGATCGCAATTCTAGGACTAAATCGTTGGGAAGAAGGCATCGCAGCATTAGACAACGCACTTGAGCGTATGGAGTCTACAGAAAAAGCTTCTGCCGATGATACTGAGTTAATTTTACGTAACCTTTTCAACACTACAAACGATGCAACGCTGTGGAAAACGCGCATCACAACCCTAATAGAACTTTACGACAAACACCAAGTCGCCCCAGCATTAGCACAAGGACTTGTCCGCGAAAAAACCATCAATGCATTGATGTCAGAAATGGTAAGCGACAAAGCCGCACAAACATGGCTAGCAGTTTGGCAAAAAGTTGTCGGAAATCGCCCAGAATTCCAAATTCCCCTCCGGCTTCTCAATGCTGCTGTCCGCTATCGGGAGACAAAAGGTGACAGACGTGTCTTACTAGAACTACCCATTGAAGAACGCAAGTTGTTACAGGAAGTGCTGGGTCACAGCTAAAAATAAGCTGTGACCCAGCACTAGTCTGGTGAAGTACCCGTCACCAAAACGGAGTACCGTTTATGTTGTTGCTGAGCGTAGTCGAAGCACCACTATAGCGGGGGACTTACGACGAAGAAGTTAAGCGCAAACGTCGAAGCGATCAAGCATCATCACTTTGTTCCAGACTGCGGCGAAGTCTTTGACCATACGCTCGTGACCGTCATCAGCGCCATAGACTTCAGCAATTTGACGAAGCTCCGCGTTCGAGCCGAAGATGAGATCGCAACGTGTTGCGGTGAACTTCGTTTCGCCCGTTTTGCGATCGCAGATGTTAAACAGCATCTCGCGATTGTCTATCGGCTTCCACTCATAGTCCATACTGGTCAGGACACGGAAAAAGTCATTGGTCAAAACACCGGGTCGATCAGTGAAGCTACCGTGCTTTGAATAGTCCCAATTCTGATCGAGGGCGCGAAGTCCGCCGACGAGAACCGTCCACTCAGGCGCAGTCAACGTCAGAAGCTGCGCTCGATCAAGGAAGATTCGCTCCGGCTTCACCTTATAGCCAACCGCCTCATTGTGATAATTTCTGAAACCGTCCGAGACTGGCTTCAACCAATTAAACATTTCAACATCTGTCAACTCCTGAGTTGTATCCATCCGACCCGGCGTAAACGGGACGGCAACAGAAACCCCAGCATCTTGCGCGGCTTTCTCGATCGCAACACAGCCACCAAGGACGATAAGGTCTGCTAGCGAGATTTTTTTGCTACCCGACTGAGTACCGTTAAAGTCTGCCTGAATTCGCTCAAGGGTCGATATAACCTCGCCAAGTTCCTGCGGACGGTTCATTTCCCAATCTTTCTGGGGATTTAGGCGAACGCGCGCCCCGTTTGCACCGCCGCGCTTGTCGGAATTGCGGTGGCTCGATGCTGATGCCCAAGCGGCTGACACAAGCGCCGAAACAGAGATCCCACTCGCTAAAATCTTATCCTTGAGAGAATTGATATCAGCAACATCAACGACATCGTGATCCAGTGCTGGAATTGGATCTTGCCAGATCAGATCTTCCTCTGGTATTTCCGGACCAAGATAGCGCGTTTTCGGACCCATATCTCGATGGATCAGCTTATACCAGGCGCGCGCGAACGCATCGCTGAAGTAATCGAAGTCGTCCAAGAAGTGCTGACAGATCTCGTGATAGACCTGATCGACCTTCAAGGCAATGTCCGAAGTCATCATCATTAACGGGTGTTCAACGCCCGGTTGATGGGCATCCGGTGTCTTTGGCACATCAGGATTACTCGGCTTCCACTGAATCGCACCTACTGGACTCTTTGTTTGTTCCCAGTCGTACTTAAAAAGATTGGTTAGGTAACTGTTGTCCCATTGGGTTGGGTTTGGAGTCCACGATCCTTCAATTCCGTTCGTCATCGTGTATTGGGCAAACCCAGTGCCTTCAGGGTTCTGCCACCCCAAGCCCATAGCTTGAATCGGTGCACCTTCCGGCGCTGGACCGATCTTGTCCGGCGAGACCATGCCGTGACTTTTGCCAAAAGCATGACCACCTGCAATCAGCGCCACAGTTTCTTCGTCATTCATGCCCATCCGCGCAAAAGTCTCGCGAATGTCTCGCGCTGAGCCATAGGGGTCGCCTTCAGCGTTTGGACCCTCTGGATTGACGTAAATTAGCGCCTGGTGCGAAGCTGCTAGCGGGTTATCGAGGTCGTAGTATTCCTCGTTCGGCTTCCCAACCCACCGAATTGTGCGAGTGACCATCTCGTCAGGATGACCAGGGTGTTCCTTGACATCGTCAACCGGATCGCCGTTCCAGAATTCCGGTCCCCAGTATGTCGCGCGATCCGCCTCCCAGGCATCAATGCGACCCCCACCAAAACCGAAGGTCTTAAACCCCATGATTTCGAGCGCGCAGTTGCCAGTCAGAGTCATCAAATCAGCCCAGCTTAGTGCTGCACCATATTTCTGCTTGATGGGCCAGAGCAGCCGTCGTGATTTATCTGTGTTCCCATTATCCCACCACGAATTGATTGGTGCAAAGCGTTGCATACCCTGACTCGCTCCGCCCCGACCGTCTGCGATCCGATAGGTGCCTGCGGCGTGCCACGCCATGCGAATCATTTGAGGTCCATAATTACCATAGTCGGCTGGCCACCAGTCCTTTGAATCGGTCAGCAGCGCTTTGATGTCGCTTTTGAGCTGTTCAAAGTCAATCTTCTCGAAGGCTCCCTTGTAATCAAAATCTCGCAGCGGGTTTGCCTGGGGCAAATTTTGATGAAGCAGTTCAACCTGAAGTCGGTTCGGCCACCAATCATCAGTTTGCGGCTTAGAACCGAGCGCGCCGCCAATCCGGGTTCCACGGAAGGGACATTGTGCAGGAGTGGTAGGAGGGTTGTTATTCATAAAGTCCAGTCCCTTCTAGAGGTCTATTTGCCTAGCTTGCTTATTTTTTTTACTGCTTCGCTCAACATCTAGGTTATCATCCTATTGTGAGCGGTCAAGATACTGTTGGCAAATTTCGGGTAAATAGACCACATTCTAGGGGCGCAAAGCCTTGCGCCCCTACGAAAGATTGTGGTTCAAATAGATGAAAAACGCTGTAAATTCCAAACCCTTTTTACGGTAATGTGTATTTAGTTCTACTGAACAAATCTTTAGCGTCAACACCCCTGCCTAAAGGCTAGGGGCTTCTAGCCTCAAACTTTTAGGATTAGTTGACCAGACTTAGAACCTTGTGTTCTACGTTAACGGCAAGTGTTTAAGTTCCTACCTTGGGATGCGAAGCTAGTTCCAAGCTCTAGAAATCAAGGATTAAACAGATTTAGAGGGCTGACAACAGAAGTGAAATAATTGGACAAGATTAGATAAGATTGGACAGTAAACAACTTATAATGAATAAATGTCCAATATTATCGGCGTAAAGGAGGCAGCAGAACTGCTTGGGGTCAGTACTAAGACAATCAGACGTTGGGAGGCGGAAGGAAAAATCAAGTCTGTGCGTACAGAGGGAGGTCACAGGCGATTTGAAATCTCACAATTGCTTGGGACAAAAACAGATGCCAGCTTAACAATTGGTTATGCGCGTGTCAGTAGTTATGAGCAAAAGCAAGACCTAGAACGTCAAGTAATTGTCTTAGAGACGTACTGCGCCAAACATGGTTGGTGTTTTGAAATCATTCAAGATTTAGGCAGTGGCTTAAATTACCGTAAAAAAGGACTGATACGGTTAATCAAGTTGATATGTTCATACCAAGTAGAAAGATTGGTTGTCACTCATAAAGATAGACTATTACGCTTTGGCTCAGAGCTAATTTTTACAATATGTGAAATATTTGGAGTTGAAGTTATCGTGATTAATCGTACAGAAGACTCAACGTTTGAGGAAGATTTAGCACAAGATGTGTTAGAAATAATAACAGTATTTAGTGCGCGATTATATGGGTCAAGAAGTCATAAAAATAAACAAATAGTCAAACAGCTTAAAGAAGTAGCAAATAATTTAAAGTAGTGTGATGTTGCTCGGATTCAAGACAGAACTCAAGCTGAACAATTATCAACGTACCCAACTAGCAAAACACGTAGGTACTGCAAGACACGCATATAATTGGGGATTAGGCTTGTGTTTAGGAATTCTTGACCACAATCGACTTCATCCAGATAAAAAGATTAAATTTCCAACAGCGATTGACTTACATAAATGGTTAGTAGCCATAGTCAAGCCGGAGAATTCATGGTATTACGAAGTCAGTAAATGTGCGCCACAGTATGCATTGAAAGCATTGAGAGAAGGTTTTGCAAAATGGTTTAGTAAAAAGGGAGGTAGACCGAAATTTAAGAAAAAAGGTCGTGATGATTCTTTTACGTTAGATGGAACAATTAAGGTCTTAGAACAAAAGAAAATTCAATTACCAGTAATTGGTATATTGCAGACTTATGAAAAACTACCAATTGGTCATTGCCCAAAAAATATTACTATTAGTCGTCAAGCTGATAGATGGTTTATTTCTTGGCGGATAGAAGTATCAACTTATGTGAAAGAAAAAAACATGGATGTAGTTGGAGTTGATTTAGGAGTTAAATCTCTAGCCACTCTTTCTACAGGAGAAGTTGTTAATGGAAGCAAAAGTTATAGAAAGTATCGCCAAAAACTAGCGAGACTACAACGTCGATTGAGTCGGAAAGTCAAGCATTCAAGTAATTGGTACTCTGCGGTAATAGATGTTGCCAAACTACATCGAAAAATTGCCAACATTCGTGGAGATACGTTGCATAAATTAACTACCTATTTAAGCAAGAACCACGCAACAGTAGTGATAGAAGATTTAAACGTGTCCGGAATGTTGGCAAATCATAAATTAGCAGCTTCGGTTGCGGATATGGGTTTTTATGAATTCCGACGCCAACTTGAATACAAATGCAAGCTCAATGGCAGTAGTTTAATCATCGCAGACAGGTTTTTTGCATCAAGTAAAACCTGTTCTAATTGCGGTCATATTAAACAAGAACTCAGTTTATCTGAACGAGTTTTCGTTTGTGAACAATGTTCCTGTCAGATAGACCGAGATTTGAACGCAGCAATTAATCTTAGTAGGTTAAGCTCTAACCGAATTCACGCCTGTGAACAGAGTGCCGCCGACGGTTCTGGATGAAGCAGGAAGCAGACCGGACAACGTTATGTCTAACTTTGTCCAAGTTTTGTAGAGCGGTTAAGTCAGTGTTCTTGATATAGTGAGGCACTCCGTTGCGGTGAATCCAGCGCTGCAGGAGGGTTTCCCGACCTAGGCGACTGGTGAACCCGAAGGGGGGTTCCCCCCGTTGAAGGAAGTGCCGAACCCGTAAGGGTACCGACCGTTAACTTTGTCGAAGCTAACTTTACTCCCGAAAGGGAAGGCTCTACGGAGCAAAACCGTTATGCGTACAGGGTGAACGATTTCAGTCCATAATTGCCTGGACGAAAGTAGATCGCAAAACTACCCGGTATCAAGTAACCCCAAGGCGGTAATAGATTTCAAAGATATGTGACGAAAACTTTAGTTTCCGTGTCATGTTTCCTCCGTGGTCTAAAGACACACGGTTTCCACTCGAACGCGAGGTTATCATGAGGAATCTTCTCAAATCAGTTTGTTCTTGAACCTCGGTAAATTCGATCCATTTGGTCTTTTGAAAGTCGTGTTATTGGAAACCTTTGATGTGCATCAAAGATAAATTCTTGAGGCTGTTCAACTGCTGTTTGTTTTTCAGAAATGTTATTGTCTATAGCATTACCATTTAATAAATCTTCTGTAAGAAGTGTCTCGTCGATTTCATCAGTTTTCAGTTGACTTTGAGGCAAGACATAAGCATGACTTTCTGGATCGAAGGCTAAAACTTCTCCTTTCTCAATGTTATAAATCCATGCGTAAATATTTAGCTGTCCTTGGTATAGCTTGGAGCGAATAATTGGATAAGTCCGCAGATTTTCTATTTGAGTTAGTACATTTTCAGCAGTCATAATTTCGAGTAGTTCTTCCCCTTCGTATTGGCTGTAATGGTCTTTTACCAACCGTCGGGTTGCTTCTGCATACTTTAACCAATCATGAACAAGCGGCATTTCGTCTCGCAAGCTATATAACTTCAATAGCCCTTTCATCGCACCACAATGCGAGTGACCACAAACAATAATTTGTCGAATACCTAAAGCTTGCACAGCATATTCAATGGTCGCACCTTCACCGCCGTTGGTTGCTCCATATGGCGGAATAATATTGCCAGCATTGCGGATAACAAACAATTCACCTAATTCAGCTTGTGTAATTAAGTTTGGGTCTACACGCGAATCGGAACAAGTAACAAACAACACTCGGGGTTTTTGACCTTGAGATAGCTGTTCAAAGAGTTCTTGGTGCGTACTAACATACTTAGCCTTAAACTCCCGCAGACCCTTAATTAATTTCTTCATACAGCTAACTTTAGATAAATAGAGGCAATTTCAGAAATTTTCTTTCTGATAGTTAGTGTAGTATAAAAGTGTTACCAATTTCATCTGTTGGTAGTATTAAAAATACTTTTTCTAGAGCCATACAGCATTTCTTTTATGTGGAGGCGAGTATCTTCCGCTATACCCACAATAACTCACGGGAGAGAACGTCACGAACGAATTTCTTGATCATGACTTGTGTTCCAACTCAGTTTGCGGTTGTGGTGCGACAACAAGGTAGTCGGAGGGAATTTTTTGCACCTCACCCAGAAATAGAAGTGCTTGATACACAGAAACTGCGACATCGGCGCGAGTTGCTGGTATATTGGGCTTGAGTAATTTTGTATTTGGATAACTAGCTACAAGACCTGCACTTGTAGCAATTGCTACCTCATTAATTGCATAATCAGGAATCTGATCTGTATCTTCATAAATCATCTGAAGGGTTGCAAGTTCCTCAGGTTTTACCTTTGAGGCAATATCCAAGCCTTTTACCAGAGTTACTAAAACTTCGACTCGCGAAATCCTATTGTCAGGAAAGAAGCGATTGTTGGGAAACTCATTGAGAAATCCTATTGCATAAGCTGTTTGAATAGCTTTGGCTGCCCAGTGATGAGTCGGAACATCGATAAAACGAATATAGTCCCGTTTTTTCTTAAGTTTTGTAAATGTTTTTGCAATAATAACAGCAAATTCAGCACGGGTTACTGAAGTGTCAGGGCGAAACGTCCTATTGGGAAACCCGGTGATTACCCCTTCGTTGGCTAAGGATTCTACAAATAAGCGTGCCCATTGATTTTTAATATCCGGAAAGGATCCACAAGTAGATGCCATTGTCGTCGTCACTCCAAGCTAGCTATTTTCCTGATGTTCTTGCTATGTATTATTTTTCCCATCAGCAGAAAACCGAAATTTTTAGCCCGGTGACGAGAGAGGCTTATAGCGTATTCAGCAATTTCAAACAAATGATAATTATTAATCTTTATAAAGATATTATTCTGTTCAGCAATTTATGAGTTAATTACAGCGCTGGCACAATAAACGAAGAAGAAAGCAGAAGCGGCAGAACAGAGAATCCCGTAGCGTGCTATGGGAACTTGGAATAAAAACGCCTTGTTGATCCGAAATTCTTAATTGAATGATGGATAATTCTGTATCGCTAAATTCTCAAAAAGCTGATTGCAGACGACGTAAATTATGCTTAAACCAGAAATAATGTAGAAAGAAAAATGATTTTTTATGCTGAAGATGCTCACTCTTAATTGGTGAATGTCGGCTGGAAAAATCGTCGTTGAGTTTACGCGTGTTTTCTGGATTTAGATATGAAAAATGGAAAAATCTAGATTCAGTATAATGGTAGATAAATTGATTTTGCAAAGCAACTTATGAAGCAGGCTGTACCAAAGGAGGATATTGTCATTGGTTTGATTCAGCATTTCTGCGGCAGTTTAAAGAATACGCAGTTAGTTAGGAAAAAGAACTGATAGAAATGAGATGCGAGATTTGCGGAACTGTTTTTGTGCTAACCTTAATACTTTCTGTGATTTTTCGCAACTGATATCTTTGCATCGTTAGCTTTTTGCCGCTTTTCTATTCTTAACTATGTCTTTAGTTTCCACAATCAAAAGTATATACACTGATGGTGCTTGCACAGGCAACCCTGGTCCTGGCGGTTGGGGTGTTGTTGTCTATTTCAGTGATGGTTCCATTCACGAAATGGGGGGTGCATCTGCTCGAACGACAAACAATAAAATGGAGATGCAAGCTGCGATCGCCGCCCTCCAATTTTTAAAAGACTCAGGACAAAACGAAGCCATCACCCTCCACACTGACAGCGAATATCTTATAAACTGCGTGACAAAATGGGTGAAAAGCTGGAAAAGGAAAGGCTGGAAAAAGTCAGATGGAAATCCTGTGCTGAACCAAGACCTTTTGGAAATCTTAGACGATCTTAATAATCCACGGGTCAGGTGGGAGCATGTGCGGGGTCATGCAGGTAACATTGGTAACGAACGCTGTGATGCGATCGCCCGCGCCTTTGCCAATGGCAAAACCTTGTCTCTGCAACAACAAGACTTTCTCTTAGAACACAAGAACGGTCTAAGTGTATCAAGAGTATCTGATTCGGAAACAAATTCTACAATAATTAACACAAGTAAAGAAGCAATCACTACTCTTGCAACAGATATAACCAATATGGAACCACAAACTCACTCTTCTACTTCCGTAAATGAGGAATTACCCCGAGAAATCAGGGTAACACAACTCCGCAACTTGGTGGAAACTCTCCGCATTGCGGACGAAATAGCTGAAAAAGGTTACCTGATCACAAGTTCTGAACTAGCAGACTTGATGGATGTTCACGCCAGCGCTGTTACCAGTCGTGGAGATGAGTGGCGCTGGCGAAACTGGCTTGTTTCGCGGGTGCGGCGTGAAGGTAATCAAATTCTCTGGGAATTGGAACGGGGCGATAAGGTAGAGAGTGAAACTGAGTCTTAAGCAATGAGGACTCAGCACTGATCACTAGGCGTTGTACTTCCGCCCTCGCCACTCTCTGGGGGTACGAAATGCAGATAGAAAAATCCGCAGCACCGCGATTGGATCAGCCAAAGGCGAAAGCCAGAACAACCAACCGCCTTTTGCTTGATTGCGATCGTAGGAAGGTGCGATCGCAAAAAGCATCGCAAAGCGAATCACCAGTAGAAAAAGATTCAGTACCACTAACAAAAGTAGGGGAGTCGAAAGCAAGGAGATCTTACCAGGGACCAAGGGAGAGAAAAACAGGTAGGTGAGGACGACTAGAAGGGGTAAACCTTGAACTGCTGTGAGGAGCCATAAATCTCCCCAAAGTTGAGCGCGGGAGGAAGCGTCTTTCAAGTCAAGGCTTCGCCCCCATTGTTGCCAAGTTTCCATTGCTCCCTCATACATCCGTACCTTGAGTACTTTTGCCCCATCTAAAAAGCCAACTTTATACCCAGAGGCAGCGATGTTCCGTGCTAAAGTGACATCATCACAAAAAGAACTATTCGCACTCGTATATCCACCCACAGCTGCTAAAACAGAGCGACGGCACAAATAGCATTGTCCATTCGCCATCACTCGTTCTGACTGTTCCGCATTCACACCAGCAGGATTAAATCGGTAAAGCAGAGTCATCAACAAAGCTGGTTGTAACCAGCACTCTCCTGGATATTTGAGAATGAATTGCGGTGACAGAGAAACCAAGTCATAGCCTTGAGTTTCTGCTGTCTTCACCAAACCCGCAACCAAACCAGGTGATGGCTGTGTATCAGCATCCATACCCAGAAACCACTCACTCGCCTCTGAGGTATGCAAAAAGCCGTAATGCAATGCCCAAGGACGGCCCACCCAACCAGTTGGTAAGGGATCATCCGTCATCAGGCGAAAGCGAGGATCTTTGTGCTGTGCGGTTTTTACTAACTCAGGTGTACCATCGCTAGACTTGCTATCTACAATGATAATTTCTCGAACTTCATAGCTTTGGTGAGAAATTCCGTCTAGCAAAGGAGCAATACGAAGAGCTTCATTTAAGGTAGGAATAACAACACTCACACACCCCAAAAGTTCTGGTGTGGGATTTTGGGGTGTAATGGGAGGATGGCGGCTAGGTCCTTTTAACAGACGCGACAGCAAAATTGCTGTTGCGCTTAGTTGGATGAGCAGTAAAAACAAACAAAGAGCACTTGCGATCGTCAACACGTCTAGCACAGCAAAATACCTGGCAATGGAAATCAAAGCTTTACTTAACAGCAACTTTGACGTTTGCTACAGTCGTCACTTCAGTGGTTGTTGGTGCAACAGCAACATGAGCAGATGCAGCTTTTGAACTCCACCAAAGTACTACAGCAGGAACTACGCCGAGGACAAAGCCTAACGAAACTGGGATAGCAAATCCAGCAGCTAAACTCAGTCCGGCGGCGAAGGCAAAATTGCTGAGATAAACGACTAAGGGGACAAGGAGTTGCGATCGCTCCAATTTATGGGGCGTGTTTCTCCACAGCAATGCTGCCACACTCATAAACAAGGCGCTAGTGCCAAACCAACCGGCATAATTTTGATACGGTGTTCCAAAAAACTCACCTGGATTCTCCCAAAACCAAAAGGGGAGAGACGTTTGACTCATGGCTGGTTCCAATGCAAAGTCCCAGCAGGTAAACAGCAAAGCGCCTAATGCTACAGCACCCACTTGGCGCACTAAACTGGGATTTTGGGCTACCCTCAGACCACTACGAGCAATGAGGTAAGCAGACAAGCCCACATAAAACCAGGATAAGGGAATTGTAAATGGTACAAGCCCCGCAATCTTATATCCTAAGCCACTCAAGTAACTGTAGTATCCAAAGGGAAATCCAGTGCTAGTTCCCAGTAATTCACTGCCCACCGATATCAATACAGCTGGTACCATAAACGCCAGCCAAGTGCGCCATCCCAATATTCGATATGCATAAATAGAGACGGCGATTGTCCCCAAAATAATATCTACCACACCACCATCAGCCATACTCAACTGCATGGCTTGTTGTCCAACCTCTCCTGAGTTCAAAATGATTTCGGCATTAGGTATGACCAATAGAATGCCTATTAGTCCAAAAGCCTTTGCCAAGATATGACCAGTGAGGCATACACGCTGAGCGATAACAAGTTGTCTCATGATAATCCCTTAACAAGACATGATACGCGGCTACTTAGCTGGTAATAGTTTACAAATGTTTAAGAAAATATTTAATACTTTGTGCGGGAATTTTTTGCAAACTGACCTTGCTTTCTTTTGGAAAGCATAACAGCCTCTTGATAGAAGGTAGAAAAAATATGATAATAAACTTATAGTTTAAGCTATTCAAGGCATTATCTATCAACTAAATTAGCTTTCTTCTGATGGCTTAGAGTGTGGCGATTCATGCTTTCCGACAAAGCAGTACGTATATGCTTTAGATAGTTGTGAAATTATAGCTTATTCTTATGTTGGGAACAACTAATGTCAATCTCGAAAAGACCGCCTTTCTTTTCCCTAGCATTACTACTGCTTGCTTACACGGCCACTGGGTGGTTAATATCTAAAATATACACTCCTTGGTATATGTGGATCTTGGCTGTGATTGCCATCTTAGTTCTCACGGGGGCTTTAACCACTTCCTGGATCAGGCTTGCAGACTTTTCTTTTTTCTTATTCAAATCAAATCTTAGGTCTTTTGGCCTTAGCGTTTTAGCGGCTTTCTTGTTTTTTTTAATGATCGCCAGGTTCCGACTATTTCTTGATGTCTTGCTAATAGCTGCTGCGACAGCATTAGCAAGGATAGACTTTCAAACAGTTGGCTTCAATGAAGGACAAACCTTTTGCTTGTTGTCTATCTTATCTTTGATGGGTTTTGCCTTAGGTGCGCTAGTTCATAAGTTGATCTAAACTCAAGAGTCCATAGTCGCTATGGACTCTTGGGTTTAACTAATGACTAACTTGCAACTGCCGACTCTGGCGCTGCAACTGGATAAACGCTAACCTTTTTACGGGTTTTGCCCTTGCGTTCAAATGTGACTACGCCGTCAACGAGAGCAAACAAAGTGTCATCTTTGCCAATACCGACGTTGTTACCAGGATGAAATTTAGTACCCCGTTGACGCACTAAGATATTTCCCGCCCGAACAACTTCACTACCGTAGCGCTTGACACCGAGTCTTTGAGCGTTAGAATCACGACCGTTGCGTGTACTACCTGTTCCTTTCTTATGAGCCATACTTTCCTCTTGTATCCTTTACTTCTATCTATTATTCAGCAGGAGTTTCTTCTGTAGGTGAATTCTCCGCAACTGGTTCTGCCACAACATCCACAGTCTCTGGAGTTTCAGTTGTTGCAGCTGGAACTGTCGTCACCGAGGCTTCTGGTGTTAAGGTGATTGCGTTTTCTTCTGAAGCAAGCACCGAACCGTCGAGGCTAATTGAGTTAATCAATAATCTGGTAATTTCCTGGCGATGACCCCGTTTTTTACGGGTTTTCTTTTTCGGTTTCATTTTATAAACCAGGACTTTGCGACCTCTAAGATGCCGCATCACCGTGCCTTCTACCTTTGCTCCTCCCACAAGCGGCTGTCCTATGGTGACTTCGCCGTTGTGCTGCACTAGCAATACTTTATCTATGGTAACTTTCTCGTCTGGTTGGACAGAAAGCAGTTCAATGTCGTAAAAACGACCAGCTTCGACTTTTAGTTGCTTGCCGCCGGTTTCAATAATTGCATAGGTCATAAAATTGTCCTTGAGGTTGCCGTACAGGTAGCTGGATTGTATGCTTGTTAAGACAGCTTTCCAGCTTTCGTATTGCCTTTACCTGATCCGAGCAGGAGTTAGACACACAATCTCTTATTGTACCTCAAACACTACACTTTTGTCAATAATCAAGGGATTAACTCTTCACACTATTGGAAACACAAAGCTCATCTGATAACAGGTGTGTAAAATATCGTGCTTTTCATTTAAATAGGGTGGGCATTGCAATGCCCACCCTACTGAATTCGAGAGTATATTGCACCTAAATGCAAACAGAAGTAGTTGTTGAAAAACACCACAGAGAGTGATTTATCTACTAGTAACTAGATTTTCGTAAGAAGGTTCAAAAGATGGGATAGATAAAGAGCAAGCTTTCCATCCGGATTTAACCGATACATTTAATAAACCGCAAGTACCACCACGCTGACCCTCTGGAGTGTAGTACCGACAGTAACGACAAGTTGAAACACAAGATTTTATTGTTGTCATAACTAGCACTCTTATTAAAGAAAAATCTTCGGAACGTAAAAAATGGTTTTATCCCCCATAAGTATGGCAACCTTTTCTTGAAAAATGCATATAAATTAAATAACTTTATGAGAAAATTTGCATTACTAAATATTACTTTACGTATAAGTTTAAAAAAAACTGTACTTAAGTACAAAAAGTGAGATTCGGATGACAAATATCCTGACAAATACTGAGAAAGTCGATGTAGCGAGTCACAAACATTAAAGTAATTTCTATTTTTGACTGGTAGTTGTTAGTAAAAAAAGAATAACTCATCATTAATTACTAACAACTAACTCATTTCAAAGAGTTTGAAATACGTAAACAAAGCCATAAAGACTAATGGTGAGGAAAAAAAATGCTGCTAATTGGTTAACTCTTATATCTGGTGAAGGAGCAATGGCTTCTCGTACTAAGATGGAAATGGATGCCCCAATCACAAAACTCCAGCCAAGTATCATATAGGCTAGAGATAGCGTCAAATTCCAAATAATCAGCATGATAATTGCTAGCAGTACCATCAGCATTTCTACAAACCGGGGTGGATTGTATTGGCTGGATAGAATAAAGCTATTGAACCAAATGTGCCAAAATCTCATAGTAAGTCATGAGTGCTAAGTGATAAGTTTTGAAAAAGAAGGTAAAAGAAAAAAAAGAGTAAGGAATGTCTTTTCTTTCTTTGTTCTTCCTTATTAATTTCTAACCCCTAATTTTTGTCCTGTACCGTTTTGTTGTGCCGTTTCTTCTGATAGTTCTACGCCAAAGATGCGGCTAAAGGTTTTTTCTACTTTATATCCAGAATCTATTGACTCTAAGGGGTCTTTCCGCAGTCTATGACGCAGACATAAAGTCATCACGCGACGGATATCATCCACTGTAACTTCGGTACGTCCTTCATATGCGGCTATGGCTTTGGCAGCGCGGTTAGTGACAATATCACCGCGTAAGCCATCAACATCGAGTTCGGAACAAACTTCGGAAATCTTTACCCGTAAGTCGTAATCTATTGCCACAGATGGTAACAGATTTTGGGCGCTGATGATTTTCTGTTGGAGTTCTTGTTGTTGGGATTTATGCTGGTCTAGAAAACCAGGTGGATTTTGGTCAAATTCTGAGCGTTGTTCAACGATTTGCACGCGCAAAGCTGGTTCTTTAACTGTACGAATTTCTGCGTGCATTCCAAATCTATCTAAGAGTTGAGGACGCAGTTCTCCTTCTTCTGGGTTACCAGAACCGACAAGCACAAAACGCGCCGGGTGACGTATCGAAATTCCTTCTCGTTCTACTGTGTTCCAACCACTGGCGGCGGAGTCAAGAAGCACGTCTACGAGGTGATCATCTAATAAGTTGACTTCATCTACGTAGAGAATACCCCGGTTAGCTTTTGCCAAAAGTCCTGGTTCAAAGGCTTTGACACCTTCTGATAATGCTTTTTCGATGTCGATGGTACCACAAACTCGGTCTTCTGTTGCTCCCAAGGGCAAATCGACCATTTGGACTTTTTTCTGAACGACGGGAATATCCGCCCCTTGCTGTAGCTGTTGGCGGACTTCATCACTCATCAAGTCGGGATCACTAGGATCGCTGTTGAAGGGATCGTTCGCAACCACGGGGATTTCTGGAAGCAAATCAGCCAGCGCCCGGATAGTTGTGGATTTTCCGGTACCGCGATCGCCCATAATCATCACACCGCCAATTTTCGGGTCAATCACGTTCAACAATAAAGCCAGTTTCATTTCTTCCTGACCGACAATTGCTGTAAAGGGAAATACCACGCGACGCGCAGCAGCGGTAGCTTGAGCAGTTGGACTCACTAAATTACCTTATCTATATTTCTTTTATTACCGTTTTCATTGTGCCATAGGTGGGGATGAGGAGAACAAAGGGATGAAGGAATGAAAGATATGATCGAAATTATGAAATAACTGCCGAATTCCTTATGTTAGAGTACAATCCACTAGCTTGCTTGCCCTCCTCTGAGGAATTACCAGACTCTGATGATACGCCTGTGGATAATGAACTTCAAGATTTGATTCCTGGTTTACTTAAAGCCATACTCGCTATGGTGTGGGCAAACCGCATGGATTGGTTTTTTGGTGTTGATATGGGTGTTTACTATGATCCAGATCAACCGCCGATTGTACCAGATGGGTTTCTGAGTTTGGGAGTTGAGCGATTTTTTGATGAAAATTTGCGTCCGAGTTATGTGTTGTGGGAAGAAGAGGAAGTTCCAATTTTGACGCTGGAAGTTGTTTCTCAGAATTATCGTGGGGAATACACCACCAAGAAAGATGAGTATGCAAAGTTAGGGGTTTTGTACTACGTTGTTTATCATCCGACTCGTCGCCGCAAACCGCGTTTGGAAGTGTATAAATTGGTCAATGGTGCATATCAATTGCATTCAGATAATCCTGTATGGTTACCGGAAGTTGGTTTGGGAATTGGTATGGAACGGGGAACTTATCAAGGGATTACGCGGGAGTGGCTGTATTGGTATAACGAAGCAGGAAAGCGCTTGTTAACTCCAGAAGAACGCGCCCAAGTCTTGGCGGAACGCTTACGTGCGATGGGAGTCGATCCAGATTCTTTTTAACAGTTATCAGTGAGCCAGCGCTGCAGGAGGGTTTCCCTCCGTAGGCGACTGGCGAACCCGAAGGGTTATCAGTTATCAGTTATCAATCAGACCAGCGCTACTGTTTTGTGTTCAGTGATTTAAATTTCTCTGATAAATTCTCGGAAAATCACGCATCAAAGCTGTAGCTGTTTGTATCTTGGAAACCAAGGATATGAAAAATGAATAATTATAGATTATAAGCTTTATGATGATAGACTTACGCAAGTTTTTTGAAGCAACAGACCCCAGCCGAACTCTGGTGATTAACAACGCACAGGATAAGAAGTATTATATTGACTTTTCTTCTGTGCGTGGTGGAGATATTATCAGCAAACTAAAGCAGAAAATGACATTTTTTAAGCCAAATGACCCTACCTGCACTCTCTTTACTGGGCACATTGGCTGTGGTAAATCTACGGAGTTGCGACGGCTGCAACTGGAGTTGGAAGCGGATGGTTTTTGTGTCATCTATTTTGAGTCTAGTGAAGACTTGGAAATGACTGATGTGGATATTGCTGATGTGTTGCTGGCGATCGCCCGCCGCGTCAGTCAAAGTTTAGAAAAACTCAATCTTGAAGAACCCAGCAGACTGAAAGAGTTACTCCAAGGTGCTATTCGGGTTTTAAATGCTGATGTGACTGGCGTAAAACTCAAAGTTCCTAATGTTGGTGATTTCGGTGTTACTTCTGAAAAAGAAAAGTTTACTTTGGCTTTTGGAATTGGGGAAATCACGACTAAAGCTAAAAGTGATGCGACGCTGCGGGAAAAACTTAACCAGTATCTGGGACCACAAAAAATTAAACTGTTAGACGCGATTAATAAGGAGTTGCTGGAACCTGCAATCGCTAAACTCAAACAGCAAGGCAAAAAAGGTTTGGTGGTGATTGTAGATAATCTTGACAGAATTGATAATCGTCCCAAGGCTTGGGGACGTCCGCAACAGGAATACTTGTTTGTGGATCAGGGTGAGTATCTCACCAAGTTGAATTGTCATGTTGTGTATACAATGCCACTGTCTCTGAAGTTTTCCAATGACTATGGAACGCTCACACAAAGGTTTTTGGAAGACCCTAGAGTGTTACCTATGGTACCTGTACAATGGTCAGATGGCAGTGTTCATGAAGAAGGAATGGCGCTGATGCAAGAGATGGTAATGGCAAGAGCTTATCCTGACTTGCGACCAGACCAGCGTGCCAGTAATATTACGTTTGTTTTTGACCGTAAAGCAACGCTTGAGCACTTGTGTAGAATGAGTGGTGGTCATGTGCGTGACTTGCTGAGGCTGCTGAATACATGGATTATGGAGGAAATGTCACTTCCTTTAACTCGTGATACTTTAGACACTGTGATTCGTGCTCGTCGGAATGAAATGGTTTTGCCGATTTCTGATGATGAGTGGGAATTGTTGCGTCGTGTAAAGCAAACGAAAAAAGTGAGTGATGATCAGGGATATCAGAAGCTGATTCGCAGTCGGTTTGTTTTTGAATATCGCGATCGCGGTGAGTCTTGGTTTGAGGTTAATCCTATTTTGGCGGAAGCGCGAGAATTGCAGTCATGAGTGAGATTTTGCTCGTTCCCTGACTCTGGCAGGGAATGTCTACCACGGAGGCTTCGCCTCTATTTTACAAGGCAGAGCCTTAAGATTTGCATTCCCAGGTAGAACCTGGGAACGAGTGAGTCCATTAATTCCCAGGTAGAACCTGGGAACGAGTGAACCCTAGGCGATCGTGAACAATAATACATCAAAGAGTTAAGGAACCGCAGATGGACGCCGAAGTAGATGGACGCAGATAAATTTAATGTTCACATCAACAATGAGCGCTCATTGAAACAATTAGCTTGGGCAATTGAGGCTTCTGTTGGACAGTTTAAACTGATTCTGGCACGGTGCAATTATGCGAATTCGCGAACGCATCTCATCAACCGATTACACGACATTTGTCAAGTAAAAATTCGCGTTCTGGTTCTGAAGGAATCTGCAAGGACTCTTTATACTGCTATTCGGGAAGAATCTGGGGATGATGTGCAAGCCCTAATGATTTTGGGTTTGGAATCAGTGCGGAATCTTGAGCAAATGCTGATTAGTGCAAATCAGGTGCGGGAGGAGTTTCGCAATCATTTTCCTTTCCCTGTGGTGTTGTGGATTGATGATGAAGTTCACAAGCAGTTCATGCAGTTTGCTCCTGATTTGGAAAGTTGGGGAACAACGAAAAATTTCCCGATTGCTCCCAATGAATTAATAGAGTTTTTGCAAGCAATAGCAGAGGAATTATTGACTGGTGATTTCAGTCTGACTTTAGAAAAATGTTCTGAGATTAAATTAGCTTGGCAAGATTTGCAAAGTTCGGGAAAAGTTCTAGAACCTGAAGCAAAAGCAAGAATAGAATATTTGTTGGGAGTCACAGAATATGTTGATAATCGTCTAGATACTGCTCTGGAATATTATCAACAGAGTTTGGGTTTTTGGCAGCAAGTCAATGATTTAGTCTGGCAAGGGAAAGTCCTGAGTAATATCACTTTCTGTTATTACGAAAAAGCGAGACAACAAGAAACAAATCACCCTCAGACTGTAGAGAAGTTGCATGTAACGTCTCTAGAACGTGACAACACAGAGAATTCTGATTGGCAAGAAACAAAAAATTACCTTCAGCAATCTCTCCAAGTTCTGGAAGCTGCTCAACGTCCAAATTTAGTTGCTCATTTACTTGATAAGTTTGGCAAAATCTTGCGTGACTTACAAGATTGGGAGGAATTGAAAAAGTTAGCTGAACGTTCTTTGCTAATCCATGAAGCTGAAGGAAATTTGTTGAGAGTTTCTCAAGATTATGGCTTTTTGGCTGAAGTTGCTTTGGCAAGTCAAAAATGGCAAGATGCAAAAAATTTAGCTGAAAAAGCGTTAGAGGTTTTATTTACGAATCAATCTATCATTTTTCATCGCCAGGAAATTTTATTGATTCTAGCGATCGCACAACAAAATTTAGGCGAAGAGCAAGCAGCGATAAATTTTTTAAAAACAGCAATCCAGATAGGTGTTTCGGACTCGGAACCGCAACTATATCTTAGTCTTTTAAGAAATTTACGAAGTTTATATTTAAAACAAAAGCAATATCTCGAAGCTTTTAAAATTAAACAGGAAAGGCTTTCGGTTGAACAACAATTTGGCTTGCGGGCGTTTATTGGTGCAGGAAGATTACAAGCAACACGACAAATCAAAGCGCAAGGTATTCCAACTTTACAAAGAGAAACTCAAGACAATGTCGCGCCAGAAATTAGTGCATCTGGTCGTTTACTAGATGTAGAACGTTTGATTGAACGCATCGGTCGTCCTGATTATAAATTGATAGTTATTCATGGACAATCAGGTGTTGGCAAAAGTTCTCTGGTGAATGCGGGACTTGTTCCAGCTTTGAAAAAGAAGGCGATCGGCATTCAAGATAATTTGGTTGTGCCGATACGAGTTTACACCAACTGGATAGAAGAGTTGAGACGCCAGCTAAGAGAGGCGTTACAGGAGATGGGAAGAGGGGAAGCAGGGGAGCAGGGGAGCAGGGGAGATGGGGAAGCTCAAACTTCAGGTTTAGAAACTCAAGCGAAAGTGTCAGAAGTTGAAACGCCGGACTCGCGAACTACACTGTTAAAACAATTACGACAGTGTGAAATATTTAATCTTCGTCCGGTACTGATTTTTGACCAAGTTGAAGAATTTTTCTTTGTTGATATCGAACCACAGCAAAGATTGGTATTTTTTCATTTTTTAAGAGATTGCCTTAATATCTTATCGGTGAAGATAATATTGTCGTTGCGAGAAGATTACTTACATTATTTGCTCAAGTTTAATCGCTTCCGCGACAGTTCAATGATTCATATTGATATTTTGAGCGAGAATGTTCTTTATGAGTTGGGTAACTTCTCCCGTGATGATGCTCAATCAATTATTCAGCAATTAACTCAACGGGCTAATTTTCACTTAGAACCTGCCTTAATTGCAGAACTGGTGCGGGATTTGGCGCGGGAATTGGGTGAAGTGCGCCCGATTGAGTTGCAGGTTGTGGGGGCGCAACTGCAAGCGGAAAATATCACAACTCTGGCAAAATATCAGGAGTGTGGCACAAAGGAAGAACTGGTAAAACGTTATCTGGATGAAGTGGTTCAGGATTGTGGTGAGGAAAATAAAGAAACGGCAGAATTTGTGTTGTACTTGCTGACGGATGAAAAAGGAACTCGTCCACTGAAGACTCGTGTTGAATTGGAACGGGATTTGCAAGCGTTAGCTACAGATGTGACGAGAGAAGCGAATAAGTTAGATTTGATTTTAGAGATTTTTGTAGAATCCGGCTTAGTTGTTTTGTTAAAAGAAAACCCCGCAAATCGCTATCAGTTGGTGCATGATTATTTAGCCGAGTTTATCCGGCTGCAACAAGAACCGAAGTTAAGCCAGGTGATGGCAGAACTGGAACAGGAAAGAAAGCAACGCCTGCAAACTGAAGAACAGTTAAAGCAAACTGAGCAAGCTAAGCAGATATTAACAAAAGCTAATCAGAAAGCACAGCAGCGGATTCGTGTTGGATCTGGAGTATTAATTGCATCCTTTGTTGTTGCGGGCATTGTCACATTACAAGGATTTGGGCTTGTGGGGAAGGCACAAAAATTTACAATCTTAGAACGACAAGGCGTTGCAGCAGAGAAGCTGTTTCAGTTCCAACAAATAGAAGCATTGCTTTTAGCTTTAAACGCAGGGCAAGATTTACACAATCTTATAAATGAAGATGAACCAGCAGAATATCCAGTGGCTAGCCCTGTGCTAGCTTTACAGACGATTGTTGACAATATTCATGAGCAAAATCAACTCCAAGGGCATACTGGTTCTCTCAGCAGCGCTAGTTTTAGCCCGGATGGTAAACGCATTCTCACTGCATCAGAGGACAATACAGCACGGCTGTGGGATATCTCGGGCAAGTTATTAGCCGAACTCAAAGGGCATACAGGTTCTGTCACAAGTGCTAGTTTTAGCCCGGATGGCAAACGGATTCTTACTGCTTCCGATGACAATACGGNACAAGTGCTAGTTTTAGCCCGGATGGCAAACGGATTCTTACTGCTTCCGATGACAATACGGCGCGGCTGTGGGATAGTGCAGGTAAGCCATTAGCAGAACTTAAAGGGCATAAAAGTTCTGTCGTCAGCGCCAGTTTTAGCCGAGATGGCAAACGCATTCTCACTGCTTCCGATGACAATACAGCGCGGCTGTGGGATAGTGCAGGTAAGCAAATAGCAGAACTTAAAGGGCATACAGATAATGTCAGCAGCGCCAGTTTTAGCCCAGATGGTAAACGTATTCTCACCGCTTCATTGGACAAAACGGCGCGGCTGTGGGATAGCGCAGGCAAACAATTAGCCGAACTCAAAGGGCATACAGATTATCTCACCAGCGCCAGTTTTAGCCCAGATGGTAAACGTATTCTCACCGCTTCATTGGACAAAACGGCGCGGCTGTGGGATAGCGCAGGCAAACAATTAGCCGAACTCAAAGGGCATACAGATAATGTCACCAGCGCCAGTTTTAGCCCGGATGGCAAACGCATTCTCACCGCTTCATTGGACAAAACGGCGCGGCTGTGGGATAGCGCAGGCAAACAATTAGCCGAACTCAAAGGGCATACAGATTATCTCACCAGCGCCAGTTTTAGCCCAGATGGTAAACGTATTCTCACCGCTTCATTGGACAAAACGGCGCGGCTGTGGGATAGCTCGGGCAAGCAATTAGCACAACTCAAATGGCCTAGCGGTTCCGTCAACAGCGCGAGTTTTAGCCCGGATGGCAAACGCATTCTTACTGTTTCATCTGACAATACGGCGCGACTGTGGGATATCTCGGGCAAGCAAATCGCCGAAAAAGAGGATAGAGATGATTATTCTGATGAAAAGTATGATAAGCGCTACGGCAAACGCATTTTCGCCGCTTTATCGGATAGCGCACCAGTATGGGATAGGGCAGGTAAACAATTAGCCGAACTCAAAGGGGATACATCTGGTGTCAACACCGCTAGTTTTAGCCCAGATGGCAAACGCATTCTTACCGCTTCAAATGACAGAACGGTACGGCTGTGGGATAGCGCAGGTAAGCAATTAGCCGAACTCAAAGGGCATACAGATAATGTCAACATCAGCAGTTTTAGCCCAGATGGCAAACGTATTCTCACTGCTTCATCTGACAATAC
>NZ_JXCA02000002.1:1006812-1041673 GCF_000828085.3 Scytonema tolypothrichoides VB-61278
GACAAAACAGCGCGGCTGTGGGATAGGGCAGGCAAACAATTAGCCGAACTCAAAGGGCATACAGATAATGTCAACAGCGCCAGTTTTAGCCCAGATGGCAAACGTATTCTCACTGTTTCAGATGACAAAACAGCGCGGCTGTGGGATAGGGCAGGCAAACAATTAGCCGAACTCAAAGGGCATACAGGTTTTATTCTCAGCGCCAGTTTTAGCCCGGATAGCAAACGTATTCTCACTGGTTCATCTGACAATACGGCACGACTGTGGGATATCTCGGGCAAGTTATTAGCCGAACTCAAAGGGCATAAAGATAATGTCAACAGCGCCGTTTTTAGCCCGGATGGCAAACGCATTCTCACTGCTTCATGGGACAATACGGCGCGACTGTGGGATAGTACAGGCAAACAATTAGCCGAACTCCAAGGGCATACATCTGGTATCTACAGCGCCGTTTTTAGCCCGGATGGTAAACGCATTCTCACCGCTTCAGATGATAGAACGGCGCGGGTGTGGGAAAGCGCAGGCAAACAATTAGCCGAACTCAAAGGGCATACAGGTTCTGTCCTCAGCGCCAGTTTTAGCCCAGATGGCAAACGCATTCTCACTGCTTCATGGGATAGAACAGCGCGGGTGTGGCAATATACAACTTTCGATGAACTGTTATCAGAAGGTTGCCAATGGCTGAATGATTATTTTGTCATCAACCCTAAAGAATTGGAAAAACTAGAAGTCTGCCAAAATAAATCTAACTTAACAGCAGCAGCGCCATTTTTGGTTAAAGAAGGAGAACAGCAAGCAAGAGCAGGTAATATTGATCAGGCAATTGCAACTTTCCGTAAAGCCTTCGAGTGGAATCCCAGTTTAAAATTTGACCCGAAAGCAAAAGCACAAGAATTAGCTAACAAAGGCGAAGCTGAGCGCTTGGTTGGTTGCAGAAGTAAACGTAGAAGTAAACAATTTTGTTATAGAGGGTAAAGTGAAGGAAGCGATCGCAGCCTACGCAAAAGCCCAAAAGCTAGATCCAAAAGTGAAAATTGATGCTTATTCTTGGGAAAGGCTTTGCTGGTACGGTAGCCTACATCGTCATGCTGCTGATGTTATGTTTAGCTGTGAAAAAGCAGTGCAACTTGCTCCTAATGATGGATATATTCGAGATAGTCGCGGTTTAGCCAGGGCGCTGACAGGTAATACTCAAGGAGCAATTGAGGATTTTGAGGCATACATTGCCCAGACTGATGATAAGGAGATAAAGTCACAACGGCAAAGGTGGGTGAAGGATTTACGCGCTGGGAAGAATCCGTTTACAGATGCAGAGTTGAAGAAGTTGCTGCAGCAGTGAGTGCTAACTATGTTATTACCAACACGCCTGGAACCTCACCCCGGTTTTGTCTGACGCCAAAACCTCCCCTCCCCTTATCAAGGGGAGGGGATTAAGGGGTGGGGTTGTTCAGGGATGATAAATAATCAAATGAACTTGATATTAGGGGTTTTTTGAGTTGAGTTATAGAGCGATCACTCCACCTAACCTTGTATCTTAAGAACAGGGTCGCAAATTATGAGTCAGCAAGGCGATAAATTCAAATGCAGACAATTCACCTTAAGAACATCAAGACACAACAACGCGCAATCTTACACAGGATTTCCAATTTAGCCTCAAGTCCAACACCAAGCACGACTCAAATACAGGAACTGACTCAAACTATAACTCAAGTTGTTACAGCAATTGAAAAAATCTGTGCTGAATCGCAAGCAACACCAGCCAATCTCACAAGGTGTTCACGTCACATTTATGCATGGATGAAATTTTTGACTCATGAAAGCAATCTCCAACTTCACCTACAAACAACTTATAAAATCAAGAAAATTGCTCAAACACTCTGTGAAATACATCAGCAACAGTTGGTCAATATTAATATTGAGTTAACCCACTTAGCAGGGTTATGTAAATACAAACGTTCTTTAGTAGATCTAAATATCATCCTCAGTGAAGGTTTTATCAACGCTAGCGATCAAACCTTAGAAGCGCTGGTGAAAGTCGCTTTATTTGGAAAATGCCAACATAGTATAAGACTTATTAGAAATTATGCAGAAAGCGAAGAATATAGTGATGTCTTGACAGAGCTTGATTTCATTACTGAAGTTATTGTAGAAAATCCCAAAGGAAAATACTACGACTTAAATGAATTATTTCACAAAGTCAATCATGAATATTTTGCTTCTTCTTTAGTCAAACCACGTCTCATTTGGGGCAGAATTCAGACTTGTCGCAAATTTGGTCATTATGAATCAGCCAGAGACAAAGTCATGATAGCTTTGACTCTTGATAATGCAAGTATTCCTGAGTTCGTGGTAGAATTTGTTTTATATCATGAACTCCTGCACAAGTACCACGGTGCAACATGGATAAATGGGAGAAGAATGGTTCACACAGCCGACTTTCGCCGGGATGAACGTAAGTTTAAATTGTACAAAGAAGCTGAGGAATGGTTGAATAACTTCTCATCTTTTAACAAAGATGCCATTCCTTCGCTTCGTAAGTAGAAAGTTTTAGTAGAAAATTTTCACCCTCTTGTAACCCGGTAGTTGCACTCTTGATAACTCACCCTTAGCTTTCTCACCTTATTCAACTAAAAGATAGCCTAACTCAAAAAGTATTTGCTCCTAATAACGCACATAGCGACCAGGAATCCATACCCGACGGCCATTTCGTCTTTCCCAATGTGCAGGAACCCATCTTTGACGTTCATATCGTCTCGCAACAACCTCTCTTTGTATAGGTCTGCGAAAGCCAGGATCTACCCGAATTTCTAATGCTGATGCTTGTGTTGGTATAGAGGCAACAGCCAAGGGTAAAGCAAGCAATGCACCTGCAATTATCTTTTTCATTAATAAACTTCCTTTGACCACTTTGATGATTTATCTTTGGTTAAATCGGCTTAAAAATTTAACCGACTTGATATCTATAGTAGAAACAGGAAGCTATCATCCAGTAGAGAAAATGTGACTAACCTGACGGTGACTTTAGTACGATTCCAAGTATGACTAATGTCATGGGTTACAGATATATAGCAGTCCTTATTTGACTCACATACACAACCATGAATGTAGAGACGTAGCATGCTACGTCTCTACACTTGTATATTGCTTTGTTGTCATAAAGCGTAACCTCACCCTCGCTTTTAGCTACACCAAAATTTTTCCCTCTCCGGAATTCGGAGAGGGATGCCCGACAGGGCAGGGTGAGGTTTCAATTGTATGTTGACTTAAACTAACCTTGACTAATCAACAAACCCACAGGGAAGTATTTCAGCGCTTCCCCAATCAGCAAAGTGCCATTCGCTTCAACAGTTTGCTCGCTAATCGCATCTTTCCACGAAGTGACTTGTGTAGGTAACTTCAAACTCGTATCATGCCAAATATCTTGTCCTAGCGGGGACTCTCCCGGTTGAATTAAGCTTGTGAAAAAGCGGGGAGCAATGGTAATAATTGTTTTATTTCCATCATTCCTTGCAAAGGCAATGATATTCTCTTTAAACTTGCCATTCACTTCCAAAGGTAAGTAGTCGCCTTGTTGAAAAACTTGTAAATGTTCTGTCCTTGCTTTCAAACCTTGGACAACGAGGAACAGTTTAATTCTGGCATCTTCCTTGTTAGCAAGTAACTCATCTATTAGTTTGAGAATATCTGTCTTTGCCTGTTCCTTAATTGCTTTGAGATAAGACTGTCGAGTTTCAAAGTTAACCCGACGACGATTATCAGGATCAACTAAGCTAAAATCCCATAGTTCAGTTCCTTGATAAAAGTCAGGAACTCCAGGCGAGGTTATTTTCAGTAACGTTTGAGAAAGAGTATTAAAGATACCATACTCAGCAACCCATCTTTGGAAAGGCAAAAATTCTTTTAGAAATGGATTGTCTTTCAAGGGTTCAAAAACTGCTGTGACAAAATCAGTAAAAGCATTTTCGTAAACGCTGTTTTGTCGCAGCCATCCAGTATGAACTTTCGCTTCTCTGATAGCTTTGATCACATAATTTTTCACCCGTTCAATACAAGTGGTAAACTCTTCTTCATTAAATGGAAAGACTCCTACAAGTGTCTGATAGAAAAGATATTCATCGTTTCTATCTGGCATTGTTAACTGTCCAACTGTCTTTCTGTGGGAACTATTAATCTCACTCCAAGTGCGAACTTGTTTTTCCCATTCCTCAGGAATTTCTGAGAGAACATTGAGCCTTGCCCTACTATCTTCACATCGCTTAGTATCATGAGTGGAGGTAGTACTCATAGCATGACACCATTTCGCCTGCCGTTGTTGGTTAAAGTCATGAAATTCTGAAGTACTAATACCAAAACGACTCGGTTCGCCACCAACTTCGTTTAAAGAAATAAAACGGTTATAAACATAGAAAGCAGTGTCTTCCACCCCTTTCGCCATCAATGGTCCCGTATACTGTTGCACTCTCATGACAAAGTAAAGCCATTGGTCTTTCTCTGCTTGAGTGATATTATCATCATATTCCAGCAACAGTAATTTCTCGATAAAGTTTAATTCATGGTTCAAGAATGGTGTGTGTGGTTTGGTTGCTTCAATCACTTCGTGAACATAAGCCCGATCAATTTCAGATATACCCTCTTGAGTAACGTAAGTTCGGTAAACAGGAAAGCGGCTGAGAACTTCTGCAAGTGCTCGCTTTAAACCATTGATTGTAAAGTCATTTCCGTACCGATGCTTACTTGCAATTGTCTTTAAAAGAGAAGTGATGTTATCAATATCCCCGGCTAAATTTCTCTCTAAAATAAAATGCTTTTTGTCTGGAACCATTTCCTCAAAAGATGTTGTTAGCCCTGTAAAATTGGAGTATATTTCAGTAAACTTATCTTCATTCTCAGTTTGAAAAAAAATTCCGTTTACATAATTCAGGTAATCATATCCAGATGTACCTTGAACAGACCAATTACTTGGTAAGTCTTCTCCCGGCTGTAAAATCTTCTCAACAGTAATGTATGTATTTACCGTCTTTTCTCTCAATCTATCTAAATACTGTTTTGGGTCGTATAAACCATCAATGTGATCAATTCGCAAGCCTGTAAACTTACCTTCGCTGACTAGCTTGAAAATCAAATCATGAGTGTTTTCAAAAACTTTTAAATTTTCCACTCTGACTGATATCAACTCATTGACAGTGAAAAATCTTCTATAATTCATCTCTTCAGCCCCAACTTTCCAATAACACAGCCGGAAAAACTGTTGAGAAAGTAAGCTATCTAAAAGATTAAAGCTTTCTGGCTTTCCTGGTTCACCGTTAAAAAGTTGCAGATTTTCATCAATAAACGTTTTGACTTCCGGATTTTCTGTGTACAATTCCCAAAGAAGTCCTTTGACAAAAGCTGCTTGGTCTTGTCTTTGCTGTGCTACTGTCTCGGAAGGAAGACTTTTCACTATAAACAGAACACCAAGCAACCTCACAAATATGGGGTGTTCTCTTCCTAAAGCTTGAGCCAATTTCTCTAAATTCTCAGTCAAAAAAATGGCGTAAGATTCTAATTTAAGAGGAATCTGTAAACTAAAATAGTTAACGCTGAGTCCTGTCTCATCATACTTAAGTTGAATCTCGCCATTTTCTAAACACTCTCCATAAAAGTTGCCCAGTAATGGAGCCAATATCGGTTCGTAGTTTCTAGCAAAAAGAGCGTTCCAAGGAATATCAAAGTAATCAACATAGCTGGAATGTATACCGTATTCCAACACATCCATCAAATATTTATTTTGGCTATCATAACCCATGTGGTTAGGAACTATATCTTGTAACCAACCGAGTTTATGCTGTTGTAATTCTTGAACTAAGCTTTCAAAAGCTTCTTGAGTTCCTAATTCTGGATTTAACTGAGTGGGGTTTACAACATCATATCCATGACTACTTCCGGGTCTTGCTTTGAAAATGGGAGACGCGTAGAGGTCAGAAATTCCCAACTCTACCAGATAGTTTGTAATTGCTTTTGCGGCATCAAAACCAAATTCTGAATTGAATTGAATTCGATAAGTTGCTGCTGGAATCCGCATAGAATTCATTCCTCGGGTATATGTCTAATGAGTGTTTTTTTCGTATCCAGTTTATGCTGCTAAAATGACTAGAAGAATATTCAATTGAATCTAGTCTATCAAAGAGTTAAACAACCACAGATATAGATATCCTCTGGATAGCTTATCAGAGAATACGCAGCCTGTAGTAGATAAATCTATCTTTGATTAAAGTAAGAAACCCTATAGATGTTTTGATGAAAATTACGAGCCTTAGTTAATCACAAAAGTCTCAGTTCTTACTTTCAGTTGTTGCAAGTTGCAATTTTTTCTGCTAATAGAAAACTACGACATTGTGATGTTTCATGAGTATAATAGCAAAGACTTTTTCAATTCTTTTTCACTCATACTAACCCGGCATTGTGATTACTGAACCAGCGCTCTAGTACCGCTAGCGTTCGTCAAAAGTGAAGGTAACAAATCAAAAGTAGTATATATCAAGGCTTTTGGCTGTTTCAAATGGTGAATCCAGCGCGCATGAGGAGGGTTTCCCGACCTAGGCGACTGGTTAACCCGGAGGGTTGCTTTATTTCCGCCGCGTTGTACTAGAGGGTGTCATTGACCTGATTTTTCTATAGCGGTTTTCAATTGCGTGCAATACGGTAGAGACGTTGCATGTGAGGCAGTGCGTTGGGGAGCCAGTACTGCAGGAGGGTTTCCCTCCGTAGGTATCTGGCGTCCGGGTTCCCCGACTTGAAGCAACTGCCGAACCCGAAGGGCAACCTCTCTACATATCGTTGTGTATTTGATCCAAACGAGAAGCGCTATATTTCAGCACATAGCACACTCAGACGAAAAACCACATCACCCTCCTGGTCGAAATTTCTCAATTTAATTCCTAGCTACAGTTTAACTGTATTTCAACCAATGACTATGATGGCTGTTATGGAGTTTTGAGGGATATTCATGACGAAGGTACTGGTTACTGGCGTTGCTGGATTTATTGGTTATCACTTAGCACAACGTCTTGTGAAACAAGGTGTTGAGGTGATAGGGATTGACAACTTAAATGATTATTATGATGTCAACCTAAAAAAAGCTCGTTTGGCACAGCTTCACTCGCAGCCGGGGTTTACGTTTCAGTTTTTGGAGTTAAGCGATCGCCCCGAGGTTACTCAACTCTTTCAAAACTACACCTTTGATTATGTCGTCAATCTTGCAGCCCAAGCAGGCGTACGCTACTCTTTAGAAAATCCTTGGGTTTATATAGATAGCAATATTACAGGCTTTGTCAACCTTTTAGAAGGATGCCGGCAAAGTCAAATCAAGCACTTAGTATTTGCCTCTTCAAGTTCTGTGTACGGTATCAACACCAAAGTTCCTTTCGCTGTTACCGATAATGTTGATCATCCTATTTCACTATATGCTGCAACTAAAAAAGCAAATGAACTGATTGCCCATACTTATAGTCATCTTTATCACATTCCAACAACGGGGCTGCGCTTTTTTACAGTTTATGGTCCCTGGGGAAGACCAGACATGGCATATTTTAAATTCGTAAAAGCGATACAAGAAGGCAAGCCAATTGATGTCTACAACTTCGGTAAAATGCAGCGAGATTTTACATACATTGATGATGTCATCGAGGGCGTTTTTAGAGTGATGCTTAAACCACCTCAATCCAACGTAGCCAACATAGCAAATAGTAATGCTCCTTACAGGCTTTATAACATTGGTAACAATAACCCTGTGGAATTGATGACGTTTATTGAAGTGATAGAAAAGGCGCTTGGCAAGAAAGCGGTGAAAAATTTATTACCCATGCAACCAGGAGATGTACCCGCGACTTATGCCGATGTAGATGACCTGATGCGTGATGTTGGATTTAAGCCCAGTACACCCCTGGAACAAGGTATACATTGCTTTGTGCAATGGTATCAAGAGTACAAACAAGCTCAATAGAAAGTATAAATTTTTCATTCTTCATCTTTTATCTTCCAATCATGTAGGGGGGCTATACTCTTGATAACCGACTCTATGATGATTGGGGGAGCTTGTGATATCAAAATTCCAGGATAAACTGCCATTCCCCAATTCGGGTGAACTAATAAACGGCATTTGTTTTGAATGACCGGATAGTGCAGTAAAGCTTTCACAGCTGCAGTGTCATCGTGCAGAATTTTCCCTGGACGGGAAAGCAAAGGATAGCCAGTGCGGGGGTCAATCAGGTCTGTTAAATAATGGCGATCGCGCAAATTAAAAGCCACATCACAGCCAAACCTCATAAACTTTTCCCGCAACCTTTGTTTTTCTGTCTCAATTTCCGGTGTACTTTCCACAAGTTCATATCTTGATTGCTGTAAAACAATCACCACCCACAAGAAAAGCTGTTTTTTCCAATCTGGTAATATCTGCTCGCGGTTGGCACAGATATACCGACTAGGAACATGAATTGAAATTTGAACACCTTGTCCCCTTTTGCCAACCAAATGAATGGGACAGCCTCCTGCAGAAGTGTAAACTGTCGGATATTGCACTCAACTTTATTTGGTTTTTACAAGTTTTTGACATCCATGTTTTGTATTGATGATAACTCTTAAATAGTCAAAAAAAATAACAAATTTCCCTAATACGAAGAGAGACTTTCAAACTATTTTTGATATTCTACTTATATTTAAGATTTTTTTAATCTTTCTTTTACCTTTGATGATAAGTTTCTGTTTTTTCACTCTGCTATGGCAGTTCTATTTGAATAGTCAGCAACTTGCGACTTGCGAGTTCCAACTCCCAACTCCCAACTCCCAACTCCCAACTCCCAACTCCCAACTCCCAACTCCCAACTTCAATCCAACTTTAAAGCATTGACCGGAACCTCATCCCAAGAATTAACTGTTCGCAACCGCGCCACCCAACCCCATGCCTTTTGTTCCTCAGTCAAATTTTGCTTAAAGGACTCATGACAGTCTTTGGCTTGGGACTCGTTACAGCAAGCAATACACGCATAAATCATTCCAGATGGATCAAGTTGTTCATTTACCCAGATAGTCGTCATAGCTGATTCTCACCAAAACTCAAGCAGAAGAAACAATATGCCATTTTAGTGACCCAATTGCATAATAACTTTTTTAAATCTTCTGGAATCAATAGATAAATTTTTGAAGCAGTTACAGACAAAGCATCTAGACTATACTGCCGCAGACAATCTATAAATCTATGGCTTATACTTTACTAGCTCGTCATTGTAACAAAAAAAAGAACTAAATAATATGGCACAATATCCCAACGGAGTTTGGATTTGGAACCTCTCAGAGATTCGCGCTGATTATCTGGACAAACTTGTTGAGCGCAAAGTACAGCGTGTATATCTTAAGGTTTTTGATGGGAAATATCAAGGTCAACCGACTTTTTGGAGTTGGCAGTGTTCTCCAGAAATTATTCAGGAGTTTAAGTCTCGTCAGATGGAAGTGTATGGATGGGGATACCACTATGGCACAACTGATATTGCTAGACAAATTGTAAAGGTTAGACAAGCTCTTAACTGTGGGCTGGATGGGTATATTGTTGATGTAGAAAAAGAAGTAGAAAACACTAGCACACATACAAATGTAGACAAGCTTCTTTCTGCTTTGCGTATGATCGTCAAAGAAGGAACTTTGGGATATACAACTTTTGGAAATCCTCGACTCCATCCAAATGTTCCTTGGCAGATTTTGGATAAGTATTGCGATTTAGCGTTCCCACAAATCTATTTTGAGAAATTCACATTTCTTCCCACGACTTCAGAAGAAGTTAAAGATTGTCTGGATGCTTACAAAAATTTGGGTTTGAAAAAATCAATCTTACCCGTTTGGGGTTCGGAAAGTGACACAGCCAAACCTGCAACAGTCGCGGAACTTCAAGATTACTTGAATAACTATCCTGGTTCATCAATTTGGCGTATTCCGACACAAGGTGAACGTGGTGAAGCTTGGAATTTGACATATTCTGGCTTTGTATTACCAATACTTAGACGTAATCTTCGTCAAGGAAGGACAGGAGATGATGTCAAGGCTTTGCAAAAAGTGCTGAATGCAAGAGGGTACAACGCAGGAAGCGCAGATGGAAATTTTGGTCCTCAAACGGAAGCTGCTGTCAAAGCATTCCAAAAAGAAGCCGCTTTAACTTTAGATGGAGAAGTGGGTAAACTGACTTGGACCGCCCTTGGTGGTAAATTTGATGCATGATGGTAACAGACAGGTTTCAGCATACTAACCTGAAACCTGCCTTGCTTGCCGAATATCTATTAAGTTGCCATATCAATTTTTTTGAAATGAATAGAAATCAAGGTCAAGAATATAAAGCCAATATTCTAGTCGTTGATGATACGCCAGACAACTTACGTCTTTTGTCAGCAATGCTGACTGCACAAGGTTATGAAGTTCGCAAAGCCTTGAATGGCAAAATGGCACTGACAGCGTGTCAAATGGTTTTGCCTGATATCATTCTGCTGGATATTAATATGCCAGGAATGAATGGGTATGAGGTTTGTCAGCAACTTAAAGCAGATGAAAGAACTTGTGAAGTCCCAGTGATTTTTATTAGTGCTTTGGATGATGTGTTAGATAAAGTCAAAGCCTTTGATGTGGGAGGTGTAGACTATATCACTAAGCCTTTTTATGGGGCAGAAGTTATCTTGCGAATTCAAAATCAGATTAACTTACGTCTATTACAAACTAAACTTCAAGAAAAAAATCTTTTATTGGAAAATGCTCTTAACGATTTAAAAGCTGCTCAAGTTACACAGATTCAAAATGAGAAGATGGTCGCATTGGGGCAGTTAGTTGCCGGAATTGCCCATGAGGTGAATAATCCAATCAGCTTGATCTATGGCAATCTTGAATATGTTGGGCAATACGTGCAAGAACTGGTCCGTGTGATTTCGCTTTATCAGCAAGAATATCCACATTCTACACCTAAGATTGAGCAAATCGTCCAGGAGATAGACCTGAATTTTTTGATGCATGACCTGAAAAACTTATTAGGTGCTATGAATAGAGGAGCTGATCGCATTCGGCAAATTGTACTGTCGCTACAAAAATTCTCTCGGCTTGATGAAGCCCAGATGAAGTCGGTAAACATCCATGAAGGTATAGATAGTAGTTTGATCATGTTGCAGCATCGACTCAACAAAACAACGTATTCTCCTGGGATTGTTGTTGTCAAAGACTATGGCAATTTGCCTCCAGTCACTTGTTATGCTAGCGAACTTAATCAAGTATTCATGCATATCTTGAACAATGCGATCGATGCTTTAAAGTCAACACACGGTCATACTCAGTGGGAGATGTCGTCTCCTTTTGGTGGAGAAATGAACAAAAGTCTCAGTAATAGAAACCATCGAAAATTTCACCAAATAGGGGAAGATGAGCAGAAGCTTTGTGACCAACAGATGTGGCAATTGGAAGATGGCCAGAAGATAAGACCATTACACCCTACCAACTCACCAACTGATGACCTTAATTCCATGACTTGTGTTCCTGTGATTCGTATTCGTACAGAGTTGACAGACAATAATACAGTCAAGATTAGTATTGCTGACAATGGACTGGGTATGGATGACTCGGTGCGATCAAGAACCTTTGACCCATTTTTTACGACAAAGCCTGTTGGCAAAGGCAGTGGACTGGGATTAGCAATTAGCCATCAGATTGTGGTACAAAAACATCAAGGACAAATTAGTTGTAACTCATTACCAGGGCAAGGAGCAGAGTTTATCATCGAAATTCCAGTCCAGCATCCAAATACAGAAATTTTTACTTAGTAATTAAAGTAACCCACTATATCTTCCCCTGCTCATTTGTCGTCCTTCGTAACACAATCAATATTCTCATCAGACTCCCAAAATATCACTTTTCAACAAAATCTCACGGAAATCTCGAAAAGAAGGATTTTCTCCTTTGAAATACAAAAAAATTAATCATCAAAACTTTTGTGAGTCACCTCTTACATTTTTCCGTCCCATAGCATAATAGAGATGTGACTCATCTGTTAGACCCTTTACGATCCCTCAAACAAGGTCACTGGTTCAAGCTCATCTGCGGGGCCAGCTACCAACATCTGCCTGCGGTCAGAAGTTTGACACTAGCCTACACTTTGGCTGGCGCTGACTGCATAGATGTTGCCGCTGATCCAGCTGTGATTGCGGCAGCCAAAGAAGGGCTGCAAGCTGCCTCTGGCTTATCCGAGGTTGCTGGGCAGCAAGGATTTGGCTTGCATGCAAAGTCGCCCCTGTTGATGGTTAGCCTCAACGACGGGGAAGATCCACATTTCCGCAAAGCTGAGTTCAATTCTTGCGAGTGTCCCAAGGAATGTGATAGACCATGTGAAAGGATTTGTCCAGCCCAAGCAATTGTTTTTAATAGTATAAAAAACGAATTGTCAGGAATTATATCACAAAAGTGCTACGGCTGTGGTCGTTGCATACCAGTTTGTCCATATGATATAATTTATACAAGGTCATATGTCTCAACGCCAGGAGCGATCGCACCATTAATCCTGTCATCTGGAGTAGATGCCGTAGAAATTCATACAAATGTTGGGCGTTTGACAGAATTTAAAAGATTGTGGCAAGCGATTTTACCTTGGGTTGAGCGTTTGAAGTTAGTTGCAATCAGTTGTCCAGATGGAGACGGTTTGATTGACTATCTTCACGCCCTTTATAACGTAATTGCCCCCGTGCCGTGTGCTTTAATTTGGCAGACTGACGGTCGTCCGATGAGTGGGGATATTGGTGATGGTACCACTCTGGCCGCCGTCAAGTTAGGGCAAAAAGTCTTGGCAGCTAAATTACCGGGATATGTGCAATTAGCTGGTGGAACCAACAGCTACACTGTTGCCAAGTTGAAGGCAATGGACCTGCTGAAGAGAAGAGGGGGAGTTAATTCCTCTTCATCCTCTTCATCCTCTTCCATTGCTGGTATCGCTTACGGTAGTTACGCCCGGGTACTACTGTCACCAATTCTCGAGCAATTAGAAGCAAGGGAGGTGAAAAATAACTGTGTTAAAACAACTGTCCGCTTAGAAGAAGAACCAGAATTGCTCGCTCAAGCGGTTTCGCTTGCACATTCTCTCGTTTCCCAGCTCAAGTCACAGCAGTAGGGAACACTGTTCCCTATAAGCGCGTTGCGGACACTTTCTCTGGGCGGGGTGATCCTCTGCTCGTACTACAAGTGTCCAAGTATCTCCAAAAACCGTCACCATAAAAAGCATGACGATTAAAGACGATCTTCAAAAATTGTTGGACATTTTGCCCCAAGACCTGCGGCAGATACTAGAAAAGCATCCTCAACGAGATAGCCTAGTAGAAGTGGTCTTGGATTTGGGTCGTCGTCCTGAAGCTCGCTTTCCCAATCAAGCAGAGTATCTGGGCGAAACACCCGTTACGCAAGAACAGATAGATGATTGCATCAACAGAGTGGGAACCTTTGGCGCAGATAATCGGGCAGGAATTGAGCAAACCCTGCACAGGATTAGTGCCATCCGCAACCGCAGTGGTAAGATTATCGGCTTAACCTGTCGTGTTGGTCGAGCAATATTCGGCACCATTGGCATGATCCGCGATTTGGTAGAAACTGGAAAATCAATTCTCATGCTGGGACGCCCTGGTGTGGGTAAAACCACTGCACTACGGGAGATTGCCCGTGTTTTAGCGGATGATTTCCAGAAGCGAGTCGTCATAATTGACACTTCCAACGAAATCGCAGGAGATGGTGACGTTGCCCACCCCGCCATCGGTCGCTCACGGCGGATGCAAGTGGCTCATCCAGAACAGCAGCATCAAGTGATGATTGAGGCTGTGGAAAACCATATGCCAGAAGTCATCGTTATTGATGAAATTGGTACAGAACTGGAAGCCTTAGCAGCTCGTACTATTGCTGAACGAGGTGTCCAGCTGGTAGGAACTGCTCACGGTAATCAGATTGAAAACCTGATCAAAAATCCGACGCTTGCTGACTTAGTTGGTGGTATTCAGGCTGTGACACTGGGAGACGATGAAGCCAGACGGCGAGGGACTCAAAAGACTGTTTTAGAACGCAAAGCACCTCCCACTTTCGAGATTGCTGTCGAAATGTTAGAACGGCAACGCTGGGTAGTCCACGACAGCGTAGCTGACACAGTTGATACTCTCCTACGGGGACGTCAGCCCAGCCCGCAGGTGAGAACTGTGGATGAAAACGGCAATGTGAACGTGACTCGTCAACTGACCGCAATCAACGGTCGTGGGCAAACACTCGGTGCTGAGGAGTCTTTTGCAGCACCAGCACGACAGTCAAACGGCTGGCGTGCAACTGGGCAAATGATACCCCTACCGACATTGTCTAGTGACACCCAAAAGAGTTCTGGACGAACTGAGTTTGACCGCTTACTCGATGAATCCTTTAATGGGTATGATGGGTATGATTTCGACTCCACCACCAGACACGCCGGACCTAATGGCGAAGATTTGCCACTGCATGTATATCCTTATGGCGTTAGCCGCAGCCAATTGGAACAGGTCGTTGGGGTTCTTTCTTTACCGGTGGTCTTGACAAAAGATCTTGATAGTGCTGATGCTATATTGGCGTTGCGATCGCACGTCAAAAACCACGCCAAATTACGGCAAATGGCTAGAGCACGTCAAATACCAATTCATATGATCAAATCCAGCACCCTACCGCAGATTACCCGAGGCTTGCGGCGGTTGCTGAACATGGACGATCCGGAAGCCAGCGACGATCGCGAAATGCAACTATTTCTCCACAGCGCCAGCGATGATGAAATGGACGCCCTGGAAGAAGCAAGACTTGCTGTAGAGCAAATCGTGATTCCCAAAGGACAGCCAGTCGAATTATTGCCCCGTTCTCCTCAAGTGCGGAAAATGCAGCACGAATTGGTAGAACACTATCGGCTGAAATCTAATAGCTTTGGGGAAGAACCAAATCGGCGTTTGCGGATTTATCCAGCTTAAAACAGTGAACAGTGAACAGTGAACAGTAAACAGTGAACAGTAAACAAGGGGTGGACGAGTCCGTTTCCTACCTGATAACTGCGGCTGGTAATTGATAACTGATAACTGATAACTATTAAAAAGCGATAGGTGACAAGTTACAGTTTCCCTGTAACCTGTCACCTGTCTTCTAAAATCTTTATTCGCGCCTACTTGTCTGCTTACTTTGTGTTGTCCTGTACAGTCTCAGCAGTCCTTTCAGCAGTATCTGGGTACACATTGCCAAACTGTTTTACAGCTTCTACTGATTGTCCCACAATTCTTTTCGCGCGTTCACCAGGAGCACCTTCGGTTTCGCGACCTTCCTTATTCCATTCCCCTATTGTTTGCGGTCTGTCGGAAGAGTTCCGCTCTAGCGCTTGGTTAACTCTGTTGGTTAAGTCTTTGCCACTACTCTCATTAGCAACATTTGTTGTCAGCACTAGCAACCCAGCTAGAACTACAGCGAAAAAACGTTTTACGTGAAGTTGGTTAAATAGAGAATTGATCTGAGCAACTGCCTTAGAAATCAAATTTATCATTACAAGACTCCATTCGTTCATTTTCAACACTTTTTACAGTTTCAGAACCTCCGCAAACTCGCCTCAATCACAGGTTGGCTCCGGAAATGGAGTCAAGATCAACCTATCTTCAAGCGAATGAGCCGTCCTGAATATAAGTCAAGACTAGCTGTAAAAACGTAATCATTCTTCTAACAGAAGTCATAGTTTGGTTATGGAAAAGATAAGACTATGTGCGGATTTGCTCTGACATAACTCAAGGCGTATATTTAGATCTCTGGTGAAAATATGTTGGTTTTTTTTGGATTTATGGGTTCCGACTGTCTTGCAACGAAGCCAGAAGGGCTATAGATAGTCAATAAAGATAGAATGAAGAAACATATAACCAACTAAACATTGCTGATGAGCAAGCCTGCGTCCTTACAGACAGTCATTGAGTATGTAGAGGCTCTTTCAACCGAAGAGCAAGATTTATTATTGGAACTAATTCATAAACGACGAGTTGAAAAACGGCGTCAAGAAATCGCCAGCAATACAGCACAAACGTTGGAAGCAATTAAAACAGGTATGGCAAAACGTGGTACTCTTGCTAATCTACGGGCTGATTTGCTGAGTGACGAATGAGAGAGGTTGTCTTTTACCGCACAGATTTAGAACGTTGTCCTATTGAAGAATTTCTTGATTCTCTGTCTGGGAAACAAGCGCAAAAAGTACTATGGGTATTACGGCTGATTCAAGAGCTTGATTCAGTGCCAAGTCAATATCTTAAGAAATTAGTGAATACAGATGATATCTGGGAAGTGAGAGTTCAAGTAGGCAATAATACATTTCGTCTACTTGGCTTTTTTGAAGATAATAACCTGATTGTTTTAACAAACGGATTTGCTAAAAAGACACAAAAAACTCCATCCCAAGAGATTGAGTTAGCAGAACAGCGAAAAAGAGATTATTTCAGCAGGAAGCAAAATGATGAGTGATGTAGAGAAATACATTGCCAAACGCAAGCAAACTGATCCGGAGTTCGCTGAAGATTTTGAATCTGGATATTCCAGTTTTAAAATTGGCGTATTGCTGGCGCAAGCAAGAATTGAAGCGGGAATCACACAAGAAGAATTAGCACGTCGGTTAAATTTGCATGAATCTATAATCATCAGAATCGAAAACGATGGCTCTGATGTTGGTATCTCTACTTTAGAAAGATATGCTAATGCCTTGGGGAAGAAACTTTATCTAGAAATTCAATAAGTGGGTAGATGCAAAATGACTGGGAACCAACAAACCAAGAAATAGAAGAAGTGGCGTGCAAGTTTATCTTCGCGAATTGTTATAACCCACAATTTGCCAGCATCGTACTACAAGCACAACAAGAAGATCCTATGCGGATGCAGTGCCAGGTAACGAAAACGTAGAAACCGCAATACTTCGTGGGAAATCACTTGTTTGCGAATCTTTACAATTTTGTGTAAGCCTTATATGTTACACTTTACAAGTCTGGACGCGAGAGAAGAGAGATAAGCGTTGAGGTTTGAGATAACCATTAGCATCCCACATAGAGAGCAGTCCTCTCATTATTTCATTAGTATATAACGACCATGTAAGGAACTTTCTTGTGATCGGTAACAACATAGATGGTACCACTAGAGAAAGATTCACCCCTGCCGGCAACACAGCCACGATGCTAAGCGCCGGGAGATGTCCGTGGGGGGCATTTGTGGAGAAGGTTAATTGATTGTAATGCAGCCAGTTCCAAAACTTTCCTTTGCGCCAACCCACACACTTGCCATACTTTGCGTAGTCCCAACCCACGCTTTCCAAAATGCGGTTTTGCACACTAAAGCCAAAGCGCCCTTCACTGTATTTTACCCAAAGTTGGTCAATCGTGCTGAGGTGAGTGCAGGGAAAGTTTTCGATGGATTCAACATCCAGCCAACCTTCTTGTTCTCTGCCAGTTGCCTGGAGCATGACAGCAAAAGTTTCCTGATCAGCTTTTTTCCACTGTTCTGCTTTCAGGAAATTTTCCAATTGGGTGTAGTCTACCCCGGTTTTGCTACTAAGGTCATCACCTGAATCAACGAGATGATTTTGCGGGGTGTTTTGAGTTTTAATAAGTTCTCTACTGGAGTCATCTACCTGCCACGGCTGTCCTGTTATAGCTCCAATTAGTTCTTGGACTGGAGCTTTAGATTCGCGCAAATTAACCGTGTGATAATTAAATAACCACCCATATGGTGTATGGTAGTACTGATTCTGAATCTCTTGGAATGTTTGTTTGCAACTGTCTAATATAACCAATCCTGCGCGAAGCGGGAGGAGTTTGTTCTGTTTACGCCGATTTATTTCTTCCTCAGTGTAGATTATTTCATACTTTTGCCACTCTCCAAACCCTGACGAACCAAGGAATACAGCAACAGCATTTATCTGAGAAAGATTTTCTTTTATCTTTTCCTTCCAATCGTCAAAGCCATAGATATCTTTCTCATCCATCCAAGTTTCAATACCTTGCTGCAGAAGTAGCTTATCCTTAATTTGTCTTACCTCTGGCTTGTCTTTACTGTTGTGGCAAAGAAACACTTTATTTTCGGACATCGTCATACCTCAGCTTTTCCCCACTACTGTTCTACACCAGCAATAATTGCCAGAGCATTTGCATACTGTTCCAAATCCCTTCTCAACGCTTCCAACTCACCCCGCAAATTCGCTTCTTGCGACCAATTGCGCTCATGCTCTTTTAGACTCAGGTGAGGAGGACGCTGTGCTTCCCATGTCTGCAACACAGGATGCCATTTGGCAAGAAAAGGACGCAAACCCTTATTCAGCACTGCTATAGCAATACCTCCCACTGATTCGTGGGATGCACCAACATCTGGTCCAGCTTGTTTGAGGACTTCCCGTGTTATGCCAAACAGACTATATAAAGATGTCAGCGCCTCACGCAACAGTCCTTCGTCAACTTCCAGAGGTTGAACAGCAATACGGGTAACAAGTTCAACATACAACGACCATGCAGCCCGACGTTCTGTTGGATCGGCTTCCCATTCAGCGGAACCGATGCCAAAGGGAAGGCTGACTGAGACTTTTTTTAGTTTGGCGGGGTCTATTCTAGGCATGAGTTTGTTGTCACTATTATATAGTTGCTTGTTTTAGGTTTTAACAACTGTCCGCTTGCCATAGTTGGCGCGGTTGCAAGAAATTTTGTTTGATAACTTAATAATTTTATAATTACATACAGCCTGCTAGCTGTGAGTTCCGGGTGAGTAGGAACAAAGCACGACGCTTAGGGAAATTCTATTCGCCTTACAGCATTTTTCAGGTAAATATACACCCACCCGTTCCTAACCTTCTCCTTCGTAAGCGGCTACCCTTCGGGTTCACCAGTCGCCTACGGCGGGAAAACGCCTCATGCGCGCTGGATTCACCGTGTACACACATCTGGCTTTTCACCTCACCCTCGCTTTTGCTTCGCTAAAATCTTTCCCTCACGCCAGGTGCACCGTCCTTGGGAACCCTCCGCAGTCGCCACAACGGGGGGAACCCCCGCAAGGCGCTGCTCTCCGCAACGCACTGGCTCTCCTTTATAAGGATAGGTATGCCCGACAGGGCAGGGTGAGGTTCCGAGTTTTGAGTCATTCGATGACTTGTGTGTACACCCCCAGCCTTCGTAAGGGGAGACGGTGGGTTTTAAAGGAATAGTTTTTTGTATAGTCTTTTACTCAGTTGAACGCTGCTGTAAATACAACAGCTATATCCAAAAAAAACCCCGATCTTATCGGGGTATGCTGTGCTTTTATTTATGCAGCGTATTCCAGTGTTGTATTGTATTTTCATTTGAAGAAAACAATTCCACACCATCCCAAAGGAGTAAAACGTTAATATGTAACTGAGTATACATATTTTTGAAAGGTGAGAGTTTAAGGAAAAAGCCGGAATTGTTTACTATAGCAGTAGCCAGGTAGATTAGGACATGAACTAATGAGAAAATACGGACACCACCAGACTTTCACACGGCTGTTAAGAGTTAAGCGTTAAGCGTTCCCTATTCCCTGTTCCCTGTTAAGAGTTCCCTGTTCCGTGCTATATGTCCTAACGTATATGGCTATGGCTATAAAAACCAAATTCAAATTTCAAAAATAGCCGGAATTACCATTATCCTATCAACTACAAAAAACCCCGACGAAGTCGGGGTGAAGGTCTTTGCCAAAACAGGTTTCCTGTGACGTTTCTATTGTGATCTACAAATAAACCTTCGCACCCCATACTTAAGATAGAAAGCTGAAATTCGTGATGTGGTATACATTTTGTTAGTTTCTGATTTTTCTATTTCATGAGTCATGAAACAAGAAGCACGATGAAAGGTTAACCAACTCTACTATTAAGCAAGAAATTCTTCTAAGCTTGGTACATCTACCCAATTTGAACTGTTATTAGATTCATGGGATAAATCCATTAATAACTGAGAGTAAACACCTTCTCGTAACGATGGAACAATTTCTTTTTTGGATTCAATTCCTTGCACCCATTCATCTACAACTCTAATAAACGCCGAAATGCGACCATCAGAGTGATTTTTGGGAAACAATAAGCGATTGGGAATTTCAATTTCGGTTAACGGTTTACCTGGTAGAGAAGAGGAAACACGAAAGCCATGTATGTAATCTTTTTGATTTTCACTTCCTAATACTAAAGTTGCGCGATCGCCATACACCTCTATCCAATGAGTACGCGGTGCATGAACCACAGCACTTATAGAAACTTGACACGGTGTCCCATCTGCCAACTCTAACATCAGCAGACAGGTGTCATCGGTTTCCACAGGCTTTAAAACTCCCGTGTTGGAGTCTAGTCGTTCAGTGATGGCGGTCGTGAAATGAGCGTTTAACTTACGTACAGGACCAAACAGCCAATGAATATAATCAAAAGTGTGAGAACCCAAAGACCCCAATGCACCGCCTCCCTGGTCTTTACGAGAATACCAGTTCCAAGGGCGTCCAGGATCAGCACGAGAAGAACCTAACCAATCAATTCTAATCAAACGCTTTGAACCTACATAACCTTGTGACAACAGTTCAGAAAAGAATTGCCATCCTGGTACAAAGCGAAATTCAAAGTCTACAGTTGCAATCACACCAGCTTTTTGGGCTAACTGGTAAAGTTCTTTAGCTTCGGCTGCATTTAGAGTCGTAGGTTTTTCGATTAATACGTGCTTCCCTGCTTGCAGCGCTGCTTTTGCCATTTCGTAATGCAAAAATGGCGGTGTGGAAATACTCACTGCTTGGACTTCTTGCAGCCCAACGATATCTGTGATTGTGTTGCAGGCGTGAGGAATATTGTAGGATTGTGCGATCGCTTTGGCTTTATTTAAATCTCGGTTATACACAGCAACAACTTCTGTGCGAGGATGAGCCAGAAATCCAGGGATATGGACTTTCTGACCAAATCCTGTGCCAATAACAGCAACGCCAATCACAGTTAAACGAGTTCCTTTTTGTGTTTTTCTGGGTTATTATACCATTAACAGGGAACAGGGAACAGGGAACAGTAAACAGTGAACAAGGGGTGGACGAGTCCGTTTCCTACCTGATAACTGCGGCGCTTCCTTGATAACTGATAACTGATAACTGTTAACTGATAACTGTTAAGCTGTGGCAAGTTCGTTGCTTTGAAAGCGTTCAAATGGATTGAAACCAGGTTGAATTTGTGCTGTAAACTTGACTCCTGCCCAATCATGTGCAGTCTCTTCGTGATGGTAAAGTATTTGAGTGAGTAACTTTTCCCAATTATGTGAGGGAAGTTGACGCAACAAATCGGTAAAATTATAGAAAGCATCCAACACCGTAAAGCTGGCTTCGCGAACATGAGGTGGACGAGACAGTACTAACGAGTCCCGTTGGACAAAAAATGGATCGTGGGGAATGACTGCATCGACAGTTCGCATGAGATGGTTTTCAATTGCTGCGACTTCCTGACGGGAACGGATGTCAGTCGCCACGACTAACATTTCAATACCAAAGTTTTTGGCGTGTACGAGAAAATCTCCTGCATTGGTAACTGACTTGCGGGTTGGTTTGACAACATAGATATTTCTGTCGAACAAGCTTGGTAAGGGTGAAGCGAAAACATCTTTCCCAGCAGACATATCAACAATAATAGCTTCGTTGTTATCTTCCCAAACGTGCTTTAAGAAAATCTCAATCGCCCCGGTTTTGCTATGAAAGCACTTCTTGCGATAGTCGTCTTGTGTGAAATCACCAACTCTAATCAATTCAACTCCATCAATGAGAGTCACATAGCGATCGCGCCACTCTGCTTGTTCTCTTAACCGCAACAAACGCGATCCTTCCCCAGGCGGAGTTGTTTTAATCATTGGTAAATCAGCGGTAATTCTCGGGTTGGTATCAGCAAAGTAACAACGCAACCAATCTAAATCATTACCAATATCCCGTGCAGGTTCCTTGTCCCCCCGCTGCATTTCCACAGGCGTTGCACCCAGTTCTTCCGCAAGATGCAAATTGTGATCGCCATCAATCCCTAAAACTTGGAAGTCACAGAAATAGTTCAGAAATTGCAGAAGGCAAGCACTAATGGTAGTTTTTCCACTTCCTCCTTTGCCATAAACAGCTAATCTCATTGTTTACTTTGTTTTGTCCTATTTTTGATTCATAACGATATTGGATCTTATTCTCGTATGGAACATTCGGAAACCGTGTATCAAAAATATTTTTATACAACTATTAAGACTTACCTAAGTAACAATGACAGTCAGGTTTTTCAAGAAGTGACTCAACCAAAGAGTTTAGGGCAGCAGCAGCTAACAAGCCGCCTCCCAAAGTTCCTTCAACTGTAATAAAAGGCACGCATGATTGCATCAGTTGTCGCTTAGCAGCGGGGGCATGACTAAAGCCAATGGGCATTCCAATGACTAGCGCTGGTTGAATTTCTTGGTTTTGGATGGCTTTACATACAGAGAGTAGTACACTTGGAGCATACCCAATCACCAACACACAACCTGGGGAGACTTGCTGTAATTTTTCCTGCCATTGTTGATCCTGCCAAAATGCTTTTTCTGCTTCTGTGGCAGTGGTAATATGACAGTTATCAATTAAGGTTTCTACCGGACATCCCAAATGAGCTAATCTTGTTGTATCTAGAGCAGCAGCTACTGTTGGGATATCCGCAACTATCTGACAGCCGGATTTGAGGGCTTGACGACTTGTGGCGATCGCCCGATCACTCAACCTAACAAACGACGCCAAACTCACATCTCCACAAGCCAAAACCAGCTTTGAAATCAGGTCTTGTTCGATTTCAGAACGGCTACAAAGGTTAGGTAGCAAGCGTTGTAAGGATTCAGCAAAAGCTTCTGGATGAGCATGAACTTGAGCATCCAACCCATTCCAGAGTTTTTCCAGTCCGCCTAATCCTGCAGATGTGTCTACTTCTAGCAGCTTTAGTTGTGCCAAAACTTCAGCTTGGATGATTTGACAATGACTGTCGCGTCCCAATAACCCTTCCAATGCAGATGCAGTTTGCCGTAGTTGTGAAATTTGCTGTATAACTGCCCGATATTGTTGTTGTAGTTGCGTCATCAAACTAGCAGTTGTGTCTTCTTCTGGTTCCACTTCCAGTATTTGGCGGATGTGGTTGAGTTGAAATCCTTGCTGCTTGAGTGCGACGATGCGTTGTAATCTGAGAACGTCTTTTTGAGTGTAGAGGCGGTAATTGCTGGGCGATCGCACAGGTTGAGGAAGTAACCCCAGTTGATGGTAATGGCGAACCATGCGCGGAGTCATTCCGCCTCCCACTGTTTGAGTAAATTCTTTGATGGTAAGGAGTCCAGCCATTGCAATTTTATTTAGCTAAGATAGTGAACTAAATTTGAACTACATCAGGACTTACGCAAAATAATGAAAAAATAAACCGCAAAGACGAGGCAGTGCGTTGCGGGGGTTCCCCCCGTTGTAGCACCTGCCGTGCAAAGAACACGTATCTCCTGCGGAGACGCTGAGTCGCAAAGCGACACGCTGCGCGAACGCTAACGCATAGCGTGCGCCTTAGCGCATAGTTAAGAGGGTTTAAAAGAGTTTTTGCGTAAGTCCTATACATACAAGAAGAATTGACACTCCCCATGCCTACAAGCATATAGTTAATTGCTCATGTCGCTGTAACCTATAATTTACCTACTTTAGTGGGTAGTGGTTTAACCTCTCACGAATGCTGCTGTACTGATTTTTCTGGTTCTACAGGTAAACCTAATTGGATACAAAAGTAGCGATCGTACTTGGCTTGTGTCCAGTTATTAGCTGCTTGAATTTGCTCAACACTGAGGTCTTGAGCACCTCGCAAATCAGCATTTTTGAGGTTAGCACGGGTCAAATCAGCATCGATGAGGTATGCATTTTTCAGGTCTGCCCCCTCTAATGTACTATCACTCAGGTCTGCACCTTCTAATTGAGCGCCTTGTAATTTAGCATCTGTAAGATTAGCTATTTCTAACTCCACACCATTGAGAACCGCAAATACTAGAATTGCTGATTGTAAATCAGCACCACTGAGGTTAGCACCTCCAAGGTCTGCATTACTTAAATTGGCACGGGTTAAGTTAGCACCTTCTAATTGGGCACTATTAAGGTTAGCAAATTTGAGATTAGCTTCTTTAAGTCTGGCACGAGTGAGGTTAGCACCTTCTAATTGGGCATCACTAAGATTAGCTTGCTTGAGGTTAGCATAGATGAGATTGGCATCACTGAGATTAGCAACACACAGATCTGCACCCGCCAAGTCAATTTCATTTAAGCCAGCACCGGGTAGATCTAAAGCTTTTAAAGACACACCATACTGATTTAAATCTTCTAATGCTTTGATTCTGGCGTAGCTAGTTGATACATTTGCCGCAGCGGCATTATCAATCACTTGCCATGCTTGATAAATTGTATTGCGTCTGCGCTCTCTACTTTCCAATAAATATAAGCTGGCTGCTGCTAAGATACTAAAAGCTTCAATGTTATCCAGCGCAATGACTGACAATGCTTGTTTGTAAAAACACTGTAATAATGAATCTTGAGATTTACAAACAGGCTGTTGCTTATTCCAATGTTCTATGTAACTGAATGTCAGCATCAAGCAATAAGCAATGATGATCGCCAGTAAAACACGAAACCAGACTAGATCCAGCAAATCTCGAATTTTTTGCCGTAATTTACTTATGAAGCAAGTAAATCTTCCCACATTCATTCACCCCCTTGTAAGCATCATCTGATTTGATAACTAAACACTCAATAGTGGATCAATTTCCGCTTTGTTTAAGTACTGAGTCATAGAGGTATTATCTAACTTAACAGTAATCTGATGATGTGCGTGATGCCGACAGCCGTATTGCCAAGGGCAGCTAAATGTTGCTTACAGCGTTTTTCATCTATTTGAACCACAATCAATCGTAGGGGCGCAAGGCTTTGCGCCCCTACAATGTGGTCTATTTACCCGAAAATTGCTGTAATCTTCCGAAATGAAAAGCGACTGCATTATTACCGCAGTCGGTCTTTTTTTTCTCACTGTTATTTTCGTTGTTACTGAGGCATCGTTCAAATACAGTTTAAGCCAACGAAAAAGCGATCGCCTTTGGTAGAGCTACGCTTAACGCACTCATCTATGCGATTACCTTCGGTAATCGCCTATCATCCAAATCGGCTCACTGACTGAAATAAACTGAGCCATTGCCCGTTCTATCATCCCACTTCCGGGCTACAAGTAGATACTTGTTAGTACATATTTACTAGTAAAAACAGTTAGAACTCAAATGCCAACTTATGATCCATTGTTGGGAAAATCCCTGAACAGGGTAGAGAAAATCGGTCGGAGGCATCGCAGCGTTTTGTCAGAGCCTTTCCACCTTCCCCACTATGTACCACCACCGTATTTCCTTCACGGACGAATGCAAGGATACTTTACCTCCTTGGTATTCCGCATTTAACTACTTTTTGGTTTAAAATGCTAGAGTACTTTAATACTTAAACTAACGTAATAACTCTTAAGCAGTGATGGCTTCAAACTTCGACTTGAGACTCCAACACTTAGAAGACAACATTAGACAAGATCAGGCTTTACTTAAAGAGTATGAAGATACCTTGCGATATGAAGATGATCCGCGTCGCCAAAGTAGGTACAAGCGAGAAATTAAGCAATTGCGAGAATCCGCTAATTGTTATCAGAAGGAATACGACGAACTACGGGTACAGATAACTGGTGAATCAAATGTACAAATGCAGGATGTAGCTATCCAATTGCAACAGATGAACACTAGATTAGATAGATTATCTGCTGGGCAGAAGGCTATCTATGAAAATATTAATCACTTGCGTCAAGGACTAATAGCTCGTTATAGCACTGGCGAACAGAACATAATTGCAGCCATAACTGAACAATTAGATCAATCTCAAATGGTTATGATTTCTACTGTTTTAGATGCAATAGAAACTAACCAAGTAACAGAGGGAGAAATGCAGCGTATTTTACAAGGAATACAGCGACGTATAACTAAATTACAACAAAATGGTATTGCTTTACCTCCTAACCAAGCAGCCTTAGCGGAAGTTATCAAAGCTCCTGGATTAGATTTCAAGCACAAATTGAAAGTTGGTATACCTATTATTCCTTTTATATTAGATTACGAAGGTGAATTGGAACTGGGAACGGGAATAAACCTAAAAGCAGCTTTGCAAGCGTTGATGATGCGACTGAAGGGAGAGTAAATTGTGGATTTGCATCAGCAACGTGAACAGGAATTATTAGAACATCTTCAAAAAGATTATAAATTACATAAAAAAATTGTAGACACATTGCGATATGAAGACGATCCAAAAAAACAAGAAAAGCTAAATCGAGATATTGAAGACCTTAATATAACAATTAAAGAACGCGAAAATCAACTAAGTAAGTTAGATAATGAAAAACGTCAAAAAGAAAAAGAAGCAATAGCACGTGAAATGCCATCTGTTACATTTGATGAACTAGATGTTGTGACCAAATTTATCCTTGGAATGCAACCTGCTGCTCCTGAAACTAACTTTAGCCTCACAGACATAACACAAAAGATATCAAAAAATCATCTGACCCAGGAAGTGCATTCTCTAATAACAATGGGAATGGGTAAGGTGAAAGATGTTGGTCGTTTTATTGAACATAGTGCTATTCTACGTCCTGAATTTCCAGAAAAGTTGACAGCAGGATTTCTTATGGAATATCAAAAGTTATTAAATAAAGGGATTACAGGAGACGATTTATTTGAATCTTTACGTCAATTTTCCTGTGGTAATAGTTCAAATTTTAGGAAAGCAGCAGCTGGCTTGGCAGTTCTATCATATCTTTTCGAGAAATGTGAGGTGTTTGAGCGATGACGAATCCAATAAAGCATTCTTCTACTTACAATTCCTCGTTAATTTTGCCAACCAAACATATTTCTACTAGTTACTCCTTGTTAGGAGTAGGTGCTAAAATATTAGAACATATGTACCAACCAAGAACAGTTTCATCCCTTTGGGGTGCTGTTGCTACTATTCCAGAAATTGCTACATTTGAACGTTTTGTTTTAACTCTTGATCTCCTATACGCTATAGGAGCAATTGAAATGGAGACAGGATTACTTCGTAGGTGTCGCCGATGATCCATGCTGTTCGCTGTAATCACTCATCATTTAAAACAGTTGAGTTTAGACCTGGCTTTAACGTAGTTTTAGCAGATCGCACAGAAGACTCTGGAAGAAGAGATTCTCGTAATGGACTAGGTAAATCAACTCTTATTGAAATTATTCACTTTTGTCTTGGAGGTACGATTCCAACAGCTAAAGGACTTGGTTCTAGAAATATTCGTGGTTGGGCTTTTAGTTTAGAGCTTACACTTGCAAATCAAATTGTTACTGTTACAAGAAATACTGAAGATAAATCTCAAGTAGTAATTGAAGGAGATACTACTAACTGGCCTATTCAGCCAAAACAACAAGAAGGTCAAAAAGTTCTAAATTTGGAAGATTGGAAGACTGTTTTAGGAAATCTCACATTTGGATTAACTATTGATAATGAAGCTAAAAAATATAGACCTACTTTTAGAGGACTAATTTCTTACTTTATCCGTCGGGGAAGAGACGCTTTTTCTACACCATTCGAGCATTATCCCAAGCAAACTGGATGGGATAAGCAAGTTAACAATGCTTTTTTACTAGGTCTTGCTTGGGAAGATGCAAGAGATCTACAACTTTTAAAGGATAAAGAGAAATTAATAACAGATATTAAAAAACTTAAAAAAGATACAGAAGCTGGAGTTGCAATTGGTGTTTTTGGTTCTCTAGGTGAACTTGAAACTTTAAAAGTTCAGATAGAGGCACAACTACGCGAAAGAAAAGAAACTCTTAACAATTTTCGGGTAGCGCCTCAATACCATCAATTAGAAGCAACAGTTAACCGCTTAACCTCAGAAATTCACGAAGCAACGAATAAAAATATTGTTGAACATAAATTACTGGAATTTTATCAGTCCAGTCTTGAATCAGAGGATGAACCAAGACCAGAAGATGTTGTTCGTATATATGAAAATGCTGGTATTGAATTACCACGTTTAGTAATTAGAAGACTTGAAGAAGTAGAAATATTTCATCGCCGACTAATAGAAAATCGTCGAGAATTTCTAGGAAGTGAAATTAAACGTATTAGAAGGGAAGTAGCTTCTAGAGAAAGTTTTATTGAGGAAAAAACTGGAGAGCGTGCTGAACTATTACAAGTGCTAAAGACGCATGGAGCTTTAGAAGAATACACAATGCTACAAGAAATTTATCTTAGTGATGTAGCTAATCTCAACGGAATTAATAAGCGCATCGAAGAATTAAAACAATTTGAGGAGGAAAAAAGTGCCTTAAAAATTGAAAAAGAAAAGTTACTGCAACGCGCACGCCGCGACTATGGAGAACGGAATGAGCAGGCAGAACGTGCTATTAATTTATTTAGTACTAACTCTCGATTCCTTTACGATGTTCCAGGAACACTTGTTATTGATGTAGGAAACAATGGCTTTAGTTTCCGAGTAGACATTAAACGTGATGGTAGTGAAGGGATCGATAAGATGAAGATATTCTGTTATGACTTAATGTTGGCACAACTTTGGTCAGAACGTAAACCTTCACCCCGTCTATTAATTCATGACAGCACAATTTTTGATGGCGTAGATGAGAGACAAGTATCCCTTGCTCTACAATTAGCTGATATAGAATCAAGAAGGCTTGGTTTTCAGTATATCTGTACATTAAATTCAGATATGGTTCCACGCTCAGAATTACCACTTGATTTTAATTTTGATTCCTTTGTGAGACTTAGACTTACAGATGAAAGTGAGGGGGGAGGACTACTAGGTATTAGCTTTTAGGTAAAAAAACGCTGTAATGTCAGGGTTTAGCATGAGAGAGTGTTTATAATTTCACTCTCATGCTCTACCAATAACATCTAACTCAATTCACTAAATCCTTTCGGAACACTTACAAAAAATTTATCCCAAGGAATATTTGCAGGTGCATCATCACAGACAATTGCAATCATGGTACGCAATAAAGGTAAAGCTTCTCCATCTAAATCTCCTCGCTTCACCATTGCTTCTACAGTTTCTCCAATAGCTAAAGCTAAAGAAGCACCTTCAATGGTATCATTTGGCATATACTCAGCTTTTGCTTGACTGTAGAGCATATCCAAACCCAAAAGCCTACCCATACGGCTATTGCGTCCACCTTGACAGGTCACATACAAATCACCAGTACCAGGAAGACTATAAACGCTGTGGGATTTACCACCCACTTTTTCAACTAAATAAGCTGTCTCTTGCATTCCTTGGGCAAAGATTGCAGCGGCGAGATTGTGCATATCGGCACCATTCGCAGCTTTACCTTCTTTTTCTAAGAATCCGATCACCAAGCCAGCTGCTAAGGCGTAGACATTTTTGAGGGCGACACACAGTTCTACACCAATCATGTCGGTACTTGTCCAGACGTGATAGTAACTTGTACGTAACAACCCTGCTAGCTTATCTAGTAAAGTTTGATTCGTACCAGTAAATACCACGCAAGTATGACGACGGGCTGCCAATTCTTGTGCTATCGAAGGACCACCAATGGCAGCGATTTGTACATCCTTTTGATATTTGACAGGCAACCCGGCACGGAGAACATCTGGCAAAATAGATAATTTTTCACCATCTCCTGCTAATCCTTTTGTGACTGCGAGGATGGGAATTTCTGGAGACAATACGGGACTCAGGGCTTGTGCTGCCCACTTGATACCATGAGAGTTAACTCCTAAGACAACTAAATCTACACCTTCTATTGCCTCAGCTAATTTGTCGTGGGTATAAGGTTTAAGACTTTCAGCGACTTTCAAGCGTAACCCAGGATGAGGATAACCAGCTTGAAGCTTAGAAATAATATCACCGTCCAGATGGGTTCCGACTAGATGAACAATATGTCCGTTATCAGTTAAAGGGAAGCTGATAGCAGTCCCCATAACACCTGCACCCAGAATCAGAATTTTCGCCATTTTGTCAAAATTCCTCGATTATAATTTAGTGGTTGTTAAATCGGTGAGCTTGTTTACCAACGACTGAATACTAGGAAATAATGGCTTATAAACTTCGCTGTAAAGTTTAGAGTAGATAGCCTGCCTTTCTTGCGAAGGCGTAAAACGCTCTCCAGTGTGAGTCAGAGATTTTGCGGCTGTACCAATATCAGGATACCATCCAACTGCAACTGCTGCGAGAATCCCTGCTCCTAAACAAGTCGCTTCAACTGTTGTAGAACGCACTATTGGTATCCCAGTCACATCAGCTAAAATTTGACACCAAAGATTGCTTGTGCTTCCACCACCCATAACGACATATTCGTTAAAACGTTGGTTTGTCGCTGACATGACTGCATCTCCTACCAGTCTTTGCTCAAAGGCAATACCTTCTAAAATCGCTCGGTAAAAATGTTCTTTACCGTGCGTACCTGTCCAACCAATTGTGATACCAGCAGCATTAGGATCCCAGTAGGGGTTCATCACGTTGTTCCAGTAAGGCACTAACATTAATCCTTCAGCGCCAGGAGGTAGCTTTGCTGCAGCGGTTTCAAGTATCTCTAGTGGACTGAGGTTAAGATTGCAGTTATGTAACTCGCTGGCAAACTTTTCGACAAACCAGGTAAGAGTAAATACACCACCAAGAAGAACAGTTTCTAGAAAATAAGACCCTGCAATGGGTGCATACATGGTGCGAAATGATGGATTGACAAAATACTCCTTGCTGATAATACCGCTAACTATTGCCGTACCTAAATTGAGATAAGCCCGATTGTTGCTGTCACTGTAAGGATAAGTTGAGCAACTTGCTCACTTTATGCTTTCAAAGAGACTTGCTTAACTTATGCTTACAAAGCCAATGCTTCCAATCGCGAAATAGATAATCCTTGAACTCGCTTGGTATTGGATGCATTTTTTACAGTGTTGATGGACGCGCTTCGGGTAATGTGATAAATGTTGGATGCAATAGAGAGGGTGTGTCACCACCAGCAATTCTCATTCACCCCTTTAAGTTGCGCTTACTTCATGGTACAGACCATCTTTATCGTTGAACTGCCATCCACGTTTAATACTGTCTTTGTCTCTTGTCMAAGATTCAAACTCTTTGGGACTGAGGGTTGTACGTTTTTCAGTTAATGTTGCTACAGTAGTATTAAGTCGCAGAGCTAGTTTCTTCTCATCAAGGGGTTGGAGTTGTAGCGATCGGGAACTAAATTGATAGGGGTAGCCCGATTTGCGGGATTTTGATGAATTGACGCTATATTGAAGTTGCGTTATCACCCCTTCAAATTGAGCGAGTCGAGTACTTATAGCTTCGAGTTTATTCTCCAATACAGTTAACCTACTTTCTTGATGGGGGTTAGTGCTAGTTAGATTAATGCTTTGTTTGAGAAGCCAAAATTCTTCTTCAAGTTGGTATAAACGAACTTCGACACTAGCCTCCACACCAGGTACACCCCCCAAAATATGGTGCAACCCTTGAATTACCAAATCAGTGGCGGTAGTGTTGCGTTGTTCTGCTGCGGCTCTGAGTGCGTCACATAAGGATTTTGGTAATTTGAAGTTGATAGACTCGCGCTCTATTTTCACCATATCTACACTGATGGAGATACAACCGTATAGATATTTTAGAGCGAGAAAGGCACAGCTTACTGATATTTCACATTGAAAGTACTGTAAGCATAAGAAAAGCGCAAGTTGTTTACTTTATGCTTTCTGCTTGAATAAACTAGCCTTATATACAAAGAAAATAAGAAAAGTATAGCGCTACGGATGTTGCTCACTGACTTCAGGTGGGAGCACGTTGAACTCAAATACACCCAAGTTTAATTTAAAAATTACTCAAATATTCAACAGGATTGATTCCGATCTGATAACACTGCCTTAAAAACCAATTTAGACTATTAAATGTTGGACACTCAAGAGACCGAGTTTCCGATCTTGTCGGATTTGTAACAAGTACATCGGTCGCAGCTAGGAGTTTTCCCAGAACTTGAGCAACCCAGTTGTCCCAATCAACGCAGAGCAACTCGAAATTAACCTCCGAGTCTAAAATTTGTCCAAGCCATGCACCACACATACAACAACAACCAGCTTGAGTTTTGTCCAAAATGAGAAATGGCTGTAAACTATTGCAATAGTGGCATCGCAACTGTAGGTAACGTTGGTGATGGGGACAAACAGTTACAGGTTCCAAAGCCCATAACAAAGGTTGGTAGATAGGCTTTCCGCACTCAAGCCAGTCAGAATAGCAGTCAGGACACCAGCGTTGTGAGAAATGGAAAATATTATTAAACTTTAGCCGCCACCCCTGCATTGACAATAGTGATGTATAATGAATATCTTGCCTACCAGTCAATGTTTTAACAGCACAGACAAGCTTAGAAGCATTTTGAGTTAGGTCTAACCAAAATCCAGCAGTTTGAATTAAGAGCATTGTAGGTTTTTTGAGCGAAGCATCCATAAGTATTCTGATACTATAGGCGGATAGTAAATCTGTTGGTTGACTGCTTTCGATAAACAATGGTGCAATTTTATAGCGAATCAAAGTAGTAACAGAAACACCATGAGCAGCCGCCAAGCGAGTCAGGTAACTGGTAAAACTTTCAACTGCGGGTGTACCAATACCGATAGGAAGAAGAGAATAAAGAGGACTACGGGGAGGAAGTTCATTTGTGTCAAAATCCCAAGATTCATAGTTAGTCAAATATTCAACTGGCATTTTCACCTCCTCCAACTGGACGACGTTGAGGTTTAGTATTGCCTACTTTGTCACGACGGAATTTTTTTTGAGTTGTAGCAGTGTGGGTACCTGAAGCATAAGCATCATTATTATGTTCTAAGCTTAAAGCAATTCTTAAAGCAGAACTATCGTCTATTAACTCAAGTTGCTTTTCTCCATGTTTAGTTTCGGTGATTATAATCATGCATTGTTCAGTAGAGTAAGCAGACAACTGCAAGTGTTTAATAGTCAGAGTTTTATCTCCTTGAGAAGATGCATAAAAAAACGCACGGCTAAGCCAATCTTTTAGAATACCCACACAACCACAACTGCGCTCATAGCAAAAATCCCAGTGTTTAAGTAAATCCGGCTCAACTTCAAGAGGTAAATGGCGTTGAAAGGTTTGGACAATACCTCTGAAAGCTTTTAAATCCTCCGGATTTTCGGCTTTGTAGCGTTCCAGATGAATATCCAGGCTACGTCGGCACAGTTGAGCACTCAAATTTCGCAGTATTAATAAATCATAAGTACCCGCCAGTACAAACTTAACAGCAGTGAAGTTAGCCAGCGATTTGATACAATCAGTTTGGTCGCGTAATTTACGTCCGCTGGCAACTTTACTAAGATTTTGTGCTTCATCAATGCAAAAAACTTGAAGTTGACGATATTTAAGTGCAGTTTCCAGCGAAGTTTTCAACTTTGAATTAGTAACTTGACCGTAACCTGGTAGTTCCAGGCATGGATCTTGGAGAACAGTCAAAGCACGTGAGTAAAAATCCTTCCAATTAAAGTTACTAAATTCAGGGGTAGCAGCTTCAATCCCAGCAATAGGAATAAAGCCTTTATCCTGTTCCATTTTTTCAAGATTTGAAGTTAGCAACTTAGTTGTCATGCGACGGAGTAAAGTTGTTTTACCAACACCCGTTGGACCAAATAAAAAGATTAAAGCTACAGTTGCTGGGTCATCAATTGCATGTGTTAGTTTTTCAAAAGCTAATAGTAATTTTGGATGTGCCATTGTATATTGCTGGAAATAAGCAACTCTATCCTGTTGAGGTCGCTGGAGTAAATCACGAGGAAAGCTTTTTTCGGTTGACATTAAAACTCTCCATAATATTCAAAAATTTCTGTGTTGGAGTTGAAACTCTTGTGGGAATTGTAATTTGTCTCAGTATTATTCTCTTCTTGTGAAGAGAGAGCATTTTCGTTATCAGAACAAGTAGGATATAGTTTGTGTGGTTCGTCAGAACTATTTTGAATGATTTTGTGAATTTTGTAATGTTCGGCATCACGCAAACGTTGTTTAAGGAAGCTCCCTTCAGATGCTTGTTGAGAATTTAAAAAATTCACTAATTCTTTATCCGTTATTGTCCGGTTTCTCTCATAATTACGTTTGTGCTGATTCAGTTCTGCGCTGATGAGTCGAATTTCTTTTTCGGAACGTCCTTGGAAATATTGATAGTACGAAGAAATGCATTTTACCCATTGTTTTCCGGCTAAAGCATAGGCAACTCCTGCATCCCAAGGATCATACCGAACCCACACCATTGATTTCTCAATTTCTGGGTTCCGAAATATGTCTGCCCAGTAATAAATATTATGGATTTTTACCCCTTTTCCGGGTTGAACTTTCCGCTGTCCCCCATCGGGTGCAGGTAGAGTTAAGATCTTAAATAATTCGTCATATTCGACTCGTCGATGTAAACGACTTCCGCCAATAGTAAGTCCGTAAACAAAAGCATCGCGAGGGCTTTTACCTAATGTGGGATGCAATCTTTGGTCATAAACTGAATATGCCCATTCGCATAGAGCTAAATATAGTTCTCCTAATGTCCAAATTGCTAATCGTTCTGGACTAACTGATACAGTAACTTGGCGGTTAAGACGTTTAATTTGGGTATTACCTTGCAACTCATGAATAAACTGCGTATTGGCTGTCCCAAATAATCTTTCAACAATTGAACCAAACCTGGCATGTGCTGGTGGTCGATATTTGAGAGTGCAAGTGTAATATGCTAA
>NZ_JXCA02000016.1:0-176355 GCF_000828085.3 Scytonema tolypothrichoides VB-61278
CAGGGTTAATCCGGGGTCTTCCGTCCGGGTTCCTTCTACTGTTTATGGAAGCACAACGTTATATATGTACGAACACTCGTGTTGAAAATGTTTGCTCAACTTATACTTTCTAAATAGAACGTTTGCTCACCTTATGCTTTCAAATCTTCATATTTCTACTTTACGCTATATCGAATTTAATTAGGTTTCAAAAAATTGATTGCTCAACTTATGCCTTCAAAGTTGCTCAACTTATCCTTACAGTGACAGTTGCCTACAGCATTCGCACCTAAACCCGCACACTGCCCGTCACCAGCACCCGCAATCACTCGTAAACCTCTAGGTAATCCTGTTGCGGCAGCACCAGTCTCGTTGACATAACCAATAACTTCTCCTGGTGGAACTAATTCAGCAAATTGTTCTTCTCGCAGTTCCAGTGACGTGAGTAAATCTGTTGCCCAGCAATGAGCTTCCATATTCATTGCTCCCATTGGATCGGCACTCGCCAAGCTGGTACGAAAATTTCCAGTGAGATTGTACACCAAGAAGCCATGAACATCTAAGAATTTATAGGTGCGGGCAACATTTTCTAGTTCATGTTGAGTTAACCAGACGATCTTAGATAAAGAAGGCGTCATAGAGACGGGTTTACCTGTCACTTGGTTGATGTATTGTCCGCCAAATTTTTCGTTTAGGAAAGCGACTTGGTTACGGCTGCGTTTATCCATCCAGGCGATCGCATTGCGAACAGGTTTACCCTCCCTATCTACTGCCACAAAAGTTTCCCGTTGATGAGTGATGCAAACTGCCTCTACTTGTGATACGTTTATTTGAGTTAGTAATTGTTGTATAGCCTCGCAGGTAGAATGCCACCACCGTGCCGCATCCTGTTCGTACCAAGTTGGTTGTGGTTGTAATAGTGGTAATAGTACTTTTCCAAAAGCGACAGTTTGCCCTTGTTGGTTCCATGCGATCGCTTTACACGCCGTTGTGCTACAGTCGATGCCTATGACTAACGCGTTATTTTGAACCATGATTTATGCGATTGTCACCTGAAGATAATTTTACATTTTATTAGGAAATAATGATGAACCCCAAGACTTATAAAAAACTAGTTGTCAAACAGTTGAGCCGAGATTTTAGAACGGCTGTCGATATTGTTGAAGTTGATTTTCCTATACCTGCTCCCAATGAGATTGTTGTGCGTAATCTGTTTGCTGGAGTGAATGCTTCCGATGTCAATATTACTGCTGGGGTGTATTTTGTCAATACACCACCATTCGATGTAGGAGTTGAAGCTGCATCTGTTGTTGTTGCTCTTGGTAAGAATGTACAGCATCTCCACATAGGTGACCATGTTATTACTTTTCAAATAGGAGGTGGATACCGTGAGTATTTTGCAATTGATGCTACTCAAGTTATTCCAGTTAAAGAAGCTACTCCAGAAATACTGACTGTTGTGGTTAGTGGTATGACTGCTGCAATTGGTTTAGAAGTTGTTGGAGAAATCAAAAGCAGTGATGTGGTATTGGTAACAGCCGCAGCAGGTGGTACAGGTCATTATGCTGTCCAACTCGCCTTGCTTGCAGGTGCTCATGTGATTGGAACATGCCGATCACAAGCAAAAGTTCAATTTCTCAAGCAGCTTGGCTGTCATCGAGTGATTAATTACTCTCAAGAAAATCTTGATGAAGTTCTTAAAAAAGAATATCCCCAAGGCATTGATTTAGTTTATGAATGTGTTGGGAGTGAGTTGTTTGATATATGTGTTGATAACTTGGCACGGCGCGGTAGATTAGTTATCGTCGGATATATTTCTGAATACTTATCACCAGAACTAGAGTTGGTAAATCGTCCGAGAATATACAATAAATTACTATGGAAATCAGCCTCACTACGTGGCTTTCTTTTTTCTGACTATTTAGAATATCTACAAGAGAAACAGTCTCGACTGATGGAATTATTATCGACAGGTAAGATTAAACCTGCTGTTGATTCAACAGAATTTAGAGGAATAGAGTCTATCGTTGACGCTGTGGAATATTTATATAGCGGGCAAAATTGCGGTAAAGTTATTGTTCATTTTTAATATCTTCGGCTAGTGAAAATAAAGTTGATCGGATTCTGGAGCGAGAGGAAGAAGGTGAGCTCATATCTTGCACCTAACCGTAGAAATCCGTAGAAGCTAAAAAGATGCATTATAAAGCTACATATTTTTTATTGGTTTTTCTCGCTCAATAAGACTTTCTGGTCTAATACTGAGTAACGAAATACCATCAATTTTTCTTGGTGCAAGATGTGAGTGAGCGTAGTTAAAAGTCTTGCTCCTCGTGAAGCTTGACATTGACATTAATGTCAAGGTTTAGCCTGAGAGAGTATTGATCATTTAACTCTCATGCTCTACCCACAACGTCTAACCCAATTCACTAAAGAACATACAGAAGCTTTCGCCGCCATTCTTTGTGCAGTGCTGTTGTTCTTCGGATGGTTCGCCCTACATCTCAATTTTTTAGGATGGGCGCTGCTACTATTACCCGCAGCTTACGTCATCGGTGGCTATGAAAGCGCCCGTGAAGGACTGACAACGCTTTTCAAAGAAAAAGAACTGGATGTAGATTTGCTGATGATTGTGGCGGCGTTGGGTGCTGCTATCTTGGGCTTGTGGCAAAAGGAATATCATCTTATTCTTGATGGCGGAATCTTAATTCTCATCTTTGCGATTAGTGGGGCGCTGGAAGGCTACGCTATGCAACGAACGGAACGAAGCATCCGCTCTTTGATGAGCTTAACACAAGACACAGCAAGAGTTTTGCGTTCCCAAGGAGAGGAAATCATCTCCATCAGTCAGTTAAAGGTGGGAGACGAAATTGTTGTCAAACCAGGGGAACTCATTCCCACCGACGCAATGATTGTTTCTGGTTTGAGTACCGTTAACCAAGCTGCTATTACAGGTGAATCTTTACCTATAGAGAAGACAGTAGGCGAGGAAGTTTTTGCAGGTACGCTTAATGGATATGGTGCGCTGAAGCTGAAAGTGCATCAACCACCAGAAAGTAGTTTACTTCAGCGTGTGATTCGTTTGGTAGAACAAGCACAAACAGAAGCACCTCCTTCTCAACAATTTGTTGAGCGATTTGAACGGAGATATGCCTTGGTGATTGTGGTAGCTGGGTTGTTGCTGGCAATTTTACCGCCATTTGTCTTGAATTGGGATTGGGAAACGACGATTTATCGTGCTTTAACTTTTTTGGTGGTTGCTTCTCCCTGTGCGCTGATGGCTGCAATTATGCCTACGCTGCTTTCTGGGATTGCGAATGGTGCGAAACAGGGGATTTTGTTTAAAAATGGTACACAGTTGGAAATGATTGGTAAAGTGCGGGCGATCGCCTTCGACAAAACTGGTACCCTCACAACGGGACAACTGCAAGTCTTTCAAGTTATTCCTGCTAGTGGATATACAGAAGTAGATGTTTTAAAAGTTGCAGCATCTGTCGAATCTTATTCAGAACATCCGATAGGCGAAGCTATTGTACAGGCGGCTCAGGATTTGGATTGGTCAAGAGCAGTTGAGGTACAAGCAATACCAGGGCAGGGAATTTTGGGTATTAACGGACACCAAAAGGTGATTGTCGGTAAAGCGGATTTTGTTCAACAGTATGTGACTCATTTACCAAGTGAATTGAAGGATACAGCAAACTCGCTAGAACAGGAAGGAAAAACAGTCGTTTGGGTTGCACAAGGAGAGCAGGTGCTGGGTGTGATTGCGATCGCAGATGAAGTGAGAGGAGAAGCCGCAAGAGCGATCGCCCGTTTAAAAAAGCTAGGAGTCGAACAAATTGTCATGTTAACAGGCGATAATAATCGCACTGCTGATAGCGTCGCTCAAGCAGTAGGAATTGATCAAGTGTATGCAGAACTTTTACCAGAAGATAAGCTTGATGTCATCCGTCGTTTACAAAAAGAGTATCAAACTGTGGCAATGGTAGGGGATGGAATCAATGACGCCCCAGCCTTAGCTCAAGCATCTGTGGGAATTGCGATGGGCAAAATTGGCAGTGATGTCGCATTGGAAACCGCAGATATTGTCTTGATGGCAGATAGGTTGGAGAAAATAGAAGCAGCGATGCGTTTGGGTAAAAGAGCGCAGGCGATAGTAAAGCAGAATATTACTGTTGCTTTGGGTTTTATTGTTTTGCTTTTGATTGGTAACTTTGTCGGGGGTATTAACTTACCTATTGGGGTGATTGGACATGAGGGTTCTACGGTGTTGGTGACTCTGAGTGGTTTACGATTGCTGAGGAAGTAATAAGTAGCCTTCATGTACTTTTTCTCGTTCCCATGCTAAGCATGGGAACGAGAGAAATATCGCGAGCGCTACCTTTTGGTGGAAAATGGCTGGCAAAACGGTTATCGTATCTATGGAACTTTTGTTGCACGTCGATATTGTTGATCATAAGCTCTGGATTCAGCACGATGGCACAGAAGAGGGAATCGCTAATGTCCGCAATTGTGCTGTTGAGGCGTTAGTAAAAATAGGTAGTCCTCAACCTTTATCTCATCTTTTGCATCAGATTCCGGACTTGGTAAGAGTTTTCAGGTATCTTGTTTTTTCAGGCGATCGCGCCAGGTAACGCTCCCTTTGGGAGCATCGGCTTCATCCCTCCCAATAGTGCAGGCAAGTTTACAACTATCAAGATGCTTACAGGCATCTCACACCTGTAACTTTACTTAACAATTTAGGAAGTCGATACTAATTTTTATAAGATAAATTTATCATAATTAACTCGCATAATTTCATTACTAATCGAGTTCAATTTCTGGTTACATCGTTTTATTTTTCTCGTAGTATCAAAGGTGAAGCAAATTTGAATTGGCAGCTGTTCCGATAACAAAAGCCGTACTTTTTGCTTCAAAATAACTTATACAGTCTATTTGCACTCATAGAGAATTACAAAATGGCAACTTACAAAGTAACACTGATCAACGAAGCTGAAGGGCTGAACCAAACAATTGACGTTGAGGACGATGAATATATTCTAGACGCTGCTGAAGAAGCTGGTCTTGACCTGCCCTACTCTTGCCGCGCTGGTGCTTGCTCTACCTGTGCTGGTCTGATCAAAAACGGTGAAGTTGATCAGGGTGACCAATCATTCTTAGACGACGACCAGATTGGTAATGGATATGTACTTACCTGTGTCGCTTATCCAAAGTCTGACTGCACCATTGAAACCCACAAGGAAGAGGAACTTTATTAAAAGTTAGGGTTCTCAAAAATTAACCTCTTGCAAGAGTCTTCGATGTCGTAGCTACACGAAAGAAGAAGCAGAACTAACAACAGAAATCGTTCTGTGGTGTGTCTGCTTCAACGCCGAATTTGGCATGAAATCTAGATTCACGTTATGTAAGCAGGAGCACAGAGTATCCCGTGTTCCTGCTTCATTAATTTAATTCTAGCAATCTGCTATTAACAAAGATAACAAAGCTAACTTTGTTAATTATCCGTAAATTATTTGACTATCTAGTTTACTCCAGAAAAAGCCCTCAGTCATCCTGCAAATGCAAAAGGAGAGCTTGAGTATAACTAATTACTCAATTTGTTTCCGAAATCCCGTTGCCGAGAATTTGAATTTTAGTTCCAGGATAGTAAAATTGGAGAATTTTCTGATTCTCCCAACCTAGCTGAGCGAGATTCATCGCACCAACTTGACTCAAGCCAACTCCATGTCCTAAACCGCCACCAACAAAAGCGTATCCCCATAGTTCAGATTTACCTTTATTTAAAGGTTGTAAGTAAAACAGTGTGCTTACAGGGGCAGCAAAAGCGCTGCGAACCTCATCTTTATGTAAAGAAAAAGTGCCAATATCTGTTTTGACATCAAGTTTAAGAATGCGTCCGCTCTTGCTTCGTTCTACGACTTTCATATCTGTGATAGTTTTAAACTTTGCGTAGGGACTGTTTTTCACTTTCAGAAATTTCTGTAAACCCTTGGTAATATCTTTCAAGCTAGATTCCTTACGCCAACGGAACAAGTCTTTCTGGCTTTCGTTAAATCCGATTTTGAGAGTGATAAACCGTTGAAATTGGTTTTCATCTGCTAAATTCTGCCCAGACAAATTCCATACCTTATCGCTGGGTGCATCTACGATGGGTTGCAGATAAGGACGATCATCACCATTCCAGACATCGCTAAAAGAAGCAGTGACGCCGCCTGTTGTAGAAGAGTATAGGGCATCTACGAGCTCGTTTCTGTAGGTGAGAACCATGCCGCGTGTTGTTGTGATCGCCCGATCTGTATTCGGTGTCACTCCATTCAACCCATAATACACTTGGCAGTGAGTATCAGCACATAATTGATACCCATCTATTGCAAATCTATGTAAATTTCGCAGGGCATAAGTCCGAGCAAGAACCGTTTGTGCTTCCATTGCTGCCGTTGGGGCTGAAGCACCAATTTCATACGGCACAACTCCACGCAAGTATGTTTCTAAAGCTACTTCGTTAACCAGAGTATAGCTACCATAAGCATTTGGCTGCAATTTCATCCGTCCAGCGTAAAGACGTGCTTTTTCTGGTTTTTTACTTTCGTTAACTCGAATCAAATTTTTATCACTGCTAATTTCCAAATTATCTAAGGTGTAGCGTTTGCCATTCAATAGACTCGTGACTCGCGGTACACTTTGTAAAACTTGGCTATCTACAAAAGCAGTCTTTTGAGCAGCAGTTTCTACACTCGAAAGAAGTAAACGCCTAAGTAAGGGAGTGTTATACACTTCGCGCTTTGCCCAAACTTGCCAGCGTTCTGGTTGGGCTATTTCTACCTCTATTCCCTTATTACGCCAGTTTTTCGCGCTGTCTTCGGCTGTTTCGTACGTGCGGTAGGTGCCCAGCACAACCCTTTCCTTGACCACTGCTGCGGGTAAAGCTTCCATCAAGACTTCTAGCTTGACAGGGTTGGTAGTCACTAGGGTTTGCTGACGATTACCATCTTGAAATTTTAGCCTCAGGCGATCGCCTTTGGTAGGCTCTAATTGTAGCTGTTCTTTGGAATTATCTCCAAATCGCTGCACTATGCCAATCTTAATTTCCACATCTTTTGTGTTGCTAGCAGGACCTGAGGCTCCTGTCAAACCTAATAAACAAAATGTGGTCAGTACGGTGTAAGAAATACGCCAGATAATTTTCATAAAACCTTTGTTCTTCCACTACAACTGTATTGGGGTGGTAAGAGCCGCAAAAACAGTATGAGGTCAGAAGGATCATGCTAGATTTATTTGGTTGTAAGCCCCCAAACCGGAAAATCCTTGGAGAAAAAATAACAGTGGAGGATCCTAAGATGAAGACCCTTGTTTCTCCTTTGGGGTTCCTTGAAAAGTTGACTCCTATGTAGTTTAGTAGTTTTTGGCACAAGTTATTTGATCAAACTAATATTAGTTTTGCCAATTGTATTAGTTGCAAGTCATACTCATAACGAGTATGATATTAAAAGAACCACAAGACACGATTTATCAACAAAACTTATTTATGATTAAAGTTCAAGAGATTCCTTTAAATCAGATACGGCGACCTTTGCCACGTACAAACGATCCCCAGAAGGTAAAAGCTCTCATGGAATCGATTGCTGCCATTGGGCAACAAGAACCAATCGATGTATTAGAAGTCGATGGACAGTATTATGGATTTTCTGGATGCCATCGCTATGAAGCTTGCCAGCGTTTGGGTAAAGAAACGATCTTAGCCAAAGTTCGCAAAGCCCCCAAAAGCGTTTTGAAGATGCATTTGGCATGAAGTTGGTCAGTTGTTATTCCCTAGTTTTTAATAACTCATGATTAGACCTCTTGCAAAAGTCAGATTTTACTGGGTTCTGTTCCCTGTTCCCTATGAAGAGTTCCCTGTTCCCTATTCCCCACAACTGCCACAAAGTCTATTAACCAGTCACTAAACAGGAGAAAATTATGCAAACTCGAGTTTTCCCAGTAAATATCGGCATTGACGAAACAAGCAGAGCTAAAATTGCTGAAGGTTTGTCTCGCTTGCTGGCTGATACCTACACGCTGTACCTGAAAACTCATAACTTCCATTGGAACGTCACAGGACCAATGTTCCAAACTCTGCATCTGTTATTTGAGACCCAATATACAGAGTTAGCAGGTGCAGTTGATTTAATTGCTGAACGAATCAGAGCATTGGGCTATCCAGCACCCGGTACTTACACCGAATTTGCCCAACTCAGTTCTATTTCAGAAACGAATGGCGTTCCTAAAGCGACCGAAATGATCCGCCTGCTTGTGGAAGGACAAGAAGCCGTTGTCAGAACTGCGCGGTCTATCTTCCCCATAGTAGACGAGGTCAATGACGAACCTAGTGCTGATTTATTAACTCAGCGGATGCAGATACATGAAAAGAATGCTTGGATGCTGAGAAGTTTACTGGAAGAATAGAGATAGGGATTATTAGTTGGTTGTCAAAAAGCACCACTAACCACTAAACTGTAGTTCTGAAGAACCAGCAGTTAGTCATTGGCAACAATGTCCCACATCGATTTCACTTCACAGTTGCATGACTTAATGCAACGTGTGGGTATTTCTAGTTTTAAAGCTCTGAGTCGCACTGCTGGCGTCTCAGAGCGTCAGCTTGTGCGGCTACGGCGGCAGGGAGTTGAGCAGATGCGGGTGGATGTTCTGCTCAAGTTAGCGCAAGCACTACAAATTACTTTTAATGAGCTAGTTACAATTTTCTCTCAACAAGAGTTCGTAAAACGTAAAGATACATCAACTAACGAATCTCAACAATTATTACAACAAATAGCAGAATTAAAAAAAGAATACGAGCGATCGCAACAGCAAATACAACAACAACGACAGGTATTGCTCCAAGAGTTCCAGCAGTCTAGTTTACAATTGCTGGAATCTTTGTTGGTGCAATTTCCCACTGCAGCACACAAAGCACGGGAAAATCCCCAATTAAGCGCGATCAACATCGTACCGTTAGTCCACAAACCCTTAGAGAGACTTTTGCAGCAGTGGGGAGTAGAAGCCATAGCACCTGTAGGGGCAGAACTACCTTATGACCCTCAACAGCACCAACTTTTAGAAGGTACTGCACAAGTTGGTGAACTGGTTAAGGTACGTTACATTGGTTACCATCAAGGTGATAAACTGTTATATCGAGCCAAGGTGAGTCCCATTCCACCAGAAGCATAAAGTCTTTCGCTGAGCACGGTATGAAAAAATCAAGAACTTGTCAATATCTTGATATGATGATTGACTTATTATTTTGAATTTATACATACTGATCTGGCAAGTGTTTTTGAAATGAATTAGTATTGGTATAGACTGAGTAATTTGTTATTAATTATACAAAAAGTATTTCCTTATGATGGTAGAAGAAATCAAAGTTATTCAACCTAGTGGAATTTTAGATGCGGCTCAATCGCAAGAGTTGAGAAAAAAAATTGATGAAATTTTACAAAAAGAAAGTAGTACCAAAACAGTGTTACTTGATTTGAAAGAAGTCACTTTTATGGATAGTTCTGGCTTGGGTGCTTTGGTGTTAGCTTTTAAAGCTCTAAACTCTGTAGAGAAAAATTTTGTTATCTGCTCAATTAATGAGCAAGTCAGGATATTATTTGAACTCACAAGTATGGATAAAATATTTAAAATATATTCAAATCGAGAAGAATTCAACAAAGCTGTTAGTTCTAGAATAAATTAATCAAATTTAACCTGGATCATAGATAAATCATCATCAAAAGCTTCTTTGGAGTTTAATGAGATGATACCATTCAAAATATGATCCAGTTTACCCTCAGATTGAAGCTGTGAGGTGACGAGCATCTGAATAAAACCGTCCAAAGTCCAAATAGTGCCATCTGATTGGGTAATTTCGTAAGCACCATCGCTGAAAATATAAAGAGAACTGGATTCTTCAATCTGACAAAAGTCATCTACATATTTTACCTCTGGAAACATGCCTACTGGCATACCAGGGGTTTTTAATCTTTTGACTTTCGGATTAGTTGAAGATTTTCCAGACACTAAGACTGCTGGTGGATGACCTGCACTTGCGTAAATTAACTGCCGGTTAACTCGGTTATAAACTCCATACCAAATAGTAAAGTATTTATCGTTTCGATAATTCATTTGAAAAGTATTATTCAACGCTTGCAAAACATCACTGGGTTGATAATAATTCAGACCAGCGAGAGCATGCGATCGCAGTAAGTTCAGCACGGAAAGAGAAGGGAGAGTTGCTCTGAGTCCGTGTCCTGCGGTATCTAACAAATAAATTGCCAGATAATCAGAGTCAAGCCAGTAGTAATCAAAACAATCACCCCCCAGTTGACGCGAGGGAATAAATTGGAAATTAATCTGTATAGGATCCGTCATTGGAATAGGCAAAAGGGAACGCACGTACTCTGCTGCTTCTGCCAATTCTGCTTCTAAAATTTGCTTTTGAGTTTGTAAATCTTTACTGAGTTGATGTAGACGCAATCCTGCTCTTACCCTCGCTTGTAATTCATTTTGTTCAATAGGTTTAGTGATAAAATCATCAGCACCTGCATCTAGCCCTTTAACACGATCAGCTACCGAATCTAAAGATGTTAATAAAATAAAAAACGTGGTAGATAATTGAGGATCTGTCTTGATTTGCTGGCAAACTTCTAATCCATTTAACCCAGGCATCATCCAGTCACAAATAATCAGCGCTGGAGAACAAGCCATTGCTTTTGTAATTCCATCCTTGCCGTTGTTGGCTACCAATACTTTATAACCCTGTCTTTCCAGCATCCTTAGAAGAAGTATCTGTACTGCTGGATCATCATCAATGACTAAAATTTGAAACGCACTATTCATTAATCAATAATCATTAATTAATAATAATTTTGAGTATAGACTGTTGTGAAATTCTGGCTTTTTGATGATTTTTCTAGTTGATTATGGGATGGGCAAGGGGGTTTAGCCAAAAGAGGATGATGCTTTTAAGCTGATTAAGATCGCGGTAGACTTCTTGCTTAAACCACTGTCCAAAAGCGTCAAACGGCGTGAAAGATTCTCCCGTTTGCCATTTAATATCTTGCCCTAAGGGTGTGGTGTGAGTTCCGTTTAGCGTCTGTGCTATCACCATCTCTGGAAAGCGTTGTTTTAATAGTTCAGTTAAAGCTGTTGATTGGTCTAGGGTGTCGTTGGTAAATTTGATCAGTAGGTTACGGCGAACGTTATACCGATCTTGCACGAGTTTGTTAGTTTCTAAGGGTGAGGGGGTAAACTCGACGGCGGCTAAGTTGAACTGTTCGATTAAGGGAATAGCATCTCGTGCAGCATAGTTGTTGAAGGATATGAGGATATTGCCAGCGCGTTCTACACTGAAGAGGCTGCCGATAAGCAAGTGGAGTTTACAACCCATGCTGTGCCCGATTCCATAAATGGGAAGGTAACGCTTGCGTATTGCCGAACTATCCTGTAGGCGTTCTAAGGCGCGTTCAAAGTTTAATAGGACAGATTTTGCGATCGCACTATGATCCAAAGTGTTCACAAACGGTGTTGCGATCACAACATAACCTTTACTTGCCAGTTGTTCTAGCAACCAACGGTAAGTCAGATGAGGTGCTGTAGCAACAAATGCCCCACCAAGAAAGTGAATCACACCAACAGGATTTCGCGGAACAAGTACCCAGTTTCGAGAAATTTCTTGCCAGTCCATGTAAACAAGGTAAAAAATTAGAAAAAAAAGTTTAAAAGTTAATACTTCTTCATGGTAAACCTTGTTGACTGTTCTTGTGGGATGATATCAAACTTGCAGGTGGTGATAATACCTTTGGGGGCGGCCCACAATTCGTGATCGCAAGTTTTGTCAGAAATAAACCTTGTATCTTTCATGATAAAGTCCAGATAAACACAAGTCAATTGCGCACCCCAGGTGACTGAGGCAGGACGTAGCCGCAAGCATTCCCCTTTGTACTTCTTGAGGGAGGGAGTGAGTGACGGAGGTGTTTCTTTGATTCGTAACAGGTTGCAATAGCTACACGTGGGGGACTCCTAAAGAAAAACTTACAAATTCCAAGGTAGTGTGCCCATAGAGCATACATAGCACTCATAAATCATTTGTAAAAAATTAGAAACCGGGTTTCTGGACTTTAGCAATTTTTACAACTCATATAGGATTGCTATATTTGAAATTTGAAATTTGAAATTTTGAATTTTGAATTTTGAATTTTGAATTGTTTATGCTCCCATTCCCGAGTATCGCTTCAATCCCCGTCGCCACAGTAAACGATTCAAACCTAAAAACACCAAAATCCAACCCACCATTAACAAAAATCCCCGTGGTACATCTACAGGTAATCCAATTAAAATACTTGCAGGGAAATCAATCATATAAGGAAATGGTGTGCAAAGAACTATTGCGCGCACCGATTCCGGAAAAACCTCAATTGGTGCAATCATTCCAGACAAAAATAAATAAAACAAAAACCATAAATTTTCTACAGCACTAGCTCGTTCCGTCCAAAAAGCAAGCATTGCAAATGAGTATTGCATGATAAAGCGTAAAACAAAAGCCAGTACAGCCGCCAACAAAAATAGTAAAATTTTTGTGAAACTTGGCACCCAAAAAGCTTGCGGATAAAGGAGAAAAAAGACGACTAACAGTAACAATGTAATAGGTAAACGAGCCATTCTTTCAGAAACATGGGAAGCAATATGATGCCACACGGGATCAATAGGTTGTAACAAGCGCGGTGAAAGTTTTCCTTCTACTATTTCCCTTTCAAACTCCCAAACCACCCAAGTTACTGTGATTTGCCTAATCATGAAAACTGCAAGAAAGTAACGAGCAAAATCCACAGGTGACAGATTAAACTGTCCTCCTTGCGCTGCCTGTATCCACACTCCCATTAAAATAATTGGCAGAGAGTTTGCCAATATCCATAAAATGAGTTCCGCCCGATACTCAAGCATATAGGCGTAGTACACTGACAATAATGTCAGGGTTTTTCGGAAAAATCGCTTGATCATAAAGATTAGTGGTGTTGCATAATTTTAGGAGATCGGCAGTGAAATCAAGTGATATCGAATCCACAATTATCGCCCCCTTTTTATCCTGGCACAGGTGTGGCTATACAAGACTTGTCCTAGAGCAGTGCTTATTCTTATGATTAGACCACAAATCGTAAGACCCTTCCCTAACCCTCAGGCGCTTGTGCACTCAACGGGACGCCAGATGCACCGACTGTCGCGCCGTCAATCACCGATTGTACTTTTTGCTGAACTTGCTGATACTGTTCTACCAGCGAGTTACGCACAGACTCGATTTGATCTACAATCCGGTTGGCTTCCTCTTCTGAGATATCCTCGCGCCCAGACAACAAAGCCACAATTGTTGAACGGTCAAATTTGGAAATGCGATCGCCTAAAGTTCCACAAAGCGTCAGCAGAAGATAGCAGCAATTGCAAATCACGCTTGATCCCTTCAGGGTTTAGTTCCTCTTTTATTTTAGATAGCGTTCACCAATCCCTACCAGAAAGATTGCTAAATCAAGAATTCCAGTAGAGTTGAGTTTTTGTTAAAAACATTTGGTTGGACTTTATTTGAAAACGAATAATTTTTCAATTTGAGAAAGATAAAACTTATCCCAAAAGATGGGTGAAAATTTCGTTCAAAAATAGTATTAATATGGTTAACTGCATTTAGAAGATTCTTGTACCAATAATTTTCGCTTGTAGGAGGAAGTAAGGATGGTCTTAGGTTTGCATAGGTGTGCTGTAGGCGTATTTACTCATCGAGTGCCAAACCTGGGCTGTATCAATTGAGAGATTCTGGTTTCCCAATGGTATAGATTGTTGGTGGTCGTGCAGAATACAAATCGCAATGATCAGATTGCTGGTGCTGAAATCACAGAACGTCTTGGCGATAAAGCTGACGAATATGGTGTAGTTGCGGCGCTTTCTAACATGATAGGCTAGTACCACAAATTTAAGTAGAAAAAATTGTTGTTATTTGAGAGTGAGGAAATACTATGGACAGCGAACTACAACAAGCTGAATACACTGATGCCAAGATAAAAGAAGGCATCAAAGAACTTGAAGGTTCTGAACCAGGAACTCTGGCAATGCTACCACCTGTGACTGAAACTGAAGAAGAATCACAGCAGTTTGGTACACAAATTTCTACATTTTTGGCAGAACTGCCTGAATATTTAGGTAGCTTTTTCAACGAATACAAGCTGCCAGTTATTAGCTTTGCTTTACTTGTGGTGACGGTTACTCTACTCAGAATAATGTTGGCGGTGCTAGATGCAGTCAATGATATTCCACTTCTAAGCCCGCTGCTGGAATTAACAGGGATTGGTTACACAATTTGGTTTACTTCCCGCTATTTACTCAAAGGTTCTACTCGGCAAGAATTAGGTGAACAACTGAACTCAATCAAAAAAGAAATTATTGGCTGAAATATCTCAAAACCTTTGAGCTAACTTCAGTATAGTTCTAACAAAAATACTGTTTGGATTATATCATTTACACCCGTTGCGGTCAAGTAGAAATTGCTTTTTCTGCTTGACCATTTTTTGAATTAATGGTTATTTGCTTGTCATTGCTTCACGTGTTATACCATTTCACGAAATACTTGATACAAATGATTGGTCTCTAATTCTTTCTCCTCTGCTCCCCTGCACCCAAGCGCTGCCTATTTGTATCAATCTTAAAGTGAAACGGTATTAGAGGTGAATTGTTGAAGTTCCCTCTTAACTGCGCTGGATCGTCGTAAATGGCGAGCGCACCTCTATATCGTGTCCGGTTAAAGACTTATCATTAAGCCTCTTGAGGAGCAGGGCGGTTTCTTGGAGAGGCGGAGGGTTTTAAGGTATTTGCACAGATCCTTCGAATAATAACTAATCAACCGGACTTGATATTAAGTAAATAAGTGGAAATAAACAGAACTATGTTAAGAAATGTAAAAACGCCTAAAACCCTTACTAATGAACGGCAGGTGCTACATATTTCTTCTCCACCCTAATTTGCTAAATGCTGTTTCTTAGCGCCCTTACCAAAATTTGAGATTGGCAAACCTCACAAATATTTGAAATATTATTCGCGCCAAGAGAGCAGGTTTTGCAAACGTTCTGCCAGAAGACTGAGTTGCTCATATGTGCGGACAAGACGCTCCCCCTCTACATACACCTCTGGCGTCGGATAATTTTGAATAATTTCAATCAATGACAGTTTATTGTCTTTGCTAGCTGATAACACTAGAGCTGATCGCAAAGCTTGTGGGTTAGCCTCACTTGAGGGAGTATGAATTGTTTGACCGATTTGGTCTACTAAAAATTCACCAATCGGGTTATTCAGTAGACGATCTCAGGACTTACGCAACTGGCACAAGCAAAGGTGTGACTGTGTCACGCCGACTGGCTAACAACTAAACCATAAACATAGGAACATTCGGGCGTTTTAGTTGCTGAACTAAATAATTGGACAATAATCCATGTTTAATTTGATAAATTGTTTGGCGACTTTGATAAGCTAAATTTTTGAGTGTAAGCCAGACTAAAATAGCGCAGGCAATATGGTTTCTTTGAATACGACCTTTGCGACATTGACAAGATTCAATACCAGTCAATTGTTTTAATTCTCTATGAAACTCCTCAACCTTCCATCGAACCTTACACACTTCTTGCACAACGTTCGTAGAATCTTGAGATAAATCGTTTGTCGCGATAAAATCCGTTCTGTCGGTAGAGACAGTCACCCGGAACAGTTTCACTTTTTTAGCGCCTGGAAACTTTTTTATTTTAATTATTTTACCAGATTTTAACTCTTTCTCATCCCAAGATAACAATTCGATTCTTTTATAATCTTCTTTACTTGCCGTATCATCAACAAGCCGATTACGTTTCAGAGGACAATAATAATATTTTCCTAAACTATCAATATATAACATCAATTTATTTGTTGCATACCAAGTGTCCATCAAGACGGCTTGAAATGGTAAAACCTTATGGTAGACAAGATTTTGTAACATTTCAGTCACATGGTCTATCTTTGTTTTCCCATCTGTGTCTGGGTCATAAATACGATAGTCCACTACCCAAAACTTTCCAATTTCATGATTGACATATATACAGTTTATTAACCCAATTCCTTGGATGACACCATGTTCGTTACCACTATATTGCCGTTTACTTGTCTCTATTTCTGTGGCATGTCGTTTATTAAGTACTGTGTCATCAAATACAATATACGAGTTATCATTTCTTTCGATGACGTTTTTGACATTATCCCAAAGTAGACGTGGTGGAGCGCTTTTCATTTTTGAGATAGCGGTTAATTTTATCATGGCTAATCTGTTCTAGATGATCTGCCAAATTTGTGAGAGTATAATTAATTTGACTACTTAACAAATACTGACAATAGTTAAGTTTAGTAAATTTCATAAATGACAGTATTTATTTGAGCTACAGTCTCTAAATTTTCTCATAAAAATTTGAAAAGTGCTTCACTAGTAATCCAAGTTGCTAGTTATGTATTTAGGCGATCGCATGGCTCAGTAAAGCAATAAAATCTCCTCCAGAAGCCTCTTGGTGCATTCCACTTATTAATACTTCTGTACTATAGATAGCGCTTACGTTGTGCCAGTTGCGTAAGTCCTGGATCTAACACAACTGGGCTAGCGTTGACCTCTTTTGTTAAGACATTACGAACTGTTTGCGGATCTTGACGAGCCTGATTCAATAGTAAATTTAGCATTGGCGAAACTTCTCCTGTTTCGGCAAATTTTGTTAATTTCTCTACTGACACTGATTCACGAAAAATACCATATTTGAAAACAATTTTTTCTGCAGCGATCGCACTATTACTGTACAATAAAACACTGACACCTGTTAGAAAAGAAAAAATGTTTTTTAAAACATAATCTTGAACTATCATTTCAAATGTATAAAATTTAAAAATTTGTATACCATGAGAACAAGTTAATTGAGTTTCGTATGATTTTTAAGTCTATAGGAAGCATGCTCTTTAATACTCCTCCAAAAGTTATATTTAAGATACGAATTTTACTCATTTTCTCTGTAAACTTGAGCTTAATATTTGGTGAAAAACAACTACAGTGTGTAAGTCTTGCAGACAATTTTCTTAACTCCTAAGAAACACAGGGAACAGGGAACAGGGAAAGAGTGTTTCTTTCATATGTTACTAGCGGTTAAGAGCGCTAGTCAGAGGCTTATATCTTGCACCAAGGTCAAACCTGTGGTTTCTTGAGAACGACAACACTTTAAAACCTTAATTTTCTGTTTATAAACCCGGTTTTTTAGGTCTTGTTGAGAATGCTGCAAGATCTCAGTTAAAAAAGATTAATATCATCTATGGCACTTTACGGGCAAGCTATTATGGGCAATTGGTATTAAAAGCTGTATTGATACTTCATTTTATGCTGAACGTCACAGTATGGTATTAACAAATACTACACTAAATGTCAGTGGTCAATTCTATCTTAGGGTGAGTGAAACACACAAAAGAATAGGCTACTGTTAGAAGCTGTCTAGCTAATTAATTTGTTAAACATTCATTCAAACCATTTTCGCCATGCTTCTTCAAGACAAGCAGACTGGTCAATTAGTAGAAATACGCGACTTCGAAGCACTGATTAGCCCATTGAAACCTACTGTCGCTGGGCAACTTCAAGCGGGAGAAGAAGAACAAGAACCAGAAGATTTTAAGAAAGAGCAATTACTTTTTCCTTCTGGTGAGAGCTTGCCACGTTGTTGGATAGATGAAAATTATAAAAACTCTTAATTTTCCATCATAGCAGTCCTTATGAGCAATGTTTTTCATGAGCGATTATTGAAAAATGTTGTTCATAAATTTGTTTGACATTAGACTGCAATATGTTGATAAAACCTTTGATCAAAAGTTATTTAAGCAAATATTTATTCATAATTGAATTTCAATTTTTTTGATAAAAATAAAGTTTTTTATTCCGATAAATTGATAAATAAATATTATCGTGACAATGTATACCGGAAGATTTTATTGTGAGTTTTAAAGTCCCCCTCTTGAAAGAGGAGTTAATGTGTTTGTTTTTTTAGGCTGGATTTAAGAAGAGTAAGACTGTTGTCAACTTGTTTCAACCTATGAAGACTCAACAAAAATCAGAAATAGACCAGCCAGTAAGTATAGATAAACACACGAAAGTAGAACCATCAGTCAAGGAAAGGAATTAAACAGTAAATCCGGGAGATGTTATTGCTGATAAGCGGCAAAACATTACAGAATTACAGAAAAAGCAAAGCAAATTGCTGTAGATTCACCGGATGTTACAGGTGACTGGATTAAAGTTCCTACCTACTTTATTGTGGAATACCTAAATGGTGAAAAAAAGCACTTCACCATGTAAGGGATGCAAAGCAAATCTCTGATGTGATTCGACAAGCACGAGTTGACGAGAACGGAAATCGAATTTGGTGATAAAAATGGCAAGCAACCCGCTGTTAACAATAAAAGATTACGGTCAAAGTATCTGGATGGATAATTTGACTCGGGACTTGATTGAGTCTGGTGAACTCCAACGCATGATTTCGAGTCGGGGTATCCGTGGGATTACTTCTAACCCTGCGATTTTTGAAAAAGCGATTGCCGGAAATGCCCTCTATGATGCTGATATCGAAGCAGGAATTCGAGCAGGTTTACCTGTTTCTAAAATTTACGAATCCCTAATCTTTGAAGATATCCGCAACGCTTGTGATATTTTCCGCCCTATCTACGAAGAGTCTGGAGGCTTGGATGGCTACGTTAGCATCGAAGTTCCTCCAACAATTGCCCACGATACGAAAGCTACGATTGACGAAGCGCAGCGATATTATCGCGAAATTGGGCGGGAAAATGTCATGATAAAAATTCCCGGTACTCTCAGCGGCGCACCAGCAGTAGAACAGGTGATTAGCGGCGGAATTAATGTCAACGTTACCCTACTGTTCTCGATTCAAAGCTATGAAGAGGCGGCTTGGGCATACATTCGAGGTTTGGAAGCAAGAGTTAAGAAAGGTCAAGATATTAGCAAAATAGCCTCTGTTGCTAGTTTCTTCCTCAGCCGAATTGACACTAAAGTTGACCAAATGGTTGAGGAAAGAATTAACACAATTGGCACTGAAGATTTAGCAATAAAAGCTCGCTTAGTTGCACTTAAAGGCAAAGTTGCAATTGCTAACGCTAAAATTGCTTACCAAAAATACAAAGAAATTATCCATAGTGAACGTTGGAAAGCCTTAGCAGACAAAGGAGCGAACGTACAGCGACTGCTGTGGGCTTCTACCAGTACCAAAGATCCTGCCTACAGCGATGTGATGTACGTCAACGAGTTAATAGGTTCGGATACCGTTAATACTCTACCCCCAGCCACAATAGAAGCCTGCGCGGATCACTGCGACGTTGCTGATAGGCTTGAGACTGGGGTAAAAGAAGCATATCAGTTGATTGACAGTCTCAAAGATCCAGATATCAATATTAATCTGGATAAAGTGATGGATCTTGTCTTAGATGAAGGGATTGACAAATTCATTCAGCCCTATCAATCACTGATGGAATCAATGGAAGAAAAAGTCAAACAATTGTCTCCCGCTTAGTTGTGCAATATATAGATGTAGAGACGTAGCATGCTACGTCTCTACATTATTCTTATTTATATTCCAATACGGTTCAGTTAAGAGAATGGTAGGTTGGGTAGAGCGGAGCGCGAAACCCAACAAACGTGTGATATTGTTGGGTTTCGTTCCTCAAACGCCAGACGCCTACGGAGGGAAACCCTCCTGCAGCGCTGGCTCCCCAACCTACGCCTGGACTCACCTGCTACGTCTCTACATTATTCTTATTTATATTCAATCGCGTCATTTCAAACAACTGCTTGGCATTCCTTCCTAAAAAACCATCAAACAGCACTTGTTGACCTGGTTCCACTTCTATCATATGGCGCTGGGCAATTTCATAGTAGGCATAAGTCCAAGGAAGTTGAATTTCTACATCTACATTATCTTCTAAGACTGTAACAACTTCAGTAACTGCTTGAGTTGCCGTTTGCCGCAAACCACTAGCAACGTCTCCCTCAATTTCAGCTTTCATTGGCACACCCAAGTTAGCTAAACCACGAGCAGTAGTTTCAATATCTGGGTATTTTGGGGTATTCTGACGATTAACGTAGCCTGTAAAGTGGTTGACAGCATAACCGTGCAGCAGCACCCAAGCACCATACTGAGTGACGTTGTTCACTTCTTCCACTACAGAACGCCGGGGAGGTTGCCAAGGGCACGTAAAGATTCTATGGAGTTCTTTGGCAAGGCGTTTAGTCTTAGTAGCGAATGTCTGGAGAATTGCTGAAGAATGAAATAAATTCACGCCGGAAACAGTTTGTTGGATGAGGTGGACAGTCTTTTCTGGCAATTCATCGACAATCAACTCGCTAATAAACAACTTCGGTAAATCAAATTCCTCTTGCTGAGGATGGCGATAGTGACGGGCGTAAAGATGGGTTTCTGGAAAAGAGTATTCCCCAGCCGCTTCGTAACCCAAAGCCTCAGCAAGCTGTCCTAAGTAGTCAATACCTAAATTAACCTTACCCTGTGGACTGTCTATCTCCATTCGTAAAGACCGAAAAGCAATGTGATCATTAGCAACAGTCCCACCCGCATCAGTGATCATTTGTGCGTAGGTGCGGGCATAACTCACCCGGATGCTGTAATCTTGCCAAAGTAATTCCCAAAGATGACGAGCAATTTCGGGGTTCATGGTGTTTGGTGGCGATGCATATCAAACTTTATGATAACTCTGGCAAGGATGCAAAGCCCTATACTAAACAGCCTTCCCACCAAAAGAATACTTTCTTTTGTTATTGAGGTTTCGCTATCTTGTAAAGTTTTGTAACAAAAGAGAGAACTTTGTTCTACTCCAACAGAAGAACATATAGAACCAACACTAATCCAAATATCACGCTAAGTGATATTCATTTTGAGCTGCGTTCCGTGACGGCAGAGATATAGCAGAAATGCTATATCCTCTGTCTTACTTATCAAGTACCAGCCGCAGTATCAGTTATCAGTTATCACTGTTTACTGTTCACTGTTCACTGTTTGAACAGTCTCACTGTTTCTGGGGTATTGGGGACTTGCAATATTTTTTGACACTCCCCCTAAAGGCGATATTGCTAGAAGAGAAAAGCTATGAAGAAACGCCTGATTAAACGAATCATTTTTCCATCAATCGCTTTCTTTGTTGGATTTTTGATCACGCTTACTCATGTTGCTGCACAAGAAGTGCCATTTTACTGGGATTCTTTGAATGTCAACATTGATGTTCAAACAAACGGAGATATGTTAATCACGGAAAGGCAAAAATATGTCTTCAAAGCAGACTACACTAATCAACGGTTTCGCTATATTCCCTTGGATAAGGTCGATGAAATTAGGGAAGTGACGGTTCAAGAAAATGATCAGACGATTCCTAGTCAAACCGGGATTGAAAATAATCAATTTTGGATTCGTTGGAAACATGAATTAAAACCGCCGCAAGTGCATACCTTTGTCCTGAAGTATCGCGTGGTTGGGGGATTACACGTGGATGATCAGAACACTCAGGTTTATTGGAAAGCCATTTTTGCTGATCGCAAAGCGCCTATTCAGGCGGCAACGGTTCAAGTGCAATTACCGGAATCTTTGTCGGGTAAAGTTCTCTCTTTTACAAATTTTGGTGCGAGTGCGATCGCTCGTCAAGTCAATCCTACAACCTTTGAGTTTGTTGCAAATCAGTCTATTCAACCTGAACAAGAATTAGAAGTTCAGATCACATTCCCTAGCGACATCCTCAATGTATCTCAACCTAAGTGGCAACAAGGCAACTTCTTTAACTTCAATTCTTGGATCTTTGTTGTGTTCTTTCTGCCGTTCCCTATTATTTGCCTCGCTAATTTCATGAAAAATCGACGCTGTCCTCAATGCAAAACGTTCAACCTTAAACGGACTCAAGAAATTTTAGTTCCAGCAACCACTAGTCATTCAGGAAGGCGCAGAATGATCTGCCACTGTGAAAACTGCTCTTATCATCACGAGTATGAAGAAAACATTCCAGTAATTAGCAATGATGGCGGTGGTGGTGGCGGCAATAATTACGGTGGCTATGGTGGCAGTGATTACGGTGGCGGTGGTTACGATGGCGGTGGCGGTGGTTACGATGGCGGTGGCGGTGGTTACGGTGGCGGTGGTGGTTGCGATGGCGGTGGCGGTGGTGGTGGTGGCTGAAATAGTCTCTTACTTTTTCTCGAAAAAAAACTCAATTGTAAAGTTCTGTAACAAAAGAGAGAATTTTGTTCCACTCCAACTGAAGAACATATATACCAAGGCTCCAAATGTAATATTCATTTTGAGCTGCGTTCCATGACGGCAGAGATATGGCATTTCTGCTATATCCTCTGTCTTACTTATCAGTTATCAGTTATCAGTTACCAGTGATCACTGTTAACTGTTTGAACAGTCTCACTGTTTCTGGTGTATTGATAATAGCAACATTTTATGAAAGTTCAACCAGCAGAGTTATACAAAAGCACTTCAAGAGGATTGTCTTGAAATGAAAAGTTTGAATTTGGATTTACTCATCAACTGGACAGGAGGAAATGAAAAACTTAATCCTGATAATTGCGGGTATTGCAATTGCTGTGGGGATTGTCGGTGGTGTATTAATAGTTGGATTAATTTCTCTCCAACGACGACGCCAAGTAGTAGATAGCTTGGTACGTAGTGATAATATCATCGGTTGTTTTGGAACGGTGGAAATTCCTTTGAATTACAACAGTCCCGGAAAGGTGCGTGTTAATCTCAAAGGTTCTTTAGTAGATTTTGTTGCCTTTACTGACGAAACTCAACAACTTCATCAAGGTGATCGTGTCGTTGTTGTTGGCATGAAGGGCAATAAAGTATGGGTGGTGTCTGTGTAGAAAGTGAGGTAAGTAGGGGAAAAATAACACCAAACACCATGCAATAGAAAGCAACAAGTAACCACTAATTACTAACTACTAACTATGAAAATTCAGCAAAACATAGCGACGGTGCCAGTAGCACAAATTAATATCGACACACCTACTAATAGGAATAACAATGGTGTTGAAGGACTACTTTTTAGCAGTATCCCCATTGCAGTTTCTATCTTTAGCGCTGTTGTATTTGTATGGTTCGTTAAGTCTTTTTTGTGTATCTGCAAACCCAATGAAGTATTGGTTCTTTCTGGACGTAGGTGGCGTACTCAGGATGGACAAGAAGTCGGTTATCGAGTGCTATTAGGTGGACGCGCTATTCGTATTCCGATTGTGGAAACTGTTAAGCGTATGGATGTCACCACTATGCCGGTACGGGTGGAGGTACGCAATGCTTACGCCAAGGGGGGAACACCTTTAAATATCCAAGCAATTGCCAATGTGAAAATTTCCACAGATCCGGGAGTTGTGGGTAATGCTATTGAACGCTTTTTGGATCGCGATCGCTCAGAATTAACTCGTGTCTCTCGCGAAACTCTAGAAGGTTATCTCCGGGGTGTCGTCGCCACCCTCACACCTGAAGAACTGAATGAAGATCGCCTGAGTTTTGCTCACCGTATCGCCTCTGATGTCAGCCGCGACCTTACCAAACTAGGATTACAACTCGACACCTTAAAAATTCAAAGTGTTTCTGATGATGTAGATTATCTCAAATCTTGGGGACGCAAGCAAATTGCTCTTGTGGTGAAAAATGCGGAAATTGCGGAATCAAATGCGATCGCCCAAGCAGAACAAATAGAAGCCCAATGTGAAGAACACGCCCAAGTCGCCAAAACCCAAGACAGAATTATTGTGCTGGAGAAAGAAAACGAACTCCGCACAATCAAGGCAAAGCTAGAACAAAAAGCCCGCTCTGAAGAAGAGATTACCACAGCAGCTGCTCAAGAAAAGAAGGCAAAAGCTGAACAAGTCTTGCAAGCACTACGTTCAGAATTAGAACGCTTGCGCTTACAAGCAGATGAAGTCCTCCCAGCCCAAGCCCAACGCCAAGCCCAAGAACTCCGCGCCAAAGGAGAAGCCGCCCCCTTGGAAGAAAATGCTAAAGCCGCAGCTTTAGTTAACGATATTCTCTCCCAAGTTTGGCAGCAAACCGGAACAGATGCTTCCAAATTATTCCTAATCCAACAAATTGAAACTGTACTCCCTGAAGCAGTGCAGATTCCCAAGCGCATTCAACTCAAAAAAGTAAACGTGATTGACAACGGTGATGGAAAATCTTTAGCCAGCTTAGTCAACGTTTATCCCGAAATCGTGCTTCAGTTCCTAGAAAGTGTTAATAAAACCCTTGGTATTGATGTCACAGGAACTCTGAATCAAACAGTGAACAGTAAACAGTGAACAGTCAACAGTAAACAGGTAATTGCGGAGATTTTCAAGCAGCTACCTACGCAGTCAAAACTGATAACTGATAACTGATAACTGATAACTGTTTTAATGTTCTACAAATTACACTTGAATTCGGGAGAAAGATTATGGAAATTATCGCTTTACTACTAGGAATTTTTGGTACTGGAACTGCCGCCGGTTGGTGGGTCATTCGTAACTTATACTATATTTGTCAACCAAGCGAAGTACTGATTTTCGCTGGTAGTCGCACTTCTCTTGATGATGGAAGTTCGGTTGGATACCGCTTAGTGAAAGGAGGTAGTAGGATTCAAACCCCGTTATTAGAGAAAACTTTCCGCATGGATTTGACAAACATGATTATTGAGTTGCGGGTATCAAATGCATACTCAAAAGGCGGAATTCCCCTGACAGTAGAAGGAGTCGCAAATATCAAAATTGCTGGAGAAGAACCGACAATTTACAATGCGATCGAGCGACTGTTGGGTAAAAGCCGCAAAGATATAGAACAGTTGGCAAAGGACACCCTGGAGGGAAATCTGCGGGGAGTCTTGGCAAATCTGACGCCAGAACAGGTGAATGAAGATAAAATAGCCTTCGCTAAAACCTTACTTGAGGAAGCTGAAGACGATTTGGAAAAGCTGGGATTGGTACTAGACAACTTGCAAATTAAGAATATTTTCGATGAGGTGCGCTATCTGGATTCTATTGGACGCAAGCAGCAGGCAGAATTGTTGCGAGATGCGCGCATAGCAGAAGCCGAAGCGAAAGCTGAGGCGATAATTAAAGTTTCAGAAAACAACCGCATTACCAAACTCAAACAAATTGAACGGGATTTGGAAATTGCCAAAGCAGACGCGGAACGCAGAGTTAGAGATACTCTGACAAAGCGGACTGCTATGATTGCAGAGGTAGAAGCGGTTGTCAATGCCCAAGTAGCAAAGGTACAGGCAGAAGTTGGGGTGCAAACCGAACGCATCAAACAGGTAGAAAACCAGTTACAAGCTGATGTGGTTGCACCAGCAGAGGCAGAATCCCAAAGGGCGATCGCCAAAGCAAAAGGAGATGCAGCCCGTATTGTAGAAGAAGGTAAAGCCCAAGCAGCGGGGACGCAGTATCTCGCCGAATCTTGGCAAAACGCTGGTGTATCTGCCCGAGAAATCTTCATCTATCAAAAACTAGAACCATTGTTGCGCATGTTGGCTGCAGGAGTACCAGAGGTACGCGTAGACAATTTGACTGTCATTGATGCTACAAATGGTGGTAGTGTTCCTAAAATGGCGTCTTTCTTAGAGCAGTTACGGCAGACGACTGGTGTTGATGTTACCAAAGTTATCAATCAACTTAAGTCTGAAGACAAAAATAGCAAGTACGAAATCAGATCACATCTGGATAAGTAGCCTTCAAACAGTGAACAGTTAACAGTGAACAGTGAACAGTTAACAGTGATAACTGATAACTGATACTGCGCTTCCTTGATAACTGATACCAGGTAATCCTGAACAATCAAATCAGACTGACGATAACAGTATGGATGAATTAGAAGCACAAATCCTCCAACTTGTTCAAGAAACCTGTCAGCATCCGAGAGGTAGCATTGAACGTCAAAAAGGATTGCACAAACTTTTTTTACTAATTCAAAAAACAGGTAAACTGTTGCGGGGTACGGGTGTACCTGATGCGGAGGAAGCATTACAAAAAACCTGGCTATATTTTTGCCGCAATCTTTGCGAGGCTTCTACCGCTGAGGAACCCTACAATTTAAAAAAAGGTAGTGTCATAACATGGCTCAACGGGTATTTGAAGTACAGGTTAGAAGATAGTCGTAGGGTTGGTAGTAATAATACAATTCGTCCCATACAAGATCAAAATGGTGAAGAACTAGACCCAGTAAATTTAATTCCAGCACGACCGGAAGCACCACCCATACTAGAAGAAATTCAGGAATGGTTAAAAAAAGAAGCCAATAATTTGCGTCGCATCCACATACAAGATCGCCCAGATATCAACTGTCTAGTCTTGATTGAACGTCGCTTACCACCCGAAACTTCTTGGAAATATCTATCTGACGAATTCGGCGTATCCATACCCACCCTCAGCGGTTTCTATCAACGTCAGTGTTTTCCCCGCCTTCTTAACTTTGGCAAATCCCAAGGTTATATTAACAGCGAAGGTTATTTGAATATCGAGTCCTAATTTTTGAATCTACGGCTATGAGTTACTCTACCCAACAGCAAATTATCTCTATTCCCATTCCGGCGAAATTTCGAGAAACTGCTCTGGAATTTGCCCAAGAACAACCAACTCAACCAAAAGCTAAACAAGTGTATGTAAATACTCTAGCTGTACTAGTAATCAATAGCTACTTGGAAATGCTGGAAATTCCTACTGACTTAGAAGGCAGTTATTGTTGGAACCAATATGGGCGCTTGATGGCAGATGTTGCAGATTTACTGCTCACCGGAGTGGGACGTTTAGAATGTAGAGCAATCAGGACAGGGGATACTAATTGTCATGTTCCCCCTGAAGTTTGGCACAATCGTATTGGTTATGTCGTTGTAGAACTCAATAAAACCTGTACAGAAGGAAAAGTCAGGGGATTTTTACCTGATATTAAAACATCAGAAATTGACATCGAACAGTTGCAACCATTGGAAAGATTAATAGAATCTTCCCATCTTGTCCATTTGCGGCAATGGCTAGAAGGTATCTACAAATCCCAATGGCAAAGTATGGAAGAATTATCTCGTCAAAGAAGTCCTCAATTAGCCTTTCGTTTTAGACGGATAGGAGGATTTCAGTTAGATAAATCAGAAGAAGTTTGGAAAGTCATCGAGCAATTGTATCCCCATCGCAGTTGGGAAAACAACTTACCTTCAGAACTTTTAGAAAAAATGTCTGGTAATCAAGTTCAAGATGTAGAATCAGCTCACCATAACATTAACTCTCTTAATGTTACTGATGTACTCACTCATCTTTTAAAAACAACTGAAGATGAAGAGAAGCGTTGGAAGCTGGCAGAAACTTTGTGGACGATAGAACCGAACCATCCTGCTATCAGTGCTAGACGCATCATAGATTTAGGGATGCAACTCGCCAGTCATCCGGTGGCTTTAATGGTCGCAATTTTATCTAAGCCAGACAAAACCGTTGCCGTTCTGTTGCGAGTATATCCGATAGGAAATCAGCCCTACCTTCCACCAGGCTTGCAATTAGCCGGACTGTATGAAAATGGACAGCCGTTTCTTGAAGTCAAAGCAAGAGTTGTTGATAATTACATCCAATTAAAATTTTGTGCAGAATTCGGTGAAAGATTCGGAGTTCAGGTTAGTATAAATAATGCAAGCATTACGGAAAACTTTGTCATTTAGCTAGACAAATGAGTACAGGGTGAAAAAAGTGGGCATGCGGGTTATCTTCGAGATTGGAGAAGGCAGTTTTGAAAAAGGATTTCCTGTAAGAGTTAGAATCGGCGAAGAAGGTACACCTCATTCTGACGAATTTTCTGGCAGGTTACCGCCCGCATTGCCAGTTAAGGTAAACTACGAAAATTGGCAAACAATTTATCGTAACTTACCAGCCAATTGGTTAATCATCCTTCCTGAAAGTCAAATAACAAATGTATCTACTCCAGGAGATTGCAATCAAGCAGCTCAAATTTTTATATCTAGTTTCAACGAATGGTTAAATGAACGATCAGTACGAAAATTAGAGCGACAATTTTCACGAAAAGTTGATGATTGGGAAAATGTCCGCTTTATTTTACAAACGCAAGATTCTCTGTTGCAGCGACTTCCTTGGCATTTGTGGGATGTTTTCCAGGAGAATGAGCATCAGTCAGAAATTGTAGTCAGTCCAAAGTACGAACTATCCAAAAAAAAGTTAAAAACAAGGCAGTTAAACACTCCTGTTAAAATCCTCGCGGTTCTTGGGTACGGTCAAGATATCAATATTACACAAGATTTGTCAGCCCTAGAAAAAAATTTACCAGGCGCAACAATTGAAGCGTTGAGAGAACCATCAAGCCAAGAATTGAGAAAAAATTTATGGACTCAATCTTGGGATATTTTGTTTTTTGCAGGACATAGTTGTAGCCAACAAGGTGATAGTTGGGGAGAGATTCAAATTAATGCCAACGAGAGTTTATCGTTGGAGAATCTGCGCCATAGTCTCAGACATGCTGTCCAAAAAGGATTAAAACTAGCAATTTTTAATTCTTGTGATGGGGTAGGACTGGCACGCAATTTAGCTGATGCGCGAATTCCCTATACAATTGTTATGCGGGAACCGGTTCCCGATATAGTAGCACAACATTTTTTGGAATATTTTCTCACAGCATTTGCAACTGGTGAATCTTTATATGCATCTGTACAACAAGCTCGTGCACGCTTGCAAGAAGAATGGGAAAATCAGTATCCTTGTGCTTCGTGGCTACCCGTTATTTTTCAAAACCCAGCAGCAGCAGAACTGAAATATCCCCGACAGCGTCAACAGCAAAATTGGAAAAAAGTTGCTTTGCAAACAGCTATTGTCATCGGTACATTAGTAGGTTTTGGTGTTATTTCATGGCGTATTTTTGATGAATTTAAATTTCGCACTCGGTTTAGTTATGGCGATAAAATATTAGTCAAAACATTCACAACTCCTTATAAACAAGAGGGCGTACAGGCGTTTAGCGAGGAAAATTACAAACTAGCAATCACTAAGTTTGAACAGTCTTTGCTGCAGTATCGTAACGATCCAGAAACGTTGATATATCTTAATAATGCCAAGATTGGTAATCAACCAGCACTGACAATTGGTGTTGCTGTACCCATTGGTACTAACCCTAATGTAGCCCAAGAAATTCTCCGAGGAGTGGCGCAAGCTCAACAAGAGATAAACAATCAAGGTGGGATGAATGGGAAGTTATTGAAAGTTGAAATTGTCAACGATGATAACAATCCTACTATTGCTCTACAGGTTGCTGATAGATTTGTGCAAAATCAAGATATTTTAGCAGTCGTTGGGCATAACAGTAGTGATGCTAGTCTTCCAGCCTCTGAAAAATATCAGGCGGGAAAATTGGTGATGATTTCACCAACGAGCAACTCAATAAGATTAACAGACCGCATAGATCATAGTAATGGTAACTATATCTATAGGACAGTTATTAGCTTTACTACAATTGCAGACTCTCTCACTGAATACGCCAAAACAACTGGCAAAACCAAGATTCTTATCTGTAATGATTCCAAAGCAGCAGATCAGTCCTCGGAACAAGCTTTTGTTAAGACAATCGAAGACAAACGTCTGCAACAGATTAATAACATTCAGTGTAATTTTGCCGCTAAGAATTTCCACCCCAAAACCATTATTAAAAATGCAAAAGAACAAGGTGTAGATGCCATACTTTTGAATCCTCAAGTAGACAGAATAGATAAAGCGATTGCACTCGCCAAAGTAAATCAAGGCAAAATTACATTATTAGGAAACCCCAGTTTACAAACCTTAGGCACTCTCAATGCTGGCAGTGCCCTCAATGGTATGGTTATGGCAGTTCCCTGGCACGCCGCCGTCTCAGCCGACAAAAATTTTGTCCAAAATGCCAACAATCTTTGGCGCGAACCAGACGAAATCACCTGGCGTACAGCAACCGCCTTTGATGCTACCAAGGCAATTGCCGCAGCACTTAAACAAAAGGGTGATACCAGAAGTGGAGTTCAACAAGTCTTGTCGGGTGATTTTTCCCTACAGGGGGCTACAGGCACAATTCGATTTTTGTCTTGGGGCGATCGCGCAGGCGATCGCGTTGGCAATGCTGTGTTAATAGAAGTCAAACCCAATCCCAAAGCTTCCACTGGCTACAGCTTTGAACCAAAAGACTCTATGGAAAGCCGTATGAGTTTGGGAGATAAAATTTTAGTTAAAGACAACCCCAGTAATGATAAACAATTGGGCGTGCAAGCTTTTGCAGCTGGAAATTATGATCAGGCGATCGCACATTTTCAAGCATCTGTGCAAAAGATGCCCAACGATCCTGAGTCGCGGATATACTTACAAAATGCTTTCGCAGCTCGTAGTGGTAAAATCTTGAAAATTGCTGTTAGTGTTCCAATTGACAGCAATCTTAATGTTGCCAAAGAAATACTTCAGGGTGTTGCTCAAGCTCAAGATGAAGTCAATCAAAAAGGTGGTATTCGAGGAAATTTATTACAAGTAGAAATCGCTTCTGACGATAATAATCCCAACATTGCTGAAAAACTTGCCAATTCCTTAGTGGCAGACCAGGAAATTTTAGCAGTTATTGGTCATAATGCTTCTGATGCTTCTGTTGCTGCTTGCCCCATTTACCAGCAGGGCAAGTTAGTAAATATTTCGCCTACTAGTTTTTCTTTCAAATTATTAGGATGTGGCTCCTATATATTTCGTACTGCTCCTAATATTCGTTCTATTGCTGAGGCTTTATCTCGCCACGCTATCAAGAATATAAATCAAATAAATTTAGCAATTTGCGTAGATGAAAAAGCCATAGATAATCAATCTTTTAGAGACGAATTTAGTTATGTCATCAACAAAGATAAAGGAAAGCTTGTCAATATAACCTGCGATTTCTCAGCACCAGATTTCAACCCAAATCAAGTTATTGCTGATGCTATTAAAAGCGGTGTAGATGGCTTAGTCTTAGCTCCTCATGTAGACAGAATTAACAAAGCATTAGATTTAGCCGTAGCCAATAAAGGAAGGCTGAAACTGTTTGGCAGTCCTACCCTTTATACATCCCAAACCTTACAACAAGGACGCTCAGATGTCAATGGTTTGGAGTTAGTCGTACCTTGGCATCCAGAAGCGAATTTGGTTGGGGACTTTGCCAAAAATGCCCAGCAAATTTGGGGTAGTCCCGTGACTTGGCGTTCTGCCACAAGTTACGATGCAGCTGTAGCTATTATTAGCGGTTTGCAGCAAAGTACAACTCGTGAAGAATTACAAAAAATCTTGCATAATTCCAACTTTTATGCTGATGGTGCAACGGGGAAAATTCAATTTTTACAATCAGGAGATCGTAATATCAAAAGTGATGTCGTCTTAGTGAAAATTAAACCAACTAGCGCATCTCCAACCGGTTATAAATTCTTTTTGAACTCTCCTTAAATCCAGCGAATGATGCAACTAGATTGTTTTTAAAAAGCATACTTGAGTACTTCACTTTCTTGAATAATGCACTCCAAGTATGCTAACAACTACTTACGATTGCAGCGATTTTGCAATCACTCCCAATTGCAAACCAGGCGGATAACTGCCTTCCTCTTTTATCCGCTTAATTTCAGCTTCAGTGATCGGCAAATTTAACTTTTGTGCTAACTCGCGCACAATATCTCCTCGATCAATTACACCAGCGACAGCACCAGCGCGAGTTAGCACGGTGATACGGGGTAATTGTTCATTTTCCAGTTTGTTAATCACCTCTGCTATGGGAGTTGACTCGGCAACAGTGGGAATTTCTGTCAGGGGATGCACTATACTTTGCACCGTCAGGGTTTCCCATTCACTTCTTTCCACAAGACGCAAATCATCTATGGAAACTATGCCCCGGTAACGTCCATCAGACTCGGCGAAATAAACTTCAAAGGCGCTGATGTCTAAAAGATAGGAGTCAGCAAAAGAACGCAAAGTCTGATTAGCATCGACGACTCGAAACTCACGAGTCATTGCATTGGCGGCACTTAAATTGAGCAAGGTTTCTTGTAATGTTGTTATGCGGTCATAGGTGGTAGCATTACGGATGCCAAACCAACCTAACAAAGCTATCCACAAACCAGTGACGAGTTCTCCAGTAAAATAATCTACTGCCATGCCTAGGGCGATCGCCCCATAACCCAAAATTTGCCCTGCTTTTGCTGCTAATCGTACAGCTTGAAAACGGTTACCTGTTGCTTTCCACAATGCTGCTTTTAAAACTTGTCCACCATCTAAAGGCAAGCCAGGAATCAGGTTGAACAGTGCCAAAACTAAGTTAATTCTCGCCAAATCTCCAACCATGAGTCTGGCAGGACTGTTCTCGGGCAAAAGATATGTCAGCAGTCTGAGGAAGAAAAACAAGACAACACTGACGAATGGTCCAGCAATTGCGACTTGAAATGCTTTTTCTGGGGTTTTGGACTCTTCTTCGATAGAAGCAATACCACCAAACAGAAATAGAGTAATCGAATTGACTTTTATGCCTTGCGATCGCGCCACTAAGCTGTGACCTAATTCGTGCAATAATACTGATCCAAAGAGCAGCAATGCCATCACCACTGCAGAACTCCAAGCTAGCACAGGTCCCCATGCTTGGTAAGCAACCCCAAAGTTAAGGGTTGCCAACCCTAAAATCACAAACCATAGAGGATCTAAAAACAGTGGGATTCCGAATAAAGACCCGATTTTCCAATTTGTTTGCATTACATTTTCCTAAAACTAGATATTTGTAATCGTCCAGAAATACGTTTTCTATGTTGTTTTTTACACATATATCATTTTGCCCCATTAACTTTTCCTTGCTGAAATTTGGAAAATCAGCAATGGCTGGTTATATAGACTCCAATTTCTAGAATAGACAATTCTGAAGAGCGAGCAAAACTCAAATTAGGGGCGCAGTCATTTAAGAATTAAAAACAGAAGCGGCAGGTTTTCTCTCCTTCAAAATGTGCCTTGAAGGAGAGAAAGCCTGACGCCTCTTGTGCTAACGATGTAGTGTGTGTGTAATATAAAATCTAGATAATTCCGAGATTGGTCAAGCCCAAAACTGCACCAACACCAACAAGGTGACCAGTACTGATCGCGGCGAGAAATGCACCAACGCTAGGACTATTAAATACTGAAGGAAAAGGTAGTGGCATTTTAGGACCAACGTGGGGGTAGCGAATCACCCGAGGAATAATCAAAAGGGCTAATATGCAGCTGGCAGTGATAATTATAAATTTGTTCAAGCTAAATTCAGCGCCAGTATTGGGAACGGTAGCTTGAACTGCTAATAACAGTGATGAAATCACGCCTCTTTCTCCTCGCATGAATAAATTCATTTATCTGTGTAGAGACGCAAAATTGGTGCGTCTCTACAGTCATGTTTATCGTCTACTAATGAATTAGCAGAATCCTCTTTCTTAGGGAGGTGTTAATCTCTCCCAAGAGTCATAACTAGATAGAGGGAGAAAGAATGTGATCGCGGATACTCAAGAGTTGTCATGGAACATCTCTCTAAAAATTTAGAGGCCACCGATATTTGTCAGCCCTAGAACGATGCCAACGCCAATAAGATGCCCAAAACACATAGCACCGATGAATGCTGGAAGAGTTACGGGAAGTATAGGCAGTTTGGGACCTACCTTGGGAGATTTAATAAACGATGTCAGCAAAAGAGCTACTAAACAGCTGACGCTGATAATGATTCCTACAGTAGGATTCCACTCAGGTGTTGCGGGAACAGTGGTGGCGGCAGCGGCTAGTAATATAGATGAAATCAAGCTTTTTCTCCTAACTAGAAAATTTGACAACTGGTCAGTAATCAGCATTTAGCTAGCTAAATGTTGATTGCTTATTGTTTCAACCATAAAAATTATAGAATTATAAAGGAAAGAACTTGAAATTGTTTATACAACTTCGTTTTTCTGTAATTATTACTACTGGTATTATCAAAAATATTTATGCGGGTAAAGATTTGCGGAATTACTCAACCACAACAGGGGAAGGCGATCGCTTCCCTTGGTGCAACAGCATTAGGATTTATGTGTGTCCCTACCTCACCGCGCTATATCAATATAGAGCAAATTCGGGCGATTGTGGAACAACTGCCCGAAGAAATCGACAAAATCGGAGTTTTTGCCAATGCTACCGCCTCTGAAATTACCCAGACGGTGGTTAATTCTGGTTTAACTGGCGTTCAACTGCACGGTGATGAATCCCTGGAATTTTGCCAGCAGTTGCGTCAATTGCTACCAGATGTAGAAATTATTAAAGCTTTGAGAATCCGTAGTTTTGAGGATATTGAAAAAGCAGAAACTTATACTTTAAACGCAGATACGCTGTTACTTGATGCTTACCATCCACAGCAACTAGGTGGTACAGGCATAACTCTAGACTGGAGCATGTTACAGCAATTTAGCCCTAGCTGTCCTTGGTTTTTGGCGGGGGGACTCACTCCAGAGAATATTATAGAAGCTTTGACGAAGATTACCCCCAGTGGCATTGACCTATCGAGTGGTGTAGAACGTGCCCCTGGAGATAAGAATTTAGACAAGGTAGCCAAGTTGTTTGAGAAGCTGCGTTCAAAGTGCTGAGTGTGATTAACAGTTATCAGTCATCAAGCAACTAATAACTGTTCACTGTTCACTGTTCACTGTTCTCAGCACTTAGAAGAACGATGATTGGTGACGAATTAAGTTGAAGAATTCTTCACGAGTTTTATGCTCTTCTTGAAACACGCCCAGCATTGCGCTTGTCACAGTCCAGGAACCAGGTTTTTGTACACCTCGCATAACCATGCACATATGTGTAGCTTCCATCACAACGGCAACACCCTGCGGTTCTAGAATTGTCTGAACTGCTTCAGCAATTTGGCGAGTAAGTCTCTCTTGCACTTGCAAGCGTCGGGAATACATCTCGACAATGCGGGCAAGCTTGCTCAATCCCACGACTTTTTGATTAGGAATATAGGCAACATGAGCTTTGCCCATAAACGGCAACATATGGTGTTCGCACAAGCTAAAAACGTTGATGTCCCGTACTAATACCATCTCATTATGGCCTTCATCAAAGATGGCTTCGTTGACGATTTCTTCTAAAGATTGGTTATAGCCACTGGTGAGAAACCTCATTGCCTCTGCTACCCGCTTGGGTGTTTTCAGCAATCCCTCGCGTTGGGGGTCTTCTCCAACACCCACCAGAAGAGTCCGCACGGCGTCCGTCATTTGCTCCATCTGCTCCTCTGTTTGCGGGTGCAAGTCAGCTTGCCGCCCGTTGTGAGTGTTCCGGTCAGGTCTTGGGGTGATGGCTTCCGTCAAGTCTGGAACCAGAGGAGATTGTTGAGAGCAATTGGTACCGTTGGAACGAGCAATAGTCATGATGTCGAGTCTTTGTTAAGGTTTGATTAGGAGCAACGAGTCAGCAGTCATGAGTCTTGTGTTATTAGCAAAAAACCAAGGACAATAGACTTATGACTGGTTAGAGTGTGCCGGTCTTAGGCACGATAGTCAATTCATCAATAACTGCCTGTTGTGGTTGCAAAGGAACATGAAGAATTGACTTTCAAATTGTTTAACGGTTTGATAACCATGTCACTACCCTGTTATATAAGTCTTGTAGTGTGGATAGATTAAACAAACCTAAAAATCCGATTAATTTTCTTCGACAATTGCGTGAGTTGCATTGCAAAGAAGATATCCTCCCCATGTCATATATTCTATAGGGTTAGAAACTGTTGATGACAAAAGTTGGAAAAGTTGTAGAAACCCCTAAGGTCTGTACAGTATCGCCGCTCGTACTGGTATAGGTAAGCCGAAACAACGTTGGCTACGAACTGCCATTTGCACTTCTACTCCTGAGAAATTCTTATCATCATTATGGAATATAGTTACCTAAGCCGTTTAGCCAGTACGCGGTTTCTACCTCCTACCAAGAACTATAAGTTTCTATAACTTGGGTTCATAGAATAACTGTATATTTTGCCTCAGAAATCTTGCACTACCTTGAATGAAAATTAAATTAACAAGTTATGAGTACATGGCATACAGTTTAGTGTCCATTGTCGCAACATCCCTAACTCATGATTCAATGACCCTCGCTGCTTACACATTCGCTTATTTGCGGGTTTAAATAGTGCCTTGCGGGCACACAGCGCCTCGGAAACAGTAGCAGGCTGCGTTAACACAAAGTGTGCCCGCACAACTGACGAAAAAATTTTGAATTGATCATGCGTGAGTTTTGAATTAAGGGAATAGGGTGCGTGCCCGTAAGCGCGGCTTATCTTGAGGACTCAGCATGCACTCTGCGTTCAGGCGTGCCGTATCTCCTGAGCCCTAGCGGGTACGGCCACGGCCCCGTGCCTAACGGAGACGCTGCGCGTTCGCCCTTTGGGCGTGCGCCTTGCGCATACGGCGTTAGCCATAAGCACAGGACATAAGGTAAACCAGTTAACTCATTACTCAAAATACAAATGCCTATGGATGAAAAGATTGTTAAAAATCTTTAAGTTCCATAAGCAATTATAGCATTGCCGCTATTTTAATCAAATAGGTAGAGTTTCATGAATGGGAAACTTCAGTGAAAACACCTATTTTGCGGAATTTTTCGTAGCGCATTTGGCGTCGTTCACTAGAGGTCAAGTGGTTGAGTTCCTCCAAATTGTCTAAGAGGGCTTGCTTAAGAGTAGTCACTGCTCCCAAAGGATCAGAATGAGCACCGCCAATGGGTTCAGGTAAAATCTGGTCGATAATTCCCAAGCTTCTCAAATCTTGTGCTGTCATTTTCAACACAGCCGCTGCTTGAGGAGCCTTGCTAGCATCTTTCCATAAGATAGCAGCACAGGCTTCAGGAGTAATAACAGTGTAAACGGCGTGTTCAAACATCAGTAGGCGATCGCCAATACTAATACCCAATGCACCGCCAGAAAAAGCTTCACCAATAACAGCACAGATGATGGGCACATCCAAGGAAAACATCTCACGTAGGTTGTATGCGATCGCTTCTCCTGCACCTTGTCGTTCAGCTACGACTGTAGGTAAAGCTCCTGGCGTGTCGATAAAAGTTAAAATGGGCATGCCAAACTTGTTGGCGTGTTCCATCAAGCGCATCGCCTTGCGATAGCCACCAGGGGACGCCATACCGAAGTTGCGGGCAATATTGTCTTTTGTGTCGCGCCCTTTTTGATTACCCAACATAACCACGGGTTGTCCGCCTAAACGACCCACACCACCAATTAAAGCAGGGTCGTCAGAACCACAGCGATCGCCATGTAATTCCATCCATTCATCACTGATAGCTTGAATATAATCAAGGGTACTGGGGCGGCGGGGATGACGGGCGACTTGCAGTCGTTGAGACGGCGATAGACTACTGAAAATTTCTTCACGCAGTTGCAGGGCGCGTGCTTCTAGCTGACGAATTTGACCAGAAACATCGACGCCATTTTCTTCTGCAAGTTGCCGAATTTGCTCTATTCTAGTTGCCAGTTCTGCTAGTGGCTTTTCAAAATCCAACAGTAGCGGTTTACGCTCGGTAGTAGCCATTTTTTGATGAAAAAGTGAAGAGTGAAAATTCAGGTGTGAGATGTGGGCAATAGGAATTTCTATAGTCATGAGTCATATGTATAGGCAAGGAAGCAGTGGATTGGGAGAACAAGCAGGAAATTTTCTCAAATATATTGACCGGGCGGGGTTTGAGACTTACATGCCGAGGGTCATTCCTTCTGCTTTACTCCCTGGTTCCTTTACTCCTGCCTATGCATGTGGTGAGACCAGCGCGCATTATGAGGGTCTCCCTCACTTGGCGACTGCGTATGCGCAAAGCGCACGCCCAAAGGGCTAAAGCGCAGCGTGACCGGAGGTCATACCCGTTAGGCGCAGCCGTGGCGTCAGCCATAGGGTCACTAGTTAGTCACTCATGACTCAACCAAAAGTGGTCTAAATCCGTGCTTTGTTGAGACCTGACCAATTTGCTCCATTTTTTCTACAGTAATCCGATTGCGCCCCCAAGAGAAGTTAGTGTATAACTTCTCAAATTCCAGTAGCATAGATTCTGCAAAACAAGCAAATAACTGGCGTGCGGGAACATCCATATTGACAATGCTCATAATTTTCCAATCAATATCCAGGGAATGTTCTACAATCCCACCATTTAAAACGTGTACACCAGGATGCTGAATTTTAGTTCCTAAGTTTTTTGGATAGCCACCATCAATTAGCAAACAAGGTTGCTTAAAAACTTTGGGGTCGATTTCCATCCCTTTGGGCATACTAGCAACCCAAACGACAATATCAGCTTGGGGAAGTGCTTCTTCCATAGGCAGAATTTTTCCACGCCCCAGTTCGTCTTGCAGCTGTTGTAGGCGTTCTTGGTTACGCGCTATCAGCAAAAGTTCTTGGACATCTGTTTTAGCATCTAACCAACGACAAACAGCGCTACCAATATCACCAGTTGCCCCGCATACAGCAACAGTTGCTTTTGATAATTCAATGCCTACTTGTTTCGACGCTTTTTCTACCTGCTGACAAATGATGTATGCCGTATGAGTGTTACCTGTGGTAAAGCGTTCAAACTCTAATTTAATGTTGCGGACTTGTTTGAATTGATCTAAATTAAAGTTTTCAAAAATGATCGAAGAAAATCCGCCTAAAGCTGTAATACTTATCCCGTGCTTTTGAGCATGAGCCATAGCGTTGAGGATTTTGCGTGTTGCAGCTTTGATGCGACGAGTTGCCAGCATTTCTGGCAAAAAGCATGACTCTACATACCGCCCTTCAATTTTTTGCCCGGTAACACTGGTAACTGTAATGTTATCGACAATTTGGGGCGGAGCGCTGCACCAAAAATCTAACCCTTGATCAGCATATTCTGGGTAGCCTAATTCTTTGGCTACTGCTTGCGCGTGTTCTAAACTAGTAAGGTGTCCGATTAGACCAAACATGAACGATGTTGTTAAGCGTGTCCTTCGTTAGAAGGGTGGAATAGGCGGGTTAACATATAATTAACCCTTCAAAATACTACACAAAAAGTCACTAGCAAATGAGAGTCAGCTGTGGCTGCTTAAAAATTCAAAATTCAAAATTCAAAGTTCAAAAGAATAATTTTGAACTTTGAATGAATAATTTGAAATTCCCCCCTGGGGTAGATCCCTTATCCCCATTTCTTTCAAAAGTGGGGATTTTGAGTTTCCTGCTTTCTTATGCTGCTTTGATCCCGTAGGCAGACAGACGCATGATATCGCGGGTGGAAAAACCAATATTACTAAGGGCTTCTCCGTACTGAATCATGAAATCCTCTACTAAAGCTTCCTTTTCCATAGCTAATGTACGGGCGTCGTCCTCAACAGAGTTGAGCATTTTCCAGACTATGGGCAGGTTTTGACGATTTGCTTCCTCTAATTCAGCTTTGGATTCTTCAAAGTGTTCTTTCAACCATACTTCTCCAAAGTTGAGATGGCTATACTCATCTTTAACTACCCCTTCAGTAATTTTTCGAGCAAACTCATCGGCAACTGGGATGTAAATGTTGTATGCGGCGATCGCAAAACATTCAATAATCAAAGACTGAATCAGCAAGCAAGTAACAACCTTACCTTCAGCCGCCGCTGTTTGAAAATTTTGATGCAATTGGGCAAAAAACTCTTGAGCAAATTGCATATCGGGCGTTACCTGAAGATTGCGTCCACAAGCTTCAAATCCTTTCTTGTGGCGACTTTCCATCTTAGAAAGGCGAATGAGATCATCTTGATGTTCGCTTAGCAGTTCAGCCAGTTTAAGATAATTTGCGTGGGCTTCTTGTTCGCCTTCTATCACAATCGCATTGATGCGACTGTAGGCATCTTTGTATGTTTCGCTCTTAAAGTCAATTTCAGGTTGATCGACAAGCTGCTGCATGGTACACTCACTCCCGTAATGTGAATTATCTTATACAGAAATCTAGTTAACCCCATGAAATAAGGGCAACGGTAACTGTGTTTTAATTTTACTTAACAAGTCTCTATGTTATAGATTAGCTTTTGCTGGGGGCATTCGTTCAAGCTAATTCACAGGAAAACCAGGAAATAAGACGGACACGGGACTAATAATGGATGATCAATCCAAAATCCGAAAAGTCAAGCGCCTTCAATATAGACCTTCAGAAGGAGATTTTGGGAAAGGTAGCATAGCAGATAGACCATCTGGGCTGATGGCGATCGCATAAACCGAGTCAGAATGTCCTTTCAAATTGCGAATTTGCTCACCACTACCCCAATCCCAAATTTTGATAGAGGGAGGACACGGTTCGTATTCAACAGCACTATGTGCGCGTGTTTGTATTTTTTCCACTCCCCACAGCTTACTTTTTAACTAATCTCCTGAATTTGTAAACGCACTGTGTGTTCAGTCGCACCACTCAGTTGTAACTCCATAACTTCACCGCCAAGCGGTTCCAAACATTCGAGGAGTTCTCGCAAACGCGGCGTACTTGCACCCGTATCCACATAAAGACGGTCTGAGAGATTACCAATTTTCTTCCAAGCCATGTACAATTTGGCAATCATTTGCTCTAATTGAGATGCTTGATTCACTAAGTCCGCTGCTATACTCAGACAACCAACTCTTTGAGCTTCTATTAGAGCTGTTTCAATGTCAACTTCTTGAGCATTCAGCGCTTGCACTTGAGCTGCTGCTTTGAGATATTTTGCCAGGTTACGCGCTTCTGTTGTGACTTGCTTGATGGTATCTACGTCAGGATTTTGGGATATTTCTTTTTGAATCGCGTTTTGGTGAGACTCTGGTAATTTCTCCATCTCCTTGACCAGTGGCGCGATGTAACGGGGAGGAAGAGAATTTTCTGCTGCTTTTACTTTGACTGGTTCGGGTAGTAACTCGGAAGACATTGCAGTCCATTCGTCGGTGAGTTGACGCACTTCGCGCCGGGTGATGCGATCGCCTTTTTGCGCTGCTTCACCTACCATCTGTTGAACTTCTGGCGCTGCTTTGGCTGTTTCGATAAACGCCCGTTTGCTAAAGTTATTGATGGCTGATGGTTCTAATCTTCCTTCTTCTAAAAGAGTATCAGCACTGTTCGCCAGTTGAATCAAAGCATAAGCCTGACTTTTGCCAATTTCTCGTTCTTTTAGCCATTTGAGAAAACCAGCACCTCGTCCATCACCGCCTATTTTCTCCCTGTCGCGAACAGCGCGTAAAATTCGCCCTCGCCAAATATCAGTTTGTAGATCAAAGCGATCGCACACCTGCCAAGCCACGTCTAGCTGCTTTTGAAATTCCGGTTCCGGAATTTCCTCGTCTTCCGGATCAGGCAGTTGAAATTCAAAATCCGCCGGCTGTTGTAGAAGTGCAGCCAACTCATCAATAGATTCGTTATATTGCACGATTTTTTATAGTTTATTATTGTATGCGCGGTTTATTATCACACATTCCGCGTTATTATCGTCGAGCGAGGTTCGTAACAACAGCTTTTACATTATTAATAGAGACACATCTCACATTTTAACAAAGCCGGGAAAAGCGAAAAATGGCTCGCACGCCCACACTTACCTTTGATCGTGGCACATTAATTTTGCATCCACCACCACGCGGCAAAGCTTGGATGGATTTTGCTACATGGGATGATAGAATAGAAAAATTCCGCATTCCGGCTATTCAATACCGTGCTTTGGTAGAAGCAATGCAAGCGGAAGAGACGAGTTTTATCGATGAAGCTAAGGCGTTTTACCCCATAGAGTTAGTTCCGAGTCTGGAAATGGAACCTTACCCGCACCAGAGTGAGGCGCTAGCTGCTTGGAAACTCGCGGGAAGACAAGGAGTCGTCGTGCTTCCCACCGCAGCCGGAAAGACGTATCTGGCGCAAATGGCGATGCAAGCAACGCCACGCACAACGCTGATTGTTGTACCAACGCTAGATTTAATGCATCAGTGGTATGCTCATTTGAAAGCGGCGTTTCCCGATGCTGAGGTTGGATTATTGGGAGGTGGTTCGCGGGATAGAACACCTGTACTTGTTGCCACCTACGATAGTGCAGCTATCCATGCGGAAAGTTTGGGAAATCTGTATGCTTTGTTAATTTTTGATGAATGTCATCATTTGCCGACAGATTTTAGTCGGGTGATTGCGGAATATGCGATCGCACCCTACCGTCTCGGATTATCTGCGACACCCGAACGCACTGATGGTAAACACGCTGACTTGAATTTTTTAATCGGGAGAGAAGTATATCGCAAAAGGGCTGAAGATTTAGCGGGGAAAGCGTTAGCAGAACATGAAGTTGTGCAAATTAAGGTGAAATTATCACAAAATGAGCGGGAAAAGTACACTCAACTGATTCAAGTTCGCAACGACTTTTTGAAGCAATCAAAGATTTCTTTGGGGAGTCTTCAAGGGTGGCAAACATTTGTGCAAATGAGTGCGCGATCGCAAGCCGGACGTAGAGCAATGTTAGCACATCGTGAAGCGAAAGAAATTGCCTTGGGTACTGATGGGAAGATAAGAGTTCTTGCTGACATATTAGCAGAACATTATCCAGAAAGAGTTTTAATTTTTACTGCTGATAATGCGACAGTTTACCACATTTCTCAACAATTTCTTGTTCCAGCAATTACTCATCAAACTCCTGTCAAGGAAAGGCATGAAATCTTAACAAAGTTTCGGGAGGGAGAGTTTAAAACTTTGGTTGCTTCTCATGTGTTGAATGAGGGTGTTGATGTACCTGCGGCTTCTGTTGCGATTATTTTATCTGGTACTGGTTCGACACGGGAGTATATTCAAAGATTGGGCAGGGTTTTAAGAAAGGGTAAGGATAATAAGAAGCAGGCGATTTTATACGAGGTGGTGGCGGAGGATACGAGTGAGGAGGGAACTTCGGCGAGGAGAAGAGGTGTGGAGAAGAAAAACGTTAGCGCAGCGTGTCCGAAGGACATACCGCCAAGACGCCAAGAACGCCAAGAGAAAGAGGAGAAGAAAGAGAATTTGCGAGTTATTTACGGGAGTGGGAAGGAAAAGAGTCTTAAGGCTGCTGAACAGTTGGAGATAAATTATAAAGTTCAAAAGAAACCACCGATAAACACGGATGAAACCTGATAATCTTGCAATAATTATCTGCGTCCATCCGCGTTTATCTGCGGTTCCAAACTCCAATGCTACCAACAGAGTTACTAAGTCACAGGCAAAATGGGGAAGAAATTATCCCGAAGAGACTGAAGATTGATGCTAATCATTTGGCGATCGCCACTGAGTTAACGACTTGTTTTCAAAAAGCGGTAGGTGAGACTCAGGGTGCCCTTGAACGTCAGTTATCGGAGTTGGAGGGGGATACTCCAGATTATAGAGTCAAGCGGGGTTTAGCTTATATCCTCAAAAGCAGTTTCTGCACTTTTGAGGTGGTGAGTCCTCTGGAACCTCAAATGTTACGAGAAAGGGTTTTTGCAATGGCTGCGAAGTCTCCTCCGAGTCGCGAGTTGACAGAAACGACTTTAACTCATATTGCTGATGAATTGAGTCATGAACTTGAGCGCGAAGTTTTGCCAAAACAAGTTGCTGAGGGGTTATATGCGGATTTATCTGAGAATAAGATTTTAACAGCTTTTGATGCGCCAGATTCTAAAGAATTATTGCATCGCTACAATTTATCTCAAGTGCAGGGGGTGTTTTATAAGGCAAGTCAGTTGGTGATAAATGCTCATCGCAATGTGCCGGGACAATATAAGCTTTTGTTTCGTTACCTTAAGTTGTTTCAATTAATGTCTTATATTGAGGGTGATGCTGACCACGGGTTTACAATTACAATTGATGGTCCGACGAGTTTGTTTACTCCCAGTACGCGGTATGGTTTGGCTATAGCTAAGCTGATTCCGGCTTTACTTCATGTTACAAGATGGAGTCTTTCTACAACATTGCGAAGTCGCGACACTTATACAAATACATGGAAAACAGGAAGGTTTACTCTTAATTCTGAATGCGGTTTGGTGTCTCATTATTCAACTGGTAAACCATACGATAGTATGTTGGAAGAGTCTTTTGCTGATAAGTGGGAGTCAACGAAAACGGATTGGGTTTTAGAGCGAGAAGTTGACTTAATTCCTATTCCTGGAAGTGTGATGATTCCTGATTTTAGATTGGTGCATCCTGATGGGCGATCGCTGTTATTAGAAATAGTTGGATATTGGCGACCAGAATATTTACAAAAAAAGTTTTCACAGGTACGACGTGCAGGACGTGATGATTTAATTTTGGCAATTTCTGAGCGATTAAATTTGGAGAAAGCCGGAGTTCAATTAAATGATGTGCCTGCTAGGATTGTTTGGTTTAAAGATAAATTGTTGCCAAAAGCGGTGTTAGCAGTGATGCAATAAAAAGGAGAAAAGATATGAAGGTTCTCGAAACAATTGCCACAGTGACAGAAGATGGAAAAATGACAATACAGTTACCGCCAGATATCCCAGCAGGTGAGCATAAAGTTGTGGTGATCATTGCTAAACAGCCTTTAGCCAAAAAAACAGAGACAAACGAAAAGCCTACACCTTTAAACTTTCCAGTAGACAATTACAGTTCTTGACCTGAAAATCTTTCTTTCAGATGTGAGGATATGTATGATCATTGGGGACGCTAACGTTATATTTTAGGATAAATGAGATGAAAGCGATTACAACAATTGCTACAGTGACAGAAGATGGGAAAATCACAGTACAGTTACCACCAGATATTCCAGCAGGTGAGCATAAATTGGTGGTGGTGATTGATGAAAAGCCTTTGATAGAGAAGCAGATAATTAAGGAAAAGCGTCCGCCTCTAAAATTTTCTGCCTATCCTGTAGGATTAGTCTCAGAAAGTGTTACTTTCCGCCGAGAAGATTTATATGCAAACGACTGATAACCCTGTCTTCATCGACACGAATATTTTGGTTTATGCCAATTTAGCTTTGTCACCGTTTCACTTACAAGCTACGGAACGACTTCAAGCTATAGAAGAACAGGGAATTGAACTATGGATCAGTCGCCAAACTCTCAGGGAATATTTAGCAGCTATGACAAGGAAAGGTGACTTAACTGGAGAAATTCCTGTTTCTTCCCTAGTGGAAGACGTGCGGTATTTCTCCAACCGCTTTCGAGTGGCTGAAGATGGTTCTCAGGTAACTGAAAGGTTATTAACGTTGATGGAAGAAATTACCATTGGTGGCAAGCAGGTACATGATGCGAATATTGTCGCCACAATGCTAGTTTACGATATTCCTCGGATATTAACTCATAACACAGGAGATTTTGCTAGATTTTCTGAGTTGATTACTATATTGCCACTTCTTCAGGAGTAATGCTTTTATATAGCAAATGCCCCCTGCGAAGCAATTTTTGTAGGGTGGGCACTGCTTAACTTTTCTCAAACCTTTATTTTTACATTGTGGACAGTGCCCACCCGATAGCCGTAAGGCGTGGCGTCAGCCATAGAGTTTTGAGCATGGTGCAAGATCTCAGTTTTGTCATTTTCCGAAATCTTCCAAAATAAAGTGGTAGATATCATCAAATATCATCTTGCACTCTGGGCTAGTTTATGAAACCTGCAACACTCACAGCAGCTACGATCTGCCGAAGGCAGCAGCGAAGCTATCGCCACTCTAGCATTTAGCAAAGCCATAGAAAAAACCGTATAAAGTTTGGCAATAAGTGTATTCAATAATCTAAGCGATAAAATTTGGTAGAGATTTAAGGGTAATCAGAAATTAGAGGATACCTGGCTAAGGATCAAAAACACGTATTAAACAGACAATTTACTTTTCTACTAACTTTTGTTGCTAGTCACTGTAGTAAGGAGCGTTTATGGAAGCCTTTGGTCATCTTTACATACCTATGCCGAGGGGTACGCTTTTTCGAGATAACTTCTATGTCGTTGATGCAGAACTTTATACTTCTCACTATGCTGGACTTGGCATATCTAGCCCTGTCATCAGAGCTTATAAACCTTTGCAACATTCTAACAGTCGGGATGTAACCCAAATTCTAAAAGTTCTGCAAGCTCCTTCAGCACTTGCTAAAGTCTTCTGTGGTATTTGGGAACGCTTTGATCGACAATTTAAAGATCCGAAAAAACTTGAAGATGTTTGGCCTATAACCGTCGCCAAGAACCCACATGACTTTGCTTCTGTAGAGAGTACTAAAAGGATTGTGCTCAGAAGCGAAGAAAATAATAGACAAAATAAGCTGATTGTTCAAGAAGCACAAGAGTCTTTTCGCATTGTTCGAGCTGCATTCAGTGAGGACTTAACTCATTTATCGACTTACTTAAATCTTCTTAAACGTAGTAACAAATTTTGTGTAGAAATTAACTTACCTAATCCTCAGTCACTCCAGGATGCTTGTAAGAAAGAATTACACGAAATTCGTAATCTTGAAAGAGATCATCGTATTCTAAGTGCACTAGAGAGTCATTATGACTTTCAAGCACGTAGCAAGTATCTTGATGATAGTTGGGCGAATTTTGCACGTGCTACTGTTGATAGTCTTTGTGCTATCCGTGCAGTAGAAATGTTTTTTCAGGAAAGCCATAATGAACATGACCAAAGCCGATTTACACTGAAGCTCTTCCAAGGTCCTCCAACATTTAGGGGTACAATCAGTGATCGGGAAATCGCCTATGTAAACACTGCGCCTTGGCAACCGGGAATGATGGGTGTTCTCCATGTTCACAGGTTCTCTGAGGTATCTCAACCCTACTGGAGAAAAATACGGAAAAATTTTGCACAGGAAATAGAATCTATGCATCCCATAGAATTTAAGTTTTCTGATGCGATTGCGTTGCTGGAGGATGCAGCTATTGAAGCCATTCATAAAGCGCAAATACGGAGTGACAAGGGCAAGGCAGATCTTAGTGATCTGAGGAACTTCATCCAATCTGTTCGCATGGTAAAAACTAGTCAAGAAAAAGATATTGCACAATCTTTTGATACACTAAGGGAATTACGCGAGGTCACAAGAGATACATTTAGGGAGGTCTTCTATGGACTAGATCAAAATATATCAAAAGCCATAGTGAGTGCCTTAAAACCATTAGCGGCAAGAACAGCTATTCAAAATAAGGCAGTTGACCCACTTTCGCAACTATTTGATAGATTAGAAGAAATTCTTTGTATTATTCAAGCCATGCCGGAACAAGCGAAGTATAACTTCCCAAATGCTGACAGAGTTCAGATTTTTGAGAAAGTTGAAACTTATATCGATCAAGTTGAAACATACATCCAAGATGATAAAGCTATAGATCCAGACGTCAAGCAAGCTCTGGATGATTTGAAGAAAATGATTACAGACTTGCAGCAGAGACATCCCCAGGCAACGGAAGAGGAAGCTACTGCTATTGTTGAAGCAGAGTTTGAAGAAATTAAACATTCCCAACCCCAGCGCTGGGAGAATCTCCGAAGCCTGAAACGGCTATGGAATGGTGTAAAACAAGGTTCCCTCAAGGTTGGGGAGCATTTTGCTGAGGAAACGCCTTGGGGTAAGGGAGTAATTGGTTTTCTTGAGGGTGTGATGAATGAAGTGGAATAGTGACAACGAAACCTTTGAGTCTAAAAAGAGTTGGGCTATAGGAACTACTGAAGACCGTAAGTATTGGAACCACAAGTATGAGAATGCAAAAAGCTTTATGAAATCGAGGCTTTCTATTCCTGCTATTCTTATAGAAGTTGCTGCACAACATCCTCTCACAGATGGGGAAAAACCAAATGAAGAATTTACTAGGCGTTTGCTTTTGGCTAAAAACCTTTATGAACAGGAGAGCAGCTTAGGGAAACGTGTGGAAGTTTATGTGCCAGGTAGTAGACACGTTTATGAAGGAGTTGCTGATAAGATTTCTTTAAGTGAAGCAGGTTCGAGATTTTTACAGCAGCAGGGAGTTCCTAGAGATATCATTCGTGGTCAAGATTTAAATATTAAGTACAAAGGTGATAGAGGAGTATATAACTCAGCAGATGAATGCTTTGTTGCCTCATCTTATTTTAAGGATGAAAACTTTGGACATTTATTCAGCGTACTCTCGCCAGTTCAAGTTTTTCGGAAGACAATTCACTATATTGAATTCGGAGTTCTTCCACTCAATTACACTGCACCAACGTCAAATACTTTTCATAATTACATTGATGAAATATTTGAAGCAGTGCCCTATTCACTCTTCGTTGATCCTGATATGCAAAGTGAAAACTCAGTCCGAGCTAATGAGTTGAGATGCCAAAGAATGCCCAAAGATATATGACAATTTATCATCCTCAATGAGAAATTTATAAACTGAAATTTTGTGCTTTTGAACCTAAAGTTTCATGTTTTAAGCTTGAAGTTAAGAATTCTGAACTCGGATGATGAATCTCAAAGCTGGAAACATGAACTTTTGAGGTTGAATGATGATGTTGTAAAGGCGATAGCCGACCTAAACTTTGTCAAAATATGAAAGGCGATGCTTTGGAGGAACCACCTAAAGGGCAATGCTGCAAAGCAGCCGCTACGCGATCGCCACTCCTGGTGATACGAATTCTCACTTAGCCTATCTCATTCAAGTTAGCTTTTCCTAAAAAGATGATGGGGGCAATTCCTGCTAATCAGAATTGTGGTTATTTTTTGTCTATAAAGTAGACATTTAACACTTATCAGTTATCAGTTATCACGTAAGTAGATAGGCGTAATTAAATATAAGATAAGACCTCACCCTCAATCCCTCTCCTTGGTAAGGAGAGGGAAGCGGTCGGCAGGGTGAGGTTTAATATTTAATTTGATCCACTTACTTACCAGCCGCAGTTATCAGTTACCAGTTATCAGGGGGTCAAGAAATCGCTGACTCTGTTCACTGCGGCTGGTACTGTTCACTGATTAAGTATTATGCCTTCACGCGATATTTACTGGAGTTTAGACTAACTCCAGCTTAGACTATCATTTGTTCACTACCCCAACGCCAGCCATATCCAAAATTGGCACAATCAAATCTTCCCGCTTCACCGCCATCATGTGCACACCCTGACACAATTGACGTGCGATTTGGACTTGTTCAGCAGCAATTTTCATCCCTTCCTCAAGCGGATCTTTTGCTTGCGCTAACCTATCAATTATGTGGTCAGGAATATTCACACCTGGTACACACCGATTGATAAACTGGGCATTTTTTGCTGATTTCAACAGAAAAATTCCTGCCAAAATTGGTTTATCACAGCCTGCGGCTATTTTGTCCATAAACTTTTCTAGCCGTTCAAAGTCTGTAATCAATTGACTTTGAAAAAACTGCGCACCCGCCGCTAATTTGCGTTCAAACCGACTTTGTAAACCAGACCAACTTGCACATTGCGGATCGACTGCTGCACCAGGAAATAAGTCTAGCGCACCATCAGTCAGAGGTTTTTCGTTGCAGTCAACGCCTTGGTTGAGTTTGTGAATCAGTTGCAGCAACCGCACTCCTTCCAAATCAAACACACCTTTAGCGTCGGGATGGTCGCCTGCTTTCACAGGGTCACCAGTCAAAGCTAAGATGTTATGAATACCCAGAGCATGAGCGCCCATGAGGTCGGCTTGTATGGCAATACGGTTGCGATCGCGACAAGCAATCTGACAAATCGGCTCGATGCCATTTTGTAACAAAATTGCCGACGCCACTAATGAACACATCCGTAGCACCGCGCGGCTACCATCAGTAATATTGACGGCATGAACCCTCCCCTTAAGAGTCGCCGCCATTGTTATCATGTGTTCTGGATTACCGCCTTTCGGTGGTGCAACCTCGGCGGTAATCAGGAATTGACCAGCTTTTGCCGCTGTACGAAAAGAAGTTAAAGCTGTTGGATTTATCGTATCCAGCATAAAAAATGACCATTTCTGTCTAATGGTACAGCTATAACACAAGACAACCTGATGAGAAAACCTTATAAGCACCCTCGTTGAAAACTCTGCGGCTTTAGCCCAGACATAAAAACGGTTTCAGGCGTTTACGTCTGAGTAAGGCGTTTACCAATTGTTCACTGACACTACAGTATTATGCATGCTGTGTTAGCATAATACTGTAGTTGGTTAGGTCGAGCCAGTGATCATTTATGAATTTAAAGTCAAGGGTAAAGACAAGCAATATAGCGCGATAGACGACGCTATCCGTACCTCTCAATTCATTCAAAACAAATGTTTGCGTTATTGGATGGACGAGAAAGGCGCAGGAAAGTATGACCTTAATAAATACTGCGCTGTACTTGCTGCTGAATTTCCCTTCGCTGATGAACTCAATTCAATGGCTAGGCAATCTGCGGCTGAACGTGCATGGAGTGCGATTAGTAGATTTTACGATAACTGCAAAAAGAAAGTTAAGGGTAAAAAGGGCTTCCCAAGGTTTAAAAAACACTCTCGGTGTGTTGAATACAAGACCAGCGGCTGGAAACTTTCAAGTACTCGTAAAGCAATTACTTTCTCAGATAAAAAAGGAATAGGAACCCTGAAATTAAAGGGAACCTACGACCTTAACTACTACGACATCAAGCAGATTAAGCGTGTCCGGTTAGTGCGTCGTGCTGACGGGTACTATGCTCAATTTGCAGTTGATATTGATCTAAAAGTTGAAGCACAGCCAGTAGGTCAAGTAGTTGGTATTGATTTAGGATTAAAGTACTTCATTGCTGATAATATTGGCAATGTTGAACCATCTCCCCAGTTTTACCGCAAGTCAGAAAAACAGTTAAACCGCGCTAACCGCAAGAAATCCAAGAAGTACGATAAGGCTAAGAAAACAGCTAATAAACCGCAGTCTAACAACTACCACAAAGCAAGAATAAGGTATGCTCGCAAGCATTTAGGAGTAAGTAGGCAGCGAAAAGAGTATTGCAAGAGATTAGCGTACTCCGTCATCCAATCTAACGATTTGGTAGCCTATGAAGACTTAAATGTGAAAGGCTTGGTACGTAACACGCAACTGGCAAAATCAATCAGTGATGCTGGCTGGTCTACATTCCGCAGTTGGTTAGAATACTTTGGTCATAAGTATGGGAAGGTTACAGTTGCTGTTTCTCCCCATAACACATCCCAAAATTGCTCTAACTGTGGCAAGAAAGTGAAAAAGTCTCTGTCTACCAGGACTCACGTCTGCCCACATTGCGGGTATGTGGCAGACAGAGACGTGAACGCCAGCATCAACATCTTGAGATTAGGTCTCAGTACCGTGGGGCACACGGGAACTTACGCTTGGGGAGATTTGCCCTCTTGGGCAGTTGGGGCAACCCTGCTGTCTAATGGCGAGTCAACGAACCAAGAATCCCCGCTGCTTTAGCACGGGGAGTGTCAAAGGGGTATAGAGTAACCCATCGCAGCTTTGACTTGATTGAGAGTTTGGTTGGCGATCGCCTCTGCTTTGTGCTTTCCATGCCGCAACACAGACTCCAGATAACCTTTGTCGTTCATCACCTCTTGATATTTTTCTTGGATAGGTTTAAGGGCTTCAATTGTCGTATCCGTTAACAAAGGTTTAAATTGTCCCCAGCCCATATCTTGACACTCAGCCGCTACCTCTTCCTTCGTTTTTCCAGAAAGCAGCATATACAGTGTTAACAAATTGTTACTTTCTGGACGTTCTGGGTTGTCAAACTCCAAACCGCGAATCGGATCAGTTTTGCAGCGCTTAATTTTTTTTGTAATCTCATCAGGTGAATCTAGCAAGTTGATGCGACTCAACTCAGACGGATCGGACTTGGACATTTTCTTCGTACCATCCGTTAAACTCATCACCCTTGCACCTTCTTTGCGGATTAAAGGTTCTGGTAACTTCAGTACTGGCTGATTTGGTTTGGCAAATTGGTGATTAAATCTGTTGACAATATCTCGCGTCAGTTCCAAATGTTGCTTTTGATCTTCACCCACAGGCACTTTATCTGGTTGATAAAGCAAAATATCAGATGCCATCAGCACTGGGTAGTCCAATAAGCCAACATTCACATTTTCTCCTTGTTTGACTGCTTTTTCCTTGAACTGGATCATGTCTTGCAGCCAATTGAGGGGCGTGATGCAGTTAAACAACCAAGTCAGTTCACTGTGGGCAGAAACATGAGATTGCACAAAGATAGTAGAGTGGTTGAGATCAAGTCCGCAAGCCAGATATAAAGTAGCTAGAGTGTAGGTATTAGCTGCCAGCGTTGCTGGTTCGTGGGGCACAGTAATCGCGTGTAAATCAGCTATGAAGAGAAAATTTTCATATTGGCTTTGGATTTCTACCCAGTTGCGAATTGCACCCAAGTAGTTGCCTAAATGTAAATTGCCTGTTGGTTGAACTCCGGAAAGAACTCGTTGCCTACCCATAAACTCCAATTATAGTATTTTTAAATCCGACAATAGCGGCTTTACAGCATGACTTCCATTGTTGCAGAAATTTTTTGACATTTCTTTATATTTCACGCAAATATAGGCAACGGTTGTTCTGGATGTTTGATATGTTGCGTTATTAACTTGTTAAGATGATCTTGACTGTACAGTGACTCAAAGCAAACTATCACTGACCACCATTAGAAGCATGAAGCATCTGTCGGACTACAACTTCTTTGACCCTGAACTGCTTGTGTGCCCTTATGAATTCTACAAGTTAGCACAGGAGCAAGCACCAATTATGGAGCTACCTAGTCCCAATACTGACGCTAAGCTCTTCCTCGTTACGCGCTATGACTTGGTGATAGAAATTCTTAAAAATACAAAAGTCTTCTCTAGTAATTTCTCTACTTTACTGGCTGGCAAAGAAGAACAGGATCCCCAGTTGCAGAAAATTTCTGCTCAAGGCTGGCCTCAGATGAACACCTTGCTGACGGCAGATCCGCCAGAACACGAGCGATTCCGAACACTGGTGAATAAGGCATTCAGCTCGTCGCGTGTCAACAAAATGCATGACTTGATTGAGCAGATTGTTGATGAACTCATTGACAGTTTCATCGATAAGAGCAAGTGTGAGTTTGTCAGTGAGTTTGCCGTACCCTTACCGCTCAAAGTTATTGCTCAGCAGTTAGGTGTGCCGCAGGCAGATCTGCCAAAGTTCAAACAATGGTCTGATTCTTTTATTGCGCGCCTAAGCCATATGCTCTCTAGAGAGCAGGAGATCGAGTGTGCTAAAGATGTGCTTGCTTTCCAGCATTATTTTCATGATGTCATAGAGTCACGCCGAAAACAGCCTCAGGATGATTTGATCACAGACTTGGTACAGGCGGAGGTGGCTTTTGAGCGATCGCTCGACACTGCTGAACTGCTGAGTATAATTCAGCAAATACTAGTGGCAGGCAATGAGACTGTTACTAGTGCGATCTGCCGAAGGCAGCAGCGAAGCTATCGCAGGTGGGATGTTGTTGCTGACAAAGAATCCCCAGCAGATGAAGTTGCTACAAACAGATCTTTCCCAGGTAGAGAACTTTGTTGAAGAAGTTCTACGAATGGAAAGTCCGACTGCGGGGATGTGGCGAGTTGTGACGCAAGATACAAAACTAGAAGACGTTGATCTCAAAGCTGGGTCTTTGGTCATGATCCGCTTCGATGCTTCTAACCGCGACCCCATAAAATTTCCAGAGGGTGAGCGTTTCGACGTGCGCCGCCATAATGCCAGTAACCACCTATCTTTTGGTTATGGCATTCATTATTGTTTGGGCGCTATGCTTGCTGGCAAGGAAATGCAGATCGCCTATGAGCGGTTGCTGCTACGGATTAAGAACATCCGCTTGGCACAAGATGATTACCAGTACTTGCCGAACATACTCATGCGGGGACTTAAGCACCTCTATATTGAGTTCGACAAGGTAGCAGTTGAACAAAGTGAAACCCAACATTAAAATGAGTTTTGTAATGAGTCTATTTTTTCATCTGTCTACAGAATGAAAAACAAAAACATTTTTTCTTGATTCTATTTTTGTTGAAGCCATTCAATCAAGGGTCTTAGCGTTCCCGGTAGCGCAGCTTCACTCACCGTGACTGTGTGTTCTCTTCCTTCCTCTTCTATTGTTAGCTTGTACTGAAAGCGGTCAGGTTGTGTCGCAGAAGCTGTGATCTTTTCGGGTAGATTGAAGAAATCTGCGGCTTCTACTAATCGCGGTAGTTGATCAGCTTCATTTGCCGCAATGTTTGCCGTATCTACAGTTTTTTTTCTACTTATCCCTGCAAAACCACCCGTGCGTTCAAATGATATCCGCATTTTCTTGCTCTCCGTCTTGCTATGTCTTGCAAGAATGAATAAAAACTGGGAGGGTCATAACATATTTCCCAGTTTATCAAGAAAGATAACAGTCAATGATGAGTTATCATTCATTACAACAGTCAACAGTTATCAAGCAACTGTTAAAACTTTGATGATTCATAATTCATCCTCTTAGAGAACTCCTACTTTTTGCCAAGCATTTTGCACTGCTTTTTGTTCTTTACTTCCTTGATCGTAAAGTTCTCCAGCAACTTTGATAGTGATATTAGCAGCCTGTTTAAAATTGGCTTTGGATTTTAGGCGATCGCGTAAAGTAATGTACCAGATTTTCCCAGCTTTTTCCCAGGCATAGCCGCCAATTTCCACCGCCGCTAGATAAAAGGCGTGATTGGGAATACCTGAGTTGATATGTACTCCGCCATTATCATCCGTACCAGTGTATTTGTTTTTCATATGCGCTGGTTGGGGGTCTTTGCCCAGTAGTGGATCATCATACGCTGTTCCAGGCGCTTTCATTGAGCGAATGCCAATGCCTTTTGTCTTGGGTGTCAATAGACCTTCCCCAATGATCCAGTCTGCCTGATCTGCGGTCTGATTTTTGACTCGCTGTTTGACAAGAGAGCCAAAAACATCAGAAAATGACTCATTGAGTGCCCCAGGTTCTTCAAAATAGATGAGACCAGCTTCATGCTGAGTCACCCCATGAGTTAACTCATGCCCGATGACATCTATAGATTTGGTAAAGCATTGAAATATTTCTCCGTCACCATCACCGTAAACCATTTGGTCGCCATTCCAAAAGGCGTTATCATATTTAACGTTGTAATGCACGGTAGAATCTAAACGCAGTCCCTTGTCATCAACAGAATTGCGCTCAAAAACCTCTTTGAACAAGTCATAAGTTGCACCAGCCGCATCATAGGCTTCATTGACCGCCGTATCTTGACTTGGGGGATCGCCTTCTCCACGTACGAGTACGCCAGGAAGTTGTTCACTATTTTTCGCATCAAAGATAGTACGACGCTTCTGACCAGGAGAAACCGCAAAATTCACAGCACCTGCTACGTTCCGCCGTCCACGAAATTGTGCCGAAACATTTAATGTGCGAAACGCCCACTCACGCTGCTGTTGGTTACCATTCACTGCAACGTGTTCCAGCATATGAGGTGGAACAATACAACAGATGGGGCATCTAGTGTCAAGTAGATGCTCACACTCAGACATAACAGATTTTTTCTTTTTTCGAGCCATCTTTAAAAATTTCTCCTTTTTCAGATAAGTAATGCCAAACAGTGTCTCTTACTCTATACAACAACCAGCAGAGTCATCATTCCAAACGGGAAGATCAAGCAAAGTCATCGCAAACAGTCTACAAGAGCATTTTTCAGTGTTGGCTTACTCATTCGGGTAACATAAGCGCGAATACCAGTGTCAAAATTAGTATTCCTGGCAAACGCTTTTCCGGTAACTAGCTATTTTATGAGAATTTCCACTGATATTTCCACTTAATAATAATGGTTTATTTAAGACTGAGTTCTTTTTGATGCAAATATTCTCAAAAATAAAAAATTGTAGATAGGAGATATCAGCAGTAAAAATCTAGACCAAAATCATAAGATTGTTTAACATAATAAAAGACCCCACTAAATTGTGTGTGGTTGTGTGTTGTAAAACTTGGTTGATTCATGGTCAGGGGGTTAAATCCCTCGTGACCATTTTGTTTTTTATGTCATACTCATAACCTTTAACTATTCCCACACATAATTATTTAAAAAAATTATTTTCAAAGTCATTAATTATGCCTTTATACTGAAAAAATGTTATTGTAGATACAATTCATTCATGTATTGAGTATTTTAGATATAAGACTCCTATTTGATTTTTGAAAAGAATTTGTACGTATAATTTTATTCCTTCTTAAGAGTTAAGCGTTCCCTGTTCCCTGTTCCCTGTTCCCTGTTCCCTGTAAATATTTAATTCTCTTCCCACTTTATTGTCTATATAGTTATATATAAATGAAATCTCAATTATTAGAATTAATTTTTAATTGAGAGAAACTACCCCACGGAAGGAATGAAGTATATGAAAAAACTTATTGAAATTAAAACTTCTGGGGTCAATTCTTTGACCGGAACGGTCTACATCTCGATGGGTTGTAATCCTCTGATCCGGAACATTACTTTGAGCTAGAAGCCAAGCCAGAGATTGATATTGAGCTTCTGTATAGCCGGTGTGAGTAGGTTCGTTATTCATGACACCAGATGGCGGTGTTTCTAAACTGACGTGATAAGCAAAATTATTCACAGATGGAGGAAGGTGAGAATTGGTCTGCACAGTTTCTGCACCAAATGGTCCATCAAACACCGAATGCGCTGCACCAAACGCTCGCTTTTCTGGCGGGACTATGTAAACAACTGTCCCATCTAGCTTAATCATGGCGTGGTAGCTTGCTTGAACATTATTATCATCGTGAGGAGTCTGAAAAAAATTCATCACACTGGAGGCTGGTGCAGCAGTTTCATGAAGTACTATGATTGGTGAATTATTAACAGGTTGACCATTAATATCTGTTGCAAACCGCTCTCCAAAGTTAGTTGGGTTTGCCCAAGCAATCTCATACCTAGGTTTATAAGCCCTAAAAGCTGCAGTGGTTTTGACTGGGGAAATACGAGCTTTTTGCAATTGGCTCTTTTGATTGCTCTTGTGTTGAGGTTGAGACGTTGAATTTTTACCAGACGGAGTTGTCTTTGGATTTGGCGTTTTTGTTTGAGGTGCGGGTTGACTCTTTTGGTTACTCTTTTGTTGAGGTTGAGATGTTGAATTTTGACCAGACAGATTTGTTTCCGGAATTAAGGCTGGGGTTTTGACTTGGCTGGGTGATTTTGACTTTTGACTAGATAGATCAGTCTGTGGATTTGCAGTTAGTGGTTTAACATGAGGTTGAAAGTTGGAATAGTCACTAGAAATAGTGCTTTGTGGATGTGATGTTGTCTTCTCCTGCCAAAACTCGCTTTTTCCAATAAGCAGCCCCAATACCAGACCAACAAACACCAGAATAACTAGGTGCCATCTAGTTGTCTTTACCTTAAATTTCATTTTTCTAACGATTTTGATAAATATTTTTTATTTCAATTGAAGTAATTTTCAATTGCAAAAAATAAGTTTGAATATGGTTTATAAATACACAATGACATACAAAATATTTATCTGTCTAGAGGTTTTTTTCCTAAAAATGCTGGGATCATGTCGGTTTTGCAAATACAGCGCTTTGCATCTTATACCAAGTTGCATTCAAACAGCGAATCTGTCCGTAGCGAGTGGAACTTAGTGGAATGCAGCAATCTCCCGTAACTCAGATCTTGCACCTCTACGTGAGCACACCTTGAACTCAAGTACCCGGAGGGAAGCCCTCCGGGTATCTCCTGCACCAGACGCACTCGCGTTCGGGGGTAACTCCTTCGCCCGGAGGGCACGGCTTGAGGCCGAACGGAGACGCTGCGCGTTAGCCTTCTGGCGTGCGTAAAGCGCATACGCAATCGACGGGAAACGGAGCCACTGCAGTGGACGGGTCTCCCGGCTTGAAGCAAGTGGCGTCCAAGACTGGGACCCCCTCACCGCCTCCGGCGTCTACAAGGCTAATAGCTTAAGTCCGTTACAACTCAAATCTTGCACCAGTATCAACAACGAGGCAGAGCCTCGATATCTCGTTCCCAGGCTGAGCCTGGGAACGAGGGTTGGGAGGCGAAGCCTCCCGATTATTGAGAATGCTGCAAGATCTGAGTTTTAACGGACTTGAACTTTGAGCCAAGAAATAAATTTCTTGGCGGATGAAAATGATGGTGCAAGATCTCAGGTAACCACCTCTAGTTCTGAGTGCCAATGTTGTTGCACAGAGTTTTATCGCTACCGCTAACATGGCGATTTGTCCGCAAGTGACCCCGCATTATATCACAATCGCGTTTCACAAGATTATCAAAATCTAAATTAGATAAAATAGAATTGAAATCCCACAAAATCACTGTGTTGTCAGAACTCGCAGAAGCTAAGGTCTTGCCATCTGGGCTGAAAGCTACGCTTATGACCGCATCGCTATGCCCCATGAGGGTGGTCTTTTCTTTGCCTGTAGCTACATCCCACAGTTTTATGGTCTTGTCCCAACTAGCAGAAGCTAAGGTTTTACCATCTGGGCTGAATGCTACGCTAGAAACCGGATCGTTATGCCCCATGTCGGTGGTCTTTTCTTCGCCTGTAAAAATATCCCACAGTTTGATGATCCCGTCAGCACTAGCAGAAGCTAAGGTCTTGCCATCTTGGCTGACACTTACGCTAATGACTGGATTGGTATGCTTTTCTAAGCGATTATACTCTTTGACTCCGTAAACTGCCTGTTGCAACAACGTAGATATAGCCCTAGTTCGCTGAGAATCAAGATTGACCCAAAAAGCTGCTTGTTTGATTTGCTTTGCTGCATTTATCCCTACTTTTCGCGCATCAATTTCTTTACCTGAAGCAAACAGTTTTTGGGAGGATGTTAAAAGAGCATCGATCGCTTGTTTTCTTTGTTGTTCCATTTGCCACAAACCGAACCCAGCCGGTACAAGTAGAATAGAAACTACCACCAAGCCAGAGGTGAGTAGTCTAAATTCGCGCTGCTTGCGTTCGTCTTCTTGTTGACGCAGGAAATCGCGCCGTGCAATACTCGCTTCTATGAATTGATTTTCTAAACTCTCTGGTTTGGCAAATAAAATATGGCTTTCGCTGTTTCGCAACTATCTGCACCAAGTTTTTTTGCTGCTTCCTCTGCTGCTTTATCTCCGAGTTTGAGTAGATAAGGTAAGAAAGGAGAAATAAGCTTAGTTAGAACAATAACATCTATCATTAGTAAGAGATTTTACTGGGCATAGATTGTACTATTTCAATCTACACCTGCGTAAGTTGTGCTTCTGGAAAAGTTGTACCAATTTTTCTCAATTTGATGGGCGGCTTTTTCGACCTTTGCAGCGTCGTCTTCTCTAGACACACCTTAAAATGAAAAGAAGTATAGCCCAATAAGTTCATTAATTCTTTATCTATGTCATTTCTTGCGGGTTTAGCAGCGATCGCAGTCTTGGCTGTTTTGATCCTGGTGCATGAGTTTGGACATTTTATTGCAGCAAGATCCCAAGGGATTTATGTCAATCGCTTTTCTCTGGGCTTTGGTCCGGTGATTTGGAAGTATCAAGGAGCACAAACTGAATACGCTCTCCGCGCTTTTCCTCTGGGTGGGTTTGTCGGTTTTCCTGACGATGATCCAGATAGTGATATTCCTCCCAATGACCCAAATCTTTTACGTAACCGCCCTGTTTTAGATCGGGCGATTGTGATTAGCGCAGGAGTGATAGCAAATTTAATATTTGCCTACTTTCTGCTTGTAACACAGGTGGGTGTTGTAGGGGTAAACATACCGCAACCGCCCCAAAATGGGATTCTCATCCCAGAATTAATTTCACAACCAGTTTCTGTTGCGGCTAAAGCAGGTCTTCAGCCTGGAGATGTCATTTTAGCTGCTGATGACAGAATTTTTGGGACTTCTGAACAAGACTTAAAAGCTTTCACAGAAATCATCAAAACTCATTTAGGCAAGCAGGTTAATTTGACAATCGCCCGTGGCGATCAAAAACTGTCTGTGAATCTGACTCCTGAAGCTAATGCTAAGGGAGAGGGTAGCATAGGTGTTCGCCTTTCTCCTAATCAGAAAATCGTGCATCGTCGCGCCACAAACCCGGTCGAAGCATTAAAAATTGGCGCTACACAATTTCAGCAGATTCTGGTCAAGACAGCTCAAGGTTTTGGACAATTAATCACTAACTTCCGCGAAACAGCAAACCAAGTCGCGGGTCCAGTTAAAATTGTTGAGATTGGTGCAAGCTGGGCTCAGAATGATATCAGCAATTTGTTGTTCTTTGGTGCTTTGATCAGCATTAACTTGGCTTTTATCAACATTTTGCCCTTACCAGCTTTAGATGGAGGACAACTCGCTTTTCTGTTGATTGAAGGTTTGCGCGGTAAACCCTTACCGAATCGTGTTCAAGAAGGTGTCATGCAAACTGGTTTGGTGATACTTTTAGGACTAGGAATTTTTCTCATCGTTAAAGAAACTACCCAATTGGAGTGGGTGCAAAGATTATTTCAGTAATGAGTATCTGCAAAAAGTCATCAAAGAAGCAACGGGCGCTAGAAATTCTAGTTCGCCTGAAGCGTCTTTATCCAGATGCAACTTGCTCTTTAAACTACTCAACTCCTGTACAGTTGCTGGTGGCTACGATTCTCTCCGCTCAATGTACGGATGAACGGGTGAATCTAGTAACACCAGGTTTATTTAGTAAATTTCCGGATGCAGCAAGTCTGGCAAATGCTGATTTGACAGAGTTAGAAACAATCGTGCGTTCCACAGGGTTCTATCGCAATAAGGCAAAGAATATTCAAGCTGCTTGTCGAATGATTATCAATGAGTTTGGCGGTCATGTTCCCAAGCAGATGGAACAGCTGTTGCGGCTTCCAGGTGTGGCGCGAAAGACAGCAAATGTCGTGCTTGCTCATGCTTATGGAATTAATGTTGGGGTGACGGTGGATACTCATGTGAAACGTCTGAGTGAGCGTTTGGGGTTAACTGAACACACAGACCCCATCCGTATTGAACGAGATTTGATGGGTCTATTGCCTCAAGCAGATTGGGAAAATTGGTCTATTCGGCTGATTTATCATGGTCGTGCGATTTGTAAAGCGCGATCGCCTGCTTGTGATGCTTGTGATTTAGCTGACCTGTGTCCTTCTGCTTTTAACGTGCCACAAGTAACTGTCAAGGCAAAAATTAAGGAAGCTTAGGATGCTCGAAACACTCAGCTAATTCCTACTCATCTCTCATCATTTTTGGCCGTGTAGTGAGACAACTAAGACAAGCGAACAGCCCCAGTGAACTTTTTACCTGGATAGGGACGCATCTGGGCAAGTTTGTCAAATGCGGGAAGGGTTTCCATATGCTTTATCATCTGGGTACGCATTTGGACATCAGGAAGTGCTCCTCTCATCGCACCCATGTTCTCACTGACATGATCGGGGTTGCTGGTTGCTGGAATCGCACAGGTTACAGCAGGATGCGAAATGACGAACTTGAGGAAAAACTGTGCCCAATTCTCACACCCGATCTCGCGGGCGAAATCGGGGAGGGGTTGTCCCTTAACCACCTCGAACAAGCGCGCCTTCTCAAAGGGCATGTTGACCAAAACCGCTGTTCCCCGATCTGCCGCAGCAGGGAGAATTCTCTTTTCGGCTAGGCGTTCCTGGATTGAATAGTGGACTTGAACAAAGTCCAGATCGCCGTTTTCGACCCACCTTGCTAAGGGTTCAAAATATGGCAACTCGTGATGCGTTACTCCTAGGTAGCGGATTATACCCTATTTCTTCCATTCCCGCAGGATAGGCAGAATTATGTCTACATTTACCAGGCTGTGAACCTGCATCACGTCAATGCGATCGCGCCACAATCGCTCCCTCGACTGCTCAAGCTGGCGCAGTGCCTGACTCTTGTCACTGAGATACTCGCCAGTCGCCCAGATTTTATTAGTAATGAAGAGATCATTAGTGATACCGAGTGTCGTTGCTTCATCGCCGACGATGATCTCTGACATTCCATAGAGTGGTGAGGTGTCGATCACACGCCCACCTCCATCTCTGAAACGACGCATCACTTCCTGCAAGCGATCGCGCGGCTGTCCAGGCAAAATATCAAACGTCATAAAGGTTCCCATCCCAATCGCAGGTACCCTCTCCTTCGTGCGAGGGATGACTTTTGTGATCAATTGGGATGATTGATTTGGGTTAAAATTCACCGTTTGACTCGTTGCTTGTTTGCCATTAAGAGCACAGGATGTAAAAACAGTAGTTACAGCACCAAGTCCCATCACCTTGATTGCAGTGCGACGGGAAATCGCTGGGTGGGAAGCATTATGCATGGCATCACTTTGATTAGGTTTCATAAGTGCTCTGTTACGAATGATTAAACGTGGACAAAAACTAGAACTTATCAATCCTTCGCAAGCAGGATAAGTTGAATAATTCGTTTGATGTTTGTCAAATGTCAAACACTGAGTTTCGGATTGATTTTTTTAATCCGAAACAAACAAATTGGCATATTAGATTTACATTTAATTCTTTTCAACGGATTCTAAATCCCATATTACAAGCAAGTTAGATGATTGTTATTTCATATTGGGTATGAGTTAATAACTTATAGTTATTACCAAACAGATAACAGATAACATGGAGTTCCGCCAACTCAAATATTTCATCACGGTTGCTTCCGAACTGCACTTTGGTCGAGCTGCTGAGTCACTGCACCTGAGCCAACCTGCATTAAGCAAACAAATTCAGGCGTTGGAGAACAGCTTAGAAATTCAACTGTTTGAACGCACAAAACACTCTTGTAAGCTAACTCCCGCCGGACAGAAATTTTTGGAAACAGCGCACCGGGTTCTGCATGAGGTAGAGGAAGGCATACAAATTACCAAACAAGTTGCTAACGGACAAGTTGGGAAAGTAAGGCTTGGCTTGACTGAAGCAACACTGTTTTGCCTTGCGCCAAGTATTTTAAGAACGTATCGAGAGTGTTACCCACAAGTCGATTTAGTCCTGACAAGTGGTGGAACGGAAGCTCATGTTGAAGCTTTACGCACTTACCAAATTGATGTTGGGTTTGTTTATCTTCCCATCCGTGAACCAACTCTGTGTGTGTATCCGTTATATAAAGAGATTTACATTGCTGCACTGTCCGCATCCCATCCGCTTGCTAGACACAGACAAATATCACTCCAGTCTTTAGCTCATGAACCACTTATTATTTACCCGCGATCGCTTGCACCCGTCTTGTATGCTGATTTCATCAAATGTTGTGAGCAAGCCGGATTTGTTCCCAACATCGTGCAGGAGGCTGAACTCGCTCAGACTCGCCTAGGTTTGGCGGCGGCTGGAGTTGGCATTACGTTTGTTCTCGCTGATATGCAAAATCTGAGTGCCAAAGGAGTGGTTTATCGACCTTTAATCGGAGACTTTCCCACATTGAAACTGGCTCTAGCGCGGCGACAGACAGAATCTTCACCAGTTGTGCATGAATTTCTCAGGGTACTCAGAACAACGGCATTGTCAACTAAGAGGGCGCTTGAGAAGTAGCGGATTGATGTCTTGTGTTTCTACATGCTCTATCTCAAATAGATTTTGGTCACTGGACTGGCAATTATATAAAATGGAAAGTGCTGTCTTCAAATAAATCACTGACATTATGGCAAAAAAGAGTTTGATTGAGCGCGAGAAAAAACGCGCCAGATTGGTGGCTAAATACGCTGCAAAACGTGAAGCACTGCTGGAAGAATTTAGAGAAGCAGAATCTCCTCTTGATAAACTGGAAATTCACCGTGAAATTCAACAGCTACCCCGCAATAGCGCTCCTAGCCGCCACCGTAACCGTTGCTGGTTAACGGGTCGTTCCAGAGGAGTTTACCGCGACTTTGGGCTATCTCGTAACGTCTTACGCGAATGGGCACACGAAGGTCTTTTACCTGGAGTTGTTAAGTCTAGTTGGTAGTTATTCGTCACTAGTCACTAGGAGGCACTGCGTTGGGGAGCCAGTGCTTGATGAGGGTTTCCCGACAGAGGTATCTGGCGTTCGGGTTCCCCGACAGTCCCGCATGTGCCGTTCATTAGTCATTAGGAAATGATAAAAGACCAAAGACTAATGACTAAGGACAAAAGACATAAATTATTTATTGCCTATTTATTGCCCACAACACTTGTCAATCCCCAAACTTTCTAAGAGTAAGTCGCTAACGGCGTTAGCAATAGCAAACTCACCGTAGAAACTTTTAGAAAAATCAAACGACTGCATCTCTGTAACAATGGCAATAACCAGAGAACCCAAGTCGTTTTCTCCTTCCATGCGTTGACGTACAAAAATTTGTGCTGCCCTTTCGGCAATTATCTGATTGATTGCTTCTGGGATAAATTCTTCATCCAGCCACTGATGCAAGCGTTGCTGTAACCATTTTCCTTCAAGCATCGGATCTTGAGGTGGTGGTAGGGTGATCGGTGGAATGGGTTGTGTCATTTTTTCTTGTTTTTATATTAAAGAGGTTTGTAGTAGTCCCTTCAGGGCTGACTACAAACTATGTATATTCCTTATTTCTATGAAATATGATGTTGCGACTATTATTCAAGGCTATGCTCAAGGTTATTTTCTCATGGCTGATGAGAATAATGTCTTGGGGTGGTATGGGAGTCGCGATCGCACTCTCATTCCTTTAGATACACGATTTCGCTATCCCAAGTCTCTGCAGCGTGTTCTGAATCAAGAACGCTTTAGCGTTGGGATTAACCGCGATTTTAACGCTGTGGTGGCTGGGTGTGCTAACCGAGAATCAACTTGGATTTCACCAGAGTTAAAACAAATTTATTGGGAACTTTACCAGACGGGTTGGGCGTATAGTTTTGAAACTTGGCAAGGGGATGAACTGGCTGGGGGAATTTTAGGAATTGTGATTGGCGGTGCTTTTATTGGGGAGTCGATGTTTTACCGCATCCCGGAAGGTTCAAAGGTCGCTATGGTGAAGTTGGTGGAAAGGTTGCGCCAAAGGCGATTTGTGATGTTTGATGCCCAAATGATGAATCCCCATTTGGAGAGGTTTGGTGCTTATGGGGTCAATGATGATGAGTACATGGTGTTACTTGATAAAGCTTTGCAACGTTCTTGTTCTCTATTTTGAGTTTTGTTGCGATCAGTTAACCAATGGAAAACGGTAGCGCAGCAGGTATTATACCAATTCAAAATTCGCTCATTCAAAGTATGCCCTACGGGCACGCTGCGCTATCAAAATGAAGAAAGCCAGACATAACAAGGGTTTGAGAATGTATATCTGTCGTATTCTTTTTTCAAATTGGTATTACCAAGAGAAATAGCGAAAAGCTTTTGAGACACCAGTAGCTAAAATGTGATCAGCTCAAGAAGTTTGTGCAACTCCAAAATTGACTTGGAGTTCGTGGAGCATTTTCACAATGCTGTCTCCGTAGATAACTGAACCGTGCATTGTAGCAAGGTACTTAATGGGAAGCTTTTTGATAGCTTCGATTCCGCGAGTGAATGTCTTTCCCTCAACCATAAATCCTAGTTGACGCTGAAACTTGATGACTGACTCTGTCAAATCCTCATTGGTGAGTGGTGTGTCAAAATGACCATTGTGAGCTGCCAAGTCAGAACAGAAAAGGACACAATCTTGCGGTTCGTAGAACAGACATCCCTCCCAACCATGTGGAAAATGAGGCGTCTCGATGAGGGTAATGTTCTTCGATCCTAAGGAAACGCTTTTGTTATTCTTCAAAACGTGCGCTTTTCGGATCGCAAAATCGTCAATATTAGCTCGATTTAGGGGACTGACAAGCGGGACAGCTTCTGGACAAACTTCCAGCCATTGATTCAATGCTCCACACTCATCAGCTTCAAGGTGACAAAAAGCAACGTAACGGATTTCAGTCGGATTGCATACTGACGATACTAACTCATAAATGGCATTGAACCATTTCGAGTGTCCTGTGTGAATGAGCATGTGACACTCATCTAAAATGAGAAACTGACTGAAGACAAAGTTCTTGTTAGTAGAAACGGAGATCTTAAATACTTTGGAAAGTATCTCATCAATTCTGGTAAACATCGTTATTCTTGAGTAATTTATAGCAATCCTAAATGATTCGCGACCACAACTTCCTCCGTGCAATTATTTACAATAGATGCATGGGGTGGATAAAAGTAGGACATGTCTGTCATACAGATGTTACTTGGAAAGTCTCTACTTTAGAAACATAGTAAGTTTCAGTTGCAGGAGGCTCATGCAAGCCAAGTTAACAAAAATTGTAACAATAAGGAGTGGATATCACGATGTCAGAGAAAAAATCCTTTCTTTTACGAGCTTCTGAAATAGCAGAAAAACAAGCTACTTTCTCTCATCCTTGGAACCCAAACTCGCTTATCAGTGGAACTCAGATAAGTCGTTTAGTAGGACTCACAAGAGTCGGTGTTAGTCTTGCCAAGATACCACCTGGCAAAGAATCGTTTGTCTATCATGCTCATCATCGAGAAGAAGAATGGATTTACATTATTTCCGGTCGTGGAGTAGCGGAGATTGATGGTGAGGAATTTGAAGTCAGCGCAGGGGATTTCATGGGTTTTCCAACACCTTCAGTAGCACATCATCTACGTAATCCCTATAATGAGGAGTTAGTTTATCTGATGGGTGGAGAAAATCTTGATGTTGAGATTGCGGACTTTCCTCGTCTGGGTAAGCGAATGCTTCGACGTGGGGCAGATGTGGAAATTTACGATATATCGAATGCTAAAAGTTTTGGTCCACTAAATGACACCTAACTCCCGTTGCAACGGACGGACGATAAACTAGAAAAGTATGCAAGGAGGTTTTCATGATGGCGAATCATTTAGCAGCGAGTTCTAACGATTCCAAACGGACAATATTTGCACCTCAACCGATTGGTGTTTTACCTGCACAACTACCGACGACTCAAGTCCTCAATGTTGAACTTGATGAAGATGAGGACATTGAGTGGACTTGGACGATATTGCCGACTGGTCAACAGTATGTTAGCGGCTACACGATCATTCCCAAATCATCTGACGGGAACTAATTGACTGAGGACAAATTCTTTTCAAAAAGTCAAAACGCTGCTTGCAGGAAGATAACCTCAAAGTTCTGAGACGGGAATTGTCGGCTGTTAGTCACAGGCAACTGATACAGGTTTGGAGTTAGATTGGCTTTATCTTCCAGGCGCATCACCCAGAAGAATGTATGCTCAAGGTTATTTTCTCATAGCTGAGGAGAGTGATGTCTGGGGGTGGTATGGGAGTCGCGATCGCACTCTCATTCCTTTAGATGAAAGATTTCGCTATCCCAAGTCCCTACGACGTGTTCTCAATCAAGAGCGTTTCACTGTCGCGATTAACCACGATTTTAAAGCTGTCGTAGCTGGATGTGCTAATCGAGAATCAACATGGATTTCACCAGAGTTAAAACAGATTTATTGGGAACTTTATCAAACGGGTTGGGCGCATAGTTTTGAAACTTGGCAAGGGGATGAACTGGCTGGAGGAATTTTAGGAATTGTGATTGGGGGTGTTTTTATTGGGGAGTCGATGTTTTACCGCATCCCGGAAGGTTCAAAGGTGGCGATGGTGAAGTTAGTAGAAATGTTGCGCCAAAGGCGATTTGTGATGTTTGATGCTCAGATGATGAATCCCCATTTGGAGAGGTTTGGTGCTTATGGGGTGAAAGATGATGAGTACATGGTGTTACTTGATAAAGCTTTGCATCGTTCTTGTTTTCTATTTTAGAAAAATAGTAAGTTTCGATATGCCCAAAGGGCGGTTTGAGTACGTTAGCGTCAGCGCAAGCGCACGCCAAAAGGCATTGCCTACGTAAGCCTTTAAAGTTTGTAATACAAGTATTAAATTGATTGAAATTATTGTTATAAACAGGTAGGAACGGCACAGAAATGCTGGGAGTTATTGCAAAAACAAGAAAATGCAGCAGCTAAAGAGTTAGCTCATACACCTTTATTATTAACATTTCTATGTCTAGTGTATGATCGTTCTCAGCATTTCCCTAATAACCGTAGTAGTCTTTATCGCAGAGCCTTACGAATATTACTAGAAGAGTGGGCGGCAGAAAAGCGAATTTTACAAGATGAAATTTATCAAGGATTACATACAGAACTGGAAGAAATTCTATTATCTGAAATTGCTTATAAAGGTTTTGAAGACGACAGACTATTCTTATCTCAGCAAGAGATTGTAGAACAAATTAAAATATTTTTGGCAAATAATTTGAATGCGCCTCAGTATTTAAACGGTGAGGCTGTTTTGAATGCTATTGCTATTCAACAAGGTATTTTGGTAGAACGTGCCGAGGATATATTTTCCTTCTCTCATCTAACGCTTCAGGAGTATTTAACTGCCTACTACATACACGAAAATAATCAAATTAAGAAGTTAGTTACTGAAAACCTGACAAATAAACGCTGGCAAGAAGTATTTTTGTTAGTGGCAGGTTTAATGGTGCGCGGAGCAGATGATTTACTATTATTGATGGAGGAAAGGGCGCAGAAATATATTCATACCTCTAAACTGCAAGCATTTTTACTTTGGGCAGAACGAGTAACAAATGATTCGGAATCAGATATTAAGCCCGTAGGTAAACGTGCGATTGCAATTGCAGTTTGTAAAGCCGTCGCCAATATTCTCGAAATTAATACTTCTGATGCCTATGCTATTGCAGATACCTATGCCAATGACGATGCAAACACCTACAATAGTGTGAAGAATAACGCCAAGATATATACGGATGCGTACATCAGTGCTAAAGCCGCAACCTATGGTTATTTAGATTTGGATATCACTGTAGCCAGAAAAAAGGCTTACGATAATACTACTTTTGCTGATGCCTATGTAACTGCCCTTCGTGATGGTATTCCTGAGTTAATATCTGATATTGCTTGGGCTATTAACAAAGCTGACAGATACTCTATCTACGATACTGTGGACTTCTATACTGCGGACTACAATATCTACAATCTTGTAGACTCCAATAAAAACAAGGATACCGATAATTTAGAAGATTTAATCAAGTCTCTTCGTCATACAGAAGCTGAAATACGTGCTTATAATAAAGCCGAAGCTGAAAGATATGTTCGATCTCAAGAAATGGCTAGACGAAATCAAGAAATAACTCTAGGGCAAGCTAGGAGAATTGCTCCAACTATTATTGAAGCCAAACTAAAAGGTATCGAAAGTACTCAAGCCGTTAAGAAAGCTCTTGCTAGCGCTAACATAAATACTGACCTTTCATCTATCGAAGCTATTACTAGATGCGTTGAAGAAGCCGACGTTAAAGCAAAAGCAAAAGCAGGCAGCAGTACCGAAGTAAAAGCTAATGATATTATTCAAGCCCGAACAGAGAGCTTAGTTAAAACAAATACAAATGCCATAGCAACAGCTATTGAACTAGCACAGAAATTAGAAACACTCAAAATTTTCCAAGATGAAATTTTCACAAGATTATTTTGCCAACTCAAAGAACTTAAAGCTCAAAATCTTGAGATTGAACAACTTGCAGAGACTTGTATAACATTTTTGGAGCGTATTCAACAAACCTGGAGCATTGCTTTCAATTTCAATTCACAATTTGTCAATTTATCTAATGATGAAATAAAAGCTCTAGAAGATTACTTATACGCCAATTATCTCATATTGAAATGCAAACAAGCGGCTGTGCGGGTATCGCCTACAACTTGGCAAGCCATTGAAGAACGGATGTTACTTTACAATACTTAAGAACTAGCCTAAATGAGTCTCCCCAACTTAGACATTTAATTTCGTTTTAAGGGAAACAGGGCAATCATTTAACGGGACTCGCCCAGTGTGGGGTGGTAGCCTTAAACCGGGAAGGCTGGCTTATTTTTCTAAGCCGCAACAAGAGTGAGTGCCAATCTGTTATCTAAACCTACCAAAAACTGATATCCTACAACTAGTAGTTAAAGGTACCCAATTTAATTGTAATTGAACGTGGCTCAAAACTACCGCAGTGCTAAGCTCAGAGGCAAATCCTTCAAAGGGCAAGACTTAACAGGTACGGACTTCTCGTATTGCGATATCCGAGGTGCTGACTTTACAGGTGCGACCCTCAGAGGAGCAAACTTTAGCCATGCGCAAGCAGGACTACAACGCCGTTGGGCATTTGCCTTAGTCATATTTGCGTTACTGCTATCGACAGTATCTGGATTGCTATCGGCTGTTGGTGGTTCGTTGCTAGGATTTCTTCTAGTTGATGGCAACCGTCAAAATACTTATGTTACTGTCATCAGTTCAATAGTATTATTAATCTTTTTTCTCATCTCTATGCGCCGAGGAGTCGCAGCAGCCTGTGGGTTTTTGGCGGCGGCTGTTATAGGATCTGGGCTTGCAGCAGTGGTATGGGCTGGGATAGTGGCTGTGGCATGGGTTGGGACAGGTACCCAGACACGGGTGATGGAATTGGCAGCTGTGGTAACGGTAGTCGTCACGGCGGCTGTGGCAGTTATAGTGTCTGCAACAGGGCTAGTGGTTATATCCGGGGCGGCGGTGGTGGCAGGATTTATAGCCGGGTTATTGGCAGTAGCGCTGACAGTGTCAGTCGCAGGCGCTGTAGCGGGAGTAGTGGTTGTCGCAGCTGCAAAGATAGGTGGTGTCGTCGCAGCAATACCAGCTTCAATGGTAGCAATATTAACATTAATTGTGTCTGCTGATGTCAGTTGCCGTGGCTTATATCAAGATGACAAGCAAAGCTGGATTGGCAATATTGCTCTTGGTTTGGTGACAGGACACGGCACCAGTTTTCAAGAAAGTGATTTAACTGATGCGGATTTTACGCAGGCTAGACTAAAAAACACTACCTTCCAAAAATCTATCCTGGCACGTACCTGTTGGTTTCAGGCGAAAAAGCTGAATCTGGCTGATATTAGGACAACTTATCTTAAAGATGAAAAGATCAGACAATTACTGGTGACAAAACAGTTACAAAACCAAAATTTTGATGGCTGGAATCTGCAAGGTATCAATTTGCAAGGAGCAAATATCACAGATGCTAGCTTAGTTGCAACTGTGCTAAATGAGTCTAACTTACAAAATGCTGATTTTTCTAGAGCCAATCTGACAAGAGCACAATTAGATAGAACTGATTTTAGAGGTGCAACTCTTACAGGCGCATACATCGGGAACTGGGGCGTGACACCGGAAACCAAACTAGATGGGGTTAAGTGTGAGTACATTTTTCTATGTGTACCTACGAAAGATAATCCTAACCCCCATCGTCTACCCACCAATTGGGAAGAGACATTTGAAGATGGAGATTTTGCTCAATTTATCAGGAGTTCATCGAAATTCTCACAAATTTAGACAAAAGACTTGACCGAAACTAAGAATGTGAGGGTGTAAGGGGAAGAAAGTAAAACACTCTTACCCTTTCTTTTTCCAAAGTTATGGGAACCAACGAATAAATAATTCCCCTACACCCCTATCCCCCTATCCCCCTAGTTGTTGACTCGATGTTCCGTTACCAAAGTCAGAGTAACCCATTCGCCTTTGTCGTTGTAGCTGCGAATCATCCGTTGGCGTAAGTCTGGTTGGATAAGCCAACCGACTTCAAGAAAAAGTGGTTGACGTAATTGCAGCTTGAGTGGAGAGGTTGCAGAAGCACCATCAGGTAAGAGTAGGACTTGTATCTGCTTTTGCGGATCTTGGTTGAAGTCGATGATAGAGTCTTTGACAGTCGCTGTTGAAGTGATTGTGTGTCCGTCAAAAGTTAAGCTTTGCGTTAATCGCCCAGCACCATCAAGTTGTAGTTGCATTTTGGTGGAGTAACTTTGGGGAGAACGCCAATCTGGATATATTGTCACTGCTTCACCCTGCCATTCTCCCAAAAGGTCATCTACTTTTAAAGGTGGACGTTGTACTGGTTGAGTTCCACCCAGATGTTCTCGAATGAGGGTGAGTTTGTCTAGTTGGAGGTTTTTGTCAAATAACTGAACCAGACGTAAGCGGCGATTTTCCCAAATTAAACCCAGTTCTGCCCCAAATTCGGAAAATGGTCCAACCTGTGTTGAACCTTGAGAAAACGCCCCATTTTCAAAAAACAGCACACTGCGTCCTAAGGAGGAGTATTCAAAAGTCTTTTCATTTTCCGCCAAGCGGATTGTTTGGCGGATTGTTTGGTTGTTGTTTAACCCTTGCAAAGAAACTACGCTGGGAATATCTTCTAGAATTTCACCTTGAGGCGAGAAACGGGTAAATGAACCTTGCCATTCACCTAGGTTTTTCAGCAAAGATTCCCATTGCGATCGCATAATTATAAATTTTTAGTTATGAATCAGACATTATACCTTATACAAACTACATTTTCTTATTATTCACGATTCTGGCGGTGAATAACCACCAACTTGAAGCGATGGTCAGGAAGTTCTATCTATCTCAACAAGATTTTTTGCCCAGGTAGTGTGAAAAGCATTATTAAGTTACTCGACTGGAACTGGAACAAATTGCCCAAGCCGTGAAGCTGCGTTTAGACCAACATCAAACTGGAGGACGCACTTTAAGGCTTAAAGTAAAGTTTTCTGACTATCAACAAATTACGCGCAGCAAAACTGTGCTGACTCCGATTAGAGAATTGAGTGCGATACGCGTAGCGTCAAGCGTATGCGCAAAGCGCACGCTACGCGAACGACTGAGCGCTCACGCCGAAGTCCTCTGGCTTATCGCTTCTGTCGCAAAGGAACTATTTGAAGCAATTTAACTAAGCGATCGCACTATTCGGCTACTAGGATTTCACTATCAAATCTTGATAATGTCCAAACATCCCAAGCTATTCAACTGCCATTATTTGAACTATTCTAATAATTCTACTTTTTAATCTTGAGACTCCTCAGAAATAGGTTCTAATTCAGTTTCCGGCTCAGTTTTGATATTAGCTTTTGGCTTAACGGGTTTGGGACCACGCGCCAGAGCCGGATTAACCGGTTGCCTGGATTCATCCCCAAAGGATGCTCTTTTGCCCCTACCCTCAGAGCGCTCATCACTCCGTTTTGAGTTTTTGCGACTGGGTTGGGGAGTCGGCATAGAATCCAAATTTTCTGACTTGGTGTCAGTGCCTTCAGAAGACTGACGCTCAGATTTCTTGATTGGGCGTTCCACTTTTGTTAACTTTTGTTGATTGACTTATCTTATATAATATATCGCTGTCAGGTAAAAATAATTTGTTACTTGACATAAGTAAAAGTTACTCAATGGATTGGACTCATACATTTTGATGTATGTCTTTATATACGAGTAAATAGTTTTTGTACCGCTGGGAGACACCCCGAGCGTGCGATAGCTTCGCGATCTGCATAGCGGCAGATCGCAAGGGAGCAAGAGACGCCTGGATGCGTATCGCCCAGCTTATACCAAAAGAAACTTGAGAGCAGGTATGGGCATTACATTCTTGAATGGTGGGTTTTACCCAATTCAGGTAGGGAACTAAATTGTTAAGATTAAAGAACTCAAAATATATTAAAACCTAAGTCAACAACTGAGTTACAAGACCATGCCTATAGAAATCGCTGTTGAGAAGAAAAAGTTACAAAATCCGCCTTTAGAACTTCATTACTTGGGCGATCGCGTTCTCCGTCAAGCAACTAAGCGCGTATCTAAAGTTGATGAGGAAATTCGTCAAGTGGTACGCGAAATGCTACAAACTATGTACAGCAAGGATGGCATTGGTTTGGCTGCGCCTCAAGTGGGAGTGAACAAACAACTCATTGTCATCGACTGCGAACCAGATAACCCAGCTAACCCACCACTGGTATTAATCAATCCCACGATCACAAAGGTTAGCCGTGAAATGTGTATGGCGCAAGAAGGATGTTTGAGTGTTCCAGGGGTTTACATGGATGTGAAGCGTCCGCAAGTTGTAGAAATTTCTTATAAAGACGAACACGGGCGTCCCAAAACATTAAAAGCTGGAGATTTACTTGGACGATGCATTCAGCACGAGATGGATCACCTCAACGGCGTGGTATTTGTAGATCGTGTAGAAAACTCTTTAGCTTTGACACAAGAGCTCTCTAAGCATGGGTTTTCACATCAGGCTGTAAAACCAATAGATAGGGTGGTTCGCTAGTGAATATAATGACTCCAAAAAGCGGTTTATTTCTAGGTGGTTCTTGTATTACCGCTATAGCCGCAGTCGGTTCAATATTTGAACTCAGTTCTGGACAACCAGACTTGGGTACTGAGATAACTGCAATTATCCTGGCAATAAGTATTCCACTGACAGGATTATTTTTTGTTGCTGCAGTCAGGGATGCTAGAGCTAATATTAAGTAAGCATCAGGTGTAAAGTAAGGAAAAGGAAAAAGAAAAAAGGAAATATAAATCTTTTGACTTTTAGCCTTTTCCCTTTTACTGAAGACTCATCATTTTGTTGCGATTTCTAACAATGATTCCCAACAATTGAAAAAATCATTGCTGTCAGAACAAGCCTCTACGTCTTGAATTGCTCATCCACTGGAATTTGGTAGCCATTTGCAAGGCGATTGGTTGTATTTGCTGTAGCAATAATCCCCATAAGTTCGCCGAACATGACATCCGTCATGCCTTTTGCATACGCCCCTGCTGTGTGCGAAGCGATGCAGTACTCACAATTATTTGTCACACTCACTGCAATGTAAATCAGTTCGCGCATCAACGGGTCGAGTTCGCCGGGACTAGTCATCACTTCTTTGACTGTCTCCCAGGTTCGCCGTAGAGTGGGGGGATGGTTGGCGATCGCTTTCCAGAAGTTGTTAATGTAATCAGTCTTACGAGTGGCGCGGATGTCGTCATATACGACACGCACTTCGTCACTGGCTTGTTCGTATTCAATGAGTTTGGTCATCTGAATGGATAACTGTAAAGGATAAAGACTTTCGGCTTTTGAGATCATAGTGGTTTGAGTAGCATTCGCGATCGTCTTTATCTGGACGGGATAGGTTACGGCAAGTTTTGAATCATTTAGGATCAGGACTTACGCAAGAACTCTCTAAAACTCTTATTCCTTTGTGTCCTTTGCGTCCTTTGCGGTATGCCCTAAGGGGCACGCTGCGCGAACGTTTTTTCATAATTTTGCGTAAATCCTGAGGGTTTGAATTGCCTTGAGGAGTTTTAAATAACCGCACAGGGGCTGAGAAGATGGAGATAATGATCACTCTGTCTTTATGAATTGAAACAACATGGATTTACAACTCAGTGGTAAAGTTGCTTTAGTCACAGCAGCTAGCAAGGGATTAGGTAAAGCCACAGCAAAACAATTTGCGCGTGAGGGTGCAAAAGTTGCCATTTGTGCGCGTAGTGAAATACTTGACAAAGCTGCTGCGGAAATTGCCAGTGAAACCGGTGCAGAAATATTAGCAATTCGGGCAGATTTAACTCATCAAGAAGATATTGAACGGGTCATTCAAGCCACAGTTGAAAAATTTGGTGGCTTAGATATTCTCGTGACGAATACGGGAGGTCCCCCATCTGGTACTTTTGATGATATCGATTTAGCAGCTTGGGAATCCTCTGTAAATTTAATTTTATTGAGTGCGGTGCGCCTGATAAAACTTGCCTTACCTCACCTGCGAAAATCATCAGCACCAGCAATTCTAACAATCACTTCATCATCAACCAAACAACCAGTGCAAAATTTGATTTTATCTAATTCAATTCGGTTATCAGTTATCGGTTTGACTAAAACTTTGAGTCGGGAATTAGGCAATGATAATATTCGTGTCAACAGTATTTTACCTGGTTGGACATATACAGAAAGAGTCGAAGAGTTGATTGCAGCCAGGGCAGCAAAAACTGGTAAAAACCCAGCGGATGAAATTGCAGAAATTAATGCCACCGTACCGCTGGATCGTATGGGTAAACCGGAAGAATTTGCCAATGTTGCTGTTTTTTTATGCTCCCCTGCCGCCTCGTTTGTCAATGGAGTTATGCTGCAAGTTGATGGAGGATTATGTCAAGGTACACTGTAAGGATTTTAGATTGATAAGAAAAAATCAATGATCCACCAAATGAAACTCTCTACAGACTAAACCTTACAAGGAACAGTTCGTTTCATTAGTAATAATCCCAATCAAATTCAAGTTACTCAAGATTTCTGTTGCTTGAATGAGTTTATTGCAAGTTAGTTGCCCCATTCGGCCTACCATGACAATCCCATTGCAAACAGATGCCAGAATTGTAGCATCAACTGTGCCAAGAATAGGAGAAGTATCTATGAGGACAACGTCATAAGTTTGCTCGAAAAATTCCAGCAATTCTTTCATCCGTGTAGAACTTAATAGTTTCACTGTATCTTCAGGTGTCGATCCAGCAGTCAAAACATCAATGGAAGGATGAATAGGCTGGATATATTCTTTAACTGAAGAATTTGTTTCCTCGACTAACAACAAAGATAGGCCCCAATCATTGGTTAATCCTAAAATTTTGTGCAGATTTGGCTGTCGCAGGTTGGCATCAATTAATAAAACCCGTTGATGCATACGGGCAGCACTGACTGCAAGTCCCAGCGCCAAAATTGACTTCCCTTCTCCAGATGTTGCTGAAGTCAACATTATAGACTTATGGGGAACAAAAGACTTTGATATTTGAATGTTTTGGTACGCCATATCCAGCGTTTCGTGGGAGGGTAACAAGTCGTAGACGTTGAAGTGCTTTTCGTCAGATATGGCTTGTGATGAGAAATGAGTTATGACTCGTCGCAAGGACCGACGAAACGATCTGTTTTTTGTACTAAGTTGTGATAGTTCTGGGATAGTCCCTAATAAACGAAGGTTTGTCAGCCTCTGTAACTCTTCTGGAGAAGAGATAGCATCGTTGCATTCTGACATCAGCGCTGTGCAAATACCTAAAATAGGTGCTAAAAGTACTCCTCCAAGTAATATAAATAACTTGTTACTATCTAAATAGTTTTCTACTTGGGATTGTTGCAAGACTTGAAAATTCAACCCACCTTGAGCGATCATCAATCCTAGAGATTGTTGTGCTGCTATGAGTTGGTCAAGTGTTTTGCGATTCGTTTCTACTTCTGGTAGCAGACGGTTGTACTCTGTGATTAAACTTGGGTATTTGGTTAGTTCAGCACGAATTTGCGCTTGTGAGTCAGCAAGACTTTTTTCATTAGCACGTAGTCCTAAGATTGCTGTCTGCATTTGAATCAAGTCTTGCGCCAGCTTCAAGTCAGCTTCTGGTACTTGCCTTGTAGTCTGTTCTGGTTTTTCCGTACCAGACGATATTTCTGTATCCAACGGCTTTTTTTTAAAAATATCTGATATTGCTTGCATATCTTTGTCTCCCAGCGTTCGTCTAATCTCTTCTTGCAGCAGTGCGGCTTGAGTTCGTCGTTGCTGTATCAGTTTTTGGATTTCTGGATAGTTATCTGTATAACGTAACCGTTCTTTTGCTAAAGCGAGATCAGTCTTTTGAATCTCATTGAGTAGTGTTTGATAACGAGTTGATTGACTCAGACGAAAGGAGACAATAGCATTTTTAGATAAGGAGGACAATTGTTGTTTTAAGTTGTCGTGACGGGCTTGTAAGTCTTTAAGCTGTGCACGGGTGGTTCTTAGCTGTTTTGTAACGTCGGCAAGAGATTCCAAAAGAATTTTGCCTTGTACCTGCGGGTCGAGTAAATGATTTTTTTTGCGAAACTGTTCTAAATTTTTATCAGCTTGAATCATTTTGTCTTTGACTTCGGACAGTCTTTTTTTGAGAAAAGTAAGCCCTTTGGAAAGACTCTGTTTTCGTTGTTCTATGTTCTCTTCCTGATAGACCTTTTGTAGAGATTTCAAAACCTTTTCTGCTCTGACTGGGTCGTTGTCTTTGAAAGAAACTTCAAAGACTTGATTCATCACTTTATTGTCCCCTGTCTGTGGCTGTAATGGAGTAATTACTAAAGGTGCTTGTTGACCTTTCTTGCCTTTGATATGTTCAACTGTCAAATTTGGATATTCAGAACGAAGCAAATTAACTGCTTTTTGAATCACGTTAGAACTCAGCATAAGTTTTTGCTGAGTCGTGTCGTTAATAATGTCAAGATGAGGGTCAGTAAAATTGCTTTCTGCTCCCTGTTGGGTATGACTTGAGCTTACCCCTTCATTTAGCTTGGAACTTACCAATATTTGTATAGTACTTTGATATGTCGGTTTCGCACTTAAAGCCAGAACGCTTGCAACCGAGATGACTACACCAGAAACACCTAAGATTTGCAACCGTCGGCGAAGCAGAATTCTAGAGAGTTTTCTGCGCTTAACTTTGCTTTGTGGGGAAGTAATAATTATTTTTCTCTGCTCCAGACTCATGTCAGCCACAATCAAAGTCCTCTAATTATATCGAATTACTTTTTCTACAAAATTGTGATAAAAGTTTTTGACATTTCAAATAAGTACAGCCAAAAAAGAAGAATTCGGAGTTTTGAGTTCGGAATATCTCCTGTTCAGATGCTCTTTCAACGTAATTTTGAATTCAGGTACAAGATGTCACCTCTGCTGAAATCTCTTCATTTTCATTTCAACCTAAGTGAACAAGATTGAAATAGTCAACTGTTTCTGTCTATCTTTACGAGATTATTACTATTCAAACTTGTTGAGATTGTGATTGTTTGAGATGCTGTTTATACAATCAGTTTAATTTTGCTAGTTTTGTGATAATTCGCACTATGTTTTGATTAAACAAGTTATTATTTTTGATTTTTTGAAAAATTTAGTATGAAAAAAGACTAAAATAGAGACTGGTAATCCATATGCTTATATTGTGTTAATCACTCGAAATGCTTATAATCAGAAGCTAAGTAAAGCGAAAATTGGAAGATTTAGGATTTGATAATCAAACTACTAGTTCAATCATAACAAGCAATTTTTTTGCTCCGTTTGTATTATTACCAGTTTGGTAAATAGAACAATTGTGTACAGTATGTTGATTAGTCAGCAGATCAAAATGTTGAACTTTACTTTTTTCAGTTTATAGATATGTGTTTTCATCTACTTCTAGAGAAATCAAACACCGAAAAATTTTGACTTCTGCGAGCCGAAAAATTAAATATTTTGTGAAGATGGGCGCAAATGACTGGAAAACAATGATATTCCTTGATATCAAGTTTCTTCAAAGCTCTAGATGTAGAGATGTTGGCTGTATTAAACAGTTATCAGTTATCAGTTACCAAGTTAAGGGCGGGCTTGCCCTGAGCTTTGTCGTTCGCGTAGCGTGCCCGCAGGGCATAGGGTCAAGAAATCGCTGACTCTGTTCACTGTTTACTGTTCACTGTTCACTGTTAAGAGTTCCCTGTTCACTGCGGCTGGTACTCTTAACTGATTTCAGCGATGGCTTCGGCTTTTTTTAATTCTTTATCCCGCCGCCTTGGTACTTCATAAGTCATGAAATCATATGCCATATCAGTATTGGGAAAAATTGCACGAGCTTCCTCAAGTAAATCTTTTAACTCTATTTCATTTCCGGGAGCATACCGGGGACTAAAATGTGTCATGATGAGTCGATTTACCCCAGCAGCTAAAGCGGTTTGCGCTGCCATTGTGGTTGTAGAATGTAACCGTTGAAAAGCCATCTCTGCATCTTGATGGGCGAATGTCGCCTCGTGAATTAACACATCTGCATCCCGTGCCAACTCGACTGCACCGTCACAATATACTGTGTCTGTACAATAGGCAATTTTGCGTCCAATTTCTGTAGGTCCACACAGTTCCTTACCGTCAATCACTCGCCCATCTGGAAGGGTCACGACTTCACCACGTTTGAGTTGACCGTAAATGCGACCAGCAGGAATTTCCAATGTTTTGGCTTTCTCTACATCAAAACGTCCTGGTCGGTCTTTCTCTGAAACACGGTAGCCAAAACTGGTAACGCGATGATGCAAAAAACCACAGGTTACAATGAATTCATCATCTTCGTAAATCACGCCTGGACGTACGGCGTGAACTTTGACCGGATAAGAAAAGTGGGTGTGAGAGTAGCGCGAAGCGGCTTGTAAGTAGTCATTTAATCCGGGTGGACCATAAATATCAACGCGTTGTACATTTCCTGCTAAGCCACAACTGGCGAGAAGACCCATTAAACCAAAAATATGGTCGCCGTGCATATGGGTAATAAAAATTCGGGAGAGTTGGCTGACTCTGAGGTCACTCCGCAAAATTTGATGCTGAGTTCCTTCACCACAGTCGAATAACCACATCTGAGCACGTTGTGGTAACCTCAGGGCGACACTGGAAACGTTGCGCGATCGCGTAGGTACACCGGAACTCGTCCCTAAAAATGTTATCTCCACAGCCTTCTTTTGCCTTCCTCTTACTGCATTTGCCACTCTCTTCTCTATAGTGACATGGAAAAATGCAAAATTTTTGTGGCAAAAAGCTTTCCTAAAAAGAAGTACACGTATCTAGTGTTTTCATGGAATCAAATAATAAAAATAAGTTTTTTTTATACTAAATGTGAGCTTAATTGTTCTGAATCCTATAGCAATCCTTTGCAGATGTGTGAGAATTGAAAGCCACAGATTCAGATCCCCGACAACTTTTGCGAAGTTGCGGATCTTGTTTTTTTTGCTTCTCAAAGAAGGCGAGTGCGTGCCCCTAGCGGCTCAGGATTTAGGATTGCTATAGTTTTTCTTTTTTTACTATTTTCATATTATTAAAGAATAATTGAATTTAAAAAACAATAAAAAATTTGCATTAAAAATATATTTTTTACATAAAATTCATAAAAATAAGTCGAAATTGCAAACATAATAATTGAAATTAAAGTTAATTGAAAAGTTAGTTAAAACAGACAACTTTGGCTGCATTCTTATAGCAAACAGTTTTCTTGGAATTCTTGATAGATTACCTGCATCTGCGTGCTTCCCAGATTTGTCGAAAATCTATATCTGAATAAAGCACTTATATGCCAAGCCAACACAAGACATCTAGTATCCGTCGTTCATTAAAATTAATATTTCTGTGCAGTCTTGTATTTATTTTATGGCTGAGTCACGTTCCGTTATCACCTTGGCTGTGGGGATTTGGGGAAGTCGTCTCTGCAGAAACTCGTGATGTTAGTAAACTGGTGCAGCAGATAGAACAGAGGGAACAGGCGTTAGCGTACTATCGCCAAATTAAAAATTGGCTACAGGTTGGACAAATACTCATCCAACAGGCTCAAGCTTATATGAACTTGGGGAAACCTAAAAGAGCGATCGCTCTTTTAGACAGTGCGTTGCAAATTGCTCGTACACATAATAATAGTGTCTTAGAAGCATTGGCTTTGAGCAGCCGAGGAGAAGCTTATCAACAAAAAGGTGATTACAAGCACGCGATTACAGATTTACAAGCTAGCTTAAAAAAATCGGACAAAACAAACAATTTTATTTCTCGTGCTTCTATTTTCAAAAATTTAGGAAACGCCTATATCAGCCTTGCTAAAATCAGTTATAATCGTGCAAAATCTGCTGTAGAACTTGGTGATGATGTTGCTGATATTTTAATAAAACAAAGTTTAGATTATAACTTGCTCGCGTTGGGCTACCTTGACAAGAGTCTTGTTCTTGCTCGTCAACAGAATGATAAATTAGGACAAATCCGTTTACTTGTCAATTCGATTACGCCTGCACATCACACAAAACAATCAGACTTAGCTAAAACAAATTTGCAAGAAGCTTTAAGACTGCTAAAACAACTACCTGATTCACCAGATAAAGTTTATTTAGCCATCGAATTAGCTAAAATTGTACAACTTCCATCTGATAATTTCACTTTTTCTTTAGTGAAATGTCAACAACCAATTGTAGAAACAGGATATACCCCATCTCTACAGCTTCTTCAGCAAGCCGTTTCAATTGCTCAACGTTTACCAGATGCTCGCGCTTTATCTTTTGCTTTGAGTTATCTGGCTCATCTTTATGAATGTCAACATGATTACGAACAAGCACTGAAATTAACTCGTGAAGCACAGTTTATTGCTGAAAAAAATGTGAATGCTAGAGATAATTTATATTTGTACAACTGGCAAGTAGCTCGCATTTTCAAAGCACAAAATCAACAAAAAATGGCAGCACTTGCTTATAAAAGAGCTATTAATACTTTAAAGAATATCCGTAAACGTAAGTTAATAATTCATTTTAATTTACCAAAAATGAGTTATGAAAAAATTTTACGCGAGTTCATTGAACTCCAGTTAAATATAATGAACACTAAAGATCAATCGAAAAAAAATACTCATGATATAACTGAGATAATAAAGGAAATTGAAGCTTTAAAATTAGCAGAAGTGCAAAATTATTTCTGGCAAGATTCTGTCTTAAATCTAGTTAATCAAAAAAGAACTTATTCAGTAGATAAAGATACGACTACTGCGGTCTTTTACTCAATTGTCTTGGAAGATAGGCTTGCGATTATCATAAGTCTTCCCGACAGTAAGAAGTATTTAAGGTGGGTATTCGTTGATAGAAAAAGCCTGAGACAAGAAATTAACGAATTTCGTCGAGGTTTGGAAAAACGTAGTAATATAATTTACAACCCTCAACAAGCACAGAAACTGTACGACTGGATTATTCGTCCTTTTGCTCAAGATTTAGATTCCTTGCACATCAAAACTCTCGTTTTTATTAATGATGGAATTCTTGGTAGTGTACCAATGGCGGCGCTGCATGATGGAAAGGAATTTTTGGTTCAGAGGTATGCGATCAGCAATGCTTGCTCCCTTCGGAGCATCGCCACAACCTCAGCGACTACCCTCATCAATACCAAAAAAGTGAATCGTAAAAATCTACGGGTGCTTGCTATGGGGTTAACTAAAGATGCAATAGTTGATGGTCGAATGTATAAAGGTCTCACTAACGTCAGGCAAGAAATCAATCAAGTTACAGGACAAATTCCGCTTAGCAAGCAATTATTGGATGAGAATTTTACATACACCAGTCTGCAAACTGAACTTCGCCAAACTGCTTACCCTATTATTCACATCGCCACTCACGGTGAGTTTAACACAGTTTCCGAAGATACCTTCCTAATCACAGGAAATAATGGCAAACTCACCATGACTGATCTATATACTCTCATTCGCAATACCCTTCGTGGTTCTGAAGCAGTAGAATTACTAGCACTGACGGCTTGTGACACTGCTATTGGAGATGACCGTATTCCTTTAGGTTTAGCAGGTAGCGCAGTTAACGCTGGCGTGAAAAGCGCTTTCGCTTCTCTTTGGTCAATTAATGATGCTGCAACTGTAACTTTTGTGACGAAATTTTATACGGAATGGTACGAAAATGGAGTGAGTAAGGCAGAGGCTCTGCAAAAGGTGCAAAAAGAATTAATTACCAATGGTAAAAAATATGCTCATCCATACTACTGGGCTCCTTTTATTCTTGTAGGTAGTTGGTTCTAATCAATAGTCTTAGTCATCACATACTTACATTTCCTCAATTGCTCAACGCAAGATTATAGAGATCCAAATTCTGCAGAGACTCTTCTAATTGAGCGAGGTCTTGTATCAAAGTTAGCCCCACTATTCTTAATTGTCCATCTACAGTGGAGGCTAGAGCTTCGCCCAAGGCATCATACCATATACCAGCTTCAGCATATGAATTCGCTCTTTCGGAAGGTTCGCGTTCGCGAGAAAGCAGAATTTTTAAAGGTGATGGCATTTGTACAACCTTTATTTCTGCACTAACAAGTAAATTACGAGATGGACGGTTAGGGTTGCACAAAGTTTCCACTTGCCAGAGATATTTTTTACCTGAAGTTAATCCTTGGTTCTGTTGTGGCAAAGATAGCTTCATTATCCCTGGAGAACTTTTCAACTGATACTTATATTTCAGGGTGGTTGGTTGATCATTTGTATCAAACTCGTAAAGAGTAAATTCTATCGGTATTTTTTGGTCATAAGGTACAAACCACGCAAAGGTTGGGTGAGTTGAAGTGGTTTGCCCAACGTGAGTTATTGGACCAAGTAGGATGGGTGAACTAACACCAGTTGTTTGGCAATTCCCTCTAACCCCTGATGAGTCTGTATAAGTACTGGGAGGTTTTTGATCACGGGGTGGTTGGTACTTAGCATATGCAGCCTGAGTTGAACTCAGCGTTAAACTCAAAATACAACTTGCTAATAAGCTGATATTAAGTACTCTGTACAGAAGCCATAGTAACCAAGTCATTATAATCACTCCCTCCACCGTTACATAAACACAGTAATAGTACGAGGATGGTAAATAAGTTTTTAGTTTTTTTTTCAGCGTATTTTTTAGCTATCCTAACTTTAACATGGATGGTCAGTCAGTTTTATTACATAATATTCATGAAGTTTATGTAATTTTTTTTTGATTATTCATGTATTTTTTATATCTTACTGTGGTTTTTACGGACTTTGTCAATCAACATTTTGACGCCAGCCAGGATAATTCGCAAAGAGTGCCTTTGGGAAAAAGAGGCGATCGCGTAAACTTCCCTTTAAGTTGTCGAGCAATATACTTAAACTGCCGCGTCCCTTGACCTTCTTTGTATGATTTCATACTCAAACCGTTATCTTTAATCCTCAAGGTGTACCAGCCATTGTCATTTTCGTAAATGACTTCTAGACGGGTTAGTCCTATGGCGTGTTTGCCGACATTGCACAAAGCTTCTTCCAGAAATCGGCACACACCTTGCTTTTGTTCAATACTCAAGTGTCTATCTTCTATTGGTTCAAAGGTACGGACTTTGACCTTGAGAGTTTTAAAACAGGGAAAGTCTCGCTCTAAAGTATAGATATAAACCTGATAGAGAATGTCGTGAAGAGGGTTTTGTAAATTGAGTTCTATACCACCAATATAAAGACTATTCTCTTGATTTCCCGGTTCTCGTTGCAAAAAGTCATAGATGCCTCGTAGCTCATAGTTTAATTTATCCAAATCTTTTTCAAGTTCGTAAAGTAGTTCCTCTGGTGGCAAATTATTTCCGTCTTTTACACGCCTCAAAGCTTTAGCTAGAGTTTGTAATGGTCCATTATGAATTGTTTCAAATGTGCGTTCAATTATGATTTGGCGAGCGTTAATTTTAGCTCGGAAGCCTTGATCATATTGAAATAAAGCGGTGAGTCCTACACCATTTAAAATCAACACAAGCATTGCTGGTATCACTGGAACCCAGCAACCCCAAATCAGCAGCAGCAAATAACTACTTCCTGTGAGACTAATGCTAACAATGCTGACAGCCAAAAGATTTATTAATGGATATTTAGTGAGTCTGGCGAAATAAATTCCTAAAAAACCCCAGCCTATAATCCAAATATATTCCCACTCTTTTGTCCATGTATTTATGAGTGGTCGTCCGTCAAGTACTGCACTGATAATCTGAGAGGTTTCATGAGCTTGAATTTCTACTCCATAAACTCGTCCGGGTGGGGTTTTGGTAGATGTTATGGTGGAAGTTGAAATGAGGTCTTTAACGCTAGAAGCAGTCATTCCAATAATGACTATGCGATCGCGTATCCACTCTGGCTTAAAGTTCCCCGTTTTGATATCATTTAGACTAACCGTTATAAATCGCTCTCGATCGCTCTTAAAATTCAATAGGACTTGAACCCCACCTGCATCTGCTTTGACATATCCCCCAGAGTTGGGCAAAAAGCGAGGTAACTCAGTGTTAGCAAATCTCATAGTATCGCGATCGCGTAACCCATTCTCCAAGGTGATACCTTCATGAGTTAAATAAGTTTCTGCCAAACGTAAAGACAAAGAAAATTTGTATCCTTTAGGCGTTGGCGTTGCTAGCAGGCTGCGTCTGAGTTTACCATCTGTATCTGTAATTTGATCCGCAAAACCAATTTGTTCCGAAGACAAATAGGGCGTTGGCTCAACTTCATCTGGTAGTACTTTTTCAATAGCAATTAAATTTTTCATGCCCTTGAATGCAGCAATCATCTCAGGATTGCCTGGAGAAACTGGTAGATTTCTATACAGGTCAAGACCGATGACTCTGGGCTTGTATGTCTGCAACTTTACCAGTAGCGCTGCCAACTCTCCATCTGGTATGGGATATTTTTTTATACTACGGATATCATCTTCGTTAATTCCCACAATCAGAATTCGTTCATCGATAGGTTCTGATGGGCGCAGACGTAGAAAAGTATCAAAAGTTAGCCATTCTAAAACTTGTAATGAACCAGTCAGACGGGCTATGATCACAAGCCCAATGATGAGAATTCCTGTTGATGCACCTAAGCGCCAAACAAACATTTCCTCTTTAACTTTTTTCCACATGCTGGGATACATGAGCTTATTAAATTAATAATTCGTAATGGTTAACAGGGAAAACCTTGTTAACCATTACTGAGTATTAATTTCAATTCCGGAACTCATTAATATCTTTTTCAAGAAGAAATATAGATAAGTTATCAATCAATTAATCCTTCTTCTCTGGCTCGCATTTCAGTCTGAATTCGGATATTTTTTCCGAATTCAGGATAAACGTTTAAAGCGTCTTGCAGTTTAGTCCAGTAGTGACGTACCATTCGTTCTGAAACACACAGGCGTTCAGCGATCGCCTTATCTTGTAATCCTTCTTCAAATGCTAAAGTCAGCACTTGCAGCCACTCTCGTTTAACTTCTAGTCCTACGAGCGTTCCTTTGATATCTTTGGTATGAGTTAATCCCTGTAATGCCCAATCAACTCTAGTCAACATTTCCTTGCTAGAGAGACTTTTATCAGCAACTGTAAAGCCTCCTTTATGAGCATCAATTTCAGGTCTCATCCGCACGAGGGTTTTGACGTGAGCGCTTTGAACAACCAGATTTAGGGTAGGATGGTTTGTCATCAAATTCCTCAGGAGTTGAAGACCTGTATCAGATCGCGCTATCGTCCCTAGGGTTTCTGGAATAGAAATATCCATGACAACAAGATCCGGCTGCAAGGTATTTACTGTATTTAAAACAGTTTCAGCAGTTTGAGCAGTGATAATTTCAGCATCTGGGTACTTACTGCTAAGTACTGAGATTGTTCCTTCTAAAACAGATTCATGGTCATCAACCACAACAATTTTTAGTAAGGCTTGCTCTATGAAAGCTTGAGTCATCATCAACATCCTCGCAATAACTAGAGGGCTGGTACTGACCAGCAAAAGTACCAAGCAACGCTGTTACTATTACTTCGGCGAAAAGTTTTTCCTGATGTTAAGAATCGAAAACTTTCACAAAGATAATTCAATTCTGGTAGACGAGAATAAAATGTAAGTGCAGATACATTAGGATAACTAATTTTAACCATAAGTTGACCAATATTTTCTAGTTGTTTCAAGCTAATATGGATCGATAATTCTGTTAGAACTTCTGGTACAGTTATTTCTAGTAATTCTTCTAAAGCTCTTAAAACTATCAGACTGGTTTTGGCTGGCTCATGTCGCCAACTCTCAGGCATATCTATATGAAAATTGAAGTGAGGATGGGAGCGTACCCACGGTTCGATGGTGCACGAAATCGCCAATGGCAAGCTATCTGGAAGATATGCTGGGAACAAGCGATCGCTCAACTGTGCTAAGGATAGATGAAAATTATGAGTCTTAGTTAAGCATTCTTGAGTTTGGGAGAATGATAACCCCTGATTTTCTACTGGTAACAGTTCTAGGCTGCGACGTATAATGAAAAACTCTTGTAGTAAATTGTCACGAATAATCTCTGCTTCTAGAAAAAGTTTCAAAGACTGCCTACAAGACCACCACTGCAAGGCATGTTGAGTTCTATAATAAGACCTGATAAACAAAATGAAAATCATCATGGAGATAATGATCAGTAGACCTTTCCAAAAATCGATGTCTAGTGCAAGCGCCGTAAAGATTTGATAGCCATTTTTGGAGAGGTCTAGTAGAAGAATTTGCATACATAGTAAGCAGACCACGGCTAACCACTGTAATTATTGATTGTCTTAGTTTAAGACAGAAAAGCTAAAGAAAACATTGTATATTTCTGCCAACTTAATTGTTAAAATCTACCATTTTCATTTCCGAAAAATGCATAAAAAAATACGTGGAAGCAAAGATACTGTACTAAATCAAAAATGGGAAGTCATAAAGAGTACTTTGAATGACTTACTATTACCGACTGAGTGGCTCATAAATCTGTTATTAACCTCGCTTTTCTCAGCAAGAATTGCAGCGCTGTTTCTTCTTTGGAAATAATATCAGCTTTGGCATCCATTCCTGCTTGAATAGAACACTGATGCTGATATTGACCAAATTTTAGCGCCAGGGGTTTGACTGTAGCTTCAAAATAGCCCTGAGTAGACATTGTTCCAGCTGTACTACCTGTATTGTTGGCTTGAGGTGTTATTGCGTCTGGAGAAATGGCGCTGACAACACCATTGAGAGTACCATAATCAGGGTAGGGACAAGCATCAACTCGCAATTGCACTTTTTGACCAACTTCGACTTTTTTAATGTCAGCAGCAGAAACCATTGTTTTAACGATTAATGGAGCATTTTGAGGTACAATTTCAGCTATGGCTTCGCCTGGTCGTACTACCTGACCAGGGTTACGCAAATTTAGCTTGAGGATAATACCGTCACTGGTAGCACGAACAACGCTACTTTCTAGTTGAGTATCAAGTTGTTGAATTTCTTTTTTATATTGATTGAGTTGACTTTGCACTTCAACTCGACGCTGCTCTAAAGCTTCTTTTTCTCTCATCAAAGTAGCAATAGTTGATTCACCTTTGGCTGTTTCTTGGGCAACACGTTCAGAGGCAATTTTAACCATTGCTGTACTGGGATTGAGTGCGGCTTGGGCTGATTTCACCTTAGCTTTAGCAATGTCAACAGCTTTTTGTTCACCCTTTACTATTGCTTTTGCCTGTTCAACAGCTAGTTTTTTCTGGTCAAATTCACGCCCAGCGATCGCTCCAACTTTTGAAAGTTCTTCGTATCGATCACTATCCAGTTTAGCAAAGTTTAAATCGGCATTGGCTTTTTGCAAGTCTGCCTCCACTTTTTGCAAGCTTGCTTGTGCTGCTAGTAATTCGTTTGTTGTTGTAATTTGCTGCTGTTGATAGTCTCGTTGATTGCGTTCTAAATCAGCTTTAGCAGAAGCAACTGTTCTCTCTATAACTCTTTTTTCAGCGATAATTTGAACCCCTAAACTCCTGATTTGAGCATACATTTGAATGAGTTGTAACTTCCCTTGTTCGAGATTACCTTGCAACTGACTTTTTTTGATCAGCAATTGCTCATCATCAAGGCGAATGATCGCATCCCCCTGCTTAACAAGCTGATTTTCTTTGACAAGGATACTTTTAACAGCACCTTCCATTTCCGGCTGCACCAGTCGGGTGTCTCCCACAGGACGCACAGTCGCTGGGGCTTTTACGGTGACATTGTATTTAACCCATGATGATACACCAATTGCAGTACCAACAGTTCCAACAAGAAACATCCCAGCCATTGATGTCCAAGGACTAATAGGAGGAAGAAACTCGTCAGTTTGAATACTAGGGAGGAGTTTTTGATTTTGGGTGTAGAGCATATATTATCACCAGTTATCAGTTCTTCAGTTATCAGTTTTTCAGTTATCAGTCACCAGTGATCAGTTATCAGTTACCAGTTACCAGTTACCACTGTTCATTGTTCACTGTTCATTGTTCACTGTTTACTGTTCACTGTTTACTGTTCACTGTTCACTGATTTCAAGGGATTAAAAAATCCATATGATCCCCTGGTTTTGAACGTAACTCCTCCAAAGAACCTTGAAGCTTCAACTTCCCCTGATCCAACAAGACAATCCAATCAGCACGATTAACTATCTTAGGACGGTGGGTAATCAAAATTGTCGTTTTACCGCGACGGTGCTCAAATAATCTATCGAGTACTTGCGCTTCACTCACAGGATCGAGTCCAGAGGTAGATTCATCCAAAATCAGGACTGGTGGATCTGTAACAATCGCTCGTGCTATTGCTAGCCGTTGACGTTGTCCACCAGAAATATTTGCGCCAAATTCCCCCAAAATAGTTTGATATTTGTCAGGAAGTTTACTGATAAAATCATCAGCATGAGCAATTTCACAAGCTCTCACAATCTGCTCAAAAGTCACATAAGGCGTTCCTAAACGAAAGTTTTCTACAATAGAACGGCTCCAAAAGTGAGCATCTTGAGGAACAAGAACTACCTGCTGACGTAGACAATCAAGAGAAAGGTCATTGAGGTTATAGATTCCAAAGCGGATATTGCCAGATTGCAGTGGATATAAACCAGCAATCACCTTAGCTAAAGAACTTTTACCACAACCAGACTTACCAATGAGAGCGATAACTTTACCACCGGGAATTTTTAGTGAAAAGTCCTGTAGCAAGTCAAGCCGACCAGCATAGTGAAAGTTCACATCTGTACAAATAATATCAGCATCTCCAGGAATATTAGCGAAAGGCTTTTTTCCATCGCCTTTATTTTCTGGGGTGGTGTCTATAACTTCTGTTAAACGTTGAGTTGCTGTCTTGGCATGAGTAAATTCATCTACAAAACTGATGAGACTAGCAATCAAGCCCAAGAAATTGCCATTCATCGAGTTAAAGGCAAAGAGTTGTCCAATGCTCAAATTTTCTACCGGGTTAATCACCAAATTACCACCAACCCAGAGCAAAATAACACTCCCAACTGCAGAAACTAAGCCAGAGAAAGTGTGATTGATAATGCTAATCTGAATTGTGCGTAATGTCAGGCTGGCAAGACGACCAAATCTACTTTGGAACTCATCCCAAAATTGCGGCACTGCCGTAGTCGTTTTGATTGTCAGTGCGCCTTTAAAAGTTTCTACTAAAACGCCTTGTGTTTCTGCTTCTGTCACTAAAAGTTCACGAGTTTTCTGCTGCAAAGTAGGCTGGAATATCACTGTGGAGATTGACATGACTACAGCAATACAAACAGCCACTAACGTCAGTTTCCAGCTATAGAAAACCATGAAAGCAAAAGAAATCAGCGCAATAAAAAATTGGCTTGGTAAACCAACAACGATTTGAGCAACTAACTGATTTATCTGGTCAATATCCCGTAGGCGACTAACAATTTCTCCACTGCGACGAGATTCATAATAAGAAAGAGGTAAGCGCAGAATAGCTCTTCCAAATTCTAAGACTAACCCTAATTGCAAACGTTGGGCAAAATGAGCGATTAAATGAGACTGGACAAATGAAAGGCTGCTGGAAATAAAATGCATTACAACCACACAAATTGCTACAGTTGTGAGCAGCTTTGTGTCACCCCGAACCAGCACATCATCAGTGAGGATTTGCAGCAGAAAAGGCGAAGCTAAAGAGAGTAGTCCCAAGATGAGGTTTAAGGGGAAAGCTTGCGCCAGAATTGAGCGAAAAGTCCAAACGCGCTTGAAGAAACGCCAAAAGCCACCAACTTGATCATTCTCTTGAGCAAAAAAGCGTATTGGATCTGGTTCCAATAGCAACATCAACCAATCTGTCCAACTCTCTGCTAAATCTTGTTTAGAGAGATAACGGATACCTACAGCCGGATCAGCGACAACACATTTTTTGCCTTTCTTACCGTACAATACAACCCAATGATTTCCCCTCCAGTGAATAATTGCTGGAAGGGGCGCTTCTTTGATCCGATCCAACAGTTCTGGAGAAGTTTTGACTGGGCGAACATTAAACCCAAGTGTTTCTGCTCCCCGCCTTAACCCCAATAAAGTTGTCCCTAATTGTCCAGTACCTACAGCTTCACGAATATGATTAATAGTAAAAGTACGTCCGTAATGTTTGGCAATTGAAGCCAGACAAGCAGCGCCGCAGTCTTCTTCACTGTGTTGTTGAACAAACTGGTATTTCATCGGCAAATCACCCAAAAGAACAGAACCTGTAGGTGTGGTTAATCTTTTGGTCTCAGTTAATGCGTGTATATATTAAGGTTTTTTCAACTAAATAAAAAACACAGAACTCAGCAGTCAGTACTCACAATAAGAAACTCATTGCAAAAGTCGAAAAACTCTGGCTGACGCTGTCAAATATCCTAAAATTAGGAGATGCATTCTGTGTTCTGCATTCTTCTTACTTACTTAAGTTATACTCTCATCAAGAGTACCAAAGACTCAAAAGTAATAAAGATAAGAAATCATTGTAACTCGAACCTTTGGATTTACGCCTCTTTCGTCCACCACCCAAAATTAAAGAACCAATTGACATGGTCGTTTGTGAATACATGTATCCACTTTGGTCTCCGAAAGAAACACCATCCTGTGAACTATTGAATCCACTATTGGCAGAACTTCTTATGTTTGTCCTTTGAAAGAAAAAATCGCGTAACTCAAATGAACTTGAACGCCCACCTGATACAATCTCCTGTTCTTGCTCAGACAAATCTGTTAGTAATTCAGAATTCTTAGGTGTGATATCGTTAGACATACTATTACCTTTGTGATTTGACAGTCCGTGTACTTCACAACAGCATAAGGATTAGACAAATCTTTTCGTTATACAAAATCGATCTCTTACTAGTAGAGAGAGTGGTAGAGAGGTGAGCAATTACCTCTCTACCATTGCTCTCAATCTAGCTGATAGCTAATAGTAGCTAACTCATCTAGACTAAAAATCTGTGATGATGTAGAATTAACTCAGCGAATTACCACAGAGTTTAACTTTCCCTAGCTTTGACTACTAAGACAACAAAGTTGATGTTCAGTTTATCTAAAACGAAAGGTTAACTTAAACTCTGGAGTATGTTTCTAGCGAATCAAGACTTACTTAGCAGGAACATTAGCTTTGACTTTGAGCTTAGACTTAGCGTAGAGAGAGTCTTTCTGTACCTCATTGATATTGTAGGTGCTTGCACCGAAAGGACCAGCATTGGTTCCTGAATTTCTGTATGCATACAAGTAGTTAGTTTTGAATTTGGAGACTTCATCTTGATCAAAGTCAATAGCACTGCCACCAGCGACAACTTCTTGTTCTTCAGCAGACAGGTCGATAAATAGTTGAGACATGGTCGAAAACCTCTTAGTTTTGTGTTTAATTGATTTCTCGCTTGTCGTTGATTGCCTCTTTTTGGCTGCTCAACTCCTCGCTTGATTAATACGATATACGGAAGTAACTAGCTGAGTCATTCCCTTTTTATGCAAACTTAAGTACCAAATTTGGAAATACCAATTACACAATTATGAAGCGCGGGATTTCCGAAAAGTACATAGAAATGTGGTTTTTTAGATAACACAACTAACCACAAAAGGTTGATAAAGATATTGTAAATGATTAGGAGAAAAATAAACTCTTAAATTTCCTGCTCTTTTCATAAAGATATTGTAAATTCTTAAGCTATAAAATCATACTAAGTTGCGTTGAGATGACACATAAACCCTCACCCTCAACTCCTACCTCAAGCTGTGCATACTCAGACTTAAGGATCACAAGGGAGAAGACTTGATCTAGAATTGAGTAAAATAGTAGAACTGAGATCTTGCATCATTACGAATAAACCACTTATACTTCTATAAAATAGTATAAAAAAAGACATAATAATTACTTCCTTTTTTTCAGTCCATTTGAATGGACTTCGTTTATTAGCCTGGGACTTACAGTCCTAGGCGGACGAGATGAAGTCAATCCGCATGTAATTAATTTGACATTTTTGTTTATGGTGCAAGATGTAAGATAAGTTATTGCAGTTGTCAGGTAGATTAGGACATGAACTAATGAGAAAATACGGACACCACGAGACCATCAAGCCAATTCCTCGTTCGGGTGTTCCCTGCTATATAAAACTTTTAAATTTCATATCAAATCCGTTTGCATCGAAATGATTTCTCTTTTCTCTTCCTCTGCGTTCTCTGCGCCTCTGCGGTTTCTTCATCATTCAGATTCAACCGGAAACGATATCACACAAAAACGAAAAAACGCTAAGTTTTTCTCAGCGTCTTTGCATCTTGATACGAAATATTGTTAGATTCTCAAGTAAACAAGTTAGTCACGAGTTGATTTCACAACACTCAAAAGCCGATCGCGAATTGCCCTCAGTTGCTCTTGATTGTTGACTGGTGAACGCGGCGGTGGTAATTCTGTATTAGGCCAAGTGGTTAAATCAAAGCAAGGACATACCAACGGCGGCATACCCACATTTTTTACAGGTATTGGCATACTACAACGTCCGCAGGGAGAAACATTCCAAGCAGGTGATAGCAATTCTGCTATGGTTTCCTGTGTACCTTCTATGTAGCAGTCGCCTGACTCAGGGGAAATAATCTTTTGCCAGCACTCTTCAAACTCATTGCTGTAGCGATCGCCAGCAATGACTTTTTGCGGCAGTAAGGTTGCCGCACCGTTGTTTATCACAACTTTTTTGCCAAGCTGGAACCAGTAAGCTAAGTATCTTTTTACGTCTTGTTGTGATGCCATACTAAAATTCTAGATTGTAAATTCTAGTTTTTATATGAGGAATCTTGAATAAACTCTTAAGAAGAGTTACTGATTTGTTAACTATTAGTTACTTTGTCATTTCTCTCTACTCTCTTATCTTAGGCAAAGGAGAACCAAGCAAGCTCAGATTGAGAACATGACCCCCGGTGACTAAATAAACTTCTTGGCTGATACCCCCCAACTGACGTACTAAATGACCTAGGCGATCGCGGAAGCTTCGACCAATAGGATAAGCTGGCACAACACCCCAACCTGTTTCCTCTGCTACAAAAATTATATCGGCAGCAACTAACTCTACTGTTTGTAAAAACTCTTGAACAATGTTTTCCCAAACCAACTCGTCTTGTTCCAAAAAATTTGCAACCCAAGTGCCTAAAGAATCTACCAATAGACAGATATTTGGTTCCGCGTTCGCAAGAGTTGCAGACAATTCATATGGCACTTCTAATGTCGCCCAATCTTGAGGACGGCGTCGTTTATGTTGTAAAATACGTTCTTGCCATTCTTTATCTTCTGAGTTTTCTACTGCCGTTGCCACATAGATAACGACTTTTTGTGATTGCATAGCCAAAATTTCTGCCCATTCACTTTTACCAGATCGTGCTGGTCCGGTCACTAATACGACTTTACTCAAAGCTGTTTACCTAGTATCTTGAATTGAGAAGGGGTGCAATTCTACTAGGCTATCAGTAAATAATGTAGTGGATCTTGTGCCTTTACCCTTGAACACTACAACCACAACACACTTTGATATTCGTATGAAAGCAGGCATAAAACGCATAGAGGCAACTCTACACGACTTGGGGACTCGCAACACTGCTGGATCTGTGGAAGCAGATGCTTCAACAAAGCAGTCTCTGTCGTTTCGGATCAGCATTGGGGAAGCAGAACACTCAGAAACACATCCTGAGTTTTGCGAGGAAAAGTTTTCTGGGCAGTTGGAACAAAACTTAGCTACCTACAATACTTCCGTGCAGACTTTTCCCGCCCAAGACACCGGTAGTAAAACACCAAGCCTACCTAAGCTCAAAACTCCTAGCTTTACTAGCCATCGCAACGGAGCAAATCCCGCCTTCGCAATGAATTTGTTGCAAGATATTCAGGAAAGTGTTGCTTCTTGGCAAAAAGAACTGCAAAAAATTGTTCGGCAAATTCAAGATCTTTATCTAGAAGGACCCATTGTCAATGGCTGGCTAGAGTCCCATGAACAGCAAGTCCAACCAGGAGGAACTGCAACACTGCGCCATGCAGAAGTTGACCGTCTTATGGACTACGTAGAAGAAATTTGTGCAGAAAAGACCAATGTTTCCTGCCAATCACCCCGTGCTGGGTATCGTTTGTGTGGTTTGGATGCTTCTGGTAAAGTGTGGTCGCGTCCATGTCCAGCCGACCAGGTTCCTAGCGTGAGTATCGCAATTGCGCGTTACCAAAAGTTACGCCAACTCTTGGGACGAAAGCAATATCTAGAAACTCGTCTGACTCAACTAGCAGAAACTCTGGTGATTTTGCACGGTCACATTCAATCGCAGTGAAATTTGATTGAAATTTGACTGAAATTTAACTGCGATTGAATACAGAACTCAGGACTCACAAATCCTTCTGGTTCTTTGACACCTATTAATGAGTCGGCTAGCACAGAAACTAAAGTTATTCGTATTGATTCCTAGAGAAAATTCTGAGTTCTGTTTTTTTGAATTCTCCTGAAAAATCTTCCTAAAGAACTAAAGATAATTTCATCTTTTGTAAAAAAAGTCGGTTTGTCAATCGGAAATGTTTGGTATAGATGAGAGAAACAACAGGCTAGAGTTAGACTTTGTTATTAGTTAGTCGTTAATGGTTAGTGGTTAGTAGAATAGCTAACAACTCTCAACCAAAGACGAACAACCAACAAAGTTCAAAAAAGATAAACTTAAAGTCTATGCCAAACATACAAATCTCTGCCATTATTTGTACTCACAATCGAGATACCTATCTAGGCGCTGCTATAGATAGCCTTTTGGCACAGGATTTTGGTGGTGAGTTTGAAGTCGTGGTTGTGGATAATGGATCGAGCGATCGCACTGTTGAAGTCGTAGAACAAAGAAGCCACAACCCCCGCCTCAAGTATATCTTTGAGCCTGTGATTGGTTTATCTGTTGCTCGCAACACTGGCGCTAGAGTTGCTAGTGCTGAAATTTTAGCATACCTTGACGACGATGCAGAAGCTAGCTCTAACTGGTTACAGATTTTATACTCAGCTTATCAAGATAACCCGAAACTAGCAATTGCTGGTGGCAAAGTGACTCTATTATGGCCAGAAGGAACCCAAGCACCACGTTGGCTATCAAAAGGATTATCTGCCAATTTGGGAGCATACGACTTGGGAGACAGTATTGTCTACATTGATAACCCAGGACAAACCCCCAGAGGCTTGAACTACTCTATCCGCCGCAGCTTTCTCGAAACAGTAGGGGGTTTTAATACTCATCTCGGTCGAATTGGGACAAAATTATTATCAAATGAAGAACTGCAAATGACCGAACTTGCCCTTCAACACCAAATGCAAGTTGCTTATCTTCCCAACGCCAAAGTCGCTCACAATGTCTCCCCAGAACGCCTCAAACGATCCTGGTTTATTAGCCGGGGTTGGTGGCAAGGCGTTAGTGAGTGTTACCGCGAACAACTTGCTGGCAAAGCTGGTTTCGGTCAATTGCAGCGTGGTAGCGAGCGTTTTTTACGTGGTTTATATAAAACATTACAACATTTTCCCGATCCAGCAGAACGATTTGATAAACTTGTGTATGCCTACGGTCAAATTGGATACCTAAATACAGCGATTCAGGGTCTTCTGTCCAAATCTAAGAAAGAGTAACAACTTATGACTTGTATGTCTTTCAAATTACCCGTGTCAGTACTCATTCCAGCAAAAAACGAACAAGCGAATTTGCCTGCTTGTCTGGCAAGTGTTCAAACCGCTGATGAGGTTTTTGTTATAGATTCTCAAAGTACTGACAAAAGCGTCGAAATTGTTCAAAGTTATGGTGCAAATATCGTACAATTCTACTACAATGGGAAATGGCCTAAAAAGAAAAATTGGTCTTTAGAAAATTTACCCTTCCGTAACGAATGGGTGTTAATTGTTGATTGCGATGAGCGCATTACACCCGAACTATGGGATGAAATTGCTCAAGCCATTCAAAACCCTGAATACAACGGCTATTACCTCAACCGCAGAGTCTTTTTCTTAGGGACATGGATTCGCCACGGCGGCAAATATCCCGATTGGAATTTGCGTTTATTTAAACATAAAAAAGGTCGCTACGAAAACCTTGAGACTGGGGATGTTGCCAATACTGGTGATAACGAAGTTCACGAACACGTTATCTTAGATGGAAAAGCTGGATATCTGAAAAACGACATGATACACGAAGATTTCCGTGACCTTTTTCATTGGATAGAACGGCATAACCGTTATTCCAATTGGGAGGCTCATGTTTATCGAAATCTTCTCACTGGTAAAGATGATTCCAATACAATAGGCGCAAATTTCTTCGGGAATGCTGTACAACGTAAGCGCTTCCTGAAAAAACTATGGGTGCGGCTACCGTTTAAACCATTTTTGCGGTTTGTTTTATTCTACATTATTCAGCGTGGTTTTTTGGATGGTAGGGCTGGGTATATTTATGCACGGCTTTTGAGTCAATACGAGTACCAAATAGGCATAAAACTTTATGAATTGTGTCAGTATGACGGACGGCTCAATACCACATGCACAACCACCAGCAAAGAGCCACATCTGTTGGTGGGTGTCGGAGAAAGTCGCCCCCGCCGCTAAAATTCCAAGTTCAAAATTCAAAATTAATTTTTGAATCAAGCAAACAGTGTTTTAAGAGCATTCCACGGGTGGCGCACCACCCGTTATGAATCAAAGAAACACTCTTTCCCTTCTTCGGTGTTAAGAGTTAAGAGTTAAGCGTTCCCTATTCCCTATTCCCTGTTCCCTGTTAAGCGTTCCCTGTTCCCTTGACTTATAACTAATGACTAGTGAAGAACCTTTTGTAGATTTACGTAAATATAACCAATCCTGGTTTGACCGAGGACGAGCAGGTTGGTATATTTTGTTATGGTGGTTTGTACAGGCGATCGCCTTTCCCCTAACCCCCCACCCGCTCAATAGTCTACGTTGCGCCTTGCTGCGACTCTTTGGCGCTCGTATTGGCAAAGGTGTACTAATTCGACCTACAGCCCGGTTTACTTATCCTTGGAAAATTACAATTGGGGATTACAGCTGGATTGGAGATGACGTAGTTCTCTACAGCCTTGACGATATCAACATTGGTGAACATTGCGTCATTTCCCAAAAGAGTTACTTGTGTACTGGTAGCCATGACATAACAGACCCAGCTTTTGGATTGAAAACAGCGAGTATCATCATCGGTAATGGAGTATGGATAGCCGCTGATTGCTTCATTGGACTAGGAGTAAAAATTGGAGCTAACGCTGTGATTGGTGCTCGTAGTAATGTTTTTACTGACATACCCTCTGGGCAAGTTAGCTGGGGAACTCCTTGTATTCCCCGCTATCCAAGGAAGCAGGAGTGATTAACAATTCAAAATTCAAAATTCAAAATTCAAAATTAAAGACATTTTCAGTTGCGGACTTGAACCTCAACTGAAACTGAAACTACGTATAGACGTAGGGGTCACCAGACCTTTTAATTTACGATAAATTAAGTTCGTCAAACTTCTGCTTTTGAGGTTGGAGGCATGACTACTTTCTTAGCTAACCCCAGAGTTTGCAATGTCTGAATTGCCCACCAAGTCATATCCACTTCCCACCACTGGTATCCAGCTTTGGCGACATTTGGGTGAGCATGGTGATTATTATGCCAACCTTCTCCATAAGTTAAAAGTGCTGCCCACCAAAGATTACGAGAGTTGTCTTTCAACTGGAAACGACGGTAACCGCGCAGGTGAGTTGCAGAGTTGATAAACCAAGTAGTATGCCAGAGCAATACTGCCCTCACAAAGACTCCATAGACAACAAAAGACCATCCACCCAAAGCATACAGTAGGACACCAACAGGAATTTGGAGCAGCAAGAAGTAGCGATTCAGCCAACGATAAAATGGATCACGGTATAGTTCCTGGGCAAATTTTTTGTAATGTTGTTCGTCAAAAAATTCTGGACGTGGGTAAAAAATCCAAAGCATATGGCTCCACCAAAAACCACGCTTGGCAGAGTAAGGATCTTTATCTATGTCTTCTGTATGCGCATGATGCAGCCGATGTCCTGCTACCCAAAACATTGGTCCTCCTTGCATGGCGAGTGCTCCTAAGGTGGCGATCGCATATTCCAACCACTTTGGCACAGATAAACTTCGGTGAGTTAAAAGTCGGTGATACCCTAAACAAATACCAATGCTGCCAAACAACCAATGTAGGAATATCATAACTCCCAAAGCAGACCAAGAAAAACACCAGGGAGCGAGCATTGCCAAGGCATGAATCGTACCGAAAAATGCCACGTTAGTCCAGCTCAGAGTAAGCGGCTGCTTATCAACAGCCGCAGCTGAGTTGATAGTCATAAATGTTTCCTTTAACGTGAATGCCGTAAATAAATCAGTACAGTCTTGTACTAATTACCACATCTCCTGTCAAAACTAGCGAAGACAGCTAAAGTAGGAACAGAGGATGCAAGTGCTACTTACATCTGTTAGTCTAGCAAGGATAAAATTTTAATGCAAGTGCCACTTGCACTTTCGACTTATGTCTAGCGAAATAATTTCAACACGACAAAGGCTGATTAATGCAGCAATGGAGTTGTTTGCAGCTCAAGGAATTACGGAAACGACAACCAAGGCAGTCGCAGAATTAGCAAAAGTTAATGAAGTGACGCTATTCCGGCAATTTGGCAATAAGCACGGATTAGTTCTGGCAGTCATTTCTGAATCACCAGTGTTTAAAGAACTGGGTGAATCCTTAAAAACGCAAGCAACTCAAATGACTAATGTTCATCAAGCCCTCAAAAATTATTGTGAAGACCGCTTAAAAGCTTTAGAACAAGTTCCTGAATTGGTACGTTCTATGGTTGGTGAGGCAGGAAAATATCCAGTGGAAAATCGTCAAGCACTGGGAAGAAGCTTAGCGCAAGCCAACAACTATGTTGCGGAATATTTAGCAACAATGATGGAACGTGAGCAATTACATGTACAATTATCACCTCAAAAGCTAGCAAGTTTACTCAATAGTATGTTGTTGGGGTATGCCGTGATTGAGTTTACCAGTGAATTTCATGAACTTTGGCATGACAGAGATGAGTTTTTAGAAACTTTGGTGGCACTGTTTTTAAAGGTCGCCACACAATCCTCAAATCCAGTCAACAATGAGTTTATTCTGACAGAAAACGTTGTAGATTTACCAGCAAACTTAGTCCACTTGATTTTGCAAAGAGCTAAAAAATCAGGACTGCGAGATTATGCTCTTATGTACGTTTTGTTTGGCGCAGGGTTATCTGGAGAAGAAATTGTGAATTTAGAGCGAACTCACCAAATCCAAGACGCCAACCAGTATTTATTGCAAATCACTCAGGGCGCTACTCGACAAGTTCCTGTAAATCAGTGGATTATGGGTAAACGGTATGGCTCTTATACTCGCAATCCCTTAACTCAGTGGTTAAAAAGTCGTAAAGATAACCACCCTGCATTATTTCTCAACGATGATGGAATACCAATGACAGAGCTAGAAATACAACAGCGCTGGCGAATATTAACTGAGGGATTATTAACACCAGAAGGACAACAGCCAGTTATTGAGCAAGCTCAACAGACATGGTGTGTAGAAATGTTGATGAAGGGAATGAACTTAGAAGATATGAGTATAATTACAGGGTGGACTCGCATAAAATTACAGCCGTATGCTCGTAGAGCTAGAGAAAAATTAGCTTTAGAGCAAGCGATTCGCCTCGATAATAAATCGAGGCAGGTAAATCGGGATGGTTAAGTCTCATCAGTCTCACCTTAAGCCATAACCTTGATATACTGTGCAATCAAAATTATGAGGTAACGGCAAAAGTTAGCGGCAGCAAGCAACCTCCGCAACCCCACACGTGGGTCTCGTCACTATGCTGCAAGGATTGTCAAGACTGAGATAACAACGCAACAAACTCAGTTGCTTTAACAATCTTAATCTCTTGATACTTCGCTGGAGTCAAAAGATGTTTCTCACCTCTGACAATATGGGTTGCATTGCCAACTATGGCACACTCGACAACCATATCATTATCCGGATCATCTGGCACTGCCTCTAATGTCGCACCAATCTCAACTAAACGAGAGCAACTACGTATCTCTTCAACTGCCGCTTGCGCCATCTTCTGATAAAACTTGAACTTAAGCACCAACTTTTGGGCAAACTCATCCAGGATTTGTTGACAAGTCACAGACTCAATTTGTCCAATCTTTGCGAGTGCTAAACATCGAAACGGATCGCCACTTGTAGACAATAAAGCAGAGATCAAAATATTAGTATCAAAAACCGCAACGTATCGCACTAACCCTCATCCATCAGTTTATCAACAAAAACTTCGCGCTCCTCCTCGGTCATTATATCCCAGTTGTAGCCTCGTTCTTGAGCAATCAGTCTAACTTTATCGACTGCATAGCGCGATAGTGCTTCCCACTCCCCCCACTGTTGGAGAAGTAGGAATCTAAACACCTCTACTTGCTGTTCGCTAGGTAGCTGTTTAATTAATTCAACGACTTGCTTATTCGTCAGCTTTAATGTGGGCATCTTGTATATTTTGAAAATTAGGGAATTACTTCTAATTTTAGGCAGAATTAGGGCTATGGATAGGGACAGAATAATTGCTTGTTGTACAGATTAAAATTTATGCCTACAGACAGATGCACGACAGATTGAGTTTGAATAAGTGATGTGGCAGATAATCTTTACCACCACACCAAGATCTCTCAACCGTCCGCCGCAACGGGGTTGTTATGGGACGATCACTGGTGGTTTCTCGACTAGACCTAAATCAGAGGGAAGAGCTACATAAATCAAATGATCTACCCATTGTTCGTTCTCATAGTAAAAGCCACGACGAATACATTCTTTTTGCAGACCAACACTTTGAGCAAGGGCAATGGAGAGATGATTATCAAGATTAATGGCAGCTTCGATGCGATGATATCCAAGATTCTCAAACCCGACTCGGAGTGCTGCTTTGACAGCTTCCTTGCCAAAACCCTGTCGCCAATACTGATTATGGATGCTATAGCCCAGATTAGCCCACTGTTTCTCTTCACGCTGGATTGTTGATAAATCGACATTGCCAAGATGCTGATTATTTTGTCGAGAAAAGACACCAAAAATATAAGCATAATCGCTTAAAGCTTGGTCTTGATGGCGCTTACACAAAGTTGAAAACCAATTGGGGTCACAACCATCCAAGCTAATCTGTCCCTCGTCATATTTATACTGTTGTGGCAACCGACCTGCAAAACCAGCGTACCAAGATTCATAATCATCAGGTTGTTGAGGACGAAGGATAAGGCGCGAAGTGTTAATCGTTAGTGTCCAAGACATTTCACTCATTATGAACGTAATCAGCCCAATTCACTGATCCAAACTTAGCACCGAACGCTAAACAGATAACCTCAAACCACTGCCACAACCTGTCTCGGTTATTTAATTGTCCCGGAGGATCTGTGTCGCTTTGCCACAGATCCCTCTTGTAGTTTTGATACCGATGGTTAAGTCCTACTTTCCCGTAACGTCAGAATTTCAACGCCGTCTTCAGTTACGGCGAGAGTGTGCTCAAATTGAGCGGAAAGTTTGCGATCGCGTGTCACAGCCGTCCAACCATCACCCAAAACCTCAACTTCCCAAGTACCTTCGTTAATCATCGGCTCTATGGTAAAAACCATACCAGCTCGCAGACGTTTTCCCTTACCACGGATACCATAATGAGGTATTTCCGGCGCAGTGTGGAAAACATTGCTGACACCGTGTCCTACAAAATCTCGCACCACAGAAAAGCCCTGCCCCTCAGCATACTCCTGAATGGCTGCACCAATATCTCCAACACGTGCTCCTGGCTTAACTTCAGCAATACCTCTTCTGAGGCATTCCTCTGTCACCTCTACCAACTTTTTGGCTTTTGGGGAAGGGGTACCAACAAAGAATGTCTTGGATGTATCACCGTGATAGCCATCAACAAGCGGCGTCACATCAATATTAATGATGTCACCTTCCTTAAGGATTTGCTTGGCATTAGGAATGCCGTGACAGATGACTTCATTCACACTCGTGCAAATTGACTTAGGAAAACCCTTGTAGCCAAGAGGTGCACTTTTTGCACCATGCGCCTGTGTCCACCGTTCCGCTTCGTCATTCAGTTCAAGAGTACTAACCCCCGGCTTCACCATTGGTGCAAGATGGTGTAAGAGTTCGGCTGCTAAACGTCCAGCCTTACGCATTTTATCTAGTTCTCTGTTAGATAAAAGAACAATCGTTTCACTTTTCATGAAATTTCGTCTAAAGAAGAATCTCTCATAAATATAGTTTGCCGTGTTTGTGCAGAGAACTCACACTTACATGAGATGGGCTTTCTGCTCCGATACTGTAAAACAACGTCCACGATTTTCACCAAAGCTGTTTTATTGTCTACAAAGTATTGATCACTTATTCAAGATTTTATGCTATAATAGTCCATCGCTCATCCTCAACGAGGATAGTCAAACCGATTTCAGCAGAACGTCTTGCAGCATCTGCAACCTTGAGGGTATACAAGCTTTCTTCTGGGGTGACGTATAAGGCAGTGCCATCAATAAGATGATCTAAGACCATTGTCGTATCTTTAGCAAACAAACCCCGACGAGCAGCAACTTCTATCGGTTTTTTTTCTCCGCCCTGTACCAAAAGTCCGGTGTCACCATCAAAAATTAATCCGCCATCTTCACCATGAACTTCAAACCTACGTTCTGCCTGCCACAAAGTTTCGCCTTTACCATAGACAACATGGGCTAACAGTCCGGTGTTGAAGCACAAATGAGTATCGCAGAAACAGCTTTGGTAATACTCTGTCTCTATCTCCCAAAATCGGTTATGACAGTTAACCGACATAACTGTACCAAACAAATCCACAAGACGGTGCAATCGGGAAAGTGCGCCAATCAAAGGAAAGCCGAAAAGCTCGTGGTTATATGTCCATTTGCGGGGTGCGGGATGTTCGGGCTTGATGGTGTTGTAGCGCACGAAAAAAACTTGACCAACTTGTGATATGTGTTGCTTCAAGGCTTGATGCAATCCACCCAAAAGTTCAATATGTTCAACATGGAGCAATTTTTTTTGTGCTTTTGCAAGCTCAACGAGTTCTTCAGCCTCTGCCACATCTAAAGAAAGAGGATACTCTACAACAACGTGTTTACCATTCTCAAGTGCTTGTCGAGCGATTATACCATGATCCCGAGTCACAGTACAAATCATAACTAAGTCTATGTTGTCTTGCTCCACCAGTTGCTGCCAAGAATTTACGACCATTATTTGGTAATCTCTAGCAAAAGCTTGTGTCTTTTCTGGTGTGTGACCAACAACGGCGACTAAATGAGAGCGCTGATCATGCAGCAATGCTTCCGCCCGTAATTTTGCTGTATATCCAGTACCAACCAAACCTACTCGTACAGGACGTTTTTGCGAAAAAGCAGAATTATCGTACATTATTTTGTCACTGATTTGAACTCAAAACTCAGAACGCAGAACGCAGAACGCAAAAAGCAGACGAAAAGATAAATTTTCATGTGTCAGGTAGTTTGCAGTTCATGACGACTACTTAATTTGTTGCTCTTATGCATGAGCACAAAGGGGTGTAAGGGTGAAAATAACCCTATTTCCTTATTTTTGACTAAAAGAAGTTGATAGAAATCAACTTACCTAAGATTGATATCTTTAGCTATTTTTTATACTTATATTTCCAATTACATCCTTTTCTTTTTTCTCGTCATATCACAATTGACGCAAATTTAAAGAACGACTGATCCGATAAGATCAGTGACCCTATTTGCTTTAGGATAACTTATTAGATCCGTTTGCACTCATAGAGGATGACTAAATGGCTACTTACAAAGTGACACTGATCAACGACGCTGAAGGGATAAATAAAACAATTGAGGTACCAGATGATGAATATATTCTAGATATTGCTGAAGAAGAAGACCTTGATCTGCCCTACTCTTGTCGCTCTGGTTCTTGCTCTGACTGTGCTGGTTTGATTAAATCGGGTACTGTGGATCAGTCTGATGGGAATTTCTTGGACGATGACCAGATTGATCAAGGATATGTGCTCACCTGTATCGCCAAACCTACCTCTGATGTCACCATCGAAACCCACAAGAAAGATGATATCGAATAAAGGTTAGGCACCTCAAAAATTAACCTTTTCCAAAAAGTAACTGATGTGGTATGAATAGAAAAAAAGCAGCGTAGAAAGAGAAATCTTCTCCCTATGCGATGTCTGCTCTGTTACTTACACTTAAACACAAACCCCACGAGGTTGAGACACGAAGCACGGCGTAGTGACTCAACCGTCCTTCAATCGTGAGAATGGCAGTCGTGACAAAAGTGGCTACCCAAGGCGCTCCTCTAGTGAACCCGTTGATGGTGTGAAAATCTAAGAAGTCGATCCTCTGTCGTATAAAAAAAAGTTATATTTAAGAACTCACAAAATTTCATTACTAATCGACTTCAATTTTTGGTTACATGCTTTTGTTTTTCTCGTAGTATCAGAAGTGAAGCAAATTTTAACCAGCGGCTGATCTGATCAGATGAGTCGTGGTGTTTGCTTTAGGATAACTTATACGATCCATTTGCAAAAGAGAGGGTGACTAAATGGCTACTTACAAAGTGACACTGATCAACGAAGCTGAAGGGCTGAACCAAACAATTGAGGTACCAGAGGATGAATTTATTCTAGACATTGCTGAAGAAGAAGGTCTTGATCTACCATACTCTTGCCGCGCTGGTGCTTGCTCTACCTGTGCTGGTAAGCTCACAAAAGGTTCAGTAGACCAGTCTGAGCAGTCTTTTTTGGACGATGACCAAATCAAAGCTGGATATGTGCTAACTTGTATTGCTTATCCAACGTCTGACTGTACCATCGAAACCCACCAAGAAGAAGCACTTTATTAAAAGTTAGGCAGCCAAAATCAACCTCTTTCAAGAGTCACTGATGTGGTAAAGATGGAAAAGAAGCAACATAGACAGAGAAATTTTCTCGCTGTGCTGTGTCTGCTGCTTACACCTAGCTTGAAAATAAGGAGTGAGGGAATGAGGAAGTGAAGGAGTGAGGGAGAAATGTTTTCGTGTGTTCGGTGGTTTGCAGTTCATGACAGCTACTTTGGCAGGAAGTCTAGATTCACGTTATGCAAGTAGGAACACAGGAAACTTTATGTTTTGTTTCATCTTGATTCCAGACTAGCTGTTCAATTTCTCTGGCGTTGTGGCTTCTTGTTTTTTCTCATCTCCTCCGGTCAAATGACTCAAACTCCGACTCGCAACATCCGCACTCATACCCCAAACTAATAATCCTAAATAATCAGAAAATGGGTCAGCACCAAAAGTTGACCCTTTTTGCATGTAAAGCGATCTGCCGGAGGCAGTAGCGCTTCGCTATCGCAACCCCACCACCGATAAACCAATCAACAACGCTAGAGAAAACAATGGTCGTGCAAACCAGTAAGTTGCTTGAATACGAAACTCACTTCCAGATAAGAAAATCAGAAATTTCTGCAACCACAGCACCCATTTATCCACAGGTTTTTTCACACTAGATTTCGCAGTACTACCAACAGCTGCAACAGCATCTTTTACTCCCTTAGCAACTTCTAATAACTTTATGGATGTCTTATCTTGTCCCATCATTGAGGGAAGTTGCAATTGAGCGACATCTTGCTGTAATTCTTCCAGTAAATTTTTTGCCTGCTCATCCTGTTGTAAATCAATTTGCATCCGCACGTTTTTAATTTTTTGCAGAATACCATTGTTTCCCTGAACTTGGGGATGAGTTTTGAAGGGTTCTAACTTTTGTTCTATAGTGGTTTGTGTAATTTCTCCAGTCTCGTTTAAAGAGCGCAAATAAGTCAATCTATCTTGTTGTTCGGGAGACAGACGGCGTTGAATAATTTGAATTAAAGCTGCTTCCCTTGCTTGAGGTTTTGGCGTTTCTGATACCTGTAGAGCTTCGTGAGAAAGGGATTCCAAAAATTCAACTGCCTTTACTAAAGATTCTCTTGGTAATTGTTCCAGCAAGGCGATCGCCTGCTACTGGTGGCTTTTGACTACGACTTAATTATTCCGATGCAGCCGGAATCGATATTAAAGCCTAAAATGCATGAGCAAGGTGCATAAATTCTTTTGGGCTAGCCCTAATAAATAAAAGGAAAAAAGATACACACTATTCCCTACCATCATCTGGTGGGGATTTTCATATGTACTATGCACCTCCAGTGCTTCTACAAACTTGGGAAAATTTCCCAAGTTATTTTTTTTGAACCATTTTCTCAATTTCGCCCCATAAACCGCGTTCGATCAAGACGGCATCGCACTATCAATAGCTTTACTCGCATTCCCCGTAGCTTTTAATATTTTGATACTTTCGGGATAAAACGTTACATAGAGTTTCTGTTTGTCTTGGTTGCAAGCCGGAGCGTTTATGTTTGCGAGCCGCAACAAATATAGGTTAACTTAAGTGGGTGTGTTTGTCACAGAGGTAGGCGATCTGCGCTCCGCGCAGCAGCGTTAGCTCCGGCCCCCTTAGGGGCTAGCTATCGCTTCCCTTGAACTCACTCACCAGTGCGTAGATGCGAAGCGAAACCAGCCTGTAGCGTCGTCCAAATACTTTTTCTAAGATTATATGAGCGAACTTATTCATAATCATTATCAAACAATAGCAGGTATGTATGAAGATTTATGGTTTTATTCAGAGGATTTTGTTCAGTTTATTACTAACAAAATCATTGAACATTTATGTCTAAAAAATACAGATATACTTATAGATTTAGGATGTGGTACAGGAATATACGCTAAAGAAATTAACAATCAGATGCAGTTATATAATCCGATGATCTGTGTGGACTCCTCGAACAAGATGCTTGAGCAAATCCCTAATAATCTTAAGTATCAATGCGTGGAAATGGATGCAATAAACTTTTCGGCTTCGTCTAGAACATACAATAAAATTATCATTAAGGAATTAATCCATCATATTAATGAAGTAAAACTGTTATTAAGTAATCTCTTCCAAAGATTGACCAGTGGTGGTATTTTACTGCTAATACTTCTTCCGCCAACAATTGATTACCCGTTATTTAGTAAAGCTTTGCGTAAATATGAAGAAGTCCAACCCAATTATAATAATCTTGCTAGCTTACTGGAAAAAATTGGTTTTCATGTAGCGGTGGATTTTGTAGAATATCCTTTGGCAATTCCTAAGTCTAAATATTTGCAGATGGTACAAAATCGTTATATGTCTTTGCTTTCAACTTTTGATGATGAACAACTTGCTCTTGGTCTAGCTGAAATGGAACAAAAATATGCCCAGCAATCTATTCTTAAATTTTCAGACCGCTTTGTTTTTATCACAGCAAGTAAGACCTGATGCGTAAAACTATTGGATAACGACAAGCGCTAGTACTAGCTATGTTTGACTTCTGCCAATTAGCCCAAAGATGGTTTTGACGAACTTTCACTCTCACCCAGAACGCTACAATCAAACCAAACCCGAAAAAGTCTTGGCGTTCAAAGATTATGGTAGCCATCACCCAACAACCCCAAAAAATGACCGTCGAGGAATATCTCGAATGGGAACCTCAGCAAGACGTTCGCTACGAATACGTCAACGGCAAAGTCTTTGCCATGACAGGTGTTACAATTCCCCACAATGACATTGCACTTAACTTTTACACAACCTTACACCCACATCTGCGTTCTAGAGGTTGTCGAGTGAATGTGTCAGACGTAAAAGTACAACTCAGTTCCCAAAGCGCTTACTACTATCCTGATGTTATCGTCAGTTGCGACCCTCAAGACCTCAACGCTCGCAAATTTATTCAAAATCCGAAACTCATTGCGGAAGTCCTCTCTCCTGGTACAAGCGCCAAAGATAGGGGTGATAAATTCACTGATTATCTAAAAATACCTACCTTGCAAGAGTATATCTTGATTGACTCGGAAAAAATTTCTGTTGAGCGTTTCTGTCGGGGAGAGGGAAGAATGTGGCTTTACTATCCCTACACTGCTGAAGATATCATCACTCTATCAAGTATTGAATTTGAGTTTCCGATTGAATTGCTGTATGAAGGTGTTGCATTTGAAACAGAAGCATAACAAGAACGGTAAACTGGTTCAATTGACTAATATAATTAAGCCCAGCTTTCCTTGAAAAATAGTCCTATGCCTTCATTTTTATTAGAAGTTGGTACAGAAGAACTCCCTGCAAGTTTCCTGAGTAGCGCTGTCTCGCAGTGGAAATCTCGCATTCCTCACACTCTGGAAGAAAACAGCCTGACTTACGATGCTGTGGAAGTTTACGGAACTCCCCGCCGCTTAGCGGTACTGATCAAAGGTTTACCCTCCCAGCAGGCGGATCGCGAAGAAGAAATTAAAGGTCCCCCCGCACAAGCAGCGTTTAAAGATGGGAACCCAACACCAGCAGCACAAGGCTTTGCCAAAAAACAAGGTGTGGAAGTCTCTGCATTGGAAGTTCGCCCGACTGAGAAGGGAGATTTTGTCTTTGTCCGGAAACTTACTCCCGGTCGTCCAGTTGCTGAGATAATAACAGAACTTGTTCCTCAGTGGATTTTCAAACTTGAAGGAAAGCGGTTGATGCGTTGGGGTGATGGAGATAAGACATTTTCTCGTCCCATCCGCTGGATTGTTGCTTTGTTGGATGAGGCGGTGCTGCCAATAGAATTGGATAATGGTTCGGAGACGGTAAAGAGCGATAGCATCTCTCAAGGTCATCGTGTCTTGCATCCAAAACCCATCACCATACCCCACGCGAATGATTATGTCACCACACTTCGCTCTGGATCTGTTGTGGTTGATACGGATGAACGGGTAAATACGATTACGCAGCAAGTCAAAGAATCTGTCCAAAAGTTAGGCGGTTATGCAGAAATTTACCCAGACTTATTGCAGGAAGTCACAAATCTTGTAGAATTTCCCTCAGCTGTTATTGGTAAATTTGAATCAGAATTTTTGAACTTACCCACAGAAGTTATTACGACTGTGATGGTAAGTCATCAGCGTTATTTTCCCGTGTTCCAAAGTTCAAACACCAAAGACTTACTACCAAATTTTGTCACAATCTCGAACGGTGACCCCACAAAATCAGACATCATTGCTTTGGGAAATGAAAGAGTCATTCGTGCACGTTTAGCCGATGGTCGCTTTTTCTACGATGCTGATTTAGAAAAACCTTTGGAAAGCTTTTTACCTCAATTGGAAACCGTCACATTCCAAGAGGATTTAGGTTCGCTACTGAAGAAAGTCAACCGCATTTGCAAAATTGCCGAACAAATCACAGAACAGTTGCAATTAAGCGAAAAAGAACGCCAAAACATCAAAAGAGCAGCTCTTTTATGTAAAGCTGATTTAGTCAGTCAAATGGTGTATGAATTCCCGGAATTACAGGGAATTATGGGACAAAAATATGCTATTGCAAGTGGAGAAGAGGAAGCAGTTGCAACGGCAATTTTTGAACATTATTTACCTCGTTCGGCAGATGACATATTACCCCAAACTTTGACAGGACAAGTTGTCGGTTTGGCAGACAGACTAGACACATTAGTCAGCATCTTTGGATTGGGGATGATACCCACGGGTTCTTCTGACCCCTTCGCTTTGCGACGAGCAGCAAATGCAGTCGTGAATATCACATGGACAGCCCATCTACCTATCAATCTACAACAGTTACTGGAAAAAATTGCGACAGATTTTGCGAGTGAATATCACAAAGATAGAAATCAGTTAGTTGCTGGGTTAGAAGAATTTTTCTTGCAACGCATCCGTACTTTACTGCAAGAAGAAAAACACATTGACTATGACTTAGTGAATGCTGTTTTGGGAGAAAACGACCGAGAATATACAGAAAGGGCGTTGAAGGATTTATTGGATGTGGGCGATCGCGCAACTTTCCTACAAAAAATCCGCACCAATGGTACATTAGATAACATCTACGAAACCGTGAATCGTTCCACTCGTTTAGCGGCTCAAGGAGATTTGGATACAAAACAACTTGACCCCAAAGCGATCGTTCGTAAAGAACTCTTCCAAAAATCATCCGAGGAAGCATTTTACAACGCCATCGTGGAATTAGTGCCACAAACTCAAGCTGCACAAGAGTCACGAGATTATGGACAGCTAGTAACAGGATTAGAGCAAATTACCCCCACCGTTAGCAACTTTTTTGACGGTGCGGAAAGCGTTTTAGTCATGGATCCCAATCCAGAAATTAAACGCAATCGGTTAAATTTGCTCGGCTTACTTCGTAACCATGCCCGTGTTTTAGCGGATTTTGGGGCGATAGTGAAAAATTTGTAGCATCAGTAAAAAAAAGTTGTGTGATTTTTGCAAATAAACGCTACCATAATGGTGCTTAACCAGGGAACTCTGCCACAGTCTATGCCCAAAGCCCACGTCATTGGATTAGGAAAGTCAGGTATTGCTGCGGCGAGATTGTTGAAACGGGAAGGTTGGGAGGTGGAACTTGGCGATCGCAACACCTCCTTGGACTTCCTAAAGCAACAACAAGAACTTGCCACAGAGCAAATCACTGTAAAATTGGGGTATACTCTAGAACTCAATGATTCAGACTTACCTCAATTGATAGTAGTCAGTCCTGGCGTGCCTTGGGATATACCTGTATTAATTCAGGCACGAGAATTGGGTATTGAAACCATTGGCGAGATGGAACTCGCTTGGCAACATTTGCAATCCATCCCCTGGGTAGGAATTACAGGCACAAACGGTAAAACCACTACCACAGCCTTAATTGCTGCAATTTTTCAACAAGCAGGATTAAACGCTCCCGCCTGCGGTAACATTGGCTACGCTGCTTGCGAAGTCGCCCTGTCTGTGGAGACAGTAGGAGGGAGAGAGGGAGAGAAACAGGGAGAGAGGGAGAATTTTCTTTTACTCTCCTCATCTGACAATCAAATAGACTGGGTGATTGCAGAACTCAGCAGCTATCAAATAGAATCATCTTCGTCTCTTGCACCTCGCATCGGTGTATGGACAACTTTTACGCCAGATCATCTCAGTCGCCATAAAACCTTAGAGAACTACTACAACATCAAAGCGCATCTGCTGCGTCAGTCTCAGTTGCAAGTGTTTAACGGTGATGATCCATATTTAAGAAAAGTCGGTGCAAGTGATTGGTTTGACGGCTATTGGACGAGTGTTAAAGGTAAAGATGATTTAATTGGTTCTAAAGGGTATTACATTGAAGATGGGTGGGTTGTAGAAAAGTTGAATGCAAACTCTCAACCCGAAAGAATTGTGGAAGTTTCCGCTTTACGGATGGTGGGAGAACACAATCAGCAAAATTTGCTGATGTCAGTTGCAGCCGCGCGTTTAGCGGGAATTGATCAAGATGCTATTGTTCGCGGTGTAAATGAATTCCCTGGTGTTCCTCATCGTTTGGAACAAATTTGTACCTGGGAAGGCATTGATTTTATTAACGACAGCAAAGCGACTAACTACGACGCTGCTGAAGTTGGCTTAGTCTCAGTTAAAAGTCCGGTTATATTAATTGCTGGTGGTGAAGCCAAAGCAGGTGATGACACTAACTGGATCGCAAAAATTAAAGACAAAGCTGCCTGTGTATTGCTGATTGGCACTGCTGCACCTACTTTTGCTAAAAGATTGCAAGAAGAAGGATATCAAAATTACGAAATTGTAGAAACAATGGAAAAAGCTGTTCCCAGATCAGCAGAATTAGCAAAACATTATCAAGCATCCGTGGTGCTGTTATCTCCTGCTTGTGCGAGTTTCGACCAATACGCCAATTTTGAACAAAGGGGCGACCATTTTCGGCAGTTGTGTTTGGAATTAGGAAAAATTCTCAATTAGAAACTAAGTTATAGTTTTTAGTGCTGCAATTAAGCTTGTTATTTAAATAATTCCTTTGGTGATGGACAATTTGCTCGTCAGCTTTTCAAGTGGAATAAAGACAATACAGTTCAGCTAAGGATTTTTGCTGAGATTTCGTGATGTGTAGTGAAAGTGCATGCACTTTCATTACATTGCGGTCTTGGTAATGGTTTTGGTCTGATCAGCAAGCGTATTGCTTTATTTGTAAGCTGTTCCACATTCAATACGGTTCGGATAAGCACCCGACAGAAACCCGGTAACTTTCGCGAAACCGGGTTTTTAAGTACGCGAACTACCCTTAACCGAACCGTATTGGTTCCACATTTAATTTGCATTTTAAACCGCAGAGGCGCAGAGAAGCCAGTGTGTTGCGGAGCCAGTGCGTTGGGCGGGCAATGCCCGACAGTCCCACACCTGGCGTTGGGGTTCCCTTCGAGGGTGCCATCTGGCGTGGCACAGAGTAAGAGATAAAAGAGTTTGATGCGTTTGCCTTGAAGCAACTCCGGAGCATCGCAAAAGTTTTCGGTCTATTAACAGGATAATTGCATAACTTCACTATCTCAAGCCTATCAAAAATATAGAGATACTCTGTTAAATCAACTTTTATCAATGCGTAAGTCCTAATACTATGATAACAACAACGGAAAGCGGGAAGTGTACGTACTCTGTGAAGTTCATGAAATGGATGATAATAATCCCTCTGATTTTGAACAGCGTCATCTACTATCCAGCAAAGGTAACAGCCCAAACTCAACAAGCAACAACCACCAAGCAGCCTGTACAACAAACCAAAGGTGGGACTTCACCTCAACAACGTACCTCTCGACCAGTTTTTGTTTTTCCAAAAACACCAGCACGGTTAAGTCCTGTATCTGGGCGTAGATCAGGAATGGGTAGCCGGGCGGATAATTGTCCTGCACTTCTAACTGCACTCGCGGCTTTAGTACCGTTGCCAGAGGAACAAAAGGTTAGCAAACAAACAGACAAATCAATTTCGGGGATTGTAGAGGGAGTAAACACCTCTGAACGACCAACGTTTTGGTTTTACGTTCCCTACACTCGGGATTTAACAGCTAGTACACATTGGCGTAAGTCCTGTACCCATATCGCAACCCAATTTTTACCATCAGTTTGAATCGTAAAAAACGGGTACTCTATTTACGCGCCCGTTGTACTAGTGCTGAATTTATCTTACAAGATAGTGCGGAAAACGATATTTATAGAATAGGACTTACGCAACTAGCACATTTTTTAGAAACTGGAACATAGAGAACTTTTTTGTCTGATGCTTATAGAGTAAGTATACAAGTTCAAATCCATGTTTTTGTTTATGTGACACTTACGATTATATTGTGACACTTGCGTAAGTCCTGTAGAAATGCGATCGCATTACCTCCAAAGCCTAGTGTCAACACAATTCAAAATTCAAAAGCGGAATAAATTCAGTAATTGCAGATGATCTCACAAAGTTCTTGATTTCAACTGCAATTTTATCATCTTGCTTCTGGGCGGCAATTACCCTTTGCGCGCCCAAATCGATTTGAAAGTTTACATCTCCAAACTCTACCTTGAGAGATTCCCAGCCGTGAATAAACCTATCTCACTGCTACCAATTAACAATCAGAAGGCAAAGCTAAAAAACTTCTGATTCTCAGCCGTGAATAAACCAATCTCACTGCTACCAATTAAAAANTCTGATTCTCAGCCGTGAATAAACCAATCTCACTGCTACCAATTAACAATCAGAAGGCAAAGCTAAAAAACCTCTGATTCTCAGCCGTGAATAAACCAATCTCACTGCTACCAATTAACAATCAGAAGGAAGAAAACAAGCTTACCTTTAGTTCAAACCCCAATCTCAAACTCAGGAGAAAAACAATGTCTAACATCAATAACCACGGAGTAGATATGAACAACAACACATTAGCCCAATTAAACTTGAGCGCAGTGAAGGAACTTAACGATGAGGTAGCTGCTACCTGTAGTGGCGGTGAAGGATTTCTCACATCTCCTGATTCTGATCCAGATGTAATTTTGTATAAAGACCCAGACGGCCAGGGACTGTCGATAGGCGTAAATGCAGCAACTGGTGATGGTGTTTCCAACATCGGGATTCTACCAGGCGGGCAGGAAAGCACGTTCAACGATACAGTCTCATCTATTAAGGTTGTACGAGGTACATGGAGTTTCTTTCAAAACCAAGGCTATGGTGGCGACAATACCGGTCCGCTGGCGCCAGGATTATACAATCTTGGGCATAACAACGACGCAATCACTTCCGCTTTGCGTAATGCCTAGATTTGACTTCTCTGGAACCTTAAGAGTGATTTTTGTCTAGAGGGCAAAGCTGCCTCAGAGTATAGATTTCTGAGGCAGTGTTAACAGTTTTCAAATATCAGTTATCAGTTAACTAATATCAATAACTTTACTAGTAATTGTTCCCGGTTCGCTGATAACTGTTTACTGTTCACTGATTTTTTAAACAATGAAATACCACAGCATATTGCAACACAGTGAAGAAGACTGTGGTGCTGCAAGCCTTGCCACAGTCGCCAAACACTACGGGCGCAGCTTTGCCCTCAACCGCGTGCGAGAAGCAGTGGGCACAGGTTCGCGAGGAACGACACTACTAGGTTTGAGACGGGGAGCAGAAACTCTGGGATTCCATGCCCGTCAAGTCCAAGCTACCTCAGAACTACTAGAAAAATTGAATGAAGTCCCCTTACCAGCTATCATTCATTGGAAAGGCTACCACTGGGTAGTATTATACGGGAAAAAGGGGAAAAAATATGTCATCTCTGACCCCGCCGTCGGCATCTTGTACCTCACCTCCAAGGAGTTAATCGCGGGTTGGAGTAATGGCGTCATGTTGCTGCTGATGCCAGACGATAGCCGCTTCTATGAGCAACCAGAAGATAAAATTGGCGGTTTTGGGCGCTTTATTGCACGTGTCTTGCCATATCGCAATCTTTTGGTTCAGGCGATCGCCATCAACTTTGCCATTGGGCTTTTGTCCCTCGCCTCCCCCTTAATGATGCAACTCCTCACCGATGACGTACTCGTGCGAGGAGACACCCAACTGCTTACCACCGTGGCAATTGGCGTGATTGCCATGAACTTATTCCAAAGTACCATTGGTTTGGTACAGTCGCACCTAGTCGGTCATTTTGGGCAACGGTTACAATACGGACTCATTCTAGAATACGGGCGACAACTTTTGCGCTTACCCCTATCATATTTTGAAGCACGTCGCAGTGGGGAAGTCGTTAGCCGAATCGCTGATGTTAATACCATCAATAATCTAGTTTCCAAAATTGTCCTCGGTTTACCCAGTCAATTTTTTGTGGCTTTGGTTTCCTTGGGCTTTATGCTCTTCTATAGTTGGCAACTCACTCTAGGTTCCCTCGCCGCCTTTATCATTGTTACCCTCGTTAACTTGCTTTTTCTCCCCGCCTTGCGCCAAAAAACCCGCAGCCTTATTGTCAAAGGCACAGAAAACCAAGGCTTTCTGGTTGAAACCTTTCGCGGTGTTCAAGTCCTCAAAACCACCCAAGCCACAGAACAAGCTTGGCAAGAGTATCAGACAAATTTTGGTCGCCTTGCCAACCTAGGCTGGACTACGATGAAGCTAGGACTTTACAGCCGCACAATTACTGGTATTCTTTCCAATTTGACGAATATTGCCTTACTCTGGTTCGGCTCGCACTTGGTGATTAATCAAACATTATCCATTGGTCAGCTGCTGGCGTATAACGGCATGAGTGGCAGTTTTCTTGGCTTCCTGGGGTCTGTAGTTGGGCTAATTAATGAATTTATCACTGCTCAAATTGTCGTCCAACGCTTGACAGAAGTGATAGATGCGACTCCAGAAGACAAAAACGACTTGAAAAAGCCGATTGCAGAGATAGCTGCTAACGCAGATATCACCTGCACTAACCTCAACTTCCACCATGCAGGTAGAGTTGACCTCCTGCAAGATTTTTCCCTGACTATCTCTGGTGGTCAAGTCATTGCTCTGATTGGTAAATCTGGCTGTGGTAAAAGTACCCTCGCCAAATTGATTGCTGGTTTATATTCCTCCCAGTCTGGCAATATCCGCTATGGAATGTACAATCAGCAAGACCTTTCTGTGGAATGTCTGCGACAGCAGGTGGTACTCGTGCCTCAAGAAGCTCACTTCTGGAGTCGTTCCATCATTGACAACTTCCGCTTTAGTTATCCTAACGTTACTTTTAAACAAATTGTCGAAGCTTGCCAGATTGCTGGTGCAGATGAATTTATTAGTAAATTGCCCGATAAATATCAAACTGTTTTAGGAGAATTTGGTGCAAATCTCTCTGGCGGTCAAAAGCAAAGATTAGCTATAGCTAGGGCAATAGTCACTGACCCTCCTGTACTCATTTTAGATGAATCCACTGGTGCTCTCGACCCGGTCAGTGAAGCCCAAGTGTTAGATCAACTGCTTTCCCACCGACGAGGCAAAACCACAATTATGATTAGTCACCGCCCCAGAGTCATCCAGCGAGCCGATTGGATTGTCCTGCTGGAGGAAGGGCGCTTAAAAATCCAAGGCACACCAGAGCAACTGCGTCATCAAAGAGGCGACCACTTAGACTTCCTAGACGATGTTGTTCAACCAACGAATGGTTTGGTAGTGAAAGGTTCTATTTCTCATTTTAATACTAAGTTGCATTCATAGGTATCACCCTCCGGAGACGCTTCGCGAACGCAGTCGCCTACGGAGGGAGAGCCGTCATTCGCGCTGTCTCACCTCAGCCCACCTACGGCACGCCTCTCCTTACCAACTACCCTCTACACACAAGTGATCAAATTACCCAAAATTCTGGGAAAACCTCACCCTGTCCTCACGGACATCCCTCTCCGTGAGATCGGAGAGGGAAAGATTTTTGCGTAGCAAAAAGCGAGGGTGAGGTTTTGAGACGGAAAATTCCACGCAATTAGTTAAACTAACTTGAATTATGATTAGCAACTCCAAGTCAGACTTTCTGCCTCCCCCAGTTCAAGAAAATGAATTTCTCCCACCGATGAGTTCCTGGGTTACTATGGGCGGACTGGTGATGGTTGGCATTTTGGGAATCAGCGTCATCGTTGCTTCTGTCGCTAAATACAAAGTCACCGTTAAAGCACAAGCACTCGTCCGTCCGGCTGGTGAATTGCGGATTGTGCAGGCTGCAACTGAGGGTCAGGTGATGCACATATCCGTCAAAGAAAATCAAGTTGTCAAAAAAGGAACAGAAATTGCAACTATCGATGACTCGAAGCTGCAAACCAAAAAGAGCCAACTAGAAAGCAATATCCAGCAAGCCCAGTTACAAATCGTTCAAATCAACGCTCAAATTAGTGCTCTTAATAACCAGATAGCTGCAGAAACTGACCGTACCAAAGGGGCTGTTGATTCAGCAGTCGCTGAACTCAGTCGCCGTAGTCGCGATTATCGAGACAGGCAAATTACCAGCAACAAAGATGTGGAAGAAGCCCAGGCGAACTTAAAGCAAGCCGAGGCCCAATTGCAAAAAGCACAAGCACAATTACAATCAACCCAAGCGAACTTCAAGTCAAGCCAAGCTGCGTTTAATGCAGCCAAATCAAAGTGGAACCGATATCAGAGCGTAGCCAAACAAGGAGTTCTTTCTTATAATCAATTGGAAGAAGCACAACTCGTCGTTGAGCAGCAATCGTCAGCAGTTGAGGTGCAACAAGCAGCAGTTTTGGCACAACTTCAAGCGATTGAGCAGCAAAAACAAGCGATTTCGGCTGCGAGAGCAAAATGGCAACGTGCTCAAGCTGCTCTTAATCCTAGTAAAGCAGAAGTGGCGATCGCCCAACAAACCATTTCCCGAGAACAAGCCACAGGAAAAGCCACTCTCGCAACACTAGACAAAGAACGCCAAGCCCTCATCCAGCAAAAGTTAGAAAAAAGCAAACAGCTAGAGCGAGATTCCCGTGAACTCCAACAAGTGAGAATTGACCTCAACCAAACCACCATAACTGCCACATCAGATGGTATAATATCAAAACTAAACTTGCGAAACCCTGGTCAAACTGTGCGTTCTGGAGAGGAAATCGCTCAAATTGTCCCCAGTAATGCACCTTTGGTAGTCAAGGCAGCAGTAGCACCTCAAGAGAAAAGCAAGTTGAAACAAGGTCAAAAAGTACTTTTGCGGGTTTCTTCCTGTCCTTATACAGATTATGGCACTCTTAAAGGTGTCGTCAGCCAAATTTCTGAAGATACCATTAAACCTCAAAATAATAGTACGACTGCAAGTGCTGCTGCAACAGCTTCAAGTCAGCAAGGGGGCGCAGTTGGTACTTTCTACGAGGTGACGATTCAGCCAGAAGTTCTATCTCTTGGTAAGGGTAAAAACCAGTGTCAAATTCAGGTAGGGATGGAGGGCAGAGCTGATATTATTTCCAAAGAAGAGACTGTACTCCAATTCTTTTTGAGGAAGGCAAGATTGATTGCTGATTTGTGACGTTGTTAAATATTCCGGTTGGCGTCTTCACTCCCACCAGATAAGGACAAAAGATCAGGTTTGTTTACTCACCTTGCAAGTCTTAGCACAAACCTCTCTACTGATTAATTAGTTTGCCCTGATATTTTTATTCACGTAAAGAGTCGGTAGCAATGAAAAATTCCTGACGGCGTTGGATAAACAACACAACAACACCGCTTGCAACCACAGCAAAAACTGAGGGAATAAACGGTAACCATACCCCTTGTTTTAAAACAGCAATGGGCAAAGCCCCGATAAGAGCGATCGCACAAACTCCATACAAAACAACAACTATCGCAAACACGGCGCATCCCTTATCTGATAGCGATCGCACGCCCCAAACAATCAAACCAGACACACTCGACCATCCCCATATCCAAAGAATATCCCCCCAGAAAGGCAAAACCCCAAGAATTGGACGTTCCTCTAAAACTGCACTCAGAATTTGGCTGACCATTTGCGCTTGTATCAATACGCCTGGTGTTTCCTCGTAAGGTTGCTGTGCAGCAGAGTAGGGAGTTGACCAAGTATCGCTGACAGTGTTAGCTGTCACTCCAATGAGAACTACTCTATCTTTGAGCCAATCAGAGTTAACTTTATGATTCAATACATCTTCAAGAGAAACTCTTTGGTAATCCACATTACGGTAATTGACAAGTATTTGAATTCCGCCTAAATCAACTCCTTGTTGATAGCCACCACTACGACCAGGCTTTAAGCGTTTAAATACTTTAGAACCAAATTGTACATAATCTTCATTTAAATCAGGTTGAATATATTCGTAAGATAAATAACGAGCAGCCAATTGTAACGAAAGTGAGTGATCAGTTGCACAAGGAGACGAAGGTTCTTGTGGCATCATCAAAATTTGACGACGGACGATACCATCTAGATCTTGAACTGCATCAGTAAAACCCTGACGTTCTACAGGGACTCCAAGAGGAGGTTTAACACCTTGGGGGTCGTGTTTACTATCTCGGCTTTTGCAGACAGCAATAACATTTTCTTTGCTCAGTTCAGTGGAGAGTTGTATCGGCTTTGATTTACAGCGCTTTCCATCTAAATGGAGTACACCCCTCCCCAACCCTCCCCTTGGTAAGGGGAGGGTGCGCGACAGCGCGGGTGGGGTATCTTTGTACTTCACCAACTTGCAATCTGCTGTATTTGGGGGGTCAGCAAAATCTCTATAAATATCTAATCCAATAACTCGCGGTTGATGCTTTTGTAATTTGTTGAGTAATTGAGCTAACGTACTATCAGAAATCGATTTCAGTCCTTGAGTCATCTCTTGTCGGGATTGAATATCTTTTTCAGTGATTTCAACAACGAGCAACCTTGGATCTAACTCTTCCTTTGGTCGCAGGAGTAGCATTTGGTCAAAGGTTTGCAGTTCGAGTTTTTCAAAAAGCCCCAAGTATCTCAGACCTATTGTTGAAAGAGTCACAATCACGGTACTCAGTAGTACAGTCCATAGTTTGGTCTTTGGAGTCGAAATTCTGCTTTTGGTCTTTGGGGTTGCAGTTGTGCTTTTCGTCGAAACTTCGCCGCGAGTTTCAATGTCATCCCAATACGGTTCGGATAAGCACTGGACAGAAACCCGGTTTCTTGAAGAAACCGGGTTTCTGTGATCGACAATTACGTTAACCGAACCGTATTGGGTGTCACCCCAACCACCGCGCAATTCTTGCCAAGTTACCGGAACAGTTGTAGGATTCTGGCAAATCACTGGTAACCAACTAGCACAAGGGAAGTCATTCTCCAATCCCTGAAGTCTTTCCCGCGCTTCTCGCACAGCCAGATAAAATGGCTTTCCACCTGCAAAAGCGACAAGAAAGTTTTTTAAAAACTCCTGTGCGACGAAATCTGGCACCCCTTCCCGCATGACAATCATTTGGGGAATGTTCAAATTAGCTAAATTTCGCGCCAAACCAATTCCGTCACAAGAGTTAAAAATTGCCAGTTTTAAACCGTGTGTAACTGCTGTTTTCAGTGCATTTTTAAATTGAGAAATTGTTAAACTCTCTGTCTGATTAATGTAAATTTCCCCTATCTCCCCATCTGCAAGACTAGCGCTATGTCCTGCAAAAAACAGAATATCCCAATCCTGATTCCACAGTTGCTCGTCAAGTTCTCTGCGTGTAGGTTCGACAAGAAACCTAGTTTGAGTATCTGTTAAACCTTGCAACAAAGAACGGTCTTTATCAATATCAATACCAAAACTGTTACCTAGAATTGCTAAAATATTGACTTGCTCTGTGGAAGATTTTCGTACTACCTGAACAGACGCATACTCATGATTGCTCAAAGCTAATTCAGCTTTAGGGTAATCCTCAAAAAAATTCCACAGATGCCAAGGTAACCGATGCAGTAAAGCTATATTTGTTTCAAAAATAACTCTAATTTCATCATCTCGACTGAGTAGAGTTCTTAACTGCCGCTCAATATTCTGGAAGGATTCAGATTTCAACCAAGCATTGATATGTGCTTGTAGCTGTTGACAGATTTCATCGAAGTCATTCACAGAAATATTAGTAATATCTTGTGAATGCACTTTTATACGTTGATTGCTGCCCAAACGTTGATGGACAGCTTCGTAGAGTACAAGCCACCTTCTGTAAAGTTCGCTGAGTTTTGGTACTCCTGGCAGACTCCCTGTTATTTTAAATAATTGGTTATGATGCCAAAGTTGAACTGTGACAACAGGAAATCCTTGATTTAAGTCTCGTCCTAACAAGCTGAACACGACTAGCTTACTCATTTGTTGTGTTGTTTGGTAGTTGTGAGTTGTAGGACTTACGCATTGACGTAAAGCTTGCCAATCTGGGTTGCTTCCCCCGGCAAACTTTACAAAAATCTGATTATACAGCAGATTGCAAGTTGGTGAAGTACAAAGATACCCCACCCGCGCTGTCGCGCACCCTCCCCTTACCAAGGGGAGGGTTGGGGAGGGGTGTACTCCATTTAGATGGAAAGCGCTGTATGTGCTGCTCTTTCTTCTTTAATTACAGCAGTTTTCACCTAAATGTTTCGGGCATTTTTTACGGGTTATTTTTTGATGCAGTGTAAGTAGAACGGCATAAATAATTCACACTATGTCCGCCGCGAGTGAAACGAAGTGGAACGACGCAATCACAACGATTTGAAGAACTTTACTTTCCGTTACATAGTTAGGTTTATTTCTGTCGCTTACTTAAAATACCGGAATCTAGATTTGATCAGGCTTTGAGAATTGTGGTGAGAAATCCGGGTTAGTTGTCATTTGTCCAGCAGCATTTGTAATTAACGCTCTGACTAATAACTAAATAACGAAATTTTCTGTTATCTGGTAACTATCAAAAGCAACTTGGATGCTAAAACATTCTCCTACTTCTCCATCAAAGCGTTTCAATTGTATGTAGTTATCTTGAACTCTTGCTTGCACTTTCTGAATAATTTCCCCTGACTCTAAAAGCAAAGCTAACTTGATATTAACAGGTAAATAGAGTTCTCCATTGGCAGGATGAAGTTGCACGCGAATACTAACTTGTTGGCTTTCCTCTGGTATCAAGGCAACTAATAGCACTACTTTTTCAGACTCTATTTCCATTCCCAAATCAATCAGTTTGGCTCGTTTGATACTACCAACACTTAACTCAGAACTACTCCTGAAATTAAAAGCTAGACTGTTAGAATTTGACGGTAAAAATGTCTCTATTGCTTCCCAAGCATTATCGTATACACCTTCCAGCCAACGACTGAGGTTCACTTGCACTTGGGAAGATTCTGACTGCTGCCCTATCTCCTGCGGAGACGCTACGCGTTCGGCTTCAAGCCGTGCGCTTGCGCTTACGACTGCGCTACTTCGGCTCCCTTCGGCTACGCTTAGGGCAAGTCGCTCAGTACAAGTCAGGGTGAACCGTTGTTGATACAAGCACTGCCGCCACTGTTCATTCTCTAGTAGTCCTCCCCAGGTTGCAAATGGCACCTCAAGCCTAGAGAAAGTCACAGAGGAATTGCCTAGCCGTTGCACAAGATTTTCTGCTTGCTGGGTGGATAATTGTGGTACAGGAGCTATGGCAGCTTTCATCTGTTCTTCTCCACAAAATTGATAACTCAAAGAGAAAGCATTGAGGTCTTTTGTCAAATGCCGTGCATCTATACAATAAGTCCTATCCACTGAGTCATAGTGAGCCAGAGATTTCAGTTCTTTATGGGTTGTGTAACCCCAAATTCGCACCCACTCGCCATCTGGTTTGACTTGCACAGCTAAATAGTAGTCTGCTGCCCAACTGGGAATGTCCACCCATTCCTGAGGAACTTCTAACTCGCTATCATCAATTGCCTCACTGGGGATCAATACGACTCGCCTAGCCTCCAATAAAATTGCTGTGCCATTGACAAATTCCCAAAAAGCTGGCGTACCAGGGAAACTGTACCAAACACTCGCTTTGGGAAAATCTTCAGTTGAAATCCAATCCAAAAAGGCATGGAGACAAATTTGATTTATGTAAGCGCACCAACGACTACTAGGCGTGTTATAAACCTGGCTTTGCTGCCAGGATTGCGCTTGAATTGTTGGTGATATTTCTAACAACCATTCTCTTGGATCTGCAAACGCGCAAGTCATTTTTACTACCTTATGAAAATTATGGATTTATGTTGTATTCACCATACTGGTTTCTCAACCATTCTTCCAAAGCAAGACTCATATCTTTAATTTGGTTGGAATTAACAGAAATATTCAAATCCTGGCTCCACTTAATCAGTGCTGCAAGTATTGATTCTCTTCCTTTAACCAGTCTGCGAGACACCGTAGGCTGACTCATCTGCAACTGTTGCATAATTTGCTGCTGAGTGAGTCCCTGTTGGTAGTAAAGCTTAAGTACTTCTTGGGTTTGTAAATCCAGGTTCTGTAAAGCTTTTAACAATACAGCAAACATCTGAGATATTTGATTTTGTCGATTTTGCACATCCTCTTCGGTGATCATATCAGCCATTAGTGAAAGAGAGGATGGGTCTGGTAAATCAAACGTTACTGTCGTGTCATCATCTTGCTTAAAAGCATTTAGAGATTTCACAGGTGGAAACAGATAAGCACGCACGTAGAGAACTGTCTGATTTAACCACTGTTCAATTGTCTGTGCGTTGCATTGCCCAGTTGGTTGAGTGAGTTGGTTAAGGCGTTCGTGATTGTAGAGGTTGGTAATAGCTTCCCAAAGTTGACGATTTGGTTCTGGTAACTTACTCGTGCTTCCTGGTTGGTTTTGGACGTACAGTTCTTTGAAACAAGTCCAAGCTAAGCGATACTGAGCAATTACGCTTTGTGATAATCCAGCTTCACTAAGAGCTTCAGTAAGCAGCTTTTTGCTCACTTTACGTAACAATGCCCAATTGGTGCAAATATCAGCTTCCTTGCGTTGGCGTAAAATATCTCTCAGCCGACTGGGAATTGCCATAATGGCGTAGGCTTTTAAACTAGAGGATTTTTCCGGGTTGAAGTCTTTAAGAATTATTTCGACTTCAGCGATCGCCATTTGGAAGTAATCAGCTAAACTATATTGGCTATTCGTAAATTTGGCAACTGTTTTTGAAGCCGCCCAATAACATGGTTCTTGTAAATAAGCCGACAAATGCATTCTGGCAAGATTATTGGATCTAGAGCGCCAGTACTTGTGAAAGTATTGCGCCCAAAAGTTTTCTGATTTCAGTGATTCTGACGAACGCTCCAAGTGATTTTGGATATTTCTATACAGTTTGGTATCAGTTAACCATTTGCTGAATCTGTCTCTTTCCAACTGCACGAATGTTGAGAACATATCCGTAATTTCTTGGCGAGGACGCATAAACAGTTAAAAATATAGCGGTTCTCAGTTGGATGCAATACAATAACTACTGCGGTTTGAACCAACCAACGATATCATTTAAATTGATAGTTTCTAAAGCGTCTGTAATAGCTTTATCTAAATCAGGGTAAGTTCTCGTTTCTTGTGAACGTAAAAATTCTTTAACTTTTGACCAAAAATTTTCGATAGCCCTCTGGGCGTGCGCTTTGCGCATATGGAGAAAAGTCTGGTGAGTAAGGTGATAAATAAATTAGATGGGCACCTACAGATTCAATAGCTCTCAATTGCCTGAGACTTTATGAAAGCTAAAATTATCCATTACTACACAAGTTCCCTTACATAAATTAGGTACTAAAACTTGGTTAATATAAGTTTCAGCTGAAGCTAGGGCAGAACAAGCTGAAGCAGAACTACAAGCATTGCGTGCTTTACTTCAAGAACGAGGAGTTAATCGAAATTAAGTGTGAACGAATTTTATCTAGAAGTCAAACAAGATAGTGATAGCCATCGCCTAGATCGCTACCTCTCCCAAGAATTACCAAACTTATCGCGATCGCGCATCCAACAACTCATAGAACAAAGTCACGTCCAACTCAATGACAATGTTTGCACATCAAAGAAAATTGCTGTCAAAGCAGGCGATCGCATTTCCATAAAAATACCAGACGCCGAACCCTTAGAACTCCAACCAGAAAATATTCCTCTCGACATTCTTTATGAAGACGACTCTCTACTTATCATCAACAAAAGCGCTGGGTTAGTCGTCCATCCCGCACCCGGTCATCAAGACGGTACTTTAGTCAACGCTATTTTAGCTCACTGTCCTAATTTACCAGGAATTAGGGGAGTCCAACGTCCGGGAATTGTTCATCGATTGGATAAGGATACAACCGGGGCGATCGCAATAGCCAAAACAGAACACGCCCATCAACATCTACAAGCTCAACTTAAAGCAAAAACTGCACGGCGAGAATACTTAGGTATTATCTACGGCGTACCCAAAACAGAAAGCGGTACCATAAATTTACCCATCGGTCGTCATCCAGTTGACCGCAAAAAAATGGCGGTTGTTCCACTAGAACAAGGTGGAAGAACTGCAGTTACGCACTGGAAAGTGAAAGAACGTTTAGGCAACTATACATTAATGCACTTTCAACTGGAAACCGGACGCACCCATCAAATTCGCGTCCATAGCACCCATATAGGTCATCCGATTGTTGGCGATCCTGTTTATAGTTCCGGTCGTTCCGTTGGTGTGAATTTACCCGGTCAAGCCCTCCACGCTTGGCGACTCAGGTTAGAACATCCTGTCTCTGGAGAATGGATCGAAGTCACTGCACCTCCTCCTGAAGAGTTTACAACTTTATTGGAAGTTCTCAGGCGACGAGTTAGCATGTCTCAATCTTGATTTTTGAAAGTACTCACTGGAGTTTTGACTAGTTCGCGGTGCGAAACTCCAAACCTTCATGGCAATTGATGTACATCAAATATAAGCGTACTCACTTACAAACCGAGTATTTTAACTTATTGACAATCATACGCTTTCTTTGAAAACCTGACGGATGCGCCATTGAGAAACCTAAGCTAACCTTTATGGGAATAGCCATAAATGTTCTCTGGGGTTTTTAAAAACTGCATAAGTTATTTTTATTTACACCTGTATAAATTGTAAGGATTTACGGTTGTTTCAACCAACTAAATTCATTAATATCATGTCCGGATAAACACTTATAAAAACGAGGAACCTCACTCGCCTCCGGTACCCTCTCCTTTACAAGGAGAGGGTTAGGGTGAGGTCAAGCAGGAATTATAAGTAATTAAGCGGACACGATATCACACCTACCCTAGAAACTGGGGTTTAGACTAGAACATGAAAAACGACCCAGTGCTGGTGGGTTAGTAAGGTTTCAATTGGAGAGTGACAAAAACTAGATATTTAGGCTGATTCTGGAATGGATTTGCGTGGCTTATAAGTCCTTTTTTTAACTATAGGGTAAGGAATTCTACGTTTACGTGTTTTTCCCGTTTCCCAACCAGGAGATTTTCCACGAGTTTTTGGAGAAAGTGCTGGTGTGGCAATACCTGCTAAAACTCCTCCCATAGCTTGGGCAACTCTTCCAGGGGTTAATTTATCAATTGACTTTTGCCAAGGTAAGGGATTGTCTGCAACGATATCACGAGCTAACCACAATTCCCAAGTTATGATGGGCATGAGTTCGCTCCATCTCTCACACTGTTTTGGTGTGCTCAGCTTAGGTAAAGTCCAATGAAGACGCTGTTTGATAAACCGGTACCAGTGCTCAACTGCAAAACGTCTTAGGTAGAACCGCCAAATTTCTGATAGGGGAGGCATTTCGTTTCCAACCCAGGCTAACCATAACGGTTTTGTTACACGTAACGAACCATCATTATTCAGTCGTTCAACTAGTATTAAGGATATTGAGTGTTTAGCTGCTGCTCTAAAATGTAGATCGTGCCAAACACGAATTTGTATGCGCCCAAGTTTTTGGTCATTTTCTTCTAAAATTTGGGCAGGGGTTGCCCAAGTATCTGTATCCGAGATCTTAAACTTACTACCGTGAATACGAGGTCTACCCCTACCGGAATAGGGAGGTGGAGAAGTCCACAAACAAAGGTTGGAGCGTAATCTCATCAATTTATCTGCAGGAACATCAGCAGTTTTTAATACAAAAGGAGCGCATCCATATTCACTGTCCCACAGGCTGATTGGGCGTGAGGGCAAATACTTACATACTTGCTTGAGTTGCCATACCGCCTTTGATATTGGACAATCCCTGCCTAGTTATTCTTTCATGTCGTAATGGTATTGCCCAACTACCAGAATCTTCCGGAACCCAAACAATTGTACTATAACCCTCGCCTGGTGCAACTGGCTTATATCGTTTACGCCAATGATTGCTACATATCAGAGGCTGTAACTGTTGATTTTTCTAGGTTTATTTATTTCAAAGTAAAAGAGAATCGATATTATTGTTTGGTATTCCACTACAGTAATGTTCAGTTGTACGCTCTTGGAGCGTGACTGCATTCGGTCTTGCCCAAGCTGTATGGTCTCCTGCCAGTAAAATTCGCGACTTTGTCGGCTGTAGTGCTATTTGTTCAATGTATACTCGCATTAACTTGTTGCGCTGTGGTCTTGAATCTTGTATTGCCTCGTAAATACTCGACCACTTGCGTCGAAATACAGGTGATAAAGATAGCTCTGCAAGACTATATACTTTGCGTGTGACGGGGTCTAACACGTAAAAAATTGGGCAGCCTTTATACAACGAGTATCCGACTACGCCGACAGATCAACAAAACTAAGGCTGCCCAATTTTTAGGGGACAATGCGTGAGCATGATTGCGTCTTTTAATTCAAACATTGCGTCACGCGCTCGACACAAATTTTTATATACGGTTTGACGAAATGCTTTTAATCTAGCAAAAGAATCCATAGCGGTTGTTGAGAGTTGGTTGTGCTTCTCTCATCTTCCGCTTAAGGAGTGCTTGTTCTAACTACAAGCATCCCTTCATTTTTTTGCATTGCGACTGTGTAGCGATCGCCTGCTTTAGTCTAAACTCCAGTGAATTCATAGGAGCCACTGTAGATGTACCAGATACTAGGGGACCTATATCTGGTGATGTATATTTGCAGGATTTAGCATCAGGCAATAGTATTATCAAATTTTCCAAATTAAAAGCAAATTTTAATGCAGATGAGTTAGCGTTTAATCTTGATGGCAAATTAATGGCTATAACTCAACAAGACTATAATAAAACAGATGGTAATGTTATGTTATGGGATATTTCTGCTAACCAATTGGTGAATAAGTTTAAAGCCTATGAGGACAAAAGTTTCAACAATGCCACAGAACGACCAGAAAGGCTGATTAAAAGCCTAAGTTTGAGTGCTGATGGCAGCACATTGGCTATTCTTGGTCAGGACGGAAAAGTGATGTTGTGGCATACAGGATTAGATGAATTACTCATGCAAGGTTGCCAACAAGCACGTAACTATTTAGCAACCCTTGATGAGAAGAACAGCGATCGCCATCTCTGTGACAATGTCCCATCAACCCCCGTAAATTCCGACAAGTAGATTTAAGTACTGGTCATTCTTCTTCAAACTAAGCATTAGCCCTCGCGATCGCAGCCGCAACCTCACTAAACTTGCGCGGATCGCCTTCTGGCAAGGGCTGTTCCTGACGCTTACGGGCATACAGTTTTTCGAGAGTTGTTTGCCAGTCGATGTCCAAGGTGCTGACAGTTGCAGCAGTTGCCTTATCCAGTACCTCAACAGCGTACTTTTGAATCTCTCTCTGGGCTAGCCAAATCCGAGCAATGACTGTGAGATTGTCTTCAGATTCCACCTGGCGGTCAAAATGTGTTATAATTTGCATCGCCCAATCGGTATGAGAAATGGCGACGGCGATCGCCAATTTCTGCAACCCAGTCACCGCTGCATAACGCACCACCCATTCGTGGTCTTGGGACACTTCCAGCAAAACCTCTTTCGCCTGAGTTTGTGCGGCTTGGATTTGTTCTGGTGGTAAATCTTCCCAGGCGATCGCACCTAATCCTCTGGCAGCTGCTCGCCGAACACTGAAAGAAAAGTCATTTTTTGCCGCATCCAGCAACGTCTCCAATCCTCGTGGATCGCCAATTCCAGCAAGGGCGCGAATTGCCCAAGCCCTAGCACCATAGTTGTAGCCATCCAGCAGTTCCATCAGGGGCGTTACTGCTGGCTTGCCAATCTGAATCAACCCCTCAACTGCTGCAACAGCCGCCCCTGGATTGTTATAGCCTAGTGCTGCAATCAGGGTTGGAATCGCCGCTTCCAGACGGGCGGCTGACAATTGCTCGACAGCTTCTAGTAGACGGGCAGAGGAGTCTGCTTCTTCAACAGCGCGGATTAGGGTTTGGGCAAGGTCAGCAGTCATAAACTTAATTTTTAATATAGGGATGGTTGAAAGTTGAATTTTTTATATAGTCTGAGTTTTTTGTATTGTTTCAAATGAACTACCCCACCCTACCTTGTAGAGGGTGGGGTTTCTGCAACCTCACCCATAGAGTAGTGTTTTTGGCGCTTCATTTGGGATAGTTGCTTCATGCTGCCCGTGTCTTTGCGAACATGGGTACTTGAAGTAGAGCTATGCCCATCAGCGCTTACGAGGTGCGTTCCGCACCCCGACAGATTATTGAATGCCCAAGAAAGCATGACTTCACAAGCAGCTTTATCACGATGCTGGATATATCCACAGTCATCGCACTGGTGAACGCGCTCTGACAATTCTTTTTTCTTCTGAGTTCCACATTTTGGACAGGTCTGGCTGGGTTTGACAGATTTGGTTGGTAGCTCAACATAAACTCCACCAGCTTCTTTAAGCTTATACTCAAGAGTTTGCAGGAATTTACCAATACCAACATCAAGTATCGACTTGTTTAACCCAGTCTTTTGCCTTTTACGTTTACTGCCCTTCTTTGCTTTCTTAGTCATGTTTTTAACATTCAAAGCTTCAGTTACCACCGTTCCATGACGGAAAGATATACGTTTGGTAACTTGATGAATCCAGTCTTGACGTTGATTGGCAGCTTTTGTTTGTAATTTGCCAACACGTAGAACCGCTTTCTTCCAACGCTTTGATGCTTTGATTTTTTTCTTGAAGCTTGGTGCTCTCTTTCGTCGCTTTTCTTTGGAAAGTTTCTTAATTTTTGCTTCAGTTTTACGCAGAAATTTTGGAGCAATAACTTGGGCGTACCCAGTAATTTCTGTTTCCTCCTCATCAATCCATGCGGTAGTCAAAGCATCAAGGCAACCCATGTCTATAGCAATAACGTTGCTGACCTTTGTCCGACGAGACTTTTTGAGTAAAACATTATCAACCTCTACGGTTATAGATGCATACCACTTGCGATTTTTGAACATGATGGTGCAAGTAGTTGGCTGCCCCCATAACCGCGCTTCCCCACGCATTTGAATCTGTCCTATCTTAGACAATTCCAAATAACCGTGCTTGCCAGTTGTATGAGCTTTCCACCCAGAAATTGCAGGATAAGTCCATCCTTTGTATTTTCTCGCTGACTTAAATTTGGGATACTTGCCCAGTCCGTTGAAAAATCTTTGAAAGGCAAGATCCACGCGTTTTAATGTAGCCTGCAACGCTTGAGAATTAACATCCTGGTATTCCACCCATGTTTGTTTAAACTCTGGTAGTGAGTTTTGTTGCTCGTAGTAATTTACGCTGTGCCCCAACTTTTGATATTGAGTTTTTCGGTTATACACTGCTGCGTTCCACAAATCCTTGTGAAGCTTGCGATGATAATGCAGCTTTTGATTTACCAAACTGGTTGGGTAAAGCCTGAAAGTTACCCGTCGCGTTGCCACTTGACATCACCTCCTAATTATTACTAGACTATATTCAGTCTAGACGCCTACACTAGATATGGCAAGCGAAAAAGGACAAAAAAGATTAAGAAATATACCCGTTTTATACGACGAGAAAAAATCTCGTCACACCATGCATCTGACCGACACTGCTTGGCAAGCACTACAAGAGATGGCGCGTCAACAAGGTGTTAGCGCTAGCGAGATCGTTGAACAGTGGGTCAGGTCGGAAATAGACAAAAACTCGAACTCCTTTCCAATAGGTTCACGGTGCTGAAACTTGCATTCAGAACGCAAGTTGTTTCCTGTTGAACTCAAAGGTGTGACTTGGTGAGTCAAGCTGTACTGCTCAACTTCCATTAGCTTTTGCCCTGTTTGGTACAACAATTTTGGCAGGCGATGCACTTGCTGACTTGAAGAAGGTACTGATTCCGCCTCCCAGTAGTGATGGTGGTGGCGGTGATAGTAGTAGCGGTTGTGGTGACTGTGGTGGCTGTGGTGGTTGTGGTGGATAACTACAGTAACCCATCCATTAATGTCATCACCCGAACAGCACCCTCAGATAATTCATTGGAAGGTGACATATAAATCTGGTGTTCCAGCAGTCCTTTGAGTGCAATCAATTTTAGACTATTTTCAGCAAGGGTTTGGGAAATTGCCTCTGCTGCTGGTAAGTAGCCGATAGCACCCAAGTCTGCAAGCGCAGATCGACGTAGTTGCAAATCCTTACCTGCCAACGCTTGCACTAAGCGTTCTCCATACGTCACATCCTGAGTTAACTGATACATCGCTCGTGCCGCTGCATACTGAATCCGCTCGATTGGATGTTCCAAGAACAGCTCAATAATCGGAACAGCGACGGTTGCTCCTAGGGTTCCTAAAGCTTCTAAGATGGCATCATAGGGTTGAGAAAAATCTGGTTGCTCTGAAACGAGGTGATTTCCTTGCAAGCCTGCTTTCAGTAGCGAAATCAAATTGGGGATACAAATTGGATCGCCCAGCATCTCTAGGGATTGAACTGCAGCTTCTCGGACATAGAAATCTGAGCAGTCCAAACAGCGAATCAGGGGTAGCACTGCTTGGCGATCGCCCAATTTTCCCAATGCCCTAGCAGCGTTCCGTCGCAACGGGTATCCACCTTCTTCTGTGCGATCCGCTTCGTCCTCTAATGCTTGGATGAGGGTTGAAATCGCTGCGGGTTCCTGTACCCGAAATCTGCCTAGCCACCAAGCCGCATACATGCGCAACCCCAAGTCTTCGCCCTGGAGATTGGCGATCGCCTGCTCGATAGTTAAAGATTCACTGCTACTCGATTCATTTGGATCAAACGTGTCTAAACCCATAATATCAGTCATTTCTCACAGCTTATTGATGATTCTCCTATGGAAAATCGGCAATCAGCAGCTGGAAACTTTTATAGCTGATTGCCGGTTATTGTTTTTCCACCAAAGGACGACTCACCAAAGGGGACTACAAAGGTGTAATGCTGGCTATCTTGCCCCCTTCGCGTTGCACCCGTTGCATGTAATCTGATAGCTGTTCATAAGGAATAACAACAGCTTTGTTGCTACGGCGTACACGTGGGTATTTGGGGGTTAAAAGAGCAGATACTTCCACACGGTATAAACGACGATCTCCATAAATGGCTGATCCACCGAAGGCGGTATTTGGAGTCACTCCTTTGCCTGAGGGACGATAACCAAAGCCGGGGCTACCTGGTGCGACAACTGCCGAGGCGGTATTCCGTCCCAATTCTGTGGCTAGGTGTGGAGAATTGCCAGCAAACTGAGCGCGATCGCTGTTGGCATAACCGCGATATAATTGGAACATCCGGCTAAATCCAACAGTTTTCTGTCCAGTTTGAGTCGCAAAGCCGCGATAATACGGGACTATGTATTCGCCAAAGTTTGCTTGATACTCTGGTGAATCAATGTAGGAATCTATGTCGGCGTCGTAACCTTTGTTTTGATACAGATCCAAGTGAGAGATGATTTCAGCTTCGTCATATGGTGCCCGACCCAACAAGTGCTTATAATTCAGTTCAATGGTTCGGGTTTGGAAACTGTTATAGAAAAACTTGGATTTATATAGTTCTGATTTCGCCACTTGCCGGACAAATTCTTGCACTGTAATCTTGCCATTTGTCAGGAGCGATTCTATACTTGTGAGGCGTTGCGATGCCATTAAATAATCATTGCCCAATAGCTGACGATAAACAGCGGCAATCACATTTGGGACATCTGCTGCACTTCGCAGTTCCACAGGGGAAAAATCACTAAAGGCAGAGGTTCCGAGGCGGGATGCTTCTGTTGTAATAGCCATTTCAAAAATCTCCTTATTAACCAGGTTCATCATTTGTCATTTGTCTGATACTAATGACCTATGACCTATGACCTATGACTAACTAAGAAAGTGTGATGCTCATCACCTTGAAGCCCTTGCTGTTCAGTTGTTGCAACTTGCTAGAAAGCTGCTCAAAGGGTACAACAACTTCACTCGTAGCACGCCGCAGCACAGGCGATTTAGAAGACGGCGGTTGCATAATCCGCAGTCGGTAAGTACTTCCACCACGGCTACCGCTTGAGATACCTGTCAACGAGCCACTGGAGGCTGCGTAGATGGGTGAGGCAGTATTTTGAGCGACTTCCCGAGTCAGGCGTCCTTGATTTTGTTTTTGGGCGCGATCGCTACTAGAATACCCGCGAAACAGTTGGAACATCCGGCTAAAGCCGACATTTTTCTGACCAACTTGAGTCGTAAAGCCTCGGTGGTAGGGTACTATATTTTCGCCAAAATTTTCTTGATATTCGTCGCTGTCTATGTAATAATCAATATCTGCCTCAAAGCCCTGCTCATCCAATATCTGACTGTGACAGACCATTTCACTGTAGTCATTTGGAGCACGACCAAGCAAATGCTTGAAGTTCAACTCAATGGTGCGGTAACGGTAGCAATTGTCAAAGAACCGCGAACGGTACAAATCAGACTTGGCAACTAGCCGCACAAACTCACGAACCGATATCTCACCGCGCTTGAGTTGAGATTCTGGGACAACAAGTCGCTCACTTTCCATGACATAGGAATTGCCCAATACTTGTCGATAGACTGCCCGGATGACGACCTCGACTTCTTCTGCGCTGTCATTCGAGTGCAGTTCTATCCATGTTGAAGCTTCGCTTGGTGTAATCCCTAGTCGTTCCGATCCAGCGAAAACCGCCATATTTGCCTCCCTATTTCAACCAGTTATCAGTTATCTGTTATCAGTTATCAAAAAGAAATATTCGTTTCTTTTGTTCACTGTTCACTATTCACTGTTCACTGTTTTAATGTGCCTCATTGGAATAAAGCAGCCCGGTAAAGTGAACAACTACATCATCAATCATCATGATTGCTAACAAAGCTGTTTACCTTACCGGGCCTGTGTGTGTTTACTAGCTTAGACAGTTAATAGCGTAGTCGAGGTAAGAATTAGCTTCTACAGCTGGATCGCCGCTGAGACCGTGGTTAGCTTTAATGTACTTGAGTGCTTCAACGTACCAGCTAGGAGATAGGTCGAAGGTCTTGTTAATTTCAGCTATTCCAGCAATCAAGTAATCATCCAATGGACCTGTACCACCAACAACCAAGCAGTAGGTGACCATCCGCAGGTAGTAACCGATATCACGGACGCACTTTGCCTTTCCACGAGAATCAGCTGCATACTGAGGTCCCTGCATTTGGGTGGTGTAGGGATATTTTTGGTATACAGCGTTTGCAGCACCTTCAGCCAAACTTTGAGCCTTTGAGGTCAAAGCTTTAGCAGCTTCCAAGCTAGCAGCAGCTTGACGGAAGCGACCAAACGCAACTTGAACTTCTGTGCTGCTTAGGAAACGTCCTTGGGAATCAGCAGCGCTAACGGCTTCGGTGAGTGGAGTTTTCATTGCTTTTTCTATCTCTTGTATTGTTTTACAAAGTTTTGCTTGAAAGCGAGTTTGTCTAAAGTCATTTGTCTCAAGTCATTTGTCTCAAGTTAATGACTGATGACTATTGAGTTGACTATTGATTTTACGCAACAGCAGAAGCTGCACGATCAAAATAGCCAGCGACTTCTGACATTAACGCGCTGCAATCTCCTCTGGTGATACCGTTGGTGTCATTCGCAATTTTTAAGGCTGCTTCTTTCATTTTTTGAACACCCACTGCCACAGAAGCACCGGGGGTTCCTAGCGCCAAGTAGGTTTCCTTCAGACCGTTCAGACAGCGATCGTCGAGTACGCTAGCATCTCCAGAAAAAATAGCGTAGGTGATGTAGCGTAAGATAATTTCCATGTCGCGCAAGCAAGCTGCCATCCGACGGCTAGTATAAGCATTGCCACCAGGAGCGATCAGCTGGGGTTGTTCTGCAAACAGACTGCGAGCTGCATCAGCAACGATCGCAGAGGAATTGCTGGTAATGCGGTTGACAGTATCCATCCGCTTGTTGCCATCTGCAACCATTGCAGACAGAGCATCCAATTGACCAGCGCTCAGGTATTCACCTCGTGCATCGGCTTGAGAAACAACTTTTGCAAATGCGTCTAGCATAAATTTGGTCTCCTAATTCCTTTGTTTTAGTTACGATGTCGTTTGACAACGGAATCGTCTTGACGTGAATTTTGCCTGTGTGGGCAGCTTAGAAAGGCTATACAGTGATATTGAACCTCTGGGTTCTGCTGGAATTCTCAGATTTGCCTGTTTCAGAATGTTGAGAACAGTGTTAAGTTCTTTAACGAATCTGAGACTTACTTCTCTCTTCCCTATGTTATAGGAAAATGAGTCTGAGAAAACAACAACTGAGCCATAATTTGCTTCTCATTTTTGCCTTCCTAAATCTTTATACAATGTAAGGGGGAACTTTGTGTGTTAAAAGTTGTTAGAACTTACTATTTTTTTACAAACGGTAACAATCCAGATGCAGCCTAGCTTTTAAGCTTGACAATATGTACCATAGTTACACCACTTTTGCGCCGTGGCAACGAAGAAAAGTAGACTAAACGTTACATTAAATGACATTGAACGGGAGAAGTTAGAAAAGCTCGCCGAAGAGTCTGGACTCTCCCTCTCTCGTACGATCGCCCAATTAATTCGTAAAGCAAAGCTTAAGCCAAATGATAAGGAAAGTTAACTCTGAACAGGGAACGCTTAACAGGGAACGCTTAACAGTGAACAGTGAACAGTGAACAGTGAACAATTGATCACTGGTAACTGGTAACTGATAACTGATAACTGGTAACTGTTAACTGACAACTGATTCGGTCAGCTTTCTCTCTAAGTCAAACAGGAAGCCATGAATGTATTCCTCTGTCCACTCTTCGCCGTAAAAACGCTTGAACATTCCTCGTGCTGGGTCTTTTTCGGCGCGATAGCGCAAATAGCGCAATTGTGCCTGTTCGATCCTAGCTAGGGTTTGAGCATCCATCACAGGTTCTGCCTGTTCTACAAAATCCAAGTATGCTTTGAGATAATCTTTAAACGCAGCGAACACATGAGTTTCAACAACAGTAGTCTCTTTGGGGCGAGTCCAAAGGAATGCTGGCGAAAAGAAGGGGCTGGCTTCTTCGGGGAAGTCTCCACCCCACGGTAGGTGTTGCTGATGGGCGTGAAAGACGCTCAGAATTGGTGCGGTATACTTTGCCTGATAGTCTGTATCATCCCGGAACAACGGTTGCATATCCAGGGCAATCAGGTGTCCTCCTGGCAAGGTTACTAAGTCTGCCCCAAAAAATGGCAGATCGTAGTTCAGATGAGGAAAAATCACGAAATTGAGAACCTGAAGGGATTGACCACCCTGTACGTGTGCTGCCCGAATCTGTCGAAGTTTCGGTGCACAAAAGCCATGACTAGTCGTCACAACTTCCTCCTGATTCTTGCCCTTGCCCGTGATAGCACTTTTGTATTCAAACCCTGAAGGGATGGGATAGGGCATGAGTTCTAATCGCGATTGCAAATAGGCGATCGCATAGTCGAGAAACGGTTGATAAAGGGTCATAGGAAAATCCAGTGAACAGTAATCAGTAAACAGTGAACAGTAAACAGTGAACAGTGAACAAAAGAAACGAATCCGTATTTCTCTTTGATAACTGATAACTGATAACTGATAACTGGTAACTGCGGCTGGTACTTGAATAAAGCTTTAACTACTTTTTGGCGGTAGCGGCTAATGGTAGTGCATCTTCAAACAAAAACTCGTAGAGGAAGCGTTCTGCCCACTCATGACCGAAGTAACTGCTGAATAGACCTGATGCTGGATCGCGATCAGCACTGTATTGGTCGTAGTCTTTTTGGGCTTTCACGATTCGGGCAATGTCTTCTGGATCTTTGAGAGGTTCCGCCTCATCTAGCATTTGCCAGTACAAATTCAAGTAGTCCTTGAACGCCGCAAGTAACCGTGTCGCGACGGTTTGGGCATCTGTCTTGGCAAATAGCAGGTATTTAGAGAAATATTGGTTGGCGTCATAAAACTTCATCTCTAAATTTTGTGCCAAATCTGGATATTTAGCATGTAGGAATTTTAATGGCTCAATGTACTTGCGCTGATACGCATCATCTTGGAACAAAGGCTGGAAATCAAGCACAACTAGGTTTTTGATTTTGCCAAACGACAGAAAGTCTACTCCCAACAAGGGTAAGTCGTAGTGATAGCTAGGATAAATAACGCTGTTGAGAATTTGGGCGCTTTCGCCCGCATCAATGTAGGTGTAGCGAATTTTCCGTAATTGATGGCATTGATAGCACCAGCTTTGAATGGTTGCTGGGTTTCTGCCGCGATCGCTGACCTTCAATTCTAAACCAGCAGGGATTGCCCGACTTTGTAAATTAAATCTGTTAAACAGTTCATTCTCTAGATGCTTTACAAAGGGCTTGTACATTGATACTAATCCATTTTTATAAGACTTTCTCGACAATAAAGGATTCTGAGAACCTCTGTCCCATTTCTTAACAAGGATGCAATAATTTGTGACATACTCCAGTCGCTGAACCTAATTTCCTCAAGCCCTTGCCAAATTCTGTTGAATCATTTGCTTTAACGTTGCCTCTGATACGCAACGACGCTCTGAACAATAGGTCATCATATATACACCATTTATCGTCCGCACGGTGCTAACACGCACGCGAAAGTCATCGGTAATGAACCAGCACCGTTCTTGTCCCTGGTTAGTGTCATATTCTGTATCGATTGTCAAAATGCCGTCTTTACCAAACCAGTACCGACTAATAACGGGCATCTTTTCCACATAACCGCGATCGCGGATGAGTTTTCCAGACAACAGACTTTCATCATCGGGCACATCAACTAGCACCGCCGCTTGGTCTGGATTAGGTTCGCGATTGTCCTGGTTTTCCTGCCACATAAAACTGCCTCCCCCCATTCCCTTGGCAGGATCAATTCCTTGTTGTTCACAAATCGCTTTGACTCTTGGATCTTCCCGTTCAACGACTTGGACAATCAAATTTGACTCCCCAGACTGATCCGCCGCCAGGTCAAAATGGTGGACAGTGCGTTGGGTAAACCACGTGCCTTGACTCTTACGAAAGAAGTCCATCATATTCATGGGTGGAATCAGGCGCATTTCTAACCTCAACAGCAGAAAAAAGATAAACGAATGTAACAAGAATTTATCTGATGTCCCACATTGTACACTTTTATCAGTTACCAGTTATCAGTTATCAGTTATCAGGGAAGCCAAGAAATCGCTTCCTCTGTTTACTGTTCACTGTTTACTGTTTACTGTTCACTGTTCACTGTTTGCCGCTACTCTACTCCCTCCTTAAGGAAAATGACTGCAAAAAACTCCAATATTTCCTTATCTAGTAACATCGCAGCCCTCAAAGCAGGAGAGGCTCTCAATCATGAAGATTTGTATCAGTCTGATCTCAGAGGACTCGATTTGCAAGGAGTAAACCTACGGCAAGTAAATCTGATTGGAGCTAATCTGAGTGGGACAATTCTGTGTGAAGCAGATCTGAGTGGTGCGGATCTGCGTAAGGCTGACTTGCGGGGCGCTGATTTGAGCAATGCGAATTTGCAAGGAGCGTTTTTGCACCGGGCATATCTTGAGAAGGCAAATTTCAGCGGGGCGAATTTGGAAGGAGTTAAACTACAAGCAGCTCGATATGACCAAGACACGATTTGGCCGGAAGGATTTACTTACAAAACCTCTGGGGCAATTGGTCCTGGTGCAAATCTCAGCGGTGCCCATCTCAACACTGCCAATTTGAGAGATGCTGATTTGAGGAATGCAAATCTGCTAGGAGCATATCTGTGTGGCGCAGATCTCACTGGAGCAAATTTACAGAATGCACGCCTGAGTGGTGCGGATTTACGGTTAGCATATTTGACAGGAGCTGACTTACGCAATGCGCGACTGAATAATGTAGATTTACAAGGGGCAGATTTGCGAGCTAGCAACTTCACTGGTGTTGAAATTGAGTACCTTCAGAGCATTGCTGGGGCAGATTTTACTCTTGTTCAGGGATTGAGTGGGGCGATAAGAGCTATGTTACTCAGACGTTCGGCTTCAGAATTGGACGCTTGGAATTCCTTTACTCGCAGAACAACGCGTCAAAGTTTAGAAGTTGGTGAGTAGCTAAAAGCTTTAGTGCAACATCGAACAGCCGATTCACTATATTGCTATACATCTAGCCAGAGAGAATTCGCTAAATTTTGCGATCGCATTCAACCTTGGATGAAACGTCCTCGCCAAGTTAAGTGGTTATCTACCAGCAATCATCAAGTGCTTGCACAAGCCGGAACAATCTATCAGCCAGACCCTGTGCTATCTAATACATGCTTGGACTAGACGATTTTACGATCAACGCGGCAGTAAATAAGTCTGATGCACAAAATCGATTTTTATCAATGCGTAAGTTTTCTTGAAAATGGTGAATCTGTATTTATACAATTGACCTCTGGTGAAAAACAATGTAGAGACAGTACTGTACGGTCAAGACAGGGGTTTCACATAACGCATAATTAATTTCTGGAGATGTCTAATATCTACAATAACAGAGGAGAGCAATGGCAACTTTTGAAGTTATAGAACAAGAAGGATTGCGCTTAGTCAAGGTTATTTTGCAAAACGAAACCGTGAAAACTGAGTCTGGTGCTTTGTACTATATGCGTGGCAAGATTACTATGCAATCTAAAGCACCAACAGCCGGTAGTTTTTTAAAATCTCTAGCAACAGGTGAAAATATTTTTCGACCTACTTATACAGGAACAGGTGAATTATATTTGGAGCCTTCTTTATCTGGATTTCACATCATGGAATTAAACGGTACTGAATGGATTTTAGATAGAGGAGCATACTGGGCAAGTGATGGTTCTGTAGAAGTTACTGTTGAGAGAAATAAATTATTTTCTGGTTTAATCGGTGGCGAAGGTTTGTTTCAAACTAAAGTCAAAGGTAGAGGTAAAGTGGTCATGGTAGCGCAAGGACCTGTAGAAGAGGTACATTTGCAAAATGACCGTTTAGTTGTGGATGGTAATTTTGCCATTGCTCGTACAAACACCCTAAATTATCGAGTTGAAAAAGCCACTAAGTCTATTTTCGGTTCGATGACTTCGGGTGAGTTTTTAGTCAATACTTTTGAGGGAACTGGTACTGTGTTACTTGCTCCTGTTCCTTATTGGGGAGTGATGTTGCTGCGTCAGATGAACTTAGGGCGTCCGACGAATACTTCTGCTTCAGAATAATTGTTTATATTTTCTCGTTCCTTGTCTCTGGCAAGGAATGCATAAGTTGAGGCTCTGCCTCAATATATCAATATAATTGTTGGGAGACAGAGTCTCCTGTAGTGCATTTCTATGCAGAGCATAGGTACGAGAGATAGGAACGTAGAGAATAACACAATACCATAACAACAATGACTCATCATATTCTTAAAGCTACTAAGGAAACTGTGCATTTAGGTGGGTTTTCTCATCTTTTAGAACCAGCACTGATTGTTGACTCTGGCGATACAGTTGATGTAGAAACATACACTGGTTACTACGTTCACGACAAAGCACCACCGGAGTTTCTCACACCTGCATTTCTTGATATTTGCCAAAATCTTCCTCCAAAACGCAAAGTTGCAGCAGGACCACATTTACTGACAGGACCAATTTATGTGCAAGGTGCTGAACCTGGAGATGTTTTGGAAGTGAAACTAGAAGCAATAACACCGAGTTTACCTGTTGGCTTCAATGCGATTCGCACAGGTTGGGGAGCATTACCACATCAGTTTCATCAACCAGCTTTGAGATTTATTCCTCTTGATTTAAAAGATAATATTACAGAATTTCCAATTGGTAGCGGTATTAAAATTCCTCTAAAACCCTTTTTTGGTATTCTGGGTGTCGCAACTACGGAAACATCCCGAAACTCAATTCCTCCTGGTGATTATGGTGGTAATATTGATAACCAGGAACTCCAAGCTGGGACTAAGATTTTTCTGCCAATTTTTGTTCCTGGCGCTTTATTTTCTATTGGTGATGGACATTCAGTACAGGGAGACGGGGAAGTTAATGTTACTGCAATTGAGACTTCTATGAACGGCACGATTCAGTTAAAAATTCGCAAGGATTTACAATTGACAATGCCGATTGCCGAAACTCCTACAGACATCATCACAATGGGGTTTGGTCAAACATTAGATGAAGCTTTGGAATCGGCTTTAAAAAATATGATTGATTTTTTAGAACGCTTCGTCAATTTGTCAGCGGAAGATGCTTATGTTTTGTGTAGTTTAGCTGTGAATTTTCGCATCACTCAAGTTGTCAATAGTCCACAAAAAGGTGTTCATGGAATGTTATCAAAGTCAATTTTACCTAAAGCAATTGAACTATAGGAATCCTATTTGATTTGTGAATATGGTTTCTAATGAACACGGTTACCCAAGAAACAGGTGTTTGACGGGGCGACAAGTGCCCCGAGATTTGGGTGACTTAATAATTAGACCGAATTATGGTCGAAAAAGATAGGTCACTAATTCTTCACAAAACCAATAAGATTGAAAGTGCTACTATGATTGTGCCAAATACACTTAGAAAATCAACTAGCACGTTCTGAATACGAGAACAGAACTACTTTGTCTTTCCAAGCATCATAGTCTCGACTAAAGACCGCCATAGGTTGTCGGGAAGAATTGTGTGCAGGAGAAAAAAAACCTCACCATAAGGAGAATAACGCAGTCTTTGCGAGCGATCATTTGCTGCTCGATAAATTGTTTTGGCAACACCTTCAGGTTCTGGCAGAGAATCATTTAGCTTCTGATTGAAGTCTCTGACTTGATTGACCATACGTGTGTAAGCAGGATGATTTGCCCAAATGATGCCACGATTAATAAAATTTGTCTTGATGCCACCAGGCTCAATAATTTTTACACGAATCCCAAACGGTTTTAGCTCATAGCGTAGAGACTCAGACAGTCCCTCGACAGCCCATTTGGTTGCATGATAAGAGGACACGAGAGGGAAAGCGAGACGACCACCAATCGAAGCAACATTAATGATTGTGCCTCCGCCCTGATTCCGCAAAACAGGAAGAACTTTTTGAATGGTCGATATAAGCCCAAAAACATTGGTTTGGAACTGGTGGTCTAACTGCTCCGATGTCACCCCTTCAAGCGGACCCATGAGCGCATATCCGGCATTATTAACTAACACATCAATTTGTCCGAAATGCTCTAACGTCTGACGGATTGCCGAATTGATTGTCTCTGGATCTGTGACATCCAGATAAGGACAAATGATGCTCTTTGCCTTAGTCCAATCACCCGCCTTTTGGGGCGTTCGCATAGTTGCTGCAACGTTCCAACCTTTCTCAAGGAAATACTTTGCTGTTGCTTCACCAATCCCACTCGAAGCACCCGTAATCAAAACAGTCTTACTCATAATTGACTTCCACAGATTTAAACATTGCTACATGAAAGCCTAAACTGTGGAGTATACTCCACAGTCAAGTGGGATTTGAAAGTCTTGGGTGAATGCGATGTTAATTGGCGAACTTTCCAAAAAAACGGGATTGTCAAAAGATACAATCCGTTTTTACGAAAAAATGGGGCTAATTGCTGCAAGTGATAGGCAGGCAGGAACAAGGTCATATAAGGAATTTGGCGCAGAGACGGTAGAACGTCTGCGGCTGATTCATCAAGGTAAAGGATTAGGGTTTACGCTCAATGAGATTAAACAGCTCATTGATGAATGGGGAAGTGACACGATCCCTAAAACTGAGCAAATACGGATTATTGAGCGCAAGCTTGAAGAAATTGCTAAAAAGATGCAACAACTAGAAGCAATCAAAACTTACCTAGCTGCCAAACTCAGTGGGCTGAAGCAGGAAGTAAATGCAGATACTCCATCAACGACCTCAAAAAACTCTCCCACAGATAACATCAAGGTAACTTCACCGTAAACGCTGAAACAATGTTGTGAAAATATACACACATGCTAACAGCCAATTTGACTTCCAAGGCAGGGGTACTAGTTCCCCATGTAAGTTTTCTCCAGCAACTTGACACTGGCATAAATAGCATCAATGTGAGGAGTGGGAGTTTGCGTTAGTCTTCCCAGTTCTGCAACAGCGCCGACGATCGCATCCACTTCTGTCGGACGACACGCTTCAATATCCTGCAGCATCGAAGTTTTGTGAGCACCAACTTTTTGGGCACCGTCAATTCGCTGATCCAAGGTGATGCCAAAATCAATTCCTAGCTTTTGGGCGATCGCCTGTGCTTCGCTCATCATCTGTTTTGCTAGTTCGCGAGTCAAAGGGTATTGGCAAATATGATCGAGTGTTGCACCAGTCAAGGCGCTAATGGGATTAAACGCTACGTTCCCCCACAACTTCACCCACAGATCCGTGCGGATTTGAGTGCGTATGGGTGCTTTCAAACCTGCTGACTTCAAAGCTTGCGCTAACAACTGAATTCGTTCGGTTTTAGAAGCATCGATTTCACCCAAACTGAAGCGATCGCCTTCAATATGTTTAATCACACCCGGTTCAACTATCTCAGTTGCTGGGTAAACAACACAACCAATCACGCGCTCAGCGCCAATATGAGCTTCAATTGTACCATCTGGATCAACAGATTGAATTGAAGTTCCTTCATACTCGCCGCCGTGCTTGCGAAAGTACCACCAGGGAATGCCATTTTGAGCTGTCACTACCATTGTTTCTGGTTTGTAGAGAGAGGGGAGATTGGGGGCGATCGCCGCCACACTCGTAGTCTTGACAGCCAAAATCACCACATCCTGAGGTTCGGCTTGACTGATATCACTAGTTGCCAAACTTGGAGTAGCTATGTGGGTTGAGCCATCTGCCATAATCAGTTTTAGCCCATTTTTTTGAATTGCTTCTAAATGAGCACCACGAGCAATCAGCGTCACCTCATTGCCAGAGAGGGCTAACTTTGCTCCTAAGTAACCACCAATAGCACCCGCGCCAACAATACAGATTTTCATGATCACTCTTGCCAAAGTATTTTTTTTATAACGAACCACGAAGGGCACGAAGTACACGAAGAAAAGAGAGGAAGAAATCACCAAACAAGGTTTAACCAAGTTTGGGTAAGTATTTTGAAGCAGAAGAAGATTTCACGAATAAATTAGGATTGCTATATGTTTATCTGTGTTCAGTCTCTAGCTTAAGCAACTTCGCCATATTCAACCGTTGCAACTTCCCTGTCGCCCCACGGGGTAGTTCATCTAAAATGTGAATTTGTTTTGGGACTTTGAAGTCTGCCAATAGAGTTGCACAGTAAGCCAAGAGTTCCTTTTCGCTGGTTTCACCCTTAAGGACGACAGCTGCGTGAATATCTTCTCCCAAGGATTTATGGGGTACAGCAAAGGCAAGGGCTTCAGCAACTCCAGGATGACGCAGCAGTATATCATCGACTTCTAGTGGAGAAATTTTCTCACCGCCTCGGTTAATTAATTCCTTAATCCGTCCAGTCAGGCGGAGATAGCCGTCAGCATCGAGTGTCCCCTGATCGCCAGTACGAAACCAACCGTTCACAAAAGCAGTCGCATTCGCTTGTGGGTTATTCTCGTAGCCATCGATCACATTTGGTCCTTTTACCACAACTTCACCCAAGCTTCCTTGAGGAAGTAAATTGCCTTCTTCGTCCATAATACCGACTTCCACACCAAAGCCGTAGCCAACTGTGCCCGGTTTACGTACTTTGGGTGGTAGTGGATTAGTCGCCATTAAGTGAGCAGCTTCGGTCATGCTGTAAGATTCTATGACAGGAGCATTGAGTGTTGCTTCCATTTGTTCGATAATGACAGGGGGAAGGGGAGCACTGCTAGAGCGAATGAAGCGGAAAGGGTTTGCTTTGACAATGGCTTCGTTGCGGCTTGCTCGTGCGAGAATTGTTTGATGCATGGTGGGTGCAGCCGAGTACCAAGTGGGTTTATAAGTTTCTACTAGTTTCCAGAAACTTAGGGCATTGAAACCATCGGGTATGACGAGCGTTCCGCCAGATGCCAGAGTCGCCAGCATACACCCTACCAGTCCGTGAATGTGGAACAAAGGCATAAAACAGAGTGTTTTGTCAACTGCCGAGAGGGAGTATGCACCGATAATATTGTTAGCAGAAGCAATCAAGTTACGATGCCGAATCGGGACTCGCTTGGGACGACTGGTCGTACCGCTGGTGTGCAGAATCATCGCCACATCGTCGGAGTCGGGAAAGTCTTGATTGTCCAAGGATTTCTCTTCCCCAGAAGCTGGTTTCACTAATTCAAAGCTTAATGTGCCGTTCTCGTTAACTCTAGCGTGAATGTGTATCATGTCGGGTGTGGCAGCAGCAATTGCAGCTTCTGGCACGTCAGGCAGCGTAATTAGTGCTTTCGCCTGAGTATCTTCGTAGTAGAAGGCAAATTCTTCTTGCTTGTATTTTGGATTGAGTGGTGCTGCAGTACCACATAAAGCAGCAGCAAGAAAGGTGAGTACCATAGGTACCCCGTTTGACATAGCAATGGCGATACGATCTGCGCGGAGCGCAGCAGCAAAGCTATCGCCCCGTTGCAAACCAAAACTGTTAAGTTGGGATACCAGTTCGACAATGTTTTCACGCAGTTGCTTGTAGGTAAGTGCTGATCCCTCAGGTGCAACTAGCGCCTGATGATTGTCTTCTCCTGCTAAAAGCTCAAATATGTTCATATTCTCTGAAATTTCATCAAATTTAATGAAAGTTGACTGTATGCTTCGTTGCTACAACTGGCTGACGTGAGTAGAATTTGTGGTACTACGGGAGACGATACGACAGTATTCTGGGGGAATGCTTAAGTACAGGCAATCGCCCACCTGGTAGCTCATAGTCGGTGACGTGACGACGCTGAGTGTAACCGAGGTCTTATCTATGCGAATTTTATATTCTCTATATTCTCCAAAATATTGGCAATGTTCAATACAAGCAGTAAAACAGACGTTTAGAGAAGAAAGGCTAAACGTGAATTTTGGTGAATTTGCCCAAATATGAGAGTGAGTATTTTTGCATGGATTTTGGCGTTTACCCTAGAGGGTAGGAAACCTTGTGGTTAACTTTGCCAACAAGCAATTATGATTTCGCAAGAATAAGGTATTAGTTTTAATGGCACTACCCCTTGTGTCTAATTCGATGAAGAAAAAAAAGAAACCGTCTCTGGTACTAACGCTCTCGTTTGCGGGATTTTTAATTTGTGGAGGGAGTGTAGCGTACTGGCTGTTAACTCAGGGAAACTCATCATCTAAAGATTTACTACCAGGTGCGAATATTATTCCCCAAGATGCGCTATTTGCAGTTTCTCTAAGCACGGATCCAGGACAATGGCAGAAATTACGAGAGTTTGGCACAAAAGAAACTCAAAGCTTATTGGATAAAAATTTAGTGCAGTTGCGCGATCGCTTCTTGACCAATAATGGTTACGACTTCCAAAAAGATATCAGTCCTTGGGTCGGCGATCAAGTCACAATCGCAGTTCTCGCCCCAAACGTCAGTAAACCAGTATCAAAGCCGATTGCAACTAATGTAGAAGCAACGACCAACGAACAGTCAATGGTGATGGTTCTGCCAGTCAAGAATCTAGAAAAAGCGAACAACATTTTAGCACAACCCAAAGCCGCTAAAGGTGGTAAATGGATTGACCGCACTTACGAAAATATTGTCATTAAAGAAACTGAAGGGCAAGTGGGAGAAAAATTGTCAGCAGCCCTATTGGACAAACGTTTTCTCGTCATCACCGATAATTCCAAAACCACAGAACGGGCAATTGACGCATACAAAGGTCAATCATCCCTAGCAACAAGTCCGGGTTTTGCAGAGAATCTGCCAAAAATTTCTCATAACCAACCCTTTGGTCAATTCTATGTGAATGTGCCTTACTCTGCTAGGATAGCCGCTAAATCTCCAAACCGTCCTTTGCCTGCTCAAGTTTTGAGTCAACTTCAGAATAACCAAGGTATTGCAGGGACGATGACTTTGGAGTCACAAGGAATTAGGTTAAAAAGTGTTTCTTGGCTAAATCCGACTAGCCCCCGCGTGCTAACAGTGGAAAATAAAGCAGGGAACATGCAAAACCGCTTGCCAACAGAAACTTTAATGATGCTGTCTGGCGGAAACTTACAGCAGTTTTGGGCTGATTATGTCTCAACTTCCCAAGGAAATCCCTCTGCACCAATGATGCCAGAACAACTGCGCAGTGGTGTCAAATCCCTCACAAATCTTGATTTAGAGCGAGATTTGCTCTCATGGATGAGAAGAGAGTTTTCTGTCTCAGTGATTCCAAATACTCCTAAACAAGGTATGGCAGACGATTTTCGTGCTGCTTTGGTTTTTATGGTACAGGCGAGCGATCGCACCCGTGCTGAAACCGCCCTCAAGCAGCTTGATGACGTCATGAAAAATCAATACCAGTTCCAGGTACAATACACAACAGTTGATGGTAAACCTGTTGTCAACTGGCTCGGACCTTTTGGAACTTTGACAGCTAGTCATGGTTGGTTAGATGATGATGTCGCTTTCTTGGCGGTTGGTGCGCCTGTCACTGATAAAATAGTTCCTAGACCAAATAACACTTTAGGCAGTAGTGGGCTATTCCAGGACACAGTCCCACGAGAACCACTACCTACAAATGCTCAGTTTTTCTTGGATGTAGAACGTACGGCGAAAAATTTCCCCCTACCAATCTTCTTGCCTGATCAACAAATTTTGTTACAAGCAACACGCTCAATAGGAGTGACAGGTGCTGTCAGTGATAGCCGCAGTAGTCGCTACGACATTTTTCTATCACTTCAAAAAGCTGGAAAACCAGATCCTTTACCAAGTCCCACAAATAAATGATGAATCATGAAATTTTTAGCATTAATGATTCATAATTCATCATTTATAACTCCTATCTGTCTTAAAACAGATAGGATCGTAACAATCGAAATCCATAACATATTGACTGGAGATAAAGTTAATTATGAATTTGGTTGGACTCCAGAACTGGCTAGACAATGCCTCATTTGCAATTTTATTTGTCACGATGCTAGTTTATTGGGGTGGGGCGGCTTTTCCAAATGTGCCTGCAACTGTTGTAGGTACATTTGGAATGGCGAGCGCTAATTTGTGCATAGCAACCTTACTCGGAGCAAGATGGCTGGAGGCTGGGTATTTTCCCCTCAGCAATTTATATGAATCTTTATTCTTCTTAACTTGGGGAATAACGACTGTCCATCTGATTGCCGAAAATACAAGTCGTAGCCGCTTAGTAGGAGTTGTGACTGCACCTGTCGCTATGTGTATCACCGCTTTTGCCACCCTCACTCTACCATCCCAAATGCAAGTCGCAGAACCTTTAGTACCTGCGCTGAAATCTAATTGGCTGATGATGCATGTCAGCGTGATGATGTTGAGTTATGCGGCTTTGATGGTGGGTTCGTTAGTGGCGATCGCCTTCTTGATTGTCACCAGCGGTAAAGAAATCCAATTACAAGGGAGTTCTGTCGGTACTGGTGGATATCGCAGTAACGGCTATCGCTTGCATAAAGTCACTGACCTAAATGCTGAACCTTCGACACTTGCTGCTGACAATAACGGAGTCACGCGTATAGAAAGCAACAACAACGGCAAAACTGCTGTCTTAGACTTAGTCACCGTCACTCAGTCTCAAGCTGTAGCTGCAGAACCCCTTTCACCCCAGCGTCTGAGCCTTGCGGAAACTCTAGACAACATCAGCTATCGTATTATTGGATTAGGATTTCCCCTGTTGACTATTGGCATCATTGCTGGTGCTGTTTGGGCGAACGAAGCTTGGGGATCTTACTGGAGTTGGGATCCTAAGGAAACCTGGGCACTGATTACCTGGTTAGTTTTTGCTGCTTATCTTCATTCTCGCATCACTCGCGGTTGGCAAGGGCGTCGTCCTGCAATTTTAGCCGCCACTGGCTTTGTTGTTGTCTGGATTTGCTACCTAGGGGTTAATTTGTTAGGTAAGGGTTTGCACTCATACGGTTGGTTTTTGTAGTTACCTTAATCTTCTACTCCCTCTTTACTTGCAAAGAGGGAGTTTAACAATTTAAAATTCAAAATTCAAAATTTAAATTTAAAGATATTTTCAGTTGGGTCACGGTTATTTTTATCTGCACAATTCGTGGCGCATTGATAACAGAAGTGACAGGTAATAAACTAATAAAGAATGTGTTTCCTTATTAACTTGAGTTGAATATGTGACATGACTAATTAGTGCAAAGACACAAAAATGCACAGACACACTCTGCGTTTTTGTGTCTTTGTGTGAGACTAAACTTTTATATCCAATGTACGCACTAAAAATGCCCACTTATCTGCAATTTCCTCAATCATCTTTGCTGTAGGTTTACCAGCACCATGTCCCGCTTTTGTCTCAATTCTAATGAGTACTGGCGCATCACCATTATGAGTAGCTTGCAAAGCAGCAGCAAATTTGAAACTATGGGCGGGAACAACGCGATCGTCGTGATCGGCTGTGGTAATCATTGTTGCTGGGTATGCTGTACCTGATTTAAGTTTGTGCAATGGCGAATAAGCATACAGTGTTTTGAAATCTTCTTGGTTGTCTGGCGAGCCATATTCAGAAGTCCATGCCCAACCAATAGTAAATTTATGGAAGCGCAACATATCCATAACGCCCACAGCTGGTAAAGCAGCACCGAATAAATCGGGACGCTGAGTTATGCAAGCACCAACCAGTAATCCGCCGTTACTTCCACCGCCAATTGCTAACTTAGCAGGCTTTGTATAACCGTTGGCAATCAGCCACTCAGCAGCAGCGATAAAGTCATCAAACACATTTTGCTTTTTCGACTTCATACCCCCCTGATGCCATTCTTCCCCATACTCACCGCCACCGCGTAAGTTAGCCATAGCATACACACCACCCATTTCCATCCATACTAAATTACTGACAGAAAAGTTGGGGCTTAGAGAGACATTAAAACCACCATAACCATAGAGATATGTAGGATTATTCCCATCTAATTTAATCCCCTTTTTATAGGTGAGAAACATTGGTACTTTAGTACCATCTTTGCTTTTATAAAAAACTTGTTTGGTCTCGTAGTCTTCCGGGTTAAAAGCCACCTTTGGCTGACGGAAAACTGTGCTCTTTCCGCTTACCATGTCGTAGCGATAGATGGTTCCTGGTGTGGTAAAGCTGGTGAAACTATAGAAAGTTTCGGTATCATTTCGCTTGCCATTAAAGCCACCGGCTGAACCAAGTCCTGGTAATTTGACCTCACGTATAAATTTACCATTCAACTCAAAAATCTTTATTTGGCTATGAGCATCTTGAAGATAATCAGCTACAAATTGATTATTAATTGTACTAACGCCTTCTAAAGTTTCTCTAGCTTGAGGGATGATTTCTCTCCAGTTTTCTCGCGCAGGATTTTTAATATCAATAGCAATGACTCGCCCTCTTGGTGCGTTGAAATCAGTGCGGAAATAGAAGATGTGATCATCATTGTCGATCAAACCGAAACTAGACTCAAACTCCTGAATGAGTTCTACAACTTTCGCTTTTGGGTTTGTCAAATCTTTGTAAAAAACTAAATTTCTGGGGTCAGTTCCTTGCCATACAGAAATAATGAGGTAGCGTCCATCTTCTGTCACATCACCGTTAAATCCCCATTCTTTCTCGTCTAGACGATTGTAAATTAGTAAGTCTTCTGATTGAGGTGTTCCCAGTTTGTGGTAGTAAAGCTTTTGGTAATAATTGACATCTTCTAATTTTGTTTTTTGATTTGGCTCATCATAGCGACTGTAGAAAAATCCTTTACTATCATTTGTCCAAGATGCGCCAGAAAATTTAATCCACTTCAAGTGGTCTTTGAGGTCAATACCTGTTTCAATATCCCTAACTTTCCATTCTTGCCAGTCAGAACCGGCAGTGGATAGACCGTATGCTAAAAAATTACCATCTTCACTGATAACTGTTCCCGAAAGGGCAACAGTACCATCTTCTGAAAGTGTATTTGGGTCAAGTAAAACTTTTGGTTCAGCGTCGAGAGAAGTTAAGGTGTATAAAACAGACTGGTTTTGCAGTCCGTTATTTTTAAAGTAAAAGTAACGCTTACCCTCTTTGAAAGGAAGACTATATTTTTCGTAATCCCATAATTTGGTGAGACGCTGCTTAATTTTTTCTCTTGCAGGAATCTCCTGAAGATAGCCAAAAGTCACTTGATTTTGTGCTTCTACCCAAGCCTTTGTTTCTTGTGAGTCAGGATTTTCTAAAGGACGATAAGGATCTGCTACTGAAGTACCGTGGTAGTTATCGACTTGATTGTTTTTGGGGCTAGCTGGATAGCTTAAGTGTTTTTTTTCAGACATATTTCGGGGTGAGGAGGTGACTTTTACATAGTGCAGGGGTTGCTCCTCAGTTATGCTATCTTGCATTGATGAATGGCAGTCAGTATAAGTTTTGGCAACTGCAATATCAGGAGCTAACAACCACCTACATATAATAATAGTTGCTAGTAACGTGAACAAAAATCGCTGTAGAGTATTCATCAGTAGACATGTCCAAAAATGACTATGAAACTTTGACGACGCTTACACTAAAAATCGATTTTTGGAGATGTCTAGTCAACAAGTTTTTCGCCTTTGAGCATCCGGGATGCGGCTTCTAGTAACACTTCCTCAAGATATGGTTTGGTGAAATAACCACTTGCACCCAGTTTCATTGCCATTTGTCTGTGTTTTTGTGCACCCCGTGAGGTCAGCATAGCAACAGGTAAATGCTTGAGGTTGGGGTCTTTCTGGATGCGAGAGAGCAATTCCAAGCCATCGCAGCGAGGCATTTCAATGTCACAAAATACAATATTACAAGGTAGATCGGAACGCAATTTATCCCAGGCTTCTTCACCATCACGCGCCTGTTCTACGCGATAACCGGCTTTAGTAAATGTGAGTGAAAGCAGTTCCCGTACTGTAATTGAGTCATCCACAATCAGCACTGTGGGGTTCATCTGCACAGCAGTCGTCTCTTGTACGGTGGGAGTCTGCTGCTGTTCCCAAAGACTCGAACTACGATATTTGGAGGTTCGTCCTTGGAAGATGTCAATGATTTCGATCACATCCGCAATGGGCATAATACGACCATCACCCAGGATAGTTGCACCAGCAACACCAATAGGTTTGGGGAATGGTCCTTCAAATTGCTTAATCACGATTTCTTGCTCGTTAAGCACCTGGTCTACCTGTAGGGCAAGAAAGACATTTGTCGATCGCACCACAACAACACAAATCATGTCGTCGTCCCGATGACCACCATAAATACTACCCCGGCTCAGTTGACGATTAATTGTTAAAATTTCTTTGAGCGGTTGGAATGGTAGGAGTGTGTTACGCCAAGGAATGTATTTCTGCCCATCAGAACCTTGTTGGATATTTTTTACAGGAACATCTAGGGCATCTTCCACACCATCCATTGGAAAAGCAATACAAGCTTTATCAGATACACAGCACAAGGCTTTGCAAATACTCAGAGTCAGGGGTAGACGAATAGTGAAAGTTGTTCCCCCGCCGAGAGTGGAATCAATATTAATTTTCCCTCTCATTTCGCTTATTCTAGCCAGAACAACATCCAAACCGATACCACGACCTGCTAATTCATCTTCTTTTTCTTTGGTACTAAAACCTGGTTGGAACAGTAAATCGTAAACATGATGTCGAGACAAGCTTTTAGCTTGTTCTGGCGTTATTATGCCAATCTTAATTGCTTTTGCCTTCACCGCTTCTATGTCAATACCTGCGCCATCATCACTGATAGAAATGACGGTTTGATTACCTTGATGGAATGCGCGGACAGTAATGACTCCCACAGGTGGCTTACCAATGGCTTGTCGTATGTCTGGTGTTTCGATACCGTGGGCGATCGCATTGTTCAGTAAATGAGTCAGTGGGGTTTTAAGATGTTCCAGAATCACTTTGTCTATCAAGGTTTCTCGACCTTCGATAACGAGTTGCGCTTGTTTACCACACTTGATAGCGCTTTCGCGCACTCCTCGTTCTAAAGGAGTGGTTACTTCCGCAAATGCTTCCATTCGCGATCGCATTATCCCGGATTGAAGCTGGTTCGTCACCTGTCGGAACTGTCGCGCGACTCGTTCGGTATCTTCTGTTACAAAATCAATATCACTGGCTGCCTCACGCACCCGCACAATCAGTTCAATTATTTCCTGCGACAGGGTATGAAAAGGAGTAAACTGATCCATTTCCAATTCAGTTAAACCCCTGTCTGTATCTTTATTGTGATCTTCGCGGTGATTTCTGCGGTTCGGGTTAACAGATGCATCTAATAGCGATCGCTCATATAATTCCTCCATTCTCGCCCCGACATCACTCAACTGCTGCATCTGATGCAGCAAGTTATCTAAAAACTGTCGCAGACGTTGTTGGTCTTGTTCCAATGTGTTGCGATTAACAACTAATTCTCCTACTAAATTACTCAGATCATCCAGATGCTTAACAGGAACTTTTATGAGTTGTTCAAATTTTGTCGTGCGATAGACGAAGGGACGAGGGGGCAAATCTTTCTTGCCTCTATCTGATGTTACCTGGTTTGGTACTACACTGAATGATTTTGCTTGGGCAGTTATTTCTTCTGGTTTGAATCCAGCATTGACTTCTGATACAACTTCCTGGTTTAGTAACTCATTTAACTCAGTCAATTCGTCATTCAAGAAGATATCAATTTCTTGAGTCAATTCCTTCTCTGAATCAACTGCTTCTGTTAGGAACAAATTTTCCTTGAAATCAAATGCTGAATAGAGCTCTAAAGAATGATCGCCATCCAAATCTGTTGGTGAGATCGTTTCTGCTTCTGTGTTTCTAATACCTGACTGTTCTTGTGAATACTCATTGACCGTCAAATTAATATCTTGAGGCTGTTGTGTAAACAAGGAATTGTTCAGTAAGTCTTGCTTCTTGTCAGTTTCTAAAGGTAGAATTGTAAATTCTGGAGTGAATTCTACAGCTTCTGGCTGTTGCGAAAACACACTCTTTTCTGTCTGAGACGCGACGCGATAGTAAGATGTACTTTGGGGTTCTATAGTCGTGTCAAGAGAAGAAGTGTTTATGAGATTTGATGTTAAATCTTGAAACCAATCATCATCCGTCTCTGATGAAAATAATAGATTAAACTCTTGTTCATCAATTGGAAAATTTAGATCCGAATCTTCAAAATTCAAACTGTCTAAACTAGAGTTCACCGACTGATCAACATTATCAAAAAAGTCCTCAGCAGCGGTTGTCAACAAAATTTCTTCTAACTCAGTTGCTACATCCTGTTGATGGGCTGGAGAAAATTTGTCCTTTTCTCCCTTTAATTCCAGTTCCCAAAATTTGTTTAAATCTTCTGTTTCAAACTGTGCATTCAACAAATCACCAGATGTTGAGTTGTTTGCAGACAAGGTTATGGTTTTGTCTTCCTCTGTCTCAATAAATAGCTCTTCTAAAGTCAATATTTCGTCTTTATGTGATATTTTTTTTGATTTTCTGGACTTTGGATAATCAATTTCCTCCATTAGTTTGGCTTTCGTCGATAAGGAAAAATCATGATAGCTAATTTCTTGATTTTTGGAAAGCTCGACATTGACTATAGTCTCTGTTTGTATTTGATTTCTTTCGCCTGTGGGTAAGGCTTGATTTTCATCTAGTAACAATTCTAATAAACTAGTGACTTGATCTTGTCTTTTTTCGCCGGCATCAATCCAGTGATCTAATGGGCTTTGTAGGATTTCTGTTACTTCTTCTGGTGCAAATGTTTGAGCAATACTTAATTTTCTCGTTAAGTCACTCGTTTTATGATCGGCTGATTTTAAATTATCTTCTAATAAATCATTAGATAACACCAGAGTCAATTCTTCTGTTTCTGCTGCTTTATGCTGAGTACTAATCGTGTCTTCATCAGTTAAACTTTCAATCTTGCTTTCAATCTTGTTATCAGTCTCTTCAGTGTTAGCATTGCTCACATCTCTTTTTAATTTATCCTCAGGCTTAATATCTAAAATATCTTCTTTGTCCGACATTTCCTCTAAGTCGGAACTTTTACATTCCAAAACATCAGTCAGGGTATTTAAGTTAGCTATTCTGACCTCTTGGTTATTCGTATCTGTCGTATGGGTGAGAGGATCGTGATCATTGCTATTAAATTGGTCGGACAATTCAGATAAACTAGTAATTCTGTCTTGCCGATCAATATCCAAAACTGTTGTGGAAGTGGCATCACTTATTGTTTGTGGATTTTCTTTACCAAAACTCAAATTAATGGTGCTATCATATGTAACTGGTGGCAATTCTAATCCTTCTGTTGGGCTAGCTGACTCATCTGCCAGAATCAGGGGGATTTCTAACAATTCAATTGTTTGTTCTACTCTGACAAGTGCTTGTAATTGCTGACTAATTGTTATTTCCGCTTCTCTACCTGCAATAACTAATTCTAAAGCTTGTTTAATATCTGTAATAATGGTTTTAGCTAGAGTGAGATAGGTATTTTCTGGAAAGGCGACGGCACTTCCTGCTATTCGACACAAACTACACCAGTTAGACCAATTCAATTCTTCACCAAGTTCAGCTAACTTGTCACAACACTTCACAAGGCTTTGTCGCGTTTGCGATGTTGCAGTTTGTTTAAACAGTTGCAACATTTCCCGTAATATCTGGATAACTTCACTTTGTACAGTTTGTAGGTTCTGCCAACTCTCACTTGTTTGTGCTACGGTCTTTTGCGAAGTTGCAGGAGAAGCTTTTGCTAAGATACTTGTATTTTTTGTAAGATGATTGCGATTTTGTTGTATTAGTAAGTTTAAATGTTCTTGCAACCATTTGAAGACAGGTTCAGTTTCTGACATTAAGGTCTGTGCCATTTCATCAGTAAGACCATAAGGTTCGGTGCAACTTTCTAACAGCGCTTTTAAGGTATCAGATACACCAAGAAACAAAGATTCTAATTTTTGATCAACTTGAATTGGATGCTCTTTGAGAACCTTAAAATAGTCTTCCAAACGGTGAGCTGTGTGTTGAATACTACTCAGACCAAGCATTGCTGCTCCTCCTTTTATAGAATGAGCCGCCCGAAAAACTTCGTTAATCATTTCCGGGTTATCAAGGGTACTCTGTAGATTCAACAACCCCTTTTCTATCGTATCTAGGTGGTCTTTTGCTTCCTCAATGAAATAACCCAAAATGCGCTGTTGTTGTTCTGGCAGCATAGTTTTTAATCATTAAGTCATTGGTCAAGAGTGAAAAGTCAATAGTCTATAATCTACAGTCAAAAGTCAATACTTATACTTTGAACTATAGACTATGGACTAATTACCTTGTATTTTCAGAGATTTCGACTTGGAAACGTTCAACGGAGGCGATCAGCTCACCAGATACACTGACCAAACTATGTAAAGCACCAGATACTTGTTGTGCTTCTCGTGAAGTGTCTTGCGCTGTTAATTCCACAGATTGCATAACTTCAGCCACAGCACGGAAGGTTTCGGTCTGTTCAACAGTGTCCGAGGTAATCCCGCGCACTAAAATATCGATGCGCTTGGCGACTTGAATAATGTTTTCTAGCGATCGCTTGGCTTCCTCTGCTAACTGAGTACCATTAATGACCTGTTGTATACCTTCCTCCATCGCAATCATTACAGAGCTTGTTTCGCTCTGAATGTGCATGACTATTTGTTCTATTTCTTTTAACGACTTAGCTGATTTATCTGCTAACTGGCGCACTTCATCCGCCACAATTGCAAAACCTCGTCCGGCTTCTCCCGCGCGTACCGCTTCAATACTAGCATTGAGTGCTAACAAATTCGTCCGAGAAGCAATTTGCGAAATCAACGCCACAATCTTGGAAATTTCTTGAGAAGACTCTGCCAGTCGCTTCACTTTCCGGGTTGTGTGCGCCACGGTTTCCCGAATTTCTAAAATCCCTGCCAAAGTATTCTCTACTGCTTCTCCACCTAGAAGAGCAATATTGCTAGCATCATGGGTAACAGCTTCTGCTTCGCGGGAAGCTTGTGCGACACGTTGAATCGAGTCAGTCATAACTTGTACAGAATTCAGCGTCACCGCCAATTTTTCCGCTTGTCGTAAAGCATCACGAGATAACGCCCTAGCAAAGGTTTCGGAATTAGTTGCCCCTCTGGTTACTTCCTGTGCTGCGACTTTCACCTGTTGTACAAGATCTCGTATGTTTTGAATTGTGAAGTTAAAAGCATCAGCGATCGCTCCAAGTACGTCGGCGGTAACCTCGGCTTGCACTGTCAAATCTCCTCTGGCAGCTCCTTCTACATCGTCTAACAGGTGAATCACTTGGCGTTGCAGGTTTTCTCTAGCTTCCTCTTGTTCTTGAGCTTTACGTGTCGCTTCATTAGTAGTCGTCAATATAACACGAGTCATTTGGTTAAAGCCAGCTGCGAGCTGCCCAAATTCGTCTTTTGAATACACGGTGGCTTGGACATCAAAGTTTCCTTCGCGCACAGCATCAAATTGACTTTGTAAATTTTTAGCAGTGCGGCAAATTTGCCTGTGGCTGAGACTCCCCATAATACCTGCGGTAGCAAACCCAGCAATTCCAGATGCTAAAGTCATTACCCTGCCTGTGTTTTGTACCAACTCCTGTTGTTCGAGTGGTAACAACTTAGCATAAACAAAGCTGACTCCAGCAACAACCAGGGCTGAAACAACACCCACAGTACCAGCAACAATCCATTGCTTAGTTTGTAGAGAGGCATTTTCTAATGGAGCAAGAAAACCTTGCTTGACAGAGACTTGAGGTTTTCCATTACACAAATCAGCTTCGAGCAAAATTGGGACTGCTTGTTGGGAACCGGTGCTCATAAATAGCTCCCAATCGCGATGATTCGTTGTACTACGCGAAACCCAATCGTCCGTTTGGGGCGGGAGAAAACCGCCATAGTTTCTGAGGGTAGTATCTGAAGTGAAATCGTGATTTTGCTGAGTGGATGTAGTCTCTACTTCACTGCGTCGTGAAGTGTTGTTTTCCACAGATATCTTCAACGTCTGTGGCTCTTCAAAGCGAGAATTTTCTGTCAAGTCAAATCTCGAAATATACCCTGACTCGTCAAATTTCTCAAAGTCGTTTAAACACTTCTTTTTGTTACCCTTGCAAGTATTTGTGTTCTCTGCTTTCGCTTCTTCATCATTGACATTAGATAGTTGCCATATCTGTTGTTGAATAAACGCAGAAGGGGCATCGCTAAAATTTTCTTTTGAATTGAACGTTGTATCAGATACAGTACTATCGTCTATTGATAGATCAAATGGACTGCTAACAGGTAGCTCTTCCATATAGTCTACAGCTTTTTGCTCCTCATCCAAGGAAGTCAAATGGAAGCTATTGCTGTTACTGTTAAAATCTTGATCATCTGGATTTTCTAATTGTTGTTGTATCACTGTTTGAGATTTAGAATAATCAGAAAAATTCTTATATTTTTGACCAGATTTTTCAATATATTGAGCGTCTAGTTTGCGTTGATATTGTTTTATGTTGTCAATGCCATTGCGGGCAAGGCGGATAATTTCTTGGTGGTCAGTAAATTTTAAAACCTTTTGGTATTCTATTTTTGCCACATCACACTGCTGTAAAACATAATAGATATGACCCCGCAGCAAGGATATATTAGGGTCATATGGTAAATGTTGCACCAGTTGATCAATCAGAGCGGCTGCTTGTTTGTAGTTTCCTTGCACGTAAGCTTTATGAGCCTGATGATAGATATACCTGTACTCTTTTATATTCACCACCCTTTTCTGCCTCCATTTCATCCTGCCCCTATAGTCCAAAGCGTGCCCCTTCACCCTTGGCATACCGAAATGGCGAGAGTGAGCAACGCGTTCCCAGAGTTGTCTGTTGCTCGAATTTTCTTTGATGAGAACGAATGAGGGTGTCTCCTCAACGGCGATTTTTCTAGTTTTTACCCAACAACCGCGCACTTCGTAAAATTGCTTTGTGATCAAGCAGCCTTAGACACTGATTTTTTTTAGTCTCTAATATCCATTCTCCTTGCAAAAAGGAAGCCATTGTATCTGATACGCTCTTTAACACTGTCAGATGCTTTTTGTCAAGCCACTCCATACCGCCGATTTCTTCAACTGCTAAACCGATTATTGTGTCTTGCTCTTCTATAGCAATCACAGGAATCTCCGAACGATTCGTATTTAAAGTGATTCCCTGTCCTAGAAATTGACCCAAATCAACCACCCAAATGACTCGACCTCGTAGATTTAGAGCACCCAAAAGCAAACCAGAAGTATTAGGAATTGGGGTAATTCTATCAGGACTTAGTTCAATCACCTCTCGAATATCGGTAGCTAGTAGTGCAAACTCCTGATGCAAGGGTTCACCCTGAGCGGAGCCGAAGGGAATATAAAATCTTAGACATAACTCTGCTTCTGGACTTTTTACTTGTAATTCAGAACCGGAGTGGTCTTGTCCGCCTCCTCCTAAAAAGTCCGGTTGACTGATCATTTTGCGTTTATCCTTATCCTCGCAGTAGGTGTTTGACTGTTTCCACTAACTCAGTTGGTTGAAAGGGTTTAGCTATATAAGCATCGGCTCCTTGTTTGATACCCCAGTAGTGATCAACTTGTTCACCTTTGGAAGAACATATCACCACCGGAAGATTTTGGGTTTTAGGATTAGATTTTAAGCGACGACAAACTTCATAGCCATTCATCCGAGGCATGACTATATCTAAAACGACTAAATCGGGACAAGCAATTTGAATAGCCTCCAATGCTTCTATTCCATCACTGGCATGGGTCACTGTTAAGCCATTCGCTTTCAATAGGTCTGTAATCATCTCTCTCTGTGTAACACTGTCTTCCACTATCAGAACTGTACTCATATGACGCCCATATACCTCCTGATGTAGACGTTTCTGGTTAGAACATTTGCTGGTTTTCCTAACTTTCTTTACTGTATAAAATAATTCTATCCCAAGCTGCCGGGAGTACCCCATCCGAATCTAAATACAACTTCCGTAATATATATGTTAGCAATTATACGGTTTACCTGCGATAAGGTCAGTATAAAATAGAAATAGGTGACAAATCATAATGAGTATTTGTTGTGTGTCATACAGTATAGACCTAACATGTAACGTTCATACATACGTGTATGTGATTCAAACGATAACCGCTATTTTTTATATTAGTCATTAATGATACATAACTTATGGACGATAAAATTGAAGTATTTCAGCCGTGGGATAAAAACAAGAAAAATCGGACAACCTACCGCTACATTTTTCAAAAGACAAATGTAGCGGCACGAGTGAAAGTCTTAAGTACACAATAAGGAATAACAGTGTGCTGTATTTAGCAGAAGTACAAAAGCAGAAAGGCGGTTTACTTGGTAGTGGCAAAACTGAACTAAAACTACTGGCTTGTCAACGAACTGACCAAAGTTGGAGTACAGTTTCCGAAGAAGTGGTTCCTGCTGAGGAAGCTAGCAAATTCAGTGATGGAGTCCTCGTATTGGTTGAAATGAATCCGAACCGTAAAATACAACGGATTCAGGAGGCGGGGCGTCCTTTAGTCAATATTTTGCAGAATTTTTCCCGTCAGGTGGAAAAATTTAAGCTTAGAGAAGAAGAAATTAACCAATGGAAGCAGTCTCTGACGTTTCAAGCCCAAGAGTTAAATCGCCGTGAAATGAATATGGAAGAGCGTTTGGAACAACTGCAACAAATGGAGGACGAATTTCAACGCTTGGAAGCGCAACAACAACAAGTAGAAGTTTCCCGTCAGGAAATTGAAAAGTTGCAAACGGAGATTTCGCGCAACCGTAAAGAACTCCAAGGAGCATGGGAGCATTTGCGCGGTGAGCAGCGTCGCTTGGAAGAGTACAAAGCACAGTGTTCTCACTCTGCTGTGTTGGATCATCAGCAAAATCCAGTACTAAACGAGTTACTTGCTCAAGTGTCTAATAGCGTTACTCTCACACAAACAGTACGCGAATATCTCAATCATGCCCTGAAAGTCCTCGAAACGCAGCAAGAAGTTTTAAACCCACACTGGCAACAGTTACAACAGTATACAACTACAGTTCATCAACAGCAGGAGATTGAATAAAGAAGTTATATTCACAACTGTTTGAGGTAAATCCAGTCACCTTGAACTTGGGCGATCGCACCACCAGGAAATGGATCACTCTGCGAACGGTTTGGTGCACTGATTAAAGCTATTAATTTTTCTATTTGCTCAAAGGTGCAACCACTCTCAATGATTTCTTGTAACACCTGACGCATGACGCGACGCTGTAGCGCCAGTGGTGCTTTCTGTAATACGCCACGGTTTAGCTTTATTGAATATGGGTTATGAAGATTTTCTTCCTCACCTGTTGATGTTACAACCGCCTCTTTTCGCAACTGATAGGCAGCTTGTTCTAAATATTCCACTTCTGCTTGCAAAATTTCAGCAGTCTGGGCAAGAACTGATTCAACTTGAGGGTTGAAATTTTCTTGCAAATATGGTAATACATTTTGACGGATGCGGTTACGTGCAAATTTCGAATCCTGATTTGTTGAATCTTCCCAAACAGGAAGCAGAAAATCTTGGCAAAATTGCCCAGTTTGCATACGAGTTATTTCTAACAGTGGGCGTACAAGTAAAATGCTGTTATCTAGCAGCCTTTGCCATGTTAATGCTTGCAAGCCATCAGCACCTGTACCGCGAATTAAGTTGTAAAGTAGAGTTTCCGCGCGATCGCTGGCTGTGTGACCTGTAACAATGGAATGAAATTGATTTTCCTGGGCGATCGCACTCAAAGCTTGATACCGCCAATTACGCGCAGCAGCTTCGCTTTTTAAAGGTTCGTCAGCTGTTCGTAAATGAAATGAAACACCCCAATTTTTTGCCAAGTTTTCTACATGCTTGGCATTTGCTTGGGAGTCAGAACGCCAGCAATGATCGCAGTGAGCAATACTGAGATACCATCCCCATTTTGGTTGTAAATCTAACAGTATTTTGATCAGACATAAAGAATCTTGTCCACCTGAAACTGCGATGAGTAGTCGTTGGTTGCGCTCAAATAGGTGACGGGAGCGGATCGTGCGGTGTAATTTTGCATGGAGACCAGTCCAAGGAGTGCGATCTGCCTTTGGCAGGAAGCTTCGCTTATCGCTCATTCAGCAATTTAAAGTTCAGGGGCTATGTTGAAAATAGGAGTCAGAAAGTGAGGGAGTGAACTGAAATGATAACTGTTTACCCTTCGGGTTCGGCAGTTCTTCATGGGGAGCCAGTGCGTTGCAAAGAGCAGCGCCTTGCTGCGCCAGTCCTTGATGAGTGTTTCCCGACAGAGGGATCTGGCGTTGGGGTTCCCCCGACGGTGCGACCTGGCGTGGGAACCCCCTGTTCTGCGGACTGCCTCACCAGATGCCTAGGTCGGGAGAGCCCTCCGGGTTCGGGGGTTCGCAATCGACGGGAACCGCCAAGACTGCGACCCCCTCACCGTCATTCGCACGCTTACTCACTGTTAACTGGTCACTGATTCAGTCATGGAAGTGACAAAGAATTGTCATTGACCCGTCATATCAACTTGCTAGAGTTATCTCAAGGAAAAATTAAGTTTGCTCCGCTTCCCCACACTTTATGCTCTCTTGTATGGTAGTTGGCAAGGGAGCATTTTTATAGCATATATTTATTCACACCACACCGTTTATTTTTTATGTTACCTGCGATGGGTTTTTTCTCCAAACTGCGTCCATTCATTCTGATAATCTTTTTTATCAGCTTCCTCTTAAGTGGAATGTTATCAGGGAGCTATTTTAGCAATGCTGCAACACCAAGTGCACTCACACCTGTGTCTAGTTTTGCTCTCACTCAGGGGGTACGTAAAACAATATTGAAAAATGGTTTAACAGTCTTAACTAAGGAAGTCCACACTGCACCTGTGGTGAGTGTGCAGGTTTGGTATCGAGTTGGTTCGCGCAACGAGAAAGCAGGAGAGAATGGTATCTCTCACCAGTTAGAGCATTTGATGTTTAAAGGAACTACTGATCGTCCAGTACAATTTGGTCGGCTGTTTAGTGCTTTGGGAAGTCAGTTCAATGCATTTACGAGTTATGATGAGACAGCTTATTTTGGCACAGTGCAACGCGACAAATTAGAAGCACTAGTCACCTTAGAAGCCGATCGCATGGAAAGCGCGTTAGTTGAAGCCGAACAACTGACAAGTGAGAAGCGCGTCGTCATTTCGGAATTACAAGGATACGAAAATTCTCCAAGCTATCGCCTAAATCGGGCTGTGATGCGAGCAGCTTTCCCGCAACGAGCTTATGGTTTACCTGTAGGAGGTACAAAAGCTGATGTACAGCAATTCACACTGGAGCAGGTACGCAACTACTACAATACCTACTACAGCCCTGACAATGCAACCCTAGTTATTACGGGGGATTTTGCCACAGAACCCGTGTTGAAAACTGTCCAAAAAACTTTTGGGAAACTACCAAAACGGGCGAAAGAAGACAACCAGACTAAGGGGAATTCTTCAAAAACAGGTTCTCTCTCCTCGAATAATACTTCCACTCCTAAAATAACGCCTCCTCCCTCCTCGAATAATACTTCCACTGCTAAAAAATCACCTATTGTCTTAAAAGAGCCAGGAAGCGCTGCATTATTGCAAGTCGTTTATCCTTTACCAAATCTTACTCATCCAGACGTACCTGCAATTGATCTGATGGATGTGATTCTGACGGGCGGACGTAGCTCACAGCTTTACCAAGCTTTGGTAGAATCAGGCTTAGCAACTTCGGTGGGTGCAAGTCCTTCAGAACTCATAGAACCAGGTTGGTACGAAATTAATGTCACAGCGGCTCCTGGTCAACAACTATCAAAAATTGCCCAAGTACTGGAAGAGTCTTTAACTAAACTACAACAAAAACAAGTCACCACAGAAGAATTAAATCGAGCGAAGACGCAACTCCAAGCTTCCTTTGTACTCGGTAACCAAGACATCACCTCTCAGGCGACGCAACTAGGATATAACCAAACTGTCGCTGGGGATTATCGTTATGTTGAGGGGTATCTAAAGGCAATTGCCAAAGTCACAGCAGCAGATGTACAGCGAGTGGCGAAAACTTATCTCAATCCTGCGAAACAAACTGTTGGTTTCTTTGAACCGACTTTACCAGGTGGTAAGCCAGGGAGTTCCAGTGGTGGTTCTAGCCGCACTGTAGAAAACTTCAGTCCTGGTAAGCCTGTCGATCCAGCAGAACTTGCCAAATATCTCCCTCCCGCAACATCAGCCACTGCTTCAACTCAACAACCGTTGCCAGAGCAATTTATACTCAAAAATGGGTTACGGGTTTTCCTACTGCCTGATCACAGTGTCCCAACTGTTAATCTTAGTGGACAAATTGATGCTGGTGCCGAATTTGATACTAACCAGAAAGCTGGTTTAGCAAGTTTTGTCGCTGGTAACTTAATCAATGGAACTCAAACAAAAAATGCTCTCACTCTAGCAAAAACCTTGGAGGATAAGGGAGTCAGTTTGGGATTCAGTGCTAGTCGCGAAGGAGTTAATATTAGTGGAAATGGGTTGTCTGCTAATTTGCCAATATTAGTTCAAACTCTGGCAGATGTGGTACAGAATGCTACCTTCCCAGACAAGCAGCTAGAACTGACTCGTCAGAGGGCTTTGACTAGTCTGAAAGTACAGCTCGATGATCCTCGGGGATTGGGACGACGGCTATTCCAGCAAGCTATTTATCCGGAAAATCATCCGTTTCATAGCTTCCCTACAGAAGAAAGTTTAAAAAGCGTGACTCGTGCTGATGTGCTTCGCTTTTACGAGGAACATTATCGCCCGGATACAACAACGATCGCCCTTGTGGGTGATTTTGACCCAAATCAAGTCAAAGCTTTATTGAATAACGCTTTCGGGAAATGGCAAACTCAGGGTAAGCCACCAACTCTTAACTTACCTACGGTGTCTTTACCACAAAAAATGAAACAGTTGAGTTCAGTAATTCCCGGTAAGACGGAAGCTGTGACTTACATAGGTTATAATGGTATATCGCGCAAAGACTCTCGTTTCTATTCTGCTTTGGTACTCAATCAAATTTTGGGCGGCGATACCTTGTCTAGTCGCTTGGGTACTGAGGTGCGCGATCGCCAAGGTCTAACCTACGGTATCTACAGTGGCTTTGCTACAGGTGTCAATCCTGGTCCATTCTTAATTCAGATGCAAACTGCCCCAGGAGATGCCCAAAAGGCTATTACCAGCACGTTAGGTTTACTCAAGCAGTTGCGAGAGCAAGGAATCACTGAGGCTGAATTGAACACAGCGAAACCCTCAATAACCAACAACTACCCTGTAGAATTAGCTAATCCTGGTAACGTAGCGGGCATGATTTTAGAAAATGCCGTTTCTGGTCTTTCTCAGGCAGAAATCCGAGAATTCCCCAAGCGAATTAAAGCAGTGACTCCGGTTCAGGTGCAACAGACAATACAAGAACTTATTCATCCAGATAAGCTGGTAATTGTCACGGCTGGGCCTGGAGTTTAGGTCAAGTATGTAAGGATAAAGAATGAAGGATGAAAAAATCAAACTTCATTCTTTATCCTTAAACTCCAGTCAACCATAACCAAGGTTATGCGGTAAATATTCAAAAAACGACTGGTCACATTTAAAACGAGCGCGGCAGGGTTCGAACCTGCGACCAACGGATTAGAAATCCGTGGCTCTATCCACTGAGCTACGCGCCCAATTAAAATAACTGCCTCGTTGGACAGTCAGTTTCTATATTATATCTGTGAACCTAAGGAAAAGGCAATCAAAAATTATTGCAGATTTCACCTTGGCAAAGCTAAGATCCAAGTCATCGCAAGAGTGAGTCAATGAACAAACAGCAAAAACAAAGCAAATGGCATATTAGTTAGTCATTGGCGTGAGTGTGGTCGCAGTTTTACCCTGAAATTGACTGGTTCAGTTTTAGAAAAACTGTCTCCAGAACTATTATTTAGCCAAAAAACTGCTAGAGTGCATTTATACTGTAAAGTTCTATGAGTAGCGCTGACACCAAGTTACACTGTCTCAAAACTATGTTTTTCACTCAAGGCATTGTCCCAGGTATCCTTAGTTGGAGTCTGCTAGCACTTCTACACTCTTTGGTGTTTAGTGATAGAATCTCAGATCCACTCTTGCTGCTAAAGCGTGCTGAGTGGTCTATTGTTGGAAGACATATTTTTGAAGCAATAGCTTATCTGGCTGCTGGTGTCTTATGCTTAAGAAATTGGCGCAGTCCACAAATTCCTAGTGGTTATAGTGTTTGGTTAGTCATCAGTATCGCTATGCTTTTATATTTCCAAAGGAGAGATATTTGTCAATTGTACAGAAATAGTCTTGCAAGAAGAACTTATCGTTTTCCTTGCCGGTCTGTTTTTTGTGATCACTTATTTTTCCCTGGAGATGGGCATGACGCGCTTACAGTGAACCACAATAGGTGTTACTAACTATCAAAATAGAAAAATATTTAGAGGTATTTTGGGCGTGGAATTGAGTTTTATTTGGCATGGGCGCTATTGGTGGAATACGACGCATCATTCATCCGTTCGCAACCTGTCAGTGGAAGATAAACAGTTTAGAAATTTGTGGTGTCTACCGTGAGAAAACTAACAGAACCAGATAAACACGAAATACTCAAATTATACCGTGAAAGTGCGGAAACGACGTCAACTTTGGCAGAACGCTATGACGTGAGTAACTCGACGATTAGCCGCTTACTCAAAAGTACTCTCCCAGAAGATGAGTATGAATACCTTGTGTCTTTAAAGCGTGCTGCAAGAACCCCTGAAGGAAGGGCACAGGTGAGTTACGACAATTTGCCTGCGTTTACCAACCAGCCACAGGAAGATCAAACACAAAAGCAAGAAGCATTATCTCCTGTTGTTGAGCAAAGTGTCGTTGAGACTAAGCCCGTCCGGGTATCTCCTGTCCAACGCCAAACGCCTAAGCAGGAAGACTCTGGTGCACCAAAGGTCTCACCCCTTCGGCTTGGTGCAGTCGCACCTGGGGGAAACCAACGCCAGATCCCTCTGTCGGGAAACACTCATCAAGGACTGGCTCCCCAAGACCTCAGCGACTACCCGCAAGAAGAACCAGTCCTGGCACAAAACTTGCAGCTTGTGGAAGTTGATGAGCCAACTCATGCTAGCAGACGACTGAAGCGGCGTTCTTCAGCTACAGCTAAACCAATTTTACCAATCCAACAAGCGCGATCTGAGCAACCAGTTGCCGAGCAATTGGAACTTCTGGAACAAAAACCTCCAGAAATCACCAGCATTCCTAGTCCGCTTTTGGAAGATACACATTCAAACGCTAACGTCATTGCGGAAATGTTTGGCGAAGACTTACTAGATGAGTCAGATGATTTGGAGGATTTAGATGATGAGGATTATGACGAAGAAGACTTTGAACCAGCTGCACCTTTTGTCACAAGACCAAGAGCGGGTGACGCATTAGTAAAAGTCTTACCACTCTCAGCAGCGGCTTTACCCAAAACTTGTTATTTAGTCATAGATCGTTCCTCAGAATTAATCACTCGTCCACTCCGGGAATTTGGCGACTTGGGACAAATTCCTAGCTTGGAAACTCAACAAAGAACCCTACCAGTATTCGATAACCATCGAGTTGCAAAGCGCTTCTCAACTAAGCGCGATCGCGTGATTAAAATTCCTGATACAAAAATGCTACACAAGGCTCGTTATCATCTACAGGCAAAAGGAATCACTCGACTGTTAATTGATGGTCAAGTTTACTCGTTATCTAGTGTTTAGTTATTCGCTTGATTCCAAAACAAGCCTCCCACTCTACAAAATCTGTAGAGTAGTCCGGACAGATGCACACAGAACAGATAATTTATTTGCCTTTATCTGCGTGCATCTGCGTGCATCTACGTTTGAAAGTGGTTTTAAGTAACACCAAACCTAATTTTTTCCCAAATTTAATGTGTCGTTCTAGAAAAGGCATCTGACTTTGTTTATCAAAACATGGCAATAAGTCCTTGTCATATAGTTGAATCATGCTATTTTGATATTACGTACACTAAGTTTTTTGTCAAAGATGGTTTATAAACCTAACAAGTCTCAAGATTTGGAGTCGTGGCAACAAGTCCGTGCACCATACGGTTTAGGTTACCGGATTAAACTCCTCTCACAACTCCTAGGTCGCAAGTTGACTGAACGGTTGGAACCGTTAGGACTAACCCCCTTCCATTGGGTCGTTCTTTGCTGTTTGTGGGAGGAAGACGGTTTACCGACTTCTAGTATCGGGGAAAAACTGCAACAGGTGGGAGGTACCTTAACTGGCGTATTGGACAGAATGGAAGAAAGAGGTTTGATTCGTCGAGAACGTGACTGTCGCGATCGCCGAATCTGGCGTATTTGGCTAACGGATGCAGGCAAAGAACTGGAAACAGTCTTGCCAGCTATTGCAGTAGAAATTCGCGAGCAAGCTATGCACGGTATTTCTTACGCTGAACGAGAACAGTTTTCTCAACTTCTGAATCAGGCAATCGAGAATTTATCGTAGAGTCATCCATTTGGATGAGGCGCTTTATTATGTCTTTTCTCTAAAATATTACGTACACTAACTAAAAATCTATAAAATAACGTTCCTTAAATATTTAGCACACGAAATTTATAACGGGCAAAAACAATACTGAGGGGCTTAACTATCATGGAACGCACAAACACCAACTTTAACGGACGTAACGGACACAAAACAGCAGTTCTGGAGAAAGAACTCGTTAAAGACCTAGAGACTTTGGATGCTTTGACATCAGAAAATTTGACCAATAAAATGCCAGCAGAAACACCCGTCAAAGCTGATATACATACTCAACCTGAAACGGCGGACAAAGAAGCCAAATCCCAAGAACCAGAAACACCAAAGAAGAAAAAACCGATTGCTTTGATTTTGACAGCATTGGGTGTGGGTGCTGTAGCTGCTGGAGGTTTTGGTTATCGCTGGTGGCAGTATGCTTCCACTCACCAACAGACAGACAACGCTCAAGTTGCAGGACACCTGCACCAAGTCAGCGCCCGCATTCCAGGAACCATAAGTCAAGTCTTGGTGAATGATAACCAGGAGGTACAACCAGGACAATTGCTGGTAAAACTCGATCCACGCGATTATCAAAGCAAAGTCCAACAAACTGAAGCCGCGCTACAAAATGCTCGTCGTCAGGCGCAAGCCGCACAAGCAAATATTAACTTAGCTTCAAAAACAACCAGTGCTAAGACAGTTCAAGCACAAGGAGATGTCAGTGGTGCTGTTGCAGCAATTTCCACAGCGCAAGCAGCAGTACAGGAAGCAAAAGCTGGGATTCCCGCCGCACAAGCTGAGGTGAAACAGGCAGAAGCTGGGATTCCTGCCGCACAAGCACAAGTTGCCCAAGCAAACGCCAATTTGCAAAAAGCGCAAGCTGATTACAACCGTTACAACACTCTGTATCAACAAGGAGCAATTCCCCGTCAGCAATTAGACACTGCCAAGTCAGCGTATGATGTGGCTGTAGCACAAAAGGATGCTGCTATTCAAGGAGTTAACCAAGCACAAGCACGATTAGCCGCCGCCAGAGTTGGCGTAGCAAAAGCACAGTCGCAACTAGCGCAAGCACAAGAAGGAGTGGTGAGTGCGCAAGCAAAACTAGCTGCATCCAAAGGTGGATTGCAACAAGCGACTGCAGGCGGAGAACAAACAACAGTCAACCGCAACCAGTATGAAGCAGCCAAAGCAGCCATAGCACAAGCGGACGCATCCTTAAAAGACGCGCAGTTGCAGCTATCTTACACCAACATTACCGCTCCTGCTGCTGGACGGGTAGGGCGCAAGACGGTGGAAGTTGGTAACCGGGTACAAGCAGGAACACCTTTAATGGCGATCGTCAATGATGATTATTGGGTCGTTGCCAACTTTAAAGAAACCCAGTTGGAAAACATGAAGCCAACAGAAGAAGTAGAGATTAAACTCGATGCTTTTCCTCATCATACCTTTAAGGGTCGCGTTGATAGTATTTCGCCAGCTTCCGGCGCACAGTTTGCCCTGTTACCTCCGGATAACGCCACAGGTAACTTTACGAAAATTGTGCAACGTGTTCCTGTCAAAATTGTTTTCGACAAAGAAAGCATCAAAGGTTATGAATCGCGGATTACACCAGGAATGTCTGCAGAAATCAGTGTAAAAGTCAAGTAGGAAGAGGGGATAGGGTACAAGGAAAAATTTGTTCCTAAAACCTCTTCCAAAAGCAGTGGTATTCCTTTCCACCTGTAGAGAGGCGTTAGGTGTAGTGTCAAATGATATCTATGAAAAGATATTTAATTTGTATAAAGTAACCCTTGAATGAACGCACAAGCAACTAGAAAGAGTCCACTGTTACCGGCATTCAGGTCAAGAAACTACCGTTTGTTTTTTGCTGGACAAGGCATTTCCCTTATTGGTTCGTGGATGACGCAACTTGCCACAATTTGGCTAGTTTATCACTTAACCAACAACCCCTTTATGTTGGGGGTTGTTGGATTTACCAGTCAAATTCCCAACTTTTTTTTGACTCCCTTAGGTGGGGTATTTGTGGATCGTTTTTCCCGTCATCGTATTCTTATTGGCACGCAAATAATAGCGATGATTCAGTCGTTGGCGCTAGCACTACTGACTTTTACAGGCATGATTCATATTTGGCACATTATCGCCTTAAGTTTACTGCAAGGATTTAATAATGCCTTTGATGGACCTGCAAGACAAGCATTTGTAATAGAGTTAGTGGAACACAGAGATGATGTAGCAAATGTCATAGCTATCAACTCGACAATGTTTAATGGTGCGCGCTTGATTGGACCTGCAATTGCTGGTTTACTCATTGCCAGAGTCGGCGCAGGTTACTGTTTTTTAATTGATGGTTTAAGCTACATTGCTGTGATTATCGCTTTGTTAGCAATGAAAATTAAGCCTTGGAAAACTACAGTTTCTAACAGCAATCATTGGCAAAATTTTAAAGAAGGGTTTGTGTATGCCTTTGGTTTTCCACCAATCAAAACATTGTTAATATTAATAGCTTTCTTCAGCTTTTTCGGAATGCAATACACCGTACTTGCTCCGATTTTTGCAGAAGAAATCCTCAAAGGTAGTGCAGAAACTCTAGGATTTTTGATGGCTGCGTCGGGAGTCGGAGCATTAGCGAGTGGTATTTATTTAGCTACGCGAAAAACAGTTATGGGACTTGGTAAAGTGATTGTCTTGGGTCAAGCAATTGTAGGAATTGCTTTCATTGCCTTTTCCTTGTCGCGCTTGCTTCCACTTTCTTTACTGGCAATGTTGTTTGTTGGTTTAGGAGTAATCCTCGTAATTGCCGGTAGTAACACAGTTTTACAAACCATTATTGAGGAGGAAAAGCGCGGACGGGTTTTGAGCTTATACACAATGTCATTTTTAGGAATAATACCCTTTGGGAATTTAGTGGCAGGTGCATTAGCCCATCAAATCGGCGCTCCTTACACTTTAATTATTGATGGTATTGGTTGTATTTTAGGGTCTATCTATTTTGCCAAACAGTTGCCTGAGTTAAGAAAAATGGTACTTGCAATTTATGAGCAAAAGGGTATTTTAGCAAGTGTACAACGCTAAAATACTCAATTAATTAAGAATTACTAACAAGGTTCGGTTAGGGTAGAAAATAGAAATATATTTATAATTCAATACTTGGAGTACTGCTGTGGCTAATACAAATGCAGTTGACAACCAAGACAATCAGGGTTCTGTCCGATCTTCCTTCAATCAAAAAGTACCCCTGAGAACTTGGATTGGCGTTCTTGCGAGTATGCTAGGCGCATTTATGGCGGTGCTAGATATTCAGATAACCAACTCTTCACTACAAGATATTCAGGCAAGTTTAGCGGCGACTCTAGAAGAAGGTTCTTGGATTTCTACTGCTTATTTGGTGGCGGAAATTGTGGTCATTCCTTTAACCGGATGGTTGTCGCGGGTGTTTTCCCTCAAACGGTATTTGTTAGTTAACACCGCCTTATTTATCTTTTTTTCTGTATGCTGCGCTTGGTCGTGGGATCTCAATTCTATGATTGTCTTCCGCGCCTTACAAGGTTTCACTGGAGGGGTTTTAATCCCCACCGCGATGACGGTTGTACTGACCACTTTACCACCATCCAAGCAAGCAATTGGGTTAGCTGCGTTTGCGATTACAGCGGTTTTTGCACCATCAATTGGTCCGACATTAGGAGGTTGGTTAACAGAAAACTTCAGTTGGCACTACAGCTTTTACATAAATGTAGTTCCAGGGTTGTTGATGCTTGCTGGGGTTTGGTATGGAATTAAGCAAGAAAGACCCCAATTGCAATTGCTAAAACAAGGCGACTGGTGGGGAATTATTTCAATGGCAATTGGGTTAGCTTCTTTGCAAGTTGTTTTAGAAGAAGGTAGCCGCAAAGATTGGTTTGGTTCAGCGTTAATTGTGCGCTTGAGTATCTTAGCGGTGATTTTCCTCACAATCTTTTTCTGGATTGAATTAACTCGCAAGCAGCCATTTATTAATTTGCGACTGGTGCGATATCGTAACTTTGGTTTAGCAAGTATTATCAATGTTTCTTTAGGAGTAGGATTGTACGGTTCTATTTATATTTTGCCGCTATATCTAGCCCAAATTCAAGGATACAATGCGCTGCAAATTGGTCAAGTGCTGATTTGGGCGGGAATTCCGCAACTGTTTATTATTCCCTTTATTCCAAAATTGATGCAACGCATTGATGTGCGGTTAATGGTTGCTGTGGGTGTAACTTTATTTGCGGTAAGTGCATTCATGAATTCCAAGATGACTTATCAAACGGGATATGACCAATTAATTTGGTCACAACTTGTTCGCGCAATGGGACAACCATTGATTATGGTACCGCTAACCTCTATTGCAACTGCAGGTTTGAGTCCGAAAGAAGCAGGTTCAGCAAGCGGTTTGTTTAATATGATGCGTAATCTGGGTGGTTCTCTAGGAATTGCAGCATTAGCGACTCTGTTAACTAATAGAGAACAATTTCACTCCAATAGATTAGGGGAATCAATCTCTATATATAATCCAGCAACTCAAGAGAGAATTAACCAAATGACGCAATATTTTGTCAGTCGTGGATCTGATTTGAGTACAGCACAAGACCAAGCTATAAAAGCTATAGACAACATAGTGCGTCGTGAAGCTTTCGTTAACGCTTTTAACGATTGTTTCTACTTTATCGCAATTGCTTTGTTACTTAGCGGTATCGCTGTTTTCTTCATCAAAAAAGTTAAGGTAACGGGTGGTGCTGTTGCTCATTAAATCTACTGCATTGTTCTGAATAGAGCATATCTGGGTTAGATCTGGGTTTTGGTGAGCATTGCCCACCTACGTGTGTTTCAAAAATCGAATATGAGTCCTATATTACGGTTATTATTTGTTATCTACTTATAGCGATTCTGTATGATAGCTTGTCCGTAAAGTGCCATAGATGCGCCCAAATATATGAGGAACGTATCTCCTGCACCAGACGCTACGCGCGCATACCGCAAAGACCCAAAGAACACAAATAAAGAAAGGAGAAGTCAAGAAAATTTGGCGCAGCCTCACAAAGAAATGGTATCACCTTCATACTTCTTGAGGATGAATGCAACTTCTCTCAAAGGCAAGATGCATAATCTGATAAATTGCATCATGATTTGAGTGAAAGAATTAACTTGTGCTCCTGTGCTGTTGTCAAAAAACGCCTAGTAGGATTCTTTCTGGCTGACGAGAAATCACAGAAAATCTGTCACGGTTATTGGAGCGCAGTACGGTATTTAGCAAAAGCAGGGTGATGAGGAAACACAATGAACACGAAAAACCTAGAGCGTAAAAAATCATCGCTTCCGGTGGCGGTATTTCTCTCAGCGTTGCTCACACTACCAGTGCTTAATGGTTGCGGTGGAGGTTCTCGAACTGCTGCACCGCTACCGCCTGTTGATGATACAGCGGGTAGAAATGTGGGTTATCCACAATCTTCAAACCAACCCCAACAGGCTAAGAGGGGATTGACAACAGGCCAGAAAGTGGCGATAACTTTGGTGGGAGCAGCTGCGCTTTACTACCTCTACAACCAGCGAAAAAACGCTCAAGGCGCGGGATCTGAGGGCAAGTACTACCTTTCTAAGAACGGCCGTGTATACTACCGCGATGCGCAAGGTCGTCCTCATTGGGTAACACCTCCACCTGAGGGAATTCGAGTTCCAGAGTCAGAAGCGCAACAGTATCGGGATTTCAAAGGCTACAATGGGCGTACGACAGGTCGCGATTTGACTGACATCGCTCCACAGGAAGCACCAGCATATTAAATAAGAAACCGTTTGTTCAGAAGCACATATGGTCTTAACACTGAAGACCACAAAAGAATAGAAAAAGATAACGGCATAATTAACCACGCAAATTAAACGCAAATAAAAAGGAGATAAGTCATGGTAGACGACTTTTTGCGGAGAGCGACGGATTTTATTGTTGGATCAAATGAGGACGATAGCTTCGCTGCTGCGCGGAGTGCAGATCGCGAAGTACGTCCAGCTACTGAAGACCCCTACGGCGACCCTGCTGACCAAGATTACTACAGTAACGCCATCCCTGCCAGCCAAGACCCATACGGCGACCCTGCTGACCAAGATTACTACAGTAACGCCATCCCTGCCAGCCAAGACCC
>NZ_JXCA02000016.1:176455-467182 GCF_000828085.3 Scytonema tolypothrichoides VB-61278
TCCCTGCCAGCCAAGACCCCTACGGCGACCCTGCTGACCAAAATTACTATGGTAACGCCATCCCTGCCAGCCAAGACCCCTACGGCGACCCTGCTAATGACTACGGGCAGTTTGGCAATGTTCGCCCAGCAAGTGAAGACCCCTACGGCGATCCAGCAGATGAGGATTACCGTTAACGCACAAAAAGCAAATTTCTGCTTATGTACAGCAAAGTCCAATACTGACTCCGCCCCCTCTCCGCTTTCGGCGAAAATAACGGGAGGGGTTTTTTATTAGCGACTCACAGCAGCAAAAATTTCCTGTGCCCGAGCAATATTTTTACGTACTTCTTGCGCAGAAGCATGTAAAGCGTCCCTTTCTACATCGCTTAGTTTTAATTCCACGACTTCCTCAATTCCGCTACATCCTAAACGAGAGGGAACACCGATAAAAATATCGTTTAAACCGTATTCACCTCGAAGATACGCCGCGATTGGCAACAGACGTGACTGATTTAGCAATATTGATTCCACCATCACGCAGGTAGAAGAGGCGGGAGTATAAAAAGCACCTCCTGTCTGCATCAGTTCTACAATTTCTGCACCACCGTTACGGGTACGTTCCACTAATCGCTCAATTGTGGCTGCATCCAGTAGTTCTGTAATTGGAATACCGTTGACAGTAGCATAACGCGGCAAGGGCACCATTAAATCTCCGTGACCGCCCAGCACCATTGCTTTAACATCAAGGCAACAAACCCCTAATTCCATCGCAATAAACGTTTCAAAGCGTGCTGAGTCTAATACACCAGCCATACCCATAATGCGATCGCCTGGCAGTCCAGTTGCTTGCCAAGCCAAATACGTCATCACATCCAAAGGATTTGTGACAATTATGTATATAGCGTCCGGAGAATAAGTCATTGCTTTGTTTGCGGCTTCCACGACAATCTTTGCATTTGTCAAAAGCAAATCATCCCGAGTCATACCCGGTTTGCGAGGAAAACCTGCTGTAATGACCACGATATCAGAAGCAGATGTATCAGCGTAGTCGGTTGTGCCGATAATCCGACGATTGTGCAGTTCAATTCCCCTTGCCTCCATCAAATCTAGTGCCAGTCCTCGGGGCATACCCTCAACAACATCTAGCAACACGACATCTGCCAGATTTTTTTCAGCTATGCGTTGGGCTAAGGTACTACCAACTTTACCAGCACCGATAACGGTGACACGGGGTGAATGGCGCTTAATTGGGGAGAAAGGGGAATAGCTCATATCTGCTAATGGTTGAGTATTATTTAAATTCTTCAAGTTGATCTAGACGTAACCAAATATTTGGAGTTGGTACTTTCCCAAACTTCACAAGGGCATACTCACCTTTGATATCTACGACTTCACCCTTGGTTTCAAACAAATAGGAAGGAAAACGAGAATCACTAGCTTGTGCTTCTAGACTGTTTTCCAGCTTTTCGCGGACAGCACGAACCATATTTCCTCTTTTTACAGCCATGAGTTTCCCTCGTGATTGTGTAAATTGTTTTCTTCAGGATTGTAGCTCGCAGGAAGCCTTTGTAGAGCCAGGAGTTACCTCCTTCCTATTTGTGTTGGGAAATGTCTTGTACATTTTTTGCGTAGATATTCAGTTAGTTTTATGGCTGCTATGTTTAGATTCCTGAAACTTCCTATTGGTAGTAGTTTATTTAGAATCCAAAATTGCAACTGCAGATGCACGCGGATGTACGCAGATCGTTTCTAGATAATTTTCTAGATAATTGTCTGCCCTCATCTGCGTTTATTCAAAATTTAGAATCTAAAATCAAAATTGTATCAGATTAATACATTAATTTTTATACATTAGTATTTTCTATATTTTGTTGTAACTTTTTGCACTTTTACTTTTAAATTGCTTATCGTTGGCACTGAACACAATAATGGCTGGAACGCCCAGCTATCCGAATCCGTTGAATTGGTGTACCACAAACTCGACAGGGTTCTCCAGCACGGTTGTAAACCCAGGCAACACCACCGTAATTACCGTTGACTCCCTTGACATTTAGGAAGTTACTGAACGTAGTACCACCAGCCTCGATACTGGCTTTTAGAACTTGAATGATGCAAGAGTGCAAACGCTCAATTTGCTCTGGTTGCAAATCTGCACATAAAGTTTCTGGCAAAACTCCACTCAGAAACAGGGCTTCATCAGCATAGATATTACCTAAACCCGCCACTACTGACTGATCTAGAAGTGCTGTCTTGATCGGACGGCGGCGGTTTCGCAATTTAAGTGCCAAATATTCAACAGTAAATTCCGGTGAAAAAGGGTCAACTCCTAGTTTTCCCAAACCTGTGATAATACTTTCCGGTGCAACTGGTGGAGGCACCCACCAGATTTGACCAAAGGTACGCTGATCTACAAAGCGTAACTCGCATTCATCTCCAAAAAAGAATCTGAGTCGTGTGTGCTTGTGTAACGGTTCGTCTCGATCTAGCCACAGAAGTTGACCGGTCATTCGCAGATGAACCCCCAGCCAGCCAGCTGACAAAGCAGAGGAAGAAAAGGAGAGTTCCGCTAGGAGATATTTGCCGCGCCGATGCCAAGTTACGATGAAACTCTCTTTAATTCCAATGAACAACTCTTCTACAGAAAACGGGTGGGCAAGCGTGCGATGAAGCAGCACCTGGACACCCGTAATTTTTTGGTTAAGGGTCAATTGATTCAGACCCCGCCGGACTGTTTCAACTTCAGGCAGTTCAGGCATCTTGTTTGAAAGGCACAGAATACAAGGGAATAGGGGGACGACAGCATGACTGATGAGGCAAAGCTATAGAAGGGGAGCCATTGCGAACAAAGCGCTTCGGCTCTCCTTTGTTCACTTGCTTTTAGTAGAGGAGATCACAATTGACGTGCGACTCCTGTTGAGTCAAACAGATGGGGTGAGTGGGGAAGCAACAGAAGTTTCCTCCCTTTGTCACTTTCTCCCTGTTTCCCTTTGTTTTCTACCTTACTTCTTCGCCTTTGCTTTTGGAGCTTCAACTTCTAATAGTTCTGCCTGAGCAAAGTTATTGGTGTTGATGCCAGCGTAGTTTACTTTGTCAAAACGGACAATGACTGGGTATTTAATACCGCTCTGGTCAACAGACGCCACGGTTCCGACATCTTGATACCAGTAGGATTCCCGGCGGAGAATACGCACTTTAGAACCACGTTGAACCATGAGTTTCTTCCCTTTAAGTTATAAATTGCCAATACACAAGGCTAATTGATTTCACTCTACAACCAGGAGGCCTCATCCAGAAGCTTTGTTAAGTTATTTATCTTGCTAAGGGTTCCCTAAGACATTACATTGGTGATTCTGGGAGGAACTTGTACGATTAATTTTCGTCCTTTAAGGTAAATAGGGAATAAGTTGTCGGGTGCAAGAAATAGGTTACAGGGAATGGTTACAGAGGATAGCTGATAAAGATTTTTGACTCTCACCTACCACTTGTGACCTATTCCTTATTCTATAATTTTTCAAAAAAGTATGAATACCTCCTTGACAAAGTTCTTGAGATCGCATAATTTCATTGGTCGCAAGCACTTGTATAGGAGGTTCTTATGCTCTAGTTAAAACAAACACGCTCCCCTCGTTACCTCTACCAATACGCAAATTGTTATCTATGTAGGTAATATCCAGCCAACCTGGCTGTTTCTCGCTGTTCAAAGAAAAATCAATGGCGGTGAGTTTTTTGCCAACTTCAATTTGTTCGATCAAACTCTCTGGTGAGGTGTATCCTATTAAGCGTTGTAAACCGATAATAGACCGCTCAAATTTCACGTTGACGCGCCGATATGAAACTGGCTCAAATTTTGCAGCCACGCTGACTATGCCTTCAAAAAAAGGTAACCCATAAGTTTCAGCTATATTGTAAATACTGTTAGTTTCTACGCGAATATACTGATAAATTTGACCGAGTTTGTACAATGGTAAATTGTCAATGTTTAATAGAGCAATGCTTGTGGTATATATTAATCGCCAATTGCCATTGAGCAAATCTGTTGCTTCAACTGGAGATGGTGTAGGATTTACATCTTCCAAATTTGCAATAGCTACCAAGATAGCCTGTTTATCTTGCTCAGTTGCAAGTAGTCCCCGATTTTTACCAGCAATTGCTTCTAAAAGAGACGCTTTTCTTAACATTGTTTTTCACCTCAAAAAACATCATTCAATTCCAAAAAAATGATTAACTATGTATAGTGCCATACCGATAACTATTAGGGTTTCACGTTTTCCTGTATCAATCATAAATAAAAAATTTTTTGTCGGATTTTTAAGCTAAGAGTTGAATTAACAAGTAAATAGTGCTGTATCAAGTGATAGACTCTTAGTGTCTAGCTACCTTCCCCTTATATTGTCTTCGTTGATATGCTAAATTCTCCATTGCGTGAAGTACCGCGAAACCAGCGGGCCTCTGTTATTCCATTAAAGCAAGAGTCCTCGCTCTTAGACTGGTTACAATCAAATGGTCGTCTTATAGCCCGTGATGTTCACGAGCCTGATTTTCTAGACGACGAAGAAGAGATAACAGAGTTTTTGAGTACTGAGGACGGAATTGGCGTATATGACTTTGATGATGATGATGATTCGGCTCCAGATGAGGAGTAAATAATCTGAGCTGAAGGTATATTACTGGCACAACTCGTCCCTATTGTTTAGTTTTGCAAGTGTGGAGTGAAGGGAAGTTTCCGTGGACGCAAAATTATCTCCTAACCAAGGGTTAAACATCATTAATGGCATAGGTCTGGTCTCTCTACTGGGTGTAGGTCTGGGTGTATCAGCACTAGTGTTAGATGGAATAGCGAATAGATTGCCTTGGCAAGGTGTGTCGTTAACCTTGCCATTTTTGTTCTGTGCAGTCGCCTCAGCCGCAGTCGGTTTTTGGGTAGTACCGCTACTACAAGCACTGAAAACGGGGCAAATCATTCGTGAGGATGGTCCCCAGGCTCATCTAAAAAAAGCAGGTACACCGACAATGGGGGGCATATTCTTTGTTCCTGTGGCAGTGATAACTGCCTGTGTGTGGTCTAACTTTGCAACAGAGGTACTTGCAGTTTCTGCTTTGACCTTAAGCTATGGATTGATTGGCTGGATAGATGACTGGCAAATTCTGCGCCGTAAATCTAATAAAGGTATATCTCCCCGGATGAAACTCGCTTTGCAAATCGGTTTTGCACTAGCGTTCTGTCTGTGGCTCATTTTTACTCAACCTTTTGACATTACAAATATTGCTTTACCTTTGGGTTTTTCTCTACCCTTAGGATTACTATTTTGGCCCTTAGCAGGCTTTGTACTGGTGGCTGAAAGTAATGCTACTAACCTGACTGATGGTATTGATGGCTTGGCTGCAGGAACGGTGGCGATCGCACTGCTGGCATTAGGTGCCCTAAGCGCCCCCTCCTCAATTGGATTGATGGTTTTCTGTGCTTGTATGAGTGGCAGTTGCATAGGGTTTTTGGCTCATAACCGTAACCCAGCCCGTGTTTTTATGGGAGACACTGGTTCCTTAGCTTTAGGAGGCGCTTTAGCCGCAGTCGGCTTACTAGCTAACAGTTTAGTCGCACTGTTCATTCTCAGCGGAATCTTTTTTGTAGAAACCCTTTCAGTAATGGCGCAAGTTAGTTACTACAAAGCTACCAAAGGTCCTGATGGCAAAGGCAAGCGTTTGTTGAAGATGGCACCATTACACCATCACCTCGAACTCTCTGGTTGGTCAGAACTGCAAGTTGTTGCGGTCTTCTACATAGTCAGTGCAATTTTGGGTGTCATCAGCTTGACCCTTGGTCACCTATGATGATTGCACAAATTCTTTGAATGAAATATAATATCCTCCTCGACTAGAGGGGGTTATTTTTTATCAGTTACCAGTTACCAGTTACCAGTTACCAGTTACCAGTTACCAGTTACCAGTTACCAGCTATCAGTTATTACTGCGTAGGTAGCTGTTCACTGTTTGAATTGTGTAATTGTCCAACTAAATGAACAAGTTCTGGCAAAATAAGTTTCTCCATTGCCAGCCGTACTGCATTGCTGGATCCTGGAACAGAAAAGATGAGTTTTTGCTTATAAACACCAGCTACAGACCGAGATGCCATCGCTCGTGAACCAATTTCTTGATAACTTAAAAAGCGGAACAACTCACCAAACCCAGGGAGGGTTTTTTCTAGCAACTTGATAATTGTATCATATGTGGTATCTCTTGACGCAATACCTGTACCACCATTGAAAATTACGACATCCAAATTTGGATACTGACTCAGTCGTTCCATTTGGTCTTCAATCTGCACAGGTTCATCCTTGACAATCGTGTAAGCTTCTATAGCATGATTGGCATTGCTAAGTAATTCTTGAATCAACTGACCACTTTTATCCGTCTGTTTTGAGCGTGTGTCGCTGACAGTTACGATAGCGCAAGTTACCGTTATGCCTGGGGAATCTGGGTGAGGGATGTGCGTCATCTATACATTATGTTGTGTTAGTTGTTAGTTGTAAGTTATTGGTTTTTTTATTGACCACTAACTTGTAGTCTATTACAGAGATTATCATAAGTTTTAGCTGTAGAAGCGCATTCATAATTTCATGTAGATTGGGTCACATAATAATTCTTAGTATTTATTCAAGAAGAATTGTTCAGTTTGAAGAGTTTGTTTACTCGCTGCAAATACCTAATTAATATATTTTTTTATATATGACATGAATTATTCAAAAGTTACCAGTTATCAGTTATTAATTATCAGTTATTAGGGAGGTTAAGAAATTGCTGACTCTGTTCCCTGTTCCCTGATTTCAATAGGCTTAATGATAATCTTAGAGAGTTAGAAACTGTTTTCCTCAATAATTATCAAATTCATGAAAAAAAGAGAAGTATGGTTATCAACCATCCTGTTTGCACCAATATTAGTGATGAGTCTGATCACAGGTTGTAGCCATTCTCTAAACGCAGCCTCATCTTTAGGCAAAGACACACTCACGATGATAACTTCTCCAGATTATCCGCCTTATGATTTTTATGATACAAAGAAGGGTGAAAGGCAAATTGTTGGCTTTGATATAGATATTGCCAAGACTATTGCTAAAGAACTAGGATTTAAACTCAAGATCATGCAATCCGATTTTAATGGATTAATTCCTGCACTCCAAGCAAATCGGGCTGATTTTGCTATGGCTGGGATGTCTCCCACTCCAGAACGTAAGAAAAATATTGATTTTTCAATTATTTATTACCAAGCAAAAGATACAATTGTCGCTCCCAAAAATAGTAACCTAAAACAGCCCCAAGATTTAGTTTTTAAAAAAGTTGGAGTTCAACTAGGGACTATCCAAGAGCAAAATGCTAAAAAAATTGCCCAAACAGTTGCAGGAATTCAGCTAAAGCAGCTCAATAAAGTAGCGGAAACCATTCAAGAAATTAAATCAGGGCGAATTGATGCAGCAATAATTGAGGATACTGTTGCCAGAGGATTCGTCCAAGCCAATCCAGAATTAGGTTTTAATGTTATTCCCTCAGAACAGAGGAGTGGGTCGGCGATCGCTTTTCCTAAAGGTTCCTCCTTTGTAGAACCTTTTAATAAAGTCCTACAACAAATGAAAGACAAAGGAGAACTAGAAAAATTAGTAACCAAATGGTTTTCCCAAACAACCGCTACCGCATCTTCACCTTCTGCTAAAGGCGGACTGAATCTAGACTTTACCAGAATTATCCCAGAGATTCCTTTTATTCTCAAAGGCATCCCTCTGACGTTGTTATTTACCCTGTTGTCAGTATTTCTAGGATTAATTTGGGGAACAGTTCTCTCTCTGTGCAAAATTACTAGTATCAACCTCCTTGTCTGGGTTGCTAACGCCTACACCTCTGTATTTCGAGGCACACCTTTGCTGTTACAGTTGGCTTTGGTTTACTATGCGACACCACAGCTGACTGGCTATAATATTTCGGCTTTAGAAGCAGGGGTGCTAACTTTTACCCTTAACTCTGGGGCTTATATGTCAGAAACTATCCGGGGTGGAATTCAAGCAGTAGATAAAGGACAAGCTGAGGCGGCGATGTCTATGGCTGTTCCTTACTCGTTGATGATGTGGGACATAATTTTGCCGCAAGCATTGAAGAATATTCTACCAGCGTTAGTAAATGAAACTATTGGACTATTGAAAGACTCGGCTTTGGTATCAACAATTGGTGTAGTGGAAATATTACGCAGTGCTCAAATTGTTGGTGCTAATAAATATATTTACTTTGAACCTCTGCTATTTGCGGGGTTAATTTACTATCTTTTAGTTATGGGTATGACTAGGAGTGCATCCGTTTTAGAAAAGAAGTTAAGACAAAGTCAGTAAAGACGTAATTCGCACAGAATTCTTGTGCAAATCCTTTGCCAAACTCGACGTACTTATATCATGTCCGGATGAATACTTATAATTAAGCCGCCCTGGTTCTGGGCCACCAGTAGTAGCAAGTTAGTCCAGAGATTAAATCGTGCTGTTTCATTAGTTGTTGGCAGCGATAAACCAAGAGCTCTTCCATTTCGTCCAAAGACGATGGTGAAGAATTCGCGACGATTTCATTTGTCAGGGGCCATAATCGTTCAGCAGGTTGTAATTCAGGTGAGTACGCGGGTAAGTACATTAAATCAATACCTTCTGGCAGGTTTAAATCATTACTTGTATGCCAACCTGCTTGGTCAACAGCCAGGAGGACTCGTTTTTGATTTCCAAGACCATACTCTTGAGCAAAATCAGCTAAAACTCGATTAAATAATTGAGTATTCACACTGGGCAGAATCCACCAATATGTTTCTCCGGATTCTGGATGTACAAACCCATACAGCCACATCCATTTATACGTTTGCTGTACTGAAGCGAACGGTTGTTCTGCTTCTGGTATCCAAACTCGACGCAGAATTGGATGAAGGCCCAAACGATGCTCATCCATACTCCAAACCTCTATWTCGGCATCTGGATATCGGGATTGAAGGAATTGGAGCCGTAAATCGAGTTTTTTTTCCAGTTTTCTTGTTCGATTGGGTCGCAAGCGCCATGCTCCGGTCGAGTCACACGTAAGCGGAAAGTCATTTGTTTTATGTATTCCCATCCACGCCGACGATCAATACTTTGTCCTGTTAGTTCGCTTAACCAATCTGCCACCTTACGACCATTCCACAATCCCCCATCTGGTGCCTTGTGTGAAAGCACTTGCCACAGTTGGGCTTGTTGTACATCTGTTAATAATGATTCTTTGCCTCGATTCTGATGCCGTTGGTCTCCCAAGACCATTGGACCATCTTGGTTGTAACGTTTGACGAGTTGATAAATCCAAATTCTCGTGTAACCTGTTACTTGAGATACCTCCAGCACGGTCTTTCCTGTTACCAATAACCAAATTATTTGGTAATGACTACGTTCCGTTGTTTGTGTTGCTTTACGGTAACGGGAAAACAGTTCTTCCGGACTTAAGTAGTTGGCGATCGCAATCCGTTTCGGCATAGTGTAAGTAGACGCACTGCAACGATTCCATCTTTATTATAAGTAATCAACCGGACATGATATTAAAGATAGTTTTAGGGATATTCACCTTGGTGAAGTCATTTTTTTATTTGTATCCACCCTGACAAAAAAGTGTTATGCTGAACATTCCCATATAATGACAAGTTAGAGATTCGAGGAATTTCTGTTAGCGCAAATTCACGAGTGCACCGGTTGGCGCGCCGATATGGCTTTATAGCGCTTGGGACGCGCCAAGGTTCTGCTTGGATGCACACGCGGGGATGGAGTCAAACCCAATGGCAACTGACGCGAGAAATATGGCAAAGCAGGGGACGGACTCTACAACGCTGACTTTGTTTGAGGCAAGTCTGCAGGGAGTGCAGAGTCAGCCACAAGATACTTAATTAATTCCCATTTGAGTTTAAAGCCATTGACATGAGAATTTTTTGTGAACTAGCTTCTGGAACTTCTTCACCAGGGCGTCTTTGAATATAGCTACCATCTGGCTGTAACTCCCAAGCTTGACGGTTATCTGCCAGCATAATTCCTAAGATTTCTTGCAAATCTTTAGCAATATCTGGATCTAAGATTGGGGTAATAACTTCTACCCGACGGTCTAAATTACGTCGCATCCAGTCGGCGCTACCAATGTAAATTTCCTCCTGCCCATTGTTGTAGAAATAAAAAATGCGAGAGTGTTCCAAAAAGCGACCAACGATACTAATCACGCGAATATTTTCACTAATATCTTTTAGTCCAGGGCGTAAACAGCAAATTCCACGCACAATCAAGTCAATTTGCACGCCAGTGCGGGAAGCTTCGTATAAATGGCAGATGATTTCCGGGTCTACCAACGAATTCATTTTGGCAACAATTCGCCCACTCATGCCATTATGAACATTTTCAATTTCTCGCTGAATCAAAGAAAGGAAGCGATCGCGCATCGTCACTGGTGCAACCAAAAGTTTTCGGTATGACTTTTGCCGCGAGTATCCTGTCAAGAAATTGAAAACATCTGTAACATCCGCTCCCAACTCTTCGTTGCAACTAAATAATCCCAAATCTGTGTATAATCGTGCCGTTTTATGGTTATAGTTACCAGTCCCAATATGTACATAGCGAGAAATACGGTCTTGCTCGCGCCGTACTACCATGACAATTTTACAGTGAGTCTTGAGACCAACTAAACCGTAAACTACGTGAACTCCAACGTTTTCCAGCCGCTTCGCCCAGTAGATGTTATTTTCTTCATCAAACCGCGCCTTGAGTTCTACCAGTACAGAAACCTGCTTACCATTTTCAGCAGCAGCAATTAAGGCATTGACTATCGGTGAGTCAAAAGAAGTCCGATAAAGAGTCATCTTAATTGCTAGCACATTCCGATCATGGGCAGCATGGGCAATAAAGTTTACCACAGAACTTGAAAAGGATTGATAGGGATGGTGTACAAATAAATCCTTTTCTCGGATGATTGTAAAAAAATCTCTTCCTTCTTCTGTCTCGCGTAAATCTGGGTTTATACTTGCATCTTTAATCCTTTGTAAACGAGGATGTACAACAGCTTGCCACGGTTGGTCTTTGAGTTCTGGGACGGGTAAAGACATGAAGTACATCATATCCTTTAGTCCGATGATGCCGTCTACTTCGTAAACATCATTTTCTTCTAATTCTAAATCTTCCACCAGTCGTTTTCTGATGGATTCAGGAGTTTGAGAATGTATTTCTAGCCGCAAAGGACTCCCACCAATGCGCCGTTTTCGTAGTTCCTGTTCAATAGCCAACAGCAAGTCATCGGCTTCGTCTTCTTTTAATTCCAAGTCAGTGTCACGGGTTATACGGAAGGTGTGGTATTCTTGTATGTTCATTCCTGGAAAGAGCGATTCTAAGTTATGGGCGATCGCCTGTTCCAAAGGAACCCCTGTCCACACCGCTGGTTTGCCATTGTCTTGAATTCCCAAATCTGGCGGTAAAGCTAGAAATCGTGGCAAAACTGTGGGAACTTTGACTCTGGCAAACAATTCTTCTTGTGTTTCTGGATTTTTAACAACAACAGCCAAATTCAGGCTGAGATTGGAAATATAGGGAAAAGGATGGCTGGGGTCAACAGCAAGAGGAGTAACGACAGGGAAGATTTGCTCTTCGTAATATTTGTCTAAATAACTTCTCTGCTTTTGAGTTAAATCTATGTAATCTAAAATATTTATACCATGTTCGGCAAGTTGAGGTCGTAAGACTTTCTCAAATTGTTCATGTTCTTTGGCGACTAATGGGCGTAGTGTAGAACTAATTTCGTCTAGCTGTTGTTCTGGCGTGCGACCATCAGAAGCGAGCAAGCTAACCTTTGCTTCTACCTGTTGCTTAAGTGCTGCAACGCGCACCATAAAGAATTCATCCAGGTTAGAACTCCATATTGCCAAAAACTTAAGCCGTTCTAGAAGGGGTGTTCGTGAGTCGCAGGCTTCATGTAACACCCTTTTATTAAACTCCAGCCAGCTTAACTCTCGGTTGAGATAGTATTGAGGGTCTGATAGATTGATTTGATGAGCGGCCTTCTTTGATTTTGGCATGATGACCACAGAAAGGGAGATGTAGCTTAACACAACTCGGATAGCATACTAAACATAGTAGAGGAAAAAAGCCATCACTTCTATCTCAAGACAAAGAGAAAGGGAAATTTGCGGACGGATTGGGAAAGTTAGGTTGAACGATATGGACACCCGAGTCAAAACGGCTAGATGGAGGAGCGTTCGACTAAGTAGAGATGCTTACTGGGTAGATTGAAAACTTTGCGCTAGTACCGTGGGGCGTAAATACGCCTACCATCTTTTTACAGTCCGTGTACGAGTAATTTGAATCAAAATAATGGTCGGTTGACTTCCGCCATGCTGTACTAGTCTAAATTCTGGAGAGCGATCGCTTTTGTAGAAAAATTCATCATCAAATAATCCATATTCAAAAAATTGCGTTACTGAATTGAGGAATGGTTTTGAGAATTTTGCTAGTACGTCATGGCGTTCGTAAAGCACCCATCCAAAATAAGTGAAAAGCTTGCGGTATATGCATTTTGAATTTTGAATGAGTGAATTCCGCGTATGCGCTTTGCGCACCTGTAGGCTAACGCGCAGCGTGTCCCCTTCCCTCACCCTTACCCTTTCCCAAAAAATGCAAAGCAACAGAGGCCTTTAAGTGTGTCGCAAAAGTCCAAACAAGAACAGCAGGGGATACAAAAGGAGAAGCACCGCAAACGATTAGCTATCAAAGCAAAGTACTCTCCTGTGGTTTTTTGTGGCGATTTACGCCAATGGGCAGTGCTGAGTTATCGCCCTGAGGGGGGTGACCCCCTGGCACGAACTTGTGATATCAGATATAAAAACATACATCAGGGTGCATATCCAATCCATTGAGTGATCTTCACTTGAGTTTTGGTTTTTTCAGTTTTTGAAGGTCATACTTCTTATATAAAGAAGACTCAAGTTATTGAGTAATTACTCAAACGAGTGTTTGCTCATTTCTGCCCAGTCTGGGTGTCTAAATATGTTTTTAGTACTTTGACCAAACATGTAGCGTGTCCGTTTGCCCAAGCCAAGTGCCGTAGGCATAGGACTCAGCGCAGAAATTAACTTCTATTTAGAACCTCAACTTCTTAGAGAAGTTGAGGTTCTTGTTTTTTCACGAATTATTTAGGACTGGTATAGGAGTCCTATATCTATCAAAAATCTCTCGTAATCTGAAATAACCTAATCTGACAAGCTGAATAATTGCAATGACTTAAATACTCGAAAGGATGCCATTCATTTTTACTAATTGATTCAAAATAAAAACCATCCTGTTGAGCTACATCTGGCTCTATACCAGTTACATCGGCATAATACATATAACACATTTCATTAGTCTGAATACCAACGATGTACTTACCTAGCGGTAAAACCTTAACAGAAAAGCCCTGCTTATTCATAAACTTCTCTGATTGCTGCTTCTTCTGGCGATTCACCTTCATCTCATGCACTAGTAATAGAACAGGAAAAAAGTTTCAACTGACTATTAATTTCTGTATTGTCAATACAAAGAGGTTGCTATCTCATTCAAACTTCGTAATTTGGGGAATTAGTCTCATTCTTTATCAACCAAAATACTGCAACTGAGTCTTTCTCCTTCCTTTGTAAATAATCAAATCCTTGGGTGTTTTCTTGACAGTAATTCCATTGGTACTGAAAATAGTCTCATCAGTATCCATTTACCTCGCTCCTTATTTGCGATACATTCTCTGACTTTGCCACTACAGCAAGGTTATTGTTGAAATCATAAATCTTATTGTTATTTTTAAGTCGCAAGGATCTATGTTTCAAGCTACTCGTCGCCGTCTTGCCCTATGGTACACATCCGTGACAGCTGTGCTACTGCTGCTGTTTGCAAGTGGAGTATATTTGTATGTGCGTAGTACCTTGATTGAGCGGATTGATGATACTTTGAATCATGTGGTGGAAGTTGTCGAGCGATCGCTCGTCATCGAACCTGTTAAATCAGATAATGGTCAATTCCGTGTAAACGTAGAAGCCAGTTTTCGCGACAATACTGACACTGGAGAAGATGACCGCATCGATCTTGAATGGTTTAGCCCCACTGGTGAATTACTTTGGTCTACTTTCTCACAACCCCTCAATATTCCACTGCACTTCAATCGAACGGGTGAGACTGTTAAAGTTGTGAGGAAAGAGAACATGGGGGACAAGGCGACAAGGCGACAAGGCGACAAGGAGGAATTTACTTTTCCCACTCCCCCACTCTGGCTGAGACAAGTGACAGAACGGGTACAAGTTGGTCGCCAGGTATTAGGATATTTACGTGTTAGTCATCCGTGGTTTGAAGTTACAAAACCCAGTCGTCAGTTGATTTTTGATTTAGCACTGGGTATTGGATTGATGGTATTTTCCGTCGCAGCAAGTGGCTGGTTTCTTTCAGGTAAAGCAATGGAACCAGTACATGAATCTTATCAACGTCTCAAACAGTTTACTGCTGATGCTTCTCACGAATTAAGAAGTCCAATTACCTTGATTCAAACGAATGTGCAAGTCGCCCTAACTGATTTGGAATTAGCGGAGGTAGACAATTCTATTCGATCGCACTATCGACAACAATTAAAAGTGGTAGAACGCCTGACGCAACGTTTAGGCAAGTTAGTCAACGATTTATTATTTCTCGCAAGACAAGATAGTGGTATCAGCAAAGAGATTTTTTCTCCCTGTCCTGTTGACGCTTTGTTAATGGAAGTAGTTGAAGAACAACAACTGTTAGCAACAGAAAAAAATATTACTTTCTCCCTAGATTTGATTGATCCTCCTGCTTGCGAAACTGATCCGGAATTACTGGACAATTGGTTTACAGTTGTTGGCAACTGGGACCAACTGGTACGGCTATTCACAAATTTGATTGGCAATGCCTTGCAATATACTCCAGCAGGAGGATGCGTAAATGTGGAACTAGCACGTATGGAAGCAATAAATCGCGTTTCTGGACTACGTTACAACTCTGCCTACTTGCTGTTTAAGGTGAAAGACACTGGTATTGGTATTCCTCCTGAGGCGCTACCCCGTTTATTTGACCGTTTTTATCGGGTAGATCCAGCGCGTACTCACACGGCGAAAAGTATAGCAACACAAAGTGCGACTGGTTCAGGATTGGGACTGGCGATCGCCCAAGCCATAGTCGAAAGCCACCAAGGTCAAATTCAAGTAGAAAGCACTCAAGGCATCGGAACTACTGTGACTGTTACTTTACCCGTTACTTTTGATTTTTAACAAATGTTTCTTATGACAGATGTAGAGGTGTTTCCTGTGACAGATGTAGGGAAGTATCTTTACCTAATAAGTTAATGGCAATGCTTGATGAAGTGAACTAAAAAAGTTCTAGCAATTTGACATGACTACTTCTAAGGCTTTTCTCAGTAGTTCTACAAATTGCTACATTTCATTTTTAAAAACTCGCTTCTAGCATTAGCAATTATAAAAAACAAATGCTTTGAGGAGGATGAATGACAAACACTCCAAAATCTTTAGATGAAAAACAATCATCTCCTATCGACTCAAAAGATATACCTTTTTTAGAGAAGGTAAAAGCCAATGCTAACTTAGGGGATATCTACGACGCTAGGGACATTACCGAAGTCGTTTTCCGTGTGATGCGTGACCTCATGACCACCGAAGCTGCAGACCGAGTCGCCGAAGAACTAAAAAATAAACCAGCTGAAATTACTGATGATAAAGCGCTGCAAAATGATATTGTAGAGCTTTGGAAAGATACAAATCCAATTGTGGGCTTCCTGAGTCGGGTTCGTCCACCTTGGCAAGGTCCTGGAATTTTTAAGATTGATTCCGACCGCTTTTTATTCCGGGTTGCGAATGAAGGTGGATTACCAGCCAATGTAGATCGAGAACAAGCTGTGAAGGCTGTATTCTCTGCTACGAAAGAAGAATTATCTCCAGAAAGAATTCAAGAGATTGCTAGTTGGCTGCCTGATAGAGTTCTTCAACTTTGGGAAGAGGCATAACTTCCTCGTTCCCTGGCTCTGCCAGGGGATGCATAACTGGACACTCTATCTCAACATACCTATTTCTCTAATACTGGTGGCAGAAAAGTCTATCTTACCTGCTAGAAATTTTCATGCCTATAGTTAGAGTACGAATTAGTTAGTAATTGTTATATTCTTATTATTAAATCTTAAAAACCTTTAAAAAGCAAGCATAGCAACAAGTAATGCGTCTTCTATGTTGTCTTAAAGAATCTGCTTGTTGCAAAAGTTTTGATGTCGTTCAAATATTTCAATCATTTACATAGGAGATCACTATGAACCAGCAATACAAAAAACTCAGTCGACCTGCTAAATTTTTAGGAGTCATTTGTGGTGGATTACTGATTGGATTGCCAGCAATTCCTCAAGCAATAGCCCAGCAATCTGTACTTCAGCAACCTCGCCAACAAACTAACTCCAAAACTAACCCCTGTCCCAGTATTTTCTACCAAGAACCTCACAACAGTAGAGTTTTGGTTCCCCAAGGATGTCCACCCAACGCGATTACTCGACAACTAGAACAGCAAGGACGTGTGATTCCAGGGAGTGTTTCTAATGAACCAACACCAACACAAGAACAAATGAGGCAGGGTGTAGGTGGTGAAACACCATATAACAACCGTTCTGATAATAGTTCCGAAAGTTACAGCAGCCAAACACAGTCAACGACGATGAGTTCCGGACAAGACATGAACAACTCCACATCGGAGGTTCGGACTTACAGCAGTCAAGGATCCACAAGTAACAATACCGCTAGGACATACTCTCAATCTCAAAGTAACCCCAGCAGTCAACAAAGACAAAATTCAGTCATAGTACCTCCTTTACCAGAACAAAACCAAGCCCCAATTGCTCTGGTTACTCCAGCCAACGGCAAAGTCTCTGTAAAACTGAAAAATAACACGAATGCTCGAATCAATTATGAAGCAATCGGGTACACGGGGCAGCGGACTCTTTCTGGTGGTCAAGAAATAGTCCTGCAAAACTTGCCACTTCCTGTGAGTATCAGCACCATTCGTCAAGATAATGGTTTCGTAAAAGTCACTCCAACATCTACCGAATCAGGAATGATAGAGCTTTATTTGAGTGAACAAAAGAATGCTAATGATAAGCAGGGTGTAGTTAGAATTCGAGAAGATGGTAAGGTCTTTTTGAATTAGGCTTCTGCAATTTCTACTCAATTAGGCAGCCACATTAGCTTAATATTTCAACCAGTTATCAGTTCTCAAGCAACTGATAACTGATAACTGTTCACTGTTTCAATGGCTGCCATCTGCTTTTTGAAAACATATTAAACCGCGTTTTTACGCCGCCCCAGGTTGAAGAAGATTTTCACCTAAATAGATAGCACGGATATCTGTTGGTAATTTCTCTTCCATCAGACGGTAACCTTCTTGAAGAAAGTGAACTATTTCGTTTGGGTTGATAGTTTCTCCTTCAGCTTGTAGGTAAGCAGCAATTCTAGTTTCGCTCCAACGGAAGGTTTGAGACATCAAAACCATCAATCGCAAAATGGGTGGCAATTGATCTAATGCTTGTTCTACATAACACAACAATGGTGGAGAAGTCGTCTTGAGAGAATAATGAATTGCTTCTGTCGGAGGAAGTTGAATCTCGTTAATACAGTAAGCTGTCATATTAATCAGCCAGTTTTGCACATTCAGACCGTCTTTAGTAAACTGACTGCTGTTTAAATCAAGTCCACAGAGTTCGTTGTAAATATGTCGCCAAGTCAGTGCAAAAAGATAATCTGCTTGGACGGGCGATCGCGCTGAATGCCGAATCAAGGTGTAGACTATCGGGTTATAGCGACAAAAAATCGCTGTGAAGTATCTACCTGAATCCGGGTTTTGCTGAACAAGAGTCAGCAGTTCAGTGTCACTGTGATAGAAAAGTGACTTTATTAATGGGTGATGAGCTTCCGCGAAATAAGGAATTTGCACCATCCGAATGACGAATTAATGAGTGATAGGAACGTTTTTTGAAGAAAACTGGAACAATGGGTAGCTGGGTGCAAACGCGCTTTGAGCAGAAAATTTGCGTGTTCATCAATGATTCAATTCTCTGCTAAATGGTCTGGTTGCGATCGCGAAGCGTTCCCGAAGGGAACTCGCCCGCAGGGCGTGCCGCAGGCATAGAATTGTTTATATTTTTACATCATACGTATTGTAGTGGTACTGGCTATGTGACTGCTACAGGTAGATTTTAGGGGAACCTTCTGTTATGCTTCCCATATTACTAGACTCATCAGAGTTGCTGGCTGGTAGAATTTGAGATTTAGAAGTCATATTTTATGGGTCTTGATACACTAGAAACATAGACTGAAACTTAAAAGCTATTGAGCGAATCTCTTTATACATTAGCTGATTATTCATGGTTATAGCAGTTAGCATGTCACAGTTCCAGATCGAGCCTTTCATCCTAGGTTCTTTTTTGCCATCCCTGCCGTTAGATAGTCTTTTCTCCACGCAAGGCATCATGGTGATGCTACTAGCAGCCTACGCTGGTGCCATGTGGATGTTTCTTACCAGTGCCCCAAAAGTACATACAGTCATGGTGTCAGATATGGAGGTGGCACGACAGTTGTATGAAGGACTGCTAGATTTGCCAGCGGCTGATGTGCCTTTACACTACTATTACAACTACGAGCAAACTTTAGGTGCAACGGGAGTTGATCCGCTTTACCTATCTAGCAGTCCCTCCTTTTCCGGCAGCAGAATGAGCAATGCTAGCGAAGGGCTTTGGTATCAGCTAAAGAAAAATACTCAGCTGCACGTTATTATGGGAGCGAGTTTAGGCAGTAAAAATCAGCAACGCCACGTTTGCTTTGACCGCGATTGCCTAGAAATGATTCTCATGCGAGTGGAAACACGGGGTTTGAAATTCAAGATTCGCAGCGAGAAGCCATTGAATTTTCTGGTTAAGGACTATGAAGGGCGCATTATTGAAATGGCTGAAGTAGCGAGTTAGTGAGCTAGTCTACAATCGTATTCCACATTCTGCACTTAGTGGTCTGTTTTATTAATTTTGATGTCCTACCAGATTCCCGACTTCTGCGAAGTCGGGAATCTGACTATAAATTAACTTCATTGCACAAAAAAGTTACTGGTTTGGCGAACCTGCTAACTTCAAAGCTTCTTGAGCTGATATTCCTTCGCTTTGAGTACCGAAATACCATAAAACAGCAGCAGCCTCAGTTCGAGTTACTGGTTTCTTGGGTTGAAACAGCGTTGTATAGCCAAAAACTCGACGAATATTTGATTTTTCACCACTTTGGAAATCTGCTAGAACTGCCCGTAATGCTTTTGGGTCAATTTTCCCACCATCTTGAAAACCCCAAGTTTGTTTAACGGCATCTATTGAAGCAGAGGGTAAAGCTTGACGTATGTCAAGGGGAGTTTTCCAAAGAATCAACTGCTCCCGTGTTAAAGGTGAATCGGGTTGAAACAAAACAGCGGTGGAATCTCCAGATAGAGAACTGGGAATTAATCCGGCTTCGGCTAATCCCTGAATTGCCCGAAAATCAGGATCAGTTTTTGGTACATCCCGAAATGTTGGTTGAGAACTTTCTGATGCCAAGCGAATCTGCAATGCTTGGTTATTGGCATACATCGCATTGTTCGCAGCAACTAACCAATGGGCAAATTGCCGACGAGTCACCACTTTAGCTGGTTCAAACTGGTTGGTTGTGGTACCATTGCCCTTAAGCGCATTTGATTCTACATTGAAAACTCCTAACGCTGCCAAATCTTGAATGTATTGCCGAAATTCTTGAGGTACTTTGTTCAAATCGCTCAATTCTTGAGATTTGGGCGGAGTACTGGCATTGGGTGTAGGGTTTTTACTCTCTAATGTAGCATTTGGTTGTGCTGTCGAGTCTTGTGATGGCACCGGACCAATAAACTGTGACTCCCCAGATTGCACAGTTTTATCAGTAGCTTGAGGAGTTGGAGTTGAGTTAGCTTGTGCTGTAGTGGTGGATAATGGTGAGTATGAAATTTGTATTTCAGTGGATGTTTGTGGTTGGTTGGGTGCAGCGTTGGTAACTGTTTTCGGTTGAATAGAGACTTTTAATTGTATATCATTGCGCCGCGCCTCAAAAGAGCTTTTCGGCTCATCTGTGGAAGCTCCTTGTACAATCTGCCAGTTGTTTGCCTGAAACTGTTGGCGATAATAGCTAGCAATAACATTGCTAGGGTCAGAACTCAGCCAGCGACTGGATACATTGGGATTCTCACTGTTTGATGGTGTCACCTCTTGTAGGGTGGCATTAGGATACAATGGGATCTCTTTGGGAAAATCAGTTGGCAATTGAACTGTTGCCTGAGGGGTTTGTGGTTGTTGGCTACTGCGTACCTCTTGAGCGCCAAAGGTGACTGGGTTATTCTTTAGTTTGGGGTCAGCGGCCAAAGACTGCTCAATGTTTTTGGCCGCTGGACTGTTGGCACAGGCTGTCAAACAGGTGAGTAAAACAGCCAAACTCACTAATACAACTGGATGTTTAGAGCGCACCACAAGCAATTACAATTCGAGTGTCAATTCCTACACTAGCAAAAGACTATGGAAAGATGGCAGCAACTTAGTACTCATAAAAGTTGCAACGAAAAATGTCTGAGAATTGCACGCACTGAGTCACTTTGTGGCTATTCAAGAACCTTGGAGAACTTTATCAAGCAAGTCATGGTGGTTATGATCAACTACCATTAATGTTAAGCTGAAAGTAAATCCCCTGTTTACCTCACTCAACAGCAGAATCAAAATAGCGCAAAGGGCAGCCCTCCAAAAAGGCGATTGAGTAAAGTGTCCGTCCTAGACGGCTTACAAACTTTCCTACGCAGCCAATTATGTAGGGTCTCTATTGGATAAATATAAGCTGAATATGGCAACACTTGGAAAATTTCAGTGTTGGACTTTGAAGAGAGTTGGCATAAGCAACGCTGTTCTTAAGGGTCGAGGTTGTAGATAAAGTAGTGTAACGCCTCTGCGGTTTCCTTCAGGTCTTGAGATTTCGTTTCGCAAAAGGAATGCTGTTGTAGCTTTGGGTATGAGTTGCCTAAGCTTTTGTTGGTGGTGCATCATCAGTTGCACCGATCTAATTGTTTATCGACAAGAAACTTTTTGCAGAAGGTGATGAATGACAGGAAGCTTCCGGACTGTTGTAGTGGTGCTTGAAAGAATTTTCGGTCGTCATGCAGCAGTCCTAGAAAAACTTTGATTTGGATTTGACTAATGATTTATGAACACCAAGATTGCAACCCAGCTTCAGTGGAAAGTCCCAATCCTTGAGGAATTTTCATCTCCAAAGGAACCAAAAGGCTAAAAACAATTGATCTGATTTTAAAAACCAATATAGGTTAGGAGTCGGGAAAATCTAAAATAGATCTTAAATAAAAAAAACAGAACGACTATTCCATCGACAACCGCCAGTCAATTTGTATTTTCTGTAAAGCGTCGTCGGTTTGTTACCAGTGCTGAAACACGATTACATGCAAGTTTCCCAGGATCAGCCTATTTCTTCTGAGGCCCCACTACAGCTGTTACTTTTTGTCGATGGACGACCAAAGTCCAAACAACAAGTACAGCGAATTCGTTCTTACTTAAAAGAGTTGGAAGCTGACTACGATTTTGAACTTCAAATTGTTGATGTTGGTCAACAACCCTATTTGGCGGAACATTTTAAACTGGTCGCAACGCCAGCTTTAATTAAAGTTCATCCAGAACCAAGGGAAATTTTGGCTGGTAGTAATATAACAGGTCAACTGAAAGCTTGGTGGCCTCGGTGGCAAGCCGCTATGGATGCCTACTTACAATTAGAGAGTGATTTACACGAACATGATGAAAACGGTCGTGTCAAAGAACTCAAGTCCTCTATTGCTTCTGTTGCTGTTTCAGCCGAACTCATGAGACTCTCAGATGAAGTCTTTCGCCTCAAACAGGAAAAAGAGAAACTCCAGGAACAGATCCAGTTTAAAGACCGGGTGATAGCGATGTTAGCTCATGACCTCCGTAATCCGCTAACTGCAGCTTCTATCGCCATAGACACCTTACAATCTAATTACAACATAGAAAAAGGTGAATTTGAGCGTCTAACACCAAAAATGACGGTGCATTTGTTTAAGCAAGCCCGTAGCCAAACAAAGACAATAGACCGTATGATTACTGACCTTTTACGGGTAGGTCGTGGTAAAGACAGGGAATTTTTTATTCAACCGCAAAAGGTAGACATTGGCAAACTTTGTCTTGAGGTTCTAGAGGAATTGCGCGATCGCTACACCGCCAAATCTCACAAGATAAACAAAGACATTCCCAAAGACTTACCCAATGTTTATGCAGATCCAGAACGCATACGCCAGGTGCTAATAAACTTGCTGGATAATGCGATCAAATACACACCGGAAGGTGGGGACATTAGTGTTTGTGGGCTTCACCGTACTAGCCAAAAAATTCAATTTAGTATTAGTGATACTGGTCCTGGTATACCTGAAGAAAATCGCGATCGCATCTTTGAAAATCACTATCGCCTAGAGCGTGATCAAGGTAAAGAAGGCTACGGTATTGGTCTGTGTTTATGCCAGCGCGTTATCCTAGCGCACTACGGTCAAATTTGGGTAGAAACTGCCCCTCATGGTGGAGCATGGTTCCATTTTACGTTACCAGTGTATCCGAATTAACTCATGTCTCAGACTCTCCGACTCCCCTGCACTCTCGATCACTTTACTGCTCTACCTTCCCCCTCAGCCTCATCCTCACGGCAGATGTGTAACTAGACAAATTCAAAGACATTGTATATTGAGTCATTAAACTTAAGATTTATTTAAACATTATTGACATTTTGCAAAGTTATGTGAACAAATTAAATATATTTACTGACTCAATGTGCTTGGTAGTTAAGCAGTATAACCGCTTTACCCTCTCAGGTAGGGTTTATGTTGAACTTACCTAGCAATAAACCATTGTGGTCAAGTTAGTTGAGGTTGGAAAGCAATGTGTAGTTCTGAGCAAGATGCGAATCAACTGTGGGCAGTGGTGCAAGCATCTGTGGCAATTAACTTGCCACTTTCTCTAGAAGAGCGGTTACAAGTGATTACTGATCAAGTACGATCAATCATGGGAGCGCATCAAGCAATGACTCACCTCAGCTTCCAACAAGATTGGGCAGAACCAATTCATGCTGTCTCTGTTTCCAAAAAATATGCTGCTTGGCAAACCAACATTGGCGAATTAAATTATCCTGGGTTGGATGCACCAATTTGCTTGCTCAGACGTTCTGTATGCATGACGCAAAAAGAAACAGAAGTTGAGTCAGTTTGGAAAGAACCAAACTATAACGTTTGCACTCGTCCACCAATCAGGGGTTGGTTAGCAGCTTCCTTGATTGGGCATAACGGTCAATATCTCGGTATCATTCAAGTTTCAGAAAAGAATGAAGGAGATTTTACTGCTAATGACGAAGCCATTTTGCTCCATTTGGCGCAGCTCGCATCAGCAGCAATTGAGAATGCCAAATATTATCATGCTGTTGAGCAAGTACAACAGGAGCTTTACCGCCAGTTAGAATTTACCAATGCCATCACCGATAGTTTAGCAGAGGGGGTTTACGCGCTTGACGGTTCAGGTCGCATCACCTTTGTCAACCCAGCCGCCGAGAAAATGCTGGGTTGGTCTCGCGAGGAACTACTTGGTCAAGAAAGTCACACGCTGATTCACCCAAGGCGTGCGGATGGTACACCAATACAAGCAACAGAGTGTCAGTTACTCGCGGTGTTGAACTCAGGGGAAACTATTCGCAGCGAGGGCGATATCTTTACCCACAAAGATGGAACATTATTCCCGGTTACTTATACCACTTCGCCTATTTTAGGCAATGGGCAAGTTGTTGGTGCGGTGGTGGCTTTCCGCAACATTTCTGAACGCAAGAAAATTGAAGAACGTCTGCGGCTGTTGGAATCTGTAGTCGTTAATGCTAATGATGGCATCGTGATTACTGAAGCTGAACCTATCAATTTGCCAGGTCCTCGTATACTGTATATTAACGAAGCCTTTAGCCGCATGACAGGTTACAGCTTAGAAGAAGTCTTAGGTAAAAATCCTCGTATCCTACAAGGTCCAAAGACTAATCGAGCAACATTGGACAAAGTCCGCAAAACTCTACAGCAATGGCAAGCAGGGGTTTTCGAGCTAATTAACTACCGCAAGGATGGCTCTGAGTTCTGGGTAGAGATGAGTATTGTGCCTGTCGCAGATGAGACTGGGTGGTACTCACACTGGATCTCAATCCAACGTGATATTACCGAACGCAAGCGAGTAGAAGAAACACTCTCCCAACTTTTACAGCGAGAGCAGCAAGCTCGTCAAGCGACTGAAGAAGCTAGCCGCCTGAAAGATGAGTTTCTTGCCGTTGTCTCCCACGAGTTGCGAACGCCACTGAATTCTATGCTTGGATGGGCTAAACTGCTGCGCAACCGCTCTTTTGACGAGGCGACTAAAGCTCGCGCCATAGAAACTATCGAGCGTAATGCACAGGCTCAAGCCCAATTGATTAATGACATCTTTGACATTTCTCGAATCATTCGTGGTCAGCTCCAGTTAAACTGCTGCCCAGTCAATTTAGTCAATCTAATCGAGTCTACTATGAATGTGGTTCGTCCCGCAGCAGAGGCGAAAGCGATTCAACTTAAGACGGTGCTGAATTCTTCCAAATATCTAATTTCTGGAGATCCAGACAGAATGCAACAAGTTATTTGGAATTTGCTCTCAAACGCCATTAAGTTCACTCCTAATGGTGGACAGGTTGAAATTTGCTTAGCTGAAGTTGACACCTACTTAGAGGTCAGCGTAAGTGATAATGGTCAAGGCATCAGCACAGAATTTCTACCATACATATTTGACCGCTTCCGTCAAGCTGATAGCAGCAATACTCGCAAGCAAAGCGGACTTGGACTGGGACTGGCAATTGTCCGTAATCTCGTCGAACTTCACGGCGGTACTATCTGTGCGACAAGTCTAGGATTAGGAAAAGGTAGCACGTTTACGGTCAAACTGCCGTTTTTAAAAACCACAGGAATAGCACAGATAGCAAAAAAAACTTGCTCCTCTTCAAACTCCCCTTCCTTGGCTGGCATACAAGTGCTAGTCGTTGATGATGAGACAGATGCGCGAGATTTGCTAACCATCGTGTTGCAGGGGGTTGGAGCGACTGTAACCGCAGTTGGTTCAGTGAGCGAGGCACTCAATATCATTGAACTTTTCCCACCAGATGTTATAGTCAGTGATATCGGGATGCCAGAAGAAAATGGTTACTCGCTTGTTCAGAAGTTGAGAAACTTAGAAACCAAGATTGGCAAACACATTCCAACTGCTGCTGTTACTGCTTATGCCCGAGCTGAGGATCGTAGACAAGCACTTTTAGCCGGTTTCGAGATACACCTGCCAAAACCTGTTGAGCCTGCTGAATTGATTGCAGTCGTTGGTAATCTCGCAGGAAGAACTTTACGTTGAGCTAAACAATTGGTTGTAAAACAGCAATAATTTGACTATTTGCCTCAGGAAAAGTGTAGTCCCCTAGCTCATCCAAACTCACCCAGCGAATTTCTTCACATTCAATTGGTTGAGGAACACCTGCCACATAGCGGCAATGATGTACTATGAGGGTTACGCGCAAATGCGTATAGGTGTGGTCGATAGTGATTAAATGCTCTCCCACTTCAATTTCTATCGCGAGTTCTTCAGAAATTTCCCGTCTGATACACTCTTCGATACTTTCACCTGATTCAACTTTACCTCCAGGAAATTCCCATAAACCGCCCATCAAACCTTCCGAACGACGGCGATCAATGAGAATTTGTAAGCGATCGTTCCAAATGACGGCAACGCCAATAATTTTATGAGGTAGAACAGCAGTTTCACTCATGTTTGTTTTTAAGAGAGTGGCAGAGGTGGGAAAAAAACTGATACAGCAGAACTCAGGAGTCAGAACGAAGGCGTCAGAACTCAGAACTCAGGAGTAAAAATGGCTTTCTGCCTGGCTTTTAGACAAGAGCGTTGTACCTCAATTACTTGCAATGCGCTATGTTTATAACAAGACTCGGCAAACTATCTTAATGTTTGCCGAGTCTGTATTGTATACTGAATTGCAAGAGTTTTTCAGCACAAACCACTAACCAGCATCACTACTGTTGGTTTCCGAACCCTGCAGTGTTACTTCAAAGTTCATTCTCTGTTCAGCATTACGTAGAAAATAACCGCTGATCATAGCAGAAGCAAGAAGACGACCCAAACTTTCTCTGCTGGTGGTGATACTGACACCAAAGTGTTCAGAAGGTAGGTTACCCAAAAGCCCTACAATATTGCGCTCCATGACTTGAAACACTTCGGGGGAACTGGGTTTAGATAACTGAGTGACTGTCTCTGGACTTAATGATTTTACATATTGCCACAGCAAATCACCAGTTTCTGGCTCACTATGAAAAAATTCTGATTCTGAAACTCGATTGGATGGGTTACTCACGTTATATCTCCTTGACTACTATAACTGCGGTCGATATGACTTGGACCGTAAATATCTTTCGTCTGTAAGACAACACTTTAGCTTTTTTGTATTCCTACGGACTAATGTAACAGCTTAGTTACAATGGGGGAGTAGGTGTAACCGTACCAAAAGCAACGGATTGTTTCACCTAATTGTTATAGCAGGGAAAAGGGAACAGGGAACAGGGAACAGGGAACAGGCTTGATGGTCTGGTGGTGTCCGTATTTTTTGATTAGTTCATGTCCTAATCAACGTGCGACTGCTATATTTGTTGTACATGAGCAAGCAGAAGGTGTTTTTGTCATTCGTCATTGGTGAATGACGAATGACAAATGACTAACTAACTAGCTAGATATTCATTTATATCGGCTTTGACTTTACGCAGTTTAGTTAAGGCTTCGCGCTCAATTTGCCGCACTCGTTCACGGCTAATGCTGAGGAGTTGACCGATACTCGCCAGAGTATGCGCTTGCCCATCATTTAAACCAAAGCGCAGAGATATGACTTCCCTTTGTTGTGGAGTCAGTTCTTTCATGAGACGCTCTAAATCAAATGATAGAGAAGATTGGGCAACAAATTCTTCTGGAGAAACTCCTGGATCCTCCAACATTTCCCCTAATTCTGTATCGTAGTTATCTCCCAAGCGCAAATCCAAAGAGAGCGGTACACGCGCTTTTTCCATATATTCTCGGACTTGTCTGGGAGTCAATTCTAATTCTTGAGCTAACTCCAAAGCTGTGGGCGCTCGTCCTAGGTTCTGAGAGAGTTGTCGCTGTGCTTTCTTGATTTTATTTAATTTTTCTGTTATGTGGATGGGCAAGCGGATGGTGCGACCTTTTTCGGCGATCGCCCGAGTAATAGCTTGACGAATCCACCAATACGCATAGGTTGAAAACCTGTATCCTTTGGTCGGGTCAAACTTTTCTACACCCCGCTGCATCCCTATGCTACCTTCTTGAATCAAGTCGAGTAAATCTACGTTGCGCTTGATGTACTTTTTAGCAACAGACACAACCAGTCGCAAATTGGCTTCTACCATCTTGCGCTTGGCAATTTCACCCTCTGCAATTGCTTCATTCAACTCTTTTGGTTCTAACTCTGTCGCTTTTGCCCACTCTTCTAAAGTCGGTTGACGACTCAACTGAATGGCAAGAGACTCCCTTACTTCCTGCAGAATGGTTGCACGTTGCACCTGTTTGCCATAATGTATTTCCTCCTCATGGGATAAAAGTGGCACACGGCCAATCTCACGCAGGTAAGTCCGCACGAGGTCTGTGGCTGTCTGAGCGGTCTTCATGGCACTACTCTTCGGTATCGACGGGTTTGACAGAATGATAAGCGGGCTGATAGATGCCTTTTTTGGATGTCCACCCAGTTAGACTGGGAACCCATGCTGTATTTCACGACTTTTGCGCTCGATAAACAAGGGTGGTTAATGGTCTGGAAATTTTATTCCTTATTGCTAGAAGTTACAGGTTTTTCCCCCTTTTCTCAAGTATCTACGGTTAGATAGAAGGTAACCACTTGAACATTATTCTTATTGGTCTTTTGTTAAAAATTGTAACATTTATGAATAATGTTTGACTAGCTGTCAGGCACTGATTTTATGCCTGTTGGATGTGATTTGAGCCTAATGTAGTTTTAGATATTTTTAATAAACTTATTTCATAAATTTATATCGAAAAAGAAACTTTTCTAAGAATTCTTAAAATAAATCAACAATAACCATCATCATTTTGTGCGGGTACACGTCGTTTATTTAACGTTTATGTTTTTGCAGTGGCAACTGTGTGAAACTCGTACAGAAGAAATTAAAGTATCAAAAAATACTTTTAAAAAGCCTCATTCTGAAAAACACGCCAGAGATTCACTTGTTATAGCGTGCAAGCAGGCGATTTTATTGGGCAATACCGAACCTGTTGTGAAGAACTTCAAAAAAAACACTTAGAGTATTTTATAAAAATTTTTACTTTGTTTGCTCTGAAGTTGTCATTCAACAGGTTCGTTCATTACTGGAGTTTAGACTAAAGCAGGCGATCGCTACACAGTCGCAATGCAAAAAAATGAAGGGATGCTTGTAGTTAGAACAAGCACCCCTTAAGCGGAAGATGAGAGAAGCACAACCAACTCTCAACAACCGCTATGGATTCTTTTGCTAGATTAAAAGCATTTCGTCAAACCGTATATAAAAATTTGTGTCGAGCGCGTGACGCAATGTTTGAATTAAAAGACGCAATCATGCTCACGCATTGTCCCCTAAAAATTGGGCAGCCTTAGTTTTGTTGATCTGTCGGCGTAGTCGGATACTCGTTGTATAAAGGCTGCCCAATTTTTTACGTGTTAGACCCCGTCACACGCAAAGTATATAGTCTTGCAGAGCTATCTTTATCACCTGTATTTCGACGCAAGTGGTCGAGTATTTACGAGGCAATACAAGATTCAAGACCACAGCGCAACAAGTTAATGCGAGTATACATTGAACAAATAGCACTACAGCCGACAAAGTCGCGAATTTTACTGGCAGGAGACCATACAGCTTGGGCAAGACCGAATGCAGTCACGCTCCAAGAGCGTACAACTGAACATTACTGTAGTGGAATACCAAACAATAAGYCAGTTGCACCAGGCGAGGGTTATAGTACAATTGTTTGGGTTCCGGAAGATTCTGGTAGTTGGGCAATACCATTACGACATGAAAGAATAACTAGGCAGGGATTGTCCAATATCAAAGGCGGTATGGCAACTCAAGCAAGTATGTAAGTATTTGCCCTCACGCCCAATCAGCCTGTGGGACAGTGAATATGGATGCGCTCCTTTTGTATTAAAAACTGCTGATGTTCCTGCAGATAAATTGATGAGATTACGCTCCAACCTTTGTTTGTGGACTTCTCCACCTCCCTATTCCGGTAGGGGTAGACCTCGTATTCACGGTAGTAAGTTTAAGATCTCGGATACAGATACTTGGGCAACCCCTGCCCAAATTTTAGAAGAAAATGACCAAAAACTTGGGCGCATACAAATTCGTGTTTGGCACGATCTACATTTTAGAGCAGCAGCTAAACACTCAATATCCTTAATACTAGTTGAACGACTGAATAATGATGGTTCGTTACGTGTAACAAAACCGTTATGGTTAGCCTGGGTTGGAAACGAAATGCCTCCCCTATCAGAAATTTGGCGGTTCTACCTAAGACGTTTTGCAGTTGAGCACTGGTACCGGTTTATCAAACAGCGTCTTCATTGGACTTTACCTAAGCTGAGCACACCAAAACAGTGTGAGAGATGGAGCGAACTCATGCCCATCATAACTTGGGAATTGTGGTTAGCTCGTGATATCGTGAGACCAGCGCGCATGAGGCGTTTTCCCGCCGTAGGCGACTGGCGAACCCGAAGGGTTGCAGACAATCCCTTACCTTGGCAAAAGTCAATTGATAAATTAACCCCTGGAAGAGTTGCCCAAGCTATGGGAGGAGTTTTAGCAGGTATTGCCACACCAGCACTTTCTCCAAAAACTCGTGGAAAATCTCCTGGTTGGGAAACGGGAAAAACACGTAAACGTAGAATTCCTTACCCTATAGTTAAAAAAAGGACTTATAAGCCACGCAAATCCATTCCAGAATCAGCCTAAATATCTAGTTTTTGTCACTCTCCAATTGAAACCTTACTAACCCACCAGCACTGGGTCGTTTTTCATGTTCTAGTCTAAACCCCAGTTCATTATTTACGCACACGAAATCTGGTCAACCGTATCAAAAATCTCTGCATCTAAGAATTCAGTCCGGGTGCATAGTGACGGTTGAGTGTAAACGTGTAAAAGTCCAGCAACATATAGTTATTAGCGCTTGAATATTCGCCTTGTCACCTTTAACGTGCCTTAGTCTGTGTATTGACACTGCGTATAATCTTGGCAAAAATGGCGTTGTCACTAAAAAACTTTTTCTGAATCACAGCCCAACCGCCATAATCGTTAGTTGTCGCCAAAGTTTTGATCTGAGGGTATTTATCAACGAACTCTTTTGCTTGCGCTACACCCGGATCAATTGGTCGGTAACCAGTTTGGGCAAATATTTGTTGAGCTTCTGGGGTGTACAAATATTGAATAAACGCTTTTGCCACTTCCCGGGTGCCGTGCTTGTCCACATTTTTATCGACAATCGCAACTGGGTTATCAATCGAGAAATTGAGATCCGGAACAACGTATACAGGTTTTTCACCATTTAGGGCTTTGAGCTGAACTTCATTTTCGTAACTGATGAGAACATCCCCTTTGCCTCCCTTGAAAAAAGCATCAGTTGCCTCACGGGCGCTTTCAGGCAAGATGGGAACATTTTTATAGACATTAGTGACAAACTCTATTGCCTTAGACTCGTCGCCAGAGGCTTTCGTTGCTGCATTCCATAATGCGAGGAAGTTCCAGCGTCCGCTACCAGAGGTTATGGGGTTCGGCGTCATCACACTGACTCCATTTTTTGCTAAGTCTGTCCATGTTTTGATCCCTTTGGGATTGTCCTTACGGGTCACAATTGCAGCTACAGATTTGCTGACAATACTGTTGTTAGGAAATTCTTTTTCCCAACCTGGTTGAATCAATCCTGCTGTCTCAATCTTTAGAATATCTGGAGCGAGGGATAAATGTACCACATCAGCTTCTTGTCCTCCTTGAATCACCGCAAGAGCTTGAGGACTAGAAGCGCCATAACTCTGCTTAAAGGTGACATTTTGATTATGCTCTTTTTTCCACTTTTCTACAAATTTGGGAATAATCTTGTCATGGGCAGCTTTTGTGACAGAAAAAGAAACGAGGTTAAGTTCAATATTCTTCTGTTGAGCAACAAGACTGGTATTCTTTCCAGAATGAGTCTGTGTTGAAGTATTGCTACTACTTGCTGCATAAGCAGTCATCGCCAAACTCAAGCTGATCCCTACCAAAAAAAGGCAGACAAAGCCTTGCAAAGAATGCCCGTTCAACCAACTTTTTACAGATCTATGACTCCACTGTTTAATCGCTTGCCAGACTTGAACAACGTGAGTCTCAATGTTCTCAATCCAGTACGTTCCTGATTTTTTTGTATATTGCCACTTGCTCATTAAAGTTCTCCGACATGATTACGGAATCTTTAAAGATTTACCGTATTTTAGCGGCATTATACATCAGTTAAGCACTGGTTTTACCGGACATTCATCTTTCTTTAGGTGAACTACTCCGCCCTGTTTTGAAATCAAGGCGGGAGAGTTCATCAGATGGGGTCAAAATAATGTTAGATAAGGGTTTGAACATTCAGCCCTCTATCCCCAATGGTGCTATTAACTCACCGTTGTGTATTCTTGGATGATCCTCACATCTAAGGTTGTATTTTGTAAAGAACGGATAGCAGCTACAATGGCTTTTGCTCCAGCAATTGTGGTGGTGATGGGAATTTTGTAAGCCAAGGCTGTGCGACGAATGAGTCTACCATCACTTTGCGCTTCTTCTCCAGAGGGCGTGTTGATAATCAATTGAATTCTATGGTTCTTAATTGCATCTAAGACGTGAGGACGACCTTCATGGAGTTTGAGCACCAACTCTACATCTAAGCCATGTTCTTGGAGAACGCGACGTGTACCATCCGTCGCCATCACAGCAAAGCCCAAATTGATAAATTCCTTAACCACAGGAATTGCGGCCGTTTTATCGCGATCGTTCATCGAGAAGAATACTGTACCACTTAAGGGAAAACGCTCTCCAGCGCCCAATGCTGCTTTCGCAAAGGCGCGTCCAAAATCATTGTCAATACCCATCACCTCACCAGTAGACCGCATTTCTGGTCCTAAAATGATATCAGTACCAGGAAATTTGTTAAATGGTAAAACTGCTTCTTTAACGGCAATGTGGTCTGGAATAACTTCTTGGGTAAAGTTTAACTCCTCTAATGTTTTACCCGACATAATTAAAGATGCAAGTTTTGCCAGTGGCACACCAGTTGCTTTAGACACAAATGGTACTGTCCGGGAAGCACGAGGGTTGGCTTCTAGAATGTAAACCTGGGGTGAATAACCTTGGGTGCCAACAACAGCAAACTGAATATTCATCAACCCGATAACATTGAGTGCCCTTGCCAACTCTACAGTCCAATTACGGATTTTTTCTAAAACTATTGGTGGTAGAGAAATCGAAGGTATGGTACAGGCAGAGTCTCCAGAGTGAATTCCCGCTTGTTCAATGTGTTCCATAATACCACCAATCACGACGCGTCCGGTGTGGTCGGCGATCGCATCCACATCAACTTCAATCGCATTTTCTAAAAACTTATCAATCAGAATTGGATGTTCCGGTTCCACCTGCACGGCATAAGTCATGTAACGTTCTAGTTCAGCATCGGAGTAAACAATTTCCATCGCCCTTCCCCCTAACACGTAACTAGGACGCACCACCACTGGATAACCAATACGTTGGGCAACAACCAAAGCATCTTCGTAGGTACGGGCAATACCATTCGGCGGTTGGGTAATATTCAACTCTTGAAGAATTTTCTCAAACCGTTCCCGGTCTTCTGCTATGTCGATAGAATCTGGTGAAGTCCCCCAAATTTGAGTGCGAGTGCTGATAGCTTTTTGTAGAGGAACGGCAAGCTTTAAGGGAGTTTGCCCACCAAACTGGACAATCACCCCAACTGGGTTTTCGGCTTCGATAATATTTAGGACATCTTCTTTTGTCAGGGGCTCAAAGTAGAGGCGATCGCTCGTATCATAGTCAGTCGAAACTGTCTCCGGATTCGAGTTGACCATAATTGTCTCATACCCTGCGTCTTTTAAAGCAAAAGCAGCGTGACAACAACAGTAATCAAACTCGATACCTTGCCCAATACGGTTGGGACCACCTCCCAAAATCATCACCTTGGGTTTATCCGTGGGCAGAATTTCCGTTTCTTCTTCGTAAGTCGAATAGTGATAAGGAGTAAATGCCTCAAATTCCGCAGCACAAGTATCTACCGTTTTGTACACTGGAATCACACCCAGTTGTTTGCGATATTGCCGGACTTCGTCTTCGGTGGTTTTGGTGGCGTAGGCAATTTGGCGATCGCTATATCCCTGCCGTTTAATACCATACATCTGCTCTTTTGTCAACTGCTGCAATGGTGTCCGCTTCAAAAACTTCTCCACTTCCAGCAGTTCGTGCATCTTATCCAAGAACCACGGGTCAATACCCGTTAACTCGTAGATTTCCTCAGTCGTCATCCCTGTAAGTAAGGCATGACGCACAGCAAATATACGGTCAGGATTTGGTGTGCGTAGTTGGGCGCGAATTTGATCCCCGCTGGGTAATTTTTCCTTTTTGTCACAACCCCAGCCAGCGCGTCCGGTTTCCAAAGAACGCAACGCCTTTTGGAAAGACTCATTGAAAGTCCGTCCAATCGCCATCGCCTCTCCGACCGACTTCATTTGTGTTGTCAGAACTTCTTCCGCACCGGGGAACTTTTCAAAAGCGAAGCGGGGAATTTTTGTGACAACATAATCAATCGTCGGTTCAAAAGAAGCTGGAGTTTGCTTTGTGATATCATTTTTAATCTCATCCAGCGTGTAGCCAACGGCAAGCTTCGCCGCCATTTTGGCTATAGGGAAACCTGTGGCTTTGGAAGCTAAAGCCGAAGAACGAGAGACACGGGGATTCATTTCAATGACAATCACATCTCCATCGACGGGATTCACAGCAAACTGGATATTAGAACCTCCAGTTTCCACGCCAATCTCGCGGATAATTTTAATTGCCATATCCCGCAGTCGTTGATATTCTTTATCGGTGAGGGTTTGAGCTGGGGCAACGGTGATAGAGTCTCCGGTGTGGATACCCATTGGGTCAAGGTTTTCGATGGAACAGATAATCACAACGTTATCTGCTAAGTCGCGCATCACCTCTAATTCAAATTCTTTCCAGCCGAGGAGAGATTGGTCGATGAGAATTTGTGAAACGGGACTGGCGTCTATACCTGCTTGCGCCATTTCGGCAAATTCTTCTTCGTTGTAAGCAATACCGCCTCCGGTACCACCCATTGTGAAAGCGGGACGGATGATCAGGGGGTAGGTGCCAATTTTTTTGGCGATCGCCTTAGCTTCTTCCAGAGATGAAGCTGTCCCACTCGGACACATCTTCACCCCGATCTTTGTCATCGCTTCGTTAAAAAGTTTCCTGTCTTCTGCTTTCTCAATTGCTGGTAGTTTAGCGCCAATTAACTCAACATTGTATTCCTCTAGGACTCCACTTTTCGCCAAACTCACAGCAATGTTCAGGGCAGTTTGCCCGCCCATCGTCGGTAGCAAGGCGTCAGGACGTTCTTTAGCGATGACTTTTTCAACCAATTCCGGTGTCAGCGGTTCGATGTAGGTACGATTAGCTGTTTCCGGGTCAGTCATAATTGTGGCAGGATTCGAGTTCACCAGCACCACTTCATAACCTTCTTCTCGCAACGCTTTACAAGCTTGGGTGCCAGAATAGTCAAACTCGCAGGCTTGTCCAATCACGATTGGACCAGACCCGAGTAGCAAAATCTTCCTGATATCGTCACGACGGGGCATAGTTGTTGGTTCGGAGTAAAAAAATATAAATCTTGATTATTTTAAGGGTCTTCACCCATTAGTTACTTTGTTTATTATCAACTTTTCTTAGTGTACTTGTAGACAGGAGGATAGAGGACAGGTTATGGGTTACAGGTTTTTCTCTATACCATTACGCTGTCCAGTGTTCTTTTATCCCCTTGTTTTAGCAGTTTTATTTTATTCATTGATCATGAGATCTATCTATTTTTTTGCAACTCTTTTCTATTTGGAATCGGGATTTTTCTCAATAAGGAGAGAATCGGTTTTGACAAATATCTGAATTTCAACGTTTAATCTTTTCTTAATGTTGAAATCTGGTTAACTAAAAAAAGTTACTAATTATCTTTGATAACAACCCTAAAAATTAAAGATTATATTTTTTTGTTGACTTACATTAAAAATGGCAGAGAGATAAATAATCTTTCTCTCTGCCATTTTTTATAGTTGTTTAAGAACTCGTGCTTACAACTTTTGTTCTAGTCTAGTTAAACCACTCTCTCTTTATGAGTATATGAGTTGAGTATGTTAGTTTGAAGCAGGTTGAACAAATCCCAAAGTTAAGCTATCCTTGGCAAGGAAGTGAGACAAGTGATAAGCTCTTTCTTCTGTTTTTAACAGGATTTTTTCGTATAAATAGCGGGTAGCGCGGTCGCCCAAACTCTCTGCCTGTGCGGCTTGGCGGCGAATGACGCCAAGAATTGCTTGCTCTGCCTTCAGGTCATTTTCTACCATTTGACGGGAAGAATAGACACCATCCGGTTCTTGCTCAAAGCAGCATAATTCTGCTAATTTGCGTAAGTTAGCAACAGGTACTCCACCCAATCCATCCAAGCGTTCTCCAATGTCATGAACATGTTCTTGGACTTCATCATAACTTTCGTTAAAAAACTCATGCAAAGAGTAGAACTCTGCACCTTCAACAACAAAATGATGCTTTTGGTACTGTAAGTACAGTGCTTGGAAACTAGCTAATACAACATTAAATCCTTCACAGACTGGCTCGGTTACACTTTTGTCCAAAAGGATAGGGTTGTCATATACTTGACCAAAATTTCGTAACAAAGTTTGCGTTTCAGACATTGTGGTTCTCCTAGCTTCTGGTAGATATAGTTCCTAACTTCTTAGTCTCTACATCTTAACATCGAAAAAATGATAACTAGATCGATCTCTATCACGAATTTTTGACCTTTTTATGAAAAAAAAGCGATAACTTTCATTCCTTTTGAGAGATTTTCACATAAATCTTGCAAAATGTTATAAACATTATTGACAGCAATTAGTAAATATGTATTTATAATTTTTGAACATAAGATAGTTTAAAAATCTTTATAGCTTTTATTTTTTTTCAAAAATTACTGAGAAAACTTTGCACTTAAGTTATTCTTATGGAAGAAGCTAAGTTCTCATTGAAGAAAACATCATGGGAGCCAAGGGGCACACTTACTGCAAGAGTATTGCACTTTTAGGGGGATTGTCTTGAAACCGTCAACTATAAAACCGCAAGTAAAATACACTGTTGAGCTAAACTGGGCAGACAGGTGGCAAATATATCGACGCTTACAGGAACTAGACATTCCTTGTTGGTGTCAGACGAACCAGCCATTAACAGTTGAAATTAGCAATCCTACAGCAGCCATACAACTTTGGAGTGTTGTGCAGCAATTTACGACTTCTCGCGAAGACTTGATTAGGAATCTCAAGAAATGTTGGCAGTATCGCACTTAAAGCTTAGTGTTGCCACAACGCAAGTCAATAAATTGGTCAAAAAAATGAGTAAATCCTACATAACTGAAGTTTCAGAATTCTGCCTTGAGGGAAAGTTTATCGATTTCGTCATCAAGGATGGTTATAAGCTCAAAGGCTTACGACTGGAAACTGCTGAGGGTGAATGCTACATCAAACTGGCGAAACACTTACGTGCTGCTTTTGACTTACGGTTACCACCAGGTACATGGTTGCAAGTTATCGGCGAGAAAAAGTCTGACTTCAAAACAGGAGAAGTGAAATTAAAAGCACACCAAGTAATGGCGACGAGTATTCTTGATAAAGATAAGGAGATTGGGAGATTGGCAGATGCGGACAAAGCAGTCACCGCGTCACCCAATCACCCCATCACCCCAGCAATTAATAACGCCAAGCCCAAAAAAGCTACTATATTGATCTGTCAAAAATCCGATTGCATCAAACGTGGTGGCAAAGAGGTTTGTCAAGCTTTGGAAGCTGCTTTGAGTGCGAGTGGCTTGGAATCAGAAGTCACAATAAAAGGAACTGGCTGCATGAAAGACTGCAAAGCAGGACCAAACTTAGTGATGCCAGATAAAACTCGCTACAGTCGCATGAAAGCTACACAAGTTCCTGCACTTATGGATAAACATTTTGCTGATAACAGCAACAATGGCAGGCGGGATAAGGGAAATGAAGTCACTATATCTCTAGGAGACTGAGGTCTAATAGCAGTTCTGCCACTACTATTTAATGGGAAGATCTACTAAGAATTTTATTACCGTTGTTGTTCAAATTCTGACTCGTTATTTTTTGCGAATTTTTTGCACGATTTTTTATTAACCCGGTTTTTTTAAGAAACCGGGTTTCTCATTTGTAAGAGACAGAGAAGTCTTAACAGGGAACGCTTAACTCTTAAGAAGCAATAAAAGTGTACCTAGCTTCGTCAAAAATTAAATACGAGTCTTATATAACTAAATGCATATAGAATCCTCGGTTGATTATTGAAGACGATATTGTTTTAGCTTTTCATGAACCTTTTGTCAGGCAATATACAGGGTTTACATTTGCGTAAGTCCTGTTGTGGAGGCTGCGCGTCTCAAGTGAGAATTTTTTTGTATGATATATTGCTAATTTCAGCAATATCACTATTGTGGATATTACTAAACTGTAAGTAACATAAAATACGTAAAAGTTCTCTTGTTACCCGTCAAAACAATCCTTGTCTACGTAAGACGTTTAATTACACAACAAAGGACATAAAGCTGATGAAGAAAAAACATTTGATTGCATCTACTTTAAGCCTGTTTACTGCAATAGCAACATTAAATATTACACTAGGACAATCGGTTATAGCTCAGACAAGTAGTGCCGTTACCGTTGGTCACACAAAAATTGCTAGTGGTTCTACAACTCCTGGCGCTACAAATTGGCAACCTTATACAAATCCAGCATATCCAGGGTGGATTTATGTAGATATAGATACGAGTGAAGCAAAATTTACTACTACTCCACAATATACTATATCTATAGGTGATCCAAATGACTACGGTGCTGCCGCGTGGACTCTTGGAACATCAACAGTTTATTTGGCTACACCAACAGGTTTCCGTGTTTATCTTCGTCTCACTAACGAAAGTGGGGAAAAGGATTTAACTCCAGAGAAGGCTAACCAATACAAATGGCAAGTTAACTGGATAGGTATTGGAAAGTAAATGATCTACACCCGTCCTGAGGAACTGGGTGTAGGTCATTTACTCTTTCGCAACTGTGAACAGATAACTACATTGATTCCAGACGCTGACGTAATTTGCTACTCAGGGCATCAATCACAGTCACAACTACCGACAATATCAGAATCATAGTCGTTGCCTTAGTGTACTCAAAGCCATCTATATAACTTTTGAGTTCAAAACCAAAACCACCAGCACCCACAGCACCAAGAACTGAAGCAGCACGGATATTGTACTCAAACATCCACAAGGTGTACCCTAAGACTAAAGGTAAGACTTGAGGCAGAATACCATATTGAGCAATTTGTATTCGAGATGCACCTGCGACTTGCAAAGATTCAATAGAACGAGGGTCAACCGCTTCAATAGCTTGCTGATAGAATTTTCCTAGGTAGCCAATTGTGTAAATACTTAAAGCTAATGTACCTGCTAACGGACCGAGTCCAGTTGCAGCGACAAATAATAATCCAAGAATAATCGAAGGGACGGAACGGACAGCATTTTGTAGGAAATTCGCTAACCATTGCAGCCAAACAGGGGCGACATTACGGGCGCTTGCGATCGCAATCGGTAGAGAAAGCATTGCCCCAAGAGTCGTTCCAATCACAGACATCTGCACGGTTTCTACAAGTGCTTTGACTGTTTTGTTGAAAATATCCCAACTTGTATTTGGGGGAAACAAGCGTGACACAAAATCAATGATGTTGAAGAAACTCTGCTTTAAGAGTCCAAAATCAACTTTCAAACCTTGCAACGCCCAACCATAAACCAAAACAACAACGCACAGGATGAGTAGGCGACTCACCCAAGAAAAGCGTTTCCAAACATGAGAAAAATTTTTCATTACTAAAACAGAATTCGCCTACTATGTGCGATAAACTCGACTATACCTGAGCAAATTGAGCTTGCAAGTTATCACAACACCCATCGTAAACAACACGTCCAGCATTCAAGACAATCGCGCGCTGGGCGTACTCTGTTGCGATACTCAAATCGTGTAAAACTGTGACTATTGTCATACCTTGCTGTGAGTGCAGCATTGACAAAGTTTCCATTACCTGCTTAGATGCTTTGATATCCAATCCTGTAATGGGTTCATCCGCAAGCAGAATTTGAGGAGATTGGATTAAAGCGCGGGCGATCGCCACCCGTTGTTGCTGTCCACCGCTAAGTAGACCTGTTTTTTGATAAGCTTGCTCTCTTAAACCCAACTGTTCCAACAGTTCCAATCCTTGACGACGGTCATTTTTAGGAAACCCAAACAGCGTTTGCCAAGTTGTCCTAGTACCCAAACGTCCACAAAGCACATTTTCAATTGCTGATAACTGACGAATCAATCCGCCACCCTGAAATAACATAGCAACATCTCGTCGAATACTAGGCAGCGTACGTGGAGTTAATGGTGTATCGTTGATGTGAATTGCTCCCCGCAAGATTGGTACTACCCCAACTAAAGAACGTAAAAGCGTAGACTTCCCCGCGCCATTGAGTCCCAGCAATACAACGAACTCACCACGAGAAATCTGGCAATTAATCTGGTTAAGGATAGGACGATTCAAAGCTGCGGAATAAGCAGTTTCTACGTCCTGACACAAAATCACTGGCTGAGTCATATGTTGCTGAGTATTTGTATTACCTGTTTGGGGAGATGAGGAAAATAAGGAAGAGTAATAATTGTAGATTTATACGCGCGTTGCATTCATACGTGTCACCCTCCGGGTATCTCCTTCGGAGACGCTTCGCGAACGCAGTCGCCTGGCTGTCGGGAAACAAGGACCGCAGCGCTGGTCTCACCTCACCCCGCCCTGACGGGCACCCCTCTCCGCGATTTCGGAGAGGGGAACTCACCACTCCCCAGGGAGTGGGGATTAGGGGCGCGGGTCAGGTCATTGTTATGCTCAATAGTATATAAAAATACATATTACTCTCCCCTATCTCCCTCACTGCCTCACCCCTTTATTACGGTTCAATTCCTGCATTCTTCAGGGCTTCACGAATTGATCCTAAGTGTTTGTTATGGTCAACTTTCACCAATTCTGTGGAATTATACAAGCCGCGCAGTATCTCGTTGTTTTGTGGCTCATTTAATTTCAGCAAAGCATTGATAATTCGTTCACGTTCAGCAGCAGGAACGTCATCATCAATAGCTACACCGTGTGCTGGAACACCAGGAATTTTATACAGAACTCGTAACTGACTTTTTTCCGCGTCGGAAATATACGGACTAGCGAAAGCATATTCTGATACAGCAGCCGCATCTGCTTGACCTTGCACCACTGCTTTTAGGGCTTTACTGTAATCGCCACCGTAGACAACTTGACTGAAGAAGCCGTCTAGGCGATCGCGATTTTCCACAAGTTTCTGTTTAACCATCTCACCCACAGGGAAGATAAATCCAGAACCAGAAGTTGGCGAAGTAAATGCCATTTTTTTACCCCGCAACTGTTCCAATGTCGCTTTAGATGTGCCTAGAGTTTTGAGCGAGCTATCTTTGGGGACAACAATGATTGAATTGTAAGTGTATTTTCCAGAGTAATTCGCACGAACTTCAGCTAAGTACAAGCGTGCGCCTGCGAGTTCCTCAGCTTTCAAAGCTGGACGACTACTCAAGAAAGCGACATCAGCGCTATTTGCTCTCAAGGCTTCTACCGCAGCTGTATCATCACCGACTTTTGCCTGAACTGGCATTTTGAGTTCTTTTGACAAAAACTCTGCAACTTTATCTGCTTTACTTTGCAAGTCTGGTGCATCTTTGCGAGTAGGAAACACAACTGTTAAAGTTTTTTGCTGTCCTTGAGCAACTAAAGTTGAATCTTTTTGATTTCGCGTTGAGTTAGCAACTGCTTGCATGCCTCCAAAGCTACCAGCAACCAAACCTGTAAGCACCACAAATGCAGCACCAGCACTCAATACACCCTGTTTTCTTACACTCATTTGCCTTCCTCCATTAGAAATCTTTCTTAATAATTTTGCCAAAGTGTTTTAACAAGCTTGTTTTTAAAAAAGAATATTATTAAGATTCCAGCTTTTTGGGGAAAAAGTCAATCAGTGGTGAGTGCTTTGATTGTAAAAAAACTTGAAAAATAATAACTCTTTAAGCGGACATGATATTGGGGGCACCTAGTGAAATCAAGCAGATATGATCCGTAAATCGGAAACTATTTTATCATAAGTTGGTTGCCAAATTGCCAATATTTTGACAAAAAAGGCGTCAGATGCTGAAAAGCCCGTACCACATCTGTTCAGGATGTAATACAGGCTATTTTCAACGAAAAGCAACTCTTTTTCTAAACTTTTTGTATTGCTGGACGACCGTTTTCAACTACAAATGAAGCACGGTTGCTGATGGTGCCAGATTGGGTTGTCACGTCTAACAAGACTAGAAAATCTGTCTGCCACGTTGCAGGAGTCAGTATACAGATGATATCAGTTCTTTTTTGACCTCAAGTACTCCGGTTGAGAAAGCGATCCATGCTGCGTTCTGCTAAAGCAGCGATGGTGAATGAGGGATTAGTACAAGCTGTCGAGCCTGGGATGAGCGAACCATCAACAACAAATAAGTTACGATAACCTTGGACTTGTCCGTAAGTGTTGCATACTTCCCCAATTATTGCACCGCCAAGTGGGTGTGCTGTGAAACTGGAGTTCGGAGGGGCAGCCAGAGTTGTACCATTGGCAGAGTTGAGCAGTTGGTAAGTATACTCTAGGGCTTGAGCATTTTTCTGATTATTAGCTGAGTTGCTAGGCCAGAACAGAAGCTTTATAAGCGGACGCTCGAAGGCTGGATACACCTATGCTCGCGGCAGCTGCAAGCGAACTTTGAAGAAACCGACGACGATTTAGCACTCGGTACACACCCAATCTCCTGCAATTTTCAGAAATCTTGCTCACAGGTAATAAGTGTAACTGAAATCTACTTATACTGGAATCAGGTGAGGGTTGGCTAAAAATTTATACACTTTCATCTCAACTCTCACCAATGTCCCAGAACGACTAAGCTTTCTGTACTCCTGGACGACCGTTTTCAACTACAAATGAAGCACGGTTACTGATTGTGCCCGATTGAGTTGTCACATCTGACAAGACTAGAAAATCTGTCTGCCAGGTTTCCGGAGTTATCACACAACGGACATATCCGCGTTGACTGTTATAAAATTTAATGTGCGGATTGTCTGGCAAGTAAGCTTCCACTGTAGGACTTGAGTCTGCCCCATCTCCACCGGAAGTAATCGAGGTACAAACAAATTCACTGCCAACCGTAGCGGATTCTGGTTTATCAAAATCTGCTTTGAGATCCATTGCCCAGTTGGAATGTACATCGCCTGTCAAGACAACTGGATTGGAGGGTTTGCGCTGTTCTAGGAAACTCAACAGTCGTTTTTGGGAAGCCAAATACCCATCCCACTTATCCATACTGAAGGTTGCGCCTTCCCCAGGTGTGAAGTCTCTCTGAGCAACGATAACCTGCTGTGCCAGTATATTCCAACGAGCTTTCGAGCGATCTAAACCTTTGTATAGCCATTCTTCTTGACGTTTACCAGTAATCGTTGCGTTGGGGTCGAAATTCTCTGGACAACGTTCTTTAGTCCCATCTCCACAGGGTTGATCTGTGCGATATTGACGGGTATCTAGCACATGAAAGGTCGCCAAATTTCCGAAGGAAAGCCGACGGAAAAGTTGCATATCTGGTCCTTCTGGCTTTGATTCGGGTCGTAACGGCATATGCTCATAATAAGCCTGATAAGCAGCCGCCCGCCGTTGTAAGAAAACTTGGGGGTCTTGATCCGGTTCATTATCAACTTCTGAGGTAGCATTGGCGTAGTTGTTTTCCACTTCGTGGTCATCCCAAGTGACAATCCAGGGAAATGCTGCATGAGTTGCTTGCAGATTTGGATCGGTTTTGTAAAGGGCGTGACGGTTGCGATAATCTTCCAGAGTCACAATTTCCGGACCATTGTGCTGTCTGACACGACCTGGTGTGATTCCTCCCTCATAGATGTAGTCGCCTGTATGCACGACGAGGCTTATATCTTCCTGTGCTAAGTATTTGTACGCTGTGTAATACCCTTGTTCATAGTGCTGACAGGAAACAAATGCAAAGGCAAATTTACTTAGGTCGCTACCTGGTTGAGGAGCCGTACGAGTGCGACCAATTGGACTTTCTTCCGTACCTGACGTGAAGCGATACCAGTACCAGGTATTTGGTTTGAGTTTATTTACAACCACTCTAACTGAGTGAGCTAATTCTGGAATGGCAATTTCAGTGCCTTTTGCTACTACATTTTTTAGGTTGGGGTCAGTTGCCACTTCCCAGCGAATTGGCACATTGACAGACGGCATCCCACCACCTTGTAAAGGATTCGGAGCCAGACGAGTCCATAGTACCACGCTATTTGGTAATGGTTCACCTGACGCCACACCAAGCGTAAAGGGATAACTGGAAAATGGGACTTGGGCGATCGCCCGTTGATGGAATTGGTTGGCGAACGCCAAACCAGACAATACCCCTGCCCCAAGAATTAAATTCCGTCGCTTGATTCGGCTGTAGAAAAACCGCTCAAAATTCTGGTAATCTACCATTGTTCTCCCCCTGACTAACTCACAAATGAACGCAGAGGAACAGCTGACACAAGGCAGGCAGGATGAGAATTGACAAACTACTAAACCAATATCTCAATCGTTGAACTCGGGCTTAAATTATCTCGCGTTACATAAATCACTAAACCTTGTCATTCAATACCAGAGTTAGGCAACGCCTGTTATAGTTTTATGAAGTATGTCTATCCTTTTATTTAAAGAACACCAAATTATTAAATTTTCCTGCTGCAAAGTGTCAACTGTTGCTTTGCCGAATTTAACTTACCACTCAGACGTTAATTCTTAGCAAAGAAACAGTTAAAACAGGGAACAGGGAACAGGGAACAGTGAACAGTGAACAGCGATAATCAAAGCGAATTCTTACAACTACGTCTAGCTGTAGAAGGAAAAGTTATTGGTTTTTACCGTTTGGATAATGGACAGAAATTGTTGGTTCCTGATGAGTTAGCCCAGGCGCTGAAAGAGGAAACGCGAAAACGTCTGGAAGCAGAGAAACAAGCAGAACAAGAACACCAACGCGCTGTCAAACTCGAATCCTTGTTAGCTGGTTATAAAGAGCAATTTGGAGAATTACCAGAAGAATAATGAAAATAAAATTTTTGTATCTCTATTTCTTAACCACTACAACAGACGAAAAATAAACGGGTAGCGGTAGGGTAAATCAGGATTATCAACAATGCGAAGAATCGCAAAAATTGGCATTATAAAACTCACAATTGTTAATACAGCCAGCAGTGGAATACCAATTGCTACAAGAACGAGTAATACAAAAACAATTGCATAGATGTAGAGATTGATGTGGAAATTTAGGGATTCTTTAGCATTTGCTTTGACAACTGGGTCGTTGGTAGTCAACATAATGGCAATCGGTATGCCAATAGACACAATTGTCGAGCTAAAAAAGATTGCTCCGTGACATATGGCTGATAAAAGCTTGCGTTGGTTTACCTGTTGCATACCATAGCCCCTGTTATCTAGACGTGATGAATCGCGTCTCATGTTGACGATAAGTCAATTCTAATTTTCTTGTGCCACAGGTGTCATCTGCTGTCTTGTAGACTCCTAAGAAACACCTGTTCCCTGTTCCCTGTTCCCTGTGTTTCTTAAGAGTAGATTAAAGTCAGCAAAATGCCCACCCTACAAGAGCCATATGTTACTCCTTTTCCGCCAGAAGAATACCTATTTAAAAAACCGCGTTCGACGAAGTCGTTGCTGAAGGCTAGACGCGAAAAACGCGAAGAAAGAAGAGAAGAAGGTTCGGTAATCTTGTAGCGGGAAGGGAGTAGTACAACTTAGAATGATTCACCCAGAGATAGCCATCGTTGAGACTGCGCTGATCAATGGGCACAAAGCCAGTGTAGTAGCAGTTGTAGCCGAAATAATCTTGGGGGTTTGGGAAGACGCGATCGCTTAGCACGTCCTACTGCTCAATGTCGCGAAGCAACTTTGCCTCGAATCGGAATAACATGAGCATAGACAAGAATATATAATGTCTAAGTTAAGAAAAGGTAATGTATTAGTTAATAGTACTTTTTCTGATTTGTCATGAAAAAGCTAATAATAATAGTTTTGATTGTTGGAAATTATAATCAATATTATTTGAGGAATTTACTTGTGATTGAATAAAAGTTTTGGGTAGTTTTCTATTATGTATTTAAACTCTATTTGTTACTTTCTATTAGCTTGACAAGCCGAATTCGTATCCATCAACACTAGATTATTCTTAGGTGTGTTATATTATCCATTGATCATTTGCTCGATTCAAGTGTATAATACGACACTTAAACAGAGAATAATGGAATGAAGAATGGCAAGACCAAGATATTTATGAGATTGTAATGATACATTATCAACAAAGAGTTATAGATGAATTACTATGTGTAAGTCGTTTTTGTTAAAGAAGTAAGGAACGTTAGTCCATGTCTCTAAAATCTAAGCAGGAAGTACGGTATCAACTAAAATACCGATTCACTCATGTGTTGGCATCTGTACCACTGTTGCTTGCTTTTGCTGTCTTTTTAAGTGTGATTTGCTCTCAAAGCCCGAGTCTGCTACTTTGCTTGATTCTGGGTACCATAGCAGTAGCAGTTATTCAGCAAATAGGACAAGTGATCGCTCTACCGAAACCTTGGCTCATATTACTGCAAACTCTCGTATTTTCAGCAATACTCAGTTTCTTTTGGATAGACTACTTTAGCGATCCAGCAGCAGCTCAATTTTTCGGAAAAGCAGAAACCTTTTTTAAAAACAATTTAACTTCAGGTAACCAACAAAGCGGTGCCGGTGCAGCAGTGAGTTTGGTGTTTAATGTTTTAAGAGCACTTTACTTACTCTACATCGCTGTTGCTCTGATTGGTGTGATTAACGCCGTTCGCAAAGACGAAGATTGGCAAGTCGTCGCCAGAACACCGTTGTTAGTTGTCATTGCTGTGACTGTTGCTGATGTGTTGACCAGCTTTATCGTTGGTAATGGTTAAGTCAGGAATTTGTTATGACTGATGAGAGAGACAAGGAATTTCGACCTGTCAACCAAATTTTAGGAACCCAACCTTCCTTGGGACCAATTCCTGCTGACCAAATTTTTCCTTGGACGATTATAGCTCTCGTTTCGTACATGATTGTGAATGGCATCTTTGGAGGTGTCTTCTCAGATGAATGGCAAAAATGGTTGTGGACAGTCTTAATTGCTGGCTGGGGAATAGCTACTTGGTGGATACTAACAGGTGGTAGAAGTTGGCGATTTTTGAGCAAATTTATTGGTGTTCCGACCTGGACAAGAGGTACTGCTCGTTATAAAAGTTTTCTAGAATTCCACTATGAAAGAAAAAATCGGAAAACAAAGCGTAGGCATCGCAGGTCAAGAAAATAGACTAACACCTTTTGAAGATGCTTTGAATCTTGCCACCATGCTGCGTATTGCAGTTGATGGCAGAGATATTGGTGCTTACATTTTGACCAAAGGTAGCCAAAGAGATAGATTTTGCTTTGTTTTTGGATTTGAATGCAAAGGCATTCATACCACTTTAAGATCAGAGCAAATAGATACAATTTGTAACAATATAGAAGCTGGTTTAAAAGACCTTCCACCAGAAGAAAGAGTGACTTTTCATTTGGGATCTTTTTCTACAGATAAAAAACGCCAACAAGAACTTGCATCTCTTGTACAGAAAACCTCGTCACCTAGTATACAGTACTTGCTCACCTCTGAAAGAGCCAGAACCCAACAACTCACCCGCGCTGGTATCCGAAAACCAAAATTTCTGCGGGTGTATGTGACATATACTGTAGAACCAGATGCTTCGGCTGCTGATGACTGGATTGAGAAGTTTTTGGCAAGGGCTGAGTCTTGGTGGTTATCATTTAAAGGTGAAGCAGCAGAAAGGGAAAACCAACGATTAGAAACTCTGATTTATAATGCTTACACTGAAGGATTTCGACGTTGGGAACAAATTTTATCTAATAAATGGGGTTTAGATATTAAAGCTTTGACTGCAAAAGATTTATGGCAGGAAGCTTGGCGACGATTTAATAGTACTGAACCGATAGACATTCCCCAATTATTGGTTTTAGATGAACAGGGACTACACGAAGAAATTTATTCGGATTTATCTAGCAGCAAATTACTATTAGAAAATATCCATAGTACCACATTATTGATGGAGTCAGATGTACCTGTAGCTGACCGGAAATGGGTGAATATAAAAAATCGCTATGTTGGCGTGATGACATTTTTAGAAAAACCAGGAGGTTGGCAGAATAAAGCATCACAACTGCGTTATTTATGGGAACTAGTTGCTAGGGATACAATTGTAGATACAGAGATTTTTTGTGAGTTAACTGCAGCGAATCCAGCGATAGTCAAAACGACATTACAACGGGTGCTGAAGCAGTCGAATGTAACGTCAAAAGTAGCACAAGAAAAAGGAAATACGATTGATGTCGGCGCACAATTAAAATTGAGGAAGTCTGTGGCGGCGCAAGAACAAATTTATGAAGGTGCGTTGCCAATCTATACAGGAATTGCGATTCTCGTTCATCGCCAAAGCCCAGAAAAATTGGATGAGGCGTGCAGGTATATAGAAAACTGTTTTCAACGTCCGGCACAAGTGATTCGGGAAACAGAATATGCCTGGAAGATTTGGTTGCAGACTCTGCCAATTGTTTGGGAAATGTTGTTAGCGAAACCCTTTAACCGTCGTCAATTGTATCTCACGAATGAAGTGTGGGGGTTGATACCTTTGGTGACAACGAGGGCGGGCGATCGCAAAGGCTTTGAATTAATCGCTGATGAAGGCGGAACACCACTTCATCTAGATTTATTTAACCAGCACAAAAATTTAGCGTTATTTGCGACAACTCGCGCGGGGAAATCAGTTTTGGTGTCAGGGATTTTAACCCAGGCTTTGGCACACAATATGCCTGTGGTAGCCTTGGACTTTCCGAAACCAGATGGTACGTCTACCTTTACCGACTATACAGAATTTGTAGGAGAGAAAGGAGCTTATTTCGATATTTCCAAACAATCCAATAATTTGTTTGAACAGCCAGACTTGCGATTTTTGAGTGAAGAAGAACAGCGAGAACGCTTTCAAGACTACGCCGCGTTTCTTGAGTCGGCGTTGATGACGATGGTACTGGGTTCATCTACTGGGAATCAATTGCTGGCGCAAACGGTGCGATCGCTTATAAACCTAGCCCTAAACACCTTCTTCGCCGACGAAGGAATTCAAAAGCGATACCATTCAGCGATATTGGAAGGTTTTGGTACTGAAGCTTGGCAAAAAACTCCAACTTTAAGAGACTTTATCATCTTCTGTTCGCGGGAACATCTTAACCTACATGGTATAGGTGGCAGAATTGATGATGCACTCGAAGTTATCAATCTGCGTCTACGCTTCTGGGTGGAAAGTCGAGTCGGACAAGCTGTTTCTGCACCTTCTAGCTTTCCAACGGATGCTCAACTTTTAGTTTTTGCATTGAGAAACTTATCAGATAACGAAGATGCAGCATTGCTGTCCTTGAGTGCGTATTCAGCAGCACTGCGACGTGCTTTGAGTAGTCCCGCCTCGATATTCTTTATCGATGAAGCACCAATTCTGTTTGAATTCGACCAAATTTCTGATTTGGTGGGTAGACTGTGCGCGAACGGAGCAAAAGCAGGGGTAAGAGTTATATTATCAGGACAAGACCCTGACACAATCGCCAAATCTAAAGCTGCATCTAAGATTCTGCAAAACTTATCAACAAGATTAATTGGTCGGATTCAACCCGTTGCTGTTGATAGTTTCGTACAGATTTTAAAATATCCTCGCGAAATTATCGCTCGCAATGCGTCAGAAGGCTTCTTTCCCCGTAAAGAAGACATTTATAGTCAGTGGCTGCTTGATGATAATGGCGTTTATACTTACTGTCGTTATTACCCAGGCTACGAACAGTTAGCTGTCGTGGCGAATAATCCTGATGAACAAGCTGCACGTAATCAAGCAATGCAACGATATGGGGATAAGTTTGAGGCGGTTTCTCATTTTGCGCGTCAATTGATTGGGTCAATTCGTGGTTATTGAGGTGACGCTGAAAACCTCACCCTAACCCTCTCCTTGATAAGGAGAGGGATGCCCGACAGGGCAGGGTGAGGTAAAACTAACGTCGGATAAACCTTTGAACCTTAAATTCACACCAATGTCTTCCACACTCTACCGGCTGCGCTAAAATCTTTCCCTCTCCGGAATTCGGAGAGGGATGCCCGACAGGGCAGGGTGAGGTAAAACCAACGCGGCATAAAAAATTCAACGTTAAATTAACACCAATACGTTCCCCTTCCCTCCCTCATAATCACAAAAAATACTTCTCAAACATCTTCCAAAGCAATAGCAAGTCATTAACCTAACCTGATATTATGCTCAAAATTGGTAAACCTCAAATCATCATGACTTCTTTTTTTGCTGTGGCATTTTTAGGAACCTTACCAGCCATAGCAGAATTGGGAACTGTTTGGACTGATTTTCAATTTTACGCAGACGATTTAATAAAATATCTTACGGACAGCTACAATATTTCTGAGACTTTAAAAGCTGTAGAACTTCAGACACAATCAGCAATCACAAGTTCATCAGGTGATCTCAATATTCCTAATCCTAATGAAGCTGGTCAGTCTACTCGTGACCAGATTACTCAGTACTCAGTCTCGGATAAGTTTGAGAATAATCCAGCAGTATATGGTAGAGAAGTGAGTAGTGAAATTAATCGATATATCACCCGTGGTGCAGTTGAAGGTGTTTTTGGGAGAGATGGACAAACTCGGTTAAAAGCTAAGTTAGAGGATACTGAGAAAGCTGTTCAGGATAGCAAGGAATTTGCTCAAAAGGCTGAAACAAAGAAGCAGGAAATACAAAGAGAAATTGAAGAGTTTGCTTCTGACAATTTGTTTCAAGATTTAATAAGCAAATTACCTGCAGGAACAGCACAAAGCACTATATCTACGTTAGAAGGTCAACAGCAGCTAGCCAGAATAATGAAGAAAAATTGGGAGGGTTTATCAGAGTTGGAATTACAAAATATAAATGTTCAAAGAGAGCAATCCAGAATAATGGGGGAAACCCTAGGAAATACAATCCAATTGCGTAATGACATCCAATATTCCAACTTGAATTTAGCAGACATGTCCCAGCAAATGAATGAGGCGAATCGTGCTAGAAGAGTGGGTACATCAGCCGAAGTCGCACGACTTTTGCGAGTCACTTCTCAAACTGATTTGTTTAGGAAAAGCAGTAACCCTCTTCCTTTACAAACGAATCCTCCTGCTTCAGAAAATAATCCTTCTCCTACAGAAACAAATCCTCCTTCCTCAGAAAATATTCCTTCTCCCTTGGAAACACCATAGAAGGAATCAAGATAAAGTGATGGTAAAAAAAATGTGGCTTTCTAATCTCTATATTTTCTCATTCTCGTTCCCATGCTCTGCGTGGGAACGCATTCTCAAAGGCTCTGCCTTTTGTGTTGAGGCAGAGCCTCCATTGTAGCATTCCCTGGCTGAGCCAGGGAACGAGGAAGAAAGCTGAGCGAGGGAACGAGGAAGAAAGCTGAGTGAGGGAACGAGGAAGAAAGCTGAGCGAGGGAACGAAGAAGAAAAATGTGGATTTATAATGTAAAATTTTTTTTGGCTCAACTTGACACCAGTAATGTTTTGACAAATGGTGTCGTGACTGCACAAAGTATTGCTGAAGGTTGGGATAAGCAATGGATTGATTTATTACAAAATAACACGAACAATAACTTATATGGTGCGCTGACAAACTTGGGTATTTTCTTTGCAGTCGGAACTTTACTTTTTTTCATGGCACAGTGGATAAAAGATGTGCTGGATAATGAATATTCTCGTCCTCTATCTGCTTTGATTTGGCCTTTCATAGTAGTATTGTTACTCGCTAATCCGGGCAATGGCACTGCACTCTCTAATTTGACACTGGGATTAAGAGATTTTCTCAACACAATCAATCAGCAAGTTGTAGAAGCAGCCGATGTCAATCAAACTTATCAGCAAGCACTGAATATGAGTGTTGCTGAAGAAGTTGTTGGTGGTTTATTGCGTCCTTGTCAGTCTCTCACAGGTCAACAACAAATTAATTGTTTCACTAAAGCAAAGGAAAAAATAGATGTCCTCTTGGGACAGTACAGAAATACATACGGTATCCAGCCTTGGATAGACAGACTTGAACTGAAAGTTAATCAGATAGTGATCACCACTGGGAATGTAGCAGAATTCAGTTTTAACTCTCTGCTGGGTTCCACAACTCAAACGATTATCAAAAATCTTTTAGTTTCCTTACAATCTGCTTTTCAAAACTTGATAGAAGTGACGATGTTACTTATAGCAGCTTTAGGACCCCTAGCAGTAGGAGGGTCTTTGCTACCAGTCGCTGGTAAACCTATTTTCGCATGGCTCACGGGGTTATTTTCTATTGGTATTGCTAAAATTTCTTTCAATATTATTGCTGTGATATCAGCAGCAGTGATTGTGAATGGTCCAGCGCAAAATCTCGATGCAGATCCAGACTTGATGTGGTTTATGATCCTGTTAGGAGTTTTGGCACCGATTATATCTTTAGGTTTGGCTGCTGCTGGGGGATTTGCCGTTTTCAACGCCATCAGCAACACTTCTGTGTGGATACAGCAAAGAGTCTAAAATATAAGAGGGAACAGGGAACAGGGAACAGCTAGTAGTTAGTAGGTTGGGTTGAGGAACAAAACCCAACGGTTATCTTGGGTTGTGTTGGGTTGCGCTTTGCTTAACCCAACCTGCAATTATTCTACAATGATTCTTAACTGACTCCTGAATTATTATCATAGTCAGAAATATGAGGAGGTGAATGGCATTATGACCAAGTTATTACAAGAAAAAAAGTCCTCTATTAATCTTTTAACGCTCTTTACTATTTTTACCTTCAGTCTACATTTATTGGCAGCCATTTTCTTATTATTTGAAGGTTTACGTATCTACGGTCTCATTCATAAAAAACCTCTCACGTTTGTCCAACTTGTTGATGGTAAAAGAGTCTCTCAAGTTGACACTCTTGAACGAGAACCAGAAGTCATTCGCCAATTTGTTGCTAAAACAATGGCGGCTATGTTCAACTGGTCTGGAACACTTCCACTAGCAAGCGTTGAAGACGCAACTAACCCGAAACCTGATCAAGGGATACCTATTAATACTCTACAAAATTTGACGAAAAAAGTTTCTACTAGTAGTTGGGTGGGGAGTTTCGCACTTTCAGAAGATTTTCGCCAAGGTTTTTTGGGACAAATTGCGGAGATGACGCCGCCAGAGATTTTTTCTAAAAACAATAACCAAGCGTTGACAGGACAGTTAGTTATCCAACGAGTTTATCCTCCTGAAAAAATCGCGCCGGGTCGATGGCGCGTTGGTATGGTTGCTAATATTGTCCAGATTAGACGTAGTGACAATAAAAAGCTATTAATTCCTTTTAATAAGGATTTTTTCGTACGTTCAGTAGATTCTTTTGGACATCCCCTATCAAACAATTTGACCCCATTACAGAAAGCTGTCTATAGTGTCCGCGCCCAAAATTTAGAAATTTACGAAGTGAGTGATTTCTGTCTCACAAATGGCTATGATTCTTCGCCAAAAAGTCAGTCGCAACGCTGTGGAGATATTCCTAATTCTGGTAGCTTTACACGATAGGTATAACAAGATATAGGACTCATATTTGATTTTTACTCAGCTAGGTACATTTGATGTTCCCTATTCCCTATTCCCTATTCCCTATTCCCTATTTCCTATTCCCTATTCCCTGTTCCCTATTCCCTGTTCCCTGTTCCCTACTTCAACGAGTTCGTTCATAAACCAAACCGGATTCCTATAATGCTATTTAACCAAAAAAAGAATAATACTAGTATTCTTCCTGTGTTCGTTGTCGCAACTTTTGTGTTGAATGTGTTAACTATATTATTGCTGATGTATCACCAGTCTATGCTAAAAAGGCTGAGTGGTCAATTACCACAAAGTTTAGTGCAACTTGTTGATGGTCGTGCCATAACAATAGACTCTCAAGAAAATTTAGAACGCAATCCAGAAACGATTCGGCGTTTTGTTGGTGAAACAATGACCATGATGTTTACTTGGTCAGACAAACAACCACAGCAAATAGTTTGGCAAGCAACTTCTGAACTTTTATCTGGTGATGTGAGGCGAAAATTTGAAGTAGAAACGACACAGGGAATTCCTAAAAGTGTGTTAGCCAATCCTGGAGGAAATGCAGAAAGCTTATTGTTAATCCGCAGAATCTCTCAACCTGAAAAAATAGCTGATGGTGAATGGCAAGTAGAAATCGTTGCCAATCGCTTGATTTTCGCCGGTTATAATAACAAAATGGGGGAGGCAATACCTTTTAATAAGAAAATATTGATTCGGGCGTTGGAGACACAAGCAATTTCTATCCCAAATGTAGAAAATCCTTTATACTCAGCAATATACCGCCTTAATGAAGCGAGATTAGAAATTGCCAATATTTGTGACATTAAACAAAAAAAATGCCCCTAGCTAAAGGAAAAACACCCATGAAGAACCTACCAAACTCTCATAATTCAAATAATTCTAACAATAATAACAATCATTATAATAATAACAATAATAACAATCATAACAATCATAATAATTCACACTCCTCATCTAACAATCATCATTCGCATGAAGTACAACCATCAGATTGGCATCAACGGATGGCAAATTTAGTTGGTTTAGAAGAACAAATTCCCCCATCTCATCCAGAAAGCAGTCCTTCAGAGACTTCTAGTGGAAATCCTGACGAAGCACCTCCTTCTCATCCATCCTCACAGAAAACAAAACAAGCATTGTCATCTAACCCTTTTGCGAAGGTAGGTGTGGTGGGTGCTGCTACTCTGAGTGTGGCTTTGGTAGCAGGTGCGTTTCTGACTCAACTTATGAGTGGAACAAATAAACAAGCGCCGAAGAATTTTCCACAGATAACTCGTAACGATAATGAATCGAATAAAATAGAGCAATTAAAACCAGAAGAAGAAATTGAGATTTTAAAAACAAAACTAGCATTAGCTGAACAAGCAAAGGCTGTGAAATTAGCACAGCTTCAGTTAAAAAGTGTAAGACCGACAACTCAGCCAAAACCAACTCCAGCACAACCAAGAATTAAACCACAAACTATCACACGCGTGGTGGTTCAAAGAGTACCCACACCAGCACAAACTGTTTACGTACCTCGTGTTGTTGAACGAATTGTCAGAGTTCCTCAACGTGTTGTAGTCCAGCAGGCAAAACCAATTTCAACTGTGCCTCCTCAGCCTCCTGTGCGTCCTCAGCCTCCTCAGCAGACTCCTCAATCAACACCATTACCTTCAATATCTCCATCCTTTGAGTTATCAATCCCAGGATTAAAGCCATCGGAGTTAGCACAAATTCCCTTCGCTTTATCAGTACCCACTCCCACTCCCACTCCCACTCCTACCCCCACTCCAACACCAAGTTTACCAAGAGTCGCAAATTCCCCTCCATCTACTTTGGGTTCTGAATTAAATTCCAGGGGTAGAGACAATGTACAAACCTTACCTGTTCCAAATAGGAGAAATACAACAGCGAATCCTGAGGACACACCAGCAGAAGCAACAACAAACGAAACCACTCAGTATACTGGTAAATCTGTTGCGGTGGGAACTCGTGCCAAAGCTGTATTAGGAACTGCTGTATTTGGAGAAGCAAATAGAATAGGGAATAATAGTAGTAGTAATAACAATAATAATAATAAGAATGACAGTCAATTTGTCGTGCGTCTGCGCGAACCATTGAAGTCTATAGATGGGGCGATCGCACTACCCGCAAATACCGAATTATTAGCTCAACTTGACCAAGTTTCTGAAGGCGGAATGTTAAACCTAACAGTCGTTTCAGTTGTTTCTCAAAATAAAAGTAGTCTCACCGCAACTCGCCTACGTCAAAGTGCAATGAAAGTTCGCGCACCTGGCGGAAGACCTTTACTTGCCAAGAAATATCCCGACAAATCTGGAAAGATATCAGGTATGGACACATTCATATTCGCCTTGGGGGGTGCTGGGAAAATAGGGGAGGTACTTAACCGTCCTGAGACAAAAACTGAGGTCTACTGTACTACGAGTAGGCGTCTTAACAATAGAAATGGCAGTAATAGTACGAATAACGATAGTAGTAGTACGAATAACGATGACTATGAATTCTGTACCCCAACTACCCGAACCGAACAACAAAGAAACATCCCTGCTGCAGTTTTAGAAGGCGGTATGAATGCCCTTGTACCCCAACTGAACCAGCGTAACCAACAAGCAATCAACGAGATGATTCAAAAAAGTAACATTTGGTATTTGCCAGCGGGTACAGAGGTTGAAGTGGTTGCTAATCAAATAACGCGGTTTTAGGTTATTGGTTACTTGCTGTCAATTCACTTAGATACTTAAGAATTGTAGGTTGGGTTAAGCGAAGCGCAACCCAACGAAATCAGCTAGGTGTTGGGTTTCGTTCCTGATGTTGTTGGCGAAATATTTCAAAACACATTGGAATATTTGAGAAATCGTTTGTTTTGGAAAATGTTGGGTTTCCTTGCGTCAACCCAACCTACTCGCTTCCATAATTTTCTTTGACATAAGTTGCTCTTTATGCTAATGACTTAAACTTTCTATTAGTCCTCGGTAGTCATAGTCTCCTCATCCTGAGAATAGGGCATAGTTAGCTTTTGAACCGTGGAAAGCTGAGAGATCAAAAAACTAGAATTAACAATTATTTTTTTTTAGAAAATTGAGAATTATCCTCATTAGAAGCTTCTGGTAATAGTTGTTGACGTCCGTTACGAATGATTCGCAACATATCCTGAAGATTCTGCTCAATATTTTCTAGCACGCCGTCAGCATAGTCATCAGCCCCTTGTTCAATTGCTTCTGCTTCTGCGACAGCTTGACGCTGTATTTCCTCTATTTCTTGCTGACAAGCGCGTCGTTTGCGGTCAATTTCTTCAAGAGTGTCTTGCATCATCTGCTCACATTCTTCTTGAACTTGTCGGCGCAGTTCAGCGGCTTCGCGTTGTGCTTGTCTGAGGATATCGCTTTCATCCAAGATTTGCGATCGCTTAGCTTGCGCTGCATCAACAATTTGTTGCCCATATTCTTCTGCTTCCAGGAGAATTTCGTCCTTTTGTTGGATGATTGTAGCTGCTTCCTGAAAAACTTCAGGTAAAGAAAGCCGTATTTCATCAAGCTGATCAAGCAGCTTGTCTTCATCTACTATCGTGCGTCGCGTCAGTGGAATGTTGAAACCAGCAAGAATCATCTCCTCCAAGCGGTTGAGTTCCATCTGTATGTCTACACTTGTTGTTCGCGTAGCATCTGGGTTGTCGGTTCCTGCAGGATACTCTTGCGGGGGAGGACTGCTTCCGTTGTGATTTAGTTCGATACGGGATGGTTTTGGGCGTAGCATTGGTAAATATCTAAAGCAACGTGCGGGGGGACAAGATGATCAACAGAGCCACCAAACTTAGCAATCTCTTTCACCACACTACTACTTAAAAAACTATATTCATTTGACGTTGCGAAGAAAACAGTTTCAATATCATAAGAAAGGGTTTTATTTGTGTGAGCCATCTGAAGTTCTACTTCAAAGTCAGAAATTGCTCGTAAACCGCGCAATAGCACTTGTGCACCATGCATTTGGGCATAGTTTACGGTCAAACCGGCAAAAGCGTCTACCTCCACATTGGTGAGATGTTTTGTACTTAGACGAATTTGTTCTAGTCGTCTTTCCACTGTAAACAGCGGAGTTTTGTTAGGATTCCGCAATACGGCGACAATCACTTGACCAAACAAACGACTGCCGCGTTGGATAATGTCAAGGTGTCCTAAAGTCACAGGATCGAAACTTCCTGGATAAATGGCAATCATAATTACAGGTGCCTCACAGTTGTTTAGGTGATTATATCTAACCAATCGTGATTTGTAACAAAGTACAAGTTCTCAGTTAGAAATTCAAGATGTTAGTCTTTGTAAGCTTTAACGCATTTGCTGCCATAGTTTTATTTATCTACTTTCAAAATAAAAATTTGGATAAATACACTACCCATACTCCCTTCTCTACTCACAGCGATCTAAAATCAATAGTTTGGCTTTTGCAACAATTTTTGACTGTCGTTCCCCTAAGCCCTGTTCCCCGTTCCCTGTTCCCTATTAAGAGTGTTTCTTTCATTTATAACCGGTTACAATCACTACCCGTAAAGCGCTGTTAACAAGCACAACTTAAATCTACACTACCTTTTTTTAGTCTTCTAGGTACTTTTACATGCTGGATATTTCCACCTTGCCCTTGGCATTTGAATTTTCTTCTCCAGGACCGATTCTGGTGAAGATAGGACCCTTAACTATCCGTTGGTATGGGTTTTTGATTGCTTCAGCAGTATTGATTGGCGTTACACTTTCTCAGTTCTTGGCAAAGCGCCGTAACGTTAATCCAGAGTTAATTAGCGATTTGTCAATTTGGCTGGTGATTGGGGCAATTCCAGCAGCACGGATATATTACGTTTTGTTTCAATGGTCAGAATATGTCCAGCACCCAGAACGCATTATTGCTATTTGGCAAGGAGGCATAGCAATTCATGGTGCAATTATCGGTGGTGTCACCGCAGCATTAATATTCGCCAGAATAAAGCAGATTTCTTTCTGGCAATTGGCTGACTTAGTGTCTCCTTCGCTGATTTTAGGTCAGGCAATAGGACGCTGGGGCAACTTCTTCAACTCTGAGGCATTTGGCAGTCCGACAAATGTACCTTGGAAGTTACATATTCCACCAGAAAACCGTCCCCCAGAACTGGCGAATTTTGAGTTTTTCCATCCCACTTTTCTTTATGAATCTGTATGGAATGTTATGGTATTCGCCTTGCTGCTGACTTTATTTTTTAGAAGTTTGTCAGGTAAACCGGCTTTGAAAACAGGTACACTGTCTCTAGTTTATTTGGCAGCTTACAGCTTAGGACGCCTGTGGATAGAAGGTCTTCGGACAGATAGTTTGATGCTTGGACCTTTACGAATAGCACAAGTTGTCAGTTTATTGGGCATAATCTTTGGTTTAGCTGGGTTAGCTTGGCTTTATATAGCTAAACGTCCTTTACCAGATGTTATTTCTACCCCTCAAGAAGATAAACAGAGGCGGTAAAGGAATGGGGAAGCCACTCTTCCCCAGGTTTTTTGTCCGGGATTGGTGGCTTCGGGGCGGTAAGTAGCTCAACTTCATTAAACGTGAAATGTCATTATGAGCGGAACGAAGAGCGAAGTAATCGCAAAGATTCTATATTTTCGGTTCCAGATTCGGTATACTCAAAGTCTGGAATTTGCAGTATGGGGAAGAAAAGTTCACTACCAGTGGTTATTTTGACTCGATCAATGCAGTCACCGTCACTATAGAGTTTATTTTCTTCTCACTCGCCGTCCCTTCAAAAGAGAAAAATCTGGTTTATTGATTGAAGCACCTTCACAAATACTTGATTTATCGGAGTATCCAGAAGAAAACCGGGAAGATGTGCGTTCCTACATTCGAGAATACCTAACCTCCCTATCCCACAACGGGGAATGTAGAGACGTTGCATGCAACGTCTCTACAAATCACAACATCAACGAACAGGAATTAGGCATAGACGCGCAGCTGCTTGACGTTATGCATCGCCTCACCACAGCAAGCGAAAATAATTTCATGTACCTGCACCATATTTTGAATGCCATTGCCGAGGGTTTTTACTCCCAACCCTACCAATTTGATTCCATTCCCCCAGGTTTAGAGGCATATTACCAGCAGCATTGGCAGAAAATGAAAAGTGAGGGTTTATCGGATTTGGTTTTGAAAGTGCTGAGTGTCCTCACTTGTGCGGAAACTGGAGAAATTTCAGCAAAAGGGATTAGTCAGGCGATAAGCCAGAGGCTTGACGCTACGCGTACCGCCGAAGATGAATATGATGTAGAAGAAATTCTTGAAAATTGGCTTGAGTTCCTACAGCAGAACCGCATCGGTAAAGAAACCCGTTACAGTTTCTACCATTCCCACTTCCGGCTTTGGTTGGCAAAGGAAATTAGTAATATATATGGAAATCCTATTTGATTTTTAAAACACACCTAGGGGAGGCAATACTTGATGAGGGAAATCCTGGCGTAGGGCACTGCCAGTCAGATCCTGCACACTCTATGAAGGTTTTAGTGGCAGTGCCTACCCTACAATACTCTCTACCAGCTGAGCTAATTTCCCGCTTTCACTAACCCTATATCATATCATGCGCTTATAGTACCTTGCAATTCTTTTTGAGAATAAACTTCCTGTACTCGTTCTAATTCCAAATCAGTGAGATCATCTACCGTCCAGTTGCAGCAACGCTGAAGCATATGGAAAGGGTAAGTATTCGCCACACCAACCACTTGCATACCTGCTCGTTTTGCAGCTTGGATACCAGCAGGAGTATCTTCTATCGCTAAACACTCTTGTGGTTGAAGATTCAAATCAGGATATTCCTGGTTCAGGCGTTCCACAGCCAACAAATAACCATCTGGTTCTGGTTTACTGGTGGTAATGTCATCACTTGCGACAATAACTTGAAAATGTTCAGCCAGTTTAGTACGCTTAAGTACCACTTGTATTTCTTGACGGACAGCACCACTCACTAGCCCAAGTTTGAGATTGCGAGAACACACCTGAAGGATAAAGTCATCTAAACCAGGATATAAAGGCAGTTCTTCTATTTTTTCTAGTTCCAAAGCGTAGTTTTGTGCTTTGCGATTGAGTAACTGAGTTAACTCAGCATCATTCAGTATACGACCACGAGTTGCAAGTAAATCTATTAAACAGGGGCGATCGCATTTCCCCAAGCAAACTTTCCGGTACTCACGTCGCTTGAGAATCAGATTCTCCTCAAGCATAATTTGCTCTATCAGTCGTTCTTGGATTGACTCATCGTTAATGATGACACCATTAAAATCAAATAAAACTGCCTTTAAACTCATGGAATTGTATCAAAAGCTGGAGATGGAAAACCTTGTAAATCTTCATTATCCACTGTGTCGTCTCTCTGGACAGAAGTGTAACGTCGTACATCTGTTCGCGCGGTACCATCTTCAGATAAAATTGGCTTCACGCCACTTGTCACTTGATTGATCCACCATAAATCCTGAGTTTGTACCGCACCAAATCCTGCTGTACCCATCCACGCATCCACACTTCCAGCAGCATATTCACGAATATACGGCTCTTCAAACACATTATTAAGCCAATCTAATTGACGCAAAGTGTTTTGATTTCCATCCAAAATCAGCACTTGTCCACCAGCCACCAGCAAGCGGAAGCATTCTTGTAAAATTGCCACAGATACTGCTGTTGGTGTTTCGTGTAATAACAAAGAAGCTGTAACCAAGTCAAAAGAAGCATCAGGGAAACCCGTCTTCTGTGCATCCCCATGTCGCCAGTGAATTTCTAAACCAGTCTTTTCAGCTTTATGAGAAGCACGCACCAACATGTAAGGCGATAAGTCCAAGCCAATGACTTCTGCTTGAGGGAAAGCCTGCTTTAACATCAAAGTTGTGGAACCTGTTCCACAGCCCAAGTCAAGAATACGTCGCGGCTGTACTTTGATGGAATCTATTAAAGCCTGACGTACTAAAGTTTCATTAGGTGGGAGAACATACTGCGTAATAGGATCATAGCTTACCGCTGCACCGGGCTTGAGATATCCATCCTTAATTCCATGAACATTTTGGCTGCTGTAGTATGCCGGAATTGTCACATCAGCGCGTCGAAAGCGGCTGCTTTCTTTTTCCCAATCAACGCTTTCAAAGTAACGCCGTAACCCCTCTTCATCAATAAACAAACGCACAACAGGGGACAGAAAACGTTCCCAAATTGTATCTTGAGGAACTGTCATAAGATTGTGTTTAAGCCGTCGGTTTTTTTAAGTTACTGTCATTTTATTTACAAATTTTAATATATTTTTTACAAGAAGTACTCGTCATATTGTTAATACATAATGTATTATAAAATAATACAAAATCAGCTACTTGCTGGGAGTGGCACTTAGGTAATGCCCATCGTTATCTGGTTGTAGTGGGCATTATCCATTTAACTAACAGATGTCTATTTGTAAGTAGGAAATAAAATGAAATACTGTGCAAAATTAAAATTGCGATGAAACTGCCCTTATAGTCCTAAATCTTACATTCAAAATTATAAAGAATTATGGCTTACGAAGAGTTAAAACTTTCAACACCATCGCCCATTCTTTCTTGGGCAAATCATCCCTTGGGTTCAGAAGAAACCAAGATGGCAAAGAATGTAGCATCACTGCCATTTGTGTATAAGCACGTCGCATTGATGCCAGATGTTCACTTGGGTAAAGGTGCCTTAGTTGGTTCTGTCATTGCAACAAAAGAAGCAATTATTCCTGCGGCTGTCGGCGTGGATATTGGTTGCGGTATGTGCGCCATTAAAACACCATTTAACGGTGATCAACTGGAAGGCAAGCTAAAGAAAATTCGCTTGGATATTGAAGCAGAAATTCCTACAGGTTTCAACGAAAATAAAGACGTTGAAAAAAGTGTCACCAATTGGCAACGCTGGCATGATTTCCAAGACTTGCATCAAGGGGTGCAAGATTTGCAAGGTAAAGCGATGAAACAAATGGGTTCTCTAGGAGGGGGTAATCACTTCATAGAAGTTTGCCTCGATACAGAGAACCAAGTTTGGCTGATGTTGCATTCCGGTTCCCGTCATATTGGGAATAATCTAGCCCAGTGCCACATTAATACAGCTAAAGAATTAGCAAAAATGGCAGGTAATAAATTACCTGACCCTGATTTAGCTCATTTTGTCGCTGGTACGCCAGAATTTCAAGCATACTGGCATGATTTGCAATGGGCACAGAATTATGCGCGTTTCAATCGTGAAGTGATGATGACGCGTTTTAAGCGCATCGTCGAAAAGCATTTAGTGGGTGGTAAAGCGACTAAGCCTTTATTAGAAGTGAACTGCCATCACAATTATGCTGAAAAAGAAGTGCATTTTGGCGAGGATGTCTATGTGACTCGCAAAGGTGCAGTCCGTGCAACAGAAGAAGACTATGGCATTATCCCCGGTTCAATGGGGACTAAATCTTACATCGTTAAGGGTAAAGGTTGTGCCAACAGTTTTTGCAGTTGTTCCCACGGTGCAGGACGTTTGCTATCAAGAAATAAGGCTAAAAATACTTACACCTTAGATGATTTGATTGAGCAAACAAAAGGTGTGGAGTGTCGTAAAGATACAGGTGTTTTGGATGAAATTCCTAGTGCTTATAAGCCGATAGATGAGGTGATGAATAATCAAGCAGATTTGGTTGAGGTTGTAGCAACACTCAAGCAAGTCCTTTGTGTGAAGGGTTGAATTTCGGGTGGGCAATGCCCACCTTACTTTTTCAGAGATTTGAACTTAGCCTATGCCAAACCAAAAAATGTCGCCATTGTCGGCAATACCTTGCCGCAAACCTCAACAAGTTGGACTGTTGTAGGTAAGTCCGCAACTGTTCCTTTCAGAAAAAGATTCATGGGACAGTTAAATTTGCCAGACTCTGCCAAAATTTACGGTGATAAGCTCGTTTCCGGCCTCAGGCTGGAAATGCAGGCGACGAGAGGCTCTGCCTCAACTCAAATACCGGAGGCGGAGCCTCTTAGCAGTGCATTCCCTGGCTGAGCCAGGGAACGAGAAACTTAGGGGGTGTAATCCCAAATTTATTCGCCAACAGCATCATTTATTTATGGGGATGTATTCTGAGTTCTGCGTTCTGACTACTGAGTTCTTCTTAATTATGACAAACTGCGCTTTCAAATCGAGTTCAATTTTCCTGATGCTAACATGTTTAGATTCCCGACTTCTTTAAGAAGTCAGGAATCTTGTTGTTCACGTATTCTTTAGGAATTAGGTAGAAAGCAGAAGAAAAAAGCAAAACAAAAGTGTGTATTTGCTTAAGACTCTGCGCCATCAACAACTGCAAACGGAGGAGCTAGTGGACGACGAGGTGTCCCGCCACCACCAACACGCTCTGAACCATTGTTCGCTACCACCAGAAGGTACTTTGGCAGTACTTGCAGACCTTCCCATGAGAGCTGACTCACCTCTTCGTCTGCTGAGGGTTCAGCGTACAGGTTAAGGTGACCGCGATCTACTACATAGGCACCATAGTCTTGGAGGGCGCGAGCGAGCTCGTAGATGGGTGTGCCCGGTGGTCCCACAATAGCCTCGATGTTTACGTCTGTTGGGATTGCCAGCAACGAACCCATGTACACATTCCCCGTCCCAGTATAGCTGCTGCCCTTGCCGTCGTCGTCAGCCCAGTTCGCAGGCCATACGTAAGGTTTTCCACTAGGGGTGTTCTTATTTAAGACGGCAGGTGTGATCGAGATTCGCAGTGCGTGTCGAATCCCGTTCTGGAGTTCCCCCTTGCGGATCAGCCCAGCTGTACACGAGCCGCCGTAGGCACACGATCCGTGGTAGGTGTCAAAGACTCCAAGACCCTTCAAGTCAATTTTGTTGGGGTACGGTGCTTCAAGGTCGTAGTCAGCCCGCCTTTTTGCCCAGAGCATCTCGATGACGTAATTGTGGGTTTCGTCGATGATGTGCAAATGACCGTCCTCGCTAGAATCCGGTACAGCTACGTCTGGCACATGCTCCTCGAAAGCAAGTTTGTTGTAGTCTGTGCTATATATGTTGCGCATCGGATCAGATGGTTTGGCCATAAAGATCGGGATAGACCAGTTTGTTGTATTGATTTGGAGACCGTATTTCAACGCTTGGGTCGTCCACTCGGGCGAACTCACCGGCTCGAACTGCGCCTCAGAGCCGATTGGCATGTTCCAGGGGCTGTGTGCATCAAATGGCCAATAGGCGGGGTCGCGTGTCTCGCTCGTCGTATTGCTACCCAACATAACGGGCGAGAAATCGGCTTCTGAGGTCGGCTTGCTCTCAGTCGCCATCATTGGGGGCACGCCGGACAGGACAAAAGTAATTAGCCCCAGCAGGACAAGCCGTGCAAGCCTATAACGTGTGACGCGGTGTGGGCGTTGCACTGATATGCGTTGTTGGAGGTTGGAATGCATCATCGGTGTTTTAGGCTTCATAGACAGTGATTCACCCACCATGTTTTGTCATGCGATAACCTTACAGAGTTGAACCAGAGTAACTTTGTCCAGATAAAGACTGGGGATTACTGGTAAGCGTTGGAGTATTGACTTTGTCCAAGTTTGCCAGTGACTGAGGCTGAATGTTGTCCCCATTCGAGCTATCTTGACCAGGCTGGCTGGTTGAAAACTGACTCGGAGTCAGAGTGTCCAATAAGCTGACATAGTCTTGTCCAGAGTTCAACTGAGAATTTAATTCAGAGCCTTGACCAGGAGTGAGCGCAAAGTTGTTAATTCCCTCGCCCTGTGTGAGAGTTTCCTGGCTAAGACCACTGTAGAGATGATCTCCCTGAGTAATATTACCACACAGTAGGCGATCACCACTGACAGTGAATATAGGGGTACTGTTGCTGGAGCGATCATTACTGGGTACTTGAGTAAGACTACCATCTGAACCATTGCTAGAGCTATTTGCATCAAGAGCGACAGGGGTGAGGCTATCATTAGCACTGTTGCTAGAAGTATTGCTTATGGGATCTGGTGAAGTACCGTTATTTAAGCTATTGTCACTGACAGATACTGGGGTGAGGTTACTTGCAGCCAGATTAGAGCCATTCTCAGTCACAGAATTTTCTACGCTCTGGGTAGTGTTTTGCAAATGACTTAAATCAGGCTGTGCAATATTAATAGATGCTGTTACATTGATATCAGTAGGGTCATTCGAGTTTTTAGCTGGCCATTGGGTATTTCCCCCACCATCGCTGAGTTGATCAGTCGCTTGGTTCTTGATGTTCCAACCGTTGCCGCCATTGTAGGCAACGTTATCTGCAAAATTTGAGTTTTTGATAGTGGTGGACAAGCCTCCTCCGGAAATGCCTCCACCTTGCCACCCAGCGTAGTTGTTAGCAACAGTTGTACCATCGATAGTGACGGGATTAGAGCCATTAGCCAAAGTGATTGCTCCACCTAGACCATCTTTGCCGTCCAGACTCTCGGCTCGATTACCAAAGAACGTACTCTTAGTGATGGTACCTGGCGATTGTTCTCCTACCCACAAACCACCACCTTGGTCGAGTGCCTTATTATCTGTGAAAGTGGTGTTGTTGATCGTAAACTCACCATTACCAATTCGTAGACCACCGCCAAATGCATTGCCTTGACTATCCTCAACCACTTCATTTTTGGTAATTGTGGAATTGTCAACGATGATCTGGTCTGGGGGATAAGCATACAGAAAGAGTCCTCCCCCTTCTCCGGCAGCTTTGTTACCCTCAAACTGGCTGTTGCGAATGGTAATTGTGCCCCCTACAGGACCATAATCGAAATTTGGTCCAGAAGCATTCGCTCCATCAGTGTAGATGGCACCACCATAACCTATAGTATGGGGACCTATCGGACCTCCTGCTGTTGAATCGTTATTACGGAAAGTAGAGTCTTCTACTGTAAGTGTGCTCAACACAGTGTTGATCGCACCGCCATTAGTTCCTTTGTTATTATTGAACTCGCTATTTTTCACTGTGAGAGTACTGTTAGTATTGACTGCGATCGCCCCGCCACCGCGTTCGTTTTTACCAGCAGTACTGTCATTTCCCTCAAACACACTGTTAGTAACGGTGTTCGCAGTATTAAACCCTGCCCAAATTGCACCTCCTCCTAGTCCAGAAGAGGCGTTATTTATAAATCTGCTGTTCTCTACGTTGAGTGTGGTGAGCTGATCACTACTGATTGTCCGAATTGCGCCTCCAGCACCATCCTCACCTGTACCGTTGGATTTTCCATTGGCAAGGGTCAAATTTTGCAAACTAAAATTTGAGCCAGGTGCTACATCAAAAATCCGGCTAGCATTATTGCCACTAATCGTTAGACCATTTGCACCTGCACCATTAATAGTCAGCTTTTCATCAACTGTGAGCTGACCTGAGGTGAGGGTAATAGTTTGATTGGCAAGGCTAGAGTCAAATTGAATCGTATCACCTGATTGGGCTTGAGCGATCGCCTCTCTAAGAGAACCAGCACCATTGTCAGCATTAGACGTTACGTTAATAGTACTCATGTTCTATGAATCCTCGTTTGTTGTTTGTTTTGACCAAATAACTCATGAACCATGACCAACCAACTGGTCTAGATCTACGATCAGCACCTATGAGTGAGATAAAGCTCAATAGGCAATAACTTTCTGACCATGACCTGATAGGCATGATCATATGAGTCGCACCTCATATAGACGCGCTGATGATCTCATCACCGATAGTTGCACTCTTAACTCTCATTAACTCAAGCAAGAGTGTTGCTCAAGGGCGGATTTAGTCACCCTTAGCACAAACAGAGCTACCATAGAGTCTGGTACTTGCCTAGTTATGTTGATGCTCTTGCCTACTCTTGTTATCAAGTACCAGCCGCAGTTATCAGTTATCAGTTATCAGTTATCAGGTAGGAAACGGACTCGTCCACCCCTTCTTTACTGTTCACTGTTCACTGTTCACTGGTTTAAGAGGCAGAGTTGTTTTTGTTTCAGATTTGTTTATTGAGTTGCACTGTCCCTGATTCCTGAGTTTCTAGTTGTTGGTGGGAGATCGGGACACCAGAGATATAAATATGTGGAATGAACACTTTGGCAATTTTTGCCTTTTTGTTCTGTGTAGTGTTCAAGACAATCACCTTAGCTTTTGGTGTCACGCCTTTAATCAGCAAAGGGACTTTTACTAGTGGAGACTCAGTCAATATTGGGCTATATAGAGTGAAAGCCCGAAGCATTTGGCTATACATAGTAAATTCTTGTGATTACGGGTTTGCTGTAGATACTTTACTTACGCAACTGTAAGCACCTGTACGTTGCATTGGTATTCCAGCGATCAAGAAGCTTGAAAAGCTTAGCTTTTGGTAGACACCCGCTATTCAGTCGATTTACTCTGGGCAAGCAAGTTTTTTAATTTTCTCGCTTGATACTGTCAAAGAACTTTTAACACTCTTTGCTCTTACTCTGATGAAGCTTTAAAAGCTGAAGTTGTTTTTTGAAAGTATGCACCTTAGATATTATTTGCACCTTTTTCTAGCGAAAATGTCAATTTATTTCTAACTTCATGAAGCTTTTATCTTTTTGCTCAAAAATCTTTATAATAAATTTTTAACTGACTTCCCCATTTTGGTTGACTAAAAGAACAAAATATGCATTTGGTGACAAACATCTATCGTATAGAATTCCCCGAAAGATTTTTGCGAAGCTTCGTACAGTTTATGTTAACCAGTTATCAGTTACCAGTTACCAGTTACCAGTTATCAGTTATCAGGTATTTACTGTTCACTGTTCACTGTTCACTGTTAAGAGTTCCCTGTTTCCTATTCCGTACTTAGCTGTATCAGTGAAAATTTTTTATTTTCTTTATTTTTCTTGTTCCGAAAGTGTCATAAGCATTTATACTTAAAAATAACTTGTTATTTGATTGGACTTTTTTTAAATTTTGAATGAGTGTTTGCTTAGCTTGCTCATAGGGCATATGTTTGAGCCGCGAGTGTTCACCAAGTGTTTGTTGCAATCAACCATAACAATATAATTTTCCCTTGCAGTGTACCGTCGAAGAGGACGGTTCTGTTTGTGTCATTCATCTACATACAGGAATATCAACCATGACTGTTGCTACAGCTAGCTTTCCTATAAATCTTGGTGCGTACAAGCAAATAGCACTAAACCCTGTTAATCCAACTCTAACCAATGAGCAACGGGAGACACTCAAAGCCAATATTCAACTCTGTCGCGATGCAATTGTTTTCTTCACAGCCACAGGTGCTGCTAGGGGTGTAGGCGGTCACACTGGTGGTGCTTATGATACAGTACCAGAGGTCGTTATCCTCGATGCCTTGTTCCGGGGAGCACCAGATAAATTCGTGCCAATTTTCTTTGATGAAGCTGGACATCGCGTTGCGACCCAATACCTCATGGCTGTGTTGCATGGTGAGTTAAGCGCTGATCAACTTGTTCATTACCGCGAAGCTGATTCAAAACTACCTGGACACCCCGAACTCGGCTTGACACCCGGAGTGAAGTTCAGTTCTGGACGCTTGGGACACATTTGGCCTTACATTAATGGTGTCGCACTGGCAAATCCTAATAAGGTGGTTTTTAGTCTGGGTTCTGACGGTTCCCAGCAGGAAGGTAACGATGCAGAAGCAGCACGTTTAGCAGTTGCCAAGAATCTTAATGTCAAGCTCATTATCGATGATAATGATGTTACCATTGCCGGACATCCTTCAGAATACCTACCAGGATTCAGTGTTGGTAAGACACTGGCTGGTCACGGACTCAGCGTGAATGAAGGAGACGGCGAAGACTTGGATGATCTCTATCGTCGCATCTGTGAAGCAGTGACGACCGATGGACCAGTTGCTTTGGTCAACAAGCGCAAGATGGCTGTGGGAATTGAAGGTATCGAAGGTTCAACTCATGGTCACGATGTGATTCCTGTGGATAAGGCGATCGCCTACTTAGAAAAGCGCGGACTCACTGAAGCCGTTAGATTCCTCAAAAGCATTGAAAAACCCAAGAATACCTATAGCTTCATCGGTTCTGGCGACAAATGGGGTTCTAACCGCAACGTGTTTGGCGAAGCTGTGGTGTCCGTCCTCAGTCGCTTGAGTGAAACCGAGCGTAAAGAAAAGGTCATGTGTATCGATAGTGACCTCGAAGGTTCCTGCGGACTGAAGAAGATTCACGACACTTACCCAGAAATCTTTGTAAGTTCCGGCATCATGGAACGGGGAAACTTCTCCGCAGCTGCTGGTTTTGGTATGGAAAAAGGTAAGCAGGGTATCTTTGGCACCTTCAGCGCATTCTTGGAGATGTGCGTTTCAGAAATCACAATGGCGCGGCTGAACTACTCCAACGTTTTGTGTCACTTTTCTCACTCAGGCGTAGATGATATGGCGGATAATACCTGTCACTTCGGTATAAACAATTTCTTTGCTGACAATGGCTTAGATGACGGCTACGAAACACAGCTATACTTCCCCGCTGACGCTGCTCAAATGAAAGCTTGTGTTGAAGCAGTATTCTTTGATCCGGGACTAAGATTTATCTTTTCCACCCGATCCAAAACTCCGAATATTCTCGATGCTAATGGTAAAGACTTATACGGTCAAGGCTACACCTTTACTCCTGGAAAAGATGAAGTTGTGCGTGAAGGAACTGCTGGTTATATTATCAGCTTTGGTGAAGCATTGTACCGCGCAGTCGATGCGGTGGAACGTCTCAAACAGCAAGGAATTGATGTCGGCTTAATTAATAAGTCAACACTCAACGTTATTGATGAAGAAACCCTTGCGAAAGTTGGTAAAGCACCGTTTGTATTGGTTGTTGAATCTTTCAACCGCCGCACAGGATTGGGTAGCCGTTTTGGTACTTGGTTACTTGAACGAGGACTGACTCCAAAGTTTGCCCACTTGGGAACTCACAAAGAAGGTTGTGGTGGTTTATGGGAACAGTTCCCGCATCAAGGAATTGACCCTGAAGGCATTATCAATAAAGTCAAGGAACTTATTGGTTAATCGCATTATTTCCATTGTTACAAATAACGTGTCGTTTTTCCTCCGTTTGGTTTTAGCCTGCGGGGGATTTTTGTAACCCAAACGAAGAGTATTGTTTTATAACCTGATGGAGGAGAATCATCTGATTAGTGCGCTCTTGAATTGATCCTAACTTTTGTTATCATTTATACTTGTTTATTCTATGGTAAAAAACTAATAATTTATATTGATGCATTGATATTAGGGTGTCATTTACAAATGATACCCGTTTACTTGTCATCGCCGTGTTACTTAAATAACTTTGTATCAGAAAACTATTTGCTTGCTCTTACCCTCCCTATTCAAGAATAAAATCAATACACTAACGGACAAATCGTGAAAGCACCTTATAGAAATATGGTGATGAAAATATTCAAGTTAACACCTGCTTTACTGGTGCTAAAAGCAGTGATGCACAGTCAAAATACTTGTGTCAATAAATCAGATGCTGGTACTTTACTACTGATAACTATAGGACTCTCATCGCGGAAAGAGTATCAAAAAAATCTCTGCTCAACTTTACTCTACAACACTTTCACTGGGTACTCTAACAGGATAAAGAGGGGTGTCCAGGTTATTTAATTCTCTAGACAAAAGCATCAGGATTCACTTCCTTAAAAGCTATGACTGAAAACGGTAGACAAGTGGAAGTCTTATCGAGTTTATATGGAATGTCTTGATAAGAATACTGATAAAGTCATGCGTTGATCTATCACAAGCTAAACCGCGTCTACCTTGAAAACCGTAGTTTTTTGTAATGGGAGTAAAGCTCATAACTCAAGCTACGACAGAACAATATACTGTTTTGAAAAACTTCATTTTTCAAAATGGACGGGGTTTTCCAATTAGGATTGAGGAAGCGCAGTAGCTTTTATTGATTCAAAGAAAATATTCAAATTTGACACAAATTATTCATTTTTTCACCCCAAAGATTGAGGGCAAAAAAACATGAAAAAACTTAACTTGGCAGGCACTTTCCTGCTCGCAGTAACAGTTGTAAGTATTCAGGCTTTCGCCAATCAAACCTTGGCGACTGTAAAGCTCAAGCAGCATCTTGATGACCCATATTCTAACATGATGACAAGGCACTCGCCCTCTACTGATCAACAGATAACCACAAGGCTGAATCCTTCTACTGCTAAAACGTATCAAGCTAATTCAGTTATCGCAAAATTTCAAACTTATGTAGAGAACAAACTATATTCAATTTCTTATCCACTGGAGTGGTTTATCACAAGAAGCCATAGAGAATTAGCTTATATTACAAATCATAAAATGACAACAACAGGTGAAGGAGGTTTCCCAGCAGATTTTATTAAAACTGATGTTCAAATTATTTCCGAAAACTTTCAAACAAGTTTCACTCAACACCTCACCTTCTCTAAAGAAGATGGAGAGAGGCTGGTCAAAAAAGAGAATATAAAAATTGATGGGAAAAATGCTGTTAGGCTGTGGTATTCTGGTGGAGAGACAGAAACAGTAATGACTTTATTACCTTATAAAGATAACAATACCGTTTGTATTGCTACTTTTTACACTACGAATTATTCAAACTATATACCTATTATTGAAAAGATGCACTCCTCCTTCAAAGTATTAGATTGATGAACTGAACACTAAAAAATTGTTTCTGTCTTTTTAATTTCAAGTCGTACTGCAGTGGCAATACCTGGTAAAGATTTTCTTTTCATTTTAGAAATGATTCCTAAATGCGTAGATACATATAGCAATCCTAAATCATTTGTAAAATTCTCTTTTCTCTCTTCTCTCTTTTCTTGGCGTTCTAGCCTACGGCACGCCCAGAGGGTATCTCCTGCACCAGACGCACTCGCGTTCGGGGTAACTCCTTTGGAGAGGCTGCGCGTTAGCCCTCGCTTGCGTGCGCAAAGCGCATACGCTATCGACGAGAACCTTAAGAACTGCGACCCCCGAACCGCTGCGCGTCTAAGGCGTCTATGTCCTGCGGACACGCTGTGCTAAGGCGGTTGATAAATTTTACAACTCAAATACGACTGCTATAGATTGGCGAGGGCAAAGCAAAACTCAACCCAACATTTACAAGCGTTGTAGGGGTTGGGTTGACGCATTCTACCCAACATACATGTGTAGCAATCATTTTTTAAATTGGATGAGCCTATTCCTTTAGGTAGATTTTTAGGTTCTTTGGCTCAGAAATAGCTAAAAAAGGGATTCATTAACTTAAAAACGAAGACTTACGTGAGTATAAGCGTTGTAACTGCTATTTTTTGTGGATAACATGGAGAATAGTTCTTTGAAAGCTTTTCTCACCACGTTTAGCGTCAGTTTTTTTATGGACATTCAGTTAATCAACATCGGCTTTGGCAACATTGTGTCTGCCAACCGAGTAGTTGCCATTGTCAGTCCAGAGTCTGCCCCGATTAAGCGGATCATCACCGATGCGCGCGATCGGGGTCAGCTGATCGACGCAACTTACGGTCGCCGTACTAGGGCTGTTATTATCACTGATTCCAGTCATGTTATTCTTTCGGCGATTCAACCGGAAACGGTAGCGAATCGCTTTGTGATCACCCGTGATCACCATCAAGCTGTAGATAATTGAGCAAAGGTTAAATCTATAGTCCCACGCCTATTTGCGCCATACCAGCAGTAACATGTGAATAACAGTGGGTTTATGTCACCCAGGCTACAAAATTTCGTTAGTCAGGAGTTGTCCGACTCATGACCAATGAATAGTATCTACTGATCAATTCACAGGTTAAACGGATGATGCAAGTTATAAGCACTAAAAGTGGTGCTACTACTAAGGAATGCCCGCCAACAGGCAAGCTAATTATCTTGACAGGTCCAAGTGGAGTTGGCAAAGGCACTTTAATGCGATCGCTCTTACAGCGTCATCCGGATCTCCATTATTCTGTATCCGTGACGACTCGTTCTCCTCGTGCAGGGGAAACGAACGGCAAAGATTATTATTTCGTTAGCCGTGGAGAGTTTGAAGAATTGGTTGCTGCTGGCGAATTACTGGAGTGGGCACAATTTGCTGGTAATTATTACGGTACTCCCCGAGAAGCCGTAATCAACCAAATTCGCTCTGGCAAAAGGGTTGTGCTAGAAATTGAGCTAAAAGGAGCACGACAAATTCGCGCTTCTTATCCTAACGCCCTCAGCATTTTCATTTTGCCGCCTTCTATGAGTGAATTAGAAAAACGAATACGTGGTCGGGCACAGGATTCAGACGAGGCGATCGCCCGTCGCCTGCGCCATGCTCAAGAAGAAATAACTGCTGCTGATGAGTTTGATCTTAAAATCGTTAATGACGATTTTGAAAGCGCTCTCAATTTTATAGAAGCAGCCATACTGAGTGAACACTCCTTGGCAAGACGCCCAGGATAATTATTTGGTTAAACCCTCCTATGACGCTGCTGGAGGTAAACTCACAAGTAAAGGACGCAAGAAAAAGGTTTACATAACTTTTTCCTGGCGTCCTTTATTTTTGATCATCTGTGTAGCGGCTTTTTGATAGAAGTCTTATGACCCCATGCCTCAGATGACTGATTAACCAAACAGACCTTGAATTAAACCTAGATTACTAGTCAAAAGGTATGCAACTATTGCACCACCAATACCACCGATTAAGAAAGCACTGCCAAAGCCATTCCAACCTTCACCAGATTTAAAAGCATCTGGAGGATTGGGTGTAGTGACAGTGACGTTTGGTTGAGGAGGGTTGCTGTTGCCATACAAAGATATAGCCCCAGTCAGAAGGACTATCAAGCCCAAAGTTGACAGTAATCCCGCTAAGTTGGCATTAGGCGTATCGCGCAGAGGACCGAGTTTGGAGAAGGGGCCAAAAATCCAGTAACCATGAGCCATCCCAACTTCTAGCCCTCTTCTGAAGGGAGTTAGCCCTGGGCGATAGGCGGGCAAGTTATTGATGAACCACTTGACTAAAGGAGAAGCATTAATCGGTGTTTCCAGATTGCCCCGTTGTGGATCGCGCCATTCAGGAAAAACGACTTCGCGATTTCTAGGATCGCTGGGAAGATTTTTTGATGCATCTACTGCTTGCGCCATATTTTCTGTGTGCCTCTAAAGAAAATTCTTGTGGCATGATTTTACATTCATAATAATTCTTAATTGTCACTAAATTTCATTTTTGCAAGTCTAGTTTAGAAAAATTAATTTAGCTGTTTTAATTTTTTTAAATTCAGATGAAAACTCACACACTATCTATATAATTACCAGTTTCAATGAACTGTGTTTACTCTATTGTTGTTAATCTAGGCGAACCTATAAGTTAGGAGTTTGAAACTATGAACTATTAACTATGAATTATGAATTCACAATTCACAATTCATAATTTCTCACTCCTAACTTTTCTTAAAACCTACGGTAATGGATGGAAAAGTAGGTCTGGGAACCAATTGTTAAAGAGAATCAAAATAACTGCAGTCACAATCAAATTGACAAACAACAGAACTGGTGCCAGAGAAAGATATTGAACGAAATAATTTGGCTGTTTTTCCGCCATGAACCATTCTCCTCAATAAGTCAGTTAAATGAGTGATTTTTGGATGGGCTGAGAATTGTTATGTGAGTTGTTAGTTGTTAGTTGTCAAAAAAGACTACTAACTCCTAAACCACTGCAAATCTAAAATTCTCACTAGCGTGGCGAGATGGGAATTTCCTCATCTTTCGCTGTCAGTTGACCCGAAAGCAATTCCTTTATGGATGCGATCGGCCAAGTAAAGCCTGACAGCATAATTGGCAGTGCCTTTGGTACCTCAATTTTGATTTCTTTCCATTCCACATCACCGCCTTCTTTCTTGATTGTTTGTAAGTAGGCGCGGCCTACCCAACCAATCCAGCCAGCAATGTAGAGGAAGAGAATGCTAGGAATTAAGAAATCACCAGCGTGGTCAAGACTACCATCCACTATCAGGTGAGGTAAACCTTCAGGACCACACAGCGCTTGAGAGTAGCGCTCAAATCTTTTTTCCCCTGAATTGGGGTCACTGGTGGTATTGCGGGCAGTTTGTACCCGCTCTTGGAAGGTAGGAGATTCACTGCATGGCACAAGATCTGCCCCAATGGCAAATGCCTTTGGGGTGAAGTTGAACCAAATACAAATCGCTAGAACCAGAGCAAACAAGCAACGCATGGAATTGTTTCCTTTTATGACGAAACAAAAAGTTTTTTGTACAAAACGAGGCGGCTTGTACAATCTTGATATGCAGAACTAGCAAGTCATGATACTCTTGCGCGTGAACCGAGTAAAGTTAAAGTAAATAAAAGTTAAAGCTTCTCAAACAAGTTCTTAGAGGCAAAATTCTTGAATGGCAACCGTTTTAGCAATAGAAACTAGCTGTGATGAAACAGCTGTGGCGATTGTGAACAATCGTGAAGTTTTTAGTAGTATTATTGCCTCACAAATTCCAGTCCATCAGCAGTATGGTGGAGTTGTGCCGGAAGTGGCATCCCGGCAGCATTTAGAAACAATAAATGGGGCGATAGCCCAAGCCTTGGAACAAGCACAAGTAGATTGGGGCGAAATTGACGGCATTGCAGCGACTTGTGCACCTGGACTAGTAGGGGCGCTCTTAGTCGGATTAACTGCCGCCAAAACCTTAGCAATGGTACATAATAAACCATTTTTAGGTGTTCATCATCTCGAAGGTCACATTTACGCGACTTATTTGAGTGAGCCAACTTTAGAGCCTCCTTTTCTTAGCTTACTAGTTTCTGGTGGTCACACGAGCTTAATTCACGTCAAAGATTGTGGTGTGTACCAGACCCTAGGAGAAACTCGTGATGATGCTGCGGGTGAAGCGTTTGATAAAGTAGCACGTCTGTTGCATTTGGGATATCCCGGCGGACCAGCCATTGACAAGCTAGCATTGCAGGGAAATCCACAAGCGTTCAGACTACCAGAGGGGAAAGTTTCTCTACCAGATGGTGGATATCATCGGTATGATGCGAGTTTTAGCGGGTTAAAGACAGCAGTACTGCGGTTGGTACAGCAATTTGAGAAAGATGGACAGTCTTTACCAACAGAAGATGTGGCGGCTAGTTTTCAGGAAACCATAGCACGCTCCCTCACCAAAAGGGCAATAACCTGTGCTCTTGACTATGGTCTTTCCACCATTGCCATTGGTGGAGGGGTAGCGGCCAACAGTGGGTTAAGACAACATTTACAACAGGCAGCACAAACTCATAACCTACGCGTGCTATTCCCTCCCCTAAAATTTTGTACCGATAATGCCGCTATGATTGGTTGTACTGCTGCTGATCATCTCAACAGAGGTCATACCTCCCCTCTGACCTTAGGCGTTCACTCTAGGTTAGCGCTAAGCCAAGTTATGGAGTTGTATCAAACTGGTACACACAATCTTTAACTTGACTTTATTAACAATTAACAACTGACGATTGATTCTTGACAAGAGAGCGAATGTGAGTCGCAACTGCATCCGGTTGTTCCAACATTGCTAAATGTCCACAATCAGGAATTTCGATCACATTGTCACCACAGTAAGAAAAAAGAGGGTGAAAGCTAGCTAAATGACGGACATACTTAGGTTCCATAACCTTATCTTCCGCACCAGCTAAGAAATAAATTGGTTGCTTAAGTTGAGCAACCAGCCCAGGCAAACAGTTAATTTCTTCCTCTGTAGTAGAATCTAGTAACGCTCCCAAAGCAGCTTCTGGATCGGCAACAACAAAATCAATCACTCGCTGCCGTGCCCAATTACGCTCCAAAGGACGTGCTACACTCGCTCTAGTAAACAGTAAATCAATCAGAGGCAATTGCCCAAGCCATTTAGGGCGAACTTGTAAAAACCGCTGACCCGCTGAACGAAACTGCTCAAAAGCTTCTTTGAGATAAATTCCACCGCCTGAGTTAATACAAATAACTCCTTTGACACATTCTGGCATTTGGGCAGCACCCCAAAGGGCGATCGTCCCTCCCAAAGAGTGACCAATCAACCAAGCACTCTTAACGTTTAGCTGTTGTAGAAGAGCTGCTAAATCTTGAGTATAGGCAGCCGGAGTGTACACAGAATCAAAGGGATCAACAACTGCACGACTAGATTTAGTACTTAGACTGAAATAATTTTGTTCTTGACTAAAATCCGTTTTTAATTTAGACTGCGACTCCCCAAAACCTCTTAAATCATAAGAGAGACACTGAAAATCATCTGACAACCGAGAAATTACAGGCTGCCAGTATCCACGGCTATTGAGCCATCCGTGGATAAAAACTAAAGTGTCGGGGTAGGAGGTTGGAGCTGTGAGCTCGTATGCGTGTGGAACGCCCAAAATTTCGATGGTTGCCATATTTCTATCGTACCCCGTTCAGATCGGGAGTTGGAGAGGTAAGGACATTGAAAAATGGAGGCACATGAATTCTGGTGTCATACACAATTCATTCTTAAATGCTTCAGTTTTAGCTAATTTCTTCTTAGCTCCACAACAAAATGCTAAAGTTGAAAGAGATTAGTGTAAGATACACGCTTAATGACTACTGTCATCGGAGAATTCCGCCAACACACAAAACAACTGTATGTGTTGGTGAATACAACGTCGGTAGTTTGCTCATACGTGAATCAGCACTCTTCCCAGTCATAACCAACTCGTATATACTACCTGAACCACGTTGGCATGGGTTTTTGGAAAACTTGGTTTAGCACATCAGAAGCTGCCTCAACAACTAGGACAACACCCTTAGAAGAGTATGCAGTTGAAACTGTAGGTAACTCAGGCTCTAAAGGTGTTGGCGAAGTTAATCAGCAGGAAACTCGTATAGTTTTCAGTACTGAGCGAGATATTGACCTGTATGAACTAGAGGAACTATGCGATTCCGTCGGTTGGTCGCGTCGTCCTTTGCGAAAAGTAAAAAAAGCTATTGAGCATAGTTTTCTTGTCGCCTCTATGTGGCAAGTGCGAGGAAACAAAAGGCGACTTATTGGCTTTGCCCGTGCGACTTCAGATCATGCCTTTAATGCCACAATTTGGGATGTGGTAGTTCACCCAGACTTTCAAGGAAAAGGACTGGGAAAGGCACTTATGAAATATGTACTCAAAAAGCTCAGGAGCGAAGAAATTAGTAATGTGACTCTTTTTGCTGACCCCCATGTTTTAGATTTTTATCGGGGTTTAGGGTTTATGTCCGATCCTGAAGGCATTAAAGGTATGTTTTGGTACCCTCATTAATTTTTAAGAGACATCACTCTTATAACTTTTGCATAGGGAACGAAGCTGTTTACAACAATCGACCAAGTATGGTATAGTGTTGATGCAAGTTTGGCAACATATAAAGTTATCTAAAAAAAAGCTTTTGAGTGTCGTCAAAAACCACCAACTGAGTTAAGATGGTAAATTAGTCGGGATGTAGCGCAGCTTGGTAGCGCGCCTGCTTTGGGAGCAGGATGCCGCAGGTTCAAATCCTGTCATCCCGATATCATAAGTAATAAGCAAAAAACCTATACCTGAACACAGGTATAGGTTTTTTTATATAGTACAACCACTAATCAGCGCAAGCAAACAAGATATCATACCAAATTGCGTTCTGTTGTATAAAACTCCTATTTGAGTTTTGCGAAGCTTGCTACACCTTTATTCCTTCTTCAGAGTTAAGCGTTCTTGTTCAGAGTTCCCTGTTCCCACCTTGAGCGTGCAAATGACTCAAGTATACATAAATGAATTTCGTTCTTTCTTATATATACCATCAAAAAAATAAATCAAAAAGTCAAAACTGGACTGTGCTGCAACTATTTGTTTGATTTGTCAGACAATGTACACTGAAATTGCATATTTTCCCGGAAGCAGTAATCATGTTGCTTTGCTATTTTCTTTTTTCTATTAGGCAAAACAATTTCCAAGTATTAAGTGAGCGCACAAGAGAGGAAATATGTAAACCTTGAAACATTTTCAGCAGATGTAGAAGGAACGATCTCATATTTCTTGTCGTCAACGATAACTGAAAAAGCCAATAGAATGGCAAAAGACACCCTTGAAGTGAACAGTACACTTTTCGCCGCTTTTGTTAAGCTACAGCAATCATCTACCATCCGAGTGCAATTCTTAGTAGGGCGAAATTAAAATACCAAAAACAGCACAGTCAATGAGCAAAAAAGGTAGTATATCTAGAACTGGTTAAAACTGTGCAAATCCAACTATATTGTCAGACTTGATTTTAGAGGTATTGATGCGGGGAGAAATTATGAATTTATTAGTTCGCTGGGGCACAACATTGACTTTAGTTGGGAGTACTCTGCTAACAACAGTTTTTAGCGGAAGTGCTCCAGTGTTGGCATTGACAGAACAACAAATTAAAGAAAAATTAGATCCAGTACCTGTGTTTTTGATTACTAACAACCAGGGTGTACCTCTGACTCGTACTGTGGCTAACAATGGGCAAAATGGTCAAAACGCTCAAAACGCTCAAAAGAAACAAGCTACTGTCACAGACGTTTTTATGAGCGGACAAGAAGCCCAGGCTTTTATTAACGAACTGCGGAATGCCAAAAGTAAAGATCCAAAAATGGCAGAAATGTTAAAAAGCCTGCAAGTGACGCCAGTACCATTGGGGATGATTTATCAAAAACTTCAAGAAAATGCTAAAAAACCAGACAGCTTAGTGTTTGCTTTTAATCCTGGAAGACAGGATTTAGAAGGAGCAGTAACACTGCTGCGCCAAAATGGTAAAGAAGTTAAGCAGTTTCCAAGTGTGCCTGTTTTTATTGTTAGATCTCCCGATAAGGGATATGTATCTGTCAAACGGAAGACTGACAACAAGGAAGTCATTCCTCTATTCTTGAGTCAAAAAGACGCCCAAAATCTATTGAACCAGGTAAAGCAACAAGTTCCCAAGGCTGATATTCAAGTTGTAGACATAGATGGAGTCATTAAAACTTTGAAAGAGAAAAATGACACTTGGCTGAGCCAAGTCGCCATAGTACCATCTACCGAGAGTATGCAGTATGTCGTTAGTAAGCGAAATAATGCTCCAAATCAAAACCCCTCTGCCAAACCCAAGAAATAAACTTATGCCTGTATAGATAGAGGCATGGCAGATAAACAGTTATCAGTAACTGGTTTACAACTTTGGCAGTGGCGTAACGTGGCAATTCAAGCTGCGATGGCACAGAGTGCCCGCCCCGCAGGGGCGAACGCCACTGGTATTTTACCTGCGGAAGTCGATTGGTTACTACAAGAAGTCGCTGGATTAGACCGCTTGGCATTGCGTTTGGAATCATACAAAAACCAGGCTGAGATTCCTTTAAAGTTATCTTTAGAGGATTTAGATAAACTCTGGCAGCAGCGATTAAATGAACACTTGCCAGTACAATATATTGCAGGAGCGACTCCTTGGCGAAAGTATAAAATCGCTGTGTCAAACGCGGTTTTGATTCCCAGACCAGAAACAGAGTACTTGATAGATTTAGCTGTCGTTGCTGCTAGAAAAAGTACGGTGACACCGTCTTTAGAGCAAGGACACTGGGCTGACTTAGGAACTGGTAGTGGGGCGATCGCCATTGGATTAGCAGACGTTTTCACCACAGCAAACATTCACGCTGTTGACTACAGTCATGAGGCGCTAGTGGTTGCAAAAGCAAACGCCCAAAATCTAGGTTTTGGGGAACGTATTCAATTTTATCAAGGTTCTTGGTGGCAACCTCTGGCATCGCTCAAAGGTCAATTCAGCGGAATGGTATCTAACCCGCCCTATATCCCCACCAACATCATACCTACCTTACAGCTTGAAGTCCTTAAGCATGAACCACATCTAGCTTTAGACGGTGGAATTGATGGCTTAGATTGCATCCGCCATTTGGTAGAAATTTCTCCCATTTATTTACGTTCAGGTGGGGTTTGGCTGATTGAGATGATGAAAGGACAGGCGGATACTGTGCGAGAAATGTTGCACAATCAAGGAAGTTACTGTAATATTCAGATTCATAAAGATTTAGCTGGCATTGAGCGCTTTGCTCTGGCATATAGAAAGAGCAGCTAATATAACTAACAAAGAACTCAGAACTCACAAGCCAGAATTCACAATATTAGGAAAATGCTGAATATTCGTTCTAAATTCGGAATTTAGATTCAAAGTTTTTTTTCGTTTCACTCATTATTCGGTATTCTGAGTTCTAAGTTCAGAATTGGCGAGTTCTCTTGATGCTAGTTTCCCTAGACACCCTTGTATCTGGCGCACGTGCTGGAAAATTAGTCAGCTTTCCTACAGATACTGTTCCTGCGTTGGCAGCTTTACCAGAACAAGCAGGGTTAATTTACGCAGCGAAGCAGCGTAGTCGAGAAAAACCCTTAATATTAATGGCAGCGAGTGCTGAAGAAATTTGGTCTTTCACCATGGGTAGTGACCAAGAGTATGAAGTTTGGCACAGAGTTGCCAAGAAATATTGGCCAGGAACAGTGACTTTGGTGTTGCCTGCTTCAGCTAGCGTACCACAAGAAATGATTTCTATTTTTGATGGAGATTCAACTCCTCAGAAGGATAAGCTTACTCCTGACAGGACAATTGGAATTCGAGTGCCTAATTGTAGAATCGCCCAGATTATCTTAGCGCAAACAGGTCCTCTTGCAACCACCAGCGCTAATTTATCAGGTCAACCTCCCTTACAAACAATGGCAGAGATTTCGGTACAGTTTCCTGATGTTTTGACTCTGGCGGCGACGGAATTTCAAAACGAGGTGCACCCAGATGGTGTTCCTTCGACTGTCGTGAAATGGACTGGAAAGAATTGGGAAGTTTTACGACAAGGTGCTACGAAGATAGATTTTAAGCCTTGAAGTCGATAAGTCTTATGTAATACCAAATCCGTTTGTATCAATATGATTTTTTTGTCATATTCTGTTCCCTTTGGGTCTAGAGCGGTTTTTTTATGACTTCGATACTGCCGAATTTAATATCAATTGTGAAATTAAGGCAAGGGTGCATCTGAAGACAAAAGCAAGTTGGGAAGAATTAAAACGAGAAGTACATAGGCAGAAAGTTGGCGATTTTTTAAAAAGCAGCCAGCACAATTCTGGTCGGTTAAACCCAAAAATCCTTATCCGAACAGTATTGGAAGCCGGCATATTTCCGGGGTTACGGGAAATATAGAAATACTTTATGCAAGGGATAGAGAGCGTTGATGACTTCTTTATACTCTCCAAATAGTTGATTTGTACTAATTAATAATTGTGTAGATACAATGAAGTACGTACAAATAGAGAGAGAAAATTCAGATAATAAAATAAGCAAGCTGCTTGCTGTATTTGAGCGAAAATCATCAAAAAGCTATGCCAGATGCTTCAGAACTTCTCAAGAGCACAAGTCATTTTCTTGATGCTTCTCTCTACGAAGTATACAAAGAGATTGAGACATCAGAAAAATCTGGTGGTGCAACAGTCGAATCAAATCACCAAGCAATTCAGGATGGGTTAGTTCAATGGCGTAGCTTGCTTCCGTGTGATGAAAGAGGAAGTCAACTGATAATTAAGTAGTTCAAATCAATGTTTTACGTAACTCAAGCTTCGGAAATCCAAGCAGTTATAACCCGACTAGCTTCGCGTCAAATTCTCTGGTTAGATACAGAAGTTGCTGACTATGATACACCCTTTCCAAAACTATCTCTGATTCAGGTTTCGGTAGAACCATTAGATTTAGCTGGCGATAATGTTTATATATTAGATGTCTTTCAAAAGCCTGATGTTGTAAAATACTTTATCAATCAAATCATGGCAAATGCCAAGATTGAAAAGGTATTTCACAACTCCAGCTATGACCTCCAGTATCTAGGTAAGATTCAGGCGCAGAATATTACCTGTACCTTAAAAATAGCAAGAAAGATATCACGCGATCGCCTAGGAACATCAAATTTAAAACTTAAAACCTTAGCCAAAGAACTTTGCAATTTTACTGATGTAGATGAAGAGGAAGGAACAAGTGACTGGGGAAGACGACCTCTGAGCCAAAAACAGCTAAACTATGCCAAAATGGACACTGTTTATCTAGCTCAAGTACATCTGCATTTAAATAGTTGGACACAATCAAACGGACATTCTACTTCAAAGTCTAAAACGCCACATGGATTAGATAATAGCCACAATCTTTATTCTGAACAGGCGCAAGACTGGACAATTGAAGCAATGAAGTTTTTATCTTGTGTGGCGCGTTGTAAAGAAAGATTTGGAATGCTTCACATTATAGATGTGTTGCGGGGAGGGAAAACCCAAAAAATTACCCAACACGAACACGACAAACTTTCTACTTATGGTATTGGTAAAGATAAAACTCTTGATGAGTGGCGAATGCTGGGGCGTTCTCTATTGGAGCAAGGATTGTTAGAACAAAACGGCGATGATTACCCAGTTTTGAAACTGAATGCCTTTAGTTGGGAAGTCATGCAGAAAAAGCGATCTGTGTCAATAACTGTTCGTGTCGTTCAAAAGATAACTTTGGAAGATGATAATGAAAAAGCAGCAGAAGTGGAAGTGCTGATGCAGAGGTTGCGATCGCTCCGCAAACAACTTGCTGAGGAACAATCTCTTCCACCTCACTTTATCTTTCAGAATTCTACCCTAGAATTAATGGCGCAGGTGCAACCGCAAACTAAAGAGGAATTTAGTAAACTATCTGGCGTAGGTAGTTACAAACTTGCTCAATATGGTGACAAGTTCCTAGGTGAAATTTGCGCTCACCGCACTGAACAAGGTTTACCAGAGCGAGCCAATTTAGATAGACAAATACAAAAAGTTGAAATTCCTAAGAACAGCGAAGATTTTGACAGAGTTGATAAATTAATTGAGCAATTGAGGCAATCTTTAGAGAGTCTGAGTTCTGACAAAATACCTGAGGATGTACAAAAATTTCTCAAAGCTGCTGCAAAGAGTGGGGCAACTATTGACCTCTTAACTCTGGAGGTGAAAGAATGGCTCATTCAGCATAGACTCGCTGAATCTTTACGAATTCGCTTGACTTAATAATATAGGAATGCGGTTTGATTTATCAACTTACTCGTAAAGACAAGTCCTGTTCCCTATTCCCTGTTCCCTATTCCCTGTTCCCTGCGATGCACTGAGCGTGGTCGTTGTGTTCCCTGTTCCCTGCGATGCACTGAGCGTGGTCGTTGTGTTCCCTGTTCCCTGTATAAGTATATTTGCTGGGGCAACTTCAGCGCAAAAGACGCTATAACTTGATTTCTAACAAAAATCAGGTTATTACTAGTGACCTTTGATGCATCAAGTCATGTTTTTAAGCTTGGTTTGTCGGATTGTCCCGATCAACTCAGTATTGAGAATAAGGAACCGCAGTGTTCCGAACAAAGTGCTGTGTCTAAACAATTCCAAGTTTTCTGTTCAACCTCAAACTGGGTGAGAAACAGATGAACTTTCATCTGTACCTAGAAATTCAGTTTTTGAGGACTCTGTTGGAAACGGGTGTTATGGAAACTCCGGAACTTTGTTTTATGTCTGTATGGTCAATGAAAAAGGTCATTATTGCTAAATTATGAATGTTGGAAACTGGGTCTATCTAGGAGTTGGACTAGCAATAGGGATTGGTGTTCGTGGGTTATTGGCACGACCAGAGGTGACTTCTAGCTCATCAATAGTGTTATCGCAAGATAAACAACAGGCTACGCCAATACTTCTGCAACAGATGAAGCAAACGCAGCTAGCGTACCATATGGCACGGGAAATCAGCCAGTTTAAGGCGGGGTTTTTAGCGCGAACGACTCATGTGTTGCGATCGCCCCTAAATGGTCTGATTGGCTTGCATCAGCTCATCTTATCCAACTTATGTGAAAATCCAGAGGAAGAACGAGAATTTATCGCTCAAGCCCACGAGAGAGCGCTAAAGTTGCTTAAGCTGATTGATGAAATTCTTAGCGTTGCTAGAGTCGAACATGGTACGAACAAATTACACATTCAGCCTTTAAACTTATCCGAATTGTTGCAAGAAGTTCATGATTTGACTTATATGCTGGCGGAAAATCGCAATTTTCCCTTTCAAGTTCTACCGCCAGATCCAGAGACGTATATACTGGCAGATCCCTACTGGCTGCGACAAGTCTTAATCACTTTGGTGGAGAATTGCATTGCGAGAATGGAGGAAGGCAGCATCTGTATTTCTACTCATGTTGCACACACAAGTGGTTGCATTGATATTTGGTTGGATGTACCAACTCATGCAACTCCCCTTAGTGAACCGATAGATTTGATGATGTCGAAAAACAACTCACTAGCTGAGGACAAAAACGATATTCTCTTGCCAGGAATGAAGCTTCTACTCAATCAAACTCTTTTGGAAGTTATGGCGGGAAAATTACAAATCGTTCCCTTTCCCGCCCCTCAGGAACAAGCCTCGGATATGACGAGGCTACAAGTCTCTATCCCCCTAGTGATTCCTGAAGTTGAACCTCTACAGGAAGAGAATTAAATTTAGGTTGGTTATACAGCACCATTGTAGTGGTAGAATTGTGTTGGAAACCAATCCTTTCGTAGAATCGCTGCTTGTGAGTTGTCATCAAATAGACACGCTCAACACGATTCATGCGCGGGTGGCTCAAAACAGTTTCCACCAACTTACTTCCTAGTCCAACACCACGGTACTCTGGATGAATGGCAACATCCGAAATGGTAGCGCGATAGACACAGTCAGAAGTTGCTCTGGCAAAGCCTATTAATCGTTCTCCATCCCAAACGGTAATCACAGGGTCGCTGTTTGCAATAGCTATGCCTAAATCTTCAATGGTGCGACCTTTTGCCCAGAAAGCAGAAACGTTTAAGAACTGTTGGAGTTGATAAAGGTCGATTTTAGACTTGCGATCGCTAAATCGAATCTGATTGTGACTAGAGTTCATGGATGTTACCGAATTGTTGCAATATATTCGCTACCTTTTTATCCGATTTTGTAAGATAGTGCTATACCTGTATCAATTATAAGCTTAAAAAAAGTTAATACTTTAATTCAACTGCAAACCCATTTCCAGAAAGGATGACTTGGGCCTTGCTGACGTATCCGAAAAACCTGTTGTTCTAGGCGTTGCTTTTCCTGCTGTGGTAGTCCGAATAGAATATTGCGGCTTTGCCAAATCAGAACAGCAAGGGTTATACCGAGACAAAAAAATAAACCAAGGCTAGCCAAGGGATGATAGTATAGCCCGTATCGTACAGCCACCCAGGTAAAGTATTGTCGCCACAGTGCAATTTCGCCTCGTAAATTCAATACACAAAGAGGCGTAATAGTCAACCACAAAAAACCGACAAACAACCATCTGCTGTAAACTTCTAATTGGTGTAGCTTTTGTACTTGTTTTGTCAAACACAGATCGCTGTTGTCTTTGTACCAGCTAGTTTTTGGTGGTTCTTCCGGTTGATCCATAGGTGAATGGGAAATGGGGAGATAGTGCGGGGAGAGTCACAGATGACTAATTATTTTTCTGGTGCTGGTGCGTCAATCGATTCAGTTGCGCCTTGGCTCGGTGTTGATTTACCTGTGCGTTCTCGCCACCAAATTAGAAGAGTACTGGCGATGAAGATACTAGAATAAGCCCCAGCAGCAAACCCAATAATCAATGCCAAAGCAAAATTTTTCAGTGTTTCTCCCCCGAAAAAGAAGATAGCAAATAATGACAATAACACAGTTAAAGTTGTGTTTATTGACCGTGCGAGAGTTTGATTAACTGCGTCATCTACAATATCGGCAATAGGGCGATTGGGAGTTGTTTTGAGGGTTTCACGAATGCGATCATAAATGACAACAGTGTCGTTAACTGAAAAACCTGTAATCGTCAGCAGCGCGACGATGAAAAGGCTATCGACTTCCGTACGTAGTGTTAAGCCTAGAATCGAGAACATCCCTACTGTGATTAATACATCGTGAAATAGGGCGACGATGGCAAACACAGCGTAGTCCAATTGGAAGCGGACAGCCATGTAGATCACGATACCAACAAAGGAAATGAGCAGAGCAAGTAAACCAGACCTTAACAGTTCTTGCCCAAGGGTAGGACCAACCGTGTCAATTTGGTTTTTTTGCTGGTCGAAAGCGCCTATTTTTTCGCTTAAGGCATTTTGAAGTTCGGTTCGTTGCTCTGGTGTTAAGTTTTTTGTCCGAAGTAATATGCCGTTTTCTTTACGCGTGTCTTTATCGGTGACAACTTGGATACTGCTATCACCCAGCCCTCGTGCTTGCGCGACTTCCCGCACGACGTTGATATCTATTGGTTTGTCGCAGTTGTTTGGCTTGGTACAATCCCGTTCAAACTGCAACCGCGTACCACCAACAAAATCTAGACCAGGACGCAGGGGAGAACCAATTTGTTGCCAAGATATCACCATTGAGATGATACCAGCAAGAATAATGATGGCAGACACAGTCCACCATAGTGATCGCGATTTGCTAATACTCAGTTTCATCTTGCCACCTCTGCCTTATTTGTCACTGGCAGGTTCGGACAGAAAAGTTCGCCTTTACGCAGCGCAGGGAAAGTGATAGCGAAAAACATGAATGTGCGACTACAAGTTACTGCTGTAAACATACTGACGCCAACACCTAATGCTAAGGTTAGAGCAAAGCCTTTTACCAAACCAGACCCCAACCAGAACAATGCAGCACAAGCAATCCATGTTGTGACGTTACTATCTAAAATACTAGAAAACGCTCGGTAAAAACCAGATTCAACAGAACGATATAAAGATTTGCCTGCTCGCAACTCTTCCCGTGTACGTTCAAAGATGAGTACGTTAGCATCAACCGCCATACCAATACTAAGAATAAAACCGGCAATTCCTGGCAATGTCAGGGTAACGCCTAACAAAGCAAAGCTTGCCCAAGTGAGGAGAGAATAAATCACAAGAGCTATGTCCGCAATCAGTCCTGGTAGTCGATAGTAAACCACCATAAAGATTAATACCAAAACCAAACCACCGATTCCGGCATAAATACTGCTTTGAATACTGTCTTTACCTAAGGTAGCTCCGACTGTACGATTCTCTACGATTTCCACTGGTACAGGTAGTGCACCACCGCGTAGCTGCACACCTAAGTCATTGGCTTCTTGTGAAGTAAATCGACCTGTAATGACAGCAGCCCCTCCACTGATACCAGATGCGGCAAATTCTGGACCGACGGTAGGAAAGCTAATAAGTTCGTTATCTAGAAAAATACCTATACTGCGTCCGGTACCAGCAAGTTGTTTTGTCAGATCGGCAAATAGTTGACCACCCTGATCATCGAAGCGAATGGCTACATTCCAGTTGTTGCTTTGGGTTGGTTCACCATAAGCGTCCTTGAGGTACTTACCAATGAGTGGTGGGTTTGTGCTTTCAAATAATTCAGCGATCGCCTCGTTACTCTTTTTGAGGTCTTGCTGATTTTTCTCTATAGCAGCTTTATCGTTCGTCTTTCGTAGTTCTTCCTGCTTTGCTTTCAATTGTGTTTTTGATGCGTAAAATGTATTCAGTTGAATTTCTGTATTTGGCTTTTGCTTTTTGAACTCTAACTGCGCCGTACCTCCCAGTACCCGTTCTGCTTGCTGTGGGTCGTTTACCCCTGGTAACTGTACTAAAATCTTGTCTTGACCTACAGTTTGGATAACTGGTTCAGAAACGCCTAAACCGTTAATCCGACCTTCGACGACTTTTTTAACAGCGTCTAATTCTCGGTCGGTGATTTGTGTAATTTCCGGTGTGGTTTTTACCTGAATTGTTAGCTGTGAGCCTCCCCGTAAGTCTAACCCCAGAGATAAAGGAATTGTAGCAATCACCGTGATAGCGGCGATTACCAAAACTAAAATCAAAGCTAATAGCGATCGCTGTCTTTGCATACCCTTACTTGCTGCGACAAAGGCTATGATAGCGCTCTTTGGATAGAGTTGTGACCTCTCAGTTCAGAGTTTTGAGTGACAACTTTTACAAAGAATTGGGGATTGTTGATTGTTAGTCTTTCGCTGCTGATATTTTACATCATCAACCACTCACTTCTAACCAGTCCCCAATTCCACCTCCTAAACGCGCAAAGCTACCATCTTTTCCACAGCTTCAACGATTTGTTCTGGTTGAACGATAGTTAATCTTTCTAAAGTTCCATTGTAAGGCGTGGGAATATCTTGGGAAGAAAGTCGCAATACAGGTGCATCCAATTCATCAAATAAGCGTTCATTAATAGAGGCAGTTAATTCCGCTCCAATGCCTCCTGTTCTCATGCACTCTTCCACAATAATCACTCGATGTGTTTTTCTTACAGATGCACCAATAGTATCAAAATCTAGCGGTTTGAGTGATATCAGGTCAATCACTTCTGGGTCATAACCTTCTTTTTCCAAAGTTTTGACCGCTTGCATGACATGATGTCGCATGCGTGAGTAAGTCAGGATTGTGACATCTTTCCCGGTTCGTACAACTTCTGCTTTATCCAAAGGCAGCAGATATTCTTTTTCTGGTAAATCTTCTTTCAAGTTGTAAAGCAGAACGTGTTCAAAGAACAACACTGGGTTATCATCACGAATCGCTGATTTCAGCAATCCTTTGGCGTTGTAAGCTGTAGAACAGGCAACAATCTTCAAACCTGGTACAGCTTGGAAGTATGCCTCTAAGCGCTGGGAATGTTCTGCACCAAGCTGCTTACCCACACCTCCAGGACCACGAATCACCATTGGAATTTTAAAGTTACCGCCGGAGGTATAGCGCAGCATTCCAGCGTTATTGGATATTTGGTTGAAAGCAAGAAGCAAAAAACCCATGTTCATACCTTCAACAATTGGTCGCAACCCAGTCATTGCTGCACCAACGGCTAAACCCATAAAGCTATTTTCGGCGATTGGGGTATCTAGAAGCCGGAGATCGCCATATTTTTTGTATAAGTCTTTAGTCACTTTGTAGGAACCGCCATAATGTCCTACGTCTTCACCAAGAACAAATACAGTGGGATCATGCGCCATTTCTTCATCAATCGCTTCCCGCAAAGCATTGAAGAACAGTGTTTCTGCCATTAGACTTTTATCTTGCGACTATTGTTCTAGAATCTTAACGCGCATCTGCTGCCAAATATGGTGAGCGATGCTGCAAAGCATGCACTACGCGAACCCACGAGTTGCTTGTATTGCGTTTCAAATTATAAGCTATCTGGCCGCAAGTCCTTGAACAGTTAGCAGTTACCAGTTACCAGTTACCAGTGTTTGTTCTCCATAACCTTGAGCACTGTTAACTGTTCCCTGCTCCCCTGCTCCCCTGCTCCCCTGCTCCCCTGCTCCCCTGTGCTCCCTGTTCCCTGATTAATATCCAACCTCTTTTAAGTGGAAACTCGGTGAATCATTGACTTGATTTACCTGACTCACCTGATTCACCCCAGAAGACGGATTCACCGAACTATCGGGAAATCTTCTGGGTCTTCCTGGTTTACGCTTATGTCGTTGATTGATAGATTTTTCGCTAGCAGCAGCCAATTCTTCTGGTGTGCATTTAAATAGCCGCAATGCATCTAAATATTTTTTGGGTGTCATGGTTGGTTCTGTACGCCCTGCTTCCCAGTTGCGAACACTAGTTTCACTTATTGCAAGCCTGAAGGCAACCTCTGCGCGGCTGAGTCCCGCACGTTCTCTCAGGACTTGCATATCCATAGCCAATGCTCCCTTTGCAAAACTATAGTACTTATTTATTAAATCAATTGACGTAAAAAAGCCAACTGAGCATTATTTGTTAACTATATTATTTTATAGTCTATTAGTTAGGTATTTGGCAAACGGGCGATCGCCCTCACCCCCCTAAACTTTCCGTATAACAACGTTTGCTCTACTAACACTGTAAGTCTATTTGTCATCAAAAAAGTTTTGGCATGCAAATTTATCTTCCAATTAAAGGATAATCTCACACCCAGCCACAAAGACACCGAGATTGGCTCTACGCCCTTGCAGTTTGGTGTGAGATTATCAAGCAAAGTTATTAAAACTTCACGTTCTAGCACTTGAGGCAAAAGTCACTACCTATCGCAACCACCGCGCTGCATCTTTGGCATGGTAGGTTAAAATCAAGTCTGCTCCAGCGCGCTTAAAGCCAATGAGAGTTTCCATCACCACACGCTGTTCATCAATCCAGCCATTTAAAGCTGCAGCTTTCACCATAGAATACTCACCAGAGACGTTATAAGCCGCAACAGGCAGGTTGCAAGCTTCCTTAACGCGCCAGATAACATCCATGTATGCCAAAGCTGGCTTCACCATGAGCATATCGGCACCTTCGGCAATATCCAGCTCAATTTCTTTTAAAGCTTCGCGAGAGTTACCGGGATCCATTTGGTATGTGCGGCGATCGCCAAACTGTGGGGCAGAATCTGCTGCATCCCGAAAAGGACCATAGTAAGCCGAAGCATATTTAGCAGCATACGACAAAATCGGGGTATCATGAAATCCCGCTTCATCCAACGCGCTACGAATTGCCTGTACAAATCCATCCATCATCCCGGAAGGAGCAATGATATCTGCCCCAGCTTGTGCTTGAGAAACTGCTGTTTTCCCAAGTAAATCCAGTGTTGGATCATTCAAAACTCGTCCGGTTAAATCACCCACTTGTAGATAACCGCAGTGTCCGTGACTTGTGTACTCACACAAACAAGTATCAGCAATCACAATCAAATCTGGTACTGCTTCTTTAACAGCAGTCGCTGCTTTTTGAACAATACCGCAATCATGCCATGCGCCAGTGGCATCAACATCTTTATCTGTAGGAATACCAAACAAAATAATTGCAGGAATTCCTAAGTCATAAACTTCCTTTGCCTCTTCGACTATTTTGTCTATCGAAAGTTGATAGACTCCAGGCATCGATCTGACTTCATTCGCTATTCCCTTACCTGGTACAGCAAACAGAGGGTAAATTAAATCATTCGTGGTTAAAACAGTTTCGCGTACCATGCGGCGTAGTTGTGGATGGGTACGCAGACGACGAGGGCGATGGGTAGGAAACATAAATTTTTGTGAACTTACTAATACAAAATGGACACAAAACAAAGCGTCACAAATAATGTACACAAACGCTCTGTAGTCAAATATACAAAAAGCGTCTAAATGTCACGACATTTGCACCAAGTCGGGGCAAACCTCCGGTGGCTCCTCTGCCCTACGGCTTGTAACGCTGTGGGTAATTTTGTATTTTACAGCTATATCGTCAAACAAAAATCTTAAAAATTCCCTCTATTTCTTCCTCTGGACGTAATTAAAAATTAATGGTGATGTGCGCGTAATTAGTCCAAAATGAAAGACTCACTCGTCTACAGTTTTTTGCTCAATGACTAACGGGGAATCGGTGATGAAAAATAACTAAAAAACCCTGATAATGAAGGGATAGCGGAAGGGTTTATCCGGATCGGTAAGAACATGAAAAACCGCCCAAATTGTTAGTCCCCAATGAATGAGAAACCATAAACCCGCCAGTGGTAACAGTAAACCAAAGGTGATCCAGGTTAATCCTGTCACAATTGCTCCATAAACCCATACATTAAAATGGAAGTTGATGGATTCTTTCGCATTTTCCCTGACAACTGGGTCTTCAGACACAAAGAGTATAGCAATGGGTAGACCTACAGACACTAAGGTAGCGCTCAAGAAGATTGCACCGTGACTCAGTGCTGATAAAATCTTTCGCTTGTCTGGATCGTACATTCTTTTCTCTCCCTCAGAGATTTAGTAATTCTATAACGACCCTATCATGGGTGTTGTTGTCTTAAGATTAAAAGACTTACTAAAGTTGGAAAAAATTAAGTTAAGTTAAGTTACAAGTCATAGAATAACATTATGTCTACTGAACTTCAGTCAGAACTGCACCAAGCCGTTGATCGCCGTCGCAACTTTGCAATTATTTCTCACCCAGACGCCGGAAAAACAACACTGACAGAAAAGTTACTACTGTACGGAGGAGCCATTCATGAAGCTGGCGCAGTCAAGGCAAGACGGGCACAGCGTAAAGCAACTTCTGACTGGATGGCAATGGAACAGCAAAGAGGTATTTCGATTACCTCTACAGTATTGCAGTTTGAATATCAGGACTGTCAGATAAATTTGTTAGACACGCCAGGACACCAAGATTTTAGTGAAGATACCTATCGTACTTTGGCCGCAGCAGATAATGCTGTGATGCTGATTGACGTGGCGAAAGGTTTGGAACCGCAGACACGAAAGTTGTTTGAAGTGTGTAAGCTGCGCGGTATACCCATCTTCACGTTTGTGAATAAGCTGGATCGCCCAGGAAGAGAACCTTTGGAATTGTTGGACGAAATTGAGCAGGAATTGGGCCTGGTAACCTATGCTGTGAATTGGCCGATTGGTATGGGCGATCGCTTCAAAGGTGTCTATGATCGCAAAGAACAACAAATACACCTATTTGAAAGAAGCGCCCACGGAAGCCGCGAAGCTGTGGATACGGTCGTTGACTTAGGCGATGCGAGAATAGAAGAACTTTTAGAACAAGATCTCTACTACCAACTAAAAAACGATATAGAACTTTTAGAAGGAGTCGGACCCGAATTAGATTTGGAATTGGTTCATCAAGGCAAAATGACACCCGTTTTCTTTGGTAGTGCCATGACGAACTTCGGGGTTGAGTTATTCTTAAAATACTTTCTTGAGTATGCGCTCAAACCTGGTCCTCATAGTACCACAGTTGGCGAAGTGGATCCGATATATCCAGAATTTTCTGGGTTTGTCTTCAAACTTCAAGCAAACATGGATCCGAAACATCGCGATCGCGTCGCCTTTATTCGTGTTTGTACAGGCAAGTTTGAAAAAGATATGACAGTCAGTCACGCCCGCACTGGCAAAACGATTCGCTTGTCCCGTCCACAAAAATTATTTGCTCAAGAACGGGAATCAATAGATGTTGCTTACGCTGGTGATGTGATTGGTTTGAACAATCCTGGTGTCTTTGCGATCGGTGATACCATTTATACCGGACAAAAGCTGGAATATGAGGGTATTCCGTATTTTTCTCCTGAGTTATTTGCAGTTCTGCGTAACCCCAACCCTTCCAAATTCAAGCAGTTTCAAAAAGGTGTTTCCGAGTTGCGGGAAGAAGGGGCTGTGCAAATTATGTACTCAGTGGATGAAGCGAAACGCGATCCAATTTTGGCAGCAGTCGGTCAATTGCAATTTGAAGTGGTGCAGTTCCGGTTGCAAAATGAGTATGGAGTGGAAACTCTGCTAGAATTGTTGCCTTACAGTGTCGCCCGTTGGGTTGAGGGCGGTTGGGAAGCGTTGAATAAAATCGGACGCGTATTCAATACAACAACAGTAAAAGACAGCATGGGGCGTCCAGTGTTATTATTCCGTAATGAATGGAATTGTCACCAATTACAGGAAGACCATCCAGAATTGAAATTGAGTACTATTGCTCCTGTGGTTTCTGGACAACCGACAAATTCAAATAGTTAGTGATTAGTGGTTAGTGCTTAACAACTAAACCGACTCTCGTGTTAACGTTGCTCAACACGAGAGTCGGGTAACCCTGTTCAGGGTTCATTGTTCAGAGTTCACTGTTGCTTGTTGCCTGTACTAAAACAAAAAATAACGCTGTGTCATAGGCAAAGAGGTAGCAGGTTCACAAGTTAACAACTTCCCATCTACTCTCACATCGAAAGTTTCTGGATCGACATCAATTTGTGGGGTAGCGTCGTTGAGTTTCAAATCTGCCTTTCTCAACTCACGTGTTTTGGAAACTGCTACCGTCCTAGTTTTTAAACCAAGTTTTTCGGGTACACCCTGTTTCAAGGCTTCATTAGAAACGAAAGTTATAGAAGTTTCAGCCATTGCGCCGCCAAAGCTACCAAACATTGGGCGCATATGAACTGGTTCCGGAGTGGAGATACTAGCATTAGGATCGCCCATTTGTGAGTAAGCAATCATTCCTCCTTTGATCACAGTCTCTGGTTTGACGCCAAAAAATGCTGGCTTCCACAAACACAAATCTGCCAGCTTCCCTTCTTCAACAGAACCTATATGATCTGCAACGCCGTGAGCGATCGCAGGATTAATAGTGTATTTAGCAATGTAGCGTTTTGCCCTAAAATTATCATGGGTTTGGTGAGGATGACCACCAGGATTCGGTAATAATCCCTTCTGTACTTTCATCTTATGGGCAGTTTGCCAAGTCCGAGTAATCACTTCCCCTACCCTTCCCATTGCTTGAGAATCGGAAGACATAATACTGATAATCCCCATATCATGCAAAATGTCCTCAGCCGCAATCGTTTCCTTGCGAATTCTCGATTCAGCAAATTTCACATCTTCACGAATGTTTTTATCGAGGTGATGACACACCATCAACATATCGAGATGTTCGTCGAAAGTATTGATGGTGTAGGGACGAGTCGGATTAGTAGAAGCAGGCAAAACATTTGCTAGACTACAGACTTTCAGAATATCAGGCGCGTGACCACCACCTGCACCTTCTGTATGGAAGGTGTGAATAACACGGTTTTTAAAAGCAGCTATGGTGTTTTCCACAAATCCCGCTTCATTCAGGGAGTCAGTGTGAATTGCGACTTGTACATCGTACTCATCTGCAACCGAAAGACAAGTATCAATCGCATTCGCTGTAGTTCCCCAGTCTTCGTGCAGCTTTAAACCCATAACTCCCGCAGCAACTTGCTCTATCAATCCTTCAGGTTTGCTAGTATTACCTTTACCCAAGAAACCAACATTGACAGGGAAGCCATCAGCCGCTTGTAGCATGCGGTAAATATTCCAAGGACCAGGAGTACAAGTCGTCGCGAGAGTCCCCGTAGCTGAACCAGTACCACCGCCAATTAAGGTTGTCGTACCAGAGGCGATCGCAGTTTCGATTTGCTGAGGACAGATAAAGTGAATGTGAGTATCAATCGCCCCAGCAGTCAGAATTTTGCCTTCTCCTGCTATAGCTTCCGTTCCAGGACCAATAATAATATCTATGTTGTCTTGTGTGTAGGGATTACCTGCTTTACCAATTTTAAAAATTTTCCCGTCTTTAATGCCGACATCTGCTTTAATAATGCCTGACCAATCAAGAATCAAAGCGTTGGTGATCACCACATCTACCGCACCATCAGCATTTGAAATGGGGGATTGTCCCATTCCATCTCGAATCACCTTACCACCACCGAATTTAACCTCTTCGCCGTAAAGCGTACCACCATAGGTAGTATAGTCTTGTTCCACTTCGATGAACAAATCCGTATCAGCAAGACGGATGCGATCGCCAATCGTAGGACCAAAAGTATTGGTATATTCCCGTCGGTTCATAAAATAACTCATGTTCAATATCTTTCTAGTAAAAAATTACCTTGTATAAAATCACTCGTAGGGTGCGTTATGGCTGTAGCCTAACGAATCGCACTTGCTTTAGGCACTTTCATCATTAGGACTTACGCAAAAACCCTTTTAAACCCTCTTACCTTTGCGTTCTTTGCGTCCTACCCTGCGGGAAGCCGCTCCGCGTCTATGCGGTTTATTTTTTGCGGTTTATTTTTTCATTATTTTGCGTAAGTCCTGATCATGTTTTTCGTGACAAATCATATCAAAATATGCGCCAAACACATCCTAAAATCTTTATTTCAAAAATTAAGAACAACTAACTAGCAAATAATCTCTGACCCAGTTTTTGATGTCGCATTTGAGCAATATCTATAGCCGGAGTACAAGACCACATTTCCTCCAGACTCATTGATGCAGCAGTTTGGTACACTATCTCAATCTCTGGTGCTAGCTGAAGCAAAACCCGTTGTGCTTGCAGATGTCCCACAACGCTTAAACGGATCGCAGCCCCCAACAACCCAGTCACGAAGCTATGCAAAAAACCCAGCACTGTATCCTGTTCACTCAAAAGAGCTGCTCTACCAACTACAGCAAAAACAACAGGATGCAAGCAATTAATTTTACCTTTGGCAGCATCTTGATTTAAAATATCTAATTGAGAGTCTTGCCAAGTCGAACTGGCAACCATGAGCAACGCTCGTCCGCTTTTGCGCTGGGTTTCGCGCGTTTTCTCGACTAGGGTTTGAGCAAATAGTCTAGCATCTGCAGCTCGTACTGCTTCCAAGTCATTAATCGCACTTCCCCGGTAAGCATGGATAAGTGCTACTGTATCTGTGACTCCTACCTTGTTATGTAATAGTAGCCGCAGAAAAGTTTGCAAATCTTCTGATCCACGCAGTTGATTTTCTTGGACTAAAGATTCTAACCCGTGAGATAAAGTAAAAGAGCCAGAGGGGAAGAAAGAATCAGACAACTGCATTAAAGCGAGTTGTTGGGCGATCGCAGATGCAGGTAAACTCATGAGCTGTGATCGTGATGACTGTGTTGAGCAAAGTCGAGATGTTGTTGTGGCGATCGCACCTCAAAGTCAATCTCTAACCCAGGAATCTGAAAATCCCGAACCGTTGATTCCATAACTTTTACATCTGCTGCTAGTTGAACGTAGAGCTTACCATCTTGCACGATAATAGGCCAATGGTGATTACCCAAGACATGACCGAGATGAACCAATTCAATCGGACGCTCAGTCACTGGCTCAGTAAAACTAAGTACCATGACCTTTTGCTCTTGCAGATGAATCAGTAATAGCTTACCATCTTCCGTTTCTAAAACATCTCCTTCCCGCAATGCCCAATCTCGACTTTTCACAATTCCTACAGCCACACCAGTAGTCGTGTGAGCGTGAATTCGACCTTTGCGGCTATCAGTTTGACTGATATGAACTTCCAAGCAAAGTGCTGAGGAACAAGCTTTTTCTATCCGTTCAGATAAGCTGACATTTTCTATTGAATTGCCCAGGTAAATTTCTGCTAATTCAGTCATAAATCATTGGGTAAAAGAGGTTGAGCAATAGAGCGACGCACGCAGTTTAAAGCGTATTTTAAAAACTTTTTGAGTTCATGAGTTCCACTAGCCATAGCTCTAATCAGCAGACCCTTGTTTCTGGGTAAAATTGAGCTTGCGACAGTCAGACATGAGCAGTTAGCTGCTTCTAAGTCTTCTACATTTTTACTCAATAATTCCAGATTAGTTTCAGGTAAAACTATAATGAAATTACCAAAAACAGGTGAATCAGCAAATAGGTTAGTCTTAGTGAAAGGATTTCCTTTTCCTTCCAAGCGCATAGCATCAGTAAACCATAGCTCTCCACAAGTAGAACTCACTTGCAAGCGACTAAAATAGTGGTTAAACTGGAAAAATTCTCCCCTAGCCAGCCTTCCAGGTAGAATCATTTCACTCAAAAATAATCTTCCAGTCGGATGAATCTTAATATTTATAGTTTGCTCCAAAGTTGCATCAGCAAACAAAATTAATGGTTCTGGTACAAACTCTAACGTTGCTCCTTCCCCAATCTCAATTTCATAATTAGTTGTTGCTTTTGAGCCTGCTATGGGCATCGAATGAACCTTAGTTGCAGCCTGTTCCGTAAGATAAAGACTAGTATGAGCTGCTAGTTGCAAAGATATATTCAACTTATCTTGTGCCAGTAAACCTGGAGATGTGCTCATAACATAGAGATAAGCACGCTGAAAATCAGCATCATCGAGATAAAATACCCGAGATATCCTCAAAGGATAAGCTGTGTACTGATGGCTGAGAATAGTTTGACCAAAGCGATTGCCCGTTCGCGCAGCGTGCGCTTTGCGCTCAGGGCAGACTTCTCGCGGCGTAGCGCACTTCAGCCCTAACTCCAAGTTATAGCGCTTCTCATCTACGTCCATCTACTTTGGCGTCCATCTGCGGTTCCTCAACTCTTTGATGTGTTGCGGAAGCACTGCGAAACAGAACTGTTTCCAGAATAAAATTGATCACCTCGTCCAATCCTTCTCCCGTCTTGCAATTAGTATATGCAATAGGTTTACCTCGACGGTATAGCGGGGCTTCTTTCCGGATTAACTCCAAATCAGCACCAACATAAGGAGCAATATCAATTTTATTCACCACCGCTAAATCAGCTTGTACAAAGCCAGGACCATTTTTACGAGGGATATCATCTCCCGCACCCACATCAATCACAAAAATATACGAATCCACCAAATCATAACTAAAAGTGGAGGCAAGATTATCACCACCACTTTCAATCAAGATTAAGTCTAATTCAGGAATCAGTAACTCAAAATCCTTCACTGCTAAAAGATTCATAGTCGGGTCTTCCCGAATTGCTGTGTGTGGACAGCTACCTGTTTCTACTCCTATAATCCTTTCTGCTGGCAGAAACCCGCGACTTTTGAGTCGGTCTGCATCTTCCGTAGTTAGTAAGTCATTGGTGACAACTGCTACTTCAATACCTTGATTCATCAATATTGGGACTATAGACTCTATGAGAGCTGTTTTTCCGCTACCTACTGGTCCCCCAATCCCCAGTCGAGCTGCTGACTTTAGCATGGCTAATCTATCCTGCTTGAACTCTTGGAGACTGCTAGTATAATCAGACTTTAGCTATTTTTATTATTCTACAGTAGTTGTTACATACACACGCAGTCAGTTATGTAGCCTAAATCCTTAAGTCGAATCCAGACGAGTGATGACACTTATCCTCATGCTTATGACTGAGTTCAGGCTTGAACGAATTCAGTACAGTAGATTCAAAAGCAGGTGCCGAAGGACTGAGCCATTTAGTACGACAGATGCTCATAATGGCAGCACCGATGAGGTTTGGAGGTTCAAACAATGGATAATACTCTACAGCAAATAGTCGAGCAGGTTGAGCCGACTTCACACAAGCAAACAGATACAGATTTTGCCAATGCCTCTGCGACGATACACAAACCCGTAATAATAGCAGGAACATCTGACGGCTTGCTGTTTCTCGATTCCAGGCAATATGTTGAACTTGAAGGCCATTCTATCACTGCTCTTGCCTCAAGCCCTGATGGGTTGTGGGTGATAGTTGATCGCAACTCGGTATGGCATCGCAACCCAGAGGGTGAGTGGCATCAAATAACTTCAATTGATGATTTACGGCTAAATTGTATCTTGCCTTATAATGGGGCAGTTTTAGTTGGGACATCACAAGCTCATCTCATCCGTATTGCAGACGGAAGCACGAATCGTATCAATTGCTTTGAGAAGGCTCAGGGACGAGATGAATGGTATACGCCGTGGGGTGGTCCTCCAGATGTTCGTTCGATGGCTATAGGTCAATCTGGTGAACTCTACGTGAATGTGCACGTTGGAGGCATTTTGCGCTCTGATGACCAGGGTAAGTCATGGCAACCCACTATCGACGTTGATGCAGATGTCCATGAAGTACGGACAGTTCCATCTCATCCGGATCTTGTGTTGGCGGCTACGGCCCAGGGGCTGGCTGTGAGTAAAGATAGAGGGAATTCTTGGAGGTTTTCACATGAAAACCTACATGCTGCTTACGCACGAGCCATAGCTGTGTGTGAAGAAACCATTTTGATCAGTGCTTCTACCGGTCCAAGTGGTCACAAAGCAGCCATCTATCGACACCCACTCGACAAGCCAGGAGCTTTCGAGAAATGTGAGCGAGGGCTGCCAGAGTGGTTCAATCACAATATCAACACGGGAACCCTTGCTACTACAGGGAATTTAGCTGCTTTCGGAACTAGTGAGGGTCAAGTCTTTTTCTCGGACGATGCTGGGATTACGTGGAAGCAAGTTGCAGCAGATTTGTCTCCAATCTGCTGTCTGAATCTTATGGCGACTTCCAAGAAATAAATTACAGCACAATCGGGGCGCTCTTGCTTGCGCCCTTACCCATTTTACAATCATTTTTTCTGTTTTTCTAAAGACCCATTCACTAATCCATTAAAACCATAGATTTCACGGCTACCTCCGAATGGGACTAACTCGACTTCTTTTTCATCTCCTGGTTCAAATCTGATTGCTGTCCCTGCTGGAATATTTAAGCGCTTACCGTAAGCTTGATTGCGGTCAAATTGCAGACCTTTCTTGTCTTGACTGCCATCATTAACTTCATAAAAGTGGAAATGAGAACCAACTTGAATTGGGCGATCGCCTTGATTACTCACTCTAATTTTGGTAATCTTTCGCCCAGCATTGAGTTCAATTGGTTCTGATTTAGTAACTATTATTTGTCCTGGAGTCATTACTATTTTTTCGACTTTAATCGAGGAAGCCTCGTTGTTAAAGTTTTTGCCTTCAACTTTAACATTTCTCAGGTCGCCGACGTTACTAGTAAAGGTTTTACTCCGACCTCGAAATTCTTCGTATTCATATATAGTGACTTTCATGCCTGCTGGCACCGTTAAGGAACTCAGCTTATTGTCACCAATTCCCAAATCGTAAATATTATACTCTCCTTCCGCAAGTTCCTTATGATTTCCTTTGTAGTTAGGAGCTTCATAAAGCACCACTTTGTTAGTTGTATACATTTAAAAATTCCCTTGTTATCAATTCATTATCTAACTTTCTGCATGTTTTTTAAAAGCAGGCGCACTATAACGACACATCACCCGCTAGGAATGAAAGAAACTGCATCTCTCTTCTTAAAACAGTTATCAGTTATCAGTTATCAGTTACCAGTTATCAGTTACCAGTTATCAGTTGTCAAGCAGATTTTTTGTTCTTTGTTCACTGGTCACTGTTCACTGGTCACTGGTCACTGTTCACTGTTCACTGTTTACTGTATTTCTTCAGAGATTTTAGTCTTGAATTGGATTATGTACTGTTACTAATTTCGTTCCATCAGGAAAGGTTGCTTCTACTTGCACTTCATGGATCATTTCTGCTATTCCCTCCATCACATCATCCCTTTTCAATAGCTTTCCTCCCTCACTCATTAATTGACTCACAGTTTTTCCTTCTCTTGCGCCTTCTAAAATAGCAGCAGAGATATATGCCACTGCTTCGGGATAATTTAGCTTTAAACCTTTGTCTTTACGTCTTTCTGCTACTAAAGCCGCCGTGAAAATGAGCAGTTTATCTTTTTCTTGAGGTGATAGTTGCATAAAAATTTTCCTTTAATGGCCAAAACTAAGGGTGTAAGGGTGTAGGGGTGTAGGGGGAAGAAGGGATTTTCTTTTTAGTACACCTTACCCCCAAAATACCTTGGTGTCAGAGCAAGCACTAAATCAAAGATGAGCATGGTTCTAACTGAGTCGTGGGTTGATAGTTTGTATTTGCTCAACTCAATTTGATTCTGTCGTCAAAAATTTTATCAGTATTCTTTGCAGTGGTGATTTGATTTTCAGCTTTTCTAAAAAAGTATTTGAAAAACTTTGAGCTACCGATAACATTCTTTCCTAAACTACTTACACTTTTCTGATTAACCAATTTTACCCCAGTAGGGGATGCGAGGATAGTTGTCCCATTCGTCACTCGTCACTGGTATGACTTTTGACTTTGGACAAACGGATGAAAAAAACTATTTTCCGTGGAATGAGTTAAGTGGATGAAAAAACGAAAAAACTGAGTCATCCCTTGGTGCTTCTTCCGCCACTCCCTAGCCCCTAAGGGGGCGCTACGCAAACGCTTCAATTCAAAATGCGCTCATTCACAATTCCAAAAAAGATTTTTCATTGATAGCCGTGGTCGTTCCCACTAGGCATAGGGCATACTTTGAATTTCCGAAATAATGGGAGACTTACGCCGAACTTGTTAAACAATATCAGAGTTAGAGGATTTTTATGTCTTCACATCCCGAATTATCCTTGGAGGCAGGGTTATCAGCAATTAAGCTGGGAGATTTCCAAAGTGCGATACGCGGAGCGTAAAGCCTCCGGCTTATCGCCATCCTAGAAGCACTAACCCAAACAGCTGCCAATAGTAACATTTTTTTACAAGCACAAATCGGGTTAATTGTAGGTTATGCAAAAAGCGGTAATATCCCAAGGGCGTTAAGCGTAGCTCTCCGAAGGAATCGCTCTATGCGAAACTCTCACTCACAGTCAAAATTCCGATGTACAACAGTGGGCAAATCGCACTTTAGAGCAATTGACACTTCCCCTATTACAGCGAGCGCCTGGCTGTTGACATCACTGGTAATCCTAACGGTCTTGTCCGTGCTTTACTCAAAATTGCTATTGGTATTGCTGATGATATCCAAAAACAAGAACACACCAGTTGGCAGTTAGAAAGCTTAAATATACTAGCGCCTGTGGGCTACCAGCAAAGTATTTGTTTGGGTTGTATTGCTCATAACACGACTTTTGAATCGTTTTTGATGTATCACATCTTGCACCAATAAAAATTGATGTATTTTCATGACTCAGTATTAAACTACAACCCTTAATGAGCGCGAGAAAAACCAATAAAAATCAGGTAGCGACTTCACGCATGTTTTTACGTTGCCTGGGTTTGTACTTAGAGGTGCAAGATATGAGCCTCTGACTAGCGCTCTTAACCGCTAGTAACATATGAAAGAAACACTCTTTCCCTGTTCCCTGTTAAGAGTTCCCTGTTCCCTGTGTTTCTTAGGAGATGTGGGACTATCTCAATCCTTATCGCTGGTGGTTGGTGATCAACAACACTCATGCCTTGATAGGCGATCGCCTGCAACGTCTGTTATCAATAGCCCGCGATTGGCATTTAGAAACAGAATTGAATTTGGAAAAACAACAATCTTTGAGGGTGAAGCGTCAATCTTTTTTCATTCAAATTGCTCCTTTTTTAGGAATTCCTATAGGTAGTGTGTTTGCGATTGTGATCTGGCTTGTTTGGCAAAGGGCATATGCACTTAAGTTTTTGAACTTAAAGTGGATATACGACAATTGGTCTTTTATAACAGGTTGCTGGCTAATTGGATTTAGCATCGGTACATTAATCCGGATAAATTATTTTTTTCCAGATATTAAATCTAGTACTACCCAAACAGATGATCGATTGCCTAACCTCTTATCCAACCCAGCAGCCCTCCCATCTGATAGTATCAACGTGCGTCTTGTCGGTAAGTTATTAGGTCGGCGAGGTACAAGTAACTCGTTGGGACAAGATTTCATCCTGCAATCCAGTACAGCTTCGGTGAGATTACATTACCTACAGTGGCTGGGACAACAGCAAAATCCTCAAAACTTGATTGGTCGGCAAATTACGGTGACAGGTTGGTTACGGCGAGGAGCAACACCTTGGATTGACCTCCAAACTCTGCAAACTCATAGCGGTACAACTATCTACAGTCCTCATCCCGTTTGGTCTACGGTTTTAGCCGTTGTCACGGAGGCGGTTGGAGCATACATTTTGTTAAAAGGTTAGTCATTTGGGGAGACCCCAAGACCTCAGCGACTATCCGCATTGGCTCCAAAGTGGGGATCCGTGAGTCCCTTATGAGCGACTGGCGTTAGACCGCAGGGCGTGCGCAAAGCCCATACCCGTAAGGGTGACTTGACTTTGTACTGTACATTCAATAAGTTCGCACAGCGATTTGTAAACAAAAATTGCACATTTCTCAACAAAATGTTATTATTATTAATAGTAACAGTAAAAACTGATATACCGTGGCTTTCAAGCTTGGTAATCGGTGCTGCTGATCGCGCCAAGACATACCCTTTTTCTGCCCAACACAGCAGTTAATCAGCCAGTAACTGGCTGGTTTTTGTTTCTCTGACATGAAACTGTGGGAAAAGTGTATTTTATGCTACTATGCAATTATGGTATTGCTAGAAATGTCTAATATGAACTGGTTGCGTGTAAAATAGCGTGATAATCTAGGGAAGAGTGTTTAATTGTTTGGAAAAATAAAGTGTAGAAGAACTTTCAAGTTGTAAGCAGTACGCAGTAAAATTCAAAATTCTTAGAATAAAGGTGTTACCAAAGTTGTGTGCTTTTGTATTAAGCAAGCTTTATCCTGGTAAAAAACTGTATTGTATAGGTTAACAGTTCGGAGAAAAAAATTGGTTTGTGGCAGAATTGGTCAACAGTATCTATTGAAAGCCAGAGCCAAGCAACTGTTTTTTGCCTGCTCTTTTTCACTTAACCTGTGGAGGTGTAGTTCATGTCCATTCGCCTATACATAGGCAATTTGCCCAAAGAAGAAATAGATCGTCAAGAACTGCAAGCAGTTTTTGCAGCAGAAGGCGATGCTGTTACTACTAAACTGATTAAAGACCGAAAAACCGGCAAGTGTCGTGGTTTTGGTTTTCTCACAGTCAACAATGACGAACAAGCAGACCAAATTATTGAAAAGTACAATGGTCAGTTGTTCAAAGACACTCCTATCAAACTCGAGAAAGCATTACCTCGTACGAAAACAGAGGAAAATAACGAGGAGCAACCAACTAAAGTTATTAGTCATCCTACAACTAGTAACTCTAGTCCGACTCCTGCAAAAGAAAACAACCGTAGGGAGAAAAACTCCAAGAAGTCTCGTCGTGGTGGCGGATCAAAGGAACACACACCAGCAGCTGCCAGCACGGATGATGCAATTCGTCCAGACCCCAGATGGGCTAACGAGTTGGAAAAACTCAAGCAAATGCTTGCCGCACAAACGACGACTTAAACTTCAACAAGCAGAGATTAAAAATTAAAAATCAAGTTAGTTTGATTTTTAATTTTTAGTCTATATATCCCTTAGGTATTAATGGGAAGCTGTAACCATAGTTGTAAGTGCGATCGCAACTGTTGGGCGAAATGTGATCGCTGGCTATACTTTTCAGTACGAATAGGCTTGCGTTGTTGGTCTAGCGTCCATCCATAGTCGCTACTCAGGCGCAGCTTATCTTGCCAATCTGAAATGGAAACGATAAGTCCAGATGCAGGGCTATTGTCTACACCTTGTACACGAAATACATAGTTGAAAGTATTTTGTTTCCCAGGAGCGACAGTAGAGGGTTGTCCACATTCTACCAACAGTCGCGATCGCACTTGTTCGACAAGATCTGGTTTTGTTAATTCTTCCAGAGTCCGAACCGCTAAAGTTAGGACAAAGTAAAATTCTTCAACAGGAATAAATTCTAATTGCATAGAGTATCTTTCTGAGTGTGCTAGAGACTGAATATCTCGAATCATTTTGTCAGATTGCTTGTGTCGTCAATTAACTTACCATTTGTTGAGATAAGTAGGTCGGTACTAATAAAATTCACTCGTTAAGGCAGTCATTAGTCATTAATCGTTAGTCATTGGTCATTAGGAGGCAGTGCGGTCTTGGGGACCCACTGTTCGGCTAGGGTTTCCCGACAGTCCCGCAAGTGGCGTGATTTCCTCCATTACCACCTGCTGTTCATTGGTAAGGGTTTGAGGCGTTTTTACAAATTTTTACATAGCTTGATTTATTTCCGGCTGTCTACTCACTCTCTTTCAGGCTTGTTCTTGTTATTTCACGTCTTGCCATTCAAACAGTTATCAGTTATCAGTTATCAGTTACAGCGCTTTGCATCTAAATGGAGTACACCCCTCCCCAACCCTCCCCGAGTTCACGGGGAGGGTGCTTGAGGTGCGCGGGTGGGGTCTGTTTGTACTTCACCAACTTGCAATCTGCTGTATCAGGTAGGAAACGGACTCGTCCACACCTTGTTCACAGTTTACTGTTCACTGGTAACTGGTTGATTAACTCATCCCCCGGTTATTAAAACACGGCATTAGCTTGTTTTGATTGAAAGCCGGGGGAAATTGAAGTTATTAGTCGTTAGTCGTTAGTCCTTAGTGTGTAAAAGAACGAATATCGTGTAAAGTGCAGTGCCGTAGGCATAAAACAGACCATTAACTATTGACCAATGACTAAAATATCGAAGGGGAGGCGGGTATCGTAGCCATCCCTAGAAGGAATGGGATGCCTCCCCGTCTTTGTTTGAGAATTTCATCTGCGCGAAAAAAACTCAAATTTTTTTTAATATCTCGTTAAATTTACTAAAAACGACGGGTAAACTCATTTTTTTATGGAGAAGATTAACCGTCGTTTTTCGTCATGGTTATTAGCTATCAATCACTGCTACTCATGACCATTACGGGTATGCCTACGCCACGCCTAAGGGAAGAGTGCCAGTCGCCAAGGGAGGGAGACAAGGATTGCAGCGCTGGTGAACTAATGACTCCAAATTCCTAGCCATAAATTAACAAATGATTGAATTTTAACTTTTCCTATTGGTTTACAACGTAAAAAATCTCACAAGAATAGATGCTCGCTGAAAATTTCGTATAATCTATAACTTTCAATTATGTTCAAGGGGTTTTTACAAATCATCTTTGTTCAATCAGATTCTTCCCTTGGGAAGTTGTACTTAGAAATTTAGTCGTCTACTAGATAGATCTTCTGAATCATCTCAAGCAACTTACTTGTGATCAAAAATCTCAGATTATACTTTTTATCACAAAAAAAAACACAAAATAGTCGGGTGAGCTACATACAGAAAACTCTATATATGTAATAAGAATGACAATAATTAGCTTTTTTGATTAAGAAGATAAGATAAAAATATAGCAAAAGAAGCATAAAAAATTTAAATATAAATACTTATATAAAAACATTACCTCTAGTAGCAGATGTATAAAAATGTTGTTGTAATTAAATTAAAATAAAGATTAATTAAAATCCCAGAGAGATAAAAGTCTAGTTGCATATGCAACCTGCACCAAACCTCTCAACGAGAACACACCAACAAACTATGAACTCTAAAACTGAACAACGCATCGCCCTAATTTCCGTACACGGCGATCCGGCGGTTGAGATTGGGAAAGAAGAAGCTGGAGGACAAAACGTTTACGTGCGCCAAGTTGGAGAAGCACTCGCCAACCTTGGGTGGCAAGTTGATATGTTTACCCGCAAAGTCAGTGCGGAACAACAAACAATAGTTCAACATAGCCCAAACTGTCGAACGATTCGGTTAGAAGCTGGTGCTGTTGAATTTGTGCCGCGAGACAACTTGTTCGGAAACTTGCCAGAATTTGTAGATAATTTTCTCGAATTCCAGCAAAAAAATGGCTTCGTATACCCTTTGGTTCATACAAACTACTGGCTTTCCAGTTGGGTAGGAATGCAGTTGAAGGAAATGCAAGGGAGCAAGCAGGTTCACACATACCACTCCTTAGGAGCAGTTAAGTACAACACGGTTGATACAATTCCTTTGATTGCTAGTACCAGGCTAGCAGTAGAAAAACAGGTGTTAGAGACAGCCGAACGAATCGTCGCTACAAGTCCGCAGGAAAAAGAACATATGCGATCACTTGTTTCCACAAAAGGAAACATCGACATTATCCCCTGCGGGACAAACATTACACAGTTTGGTCGTATAGATCGACAAGCAGCAAGAACTGAATTGGGAATCGATCCAGAAGCGAAACTTGTATTGTATGTGGGACGCTTTGATCCACGTAAAGGCATAGAAACACTCGTGCGTGCTGTCGGAGAGTCTCAGTTGCGAGGATCTCAAAACCTACACTTAATGATTGGTGGTGGTAGCCGTCCAGGTCAAAGCGATGGAATCGAACGCGATCGCATTGAAAATATTGTCGCCGAATTAGGCATGAGCGACATGACAACTTTCCCCGGTCGTATCAGTCAAGATGTGCTGCCATATTACTATGCAGCAGCTGATGTTTGTGTTGTTCCCAGCCACTACGAACCATTTGGATTAGTGGCGATTGAAGCTATGGCAAGTAGAACACCAGTCGTAGCTAGTGATGTTGGCGGACTTCAGTTTACAGTTGTCTCTGAGGAAACTGGTTTACTTGCACCACCACAAGATGTCGCAGCTTTCTCTGGTGCAATTGACCGAATTCTCAGCAGTTCCCAATGGCGAGACAAGTTGGGTGAAGCTGCCAGAAAGCGCGTTGAAACAAAGTTCAGTTGGGAAGGAGTTGCATGTGAGCTTTCTCAACTTTACATTCAATTGTTAAACGAGAAAGCTGAAAAAACACAATCGGAAATTTCCGAACAGATGCAAAAAGAAGTGATGTTAGCGAGTTAATATCAAATGTAAGAAGTTAACATTGTAAGGCTAAACTTTCTGTTGTTAACTTCTTACACTTCGACGAATATTGATTATCTCTCGCCGAAACACAAGTTGCGATCGTACATTTAAAATTTTTAACAATATCTGTTTCGGATAACAATACAGTTGCGTTCAAACAGTGAACAGTGAACAGTGAACAGTGACCAGTGAACAAAGAACAGTGACCAGTGAACAAAGAACAGTGACCAGTGAACAAAGAACAAAAAATCTGCTTGACAACTGATAACTGATAACTGATAACTGGTAACTGATAACTGTATTGTTTCGGAGTAGACTTCTTTACGAAGTCTTTTTATTTTTTATGCATTTTTATGCATTTCCAGTTCTTCAATCATCTTCTATTGGGACTTAAGCACCATCTGCCAGAAACCTGGTTTATCTCAAGTCCGCTCAATTACCCGTAATAAATTGACCCCACCCGTCTATCGGCACCCTCCCCGCGATCTCGTGGAGGGTTGGGGAGGGGTAATGCGAGAATTATGGTTGATTATCCGGACATGATATTATTCGTTCGTCTTTGGTTGCGAAACAGACAATTTTTGGTAGAAACCGGGTTTCTTTGCGTAATATTTGTATATAATAAAAACTTATAGATTATATTGTTTTCCGAGTATTTCCCTAGTTTGAAAAAGTGAAAATTTCATATTCAGTAAAATTTTCTGTAAAGTCCGACTCTTTTTATCGCTATTTCAGGAACCCATGTTCTAACGTGTGGAGATAGAAATAACTAACAAAGAACTCAGCAGTTAGCTCAGGAATTCTTTCTTCACGCTGTTCAAGGTTTGAAAGTTATGGCTCAGGGTTTGGTCAAAATTACACAAAAAATTTCGTCAATTGAAGAATAAAACTAAGGAGATACCATGCTTTCTATACGCAAATCTATCAATAACAGCAAATCACTGATTGTAGTAGGACTAGCCACCTTGGGTTTATTTTTGTTACCTAACTCTGCCAAAGCCCTGACAATCGTTGATAGAACAGGATTTACTGATACAGATTTTGAGAATCTACTCCGTAATGGGCAATTTTCTGAATCATTTGTTACCGAAGGACGAATTGGTAACAACAGTTTAGACACAACAGAACGTGAATTAGGAATAAATACACCAATAAGACCTAATGCTAATGGAGAATTAAGCGGTGGAAACCCTGTTGCTGCAGGTGAGTACGTCTGGGGTAATCGTCAAGGGACAAACTTCTCCTTGGAATATACAGGAAGCACAATCAATTACACTGTCGGTGGTCAAACACTGACTAGCAATGCGTTTACAGGTCCTGTGACTGATATCTTCCTCCGCACTTTTGCCAGCAATAATGGTAATGTCGCACTGACTAACCTGGCTTTTGATAACCAAGTATTTGGCGGTTTGTCGTCTTCATCTATCAACAACAGCCAAGACACAGACTATATCCAACTCAGCAATATATCTTCTCCTTTCACCCTAACTGGTCAAGCCTTAATAGGTTGGACAGGTATAACACCTGCGCGTTCTCAAGTAGCATATCAAATTAAAGTTGGCAGTTCCTCAAGCACGAGGAGTGTACCTGAACCAGGAACAGTTGGTGCCATCTTCTTAGCGACAGTGGCAGGTATAGCTTACGGCAGAAGAAAAAAAGTGTAGGACGTAGTAATTTACACTTTTTTTCCACGCTGATTTACCCCACCCCTTAATCCCCTCCCCGCGAATTCGGGGAGGGGCGGTTTTGGCGTCAGACAAAACTGGGGTGGGGTAAGCGCGAGAATTGTGGGCAAATATAAGGACATGATGCAACACCTCCAAATCCAATCTGCTCAAGAATTGCAAAAGCTACACAATTGAATCTGTAAACATTACAACGTTTTGTCAAAAAATCTTACAAACAAGTTTTAGTATCGTACAAACCTGTTATTTATACTCAAGAGCTACAATTTTACTCCTTCGAGATTATTTTTCATTGGCATAAACTGCAAACCAGATCGTAGGGCCACTGCAATGGTGTGCCCCCCCAGAGCCAATCCCATTATCCTAAAGTTGTAAAATGCTGAGAATCAAACAGGTGCATCGTACCCTCAAATTCCTCACCTTAGGCGTAGCAACGATAGTAACTCTTGCGCCTATTACCTCCGCAGTTGCCCAACAAGTTTCTACAGATGGAACTGTATCCACCACCGTTACCACTCCTGATGGTAAAAATTTTACTATCAATGATGGTACAACAAGAGGAGGAAACCTTTTTCACAGCTTCAAAGAGTTTTCTGTTCCGAATGGTGGTTCGGCTAACTTTAACAATGCAGCCAATATACAAAACATTATCAACCGGGTGACGGGTGGTTCTGTTTCTAGTATTGATGGTTTGATTAAAGCCAATGGCGCAGCAAACGTGTTTTTACTCAATCCTGCAGGGATTATTTTTGGACCAAATGCCAGCTTAAATATTGGTGGTTCATTTTTGGGGAGTACGGCGAATAGTTTTCTATTTGACAATGGATTTGAGTTTAGTGCGACTGATCCACAAGCACCGCCGTTGTTAACGATAAATGTTCCAATTGGGTTGAGGTATCGGGATAATCCTCAACCGATTCAGGTAATTGGACCTGAACACGGACGCAATTTTAGTGATTTTACTGATAGAATTCGTCAAAATATTGACTCTAACGTTATAGGATTAAAAGTCGAACCCGGAAAAACCTTAGCACTCGTAGGAGGGAATGTCTCCCTTGAGGGTGGTGTACTCAGGTCACCGGGAGGACGTATTGAAATCGGCAGTTTTGACAGCAACCAGGTTGTGAATCTCGTCCCGGCAGAACAAGGTTTTTCACTTGCGTATCAAGGCACCCCCAGTTTTAGAAATATCGAGTTTTCTAAAAAATCGTTAGCGAATGTCACAGGAGAAGGCAGTGGTTCTATTGCAATTAAGGGTAGGACTATTAATTTCAACTCTGAATCAGTTCTATTAGCTAATACCCTTGGTGATAAAAATGGAGGAGAAATTAGCATTGTTGGTGACTCTATAAATTTCAATCGGTCTGGCGTCTTCTCTAACACCTTCAGTTCCGGGGACAGTGGACGAATAAAACTGGATGCCACCAACAACATCGAGTTTAAGGATAGCAGCACTCTAACCATTCAGACATGGGACAAGGGTAAAGCCGGAGACATCAACATCAATGCAAATTCTTTTGGGCTTGAAGGAGTTATTAAAAGCGAGGTGCAGGAAGGTAGTACAGGTCAGGGTGGAAATATCAACATTACCGCAAACTCTCTGGAAGTACTACAAAATTTACAAAATCCACAAGATAAAGCAACAGTTATATCTACAGCCACTTTTGGTAAAGGTGACGCTGGAAACATCAACATTGATGTTAAAGGTCCATTTACTCTAGTCGGTTCAATAGTTACCAATTCCTCTGGCGCGGGTAACGCTGGCAAAGTCAACATCAGTGCAAATTCTTTGGGAATGGAAAGGTCGTTTCTCGCTAGCCGTGCGACAAACACAGGTCAAGCCGGAAAAATCGACCTTAATGTCGCAAACTCTCTTGCAATCAAGGATTCAACAATAATTACCAGCACCTTTGATGGCACGGGTGAGGCTGGCACAATCAACATCAATGCAAATTCTTTTCGGTTTGTTGGTGAAGCAGACATTAGAAGCGAGGCGCAGGGAAATAGCACAGGTCGGGGTGGAAAAATCAACATTACCGCAAACTCTCTGGAAGTACTACAAAATCCACAACAAGTTAAACCAACACTTATAACTACAGCCACTTTTGGTAAAGGTGACGCTGGAGACATCAACATTAATGTTAAAGGTCCATTCACTCTAACCGGTCCTATAAGTACTGAATCCAGGGGTGCGGGTAACGCTGGCAAAATCAAGATAAATGCAAATTCTTTGCAGATTGACGGCACGAGTGTCTCTAGCAGTGCGAAAAACACAGGTCAAGGCGGAGAAATCAGCTTTAATGTCGCAGACTCTCTTGCCATCAAGAATTCAACTATAAGTACCAACACCTCTGGCACGGGTGACGCGGGAAAAATCAACATCAGTGCAAATTCTTTTCGGCTTGGAGGAGAAATTAAAAGCGAGACGGAGAAAGGTAGCACAGGTAAGGCTGGAGTAATCAACATTAACGCAAACTCTCTGGAAGTCCTACAAAATCCACCAGATACAGCAGTTATATCTACAACCACTAAAGGTAAAGGTGATGCTGGAGACATCAACATTACTGTTACAGGTTCATTGACTGTAGCCGGTGGTGCAAATATAAAAACTGATTCCTCTGATACTAGTAATAGTAATGCTGGTAATTTAAGGATTAAGGCTGACACCATTAAGCTTGATAACAGTTCGCTTAACGCCGACACGAATGGGGGAGAAGGCAACATTAGCGTGAATTCTCGCGATTTAATCTTGCGCAACAACGGCAAAATCACGACTAATGCTACAGGCACGGCTAATGGAGGCAACATTGAGATTAATAACACTGGGAACTTGGTAGTTTTTGAAGGTAGCAAGATTACCGCCAATGCAGAAAAAGGTTATGGAGGGAGGGTCAACATCACAGCCCGAGGTATCTTTCGCTCCCCAGACAGCGATATTACCGCCACTTCTGAAGCTGGTCCACAATTCAATGGCATTGTGCAATTTAACACCCCAGATGTTGACCCCAGCCGTGGGTTGTTTGAATTATCAGAAACTGTCATCGACCCTGCACAGCAGATAGCTCAAAATGTTTGTACAAAAGGGTTTGGTAGCAGTTTCACCATCACCGGACGTGGGGGATTCTCATCTGATCCAACGAAAATCCTCAGTAGTGATAATGTGCGCGTTGATTTAGTTAAACCTGTTCCCAGTACGGTGAGTTCAACAAGTACAACACAAAAGCAGCCATCTCAAAAGCCACCTGTCAAAGAGATAATACCAGCCCGAGGATGGATATATAACGAAAAAGGTGAGGTGTTGCTGGTAGCTTATGATCCTACCAAAACTGGTCCACAACGTAAGCAGCCAGCACCTGCTAGTAGTTGTGCAGCAACGAGATAATGATGTCACCCACAATTTTCGTATAACCTCACCCCGGTTTTGTCTGACGCCAAAACCTCCCCTCCCCTTAATAAGGGGAGGGGTTAGGGGAGGGGTTAAATCAACGTGGAATAAACGTTTGAACGTTAAGACAGACCCGTCCACGGCACTGTCCTCCCCAACCTACCCCCTGTTCCCTGTTCCCTATCTTGTTGTTCACGAATGATTTAAAATTGCTATACTGAGAATCAGTACCTAAATAACAGCGACTAACCGTTGTGCAAACATTTGACTTTACAACTCTTACCGCTGTTTGTAGTGACATCCGCGCTCACTGGCTACCATCGCGGATAGAGCAAGTTTATCAACGCAACAGCTATACTATTGCCGTAGCACTCCGCACCCTCAAGCAGCGGGGTTGGCTGGAAATTTCTTGGCATCCCCAAGCAGCACGCCTTCACATCGGTGAACCACCACCAAGAACACCAGATACTTTTACCTTTAGCCAACAACTACTCCACCAGTTGGGCGGTTTGGCGTTGGTGGGGCTTGAGGCGATCGCCCCTTGGGAACGTGTCGTTGATTTGCAATTTGCCCGTCGTCCAGGAGAAAGCGCCCTGTATCACCTGTACGTGGAAATCATGGGCAAGTACAGCAACGTCATTCTCACCGATGCCAATAACAGCATTATCACGGTTGCCCATCAAGTAAAACAACAACAATCTAGTGTCCGTCCAATTCTGACAGGACAGCCTTATGAAACACCACCTACTCTCACCGCTGCAACACCCAGCTTGAGTGAATCTCAAGAACGTTGGCAAGAACGAGTTAGCTTAGTACCAGGATCTATCAAGCGTCAGTTGCTCAAAACCCATCGCGGTGTTTCTCCTTCCCTGATACAATCAATGCTGTTGGAATCAGACATAGATCCAGAGAGTTCCACAGACACTTTAAAACTCGATGATTGGCAACGGTTGTTTCAGCGTTGGCAAGAATGGCTGCAAAAAGTCGAAAGCGAAAAGTTTGAACCTGGTTGGACACAAGAAGGTTATACCGTAGTTGGTTGGGGTGTTCACAAGAGGGCGAAAAATATCCAAGAGTTACTCAACCGATATTACACCGACCAAGGAAATCAACAAACATTTTCCCAACTGCGGCATCAATTGAGTCAAAAGCTAAGTAATCTTTTGGAAAAATTACGAGTCAAAGCTGCTACTTTTGAGCAACGCTTGCAGCAGTCAGAAAAAGCAGATGAATATCGACAAAAAGCTGATTTGTTGATGGCACATCTCCATGAATGGCAAGTGGGAATGACAGAAATTGTTATCCCTGATTTTGAAACTAGCGAACCAGTAAAAATCGCTTTACAGCCAGATAAAAATGCTGTCCAAAATGCCCAAAATCTCTACAAGCAGCATCAAAAACTCAAACGCGCTCGTATTGCTGTAGAACCATTATTGGCAGAAGTCAATGCTGAAATTGAGTATTTGGAGCAAGTGGAAGCAGCCATTTCTCAGATAGAGAATTATAACACACCAGACGATTTACAAGCCCTTGAAGAAATTCGTGAAGAACTTATTCAACAGCGGTATTTAGAAGACTCAGAATATCGCCGTCGCATTCCAACCGAAGCTGCTAGCATTAACTTTTATAATTACCGCACTCCCAGCGGTTTTGAAGTTTTAATTGGTCGTAATAACCGCCAGAATGACCAATTAACTTTTCGTGTGGCAAACGATTATGATTTATGGTTCCATGCTCAAGAAATTCCAGGCAGCCATGTACTACTGCGTCTAGAACCAGGTGCTGTTCCAGAGCAAGCTGATTTGCAATATGTTGCTAACTTAACAGCATACCATAGTCGCGGTCGTCAGAGTGACCAGGTGCCAGTTGTTTACACTCAGCCAAAATATGTTTACAAACCCAAGGGAGCCAAACCGGGAATCGCTATCTACAAGCAGGAACGTATCATTTGGGGACAACCGCAGTCGTTAGTTCTGAGTGCTAAGTCCTGAGTTGCGAGTATTTTTGTTATTCAAGATACATAATTTTTATTGAACTTTTAATTTTCAATTAAAAATTTAAATATTTTCCGGCTACATACCACATTGGGAATTCTTCTTAAAGATAGAGGCTTATTTTCTTCCTGAATATCTTTTTTTGATAAATGTCATAAAAAATTTGTACTGACTGTTACAATATTGTTAAGAAAAGTATCCCGTTGCGTTTTGGGAACGCGCGATTTGGGCTTAACTCTTTTGAAAAGACAACACAAGTAAGATATTAAAATAGACCAGCTGTGGTAGGCTGGTCTTTTTGTAGTTTTTAAAAAGTGTCACATTTGGTAAGCGAAAAAACCGAGAACCGTCGAAATTGCCCCATAAATCAACTGTCTGTACTCGCCGATATCTCCGGACAGGAGCAATTTGACTCCCAACATGGGTTACCCTCGAAACCCAAGGAGTGGCGTAGTTTCGTCGGTTTTTTCCAAGATTCCACCTGCTGAACAGTGAACAGTGAACAGTGAACAGTGAACAGTGACCAGTGAACAGTGAACAGTGAACAAGGGGTAGACGAGTCCGTTTCCTACCTGATAACTGATAACTGATACTGCGCTTCCTTGATAACTGATAACTGATAACTGATAACTGTTAAAAAGTGAAGGTGGTTCTGAGTGCACCAATCACAACATCATCGTTGTTACTGTTATGATCTGGCGCTGTCAGCCAAATGACTCCTGGAGTAATAGTGATATTGTCAGTCAGCTTGTATTGGTAGAACGCCTCTACGTGATAGGAAGTATCTCTGTCTTTGGAAATTTCATTAATACTAGAACCTGTCACTTTCGGCTCCATACCAAAGATGATGCCTGCTAAGTTTCCTTTTTTACCAAGGTCAGGAAATCCTAAAGTCACAGCCCAGTTCCAAATATCAAGCTCTCCACGGTCAACTGTTCCTCCCTTGGTGGACAAGTTACGAGCGTTGGTGTATCCAACCCAACCACCCAGGACAAATTTCTCGCTCAGACCAAGGGATGCTTGTATACCGTAGGAATTGCTGGCAAATGGCACATTCACTGGCTCAGGTTCTCCAGTAACTGCAGGAGGAGCAGCAAGTTCAGACTGAAGGAAGGATATAGGATTTGCTCGCTGGCTACCAGTACGCAACTCCTGATTATAAGCGTTGATATAGGTCAAGCCAATGGTAAAACGTTCACTGGGTTTCAAGGTTAGCTGTGCAAGTGCACCATATGGACCTTTGAACAATCCATTATCAGATGAGGGATCATTAGGCGAATTTGCCAAATACCCCAAACTAAGTGAGACTGCATCACCAAACTGCTGAGTCACTCCCAATCCCGCACCATCCATTTGGTAATAAATTGAGGCGCGCGTCCCAAAGCTGGACAAAGCACCAAATGCGCCGTCCCCATCAAAGATATTTACCGTATTAGTAATGTCATCTGCTGCACCCGCATTAGCAAGAGCGATAACTTCTGTACTTTCGCTAAGGGGAAATTTGTAGTAAAGTGCATCGATAACAGCATCTGTGCTACCATCCTCTTCGGTAAAGAACAGGCTGCCCTCTGGTGTTCCAATATTAGGATTGAGAATATTATTAGTCTGTATCCTGGTGAAGAGTGTATCTTCGCCTGTGAAGCTTGTCACAAACTCCACACGCGCCCGCACTCCTAAGGTTGTGTTATTGTTCTTGAGATCTACATCGTTAACTCTACCACCTCCCAAGACATCAGTGATTGCAGCAACCACTTGTCCCTGTAACTTCGTCGTAGTAGAAAATTGATTTGCCTCTAATTCAGCAGCTTTTGCTTCCAGAGTATCCACACGACCTCGCAGTGTCGCCAATTCTGCTGCAAACTCTTCTTGTAGTCTTTGTAACGTCGCTAAATCTTGTTTATTTACCAAATCTGCTGTAGCCGTGGCAATAAGTTCGTTAACTCGTTTGAGACAAGCATTCAAGCCAGCAGCAAATTCATACCGCGTCATCGCTCGATTTCCGCGATAAGTGCCGTTAGGGTATCCTGCAATACAGCCGTAGCGCTCCACTAAAGATTGCAGTGCTTGAAATGCCCAATCTGTGGGTTGTACGTCTGATAACTGAGACACCGAAGTCACTTGTGCCGTTGTCTTGTTTTGAGGGGTTTTCTGAACTTCTTTGATTTCCAAATTGGCAGGTGTTTCCCCTGCAATAGCAGCAGCACTCATCGCTAACATTGCCCCGAAAACTGCTGGAGTAGCCAGCAGAGATTTCCACAAGTTTGTCATTTTTTCCTCACACCAATTCTCAGTTAGTCGCCACATTCTACTTTTTTAAAACTCATTTTTCATAGAAAGTAGTCTCATTAATTTATCAGTAATTAGCAAATTATTTAACAATCAATTTCAAAAAAATCTCATGAAATCTGTATACATGTAAAAGTAAAACTCCTACAGAACAAAGCATAAGAGTTCTTTCTCAATAAATCTATACATTTAGTCAGGATTAACAGTTATCAGTTACCAGTTATCAGTTACCAGTTACCAGTTATCAGTTACCAGTTAATCCCCATGAATAAATTGCTGGGGATTTTGGCAAGGAATAACTTTTCTTTTCTTTCCACAAATGAATTTGGGGGCTTGTACCATGCAGTCACCAGTTACCAGTTACCAGTTACCAGTTAGCAGTCCGCTGTTTTGGTCACTGTTCACTGTTCACTGTTTCGGTCATTTTTAAAAAACTTTTTTTACGATTAACGCTCAGTCATAGGTCTTTTGATGAGAATGAGAATTATTATAATATATGAGCTAAAATAAATCTCATTATCAACAAAATTTTAAACACAGCAAAGCAAACAGCTTTCAGTAAGGAGACAAAATAGTGAACCGGACTGACACCAGACGCAGAAGAAATAGATACACAAGAGGGATGACACCTGTGATTGCTCTGCTTATGCTATCGTTGAGTGCTGGGTGTACGGAATCTAATACAAATCAACCAACAACTGCCCAACAGTCACCACCACAAGAAACTCCATCCACCTCATCACCACAGTCAGGAAAAACCAAAGTGGTGACAACGTTTTTGCCGATGTATATATTTACCAAGGCGGTGGCTGGGAGTGCAGCAGATGTGGAAATTTTAGTACCACCGGGAACAGAAGTACACGAGTATCAATCTACACCAAATAATGTGAAGGCGATCGCCACTGCTAATGTCTTAGTAAAAAACGGCTTAGGTTTGGAGGAATTTTTAGACAACACCATAAAAAATGCCCAAAATCCCAAATTGTCTGTGATTAATGCAAGTAAGGGTATTCAACCCTTAAATGAAATTTCTCCTGTTGAGAAAACGGGTAAAAAAGAGGAAGAACACGACCACGAACACGCCGAAGGTAACCCTCATGTTTGGTTAGATCCAGTTTTAGCAAAACAGCAAGTTGCTAATATTCGGGATGGGTTAATTGCTGCTGATTCTGCAAATAAAGCGAGTTATGAGGCAAATGCAGCAGCTTATATCAAACAATTAGACAGTTTAAATAGTGAATTTCAGCAGACTTTACAAAAAAACCCTAATTGTACTTTTATCACTTTCCATGATGCCTTTCCATACTTAGCTAAACGTTATAACCTCAAACAAGTTGCAGTCGTGGAAATTCCTGAAGATCAACTAGCCCCAGCGGATATTCAAAATGCAGTCAATGCGGTGAAAAAATATAAAGTGAAAGCTTTATTTAGCGAACCTGGAGTAGATAACAAATTATTATCAAGTCTTTCTAATGATTTGAAGTTAACTTTACGTTCCTTAAATTCTTTAGAAACTGGCAATACAGATCCGCAGCATTATTTCAAGGCAATGCGAGATAATTTACAAACTTTAGAAACAGCCTGCAAATAAATTTGGTCATTTGCTATTTGTCCTTTAGAGAAAGTGCAAATAACAAGTGACTTATGAAGAACGACTCATAACGAATGACGAATGATTAATGACTCTCCTATTTTAAAAGTAGAGGGACTAACTGTTTATCAAGATAGCTACCTAGCAGTCAGAGATGTTTCTTTTGAATTATTGTCAGGAACAAATACAGCTATAGTTGGTCCCAATGGTGCGGGTAAAAGTACGCTCGTACAAGCAGTGTTGGATTTGATTCCACGAAGTGCTGGCAAAATTGAAATATTGGGTCGCCCTTTAGCACGTTTAAGGAATTTACGTTGTCACTTGGGCTACATGCCACAAAACTTTATTTTTGACCGTAGCTTTCCCATCTGTGTGAGTGAATTGGTGGGGTTGGGATGGGTGAAAGAAGCGAAAAGAAAACCATCTTTAGCCACTTTAACAACGGGGAGTTTTGGGGAAGCCCGTCGGGAAAAATCAGCAGCAGTTGCTGAAGCTTTGCGGCGAACGGATGCTTACCATTTGCGAAATCAAGCAATTGGAACTCTCAGTGGCGGTCAACTTAAGCGGGTGTTGTTGGCATACTGTTTGGTTATGAGTCGAAAGCTTTTGGTGCTAGATGAGGCGTTTGCTGGGGTAGATGTACAAGGTACAGCGGATTTTTATACACTACTTAATGAACTCAAGCAGGAAGAAAAATGGACGGTGTTACAGGTTTCTCATGACATCGATATGGTGAGTCGTTATTGCGATCGCGTCATTTGCCTCAACCAAACCATCGTTTGCACTGGTATTCCAGAAGTCGCCCTTTCACCCCAAAACCTTTTAACAACCTATGGTCCTGCTTTCAGTCGCTATCAACATCATCACTAATTGACCGAAGAAAGGCAGCGCAAGCAGGGGCAGAAGGCAGAAGGGATTAAGAATTTCCTTGAAAAAGTTAGTCCTCTGTTTTTTGCCCTTTGGTTTCAAGCCCCTAACTTATGGTATGGGGATTCTTAATTTTGATAGCGCAGCGTGCCCGTAGGGCATACTTTGAATTTTGAATTTTGAATTGTTTTGACATGGCAGGGTTTCTGAGTCAGCCGACCACTGATGAGTTTCCCCGTCGCCTTTTGTGATATTGGTATTACAGTAGCTCTATCTCTACCTGAAGTGTTATGGCTTTTGCGGACTCGTCAATTGCCTAGATACCCACAGACTACAGTGTTCCTGTGGAAAAGGTGTTGTCTATGTGTGACGAACTCCTAATTGCCTACAAAAACCTAAGATCACTTTGGCTGGCTTAGGATGCAAAGGCAATTAGGAGCCAAATTCTGTTTAAACCACACCCAGAAGGCACTAGCAACACAAGTTATGAAACCGAAGTGACTTGAGTTGGTAAAAGTTCGTGCCTAATAGCAAAGAATATTAACTCAGCAATTAGCCATGAGCACGAATGAGATTGAGCATTGTCATTTTAGCTGTGTTGAGCATCAAAATCGTTAAGGGGAAAAATGTTTAGAAAACTGTTTGGCATTTTTGCGGCTACTATTTTGCTGACCTTTCAATTCGTTGTCGGTAGCGCCTCCGCAGTCCAACTAGACCAAGCGACCCGCACGGTGCCATTAAATGAGAGTGGCGAGACTACTGTCGTTAGCCTTGAACAACTCAAAGAAGGCAAACGCTTATTTAACAACACTTGCTCTCAGTGTCATCCTGGAGGTATTACCAAGACAAACCAAAACATAGGGCTTGAGCCTGAAACACTCGCCTTAGCCACACCAAACCGTAACAACATTGAAGGTTTAGTGGACTATTTGAAAAATCCTACCACCTACGACGGGGAGGAGGAAATTTCTGAATTACACCCTAGCACCAAGAGCGCAGATATTTTCACAGAAATGAGAAATCTGACCGATGGTGACTTGGAGGCGATCGCTGGTTATATTCTCGTCCAACCGAAGGTTGATCCTATACGATGGGGCGGTGGTAAAATTTATTACTAAAACTAGCGGCTTGATTTAGTTATTAGTTATTAGTGAGCCAGCGCTGCACCGAGGTTTGCCTCGTTTCGGCTCTGGCTCTCCTGTTGAGTCATGATAAATCCTATAAATAGGAACTAATGATTAGTCACTAGTGACTAATCATTACAAACTATCTTTAACAGTTATAGCAGTCGCGACAATTGTTAGGACATTTCCCTGTTCCCTGTTAAGAGTTCCCTGTTCCCTCTTAATCAAAGTACGATGTCCTAAACGATATGTCTGTTGCTATACAAAACTTAGAAAAATATAGGATTGCTATCTGATTTTTGCCAAGCTTCGTACACCTCAAAGAGCCTTTTTTCTTGTTAAGAGTTCCCTGTTAAGCGTTCCCTGTTCAACGAATTCAGTTCATAAACCAAACCTGATTCCTATAGTTTGAGTCAGTGAGGTAGATTTGAGGATAAAAAGAGTTTTTTTAAAACTCAGTACTTAAGACTGATGAACCATATATAGAACTCATATTTGATTTTTACGAAGCTAGGTACATCTTTATTGCTTCTTAAGAGTTAAGCGTTAAGTAAGAGTTAAGAGTTAAGAGTTCTCTCCCCCTACGAATTAATTCACCAAATCAAACCGGATTCCTATACATTTTTGTGTATTAAAGTCAAGTCGTCATTACTGATGACAGCTGGTTTAATTATAGTATGATTCGCCAAGATTAAAAAAACTTTGTATCTACGACAGATTGTCATATTTCGGCTGAATTTTATTTAAAATGGATAAGGAACATAAAACCAATGATTAGGAGAAAACCATGAAAATCGTCGCGTCAAGCTTACGGCGCTTTAGTCTAGCATTGTTAACAATTTTTTTCGTTGTTAGTAGCTTAGTTGTTTTTGCTCCCAGTGCTTCAGCGGAAACATATACAGTAAAACTGGGTAGTGATAAAGGAATGTTAGTGTTTCAGCCGGCGAAGTTGACGATTAAACCAGGCGACACAATTGAATGGGTGAATAACAAAGTTCCTCCTCATAATGTTGTATTTGATGGTGCCAAGAATCCCACAAAGAGCATTGCTGTAGCCAAAGATTTGTCTCATAAGAAGTTGCTGATGAGTCCTGGTCAAAAAACAACAACAACTTTCCCAGCAGACGCAGCTGCCGGTGAGTACACTTTCTACTGCGAACCTCACCGTGGCGCAGGTATGGTTGGCAAAGTCACTGTCGAAGGCTAGATTTAAGCTGTTGACAGAAAACACCTACTTGTGGTATATAGTGAAAGCTCCTAGATAACAAACCCGAATGTTGGGATATTTACATGAGGGCTTATCAGTGGTGACAAGTTTTATCCTGATCCAAGAGTTGATAGCAACCAAAAGGGATAAACTCGTCACCGCTCATTTTGAGATAATTTGTATCTAAACAAACAAATTATCTCATTAGTTACAAACAATTTAGAGCATAACGGTGTAATAGCACGAGTAAATGAGCAACTGTATCAAAGATTAGTTCTTTTGAGACTTCTAGTAGCCTTACAATAGTGACTGGAGACTGTTTTTGGGTTGCTGGAGGCTAGTTGCAAGGAGAATCTCTTGAGAATAGTTTTATTTATAGCTTTATTGGCGATCGCCCTTTGGGCGGCTCCCTGCTGGAGCATGGCCTTGTTCCAATTTACATTTATTGATTCAGCACTTGCAGCCGAAATGTCCAACGGTGCCAAAATCTTTAACGCTAACTGCTCTTCTTGTCACATAGGTGGTGGTAACATCCTCATTGGCGAGAAAACTTTGAAAAAGGAAGCTTTATCAAAGTACCTGGAGGATTATGATGCAGACTCAATTCAAGCGATTATTTACCAGGTGCAAAATGGCAAGAATGCTATGCCCGCATTCAAGAATAAGTTAAGTGAACAGGAGATTATAGAGGTAGCTGCTTACATTTTCCAAAAAGCAGAACTAGGCTGGCAAGATAGCTAAAAATAGAAAAAGAAAACCCTCTGGTGTTCCAGAGGGTTTTTTATTGATGACAAGCAAGATAAGCAACTTTAGTTGAGTGATGACTGTTTTTATTTTTCCTGATTGCCGCCTTGTCTTGTATCTCTAATTTGACGCAACTGTTGTAGTAATTTTTGGCTGTTTTGACCAGAAGCAGAAGATTGATTGCTACTAACTTCTTGTTGAGAAGTTTGTTCAAGATTCGCTTGTTGTGGTGACGTAGTTTGCCTGACAACAACCTGCTGCTGTGATGTTTGTTGTTCTTTATCAGTTTGTGAAGAAGATGCAGACTGTCTTATCATCACCCGTTGCTGTGATGTTTGTTGTTCTTTATCAGTTTGTGAAGAAGATGCAGACTGCCTGACAACAACCCGTTGCTGTGATGTTTGTTGTTCTTTATCAGTTTGTGAAGAAGATGCAGACTGTTTTATAATGACACGTTGTTGTTCAAGATTTGCTTGTGGTGCAGGCGTCGTATTCTGCATCACAATCACCCGTCGCCGTCGTGATGTTTGTTGTTCAAGATTTGCTTGTGGTGCAGACTCAGTTTGGCTTTGGGATTGCTTCATCGATGATGAACCAGAACGCTGAACCAGGTTAACTTTTTGCGGTTCTTTGGATGGTTGTAAATTGACTCTGTCGGGACGCAAACCCTGAGTCATCTCAATTTTTTGTGGTTCTTTGGATGGTAGTGAGGTGACTGGAACTGAACGCAAACGTTGAATTAAGCTGCCTTGTGCTATGGTTACTGGTTGTGTTTGATTGATTCGAGATGAAGTTGACAGTTCTGATGCGGGAGTTTTAGAAATATTGCTGTTAGGCTTGAACGAAATGTTAAATGGGTAAAACTTTGGCTTGCCATTTGCCTGAACAGGATTTTTTTGGAAATATTCTCTGAAATATTGCCTAACAGATGTTTTCAACTCAGGTGAAACAGCATTATTGTGGAAATCTATCGACTCCACTTGACCTTCACGATTAACTACCAAATCACCTTCAACGTTGCCTTGTTGTGCTGTTTTCGCATCGACTGTTTCAGCTATGGGCTGTTTCGTTTCTAAATTAGGATATTGCTGTTTAACTTCAGTGAAACGTTGTGCAAAAGTTTTAGGTGTTGACGGTGTTGACGGTGTTGACGGTGTTGACGTTATTGACGGTGTTGACAACGACCGCCCAGTTGCTAGTGGGGGTAACTCAGGAGGTTGAACATTTGAACCTTGCTGCAATTGCGGCAGGTTTTGCCTTCCTAAAGCGATGCTATGATCCCCAACTTGTGGAGGTTGTATAACAGGGGTTACAAGCTGTTGGTTATTCGCACCTTGTGATATTTGGCTCCCCTGATCTGTGGTTTGTGTAGCGGTGCTTACATCACCAGAGGGAGGCATCTGGTCAGGGGAAACAGAAGCAGAGGTGTTAAGAAGTTCCTGTTCTTCAGCTATGTTAGCTGCTTGTATTGGAGGCACATTGTAGGGAATCCTAGAAGATGCCAGTGGCTTAGCTTCTCCTAATTCTACTTTTTCTGGATAACGAGGCAATGGCCTGACTTTCGCACTTAAGGATGGGTCAGCTTCTGGATAACGAGGCAATGGTTTGACTTTCGCACTTAAGGATGGGTCAGCTTCTGGATAACGAGGTAATGGTTTGACTTTCGCACTCAAGGATGGGTCAGGTTGCAAATCTTTCTTGGAAAGAATTGGCAAAGACTGACTTTTAGGTAAGGAAGCAACGGCTACGTTGTTCGTTTTAGGCAACGGGGGTAATATCAGAGCAGTAGAAGACTTTGATGGTGGTAGAGGCGGTAATGATGGAATTGATTGATTAGCAAACTTTGGTGAAGGAACTTGTGGAAGTAATGCAGGCGCTGGCGGTTGTAAGGGTTGTAAGGGGAGTTGTGGTACGCCAGGTTGTGGCAGACTATTTTTTTCAGATTGACTTAATTCAACAAGTCCAACACTACTTTTTAATGATGCTTCTTGCTTAGGTTTATTAGAATTCGTTGGCACTATCGGCAGGAGAAAGGCGATAGCACTGTGAATGCCAAGAGATGCTAGGACTGCTATCCCAGTGGGCTGGCTTAAGAATTCAGGTATATTTTTCAGGAGGGAGACGTAGGACATAGCTGTTATCGTTCACTCGACTCAGTTGCAGTTATCTAGCAATCTATCACTTTGCTATTATCGTTCACTTGACTCAGTTGCAATTATCTAGCAGTTTGATTTTTGAGGTAACATATAGTAGTAGAACGGAAGCGCCCCTCTTCAAATAATAGCTTTCTATTGGGACTTGAAAACACCCAACAGCACCGATTTTTGACTTGTTATTTTTTTCAAAAATGACGGATATACTACTCAAAAGTTGCACTCGCTGATGTTGGGCTTCCAATTCCGCATGCTTTCTCATCTTTCATCTCTATCGAAAATCAAAAATGCCTTTACCGACAGTTATTTTGCCAGGATATCTAGAAAGCGGAGCCGCTTACCGCTCACTAGAACAATCTTTGCAGCAATTGGGTTTTCCTGCTGTCACTGTAGCACTGCGACGGCGTGACTGGATACCCACTCTTGGCGGAAGATCTGTGACGCCTATTTTGCACCAACTCCATGCTACGGTCAAGCAGATATTACTGCAATACAATACGTCTCAAATTAATTTAATTGGTCACTCAGCCGGAGGTTGGCTTTCTCGCATCTACTTGGGAGAAAAGCCTTACTCAGGACGTGGTGAAGTCACATCATCTGTATGGCAAGCTCATCCTCTGGTTGCAACTCTGATAACATTGGGTACACCTCATGTCAGCCAAGAACGCTGGACACGCTGGAATTTGGATTTTGTGAATCAAAATTATCCCGGAGCATTTTACAAAAATGTTCGCTACGTTTGTGTTGCTGGAAAAACGATCTTTGGGCAAAGGCGGCGGGGTAGTTGGTTAGCTTACAGTAGCTATCAGTTAACTTGCGGAAATGGTAACACGTGGGGTGATGGAATTACACCCATTGAAGCGGCTCATCTTGAGGGGGCCCAAAACATTGTTATAGAAGGAGTCAGGCATTCCCCCAGAAGCTCTCCAATGTGGTACGGTTCACCAGAACCATTAAAAGCTTGGGTTCAATACTTGGTATAAAGACTGTGCATTATTTTTAGTTCTTATTAGAAACTAACTATTCTTAACAATTCTTAGTTACACTCGTAATAAAACTAAGGAATTTTTAAGAAAAAGGAGTGCTTAGCCATGCACAACACACAGTCAGATGTGGTTCTGCGGCGAATCACAACAATATTATCGGTAGTCATCATCACTCTAACCCTGGTTGGTGCTACGACTGGAATTTTGTTGTCGTTTTACTATGAACCAGCAGCAGGTCGAGCTTACCAGTCGTTGAAAATCATAGACACAGAAGTTCCATACGGTTGGTTGTTCCACAAAGCGCACCAGATAGCTGGTAACGCGGTTGTTGTCATTGCTTTGATTCAAATTGTGCTGATGTTTGTCAGCAGACAATTTCGCAAGAGTTGGCTGACTGCTTGGATCAGTGGAATTTTCTTTACCCTGAGTGCGATTGGATTGGGTTGGACAGCGATGATCCTCTCTTGGGATCAAGAAGGATTTTGGCGTTTTAACATCGAACTGGGAACCATAGAAGCTATTCCTTTTGTTGGTTCTATATTGCGAGATATTTTGACTGGTGGTGGAGCCATTAGTACCGTTACTGTGCAGCATCTTTACACGATACACAGTTATCTGATCTCGGTTGCTGCCATAGTTCTATCTGTTGTGCATTTATTGAGCGTTTTATGGCTAGAATTGCAATTGAAAAAAATGTATGCAGAAGGAACGCTCCCACAGACTGATAAGATACAGCAGCAACCAGCCAATGCTCAAGGATAAGAAATTTTAAGGTGTGCGAGCATCGCTAGTGGAAAGTTGAGAGAGTTTTGCCAACGGTATTTCTTCAACCTTCGGTAATTTTTCAAGGGCGAGGCGAGTTGGCTGACTAGCACCCGACAAGCGTTTTAATAATTGTGGTCTGGGATCGTGTAACAGGTAGATGATGCGATCGCCAACTTCCCACTCTTGCGCTGCGGGCATAACTTGAAGATGTTCTTCTCGTTCTACCAATAGCGGTATCAACTCGCCAGTTCTAATTAATGCCTTCAAATGCTCTTGTTGAAGGTCAAAACTAGATTCATTGAGTGTTGTTGTCCCCAACTTGACCTGTCCGTCATTCACATACTCATTCCAGGTCTTGATTGGCAAATCTGGAATCAAAGCCTGACTAACCGTGTTCTCATTCGTAGAGGTCGTTGCTTGTGGATCGCGAGGGAAAACAGCCAAGACACGCGGCGGGTTAAACTCTTCTGCCGCACGTTGTGCTAAGACAAAATTAACCTCACCATTACTAGTCATTGCTAAGAAAGTTCCCATTGAGCCAAGTCCTGCTTCTTCCAATACACCAGTATCTAAGGCGCTGCTGGAGATAACTCTCAGATTTTGTGCTTGGGCTTGTTCGCTACGTTGTGCGTCAGTGTCAATCATCACCACTGGTTCTCCCCGTTCTTGAAACAACCGAGCAATCAATAAACTCAAGGGGTTACAACCAACAATCACCGCCCCTACGGCGTCTTTTGAGGTGATTTCCAGACACTTGGCAACCCAACTAGCCGTTAACCCTTGACAGAACACAGTCATGATAATTGTGAGAAACACCAAAGCTTTGATCGCTTCACCACCGTTAATCCCGCGCTGAGTTAGTAAAATTGCAAACAAAGAAGCTACGGAGGCAGAAACTATTCCGCGTGGGGCAACCCAACTTAAAAACAATTTCTGTCGCCAGTTAAACTCACTGTTCCAGGTACAAAAGAGAATATTTATCGGACGAACGACAAACATCAAGACCAGCACCGTGAACACACCACCCCAACCCAAAGCAAACACACTCGCAATAGATAAGTCAGCAGCGAGCAAAATAAACAACACCGAAACGCTAAGAATAGTCAGTTGACCTTTGAAACGCCGTAACAGTCGTTCTTCTGGCACTGAGGAAGCTCCAAAAACGACTCCTGCAACGACAACTGTCATTAATCCCGACTCGCTGCGAATCATCTGCGATAGGGCAAATAAGCCCCATAATCCCGCTAGGACAACCAGGTTTTTCAGCTCAAATGAGAGAAAATTTGCACGTTTGGAAATTAAGGACATCAACCAGCTACCTGCTGCACCAATAACTCCACCAACACCCAAGCGCAGCGTGAGACTGCTCATTGCCGTAATGAAGTCAGTATGGTTGCTTAATACCGTGTTGAGCACCACGACGGCGAGGATAGCTCCTACTGGGTCAATAAGAACGCCTTCCCCTTCCAAAAGCGTTGCAACCTGCCGATCCACATTGATTTGTTTGAGCAGAGGACTGACAACAGTTGGTCCTGTCACCACAACTAAGGAAGCGTAGAGAAAAGCAATTGGCCAAGGGAATTCACCCAGCCAGTGCACAGCCATACTACCTCCAACTAGCGTGATCATGGTTCCCAAGGTGACAAGCAATTGCAGGCTAGTCGAAACTTTGCTTAACTCTTCGAGATCCAGACTCAATCCGCCTTCAAACAAAATAATTGCTGTTGCCAAAGCGACGATAACTTCCAGCCCAGTGCCTAGCATAGCTGGGTGCAATAGCCCAATACCATCGGAGCCAAGTAGGATGCCAAACACAAGCAAAAAGACGATACTGGGTACCCGAAGGGATGCAGCCAGCACCTGAGCGCTAATACCTGCAAAGACGGCAATCACAATTTGCAGGGTGATTTCAAAAGATGCTTCCATGTTGTAGATTTTGACCGAGATATTTCAAAATCTTTTGTAAAGAATAGTAAATCTTAATTCTACTGCGTGCAACATCACACCCAGAGTTTTTGATCAAATCAAGTTTCTGTTCCATACTTGGTTGCTAATCATACTTACGCGTTTCTTTTTTGTGAACTAGGAGTAACGATCACCTGTGATTATCAGGCGAAGCAACCTTGTTCCCAACTTCTACTATAGAGTCTGGAGTTATTCTATACTCTGAGTGCTCCATTTATGTTATTATTAAGTATTTTTGCGGATATAGAGGGAAAATGTCCATATTTTTCATTTTCCTAGAAAGTTTTTTTGAAAAGCTGTTGACATCAGTAAGAAAACTAGTTAGACTTTAAAAAGTGTTGACCTAGCGCCCCCATCGTCTAGAGGCCTAGGACACCTCCCTTTCACGGAGGTAACGGGGATTCGAATTCCCCTGGGGGTATTAAATAAACAAGAGAGATTGTGCGAACTGTATAATCCTAGTCTCTCTTCGTTATATGTTACCTACATTTGTAACACCCGTTGGCGAATTGCAAGAAGATTCAACCGCATATCGTCGCTGATACGACGCTCAATGATTCCGACTGGCATACTACGTTTAGGCCAAATTTTCACGGTGTAGCAAAGGTATGTTCCCATATGTTCACTAAAGAAGTAAGGCTCTAATAGCCAGCTACCAGAGAAGTCTTTGAAATCTCCTTCTACCATACGGAAATTAATTTCCTTGGGGAAATATTCTTCTAAGTCCAGAACAACACGCGCACAAAAGTTAAGGCGTAGAAAGCGCTGAGCGCCTACTTGTTCTAAACGAATACCTCCTTGAGGATGCTCAAGGAGGCGACTTTTTGTCAGATTGGGGATGAAGTCAGCTAAAGCTTCATAATCTGTGAGTACTTTCCAGACTTGTTGTACTGGTTGAGAAATTTGAAGCGAAGCCGTGATTTGTCGCTGTCGTTCTGCTATTTTCTCAATTTGGACTTCTACAGCTTGTAAATCATCTGCATCAGCAGATCCATTTCGTTCTAGATCGGTGTCATCGCCGATAGCAGATAAATCCAGTTCCTCTTGTATGTTGTGTTCTTCAGTCACTTTCACAAGTTATGAGTCGTTTTTATCAGAAAATTGGGGCAGTGTCAGGGTAAAGCAGATCGTACTGAAGCTGGAATCTTCAATGGGCGTACTTTCCACTGCAATTGTTCCATTTAGATGTTGCACTAAAGACTTGACCAGAGCAAGTCCCAAGCCAGCCCCAGGAGTCCATCTCCCTTTCCCCCGACGGAACCTGTCAAATATGTAACTCGCTTCCTCTTCTGAGATGCCACGTCCGATGTTGCTCACTTTAATCATAACTTGGTCAACCTGTTGATTGACTTGATGAGTGACTTGCAAATGGACAACAGTGTCATGTTCTGAGTATTTGCTAGCATTTGTTAACAACTCCTGCAGAATACGGTCAAAACTCTCTCTTTCGGTTTGCACTGTCAGTGGCGATTCTGGCAAATCTAAGGATAGGCTTATGCCCTTATCTGCTAGTTTAGCGTCAAAAGTGGCTGATAAATCACGAATTCTTGCATTTAAATTGGTCGTTTCTAATTGCGGACGTTCATTATGAGTCGCTAATTCTTGGAGTTTTAATAAGTCATTAATCAAATGAATCTCATCCGTGCAATCTTGCTCGATCATATGGGCGTATTTGGTCTGACGCTCGTTTAATTGCCCCATTTGACGTAAGTTACGGATAGCCACACTAATCCTTGTCAGTGGATGGCGCAAGCGATCGCTAATATTGCTTAAAAATTCATCCTTCAAATCGTTAAGCTTTTGTAACTGTTCAGTTTGTTGACGCTTGACTTCGTAAAGTCTTGCTTGGACTTCCAAACTACGTTGCAGTTGTGCTGTACGTTCATCTACCAATGTTTGTACTTGGCGTAGTGTCTGTGTTTGAATTATGGCGTTGCTGAGTTGAGCACAGACCATTTGTACTATATTTAATTCTGTTGCTTGCCAATCGCGAGCAACTGCTTGCTGTAATACTAAAAATCCTAATATTTTACCTTGAATTTCTAATGGCATTAATAGCACTACAGGCAGCGCTTCTATTGCAAATACTGGGTTAACTGTTAAAGTATCTTTTAAATCTGTATCGTCATTAATGATTAATGGATTTCCAGAGTTCACAAAGGCACGCTGGCATAGACCACAGTCCTTCAGAGAAAAAGAAATCTGTGAAATATCTAACTCATTTATTAGGGGAGTTTCTGTTGTTCCATTCCACTGAGCCACAACAGAGGCTTTTGCTTGGGGAATTTGTTGTTGTCGTCGATTTCTAAACAATGGATCGGTATACTTGAGCAGTATAAGCAGACCACGATCCGCTTCGAGAGCCTCGGCACAAGAAGCAAGCGCCAGCCGAAGCATTTGATTTATCTCTAGATTGGTGCGACTTATAATAGTTAGTCGCTTGATTAAGCTTTGATGCTGTACACAAGTTCGCAGGTATTGATTTTGATCAGCAATCTGCTGTGCTTGTGCGACTTGAGAAAATGCGATCGCGCAACACGACTCAACAGCTTTTAATAGCTGTTTTTCAGATTCCCCCCAAATGTATGGCTGCGATTTGATGAGACTAATGACGCCGTTATTTTTGCCACCAAATCGAGTGGGTATTGCTAAAACCGCCTTGATTGTCGGTGGCAAAGATTGACGTCCAATAGCCAAACATTTTTGAATTGTTGGAATATCCTCAATGGTGAATCTTTCAGACGCACATTCGATCACCGCGACGTCTAAGTGCTGTTCCATTGTCTTGGAAAGGTCGCAATCGTGACGGAAACCGCCAAGACTGCGACTTTCCGCTGAAAACACTTCATCTGCACCAGACAACTCTAAGTTCTCTTGGGCACACCAGCTAGCAGTTATTGCCTCACTCGATACTTCACCTGATACTGTCACTAAGCTACAACCATCGACTTGAAAGGCAACTCCTACGACTTTGGCAATATCTTGCAGCATCCTTGTCGGAGTTGAGCTGTTGGCGATGATTTTATTTATTTTATTGACTAACTGGTCAACAGGTTCTTTCTGATGCGGCATCAGCTTAACCGAGTATTGTTTGTGTAGATCTACTTCATCTAAACGCTTGGACGGTGATAAAGGTTTGTTCATTCTTGCCACACTCTTGAATATTGACCCTATTTTCTTCGTAAACAACCTCTCGGAACATGATTCACCCAAAGCTTGTGCTACCTGTTATAGCCCTTTTCTATTGGAGATGGTCAAATCCTTTGTGAGAAATTTTTCTTTTTGTGTAAAAAATATTAAAAAATTTATCCAGACACTGTCGTCAAAGAATTTCGGGTATTTTCGTCTTCAATAACTAGCCAACCTAGACCTAGAATATCCTGCCAGCCTCCATATACAAACCGTAATTTCTCTGGTTTTGAGGCGAAATCTCTGTTAATTGTATCCGCGTTAACACTGAAATCAATCTTGGATGATGGTGTTTTATTTATCGTCACGCATTTGGTGAATGGGTTGAAACCCCCCTCTTTAGCTAGAAGAAAATCTACTACACCACCAAGTTTCAGAAAAGCTCTGTGGCTTACTTTTACAAATAACCAAATACTTTTTAGGTATAATATTTTTACTCATAATTCTTTACAATATTTTATTTTTACTCAGCTAATGGGTTTTTATGTGTCAAGTCGTTGTTGAAACTCCTGGTGTTCAAACAGCCTCACTCAGTTGCAAGGCATCCAAATCTATTGCGGCTAACAGTCTAATAATTTGATATCTTAAACTATTAAATTTACTAATAAATAAAGATAAAGCAAAATTCTGAATGCAGCCCGTTGCAGTATCATATAGAACAACTGAGCTGCATTCACTTGAAAAAAGTTTAACCAGCTAAACTCTCGACACTTAGAGGAACCATATCGCCATTTCTTGTCAGTCCTAGTAACATTGGTTGTTTTGGTTGAATGAGTTGACCTGTTAGTACACAGCGTTCTTCTTGTTGTGCTGTTGCGGCTATGCTAGCCCTAATATCAGCTCGCGAAAATCGGGGCTTCCACTCACCAGATTTTTGCTGCACATAATTCCAGAGGATGTCTCGAATCAAAGCTTGATATCCCTGATTACCAGCTAATTCTTTAAGTTTATCTTTCAATTCCCGTTCTAGACGGATGCTGGTGACTTCCATATCGGTGGTTGGTGTGCGAGCTATTGTATGCATGAGTTTTTCTCCTTGAAGTATGGACAGGATAGTAATACAAGTGTAGTATGTTTAAAGGAATGTTCAATAGGTGAAATTTTCTGTGAAATCCGTTTACCCCATCTCTACTTCCTTGCGTGTTGTCAACTGCCGATTTAGTTGGGAATCAGCCGCTGTGGGAGTGGAGTATTTATTTATGGGAGACGGTGGCTGCAATAAATGGCAAATCACACAGGGCAATTATGATTCTCAATATGCCAGCATTCGTGCACTGAATGCAGTAGCAAAATTAGAACAACAAAGCGGGAGGTACAAGCAACAAAATGCTGTACCGATATAGAAGCACCAAGACTTCAACAAGGTCAAATTCCAACCCCCGCTTCCACTCAATAAGAAGCGGGGGTTTGTTTATAAGGAGTCAAGCTGTACAAGATGCAAGTTTTAGAACAATCCGTGGTGGTGTTTTTTCAAAATGATTTGCCACTGTGTCGGGTTAATATCGAGCAAGCGATTGTATTGTTAGTAACAGATAAAGCTGATCCACTATATTTTTATCGCCGAAGCGGATCAGAAGTTCACTCACCCACCTGCAAGCAAACCTGGAATAACAGGAGAGCATAAGCAATGCTGAAATTAACATACACTGAAACGAGTTTTTGTTTAGAGTGTTTAGTTCAATCGTTAGAAGAATGGGTGCAAGCGCGAGTGATTTTGGCACTGCGAGTAGGGAGATCTCTGTGTGTTGAACCCAGCACTGCTTCCTTTTTACTTCCTGTTAATTTGCCAGGAGTAGAAATACTTAAAGCTCTTGTCAATAGAGAGAACAGTGAAATTATCGCTCTGTGCAATTGTGATCACGAGTGTGTGGAAGTGACTTTGCGAGGTTATTGGCTATCAAATGGTTCTCAGGATGCTGAGGGCGTTTTTATCACCGCAATGAGCGATTCATTTTACGGTGAACACTCTGCTTCACCTACTGAGTTCTTCCTGCACAAACTTTGGCAAGAAGCTCAACACAGAGCCTCTGTGATGAGCGAATAATCAGTTGTTGGCTTTCAGCCTGGTTGCTGAAAGCTGACAACTGTTATTGTTCTTTTTTCGCCTATAGGCTCACTTATACAAATAAAATCTCATAACTCAGAGCGTGTATTTCATAACAAAAAAATGAAGATAATAGGTTTGAAAGGTGTTAAAAAATATTCCAAATTTATGAATTTTTTTATTCTAAATTTGAAAAAAATCTGGAGAAATTGACACCTCCTCATAATTGAATGCGAATTTATGTATAAGCGATTTCGTTGATAGTAAAGATTTTGTGCCATGAGCAGACGTTTTCTTCCTCCTCTTTCTCCAGATGATTTGCCTCCCACTCGGGTGACACAACTTGATGAGTTATTACTAAGACAATTAGAAGAAGCTATCTGCAAACGCTTTTTCAAAGCTTGTAGTTCAATGACTCGGGCTTTATTGTCTAATTGTCACTGGTATTTTCACATAAACGGTGGCAGTTTAATACTGGTCATTGTTAGCTATGACATGGAAAGTTACTGGCATATAGCAAATGCTATTCCTCAGATAGTTAACAAATTAAAGCTATTTTCCAATACTGCTAAAATCCGTTTTTGTCCTCCGTCTCAAGAAAGCATACCTTGGGAAATTGCGGTAGATGAAATATCGGATGAAAAGGATGTGTCTTAACACATGGTTAAGAAGATCATCAGGTGGCACTCTTTTGTAGATTGTAAGTCCAGCACCGCACGAGGGAAACCCTCGTGCTGGTTCTGGCGTCAGCGCTATGCGCTCAGTCCTGCCGTTCGGCACGGGGCCGTGGCCTCAGCCATAGGTATAAGATATACCCGTAAAAATCAAGGCGTTTTTGAAAGAAACGCCTTCCCTGCTTCTTGGGAGCAGAATTATTATCATACAGAGTCTGGTTGGGCAAAACACGCTCAGCGATTGTGCAAAGCTCACCCCCCCTGACTGGCAATTGGGCGATCGTTATCTAAAAATTAGTATTGCTTCCATAGATAAAATGATTTATAAATTGATACATATATAATTTCTATTTTCAACTGGTAGTAGCAAATATAAGTAAGTTAGTGTTAGATTGTGCTAGAAGTGGGAATAAGTCAAACAATCCTGAGCTAAATATTCACAAGCAAAGTAGTGAATGCTGTGCCAAGAAAAACAAGTTGTCTTCTCATAGGAAAACAGCGCCATAGAGATTTATTTTTACAAGGATTGACACTTGGTAGGATCATACCAAGAAAAACTCATAATTACCAACTAAATTGGTAAAAATATGCCAAGAAAAGAACAAGGATGGATTACTTTTCAAACCTCAGAGGAGGAGCGAAAAATTCTAGAAGAGTTTTCAAAGCACTCTCAGCGCACTAAAACAGAAATTTTGCGGGAACTGGTACGTAGTCTGAACAAAGAGTCTCAACAGGCGGCATCACTACCAACTCAACAGTATGAAACAGAGGAGGCCTGGACTTCTAAGATAGAAGTTTTTGGTCGCAAGAAACCACTCAAAGTCAGCTCCCGGAATATTCTTAAAGGAATCATTAAACGAGTTGTGACTGGGGCTGTTAACACTGAAATCACGCTAGAGATTGTTCACAAAGTTGAGCTAACCTCAATTATCACAAGAGTGTCGGCAGACGAGCTAGATTTGTCTGAGGGTACAGAAGCTTACGCAGTGATCAAGTCCAACGATATTGTTATTGCTAGGGATTGACATCTTCCCCTACTAAGCTTATAGTTCGTCAGTGACAAAATTATACAAAAGCCCTCACTCCTGATTCCTCTTCCAACTTGGAAAAGGATTTAGGGGTGAGGGTAGTTTTAGAAGTATTAATTTTTTACTAAGCTTCGACTTTTACGCCTCTCCAGAAAGCGACATAACCTTCAATTTGCTTTGCTTTCTCCTTTGCATCAGGATAATACCAAGCAGCGTCCTTGTTGAGTTGTCCATCAACTTCGATACTGTAGTAACTGGCGAGACCTTTCCAAGGACAAGTTGTGTGGGTGTTGCTTTCCTTGAAGTACTGCTTGTTAATTGAGTCAGGGGGAAAGTAATGGTTGTTTTCCACAACTACGGTGTTATCGCTTTCGGCTAACACAGTACCATTCCAGATTGCTTTGGGCATAGATGACAAGTGCTAATAACGCTACACATTACATTATGATTCTTGTGGTGAGCATCTTGCCTACGCATAAAATGGCTACACTGAGCAAATTTTTATCAAGGAAAATTCAAGGCATTTTGGATTGACATTGGAAGATTTTCAGATCACTTGTCAATTGCTGTGGATACTGGGAGCAAAAATAATTATCAGTAAAACCAGCCTCACTGCATATTAGCAGCTGAGGTCGCTGATAATTATTAGGAGGTATTTTATTTATGCGTTATATGGCAATACGGTTCAGTTAAAGCTAGAACCCTTAAAATGCGTAGGTTGGGGAGCCACCGCCGTGGACGGGTTTCCCGGCTTGAGGCGCGTGGCGTTTGACGTAAGGAAACCCAACACAAAACGTTTATTGTTGGGTTGCAGTCCGCTTAACCCAACCTACAATTCTTCTTAACTGAACCGTATTGCATTATACGGCAGAACGCAATCAGGCAAATAACAATCAGCCTGTTGTGTGTGAGTATCAAGAGTTGATAACAGCAATTTGGGGAGATTTGTTTGGTCACACAAATTAATGATGTCACACGCCTTGTCTGGGTGATCCGCCAAAAAGTAGAGTCAGATCCTGGAGAACCTGAGTTTCTTATAACAGAGAAGGCAAGAGGTTACAGCCTGAGAGTTAAACTGATTGCGTGAATCAATAACTCATCTAACATTGAAGCCAAATACCAGGTGTGGCATTTGGCTTCTCACTAATTTCACGACCTTAAATGTATCTTAACCACAAAGATCACCCTATCCCCTATAAATAGATTTACCCCCCTCATGTGGTATGAGCGATCGCAAGCGCGAAGCTGCTGGCTAAATATCTTCAATCAAATCTAGTCAATCAAATCTGGGATAGGCATTATGGTTCGAGAGCATCCTAGCTTCAATAACAATGGTAAGTCAACTGACCCGACAAACCAAATTGCACAAGAGGAAATACAACAGAGATTAGAGATACAAGCGCAAGACTAGGAGAAGATAATGAGTTACTGGCAAAAAGATTATCAGTTGAAAAACGGTCGGTTCATTATTTTAGAAATTTTAGGAGAAGGAGGCTTTGGAGTTACCTATCTTGCCAAAGACGAAGAACTAAAAAGGTATGTTGTTATCAAAACTCTCAACGAAAAAGCACAACGTGAACCACGCGTTGAGAAATTGAAGAAAGATTTTAAAACAGAAGCAGAACGTTTAAGCCAATGCTATCACCATAATATAGTAAAGATTTATGATATCTTCGACCAGGAAGGACTTCCATGTATAGTGATGGAGTACATTCTTGGTGAAACTCTTGCTGATCGGTTAAAACGAGGCGTTAAGCAAGAAGAAGCTTTGGATTATATTCGTCAAATTGGTGAAGCTTTAAAGACAGTTCATAATCGTAATATGGTACATAGAGATGTTAAGCCTAATAACATCATGATTCAAGACAATACACAGGAAGCTGTGTTAATTGATTTTGGGATTTCCCGCGAACTTGATTGCACCAGATACACTTTATCTTATTCTCCTGGTTACGCACCACTTGAACAATATGACGAATTTAAGCCCAAGGATTCTTATACAGACGTGTACTCTCTGGCTGCAACTCTATACACTGTATTAACTAAAGAAACACCTGAATCTGCTGATGATAGAAAAAAAGAGATCAAAAACCATAACACAGATCCACTTATTCCTCCGCGCCAGATTAATAGAACAATCAGCGTTCAGGTTAATCAAGCAATTATGAAGGGTATGGAATTAGAGCCAAGAAATCGTCCTCAAACCATACAAGAATGGTTACATTTACTTCCAAATCCTCAAGAACAAAAAGTAAATAATGGAAGACAAGCTGAAAACAACACAACTGATTTGACATTATTGGGTAGAACATTCTTCATGGGGGTCGCTATCTGGCTACTCGCGCTCACCGTAAGCAAGTTTATCGAAAATCCTGAACTTAGATTTGTGCTCAGCTTCATTTTTTGTGTAGGTTTAATCTTTCTTGCTCAATATCGTCTGCCACCTCATGAACAAAAAAGTTATTTATTTCTTAGCTCTGTGATACCCACGTTGTTAATTTTCCTTGTCGTCATGTTTCAAATCATTCCAGGGGTGCAGCTGAATAACCTGACAAAATTACCAATTTCTTATTGTGCTTTTTTGACTTTGATTACTGGCCTTTTTGCATTAATTTTAATATATATATATATTTTATTTACACGAAATAATGAGAAGAATTCGTACCGTCAATAAGTTTTTGATGTTCTTGTATGGGGTTCTGGCTTTGTGCATTACAGTCTTTATTTTTGGATTATTATTTATTCCGTCTCAATCTCAACAATTCGAAAATACTATTAGTAACTGTAGTGGACAGAAAATTCAAGATGTAGCTAATCTTCCACAACTACCAATAGTTTACTTTGGAGGTTCAACAACTTTTGCTCCACTTAATAAGCCAGTTGATAAGCCGGGAATGATTGCGACTATTCAGAAAGCCCATCCTCAATTTCTACTGGAATACGTTGATCCAGCAAAACATGGTGAAACTCCTGGATCTGGTACAGGGATAAAATGGCTGATTAAACGTGACCGCAATCTGAGTTTTGCCCAGTCTTCACGACCTCTAAACGATAAGGAAATTGAAGATGCTAACCGCATCCGTATGAAACTAAAACAACAAGAGATTGCTTACGATATCATTGCAATCTATGTCAATCCTCAATTGATTGAGCAGGGTTTGCAAGGTTTAAGCTTGGCTCAGGTACGGGATATTTTCACACGAAACATTAAGAACTGGAAAGATGTGGGAGGTCCTGACGTCAAAATTGCTCCTTTTAGACGTAACTCTGCTGACAGTGGTACAGTGGATTTCTTCAAGAAGAATGTCATGAAGAAGCAAGAATTTGGCTCAAATGTTGCTCCTATTGGACAAAAAAGAGAGCCAGAAGAGCAAATTACAACACTAGCCATACGTAAAGTTGCCAGCACGCCTGGTGGTATCAGTTTTGCTACAGCCTCAGAAGTTATTAACCAAGAAATGATACGCATTCTCCCTATTGCTAAGGAAGATACACCAACAAAATTTGTGTCTCCTTGTGCTGAGAAAAACTGTAAAGCTGTAGATACAAATCTTATTGCCAAGCAATCCTACCCAACAGAATTTTATAGAAAGTTATATGTCATTATCAAGCAGGATGGTGGACAAGATGAAAAGGCGGGTGAAGCGTACGCCAATATGCTCAAAAGCTGTGAGGGTAAACAATTGGTAAAACAAGCAGGGTTTGTGCCTCTCTAAAATGAATCATAGCTGTTTGGCATTAGGACAAAGGTATCCCTGACTACTTTTGACCTTTTCTTGCCTGCAATTGACTATCATGTAAAACAGGCACAATGCCTCGTTTGCAACACAGTCTCTTATGTCACAGAATCCCAATTTAGAACAAGCGCTGAAATATTACTTCGGTTACGATAATTTTCGCCTCGGACAGCGACAAATCATAGAACAAGCGCTCCAAAATCGGGATTTAATGATTGTCATGCCGACTGGTGGCGGAAAGTCGCTGTGTTTTCAACTACCAGCACTGCTGAAAAAAGGTTTAACTGTGGTGGTATCACCGCTGATAGCTTTGATGCAAGATCAAGTGGAAGCACTGCGTGATAATGGAATTGCCGCAACATTTCTTAATAGTAGTTTGAACGCCCATAAAGTGCGATCGCGCGAAGAATACATCCTCACTGGTAAAGTCAAACTGTTATACGTCGCCCCAGAACGCCTGCTGAGTGAAAGATTTCTCCCCTTTCTCGACTTAGTCCATCATCAAATTGGTATTTCTGCCTTTGCTATTGACGAAGCACACTGCGTCTCTGAGTGGGGACACGACTTTCGTCCAGAATATCGCCAACTGAAGTCACTACGAAAACGCTACCCAGATATTCCCGTCCTTGCATTGACTGCGACAGCAACTGAGCGTGTCCGTGCTGATATTATCCAACAACTTGGGTTAAAGCAACCAAGCATCCATATCGCTAGCTTCAACCGCACAAACCTTTACTACGAAGTCCGTTCTAAAACGAAGTATGCTTACGCCCAATTGTTGGAACTCATTAGGGAAACAGAAGGTTCAGCAATTATCTATTGCTTGACACGTAAAAAAGTTGATGAACTGACTTTAAAACTGCAACACGATAAAATTTCAGTTTTACCTTATCATGCCGGTTTAACTGATGAAGAACGCACCAAAAATCAAACTCGATTTATTCGGGATGATGTGCGTGTTATGGTGGCAACAATTGCCTTTGGTATGGGAATTAACAAACCGGATGTACGGCTAGTTATTCACTTTGATATATCTCGTAATTTGGAAAGTTACTATCAGGAATCAGGGAGGGCAGGAAGAGATGGAGAACTATCTCGCTGCACTCTTTTCTACAGTTACGGTGATGTCAAAACAATTGAATTTCTGATTAACCAAAAACCAGATCCTCAAGAACAGTTGATTGCTAAACATCAACTGCGGCAGATGATAGACTACACTGAAGGAACAGATTGCCGACGGACAATTCAGTTAGGATATTTTGGGGAACGTTTTTCAGGTAATTGTGGTAACTGTGACAACTGTCGTTATCCCAAACCAATAGAAGATTGGACAATTGAAGCCATGAAGTTTTTATCTTGTGTGGCGAGATGTAAAGAAAGATTTGGCATGGGTCATATTATAGATGTGTTGCGGGGAGGAAAAACTCAAAAAATCACCCAATACGAACATGACAAACTTTCCACCTACGGTATTGGTAAAGATAAAACTGTAGATGAGTGGCGAATACTAGGGCGTTCTCTGTTGCACCAAGGGTTATTAGAACAAACTGCTGATGGTTACGCTGTGTTGAAACTTAACGCCCTGAGTTGGGAAGTCATGCGGCGACAGCGAACAGTTTCCATTGCAGTTCCTACAGTACAAAAGATAACTTGGGGAGACGACAATGAAAAAGCCGCAGAGATAGAATTGCTGTTACAAAGGTTGCGTGCTTTACGCAAACAAATTGCTGACGCCCAGTCTGTTCCACCGTATGTCATCTTCGCCGATTCTACTCTAAAATTAATGGCGCAGGTGAAACCTCAAACCTTAAACGAATTCAGTAAACTTTCTGGCGTAGTCAGTCAGAAAGTTTCTAGTTATGGTGAAAAGTTTCTTGCGGAAATTCGCGCCTACCGTCAAGAACAGGGTTTGCTAGAAGAAAATTCCACACCTTTTTTCGGCTTACCTTCAGAAACTGAATTATTGACTTTACAGTTACATCAACAAGGTTTTAGCGTGACAGAAATTGCTGCAAAACGCAATCTTCGCCCGACAACAATTATTCGTCACCTATCCGATTTGATAGAGAAGAATCAGTCAGTAGATTTCAATTTGTTAGTTCCTGTAGAAAAGCAGCAAAAAATTTTGCAAGTCTTAGATATTCTTGGTGATATTTCCCTAACACCAATTAAAGAATATCTTGGTGATAACTATAGCTTTGATGAAATTCGTTTGGTCAGAGGAAAATGGCGACGGGAAAGTAATAAAGGATAGGAATTCAAATAAGTATCTTGCTAAGTGACTTACAATCACACAAACACAAGGTTTGAAATAGGGACAGCCGTTAGGACAAACACATCTAAAAATTTACAAAACTAAATAGATAAAAAACAAAGATCTTGGCGCAGCTAAAAGCGAGGATGAGATGAAAAGCGATCTAGTGTGTACATGGTAGCCTTGCTAAAGAGAGGAAAGCTGGAGGGTGGGTATCATTAACCGAACGTATTGGATGCGGATTTGGTATTAATTTAATGTGGCAAGATTAACATATCAACGAGGTATTAACTAGCCATTAAGAAGTTGTTAATTTTGAGATAAATACTTACTAAAACAGGAGATATTGATAAATGTTCCAGAATATTCCAAACAATAAACAATGGAGATGAATCGTTGAAGTCGCAACGAAGAGTATTACCTCTTGAGTACTTGCTAGATGAACTTACTTCATTTCCAAGAAAGCAATCCACTCTTATAGTTGGTGTAGATGGGTGTGGAGCTTCCGGAAAAAGTACATTGACTAGAACACTAGCTCAAATTGAGCCTAGTATTTCTGTTGTAGAGATGGATGATTTCTACTTACCCTCCGCTTATAGACCATCTAATGATGATGTTTTAACCACTTATGGTGAGCAATACGACTGGAAACGACTTCACCAGCAGGTACTCAAACCACTAAGCGAGGAATATGAAGGCAGGTATCAGAGGTATGATTGGAATTTAGACACTCTTGCAGAATTTCACACTGTTCCTACTGGCGAAGTAGTTATTGTTGAAGGAATTTACTCAACTCGCAGCCAACTATCTAACTTTTACGATTATCGAATTTGGGTGCAATGTCCGTATGAGATTCGCCTTGCACGAGGTGTTGCCCCTGACGAGGCGATTGCACGCAAGGGAGAAAATCCACGTGAAATGTGGGAGAAGATTTGGATGCCACAAGAACAACGGTATCTTGAGGCTCAAGAACCACATAAATCCGCCAACCTCATTATTGATGGTTCGGGGACAATAGAGCATGATCCGAAAAATCAATTTGTCTCCATAACACTGAGCGAGTGAAACCAGGAAATGCAGTACATTGCAAGGTTTATGAAGTACGATACTAAGGTTTAGAAGCCGGACTCTAAGCCCTTTTTACTTCTGAGCACAGCTTTAGAGTCTGGTGGCTAGGCTTCTGACGACTGACACGTCTATTTTGCTGTATCATGATTTAAGACAGTACACCAGAAGCCGTACTCCTCCCCGCTACTAGCAGAACACTAACTATAATCACTGACAATTAGGTTGAGCAAATCACTCAATTATTGCAAAAGTGTTATTTTTGTACTTGCTTAAGATTGATTATGATGTAAGGCAGGCAATATACCTCATTTGCAACACAGTCTCTTATGTCACAGAATCTCAATTTTGATTTTGGTAAGCTAACTCAGATCTTGCACCTGTCCGTATAAGCTTGGGCTTAGTCAAAAACAGCGCAATAAAGTTACATGCTTTTTATTGGCTTTTCCCAGTAAAATAAGGGCTTTAGAGTTTGTACTGAATGACAAAATACCATCAATTTTTTTTGGTGCAAGATGTGAGCTAACGTATTTCCTATGCTGAACGGTGGTTTTCACGAAACAACAAACTAGAGTCAATTTTTTCCAAACTCGCACAACCACTCAGCGCCATAGCCACGTCTAATTCATCTCGCAGAATATTGATGACATGACCAACACCACCTTCTCCTGCTACGGCTAATCCCCACAACACAGGACGCCCGACAAGCACAGCTTTTGCCCCCAGTGCTAAAGCTTTGAGGATATCAGTCCCTCTACGAATACCGCCATCTAGTAATATTTCAGCGCGATCGCCCACAGCATCGACCACTTCAGCTAAAGCGTCAAGAGATGCGATCGCTCCATCTAATTGACGCCCCCCGTGATTAGATACAATAATTGCCCTTACTCCACACTCCACAGCACGAGCTGCATCATCTCCTCGTAAAATTCCTTTCAGTACCAATGGCAGCGGACATAAAGACTGAAACCATTCCAAATCATCCCACGTAACCGCAGGGTTTAGTTGCTGTGCAACATAAGTAAACAATCCAGATTCTCCCTCTTGATGGGGAATGTTCAACCCTGATAACTTGGTAAAGTTAGCTAATTCCATACCTGTTGGGAGAGCAAACTCATTGCGCTTATCTCGTTCTCGCCGTCCCAGGATAGGAGTATCTACAGTGATACAAAGTGCTTTATAGCCTGCAGTATAAGCCCTTTCTACCAAACCACGAGTTAGTCCTCGGTCTTTGTGGATGTAAAGCTGGAACCATTGGGGAGTATGAAGATTTGTGTCGTGACGTATTGCTGCTACCTCTTCTATGCTTTTGGTAGAAAGAGTACTCAACACCATGCCAACACCAGCAGATGCAGCTGCCCTTGCCGTTGCAACTTCTCCTTGTGGATTGGCAAGACATTGAAATGCCATCGGGGCAATCAACAGAGGTATTTGAAGGGGTTGACCTAAAACTTCAGTTGCTAGGTTGCGCTTGTTGACGTCTACTAGCACTCGCGGACGAAGTTTAAATCTTTGAAAAGCAGTTCGGTTATCCCGCAATGTGATTTCATCCCACGCACCGCTAGCGTAATAGTCTAAAGCCATTTGAGACAGGCACTCAGTAGCTAGCTGTTCGTATTCAAATAAGTTAAGCGGTTTCAACGATTTCACTTCTTCCACCACCACCTCACCAAGTCATTCAAAATTGCAATTTAAATGCGCGACATCTAAATTGTCTCGCACACTAGGCGCAAAGAAGAACGCACATAGTCTAGTAAATAAATGAAAAACCGCTGTGATAAAGAATGACAGATAAACACAAATGCACACAAAACGGTTTTGTGTGCATTTACAGTTTTTTGTTTTTTGACGAGCGCACGATTTTGTGCTTCAAATTCTGTAAGGAGAACTGACCACCTTCGCATCGGTTGAGGACAAAGTAACCTGTGATGGTTCAAGACGTTTATTCTTGAGATTCAAAATGACAGATAGTAACTTGGGAAACGCAAGACAGACTACAACGTTTATCAAAGTTAGGAACAGACCATCCATCAAACTCATAGATAATCCCCTTTTTTATAAATGGTGCTCTTTATATATTTCTATTTTTAAACAAAATTCGTTGAAATAACGAAAAGCAGAATTTGAATTTCTTGTGATGTCTATAAGTAACTTTTACTATAAAAGTTTTTGATTCTAACCATAGAGTGAATAATTATTTTAGAAATAAGCAAATTAAGTTATCAGTTAATAGTGAAGATTTATTAAGTTTATATACAATATAGATACAAATCTGACGTGTTGATTTACGCAGAAGTTAACTGATAACTTTACCCTATTAACCAGGAGAACACCTGTCACAAAAACTGGGACGGAACTTACAAAACGGTTCTTTTGTCAAGGCGTAACTTGTGCAATACGGAAAGCTGGTAATTGAAATTACCTCTTTTTGCCTTGTTAAGGTACTCTGCAATAACTGCTTCTGCCTAGTTAAAGTAGCCAGAATGACAGATATGAGTTTAGGAAATGCAAGACATGCAACAATATTTATTACCGTCAACAGCAAAATGTCTATCAAAGGCATAGGTCGTCACTTTACTTTTACAAATGAGGTGGTTGTTGCTTTTATTCAAAAGCAATATTTCTGTAACAAGTTAAAAGCAAAATTTGGCCTTGCTTCTCTCTCAGATAAGTTCACTATAACATAAACTTTTATTAATAAATAGATTCCTCAAATTTTGAGCATTACTATAGACACAATAAAATGTGTCATTTTCAATTTGCTATTTGAACCACAGATCGGAATATGCTGGAGAGATAAGAAATTTTCTATTTGGGAGATGTGTGATGTCGAAAACATACGATATTTCTTCTATAATATCTAACCTTTCTGAGCTAGAGCGCGAGAATTTAAAGCGTTTGGCAGATTACTCCAACTTGAATTCACTGCCAGAAATATGGTCGTTGGTAGCAAAGCGATGTGGTGATACTGTCGCTCTTCGCGATCCTCATGCCAAACCAGAAGTTGTGATCACATATACGCAACTCTTTCAAAAAATTCAATATTTTGCTGCAGGATTACAAGCTTTGGGGGTGAAAGCAAGAGATCGTGTCTCTTTGATTTCGGATAATAGTCCCCGGTGGTTTATTGCAGATCAGGGCATTATGACTGCTGGGGCGGTTGATGCAGTGCGTAGTTCCCAAGCAGAACGAGAAGAACTTGTATTTATTTTGGGAAATAGTGGTAGTACAGCGCTGGTGGTGGAAGATTTAAAAACTTTCAACAAGCTTAAACAGCGTCTTGGTGATTTGCCAATTCAACTGGTTATCTTGCTTAGTGATGAAGTACCACCAACAGACGAAACCATAAAAGTCATAAACTTTAACCAGTTGATGGAAATTGGGGCAAACCATAATTTAACGCCAGTTAAGCAAAATTATGATACTTTGGCAACCTTAATATACACTTCTGGCACTACAGGGAAACCCAAAGGTGTGATGCTTTCTCACGGTAATTTGATGCATCAAGTGGTAATCTGTGGAACGGTATTGCAACCAGAACCAGGAGCAGTTGTTCTCAGTATTCTCCCCAGTTGGCACAGCTATGAACGCACTTGTGAATATTTCTTACTATCTCAAGGTTGTACCCAAATTTACACTAACCTGCGATCTGTAAAAGGAGATTTGAAAGAATTTAAACCCAATTACATGGTGTGTGTGCCCCGGTTATTGGAGTCAATTTATGAAGGAGTGCAAAAGCAGTTCCGTGAACAACCAGCAAATAAGCAACGCCTGATTAACTACCTTTTGGGCGTTAGCCAGAAGTATATCAAAGCGCGGCGAATCGCCCAAGGATTGAGTTTAGAAAATCTAAACCCCTCAATAGTTGAGCGATTAGCAGGTAGCATACAAGCATCAGCTTTGTTCCCTCTCCACGCTTTGGGAGAACGACTTGTTTATGCCAAGGTACGAGAAGCAACGGGGGGAGAAATTAAACAGATGATTAGCGGTGGCGGTGCACTTGCTAAGCACATAGATGAGTTTTTTGAAATTATTAATGTAGAGATTTTGCAGGGCTATGGCTTGACGGAAACTTCTCCTATTGTCCATGTGCGTCGTCCTTGGCATAATGTACGCGGTTCATCTGGGGAACCAGTACCAGGTACAGAAACGAAAATAGTAGATCCTGAAACTCGCAAATCAATGCCCCTTGGGGAGCGAGGTTTGGTGATGCTGCGAGGACCACAAGTTATGCAAGGCTATTACCAAAATCCAGAAGCAACGGCGAAAGCAATTGACAAGGAGGGCTGGTTTGATAGCGGTGACTTGGGTTGGGTGACTCCACAAAATGACTTGGTATTGACCGGACGAGCAAAGGATACGATTGTATTAACCAATGGGGAAAATATCGAGCCGCAGCCGATTGAAGATGCGTGTTTGCGATCGCCCTACATAGATCAGATAATGCTTGTTGGACAAGACCAACGCAGTCTCGGTGCTTTGATAGTCCCCAATTTGTCAGCCCTGGAAAAATGGGTGGAAGCTAAAAATCTGCATCTACATTTACCTGATGAAGCTGCGAAACAAATAAGTACTGAAGATGCCCCAAGGAAGACGGAAGTCAGCTTGGAGAGTAAAATAATTCAGGATTTATTTCGGCAAGAATTGATTCGGTTCGTGCAAGATCGTCCAGGTTATCGACCGGATGACCGCATTGGTCCGTTCAAGCTCATTCTAGAGCCGTTTTCACCAGAAAATGGCATGATGACACAAACACTGAAAATTAGGCGACAGGTCGTGATGGAGCGCTATCACGATATTATTAACCCAATGTTTGCCTGATTATTCCACCTGCAAACTATAGAGTGAACGTCAAACATTTATGGATGCCTCCAAATCTCAACTGCTGCTAAAACGGGTTGTTAACGTCAAAGCGATTGTGACTCCCCTTTGGAAAGAGGAAGTGCAGCAGCAACTGCAAGCACAAATTAATCAAATTGACCAGCAACTGCAACAAATCGACATGGAAGGACAGCGGGCGATTTCAGCAGTTCAAAAGCAGAGTCTCCAGCCACCAGGTCCCCAAACTCTTCAACAAATTGAGAATATTCAAGGTCAAATTAATCAAAAGAAAAGTGAACTCTTGGAGCAAAAAAATCAAAGTCTGCAAAATCTCCAGCAAGTCCAGTTTTTAGAGTTGGATCAAGAAGTTAACCAATTTCAAATGGAAGGCTTTTTCCACGTGGAACCAGGTGATAACTTGATTAGCAAATTGCAAGTAGAAGTTGTGCTACGTGATGGTGTTGTAGAAGAAGTTCGCGGTGATATTTAAATTTGTCGTTTGTTCTTGGTTGTTATATAGTGAGTAAGACTCAGAACAAATAACTATTGACAGGTTTGGGTTAACTGTGGTTTTGAAAGGCTACTTCCAGGTATACATTGTACCTGGGAGCCAGCCCAAACAATTTGCCACACACGAGGGGAACTCACAAAAAGCGATCGCCCAAAAGTTGTGAGTTCAACTCGATATTTCATTGCTTTAAGAAAATTCTTTGTTGGCTCTATTTGCGTAATTGTTACTAACGCTTGATTAGGATAGGGATAAAAGACCTCAACCTTGCGATTTTCTAGGGTTGAATCCATATTATCAAAGGCATTGAGCGCAAGATCTGCTGGATCACTACCTTGGAGAGGAGAGTTAATACTTTCTAGAGGTACAGTGTTATAATTTGCCCGCTCCGAGTTGACAACCTCCTCTGTTATGTTAACATCTGAAAACTGAGGTGCTTGCTCATTGCTCATACTATAAACCGCTTCAGATGGCTGGCGCTGAATGATGTAAACACCAGTAGCAGCGGTGGCAAAGAGACTTATTATCACAATCAAAAACAATTTCAACTTTGCCGACATAAAATTTAACACCCAATGAAAATCAGGTTAAAAATTAATTTTGAATCTTAGATCGAAGTATTGTCATTCCTCTTCTTACTTATGAGTGGAATTTAGATTTTGACAGTCGTGATGAGAAATACAAATAAATAGACCTTGTGGTCTTAATATAGTTCCTCACCGCTCTTGAGCAACTAGAGGTATCAGAATTTAAGGGTATCAGGAAAAATAAGCATTTTATTTATGAGCTGGTCAAATGTTAAAACAGTGAACAGGGAACGCTTAACTGAGAACTGGGAAGAAAACGATAACTGATAACTGTTAATAATGACTGTCCAACACCTAAGATCTATGTTTCCCAAAACTCCACCCCGAGGGTAGCGAGGTCAAGATACAATTCGATCTAACACAAACTGTAAAAGTCCATTAATTATCGATTCACCAAACCACCTATATGAGCATTTACGAAGTATTTATGCCGGCGCTGAGTTCCACCATGACCGAAGGTAAAATCGTCTCTTGGGTAAAATCTCCTGGAGATAAAGTGGAAAAAGGCGAAACAGTGGTGGTTGTCGAGTCAGATAAGGCAGATATGGATGTAGAATCCTTCTATGAAGGATATCTTGCTCACATCATCGTGCAAGCTGGTGAAACAGCCGCCGTTGGAAGTGCGATCGCCTTGTTAACGGAAACCGAAGCTGAAATCGAAACTGCAGTTCAAGCGAATTCTGGGAGTAGTGCTGCCAAACATGAAGCAACTCCAGCCATTAAGAGCGAAAAAATAGCAGAAACAACCACAGTTGCAACACCCGGTGCTTCTCAAAACGGAACCTCTAGCCGTACAAATGGTCGGCTGGTAGTTTCACCCCGTGCCCGTAAGTTAGCGAAGGACCTGAAAGTTGATTTAAGTGGCATCTCTGGTAGTGGTCCTCATGGTCGCATTGTCGCCCAGGATGTAGAAGCAGCAGCTGGAAAATCTAGCAAACAACCTGCTACAGCGACTCCTGTCGCACCTCCACAACCAGCGCCAACCATCACCCCGGTTGCACCTACACCCACGAAAGTTGCTTCTGCACCTGCACCCGCGCCGGCGATCGCTGCACTCCCTGGTCAAGTAGTGCCTTTAACTACCCTGCAAAATGCTGTTGTACGCAACATGGTAGCCAGTCTATCCGTACCAGTCATCCACATAGGTTACACTATTACCACTGATGCACTTGACAAACTTTATAAACAAGTAAAGTCTAAAGGTGTGACTATGACAACCCTTCTGGCAAAAGCCGTAGCGGTGACATTGCAAAAACACCCATTGCTTAATGCGAGATACTCAGAACAAGGAATTGTGTACCACTCTAGTATAAATGTTGCCGTAGCGGTGGCAATGGATGATGGGGGATTGATTACACCAGTATTACAAAATGCAGACATGGTGGATATATACTCTCTATCCCGCGATTGGAAGTCTTTAGTAGAACGTGCTAGAGCGAAAAAGCTGCAACCAGAGGAGTATAACACCGGTACCTTTACAATATCGAATCTAGGGATGTTTGGTGTAGATAGATTTGATGCAATCCTACCACCCGGACAAGGTTCTATTTTGGCAATTGGCGCATCTCGTCCGCAAATCGTAGCAACAGAGTCAGGTCTATTTGGCGTCAAGCAACAGATGCAGGTCAATATTACCTGTGATCACCGCATTATTTACGGTGCCGATGCTGCGGCGTTCTTGCAAGATTTGGCGAAGTTGATTTCGACAAATCCTGAATCTTTGATGTTGTAGTTTGAGTAATACCAGAATCAAACCGCCTTGGCTCACAATTGAACCAAGGCGGTTTATAGTACAATACGGTTCAGTTAAAGCTAAAAACCTGATTTTGTGTAGGTTGGGTTTCGTTCCTCAACCCAACATTCTCCCAGTTTGGTTGGGTAGAGCGTAAGCGTTACCCAACCTACAATTATTCTTAACTGAACCGTGTTGGTTTATAGTAGGTAAAATTTTTGAAGATCATTTTTATTTTGGTCTCGTTTTCAGGCACAGCCTGAAAACGATTTCACTGGATGCAAGCCGAGTCATAAACCGTAATCTAGCACTAGGGTTAGTAGGGTAATTGCAAGAAATAACAACAGCACTAGGGCTAATCCTAAAGTTTGACTCAGCGTAGGGACAAGACTAAGCAACATCAAGCGTATTTGACAATAGAGTATCCCAAGTCTTTGCGGCATTCCTGCAAAACTTGTGAAATACTTGGAGTTTAATAACTCCACAAAACCCAGCCGCGTGTCATTGAATTCATCAAAAAATCGCTGAAACAAAGCCCTAGTGCTGCCGATATTTCTATGGCGATACAGAACCTAACCGAGACATTACGATTGTGGCAATGGTAGTCACTCCAAATTGTGCCCACCGCCTAAAGCGGTACCCAATCAGTCGCCACAACTCTTACATGTACAATTACCAACGCTAGCACAAGCACCTGCAAGGTCATCGAACCTTCCACTTGGATCAACGGCGACTCCTGCGTATTTTGCCGCCAGAAAAGACTTGCAGGTAGACACCAATTTCATCCTGGCTTCTAGATCTGTTAGACATCTAAACGAGAAAGCAGTCTATGGGTATATAAATCAAGCAATGATATGGACGCCACAGATACAAAACGAGTCGGTAAAACGAAACTCGTAAGTGTCTTCCTCACAACAGCCTTCTGTAGACGCCCTAATGATCGCTTGTGTAAAAATGGGGTATTTTTCAAAACCAGGACATTCATTTTATATCAATCGCGTTTATCAACGTGGATTGCTAGCGATGGCAAGCTTATTTATAAGGTGGGAACAATCACGAATACAAGCGGTTGTTGGTCTATTTCTTTTAACTCAACTTCCAAGGTATAAGTCTGGTTTCGTTGCGTGTTGTGTAATTCTACACTTAGGGATCCCGGACTCGATGACTCAGCTGTTGCTTGGGCAGCATCTCCTTGGAGCTTTAGAATCGCTTTAGAGGGCAATTCACTTTCAACTCTTAGCTTCGTCACTTGACCTTGAGTTTGGTATTCTACTTTCAGGGTGAGAACACCTGCACTCGTGAGCCATTGCCTTTCTACTACTGGATTGGTAGCTGAAACTGGCAGAGTCAAATTTTCTAGTAGCTGCTTTGCCGCCAGCAACGAAAGTGCCATCTGTTGCTGTGGCTGTAAATTTGAGTAATCACTCTCTAGATTCGGCATACTTTCTAGAGCATCTACAGAACGAGAGGGAGTTCTTAGCACTATTCCTGCTAAGTCATTCAATGTTTGATATTCTTCAGGGAAGAGGCTCTCGACAGCAGCAACCAGTTTTGCCCCTAACGGTATAGAAGAGGCAATCATCGCCTGACACTTCTCCAGCAATTGCTGAAAAATTCTTTCCGGCAGCTGAATGGGCAGATTGAGCTTCGATTGCTGTACTGCCCAGCCCCAAACCGGAACCAACTCCAGTGCTGGCTGATCTACACATTCGGGATACTCTATAAGTTGAGCTTCCCAAGGGAATAACGGTGGGTGGTTTTGAATTTGAGTTTGTAACCGACGTTTAAGGACGGCTTGGAAACGTTCTTGCACAGTAGGAATTTCTCCCAGTTGAAAGGTTTGGGGTATACACCTTAACTCAAAAGCGCCACCGTTTAAGGCGGCGGCTGTTTCATTAATATGTTTTACCCCTTCATTTTCCTCACAATTGACCAATTTTGGATCGTTGGTTTGGGCATTTTTTGCCAACAACCAAGCGATTAAGTGGTTTTGTAAGGATTCTGAGTCACTATTCATGGGTAGATGCACCGGATCCGGAAATTAAAGAGTTACGAATTTCCCAAGCTTGTTCAAGAATTTTAAACCACCGTTTTTGCATTTGTGCCATTGATAATCCTAAAGTTTTGGCAATTTTTTCATCTGGATGACCTTGTTGTTTCAACTCTAGTAAAGACTGTTGTTTTTCGTCGAGTTGAGCCGTATACACTTCCCATTGCTGAGGAGTTAAGCCCAAATTTGTCTGCAAATCTGCTTCCAGCCACTCGTGAACCAATTCCCAGCGATGCAATAAGGCAAACCTGATTAAATGGTATTTAAAGCGCTGCTGCAAATAATCCCGCTGGCGAGCAGTTAAGCCTAATATTGACTCAATTTCCTGCGCTGATAAATCCTGGAGACGCAGAGTAAAGTAATCAGCACAATCTGATTGCTGCCGTTCTTCCAGATAATTCATCAATTCAGTAATCACGACTGAGCGTAACGTATCTTCTTGAGGTTCTGGCTCGGGTTGTGTCGCCATCGCACTTCGCAGCTGCTGCACTGCTGGATCTTCCCAGGAGCCATCAGCTTCGTTGCCACTACCTTCGGCGGCTTGTTCTATGTCTACGCAGGTTTCCGGCGGTTGTTGTTGAGAAAAAGTTTGTGCTCGAAGAATAATTAACTGTTGTTGACGCCCTGGTAAAGGAATCCTGCGCTTGGCATAGCGTTCGGTAAATGCCATGTATTCCGCCAATTCTAAAAGTGTTTGGGGACGATAACTAGTCCCCAGTTGGTTCTCCCGTCGGAAGGCATTTAATGCCTCTAGGTAAAAACTCTGCAAGAAATCTTCAATGACAACGAGCCGCCCTTGATAACTCAATTGTCTTTGGGGAGGATTGATGTAGCGATAAATAATCGCACTCAAAGTACTGTGTAACTCTACTCTGCCCCGATTGGAACCCAACTCGTAGTACCTCAAACACTGTTGTAACCGATGTCGGGCAAGGGTCATTGCAGAATTTTCTACAGTCCCAGCAGCTTGGATGCGCTTGCTTTCACTGCAAATTCTATAAACTTCGGCAGCAATTCGTGTTGCCACATCGCGGCAATTTTGCTCCGAAGCTTTGGTTGATTGCTGAAGCTCCTTGAAAAGGAGTTGAAATATCGCCTCCACGCCGATAGAACTTACTCCCTGAATTGTTGTTATGGTTGCGGCTGAATTCATAGTCTGGTGTTTAGAAAGACCCTAACATACTTATGTACCACCTGTAAGACTGAGGGTATTGGGTTGAGGATTTTGCGTACAAGTCAAACGTGCCTCAATTATGTGTTATAGGATTAGGCTGAATTTCATATTGGCAAATCTCGTTTGATTGTTCGCTTTTCATAGATGTTACTGCCACTACCCATTCATCAGTTTACAGGTCATTATGGACTTAAAAGCACAAATTCAATTGCTAATTGACAATGCACCCCAAGATGGTGTTACTCCGCAACTTGTCACAGCAATCGCTCCTGTCCTCAGCGCGCGCGCTCAGAAATTACGCCATTCCCAGTACTATATTCTCCAGAATATGGAAGAGGGCTGGGTTTTGACTACATTGAGCGCTCGTGCAAATCCACAGTTGGAAAAGCGCGTCATTTATGCTTTCCCTACAATACAGGATGTCCCACTGGGATCATCTGCTGGGCTTGACCCTCAATTGATAGCTGCACTAATCCCTGTTACTCACATTTTGTTCCAATTGGTAGCAATGGAACCCGTAGATAGTATAGTTTTTTTTGAAACCCCTGGCATCACTTCCGACTCAGTCGAAGTCCGACGAGCCGACCTGCAACACTTAATTCAACAACGGTTACAGCAAAACCGAGTAAAAAAAGAAATTCCTCCAGAAATTCCTCCAGATATTGCCTAACAGCAGGAGTACGGGGCGAGGAACACAAGGAAGAAACCCATAGAATTCTTCCTACCTCACTTCCTCGTTTCTCCTAATAAAGCCTACTCAGTACGTAATCAGCTATCTTCATTAGGACTTGCCAAGATTCAGAGGATGGCAGATCTGCAAGATGCTCAACAGCTAGCTTTGCATGATGTTCGGCTAAGTCTCTTGAGCGCTCAATACCTTGACTATCGTGTATCAAGGATATGGCTTGCTCTAAGTCGTCTTTCTGGGCAAACTCTCTGTCTATCAGGACTTCCAAATATGGCTTTTCTTCCAATGCAAATAAAACTGGCGCAGTTAAATTACCACTTTTCAAATCTGATCCTGCTGGCTTACCCAAGGTATCTGTTGAACTTGTGAAATCTAAAATGTCATCTACTATCTGGAATGCTAAACCAATATGACGCCCGTAGCTATACAAATGGTCGGCTGTTTCTTGGGAAACGTTGCTAAGTAATCCAGCTGCCTTTGAACTATTAGCAATTAATGACGCTGTTTTGTAATAAGTCTTTTTGAGGTAAGTGTCAATTGATATATTTGTATCGAAGCGATTCAATCCCTGCTGAATCTCGCCAGTAGCCAGATCCATAATCACCTCCGACAGCAGTTTCACCACCTCCAAATTGTCCAGATTGGCTAGATACCAGGAAGATTGAGCAAACAGAAAATCTCCTGCTAATATGGCTATTCTGTTGCCAAATAAACTGTGAACAGTGGGAACACTGCGTCGCATCTCAGATTCATCAACTACATCGTCATGTACTAAGCTTGCTGTGTGAATCATTTCTGTAATCTCAGCTAAGCGTCGGTGACGAGGCGTAATGTCTTGTTCGAGCATGGTCGCCCGCGATATCAGCAGGACGATCGCCGGTCTTATGCGCTTTCCCCCAGCTCCAAAGAGATGTTCGGCTGCTGCACAAAGGATCGGATGACCGTTTCCAACTAGCTGTTTCAAGTTGTCTGCTAGTATTTGCAGGTCGGCTTCCACTGGGGAAAAAAGGGAGGTGGCTGGGGTCATGGATGGGCAGACTCTGGCTTTAGTTACGAAAGTTTACATATCCTACACTTATTCTAAGATAACCCTGTCCCAGCGCAAAGTTTTCATGAGTCATTAATCATTACTTTTGTGGATGGCACTCGCGCGCCAGTTGTACAGACGCTCTTGCAACAAGGAGGGCATTGCCGACGGACGGCAGTTTTCTTCCGGAACTTGATACGTCACTTGCACTCAATTAGTTTGTATCTCACTCATGGTATTGCTGCGCCTCTATCCTGCAAAAACCATAAGAGGTAAATCTTGTCAACAAATTTTTTACATTTTCTATATTCAGAGAAAATATACTGTCAAAACTGCTAGTATATTCTTTTATTTAAATGATATTTTTCATACTTGTATCATTAAACCATAATCCTGATACAGTAGACAAGATCTTTGTATTTTAATCAAAACTTTATCTTAAACAACAATTTTTTTAAGTAAAGATAAAAACCAGGTTGGGAAAGTCCCATATCTTTTACTCGTCACCTATGACACATGACTTATTTTTTCCCAAAAAAATTAAGCGAAATCTTGTATAACCGACACTAAAAAATTTCAAATTTAGCAGAAAAATTAGCCAAAAAGTTAAGGTGGTTGTGTTACGCTAACATCAAGGGATTTAAATTTTTCGAGATATTCACATTACCAGAGAAAAACCGCCGTTTGGTGTTTTTACCTAACAGGTGCTGTGACTTTGAATATAGTATTGTCGGCTACAATCAATGAATATACATCATTGGTTATGGTCTCAATACTTAAGCCTATAGAGTTAGAACTATGCGCTTCCCTGTAAAGGAAAAATGCTGTGCTTGTTTAGTGTAGCAAGAGTGCATATCTTGGACAACAAAATAAAGTGTTTGCGGAAAATGCAGACTAGGTAGACTGCTGAGATCGTGGTTGTAAGTTGCTATTTAGTAATTTTACTACTGCTTTCGGTATAGTTTGCAACAAAAAATGAATAAAAATAAGTTTACAAAACAGAGATTGATCTCTGCCTGTGATTTTGCGGTGTCAAAAACAGCAAGCAAAAGTAAGTTTGTTTAGCTGTGACTCTGCTAAATATTATTGGATTTTATATTTCTTATACACAAGCGTTGGTAAAAAAAAATGGTTTACGGGAAAATGCCTATGATAATTTTTATATTAGCTTCTGGTTATTTGTTAGCAGTTTATCTACTATTAGCTCTAGCAAAGAGAACGGGAAAAAAAACTACTGCTACAAGTGTTTCTTTAGGGATGCACTCCAAAGGGGGCAAAAGCGCATAATCTTAAGTCCGGATAATCACTGACGAGAAACACAAAGTAATGTCAATTAGCCTTCATTAGTCATTAATCATTTAGTCAAGGTTTTTCCCCTTGACTAAATAGTTAATCAACAAGAGATTAATTCCTGTAAAGTGTAACATTTGTCAGCTGTACTGCTTCAGTGACTGGGGTATAACCCAGCCACTGTACAGAGGACTGAGCAAATTGTTGTGGACAACCACTGACCGCAAAGCGAGTTGGCAAAGGTAGGTAGGTATTTCTCAAGCCCAAAATATCTAAATCTTGGGCACAAGCAGCAACGACATATTCTGCTGGGTCAACTAGCTTGACGTAGGAGGGGAGGAGCGATCGCAAAACTGGTGCCAACAGAGGATAGTGAGTACACCCATAGACTAATGTGTCGATCTCATGCTGCAATAATGGTTCCAGATATGAGCGTGCCACTTGTAGTGTTAGTGGTTCATAAATGCGGTTTTGCTCAATCAGGGGCACAAACTCTGGGCAACTCACTTGCCAGACTTGAGCATTGGGATTTATCTCTAGGATAGCATGGCGATAGGCATTGCTTTTCGCTGTTGCAGCAGTGGCAATCACACCAATACGCTTTCCACTGTTAACTGCTGCTCTTGCCCCAGGTAAGATCAGACCGAGAATTGGCACAGAGAATTCCTCACGTACCGCCTCTAGCGCAAGAGCTGAACTCGTGTTACAAGCCATAACGACCATTTTCACACGCTGCTGTTGCATCCAGGTGAGAATTTCACGCGTAAATTGTAAAATTTCTGCTTGCGAGCGAATCCCATATGGAAGTCGGGCGGTATCACCAAAATAAATAATCGATTCATTAGGGAGTTGACGGTAGAGTTGGTGTAGAACTGTTAAACCACCTACACCACTGTCAAAAATACCAATTGGGGCACGTTGCGGTGCTTCCGAAAAATCATAAAAATTTCCTTCAAAGGTAAAAGATGAAAACACAGGCGGATATCGTTAATTTGATAGTTGTTAGTGGTTAGTTGTTAGCAACTAATGATAAATCGTTAGTTAGTGGTTAGTTGGTAGTTATCAGCCCTTAGTTGTTAGTGGATACTTGTTCCACTCACGACTACCCACTACCCACTGACTTGAAAATAGAACTCAGCAACTCCTGACTCAGAACTCAGAAAACAAGACTCAGAAAAAAAAGAAAAATTTTCATGTGTCCAGTGAGGCAGTAAGAGGCTAGAGTTTCACAGGCTGAGATGCCCGTCATAAGGCGAACCGTAGGATAGGGTAGCAACTGCCGTTCTTGGGACAGGCGAAGGCAGGCATACCCGTTCGCCCAAGCCACGTGTCGTAGACATAGGATGGTTTGCAGTTCATGACGGCTACTTATCTTTGTCGCAAGTATAGTAAGATACCGTTAGCAATTGCCTCTGCCATTCGATTTTGGTATTCAGGGCTTCCCAGTCTAGGATTATCTTCCTGACCACTCATATAACCTGTTTCTACTAGAATCGAGGGCATAGAACTTTTTCTGAGAACATAGAATCTTGCTTTGCGTACTCCTCGGTCTTTGAGGGTGGGGATACTTCGGAGAATGTTACTGTGGACGACACGAGCTAAATCTAAACCACTGTCGTAATAGTAAGTTTCTAATCCATTTACCTCAGGGCGATTTCCAACAGAATTAGCGTGAACGCTGACAAATAAATCAGCATTTGCTTGAGCGGCCATGTCCACCCGTCCCTGAAGGGTCACAAAATAGTCAGTATCACGTGTGAGTGCAACCTGTACGCCATTTTGCTGTAAAATTGCAGCGACTCTTCTGCCAATAGGTAAAACGACGTCTTTTTCCAACAGTCCACCCAAACCAGGAGCGCCAGAATCCTGACCGCCATGCCCAGGATCAACAACAATGACAACTCGTCCATTAGGCACGCGGGGACGCGGCATCGGCTGCGGCATCATCTGCGGCATTGGCAGCGGATTGTTCGTCATTGATCCTGAGGATAGTGGTTGTGGGTTTGATCGTGGTAAGGGAGGTAGACTAAAACGGGGAGTTAATGGAGAAAACGAGCGTTGTAATTCTAAAGACAAAAGCTGACGACTCAGTTGATTGAGTTGTCCAATTCGCACTCCTCCTGCTGGTTGGATGTAGACGGCAACACTACGCGGATCCAGTTGTTGCAGGCGTACGCGCAGAACTGGACTACTGGCGTCAAAATTTGGACCTCTGACGCTAGCAGCTAACTTAGCATTGGGAATGATTATGCGATATAAACCAGAAGCTCTATCCCAACCAGTATTTACAGATGAAAGGGGTTGGTCTCCTCTAATAAGCAGTTGCGTACCAGTAGCAGTCAGTTCTACAGACTCAATTGTAGATATTGAGTCACTAGCTGGCGGGGTTAGGTTGGAGCTTCGAGGCGTGACATTCGCAGGTATGTCTGAGTTAGGAAGTAAACTACCATTACCATTACTACTATTACCTGTAGTATCTCTTGACAATTTGCTCGCATCACCATCCGGCAGAATGACCAAACCGCCGAAGCTACTCATGCTTGCTCGCCAGTTGGGGCTATTTCTGTCCACCCACAGCGTCATACGAACACCAGGTGTTGTTTTTAGCTGAGTGAATTCAATACGTTTTATACCATACTTATTGACTGGTGTATTTTGCTGGAAGAAACGTGGTGACAGAGCTGCACCAAGTATATCAATATTGATAGCACTCTTGTCACTGCTACGAAATGTCTGGATTTGAGGATTTCCGCCATTTGTGCGGACAAACAAACCATCACCTGTAACACGTAAGCTCTCAATTTGAGTTAATCCTTGATTATTGCTGATAAGTGTTTGTTTTTGAGTTGACCTATCAACAGGATTGACAACTATATCTTTACTTGCTGCCGAATCAGTATTGACAATTACGTCTTTACTGGCTATTGAGTTGTCAGGCCTTACCACACTATAGACATTCAAAGAAGTGTTGCCAGAAGATGAAGCTACTTGTTCAACTTGTGGAGTTGGTAACTGTACTGTCCAGCGACTAGAACTTTTTCCTTCAAATTTTACCTGCTTTGGATCGAGGGTATAACCTGGACTAAGTTCAATGACTATACGAGTTGTTTGTCCATCAAACTGACCGACACGAACAGTACGAATTGCACTACTATTCACCGGCTGAATCAACTGCGAACGTCCAAAGTCAGTTCCAGGCAAATCAATAACCAGTCGCGTGGGGTTGAACAGGAGTTGCGCTTGGGGTTGAACAGCACCTTCAGTGTTAATTTCTAATCGGTTTTGACTGGCATCAAAACGCCAAAATTGTAATTTCGCAGCTTGAGCCTGCGATTGTAGCATGAAGACAGTAGTAGTTGCAACAGTAACAGGTAATAACCAGTTCATTTTCACAGTCTTTTCTCCTGATTCGTACTTCTGAGATCTGTCAAGATGTCAAAGTTTAGGGAAATCCTCACACTAGCACCGCTCAAATCTTAGCCGCAAAAACGTTATTAACTCGTAGAAAGATCTTAATAGCGCTCAACTGTGGTATGCCCTCTCAGTTTTTGTATGCTTTTCTGGCACAGAAAATGCAGTTTGCAAAGCATAATCATCACACCAATCTAAAAATAATAGAGTAGTCAATCTTGGTCATTGTTGCTTAACTTTGTGAGAACTTTATATTAATTTGTCTGATTCCTAGATATCTTAGTCCGTGTTAACTGATGTGGTAAACACAGCACACTCTCTAGAGTAAAATCTAGAACCTGAAAGCGAATCGCCCTCTGAACTAGACCAGACGCTACACCCCACATAAGAGTTCTCTGCAAAACTTACGCTAGTGGTTAGACTTAGACTTTGGCATTAACACAAGACTCATTTTGTCAAAAATTATATTTAATATTGAAACAAAATAGTAGTTTCAGGTAAAGTTGTATTCTGGTGTCAGCGATGACCAGACACCAGACACAATCCCTGAGATCTGAACAGCGGAAAGGATCCTACTAGACTCATTCAATAAGTACTTATTGACACTAAGTATAAAATTTGTGACAAATAAAAACCGGAACTTAAGTTCCGGTAAAAGAGTTTATTCAACTAATTATCAGCTACCTAGGCAGTTATCAAGGTTTTAAACACTCATAACTGCCTAAACAGCTGCGTGCATACAGTGCTAATTAGTACACTGACATTTAAAGTATTTTACTTTTGCTTTAAGTACTGAAGAACACCATCAGCGATCCCCTCTGCCATTTTATTTTGATACAGTCGGTTGGGCAGTTTAGCAGCGTCTTCACGACCAGTTAAGTAACCTGTTTCTACTAAAATAGAGGGCATAGAACTTTTTCTTAAGACGTAGAATCTGGCTTTGCGGATGCCACGGTCTCTCACATTCACACTTCGGAGAATGCTGTTATGAACAATGCGAGCCAGGTTCACACCACTGTCATAATAGTATGTTTCTAAACCACTCACTTCAGGACGTTCTGCACCTGCTGAGTTAGCGTGGATACTAACAAAGACATCAGCATTGGTTCGCTCTGCTATGTCTACCCGTCCTTGAAGAGTGACAAAATAGTCTGATTCACGGGTTAGTATCGCTTGGTAACCACTTCGCTCTAAAATTTCTGCCACCCTTTTGCCAATAGGCAAAATAATATTTTTCTCTTGAATACCACCAATACCAACTGCTCCAGAGTCTTTACCGCCATGTCCTGGATCAACGACAATGACGACTCGTCCCTTACGAACAGGAAGCTTCGGCGGGACTACAGGCTTGATTGGCTGTGATACCAAAGGCTGTGGGTATTGTGGTTTTAGGGGTGGAAAAACAATTGGCGGTTTGATTGAAGGGGGACGTTCTAATCCCAAAGACAAAACCTGACCATTCAGTTTGTTGACTTGCCCAATTCGCACTCCCAATGCTGGTTGGACATAGACAACAACAGTACGGGAGTCTTGTTGCAGTAAGCGCACGCGAAGAACAGGGCTACTAGCATCGAAATTTGGGCCTTTGATCGCAGAAGCCAACTTCGCATTGGGAATGGTGATGCGGAATTGATTAGATGACTGATCCCAAGCAGTATTAGCAGATGAGAGACGTTGATCTGCTCTAATCAGCAGTTGCGTACCACTACCAGTCAGTTCTACAGACTCAATTGTGGAGATTGCATCGCTTTTTCGTGTCTCCACAGCAGGAGTGGGAAGGTCATCTGATGAAGTGTTAGAAGAATTATTTATAGGCAAGTCACTCGCATAACGATTCTTCGGTAGAACGACTAAACCATCAGAACCATCAGAACTGTTTGTGCTTATGCGCCAATCAGGAGTATCTTTGTCTACCCGCAGCGTCATCCGGACAGCCGGTGGTGTTTTTTGCAGTTGAATCATTTCAACTCGGTTCACACCATGCTTATTTATAGATCTATCACGAGCGCCAAAATTAGGTGACAAAGTAGCACCAGGAATGTCAACAAAGATGGTTTTGCGATCGCGGCTGCGAATGACCTGAGTCTGAGGATTTCCGCCACTGGTGCGCAGAAAAAAACCGTCCCCTGTAACTTGCAGACTCTCAACTTGAATTGTTCTTTCTGCAACGACAACAGCCTTAGAAAACTCAGGTTTTTTATCCGCGTCAGAATCTACTGTCACCACACTGTAAATATTTCTTGGCGGTGAGACAACGACTTCGTCACTTTTTGGGCTTGGAGGTTTTGGGGTTAGGGATGGTAGCGAAGAGGCGACTCCCTCAGCTTGTGGTGTTGGTAATTGTACTGTCCAGCGACTGGCAGTTTTCCCTTCAAATTTTATCTGCTTGGGGTCGAGGGTATAACCAGGACTCAGTTCAACAACTATACGAGTTGTTTGTGGATCAAATTGACCAACACGAATAGAGCGAATTGCACCGCCTACTGACTCCGTCAACTGCGGACGCCCAAAATCAGTTCCTGGCAAATCAATAACCAACCGCGTAGGGTTGAAAACGAGTTGCGCCTGGGGTTGAACTGGACCTTGAGTATTGATTTCTAATCGATTTTGACTGGCATCAAAGCGCCAAGATTGCAATTTCGCGCTTTGTGCTGCTTGAGCTGGCGACAATAGCGTCAAAAGACTAGTCGTTACAAAGGTACCAGGTAGTAACCAGTGGGTTTTCACAGTGTTTTCTCCTGATTCGTATTTATGAGAGTCTATGAAGTGGAGAAGCACCCAGAACACAAAACACAGAATTCAGTACAGTGAACAGTGAACAGTTATCAGTAAACAGTGAATTGATAACTGATAACTGAATAACTGATTTCTGAGTTTTTTGTTGGTCAAAGTTTCGGTAAATCTTCACACTATCACCGCCTACACCATTACTTTGGTGGCACAAGCATCATTTTCTGATCTCATAAAGACACAGTTATAGTGATTATTTTTTGAAGATAATCCAAATTTGGTGATAGCAAAGCGTGTCATTTACCTAATATCTATTAAGGTTTAACCATTAGGAGTAGATGTTGTTCTATATTAATTCTTCTCAGGAACTAAATTGAATTATTGGCGTCAAATTCTAACACGCTGCCAATAGTTTTTCATGCCGTTATGGCATTTTTTCGTGCTTAGATGTTTAATTGACGCCCTCTAGGCGGCTTACCGCAATCTGCCGCAATTCAAATTAAAGTATCCGTCGCTAGCTAAACACTTCATCCGTCAAAAAGAGATTTTTTATATTGTCTGATTTGGTAGTCGTCAATGCACCAACTGATCATACTTCTACTAAATCCTTACGGGAGCATCCCAATGCATAAGAAAATACGCTTGTCATTCTTTCTGTAAACGCTTCTGCGGTGAGCTAGTCCGGTGAACGGGTTCGGTCAGCCTACAGGAGCCAGTGCACAGGCGCGAGTTTCACAGGCTTAGACGCCCACCAGAAGGCTTGCCGCAATCTGCCGCACCTGGCGTGAACTGGCGCTTTTCGTAGCGTGTCCGGAGGACATACCCGATAGCCGTAAGGCGTAGCGTCAGCCATAGGGCTTACCGCAGGGTGTGAAACGAAGTGCAGCGTATCTCCTGTATAAACGCTCTTGCAAACAGGATGACAATGAATTTAGAGATTTGGGATGTTACTCTTTCCTGATGTGAATTTGACTTTTCAGTGCACCTGTTTAACTGCTAAAGAAATACCATTACTTGGATGAGTGAGCAACAAGGAATATAAAACAAAAACAACATTCCCTAATGAGTGCTGGCGTTTAGAATAAACTCCTTAATTTTTTAGTTTAAGGAGACGAAGATTTTGGGAGCAAAGTTTCCATTAGTAATAACAAAGTTACAAAATATTCATATTCTGAAGTTTAGTAGGTCATGAACTTGTCGTACAGAAGCACGGATGCAAATTTATTCTCAGAGTAGATTAAAAATTGACTTGATAAGACTTAAGGGAATTGCAACAGAGTTGAGCGTTAATTATGATAGCTAGTCAAAGCACTCCTGAGTTTTTTGCCTCCTCAAGAAAAAAGACAATCAAATCGGGGAGAACGCTTTGAGCTATGACTAATACCAAACTGTAATCTAAACCGTAAAACTGAAATGCCTTAAGTACCTCAGTTTTAAGGATACTACCAAAATCTAAATTACGTTTTAGAACGCGGATTGGTATAACCCGCTTGGAGTGTGATGCTCCTTTGAAGCGTTGTACACCTATGAGAAATAATACGAACGTTAGATGAATGTGCCCGGAAATATCGGGAATTTTGTTGCCAGTATAAACTTCAACCTAAACAAAAGGAAAAACACTTCACCTGGACAAATTCACGACTCAGTCGTTATCTAAGTACAGACGCTGTAAATAATGCGTCTGTACTCTAGAATTTTACTTATCGTCTCGAGAATCTGGTGATTCTATAACCAACGATTTTCCGGAAGAATCATCTAAAAGCACTTCCTCTATTGCTGTAGTTGTCGTTGGTTCTGGAAATACGAACCGCAAAAGGGGAGGCGCGAGAAATGTCGTCAGGATGACCATCATGATAATTGCCGCCTCCAAAGGTTTCGAGAGAATGCCAATCGAAGAGCCAATACCAAGAAAGACTAATCCTACCTCGCCTCTAGGAATCATGCCCACACCAATTGCCAAACGGTTGATTTGAGGCTGACCAAATACACTTAAGCCAGTGACAACTTTACCTAAGATGGCAACAATGATCAGAAAAATTGCCATCACTAAACCTTCCTGGTTACTGGGAATGGCTGGGTTTAAAACTCCTAAATCAGTTTTTGCGCCAACAGTCACAAAGAAAATTGGCACCAGCATATCAGCAATAGGGACAACTTGCTTTTGCAGTTCTACACGCTCATCTGTTTCGTCTAAGACTAAACCTGCGGCAAAAGAACCTAAAATTGCCTCTAGTTGAATGGCAGCAGCAAAGTATGCCATCACAAAGGCAAAGACAAGTGCTGGTATGACTAATCCACCACGAGTTTTTAAGTTGCTAGCAATTGCTACAAAGGTATTACTGAAAATATTTCCGAGAACAATTGCGCCCAACAAGAAACTAGTGGCACTAATGATCAGAAAAATGACTTTACCGACATCCACTGAACCTTCTTTTGCAAGACTTGCCACTACTGCTAAAACGATAATTCCCAACACATCATCAATAACAGCAGCGCCTAAAATGATTTGCCCTTCCTTTGAATTAAGACGCCCAAGTTCTGACAGTACCTTGGAAGTGATACCAATACTTGTAGCAGTCAAAGCTGCACCAGCAAAAATTGCTGGTACTGCTGGAATGCCAAACAAAGTCATCAATCCTACTGTACCAGCACTAAAGGGTACTACCACTCCCACCACTGCTACCACAGCTGCTTGAGTACCAACAGCTATTAAGTCTTTTATGTTTGATTCCAAACCAATTTCAAACAGCAGAATGATGACACCTAATTCTGCCAATATGGAAATGACCTCAGACTGCGCTTTAAAGACAGCATCAGCAGCGCCTGGACTCAGCCCACCAGTAGTTTGAAGGAAGGTCATGATAAGAGAGTTGGAACTATCTGCCCCCCCTTCTGGAAACACTAAAAGATGGAGGACAGAGATACCAACTACCACACCACCTACCAGTTCTCCCAACACTGGCGGTAACCCAAAGCGGTTTGATAGTTCCCCGCCAACTTTACTGGCAAGGTAAATGACGACCATACTCAGCAGCACTGCTGCTAGTACTAGCGAACTATCTGCTGTTTCTGTTGCGGTTGCCAACAAGGGTAATGAGAAGGTTGTGAAATCTAACTGCATTGGTTATTTTGGAAAATCCTTCTCTCTAATTTACAAGTTTGTTGAAAGCTACTGTCATAGAGGCCCTACACAAAGCATTAATGAATTCATGCGCCTGTTAAGTGGAGAAGGCGCTGCCAGTGAGACTCTGATACTGGAACTACGGATAGTCTACTCAGGCGTAGTAAGTCAAAACCTTCAAAATTTCCGTCCTGCTTAATTTGGGTTAGGGTGATTGGCTGAGCCACTCTTCGTATGGCTCGTACCTGGACAACAACCCGTTTAGCATCATCTAATTTTGGATCTGGATAAGGTTGAGTGACGACCTCCGCTACACCTATCACTCGCCGCTCTTTCCCTGTGTGATAAATGAATACCAAATCACCAATTTCCATCGTGCGCAGATGCTTGAGAGCCAAAGGATTATTCACTCCATCCCAAACTGTACTGCTATCCCTTTCTAAATCGGCGTAGGAATACTCGTCTGGTTCTGTTTTCAGCAGCCAGTATCGCACAAATATTCTCCTTGTATTGTTTGCAGTTAACACTTAACAGTAAACCAATAGCTATTTTTTAGTTTCTAAAAATGTAACTGCTTAGACTTTTGACTGTAGTCGTGTCAAAGTAAAAAATACCTCCCATATAGACACACTACTGGCTGTGTCTTCTCCAAACGGATGGCGAGTGTTAGTTGTGTGTTGTTTTTTGTTAGCGATGAGTGGTTAGTTGTTGGTTCAACCTAACCACTCACGACTTTTCACAACTTATCAGATCTTCATAGATGAAGAATTTTTAGAGGAGTGAACGTTTTGTGAATACAAATGCTGTATTTGGTTCTCAGTTCAATGCTGGGAACCGGTGGAAATTTTTATCTTTAGTGTTGCTTGTATATATAAGTTGTACCCAACCTGCTTTGGCGCAGCAGAAAGAGAAGATGTTGCGTACTCTGAGTGTTAATGGTCGTGGAATGGAAACAATTCCTACAACTTTGTCTCAAGTCAGTTTGGGAGTAGAGGTTCAGGGAAAAACAGCACAGCAGGTACAACAAGAAGCTGCTCGCAGGTCATCCGGTGTGGTCACTTTACTAAAGAGCCGTAATGTCCAAAAATTACAAACCACAGGCATTACCCTCAACCCAGTTTACAATTACGACAATAAAGTGCAGCGCATTACAGGGTATGCTGCTTCTAACATTGTGAGTTTTCGTATTCCCACTGAACGCGCGGGTACTCTGTTAGATGAAGCGGTCAAAGCTGGTGCGACTCAAATTAGCGGCATTAGTTTTGTTGCAACTGATGAGGCGATAACCCTTGCTCAACAACAAGCATTAAAAAAAGCCACTCAAGATGCTCAACAGCAAGCTCAAGCTGTTTTAAGTACTTTGGGTTTCCAGCCTAAAGAAGTCGTTAGCATTCAAGTGAATGGAGCCAGCACACCTCCACCACCAAGACCCTTATTACGTGCTGAGTATAGTAACAAAGCAGCACTAGATGCTTCCACCCCTATAGTTGGTGGTGAACAGCAGGTGGAAGCTACGGTGACATTACAAATTAGTTATTAGTCATTAGTTATTAGCTTTAGCTCTTTTGACTTTTGACTAAATTAGAAATTATCAGGGTTCATATCTAGGTCAGCATCTTCGGTATCCCGTTTAGAACCTAGCAGTTGCAGCTGATCCACGATGATAACTGGTGTGGAGCGATTTGCTCCTGTGGCGCGATCGCTCCAATTATCAAATTTTAAGGAACCCTTAACAGCAATTTGTTTGCCTTTACGCACGTAATCACCTGCTACCTGCGCTGTTTTTCCCCATAATTCTAGATTAAACCAATCAGTATGTTCACCTTCTCTTGTGCGCCGATTGACTGCCAGTGTCAATTTACACTTAACACTACCTGACTCGAAATACTTCATATCGGGGTCAGTTCCTACACGACCAATTAGGGTAACAATATTTATGCTCATGTGCAGTTTATTCAGTACTAATGTACTTGTATGGTGAATATCATAGTAGCGAATTGCTATGTTATCAGCAAACCGTTCTGTAAAAAATCATTACAGTTAGTCAGACAAATGATATGAATCACTCTGTAAAAACTCTAAAACAATACGGATACACTTATGCCGTCTGGGAATATAGAACAATAGAAGCTTGAGACTGGTCAAAGATTACGAAAAAATATATAAAAAGATAATCTAGTTTACTGGACTCAGGTTAAAAAACATAATACGATCCTGCACAATTCTCATTTGTAACAGTACTCAAAAAATATCAAAATTAGGGGGCATAGAGACGCGTGGGTCTTTTTAGTAAATTTTCCTTATCGCGGGATATGGGTATTGACCTTGGTACCGCGAACACCCTCGTTTATGTATCAGGTAAAGGCATTGTTCTGCAAGAACCTTCTGTAGTGGCAATTGACCAAAACGAAAAGGTTCCAATAGCAGTTGGAGAAGAAGCAAAAAAAATGCTTGGTCGCACACCCGCGAATGTGATTGCGGTGCGCCCCTTGCGTGATGGTGTCATCGCTGACTTCGATACTGCCGAAGTGATGCTAAAAAGTTTTATCCAGAGAGTCAACGAGGGCAAAGCTCTAGTATTACCGAGAATTGTCATTGGTATTCCTAGTGGAGTAACAGGGGTAGAAAGAAGAGCTGTCATGGATGCGGCTTCTCAAGCTGGGGCAAGAGAAGTTTACTTGATTGATGAACCGGTGGCTGCAGCAATTGGGGCAGGACTACCTGTGACTGAAGCTACAGGGAATATGATTATTGATATTGGTGGCGGGACAACAGAAGTTGCCGTGTTGAGCCTGCAAGGGACAGTGCTTTCTGAATCAGTACGCATTGCAGGAGATGAGCTGACCGAAGCCATCATGCAGTATATGAAGAAAGTTCATAACCTAGTCATAGGAGAACGCACTGCTGAAGATATCAAAATTCGCATAGGATCAGCATATCCGACTCATGATGATGATGATGCCATGATGGAAGTCCGAGGCTTGCACCTGCTTTCTGGTTTACCGCGAACTGTTACAGTTAAAGGACCAGAAGTACGTGAAAGTATGTCGGAACCTTTGTTGGTGATTATCGAAGCGGTGAAGCGGACTTTGGAACGCATCCCGCCAGAGTTAGCATCAGACATCATTGACCGAGGAATTATGCTAGCTGGTGGAGGCGCGTTACTCAAAGGAGTGGATACCTTAATCAGCCATGAGACTGGAATAGTAACACATATCGCTAGTGATCCATTGGAATGTGTTGTACGGGGAACAGGTCGTGTATTGGAAAATTTCAAGCAGATGGAAAGAATTTTCAGCGGGCGTTCTCGCAATATGTAACACAAACGCTATCAGATATTGGGTTCGGTAGCGTTGCGGGAATCCAATATCTTAATTTATCTTACAGCTAAAAAAGGTTTCTTATGTTTACGGCACGTCGGTGGTGGGAGCGCAGAGGATTACAAATAGGGTTGCTAGGTATAGTTGTTGGTGGTGCTTGGGTGCTTCGACAAACTCAAGGTGCTCTTATGTTTGAGATATATCAAGAGCTAACTCGTCCAATCCAGATGTTGCAGACACCACCAGCTCAAGAAGAACGTCTCAAGGATGCTCGGTTTTTGGAACTGCAAACCCAGATCGCAGAACTGAAAAACCAAAATAAAAAGTTAAAACAGTTATTAGGTTATGTAGAAAAAGAACCATCCACATCCCGCCCTGTAATCGCGCGAGTGATCACACGTGGTGCTGACAACTGGTGGCAACAAGTAACTCTCAATCGTGGAAGTCTTGCAGGTATTCAGGAAGGTTATATCGTTAAGGGTGATGGTGGATTGGTGGGTTTGGTAGAAAGTGTAACTCCCAATACCAGTCGGGTGCTGTTAATTAGTGACCTCAAGAGTCAAGTTGGTGTAACAGTCAGCCGCACAGGGGCAAAGGGTGTTTTGCGAGGAGATTCCTCTGCTGATGGAATCCTGGAATTTTATGAAAAAGTCCCAAATGTCAAACCCGGAGACGTGGTTACTACATCTACCTATAGTCAGAAGTTTCCTTCCGGATTGGCTGTCGGACGAGTGAAGTCTTTAGATTTAAAGAAACTTCCAGCATCAGTGGGGAAAGTGGAACTTTTCCCGTCGATACGCTCTTTGGATTGGGTAACGGTATATCCTAAACCAAAAACCTTACCACCAGAAAATGTCGGTTCTGTCAATCAAAAGTCAGAAAAATCTAAATGAAACAATGAGGACTCCTCAATTACAAACCAGTAGGAAAAAAAAGTCAAAATCGCCAAGACGAAAATCCAAAATTCAAATCGTCCCCCTTTCTCGTTGGCACCCGCGCTTACTTCAGTTCACTGATTGGGCAATCATAACTGGATCAGTAATGTTATGCTTACTGATGCTGTTAATCCGAGTCCCTGGTATGGAATTATTAGGAATAGGACCAAACTGGCCTGTGATTTGGGTAGTTGCTTGGAGTGTCAAGCGCACAGCTTTTAGTGGCGCATTGGCAGGTGTTGTTTTGGGTCTACTACAAGATGCTATGACATCACCTGATCCAACTCATGCTCTAAGTTTGGCAGTGGTTGGAAGTTTGACTGGTCTGTTGCAGAAGCAGCGTTTTATACAAGAAGATTTTATTTCTATTGCCTTAATTGTGTTTGGTATGGCACTGTGGTCAGAGACAATTTTTGCATCGCAGTTGATTTTAATGGGCGATCGCAATCCGGCTTATGTCTGGGCACATTTCCAGAAAGTCGCTCTTGCCTCTGCTATTCTCAGTAGCCTCTGGGCACCAGTCATTTATTTTCCCCTAAATCGTTGGTGGCAGCAACTAAAATTAGCACAACAGTCATAAATCAGTTAAGAAGAATTCACCCATTCAGAAATCTTCTTACAAAGAACCGAGTGCGGAGTGTGGATAACCTGGGTTTAAACCCAACAAAGGAGTGAGGAGTGAGGAGTCAGATTAATTGACTCCTCACTCCTAAATTTTTCTGAACTATACGCATTTTTTAACAAAATAAATTCAAGCTAGAGTTAATTCATCTTTATGTAACTACAAAATTATTACTCTGTTACTAAGAATTATGGATAATTTACCAATGGTCGAACCAGATACTTTAATCGCAGAATCAGGATTTCAGGATGATTCACATTCAAAGCAAACACTCTTAAGTGACTTTGACCACGCGATGATGCGGCGGTGTATAGAACTCGCCCGTCGCGCTTTAGGACGCACCTCCCCAAACCCAATGGTGGGGGCGGTGATTGTCAAAGATGGCGAGATTATTGGGGAAGGGTTTCATCCGCGTGCTGGTGAGCCGCATGCAGAAGTTTTTGCCCTCAAAGCAGCAGGTGAAAATGCTCGTGGAGCAACGATTTACGTGAGCTTAGAGCCTTGCAATCACTATGGACGTACTCCCCCTTGTTCAGAAGCATTGGTAGCCGCTGGAGTTGCTAAAGTGGTTGTGGGGATGGTTGACCCCAATCCACTTGTTGCTGGTGGTGGTATTACCCGTCTACGGGCTGCGGGGATAGAAGTTTTGGTGGGAGTGGAAGAGCAAGCTTGTAAAAAGTTAAATGAAGGTTTTATTCACCGCATTCTCCATCATCGACCTTTTGGTATTTTAAAATATGCTATGACCTTGGATGGCAAAATTGCGACGACGACTGGTCATAGTGCTTGGGTGACAAATAAGGATGCTCGCGGCGAAGTTCATCAACTGCGAGCAGGTTGCGATGCGGTGATTGTTGGCGGAAACACAATTAGACTGGATAATCCTTATTTGACCAGCCATCGGGAAGGAGCACATAATCCCCTGCGGGTGGTGATGAGCCGCAGTCTGGATTTACCTCAAAACGCTCGTATCTGGCAAACTGCAGATGCTCCCACTTTGGTTTTCACAGAAAAAGGAGCTAATCCCGATTTTCAAGAGTTGTTGCGGAACCTGGGAGTGGAAGTGGTGGAGTTAACACCACTCACACCAGATGAAGTGATGGCGTATTTATACGAGCGAGGATTTTGCAGCGTGTTATGGGAGTGCGGTGGTGTTTTAGCTGCTAGTGCGATCGCCCAAAAAGCAGTGCAAAAAGTTTTTGCTTTTATTGCTCCTAAAATCGTTGGTGGTGTTCATGCTCCCACACCTGTGGGTGACTTAGGTTTGACCTCTATGACTGAGGCGCTATCCTTGGAACGTGTAGAGATACGGGTAGTTGGTTCTGACTGTTTGGTAGAGGGTTATTTGCCAAGTCATCAGTTATAAGTCATAAGTCATGAGTTATGACTTATGACTTTTAGGAATACTGACGTTCTTGAGCCAAATCACGAATCAGTGCTAGCCGAGATTTAACGTAGTCACTGAGGAAATCGCTTTCATGACAATCTAGCAAAGCTTGGGTTTTGATTTGTTTGACCAACCATTGTACCAAGCTAGCATCATCGAGCTGTAATAGCGTCTTAGCTTGTGTAGTTTCCACTACAGACCAAAGCTGACGCATAACTTTGGGAGTCATTAGACCTCCATTGAAGATTAGCTTAGCTGTTTTCAGGATACACAATTGCGGTAGTCGCTTCCGCTCTTAATGTAGAGGCTGACACAAGTGTTATTAAAAACTTAATATATTGAGTTATAAGTTGATGATGATTAAGGATTAATAATTTCAAACAATACATGAACAAAAAGTAGTATTGTTGTGCGCTGTATGAGTCTTGACTTTTTGCTTATATTGTTCTGCGTCTCAACGTCTACCCGTAGTGAGGTCTATTTCCTTTTCATATTTTAGACACTTTTGTAAATACTTGTTAAGCGCACAATCAATTTTATTTTGATTGAGTAGTGGAGACCAAATATGCTGGTTGCCCAGTTTGAGAAATTTAGTTTTTTGAAACTTTACTTTTGTTTACAAATAACCTATGAAGGAGATCCAAAAAAATGCTTACCCTTCAATAATTGATTGGGCACTTTTTATGGCGATCGCAATTTTTACCCAATACAGGCAGCTACTGAAAAGCTATAGTAGGACTTGCTGAAAAAGCAAGATAAGGATTGATTAGTTGCTTAACAAGAGTAAATGATATTTTTAACTGATTTGAATTAATTAAGTGTTTTTTTATTATAGAAAACTGTAAAAAGGTGTCGTTTTCAAAAAATGTTTACACTTATGACGACGTATCACTCCTCTTTCAACAGATGCTGAGTGAGTACCCAAAGAGATGCTTAAGTCCGAGTTGTGAAAAACATAAACAACGTAAAATCCTTACCAGATCTATGTTATGAACGTTGTGAACGTTGTGAACGACATAATGGCTCTTTTGTAGAATTGCTGCACCAGAACGGGGAAAAGTCTCGCTACTTTTCCCCCAGATTAGGCATTATTGCTGTCTTTTACATCTATCCACATATATTGGAAAGCCTTATCAATCGGAATAGCATAGGCAATATTGTCAATATCTGTACGACTAACCTGAATTTTGTCAATTTTACTTTTTACAATTCCAATTACAGCACCATATTTGTTAATCACAGGACTAGCACTATTTCCTTCATTAATAGACACATTTGTTTGAATAATCCTTGTGAGGACATAAGCCTTCCTTCTATAGGAATCCTATCTGATTCTTGAACAGAATTTTAGATAAAATCGTTATAAAACGGGCTTTTCAGTCTCAGTATGTTTTCAAAAATCAAACCGGAGTCCTATACTTCTTATATAGATGTATTGATGTAAGTGAAATCAACTTATGCACACTGCGGAAGATGAACGTGGATTGTAGATAGAGTAAAGCATTTTGCCGCCGCAGTACAATAGATCCGCAAATACAGACAATATTTCCACGCGCTCGCGCACGTTATGCATAATCCAGTCTTTTTGTACAGTGCGTAAGTCCTACTATTTTCTCTCTCTGCGTACTCTGCGCCTCTGCGGTTTTTTTAAATTGGTAATCTTCCGCCGAGAAGGGAGTAATCACTATTAACTAGTTACCACTCAGGTATGATGAGCAATCTACCTCTAAGCTGACAGAATCGCAGTATATGGCGTGATAATAAAGCCATGCAAAGGATGAACAGTCATGATTAAATCGTGGATGGTGATTGGGGGAGTCGCTTTTGTAATAGCGTTGGGTGCTAACTTCATTACTCCAGGCGATCGCAAATGGTTCAAACGTCTGCAACGACCCAGATGGCTCACTTTTGAAGCAGCGATTCCAGTTATTTGGACTATTATATTTATTTGCGCCGCTTGGTCTGCTTATATTGTTTGGGAACAGAACCCAGGAGATACCATAACTTGGGTACGAATGGGATTGTATCTACTTCTGGAAATTCTGACTATTGCGTATACCCCTGTCATGTTCCGGCTTCGCAGTCTTAAGGTTGGTACGATTCTCGGCGGCGCGGGTTTTATTGTAGGCATTATATTAACACTTGCTGTTTTACCTGTTTCGCCTTGGGCAGCACTACTCCTCGTTCCTTACTTGCTTTGGAGTCCAATAGGCACATATACCACTTGGGCGATGATTCGACTTAATCCTCAAGATGCTTAAACAGTGAACAGTGAACAGTGAACGACTGATAACTGCGGCTGGTACTTGATAACTGATAACTGATAACTGATAGCTGATAACTGGTTTAAATATTCCAACCTACGGTTGATTAAATTCAGATCCTAAATTGTCACAATTGCCTTAAATAGATTGACAAAATTATCAAAAAGTGCGTTTACTATGATTCAATCTTGGATGGTAATTGGGGCTGTCACTTTTGCGATCGCTGTTGGTAGTTTTTTCATCACGCCTCGTGATGTTAAGTGGTTTGCACAGCTAACTCGCCCTAGGTGGTTGGTTTTTGAACCGCTGATTCCCTTTATCTGGACTTTTACATTTGTTTGCGGTGCTGCTTCTGCCAATATTGTTTGGCAAAAAAATCCAGGAAGTTTGACAACCTGGGTGTTCATGGGTTTATATCTTCTGTTAGAAATTATTACCGTTTCCTACATCCCGGTGATGTTAAGGTGGCGGAGTTTGAGAGTCGGGGAAATTCTTGGGTCAGTTGGTGTTATCTTAGGTGTGCTGCTGACACTCTCTGTTTTGCCGACTTCTAAGTTTGCAGCGCTGCTACTTCTGCCATACTTGGCTTGGAGTCCAGTGGGAACCTACACGACTGAGGAGTTAATCCAGCTTAATCCTCAAGATGCGTAGGTGTGTTATACGCGCGTTGTGTTGAGGTTGCGTTTAGAGAGAATAAAAACCGCACAGAGAAGTTTGAGCGGAGGTTTCCTCCGTAAGCGCAAGCGCACGCCAAGGGCGTTCACGCAGTGTGTCCCCTTGGGACTTACGCCCAGCGTCTCCTCCGGAGACTCAAAGCTTCGGTGGGCGCAGAGTACACAGAGAAAGAGAAAGAGATAGGGAGAGGGAAAATTCTCTGTATGAATGTAAGGCGGGTATTACTTATATGATGCGTCCGTAGCGTGCAACCACGGGATGATTTGGATTGGTTTCGTTATTCAGCCAAGCCCACATCTGATCTCCTAGGGAAAAATGCCACCATTCTCTAGGATTGCGTTTAAATCCAGCTTTTTCCATAACATTACACAATAGCTGACGATTGTCATGATATTGCTGTGCTAGTGGATGAGAAGAATTGGCAAAGTGGTTTGGATGCGATCGCTCTGACATTTCATCTATAGGCGAACCCATCTCCACAACTTCTCCCATATCATCTACCAGCGTCACATCCACAGCAGCGCCCGTACTGTGAGGAGGCGGAGTTTTTTCATCCAAACTAGGTTCAGCCCAAATTTTATAAACTTCCTCCCAGAGAACTTGGCTTTTGTCTGGTGATAACTCAGCTTCAGTAAATCCCGCCATTTGCAAAGCTTCGCCAAAAGCGTAATTCACCATAAACTTTTGCACAGCGACGGGACGATAGGCATCAAAGATTTGAATGCGCCAGTCAGGATGTAGCAGTTGGAGATTGTTTTGCGCTGCTATTAGGCTGTTAATGACGCTTTTACGGAGAAAATAAGGAGAGTGTTTACCATAAGGTGCACCCAATTTTTGATAAGGATGAGGAGATTCCACTGCGAACAGTTCCAAAGGAATCTCCACTAACGGTTCACCACACTCGATTATCGGTATTTTATGATATGGTCTCATTCGTGATGTTGACAGCAAGACGATTGTTTTGTTGCTGTTTTTGACGCTTCTGGTACTGGATCATAACCTCCCGGATGAAACGGATGACACCGCAATATACGCCGAATTGCCAACCAACTACCGCGCCAGACTCCAAAACGTTCAATTGCTTCGATAGCATACATTGAACAAGTTGGTTGAAAACGACAAGTCGGAAGAAACAGCGGCGAGATAAACATTCGGTAAAAGCGAATCAGCAAAATCAATAATAATTTCATTGCTGTCACCTAGATCTAATAAAGTAGTAACAAGAGTTATAGTTCTCCATTTTGTTGCATCGTTGCTAAACTCATTTTTTGATTTAGAGTCTATTCCTCCTCTGTGGCTACAAAGTGCCGCCGTTGCAATTTGGGTGTCACTCATGCTAATTCTTGCATGGGTAGTGAATCGCCTAGCCAGTAAAGATCCAGAAGTTATACGGAAGATAGTTCACATTGGCACAGGTAATGTGATTCTCTTAGCTTGGTGGCTAGATATTCCCCCAATTGTAGGTATTACGGCTTCGATTGTAGCGAGTGCAGTGACCTTATTGTCTTACCAATTTCCTATTCTCCCTGGTATTAATAGCGTTGGACGCAAAAGTTTTGGGACATTTTTCTATGCTGTTAGTATTGGTGTTCTTATCGCTTGGTTTTGGACACTGAAACAACCTCAGTATGCTGTACTAGGAATTTTAGTGATGACATGGGGAGATGGACTGGCAGCTTTGGTTGGACAGAAATTTGGTCAAAATAAATACAATATATTTGGCAGGGAAAAAAGTTGGGAAGGTTCCCTGACAATGACTGTAGTCAGTTTTATTATCAGTAGTTTGATTTTAGTCAGTGTACAAGGGAACCTTTGGCAAACTTGGCTGATATCTTTGACGGTTGCTTTAGTTGCTACTGGGTTGGAAGTTGTTTCGTTTCTTGGTATTGATAATTTGACAGTTCCTTTGGGTAGTGCTGCACTTGCTTATGTTCTAAGCCAGTTGATGGGAAATGCATAATGAAACCAGTAAACAGTGATAACTGATAACTGTTCACTGTTTACTGAGTGTTAAAAGTCCGGAAGTCTCAACACATTATCAGTAATAGTAGCGCCCGTGACGGTTATATCTGTAGGGATTACGATATATGTCGCGGTCATAAATGTACTGGGGATGGTAACGTCTGTGTTGGTAAGACCTGTTGTAATTATCATGTCGTCTGCGGTAATTAATGTACTGGGGATGGTATCCGCGACGGTAATGAGATCTATAGCTTTGTGGGCAAGGTCTATGATGACGGTAATATCGACGAGTTTTGTAATGGTGGCGGTGTTTATGATCTTTGAATTGTTCAGTATCAGTCTGCCAATCTGCTTGAGTTAACGAATTATCTTCAATCTGAGCAACTTGTGTTCCTAATTCCTCATAGTTTCGCTGTGTTTGAACTCCTTTTTGGAATGATGCTGTGGCTACTTCTAATCCAAGACAACTAGGTAATAGTAAAGCACTAATTACGAATTTCCAAAACATTGTTTCACATTCCTTATTTCTCGTTCCCTAGGAAAACTAGGGAATGTCTACTGTGAGACTTTGGTTGAAAAAAGGACTTACGCAGTGAAACGAAAAATTAAGACTGATTCTGCTGAAGGATAACAAAGCCTCTATAAATGCAATACCATCTACAGCAGGGTGAAGGGAGTTCTTGATGAGCGTTATCTTATTTTTGGATGATTTATTCAGAATCTCAAAGAAAATTTACCATGACTGTGACTGACAAGACGGCGATACACATGATTGCGTCTGTTGCTTTGCGCAATCGCATCGTTAGAGTTTCACACCCCACCCAACCCTATCAGACACTCTCACACGGCTGTTGCAAACTTGGGCGAACCCCCTTACAGCAGCAAGGCTGATTCATTCCAACCGAATTCTTTGTTTCATGTACCAATTTGTGCCATTGTGTATTTAGAAGCTACAAGTTCCTTCCCAGTGATAAGCTTTGGAATAGTGAATAGTTTGCCACCATCTTTGATACTCATCAAAACTGAGACACATCTTTACAAAACGTGCCAAAGTGATGTCATTTCCATTAGATGAAAGCTTGAATTTATAAGGCTTTCATCGAAATGTTAAGGAGTGTAATGTTTTATCAGATTCCTGAAAACTTTAGACCATTTTAACCTTATGATGAGGAAAACTTGTAAAGTTTAGTAAGAAGGAAGTTATTAAACGTGGCTATTCCTCTGCTAGAGTATGCGCCTTTAAGTCAAAATAATCGTGTTACTGGCTACGAAGTTCCGGGTGATGAACAACCCAGAGTCTTCTCTACTGACAATTTGCTTTCTGCGAGTGACCTGGATAACCTCATCGAGGCAGCTTACCGTCAGATGTTTTTCCATGCTTTTGAGTCTGATCGGGAGCGTTTTTTGGAGTCGCAGCTCCGCAATGGACAGATTACCGTCCGTGAGTTTATTCGTGGGTTGGCTTTGTCCAAGACCTTCACTGGTAGCTTCTATAACCTCAACAGCAACTACCGCTTTGTTGAGCATTGTGTTCAGCGGATTTTGGGACGTGATGTTTACAGCGAACGGGAAAAAATTGCTTGGTCAATTGTGGTAGCAACCAAAGGTCGCGCTGGCTTCATCAATGATCTGCTCAACAGCGACGAATACCTAGAGAACTTTGGTGACACCATTGTTCCCTACCAGCGTCGTCGGGTTCTGCCTTCAGGGGCCAGCGAATTGCCCTTCAACATCAAGTCTCCGCGCTACGATGAATACTATCGTGCGAAACTCGGCTTCCCGCAAATTATCTGGCAAACCATTGTACGTCGCTACACTCCACCCGACAAGCAGCCTAAGGCAGGTGATCCAGCTTTGTTTGCATCAATGGCTCAGAGTATTAATCCAACAGGTAATCCTCCGCAACAAATCTCGCCTTACAACATTGATTACGAAAAAGCAGTACCTTATCGTCGCCGGTAACTAGGGCTGCTCATTTAGCAAGCGCGATACAGCGTGACTGTAGTCTTCCAAGATAGAGGAGTCAGAATTCAGGTGCTAGGGTTCAGAAAAGGTTTTTCTGAATCTTGAGTTCCGAAATCTGGCTCCTTATTTGCTCAAGTTGATTTTTTTTGGCTCATTGACGTTATTTATTACTCTGTGGTCTGAGATTTCGCAACGAATTCAAAGTCTAAGATTTGCGTTTTTGCTGATCTAGAGTCTTGGGTTCAAAGCAAGCTAAACACTTTTTAATTTTCCAGTCTATGGTAAAAATCTATAATTTAGTAAACCTGATAGATACCAAGTGCAACTCTGTGGATTATTCTTGGCAATCGAATTCTTTTTTTTGAAGAGGTGGCAATATTATCAATGTATTCCTAGTGACAAGTAGGATGATGACATAAAAAATTATCACAAGTCAAGAAAATCTATAGAATAAATATCCAGTAAAATACTACTTTCAATGAATAGATGGCTGTGAGCAACCACGAACAAGTTGGCAGAAGTTTAACTCTTTTAAATCAAGCTTTGTACCCTTATATAAAAAGGGAGATGCAAAAAGTCTATGGTGAGGTTTGGCTCACAATTGCCTTACCATGTATGTCTTGTTATTCAGTGCTAAAAGATAACCTAAAAGATAACTTACAAGACATTCTACGTGATGATGTTTCTGCTTTATTAGAAGTTATAGTAGGGCAGTGGGATAACGTCTTCAGCAAAAAATTAGGTAATACTGAGCGTGCTTTTGTCAGTGAACTGATTGAAACCACCAAGATTTGGAAGCATCAATCTCGCTTTTCAGTTGAGGACACTTATCGCACTCTCGACACAATAACTCGACTTCTCAAAGCTATCTCTGTATTAGAGGCAAATGTTGCAGAACAACACAAGCAAAAAATACTAGAAAAACTTCTTTCTCAGCCAGGTGAAAAAGCGGCTATTACAGAAACATTAGCTGAAATTATTAAACAACAAAGCTTCCAAAATATTTCTCTTTTGCGCCGTGCGCTGACACACCGTTCTTATGTCCATGAAAACCCCCAAGAAGGAGAACACAACGAACGTCTAGAGTTTCTCGGTGATGCTTTGTTGACTTTTATAAGTGGTGAATACCTTTATCGTCGTTATCCACAAAAGGGAGAAGATGAGTTAACTCGTCGGCGTTCTGCGCTGGTTGATGAAAAGCAACTGGCAAAGTTTGCAATTGAGGTTGGCTTAAACTCCAGAATGCTTTTAGGTAAAGGTGCAACTTTAGAACGAGGTTACCAAAATCCGAATTTACTCAGTAGCGCCTTTGAAGCAGTGATCGCTGCTTACTACATAGACAACAATTATGATATTGAAGCAGTGCGTGCTGTTGTAGAACCCCTGTTTGATTCTGTCCCTGAAAGTATTGTGGAGTTTCGCTCAAATGTAGACTCAAAAAATCGGTTTCAAGAATGGGTGCAACGCAACATCACTCAAATACCGCCTAAATATATCACAGTTCAAGTAGGTGGTTCTTCTCACGCTCCAGAATTTATCGCTAAAGTATTTGTGGGACAAAAAGAGTATGGAGAAGGCAAAGGTCGCAGCAAGAGAGATGCGGAGAAGGCTGCAGCTGAAAATGCGCTGGCTAAGCTAAAACAATGAAGGTGAGTTTGAAGCATCTCACACTTCTACTTTTAACGGCAAAGTCACAGTAAAAGTAGAACCAACTCCCATCTGCGAGACTAAGCTTATTTCACCCTGCAACAGTTTCACCAGGCGTGAAACTATTGCCAAGCCCAAGCCAGTACTATCAGGAAGGAAGGATTTAGTGCCAGAAGTAATGCGAAAGTAAGGTTCAAAAATTTGTACTTGGTTTTCTGGCTCAATTCCAATTCCAGTATCGGAAACTGTAACACTCCACTTGTCAATATCTAAAGTTTCACACTTAATTTTTATCGTTCCTGACTCTGTGTAGCGAATCGCATTACTAACAAGATTCGTTACAATTTGCTGTAATCGTAATGGATCTATTACAACTTCGTTAGGAGCACGGTTGCAATTAATGGCAATTTGTAAATTTTTATGACTAGCCAAAGGCTCCAGCATTTCGTAAATATTTCTGATTAATTCATGCACATTGATTGGCTCTAACTGGAGTTTCATCTGCCCAGCATCATAGCGAGAAATCTCTAGTGCATCGTTAATCAGGTGAAGTAATTGTCTCCCGCTGCGTAACACGCGGTCAATGTGTTCTAGGTGGGTAAAGGAATCTTTTTCTTCTGATTTTTGGCGTTGTAAGCGCAAAAACAAATCTGAGTAACCAATAATCGAAGTTAATGGGCTTTTGAGTTCGTGCGCCAGATACGATAAATTATCTTGATTTGCTCGCACTAAGCGAGTTAGTTCTTGATTATTAAGAGTTAACTGATTTTGCAGCTGCTCTAGTTCTGTTAATCGCTGTTGTGTGTAACTTTGGAAACAATAAGCAATTGCTTCATCTAACACCATATCAATCAAATGTACGGCTCGCATCACTTCTTGTGCTGATGCTTTCAGCAATTCAGGTTCTAAAGTGACAAATATGGAATTACGCAAAAGCCGATACTCTCGTGCAATTTCTGCTGCATCAAAACCTTGTTCAGCCCTAAGAGTCCCATGATGCAAACTTGCCTGAACTAAGGGTTGGACTTCATCATCTTGATATTGAGAAAGCACAGTTGCTAGCGCCAAGAGGACATGGTCAACATGATTTTTAATAGCTGTACGAGTTAGATGATTGGTACTGGAAATCTTTTTATCCCGACGAACAGCTTCCACCCACTGTTTTATAATACTTTGAGTTTTATCCCGCAGCAATTGACTAAAATCTTTCATCACTCATGGGTGGATAAACATACAATATAGAATAAATCATTCTATTATTTAGATCCTAAGCATAGAAGTACTACATTGTATTTACTAAAAATATGTAATAATTAGAAATAAAAGTACATAATTGACGGATAATCTTTACTCATCTCAATATAGATGAATTTGCTTTCTAACAAGACTTGTTTTTTAGCCAAAAAAAGTATATCCTAGGGTTGCTTGACGCTATTATTTACTGGTGTTACATTTATCATAAATAAGAGTAAGTCAGCCTAATCCAACGAATTGCATTGCATAAGTTGGAGCGGAGGAACCAACGTATGGGGCGTATCTTAGCTAGAAGGAACAAAAAGTAGATGTATGTTTTCGCTTCTTGTTTTTTGCTTCTTCTAATAGAAGGGTATCTCTCAACCCTAGCCCGTCAGCTAACTTCGTAGGCAATGAGAGGAGACTGAAGAGACAGCATGATTGTAATCCTGTGATCTCATCAGTATCCTTGGCTGGTACTGCTCGGATTAATTGTACCCGCACTTGAATCTGTTGAGGTCACCAATGATATTGCAACTGAATGTAGCTGCCATTTTGGCGGTTGCTGGTCGAACAGCTTGGAAACATACTAAGCCTCTTATTGTACGGGATACTGTCTTACTACCTCTGCTTGGTTTTTTGGGCGTGATTGTTGTGTGGTGGATTATTGCCCTTGCAAACCATGAATTAATGCCTACTCCACCTGAGGCGTTAGCAGCTAATTTAGATTATATCCTTAACCCATTTTTCCAAAGAGGACCAGGTAACCTTGGTATCGGCTGGCTTTTAATAGCAAGTATCCGACGGGTCTTACTAGGTTTTGCTCTAGGTGCTTTAGTAGCTATTCCTGTTGGTTTTCTCATCGGGATGTCAAGAACGGCAATGATGATTCTTAATCCCATTATCCAAATCTTCAAACCAGTATCACCCTTGGCATGGCTTCCCATTGCTCTTGCGATTTTTAATTTGGCAGATCCATCGGCAATATTCGTGATTTTTATCACCTCTTTATGGCCAACAATTATTAACACAGCCTTGGGAGTTTCTAGTGTTTCCAAGGATTATATAGATGTAGCACGAGTTCTAGAAATGCCCCGTTGGCGAAGAATTACAAAAATTATTTGGCCTGCAAGTTTACCCTACATTTTTACAGGTTTGCGAATTAGTTTAGGAATTGCTTGGTTGGTTATCGTTGCTGTAGAAATGCTCACAGGCGGTATCGGAATTGGCTTTTTTGTCTGGGATGAATGGAGTCGCTTAAATCTCAATTCCGTTTTTCTGGCTGTGCTAGTGATTGGCTTAACAGGTTTGTTCCTAGATTATGCTATTGGCAGAATACAAGCTTTTGTTACTCGTCGCCCAATAACTTCAAACTAGTTATTTATTAGCGATCGCTCATTGATAAGCATAGTAGATTTCACTGCGTTATCACACCCTCATCTGACTGCCTCTGATAAAGGTGCGTTACAGTTCAAACATCCGTTTTATCAATGGAAATCTCACATGCATGAAATCTTTTTAAATAGGTGATGAATTGTTGAATTGTATGGGTTAAGGGAGATAAGCTATTCAAAATTCAAAGAAAAAACTCACTATTTAACAAGCAGCCTACCTGCTGGAACTCTACACAAATGAAATCTGTGATAGCCCAAACAAGAACTTTTGTGTCTTCGTAGTTAATATTCTGAGTCATTTTGCCGCTGCAGGAGGTTTTTTATGAGTCACAATAACACAAATAACTGGACGCGACGATACTTTATCACAGGACTGGGAGCAACAGCATTTGCAACTGGACTTTCTTCTTGTGCTATTAATGCTAACCGCGCCCCTAAAGAATTGTCAAAAGCGGCGTCGGCGGTGGAACCAGTAGTAGACCCCAAGACACTAGAAAAACCTAATATTACAGTAGGGTATGTGCCAGTGAACGACTGCGCCCCCTTTGCGATAGCCTGGGAGAAAGGATTTTTCCGCAAGTATGGTTTAAATGTCACCCTCAGCCGTGAAGCCAGCTGGGGTACGTCTCGTGACGGCATTATTTTTGGACGCCTTGATGCTTCGCCGGTTGTTAGTGGTGCGGTGACGAATGCGAGAACTGGTGCAGAAGGCGCACGTCATGCTCCCTTATGTGCAGCGATGACAATTCATCGCCATGGTAATGCGATGACGATGAATAAAGCAATGTGGGAGTCTGGGTTGCGTCCTTGGCGAGACTATAACGGTAATTTAGAAGAATTTGGACGAAATTTTCGTAATTACTTTGAAAAATTACCATCTGAGAAACGAGTTTGGGCAGTGGTGCTGAGTTCAGCTATTTATGAGTACTTTATCCGCTACTTAGCTGCTGCAGCTGGAGTTGCTCCTGATAAAGAATTTCGCATTATCATTATCCCACCACCCCAGATGGTAGTAAATATGAGAATTGGGGCGATGCAAGGTTATATGGTGGCTGAACCTTGGAATTCACGGGCAATTTCTGGCAATGACGGAATTGGTTTCACCTTCGCTCAAGGTAGAGAAATTTGGCAAGGACACCCAGACAGAGTTTTAGGTGTGATGGAGTCTTTCATCAAAGAAAATCCTAAAACTTATCGTTCTTTGGTTAAGGCAATGATAGAAGCTTGTCGCTATTGTAGCGACACAAAAAACCGGGAGGAAGTCGCTCAAATTCTCACGAATAAGTCGTTTACAGGAGCAAAGCTCAAATTAACAAAACCAGCTATTGTTGGTGAATACAATTATGGTGGTTTTGATGGTCAAAAACGAGTTTGGAAAGCTCCTGAAACGACAATATTCTTTGAAAAACCTGCTAACCTTGTCAAAACAGCAAATGACCATTCCACATTTCTTTGGCAATCTCAAAGTATTTGGCTAATGACTCAGTCGGCTCGTTGGGGACAAATTAAAGAAATTCCGAAAAATGCTCAAGAATTGGCACGTAAAGCTTGGCGAACTGACTTGTATCGAGAAATTGCTGCTGAAATGGGAATTGAATGTCCAAAAGAAGATTACAAGGTAGAACAAGCGGAATTATTTATCGACAAAAAAGCTTTTGATCCCAGCGATCCAGTGGGATATCTTAAGAGCTTTGAGATTAGAGCTAACGCTCCTAAATCTTTCTTTATGTCTTAAGATGAGCACATTAAACTTGACTGTTCTTAGTCATTCATGAATGACTTGATTTATAAACTACTAATAAATGACTGAGAAATAGACTGTTGTAGGAGTGTCAAATGAAATCTACCTCTTTCTCAAAAGATGCCTATGATACGACTTCACCTAGTCGTGGATTTCTAGAAATTGAAAATTTACATAAATCATACCCAACATCTGATGGCAATCAATTTGTTGTTTTAGATAACATTAATTTGACAGTGGGGGAAGATGAATATATTTCTGTTATTGGTCACTCTGGTTGCGGTAAATCCACACTTTTGAAGATTGTAGCAGGATTAGAAAAAGCGACTTCTGGCTTGGTGCGGTTAGATGGCAAAGAAATTCGTAAACCAGGGGCTGAACGCATGATGGTGTTTCAACACTATTCGCTTTTACCTTGGTTAACTGTGCGGGAAAATATCCGGCTTGCTGTAGACGAAGTGCTAAAAGATGCCAATCGCGCTGACAAAATTAGCATTGTGAACGAACATCTAGCAATGGTAAATTTAACTGCGGCAGCAGATAAATATCCTGATGAAATTTCTGGTGGTATGAAGCAGCGCGTGGGTATTGCCAGAGCATTGGCAATTCGCCCAAAAATGTTGCTGATGGATGAACCTTTTGGAGCGTTAGATGCACTAACTCGCGGAAAATTGCAACGGCAAGTATTAGATATTTGGGAAGATCACCGACAGGCGGTCATGATGGTGACCCATGATGTGGATGAGGCTATTTATATGTCAGATCGCATTGTTCTTATGACTAATGGACCTGCGGCTAATATTGGGGAGATACTGGAAGTACCGTTTCCTCATCCACGCGATCGCAATGCCATGAGGAACTCAAAAGAATACTACGAACTCCGCAACTACGCGCTCAATTTCCTGGATCGCTATTTCACCCAAGACGAGTAACTTAAAAAATTCGTCATTCGTCATTTTCAAGTCAATTACGGGTTAGAAACGACAAACGAGTTATTGTTTTTGTAAATTTTTCTTAGTGGTGGAAATAAAGTTATGAATCTTAAACCTATCTTGGTGCGTCTGCAGAATGCGCTTGGAAGAGACGATTTAATTGAGCAAATGGTACTCATCTCCGTCCCAGAGACAGCTTTTTCTACACAGGCTCAATCTGCAAAATCAGTCAATTTAATCGTTGGTTATAATAGCTCTCCCAACAGTCATACCGCGTTAGATATTGCCTTGTTAATGGCTCATCAAACACATTTAGCCACAAAGGCGCAAGTGACAGTTCAAGTTGTCTATGTAATCGAGGAAAATCAGAGAACTCATCCTGAAGATGTTTTACAAATAGAGACATTTGTCAATCCGCATGTTGCGGAACAAAATCCACCACACTGTTCAACGAACTTCTCCTCTACAAGGTTTGACACAAGTGTGATAACTCAACCAAAAATGCGGGAGAAAGGAGGTTATTCCCAAGAAATATTGATAGATAAATTTACACAAGCAGAATGTATTCTTCGCCAAGCAAGTTGTCTAGCTGCAGAATGGAAAAGTTCTTTTAAAGCTCATCTTCGCTTTGGTTGTATTGCCAAGGAACTAAGGAAAGTTGTTAAATCAGAAGCTGCTAATTTACTCTTACTCGGCTGTAACTCTGTTGATCATCCAATAGTTCAACAGCTTGGTTCTAACTTCCCTTGTTCAGTACTAGGTATACCAAATTTTGTGAATGAGAAATGTGTTTAGCAGGGATAGTGGAGAATGTTATGGAGAGAATCTGACCATAGAAACCTGGTTCTTGAATCTCTTGCTAAGAGTATAATTCTCCCAATTTCTTGAAAATGCAAAAAAAACCACATATAAGCTAATGTATTTTTAAGTTGCATATTAAGGGTAGGCAAGACGCCCACAGCACAAGACATCTGTCTCAATGCAATATGCAAATTAAATGTTTGTTAGTTTATTGTGGTTTTTTTGGACTAATCTGCAAAAGATCTTAACAGAGGAGTTATCAGTGGACAACTGGCAAAGTTTTGTTAGCGTTGTCACATTTGTAAGTGTCATTATATTCATCATGACAGAGTGGGTTCACCTCACAATTGCTGCCTTACTGGGAGCACTGTTACTAGTTTTTACCAACGTCATGACTTTAGAAGAAGCTGTTGGTTATATTGGCAACAGTCATGGAACTCTAGGTTTATTCTTTGGAGTTATGGTTCTTGTCAGGGCGTTTGAACCAACCAAAGTTTTTGAATACCTAGCCACGCAAATGGTGCTTCTCGCTCAAGGAAAAGGTAATCGTCTCCTACTAGGTATTGTAGGGATTACTACTCCCATTTGTGCTGTTTTACCCAATGCTACCACAGTGATGCTTTTAGCGCCTTTAATTCCACCGATGGCACAAGAAGTAGGGGTAAACTTTGTACCATTACTAATTCTTTTAGTCTTTGTTGCTAATAGTGCAGGGCTGTTAACTATAGTTGGTGATCCAGCAACATTTATTGTGGGTGATGCTATAAATATCAGCTTTATAGATTATCTATGGCGCTTAAGTTTGGGAGGAGCGATCGCCATTATCACAGTGATAGCTGTATTACCAATTTTGTTCCGCAAAATTTGGAACACGCAACTCGAAAATCTTGAACAATTACCGCACCCTCAAATCAATCATCCACGAGTTTTGATGTTAGGTGGGTTGATTATAGCTTTCGTTCTGGTGTTTTTCGTTGTTGGTGAATCTCTTCCAGTTCCTATATCACCTGCGGGTGTTGCTTTGCTAGGAGCAGCTTTAGCACTACTTTTATCACATCAAAGCAAAATTGACTCGGTCAACAATATATTACGGGACGTAGACTGGAGTACATTGATATTTTTTATGAGTATCTTTGTATTAATTGGTGGACTAGAAAAAACAGGTGTCATTAGTAGTTTTTCTGGGATATTAGCTACTCTTTTAGGGAAAAATATTTTCTTGGGTTCCTTATCTCTACTATTTTTTGTAGGGATATTATCTAGTGTTGTTCCTAATATTCCTTTAGTAGTAGCGATGGTACCGTTATTAAAACAGTACATTGTTAACGTTGGGTTAGCACCGGCAGAAGTGCTTGCACCAGATTTTCAAGGACAATTTCCACCTGAGGTTCTGCCACTGTTCTACGCTATGATGTTTGGTGCTACTTTGGGAGGCAATGGCACACTAGTAGGAGCATCTTCTAACATAGTAGCTGCAGGAATTTCTGAACAGCACGGTCGTCGTATATCATTTAAAACTTTTTTGCATTATGGTATACCAGTCATGCTGCTGCAACTTTTCACTTCAGGATGTTATGTATTAGTTCGTTTTCTAGTATAAAAATACTAATAAAGTAAAACCGCTGTACTCCTCTTCTGTACAACGGTTATGGTTTGTTGCCTGTTAGCTTGTATGTTTTTGGGCTAAGTCAGAGGAGGAAAATTGTTTACTTTCTGGAACTGTTAGCTGGTTGGTACTCGTCTATTGATTTCGGCTAGAAAACTTATTGACATAGATTTCTAACTGTCTTGATAACTATACTAGGAAATTTAGTAATAAGCAACTACTCATATATAAAGAAATATTATTAACTCGTGTGAGGATATAGATTTTGAGTATCAACAGGATAAATTGCCTGAAAGCTAAACAGTTAAGGCTTTAGCAACTACTCACTCGTCTCAGAAAATTGTGCTCAGACTAGCTAAGAATTCTGAATTAGATGTTAAATTTTATCAATAACTTTCTTGTGTCTCACCAAAACAAGTGCAAACTGCTTCTAAAAAGTAGATGCAATCTCTGGTCTGGGGAATAGGGTATCTATCGCAATCTGTTGAGGAGTTGTGAGAATTGAAAAACAAAATCCCCGACCTCTGGTGAAAAGTCGGGGACTTTGTTTCTCGTGAATGATTTAAAACTGCTGTAGAATACTATGTCTCTACAAAATTTATGACTAGTGCCCGATGAAGTGCAGAACATCACGCAGGACACTGTAGCCAGCCAAATCCCAAAGCAAGTAAGCCAGAAAACCAATGGCTGCCAAGCGACCATTCCACAATTCAGCTTGGGGGTTCAAACCAAACACAAATGCGTTACGATCTACACCATTGTAAGCTTTAGCAACAGCTGGTACGTCGCTAGAGGGGCGAGTTTCAGGAGTTTGCATTGTTTTTTCCTCCAAAATTAGATTGATATTTGATCAGGTTTTGATTAGGGACTAATTAATAATTAGTAACCAACTAAGTGCAGAACATCACGCAGGACGCTGTAGCCAGCCAAATCCCAAAGCAAGTAAGCCAGAAAACCAATCATTGCCAAGCGACCATTCCACAGTTCCGCTTGAGGAGTGAAGCCAAAAAGAAAAGCATTGCGGTCTACGCCGTTATATTCTGTAGCAACGGCTGGTAAATCACTGCTAGGACGGGTTTCAGGAGTTGCCATTGTTTTTTCTCCAAAATTAGATTGACATTTGATCAGGTTTTGATAAGAGACTAATTAATAATTAGTAACCAACTAAGTGCAGAACATCACGCAGGACGCTGTAGCCAGCCAAATCCCAAAGCAAGTAAGCCAGAAAACCAATCATTGCCAAGCGACCATTCCACAGTTCCGCTTGGGGGTTCAAACCAAACAGAAAAGCATTGCGGTCTACGCCGTTATATTCTTTAGCAACAGGTGGTAAATCAGTAGAGGGACGGGTTTCAGGAGTTGCCATTGTTTTCTCTGGTTGAGTTCAATTTGTTTGTTGACTCCAATGTAGCTATTCACAAGTCTGCTGCTTTCTGTCAATGGGTACAAACTATCTGCACCTCTTGTGGAGGATTATCAGAACAGTATTTCCTTGGATAAATCCACCTAAAGAGGGTGCGAAAAAATGTTTTTGTAAATAAATGTAACAATAGTAACGATGAACTGGACTATACCTCAATACAGTTCAGATAAGGCTAAGGCGGCTAAAAACTAATATTGGCGTAGGTTGAACCCTCGGAACGAAACCCAATAAATAAGAGCGTTTGTAGGGTTTCGCTCTTTAAGCAACTCAACAAACGCATTTTCTTAACTGAACCGTATTGTCTTATAGACTAAATGCTTTGAACAATAACTTCACAAGCTTTTGTTGTGAGTTAGTGAGTTCTATGGTTTGAAGACACTTATGAATTTTGGTCAAAAATGAAATACATAACAGAGAAAAAAGAATTTTGAAGAATCAAGTGTGAGATTTCTTATTTTCCACTTCACAAAAAATACTTCACACTTGAGTTCATTGAATAATTAAGTAAAAAAACTTCTATCCCACGCTGTAGCAAGTTTTCAAACTTTGGAGAGATGCCAAAAGCACCGTAATTCTAGCATTCTTAAGCTCATGGGTTAAGTAGTATAACAAACAGATACAATATTTACTCTCACATAACTTTTCATCCCCACCGACTTAAGCTACATAGGAAGGATTTTAGATGTTTCAGAGTACGCAGATCACGCTGGCATTGTACAAGTCACTCTTTTGGGTGGCACAAGTGCCAATTGATAACCAGCCAACAAATGCTAACCACACATATGCTTTTTCTGGATTAGGACCACACTTTTTTTTCGCTTTAATCTCTGGTGTGATCCTGGCTTTTGCCCTGCAATTAGTTCTGACCAACCTCTCGGTTGCTGCAGGAATTTCCTACTTAGGTCGATCTGATTCAAATGGAGGTGATGGAGAAGTTGGGAGTTTTGGCGGAACTATTCGCAAAATAGGCACAGCAGTAGGACTGTGGACATTAATCACTGTAACTATTGCGCTTGCCATTGCTTGTTTTTTAGCGGTAAGACTTAGTCTTTTTGGAAATTGGTCTCCGGTGCAGGGAGCAATTCTCGGGTTGGTGATTTGGGGAGCGTACTTTTTACTGCTAGTGTGGGTGAGTTCAACGACGGTGGGTTCCTTAGTTGGATCGTTGGTCAACACGGCAACTTCCGGCTTCCAGGCAATTTTGGGGACAGCGACCGCTGCGTTGGGGGCAAAAGCTGTTAATAACCAAGTAGTAGCAACAGCAGAAGCAGCAGCAGCTGCTGTACGTCGGGAAATTGGCAGTGCTGTAGACCCCGCGACACTCCGAGACAAAGTAGAAGATTACTTGGAAATGGTACGTCCACCAGAACTGGATATATCCAAGATTCGGGGTGAATTTGAAAAGTTACTGAACGACCCGCAATTGAGGGCGATCGCCAGTAGTGGAGATTTACGCAACATAGACCGCCAGAAGTTTCTTGATTTAATCAGTAGCCGCACTGACCTTTCAAAACGAGAAGTTAACCGTATTGCTGACACTTTATATGGTGTTTGGCAACAAGTTGTCGGTCAACAACAACCAGCACAAGACCGCTTGGGAGAATTAGTTAACTATCTCAAATCATTGCCACCCGGACAAACTAAGACAGATGAACTCAACGCCAAGCTAGATCAACTGATGGCAGAAATGCGTTCTGCAAAAGAAGCTGACCAAAAGGCAACCCAAGAAGCAACTCCTGGTCCAGTTCAGCGGACAATTCAGCAAGCAGTATCCGCATTGACTGGTGTTGTGTTGGGGCGAACTGATTTGTCAGATTTGGATGTCGAAAAAATTCTTGGTGCTGTCACAAACGCTAAAGATAAAGTCACCGAACAAGCCGATAAGTTGGGTCTTCCCACACCAAAACAGGCTTACAGCCCCATCCGGACGGATGTAGAAAACTACTTACTCAACACATATGCTTGGCAACTAAGTTCAGAAAAAGCTGCCCAAGAATTTCGTGACGTTCTTTACGATCCAGCTGCTGATCCTGGAACAGTACGGCGAGAATTAGAGCGACTTTCTCGGAGTGATTTTGTCAATATACTTAAAACTAGGGGGCTGCTGACTCAAGCAGAAATTCAGCGTATTGCAAATCAGTTGGAACTGACCCGCAAAGACGTGCTAATTGCAGTGACAGCAGAGGAAGAAAAAGAGATAGTACAAGACTTGCAACGCCGAGTCGAAAGCTATCTACTCGTTACTCCCAAGTCAGACTTAACTCCAGAAGGCATTCAGCGGGATTTCAAACCCCTGTTGGAAGATTCAGACGCAGATTATGAAACCCTTTCTCGGCGACTTGCCCAGTTTGACCGCCAAGAAATGCGGGAAATCTTGCTAGAACGCAATGATATTTATCCTGAGGAAGCAGACACAATCCTTGATCAGTTGGAAAAACAGCGTGATCAAGTCTTAGTCGAATCCCAAGGAATTGCAGAACAAGCAAGATATCAAGCTGAATCAGTGTGGCTGAATTTACAATCTTATCTGCGAAACACAGGCAAAGAGGAACTCAACCCTGACGCTATCCGCGCTGAGTTGAGACAACTTTTAGATGATCCGCAAGCAGGATTTGCAGCAATTAGAACACGGTTGTCTCGTTTTGACCGCGAGACTTTAGTGAAATTACTGAGTCAACGGCAAGATTTGAGCGAAGACCAAGCGAATCAAATCCTTGATAATGTTGAGGAAAACTGGAGTAATATTCGCCACGCACCAAAAAGTGTAGCAGATAAAGCGAAAGAGCAGTACGATTCTGTCACGACAACAATAGCAGACTACCTGCGAAACACAGGTAAACAAGAACTGAACCCTGAAGGAATTCAGCGGGATTTAGATAGATTGTTCCAAAACCCAAGAGAAGGTGTCGTTGCACTGCGCCGTCGGTTGTCACAAGTTGATAGAGATACTTTAGTGAAGCTACTCAGTCAACGTCAAGACTTGAGTGAAGAGCAAGTCAATCAGGTTATTGATTCTGTGCAAACCTCGATTCGTGACATCGTGCGTACACCGCGTCGCCTCGCCACCCGAACTCAGCAAAGAGTACAAAATTTCCAAACATATTTGGAAGAGTATCTACGCAGGAGTGGCAAAGACGAGCTCAACCCAGAAGGTATCAAACGCGACCTATCTCTGTTGCTGCATGATCCACAAGTGGGAATTGAAAGTTTAGGCGATCGCCTGTCTCAATTTGACCGTTCCACCATCATCACTTTGCTAAAACTGCGGGAAGACTTGAGTGATGAGGAAGCTGCACGAATTGCAGATACAATGATCTCAGTGCGTGAGCAGTTTGTGGAACAAGTGCGAAATATCCAGCGGCGCATTCAAGATGTGGTTGATGGAGTTTTTGCTCGCATTCGCAACTACCTCAACTCTTTAGAACGCCCAGAACTCAATTATGATAGCATTAAGCGTGATGTTCGCACATTGTTTGATGATCCACAAGCTGGGTTTGATGCATTGCGCGATCGCCTATCTTCTTTCAACCGCGAGACCCTAGTCGCAGTTATGAGTTCTCGTGAGGATATCTCACAAGAAGACGCCAACCGCATTATCGACCAAGTTGAACGGGCACGAAACAACGTATTGCAACGGGCAGAACGCATCCAGCAGGAAGCACAACGGCGCTTGGAAGAAGTCAAAATTCAAGCACAACGCCAAGCCGAAGAAACACGTAAAGCGGCTGCATCAGCCGCTTGGTGGCTATTTGCTACAGCAGTTGTTTCAGGAGTTTTCTCTGCTATTGGAGGAGCAGTTGCTGTACTTTTCCTAGTGTAGTTTAATACTTGTTATTGACTGCTCTGTTTTAGCCTCTCGTATGAGAGGCTTTTTTATTTATAAGGGTCACGGGGATAAGGATGTGATGTCGGTTTCGGGCTAATATCAAGTTCGCTTAATCACTTATAAATCCCGAAATACCCCACCCGCCGTATCGGGCACCCTCCCCGCGGGTTCGGGGAGGGTTGGAGAGGGGTAACATGAGGACTGCAATGATAACTAATCATCCGAACTTGATATAAGACCCCTAGGGCGTGTTTTCAAACTATAACCACAAAAGAATGGAGGCGATTGCCTTCGGCAATCGCTTGCAGATGTTTTAAGATTTGGTTCCAAATTCCTGCTTTTTGCCACCGATAAAACGAAGTTGCTATACTCTCCCACTTTCCATACTGTTCCGTCCGCAACTGCCCACGGTGCCCCAGTTCTTAGTATCCATAGGATTCCATTGATCACTGTGCGGTGATCGTTATTGGGCTTACCCGTTCGGGGCTTCGTCGATGAAAGTAGCAATTTTTACTTATCCCACTGTTCATTACTCAAGTCTCCTCGATTCATCAACACACCCCATATGTGTTAAGCGAACGCTCATGCTGAGCGCCGTAAGGCGCTTAGCTCTGCCGTAGGCAATCGCCTATTTTGTAGGATACAACGAGTTTGAAAACACGCCCTAGTGGTGTACAAAAAATACGATTTTTCTTTCCCCCTACACCCCTATACCCCCAGTCTTGGTCAAAAGTTAAAAAGTCTACGTGCACTTTGTAACATTACAAATGACTTAGATCAAAGCAAAGTTGCAACTATGTAGTATAAATCAACTATATTGCATAAAGAAAGTTTATCACCATGAGTTCTCACGCAGAAGTTGCTATTGTGGGTGCAGGCATTTCTGGTCTGAGTGCAGCCTGGGAATTGCACAACTTAGGTATCGAATCGCTGGTTGTACTAGAAGCCAATTCACGAGTGGGGGGACGAACTCTCAATCATCCGCTTGTGTCAGGGGGTTACGTTGAACAAGGTGGGACTTGGGCTGGTCCTACCCAAACTGCGTTGCTGGATCTAGCAAAAGAAATGGGGGTTTCTATCAAGAAAGGAAAGCTTGAAGGTCAGACATTCTATGGTTTCCGCCAGAAATGGACGATGCTAGAGGCATCTCCAACATCTGAATCGGACATTGCTCAAAAAGATTTCGCTCAGGCGATGACAACATTTGAGGCTTTGTGTCGTACTGTTCCAGTAGAAACCCCTTGGCAAGCTCCTAATGCAAACATATTAGATTCTATGACAATGGGGGCTTGGATTGAGCAAAACACAACGACTGATGAAGCACGGGCTTGGTTCGAGGGGTGTGTGCGGCAAATCCTCAGTGGCGATCCAAACAAAGTTTCACTATTATGGATGCTTCATTTTGTCCATACAGCAGGATTCAATGATTTGTTAGAGACTGCTGAGGATTTTTCCTTTGTTGGCGGAACACAACAGATTTCTTTAAATATCGCAGAACGCTTAGGGGAACGGGTCTTACTCAATGCGTCTGTGACTGAAATATCGGGTTACGATGACTCTGTTGTTCAAATTACTTGTGAACGTGGGGTTGTGTATGCTCAACAAGTGATTGTAGCGATGATGCCCAAGACTGTTGCTCGTATCCAATTTTACCCCCCTCTTCCCCCAATTCACCGTCAACTGATTACAGAGTGGGAGACGATGAGTTGGATTAAATTTCATGCTATCTATGAAAAACCTTGGTGGCAAGGTCAAATTATCAGTGGTCACTTTCTCAGTATTGATCGCAAAATTGAGGTGATTGATATTTCGCCCCAAGATGGAAGTAGAGGTATGATTGTTGGATTGTTAGCTCTTGATTACGCAACTTTATCTGAGTCCAAACGCCAAGAGTTATGCCTTGCATTTCTGGGAGAAACTTTTGGTGAAGCCGCACGACAACCATCAGAGTGGGTGGAATTTGATTGGAATAATCAACCTTGGACAGGTGGATGCATTTCTGCATTACCACCTGCTTTACTCACTAGCGCTGGTTCTGCTCTCAACAGTCCGGTAGGTCGAATTCATTGGGCTGGTACGGAACGCTCTAGCATTTGGGCTAACTACATTGAAGGTGCTATTCGCGCTGGACAAAAGGCTGCTCGTGATGTAGCGGCTAAGCTGAGGTGAGTCTCTACAACCTAGTAGCGCTCCCCAAAAGTCAAAAGTGAAGGTAACAAGTCAAAAACTTGATTATGTGGGCTTTTCGTTGCTTTGGAATGGTAGCTTTATTTCCGCCGCGTTGTACTAGTGTTCAATTGTTTAAGCGTCCCCACATTAAAATACATTTATACCGAAACAAGAGAGGATGTCAATAAATTCCCAAGTCTTTGAGCAGGGGCAGCGTTGTCAATTTTAATAATTCTAACTATGATTTGAGTATTTTGTAGTTAATGGAGTTAAGTAATAGTGTTTTGGAGAGAAAATACAGATTTGCCAAAGTCCTATAAAGGCTGGGATGTCTTTATGGGTGATGAGCCAAGCTATACGGAAGGTGGACTTGCCAACTCCACCAAAGAGCTACTGAAGTGGCTGCAAGATTATATGTCTGTAGACACTGTTACCCTCCTACTGCCTATAGACCAGCAGCATCTGGCTGTGTACGCTACCCTTGGGCTTGAAGAGGAGATTTCAGAACAGATCCGTATCCCAATTGGACAGGGCGTTGCTGGTCACATCGCCGCGAGCATAGAACCAATGATAGTCAATGACCTATCCCAGGTAGAGATTTTTAGCCCTATTTTGCGCCAGAAGAATCTGCGATCGCTCCTAGGCATTCCCTTACCTCTTAAGCAGAACGCAGTAGGGGTTCTACATGTTGGTACATTCGGATCCCGCCAATTCACCGAGCAAGATGTGCAGCAATTGCAAATAATTGCTGATCAAATTGAGATGATGATAGTGAATGCAGAGCTTTTCAATTTCGAGTCGGGCTACCACAACCAGGAACGTTGTTTAGAAGTTTTTGACTTCAGAATACACGCTTCTTACCTCAATACCTTACATCGAATCTTCACGTTTCATCTCTGTGACCTGAGAGCAAAAATTCTTACAGGAGCAGCAGGTTTTGCACAAATTCGAGATAGTTTAAACCGGCAGAAATACACTTTAAGACTTCAGGTAGTGTAAATTATAATAAGCAAATAAATAATTACCCGATAGATGAAAACAGTGAACAGTGAACAGTGAACAGTGAACAGTGAACAGTGAGGACTTGAATCTGCAACTCTTCTTGATAACTGATAAGTGATAACTGATATTTAGACCCGCCACCAACGCCTATCCCTACGGCACGTCTGACGACGAACGGTGCTCTTGGTGTGGTGTTTACCCCAGTCAGCGATGAAACTATAACTGATAACTGTTAACTGTTAAAATGTCCCTGCAAATATAGGGGTTTTCAAGTGGGTAAAGAACTGTAACAGTAGTGAACAAACCAGTTGCGAATATCTTTGAAACTGGTTTGTTCAACAGTATTCTCTAATAACCCAAGTTGCTAGTTATTGATTCAGATGTGTACTAAGGGCAAGCTTTACGACTTCATCTTTGTCATGACAACAACACGAGTGTCTACATTCAGCACTTGTACTCCTTTAGGCATAGTTGTCATTGGGACTCTCCAGTGTGAATGACCACAAATAACTAATAAATTACTTCCTGTTGTTAGTTCAGTACGAATTGACTGATTCCCGATCAATTTCGCTTCTGCATCGTTGGGACCTTCATGCAGAATTAAAATGTCTGGTGACTCGTTGAGAAGTTCGTGTATAAGTTCTCTAAAATCTTCTTCCGGACGACGAAAAGGCTTAGTTCTCTTACCAATAATCCCTGAAATTCCAGCAATGCGAATTCCATCTAGACAAGTGAGGTCGCCATCTAAATAATGTATACCTTGCTCTTTTTGAAATGCTTGAATTTCTTGTGGTGTTTTGCCAATATTGTCGTGGTTTCCTCCTACCCCAGCAACCCAACGAAAACGGCGACTAAAAGCTTGCCAAACTTCACGGACATCTCCTACACCACCACGCTTATCTACTTTTGCGTAAAGGTCTCCTGCTAAAATGACGCCCGTTGTTTGTGGAGATGGAATTTTTCCTAACTGTGCCAAGTTTTCTAGTTCTTCACTGACAAGATGACCAAGAAGGCGGTAATTGGCTGGATCAACTCCCTGTAGATCACTTGTGGCAATGATCGCTTCCAAGCCATCTGGTAGTGAGTCAACTTTTGCTAACAAAACAGGCAGAACTCTATGAACGATACCAATACCATTGGGTGAATGGGTAATAAATGGTATTTGATGAATCGGTCGCTCAGAAATAGAAGTTATGACAGTTCTTGTTCGGATATGGTACAAAGAATCATGGGACATGGTATGATTTACGTAATGCCTATCCGGGCTTGGCTAATTGGGTAGAAAAGTCATTTATAAATCTCTATTATGATTGAAATAGAGACAGTTTATCCCAATAGTTACAATTAGAAGATTGCAAGTACATAAGTATAACATTTCACCTAAGAGACTCAGGATTATTTGCTAGTTTGTTATCTAGTATACTTTTTGAAAGTCATCACTTATTTGTGCTAAGGACAAGAAACTCTTGTTCTGTAAAAGGACGAAAGGCAGCTCTGTCATTTCAGATAGTACTGATAAGTTACTATCTACCAGTTTATCAGTCTACCTGTTGCCTGTGCCAATGCGATCTGCCGTTCGCGCAGCGTGTCCCGAAGGGACTCACGCTCATGCTGAGGGCTTTGTGCTTCAGGCAAGCGAAGCTATCGCCTCTTGTTGCACTTGCTTATTGCTCAGATTTTCCATCCCCGCTGCTTCAGTATTAAAGAGCACACTTTTGAGGAAATCTATGCGACGTCCCTACAGCAAGACATGAATCAAAAAATCTTGTAGGCTGAATTGAAGAACGAAACTTTACAATCAGAGGTCACTGTGGGACGCAAACGCTTAATTATTGAAATGGGGATGGGAGTAGATCAGCATGGACAAGAACCCACAGTTGCAGCAGCAAGGGCTGTGAGAAATGCGATCGCGCACAATGCTTTACCCGGCGTATGGGAAGTTGCTGGTTTGAATGACCCAGATGAGATGATAGTTGAGGTTAAGGTAGCAGTCCCTTACCCAGAACAAGTACGAGAAGACGAAGTTTTAGCTGTATTGCCTTTCGGTCGCAAAACTCTTACTGTTGAGTCTGGGGGAATGGTCGTTCAGGGTAAAGCAATTCCAGTACTCAACGATAAAAATGACGAAATGTTGATAGCTGTAGCTGCAGTTACAGTGTTGATTGAAAATGATTAAGCGACTAAATTAGTTATCGGTTAACAGTAAACAGTTATCATTTCATATTGTACTTTGCGCTAAACTAGAGACATCGAGGCGAATATCTCTGGCGGTAAGTCCAATGAACAACTTACCTTCACCAACGTTAGTGACGATGTCTCAAAAAGATAACGAATCACTCCAGATTCAAGAGATAAATAACCTCAAGCCAGTACACTTTGCTGACTTAATTAGAGCTGCACAATTAATTTTCGACCCTGCTAAGGGAGTATCTGGAATATACACAGAAGTTGACTGGAAAGATTTTGGTATTCCTGATGATGTTGTGCAAAATTTGAAAGCCCTTGGTCAAAAATATCGGTATTCATCTCCCCACATACCTATCGAAGAAATTTGGAGTAAATTAACTCCACAAACCCGTATTTGGTTCGTTCAAAATAAAAATGAGTTGTGGCGGTTTGAGGAAGCTTTCCCAGCCCTTGATGAAGACTAAAAATCCACCTGAGGGGAAATTGACAAACTTTGTGTTATCCAGTGTTGATGTCTTCGACTTGGTTGAAACTTGGTTTGTCAACCCACCCAGACAATTTCCCAGTTGTTTTGCTTGTGTCAATTCAACACATAGGTTTGGGTTACACCAATATCAAACCTTGCATACCAAAAAGATTGCCAAACGGATCCCACATCTGACAAATAGCTTGGTTCTCCTCAATTGTCAACGGACCTCGATAAAGTTTAGCCCCGTGCTTTTGAGCATGATCTACTGCTTGATAAAAGTCGTCTACACGCCAGTATGCTACTTGTCCGGCGTTTCCAGGACGCATTTTTTCATCTGCGACATGAAAAAACATATCTATGCTACCGACTTCTATGAGCGCTCCTCGTATTTCGTTATCAGTGTGAAAATACTTAACTGGTGCATTTAGAAGTTTACTATACCAAGTTGCTGCTGCAACAACGTCATCTACAAAAAAAGATGGCTTGAATACCCTTAAACATCAACAGACTCCAATCTCGTAAGTCAAAATAATAGTATGTAGTTACGGGAGACACTACCATGTCTGGTTTAAAACAAGTTATTCAGAATCTTTTTATTCGCCTTGAAGGTTTTTTCTCTGTTGTTTTTAAAAACATCTTTAATTTCTTTGGAAACGTCTTTGGTTTCTTCGCTAAGCTTTTTGGATTTTCCAATTCTGGATATTTTCTAGAAGCTGATCAAGTACAGAGTATCAAACGAGAAACAACACAACAATCAATGAAGACTGAGGCGTCAATTGCTACTGAAAATCCCGCGACTTCTAATCGCCGTCGTCCCAATCCTCAAATGGACTACTACCGAAAAATGGCTCAGGAGGTTAAAAAGAGCTAGGACATGCTGTTGACTGGGTTTAGCTAGAAGTGTGGGGGCGATCGCTTGTCGCTGTTAACTAAATCGCCGTAAGTCCCCCACTATAACGGGACTCCGTTTAGTGGCGGGAAAGGCGGCGGACAGCGACGAGGGCACCCCCATCACTGGTTTAACGAACATGGCATGATTGAGAAGAAGCAGCTAAATTTTCTGTAGTAGCATTGGGTGTCACAGAAACCAGTGTCACTTCGCCTTTACCGTTGAATACCCAAGCCGTAGCAGGTATAATTTAAACTATCTTCAAAATAAAGAAAGCCTTAGTAAATAAGTCCAACTGGCAATGAGACAAGCAGCATCTAACTTGCCACTGTTTTTTAGTATAGATAGCATAAGTGTTAGTGCTGATGCAATTATCAGCTTTTAAGTATTAAATAGCACTATATAAACAAAAGTCGTATAACAAGAGCTAATACTCTTACCAATCAACAGCAGGTTGCACACTTCGCGAAACCCGACGCCAATCGCCTTGACGGAACGCGCTTGTTGCATGCACATTCGAGGGCTTTGTGGTTCCCAGCGAGTTAACTTGTGCAAACTAGCTTGAAAAAGGCAGAGGGCAGCTATCCAGAAGGAAAGAAAAAAGAATAATATTTTTTCTTTCCTTCTGGTGACGAATTCGTCATGTCGGCTACTTAATCGAAAGAAAATCTATGTTTCCATGACAAAGCAAAAAAATCTATTCAGCCACCTTACAGCAATAGAAAGAATTCACCTATCACTACCTGCACAGTTTTTGTTAGATAAGAATCTCCTTCAAGATAAAGTCAACAACAAAGTCCTAGATTTTGGCTGCGGCTTGGGCAACGATGTTAAATTATTGCGAAAAAAAGGATTTGATGTTGCAGGTTACGATCCTTATTATTTCCCGCAATACCCTAATGAAAAATTTGACACAATAATTTGCTTTTATGTCTTAAACGTTTTATTTCCTGAAGAACAAGGGGATGTTCTCATGAGAATATCCAACTTATTGAAGCCTGGAGGAAAAGCGTATTATGCAGTTAGAAGGGATCTAAAAAGAGAAGGATTTCGAGAACATTATATTCACAAAAAACCTACATATCAGTGTATTGTCAAACTTCCTTTTCAATCCATCTACTTAGATGAGTATTGCGAAATTTACGAGTATGTGCATTATAACTTACGAACAAATTCATCTAATAATTGTATCTTTTGCAACCCTCATAAAAATTTAACTATCCTAACCGAATCAGCTACTGCCTATGCTATGTATGATGGTTATCCTGTGAATAAAGGTCATGTTTTGGTAGTTCCAAAACGTCACGTTAGTAATTATTTTGAGCTACCGTTTAAAGAGCAATCTGCTTGTTGGTTTATGGTTAACAGAGTCCAAGAAATTCTCGGCAAAGAATTTCAACCCGATGGTTTCAATGTGGGAATGAACATCAATCGAGATGCAGGTCAAAATATGATGCACGCCAGTATCCATATTATCCCTCGTTACAAAGGTGATACTGTTGGTGCTAAGGGTGGGATAAGATATGTGATTCCTAAAAGAAAATAGTTTGTAATTTATCGCTTAATATAAGCAGAACCGCAAGAATGTTATCAATAGATAACTTGAAAAAATAAGTGGTCACCAGAAGGTAGCGCCAAGGTTTGCCAGCGCTGCCTTTGTGTTACCCAAAAGCCGGTAACTGACTCTCAAAGTTGGGCTAGTAGATTTTTTAGTCCTTTAATAAAGCGGCATTTCAAGCACTGCAATCTTTAGTCGAGGATTAAGTTAAGACTTTAGTTGCACTAAATATACAAGCTATTGACACAATGCGGTCATACCTGTGTCATATTCACTTGATACTTTAAAAATAGCCAAAACTAAGGTTTTTGTCAAGAATACGGAGTTGTTGCTTCAGAATTTCTCTGACAAACTTTAGTCAAGAATACGGTTACTTATTGGAAGATTATGTTCTTTTTTTTTCTTTTTTATTGGTAAGTTTACTAACTTTATTTGCTGGAGCTGCAATAGCTTACCTATTCCCAGAAAATAATTCTCAAGATTAAGGGATACTCCACAAATTATTCAAAATTGCGTAGCGTTGCGACGCAATCTCAAAATTCAAAAATTGAAAAATTTAGAGCAGGAAAGTACTCTACTTATATTGTCAAGCAAATAAACATTTCAAAACTGTCTTTTTGGGTACTTTAGCTCAGGCATGATTGACCCATAGTCCAAGTCCTTGTGTAGCAGAAATTTCTTTTTCCCTGCGTTATCAATATAACGCAGAGTTTCTTTTTTATTGGGATATGTAGTACTATTATCAAGAATTTTTCAACTTTTTCATCATTCAGTCTTGGTATAAAGAAAATGCATAACTGCTGATGCCCAGAAAAAAAATCACTGAAAGTATACTTGAATTGATTCTATGTCACTGTAAATATCTTGAGATTTAAAACTGTGACTCTACTTCTGAAGTAGTAGAAATTTTGTTGGTATAAGCTTCGTTAAAGTTAACTTATGATATATGAATTTTGCTTTTTAAAAATTTAATATTTCAACTATACAAAAGGTGGGATAGTTATGATTAATCAGTAATTTTTCTAATCTCTGGAGACACAACGGTAAGATAGTTAAAACATTTCCGTAAAATTTCTATTCTCTTCAATTTTTTATTAATTAGGTGTATGTACTGATTGGGAAAAATTTACTGTTCGATTAACATTTAGCTAAATTATAGAAGAATTTTATGTATGTGCTTCACCAACAGACAGCCGTTTTATAAACCTCTAGGTTGTACCGATTAACTCGTGTCATAAATGAATCTAAGTTATGTTTTCTGAATCTTTGATAACTAAAGGAGTCGCTACAGTGAATAAGGTGCACTTGGCTTTTCTTGTTAACTACCTACTGATGACTGGCTATTTTTTCATTAATTGGTTAAGATTTTGTCTCCGTCATCCTAGTTATTCTCCGGAAGAAAAATTTTTGTCTACTGTGATACTTTTGATGACTACTGTTTTATGGCCGATCATTGTTCCTATGTCTTTTGTAAAAATATTAATGACACGGAAAGTAGAGTTTAATACTGTGATTCCTGTCCTCGTCGCAGTCTTTGCGTTCAGTGTTGCACTTTACATGAGTTAGCTACTTTTATGGCATTGGATTGTGTTTTTGCGTGTCATAATTGTTATTAATAAAGCAAACTGGCATTTTGCATCTACCACTACTCCTAAGAAACACAGGGAACAGGGAACAGGGAACAGGGAAAGAGTGTTTCTTTCATATGTTACTAGCGGTTAAGAGCGCTAGTCAGAGGCTCATATCTTGCACCTCTAAGTACAAACCCAGGCAACGTAAAAACATGCGTGAAGTCGCTACCTGATTTTTATTGGTTTTTCTCGCGCTCATTAAGGGTTGTAGTTTAATACTGAGTCATGAAAATACATCAATTTTTATTGGTGCAAGATGTGATATCAAGTTCAGGTGATTACTTGTAATAAAATCATTAATGTAGGTTGGGGAGGACAGTGCTGTAACCCCCCCTTCGGGACGCCAGTCGCCTGGCTGTCGTGAAACCCGTCACTCGTGCGCTTACTCACGGTACAGAAGTGTCTTCCCCAACCTGCAGATATTATAAGTGTTGAACCGAACATGATATGAGACTACATCTCAAAAAAATGCAGTTTGCAAACTATGATGCTTGCTATTCACTTAATAATAAACTTCTTGCAAAAGTCGGGAACTCTTAACTCTTAACAGGGAACTCTTAACACCCGAACGCTTAACAGAACCTCGTAAAATCTCACTTTTGCAAGAGGTCTAATGATAAGAACTATCGAGGTATTTTCTAGTAACTTGCGGTTTTCTTGCTAGTTTCACCGGACATTGCGTTAGACGGCAAAATAGCTCACAGTAGTGCGATGTCCGATAAATATAGCGGTTATCAGTTGGGTGCAATACATCAAAGAATTTAGGAACCGCACCCTCGACGCGGATGAACGCAGATAAATTTGTATTTGATTCAAACGAGAAGCGCTATATGTACCACCAAGCGAAGCAGAAGTTAAAGAGATAAAAAATAGGGATGAGCATTTTGCTCATCCCCCACATAAGTTATTTTAAAGTAAAAGGCTTATTGCATTTGCGTAGGAAAGGCACCCGGACGTACAGCTAAGTTGACATTTTGCCCATTGCGACGCAACTCCATGCGTAAATTTCCCCCAACTTGGCTATTTTCCACTGCTTTTTGGACAGATCCAGCATCTGCGACTGCTTGACCGTTGAGTTTTTGGATGACATCACCAGCGCGTATCCCTGCTTTGGCTGCTGGTGAATTGGGCATAACTTTAACAACTAAAACGCCATTGTCTTCATCAATACTCAAACCGCTATTGGGGTCGGAGTTGATGTTTTGTTTCAACTCAGGCGTTAATCCTACCATCTGAATTCCTAAATAAGGATGTTGTACTTTACCTGTTGCTATCAGTTGATTGGAAATTCGTTGCGCTGTCTTGATAGGAATTGCAAAGCCCAATCCTTGTGCTCCTTGGATTATGGCTGTGTTCATCCCTATGACTTGTCCTTGAGCATTAATTAGAGGTCCGCCAGAGTTACCGGGGTTAATTGCTGCGTCTGTTTGAAGATATTCTACTCGCCTGTCGGGAGCACCAATCTGATTGCTAGTGCGACCGGTTGCACTGATGATTCCAGTAGTGACGGTGTTACCCAAACCAAGGGGGTTACCAATGGCGATCGCCCAGTCTCCAGGTTGTAGCTGATCTGAGTTACCCAATGTCACCGTTGGTAGGTTATCTGCTTGAATTTTGACAACAGCCACATCTGTCAGTTCATCTCTCCCCATTACTTTACCTTGATAACTGCGCCCATCCTTGAGCGTCACTTTCACGGTATCCGCACCATTCACGACGTGAGCATTCGTAAGAATGCGACCATCAGCACTCATGATAAAACCTGAACCAGTACCCCGTTCTACCCGCTTTTGTGAATCTGGTAGTGCAGATCCAAAGAAACGGCGGAAAAACGGGTCGTTAAATTCCTCTGGTAACTGGGTTTTGACTGTTCGGGAAGCATCAATCCGTACAACAGCTGGTCCGACTTTTTGCACAACCTTCGTAACAAAGCTAGTAGGCTCTCCACCAGATGGTATTGGGAGAGCAGCATTTACCGGACTCACAGCAAGATTAGATGCGTTTTGAGTAACTTGTTGGGAGTGGGAAGCCAAGTAGCCGCCCGCAAACGTCATTCCAGAGCCGAGTAACACTAGCGATAAATGAAAAGCTGTTTTTCTCCAAGGAGCAGTGTTATGGTTTAAAGAATTGTGACTGTCATCACTGGGTTTTTTATACATTTTGTTTCTGTAAGATTTTCTAGATACCATTCCCAATCTAAAAAGACTTTGTGACGATGCTGTTACACAGACATGACGGAGTTGTGAAAAGTCTTACTGCATAAGTTATATGTCTATTGAAGTTGTGTTTGTGTTCCTCGGCGAGAGCCTTTGGTGGAAAAACCCTTGAATAAAAAGTAGAAGCAACAGTAAAACATTCAAAGGAAAAGTCAGCACACAGGCACAATAGAATTGGCGTCAACAGTCGAGACAACAATGAAATTATATCTATTGCAGTTGGGTTTGTGTTGCTCGGCGAGAGCCTTTCCTCAGATCTTGCACCTCCCCCTGAGTACGCCTTGAACTAAAGTTCAAGGCTGATAGTCGAAGTCCGTTAAAACGGACTGGAATTTATATTCATACCAAGTTGCAGTCAAACATGGTATTCCGTCATTGCGACTGGAACGGAGTGGAAGGAAGCAATCTCATCAACCCTGAACTACTACAACAGAACGCAAATTGGTATCAGTAAGCTAAAGCTTACTTTACCTCTTAGCCCCAGAATTTATTTCTTGGCGGATCCAAAAGCAGGTGCAAGATCTCAGTTTCCGGAAAACCCCTAAGCAACGCGGATTTCATAAAGTACAAAACCTCACCCCCAACCCCTCTCCTTAGTAAGGAGAGGGGAGACTTTAACGATAGTTAAAGGCGGGGTGAGGTCAAACGAGTGATTTGTATGTTATTGAATCAATGATCATAAATAAAAAGTCGAACCAATAGTAAAGCACTCAAACAAAAACTTACTTAACAGTCACAATAGAATTAGTGGCAACAGTCGAGACAACGCAGAAATTTGTGAAGACGTAGGTAGGCAAAGATGGGGAAGTTAGCATTGCTGATAGGGGTGAGTGAGTATCAACCCGGACTAAATCCGTTACCGTGTGCGGTTAAAGATGTTGAAGCAATGCGACGAGTACTGACACACCCAGAAATAGGAATTTTTACCGAAGGAGATATTATAGTCCTCGAAAATCCCCAACGTCAGGAAATGGAAGATGCTATTTACAATCTATTTGCCTATCGCCAGAAACAAGACTTATTATTATTTTACTTTTCTGGTCACGGGATTACAGATGATTTCGGCAGGCTTTACCTCTCAACTTCTACCACTCGTAAACAGAACGACAGGTTGTTCAAGCCTTCAGCAGTAGCAGCCAATGTTCTGCACGAAAGTATGAATGAGAGCCGTTCCCAAAGACAGGTGATAATTTTAGACTGTTGCTTTAGCGGGGCGATCGCCCGAGGGTTAACAGTCAAAGATGATGGTAGTGTAAATTTACAGGAACAGCTAGGCGGTAAAGGACGGGCAATCCTCACCTCTTCCACATCCACCCAGTACTCATTTGAACAAGAAGGTTCAGACCTTTCCATATACACCCGCTACTTGGTCGAAGGCATGGAAAAAGGTGCAGCAGATCGCGATGGCGATGGCTGGATTTCGATTGATGAACTACACGAGTATGCTAGCGACAAGGTAAAAGAAGCATCACCAGCCATGACTCCCAAGTTTTACCCAATTGAGGAAGGTCATAAAATTTTGCTGGCAAAATCACCAAAGGATGATCCTAAGGTGAAATATCGTAAGGAAGTAGAAAGTCGGGCTAAGGAAGGTCACGACTTTTCTGTCTTTGCTCGTAGAATTTTAGACGGGAAGCGGGATGAGTGGGGATTAACTCCAGCAGAAGCCGCTGCAATTGAAGAAGAAGTTTTGCAACCTTATCGGGAGTATGAACGTAAGCGCCATGAGTATGAGCAAGCATTGATTCAGGCAGTTGATCAAGAATATCCCTTTAGCCAGACAAGCCAAAAAGATTTAAAAGAATATCAGCAGTCTCTGAAACTGCGGGATGAAGATATCGCCTCAATTGAACAACGGATCATTATCCCAAAACAAGCAGAATATCAGCGCAACCGACAACAAGCACAGACGTTACAGCAAGAGCAAGAAAGAACTCAGCAGTTTGAGTTCGAGTATGCCACAATCATCGCCAAATCAGGATTTTTAGGTATAGGAAAAACCTGGCAAATCAACCGTCATCAGGGTCAAGCAGAATTTTTCACAGAAAACCTGGGCAATGATGCGTTGCTGGAAATGGTGGCAATTCCTGGCGGTCAGTTTTTGATGGGTTCTCCAGAGAATGAGCCACAACGTTTTGATAGTGAAAGTCCACAGCACACCGTTACCATTCAACCCTTCCATATGGGTAAGTTTCCAGTGACGCAAACTCAATGGCAAGCCGTTGCCGCTCTTCCTAAGGTCAAAATAGATTTAAATCCAGATCCATCTTACTTTAAAGGAGCTAATCGACCTGTTGAGCAGGTATCATGGGACGATGCAATTGAATTTTGCGCTCGCTTGGCTAACAAAACTGGAAAGCTGTATCGTTTGCCCAGTGAAGCAGAATGGGAATATGCTTGTCGCGCGGGAACAACTACCCCTTTTCACTTTGGCGAAACTATTACTACAGAGATAGCAAACTACGACGGTAACTATATTTATGGTTCTGGACCAAAGGGTGAATATCGTCAGCAAACAACAGAGGTAGGAAAATTTCCACCAAATGCTTTTGGTTTGTATGATATGCATGGTCATATATGGGAGTGGTGCCAAGATGCGTGGCATGGTAGCTACGAAGAAGCACCTGCTGATGGTACCGCTTGGATGACTGAAAATGATAATGATTATCGTCTGCTGCGGGGTGGTTCGTGGGACATCCTTCCCTGGGTCTGCCGCTCTGCGAGCCGCGTCAGGCACGCGCGTGTCTACACGTACAACTTCGTGGGTTTTCGGGTTGTCGTTGCGCGGCTCAGGACTTCTTAGCCCTTTACACTTTTTCCCTTTTGCACTTTGCGCTTTATTCTTTTCTCTTCACTTTTGAGCGCGAGGCGCGAGCAAGTTTTTTTAGATTTTTTGGAACCATATATCACTCAATATGGTTCAGTTAAGAATTGTTGATAGCAATTCCACACGTGTAGAGACGTTGCATGCAACGTCTCTACATTGCCATCCGATGACGGTTTTGGTCTTATCTGAACTGTATTGATATATAACTGAGTCGGATAGCTTGGTAGATTGCAAGATCGAACAGTTGTCCGGCTTATCATGTTAAAAGCAAAAGCGCTTCCTATTCCTCACTCAACTCAAAATTCACCCGAGCATAAATATCAGTAAAGCTAATTTGAAAATCTATAGAATTTAGAGCTAAAACTGCATTTTCCCCTTCATGCTCTTTAAAAATCCATTCTCCTTGTGCTTTTTTCACATATTGTTCCACAGAAAAACTATACTGGTCAATCATAATATATTCTTGAAACTGGGGAATTGAACGGTAATATTTAAACTTGTCTGTTTTGTCATAAATTTTAGTGGAATTTGATAAAACTTCAACAATTACTATTGGATTAGTAATAGTCGTCGTATTCGTTCCTTCGTATATAGGTTCACCTTTGACAACCATCACGTCAGGATAAGTGTAGAGACGGTAACGAGGTGTCCATACCTTTACATCTGTAAAATATATTTCATAAGCTTGTCTTTGTACTGTTAAAGGGAATTTTTTGTAAAAACTTCCAGCTATTTTATTATGGTTGGTTGTTCCTCCTGGCATTGGGATAATTTTTCCATCTCTATATTCACTTCTATATTCGGCTTGCTCTTCTAATTCCAGATATTCTTCTGGGGTGTAATGGCGCTTTTCTGTTTGTAGTACCATATCCAGTGTTTTAATTGATGATAACTATAGTGTTTTAACAGAAAGAACAGAGGCGTCAGTCGCCAGAATTCAGTATGAATTCTATGCGATCTCGGATGACTTAGATCTTGCACCATAATGTTCGTCCGCCAAGAAATAAATTTCTTGGCTTAAAGCCCAAGTCCGTTAAAACTGAGATCTTGCACCAGTATCAACAATGAGGCAGAGCCTCGATATCTGGTTCCCAGGCTGCAGCCTGGGAACGAGGGTTGGGAGGCGAAGCCTCCGGATTATAGCGCTTCTCGGTTGCGTGCAATACACGGGTGTAGAGACGTAGCATGCTACGTCTCTACTGAAGTTCCAGGCGTACTCCGGTTAGGTGCATTCCGGTGAAATGAGTAAATTTAAATGCCCAAAGTGATTCTGAACGGCAGTCGCCCCAAGTCGGGAAACCCGCCCACGGCGCTGCCTCCTCCTGACTCAGGAATTGCTGAATTCTTTTTTAAATCTTACTCAACAAACTTCGGTCTTGCCTTTTGAGTAGATTGTATGTGTTGTTCTAAAGCTACCCAATCTTCCTGCTCAACGAAATGAATCAATTCATCTAGATTGTGACGATATTGCTGGAGTGAATTGAGCAAGCAGGCACGATTGTACCGCGCCATCATCAGCCCTAACTCTGGATTACCGCCACCAACACGACTTGTATCTTTAAAACCAGAACTAGCAAACTTCTGAGCTAATTCCAGTACATTTGTGTCGGTTTCACTCATACAAGCAGCGATCAACGAGGAACTAACCATCACGGGCAAATGGGAAATCCAGCTGACTGCTCGGTCGTGCTCTTCTGGAGAACAATGATAGAGAGTCGCTCCAAGTTCATGTACAATTTTTTCTACGATTGTGATTGCATCTGGTGGTGTTTTTTCTGTTGGTGTCAGCACATAAGGTTTTTTTTCAAATAAATTGGGGATAGCTGCTTCTATACCACTATCGGTTCTTCCCGCCATTGGGTGTCCACCGATAAAATTGTCCCAGAGGGGAGCTATTGCTTGAACTATCGGTGTTTTAACTGAACCGACATCAGTGACAATTGTATGAGAAGCCAGATGAGGGATGAGCTGCTCTAATGTGGGAACAATCAACCCTATGGGTGTACAGATAAAGACTACGTCTGCTTTTGCCAAGAGACTCATGTCAACTGACGCTTCATCTGTGCTACCTATGGCTATTGCTCGCTGACAGGTTGATTCTCGACGGCTAACGCCTAAAACATGATGTCCTTGCGATCGCAAATCTAAACCCAAAGAGCCGCCTATCAGTCCAAGTCCTAAAATACCAATATTCATCTATGTGTGATTTTGAGATTCTATATCATGTATATTTTGCACCTTGCTGGTCAAAGACTAGGAATCTGGAACTATGAAGCGGATTTTCCCAAGGCCGTGCTTTTTACCAGCAAAGATTACATTATATAAGTCATTACTCAGCGGTGAGTCATCAACAGCTAACAATATTCTAAAGGAGGAAGAAACATGCGTGATACCTTTAATAAAATGATCGGTAAGACCCGATATGTGGTCTCTCGTATCATGCTACATTTAAGTGGATCTGAGGTAGCACCTATTTTGGGAGTTTTAAATCGTGCTGCCAGGGAAGCCATAGATACCGATGGTGACATAGAAATTTTGGGAGAAGGATTGGTAGAAATCTGCCAAACCTTACTGCAATCCGATGAATATTGGCTTTCTGCGGCTAATGAAGGCGACGTATTTTGGAGCGAAGGGGAGGCGGGAGACTATGTGAATGAATTATTTACAGACTCCGCTCAACGTTACCTCAGTGAACCAGATTTTGGTTCTGACTCGGGATACGATCAACCTTTATCTATTCCTGTAACGCGCAATGTCGTTGTCATGATTACAATCGCTTGTGAAGGAGAAGTCCCAGATATAGAGACTGACTTGGCTAATATTACGGCACTCAAGGAAGGCTTTAAAGCTTTAATAAATTTACACTACAAACATAAACTGCGGGCAATTCAGGTGCATTTTTCACCAGCTCGATTGGGTGACGAACTCACCAACGACCAACTCTTGCAATATTACCCGGAATTAATTCCTTTGTAATTGGTTGGGTTGTCCGTACCAACCATCCTAGTAAGAAATTGTTAAGCTCGGAGATAGGATGATAGTCAAATGTTCATGACAATCGTGCGTAAATTCACAGCTGTTTTTTTGGCCTTGAGTTTGTGTGTAACAACTGTTGCCTGCGGTGGCGGCAAATCAGATCAAGCTACACCTCAAGCTAGCAATACCACTCAAACGACGACAGCAACCACCAAATTGAATGATGGTCAGTATCCGGTGCAACAAGCTACCTACAACGATGCTGACGGGGAGTACACGTTGTTTTTACTCAACGCTACGCCCCCAACTTATAGAAGCCAAAATTTACAAATGGCGCGGCTGACGGATGATGAAGTCAAGCAAGGAAAGAAAAGTTATCTAAAGGTAGAGAATGGACAGCCAGCTTTATATATAACGGAAGACTTCAAAATTGGGTACGTCCACAACGTTACCGAGACAAAAACGAATCCCCAAACGGGACAACAGGAAACAGTGGTCGTCCGTCAAGAAAATAGCTTCTGGGCACCTTTTGCTGCGTCTGTTGCTGGTTCTATAGCCGGACAGGCTATTGGTAGTCTGTTATTTAGACCCCAATATTATGTGCCACCTGCATACCAGCCTGGTGGAGTCCTGACTGGCTACGGTGGTTATGGTAGTAGCTATGGCGATGCGGTTAGTAGTTATCGCAGCCGCTATAATGCAGCCCCAGTAGTAGAGAGAAACCGCACTGCTTTCCGTAGCACAGGAACGATTAGAAGGTCATATCCTGGTGATTCTTCAACTCTACGACGGACTACCCCAAATACGGGCAGTCGCGCGACTGGTTCCGGCTTTGGTGGAAGTACCCTAAGACCTTCTGGCAGTTCTAATGTCAGACGCAGTCCTAGCGGTAGTAGTTTTGGTAGTGGTGGTCGTTCGCGAGTCCCCCGTTCTAGTGGTTTTGGTAGAAGACGGTAGAAAAGTCCGCAGTTACCCACAATAATTGAAAGAACCCCTCCCCGCTAACGGGAAGGGGTTCTTTAGATTCTGAGCAATTTTGATTGACTTATCGCATTTTTTATGCGAAAGCGACTACTGGCTGCTGCCAACGCCCAACTGCCTTACCAATCACCGCAAGTTCCTGCATCAAGCGGTCGAAAAGTTCTGGTGTGAGAGATTGTGGTCCATCAGATAAGGCTTTTGCTGGGTTGGGATGAACTTCAATCATCAAGGAGTCACATCCAGAGGCGATCGCCCCTAAACACATTGAAGGCACATAGGTAGCCCAGCCCGTACCATGACTAGGATCAACCATAATTGGTAGGTGAGTTAGCTTGCGTAAAACTGGCACAGCTGACAAATCCAAGGTATTGCGGGTGTACTGGCGGTCAAAAGTGCGAATACCACGCTCACACAAAATCACATTTGGATTTCCGGCTGCTAAAATATATTCTGCCGCCATTAACCAATCTTCAATAGTTGCAGCCATTCCTCGTTTGAGAAGAACTGGTTTTGACTGTGCGCCTACTTTTTTCAACAGCGAGAAGTTCTGCATATTCCTTGCCCCGACCTGGACAACATCTGCGACTTCTGCGACTTTCTCCAAGTCTGCACTATCCATAACTTCTGTAATAATGCCCAGTCCAGTTTCTTCCCGCGCCTTTACCAACAAATCCAAAGCACTCTCGCCGTGTCCTTGGAAGGCGTAAGGGGAGGTTCGGGGTTTGTATGCGCCACCACGCAAAAAGTGTGCCCCGGCTGCTTTAACTCGCCGCGCCGTCTCTACGATCATTTGTTCATTTTCTACTGAACACGGACCCGCAACAATCACCACAGGGTGATGTTCACCAAAAGGAACTGGTCCATTAGGAGTGTTAACGACGACTTCAGAAGATTCTCCATGTCGAAACTCACGGCTAGCCCGTTTGAAAGGCTGTTCTACTCGCAGTACTTGCTCAATCCAAGGGCTAACTTCTTGAATTTGTAGGGGATCTAAGACAGCGGTCTCACCAACCAGACCAATCACTACCTTATGCTTACCAACAATTTTTTCTGCTGTCAGTCCCCAAGTGCCTAGTTCCTCACTCAGACGGTCTATTTCCGCCTCAGGGGAACCAACTTTCATGACTATAATCATGCTAAAATTCCTGCTTAGTTGAGTCCTAGCTGAGAATATTTCTTAGATGAATCAGTGGTTTCAAATTAGAAAGCGTGATCAACCAAAATCCACTTTTCAATATAGCGCTCAACAGTCGCGTCATTGAAGATATTGTGTCTGAAAAGATTCATAAATTTGGAATTTGTAATGTTGAAGTTACAAAATTTAAACTTCAACATTATTTTTTTCACATTTACCCAACATCACAGTGATTTGCTCACTGAGTACTGCTTATCAAACGTTTTTTTGGCGAGTTTCACGCCAAGCTGCTATCATTCGTTCCCCATTGGTCGTGAACTCATTCCAGCCTAGCCAACCCCCAACTCTGTGTTCATCCCAAGAGGCAGAGAGAACACCATAAGTTATCCCCAACACCCCCAAACCAAAAAATCCCATGTTCACTAGTAATACGGCGATGGGAGTTAGTTTAACTCCAGCATAAATCAACAGCAAGTAACTGGCAATCAGGGTGCTGAGTCCCAAAGCTGTTGGTATACCACAAAAAACAGCCACTCGGCGAATCATTCGTTGGCTAACAACTTGGGGTATTGCCATCTCTTCTTTGGTAAAAGGTGGCTTCTTCTCGTCCTTTTTCCCAGATTCCTGCTTAGTTTCTGGTTGTTTGCCTTTTGCTTTTGCTGGTTTTTGGCGCTTTTTGTTTGGTTCAAAAGGCAACTGACTGCGTTCAGATTCAGCAGACATAAGCACTAGTACCGCTTCGCGGAATTCAAAATTCAAAATTCAAAATTCAAAAAGCTTGAGAAACAAGGGTTTTGGATTTTCTGGATGATAGCTTTATTTCCGCCGCCCTGTACTAGTCTCTATCCACGAATGCCGAGACGACCAATCAAGGCTTGATAACGTTCTCGGCTTTCTTCCAGAATATAAGATAAAAGACGCTTACGTTGACCAATAAGCTTCAACAATCCTCGACGTGAAGAATGGTCTTTCTTATTTGCCTGGAGATGTTCGCTAAGACGGTTAATGCGCGCTGTGAGCATAGCGACTTGAACATCAGCAGATCCAGTGTCAGTTTCGTGAACTTGGTACTGTGTCAGTATTTCTTGTTTGCGCTGTTGCGTTAAAGCCATGAGACCAATCAACTTCTAAATGTATGCAGCAGTTTCCCATAATATCATAGCCATTCGGGAGCATTCCAACTTTCCCAAAAGACTTGGCGATGAGAAATCGCGGACAGGCGAAATTCAGCTATGTGGAGTCATTTTAGCCGGTCGTTGGCATCCTCTTTTGAGTGTGCTCTTTAGCAAGACGAGGATTTCTACATTTTTCCTACTGCTGGACAAGAATTTTTGCTTGGAATGATTCTATATCAATTATGATGCCGTCTTCCCCAGCTTCGACATCATAATTACCAGTCCACTCATGCCATATCCCCGCACAAGGGAAGCGAGGAACATGATATCCACTCTTGTTTTTGTCTGAAAAATTTGCGACAACAACAACGCGAGAATCTTCTTTCTGACCGCGAACATATGCTAGTACTTTTTCGTCTAGATTCTCATGGAAAAATTCAATGTCCTCACTTTGCAAAGCAGAAAAATTTTTGCGTAGGGCAATCAGTTTTTTATAGTATTCAAATAAATCGCGATTCTCGTCTCTCTCTAATAAAGACCATGCAATTTTTTTCGGCTGAGTGACAGTTTCACTTTTGCGTTTGTGTTCTCCAAATTCTTCGCCCATCCACAGCATAGGTACACCCATTGCTGTTAGCAATAGCGCTGCGGCTAACTTGGCTCGTCTAAATGCATCTTCGCCAAAGATACCGTGCTCGCCCAACTCTCTAAAAATATGTTCCCGGTCATGAGTCGCTAAGTAATTGACTACGTTTATACTAGCCTCATAACCCTGTTTTCTTGGATCGAAAACCTCCTTGAGCTTTTGGGGTTCAAACGTCTCACCACAAATATGCGGAATCACAAAATAGCGAAAACTTTCATGCCAACAAGCATCTAGTGGTCCCTCTGGAGTCGTCACTTTACTGGTATCAGGAATATTCTCAGCAATGTTGTAAAATGGCTTAGGGGAAGTGTTCTTTTTCGCTTGTTTAGCTACCCAATCTAGAAATTTGTAGTTAGCTAATTGACGCACCGCATCAAAGCGAATTCCATCAATGTGATACTCACCAACCCAAAACCGTATAATATCACCAACATATTTCCATGCAGGCTTAACGTCTAACTTCTCGTCATAGTTGTCATAGTTAAATTCCGGACCCCAATAATTACCTGGATCTTCCGGATAATGCATATATTCGTAATACCAATAATTCCTATCAATCAGCATTAATGGACATTCTTCATCTGTGTGGTTGTAGATTCCATCAAGAAAAACGCGAATTCCTCTAGCATGACACTCGTCTACAAACCGCTTTAAATCTTCTGTTGAGCCGTAGCTAGATTCTGTAGCGAAGTAGTGACGTACTTTGTATCCCCAATTATAATCACCAGGGTACTCATTAACTGGCATTAATTCAATCGCGTTAATTCCTAATTCATGAAGGTAATCTAACTTTTCAATGGCATCTATATATTTTCCACGTTTCTCAGGGTCAACTTCGCCACCCGTAAAATCGGCAACGTGCATTTCGTATATAACTAATTCATGATTTTCTGGTAACGGTGCATCGTCGTGTTGCCAAACATAAGTATCAACAATCTTTTTTCCATTTTTAATTCTGACTATACCGACTTTTAGCTTTTCATCAACCTCTGTCGCATAAGGATCAATAACATCTATCCATTGATCTGGTTCAAATTGTGGACTTTTCGTTTGAATACGGAATTTATATTGATAGATATCATCCTTTAATTCTATTTGAGTACGGAAATAGCCATCATCTCCTTTTTCCATTGGTATTTCTTGCCATTCAGAAAAAGAGCCAATTAAGGCGGCTTTTTGATTTCGAGGAGCAAATAAATGAAATTCAGTACGAGTTGCCATTTTAATGACTGAATAAGTTTAATAAAGTAAAATGCAATAAACATAAATATTTTTTAATAAAAATAGAAACACATCTTCTTTCTTGAGTTATATTTATTTTTTAAATAAAATTTTCTTTTGTAGAGTCTATATCAACATGTTGTACTTGATCATATCAGTACAAATTTTTGTATTCTTCGATAATTTGATCATGAGAAAGAAATCAAAAGTGAGAAAAAAAGCGGGAACTAGTATTCTCTAGTTCCCAGTTTGTCACAGTACATTTGGTGAAAAGATAAGTATTTTTTAAGCCGCTGGTGCAGGGACAGTTGTTACAGTACGACTATCTAGGATAGGCTTGCGGGTTTTCAAGTCAAATTTGTATCCATGTGGTAGGATATGAAGCTTTGCTCCGCAAACTGCTAAAGGTTCATCCTTCAAAATCTCGTCAACGTTGCTGTGCATGACCTCTGAATCATCAACAACTGTCACACAACCTTGCCCAACCACTTCAAACTGGTTATCGGTTACTACCATAGCCGTGTTTTCATCAATACCAAATCCCAAGACAGCAGGTTGCTGTGCCAAAGCTGCAACTAAGCGTCCCAAGCGTCCGCGCTGTGAGAAATGTTGGTCTATCACCACTCCTGGGAGAAAAGCTAAACCAGGACCTAAGTCTACAATTTCCATTCGAGGGTTTGTCTCAGAGTCGCCTTCCACAATCATCACATCTGGCATGACAGCGGCTCCTGCGCTTGTACCTCCTATAACTATACCTTCAGAGAAGCGTTTATGAATAGCTGCGTCCAGTTCAGTATCCTTGAGAACACTTGTAATCCGGGCTTGGTCTCCTCCTGTAAAAAATACACCAGTCGCTTTATTTACCGCTTCTAACGCTGTAGATGAAGACGCATCCTCACGGCTTTCAGTGTCAAGTATACGAACATGCTCGGCACCTAGCCGTTCAAAAACTCTAATATAATTCTCTCCTACTTCTCTTGGCAGTTCTGTCGCGGCTGTCATGATCACAATTCTGGCTTTTGTACCCCCAGCGTAGCGAACAAACTCTCGAAGAATTTGGCAATCTCCGTCCCTATCTTCCGCCCCCCCAATAATGACTAATTGTCGCTTAATCTCACTAGCTACCATAGAGCCTCCTGATAAAAGTTATTTATTTCTATAAAACATGATGATTTGGGTGGTAAAAACTACCATTTGGTAGAGAAAGATACAAAAATTGAATGCAGACTATCATAAGGAAAGTAAAGAACCAAATGTTCATGTGTAAAAATGAGCAAAAATGTAGTAAAAATAACGACTTTTTTTTAATTTCGGTTTAAGTAAATAAATAAAGTCAAAAGTCAGAAACATTTAGCTCTAATGACTTTTAACCCGTAAAAATATGGTATTCGCTTTTGTATAAATTTTAAATGAAATTTTTAGAATTCATTCCACGGCACGTGAAAACATTAAGACCGTTCATTTATGCCTAACGCCACGCAGTCGCGTTCAGAAAAAGCTGTGGAATGAAGATTATTTTTGGTTGACTTTAGCTTAACGTGATGTTTTCTTTTTGCAAGTTACGTATAAGTTTTCTCAGTACATCACTTTGCGTTCTGCCTTGTTTTTCGGAGTAATTACGCAAGATTTCTTTCTCTGGGTCATTCACTCGAAATGTAATAAAATTTGTTGGTTTTCCCATAGCACTGACATCAATATGTGGCAGCCTAGAAACATAGCACAGGTAGGCAGCATAACTGCGCCTCACAAGCCAAACCTGTCATCAATGTCTACATATTGGTTTGCGCTCTGAGAAGAAGTTCAAGTGTGGTAACTGCGGGTTGTCCTGCGATGCCGATTTGAACGGAGCAAAAATGATTGAATTATTGGGGCTGTCTGTAAGCCAGCCTGGAGGCTCGAAACGTTTGTGTTGTTCTCTCAGCACCGACGTTTCAGGGCTACTACAAAGCCCCTGCCTTTAGGCATGGGGTTCGCTTACTTGACAATACAAATTTGTGAAGTCCAGATTTGACTGGCTAGGGTCTAATCCTGAACCTGGACACGACTATTAAGGTTAGATAAGTTTAATCAGGTTTTAGCCGTGTCTTTGAGAGTAAATTTATATTTCTAGGTCAGAACGCCAAGGAACACCTTGGAAAGTTCCATCACTGGCTGTTTGAATGTTGGTACAAACCCCCGCTATACCGCTTGCGGTTAGCGGTGGGAGGATGTCACAATCAAGATGACTCTAGAAATCAAAACACCTCCCGATTTCCATAAGTTCCGGAGGTTTATCTGACTGAGTGCCGCGCACTCTTGACGATAAATTGTGGTGTTTTATCGTTTAACGTCAAACACTCAATTCTTCAGAATGTTGATCAACCTGTGTTTCAAACAGTAACTCGCATAAAAAAGAACGTGCTTCTTCTAGAGTGAAATGCCTAGGTTTACCCTGAAATACAATTTGGTACTCATTATTATCTGGACCATCTCCATACCCAGAAATGAGCTTGTGGTGAAAAGCTTCCTCAGCAAGATGCTGAACCTCCTTTCTGAGAACAGCTTTCGCGTTACTCATACTTGCCGTCTCCTTAGCGCTTCTTAGTGCTTACTATTTATAAAATTAACTAGAGTCTAATTGCACCTTTCAAAGGTTATATATTTAGCTACTAGTCAATAGCAATGGTTTAACGTTGATGCACCTGTTATTTTAACTATTGAGTATTAATTTAGTATAACAGCTTAACTATATCTTTAGATAGCTGAATGTTCTTGGTAACACTGAGTACAATGTTGAAATAAACGTAGCTATTGATGCCAGTGTTAACCAGAAAGCACAGATGTAGCGTAGGCATTAGCCCTCGCTTCCCAAAGGGTATTAAACTCATAGACAGTAAATACGTCTGGGGAAACGCTAGTATTTGTTCAGATTTCAGGGTGTTTAGTCAGAGGTAAGAGTCAATGGTTCAAGATAAAATCACCGATACGGTTCGCGTTAATGCCAGAAGAACTGATGCATTCGACATCTTCAAGTTCAAGCATTACATAGGACCAAATCCTTACTTGGACGCAGGGGCATTAGTATTTGATTTTGCTGTCACTGAGTTTACAAGACCTTTGCCGATTGAGGATTATGTCTCAATATTGAGCGATCGCTACCCCCACCTACGCGACCAAACATTTGATACCTATGCTCATCTGTTTGCCCGCACCGTGTCAGAGGTTGGAAAGCTGGATATGGGTTTGCACCTCGACCGTTGGAGTATCAAGCCATATGAAAATTATGCGACAATTAGCATACAGTCGCTTCACGAGCGTACAACTCGAAGTGTACTTTACTTTGTCTGGGATTGGTTTGAAGCCATAACTCAGCACAAAGACATTAATTTTGACGAGCAACTTTCAACGCTTCAAAGTAAATTCCGGTTATCAGTCTATGGTGGTCCTACAGTTTACGCTTTATTGCGTACAGCTGACAAAAAAGCTATTCCCACCTTTTATCTATGGGACGAAGGACTGACGCAGTACGGATACGGAAAAAAACAGGTTCGCGGGGTAGCAACAACATTTGACTGCGATAGTCATCTAGATTCCGACTTCACCACGCGTAAAGATGACTGCAAAGCGTTTTTAAAAACCTTAGGTTTTCCAGTGCCAAAGGGTGATATTGTGAATTCAGAAAAGCAGGCTGTTGCAGTAGCTAGAGACATTGGTTACCCAGTAGCAGTCAAACCTGTAGCTGGTCACAAAGGAATTGGAGTCACCGCAGAAGTACGAGACGAGTATGAACTGAAATCTGCTTATAGAAGGGCACTTCAAGCAATTCCAGAAAATGAGCCGACCCGAGTTATTGTTGAAAAAAGTATTGTGGGGTCAGACTTCCGCTTATTGTGTGTGAATGGCAGGTTTGTTGCTGCGATTGAACGTCGTCCAGCATGGGTTGTGGGTGATGGTTACTCAACTATTGAAGAGTTAATCCGAGACGAAAACCGAAAACCTGGGCGTTTGGACACACCCACCTCGCCGATGACAAAAATTCAGTGCGACGAAGCGATGGAACAGTATCTTGAACAACAGGGCTTGTCATTGGACAGCGTGGTTGAGAAAGATCGTAACGTTTCTCTTCGCAAAGTTGCTAACCTCTCGGCTGGAGGTGTGAGCATTGATGCAACCCGTACTGTTCATCCTGACAATATCATTTTGGCACAAGATATTGCTCAACACTTCCGTCTCGTTTGCCTGGGGATTGATGTTATTGCACCAAATCTGAGTGAATCTTGGAAGTCTAACGACTTTTCGATCTTAGAAATCAACGCTGCACCAGGAATTTTGATGCATCTCAATCCTTCTATAGGTGAAAGCGTTGATGTACCCTCACACATTCTCGAAACTTTTTACAAATCGAGTACAGATGCCAGAATACCAATCATCACGTTCAACCATATCTCGGTTCACGAAATTCAAGAAACAATTGACCATATTCTTTTACAACACCCAGATTGGAAAATAGGTGCTGTCTGTCGTGATGGTGTTTTTATAAATCGTTCAGCAAAAGTTTTGAGTGAAGATTACAACACTAATATCCTTTCTTTGTTGCGTAATCCTAAGCTTGATATGCTGATTGCTGAATACAAAGAAGACATTTTGGAAAAGGAAGGAATGTTTTACTACGGAAGTAACATGGTAGTGTTAAACAATCCTACTGAAACCGAGATGACGCTAGCGCGGGATGTTTTTGATGATTCAACTGTTGTGATTAAAAATGGAGACAACATTTCTATTAGACGCAAGGGTTTGATTGAAGAATATACTCTTGGTGTGGATGAACCATTTACACGGGTTTATTTGAAGGAAATTGGAACAGTTTTGTAAGTTGATGTAAGCAAGAACGGTAATCTCTGTAGAGACGTTGCATGTGAGTCCAGCGCTGCGGGAGGGTTTCCCTCCGCAGGCGACTGGCGAACCCGAAGGGCAACGTCTCTACATTATTCAATGTATAAACTACAAATTAGCAGGTTTTGAACAAGATAATGCCCGCCTAAAAGCTAAACTGCAAACAATCTTTTTAAAACCACACTCAATGTAAATAGGTTGTAAACTTCAGCTAGATTAAGTTTCAAATATTTTGCAAAATGTTAGATCTTTCCTGGTTAAGGTTGAGTTTATATTGCGGCTATATGGACGCACAAGGCGAGGTGTACAAACGTGTACTAGAAGAACTTGGAAAAGCTATTGAAAAATCTACCTCTCTAGCTAATGAGTTAGAAACAGATCAAAAACTTCTACCACAACAAAAAGACTATATTGACTATATTATTGATGATGAATGTTTATTTGTTGAATATCTTCTTTGCACTGCTTTTGTGCTTTGTCAAGCATATATAGTAAATGTTGTTTCTACTGTTGAGAAAATTCATGTTAGAGCTAAACAATCTTTGGGTAGAGATTTGAAAACAATTCCAGTTTGTAACGAAAAATCAAAAGAAAGGAGAAAAAAAATTCTTCAATTTGGTCAGACTCTTGCATTTTCTTATGAAGGGGATTATTTTTCAGCAATTCAACTCATTAATGCTTTCGCAAATTATTTCAAGCATCGCGATGAATGGGACGTAAATTGGGAAGAGCTAGAAGGTACACAAAAAGATACTGCCAAGCTCATTCAATCGGTAGGAGCTAAGTTTGGTTGTAGTGGTAATTTACGACAAGGTTCATCCGCTTTAGGAAATCCAGAATTTACCAATACACTAATCTTCTTTGAAAAACTACAACAATGGCATATCGATCTAGCAAGTGCGTATGATAAAGAGTTAAGTAGTTATGATAGTGTATTCTGATCCAGGCACACCAATGACATAGAAAAGTCGGCAGTGCGCGCCTTACAAATACAGGCTCAAGTTGAATTATCAGCATTAACACCAGCAGAAGTCAACTTAAATTAAAGTATGGATATAGGCTAAACAGTATTTGCAATGCCATACAGCGACTTCACACTGGCAAGAATAAAACGTGATTTCGGCATAAAGACGGCTGAAGGCGGACGATTTTTACCAGAAACTCAACTTATAGAACCCAGTCTCTACCTAAAAGAAGCATTGAGTGAAGGGCTACCACTCGCAATTGCAACAGGTTCAGAAAAAGCTCGTTCCGAACTCATTATCAGTCCTATTCTCGTAGAAGTACGTAAGATTTTACAACGAAAAGTCAGCTTTTTTTCTGGTGAAGACTTCACTGTTGCACCAGAGTTGGGATTAAGCGGGGTGTGTGATTTTTTAATCAGTCGTTCTTGTGAGCAAGTCTTTATTGAAGCACCTGCAGTTATTGTTGTGGAAGCTAAAAAAGCTGACTTGAAAGCTGGTTTAGGACAGTGTGCAGCAGAAATGATTGCAGCACAAAAATTTAATGAGGCTAATAATATCCCAATTCCTACAATTTATGGCAGTGTTAGTAGTGGTACTGCATGGCGATTTCTCAAATTAGAAGGACAAATATTGAGTATAGATTTCAATGATTATCCTGTTCCACCAGTGGAAGTCATTTTGGGAATGTTGGTTTGGATGGTGCGAGAAGGGTAATAGTTTCTCGCTATCCCGGTTAGAAGTTATTCATTTTTTTTAGAAACTGCTTCAGCCGAAACATATTCTTGAGTAGACATCAACTGCCAATTAGAATCGCCATCCAGCTTTAAAACATACTCGTGATACTGCAACAAGCTGGCGCGGTGTCCAACGCTAATCGTAGTAGTTCCAGTAGCCTTCAATCGTTGATACAGGGATTGTTCGTTGCTAATATCTAACGCGCTAGTTGCTTCATCCAGGATGGCATACCTCCTAGCACTTAGTAGAAGGCGAGCAAAAGCAAGGCGCTGTTGCTCTCCTAAGGAGAGAAAGTTTGCCCAGTCTAGTTCTGCATCAAAGCCTCCAAGTCGTTCTGGTAAGTCTTTTAAGTTCACCTCCTCTAAAACTTGACGCAATTGTATTTCACTGATGTTGGGGTTGGTGTTGGGATAGAGTAACTGACTTCGCAGGGAACCCAGTACCATATAGGGACGTTGCGGTAAAAACATCATCTCCGTCAAGGAAGGGTGAATAATATGACCTGTACCCGCATTCCATAAACCCGCAATTGCACGTAAGACAGAACTCTTGCCGCTACCACTGTGTCCTACAATCACCAGTCCTTCTCCTGGCTTTACGGTAACAGAGAGTTCCCTCACTAAGGTACGTTGATAATTGGGAGTCAGTAGTGTGACATGGCGTAAAGCTAATCTGGAGTTTTCCGTCATGTCGATAGTTGTCGTTTCTGTTGGCTTTACGGATGGTGTTTCTAAAGCATCGGCTAAGCTATCCAAGCGCTCAATTCCTGCGACGAAAGCAGTCAGGTTTTCAAACTGGCTAACGATAATAGATAAGGAATCAAAAATTTGACGAAATGCTATCGCTGCTTGGGTGAATGTCCCAAATTCGGTATTGCCTGCAAAGTAGATAGGTGCGATGATTATGTATGGCAGTGCAGCAACAAAGTAATTATAACTGGTTGTAAAGAAACCAAGATTTCGCTGCCAGCTAATCAACAAATCAAAGTTGCGAATCGCGGCCAAAAAACGCTGTTTTAACTGAACTGATTCTTGCGTTTCACCTTGGTAAAAAGCAATCGATTCGGCATGATCTCTCACATGAACAAGACCGTAACGAAAGTTCGCTTCTTGTTTGAGTTGGTCATAGTTAATTCCAATTAATCTTTGACCAATAAAAGCAGTAATAATTGTACCTACAATTGCATATAAAAGAATTGAAATAGATAAGTTAATAGAGATAGATAATAATACACCCGTGAAAGAAACTAGAGTGACAATTGATGTGAGAATTACCAATAAAAAAGAAAGACTGGTGCGGGTAAATGCTCTAATGTCTTCAGAAATTCGTTGGTCTGGGTTGTCAATTTTTTCATTAAAATTAATTTGATAATAAGCGCGTTTTTGCAAATATTTATCTAGAAACCGACCTGTCAGCCACTCCCGCCAGTATAATCCTAGCTTATCCTGGAGATAGCCGAACATGACAACAATGGGAGTACCAATCACCAAAAGACCAGCATAAATAGAGATAAATCGCCAAAAGGTTTCTGTATCTTTAGTTTGAGGAAAATTAGCCAATGATGTATTGATGTTACGGAAAATAAAGCTAATGCCAACGTTGATAGCATTAACGGCTAATGCCAGTAGTAACAGCACGAGTACCAGTCCTCTAGCTTTCCATTTTTGTTCAGAAAACCAGTAGGGTTTGGCAAGTGCTAAAAATTTTCGCCAAAGTTGGCGATTGAATTGATTAGGCTTTTCACTCATTGCTAACAGTTTTTCCCTTAACTTAAATGAAATTTACAGGACTTACGCAACGAGAGGCTTCGTTGTGGGAGGGTGTAATGGGGTAAGGGTGTACGGGTTTGAACACTTACACCCCTATACCCCTATACCCCTTGCCCAAACCCTTGATTTCTCGTTTCCATGCGTAAGTCCTAAATTTAGATAATCATACCGCAAATGGTGCATGATGGCTCCAGAAAGCCCAGCCCAAAGTGGTGTATTAATGTTAGCAATTTTCAGCCCTTCTGCTGTCCAATTATTACTGTTTCTGAGGATTGAGTAAGTTCCTTTTGCTTCGTAAAAGCTGATATTTGTGTAGGGGTTATTGATTAATCTAATTTTTTCACCTCCTTGAGATAATTGGAAAGAATTATTAATAAACTCCATTAATTCTAAATAATCTGTTTGCTTGACTTTGATACATTCAATGTCATAGTTTTGAGGAAAATTGTCATGCTTTTGTACTCTTAACACAGACGGGTTGGGGAAAAATAATGCTCGAAATCCCTTGCGAAGCATGAGAGGGAGTTCGGTTGGTGGATTCATGTACCAATTGCGTTCTCCCCAACCAAAACCCAGATAGCGATTATCTGAGTTTTTCAGTTGAAAGTCATTATTCAAAGTTAGATATTTACGCCAATCAAAGATTTCATTTTTTACCGGAACAATGATATTAGTATGAAATCCAAACTGTGCAACACAGACTTGAAAACAACAACTGGCTCTAACATCATTACCCCATTTATGAGGAATTAATAAACTAAAAAAAAGCAAGAGAGGAAGAACTTAAAAAACACTTGAACAATATAAACAGATGTTTTTGTGTTTCATTGATGAGAGAGAGAATAACTTGGGTATCTGCAATTACTTCAAGAAGACCTCGCCTGTTTTTTCAATTTTCATCGCAATTTTATCTTCACCAAAATTATTCCCTTCATCCAACTTTACTTCTAATAATCCGGGTGCTGTTTCTTTTTGAAGATTAACAGTAAGCAGTCCTTTATCCTGTCGCCGGAAGCTAACAGCTACGGCGACTGGTAAGTCTTTTAAGGTGACAGTTGATTTTCCGGAAAGGGTGCGTTGTTTGGTATGTCCAATGACTTCGTATGTCAGCACAGCGTTAGTTTGGTTAGTCAGCTTCACGCTTACCTTCCCATTTACAGGTACAACCTTACCACTTGGAGGTTGTAGTTTTTCTGGCATAGGTGGGATCACAGAATCATTAGAAGTCTTGGGTGTTTGTTGAGCTTGGGCGCTTTGTGCTAGAAAAATTGGGATTGGAATTGATGATAAACCAATTAGTAAGCTTCCACAAATTGCTCCTAGCCTCAGAAAATTATTTTTGATAGAGTGTTTGGATTTAGTCATATTTTTACTTTTCCATAGCTTTGCATAAGTTTTGATTTTCTCATTTTTTTCTAACTTTTTATCATACATATTTTGAGTAAGAGGAATAAAAAGTTTTACTCCAGGAATGAGTATAATGACTTCTGGATTAGCATCATAAATTTGTTGCCATCGACTGCGAACGCCATAAAATTTTTCGGCTATTTTTGGTAGTGTATCTCCATCTTTTACGGTGTAAAACATAAGTGCCTTCTCGTGAATAAAACTATTAACGTATTTCTGATTTGAGCTACTGTATCTGAACAGGAATTGCACCTGTTCGCACAGATAGATCGATATTTGTTCCCTGACGACGCAATTGCAAGCGCAAATTCTCACCAACGGAGCTATTTTCTACAGTTTGTTGTATTGTTTGAGCCTCTGTCACTGATTTACCATTGAGCTTTTGAATAACATCGCCAGCACGTAGACCGGCTTTAGCAGCTGGAGAATTAGGTACGACTCTGACGACTAAAACACCATTAGCAGCATCCACCTTCATCAAACGGTTGGGGTCACTATTAATTTCTTGTTTAAGTTCTGGGGTAACATCCACCATTTGGATTCCCACAAAAGAATGTTCTATCTTACCGTTAGCTACCAGTTGATTGGCGATGCGTTGAGCGGTATTAATAGGGATAGCAAAGCCTAATCCTTGAGCGCCTTGGATTATCGCTGTATTCATCCCAATCACTTCACCCTGTTGATTTAGCAGTGGCCCACCAGAGTTACCAGGATTAATCGCAGCATCTGTTTGAATAAATTTGACACGTTGATCGGGAACACCAACAGCACTGCTAGAGCGACCTGTGGCACTTATGATACCAGTGGTGACGGAGTTATCAAGACCGAGGGGATTACCAATGGCGATCGCCCATTCACCTGGTGTGAGCTGATCTGAGTTACCTAACCTGACAGTTGGTAGCCCTGAAGCTTGAATCTGGATCACTGCTACATCGGTTACTGGGTCTGTTCCTAACACCTTACCTTCAAATGAGCGTCCATCCTTCAACCTGACTCTCACCGTCTGGGCACCATCAACTACATGGGCATTAGTAAGAATACGACCATCGGAGCTAACAATAAAACCAGAACCAGTTCCGCGTTCCGTCCGCCTGCGGGGTTGCATCGACCCCAATCCAAAGAAATCACGAAAGAATGGATCGTTAAAAACCTCTGGTACGCGACTGGTTACAGTTCTAGAAGCATCAATCCGCACCACAGCTGGTCCGATTTTGTCCACTACAGTAGTCACAAAGTTGTTGTTTGTAGTCGGTGGTAAGTTGGATTGGGCAGTTTTATTATTCGATACAGCTACTTCTTGAGAATTAGGTTGTTGGGGTGATAGTGGATTGCCTGCAAGCAAATAACCACCTGAAAGGGTGACGCCACTTCCTAATAGCACTAAAGATAAATGGGTAACTGACTTTTGCCAAGAAAACCTTTTTTGAGTTTGGTTGTTGTTGGCGGAAGGATCAAACGGGACAATCTGGTTACCTTGTTCAGAATTATGCTCAAAATCACGTCGTCTGAATTTCATTTGAGTTTATTCTTATTTGCTTATGTCTTCATGTTAAATAGGCTTTCTAAGAAAACGATGAGAAAACCAGAAAATTTTGGTTGAGTCAAAGCGAAGTTGAGCAATATTAACAAGAGAAATTAAAAAAATGATGAGAGGATAAATGACAACTCACTCCCATCATGCCCATGATTATTCCACTGAGAAAAACGTAGAGGCTACCGAAAAAGAGCAGGATGATGACAATATAGTCTAAGTCTGTTCGTCTCATCATCAGCCATCTCCTGCTCTTGCTGATTCTTTCTATATTTTATTTTTAATTCGGAGGGTCAAAGCGATTAACAAAGGCAGCCCAAGGAATCATTGGTAAACCCACGGCCAAACAGAACAACCATTGGTCAAAGCGTAGGGGTACTGTGAAGAAAAGCTCATTAATGAAAGGTACATAAGAAAAGCAAAGCTGCAAAATTATTGCGCCAATAATACCAAAACCAATGGCTGGAATATCAACATTTTCTTGAATTGTACCGTCCATTTTGGCAATCAGATTAGGCACTAATTGACTAAGGCTCAACAGATAAAAGATTCTGCCTGCAATTAAAGAATTGATTGCCATAGTACGAGCTAGATTGATATCCCCCGTAGTTTGTCGAATGTATTCAAAAACTCCAAATATCACAATCCAGTTAAACAGAGAAATCGCCAAGATGCGTTTGATTCTACTACCCGACAGCAACGCTTCATTGGGACGACGGGGCGATTGCTGCATGACATTTTGAGGTTTCGGCTCAAAAGCTAAGGGAACTGTCATGGTAATGGAATTAATGACATTCAGCCAAAGAATTTGCAATGATAATATCGGTAATTCTCTGCCTACCAGCGTGCTGAATAAAATTGTCATCGACTCTCCACCATTGACTGGGAGAATAAAGCACATAGCTTTGACGAGGTTTTTGTAAACAGCACGCCCTTCCTCAACCGCAGCTTTAATTGAAGCAAAGTTGTCATCAGTCAGTAGCATATCAGCCGCTTCCTTTGCAACCTCGGTTCCCGCCATACCCATCGCAATGCCAATATCGGCTTGTTTCAAGGCGGGTGCATCGTTAACTCCATCCCCCGTCATGGCGACAATTTCGCCTTTTGATTGTAACGCTTCTACTAGACGCAGCTTTTGTTCTGGTGCGACGCGGGCGAATACAACCCCATCTTCTGCAACTTGGGCAAGTTCTTGGTAGTCCATTTTAGCAAGTTCAGCGCCGGAAAATGCCAGCACCGAACCATTTTTATTGATGCCCATACGAGTCGCGATCGCCTGCGCTGTGACAGCATGGTCGCCAGTAATCATTTTTACCTGAATACCCGCTTCTTGACAGGCTTTCACCGCTTTCATCGCACTTTCGCGTGGTGGGTCAATCATCCCCTGTAAGCCCAAGAAAATCAACCCAGTGTCAATATCTACGTGATCTACGGTAGTTTGTTCGTTTGGTACAAGCTTTTTTGCCAACGCCAACACCCGTAAGCCTTGACGTGCCATAATATTGACTTCCCGCTCGATAGAGGAGGTATTTAATGTCTCTTGGCAGTCGATTCGTTTGAGTTGTCCGTTGCTATTTAACATGAAAGTGCAGCGCTTGGCGATCGCCTCTACTGAACCCTTAACATAAATCGTCTTACTTGTTGGAGTTGCGTGCAGAGTCGCCATGTACTGAAACTCAGACTCAAAAGGAATCGAATCCAGTCTCGGCATTTGCTGTTCTAGAAGCGGCTTGATTAACCCCAATTTATTAGCAGAGGTGATTAACGCCCCCTCAGTCGGATCACCAACAACTACCCATTTACCGTTTTTGGTTTCCAAGTGAGAGTCATTGCATAACAATCCAGCGCTGAGACATTCCTGCAAACCGAGATCACCACTCAAGTCGATTGGTTTGCCATCCTGTAAAATTTTCCCTTCCGGAGAATAACCCACACCATTGACTGCATACTGATGTCCCCCCGCATAGATGGCTTGCACTGTCATTTGATTTTCGGTCAAAGTGCCAGTTTTATCGGAACAAATGACAGTAGCACCGCCGAGAGTTTCTACTGCTGGCAACTTGCGGATAATTGCGTGGCGACGAGCCATGCGGGATACACCGATAGCTAGTGTCACAGTCACTACCGCTGGTAATCCTTCCGGAATCGAGCCGACAATTAATGCCACAGTAGCTTCTATAGCATCTCTCCAAGGTTTGGTTTGCAGTCCCACCATCAAAGTCAGGGTTGCAACCCCCAAAACCATGTACAGCCAATTTTTGCTGAACTTGTCGAATTTTCGGGTTAAGGGGGTAGAAAGGTCAACTTTATTTTCTAATAGCTGAGAAATTCGCCCTGTTTCGGTAGTATTACCCGTGGCTACTACTATACCTGTCGCCTGTCCAAAAGTAACGAAGCCACCTGCATAAGCCATATTTTTGCGTTCTGCTAACGGGATATCTGGCGGTAGGGGCGGCGTCTCTACACCCGCCTCTTTTTCAACAGCTACAGACTCACCAGTCAGGGCGGATTCATCTACTTGCAGATTCCGCACTTTAATCAGTCGTAAGTCAGCAGGTACTTTGTCACCAGAAGTCAACAGCACCACATCGCCAGGAACTAACTCTCGTGAGGGAATGCGTAACTTTTGGCCCTCGCGGATAACAGTTGCTTCTGTAGTGATGGATTTAGCTAGGGCTGCGATCGCCCCTTCCGCTTTCGATTCCTGAACATATCCAATAATGGCGTTAGTTGTAGTTACACCCCAAATCACAAAAGCGTTGACAAACTCACCTATAATTGCCTTGGTTGCACCCGCAATTAGCAAGATGTACAGTAGCGGCTGGTTATATTGCAAAAGAAATTTTAACCACCAAGGTTTTCCTTTCTTTCCGAGTAATTCATTGAAACCAAAACGCGCTATTCGCTCTTTGATTTCAATACCACTCAAGCCTTGTACTGGGTCAGTTTTTAACAAGTCTATGGTTTGTTCTATAGGTTGGGAATGCCAGTTTTCAGGCAGCTTGTCTTGCATTGGGGGAACTGGTTTCACCTTAACTTTATGGGTAGATACAGACTTAGTCATGAGTAAATTCCGATTACAGGGATATAAATTAATTAGGAATCCAGTTTGCTAAGAGAGGAACATCTGTCAAATTCCAGCCTTGCTCAGTTTTCACAATTTCTTTTGTGTTGGCATCGATGTACACTTCTAAATCATTGTTTAGTTCAATTTCCCACACTAAATTATTATTTTCATGCTCTAAATTGACATCAATTGCTGCTGTACCTGGGTTAGCAGCAAGAACCGTTTCTATGGCTTCAACCATTGTGACCGCAGGTGCTGTGTTGTCAGGGGAAGCTTGAACAGGTCTAATTCTAAAAAACCAACTTCCTACAAGAATCAAAGCTACTACTCCACAAGCAGCTATAATGGTTTGCTTAATTCCCATAATTAAACCTCAGAATTGAAGTTTTGATGTTATTAGCTCATACCTTCATATTAAAGAGGGTTTTTAAGAATACGATGAGAGGAAAAAGAAAGTTTTGGTATGATAAAAGCTTAAATGAATAGATATTAGCAAATTAGATTAAGAAATAGATGAGAGTCTAGAAAATAAATTTTTATATAGCAATCCAATATGAATGCTGAAAATTGAAAGTCTGAGAAACCCGGTAACTTGTCCGAAACCGGGTTTCTCATTTTTCATGATTGATTTAGAATTGCTAAGTAGAACCACCAAATTAAACATAAAACGCGTGGTGTCAGAAACCCGGTTTCTTAAAGAAACCGGGTTTCTAGATTTTACGTTTTTTTATGTTGACCTACTTATATGCAAGTAAAGATAAATATATATAATAATTGTAGGTTTGCGTGAACGTTGCGACTGTCTACGCTAACCTACAATTTATAATTATTAAAACACTAGCATCAGTACGCCAATCGCACTTACCCAAAAGACAATAGAGAAAAAAAGACCCCACAAAAATCCTCTCATAGCATACGGATAGCAATCAATCATATATTGACTAGCTTCAGTTTCACATATCGTGTCTTCAGATATCTGCTGCAATTGGGATATTTGCTCTAATGAAGTTGCATTCAGTCTCATTTCACTTACTGTCATGGTCTAACTCCATTTCAACTCGCTATAATTTCAAGTTACAAAACGAGATTAAGAAAATGATGAGAGTCAACAACCATTAGTCCATACCCGTCAAAGTTTGTGTGGTGGAGTACTATGTTGGGCAATCGGTAGAGTCACGGTAAAAGTAGTTTCTTTGTTAGGAATGCTGTCAGCAGTAATAGTACCGCCATGCAAGCGAGCAATTTCGTGAGCGATCGCCAACCCCAACCCAGCTCCACTTTTTCCTTGGGAACGGGCTGAGTCTGCGCGATAAAACCGCTCAAATAGGTGAGGTAGATGCTCTTTTGAAATACCATACCCTGTGTTAATTATCATCACCTGCACTACATTTGAGTGCAAATTTGACCGCACCCAAACAATACCTCCTTGTGGTGTGTATTTAACGGCGTTGTCTACCAGGTTCAAAAACAAACTGGTTAACTGGTCGGGATCGCCCCGCACCCACAAATCGGGGGTCAAGTTATTTAGCAGCTTAATCTGTTGCGATTCTGCAGCATGTTGCACTTGTTCCACAATCACTTCCAACAAGTTGCTTAAGTCCACAGGTAATGGCTCAAAAGGCAACTGTCCCCGGTCAATCCTTGCTAGTAACAGTAAACCATTGCTGAGGCGAATGAGTCGGTCTACCTGTTGTTCTAAATCCTGCAAGGTTTGCTCGTATTCATCTGGAGTGCGTTCGCGACTCCGGGTTACATCTATACGTCCCTTGATAACCGTCAGGGGAGTGCGTAATTCATGGGCTGCATCAGCCGTAAACCGTTGTTCCCGCTCAAAACCTGCTTGTAAACGTTCTAACATCTGGTCAAAGGTGGTCGCCAACTGTCCCACTTCATCTTTTGCCCCTTTGTAGTTTAGACGTTGGGCAAGGTCAATGGCGCTAATAGCTTGAGCAGTCTGGGTGATTTGACTGATCGGTTGCAATGCTCTTGATGAGAGAAATAAACCACCACAACCCGCGATTAAAAGTATAAATGGTAATGAAAACAACAGTTCATTAGGTAATTCCTGGGATATTTTCTCTAATGCCTCAAGAGACTTTGCTATTTGCAACCAGCCGATAATCTGACCTTGACGGATTACTGGCTGGCTAATTAGTCGCCAGTCTGCCTTATTTCTTGCCACTCTTGTGTATCCACTGGCACTTGGTATCCAGAGAGGTACTTCTTGGTATTTGCCAAAGCCGTCCACTATTTTGCCTTGGGGAGTCATCAGGCGAACTGCAAATCCAGCCTCTATCAAACGTTGTACGGTATTTTGTCGGCTTGGCTTGTCCACAAAGGCAAGGGCGTTATTCTTATCGCTTAAATAAACCAAGGACTGAGAACCTGCTATTTGCAGAGCGGTATCCGCCTGGTTAATTATTTTACGCTCAAGTCGGAAATACAAGTAGCCCGTGAAACCGCCCAGAGTCAGCCCCAACAACAGGAGATACCAGGCAGTTAATTTTATACGTACAGGGATGTGATTGGGCCACTTCAAACTAATCATGATTCAGCATCTGCGGTGAGACAATATCCTACACCACGTACTGTGTGCAGGAGGGGTTTGTCGAAACCGTGGTCTATCTTGCGTCGCAAGTAGCCAATATAAACATCAATAACGTTAGAATTTTCGTAAAAGTCAAAATTCCAGGTATGTTCGGTTATTTGATTCCGGCTAAGTACTTGGCGAGGGTGGCGCATAAGATACTGTAGCAGTGTAAATTCACGAGGGCTAAGGTTGATACTTTTTCCAGCGCGACGTACTTCCCTAGTAGCAACGTCCATCTCCAAGTCTCCGACTCGCAGTATTGTGTCCTGTTGCATCGGAGGACGACGTAGTAACGCACGTAGACGCGCCAATAGTTCGCTCAAAGCAAAGGGCTTAAACAAATAGTCATCAGCACCAGCATCTAGACCTCGAACCCGATCTTCTATAGCATCACGGGCGGTTAGTAGCAGTACAGGGGTTTTAAGACCTTGCGATCGCAGTTTCCGCAAAACCACAAGACCGTCCATTTGAGGCAACATTATATCCAATACGATAATGTCATACTCTGCTGAAGCAGCATAATCTAGTCCCTCCTGACCATCAGTAGCTATATCTGTTGCGTAACCTGCTTCTTTCAATCCCTGACTAATAAATTGAGCAATGCCAGGTTCATCCTCTACTAGTAAGACGCGCATAAGTCAAGCAATGCATAGATTTTGAAAACCACTCCGTTGCAAAAGCAGGGGAGTGCAGTGAATCATCCCTATATAGTTGTATTTTCCAATAATTCTTAATTGGTGGCTACACTCGCTACAATCAAAAGAGTTGCCAAGCTGTGTAAATCTTCGTGCGCGATTCTGCTACCACGAATTTTGAATTGTTTTGACCACTCTACTTCATGCATCCGTAAAAAAGCGGGAAGTATGAAGCAACTGGGACAAGCGAAGCGTCAAAAATCTAAATTTACTGGTCTGGTTACCCCTTCGGGGTTCGCCAGTCGCTCATGGGGGAAACCCCCAAGACCGCGCTGGCTCACAAAAACCCAGACCTCTACGTTAGAGCAGTAGATCTGGGTAGTTCATTTCGTCGAACTCACGTTATATTACCTTTAGCTAATAACTGATTTACTGCCAAACAAACACTTTAGCTTCGTATGGCCCAATGTCAATCATAATACTATCGTCGCCAGCTTCCACATCATAATTGCCTGTCCACTCATGCCATGTACCAGCACTGGGGAAGTTAGGAACATGATAGCCTGCTAGAAAGTTTTCTGAGAAATTCGCCACAACCACAACACGAGAACCTTCATCGTTCCAACGGCTGTAAGCTAGCACTTTACCATCTGGATTTTCGTGGATGAAATCAACATTTTCTGTGTAGAGAGCATGATTGTTTTTACGCAGGTTTATTAACCCTTTGTAGTATTCAAACAAGCCACGATTTAAATCATTACCTAGCAATCCCCATTCAATTTTAGATGACTCTTGTGTTTTCGGCTTGTACTCGCCAAATTCCTGACCCATCCAAATCATGGGTATACCCATTGCTGTCAAAAGAATAGCAGCGCCCAACTTAAGCCGCCTAAAAGCTTCTTCATCAAAAATATTGTTGTTACCCAGTTCCACCATTAAGCGATCATGGTCATGGTTGGTGAGGTAATTCACAACGTTCGTCGCACCCATAAAGCCTTGGCGCTTTGCGTCAATCACATCTTTGAGGCGTTCTAAATCAAAGGTATTACCACAGATATGGTCTTTAATACAATGATAGAAACTATCATGCCAGCAACCGTCCATTGGTCCATCAACGTTGGTAATACTAGTCGTTTCTGGAATATGTTCGGCAATATTATAAAAAGGCTTCATGCTGGCTGTATTTCTGGCTTCTTGCGTAATCCAGTGCATGAAATCATAGTTAGCAATTTGCCGTGCTGCATCGTAACGAATACCATCAAGGTGATATTCACTAACCCAATAACGGACTGTATCACCAATAAATTTGCGAGCCGGATAAGTTTCTAAATTTTCGTCATAGTGTTCGTAATTAAATTCTGGTCCCCAGTTATTATCGGGGTCGCGAGGCTCGTGATGATACCAATAATCGTGGTCAATTTGTGTTAATGGGCTTGATGCTTCTGAATGGTTATAAATACCATCCATAATCACACGAATTCCTCTCGCGTGGCACTCATCAACAAGATTTTTCAATCCCGATGTCGGACCATAACTTGATTCTGGAGCAAAGAAGTGACGTGGATTGTAACCCCAACTATAATCACCCGGATACTCTTTAACTGGCATTAATTCAATAGCATTAATTCCCAGTTCATTCAGGTAATCTAACTTTTCAATGACGTGCTTGTACTTTCCTCGTGCATAAGGATCATCTTCACCACCAGAAAAGTCACCAACGTGCAATTCATAAATGACTAATTCGTGGTCTGCGGGTAGGGGTTTATCATCGTGTTGCCAAACGTAAGTATCAACAACACGTTCTCCATCTTTTATGTGTACAACACCGTCATCTTTCCCACTCAACTCATCAATATCAGTTGCATAGGGGTCTGTCACATCTACCCATTGATCTGGTTCAAAAAACCAAGATTTTGACTGCACGCGAAATTTATATTGATAAGCACCATCTTCTAATTCAACAGTTGTGCGAAAATAACCATCATCACCTTTTTCCATTGGAATTGGTTCCCAATCCGAAAAAGAACCAATTAAAGAAGCAGCTTTGTTGTAAGGTGCAAATAAATTAAATTCAATTGGTTTTGCCATAGTAAGTATATCAAGATATGAGATAGAGATGTGCTGACAAAAGACAGACGAATCATTATGTTGCTAATGACTATAATGATTAATGGCTCAAAGCGATTAACTTGTAGTGATTAGCAAACGTCGAATGAATCATGCCAGTCATGAGTATTTTCTAATTTCTAAACAAACTAGCCAATCATCCTCTAGAGATAATCAAATACTTTTTACCTCTATCTTAAGAATGAATTTTTCAAAAAACTATATTTTTCTTTAATTGCTTAATTAATTATAAGTTTTTGGTTGCTTTTCTGAAAAATCGTGCATGCTCAGATTCATGACAACTTTTGCGAAGTCGGGAATCTTGTTGTTCACTAATGATTGAAAATTGCTATATCTTATATAGAGTCTTATTTTATTTTGGCTAAAATAGGTACAGTTTCTGTTAACCTCTAAGAGTTTCCTGTTAAGAGTTCTCTAGCTGTCATCACCCAAAGTTGATATGACTTGAAGTTCATCTAAAATACTTAGAACAAACGAGTCAAAAGCTTATTCATCAAGAAACAGAAAAATTGTGAGTGAGGAATCAGTCACTCCTCATTTCTCACTTTTTGAGTTATGACTCGAAGTAAAATTTTCAGGCTTGCTCGTTGTTTTTATAACTAGCAACAGCCGCCCTGAGATTACCCTGGTATTGTGACAAGAGTTGTAAACCCTCCTCTTTTTCCAAACCAGTCCAATGCATTAATAGCGCCAATTTTACCCATTTACCACTGCGTTCTAATAAAAAACCAGCGGCTTCTCGACTTAAACCTGTGAGGTCTTGTAAAATACGCATGGCGCGATCGCGTAACTTTTGATTCGTTACAGCCACATCCACCATACGATTACCATAAACTTTACCCAACTTGACCATCACACCTGTAGACAGAATATTTAAGGCAAGTTTGGTGACTGTACCAGCTTTGAGACGAGTTGAACCTGCAAGTATTTCTGGTCCAGTCAACAAGCGGATATCAATATCAGCCTCACACTCCACTTGTTCAACAGGGACGCAAGCTATAAATATAGTCGTCGCCCCTCGTTGACGGGCAGCAGTCATAGCGCCGTGGACGAAAGGTGTTGTTCCACCGGCTGTAATACCAACGACTACATCGAGTTGGGTGATTTGTCGTTGGGCGATCGCCGCTTCACCATCCTCAGCACTGTCTTCCAAATCTTCGGAACTACGTACGAGTGCACCCGCACCACCTGCAATAATTCCCTGTACCATTTCTGGAGGTGTACAAAAAGTAGGTGGACACTCTGCGGCGTCTAACACTCCTAATCGACCACTTGTCCCTGCTCCGATGTAAAAAAGACGTCCTCCGTTACGCAAACACTCAGCAGTACGTTCAATCGCTTCAGCCAACTGAAGTTTAGCCGCAGCTACTGCAGCCACTGCCTTTGCATCTTCGCGATTAAATAACTCTACCAGTTCAAGAGAACTCAGCTGATCTAGGTAAACACTATCAGGATTAACCTGCTCTGTCAAAAGATGACCGCGCCCCTGCAAATTCGTCGTCATTTGTTTTTTGTCCAAAGTGGAATTGGGAGACAATACTGTGAGCGGGTTTTCCGGAAGTACTGCCGTTCATTCGTTTTTTGTCTAAAGTCCAGTGACTCATGAGTCATGACTCATTACAGTAATCCTTCCAGTTTGCGGCGAATACTGTCTAGTTCCGAATCCGAAAGTTCCGGTTTTTCCTGCGACTGTTGGTTGCGAGGGAGAGTTTCCTCAGCAACATTTTCTTGGGACTCTAATTTCCAGTCTGTTTCTTCAACGTTGATTTCTGGGGGAATTGCTAAAGCACTGTCAGTTTGGACCAATTCCCAATCATAGTCCGCAGCTTGACAAAACTCTTTCACTTCCTCTGAATCAATCGCTTCTACAGTTGGTGATAGGAAATCTTGAGCTTCCAGCATGAGGGCAAAGCGTGTCGCGTCGTCTTCTGACTCGAACATCAGAACTTTATTGCGATCGCCCACCTGAATTGTGTGGATTCCCTCATTTTCTGTCCGAGCATTAAACAGTAGTACAAAAACACGCATGGGTGTAATCACTAATCTTGCATCTTGGATCTATTTTTAATTAAAGTTGTAGAACGTGTCCAAAGAAAAGTCGAAGCAAAAATTTTCATTTTTTTATAAACTCTTAATATTTTGCTGACAAGGTAAAGACGACGATATTTATAATCTTCTTCAAGAAAGTAAGTAGTCTTTTAAGAAAGGGAACAGGGAACAGGGAACAGGGAACAGGGAACAGGGACCAGAGACCAGGGAACAGGGAACAGGGAACAAAGTGACAAAAAACTCCTCCCGTCTTTTGTATCGTCGGTTATCCTGGAGTAGGCGCAATCCAATTGTGTACCAATCAGTTCTACCAGCGTGGCAGTTCCATCCGTATTTTGAGTGCCAAGTTCTGAATAAATCCTTACAGATACATTCGGGGGATGAAATCAGGAAAAAAGGCTATGATGGCTCCACAAAGAAATTCGGAACGCAGTGCTGTGAGCAGCTGTACCGACTTGATGTAAATGCCGTGGGTTTTTTGCCTAAGATGGTTCCCAGACTTAGGGCAGCAAGCAGGTTGCATAGGATAGTGCTGTGTAGGAAAGCTACTCCAAGGGAAGCCGGTTTACCAGCAGTCAGTGCAAGTGGCGTTTTCCCCAAAAGCGACTGTTATGCGACTGGCGTAGCCTTCAAACCTCTTTCTCAGCGCTGAGTCTTTCAAAGAATGTAAACTGATGAGACTTTCAGAATTTACACTCGGTGCTCAAGACTGTTTCGGTGAGTCAGTAGTAGTGAGACGACATGACCAAAGCTTTTAATCCAGATGATCACTCCCAATCCCTCCATTTTTATAAAAAGCATCAATGGCTGCTGATTTTAAATCGTAGTGGCATTGCCTTGGGTGGAATTTTGCTTATTGGAATGATGGGCAGTGCTTGGCGACTGTGGAATTTGATTCGTAAAGACTTAGTGCCACTGGCACAAAGCAATCTTACCACTACACTGAACCGTCCAGTAGAACTGGGACAAGTCAAACAACTGTCGCTTACGGGAGTGAAATTTGGGGCTTCAGCCATCCCAGCAACACCCATAGATCCAGATAAAGTGACAGTCGAGGGTGTGGAGGTCGGTTTTGATCCATTACAGTTGTTGTTTAACCGAAAGCTCAACTTAGACGTCACCTTAGTCAACCCAGATGTTTACATTCAACAAGATGAACAAGGGCGCTGGCTAACCACAAAAATAATGCCCTCTGCTCAAAAAGGACCAATTAAAACAAATTTAGACAAACTGCGGTTTCGTAATGCCAAGCTGATCCTGGTACCGCAGTCCAATTCAAAATCACCGAAGATTGGAGCGGAGGTTTCCTCCGATCCAACTTCTCTCAAAATTCAAAATTCAAAATTAGGAGTCGCTTCCTCATCTGCCTCATCTGGTGTAACATTCTCGCAAATCAACGGAACTGCACAACTATTAGAAAACTACAAACTGATTAAATTTGATTTGGGTGGGGAACCAGATCATGGTGGTAATCTTTCCCTACAAGGAGACTTTCGCCCAAAAACACAAGAAATTAATTTACAGTCGCTGCGTGGGCAAAACTTGCTTGCTACTGATATTACTCGCATCGTTAAGTTACCCGTACAATTTCAGGCAGGTCGAGTTGAGGGTGATTTAAAAATTCTCAACATTCAACTCAAACAAAAACAGCAAAACCCGCTCATTTTCGGTAATGCTACTTTGCAAGGGGTTCAACTTCAAGTTCCCCGGATGCTACAACCATTTATCAACTCTAGAGGTGATGTACGCTTTCAAGGAACTCAGATTCAACTAGAGAATGTCACCACTGGTTATGGCAAAATCCCGTTGATGGGTAACGGCACTATTGACCCAAAAGCAGGGTACAATCTGGTTGCACGTGTGAATTCGGTGAATGTGGCAGATGCCCGGGAAACTCTCAAGGTAAAATTGCCAGTACCAACAATTGGGGAAGTTAAGGCAAACTTACAGTTTGTTGGACCAACGACCAACCCAATTCTCTCTGGTACAGTCGCCACCATCAAACCAGCAAAAATTGATAAAGTCGATTTTAATACTGTTCAGTCACAGTTTGAGTTTTCTCCTGTTGCTTCTGTGATTACTTTTAAAAATATTCAAGGCAAAGCCACAGTCGGTGGTGAAATCACAGGGGCTGGTAAAGTTCAATTTGTTAACAAAATTCCTCAGATCAACTTTAACGTCACAGCAAAGAACGTTCCGGGAGATGCGATCGCCTCTGTTTATGACTCAAAACCAGCATTTCAAATTGGCACTGTCTCAGGTACAGCCCAGATGACTGGTAGTGATAACAAGGTTCAGACAACAGTACAATGGCAAGCACCCCAAGCAACTTACCCCGGAAGCGGAGAAACAATCATCGCCCCAGACAAATCTGTTTCTTTCCGGAATGTTGATCTTAATGTTGCTGGTGGAAAAGTACAAATTGCTGGTAATTGGGCTAATCAGCGTTGGGAGGCGATCGCCGACACCTCACAAGTACAACTCCAACGTTTTGTCAACCCCACCCAACTACAAAATGTCTCTGTTGATGACGCACGCTTCAACGGTCGTCTCATCTTATCAGGAACCTCAACCCCATTCAAAATTGCCACGATTCGCACCACAGATAACACAAAAGTTCAACTTGCAGGTGGCACTGTTGCTATTTCTAACATTCAATTTAACGAAGAAAGTTTTTCTGCTCAATTAATTGCAGATGGTGTACAGTTGGGACGCTTACTCAAACAAGCACCCCCAAGTTTACAAGGACCATTAGCGGGTAAGTTCCAAGTCTCAGGAAACACAAACGCTTTCAACCTCAAAACATTGCGTGCGACGGGCGTTGGACGGCTATTAGTTGCGGGTGGCGCAATTACAGCTTCTAAGATTCAAGTGGCAGAGGGTTTGTACAAAGCACAACTTAACGCTAATAACGTTGATTTGAAACAGTTAGCCCAATCATCCCAGCAACTTCAGGGAAAGCTAACCGGACAGTTCAACGTTGCAGGTTCCGTTGAATCTTTCAAACCAGAAGCTGTGACAGCGACAGGACAAGCACGTGTGAATTTTGGAAGTAATACAGTCACCGCCTCCAACATTGAACTTGCTAATGGTCGTTATCAAATGCAACTTCAAGCAAATAACGTACCATTGCAGCGTTTGACACAAGTTCCACCGCAATTTAACGGTAATTTGACTGGTCAATTCAATGTTGCTGGTCTTATTAATTCGCCTCAGCCACAAGCAATGAAAGCGACAGGTCAGGCACGGTTAAATGTGGCAAATGGCACTGTGACTGCTTCCAATATCCAAGTGGCAGATGGTCGCTATCAGGCTGTGGTTGATGCTTCTGGTGTCGAATTAAAACGGTTGTCGCAGCAGTTGCAGGGGCAGTTTGGTGGTAAGCTACAAGTCGCAGGCACCCTGGGAACTTTCAATATATCTAACGTGCGTGCCTCTGGTCAGGTACAGTTTTCTCAAGGTCTTGCTGGTATTGATCAACCATTGACAGCAGCTGTTGGCTGGGATGGACAAAAGCTGAACATTGAACGAGCGACTTCCTCTGATTTGAATGCTAATGGTTACATTTTAGCCAAAGATAGTGGGACAAGTATACCAGAAATTACTGAATTGAATTTCAATGTGCAGGCACAAAATTTCAATCTGCAAAAGTTGCCAATAGAGTTATCTAAGACTGTGGGCATAGTGGGTAAAGCCGATTTTGGTGGAAGAATCAACGGCACACTACAAGCACCAAATATACAAGGGGAACTGAGGTTACGCGACTTGGTGGTGAATCAATTGCCTTTTGAGTCGGTGTTAACTGGGAATATTCAGTCGGTTCAGGGACAGGGTTTAAATTTAGATGTGGTGGGCAAACGCGATGGGCAAAGCCCCGCCAAGGGCGATCGCATTACACTAAACGCAGATGCAAACAATCGCCCCAACTCTTTCTTAGTGCGGTGGCAAGATTCATTAGCCACCGGTCAAAGTCAAGGGGATAATTTGGCAATGAAAGTAGACAATTTCCCCTTGGCGATATTGAATCTTACCCCGCCTCCTAACAGTCATCTTGGTAAGGGTACAATTGCAGGAGTTTTGACTGGGGATTTTCAAATTAATCAGAAGACTTTTGCGACACAGGGGGATGTTGCAATTGCGAAGCCTCAAGTGGGTCGAATAAAAGGCGATCGCCTAAATGCACAGTTCAGTTATGGTAATGGTCAAACGACCATTTCCAATGGCGAATTTATCAAAGGTGCTAGTCGCTACGCCCTTGCTGGAACCTTCAGCCAAACTGCCAAAGGTCCGCAAATCAAGGGTAAACTGAACGTGACTCAGGGTGAAGTGCAAGATATCTTGACTGCCCTACAGATATACGAATTCCAAGATGTCCAACGCGGTTTGTCAAAACCAAATCATGGGACAGCTGCTGATTTGAGTTCTATTAACTCAGTCGGGCTTGAAGATAATCAGTCTTTGTTAACCCAACTTAACCGCTTTGCTGAAATCGAATCCCAGTTCGCACAACAAAAACAACAGCGTCGCGACGCTTCTCCCATACCAGAATTAGCAGATTTAAAAGGAACTTTCAACGGTGAAGTTTCTATAGATACCGCAGCTGCAAACGGACTGGATGTCAGCTTTAATTTAAATGGTCAAAACTTTGTTTGGGGTAGAGGAGATAAACCAGAGCAGTTGTATAAAATAGACCAGGTGATTGCTCAAGGCAGATTTGAAAACGGTGTTCTCAGATTTTTACCTTTGCGAATTGAATCTCAGAACCAGCTTATCGCTTTGACAGGTGACATTGGTGGTAATGAACAATCTGGTCAATTGCGAGTGATCAACTTCCCCGTACAAGTGCTGAATCATTTTGTCAAAATGCCAGTTGGTATCACAGGTAATCTTAACGGGACAGCAGCAATAGCCGGGAACATTAAGAATCCACAGGCAAAGGGAGAATTGCAAATTACACAAGGGACTCTGAATCAAAGGGCAGTAGAGTCAGCAACTGCTAGTTTCAACTACGCCAATGGTCGCTTGGATTTTGGCAGTCATGTTGTGGTTTCTGGTTCAGAACCTGTTAAGATTGCTGGCAGTATACCATATCAGTTACCTTTTGCTTCCGTAAAACCAGACAACGATAATCTTAGTCTGGAGATGAAAGTGCAAAATGAAGGATTGGCAGTCTTAAACCTGTTAACCAACCAGGTCGCCTTTGAAAAAGGTGAGGGAGAAATAAACCTCATGGTACGGGGTACAAGTCAACAGCCAATCATAGAAGGACTTGCCACTGTCAATAATGCGACGTTTTCAGCTCAAGCGTTACCAGGAAAGTTGACAGATATTACAGGAAAAGTGCAGTTTGATTTAGACCGCATCATCGTGCAAAATCTTCAAGGTAAGTATAATAACCAAGGTAAAGTAGAGGCAAAAGGGGAAATTCCTGTCGCCAATCAAGGAACGAAAATAGATAGTCCTCTCAATATTACCCTGAATCAATTGGCTTTGAATATCAAGGAGCTTTACCAAGGAGACGTCAGTGGTAACTTACTTTTGACTGGTTCCGCCCTTAACCCAATGGTTGGAGGTCAATTGCAGTTAGATAATGGTAAAGTCTTACTCGCAGAATCTACAAATGCCAAAACTTCTGCAAATAGCGATGAGATGAATGTATCATCTCTAAAAGCGGCAAAGCAAGATGAGCCTAAACTTAGTCCTAAACTTGGCAATACAGCCACTAAGTTTCACGATCTACAGTTAAAGCTAGGCAAAAACGTAGAAATTACCCGTCCACCTATTCTCAGTTTCCGTGCAACCGGTTCCCTAACCGTCAACGGTTCGTTTGGCGATCCAATACCAGAAGGAACTATTCGGCTTAAGGGAGGAAGCGTCAATTTATTTACGACTCGGTTTAACCTTGTCAATGGGTATAAGCATAAGGCTATTTTTCGGGCAAATCAACCTCGTGACCCCGACTTAGACATCCAACTATTTGCCAAAGTACTCGACGTTCTTCAAAATACCGACATCAATAAACCGAATATCACAGGATTGGCAGCTTTAGAAAATGTTCGTGTTGACGCTAGGGTACAAGGTCCTGCGAGTAAACTAGATAAAAGTGTAGAACTCACAAGCAGTCCCGCACGCAGCGAAACAGAAATTGTTGCCCTGCTTGGGGGTGGATATGTGAACACTCCAGAAGGCGTCAACGATGCTACCTTAGGACTGATTAATATAGCAGGTTCGGCTGTGCTGAACAATCTTCAGCAACCTCTCAACGAAATTGGTACTGCACTGGGTTTAAGTGAACTGCGTTTATTCCCAACGATTCTCTCCGACACTGTAGAAGCAGGTAGAGAAACAGGTAGGATTAGCTCAAGTTTGGAGTTGGCGGCGGAGGCTGGAGTAGACTTGAATCGTAAGATTTCTATTTCTACCCTCAAAATTTTGACAACAAGCGATCCGTTCCAATGGGGTGTTAATTATCGACTCAATAATTCCGTTCGTCTGCGTGCAACTACCAATTTCTTAGATGATAATCGCGCTGTCGTTGAGTATCACAAGAGGTTTTAGTGAAGGCGTATAACGATGGAGTTGTGCCGCGATCGCTACATCACCAGCGTTTCAGTATGTCACTAGACTTCATCTGCTGACGAGAAATCAAAAATAGTATGCTCCTCAGTCAGAAAAGCACGGGATTGAGAAAAATCAACAAAGTTTGCTTCATCCGCAACATACTGTTTCGCTGCCTCGATTCCTTCTGGGGAATTCACTCCGGCTAGAAATTCTTCCATACTGTCCCACCAAATCTCGGTTATGCCATCATAAGCTAATGGCTCCAATCCACGCGATTTGACAAGTTCTGCATTAATCGGGGTATCCATTTTGTGACTCTGGATATACTTCTTGGCGCGAATGGTTTTGGCAAGGCTGCGAATAAATGCGCCATGATTTTCTCGCCAATAAGTCTGGAATTCCTCGTTCGACAAATCAGAGCGTTTGCAAATGCAGTACACAAATTTAATCATACTTGACTCCTTGCTCTATCAAAAGCTTCAAAGTTGAATAACGACTTTGCCAAAGTGACTGCCACTTTGCAGGTAACGATAGGCTTCTGGTGCTTCGGTTAACGGAAATACGTGATCGATAACAGGTTTGATTTGATGGAGAGCGATCGCCCGATTCATTGCTTCAAACATGTCTCGACTCCCCACATAAATACCCTGCACGTCAATGCATTTCATCAGGATTTGAGTATGATTTACATCACCCGCACCGCCCAAGACGCCAATCAAACTAATCCGTCCACCGACACCTGCCGATCGCAGAGATTTTTCTAACGTGCCTGCACCGCCGACTTCAATCACCTGATCAACACCTTGCCGCTGGGTCAATTCGTAAACTTTTTCTTCCCAATTCGGGAACGTTTTGTAGTTAATGGTTTCATCGGCACCCAGTTGCTTTGCTTGCGCTAATTTTTCATCGCTACTTGAGGTAATAATTACCTTCGCTCCGAGTATTTTGGCAAATTGTAGCGCAAAGATCGAAACACCGCCCGTTCCCAACAGCAGTACCGTTTCACCTGCCATCAGTCCGCCTCGATGTACTAAGGCTTGCCAAGCGGTAACAGCAGCACAAGGCAAGGTCGCACCATCTTCATAAGACAAGTGTTCCGGTAAGAGAACCACGCCATGTTGGCTGAGAACGACATACTCTGCTAACATGCCATTGATCGCGCCACCCAAAGCCGATTTGATTTTCTCGCGGGTGAGTTTGCCTGCGATCCAATCTTGAAAGAAGATGCCCGCAACGCGATCACCCACTTTCACCCGTGTCACCCCTTCACCGACTGCAACCACCTCACCCGCACCATCCGATAAGGGAATGACGGGCAGCGTTTGACCAGGATACATTCCACTAACGACAGCGGTATCCCGGTAATTCAAGGAAGTGGCTCGTACCCGCACTAAAATTTGCCCTGCTGCTGGTTTGGGTTCGGGTAAATCCACCAGTTTAAGCCCGTCAATTCCCGCAGCCGTTTGAATCTGATACGCTTTCATTATCATCCTATTGCTGTGCAAAAAGTGAGGCATAACCTGTATAAGGCTTGAGTGGCAAGACTTCGCAGGCGAGGATACCTTCTTTCACCATTGGGAGCTTTTGCACCTGCTGGGCGATGGATTCAACACTTTCACCTTCCCAGAGCATCACTGCACCACTCATATCAGCGATGTAATACATCTGACGAATTTGCTCTGAAGCATAAAACTCCCAAGCCTGAGTTGCTTCTGCACTCACAAAGGGCAAAACCTGCTCGACAGGAATTCCTGACTTGACACGAGCGATGACTAAAACTTGCATAATACGACGACCTTTGAATGGATGGCTGGAATGATTTGTTGTGTGATTCTTCAATGCATTTGGTTATATTCCTTCGCTTTGCCCTCAAAGCTAGCGGGATCATAGAAGTAGCGTTCGTGGATAATCCTGCCATCCTTCCAGGTCTGCAACCCAACTTCTTCAACGTGGATGTGATAGCCATCTTGAGTGGTCGCATCTAAGTGCATTTCTACCATTGAGCGATCGCCATCCACTAACACCGCACCAATTTTGAAATCATGAATTTCCTTGATGTTGGCGTTCATCAACTTCTGTCGCTCAATACTGAGGGCACGTCCGATGCGCGGCGGTTGCAGGTTTTCCTGCACCACCACATTTTCATCGTAGTACCGTTCGTAGACTTCTTCAGGCGGGTGGTTGGTTTTGAAAAACTCTAGCAACTCGTGCATTCGATTGTTCATGATGTTCTCTGACTCTGTGTTCATAATTTTTCCGAATGTTTAAGTGATCATTATTGGTATTCATACAACAATACGGTTGAGCGACAAAAAAGCAATATGCGCTTTTTATTGCACTGTGAAACCACCATCAATGACTAGGTTGTGTCCTGTAATGTAGGATGCTGCATCAGAACACAACCACACAACTGCGGTTGCAATGTCGTGTGCTTGCCCTGCTCGTTTCATGGGAATGCTATCAATCATCTGTTGAAGGGATTCCTGCGGCACATTAGAGAGAATATCTGTTGCAATCAATCCTGGACTGATGGCATTGATCCGAATTTTCTGTCCAGCAAATTCCATTGCTGCCGATCGCGTTAACCCGATAACTCCTCCTTTAGCTGCGTTGTAGCTGGAAAGACCAGGAACACCAATGACTCCACCGCCCATTGATGCCATATTGACAATTGCTCCCGATCCGGTTTTGAGCAGTGCCGGAATCTGATATTTCAGACATAGCCATACGGCTTTGAGATTGACATCCGTTTCTGCATCCCATTCTTCCTCTGAGCGTTCAGTCAGCGGAACAGTTTTGCCAAAACCCGCATTATTACAAACACAATCTAATTGACCGAAGGCTTCTAGCGTTTTGCTCACTAATGCTTCTACATCAGCAGCTTTGGTTACGTCAGTTTGCACAAACAGCGCCTCAGCGCCAACATCTTTGACAAGACGAACCGTTTCTTCACCTTCTTGAGTACGCCGTGCTGCCACAACAACCTTCGCTCCAGCTTGAGCAAAAGCAACTGCGGTTGCCCGACCAATCCCAGAACTGCCACCCGTAACGAGCGCAACTTTTCCTTTCAAACCGAGTTCCATAATTTATTCTTACCTTGTAACCATTGGAATTCCAAAATGACAGTTACTTGATTGGCGTGCTGCGCCTCCGGCAATCGCTTTCCTCGCCCTACATAGTCAGCACGACTTTAGCGCCAGCCCCTTGATGCACTTGTGCGATCGCCTCAACTGCCTGCTCTAGCGGCATTGTTTTAACAGTCAGATCCTTAAAGATGCCATCTTGATGCCAACTCAAAATCTCAGCTAATCCTTGACGCACTAAATCCAAATAGTGAACGGTATAGTGAGCGAAATCAGTACCGATGATCGCAAAATTACCTGTTAATACCCGAATCATGCTCACTTCAGGAATAATCCCACTCGCCATACCGATCGGCAGCAATCGTCCTTCTGATGCCATCGATTGAATCGCGGCTTCAAACAAATCACCGCCCACAGTTTCAAAGGCAACATTCACGCCTTTGGCTTGGGTGAATTCTTTGATGCGATCGCTCACGTTTTCTTGCTTGTAATCAATCACATAATCTGCGCCCAAGTCTTTAGTTTGCTGCACTTTTTCTGCGCCGCTTGTCGTAGCAATGATCGTTGCCCCCAGATGCTTGCCGATTTGCACAGCGGCTGATCCTGTCGCCCCAGTTGCGCCTGTGACTAACAGGGTTTCACCCACTTGCAATTGGGCGCGATGTTTGAGGGCAATATATGCCGTTCCATACATGACGGGGATGGCAGCTGCGATAGCAAAATCAACACCATCGGGGATTGGCACTACGTTTTTGGCAGGAAGGGCGACCTGTTGAGCAAACGCACCAAAGTTCGCAGTCCCTTCGCTCAGATAGGGCAAGGTCATCAGAACGCGAGTACCAGGTTGTAGATCTGTCGCACCTCCAGCCGCAATAATCTCACCTGCTGCTTCAAATCCTGGTGTGAAGGGTAATGCAGGCGGAATTTGAAACATGCCATTGACCACGTACCAATCCGCCGGATTGACGCCCGCTGCTTTGACTCGGACAACCACTTGATCGGCGGTCGGTTGGAGATTGGTAACCTCTTGGACTTCAATCGCCGTTGGATCGGCAAATTTCTGAACTTGTAAGGCTTTCATGGGACTTTCCTGATTTGAATCATTCAGGTTTAGAGTCTTGCCTGAACGATTTATAGAGTAGGACTTTTCCTGATCGCTTTTCTTACACAATCTTGCTCGTTTTTTGATACATTCTTGCGATTTCTTTAGGAGTCGTGCCCGTCAGCCGCTTAAAGTGCCGATTCAGATGTCCCTGGTTGGCAAAGCCACACTCTAAAGAAATCTCTACGAGACTCAACTCGCCCTTGCGCAACAATTGTTTTGCCCGTTCTACTCGTTGCTGAATCACATATTGATGGGGTGTAATTCCTAAAGACTGCTTAAATAACCGACTGAAATAAAACTGGCTCATGCCAACCTCTTGCGCCAGTTCTTCTAGTTCCAAGCTACAGTCTAGATGAGCTTCAATATAGTCCAGTACCTGATTCAATTTGTGCTGAGGTAAGCCATCGACATAAGTAGCGATTTGGACTTTTTGAACGCCATATTTTCGCAGCAAGTGCGCCACAAGGGTTGTCTTAAGCTGATCGACAAATAGATGAGTATTAATGCCTTCCGTGATTAATTCCTGTTTTAGGGTGAATAGAATTCCTTGAATTAATGGATCTTGAATGGTGGCAAATTGGGGGATCAGTTCGATGCGATCGCGATTAACGAGTTCCTGACCCACCTGAATAAACACATGGGGATCAAGCCCAACAAACATAAACTCGATATCCTGTTGCCAATGGCAGCGATGCAATAACCCTGACGGAAGAATAAAAGCGTTGTTTTGCCCAACTAAATTGTACTTAGATTGCCCATCAATCGATTGGTTAACGGGTGTTCCAGATGTAACCATTGTCAAGATATGCATTTGGTGACAGTGTTCGCCTGTGTCATGCGCGGGCTGTTGCTGCACTTCAAAATGCCAGTGAGTCCATTGAGCTGGGCTAGATAAAGCAGCAGATTTTGGCAAGACCAAATTTGAGGCTTCTGGCTGTTCACCATAGTCAAGTACAGGGATTTCTTTAGGTTGTACTGGTTGTTCTGCTGTCATGCTGGGCGTTTTGAGTTAAGACCTCACTCAAATTATTATTGTTGTCCAATCAGAGATCAATAGGACTTACGCATTGACAAACTAGGCAGGATATGGATTTGGGGGAAAAGAAGGTAAGACTTTCTAATTAGGCGATTGCGCGGTGCGCAGACGCTAAGGGCGTATCGCTAATTACGGTCGAAATAGAGTATAATACGTAACAAAATAGCAACTGCACTGGGTTTAAGTGAACTGCGTTTATTCCCAACCATTCTCTCCGACACTCTAGCAGCAGGTAAAGAAACAGCGGAGTAGACTTGAATCGTAAGATTTCTATTTCTACCCTCAAAATTTTGACAACAAGCGATCCTTTTCAATGGGGTGTTAATTATCGACTCAATAATTCCGTTCGTCTGCGTGCAACTACCAATTTCTTAGATGATAATCGCGCTGTCGTTGAGTATCACAAGAGGTTTTAGTTACCAAAAAAGAACTCAGATTCAAACAGTGAACAGGGGGAACAGGGAACAGTAAATACCTGATAACTGATAACTGATAATTGGTAACTGATAACTGGTAACTGGTAACTGGTAACTGGTAACTCACACCAGCCCTACTTTTGAAAAAGCCAACTTTGCAGCACCTGCTATTCCTGCAAAGTTCCCTAATTCTGCTGGTAATATTTGTAAACCCAGACGTGAAGTCAGCTGCACTCTCCGTTCAATTTCCGCTTTGACTGATGGTATGAAAAACTCGGCACTTGCACTCACTCCGCCACCAATCACAACTGCTTCTGGCGTCAGCACATAAATCAAAGTGCTCAATCCAATGCCTAAATTCTTACCATATTCCTGCCAAAAAGTCAATGCTTCTGCATCTCCGGCTTTCGCAAGAATACCCAGTTCTGCTGGTTCTTTCCCCGTACGACGACGAATTGCTGTAACTGACAAATGCTGCTCCAAAGAGCCTTGATTACCACTATTACACATTGGACCATCTGGGTTGAGGGTAATTAATCCCAACTCACCAGCTGCGCCTAGATGACCAATAAACAGTTTACCATCCAAGATAATTGCACCACCCACTCCAGTTCCCAAAGTGAGTAGAATAAAATTTTGAAAGCGACGACCTACTCCCAACCAAGCTTCTCCCAAACCTGCACAGTTAGCATCGTTGGCGATAATGGTAGGTTTTCCTGTCTTTGCTTCCAGCCACTCCGCTAAGGGAACATCATTCCATCCTGGCAGGTTAATGGCGACTTTGGCAATACGTCCTGCTGCATCCGCTGGTCCTGGAGTCCCAACACCAATAGCAATGGTATGACTTTGGTTGTCAAGTTGAGCGTTCGCGGAGCGTTCCAGAATGGAAATCGCATCTACCATTGCCAGCATAACCGCCTCTGGTGTCGCTGGTTGCGGCGTTGCGACTGTTAACGATTGTAAACAAGTGCCATCTGTGGCAACACGCCCCAGCTTAATTGCTGTTCCACCTAAGTCAATGCCAATGACTTGAGAATCTGCCACTTTCTAACCCCTTACAAATAAGCACAAAGTTGTCAGTGATTTGGCAATGGATGAGTAGATTTTTTGCAAAAATTTGGTTTGGGAGATTGGGAACCGCAGATGCACGAGGCAGTTTCAGTCGGGGTTGAAATCCCCGTTTGAAACTGTCTTCAATTTTGAATTTTGAATTTTGAATTTTGAATTGTTAACTGTGGTTCCATGTTCCAAAAAATTGACATTCGCAAGAGGCAGCATGAGCAAACGCTCACAAAAATGAATGAAACTAGACTTTTCAGGCAAATTTAGTTATTTGAACGTTCAACAAACAATCTGCGACATTGGCTAAAAAATTCGTTGTCACCCCTGCCAGATCTACTACTTCATTTTTTACCAGTTTTGCTACCAAAAAATTCTACGTTCTCACTAGTCTTTGGTGCGGGTTGTAAAGTAGCAACGGTCAGAGGATGAAAACTGGGGTTACCCTGCAAAGATGCGACAGGAGTACCTCTTAAAATGCCAGTCAGGGCAACGGAAAGCATGAAGCCACCAGTAGCGGCAGCAATTAAAGAAAAATTATCTTTCACACAAATCTCTCAATGACAGGTACAACAGATATTAGGGTAGCAAACGATCTCAAGTATGCTTTTCTTATCGTTAGTTGTTGTATTAACGACTAACCACTATTTAATAACAAATAAGTCTCGACTATTTCCGGATGTCTTTTCGTAAACGCGGATTAATATACTCATTTAACCCTTCACCAAATAGCGACAGCCCCACAACCATTATTGTCATTGCTAATCCGGGGAAAAGCGCAGTCCACCAAACACCAACGGGTAGCGCTTGCAAAGCTTGTTGTAAATCGCGTCCCCATTCTGGCGTTTCTCTTGGAAGCCCTAACCCTAAAAAGCCCAAACCTCCCAGAATTAAGATTGCGTCAGCAGCGTTAAGGGTAAAAAGCACGGGTACGCTTTGAATCACGTTGAAAAACAGGTATCGAGAAAGAACCTGCCAGGTGTTGGCACCCATTGCCTGTGCTGCTTCGATGAACACTTCAGTTTTAACACTCACAGTGTGGTTGCGAACAACACGATAATACTGTGGTACATAAGCAATACTAATAGCAAGAGCCGCGTTTAAGATTCCACGTCCCACGATAAATGCTAGCGTTATCGAAAGCAGCAGCCCCGGTAGAGTGTAGATACTATCCATAATGAATAGTAATGCTTTATCTAATCTACCCCCCGCGTAGCCACTCAACATACCCAGAGGTACACCAACAAACATACTAATCGCCGTAGCTAATAAAACGACTTGTAAGGCAGCTTGAGCACCGAATAGAGTGCGTGAGAAGACGTCATAGCCTTCGCGGCTAGTACCAAACCAATGTTGAAGTGAGGGTGGTTCTTGAATGGGGTTACTTAAGGAATCTATGGGGTTTTGCACCAAACCCAATAACTGAAGTAAGGGAGCGAAAAGAGCTAAAAACACGAAAAATAGAGTCATAGTTAACCCCATCAGCATCAGTTGCTGGGAAAGGGTGGGGCTTTTGGGAAACCGTAAAAATCTTAGTTGGGGACTTTTTGTAATGGTCATAAACGGAGGGAGGAGTTCGCGGCTATGAGCTATAAATGACCATTCTACATACCAGATGGTTTCATGCAATGATCCAAAGACGAGTCACGATGTCCAATATCAAAAATTAAATTACTTATAAAGTTTTGTAACATTATTTAACATGGCGATAATATCATTTAAAGTAGCAGAAGCCAGTACCTAACCACCGAAAGTGACAGCGCTGGCTCTGCCTCCTAAATTTTTGAAGAAGATAATCTCATTATGGCTTATCAAGAACGCCTCAAACCCTGGGCGGTTATCAATTCAGTGTCTCCATCAGAAAGGGTAGTCGTCAGCCGCCACCGGAGTCGCGTTGATGCAGAAGAATACCTTAGGTTATTGCGTCAGCAAAAGCCCACTAGCCAACATGAAATCGTTTTCGGGCTAGCAGAGGAAAGGGTGTAGACAAAAGTAAGGAGATGAAGCAATTTCATCTCCTGTTTTTTCGACTCACCACTTACAAATTGCTTGAAATCAATTGGCGGTACTCACTCTTTTGCTTAACGCCTTTGATTTCTTTGAGTAGATCCTTATCTTTGAAGAACTGAACTGTAGGTGTTCCTGTGACACCAGCATTTTCAGCAATGTCTCGGTCTTTGTCGATGTCAATTTCGACAAAGTGAATTTTGCCGTCAAATTCATCCACGACTTTGTTTAAGATGGGCTTGAGGGTATGGCAAGGACCACAGCCAGGAGAGACGTATTTGACGATGAGTAGGCGATCGCTATCATGGAAAAGCTTCCGCAAAGCATAACCCCCCTGATGGCGGGTTGCATTCAAATCAAATTCAGCGGCTAGCTGTTCTTCAGTTTTCTTCTCGGCTAACTCTTCTAGTTCGTTATCTGGTGTTTCCGGCTTTTGATGGAATTCCTGAATTAAGCCACTGGAAGATAACCAGCGTTCTGCCAACATCGCCGCCGCACAGCCACTACCTGCAGCAGTAATTGCCTGACGGTATTCATGATCTTGTACATCGCCTGCAGCGAAAACGCCCTCTACACTTGTTTCAGGAGAACTAGGCTTGGTGACAATGTAACCCACGTCATCGAGTTCTAGTTGTCCCTTAAATAAGGATGTATTGGGGTTATGACCAATGGCGTAAAATAAACCCTTCACTTGTAGTTTACTCTGTTCGCCAGTTTTGGTGTTGCGGATTTTTATCCCTTCCATGTGCTTGTCGTTCCCAAACACATCCACTGCTTCTGTGTTCCAGTGAACTGTAATTTTGGGGTTACTCAAAACCCGGTCTTGCATGGCTTTAGAGGCCCGCATCTTCTCGGTTCGCACCAGCAAATTCACTTTAGACCCGTACTTGGTCAAGTAAATCGCTTCTTCCGCTGCTGAGTCACCACCACCAACCACGGCTAATTCCGCACCGTGGAAAATAGGCGTCGCACCGTCGCAGATAGCACAAGCAGAAATTCCTCGACTCCAGAATTGATGTTCACTGTCTAAACCCAAGCGCTTTGCTGTCGCACCTGTGGCGATGATAATGCTGTGGGTTTTCAATTCCCGTTCGTCTGAACGGACTGTAAAAGGACGCTGAGTAAAATCAACTTTAACAACATCTTCTGTATATAACTCAGCCCCCCAGCGTTCTGCTTGACCTTTCATTTTATCCATCAATTCGGGTCCGGTAATTCCTTCGGGAAACCCAGGAAAGTTCTCGACTTCAGTGGTTGTCATTAACTGACCACCAGGTAACCCGCCGGCTTGGAAACCCTCAAAGACAACTGGTTTGAGGTTAGCCCGTCCTGCGTAAATGGCAGCTGTATATCCTGCTGGACCAGAACCAATAATGACCACGTTTTCTACTGTCGGGTTAGTCATACTTTTACATATAAACTCATAACGACTATGAGTTAGTATAGCATACCAAACAGGGCATGATAGAAAATTCCGAGTTGGGAATACTAATACCAAGTTGCGGCGAAATCACCTCACCAGGTGCCCCATTACCCCTCTCCAAAGCATTTGGTGAGGAGTGATTTGAAACTGGGAAGAACTGAGAAAGTTCTGTTTGTAACTAAAAAAGTGACAAATTACGGTAAAATACTGATGAAGATAGAAAGAAAAGTTAAATTACTACAGCACGTTCTTAAGAAAAAAAAGGAGGACGAAGGCTTCACACTCATTGAACTGCTAGTAGTAATTATTATTATAAGTATTCTATCTGCTATTGCTTTGCCCTCGTTCCTTAGCCAAGCGAACAAAGCAAAACAATCAGAGGCTAAAACCTATGTGGGTTCAATGAACCGAGCGCAGCAAACTTATTACTTGGAAAATAGTCAGTTTGTAACTGATACAAGTAAGTTGGGGATTGGTATTAAAGATACTGAAAACTATAAATACGTAATTACGGCAAATACTGGTAATCAGGTTGTCATCAATAATGGCGTCTCTCAAAAAGACGGTCTGAAATCTTACGCAGGTGTTGTCATTTTATCAAAACAAGACAGTACCACTCAAGGAGAAATTTTAGCCATCTTGTGTGAGTCTAATAATATTGGTAAAACAGAAGCACAAAACCCAAGTAACGAAAGCTCCTCAGCACAACCAAAATGCCCGAATAACTACACGGAGCTTAATAAGTCGCAGCAGTCCGACAAATGATACCTCAAGGAATTAGTCTCCTGAAAAAAATTTAGCTGTTTCAATCTCGAATTGAACCGTTGATAAAGGTGGGTAGTCCAAACGACCCACTTTTATTTTGGTTTGAATTCTAGCAACACAACTTTTTACCAGCAAATTTATACCATTTCAAAATCTGATTTACGTATAATTTTCCTGTCTTCTTTCTTTTGGAGCGTATTTTTCCGAGTCTTTACGTTTTTTGTACAATGTCTTTATATAATGCTAAATGTTTACGATATTGTATATAACTAAATAATTCCGCATAGCTCCAGCTAACTGCATAGTTCACCTTTCCGTCAAAACTTCAAAAAACCTCCAGTTATATAAGTTTTTTAAAACCTGCACACATCATGCTGAAAGAAAAAAATAACATTTTGCATATATCCTCAAAACGTGCCCAAAACGTACTCTTTGTGCAAGATGTAGGGTGGCTATTGTTTGAAATTTGTTAAAAGTAATGACTTTCTGGCAAGAAAATGTAACTCCTGTAGGTGGGGATTACCGTACAAAAGCGAATGAAATAGTCACTCACTTGAGTTAAGTTATGATATAGTTAGAAAGTTGAGACTTGCTTTGCCAAAGTAAAAAGCTCCACGCATCGGCAAGAATTCCAATACGGAAAGCAGTTTTGATTAAGCATTTACCCAACCAAATCTGAATTTAATCGAGGTTATGAGTAAGCAGCAAGTTATTCACCCAATGGTGAAGTTGCAGCGTAATGTGCGTTCACTCGTAGATTCTAGTATTATCAAGCCCACAGATAATATCTGGAAAATCGCTTTGCTCTTCGGCAATGAATGGCAGCACTGGAAGCAAGAATTGCTAGACTACGGGTTTAGTATGCAAGACCCAGTAAGCGAATTGCTAGCTGTGGAAGCTTGGGATGAAGAATAAGAAGTAGGGCATGGAAGTCTCTATTTCCTGTTCTTATACCTTTTCCCTAGACTTTGCATATTGCTAAAGCCGCCACTAAATCCTTGGCTGTTTGATAGCGATCGCACGGCAAAGGTTCCGTGGCGCGGTCAATCACTTCTCGTAACTGGGGAGTAATCGTGGGCACATTTGCGACTTCAAACCGGAAACTTCGCCCCCTCTGGCGGTAGAACTTAAAAGGGCTTTCGCCAGTCAGTAAAAAAATGAGTGTCGGTCCAATGGCATACAAATCGGATTGGGTGACGGGTTGTCCCCGTTCTTGTTCGGGGGCACAATAACCCTCTGCACCAATACGAGTCCCTGGCGTTGTCGCAATCTCTTTGACTGCGCCAAAGTCCAGCACTACTATACGATCATTGCAGTTTTGCACCATGAGATTAGCGGGTTTAATATCTCGGTGGATCAGGGGTGGTTCTTGGCTATGGAGATATTCCAGAATATCGCAGGTTTGAATCATCCAATTAATCGCTTGATTTGGGACGACTGGTCCTTTTGAATAAACTAGTTTTTCTAAATCCTGTCCATGAATTAATTCCATTGCCAAATATTTCTTTCCACCTTCGACAAAAGAATCATAATACTTAGGAATTCCACTATGGCTTAAGGATTTAAGAGTATTTGCCTCTCGTTCAAATAATTCTTGTGCCTTAGCAATTTTTGCCATATCAGCATTCATCTGCTTCAACACCAGCAATTGTGGGTGTCCAGCTATTGTTCCTAGCCCATCCCAAGCTAGATAAGTAGTACCCATACCTCCCTGTCCCAGAATTCGCAATACTTGATATTGACGAATTGTTTGCATAATGGACAAAGGTTGACCGCAGTGGATGCAAAACAAGTTGTTCGGCGAGTTTCCTTCGTGAGTGCAACTTGTATAAGGTAACGCGGGAGTTGGAGAATATTGTGGAGTCGTTTGCTTGTGAATTTGGAATTTCAGAATAGGACCCTTTTGTGCCAGTTGCAGGACAGAGTTATCTGACAATGAAGTTTGAGTGATTAAAACGCCATTGAGAAAGGTGCCATTTGTGCCTTGACTAATGACCTGCCAAGAACCGCCATTTTTATCCGAACCAATTTGCCGGAGTTCTAAATGATATCGTGACACCAAACTATCACTTAAAACCACGTCATTATCTGCTGAACGACCAATCCGAATGACAGATTCGTCGTCAAAATGCCACTGCTGGAGAGGTATCTTTTGTTGCGGTTCTAACAGGGTCAGCGTGACCATAGGTAATTTTTAATTGAGGAGAAGGGAGTAGAAAGTGGCGAAGAAGGAGTTGGGGAGAAGGAGTGAGAAAGCAACAGAAGTTTCCCGGACTCTGTTACTCTCGGACTCTGTTGCTCCTGTTTCTCCTTGTCTGTAATTTACAATTATTGCTGTTGGTTTATACTTTGGCGCACTCTTGCCCGAATAAGTACAGCAGTAATATTGTCATGACCATTGTAATGGTTTGCCAAATCAATTAAAGTTTGAACGCCACTTTCCAGATTGGCAGAATGACTTAACAAAGGTGCTAAGTAGTTCTGCCAATGAAGAGTCAGCAAATCATTATCAGATAAACCATCCGAAGCAAGAAGAAAAAGGGTATCTTCATTGATCTCAAAAAACTGGATATCGGGAATGATAGACTGTTCATCGCGAGGACCAAGGGCTTGAGTTAATTGGTAAGCATCAGGGCGGGAGTATGCCACACTACGTTCTACACCCCGAGAAATTTCCCGTTGACCAACTTCATGATCCATTGTGACTTGTTCCAGTCCTCTTTTGCGAGTGACACGGTAGAGACGACTGTCTCCCACATGAGCAACCGCAACTTGAGTATCTTGGATTAAAATCATAACTACAGTCGTACCCATACGCCCAACACCAGAACGGGCGTCTTGTTGATTGACATTAAAAATTGCTTGATTGGCTAGCCGTACTGCTGCGCGGATATTATCTTCTGTTGGCAGTTGGTTAGAAGCCCAGTGGGTTTGAAAGTACTCGCGCAAAGATTTGACAGCCAAAGCACTTGCAACCTCGCCACCTGCGTGTCCGCCCATTCCATCACACAGAATATACAAACCACGCGCCTGCAAAATATGGGTGTTCGGTGATTCTAGTTTGTATACTTTTGTATCAATACCGAAATAATCTTCATTATGGTCGCGTTGACGCCCGACATTGGTAAGTCCTGCATTTTCCAAGCTTATTAACTGCATAGGCAGCATACCTATGGACTTATCATCGCTTTTGAATTCAGTGTCATCCTCTTGGTGATCCAATTGCAAGACAGTGGGCGCAGCAGTACTCTTGAATAATGTAGAAGGAGTTGAAACGCTTGTAGAATTGCCTTGCAATTCAGACGTGATGTCTGACAAACATGATTGCAGCTGGGCCAGCGTCTGTACGTTACCTAGTTCCAACTCTCCGATCAGGTGCAAAACAGAACCAAATTGAGTACGTTGAGACTGTCTAAAAAGTGCGTGCCAAACCCGCCCTAAAGCTTGGATTGTCAAAGGCTGCACAACTGTCGTCTGTGGTAGTGTTGCTTCTGTATCTTCTGGAAACTGAGTAGCTGTCTTGTCTGGTGATTCTACGTACAACTTTTGTAGTGCTAATGATAGTTTTTCATCAACTCGTAGATTGGACAATTCCAACAAACTTTGACGGCAGTGAGCTTTTTCCAGCACTGACCAAAGTTGGGTCATTTGGGAAAAAAAATGTACAATTTGTAACGAGCTTAGTGAATCATCCTGCCACAAATGAAGTAATTCCTGCCAATTCGAGCGGTCTTCGATGAGTACCACCTGCATGTCATCCTGCTGCCAAGCATCATGAATGGGCGGTATTCCCAAATGGCACCATGATCGTAAGGCAATATAAGGTTTGGCGAGACTGGGAATTTTATCAACCCCAACTGATGCCATGACTAGTCCCTTTTGCTGATTTGTCAGCATAACCTCAAGGAGTGAGACTTGGTATGGTTGGCAATCTAGAACTCTCACACAGACTTCAGTGTTAGGAGCAATTTCCTGTAACGCGGGCAGTGGTTCTAGCAGCTGATAACGCTTTTGTGAGTCTAAGTAAGAACCTGGTGATAAAGGAGATGAGGAGGATGAGGAAGCAAAATCTTCCTTATCCTCCCCAACTCGCCAACTGTCTTCTTTCGTAATAATTGCCCACAAAACGCTTCCGCATGCTGCGCCACAGTTATCACATTCTCGTGCATTTAAAGCCAAATGAGTACCGCACTCTTGACAGACCTTGTGAGTCAGTGAAGCGCCACAGCTTTGACAGAATTTGTTAGCATTGGGGTTTTCAAATTTACACTGAGGGCAAATCAGCATTGTGGAAGTTCCTTAATTCCCGTTCCAAGGTGCTTCTAGCCACTACAATCCAAAAGTGCCACACTTGTTAGCACCTGCCTACAGTAGATCTACAATATATTGTGATTCATCTGGCGAATTTTAGTGGCAGTCTTAATGTTGACGCATACTAACTATAGATTTGAGATATTGGCATTAGCTTTTTTTTACAAAAAATTGCCATGTAAACTAGGCATTATCGCATATTCCGACACATATCTTTAGGTTTAGGAAACTCAGAAGGTAATTAGATTTGGGATGATAGGCTCTACAATGATAACTACTGTCATATTTTAGTTATAATCTAAAAGCGTTGTTCTCTTGCCCTTAAACTTTTTTGAGCCTGTAAAAGCTAAATCGAGTAACAACTTAAGTTCCTTTGAGGTTAGCTCACGCCATTCACCTGGTTGTAAGTCATCTAATTGTAAGTGGGCAATGCTTATCCTCACAAGCCGCAAAGTCGGAAATCCCACAGCCGCCGTCATTCTCCTGACCTGACGATTTTTGCCCTCTGTCAAAGTCATTTCTAACCACGCTGTCGGCACATTTTTGCGAAACCTAATCGGCGGATCACGTTCTGGTAAAGAAGGTTCTGTTGGCAATAGTGCCACCTTTGCTTGTCGAGTGCGGTAATCTTGAATCGTCACACCTTGTTGTAGCTGCGTCAAAGCCGCAGCATCAGGAATTCGTTCTACTTGCACCCAGTAAGTTCGTTGGTGTCCAAATTGAGGGTGAGAGAGGCGATGTTGCAATTGCCCATTGTTGGTCAATAGCAGTAACCCCTCACTGTCCCAGTCCAAACGACCCACAGGGTAGACATCGGGAATATCGATATAGTCTTTGAGGGTGCTACGAGTGGGAGTGTCTTTTGTAAACTGGCTGAGAACACCATAGGGTTTGTAAAACAGAATGTGTCGGTCAGTCATGAGTAAAAAATTAAAACAAAAATTAAAATTTAGAACTTACGCATTGACAAAGTGGTAGTGTAATAGCTTTTTAAATTGAGTCGTCTACTTCCAGGTGTCGGACAATCAGAGAAATAAACAAACCCAAGGGCAGCACCATGCAATCTAGACCACTACACGTTGTTTTTGCTTTCAAAGACAAAGTTTGGGAGGTGTAGTAGGGTTTCGTTCCAACGGCCCAATCTAAACATTTTATTTTCTTGAGCTTAACCAAGTAGTATTGATATTCAACCTTCATGTGGACGAGGCGATAAGCGAAGCTTAATGCCCAAGCGTAAAGCGCACGCTACGCGTACCCCTACCGGGGGCGCTTTGCGCATACGGCAGATCGTATTGAAAAGCGATTGCATTAATTCACAGATCTTACTTTGACAGGAGGATTACACCACGGCGTGGCGTAATCCTCCTGTCAATTGGGTATTATGACACAACTTTTTTATTATGATCGCCCGATTTCTCGGTTTGCGAACTATTCGCAAGCACAACGCGCCCTCTCCAACCAACTTCACAAAGTTTTTTCTTTGTTTTGTATGAAATCATCCTCCTCAATTGGCACTCGTAATGGCAGGTTCATTAGCTGCTGAAATAGCCGTCTCTATAATTTGCTGCTGAGACATTGCAAAAGCCGCAGTTCCCAATGCAAATTCTAGTCCATTTTGTTTCCAAAAGACGTATCTAAGAGTATTATGTCCACTACCTCTGGTGAGGTAAAAGCCACGAATCCCATTGCCCAAATCTACTGGTGTGATATTCTCCCCTTTTGGAGGCCAAAATTTTGATTTGCCACTTTTAAAAACACCAATACCTCCAATGGTACACTGGTCAGGTTTAGCAGAGTTAGCACAGTTTGGTATTACGCCAAAATTAACTGCAATAGCTTCATTCTTAGAATCAACATAAGGATAAATGTTGCCATCAACAGGAAAATCAGAAAATGCTTTTGAAAGCAGTGAGCGATTAAAAGTGGGAAGAGTAGAAGGCAACCGTATTTCTGTTCCTTGTGGCAGTTGCTGACGAATATCGCTAAGAATTGGTTGAAAAACAGTTGCAGGCTGTGCTGGTGTGCTTTGGATCTTTGTTAGCAAGCCGACACCCAAAACTACTAGACTCACACTAAAGCTTATTAGTGATGCTTTCATTGACTCACTCCTCTGAGGTCATTTATTCCTGCATAAAATCTCTGTGCAGGCAAGTTATTTCCTATCTAACCGCAAGCCAATAATACTTACGCTTTGTTTGAGAGCAATTTGAAAGCAATTTAAAAACAAATTGGCAAAAAACTGAGCGATAAACTAGGATTAGAAATTGCCTTGTAGCCCTGTCGTTGCTTGCCAATATGCACACTGATGCTGCACCACAAATGAATAACCACCTCGTTTCTGTGACTCCATCTTTGCGGCGGAAGCTCAAGTTGGCGTTTGGACAGCGGTTTAAGTCAACAGAGGATTTTTTGCGAATGTGGCATCAGCAAGCCGACATTCTGGGTAAGCCTCCTTCTGAAGCAGACATTCAAAACATTTTGTACTCGGTGACACAAAGCACTTGTGTTTATTGGATAATTAATGGTGTCTGTCAGCTACTACTTGACCGTTCTTATAGAGATAACAGCTTAAAACAAGTGCCTCTTGTTTTAAAGCAAAAGCTTCTCGACAAGTTTAATGAGCAATTCAAGGTGGGAAACCAAACTGCTTGGGGAGAATTCTCTGTTGCTTGGGTAAATTATCTCAAGGATTCAGATCCACCTCGGTATCAAACTATCAGAAGTTTTTTAGCGTCGGAGCATCGAGACTCGTGTGAGCATTGGTTAATTAACGGGCTGTGTCAATTGTTGTTTCATTGTTCATTTGATGAATGGATAGAGCAAGAACTAGAGGACAGCAAAACGCTTTCTCCTAAACCCAAATCTGTAATAACTTCCACAATAACTCTTGAAGATAATGGAGTTCGATGGGTAGGACGTACAGAACTGATTACTAAATTAAAACATCAATTGCAAGAAGAATGCCGAGTTTTATCGATAGTTGGAATTAGTGGGATTGGAAAAACATCTTTAGCAATGCGTCTCACTTTAGAGCCATCATTTGCTATCAGCTTTCGAGAGGTTTATAGTGTCAGCATTTCGCAAAAATCATCCAACGTTTTGGTGATAGCACGTCGGCTTTTAGGGGAGCAAGTAGCACTGGAAGAAAAGCTGCAAAAAGAACCCGATTTATTGGTGAAGGCGATGGTGGATAAGTTGCGATCGCATCCCTATCTGCTCATCCTAGATATGGTTGAAGAGACTTTAGAAGCAGATGGTTCAGGAGGGCATCAATTTATCGAGCCAACTTTTGCACAATTGTTGGAACAGGTTGTTAAAGCTGAACAAATGTCTAGTCGAATTATCTTAACATCTCAAGACCAACCGCCAATTATTGCACAAGGACGATATCCGTTGCGATCGCGAAGCGAACGACTCAAAGGTTTGGAGGAATCAGAAGCCCTAGAATTGTTTTCAACTTGGGATGTGCAGATACAATCAGATGTAGATTTGGAGAACCTCAAACGAATAATTCATGTCTACGAAGGGCATCCCTTAGCATTACGAGTTATTGCTGGTGAAATCCGTATGCCACCCTACAATGGAGATATTCAAGCTTACTGGTATGATTACGGCGATGAAATTATTACTGTAGAACGCCTAAAAAATGCCCCAGAAGAAAAATCTAAACAGGACAAACCCAGGCTTGACCGCTATAGTATTGCCTTAACTGATTTGGTAAAAGTGCGCATAGAACGTACCTTTACTCGATTATACCAGGCAGAGCCATTAGCTTGTTTAATGCTTTGCCAAGGAGCCGTGTATAGACGTGCTGTTGAGCGTCCCGCTTGGTTGCTGATCATTGGTGAATATGCGAGTGAAGCTCAAACCTTAGCGTTTCAATCGCTACAGCGTCGGTTTCTCTTGGAAGAGGAATACACTGAGCACAGAGTTTTTTATCGACTACACAGTCTTATTCGCCGAGTGGCGCTGGATTACTTACAGAAGCTGGAAGTGGAGGTTTACCGCCTTGAGTCATGACTATGCTAAACCAGTAGAACTACAGAAGATTTCAGTATCAAACATTTTGCATATCTGCTGCGATCAAGCAGGTCAATTACTGCTTATGCAAGCAAACAGTAAAGTTGACCGAATCGAACCTCCCCAAACAAAGCATGAGTCATCAACACCAACATTGAGAAAATTGACCGTGCTAGAGTTAGCTCACCTAAAAGCAGCTTTTTACTGGTTAAACTTTTATGAGCCAGAGTGTGGTGCTTCTAACTTAGAGCAGGTACGTGGTTATCTGGAAGCATTTCATCATCTGTGCGAAATCTCAGCATGGCAGTCAGCTAGCGAGATACTCTTCACATCAACCAAAACTTCTGATGGTAAACAATTGTACCAGCAACTAAGGAGTTGGGGCTATTACTCGGAACAAATAGAACTTTATAGTCGGCTTCTCGGTAAGCTGAATTCAGAGATAGATTGTTTTTGTCTACAAGGTTTAGGTCGTGCTTATGCTTACTTAGACCAAACATCACAAGCAATGAGCTACTATAAGCAACAATTAGAACTGGCGCGTCAAATCGGTAACCAAAAAGCAGAAGCAGAAGCACTAGGTGGACTAGTTGGTATTTATTCTTCATTAGCACAGCATCAGACTGCAATCAATTGTCTTCAGCAGCAGTTAGCCGTTGCTTGTGAAAATAATGCTCAAAAAGAGGAAGCCCAAGCCCTAGGTGGTTTGGGAGCTTATTATATTTTGAGAGGAAATTACAGAAGAGGTATTAAATACGGGAAGCAAGCGCTGGCGATCGCACAAGAACTAGGCGATCTTGAACTGTCAGCCCTAGTTTTAGGATGGATGGGAGGGACTTACTTATCCCGAGGAAGATACAAGCAAGCAATCAATTACCTGCAAAAGCAATTAAGTATCAGTATCCAAATTGGTAACCAATGTCAGAGATATTTAGCCTCATACTATCTAGGTAATGCCTACACGCTTCTAGGACAATTCCAACTTGCTATTGAATACTTAAGTGCAACTCTACATTTTGCTCGTGAAACAGCTTCTAAAGGTACAGAAGCATCAACCTTAAACGCTTTGGGTTCTGTTTATAGTGACTTAAAACAATATCAAGACGCCATTGCATACTATGAGCAAGCTTTAGAAATGAGTCGTGAAATTGGAAACCGAACAACACAAGCGGGAGTGCTATTTAATCTCTGCTATTGTTACGGTTGCTTGAAACAACCTCAGTTAGCCATAGAATACTGCGAGCAAGCCCTCGCTATTGCTTATGAACTTAAACACCAAGAAGCAAAAGGGCGAGGACTGGCATGTTTAGCAAATATTTCTTTTCATCAAAAGCAATATTTTCAAGCTTTGTGGTTAGTTTTGCAAAGTTTGCTGATTCTACCTCCGTGGACTAGTGCTAATAGTCGCTTGATTTTGAAGAGAACATTTGAGGAAATCATTCTATTGGTTCACAGACTTATCCAGGAACGTTTAAAAACTGGCGACACCGAAATTTACCCAGGGTAAGCGCATTTTTCTTGAGTTGACAAGTATAAGTATTCTCTATTAACAGTCAGGATTTTACTCCCCGACTCCCTTAAAAGTTGTCGGGGTTCTGGGGGAATAAGCTATTTTTTTGGAATTTTGAATTTGCGCGTCAGCGAGAGTAGCTTACAAATTTTTAACTTCCTTGCTCCGACCGATAACGAAAATGCTAAGATGATTTCTCATGCTAGGGGTGCCTGCACATCAGGCTGAGATTACACCCTTAACACCTGAATCCGGGTAATACCGGCGGAGGGAAGCTGTTTATCGAGGAAATCAAATATGCGGACTGAATGGGTTGCCAAGCGTCGTGGGCAGAGCAATGTCACTCAAATGCATTATGCACGTCAGGGTGTCATCACACAAGAAATGCATTACGTCGCGCAGCGGGAAAACCTTCCCGTAGAGCTCGTCAAAGACGAAGTAGCACGGGGACGGATGATTATCCCTGCTAACATTAACCACACGAACTTGGAACCAATGTGTATTGGTATAGCCTCCAAGTGTAAGGTTAATGCCAATATTGGCGCTTCTCCCAACTCTTCCAATCTTGAGGAAGAAGTGGCAAAGCTGAATTTAGCGGTGAAGTATGGCGCTGATACCGTCATGGATTTGTCCACTGGTGGCGGAAACTTGGATGAAATTCGCACTGCGATTATCCAAGCTTCACCAGTACCAATTGGGACAGTACCAGTTTACCAAGCTTTAGAAAGCGTCCACGGCAATATTGAAAAGCTGACACCAGATGACTTTCTCCATATTATTGAGAAACATGCCCAGCAGGGTGTCGATTACATGACTATCCACGCTGGGATTTTGATTGAGCATTTGCCTTTAGTCAGAAGTCGCCTGACTGGCATTGTGTCTCGCGGTGGAGGTATTTTGGCAAGATGGATGCTGCACCATCACAAACAAAACCCACTCTATACCCACTTGGGCGACATCATTGAAATTTTTAAAAAATATGACGTCTCCTTCAGTTTTGGTGACTCTCTGCGTCCTGGTTGTACCCATGATGCTTCTGATGATGCACAATTAGCGGAACTCAAAACTCTCGGACAACTGACTCGTAAAGCTTGGGAGGATGACGTACAGGTCATGGTAGAAGGTCCTGGACACGTTCCAATGGATCAAATTGAGTTTAATGTCAAAAAGCAGATGGAAGAGTGTTCTGAAGCCCCTTTCTACGTGCTGGGACCATTGGTAACGGACATCGCCCCCGGTTACGATCACATCACCTCAGCAATTGGGGCAGCAATGGCTGGTTGGTACGGTACTGCAATGTTGTGCTATGTCACACCAAAAGAACACTTGGGCTTGCCCAATCCTGAAGATGTACGGAATGGTTTAATTGCCTATAAGATAGCAGCTCATGCAGCAGATATAGCCAGACACCGCCCAGGTGCAAGAGATAGAGACGATGAACTGTCCCGCGCCCGTTATAACTTCGATTGGAACCGTCAGTTTGAATTAGCACTCGACCCAGAAAGAGCAAGGGAATATCACGACGAAACTCTGCCAGCAGACATTTACAAAACTGCTGAGTTTTGTTCAATGTGTGGTCCCAAATTCTGCCCCATGCAAACCAAAGTTGATGCTGATGCACTCACAGAACTTGAGAAGTTCTTGGCAAAAGATAAGGAAACCGTAACCCAAAGTTAGAAATTGGGAATAGTTAGTTTCAGTAATTAGCTGGTAGTAGAAAATTCACTACTACCAACTACCCACTAACTATTTATAAACTGCCGATATCGCTCTTGAATTTCCTTAATCGTATACACCGCCTTAAACTGCAAGCCTGCTTGTTGGTAGAATTCGGCTCCTCCTTGTTGACGATCCACTAGTGAAATCACTTGATTGACGGTATAACCCGCTTCTCTCAGTCGTTCAACGGCTTTCATAGCAGATTGTCCAGTTGTAACCACATCTTCCAAAACTACTACTTTTGCAGCTTCTGGCAAGCTGGGACCTTCAATATATGCCCTTGTTCCATGTCCCTTGGCTTCTTTGCGAATAATTAATGCTGGTATCGGTCGGTTTTCATAGGCAGAAACCACACTTACGGCGCTGACAATAGGATCAGCACCTAATGTTAAACCAGCAACTGCTTGAGTTTCTAATGGCAGCATAGATAGGAGAATACGACCAATTGCCAAAGCGCCTTGGGGGTGAAGTGTTACTTGCTTGCCGTTGATATAGTAAGAACTACGCTGTCCGGAAGAGAGGACAAAATCACCTTCTTTATATGCCAGTTGACAAAGTAAATTGAGTAAGTATTGGTTAATGGTTACTAAATCAGTAGTTATTGCCCCGATATTCGGTTGGGCATGAGTTTCGGCTTGATATGTCATAACAATACGCTCCACTGCGTTGCGCTCATAATCAGAAAAATATACTTCTGAGACATCGTACCAATAAGTGCTCAGTCCTGAGTTATTTTTCTGTTACGGGAAATCCAAAGAGTTTTTGCTAACTATTTTTAACAGTTACCAGTTATCAGTTATCAGGCAGGAAACGGACTCGTCCACCCCTTGTTCACTGGTCACTGGTCACTGGTCACTGTTCACTGTTTTAAATCCAGGGTGCAGGAGTTGAACCTGCCTAGCGCGAATTATGAGTTCGCTGCCTCAACCGCTCGGCCAACCCTGGTCGGGCTTTAATTCTAGCACAAGTCAATAGAATTTGACAATGTTAATATGATATACCAGATTTTCATACCATATACTTTGACGTGGCAGTAGTGGAGACTAATATTGATTAAGCTCCTCTAGATATTGAAGTAAATAACTTCGATACTTTTAAATAGACCAGCATTCTTTTGCAATGACTTGTCGGCAATGAAACTAAATTCTACCGTACTTCTGACTTTAATTTTGCTAGTTCTGATGTTAGGGGCTGGCTCTGTAAGTGCATTTTGGGGATTTACTTTAGGAAGTGCAGCACTCAAAGGTGTTACAGCACCAGATGCTCGTCCTACCAGCAAATTTACCAGCAGTAAATCAGCTAAGGAGCAACACGCAGGGGTTGCTTTTCTCAAGGAGGATCAAATCCTGAAAATTGTCAAATCCCGAATTGAGGGCAAAACAAAGGCTGCTAAATCTAGAAAAAAAGATGATGATGATGACCAGGTAAATACCAGTAAGGTCAAGAAGGAGGATAAATCAACGCCCGCAGCTGAACAAGAAAAGCCTCAGGAAGGATTTCCCATTAACGCCCAAAGCGAAGGTGTTAGCCTTTCCGTACAATCTGCTCGCTTTTCTGGTGGTGCTTTGCTTCTAAAAGTACAAATGCAGAACAAAGGCAAAGATTCTGTACGCTTCCTATATAGTTTTTTGGATGTATCTGATGATAAAGGACGAACCTTAAGTGCGAGTACAGAGGGTTTACCTTCTGAATTACCGGTAAATGGATCTCCTGTTTCTGGTACAGTGAGCATTCCTACACCTTTACTTGATAATGTCAAGCGTATTTCACTCGCCCTGACAGATTATCCTGCTCAAAGACTGCGGCTAGAAGTACCAAATATTCCCGTAGAAAGATAAGTGTTAGTGGTTAGTAGCACAACTAACTACCAATAAAATATTCATGGGGCATCAGTATTATACGGCAACGAAGGTGAGTGCTTTTCTTGGCTTAAGTTGGACAGATGTGGGGCTGCGATTGTTATCAGTGCTAGTGCTGATTGCTATCAATGCCTTTTTTGTAACAGCGGAATTTTCTATGGTGACAGTGCGGCGATCGCGCATCCATCAACTGGTGGAGGCTGGCGATATTCAGGCGATCGCCGTTGAAGTTTTGCAACACAGTATGGATCGATTGCTATCCACAACTCAATTAGGTATTACTCTCTCTAGTTTGGCACTAGGCTGGATTGGGGAAAGCACCATCGTTGTGCTAGTAAAATCATGGTTACTATCTTTACCTCTACCTATAGGAATGAGTATAGTCGTAGCTCATTCTCTATCAATTCCAATTGCCTTTTTTTTCATAGCTTATTTGCAAATAGTTTTAGGAGAACTCTGTCCCAAATCAGTATCCATACTGTATTCAGAACAACTGGCAAGATTTTTAGGACCTTCGGTCAGAGCAACTGTCAGATTTTTCAGCCCTTTTATCTGGATTCTTAACCAATCAACTCGCTGGCTATTGCGACTTTTTGGTATTGAATACACAGGTCAAAGTTGGAAGCCACCTGTTACACCCGAAGAATTACAACTCATTATTTCCACAGAACGCGAATCTACCGGATTGCAAGCACAAGAACGACAACTACTCAAAAACGTCTTTGAGTTTGGGGACGAGACAGTACAAGCAGTTATGGTTCCTCGTACGAGTGTTATCGCTTTGCCAAAAGTCGCTACCTTAGCGACTCTTCTCCAAGAAATAATAGCTACAGGTCATTCTTGTTACCCTATTATTGGAGAATCTTTGGATGATATTCGCGGCATAGTTTACTTTAAAGACTTGGCAAAACCCTTAGCTGTGCGAAAGCTGACTTTAGAAACACAAATTCAGCCTTGGATGCGCCCTGTAAGATTTGTGCCAGAACATACTCCCTTAAAAGAACTCTTGCCAACCATGCAGCGAGAGGAACCAACTATGGTGATGGTGGTAGATGAATTTGGTGCGACTGTTGGATTGGTCACTATCCAAGACATCATTGCTCAAATTATCGGTTATCCCGGCGAACCAGACACCACAGATGATTTGCTCATCAAAATTTCAGACGAGCAAACTTTTCTTGTGCAGGCTCAAACAAATCTGGAAGACCTGAATGAGGTTTTGCATCTTGATTTGCCCTTGAGAAAAGAATACCAAACTTTAGGAGGCTTTTTACTTTACCAGTTAGACAAAGTTCCTACCCTTAGCGAAACCTTTCGTTATGAAAATCTAGAATTTACTGTCGTCTCAGTCACTGGACCACGCTTACATCAGATTCAGGTGCGACGGTTGGAGGAGTCAACAAACTAGGGGCAAAACAAGTCAAAAGTCTCAAGTCAAAAGGAGCCAGTGCGTTGGGCGGCTATGCCGACTTGTAGCACCTGGCGTTCAAAATTAATACTTTTGACTTTTGAATTTTGAATTTTGAATTCCCCAAAGGAGGTGGGGGTATTGGGGTATTGGGGAAATCCATTTATATTCTCATCCCCCTTACACCCTTACACCCCTACTTCGCATAAGCCAATGGGTCTTTCAATCCCAGTTCCCCAAAAGCTGCAAGACGCAAACGGCAAGAATCACAGACACCACAAGCAACATCGTCTCCTTGATAGCAAGACCATGTGAGTTCCCAAGGAACACCCAATTTATTCCCAAGTTGGATAATTTCAGTTTTTTTTAGCTGAATTAAGGGTGTCTTGATGGAAATGCTTTGCCCTTCGCGTCCTTGTTTTGTTCCTAAACGAAACACTTCCTGCATTGCTTGGATGTAGTCAGGACGACAATCAGGATATCCAGAGTAGTCTAGGGCATTAACACCTATGTAAACACACTGAGCAGAAATGGTTTCGGCATAGGCAAGGGCAAAGCTTAAAAAGATAGTATTGCGAGCCGGAACATAGGTGACAGGAATACTTTGAGACATTTCCTCCAGGTCACGCTTCTGAGGTAATTCGATCGCATCATCCGTAAGAGCCGAGCCGCCCCATTGTCTTAAATCAAACTTTACCACTTGCTGGTCTACCACACCAGCTTTTTGAGCAATTGCCAAAGCTGAGTCTAACTCTCGTCGATGTCGCTGTTGGTAATCAAAGGAAATGGTATGGCAGTTATAACCATCGGCGATCGCTTGGTATAAAACCGTGGAAGAGTCTAAACCACCAGACAATAAAATGACAGCTTTCATAATCAACTTGCGGCAGGTGTCGAAACCCAGTACCTAGAGATCTGGGTTGAGGTATAATACCGTTTTACTTTAAGGTTGATACAAATGAACAGCAATGGAGTTGGGAGCAAGGGGAAATCATTGTAGAAAAATCATTTGTATCAGGCATTTCCTGAAATGGTCTAACACGTAACAAATGAAACTAGGTCGACAACTAATTATCACACAAAGACTTAACGGTAGTAAAAACCGCCTATGTTCACATTATTCGCTTTGATTTCAAAATACGGGGCTACCACGCTCCCACGTTATTGTAGATTTCGTTTTCGGTAATCATTTTTTTGTGAAACAAAGAGCACTTGACTAACGTCTTAGTTAGTTTCTAAAACGAATAAAAAGCTCATTAGAATTTTCGTAAAGTGCAAAAAAAGCATCAATTTAAACACTTCTTATAAAACCGAGTCATATGGCGGGAACTCACAAGAAACTTTGAAATTCTTCATAAATAGAACCTCTATGTTACCATCTGGATGGTTTTAGACGCATAGCCATTGGCAGTTGAATATCAAATCCAATGACTATAACGTCTCTAAGTGTGGTGGTTGAGGAGAGAATAACAGTGCAAAATAGAAGTATGTCAGTGGGAGAACAAAATGGTCAACTACAGCGTAACCATCCACGACCGATCCGCATAGGCGTGATCGGCGTGGGTAATATGGGGCAGCATCACGTCCGAGTACTGAGTTCAATGAAGGACGTTGAACTGGTTGGTGTAGCAGATATTAATGTTGAACGAGGATTAGAAACCGCCAGCAAATACAAGGTGCGCTTTTTTGAAGATTATTGCGACCTGCTGCCTCATGTACAGGCAGTTTGTGTTGCCGTACCCACGCGTTTGCATTACGCCGTTGGAATCAACTGTCTTTTGGCGGGAATTCATGTTCTGATTGAAAAGCCAATCGCGGCAAGTATATCTGAAGCAGAATCATTAGTAAATGCTGCCGCCGATTCTCAATGTATTCTACAAGTCGGTCATATAGAGCGGTTCAGCCCAGCATTTCAAGAATTGAGGAAGGTGTTGAAAACTGAGGAAGTGCTAGCGCTAGAGGCACATCGTACAAGTCCATATTCAAGTCGGGCAAACGATGTCTCAGTTGTTTTGGATTTAATGATTCATGACATTGACCTGCTTTTGGAATTAGCCGCAGCTCCTGTAGTGAAGTTAACAGCTAGTGGTAATCGTACATTAGACTCTGGTTATTTAGATTACGTAACTGCGACATTAGGATTTGCCAATGGTATTGTTGCTACTGTGACTGCCAGTAAAGTGACTCACTGCAAAATTCGTCGTATTGTTGCCCATTGTAAAAATTCCTTTACTGAAGCAGATTTTCTCAGAAATGAAATTTTGGTTCACCGACACACCAACGACTATCGACAAGCAGCATTATATAGACAGGATGGCGTGATTGAAAGAGTTTCTACAAGTAATACTGATAAACTAGGTGCAGAGTTGGAGCATTTTGTCAACTGCGTGCGTGGAGGTAACCAACCTTCAGTTGGTGGTGAACAAGCACTCAAAGCTTTAAGACTAGCAAGCTTAATCGAGCAGATGGCTTTGGAAGACCGTGTTTGGAACCCATTAGATTGGCAATCTGAACCAAAAGTACAATCTTTGACACCCACTGTTTAAGGGAACACCAGACAGATTACAACGGGGTACACAATGTATAGAAAGGGAATGGGGGATAGTTTGTAGGGGGTAAGAGAATAGAATCTCGTTATCATCCATAAGCTGTAACCCATACCCTTTTTCATTTATGGAAAGTGTATTTTTTCACAAAATTAGCTAAAAAGTATTTAGATTAGGACTTACGCAAAAACTCTCTCAAACTTGTATTTCTTTGTGTCCTTTGTGGTGCATGCTACGTCTATGCCTGCGGGACCCGCAGGTATACGCGGAGATCGTTTTTCGCTTATTCCAGCGTAAGTCCTGTAAATAAAGCAAGTTTGATGTAGTAACAACAAATGACTACGAAACTTCTGTCGTAATTTCAGGAATACAGTTGATGCTTGAATGGATAACCAATACTATTAACTCTCTGGGCTACTGGGGAATTGCTCTGTTGATGTTTCTCGAAAATGTCTTTCCTCCAATTCCTTCAGAACTTATTATGCCATTGGCGGGATTTACAGCAAGGGCAACCCCAGAAAAGCTTAATGTCATCGGCGTATTTTTTGCAGGACTGCTGGGTTCAGTATTAGGCGCACTTATCTGGTATTACCCTGGTAAATTATTAGGGCAAAAGCGTTTACAAGCTTGGGCAGATAGATACGGTAAGTGGCTAACTATATCAAGTAAAGACATCACTAAAGCAAAGGGCTGGTTCGACCAGCAAGGTGCCAAAGCAGTTTGTATTGGTCGGCTTGTCCCGGGAGTCCGGACCTTGATTTCCGTACCCGCAGGCATGAGTCATATGCACCTTCTACCATTTTTAATCTACTCAACTTTAGGTAGCGCTGTATGGGTCGGTTTGCTAACATACTCAGGATATGCCTTGGGTAGTCAGTATGAACTCGTGGACAAGTATCTGGCTCCTGTTTCTAAAATTGTGGCTGTAGTTCTGATCCTGGCATTTGTCGTCTGGGTGATGAAGCGTAAGCGAAAAAACAGGAGACAGTAAAAATTATTGTTTCTAATTAGCGTTGGAAAAATAAGTATTATCTGTGTAAAAGCAAGTGTTCGCAACTCTCTAACTCTGCTTGTTAGCTTTGTGATTATATGGTATCAAGTGAAACTTAAGCGCTATCTATGTTTATCGCTCAACAACTAAGTGGTTCTTTGTATATTGCTTGCTACAGTTGACGCAACAGATGTTTTCTGGTACACCCATTTTTGTAAGATGAGCATGATAACTTGTGAGAGCTAAGTTAAGTACTAGGAGCTTTTATGACAGATCAACCTTCCGCTGCCACTCCCATGAACGCCGCTGCTATTCCAATGAATAGAGTTTCGGCATCTACTCCGATAAATGCTGCTCCCCCTCAACCAGTTGCTGGCGTTTCGGGGAAAAAGATTCTCAGTATTGATTTAGGTAGAACTTCTACAAAGACTTGTATTAGCCGCGAGTCTAATAATGTGACTTTCGTCTCGGCCAACGTGAAGGAGATGTCAATGGAACAAGTGCGTGGAGGTGTTTTTGAAGCCCGCGCGACTGACCCTTTGATGGATCTTTGGCTGGAGTATCAAGGCAATGGATACGCTGTTGGTCAATTGGCAGCAGATTTTGGGGCTAACTTAGGAGTGGGTCAATCTAAGGTCGAATACGCACTGATTAAAGTCTTGGCTTGCGCTGGCTACTTTAAGCTCAAAGATGAAATCTCTGTGGTGCTGGGTCTGCCTTACCTTTCTCAAGAACAATTTGAGAAGGAAAAAGCACAGATCATCAGCCAACTCAATGGTCCTCATGTGATGAACTTTCGCGGAGAATCCGTATCGTTGAATATCAACAAGGTTTGGGTCATGCCAGAAGGCTATGGCAGCTTACTATGGTGTGAGGGTCAACCAAAGAAAGCCGCAGGAATGCCTGATCTTACCAAAGTCTCCGTGGCAATTGTTGATATTGGACATCAAACAACCGATTGTTTGATGGTTGATAACTTCCGCTTTGCCCGAGGTGCCTCAAAGAGTGAAGATTTCGGTATGAGCAAGTTTTATGAACTAGTTGCTGCCGAAATTGAGGGCGCAGATAGCCAGTCTCTATCTTTAATTGCTGCAGTCAACCGAGCCAAGGGCGATCGCTTTTACCGTCCCAGAGGTGCCAGCAAACCCACCAATTTAGATGACTTTCTTCCTAATCTGATAGAAATGTTTTCTCGCGAAATCTGTAACCGCGTGCTAGCATGGCTACCAGAGCGCGTTACCGATGTAATTCTCACCGGAGGTGGTGGAGAATTCTTCTGGGAAGATGTTCAACGCTTGCTCAAAGAAGCAAAAATTAATGCCCATTTAGCTTCACCGTCTCGGCAAGCAAATGCTTTAGGGCAATATATTTATGGAGAGGCACAGTTATCCAACGCTCGCGCTAGAACTTAACACTAATGTTCCAATGGTCAAAAAAAGTAGTGAAATCCGTTACGTTTGAGCCAGGGGTGGCTGACGAAAGCTTGTTAGCTCTTGTGGAAAGTCATTTGGAAAAAGATCCCGAAAAGACTTTCAGCGACCTCTGTAAAGAAGCCTTATGGCAATCTTTGTGCGTACCGGAATCTGTACGACCAGCCCCGAAACCAGCAGCAGCAACAGCAACAACAACACAAGGGGTGGAACAACAAATTGCTGCACTGCAAAGTCAGATGGCTGACCTTGAGGAACGTTTTTTTGCCAAGGAATCTAATCGGTTGCAAATTATGGAACAGCAACTGATACAGCTGAGCCAACAAGTGGCTCAGTTGGCTATTATGCTGAATAATGTTTCAAGCAGTTCCCCTCCAACCGCTCAACAGGTCTCAACCCTAGAAGTGATCAATCATACTTCTAGTCCTACTTATGCTGCTGCCACTTCTTCTCAAGAAATTGATCCAGTTATCAGCCGTATTAGTCAATTTCTGGATGATTTCTGAGGAAATTTCAGGGTGTGAATGTGTTTGACTCCTAGAAAACCTCCTTAATGAAATCCTCATTAAGGGGGTTTAATGTTTAGATATTTTAATTTTAGTGTTGCTTTATAAGCTAATCTGTTTATAGCTATTCTATATCTGTGTGTTCTGGAAAACTTTACTTTTACCTGACTCCCAATCTGTCAGCCATCAAGATAAGAACTCTCAATTGCCAGAGAAAAGAGTCTCAAGCTTGAGCGAGATTCAAAAAATTATTCAGCAGCTAGTCACTGCAATTCTAACTGGCTTTCTATTCCACTGGCTGCACATTCCAGTAGGTTGGCTACTGGCTCCAATCCTGGCGGGAATTGCCTATGTAATTCTCAACGGTAGTCGCCAAGCCCTACCTTCGACGTTTAAAATTGTTGGGCAAGTCATCATCAGTCTTGTTACTGCGACTCGCCTTTCCCCGGAGACACTCAGTGTGGCAACAAGCTACGCCATCCCTGTGGTACTGTGTGTTTTGACCACGGCTAGCTTAAGTATGCTCAGCGGCTACCTGTTAAGTCGTTGGGCTGGCATTGATCGCACCACAGGTTTTTTGGGTTTTATACCCGGTGGCGCTTCTAGCATCGTTGCCATGAGTGAAGAAATGGGGGCAGATACAGTTGCTGTTGCCCTCATCCAGTATATCCGGGTATTGCTAGTCGTGTTAATCCTGCCAGCTGTAGCCACCTTACTTTTTCCCGCCAACCCAGACACCCAAACCATAGCTACCGTTGTGACAACAAATAACCTACCAAGACTGCCAATGTTGTTGAACTTATTGATACTGGCTGTGTGTGGCGGCTTGGGAATTTGGGGAGGAAGGCAATTGCGTCTCCCCTCATCCGGGTTTTTAGGTCCGTTTCTCGTTGGCTTAGTTGTGTTTTGGATGCTACCGTACCAAATACAAGTGCCTCAGCCCCTTTTTTGTGCAGGACAACTGCTGATTGGACTGTCTATTGGTGTACAGTTTGACTGGGAAACTGCCCGCAAACTCTTGCGAGCTGTATTCATTGAGGTAGGTTTGGTTATTGCGTTAATTCTCCTTTGTTTGGGAGTTGGATATGAGTTTCATCTGGTAACACACGTTGATACAGCAACGGCAGTCTTAGGATTCACTCCTGGGGGAATTGAGGCAATGATTGCCACAGTTATGCAGCTAGGTGGTGACACTGGGTTAGTGCTGGCAATGCAATTGACGCGGATGTTGAGTATTTTGTTGATTGCCCCGCCCTTAGTGGCTTTTTTGCTCAAACGTGCCAAACCTGCTCATTCTCAAGCGGAGGAAGAAGAGGCATTGGTGGAATTGAACCGTCTTGAACCTTGAAAGCAGAGTAGAGGATTTCATCAACTTTATCCAGAGTAAGATGTTGTTGATCCGCTAAGGCTTTAATCCTCTTGGTAATCCTTTGAAGTTGGAATTTGTCCAAGTTTAGCCCCAATTGACTTGCTCGATGAGCAATTGCATGCTTTCCTGTAAGCTTGTGATTAATCAAAAACGAGCGTGTCAAACCAAAATCACTGGGATTAATCACTTCGTAAGTCTTGGGATTATTGAGGATTGCTTGAGTATGAATACCAGCTTTGTGGCTGAAAGCTGCTGAACCAAGAATGTAGTGGTTGAAGGGAATAGTGATGCCAACTTTATCAGCGACTAGGTGATGTAATTCTTGGAGGTGATGCAGACAGTATTTACGCTTCAACTGCTCTGGATCGACAGTGTAAAGGCGAGCAATCAAGCCAGCAAGAGGCGTAATCCCATTACGCTCACCAATTCCTAAGATAGTCGTATCGATATGAGTTGCACCAGCTTCGAGGGCGGCGTAGCTATTGGCGATCGCACAACCAGTGTCATTATGACCATGAAACTCAATATCTTTATCAGTATATTGACGCAGAGTCTGCACGAGATGAAAAACTTGATTCGGAGTCGCTACGCCCACAGTATCAGCTATGCCGAAACGGTTCACGATTCCTAGTTTATCGATACCAAGATAAACCTGTAACAAATCTGGAAGCGAACTGCGGAAAGAATCTTCGGTGGAAAAGCGCAACTCAGTTTCAGGGCTTTGTTTGTGGATGAAGGTAATGACTTGGGTTGCCAGTTCAAGGATTTGATTGATGCTCTTGCCATGACCAAACTGGCGTAAAATACTAGAGGTACCAATGAACATATTAATGCCATTAACCCCTGTATCTAAGGCAACTTTGGCATCGTTCAGATGGCAGCGAATGTGCGTCAGTATTTTGGAGCGCAAGCCTAATCGAGTCAAACGCTGACAATCTCGACGAGATTGAGGTGAGGCACAAGGAGATGTCACTTCAATGTAGTCAACGCCGAAATTATCGAGTGCTCTGGCAATCTCAACTCTATCATTTGATGAAAAGTTGGCAAGACAAAATTGTTCTCCTTCCCGCAAAGTACTTTCAACAATTGCAAACTGGCTTAGTGACATTAATTTCGTCCTTTTCTGAGCAATTATTTATAGATAAGCTGAGTCTTAAGAGCAGTTTTTATCCGCTGCAAATTCAAGCTTAAATTCAGATTAAACCGTATGTTTATCCCCGATTGCAATTCTCAATTTTTTCTCTAGCAAAGACAGACTATATCTCATGAATACCATCATTTTTGAGAGAAAAGCACGACTTTTTATTTGTTTTTAAAAATTCATTTTTTTCAACAAAAATTTAATCAAAGTGTTTCTTCTTCTTATTATTATTAAAATAAGGTTCAAAAAATCAAAAATAAGAAAACTATAAAAATCGAAAACACAATATTCTTGACATTGTGCATGCTTCATGAGGCGATTCGTGTTCTTTTTCCGTTTCATTTCACCTGTAAAAACTGCGGTGCCCTATGGCTCTTGCCACGCCTTACGGTGAGACCAGCGCTGGACTCACCGTCATTACAAGTTAACTGGCAAGAAGTCCACGAACGCGAGTGCGTGTCCTCCGGACACTCTTGACGGAAAACCGCCCAAACTGTTAACTCGTATACAAAATAAATCAATTTTTAAGGGCGGTTTTTCCTCAGCTTAGGCAGATTTTTCATATGCCTACGGCACGCCTGACGGCTATCGTTGTGACTCAACCCTACATAACAGAGGCGATGCTCCTTATGAATTTTTATTGTTTTGTGTTAAGGACTTAGGAGGCGTACTCTGTAGTGTTTGTGGCTGCTTTGAGACAGCAGTTATTTCGGTTTTCTTATTACCATAGCTAAAGCTATCCACTAGATTCCCTTGTGCATCATACAGTAGCCCCACACTCCCTTTATTGTTCCAAACTGCTCGCTTGATGCCAAAACTGAAACCCCCGGTTTCTGGGTGTATCTCATTGGTATACACTCGCAAACTTTTTCCTGGTGTCAATAGCGTTCCTTTGGGGAAATAGAAGTTTTGCCGACCATCCTCACTATTGAGTCTCCACCCTGATAGATCTATGATTGCTGGTTTCTGATTGGTAATTTCAACATATTCATCTGATTCCGTCTGTTTTACGACCCCTTTATAGAAAATGTCCTTAATCACTACTGACTGCGGACTAGGGCTGACGCTAGCATCAGCGTTCGTCGGTAAGCCCAGTACTGTTGTGAAGCACAAAACCAAAGCAATAATGGTAATAGCTATCCGTGAGAAAACTTTTTTCATAACATCCTTGCTTGCAAAGCCAGCAGTTTCAATCCCTCTCTTCAGCATAGATCATGGGATCTTGTATGAAAAATCATCCAAACTTGAAGTAACTTAATATACGAGTCCCTTAATATAGGCGGTCAAATGGAAAGAAGTCGAAAACTCTACCCAGCAATCGAACCTTACAAAGAAGGCAACTTAAAGGTTTCTGACCTCCATACCATTCATTTTGAAGAATCAGGTAATCCACAGGGCAAGCCAATTGTTTTGCTACATGGAGGACCTGGTGGTGGATGTCCGCCCTTTTATCGACAATATTTCAATCCAGAAAAATGGCGTCTTATAATGTTTGACCAACGTGGTTGTGGTCAAAGTACACCTCATGCAGAACTACGGGAGAACACCACTTGGGACTTGGTTAGTGATATTGAAAAGCTGCGAGAACATTTGGGTATAGAAAAGTGGGTTGTCTTCGGTGGGAGTTGGGGAAGCACTTTAGCATTAGCTTACAGTCAAACTCATCCCTCTCGATGCACGGGACTCATTTTACGCGGCATATTTATGTTAAGACACAAAGAACTGCGATGGTTTTATCAAGAGGGAGCTAGTTATATTTTTCCTGATGCTTGGGAAGAATATCTCAAACCAATTGAGCCTGCGGAACGGGATGATATGCTGACAGCTTATTACAAACGCTTAACCAGCCCAGATTCACTCACTCGGTTGGAAGCAGCCCGTGCTTGGTCAATTTGGGAAGCGAGTACAAGTCGATTGTTTATAGACACAGAACTGATGCAAAAGTTTGGCACAAATGAGTTTGCAGAAGCCTTTGCACGAATTGAGTGTCATTATTTTATAAATAAAGGATTTTTTGAAACAGAAAATCAATTACTTTCAAATGTTGAGCGCATCCGCCATATTCCTGCTGTGATTGTTCAGGGACGTTACGATGTTGTTTGTCCGATTATATCGGCTTGGGAATTACATCGTGCTTGGGAGGAAGCAGAATTTGTTGTTGTCCCTGATGCTGGACATTCAATGAGTGAACCAGGAATTCTCAGCGCTTTGATTTCGGCAACAGATAAGTTTGCAAACTTTCAATGAGTCAGGAACAGATTTGCTTATTTACGTGTCATCAATAGTATCATAATTACTATTACACTTTTTATACTAATAGTCTTGTTATCAGGTGCCCTGTGTGAATGTTAGAATCCACTGTTAGAAAGTAGGGATACCTCAATGTCAGTAGCAGCTAACGTAGTCAAATTTGGTACAGACGGCTGGCGGGGCGTCATTGGCGATGAGTTCACCTTTGAGCGTGTAGCCTTAGTTGCGCCACTAGCCGCAAAAGTATTACTTGATACATATGGAGAAAGTGTAGGTAACCGTACAATTATTGTCGGACACGACCGACGGTTTATGGCAGAAGATTTTGCTCATAAAGTCGCGGATGTTGTCTGTGCTGCTGGATTTGATGTATTACTCACGGATACTTATGCGCCAACTCCAGCTTTTAGTTGGGCGGCGAAGCAACAAAATGCCTTGGGTGCACTCGTGATTACCGCAAGTCATAATCCAGGTAAATATTTGGGATTAAAAGTCAAAAGCGCTTTTGGTGGTTCTGCACCGCCAGAAGTCACCAAGCAGATAGAAGCACTTTTATTACAACCATTACCACCCGCATCAACTCCAGGCAAGATAGAAAAGTTCAATCCCTGGGGCAGTTATTGTGAAGCACTAGAAGGTAAAGTCAAAATTGAGAAAATCCGCGATGCGATCGCCTCCGGCAAACTTACAGTATTTGCTGATGTGATGCATGGCGCGGCTGCTGGTGGATTGGCAATGCTACTTGGCAATGAGATCAAAGAAATTAACAGCAATCGTGATCCCCTGTTTGGTGGCGGTGCACCAGAACCACTACCCAAATACCTTTCGCATCTTTTTGAGGTGATGCAAAATCACCAAAAAACGAATAAAGGAGGTTTAGCGGTAGGGTTGGTGTTTGATGGAGACAGCGATCGCATTGCTGCTGTTGATGGAGACAGCAATTTCCTAAGTTCACAAATCTTAATCCCAATATTAATCGACCACTTAACCCTACGCCGCGATTTCAAAGGCGAAATCGTCAAAACCGTGAGTGGTTCTGACTTGATTCCCCGCATAGCAGCACTTCACAACTTGTCAGTTTTTGAAACACCCGTTGGTTATAAATACATTGCTGACAGAATGTTAGAAGCACAAGTGTTGTTGGGTGGCGAAGAATCGGGAGGAATTGGCTACGGAAGCCATATACCTGAACGGGATGCACTTCTATCAGCATTGTACGTATTAGAAGCGATCGTGGAGTCTGGGCTGGATTTAGGTGAGTATTATCGCCATTTACAAGAACAAACAGATTTCACTTCCACATATGATCGGATCGATTTACCCCTCGCCAGCATGGAAGTGCGATCGCGTCTTTTGCAACAACTGCAAACCCAACCTTTAACACAAATAGCTGGAAAACCAGTCATTGACTGTCAGACAATTGATGGCTACAAGTTCCGCTTAGCCGACAACAGTTGGTTAATGATTCGTTTTAGCGGTACCGAACCCGTTTTACGGTTGTACTGCGAAGCCCCCACACTTCAACAAGTACATGAAACTCTAGGTTGGGCAAAAGAGTGGGCAGAGTAATATCAGTGATCAGTTGTCACAAGTCAGTGATCACTGTTAACTGTTAACTGTTAACTGTTAACTGACTTATGACATTACTCGTAGTAGCGACAGGAAATCCAGGTAAGTTGAAAGAAATGCAAGCTTACCTAACTGATTCTGGTTGGGACTTAACTCTCAAACCTGAAGAATTGGAAATCGAGGAAACGGGAGACACTTTTAGTGCCAACGCCTGCCTAAAAGCATCCCAAGTAGCACTTGCAACGGGAAACTGGGCGATCGCCGATGATTCCGGCTTACAAGTAGATGCCCTTGATGGTGCACCAGGAGTGTATTCTGCACGTTATGGCAAAACTGATGAAGAGCGAATTGCCAGAGTGTTGCGGGAATTAGGCGATACACCAAATCGGCAAGCGCAATTTGTTTGTGTGGTGGCGATCGCTCGTCCAGATGGTACAATTGTCTTACAATCAGAAGGAATTTGTCCTGGTGAAATCCTCTACGCACCTCGTGGAAGTGGGGGTTTCGGCTATGATCCAATTTTTTCTGTTCAAGAAAAGCAATTGACATTTGCTGAGATGACGCCAGAGTTGAAGCGTTCAGTCAGTCATCGAGGCAAAGCTTTTGCGGCCTTACTTCAAAAATTGCCTCATTTAAATAACACTCATCGTTAGTTGTTAGTTGTTAGTTGTTGGTTGAATTTCTATTTAACTATGAATGACTAACGACTAACCACTAACTTCTAACTATGAAACGAGTGAACAGTGAACAGTAAACAGTGAACAGTGAACAGTGAACAAAGGGTGGACGAGTCTGTTTCTTGCCTGGTAACTGATAACTGGTAACTTGTAACTGGTAACTAGTAACTGATAACTGTTAAACAGCTTCTGTATTCTTTTCCCCAGTACGAATTCGCACAACTTGTTCAACTGGCGAGATGAAAATTTTGCCATCACCGATTTCACCAGTGCGAGCAGCTGCGATAATTTTATCAACAACCATATCAACTTGGTTGTCTTCAACAACTATTTCCACTTTCAGTTTTTGCAAAAATTCCACAGTGTACTCAGAACCGCGATAGCGTTCGGTTTGACCTTTTTGGCGTCCAAAACCCCGCACCTCTGAAACAGTCATACCAACGATACCAGCATTGACGAGGGCAATTTTCACCTCATCAAGCTTAAAGGGACGGATAATAGCTTCTACTTTTCTCATTTATTTTCTCCCGACTTCTACATTTATCTATCAAAGCAGATCCAGTGTTTAACACTTTCACGCTTGCTACTACACATTGCAGATTTCACTGATGAAATTTGTTAAGATTCAAGAGTTACTCTTAACCTTGGACAGTCTTAACAAAGAAAACTGCAATATAAGATGCTCATCAGCTAGAGAGCGTAACCTCAAATAAATATTTAATCACTTCTTGTCACATGACTTAACGGTAAATGACCTAGTTATCAAAGAAAAGTAAAACTAGTAATACCAAATCTGGATGGTCTTCCTTTTCCATTAGTCAGCACAAGAAGCATAAGTCTCATTTCGCCACACCTGTGCCATAGTCAAAAGGAGACTCAAAAAGCGGATTTGGTATCAGCATTATCTACCTTAATCATTTCTTAAGTTATTATCTGAGGTTTCTACGTTCAATTTATCATTTTTTGTAGCTTATTTAACTTGCAAACAAAGATGAATTTTGATATGCAACAGGTTAAGTTGAAGAATGATTTGACTTAACGACTATGACTTTGAAGTAAAGGACGTACAATCAAATACCCAGCACTAAAACCAAGAACAATAATTAACAAGATACCTATTATTAACCACCAGCCCCTAATTCGTAAAGGTTCTGATTCTGTGTAAGGTTCATAGCTAACTTGCTGTTCTTCTATAAAGAGTGGTTCTGGAATAGAACTTGGAATTTCCATGTTTTGGGAAAAAACAGGTGTCTGGGAATTTCCTACATAAAAGGCGCGGGGACGAGAAATTTGCTCTCTAGAAGCTGGTTCAGTAATAGGTGGTTTTGTTTGAGTTCTAGAATCAGAAGAAGCAAGGGATGCTTGATGAAAATTAATCTTGGCTTGTGAATCAACCAACTTTTGCAAGCGCAAAACAGACTCAACAGCTTTGGCAATTTCTTGCCGAAGTAATTGATTTTCTTGCACGACTTGTTGATTTTGAGCATTGAGAGTATCTAACTTTGCTTGGACAGTTTGCAACTCTGTTGCTAAATCCCGATAGACAGAAAGCGGTACAGAAGGAGAATAGGCTTGTGTATTTGCTGCTGGTGTACTGCTGTGAACAGAACTTGAGATTGTTCGCATTGGTAAATTTCAATCAAAATTTAACGTCAGTCAGCTAAACGAATTTGCTACTAGAGACAATCAGTCTGGTGAAAGTATGCCCAAGAATCATAGAAAAATATTCTTGAGGCGAAAAATGATTAATTTACAACTTAGAAGGAGAAAGATACAAGTTTATCAGTAATAGGATATAAATTTCTAAAGTATGAGATGAAAAAGGAATGTTGGTAGAAAAGAAGTTTAAGCGATTAAGCAACTTCTGTCATTCCTTATTTTGTAACTCCCTTACTTAGTCAACAATTAGGGGGGTCATCGGGGTAAGGGGACAAAGGGATAAATATGTGGTTCACGGTTTCTGTTTTTATATCCCCTACTCACCTTATCCCCTAGTTCACGTAAGACCCCGAGTGGTGTATAAAAAGCAGATTTCTTCGTCCCCTCCTACACCCCTACACCCCTACACCCCTGTCTTGGTCAATAGTGGAAAGAAGTGTCCCACAGGTCCTTGTCCTTTGCCAATGTCTAAGGCGTAAGAAAGTGCTGAAGTGACATACTGCTTTGCTTGCCGTACTGCTGTTATCAAGTCGCTTCCAAGTGCAAGATGGGCGGCGATCGCCGCAGAGAGAGTACAACCAGTACCGTGAGAATTTTTTGTTTCTACGTGTTTTGTTGTCAAAGTTTCCATCTTGTGTCCGTCGAACCAGATATCAACACCACGCAAATTTCCTTGCATACCTCCACCCTTGACTAAAACAACCTTTGCCCGTATGTTTCTGTGAATCATTTGAGCTGCTGCTCTCATATCATCTAGTGAATTAATTGGTAAACTGCTTAAAATCTGAGCTTCATAGCGATTTGGTGTCACAATAGCAGCCTTAGGAATCAGCAAATGACGAAGAGTGTTCACAGCATCATTATCTAGTAATTGCGCTCCTGTGCGAGAGACCATCACTGGATCGACGACTAGGTTATGAATTTGTAAAGCCTCTACCTGTTCAGCAACAGCGGTGATAATTTCCTTATTAAGTAGCATTCCCGTTTTCACCGCTTGGACGTTTATATCTTCATACACGGTACGGATTTGTGCGACAACAGCCTCTGGTGGTATAGGATCAACCCTCATGACGTCCAAAGTATTTTGTGCTGTCACGCAGGTGATAGCGCTTGTACCGTGAACACAGTGAAAGGCAAAAGTGCGTAAATCAGCTTGAATACCAGCACCACCACCGCTATCAGAACCGGCGATAGTTAAAGCAACGGGCACCCTGGATGTTGTTTCGGTGTTCATAGGTTAGGGAGGGGGGAGGGAGAAACAGAGGGAGGGAGGGAAACTTCCCTACTTTTCCATCTGGTGTTAATGGTGGTTGTTCTTCGTTATTGACTTTAGACTTTTAACTTTGAAGGCTTTGTAATTGACCTTGTAAATATTTCCCCCATTCTGCGGCTAAGGGAATTTCTGTAAAAGGAACACGTACTGTTTTGTCTGGTTCGGAAAATAAAAATTCCAACTCAATAGTACGACCTTTTTCGGGTAGTTTTTCTACTTCTACTTGTTTAAAGTCTACCAAAAGGGTGATGCTTTGCACATCAAGCAAAGAAAATGTTTCTAACTTGATTGGACCTTTTGGCGTTGGTTTGCCCCAAGTTATATTGTTGCCTTTGTGACCCAAAACTGCATAAATATCATACTTAGCTTGTTCAAATTGTTCTGCCCAAGTGCGGTATGCTTCTATCTTTTGATACTCCTGGGAACCTTGCCAAGCCAACCAAAAAAATGCGACTAACAGGGGTAACCATAAAAGACCACGTTCCATGTTTGAAAAATTGTCCTCCAGTTTGTATAAAAATCCTAAGTTTACTACCAGATGCACCACCAAAGGGCTTGTATGAGTTATGGTAGTGAGCAAACTGGCAAAAAGCTAATGGTTTGAAATGAGAAAGCTGATATTATTTTGCTTATTTGTCATCGGGCTGAGCGTTGCCTTGTTTAATTTTATTAATTTTCAAGGACTCGCAGCCAAAGGGGAGTTTGAGACAATAGTGCTAAATTTTCGGGAAGATATTCCCAAAGAGGTATTGCAGCAAGACCTGCAAGCTATTGCTCAACAGTACAATGTCACTCCCGAACTAGATAATCAATATTGGGCCAAGGAGAATGTTTACATTATCAAGGGCGATAAGCAGCGACTGAAAGAATTGAAAAAGTCGCCATTTGCCCAAGTCATGGATTTTATTGAACCAAATTATATCTACAAAATTCCAAAACCAGGTAAAGCAACTTGGCTGGGAGAACTATTAGACCCCTCCCAAGAGGCTGACGAAGCGAAACCAACATTCAAAGGTCCCAACGACCCCTATTACAGCAAGCAGTGGAATCTCCATAATATTCATGTTGAAGGCGCGTGGACTCAAACCAAAGGCAAAGACATTACGGTTGCAGTAATTGATACCGGCGTCACTCGCGTGCGTGATCTCATAGAGACAGAATTTGTCCCTGGCTACGACTTTGTTAACGACACAGTAGAAGCCAAGGACGACAATGGACATGGCACTCACGTTGCTGGTACGATTGCCCAATCAACTAACAACAGCTATGGCGTAGCTGGAATTGCCTACGAAGCCAAGCTGATGCCTCTCAAAGTTCTGAGTGAGTATGGCGGTGGTACTGTTGCTGATATCGCAGCAGCGATTAAGTTTGCTGCTGATAACGGTGCAGATGTCATTAATATGAGCTTAGGCGGTGGTGGTGAAAGTCACCTGATGAAAGATGCAATTGACTATGCCCATAGAAAAGGAGTGATCATCATTGCTGCTGCTGGTAATGAAAATCAGAACTCTGCTGCTTACCCAGCGCGTTATCCCCATGTTATCGGTGTTTCGGCATTTGGTCCAGATGGCGATAAAGCACCCTATTCTAACTTTGGTGCTGGAGTAGATATCTCCGCCCCCGGTGGTAGTGATGCAGGCAAGATTTTGCAAGAAACCATCGACCCTGATAACAAAGGCACAGCAGTGTTTATGGGCTTCCAGGGGACAAGCATGGCTTCCCCCCACGTTGCTGGTGTTGCGGCATTAGTAAAAGCTGCTGGCGTAAAAGAACCAGACCAAATCCTCGAAGTCCTCAAGCAGTCGGCACGAAGTGTTCAAGATGACAGTTTGAACTACTACGGCGCTGGACAACTCAACGCAGAAGCAGCAGTGCAATTAGCCACTCAAGGGCAAATCACTTTCCAAGACTTCTTCCGTTGGCTACGGGATAGCGGCTATCTCAACCCCGGTTTTTGGATTGATGGCGGTGCTATAGCGCTGTTACCCAAGATTTTAATGGTTGTTGGTTCCTATCTCCTCGCTTGGTTTTTACGGGTTTACTTCCCGTTCCGCTGGGGCTGGAATTTATCCTGGGGATTGATAAGTGGTAGTTCCGGATTATTCTTTCTCAAGGGAATCTATATTTTTGACGTTCCCCAATGGCCTTTCCGTGTGTTGGGCAGTTCTATTCCGGAATTAGGCAATACCCTTCAAGGAACAGATGCTTTTAACCCACTGTTTGCCAGCGTATTAATTCCCTTAGGCTTAATGGGACTCTTGCTAAGTCATCCTAAATGGAAGTGGTTTGCCATTGGTTCATCACTAGGTGTAGCAGCATGTTTAGCGGTAAGTGCAGTATTAGACCCTGCAGTTTGGGGATTGGGCAGTAGTATCTTAGCCCGTATGTTTCTCATTGTTAATGCCGTGTTATGTTTCGGTTTAGCCCGCTTAGCAGTCAAAAACGAAGAACAACCAGCTTAAACACCAGATGGGGAAGTGGGGAAGTTTTCCTCCCTCCCTCATCCCCTCAATAATTAGGAGCAGTGTTACGATATGAGCATCACAGTTACAGGTACCATTGAACGCCGTGACATTGGTGCTGGCGCTTGGGCGCTAGTTAGTGATAAGGGTGAGACATACGAAATCCTTAGAGGAGTTGATAAAAATTTACTCAAACAAGGACAAAAAGCAAAAGTCACGGGACTTGTGCGTGAAGATGTTCTCACTGCTGCCATGATTGGTCCAGTGCTAGAAGTAAAATCTTTTGAAGTGATTAACTCTCCTTAGATGCTGGTGAATTGAGAACTTCTTCCAAGCGACTTCTAAATTCGCCTTTAGGATGACCACCTTTGACTTCGCCCAAAATCTGAAATTCTCCTTCTGGCGAATCACAAATAATGTAGGTAGGCCATCCCATCTGTGACTTATCAGGGTATTGAGTCAACAGAATCTGACGATACTTCCGATAAGTCGCCGTATCCTGCATCTTGACGTCAATAAATTGCAAACCCAATTCCTCTGTCACCTTTTTGTCATAGAAAGACATCTTGTGGCAGATACCGCAGTCTTCGGAAGAAAACTTGATGACAGCTAAATTCATAGATTGACCTAACTCGATAAGAAGCCTCTCACTATAACAGTACTCCGTTTGGCGGTGTTCGACTTGAATAGTGATTTTTGGAATCTCCCCTACTCGCCCCAAGGGCTAGTTGTAGCAGGATATCAAAGTTCTCGATCTATTAACACTGGCTTGTGAAATAACATATTATAGAAGAATACCAAATATTACCAGTCAGCGAGATCCTAGTTAAGTGCAAACCGCTAAATATCGCTGCTTTCGTGTCAAAAAAAATAAATCCCCAGCAGCGAGTAGCCAACTAGGGAAGTGAGTTATCAGGGTGCATCTACCAATTCT
>NZ_JXCA02000016.1:467986-718772 GCF_000828085.3 Scytonema tolypothrichoides VB-61278
GGACAAAAACTACCAAATATCCTTACTTTCGTGTCAAAAAAAATAAATCCCCAGCAGCGAGTAGCCAACTAGGGAAGTGAGTTATCAGGGTGCATTTACATGTATGATGTTTTATAAAATACTAAAAATTCTGCTTGTCTTATTTGTCAAAAATAAATAAAATCCAGTAAGTGGAAGCCGACTAAAAAAGTGAGTGCTCAGGGTACATTGACCAGTTTTATGTTTTATGAATCACTAAGTGTTTGACACAAAAAGCGTGAAAATGAGAGTGATAGTTGTGTCAGTCAGAAAAAATCCCCTAGCAGCCGAAAGTCCACTAGGGGTGTCAGTTATCAGGGTGCATCTACCAATACTATGTTCTATAAAGAACGGCTTGAACCGGATAAATTCTGCAAAATAGAGGTAAAAAATATTTTGCTTTGATCTACCATGAAAAAAAGCAGAGGGCAAAAGAAATAAGGATTTTCATCAGTGATTCTGTAGTGAAAGTTCAAGAACCATTAAAAATAAAAAAACCCCAAGTAGCCGAATGTCCACTAGGGGTGTCAGTTATCAGGGTGCATCTACCAATACTATGTTCTAGAGATAACGACTTTCTCCGGATGATTTTGTATATCAGAAATAATTGATATTTTTTGTAAATTATCACAAAAACTCAGAGGGTGTGAACAAATGAGTTAATTATCAGGAGAAAATTAATTTGGATGTAGAGGTGCCGGGAAATGATTTTCCCAAGAAACCCCAAAGCCCCTACTCTTAGCATGAAAATGAAATCACCAAAGACAGAAAAACTCCCAAAAGGTGTTAACCTACATGGGAGTCAAGATCAAGGTGCATCTACCAGTAAGAAAGTTCTGGGCTAAACTGACAAGATCCGGATAAAGTTATGAAAGAAGATTGGTTCTGAATCTAAAATTGTAGTACAAGAACTCAATCTATGGAATGTACTTTTATGAACAAAGAATTTTTTCTCTGCGATACCCCAGAGGTTTCAGCAATTCACCCAGACTTTTAACCTAGTCGGAGAGAAGACAGCATGAATGATGACTCGTGGCCCCGTGAATGCTTGCAGATCAAAGCTGATGAGCAAAACAACACGAATCAGAAACAATCAGTGCCAGGATGCATCTAAGGTATAAGAAAAAGCAAAACATCGACTTGAAACTTTCGGGTTTCAAACCAGATTTAGGAGGCAAACAGGAGCAGTTGTGACCCAGGAATTTCACATTTCCGTAACCCCAGTAGGGCAAAATGACTACTTGGTGCGCACGGAACAAGTCGCGCCTGGGGTGCCATTAGCAGAAGAACTGGTGACTTGGCCTGTGGCTGATTGGTTGACGGCTGCGGGACATTTGATGAATGACCCGTTAAAGTCGGTGCTGCAGGGAGATGCGATCGCACGAAACTCCGTCAACTTGGTGGCGTTGGGTCAGCAACTTTATAATGCACTGTTTCAAGGCACTCTCAGAGATAGTTGGATTACGGCACAAGGAATAGCCCAAAACCACCAACAGGTGTTGCGTTTGCGATTAGGGCTGAAAGATACTAAATTAGCACGTCTTCCTTGGGAAGTCATGCATGCAGGTGATCGCCCGATTGCCACCGGACCCTATATCGCCTTTTCTCGCTACCAAAATGGAATTGGTAGAACCTCTCGTCTGCCGTCAACAGGTATGCCAGCACCAGCAGAGGAAGGTGGGCTAAAGGTATTGATGGCAATTGCTTCTCCCACAGATATGGTGCGTCTAGATCTACTCAAACAAGAAGCCATCAAACTCCAAGCCGAACTTCACCCAGGCGAAAGTGGCAATTATCTGCCGCACAATATAGAACTGACCCTGTTAGAACAACCAGGGCGAGAAGAGTTGACACAAGCCTTAGAACAAGGACGATACCATGTTCTGCACTACTCCGGTCACAGTAACATAGGTCCTAACGGCGGAGAAATTTATCTTGTCAGTAGCAGAACTGGTTTAAGGGAAACCCTCAGTGGTGACGACTTAGCAGGCTTGTTGGTCAACAATAATATCCAAATGGCAGTGTTTAACTCTTGCCTAGGAACATATGCCGCCACCTCCTCTGGTGGAGTAAGAGACACAGGGGAACGTAATTTGACAGAAAGCTTGGTGAAGCGGGGCATCAGGAGTGTTTTGGCAATGTCAGAACGTATTCCTGATGAAGTGGCACTACTGCTAACACAATTGTTTTACCGCAATCTTTCTCACGGATATCCTGTGGATTTGTGCGTGAGTCGGATGCGCCAAGGATTGATTGCTGCTTATGGTTCCCACCAACTATACTGGGCACTACCAACTCTTTATATCCAGCCAGGATTTGACGGCTATCTTAGCCCAGAAGTATCGTTACCTCAAGGTGAGGAGTTATTTAACGAGTATAATCCCTCTTTAAAGACCTCAGCAATAATTTACTCAGATCAGGCAAACGATGTCAGTATGCCTTTACCTCTTGAGGATATGTTACCATCATCTCTGGCAAGAGACTCATTCGATGATCTAGACTTGCTAGGGGAAGAGACCTGGGGCGATCTGATTGATGAAATTGAGTACGATGACCCTACTTATGAAGAAGATTCCGCGATTGTTTCAGATTTGTTCCGTCAGCTAGATCAACAAAAGACATCTGAACAATCTTCCATGAAAGCGGAACTAGTGCAATTTGGGGAAGATAGTCTTGACGATAAAGAAGTTTCAGGTGAAATAGCTTCGCTGGAAAATAATCTCGGGATGTGGGAAGAAGTCCGTGAAGCAGCATCCAATCGTAGACAGCAGGACGCAGAACCTGACGAATTTCTGTCCAATAGTCAACTGAGTCGCCAACAAGAGTTTGACTTGCAAGCAGACTGGGAAAACTCAAATGTCGGGCCATTAACTCAGACGACCGCCATTCGCGTACCAACAGCCAAACCAAAACAAGGCAAAAGACGTAAAGTATCGCGGGATCGTGTAGGAGTCAGTGCAATCGCCCTTGTGGGAGCAGCCCTTTGCGCCATCGCAGCCGTTGTCGGTTTCAACTGGTGGTCACATAATCAACAAATACCGGTCTTTTCTCCTGAGTCTCAACAAGAAAGCCGCAGCACCCCTCAAGCCAATTTTAAAACGACTGAAACTAAAGTTGTTAGTACGATCGCCACCGACAAATTGAGTAAAGGGGACTTGCAAATAGGACTTGAAGCTGTGGAAGAATTGCTTAATCGTAATGTACTTCCTGACGCTCAAGCCGCCCTTAACGCCATTCCCGAACAGTTTGCAGACAATCCATCAGTCCACTTCTTCAAGGGACGATTAGCATGGCAATTGATCAAGACAGGAGACAATAGATATAGCGTCGATGATGCCCGTCGTTATTGGGAAAGTGCGCTCAAAACTGAACCAGACTCAATTTTGTATAATAATGCTTTGGGCTTTGCTTACTACGCACAAGGTAACCTTAACCGAGCATATGACTATTGGTTTAAAGCGTTGAGTTTCGCAGTTAGAGACCAGCAGAGTAATTCGGCTGCTTCTGCGACAACATTTTTACCCTCAAAGCCAGTCCCTCGGGATGCTTTAACAGCTTATGCCGGGTTAGCTATTGGTTTGTATAAAAATGCAAACAACCAACCAGATGGAAAACGCGAGCAATATCTGAATGAAGCCATTAAACTGCGTCAAATGATCATTAAAGATGACCCAGTCAATTTTGAGATTAAAGAATTGACGAAAAATTGGCTTTGGACGGACAATAGTTTACAAGATTGGAAAACACTCCTCCAACTAAAAAGTCAGCGTTCCACACTTCAAAATTGACCAAGAAAGAATTCAGAACTTAGAAGTCAGTAATCAGAAGGAGAAGTAGTAAAAAATATACAAAGCAATTCATTCATTTCTTTCAAAAAGAAAAAATGTATTTCATCAAGTAGGCGCGTAGAAATACGGCGTTATTATTTAAATCCCCGCGCATTTCTTTTTGGGGATGTCTTCCTAGCTGCGGAGTTCTAACAACTGAGTTCTTCTTAAGATATTTTTTACTAATATTCCCCATCATCTTTGAACGTGCCAAAATAAAAACATATGAAAGCCTAGCCTACGTCTGACGGCTACGCGAAAGCCATATTTGTCACATGAGCTATTGCTTAAATCCCAATTGCCCCAAGCCTGTCAACATCAATAATGAAAAATTCTGCCAGACGTGTGGTTCCAAGTTACTGCTCAAAGAGCGCTATGGTGCCATCAAACCAATAGGACAGGGTGGTTTTGGCAGAACCTTCTTGGCTGTAGATGAGGATAAACCATCCAAACCACGCTGCGTCATTAAGCAATTCTACCCCCAAGCTCAAGGTACCAGCACAGTCCAGAAAGCAGTAGAGTTGTTTACCCAAGAGGCAATGCGCTTGGATGAATTGGGCAAGCATCCCCAAATTCCAGAACTATTAGCTTATTTTACTCAAGATGATAGGCAGTATCTTGTACAAGAATTTATTGACGGACTGAACTTAGCCCAGGAATTAGAACAAAAAGGTGCTTTTAATGAAGCTCAAATTTGGCAACTGCTGAATGATTTATTACTAGTGCTGCAATTTTGTCATGCAAGACAAGTCATTCACCGAGATATTAAGCCAGAAAATATTATTTGTCGTATAACCCCCCGAACCTCGGGGGGAACAAGGGGGGATCTGGTTTTGGTAGATTTTGGTGCTGCGAAAGAAGCAACCTACACAGCTTTAAACCGAACAGGAACTAGTATCGGTAGTCCAGAATATGTTGCTCCTGAACAAATTAGAGGAAGAGCTCTTTTTGCCAGTGATATATACAGCTTAGGTGTCACCTGTGTTCATCTGTTAACTCAACGCTCTCCTTTTGACTTATACGATATCAACAACGACGCTTGGATTTGGCAACAATATCTCACAAGCCCAGTTAGCAATGAGTTGAGCCGTATTTTGGACAAAATGCTACAAAGCATTCCCGTTCGACGTTACCAAACTGTAGATGAAGTCCTCAAAGAGTTAAATCAAAAGCCACAATTAGCCCCAATACCCGTAAACTCGGTCAAACCTGTTACTCCATCAAGACCTATTTCCACACCTGTTTCTACCAATCAAGTGACCACTCAAATAGACACAGAATTAGAGGAAATGAAAACGCTATTTATTCAAGGTGGAAAATCCAAAACTAATAAGGCTCATAATGTTCAGCCTCAGCTACAAACACCCAAGCCGTCTTCTAGTAAAAGCAAAATAGATGAAGAATTGGAACAGTTAAAGGCTAATCCGCTGTCTTTTAGTAAAAGCGAAATAGATGAAGAATTGGAAGAATTAAAGGCTAAGTATAAAAAAGGTGAATGATAGATAGTACATCGTAAAAAATTATATAGTATTTTAATTTTTTTTACATAACTTAATAATAATTATCGAAGCAAGGCTTTCTAAGCTGAACTTTTGTATTACAAATAAAGTGGGGAAAAATTGACAAATTTTACTTAACCTTAAAAAGGAAAATTGTAGGGGAGCCAGTGCGTTGGACGGGTTTCCCGGCTTGAAGCATCTGGCGTTGGGCATTGCCCATAAAAGGTTATGTAATAGAGATTTGAGATATTGCTAAGCAATGCCCACCTTACAGAAAACTGCTGTAAGTGCATGACAGCTTCATAAAAAGGAGATTAATATGTCAACTTTAATTCAAGAAGCAGTTGGAATTTCTGTCAGCGACCAAGTGTCGAAATTTTTAACTCAGCCATTGAAACTACTGATTGGGGGAAAATGGGTTGAGTCTGCCAGTGGTCAAACCTTTCCTGTATATAATCCGGCTACAGGTCATGTCATCACTCATGCGGCTTCTGGTGACAGCGAAGATATTAATCGAGCAGTACAAGCTGCACGTCAAGCGTTTGAAAGTGGTCCTTGGTCAAGACTCACTGTTTCAGAACGCGGACGACTCATTTGGAAACTAGCGGACTTAATAGAAGCAAACCTGGAAGAATTTGCCGAATTAGAATCCCTGGATAATGGTAAACCAATCAGTGTTGCTCGTGTTGCCGATGTGCCAGGTGCGGTTGACTTGTTTCGCTACATGGCAGGATGGGCGACAAAAATTGAAGGAAATACGATTCCTATCTCTGCTGGGACTCAATATTTTGCTTACACTGTGCGCGAACCTGTTGGAGTTGTCGGACAAATCATACCTTGGAATTTCCCCCTGTTAATGGCTGCATGGAAATTAGGTCCGGCTTTAGCTGCTGGCTGCACAATCGTTTTGAAACCAGCTGAACAAACCCCCATCTCAGCTATTCGCTTAGGCGAATTAATCTGTGAAGCTGGATTTCCTGATGGTGTGGTCAACATTGTGACTGGTTATGGTGAAACTGCGGGTGCTCCCCTAGCCGCACATCCCGATGTTGATAAAGTTGCCTTTACTGGGTCAACTGAAGTGGGTAGATTGATTGTCCAAGCTGCTGCTGGTAACCTCAAAAAAGTTTCTCTAGAACTAGGTGGTAAATCACCCAACGTCGTATTCAAAGATGCTGATTTAGAGACAGCGATTAAGGGCGCAGCCAATTCTATCTTCTTCAATCATGGTCAATGTTGTAATGCTGGTTCAAGACTTTACATTCAACAAGACATTTTTGACCAAGTGGTAGAAGGTGTTGCTGCTGAAGCCAAGAAAATTAAAATTGGACCAGGACTTGACCCCAGCACAGAAATGGGACCACTGATCTCTGATGAGCAACTCGACCGAGTTTATGGTTATATACAGTCAGGTTTTACTGAAGGTGCAAAAGCCGTAACTGGTGGACAGCTTATTGGCAACCAGGGCTATTTTGTGGAGCCGACAGTGCTGATTGATACTAAGCAAACAATGAAGGTGGTACAAGAGGAGATATTTGGTCCAGTCGTAACGGCGATGCCTTTTAAAGACATGGATGAACTTGTCCCGGTAGCCAATGATAGCACTTATGGCTTAGCGGCAGGAATCTGGACTAACGATATATCAAAAGCTCATCGTTTAGCATCTAAATTGCGTGCTGGTACGGTTTGGATTAACTGCTATCACATCTTTGATGCTGCTTTGCCCTTTGGCGGCTACAAGCAGTCAGGATGGGGTCGAGACATGGGACACAATGCGCTAGAGCTTTACACTGAGGTCAAATCTGTTTGTGTGAAGCTTTGATTCAAAAAAAAGTGACTCTGAGTTTTTCAGAGTCACTCAAAATTTTCAACTGAAGCTTGTGAAACTACCGTAGAACTTGAAGGTGTCGTTGGTTGTCTAGCTTGCAGTTGTTCTAGTATTTCAGTTTACACAGATGCTTCAGTAATGGGTACCCATTCTGTATGGAAGCTACCAGGCTTATCGACACGTTCGTAGGTGTGTGCGCCGAAGTAGTCGCGTTGAGCTTGTGTGAGGTTTTGAGGTAGGCGATCGCGACGATAGCTATCAAAGTAATCCAAAGATGCACTAAATGCGGGCACTGGAATTCCCAGTTTAGCGGCTGTTACCAACACTTCACGCCAAGCTGTTTGTCTGTCAAGAATTGTCTGCTTGAATTCCGGGGCTAACAGGAGGTTAGGCAGTGCTGGATTTTCGCCAAACGCATTCTTAATCTTGTTCAAAAATCCAGCGCGAATAATACAGCCACCTTTCCAAATCCGAGCCAATTCACCCAGTTTCAAATTCCAGTTATAGGTTTGAGATGCTTTAGAAAGCAGCGCCATTCCTTGGGCGTAAGAACAGATTTTCGAGCAGTAGAGGGCGTCACGCACCTTGTTGATAAACTCTTTGGTATCTCCGTCATACTTGCCAGTAGGACCTGTGAGTACCTTCGATGCTGCAACCCGTTCTTGTTTGTAGGAAGAGATGATGCGACCATTAACTGCTGCGATAATTGTTGGTATGGAAACACCCAATTCCAAAGCAGTCTGTACTGTCCAACGTCCGGTTCCCTTTTGACCTGCGGAGTCAACAATCAAATCTACCAAAGGTAAATTTGTGTCTGGGTCAATGTAGGGGAAAATGTTTGCCGTAATTTCAATCAAAAACGAATTGAGTTCGTCTGTGGTGTTCCATTGGGCAAAAACTTCGTGGAGTTGATTATGGTCAAGTCCTGCGGCATTTTTCAGTAAATCGTAGGCTTCTGCAATCAGCTGCATATCGCCGTACTCAATACCATTGTGTACCATTTTGACGTAATGACCAGAACCACCAGGACCAATGTAAGTCACACAGGGACCATCATCGACTTGGGCGGCAATTTTTGTAAAAATTGGCTCCAGATACTGGTAAGAGCTTTGCGTACCTCCTGGCATTAAGGAAGGACCATTGAGTGCTCCTTCTTCACCACCGCTAACGCCCATACCAATGAACCGAAACCCAGCGGGTTCTAATTCTTGGGTGCGTCGATCCGTATCTTCAAACCAAGAGTTGCCACCATCGATAATAATGTCGCCTTCGTCCAGCAAGGGTTTGAGCTGACCAATCACTGCATCTACAGGTTTACCTGCTTGCACCATGATTAAAATTCTTCTGGGACGTTCCAAGGAGCCAACGAACTCTTCTAGAGTAAAAGCAGCTTTAGCGTTTCTTCCTTGGGCACGCTCAGCCATGAATTTATCAGTTTTGTCGCGCGAGCGGTTGTAAACTGCGATTGGAAAGCCGTTACGTTCAACGTTTAGAGCGATATTTTCACCCATAACAGCTAGACCAATCACACCAAAGCTTTGCTGTGTCATAAAATTCTGGCTAACTCTTGCAGATTCTCTTTATCTTTAAGGGTAGTCTGAGATTTCTGCTTCTCTCCTAAAGAAGACATTAAGACTTCCTAAACTCAGCCAAAATATTCCACCGACATAGATAAAAAATTTTAATTTGTATCTGATTCAACAACTTTCTGGCAAAATTTGCAAAATTGAGATATTTAGTTAAACGATGGGGGATTCAATACTTAAAATTGAGTACTTATACTCACAATTCCTCATCATCAATCCCAAATCCCTAGTAAAATGTCACAGTAAGGAGTCACCACAAAATGCTGGCATATATCCTGGCGTTGACTGTTGGTCTTGGAAGTATAGCGCTTTACATAGCAGCTTTCTTTTTTCCTGAAATCCACCGTAAGAATGATTTTATCTGGAGTGGTGTAGGGCTGTTCTACGCCTTGGTCTTATGGATATTTGCCCGACGCATTAGTGGAGGTCTTTTGCTCGGTCATGTGGCGAGTGTGGCTCTTTTAGGCTGGTTTGGCTGGCAAACACTGTCATTACGTCGTCAAATTACACCAAAGATACAACAAACCCAAATACCCAGCACAGAGGTAGTAAAAACAAATATTCAGCAGCAGGTTTCTCAGTTGTCACTTCTACAAAAACTTGCTCAGTTACCAAAAGCTATTGGTAGTCGTTTTTCCGGGGTGAAAGACCGAGCGCAAACTGTGGGTAAAAAGACACCCGAAAAGTCTAAAACGACACATACTCCTGTACCCACAGCCAAACCTGTAGTTGAGATTGTCGATGAACGCATTCCAGTCGCAGACGAACCAGCAGTTACCCCGCCTGCTACCACTGATACCGAAGCAAAAACCCCAACAGCAGAACTACCAGCACCTCCAGTCGTAGAGGTTATCCCGCAAGAAGCTGTTTTACCAAATGTCCTATCTGCGGAATTGGTGGAAGCGGATCTTGCACACACGGAAACTGAGGAAAAAACAGTTCTAGAGGAGGAAGTTACTCGCCCAGCAGATGCGCCACCGAAGAACCAGGCTGAAGGTTCATAATTCTTGTTATGGGCGATCGCACTACCACAGCGCTTGTGGGCGACCGCCCACAAATTTTGCACCTCAAACTAAAATTCCATCAGATTTAGTACCAGCTATAGAACTGGGAGTAGACAAGTTATTGCACCCTTAGCGTTTGCAGATGTCGGGCTTGCTATTAGTGAAATGCTGCGACCAGTGTAACTTCTAGACTGTGCTAGAGACGACTGTTCCCAAGAAGCAGTAAAGACGAGAATTCACTGTTACAATACGACAAGTTCCCCAATTTACCAAGGATGCAAAGCATCCTACTAGTTGAAAAGCTTCTCACCAATATCATAGATGAGAAGAAGACATTATTATTCCTTGGCATGAAATCGTGACAGAAACTGGAAAATACAAAGATACCGTAAATTTACCCAAAACGAACTTTGATATGCGAGCGAACGCTGTCAAGCGGGAGCCAGAAATCCAGAAGTTTTGGGAAGAAAATAAAATTTATGAACGCCTGTCTCAAAATAATCCAGGCGAGTTATTTATATTGCACGACGGACCACCTTACGCAAATGGTTCTCTCCATCTTGGTCACGCTTTAAATAAAATTCTTAAAGACATTATTAACCGCTATCAACTGCTGCGCGGGCGGAAAGTTCGCTACATACCTGGTTGGGATTGTCACGGTTTGCCAATTGAACTCAAAGTTTTGCAGAATATGAAGTCGGCAGAACGGCAAAACTTGACGCCTCTGCAGCTACGTCACAAAGCGAAAGAATTTGCCCTTTCGACGATCAATGAACAGCGTGACAGTTTCAAACGCTATGGAATTTGGGGTGATTGGGAACATCCGTATTTGACTTTGAAACCAGAATATGAGGCGGCTCAAGTTGGTGTTTTCGGTCAAATGGTGTTAAAAGGCTACATCTATCGTGGTTTGAAGCCAGTACACTGGAGTCCCAGTTCTAATACAGCGTTGGCAGAAGCTGAGTTGGAGTATCCTGAAGGTCACACTTCGCGTAGTATCTATGTGGCTTTCCCAATGACGGGTTTATCGGAGACGGTAAAACCTGCACTTGGAGAATTTTTGCCTGACTTGCGTGTAGCTATTTGGACGACGACGCCTTGGACAATTCCCGCTAACTTGGCTGTTGCTCTTAATCCATCTTTAAATTACGCAGTTGTTGAATGTAAAGAGGTTGCATCCGAGAATTCTACAAAGTATCTAATTGTTGCGGCTGATTTGGTGGAACGTCTATCTGAGGTTCTGGGAACTCAGCTAACAGTAAAAGCCACAGTTAAAGGGAAAGATTTAGAACACTCTACTTACCGTCATCCTTTGTTTGACCGCGAAAGTCCGATTGTCATCGGCGGTGATTATGTGACCACTGAATCAGGTACTGGTTTGGTACACACTGCTCCTGGTCATGGTCAAGAAGACTACATAGTAGGTCAGCGGTATGGTTTACCTATCCTTGCACCAGTAGATGACAATGGAAACTTTACCGAGGAAGCGGGACAGTTTGCTGGGTTGAATGTTCTGGGTGATGGAAATCAAGCGGTAATTGATGCGTTGACGGCGGCGAGTTCTCTCCTGAAGGAGGAAGCTTATGTCCATAAATATCCTTATGACTGGCGGACGAAGAAACCAACGATTTTCCGGGCGACTGAACAGTGGTTTGCAAGCGTTGAAGGATTTCGGGATGAGGCGCTGAAGGCGATCGCCACAGTAAAATGGATTCCCGCCCAAGGCGAAAACCGCATCACACCAATGGTTGCAGAACGTTCTGACTGGTGTATCTCCCGTCAGCGCAATTGGGGTGTCCCAATTCCTGTTTTTTATGATGAAGAAAACGGTGAACCTCTACTGAATGAAGAAACCATTTCTCATGTTCAAGGAATCTTTGCCGAAAAGGGTTCTGATGCTTGGTGGGAACTTTCAGTTGAGGAGTTATTACCAGAAAAATACCACAACAACGGTCGGTCTTACCGTAAGGGGACTGATACGATGGATGTGTGGTTTGATTCTGGTTCATCCTGGGCAGCTGTCGCTCAACAGCGATCAGAATTGCGGTATCCTGCTGATATGTATCTGGAAGGTTCAGACCAGCATCGCGGTTGGTTCCAGTCAAGTTTGCTCACCAGTGTAGCAGTGAACGACTGTGCACCTTATAAAACGGTGTTGACTCACGGCTTTATCTTAGATGAACAAGGGCGCAAGCAAAGTAAGTCTTTGGGAAATACGGTTGAACCGAAAGTCGTGATTGAAGGTGGGAAAAATCAGAAAGAAGAACCCGCCTATGGTGTAGACGTGTTGCGTTTATGGGTGTCGTCAGTAGATTACACCTCAGATGTTCCTCTTGGTAAAAATATCCTCAAGCAACTGACGGATATCAGAAACAAGATTCGCAATACAGCGCGATTCTTGTTGGGTAACTTGCACGATTTTGATCCGGAGAAAGACGCAGTACCCTTCGAGGAATTACCGCAGCTTGATCGCTATATGCTGCACCGGATGACGGAAGTCTTTAAGGAAGTGACACAAGCGTTTGAGAGTTTCCAATTCTTCCGCTTTTTCCAAACAATTCAAAATTTCTGCGTGGTTGATTTATCCAACTTCTATCTGGATGCTGCGAAGGATAGACTGTACATCAGTGCGCCAAATGGTTTCCGGCGTCGTAGCTGTCAAACGGTGCTGAAGATTGCTTTGGAAAATTTAGCACGGGCGATCGCCCCCGTACTATGCCACATGGCAGAAGACATCTGGCAATTTCTCCCTTACGAGACACCTTACAAGTCAGTGTTTGAAGCTGGTTGGGTGCAGTTGGAGGAAAAGTGGCAAAATCCAGAATTAGCAGTCGTGTGGCAGCAATTGCGACAACTGCGCACTGAGGTTAACAAAGTTCTGGAAGAAGCCAGAGTCAAGAAAATGATTGGTTCTTCCCTGGAAGCTAAGGTGTTGCTGTATGTAGCAGATGAGCAGTTACGCTCCACAGTAAAATCACTGAATGCAAGTCAGAATGGAATAGATGAACTGCGTTACTTGTTTATCACCTCTGGGGTAGAGTTATTGGATTCTCCGGAAGCGGTGCAAGGATTGGAGTACAAATTGCAGTCCGATGCATGGGAAATTGGAATTGTGAATGCAGAGGGGCAGAAGTGCGATAGGTGCTGGAACTACTCAACTCATGTCGGAGAGTCAGCTGAACATCCCCTGATTTGCGAACGTTGTGTTTCTGCTTTAGCAGGAGAGTTTTAACTGCTTTGTATATTTGCAGGATAAGCAACTGTTGAAAGTGGAATGAGCGTCTCGCCAGTCCCTAATATTTTAGGGGCAGGTCCGACGCCCACCTCACATTTAGTTGACATCGCCACCTTCAATTGCCCAACAGTTAACTAATGTATCTATCGCTCAGAAGAGGCGGAAGTTGTAGCCAAGACCAATTTGCAGTCCCACATCAGTGTCATCATCCAAAAACCCTACATTCACTTGAGCTGTTGCTGTTAAGTTTTGTGATATTGGGACATCTACGCCACCAGTAACCAGCCCATTAATATCAAAATCGCCCTTTACAAGCGCACCACCACCAACAAAAGGAAAGGCAAGGACTTGTCCAGATGACTGATTCCTGATGGGAATGCCAAAAGTTAGAGCATACGTCGAGACGGCAGTGCGGCTACCAAATACTACAGCTGTACTATGCAAAGACAAGTTATCGGTGAGTCTGTTTTTACTGAGAATTGCAAAGCCACCACTTCCCAAAGCTGTCTGATCACCACTTAAACCAATGCTTCCACCTATACCAATATAGTCGTTGTTACTTGGTGCATTGCGTTCCGGCTCAGCAGTCTGAGCCACAGGCACTGTGGTTGTTCCTTGAGTCGCTTCCTGAGATATCAACTGAGCATTGATTTGCAGAACACCTGCTTTTGACCTCAAGTTGTCAGCAGTATTAAGTCCTGCTGGCTGCACGTCTTTGAGATTGGAAACGGATGTTAACTGCTGAGTAATTGGTTTAGTAGTCGTTTGGGGTTCTGCTAAAGCGCAGTTTGCAGAGAGCAAAGTAGCACCTGACAATACTGGAATAGCTTTTAAAACATTCCATAAAAGTCTTGACATGATTTTGTTCTGACTCACACCTAGTTTTGTCGAAAATCGGTTTGGAAAAAGTAGTGACAGCCACAATGCCAAACCTTACAGGAAGGAGCTAAACAACGAGGCTAATCTGGAAAGGTTCAGTACAAAATTTTTTGTGTCAAACCCTTCAAGTGTATTGTAGTTTCCTAATACTAATTCTGTGTAAAGATGCGCCGAAATAAAAATAGGTGCGTGCTAAAGGTGAGGGTCATGAGCCGTCGGTTTCAAGTTGAGATTTCTCAAAGCCAACAAGAGTTGGAAAAAGCCCTCAAACATGCCACGACAGCAAGCAGCAAAGAAAGATTACAAATGCTCTACTTGCGACGTATCAGATAGCTTTGACCGTTAAAGCAGGACAGGCAAGGATTTAACTCCATATAGATCCATTGAGGGAATAAACTCTAGCGCAGTGTTTGGGGCAATGTGTAGATTTGGCAGGCGTTTTAGCACAGCATTCAGCACAATTTTGCCTTCTAAACGAGCTAAGGGTGCGCCCAAGCAAAAGTGAATGCCGTTGCCAAAAGACAAATGTGGATTTGGGTTGCGATCGACGACAAATTGATCTGGGCGATCAAACTGAGTTTCATCTCGATTTGCTGACCCGATCCAAAGCGTTACCATTTGTCCTGCCGGAATCGTCTGTCCCCCCAGTTGGGTTTCGACTTTGGTAAATCGTTCTATCGCCTGGACAGGTGAGCGATAGCGCAGTACTTCCTCGATCGCAAACGGCAGCAATTGAGGTTCTTGCTTCAGCCCCTCAAAGGTTTCTGGATATTCGTTAAAGCAAAGAATGGCATTCCCCAGCAGGTTGGTTGTGGTTTCATTGCCAGCCACCAGCAGCACCATGCAAAAATCCACCAATTCTTGAGCTGTCAGGGTTTCACCTGCCTCATGTGCTGCAATTAGATCGCTAATCAGGTCTTTGCCAGGATTTTGTCGCCGTTGCCCTAGCAGATGTCGGAAGTAGTCAGCCATTGCTTTCAGTGCGCTCGGATCGTACACCACAATGCCATCTGACCAGCGTTTGAAGTCATCTTGATCTTCAATGGGAACACCCAAAATTTCAGAGATCACAATGACTGGCAGTGGAATTGCCAAGTCATGCATGAAATCCATCCGTTCTTGCCCTTGAACTTTATCAATCAGTTCATGGGTAATTTGAGTAATGCGCGGTGCTAATTCTTCTACCCGACGAGCAGTGAATACCTTTGCAACAAGCGATCGCAGTGATCGATGTTTGGGTGGATCAGTGGAGATCAGACTTTGAGTAAGGTCGGTTTGCTCTGGTGGATGTGGTGTTTTAGATGAAAATATTTGCCAATCTGCAAATACCTGTTTCACATCCTCATAGCGGAATACCATCCAGCTTTGCTGCTTTGCGTCATAGAAAACGGGCGAAAAACGGCGCATCTTGGCATACCAGGGAAAAGGATTGCTCAACAGTTCAGTGTTTGGTGTTGTAATCGATGGTTGATTGGCTTGCATAATAGATCTCCTTGTGAAAAAATTTGCAGGTTGAATCGAGCCCGGTTCTCGCCATCTGGCAGATGGGTGACGAATCAGTTAGAAACTAAATGTTGGAGTTGAGGCTTAATGGTGCATGAACCAACTCACGCCAGAGGCAATCGCCACAGCCGTAACCACTCCATAGAGAGTGATGCCAATGAACGAAAATAGGAGTATTTGTCTGGGATTAATGCCGATTATGGGGGCAACAACGGCGATCGTCCAACTGCCCAGAATCGGGGTCATGAGAATGAGAAACCAGGCTCCATAGCGATCAAAAGCACGTTTTACTCTTTGTCCACCACGTCTTTCCATTTGTGAGAGCCAAGCGCGTAATTGCGGAATCCGCATCAGGCGGCTATAGCCCCACAGGAGCAAAGGAATGGGAGTAAAGTTGCCAAACACTCCCCAAACCACCGATGAAACCGGATCGAGTTTCATTGCCATCCCCGCTGCGACTGCGGCGTAAACCTCAAAATAGGGGAAAAACCCAACCGACCAGGTTGTGAGTGCTTTGGTCATGTACTGAGCTATCAGCATGATGAGTATCCGATTTAAGGTGGTAAATCATGAAAATTTGCAGAACAAATTGACTGAATGAACTGGAATCATCAGCGTTGAATCAACAGACTAGAAAAAATCAGCTAGCTCATTCGGTCGTTCGCGTCATAGCAAGCAAAGTTTCCACAACTTGAGTGAGACGAGATTCGTCTAGAGTGCCAACCTGGAACACTTCTGAGAGCCACAGACCATCGCTCGCCAACTGAATAATAGTTGCCTTCGTCGGGTCAATGCCACTGGTTTCAAACCGCTGTCGCCACTGCTGGTCATAGACTTTGGCAATTTCCAACACATTGGGCGAGTCAGCCGCAATTGAGGAAAGACGGGCAATTAATGCCAGCGATTGTTTGCTAAACCGTAGCGTTGCTCGAATGTATGCCCGCACCCACTGCCCCGGTGTCCCCGGTGCATCATCCTGCTCAAACTCTACTTGCAGGACGGCTTCAAAATCCTGAATTAGTTGTTCAACCATACCTCCCATCAACGCATCTTTATTTGGGAAATGATAGAGTAGTCCTCCCTTGCTGATTCCAGCTTGTTGAGCAACAGCATCCAGTGTTAATGCTTCAACGCCCTTGTTAATTACAACTTGACTGGCAGCTCGCACAAGTGCTTCACGAGTGGCTGATCGAGATTTTGACTTTTTGGTATCAACCATAGAAATGACTTTGCAAGTACCAAGGAATATAGGTGTATTACACTCGTGAACAATCAAGAGTTAGATTGCCAAAAGCGTGTAAGTACTCACAAGTTTACTATACCGTCTGGACGGTTTTGTGTCAACCATTCATAGCATTTCAATTTTTGATGGCTACAAATTCTGATGATACTGCAACTATCGGTGAGAGAGTAAGACAAAGCGCTTTTTGTCAATCAGTTAAAATACTCATACCAATTCTTTATGAAGCTACACTAAATAAAGCTTCAAGAATGAAATCGTAAAAAGTCAGAGAAGCTATTACCTCAGGTCATATGGCAGCTTTGGTGAGCAACAAGCCAAGACTTTGTTTCTTATATTCTGCAATTCTAGCCGCCTTAAAGAACAACGCGATCGTACCTCTTCCCGGCGTTTCCCATAACCTCCCAGGCATTACTTTCCCACCGTCTTAGGGTTGCTCTAATTGTGTGCTCGTGGCACTCAAAAATCTTAGCGATACGCATGATTGCGTCTGCGCCCTGCGCAATCGCTGGTACTGTCCATCCTTGGGCATTGAGTCGCAACATATGAGCGCGGTCGCGCGTACGTTGAGGTACTGTAGTCGCAACGCGTAATTCTGACATAGTACGGTCTTGTTCATCAGTCAATACAATCTGAGTCGGAGGAGGCATATAGGGCGGTGACTCAACAAAATTTATACCTTCCTTCTATCTTAATATTTAATTGAAGCCACCTACTTGATGTACAGGGAAGCTAATCAGATGGTAGCTTTTGCAATAACTCTTGAGTTAATTGATAAAATGCTTTTGACCCTGCTGTGCCGGGATTGTTCAAAACAACAGGCATAAAACTGTCAACAGCCTTAGCAACATTCACATCAACTGGTATTTGTGTCTGACAAATTTTTGCATCGCCAAAATCTTGATGAACGCGCTGCATGACTTGTTTGTAATATCTTCCGCTGAGAAAGTTAGCGTTAGACATTGTAAAGATGATTCCCAGCATTTGTATATCTATATGTACTTCATGTTCGTGACTTTCTTTCAACTGGGCGATGCGTCTTTCCAATAATTGAATACCCACAACGGATAATGGTTCTGGTTTAGCAGGAAGTATATAGTAATTACTAGTTGCTAAAGCACTACGAGTCAAAAGATTATATCCAGGAGCGCAGTCTAAGATGATAAAATCATATTCTTGCCGAATGGGTTCTAAGATTTTTCCAACCAAAACTCTTTCAAAACGATTCCAAATCGTTTCAAATTCATTCTCACCCAAACTGACTGCTTGTTGATGCAGCATTTCTGAGACAACAAATTCATCGTACAAGTCAATATCTCCTGGTAATAAATCTAGTCCAGGGAGATTGCAAACTTGAGGCTGAATAATATCTCGAATTGTCAATTTTGCTCTTGACGAAGGGCTAATAACGTCATCTATCAAATATCTCAATGTCCGTTTGTTTTTGCGAAGCTTCGCAAAGTCCAAAGGGGACATAAGACTGAGTGTGGCACTAATTTGGCTATCTAAGTCAAGGACAAGCACCCGCTTGTTATAATTTTTGACTAAACAAGTCGCCATATTCACTGTGAGGGTGGTTTTGCCAACTCCGCCCTTCATATTTGCAGTAGCAATAACATATCCCATTGGTTAATTCCTCTAATAAAGCCTTCTCATGTACTTAACGCCAACGTTTCATTATAGATATAAAATTTTTGCTAATTTTAATATTTCTAAATTGTCAAGAGTATGACCTCAACCAGACTTTTTCAATTAAAGTAGTCAAAATTATAGCAGTGAGTGGTACATTAGTGAAGGAATTTTAAGTGTATCACTAACAGCTTCCGTACTTGTAGTCCAGCTGTAGATACTCAGTAAAGTTGCTAGATCAACGGTAGTCGAATCTCAGTCGCTAATAAACTTTGTAAGCGATCCAATTGAGAACCTATTTGGTAGAGTAAATCGCCTTTCCCTAATAAACGAGCACCGGCTGTTTGTTTACCTCCCAAAATAATAGCTGAATCTGCTTCACTAGCAGTTCTCAGTGCAACCCTCCCTGGTAAATTTGAGCGAATAATTGGGGTGACAATACCAGCTTCCGGGCGTTGAGTGGCGATAATTAGATGAATTCCTGCGGCTCTTGCCATTGCACCCAGTCGTTTTATACTTTGTTCTAATGCTGTGCGAGACTCCTTTTCTGCCATGAAATCAGCGTATTCATCAAAGATGCAGACAATTCTAGGCAAAGGCTGACGAGAACGTTGATTATAAGTACTCAAGTCAGCGCATTTTGCTTTTTCAAACCGCTGATAGCGCGATTCCATTTCTGTGAGGAGTTCTTGCATGAGTTCAATGGCGCGATCGCTGTCTTTCACAACAGGAGAATACAACCACTGCATCCGTTCAAACTCAGGAAATGTCACTCGTTTAGGATCAACGAGGGCGATTTGCAAATGTGCAGGGGAATGACGCAAGATGAGACTGAGAAGAAGCGATCGCAAATACTCACTCTTCCCACTTCCAGTTGTCCCCCCAACCAAAAAGTGACACGTATTTGGATCAGACAAATCAGCTTCTATCAGTTGTCCCTCCAAATTTACCCCAATTGCAATTTTTACAGGTGCTGTTGCTGGTAAAACTTGCGATTTTATATAATTCTCAAACTTAGCAACTTGTCTGTCGGGACGAGGTAAATCAATACTGACATATCCCGCTTGAGGGGAAATCAGAGGCGGATTTGCTAACCCCAATTGAACTTGCAAATCTGCTGATAACTTTAGTATGGAGTTCACCTTAACACCAAGTTGAGGTTTAAGTTTCACTCGAACAAAAGCTGGACCAACAGCCGCCCCGTGGTAATCTACATTAATACCAAAAGATTGCAGCGTGTTCACTAAATCTTGTCCCATCTCATCAACATTATATGGTTGCTGATGATTGTTTTCCGTCTCCTCATCCTGCTCAACTTTTTCTTGTGGATTCTCTTCGTAGAATGATTCCTCACCTTGAGATTCCACAAAGTAACTTTGACACTTTTGCTGCTGTGGACAAATTTTGCACAAGTGAGGCTGGGTTGTTAAAGGTGGAGAATTAGGTAATGGTGGTTCCCAAGTCAACCATTGACGCATTTGCTGTAATTTATAAGGAATCAACTGATGTACTGTATTTTCCAGTTGTTCCCAGGAATACTGATACTCTTTGAATTCTGGCAAAACACAGTAAACTGCTGAGTCAACAGCTACTTTTTTCTTTTGCCACAGCATATAACTATAAAGCGCAACTTGAGCTAATTGTGCTGATGGATCGGCTGGTTGATAAGTTTTAAATTCCACCACACAAAGGCGCTTTTTTTCAAAATTGTAGACTAAGCAATCAAATTCTCCTGCTAGCCGTTGCTGTGTGTCATCCGGCAGATTAAAGTAGTACTCAAGCTTGCGCTCTTCAGTGATAAAAGTGTCACGAATAAGTGTTTCTGCACTGCAGTAGCGACGATTGATGATTAGCAATTGAGCAAACTGTTTGATGAGTCCTTGTAATCCCTGCCAAACTTTGAATAATGCTTGTGCTTGACTATGGTCTTTTTTTATGCTTTCTTGTAAATGAGAATAAAACTTTATTTCATAAAAAATTTCTTGTAGACGAGAGGCTATTTCTTCTATCTGTGATTGTGGTGTGGTTGACTTCAAAAAATCTACAAATCGAGGTTCCTGAGCAAGCAAATCCACAAAATCATTAGCGAATTGATGAAAAGTGTTACCAATTCCAACAGCATTTTCTGGTGGCAAAAATAATGTATTGCCTCCAAAGCGCTGATTGAGATAAAATAAGCGTGGGCATTCAAAAGCAACTCGGACTTTTGTAGCGCTTAAAGATAATTGTTCAGATTTTTTTCTTGATTTTGAACCATTAGCTACCATATCAAAAATACTACTTACAGCATTAGGGTTAGAAATTTCCAATAAGCGACGATGGACAGCAGCCAGATAGACTGTATCCATCGCAGCATAGTTTAGTTGTTTTTGTGTGAGAGGTCGTTTTCCCCAGTCGCTTCCCTGTTCTTCTTTATCTACATTAGAGAATTGACAAAGTTCTGTTGCTAAAGTTTTCAGTTGTAGATTAGAAACTTGCAAAACTTCGGGGGTAATTTTTCGGGCTAACTTCAGCGTACAGGTAACATTTGGTGCTTGCTTACCTCCGAGATATTTTAAATCAAAGCTGGCGTTATGAAAGACCTTTTCTATTTGAGGATTAGCTATAATTTGATTAATAAAATATGCTGCTAAATCAGGTTTGTTCAATACATCGAGGATAAAAGCAGAGTCACTTGTTAAGTTTGTCGGTTCAGCTAGAACTTGAATGAGCGACAGTCTGGGATAGTAAGTATCCCAGTCAGCGATTTCTGTATCTACCCATAGGGTTTTAGCCGAGGCGAATTTGTCTATTTGCGCCCGGATTTCAGTAGCTTGTGTGAGGTATTGCATTGGCTAAAATTTAAAACAAAAATCATATTTTAGCTATGAAACAAATTAATTGGTCTTGTAGCTTAGCTTTTGGATTAATAATTTTAACTTTCTGTTCCTGACACAAGAGTTCAATCAATAGTTGAACATCAGGTTCTTTAACGAAAGAAAACTGACTGCTAGATTGTGTCATTAAAGTTGGTACACCCATGTAACCTTGGGTTTTGATTAGATTTAATAAGAAATCTTTGACAAGTCTTAGATCTTGTTTTCCATTTCTATGTTCTGGTTCAGGATCTTGTTTATAAACGATTCCTAAATCTTGTAACAAAGTACATTTTTCTAAAATTTTTGACTCACGGATTAAAGATTGTAATTGTTGTAAAGTAATAGTCTTACCTGCAATAACTAATTCCTGAGCAAGTGCAGAATTGACTAAGCTGTGATACGTCCCCAAATAATGAACAGAAGTCAAATGTGGCTTGAGATGACGATGATTAGTATAGGTGAAAATCTGTTTGTAGAGCTGATTTCCAGCAAGATCTGGTTTCCCTAATCCTCCAGCCCGAATTAAGTACATAGTTTGGCAGAGATTTTGCTGAATCGCTTTCTGACAAGCACTCATCACATTGAAAAAACTTGTCATATGTGAATCTTCTGTCCAGACTATTCCTACTCGTTCACCCTTACCAGGTTGTTGATAACTTAGGGAATAACTGGCGTACTTTCCACTTATGAGTTTGGTCTTAATTCCTTGTACTTCTAAGGCGGCTAGAGCTTCTTGCAACATCCCAATAAGTTCGGGAGCAGCTAACAGAGTAATTTTGGTGATTTTCTCCTGAACTTTTTTATATTCTTTTTGCCATAGCAACTTGAATTCTGCTTCACTTTTCTCACTCTCATTCGGCTGATTAATAATTATCGGCGTTTCAGGAGTATTAGGTTTTTGAGTGACACGGGCAATAACTTTTTTATTATTGCCTGTCTGTTGTGATGTCAGAATTACCAAAGGTTTAGTAGTATCAGTTGTTTTCGTGTTTAATATTGAAAGTTTATACTTTTGATACTCCTGTTTACCCAATTTTAGTGCATTTCTGGGCAGAGTTTTGCCACCAGGAAAATTCTCCTCTAATAATTGCCTCTTTAAAGGGAAAATAGGAGAAGTAGGCTGAGAGTTTGCTTCGTGGTGTAATGCCTTCAACCTATAAGCCCAGAGAGCTTCTGCTTGATCTAGTGTAATAAGTTTTAACTGAATTGATCGTTCAATCCTAGCTCTATCAGCAGTTTGAATGCGAGCATTATTTCTCTTCCAGGTATCAGTAATGACACTTATGATGACAAGAAAATTTTTGAGATAGTTATTATGGATAGTTGTATTAACATTAAATAAAACCTGAAAATCCTGAGATCCATCTGGTAAGCGAGGAATGTTGTCTAAATTATCAAAACATAAAACGATAGGCTGAGTTTCAGTAGCAATCTTGCCAAAGTTAGCTAAGATATTTTTAGCTGCATCTTCTGAATCAATACAGTGTTTGACTTTCAACTCTTGCATAGACTCTTCACTCAAGTTATCCCCTTTTAACCACTCGCAGGCTAACGGGTATAGTTCTGGATTTGTCAGATCATGCAACACACCAAAAAAAATGTCAGCATTGTAAATGCCTGCTTGTTTATAGGTTTGCTTAAGATGCTTGATGAATTTTTGGCGATCGCTTTGTAATAATAGCCAGATACTATCATTAAAAAATCTCTGCTGAAGATTGCGTTGCGTAAAGGCAGATAAGCTTTTTAGCCATAACATCAACTGAGATTCTTGCTCACCTTCTGGCACTTGAATTAAACTATCAACTGTGTAGCGTAGGACATGACGCCAGATGTAATCGCTATCAGCCCAAGGATCAATATAGGCAAAAAACGCTTTGGGGTTAAAGGTGCGTTTGAGCCGACCTAATAAATAACTTTTACCAGAACCTGGGTCACCTAAAAGCAACACACTACGACTACGATTGTCTGTGGAAACTAAATCTAATAGCTCTTCAAATGCAGCTATTGTTTCTTGATGAATTGACTCAACCATTAACATTGAGTCTTGTTGTTCTCCCCAAAAGTTACCGGGTTTCAAATTTGTCAGGTCAAAAGGGTTTACCTCGCGTTTAATGATGTCGTTTATGGATGGCATAGTTGTATTGAGGTGAGAATAGCGAACTGAGTTTTAGTGTGAAAAAGACTGATATATTGCTAGTTGACGCTGATAAAGAACACTGGACCACCAATATTCTGGATAATTCCAGCATCAATTTGTTCTGGAGTATAGGCGTTAGCTTCTTGCAAGGTACTTAACTCAATTTGGTCACTCGCTTGCAGACGATAAAGTGCTTTATCAACTTCTTCCCGCGATAGCGGAGGTTGTAACTTTTGCCGCAAATGAAAGATTGGCAAATAATTGTCAGTACCCAGTTCCCGATCCAATCTCCGGATAGTTTCTAAAATTTCTTCGTCAGTCAAATTGACAATTGTTACAGCAGCCGATTCTTCACTCTTGTGTGCTGAAGTACAGACTTCCTCAGGCTTACTATGTAGAGATTTCCGCAAAAAGCGCAGGTAATTATTCAGCAAATCCAAGTTAATCGTTGCAGCGCCCTTCGGACTATAATCTTCCCGTAAATACTCCAGTCCTCGTTCAGTCAGCCATACCTCAGCTTTAGTCTTTTTGATTTTGGATTCAGCGTCAATCAATCCCCGTTCACTCAGAGTTTTCAATATCTCCTCTTTCTCAGGCGCTTTCAATGACGACATTTTGATTTTGCTAGGGGAGACTTTACCAGCAGCTTTACTTATCTTTTCCAGCACCTTGAGTTCTTGGTCTGTGATAGGTAACTGAGCTTGTTCAAGTTTAAGCAGGGCGTTACCAGGTGGTAAAATCTTAACTGAGGCAATCTCGCGGGAATAGTCTAGTAGTTCGCGATCGCCTAAACTTTGACAAATTCTATCTTTACCCTTAAAAGATTTAAAACCACTAGCACTAAGACTTGACCGATAATTGGCACATCCTAGTAACTTGAGTAGAAACTTTAACTCATTTGTATCCATACGGATTTTCGCTTGTATTTAAATCAGCACCACTCTAGCCCAAATGGCAATAATTGACACCTCTTTTTATCCTAACTAGATTTTAGGTATTTAAACAGGGTGAGTGTTATCCAAATATCAATTAAGTTATGTCCTGCAGACACGCTACTATGCTGGGCACATTTAAAGCGAGAGTTCATAAACACAACATATTACAATGTAATATAAAATTCTGTTCGTGCCTTTGTGATATCTAGATTGGGAAACCCTCCTGTAGTACTGGCTCCTTTTTGCGTGAGGTATGGAGTCATACCTGTTAAAAATATCCGGAAAACAAGTCTCATGAATGGAATAGCTATCTCAGCATCATGAGAAAAGATGCACATCGGGGGCTAATATGGATAATTTAGAATCGAAAATTATTGAAATTTTAAAGCTTGGTACTCCTCTAAGAGCAATACACATTGCTAATAAGCTTGGAGTTGAAAGAAGAGAAATAAACCATTACCTATACTCTTCATTGAAGCATTTAGTAGTTCAAGACAGTGACTATAGATGGTTATTGAAGACAAATCAAGCAAGCAATATTCAACGTCCTTCAACTCAATCGCCAACTTCTGATACTAAGTCATCACAACCTGCAAGACAAAATAACCTATATAGCTTTACGAAACAAGAGATTAAACAAGATAGTCCAATTAAATCACCAACTTCTCAAACTCCATCATCACAACCTGTCAAGCACGAGAACTTACAGAGATTTCATGAAAAATATTTTAAACAAAATAGTCAACCTCAGCCATCTCCAACGCCTCAAACTCCATCATCACAACCTGTAAGGAAAACTAATCCTTATGATATTCTCAACAGAGAACTTGCTCAAGCATCTCCAGAAGAGAAAGTGAAAATTTTAGAGAATGTTTTTAGGCAAGAGCAATTCACAAAACTAGAAGATGAGGAAATTAATGCTCTCCAATCAATTTTAGACCAATCTAGGCGTGAAATAGATATAGCTAAAACAGCATATACACAAGGTAAACTCAGCACGCGAACAAATAATCCTATTGTGATTGCAGCTTTGTCAATTGCATTAACTTTAGGTACACTTTTTCTTATCAGTCAATTTATGCCAAAATCAACTAACCAACCTGCTCCAACATTTCCACAAAGTCAGTAAATATAATAATTGCATCTCCCCTACCCCTTCACCCTTCTCACCAAACCAAACCCCCAAGAACGCAACCCCACAGGTAACACCGACAACCCCAACCCAATCCACGCCTTAGCAGGAGAAAAAGATTTCCCTGCTAAAACTAACTCTCTTCCTTTTTGCGTTTCACCCTTCTCAATCAACCGTAACCCTAACAATAACTGTGTTTCTGTAAGACGCTGTTGTCTAATTTTCTCCAGCTTCTCAGGCTCAAATTGATAACTTTCCAAATACCGTAACTTATCAGATAAATAAGGAATCGCCCTGTCAATCCCTTGCTGTTGTGCATGGAAGCGATATTCCATCAACAATTCTGGTAGATAATAACCTTTCTTTCCTGCCAAAGCCAGTCGCACAAATAAATCATTATCCTCACAATTTTGCCAATTAGGCTGCATAAATCCTAATTCTTGTAAGGCAGAACGGCGAAATAATGTAGCACCAATTTGAAAGCTTTGATTCACAAAGACAACTTCCAATAAATTATCAACAACACCCTCTGCTAAATTCGCCCTACCCCAGCGGCGAGAATTTTCTTGTGTTGTCGTCTCATCTCGGATATTGTTAATATCAATCACCCAGTGGTCAGTTCCAACAAAATCAATACTAGAGTCTTTCTCCAAAATTGCAGTAGTACGTGATAGGAAATCAGAAGTTAATCTGTCATCATCATCAAATTTTATAAAATATTCGCCCGTTGCAGCATCAAAGCCAGAACGCATATTATTGCTTTTACCAATATTTTGCTGATGACGGATGTATTTGACGCGGCTATCTGTGTATTGCGACATGAGTTTAGGAGTACTATCCCCAGAACCGTCATCACAAACAATTAGCTCAAAGTCTTGATAAGTCTGCTGGAGTACGCTTTCAATTGCGAAAGGCAGCAGATTAACACGATTAAAAGTCGGAATGCAAACACTGACTTTAGGCATTTTTGTAATAGTAGGGTTGAGAAAAGCTAAACTGAAGAAATAGTTCTTTCAATTCTACTCTTAACCTTTTGGATGAATCGATTGGTTTTATCCACCATACTCGGTGGCTTGAGTTGCTGAGGTCGTTTTTCTGGTTCTTTCAGAAATCGATAGTGTAAAAATTCATTTTTGTAACGAATATCAACGTTTTCACCTTGACACAACCGAGTAAAATCAATGGCAGAATAATTCATGTAATGTAGACGATGAATTGGTTTTAATCCATCTTGGTTGTAGAGGACATTATTGATATTTACAAAAGGGTCGGCGTCGGCACAATTGCCAGTTATGTCTTGCCCATTAGGACTGAGGGTAAAGTTAAAAAGTGGTCTATTGCATCGCAAAGTCATATAACTAAATAAGTCCGCATCACACCACCAAGACCGCTCATTAATCCAGGTAAACTCCTGGTTGATCACCAAGTACTCTCTGAGTATCTCTAGCTCATCTTTGCCAAAAATTCCCTTTTTTGAACCAAAGAAACTGGAGCAATGTAATAGTGGTCTGACCTGGGATTCTGGCAATTTTATTGCCTTTTCAATCCGCTCAAAGTTGAGTGCTGCAACAGGAGTTGACTTGCCATGTTCCCAGTCATCAAACACAAAGTCGTAGTCGTCTAACTTTTCTAAAACCCTATCCAGCGAACTCATTGCCAAACTGTCGGCATCGTAAAACACAAATCGTTTAAAGTTGCCATCAAAGGCACACATTTTCCTCAATAAATTACTTTGTTTGTACCATTTTCTAGAGTGACCTTGCTTTAGCTGGCTAGCCTGGGGATGGGCATTCCAAACTTGATTATAAAAATTTTCCCAGCGTTGCATTGAGCTTTTGTTCTCAAACAAGGTGACATTAGGTCGAGAACTTACCTCTAGCTTCACTAGCTCTAGTCTCTCATCATAGGGAATAATACAAATCGGAATATTTGGGCTAACATTCACTTCAATGCTATTTAGTAATGCCACTAATTGATTATAAACAATATCATTGGCAAGTGTGTAAATACCAAAATCTTCCATCATGAAATATCCTTGGTTGATTCACGTGGTTTATCAAAAAAATAAATTTATAAGTCGTCAAATGATGATATAAATTGTGAGGACAAGTCATCCTATATGTATAGTAAACCGAAATGACTTGTGAAAATTCAAAAACTAAAATACCCGACTTTTTACCATAAGTCGGGTATCAAGTTTGCTCACAAATGATTTAGGAGTGCTATATCACCGCTTTTGTTATTATAGGACTCCTATAGAACTCCAATTTAATTTTTACGAAGCTAGGTTACACTTTTATTGTTTTTCCCCTGTTCCCTATTAAGCGTTCCCTATTCCCTATTCCCTATAATTAGGTTTATGAACATCTTAATGCTATCTTCCACGTTTCCCTATCCTCCTACACGAGGCGGAACCCAGGTAAGGACATTTCATTTACTTAAGTATCTCAGTCAAAACCATGTTATTACGCTGGTGACTCAACGAGAGCCTGATGTGACAGATACAGAAGTCGTAGAATTACGGAATTATGTTGATAACTTAATTGTTTTTAATCGCCCTCAAGACACGAGTAAATCTGGAAGAATACTAAAAAAAATCCAGCGCTTTTATTCTTTTATACAACAAGGAACACCACCAAGTGTGTTAAACCGCTACTCAAGCGAGATGCAAACTTGGATTGATAACTTTGTGGAAGCGGGGAAATGTGATGTTATTACCTGTGAACATAGCGTCAATGAAATTTATGTGCGAGCGCATTTTCAAAAACATCTTAGAACTATAGTTAATGTTCATAGTTCAGTCTACGGTACTTGTCGCAACCAGCTAAAAACGGGCATTTCGGAAAATAGATTTCGCGATAAACTCTATTTACCACTTTTGCGTCGTTATGAACAACGCTACTGCTCTAAATTCTCGGCAATTGTGGTGACAACAGAAGAAGATAGGGTTCAAATGCAAGAATTTAACCCGAAGAGCCAAATTCAAGTTATTCCCAATGGGGTAGATTTAGTTTCTTTTCCCTACCGCACTTATGACCCAGATGGACATCGTATCATTTTCATTGGTGCAATGGATAATTTAGCAAACATTGATGCTGTTTGCTTTTTTAGCAACGAAGTCTTAAGCGAAATTCAAAAGCTTTACCCTGATACCACTTTTGATATTGTTGGTTCTCGTCCTGCGCCAGAAGTTTTAGCACTCAAAGAAAAACCCGGAATTACTGTTACCGGGCGTGTTCCTTCTATGGTAGAATATCTGCACAAAGCAACAGTCTGCGTTGTGCCTATGCGGACGGGGTTTGGGATTAAAAATAAAACTTTAGAGGCGATCGCTGCAGGTGTACCAGTCGTAGCAAGTGACCGTGGTTTAGAAGGACTAACTGTAGATGATCCAAATATACCACTAAGGGCGTTACGAGCAAATCAGCCTACAGAATACGTTACAGCTATCAGTCAATTATTTGAAAATTCGCAATTGCGAGCAGAATTGTCTCGTAACGGCAGACAATTCGTAGAAAGTCAATTCACTTGGGAAAGCGCAGGTAAACGCTATGAGGAAGTCCTGACAAATACTGGATTGTGATTTTATATCGTTTCTTAGGACTTGTTATCGGTCACGGCGTTCGGCCAATTACCCTCGATAATATTATTATTTTGAACGCTGTTCGTATAGATTGGCGTAACAACATTATCGATTTTGTTTCCTGTGACTGTAATCCCTCCACTTGCCTGATCCAGATAAACACCGGAGATCGGATAGCCTGCAGCCCAGGGAGAGCGAACAAGATGGTGAATATAATTATTTGAAATCAAGGTATTATACTGGTTAGACAAAGTATAAATACCCGCACCGTCATCAAGGGTGTTCATGACGTTATAAATTTCGTTGTTCCTGATAATGTTCCTTTTTAGCTTGTGGATATCCTTCGTCCATCCCCAGCCGATGCTGATGCCTGTGTAAGGGAGATTCCACAGTTTATTGTTTTCAATGGTCATGTTTTCGACAAAACCAGCGAAAATTCCTACCGAATTTGGATAGTCCTGACCGAGGGCGGTAAGGGTATTGTTGTTGATTAATACATTGCGAATCGTCGCTGTTGCAGGTTCCGAGTGCAAAAGGGTATCCATAACAATGCCTTGTCCCCCCAGGTTCTCGAAATGACTGTCCCTAATGGAGAGGTTTTCAACATCCGTAGAAGCATTGACGCCTGAAGCACTCATATTACGGAAGGTGCATTTCTCAAAGCTGACGTTTTGGGTGTAAGACAGTTCTACCCCTGCGATCATCGTCGTATCGCCCCATACGTGCTTTGTGCTAACTTCTGTACCAGCTTGCCCACCGATAAATCCTTTTTGCGAAGGTCCTGTCCAATTGGCATCCTGAAAAACGATACCCTGAAAAACAATATTCTGTACTGGTTTTTCAGCAGTTCCGGCAATTTTTACAATGTGATCAAGACGCGGGGCAATAACAGTTGTTCGGGACATGTCTTCGCCTGGGCGGGCTATGTAATATAAGGTGTGTGCTTCCTTATCGAGATAAAACTCTCCCTTGTCGTCAAGAAATTCATAAGCATTCTCAAAATAATACGAGAGTTCTGGCTCCAAAAATTGGGTATTGACCATAAAAGCCAGATCCCTGCCTGGATTCTGCAGCGCGACAGAAGCAATGTTGCCATTTATAGTAAAGTCTTCAACTTTAAATCTGTTGATAGTCCAGTGTCTGAAAACTATCATTTCTGCTTCGCTGAGTTTCTTCCATCGATTGATCTCGCTTGGCTTTACTTCCACCCTTTTATTGGGTATATCCCAATTAACAACACGAAAATAACTGCCAGTGTTTGGTTGTCGGGCGCGGATAGCTGGAACGCCATTGATGAACAGCCGACGGAAATCCTGGTTATCCACAGCAGTCTGAAAAACCTTTCCGTCCTGAGTTTGCCATCCCGTAATCACCTTACCGCCTGAAAGTTCAACTTTTCCGGGTGTTTGGGCTCGAAAAATGATCGAATGCCCGTTGAAACCACTGTCCTGTGTTCCTAGGGTAAAAGTATCTGACAGGTAATAGGTGCCGTTTTTTAGAATGACGGTAATATCGGTTTTCATCGAGGTATTGATGGAACGCACATACTGCTGCGCACTTGTCAGAGTGCAGGGTGCTGTGCTTGTACAGGCATTCCCCTTGCCGTCAGGGCTGACATATAGCGTTCTTCTCTGATTGGCAAAGTTGTTTTGTTCTGAGTTGGGAGAAACCATCACAAAACTCGACAACTTTGTAAATAAGTTACTCGTAAGACTAGCCAATCCTGGCTGTGTTTGGCTACCTATTGAAAAGAATATCAACATCAATGACCCAAAAATCTGCCATGCTGGAAAGGTTGTCCCGTTTTGTCGGGGAAAAAGGAAGCGCTTAAGCTTATGATTCTTCATTCAGTAAAACTTGCTTTTGAAAACAAACATCTGTAGTTTTCCCTTGGTGCAAAACTTCAAAAAACAACTCGGCGATCGCCCTTCATCCCGAGATGCCTTGTTTTCAGTTGGACAAGTAATACTGATACCCGCGTTGCATTCAAAGATAGTAGGTGGGTTGCTTCATCTCCCCCCATTTTTAAATGCTGTTTCTGAACGCAGATTTGTACAAAAAAACAGAACTATCAATGTAGCGCTTAGCGAAAAAAATATTTATTGTCAACGCCCTACGTTAGGGGTGTAGGGGGAACCTCATACCACAATAGAGTGCAAACCGCTATGGAGTGCGTATCGGTCTGGGCTTGTACCCCCTCCGGGTGAAAGGACTGTGCATTTCCCCTACACCCCACACCCCCACAACGCGCTTGTGCTAAGAAAGCGGGAAGCCGCCTCCGGCGTCTAAGCCTGTGAAACCCGACGGCAGATCCTCCCCTTACACCCCTTCTTGGTCGGAACTCAGAAGTTGGAAGTCGGAAGTTGTAAGTAAAAAGCACGCTTTCTGTGTCGCTTTTAAATTTAGTGCATCGTACTTCATGCACGAACAATCTCGTGTGTTATCCACCGGATGCAATTGCCTCATTTCGCCAACGCCCGCAGCATCCGTAACGACCCCGGATAAGCACAAAGTAGAAACAGCTGCAAAAATTTAGCAAGGTGCGGCACTAAGTATAGAGGGCACGCACTTGCATTTGCATCATTGCTGTAAGAATCTGGTCAGTTCTCACACGCTTTTTTTATCCGATTTATACTGATTTGAAAAGTGAAATCAACTATGAACTGCGATACGCCTTTGGCGTCTGCCCTTTGGGCAATCGCAACACAGCAACAGACGCAATCATGCGTCTCCCTAGATTCGCACTAGTACACGTCGGCATAAATAAACCACTCATTCCACATCAATGAAACGCTTACGCTGTAATCATTTTGAACTTTGAATTTTGAATGAGCGAATTCCGCCTTGCGGTACTAGGGCATTCCCTAACTTCGCTCGTAGAGACTGCCCACAGTTCCGGTCTAAAAATTTGCTTGCACAACAACCACCGCTTTCAATTGCGTGCTCGTCATGATATTGTGACTATATGCGGCTAGCACCGTTACCGAAAACTAACTTATTCCTCCTTATTTAATATTGATTTTTCCGTCTTCATACTTTGCAACTGTTTTAGCAAGCAATCGACTTCTGCCTGCAAATGCATAAATTTTGTTAACTGCTCAGCTTGGTAGTAACACTTGTTTAGTTTACTTGCCAAGACACTTTGGGTTTCTTTTTCTGACACACTAGATGTAGACATTGACGTATCTATCCATAAATCAACTCACACCATTAGAGATATTATAATAGGCGAGTTTTAAGAATCATTAAATAATTGTATATTTTTCTCGCACAAATTTAACATCTCTCAAAGGATGCTTGAAAAGTATTCATCTGTCGTGCTGTTACCGTAGCGGCAACGTGTACAAGCATGTTACGCCCGATCAGCAACTTCTTGCTGATGGAGTTATCTTCGACTTTGCCGCACTTCAATATGACAATTTTGACTTTAACAAACATCCTTTAGAATTGTATTTTAGGAGACTGCACATCTTACAGTTTTGTTCCAAAGAACAATTTCACCAATCCATAGATGTTAGATGCACCCCCTTGCGCTTGCATAGCTCAGAAGGTGCAAAATAAATACTAGATACTGTTTTCAATTGGAGCTAAGAGCTTTTAAATATCGTGACTTTGAGCCTGTCTGCTGCTAAATCTCATCGCCAACCCTGGCTTGGACTTATAGAACAATATCGCGAGTACTTGCCTGTCAACGAAAAAACACCAGTTGTCACTCTACTGGAGGGCAATACACCATTAATACCTGTTCCCTCTATTGCACAACTTGTTGGTAGACAAGTGCGTGTCTTTGTCAAATACGATGGTCTTAACCCCACAGGTAGCTTTAAAGACCGAGGGATGACATTGGCAATTTCTAAGGCAAAGGAAGCTGGAGCAAAAGCGGTTATCTGTGCCAGTACGGGCAATACCTCAGCAGCAGCAGCAGCTTATGCTCGCCGTGGAGGAATGCGTGCCTTTGTTTTAATTCCCGATGGCTACGTGGCGCTGGGCAAGTTGGCACAGGCGTTGCTGTATGGGGCAGAAGTCCTGGCGATCAAAGGTAATTTTGACCAAGCGCTAGAAATTGTGCGCGAGATGGCCGAAACTTATCCAGTCACTTTGGTAAACTCTGTCAATCCTTACCGCTTAGAAGGTCAAAAAACAGGGGCGTTTGAAATTGTTGATGTTTTGGGTAATGCCCCAGACTGGCTGTGCATTCCAGTGGGGAATGCGGGAAATATCACAGCATATTGGATGGGTTTTTGTCAATATCATCAAGCCCAAAAGTGCGATCGCCTACCTAAGATGATGGGATTCCAAGCAGCAGGTGCAGCTCCCCTTGTGACAGGTCAGCCAGTGGCACATCCAGAAACCATAGCCACAGCAATTCGTATTGGCAAGCCCGCCAGCTGGGAAAAAGCTGTTGCAGCCCAACAAGCAAGCACGGGCAAATTCCACGCCGTCACGGATGCGGAAATACTTGATGCTTATCGCCTTTTGGCATCACAAGAAGGGATTTTCTGCGAACCCGCTAGCGCCGCTTCCGTCGCTGGTTTGTTACAAGTCAAAGACCAAGTTCCTACAGGCGCGACAGTCGTTTGCGTCCTGACTGGTAATGGTCTCAAAGATCCAGATACAGCTATCAAACACAGCCATAGCAAATTTAAACAAGGCATTGAGCCAGAACTGTTAGCAGTCGCAGAGGCAATGGGATTTTAGAAGAGTAAAGGACAAGGAGATAAACAGACAAGGGGACAAAGGGAATAAATAACAATAACTTTCTTATCTCCCCATCTCCCCTATCTCTCCTCCCTCTCCTCCCTCTCCTTTGTCAAACCATCTATAGCATCAGCAAGAGCTGTGGTTAAACTTTTGCGCGTTTGAGTGTGGTTGTCTTGTTCTGTTTTCAAAGCTTGTAGCAGGCGATCGCGTTCTTTAGTAACCAAAATCAGTTTTGCTTGCAATTCTTCCACAGATTTTAGTTGTTCGACTTGTTGTTCAATCACTGTTGCAGCAGTGGGATCATCAAGTCGTGCGTCCTCAATACCTTTAATTTGCTGTATTTCTGCTTTTAAAGACGCGATTGTCTGCTGCGCCATCTGAGCATCTGTACGGCGTTGTTCTGCTTCGATGTTGTAAAGTTTGCGCCATTTTTCGCCACTTTGCCACCCTGCCTCCTGTTCGGCTTGAAGTTCCGCAATCTGCTGTTTGAGGGCTTTAATTTCTGCTAACCACTGTGATGTTAATTCTTGAGTCATAAATGCCTACTACCACTTCGTTGCAATTCAAAATTCACGTATTACCGAAATTTTCAGCCGAGAAAACCCCGGGTGGTGACTTCTCTAAAAATTAAAAATATGCCCTACAGGCAGGCACCTTACAAAAAGATTTTCTTTTTGACTGCTTGAGATGGTACTTTTTGTTACACAAGCTGTCCGATTTTAACGAAGTTTTACAATACCAAAGATCAAGTATTCCCATGCCCAATTAGAGAGTTAAAATATTTAACGGTTTAAAAAACTCAAATCTAAATGCCCTAATGTCTGAAATTCCCCCTTCCTACCCCATAATTGAACCTGATGTTAAAGCACCAACTTTAAGAAGGCTGCGTCAGTTAAGCCGCGTACTCGATAGAGCTATTACCGTTCCAGGAACGCAAGTTAGTGTCGGTTTAGATCCAATTTTAGGATTAATACCTGTTGGTGGTGATTTTTTAGGAGTCATGCTTTCAGCATACATTGTTCTTGAAGCTGCACGGTTAGGAGCACCTGCGGCTACTTTAAGTAGAATGGTGTTAAATATCATTATTGATGGCTTGGTAGGCGCAATACCCGTAGCAGGAGACTTGTTTGATTTCGCCTGGAAAGCGAACGAGCGTAATATTAGGCTACTGGAAGATCATCTGAGGTTTCCTAGCCAGAGGAAGAGGGCAGATAAGTGGTTTGTATTTGGGGTTTTTATTGTATTGTTCATAGTTGCTATTGGATTAGTCACATTTACCGTCATACTTATCAGACTGCTTGGAGAACTCTTTGGAATGTTACAGGGACTGTTAACTGGCGGTTAAAACAGTGAACAGGGAACAGTGGACAGGGAACAGGGAACAGGGAACAGGGAACAGGGAACAGGGCAACAAGTACTGATAACTGATAACTGATAACTGATAACTGGTAACTGGTAACTGGTAACTGATAACTGGTTGAATAAGTCACAATAAAATTAATGAAAGACTGGTGGCAAGAGACTTTCCCGAAAGGTCGGCAAAATCTTATAATTACTGATGCGAATGGGTATCCTGTTAAAATCGCTTACGGTGAAAAAGGAACAGGTAAACCCTTATTCCTGTTACATGGTGTTGGCAGTTGGAGCTACAATTGGCGTCATAGTGTCCAGCCTCTCTCTGAGCATTTTCGAGTCATTTGTTTTGATGCCAAAGGTTACGGGTTTTCCGAAAAACCTGTGTCTCGTCGGGAACAGAGTGGTCATCAAATCATCGAATTTGAAAGAATTATTCTTTCCTTATGCGATGAACCCGTTGTTCTTGTCGCAGAATCTTTAGGTGCATTAATTGCTCTTGGTCTTGCTCAAGCGAATCCTCAGTTAATTGCACGACTTGTAGTCTTGAATGTACCTATTTTTCCCCAACGTTTACCTCATTGGGGAATGTCGTTACTTTCTCAAATACCTTTAGAAATGGTGCAAGCGATCGACTCCTCTGGTCTAGCGCATCTATTTGCACCACTCGTCAGAGAAATTATGGCAATAGAAAGGCGTGGAGTCTTGTACGATCCATCAATACTGACACAAGAAGATGTTTACTGGATAACTTATCCTTACACTGAAATTCCAGGAACTCTTGCAAAGGTGGCTGAAGAGTTACAAATCGCAGCGCGAGAAATTGAACACTTGCAAACCAATAAACCGAATCTCATCAGTAAAATTCAGGAGAATCTTGGTGCAATTAAGTGTCCTACCCTAATTTTATGGGGCGAACAAGATAGTTGGTTTCCTGCTAGCGATGGGGAAAAATTGCGTCAGCGTCTTCTGGATGCAAGATTACAAATTTTACCAAACTGCTGTCATGATGCGTCCACTGGTGCTTCAGAAGCAGTGAATGCAGCAATTGTTCATTTCTTGCAGGAAACCAATTTTTCTCAAACTAGTAGGACATAATTTTTAAAAACCGTATTTTCATTCCTCATGGAACTTGCGTTGAATAAGCGTTTTACAGAAAACAAAAACACGGGTTTTGACGATTAAGGACTACTAGTGAACAGTTACCAACTAATAACTGATAACTGATAACTGTTAAACCACTCGATTCTGGCGGATACATTCCGCGTACCATTCAAAGCTCGCTTTTGGGATGCGTCTTTGTGTTTCGTAGTCCACATAAACAATCCCAAAGCGTCGGGAGTATCCCCAAGCCCACTCAAAATTATCCATCAAACTCCACAAGAAATATCCTTTCAAAGGATACCCTTCACTCACGGCGCGATGCGCTGACTTGAGATGCTGTCGTAAATACATAATTCTGTCAGTATCAAGAACTTCACCAGTTGCATTAACTTCATCTTGAGCCGCACAGCCGCTCTCGGTGATGTAGACTGGTAAGTCATGACGCCCCACTGTTTCGCTAATATGACGAACACCCCAATAAATACTTTCAGGTAAGATATTTAGCCAGGGCATATACATTTGTGGGTAGCCTTTGGGAAAGTTGAGAAATTCGTAACCTAGTTCATTATCAGCAGCACGAACATAAGTGCCAGTGTAGATGTTAAGACCAAGGGAATCAAGGGGTTGGTGAATGATTTCTAAATCACCTGGTTCTATATTTGGGGCATCTTTTTTCAATTTGTCCAGCATTACTGAACTGTAGGTACCAGTCAGGACAGGAAAAATAATGCCACCATTTTGCCCGCAGGTATGGAAGGCGTTTTTTGCTGCTGCAATATTCACAGGAGATTCGTTGATCGGAACTGTGACAGCAATGTTATCCACTAAAGCAACTTGACAAGGAACAGGTGAAGCAGCGCGGATGGCTTGACACCCCAACCCATGAGCAAGTAAAGCATGGTGAGAAGTTTGCCAAACTTGCTTTCGACTCCTGACTTGCTTTCCGGGGGCGTGGGAAGGTTTGTGCTTGACGTCATAACTCATGTGGGTAAAACAGGGGATTTCATTGAGAGTCATCCAGTGGGTGATGCGATCGCCCAACCCCCTGACCGCCGTGACATAATCAGCGTAATCGTACGCCATTTGGCGATTTTGCCAAGAACCGTACAAGTCTTCTAATGCTTGAGGGCTATCCCAATGAAATAAGGTTGCGTGGGGAGTGATGCCGTATTCGTGCAAACAATCCACCAAACGTTTGTAGAAATCGATGCCCTCTTGATTTACTCTGCCACGACCATCAGGAATGATGCGAGTCCATGCGATACTAAAACGATAGTGTTTTATGCCCAATTCTGCCAGAAGCTGCACATCTGCTTTATAGCGATGGTAGTGATCGCAGGCTACAGCACCTGTATCGCCATTCAAAACCCTTCCTGAAGTAGCGCTGAAAGTATCCCACACGCTGGGTTTACGTCCACCTTCTCGATATGCGCCTTCAATTTGATAGGCAGCAGTCGCAGTACCCCAGCAAAAATCTTCTGGAAACTTATACATAACCACAATTTTAGATCACGTCACTATTTTCTTGGATTCAGGCTAAATTCAGTTATTGTAAAGATTTGTAAAAGAAATACGAAATTTCTGATGAAGAAGTTGTAGTTGTGATCAGACCCAATAGATTTTTCCGGCTATGGTGTTAATCCGTGACGTCGTTCAAAAGGCTATAGTAACTGGATATCTCAGTGTAGCAGCAGAAGAACAATTGCGAAATCTTCTGAAGACAAAGTATGAGTTGGAAGATTTCAATGCTTTCATGACGTTGCAAGAGGCTGCTAGTTTAGGGAAGATTCGACAGGAGTCTCGTGAGTTAAGACTGTGCCAGCAGCAGATGCAATAATTTTTTATCAATGCGCTCAAATAATTGCTAAAATAAGGATTGTGTTAGTGTCACTTAATAGACAGACTCTGTGCGCAACTTCAAGAGTCTGTCTTTGTCGTTTTTTATTTTTCCGGAATTTAGTTCTCACAGAGTGATGATCTAAATAGAGATTTGAGCACATAGATGAAAGGACAAGCAATGATTGCAGATTTATCGATGCCTCAAAAATCACAAATCCCGAAACGACAATCATATTGGTCAATGCTATGACTACCTTAGAAATCAACTCCAACAAACAAGACAACAAATCCGCGAAGAAAAAACAAAAGTGTTTTGGCTACACGAATATTGGTACTCCTTTAACACCTTTGCGCCCACGTCAGATGAAACAGCAGCAACATGAGTTACTGAGTGATTGGGATCATGCAAGTTAATTCCGCTTCATGAAGGCGTACTGCTCTTGAGCCTCTTCAGAACTGCCTACATTTATGATAACTTCGGTACAGGGGCGGGGCAATTTATTGAGTGGTGGCGATGTCATAAGCTTACTCTTCATTTTCTAGCATTTGTTTCGCTTGCAAAAGGTACTGTTTATGTTCCTCACTAACTGTTGGGTATTGGAGATTGAGTTCTTTTAACTTAGTGCAAATGATGTTCGCAACAGCGAGGCGTGTAAACCATTTATGATCAGCAGGAATAATGTACCAAGGTGCCCAAGAAGTGCTGGTGTGATTGAAAACGTCTTCATAAGCGTGCATGTAATCATTCCAAAAAGCTCGTTCTTGGGCATCATTAATAGAAAACTTCCAATGTTTCTCTGGCAATTTAATTCTGTCTAAAAAACGTTTTTTCTGCTCATCTTTGGAAACATTAAGAAAAAACTTCAGAACAACAATTCCATTATTTACTAGATATTTTTCAAAATTATTAATTTCCTCAAAGCGCTGCTTCCATATTTGATTTCCCTCTGGAATGTGGGGAAGTTGTTGCTTTTTGAGAAATCCTGGATGAACCCGAACCACAAGGACTTCTTCATAATACGAGCGATTAAAAATTCCAATTCGACCTCTTTCAGGCAAGGCTTTTGTGCTTCGCCAAAGATAGTCATGGTCTAATTCTTCAGTGCTTGGTGTCTTAAAACTAAATACCTGACATCCTTGTGGGTTGACACCTGACATAACATGTTTGATCGTACTATCTTTACCAGCAGCATCCATTGCTTGAAAAATAATCAACAAGGCATAAGTGTTTTGAGCATAAAGAACATTTTGGTATTTCTTAAGCTGTTGAATATCAGCTTCTAATTTGCCTTGTGCATCGGCCTTATTTTGAAAATGACCTGTATAGTTAGAGTCATAATCTTTCAAAGAAATTTTAGAACCAGGTTTAACAATAAAAGGAGCTACGTTCATAATTTATCCGACTTTTTTTGCTGTTGGGCAGAACGCATTGCTTCTCGCCCAAGAATAAACATCCCCGCGACGCCCAAACAAACAAACCAGACGTACTGATACCAATATTTGCCAATTTGCTGAACTGTACTCAGTTCTGGATGTAGCGTGTTGAGGTACAGCAACAGCACAACTATCATCAAAGCCCCAAACCCTACAAAGCTTAAACCAACGCGAATACGTGCAGGTTGCAATTCCCAGTCGCTAATCTTGTCTAAATCAATCTCAGCTAAATCCTGCAAAAAGTCCTCTGCGACGAACGAAGCTGTTTGCAAGCGCCTAGCCACCTTTGGTGACAACATCGGTACAATTGCCCCGACTGCAGGACGACGCAACAAAGCTTCAGTATCTCGCAGCAATTCTAGAGGCTTACGAGGAACTACCGACTGAGCTAATTCTACCTTTTGTGAAGCAGTTCGGGTGGTTTGGGGTTCAAAGTCCATAATCGTCTTTCAACCAGCTAGCAGCCACTGAGGCAAATAAGAAAAATTTGTCTTTTACTTTATTCTACAGAGCGTTACGAGAATGTGAGAAACCAGGGAGAAATTTAGCTTGATCAGTACTATCGTGTCAGACTTTAGTCCTCGCACCATAATACCAATTCAAACGCTCATTCAAAATTCAAAATTAAGAAAGCCTAAGATAACGAGAGTTTGGGACTGTGTATCTGTGGCATTCTTTTTTCAAATTGGTATAACTTTCTGGATGTATTGAAGCCCGCGCTGTACTCGTAGAGTCAGCGTCGGGAGGATGTTACGAAAAGCTGAGGGCTGGCAAATACCTGCTATCAAGCAGCTGTTTTTTGCAACTCCTCAAGTCGCGCCAGAACTTCTTTACTGTGGATAGTTGGATTGACTTTGACAAAAGTTTCACGCAGAATACCTTGTGGGTCAATAATAAAGCTGTGACGCACAGATACAAAGCCCAACCAAGAACCATATGCCTTGCTCACTGCACCAGTGGTATCAGCTAACAGAGGAAATTTGAGTCCTTCTGAATCACAAAATTCCGCATGGGAATCAACATCATCAGCACTGACGCCAATAATTTGAGCTTTTTTTTCGATGTATTTGGGCAAATCTTGCTGAAAGCGACGAGCTTCGATGGTACAACCAGAGGTAAAGTCTTTGGGATAAAAGTAGAGGACGACCCACTGACCGCGTAAGTCAGAAAGCGATATCGTACCATTACCAGTGTTTGTTGGCAAGGTAAAGTCTGGCGCAGGTTGATTAATTGCGGGAAGTTTACCGCCAAGTGCATCAGCAGTTGGGACAAAATTGAACCAACTGACGATCGCCAAACATGCGGTAAATAATATGCTTAAAAAAGTGCGACGGGAAATCATTATGTATGCAGACCAGAAACACAACTTAAAATAAGTTTACAATTTCTCGTTGCTATTCTCAGAATTTTGAGAATCTGAAGCGGTTTCCACGCTTTCGATATATTGACTGTCGAGGAGAAAGGCTCCTCTTGTAAAGCGAATACCCCAGTATCCACCAGGACGACGGTCCAGGACTATACCTTCTTCACCAATGGAAATCACGTCGGGAGGGCGAAGCATGGGCATAGGTTCAGCAGTTTTCACGTAGGGGGGTAGCGCTACGACGCGGACTTTACTACCAATGGCAAATTCTTTGGACATGTTGAGTGAGTTTTGAGTGTTAGAACGAGGTATTTTTTGGGAATTGTTTCTTCAGCTACTCGCTTCGGTACCAAAAGATTACTGATTTTAAAACCGCACGAGGCAAGAGAGAACACAGAGAAAATACGCTTCGCTACCAGAGCTAATTTTAGAGCACCGAAGGGAGTAATCGAGTTTTAGGCAGACCCAATGCCATAATTTGATAATCTCAGAAAAGTGATGTCAGAGGTTATTGACAGATGAAGCTATAAACTGCTCAACACAGTTATAGCAGTCGCCACAATTGTTAGGACATTTCCCTGTTAAGAGTTAAGCGTTAAGAGTTAAGAGTTCCCTCTTAATCAAAGTACGATGTCCTAAACGATATGTCTGTTGCTATACCAGTAACAGCCGCAGTTCCGAGTTATAACTATATAGTTCCTTGCCAGGTGCGAGTCCCCCACAACTACTGCGTGGATTGTTTCAAGTGGGGTTGAAATCCCCATTTGAAACCTGGTCACTGATAACTGATAACTGTTCACTGTTTTAATAACCAGATGGACGTTGGAAGTTACCAATGACTTTGTTAAGTTCAGTGGCGATCGCCAACAATTCCATCTCTCCCCATCGCTTACCTACAATTTGCATTCCAATCGTTAACCCGTCTTGTGTCTGTCCGATAGGTATCACAACGACTGGATGCCCTGTGAGGCTGAATAGCATTGTGTAAGCACCAGAAGCCATAAAATAAGGTACTTTTTTGCCATCCACTTCCACCGCTTCACCTTTAGGGCGGTGCGTAAATGCGGTTGTCATTGCTACAGGACACAACCAGACATCCCATTGTAAGAGTTCTTCTTCCATTTGGGCAATCAGGCGATCACGCTCTTGCAATGCCTGAAAGTAACCTTTCATCGTTGGGTTCAAGAATGTGGGTAGAACTCCAGTTATACTGTAGAGCGATCGCAGTGACCTATCCCCTTGAGTCCACTCGCGAAACATCACAGAAATTGTCTTCCCAAGTGCATCCAAATTCACAGGTTGAGAGTAAAGCATAGTATAGGCGACAACAACGTTGTAGAGTTGCAAAGCACCGGCAAAATCAAACCCTGGTGGAACCCATGACTCAATGTGAACGCCCGTTTGTGCCAAAGTATTTGCAACAGCCTGCATTGCTAAACGAATTTCTGAAGAAACTGTAAAGCCTGGAAATCCATCTGTCCAAGCAATTCGCAGCGCTTGTAAGCTTTGAGGAACAGGAGTATCCAGGCCAACAGGTGGAATTTCAGGTTGACGTAAATCAGACCCCGCGATGAGTTGTAGGCATAGAGTTAAATCTTCAATCGAACGGGCGAAGGGTCCAGCAGTCAGCATTTGACGAATGCATCTAGGCATCCCTGGAACTTCCGGAATGTGACCTGCTGTCGAGACGCGGCGATCAGTTGGTTTGAGTCCAAAGACTCCACACAAATGAGCAGGCTGACGAATCGAACCTGCAATATCACTACCTAAGTCTAGAGGCGAAAGCCCAGCAGCAACAGCAGCAGCACTCCCACCAGAACTCCCACCTGCTGTGTAATCTAGGTTCCAAGGATTATTGACACGGGGAAAAAGGTCGTTTGTACTTTGGTAGTCGCTAGCAAGTTCAGCTGGGTTGGTTTTACCTACGATAATCGCCCCAGCAGCACGCAGGCGAGCAACAGCGGTTGCGTCTTGTTTAGGAATGTAGTCTTTGAGAGGTTTATAGCCTGCAGTCGTGCGAAGTCCAGCCGTTTCAAATATGTCTTTAATCGTGATGGGTACTCCATGAAGAACGCCCCAGTTCTCGCCTCGTGCCAAAGCTTCATCTGCTTGTTTTGCTCGTTGACGGGCGCGTTCTTCATCTAGGGTGCAAATAGCGTTGAGTTTGGTGTTATACTTGACTATATGTCTTAAATGTGCATCTAAAACTTCAACAGCAGAGACCTCTCGCTCACGAATCATCCCAGCAAGCTTATGAGCAGGCGTAAACACTAAATCGGTCATAATGACTCCTGTGAAATATAGGAGGAAAAGACTCTAGGGGGAAGTCGCGACAGTGCAGAACTTGATAAAGTTAATTATATTCACTTTTAGTTAATTTAGTTAACTAAAAGAACTTATTTGAAAAAAGAATGGGACAGATACACACTCCCAAACCCTTGTTATCTTAGGCTTTCTTCCAGATTGAATTTTGAACTTTGAATTTTGAATTTTGAATTGCTATTATGGGTCGTCCCACGAAAGAAAAATCTCTAACACAACAGGATGTGATTTCAGCTGCGATCGCCTGCTTAGAAAAAGAGGGAGAATCTGCTCTTGGGGTGAATCGAGTCGCGCGGGAATTGGGAATCAAACCACCGGCGATTTACAAACATCTCGATGGAAATGCAGGACTCCGGCGAGCAGTGGTATTGGCAATTTGGCGAAAATATTTAACCTACAGCCAGCAACAAATGGCTGGACTGAGTGAACCGAATGCTTTGTTAAGAGCAGGCGGACATGCAACTCGTAACTTTGCGCGATCGCATCCAGCACTGTACAAGGTGATGATGCAATTTCAGCTACAGCCAACCGAACCGGATGCTGCTGCACTCATACAAGAATCTCTTGGCTTACTCAAAAAGTCACTACAATTGTATAATTTAAATGACAGCCAATTAATTGATGTCATGCGGATGGTGAAGGCTGCGATTTATGGTTTCATTAGCCTAGAACAAGCAGGATTAATGACACTGGAGCACTCAACGGATACCAGTTATGAAGTTATGCTTAATGCTCTCATTGTTGCGATCGAGCATATCAAACATGGGAGCGCTTAGTCTACAAGGTTGTCTGGGCGCTTATTCTTTTACCGAGAAGAACCAACAGAAAAACCCCGACGTGCAGGTTTCACGCTAGCTAACTCCACCTGAAAACTGACCTTACCGCTCATTTCACCACTTTTCGCTTCCAATGTCCAGTTACCAGGGCGTAAAGTCCAGAATACAGAATCAGATGAATTTGTAGTTAACTTCTGACCATTCAACCACCACTCCACCGGTACTGTGGTTGTTCCTGCAATCTTAAATTCCAGTCTTTGTCTTGTTTCATCACCAGGATATACTAGGAAAACATCATCCTGATGAGGAGACAGAATCTTCAGTTTGTCAGAACTTGTACTATATTGGTTCTGCCTTGCGAACCACTGATCATATTCACTAGACTTAGTGAAATTGTTTTGATGTTCGTAGTTGTCAACGTCTTGTGCGTAAAAATATTCCTGTACGACTGAGGAACAATCTGGTGTAGGTCGTAACCCAGAAGTTGCACAAATAGGTAGTTGTACTAAGCCTTCAGGAGGGGAAAAACTTGCTGGTTCTTGATCCTCATGCAGGTGTAGCATGATTCGATTCCACAAAGGTGCTGCGCCCATGACTCCGGAAACTTGACGCATGGGATCGCCATCGAAATTACCTACCCATGTGGCTACGGTGTAATCAGTTGTAAAACCAACTGTCCAAGTATCGCGAAAATTTGAGGAAGTCCCTGTTTTCACAGCTGCAGGAAATGGTAGACTCAAGACTGAGTCTATACCAAAGGCTGTTGCACGGGCGTGGCGATCGCTCAACATATCGGTAATGAGTTGCCATGTTACACCAGAAGTTGGGAGATAAGGAGATTTGTTACTCTCTGTCGTGCTGTCTAACCTAGTCACAACAGAAGTCGGTTGTCCCTGTCGTGCCATTGTGACATAAGCTTTTGCAAGTTCCCATAAACTGACTTCGCCACTACCGAGAGTCAATCCTAAACCATAGTATTCTGCGCTTTGAGTCAGATGTTCAAACCCCAATTGGTGGAGACGATCCAAAAAAGTTTGCACACCAATTTTTTCCAATACCCTTACAGCGGGAACATTGAGCGAATTTGCCAAAGCTACACGCACGCGCACTGGTCCAAGAAAGCTTTTACTATAATCTGTAGGACTGTAGAGTTTTGCGCCAGGTATCGCATAGTGAGCAGGGACATCTGCCAAAATTGTATTAGGACGAATCAAGTTTTTTTCCAAAGCCAATTCATACAGAAATGGCTTGAGAGTTGAACCTGGTTGACGCAACGCTTGCACACCATCATTTCTTCCCGAATTGACTTCATTAAAATAGTCAGGCGAACCGACATAAGCCAAAACTTCTCCACTGTGGTTATCAATCACCAAAGCAGCTGCATCATGGACATTGTGAACAGCGAGATTGGAAATAACCTGTTGCACTTGCGCTTCGACAAACTGCTGCAAGGAACGATCTATAGTCGTGCGGGTAGGAGATGATTTTTCTAGCTTCTGGGGCTGACTCGCTAGCCAAAACAAAAAGTGTGGTGCTGCAAGAATTCCTCGTTGGCGAGACTGAAACGAAATTTCTTCAGCGTATGCGCGTTCTGATTGGGAGTGAGTGATGTATCCATCTTGTACCATACGATTGAGGACGTATTTCTGCCGCTGCTTGAGGCGTTGATAATGCTTAAGTGGATCAAAGTAAGTGGGATTATTAGGAATAGCAGCGAGGAGACTCGCTTGAGCAAGATTTAAATCATTCGCGGGTATGGAAAAATAAGTACGAGCTGCTGCTTCTACACCATAGATGTTCCCTCCCATTGGGAGACGATTGACGTAAGCAGAAAAGATTTCATCTTTGTTCATCCCAGCAACCAACCGCCAAGAAAACCAAATTTCCTGAACTTTACCTGACAGAGTGCGAGAAACTGGATCTAACATCCGCGCTAGCTGCATGGTAATTGTAGAAGCACCAGAAACAATCTGCTTGGAATAAATTGCGTCTTTAAATGCACGGGCTGCTGCTTTGAGATCTAACGCCCCATGATGATAAAAGTCTCCATCTTCGGCAGCAAGAATAGCATGGATAAAATCAGGAGAAACTTGATTTAATGGCACCACAGATGTATGCTCTTGGTCACGGGTGAGTAAAGTTCCTAGTGGTAAGCTATTGCGGTCTGTAAATTCGAGTGCTAATTTTTGTTGTCTAATGTCTGTGGCGTGAATAGGAGCTAAATATGGAAGTAAACGCACTGTCACGCATAGTAACAGTAACGCAAGGACAAACTTGTAAGTTCTGCGTTTGCCCTTTGGGCGACTCCCTCTGGGAGTATCGCCTTTGACGCTGCGCTTTGCACAATCGCGCTGATGCCAAATTTTCTTTCTTATTTCGATAAGCCACCCCAAAGCTAATTTCATAGCGCGAATTCCTTGCCAAGGAAAACATACCTTAATTTTTGCGCTGTCGTGATGACAAAATCAGGAAATATTTCAAAGCTGTAACAGTAGAAATCCGAAAGTCAACTTATAGCAGTTCTCAATTGGGTGGAACACTAGTTATTTGTAGGGGCAAAGGCAATGCCCATTGGTGTCAACTTAAGCCCAAACCCTTATTGTAATTACGTCATATCATGCCTCATTATACTTGCCCACAATTGTCGCTCGACCTCACCCCGGTAAAGCGTAGCTTTACGTCCCCTCTCCTTTAAGGCTACGGTGTACACACAAGTCATCGAATGACTCAAAACTTCCTCGAAACCTCACCCTGCCCTATCGGGCATCCCTCTCCTTATAAAGGCTACGGTGTACACACAAGTGGTAGTAAACTACTAACACAAGGAGTTGTGGGGAGTATTTGGCGGTGGAAAATCCAATAAAGATTCACGCTCAACAGTGCCAGGGAAAAGCATTTGGAGACCCGCGACTGGTAAAAAGGGGGCAGCATTATACTCAGCGATGGAAAAACATCAATCAGTCAGTATTCGTCAAATAAGTAAAAATAGAGCTGAACAAGTAGGGTATTACCGCTTTTTAGAGAATAAGAATGTGAGGGTAGGGGAATTAGTCCGTAGCTTATCAGACCAATGCTTGTTACAGGTAGAAGGAAAACATATATTGGCAATTAGCGACAGTAGCGAAATCAATTTGCAGTCTCATGCAGGTAGATTKAAAACAGAGGGTTTAGGTGTAGTAGGAAACAACACAGATATCGGATTTTATATTCATCCAACACTGGTATTAGATGCAGAAAATGGCTTCCCGTTGGGATTAAGCACAGTACAACTGTGGATTCGAGAGATTGACCACGCTGATAAGCATGAGCGAAACTACCAAACATTGCCGATAGAAAAGAAAGAATCATACAAGTGGCTGCGTTCAGCTTCACAAACTCAAAGATGTTTAAGTATCGGTAATGCGAAAATGGTTCGCCAGCGCGTTGGGCGGGTTCCCCGACTTGAAGCGACTGGCGTTAGACCGCAGGGCGTGCGCAAAGCGCATACCCGTAAGGGTGACTCATATTGCCGACCGAGAAAGCGATATGTATGAGGAATTTGCGACTGTACCAAATCAAGACAATCATGTGTTAATCAGAGCACGCATTGACCGTCGGCTATTAGGAAAAACTCAATCACTGTATACATATCTAAACCAACAACCAAGTGAGGGTACTTATACTGTTGATGTACCCGCAGACCCACCTATTGGTAGAAAAGCCAGGGAGGCATTACTCATCGTCCGCCGTGCAAGAGTGAAAATTCAACGTCCAGATAAATTGAATGCCCAAGATTATCCCGACAGTGTGACACTTTACGCAGTTGAAGCCCTAGAAGTTAATCCACCACCAGCTCAACAACCGATTCATTGGCGATTGCTGACCACTCACGAAGTCGTTTGTTTAGAACAAGCATTGTGTGTCATTAGATGGTACACATGGCGATGGCGAATTGAGCAACTGTTTGCCACCCTTAAGACTGCCGGATTAAATCTCGAAGCGACACAATTAGAGTCGATTGCTGCTATCCAACGACTAACTGTGTTAGCTTTATCTGTTGCTGTGCGCATCTTACAACTGATTCAGGCACGGGATAATTCTAACTTGCCTGCATCTGTTGTGTTTTCGGACGAGCAACAGCAATGTTTATCTACTGTTGCACCTACTTTAGAGGGGAAAACTCAATTTCAACAAAATCCCTATCCTCCTCATTCCTTACCTTGGGCTACTTGGATTATTGCTCGTCTTGGTGGTTGGTCTGGTTACAAGTCTCAAAAACCTCCTGGTATTACTACTTTAATTCGCGGACTTTCTCAGTTTGAATCCACCTTTTTTGGTTGGAAACTCGCTCTGGGTCTACTTGTGTGTACACCGTAGCCTTATGAAGGAGAGGGGAGGTTTTGGCGCAAGACAAAACCGGGGTGAGGTCGAATCAACGTGGAATTAAGACTTAAACGTTAAGTTGACACGCATGGGCAATCCCGTGCCCCTACGGCATACGTGTATTTTATGCAAGTGAGAAGCGCTATATATAGAATGACCTTGGTTTTATTTTGGACTTTGGACAAAAAAGCGAGTTCGCGTATAGTATACGCGAACTAAATGAATGATTAGTCTTATTTATATTTTTCAGCTTCGTCTATCAAATCGGCTGACCCTTGCAGTAAAGTATCTATAGCTCGTTGCAGTCCTTCAATCTTGGCTCGAATAGCGACTTGCTCAACTGCCATAAGGTAAGCTTTACTACCAGCTTTTCCAAGATGTTTATATTTCGTAAACGTCCCTTTGGTTTTTGTGGGGAAGATAGCTGACGTTGCCTGTAGCTTCTAGTACCAGTAAGCTCCGCTTTTCCCTTTAGCCAAGTAGCGCACTATCCAGCATCCTGGTGGAGCAACTAATCCAGTATTCTTGTGTATTGAGAATGCTGATAGCTATGTCAACATATAACTACAATCAATTCATAGCGCAATTCCGTTCTTTCAGGCAACAACTACGTGATTGTTTTAACTCATACAGTGATAGCATCATCGATTTACTTGATGCTATGGCTGGCAACTCGGTTGGCGCTAGCTCTTTCCCCAATAAGGCGATCAGTTCGTCGGCTTCACATCCAGCCCCGTCCAGTGAGCGGCAAAGATCCACATATCTGCCGTTTCCTCAATAATCTTGTCGGGTAGTCTAGACGGGTCATTGGGTTTGTCATGCCCTGATTCTAACGATTTTAGGTTGGCGTTGCTAACTTTTCTTGTCCCAACTGCGTAAGTCCTATGTTTGATGGTTGTTGGGCAGTGGCTTACGTGTGCGAAGCACGTATCTCCAGAGCCACTTAAGCGCTAAGGCACCTGTATCGAGCCGTGTTCTGGTAAAGCTTGTTGGCGGGAAGGAACGTGCTGGACAGTACGCCTCTCAACTGCGCCCTTTCCCCATCGCATCTCGCGTTAGCAAGGATCTGACAGGCACCTACGTCGTAAGCGACGGTGCTCGTGCATGTGACCGTGATATCCTGATTCGCTTCTTGATCGCCGTCATCGGCAGACGCTTTACATCCGCCCAGCGCTAAGCCTGCGATCGCCAAAGACATTAAAAGAAATCGATTTTTATACCGCATGTTGGTCTCCTGAGTTGCTTCATGCCTGTTAATCGGGATGTTCTGTTGTCGTGTTCCGATTCATTTCCCATCCCCGACATCCAACCCCGTCCAGTTAGCCGCAAAAGCCCACATATCCGCTGTTTCCTCAATAGTCTTGTTGATGGGCTTGCCTGCTCCATGTCCCGCTCGCGTCTCAATGCGGACAAGGTGAGGCTTGTCGCCAATATCCGCTGCCTGGAGCGCTGCGACATATTTGAAGGTGTGTGCTGGCACCAAGCGATCATCTGTGTCGGCAGTGGTGGCGAGAATTGCGGGATATTCCCTGCCGGACTCAATGTTGTGATAAGGCGAATATTTCAAAAGGTTACGGAAATCCGCTTCTCGTGCTGGAGACCCATATTCGTCTAACCATAATTTCCCACCTGTGAACTTGTCGAAGCGGAGCATGTCCATGACACCAACCTGGGCTAGCGCGGCGGCGAACAGATCGGGTCGCTGATTGACCACCGCGCCGATCAGGAGTCCACCGTTCGAGCCGCCCTGAATCGCCAAGCCGTTTTGGGGCGTGATCCCCTGTGCCTTTAGATACTCGCCCGCTGCGATGAAATCGTCGAAGACGTTTTGCTTGTTCTGCCGACGACCCGCTTCGTGCCATGCCTTGCCATATTCGTAGCCGCCGCGAATATTGGCTAGAGCGAACACGCCACCCTGTTCAACCCACGCCAAACACTCCGGCGAGAAGGCGGGAGGCTGAAGCATTGCAAAGCCTCCATATCCATAGAGTAGGGTCGGTGCGGTTGCGGTCACATCCTTGCGCCGAACAATAAACATCGGGACACGGGTGCCATCCTTCGACGAGTAGAAACGCTGTTCAACCGCGATTTGGTTGAGATCGATTGCAACCTTGGGTTGTGCCCACACCCGCGCCGTGTTGCTAGTGACATCGTATCGATAGATCGTGCCTGGAGTGTTGAAACTGGTGAAGCCGAAGAAGGTTTCTGGGTCGCCTTGTTTGCCCCCAAACCCCATAGCGGTGCCGATACCAGGCAGTTCCACCATACCCGAAGCCTTGCCATCGAGCGTGTAGCGTCGAACTTCGGTCTTCACGTCAACCATATAAGAAAGCAGCAACTGTCCACCGACCAACGATGCGTCGCTTAGAACTGAATCCTGCTCCGGCACCACATCCCTAATCACCGGATCGGCGGCGATGTCCATCGTCACCACCTTTAAGCGCGGCGCGTCCTTGCTGGTTATGAAAAAGAACTTCGTCCCCACATTGCCGACAATCACCCATGAATTGTCGAGATTATTGATCAGCTTGCGAGGCTGCCAATCAGCACTCTTGAGATCCACCACAGTCACTGTGTTGGTTGCTGAAACAGACGTGGAAGCGATCGTGACATAACGCCCGTCTTCGGTGATGCTCAAGTTATGCACGAGGTTCGGCCGATCCGGGGTTGCATAGACCAGCCGATCTTGCGCCTGGAGCGTGCCGAGCGCGTGAAAATAGACAGTCTGATTTTCCACGCTCGCCTGGAACGCTTCACCTTGCTTCGGTTCAGGAAAACGGGTGTAGAAAAAGCCGGAGCTATCCTTGACCCATGCGATGCTGGGGAGCCTCGCCCATTTGATTTCATCGTTGAGTACCTTGCCCGTGTTTACGTCCAGCACCCGAATTGTGCGCCAGTCGCTGCCACCATCCTGCACCGCATAAACCACGCGCTTACCGTCGTCAGATGCTGACCATTCGGCCAGCGCAGTCGCCCCGTCCTTTGCCCAGGTATTGGGATCGATCAGGACGCGCCCTGCACTATCCACGCTATCACGGACATAGAGAACCCGCTGGTTCTGAAGTCCAGAATTATAGAGGTAGAAATACCGTCCCCCCTTTTTGACTGGAATTGTGAACCGCTCATAGTTGTACAACTGTTTCAGTCGTTCTTTGAAGATCTCTCGACCGGGTAGCGTATTGAGGTAATCATTCGTGACTTTGTTCTGCGATTCGACCCAGGCGGCGACTGACTTGTCGTTGCGGACATCGTTTTCTAGCCAGCGATAGGGGTCGGCAACCTTCTGCCCGAAATGTTCCTCGACGACATCGACCCGCTTGGTTTCAGGATAAGTGATTGTAGGCATGATTGCTGTAGACTCCGTGCAAGCGGAGGCGAAATGGGTAGTAAAGAGTAGCGTGAGCGCGAAAAGGGCTGCGCGACGCATCAGTATCTTTTTAAATAAGAGTTGAAATCCAAAGAGGTTGAATTCCAGGGTAGAGTCGATGTCGGGTATTATCCCGAGCACCTCTCTGTTAGATCTGGGCGTGCGATTTTCACCGCACCCAGCTCCCGATGTTCTAGGATTTCTCCTTGCTCATGTGGTGGTATTGGTGGCAGGTTTGATGGACTGCATAGCAGTTCTTGGTTGCCCAATTCTGGTGATTTCCGTCTACGTGATGTAGATGGACTGTCTCACCGGGAATCATTTTCATCCCACAAATTCCACATGAATGGTTTTGCCGATTTAAGGCTTTAGAGGTTTTTCCATCGTAGAGTTTGCTATTTCGCTCACTCCAATAGGTAGTGTCACCGTTGAACGGTGATTTTTCACCTTGAACGCTGACGAATTTATTTTCGGAGTACGGAACGTCAGGGAATGCCTTATCTAGTAATTTCTTACTGGAGTGTCGGTCATTCTCTTTCTCCTTGTTGAACTTTTTGAACGCTCTTGTTTCTATGTGGCACAGCGAGTTGCGTGAGCCGTCCATTTTACAATAGCGGTGGTAGTTCCTCCATCCTCTAACCAGTGGTGCAAGCTTTTGGGCTTTTACCTCGGAACCATAGTTTGAAGAGTTGACGATGGCTTTTACTTTCTTTCGGAATGCTTTGTAGTTGTCCACTGAGGGAGTACTTCTGAACTTTCCGTTGCTTTGCACTTTGAAGTGCCAGCCGAGAAAATCAAAACCTTCTGTCGATGCGGTAACCTTGGTCTTCTTTTTACTGATGTTCATCCCTTTATCGGCGAGGAACTGGTCTATTTTCTTAAGTATCTCTTCGGCATCGTCTTCGGGTCTAAGTATTATCACCATATCATCTGCGTAGCGGATTGACGGTTCTAAGATGTACTTTTGTGGGGTTTTTGGCGTTAATTTACGCTTATTGTCCACATGACATTTATGTATACTTTCGATTCCGTTTAGGGCGATATTTGCCAGTAATGGACTTATTACTCCACCTTGTGGGGTTCCCTGTTCTGGGAATTCCGGATTGGTTCCTGCCTTGAGACAGCGAAAGATTCCTATCTTTATATGTTGTGGGGCAATGAGGTTACTCATTATGGTGGAGTGGTTTATCCTGTCGAAAGTGGGTAGCTAGCTAGCGAGGTAACATAATGCTCCTTTTCTAACTAGCCCCCTCCGAACCGTGCTTACGAGTTTCCAGGTACACGGCTCTCCAGTATTCCATTACTATGAGACTTGTTTACCTGTTGGTTTACCTGCGTGTATCGCATCATGGCATTGAGGGCAGACCATTAGAGTTTTCCTTCTACGAGCGGACATAATTTGCATCCATTGCGGTTTTTCTTTCTGACCTTTGACTTTGAGGTCTTTAAGGGCGCGAATATGGTGAACTTCAATGTCACCAGTAGCCCCGCAAATCTCACATTCATCGGCTTGAAGACGTTTAATCAGTTCATTTCTGAACGCGGGTTTTCGCGTTTTTGACAAGTCTTCTATGGTTGCTTTTAAATTGCGTTTTAATTGTATGCCACCGAAGCGAGCAATTAGGGGTTTCTTGCCTTCAACTGGGACGGTGATTTCAACACATTTTCTCAAACCGTGTGGAAGTTTTACCGTCTTATGGTACTTCGCGCAGATTTTAGCTACGCTAGTTTTGTGTTTACAGGCAAGGGTTTTCATCAATGAACTCCACATCACCCATTGGAGCTTTCGGAGCCATGCAATGTTTTGAGCCTGGCTGTAGAATTGTACGAGTCCTCTAAATTCTGATTGGTAGATGTTGATGATAGTAAAATCATCATCATTTATTAATTCAGACCGATGAATGGGCTTGCCATTCCTCATATATAGGGCGCACTTTTCTGCTATCAGACCAGCCGGGATTCTTAGTGCAATTATTCCATTAATTGAGCGTTTACCATTGGTATGCTTATTGTCGGAGTGTTGAACTAAAATCTCGTAACCTAAGAAGTTTGCCCTTTCATTTCTGGCATGAGTAATTAAGGTCTTTTCTGGTGACAATTCCAACTGAAGTTTTTCAGCTAGAAATCCCTTAAGTTTTTCCTTAATTTCTTTTGCTTCTTGAAATGAACCAATGAAACCAATTAGAAAATCGTCAGCGTAGCGGACGTAATTTAACCTTCTGTATTCAGGGTCCCGGACATCTTTGGAGGGCATGTTCTGGTATTGAATTTCCAGTTGACGCGCTTTATCAAATTGTCTATTTTTCCTGTAATACCAGGCAAGTTTTACGAGTTTTGAATACTCTGGATTTTCTGCCCGACATTTGCCGAGTGTGTATTCTGGAATGAGTCTTTGTTCGATAAATTTATCGAGTTTCTCAAGGTAGATGTTGGCAAGTATGGGTGAAACAATTGCGCCCTGCGGTGTTCCACTTAGGGTAGAATGGTATCTCCATTGCTCGCAGTAACCTGCCTTAAGTAAATTTTCAACCAATCTCAGAAAGCGATTATCTAGGATTTTCTCGCGTAAAATTGACATCAAGATTTTATGGTCTATATTGTCAAAGCAGCCTTTGATATCTCCTTCGATAAACCACTTGGTTCCTTGCCAAGTGCGGTCTATTACTGTTAACGCCGTATGGCATCCGCGTTTTGGTCTGAAACCGTGACTGCTGTTGGAAAATTGAGGTTCATAATACGCCTCTAATATCAAGCGTATTACTTCTTGAATCAATTTGTCTTTCCAAGTAGGAATACCCAATGGTCGAGTTTTCCCATTTTTCTTGGGAATATTAATTCGCCTCACTGGTGTCCATTGAAAGCGTTCGTATCGAATCTCTTCTATGAGAGTTTCAATCTTTTTCATGGACATCCCGTCAGCAGTYTCCTGAGTGACTCCTGGCGTTATTGCACCAGCATTTTTATAAATGCGGCTATACGCTAGCAGGTACAAATCCGGGTTGAACAATTGTCTGTAGACATCATCCAATAGTAAACCACGGTAGCCTCTGTCTCTGATTACACTTAACACCGTTTCGGCGTTTCGCATCTCGCGTACCTCTCGGTTAAAATGTCAGAAATACCTGTTCCCCTTCGCCATGTGAACGGCTTTCCCGTTCTCGGACTACTATGGGAACTCTGTAGTCATAGGACTCGCGTCCCGTAGACCATCCCGCGCTTCATCAACTCGGTACGTAATAGTGTGATTTAGGTGTCCCACTCATTCGTTAAGCCATCTCATCGGTGGCTGACTTCGTTTGAAGAAGTTGTGTGGTTCAAATGCTTAAAACTACACACAAACGATTATTCCTTTTAGGCGTTGTAGGAATAGGCAATCGCTTATACCGTCAGAATTGGGCTTCAGGTAGTTTAACCTTCACCTTGTCACACAAGCCTTGCCGAGCAATAGTTTTTAACGCCTTCTCTCTATTCCCGGCTTTACCAACATGCTGTTGTTCCTTTTGTCTTTTGACTCTAGGTAAGTTGATTGACTTAGGGACGTTCTTCTTAGTCCCTCCCAACTTCGTTGGGGATACCGCGTTAACTGTCGCGGCGCACGCACTTTTCAATATCAAGTTCTATGACTCGCTTATTGATTCCATTTGCGTTGGAATTTAGGTTTACGAACAAGAACTTCTGTGCATCATGTGCAGCCCTTCCTGGTCTAAACCCGTAACTCCTTTCATGGAATAATGCTTCGTGTGCTGGTTCTATTGCGAGTTTTGCAAGGCATTGCCAGGCTCTATCCGCAATGGTTGGGATTTTAAGCGTCCGTTTGCTTCCATCTTTTTTAGGGATGAACACGCTGCGTAACTTCTGGTGTTTCCAATTGTTACTGGACACTTTCAGCAGTTCCTCTAGTTCAAAGCGTTCCTTAAAAGTAAGGGACTTTTTACCATCGATTCCTGCTGTTTTCTTTCCAGCGTTTAGCTGTGATACTTGACGAATCGCCAGTAATCTAGCCGCAGTGGATTTCAGAATAAGCCGTTGAAGAGACATAGCCTTACGCTTGTTTCCTGCTTGAACTGCTTTAAACACTCTTTTTTGTAGGCGGAATAAATCACGGCGGAATTTCTTCCACGGTAGTGATTTCCACGATTCACTATAGTTCTCTATGTGTCCAATCATGCTCTAATTCCAAAAAGTGTTTTCTGAATACCTTGTGGCAATTACGCCGCATCCTACCCGAATCAAAGGAATTCCACATCTCGTCTTGTCTACCTGGGGTTCGACCGTCCCAAGACCTTTGACTCGTTTTTCTTCGTTCCCTCAGAAGATTGATTGTTCCGTTAGGTAGTGCCAATTTAACCATCAGAAACCCTAGATTCTTGCTGCTATTCTTGGAAGATGCAGCGGGTTTTAGCTCTGATAAAGTCGGGTCTAGCTTATGTCCCGCTTGTGAATAGGTTATTTTTTTAGGCATCGGTTTTACCGTAGGAACTCCCTATTAGCACCAGTGTCAACTCATAACAGTCGTCTGATTGTGCCCTGTTCCCAGCTTCAGCCTCCGGAATTCCGAGTTCGGTCACTGTGGGCAGATAAGGAGTCACGTCTGAATCTGGCGGATAGGACTTTCACCTACATCAACTAAGAGTTCAACTCCGTGGAGTTGGCAAGTATATGTACGGACTGACTACCGTGATTCTACTTGCAACGAATCGCACTCCAAGATTCACTAGTGTTATCACTGTGCCCAACCATGCTCTACTCCTAATGATTGTTTTCTGAACACCTTTCAGCAATTACGCTGAATCCTACCCGCGTTAAAGGGATTCTGTCGCTCGTCTGACTTACCTGGGTTTCGACCGTTCCCAAGACCTTTAACTCGTTTTTATTCGTTCCTCGGATGAGATTGTTTTGTACCGTCAGGTGTAACCACTTCAACCGCTAGAACCCCTTACTCTTACCGTTTGTAATCTGAATCATCGGCGGGATTTTCTCTAGCGAGGTCAGGGTTCTTTGGGTTATGCCCTGCCTGAGATTAAGTTGCTTTTTCAGGTTCTGTTTTCACCATAGGTACTCCCTGTTAGCACCAGTGTCAGCCCATAACAGCCGTCTGATTATGCCCTGTTCCCAGCTTCACTCTACGAAATTCCGAGTTCGTTCGGTGTGGGCAGGTGAGGAGTCACCTCTGAGTTTGAGGGGAAGGACTTACACCTTCATCCTGTCCGAAGTTCAATCATACTTATGTATGATTGACATGCTTATTTACGGTCTAATTACCGAGCTTCAGCATGTAACGAATCGCACTACTTGTCGTCGTAATTTTGCAGTTTTGAACATATCATTGACTTATGTAACAGAATCCTTGACTGTAACTACTCGGTCAAAAGGTTGTCAGTAGTTTGCTATTGACGTTTACAGGTAGCAAACAATTAATGCTCAGAATTCACTTGCCATGTAATCACAATGACTTCCGCAAATATTAAGACAACTAATAGCCGCGAAAACGCTCCTAAAATGGCTTCCATCGTCCAGTTTTGACTCTGAGCCTCCCAGATCGTCACCACAATATTTACTCCAATTACCAACCAGGGTAGAATAACCGCTGAATTCCGTCTGCGATAGAAGCCGAGCGTCGCCTCGCGCCAAAATGGGAAGGTACTGAGAAAACAAACAAAGTAGGACGCTCCTGCACTGGCGAACAAGCTGGTTTGAAGACTTGAAGGCAGGTTCGGGTATCCAAGCGCGATCGCCGTCAAGCAAGCTCCCAGCGCTAGATACAGGAAAGTAAACAAGGTAAATCGTTTCATTTTTTTCTCTTTCTAATAAACTTATTCTCTGTACCAGACACGTACACATTGAAAGCAATTGACTGTAACGCCTTGGCTGATCATCACTGGGTAGACCCCATTACTGACTGTCACGCCGTAGACACCATCACTTGTGCTTTTCAAGCTATCTGGTAAAACAACGGTTTCAACATTGATCACCTGTATCGTTGTACTTGCAATCCACTGATTGACTTCACTCACAACCTCAGAGAAGAATTCATATTCGGAAGGGCCACCGAAGGGACCCCGTTTAGTAATCCGAGGCGCAAAATCTTTGTACTGAATCATTTGATTTACCACCTTAAAACTGTAGAGTTGAGCATCAATTCAAGTAGTGGGCATCGCCCACCATCTTTAAAACCTTTTACGGTAAAGCTTTGTCGGCAGTGCTAGCCCTACGAGATCTATTCCAGAACTTAAGCCAACCTTGCCAGTAAACCGTTAAGAACAAAGGCAAAAGCATGAAAGCTGATATGGGCTAACATTGCAGCCTCTAGCGAATATTGCCAAAAGAGCCAGCCAAACGCGATCCCCGCAATCCCATTCAGTAACAACGCCCGAATAATCACAACTGGAGTGAGGGAAACGATCGCGGCAGTCGCGGGCAGGTGTAAAAGTCCAAATACCAACGCGGCTAGAACGATCGCACCCTGGTAAATCCCTTGGCTTGGCAACGTAACGCTTTGTTTTAGCCCTTTCCACGCGATCCAAACAAGCAGCGACATTAAACCCCAGCGCATCAGAATTTCCTCAGTGATGCCGCCATAGAACATTGCAGTAAGTGAACTCAACCAACTCGGTTCTGTGTGATGGGATGCCTGTAGCGCTTCAGGTAGAGCAGGTTGCATGAATCGATCAAGCAACAGAACAATGATTGTGGTCGCTGCACCTACACCCAAGCTCCATTTCATCTCAATGACAGAATATGGAATCTTAGGGGTATGAAATACCCAGTAGTCAATCAAATGTGAGCGTAATCCAACGCGATTGGCACAGCCAATTCCAATCAGAATGCTGATTGCTAGTAGAACTGTAGGCAGTAATCCTTGCAGCAGCATTAAAATCCACAATGGCTGCACTTTTTCCAGTATTTCTGGAGACAGTTTCGCTAACTGTTGCTCGACTAACGGGATAGACGCGATCGTGAACATCACAATTCCTACACTGCCCAATACAAATAAAATCCCGAATTGTTTCAGAATTACCATTGGTTTAATCTCCAGATGATCTGTCCTATTAGCCCGTGCTGGTGAACACCATCACCGGGATTGTAGGCAAGTTGAAAACGACGTGAATGACAACAGCAGTCCAGACCGATCCACTGCGGCGGTAGATTTCGGCTCCTTTGGTACATTTGCTTGTGGTTTTACGAACTTTCAAAATCACTGACGACCCTGCGATCGCTCTGGGGAAAGGGTTGGGGACTTACGCTTGAACACTCCGTAGGCGATCGCCAGGAACACAGGGATTGCAACCAGCACTGATAGCGCCCCGTAGGTCGCGTGGTACTTGCTGATTGTGAACAGAGCTGGTGTGGTCACGGCACTTCCAGTGATGTTGAACAGGAGGATACCGCCGATGTTGTTCGCGAAGTGTACGCCGATGGCGAGTTCAGTGGTTCCGTCAATCAACGAAACCACAGTCCACAACAGACCCGGAACGAGGAAGTAGTTGGAAAAAACCGTGAGCCAGCCGCCTGCCTGCGCCTCCGGGTTGAGGAGGTGCGGCAGGGTGAATATCACAGCCGACAGGAGCGCCAGAAAGACGCGGTTGGTCCAAATGAGGCTTGCGCCCTGCACGATATATCCCCGGAAAAAAAGCTCCTCGGTGGTGGTCTGGATCGCGGTAAGAACCAGTGCGATCGGGACGAAGAAGACGAAGCTCGTGAGATCGGAATTGAAGGAGAAGCTGTCGGGGTAGAAGAGGTACTGTCCCAGCCCACCTATCAGGCAGAATGGCACGAACCACGCCACGAACCCGTGACCGACACGGTGCCAGCTTATCTTCTCCCGCGCCGTGATCAGTGTCAGGGGATGACGACGGTGGATGAGGGAGACGGCGATGAGAATCCCGCCGAGAAAGAACGGGAATCCCATCATGATCACCAGGAAGCTCCCCACGGAACCGAACCCGGAGAAATCCGCCCGACGGAACGCCGCGAAACCCTCCTGTCCGTCAAGCGCGAACGCCACGAGCGCGCTAGCGACGCTGCCGACAACCAACCACGAAACGAGTATGACTAACAGTCCCAGGAGATACCGCCACCACCGATGTCCACCTCTCTGGGCAACCTCCACGTAAGTCGCGTCTTTGACTTCGCTTAGGTTTCTCTTCTTTCCTTTGGTTGCTTCGATCTTCATCTTTATCTCCCTCACTCATGGGTATATGTAGTGCTTGGATCGGCTTGCTAATTGCCTTTGCGATTGTTTTCAGGGATCGACCGGGTCCCCGACGGCTCCACCAGTGGCTACGCGCACGGCATGAGCCATGTGCTTGATCGGGTTGCCGAGAGAGGCGTGATCAGCTCCTGCCATCAGGGCGGCACTGACATCTTCACTAATGACGCGCAAGACTGCGGTGGCAGCCGCCGCGTGCAGCCGCACCTCGATATCGTCAGCCGAACGGCGCAGGCGATCCGCGATGATCTCAGCCAACTCGCGCTCGATTCGATCGTGAGTCATTAGCCAAGCCGCACGCAGATCCGGCTCTTTTTCAGCTAGCACGGTCATCTTGATCACGGCATCGTCGTAGGACTGCTGATCGGGATTCTTGGGGCGATTCGTCGCCCACTCGAAGAGGTGATCTTCGAGGGAAACCTCCCGAGGCCAGCGGCGCAACACCGCCACACACTCCTCGACATCCTGCGCCAAGACAGGCTCAGCACAGCTTTCCTTGTTACGAAAGTACCGCCACAAGGTACGTACCGAGATTCCTACCGCGTTTGCGATTTGCTCACCGCTCGTGGCGGCGACACCGTGTTCCCAGAACAAACGCGCCGCCTCCCGCGAAATCTCCAGACGCATCCGCTGATGCCGCTGCTCACGCATCCCCCCTGATTTGTGATCGTTCGTCGTATCGCTGTCACTATCACTCCTCATAGCCGTCTTTCTTTTCAATACTTGTCATTAAATGACAAAATAACACTAAATGACATACCTCGCAAGAGGTAGCTTTGCCAACAGTGTTATTGAACTTAGGACTGATGCTTTTGTGCGAGATTGTGATAGCGCCACAAGGATTAGGTCGTTAAAACTCGATCGCTGATATCAGCTCAGGTGTATGAACCGAATCAGAGGTACAACTCTTGGTTAGCACTCGCCAAACACTTTGTTTTGCAGGAATACATCCTGAATTTTGCAGATCATTTACGCCGCGCTGCTAGTTTCATCCTTGTCCTCAGTTTTGATCACCAAAGCCCTTAATTCGATAATCTTGTCGCCGCGAAAGCGCCAGATGTCGCAGTACGAGTAATCAGACGCCTTCCCGTCTTCGTCCTTGATTGTTATGTCGCCGAGTGCCGTGACGAAATCACCCTCAGCGATTAAGTTAGCGACCATAAACTTTGGCGACTCTACGTATGTCGTTGCCATCCATTGGCGAACGGCTTCTTTTCCTTTAAGGGTCTTGTCGCCTACAAACGTCCAATGCGTGTCGTCGGCGCAGAACGACAAGAATCCTTCATTGTTGCCTGAGCGCAATCGCCGCGTTTGCCTCTTCTTTGGACTTTGGACAAAAAAGTATTGTTCTTGCCATTCAATCACTTTTTATCACCTTCTTTGTCGCTACGGAAAGATTTCTTTGACGTGGGTTTACGTTTACGCTTGGCTCTTGTCTTAGCAGCGTTCGCGGCGTGAAACTTTGCATCATATCTAAGATTTGGACTTTGGACAAAAAGAGGAACTAAACAGCAAAAAATGTATCCTCATCCGTTCACCCTTATGAGAATCAGTGTTACTGACGACACAAACGCGCCCGTGTGGAAACCCATGTGGTTAATGGTGAGTGGTACCCAACGCCTTCAACTTTCTCCTCATGTTGCATACTCTAGTTACAGACAACGGTTTGATATTGAACATATGCTGCGGTTCTCCAAACAGCGTTTGTTAATGACGCATTGTCCCCTAATTTTTTGCCAGCCCTCTAACATTAATAACTCGTTGGCAACACAGATCAACCAGAAACAGGGCTGGCAAAAAATTTCGTGTAAGACCCCCGTGACTCAGTTTCAAACTCCAGAGGTTGAACACGAAGAAAATTGGATACGATTAGTCATGCTTGCTTACGTACAACTATGGGCTGCAAAAGAGTTAGGGTGCTATTTACCTAAGCCCTGGGAGCGTTCTTTTAAACCGAATAGTGATACAATTCTGACTCCCAGTACTGTACAACGTGATTTTACTAGAATTATTTCAGAGATTGGAAAACCCGGACATTCTCCCAAACCCCGAGGAAATTCAACAGGGAGGCTGACTGGTCAAACTCAAGCAAAACGACCTAAGCACCCTGTCCTCAAGAAAGGAAAAAAATCGAACAAGCCACAAAAACAAACTGCGTAATTTTTCTGATTATACAGTTGTTTGACTCAGCATACGAGCAAGGCTGAGGTAGAAAAGTTTATGTTCTTTTATTATTCGCTTACATTATTCGCGAACACACTTGTTTGTCCAAAGTCCAATACAAGGGGTAGGACGGATTATTGCTTTAGAAGAGTTCAACCGAGAGCAAATCATTGAGTTAGCACGGCGTTATGAACTGAATTGGGTGAGAACTGAGGTTGAGCAACTCATGAATTTGATTGGTGGACATCCTCATCTGGTGCGTTTGACTCTCTATTATCTTAAATGTGAGCAAGTTTCCTTGGAGAAACTTTTGCAAATAGCACCGAAGGAAGTTAGTCCATTCAGTAACCATTTGCGACAGCATTTGTGGAATTTACAACAACATCCAGAACTAGCTGCTACTTTCAGCAACGTAGTAACGGCAAATGCTCCTGTGAGACTAAGATCCCATGAGGCGTTTAAATTACAAAGCATGGGGTTAGTCAAGACACAAAGCGATGATTGGAGTCCGAGTTGCAATTTATATCATCAATATTTTTCGTCACAACTAGGAGAAATATAGGAATCCGGTTTGATTTCTGAATCCCTCGTGGAGACAGGGAACAGGGAACTCTTAACAGGGAACAGGGAAGAAGCAATAAAAGTGTACTGATTTTTTTTCAAAAATCAAATACGAGTCCCATATGGTCCAAAACACTGTAGTTGTTACAGGTAAAAAAGCTTTCATATAAAGTTTTGTCTGTCACTTCACTCTATTGCGCCTGCCTGCTGTAAAATCTGAGCCGCACTCATGGAACGAAACGATCGCCTTGCTTCACTTAATGCCGTTGCCCCCCAACGGTTTCTAGGACGAAAGTCCGCGCCATGCTCCAGCAAAAGTTCCATCACCTCCAAATCTCCCCGTGCCGATGCCATCATTAAGGGAGTCCAGCCACCTATGTTCTGCGTATTCACAGACGCTCCTCGAGAAATCAGCGCCTTCACTGTATAAAACTGCCCATTGTCAACTGCCAAATACAGCGCTGTATCCCCAATCTTGTTGGTTGCATGTACATCTGCCCCCAAGTCAATCAAGCGTAGAATCACATCTGTTAGACCAAACCGAGCAACGGACATGAGCACAGTTTCACTGTAGTGGTTTCTCGGATGGATATCAGCTCCATAATCCAGCAACGCATAAATACATTCTGAATAGCCACCCTCTGCGGCGTACATCAGAGCTGTGTAGTTGGCATCATTGATGACATTTACATCTGCGCCATGCGTTAGTAGAACGTTAACCACATCGACATAACCCTCTCCAGCGGCCCACATAAGTACGGTGTTGCTTTGTCCAACAGGGGTAACTCCCCCAGTTGTATTGACCTTTGCCCCTTGATCTAACAGAGATACTACGGCAGTGACGTCTTTGCGAATAACTGCTCGGATTAATTCATGGTCTAAGGAAGACATTATTTAGCTGCCTCACTGCACCAGTTCAACCTTAAATATACTATCAGCAGGTTTTTGAGCAATGGTAGCTTCCCAAGCGATCGCCTGCAAAAACTCCTCTATCGAAGGAGTTTCCACCACATCCACCCCCCATTGTCCGGGTTGTAGCGATTCAGGAGCTGGATTGACTGCCAAAGAGGTTTTCATTCCTCCCAAAACCAAAATATCTGGAAGTCTTTGTTCACAAGACAACTGCGATCGACGCTTTTGGGCAAGTATTTGGGCGCAGCGATCGCCAATCTGCTGCGGCGAAACTTCATTGATGGGAAACAGAATTTCTACAATCCAATGAGGATTGTCCACTAGCCGACATTTGATATTTTTCTCATCACTGAATCCTTCAATGAAGACGTTAGCGAACTGCTCTCGACTGAGTTCCGGAACACTGTTGTCGGACACATTAAAGTTATGAGAAAGCAGCATTCGTTGCTCTTGTAAGTTATTCATTTTATCAAAGATAGTAGTTATCGAGACTGATAGCTTTCAATTTATAATTTTTCGGCTATCCTTAACTCTTTTTTTCCATTTATAAGATTACTTTATTAACTATTTTTTTTGCATCAGTTATTTAGATTCATAAATCAATACTTAGTGAAATATTCACTTAACATCAGAATTTTTCTTGACGCTATTCGCAAGTATTAACGTATTTACAAGCTTTTGCCGATGTAGTATAATTTTTCATCATCTTGGCGACGTTTATCAAAAAATAAAAACACCTAATTTGTCTTCCAAAAAGACTCTAAAGCAGAAAATAGGACGATTTCATTGTAGTATAAACGCAAGATTGACTCCTATTGTGATGGTTTCCAGATATAAAATTATTAATTTTTTTGAAGTCTTTTTATAAAGAATTATTGCACGAATCTCTTGCGTTGTTGACTTTTGACAAGTTTTGGTAAATAAGTCTCTCACTGTTCAAAAACCTAGAATTTGCCATTGGACTCAATGATTTTTCTAACATCAATGTTAACTGGGACTTAACCGCTCTGTCTGATTGGTCGAACGATGATCTCATTGACATCCACATCTTCTGGCTGCTCGATCGCAAATGCGATTGCTCGTGCGATAGCGTCTGCCGGGATGACTGATTTGCGGAATTCCTCCAACCACTGCGCCGCTTGAGCATCGGTGGTAGTGCTGGCGAGTTCAGATTCAGTAGTTCCGGGCGAAATGATCGTGACACGGATATCCGTCGATTCCTGTCGCAGTCCCTCAGAAATTGCCCAGACCGCATACTTGGTCGCACAATAAACCGCAGCCGTAGGATAGACGGCATGTCCTCCGATTGAGGACAGGTTCACAAACTGTCCGGATTGCTGTTGCTTGAAAGTGGGAAGGGCAGCGGCGATACCGTGGAGTACGCCGCGAATATTCACATCAATCATCCGGTTCCATTCGTCAATCTTCAACACCTCCAGTTTGGAGAGCGGCATCACGCCTGCGTTGTTCACCATCACATCAAGGCGACCAAACTTATCTTTGGCAAAATCGACAAAGGCTTGCATATCGTCGAGGCTAGTCACATCAAGGGCGCGGTAGACTGCCGAACCACCTTTGGCCTGGATTTCGGATGCGATCATTTCCAGGCGATCAGTGCGCCGTGCTCCCATCACGACCAGTAAGCCCTTGTGAGCAAGTAACCTGGCAGTTGCTTCCCCAATACCGCTGCTTGCGCCTGTAATTAGCACGACCTTTTGCGTGTTTGTGCTGTTTTTGTCCGTAGTCATAAAACAAATCTCCAAGTTATTTTACATCGTGTTATGGATTAATTTGCAGTGCTGGCACTCGCCGCTTGCAAGGTAATTGCTCTGGCAATGACGCTGCACAAACGCGCTTGGCTTCAGCGAAATCCTCGTCCACAAGTCGATGAACTTGCTCATGTCTAGAAAGGCGTTAAGCTAGCTGCGCCTCCGGCAATCGCCTCGATCACTTTGCCGTCTTTCATAACGATCGCACCCCCTCTTTCTAGCGCTCCAAAACCCGATGTGGAGTGTTTGAGATGGGTTTGGTTCATAACCTCTTGTTGGATTACGACTAACGGTGCGCTTGAGCGGCTGCAACCAGCTCTTGTAATATACCTGGATCTTCTGTCAGTCCGCTTCAAGCATATTGTTAGGCAGCACTCACAACTACTTTTATTTCTTCTACAAGTTGCAATGCTGTTTTGAACACCCTCATTCTTGAGCTATTTGACACTTGCTACTGCCTCAATCTCAACTAGAGTTTCTGGTGATGCAAGAGAAGCTACTCCAATTCCAGTTATGGCAGGACGAGATTCGCCTAAAAACTCAGAAACGATAGGGGCAATGGTATTCATGTATTCACCGAGTTCTCCACGAATGTAAATGCGAACATGCAATAGCTGATCGACTGATGACTCAGCAGTCTCTAAGGCAACTTTAAGGTTGCTAAGCGCCCTCCGCAGTTGTCCTTCGACAGATTTCTCTGTAATCTCATATTGTTGGTTCCAGTCCACTTGTCCAGAAATGAAGAGTAGTCCTGTTTCTGTCTCAATAACGGCTTGAGAGTAGCCAAATACAGAACTATCAAATAGTTCTTTAGGGTTGATCAGTTTCTTGCTCATGTTACCACTCCAGTTTGTGTCGCTGAATTTAATAGACATCTCCAGAAATTAAACATTAATCCACACATTACCAGGGTTTGAGATTAGTTTTCACCAGATGTCTAATGTTGAGAAGTGCACCCTTTGGGCATTTATGGGAAGGTGGCTTTTACACTTAGTTGCAATCGCTGGCGCGATCAATCAGTGTATTTGAGGGCAAGTTCGGATTGATCGCCTTCCGTGCGCTGTCAATGCCCACAACGGGCAGCGTACCAGGATCGAGCAAGCCGAGTTGAACCAATACACTCGCCTGATCCCAGTAGATGTGTTCATGGGCAAGCTTGCCGTCACGGAACCGGACAATCGCTACCACTGCCACTTCAACCCGTTTTCCTGTCGGAGCAATGCCAGGTAGCATCCAGTCCATCCGGATGGTATGAGTGAACTTAACCATCATTTCATCGACGAGCTGATCAGTGCCGATTGTGCGCGATATCGGCGTCAGCTCCATGTCCGGCGGCATCTGTGGAATGAAGTATTTGGAATAAAACTCGCGCAGTGCTGGTTTCCCTACTCCTCCAGTCATTACCGGAATGTCGTTAACGTAAGCATCTTCAACCATTGTGGCAAGAGTATCTTCAATGTTGTGAGTGTCAAACTCGTAGCGCAAATGCTCTTCCCAGAGTTCTTGCAAAAACTCCTGATCTGGTGTCAGCTTGGTGGTTGCCTGTAAATTTGTTTGTTCGTCTACAGTTTGCTCTTTGACCATGTTGGTGTAAGTTCCTGATTTATGTGGTGAGGGTGACATGGATAGACCTATCCCTTTGGGGTAGTGAGTGTTTTAGATTGGTGGTTAAGACTCCTGAAACGTTCAATGTGTAAACCTTTCAGGTAAAGAGCAACAAATTTAGAACACCGCCAGGAAAATCAACAACTGCATTTTTAGCTTTGAGGTCTACCCAAGGAAAGGATATACTTTTGGGTTCGTACCTCCTAAGTGGCAAAAGTCTCTTGCAGTTGTATATTGCTCTATATGCGAGGAAGTCTGTATTGGATTCTCCTGGTTCTATCTATTTAAAGTGTATTGAGTTCCAATGCTTGATTTCTTTTAGATTCTTACAATGATTTGTCAGATTCTTATGGTGAAGAGCGAACCTGTTTCAGTATTGATAGCGCTTTTTCAAGAGATTAGAGGTAGAAAGGCTTTAATGATTGAGCGCTTTCATTTGCTGTTGTGCGTAGCGAGACCCAGCAGCAATTCCTTTGGGAGCAACCGCTTCAATTCGGCTCAACTCTTCAGAAGTCAGCACAATCTCAGTTGCGGCAATGTTTTCTTCCAGGTAACTCCGCCGCTTTGTACCCGGAATCGGCACAATGTCATCGCCCTGAGCCAGTAGCCACGCCAAAGCAAGTTGACTGGGTGTCACGCCTTTTTCGGAAGCGATCGCTTTCACCTGTTCCACCAGTTGCAGATTCTTGTAGAAATTCTCGCCCTGAAATCTGGGTGAATTTTTGCGATAATCATCTTGGGCGAAATCTTCTGGGCTGGTAAACTGCCCTGAGAGAAATCCACGACCGAGGGGGCTGTAAGCTACGTAGCCAATGCCTAACTCGCGCACAGTCGGCAAAATCTCGTCTTCTGGGTCACGACTCCACAGAGAGTATTCCGTTTGCAGGGCAGTAATCGGGTGAACGGCATGTGCCCGTCTAATTGTGGCGGCAGCTGCTTCGGACATTCCAAGATAGCGGACTTTACCCTGCAGCACCAGTTCTGCCATTGCCCCGATGGTCTCTTCGATTGGCACCGTTGGATCAACCCGATGCTGATAGTAAAGGTCAATGACATCAACTCCCAAGCGTTGCAACGAAGCATCACACGCTTGATGCACATACTCTGGTTTGCCCCTGACGCCCAAAAACTGACCATCGCTGCCACGGACGTTACCGAATTTTGTGGCTAACACAACTCGATCTCGACGATCGCGGATTGCTCTGCCCACTAATTGTTCATTCGTGAAGGGACCGTACATATCAGCCGTATCCAGCAACGTCACACCGAGTTCTAAAGCCCGGTGAATTGTGGCGATCGATTCTTGTTCATCGCGCCCTGCATAGAACTCAGACATACCCATGCAGCCTAGCCCTAGTTCTGAAACGACCAATTCTCTGCCAAGTTGACGTGTTTTCATGAAAGTTCTCCTGATTTAACTTTCGATTTTCAGTCTTACTCTTGCGCCATAAGTTCATCGTAGGCTTAATCACCTTTGACATGAATACACAAACCTCGCAGATGATTGCCTAATCCTCTCAAGCAAGGCGTTGGTCAGGGAGAAATATTTCCTATAATGAGCGCATGAGAACAGTTAAATCAGTCAGGACAGGATGACGATTGACACACAAAGTCACGGGACTGCGATCAGCCAATGTGGAGAACTCGCGGCATTAATCGCTCGCCATACTGATGGCAAGGGAAACGGTGCCCATACAACCGCGATCAATCCCTTAGCTTTCACGCGAGAATGTGATCCTTCCAAAGCAATTCAGAGTGTCAGCGAACCACTTCTCGCCATTGTGGTGCAGGGCAAAAAAGAAGTGTTGCTCAATGAAGAAACCTATCGATACGGCGTCGCTCAGTATCTGGTTGTTTCAGTGGATTTGCCGCTGAGTGGATGTGTGGTGGAAGCAACCCCCAATCAGCCCTATCTAGGATTTAAGCTGAAGCTAGACCCAGCCCAACTCTGTGACATCATTGCTCAAACCAACCCAGATATAGGTCAGAAAGAATCAGTCAGAGGCTGGTTCATCAGCGATGCCGATCCATCGTTGATTGACTGCGCCATCCGGCTGACAAAGCTTTTAGATACACCGCAGGATATCGCGTTTCTAGCACCGATGATCATCCGCGAAATCTATTACCGTTTACTCATGGGTGAACAAGGCGAAGCGGTTCGTCAGATTGCTACCTCTGGCAGCAACATGCAGCGGATTGCTCTTGTGATCAAACAAATCAAGGCAGATTTTACAAAACCGTTGCGGGTTGAGGATTTGGCAGAGCAAGCAAATATGTCTCCTTCATCGTTCCATCGCCACTTCAAGGCAGTCACCTCAATGAGTCCGCTGCAATATCAAAAACAGTTGAGGCTGTTGGCAGCGCGTCAGATAATGCTTGCCGAGAACGCCGATGCCACCCAGGCTGCTTATCAAGTTGGGTATGAGAGTACTTCGCACTTCAGCCGCGAGTATGCCCGTATGTTCGGCGCGCCACCAATCAGGAATATTCAACGTTTACGCACAGCCTGAGTGTAGACTGCTTGCTCACTCACTCGTAACGGGTGACGATAGAGGCATTAGCACTTTTGATTGCCTCATGTTATAGTAATGCAGTACTATTATTGCTCAAACGTAATAGAGATTGAACCAATAAAGAACTCACTCCTCTAAAGTCGCATTCTTACTGGGGGTTCGGTGTCAGCAGAATCAACTGGCGTTTTTGGAGCGATCGCACTCCTTCCAAATCCATCCTCGTCTTCTGTATTAATGTCTCAACTGTTTGCTGTTCCTGAGCATGATCGCACGCTTCTAAAAAAGCATACTCTGCTTCACTGAGTTTCGCGACTTGATAGTTATAATCTAGGATGACTTGACTTGGCCACCCTTCCATACATGGACTGCGTTCAGGAATAGACTTGAGAAGAGTTGCCTCATCTGACCAATCCATGTAGGATATTGGAGGGCGACCGAGGAAAAATTCGTAGTGGCTGATTTCTGGATCAAGAAGTTCAGTCAAGCGGTAGCGTTGACGTTCGCTCAAGTTTGCTGCCCGTTCCATTAAATCTGGTTGTTGACCAATCAACCGTTCCAATTGCCAGTACAAAGGATTTGAGAAACCGATGAACTCTAATCCAGAGGCATCAATCAACTCAAACAAAGTCTCAATCCTGTAATCTATTTCTTGGGGATGGACGTACATATCGGCAAAGTAACCATCTCGGTGATTTTCTAGCGACCAACGTTCCTTTTCCCGTTTCAGGAGTCGGTTATTTTCCGGTAGGTTAGCAAAGATTTCTCGACCGACTTTCACGCCATCTTGATAGTCTCCACGGCGATCGCCTTGGAGGAGTGCGATCGCCTTCTGCATCAGGCTAATTTCCCAACGTCCCAATTCAGCATAGACAAAAATATGCATCAACCCCCCCGGAGCCAGCTTACCCGCCAGACTTTGTATGCCTTTAATCGGGTCGGGGAGATGGTGTAAAACACCAACGCAATTGATATAGTCGAATTCACCCGATATCTGTTCCACATCATACAGACTCAGGTTGTGAAATTCAACGCCATCAGCTCCGGAACGCTGACAACGTTCGCGAGCAACTGCGATCGCCCCTGCACTCAAATCAATCGCGACAACCTGGGCATGGGGATTTAGGTGTACGATATACTCTGTCCCTGCTCCCGTTCCACATCCCGCATCCAAGATACGAACATTTTCACGCTCCGGTTTGCGTCCCGTGCAGAAGTTATAAGCTGTGTTCCACTTCCATCGCCAGTTATATCCTGGCGGGGGTTCATCTAAAAGGGGATCTGGAGGAAAGGGATAGGTGTTGTAAAGTTTGGCAACTGCCGAGCTGACTGCTTGAGAGGAATCCATTGTTCAGTTATCAGTTATCAGTTATCAGTTATCAGTTATCAGTTACCAGTTATCAGTTATCAGTTACCAGTTACCAGTTACCAGTTATCAGGAAGTCAATAAATCGCTTCCTCTATTCACTGTTTACTGTTCACTGCGGCTGCTACTGTTCACTGTTCACGGTTTGAAAAATTTCAGTTGAGTGATCAGATGGTCAAAATAGGGAGCGAGTGCTGCTTGCTCCTCAGAGTCAATCCGTTTCAAACTAGCAATTTTAATATTTTCCAAACCAACCACCATTGCATCTAAAGGAACTTGTAGTCCTTGATACAATGCATTCATGTAGTTTAGTCCTGTAGAGCTTGTGTAATCAGTACTCTGACCAGCAATTCCATAAGTGATGCAACGCAGAAAGTGCCAAAAATCACGCCAACAAGCTTCAGCACGTGCTGGTGGGTAAAGACCACCTCCAGGTTGAGTAATATCAGGGAAAGTTATCAGGACTTTTTCTCTCGCTTCGTTTACGATTTCAGTGACGCGATCGCGCAACAGCCGTGCAACTGGAATAAATGCTGAGGTTTGGGGAGAGATAGTTTGGATCTGCTGTAAATCTTCATCGGTGAGATATCGCCCTTGATCATCGGCTGCTTGGAACAGCGGAATAATCGCTGTTGGGTGCGTCGTCTCCCAGCCAGAAAAACTGACAATTCTGGCTTTTTGAATGAGTTCTTTGACTGCTTCACTGAGTTCAGGCGTCATGTTTTACCGATACTTTTTCGCTAACGTTTGCTAACAAATACAATCTTGAAGTTCTTGTACTAACGTATTCGGTGCTCACTCACGAAAGTCAAGCTACTCCACTTCCCTTGGTCATTATACGCACGAATCATGCGCTGGCGTAAACCGGGCTGAAATAACCAGCCAACTTCCAGAAAGAAAGGGTGTCCTGGTTTTATCTGAGTTGGACAGGTGGAAGATGCGCCATCGGGTAGCAGTAAAACTTGGTAAGCCAGAGACTCGTAGTCAAAGTTCAGACGGGATCCATTACTATCAGCCGCAATTGTCATCGTACGCTGGGTTTCCTCTCCCCCCCAGGAAAAATTTTGTACACACTCATTTTGGGAAGTGCGAGTCAGCTTGAGAGTAGTGTCAGTGGTGACAGGTGGGCGCGAATCTAGATATAAAGTCACAGTAACTCCTTGCCACTCTCCAAGTAAATCTTCCAGAATCAAAGTTGGACGTTCTGGTGCGTTGGTTCCGGCTCGTTGTTCTCGAACTAACGTCAATCTGTTAAGCTTGCTATTGGAGGAATCAAACTGTTGAATCAGACGCATGCGGCGATCAGAGAAATCACCCCCAATAAAACTGAACTCAGCTCCAAAGGGAGTACGAGATCCAAAGTAAACTGGACCTTCACAAAAAGCTCCAGTTTCAAAAAATCGCGAGCCGACACTAGCCGCACTGAAGTCTAGCACTAAATCTTGCGGTTGTAGCTCGTCTGAACCGGGAGTCGGATAGTAGCGACGCAAAACCAGGTGAATGGCTTGATTGTCGTTGACTCCTTCCAGCGAAATGACGCTTTTGATATCCTCCATAAGTTCTCCCTGGGGTGAGACACGGGTGAATGATCCGTGCCACTCTCCCAGGTTTTGCAATACACAGTCCCATTGGGATTTCATATGAATTTCAACCTGGATTTTTTATCAGAAATTAAATCCCCAACGAAAACTGTCTTTCATTTTGCGAAAAGTTTGCGCGTCCGGGTTTCCCGGCGCAAAACTTTTCAAGACGAATTTTGAGATTGCGTCGCAACGCTTCCGCAACGCTAGGGGATTTTGAATTGTTAATCCCAGTCGTCTTGCTCTGATTGTTTCTCTATTTGAGAAATCGCCAACTTGATCACTTGTTGAACCGCTGTTTCGCTTTCTTGCCCTAACGCCGCTTCCAAAGGTTCTAACACTGTACGATCGCCAATCTTCATTAATGCCAGTGCTGCTGCTTTGCGGCTTTCCCAATCAGGATGATGCAGTAACAAAATCAGGTTGGCAACAGCTGGTCGATAGGTCAAGTTGCCCAAGACTGCTGCAGCTTCGCACCGTACACTTGTGTCTGGATCCCCCAAGGCGTTAACGAGAATATGAAATGCTTCCTCTTCGGGGTTTTCTTGGAGAATTTTGGCGATCGCCCCAATCACAGCAGCCCGAACATCAGGCGATGAGGAGTCAATTTCCTTATAAATATACTCCTTTGCCTGTGCCCCGATAAATGCCAGCGCCCATGCGGCATGACCCTTGGTATTTTCAGAGGTATTTGAATCCGCTAAAATTTCCAGCAAAGCTGGTACCGCTGCCTCACCAGTCCTCGCAAGCGCGCCTACTGATGAACCCTGGACAACTGTGTCCTCATCATTCAGGAAAGAGTTTACCAGAACCGGAACTGCTTTTGGATCGGCGATAATTGTCAAAGTTTTGGCGCTGGCGCGACGCACAACCACATTCGGGTGATGTGCCAATGCTTCCAATAAGAATGGAGTTGCCAACTCACCAATTTGACCGAGTGTTTCCGCAACACGCATCCTTACCAAGCCCCGTGAATCTCCCAAAGACTCAATCAAATTTTTCAGGAGTTCGTGATCATTGGGATTGAAAGTGTCCAGATCCATTTGCTCCTTAACCGCTTCCAGCAAAGCATCGGTGGCATCCTGGGACGGTGGCACTAAATTACCACCCGATTTCGTTTCATAATTGAGCAAATCACTCATTATCAAATACCTATCAAATTCGTACTAACTCTCAAGAAACACAGTTCCTGACTGAAGTTTACGAAGTCGCTTCGCGATGCTCCAGCTCTTAGCCGCCCAAAGGGCGATCGCGCAATTCTTTAAGCACAGCATCAATTTTGGCAAGTTCCGGCTCAAGATGAGCGAGTGCGGTTGCTTTCATCACTTTAGCCTTTTGCGCTGTTGCTAGAGTTTGGCTAATCAACCTTTCCCGATATTCTTCAAATTCTGCAATGACTTCGCTCAGTTCTTGTTCTGTTGGCGTGTTTTCTGAAGTTTCAGTCATTTTGAGCTTTTCCTAAATTTGTATTTATATAAAGTCTACGCTCGATTTTCTCAGATTACGTCACCACCAAGCAAACCTTTTTGATTACAGTGATGGTAAAGTTGTGCCATATGTTGCTATGGATATTCACGAAATCAAAACTGCTTTAAATAATTCTGATTTTCAATATCGGTTAAAAGCGATCGCTGCCCTAAAAGACTATACACCAGAGATAGCCGTTCCCCTACTCACCAGCAAACTTCGTGATTCGGAATTTTTGGTGCGATCGTTCGTTGCTATGGGACTGGGCAAGCAGCAGACTGCTGAATCCTTCGCTGCCTTGCTGGAGTTAATGAAATTTGACAATACCCCCAATGTCCGGGCAGAGGCTGCGAGTTCTCTTTCTCTGTTTGGCAGAGTCGCTGCGTCTCATCTGGTTTTTACTTTTTTTCGGGATGATCACTGGTTAGTGCGGCGCAGTATTCTGGCAGTTTTGCTTGATCTGGAGTGTCCTGAGAAATTGTTTGAAGTTTGCATCGAAGCTTTAGCAGGAGAAGATTCTAGCGTACAGGCAGATGCTATAGATGCGCTTGGTACATTTGCTCTTACAAGTCTTGAGGAACCCGCTTTGTCTCAGTTGTTGGCGCTGGTTGGTTCAGAGTCTAAACAGATTCGCATACACGTTGTTCACGCGCTGAAGCGGTTTGATCATCCGCAGGCAAAAGAAGCCCTCAAGCAACTCCGCCAAGACCCTGATCATCAAGTCGTCGCCGCTGCACTAGAAAACTTGCTTCAGCAGTAATGTCAACAAACTAGGGGCAAAAAGAATTCCTCTCCTTGGCAGACAATATCCAAGGAGGGAACGCTATCATATTAATACATAATTCTGTTGAATTTGCAAAAAAAATTCATGGAGTTCCAAAAGTCCATCAAAAAGACTTCTAGCTATTGTCAAACCGAAGAATCTAGTTTGTATGATCCTAGGACTAAAAAAGTATAAATATTGACATATTTTATTTATCTGTCTGTCAAAATCTATAAGAATAAAAACACGTAAGATGTGATTGTTTCGCCCATATTTAAGAGGTTATTTATGTCTGACACTCTCCCAGGTCAAATGACGTGGAAACTCCCAGGGACGACAGATTGTGTGTTGCACCTGCGACACAGTTCATCAGAACCTTGGCGGTACTATAAGGAATTTCCAGAGTATGTTCTACCGGATCCACCCCACTTTTCAGAAGGGTATGCCACGTTTGTTGCACTCTTGAAAAAGAAGTGGCAAACAGTTTGATGTTCACAAATTTTCATAACAATACACAAGATTGCAAAAGTGAGATTTTACGAGGTTCTGTTAAGCGTTCAAGTGTTAAGAGTTCCCTGTTAAGAGTTAAGAGTTCCCGACTTTTGCAAGAAGTTTAATGTTTATCACCTGAATCTGCAATTTAAGGTGATAAACGTAAGCTTGAATTGAAAACTCATTTGTAACAGATTCTTAAGGGGCATCGCCGGGAGTGTTAAGCGCAGTTCTGCCGTAGGCAATCGCCAACTGCACTGTAAAAATGGAACCCTCATTTAGCTTACTTTTGACAGAAACAGAACCACCAGAGCGAGATAGCAATAATTGTACAATTGGTAAGCCTAAGCCAACACCAGCAGAATCTTCTGTTGTGGTTGGACGTAAGCGATAGAAACGCTCAAAAATTTTAGGAATCTCGCTATCAGCAATACCAATACCAGTATCGCGAAATTCTAATTGGACATAATCACCCTGAACACGTCCTTGTACCCAAACCTGTCCACCTTTGGAAGTGAACTTAAGGCTGTTGGAAAGCAAATTAATCACAATCTGCCTTAGTCCACCACTCACACACCAAACAGCAGGAAGTTCAGTTGGTACGGTATAAGCTACCATGATACCTTTTTCTCGGGCTAGGGGCTGGTAAATACTGACCACTCCGGGCACAACTTCCGAAAGACGTACAACCTCCAAAGGCATCCGTGGTAAATCGCGCTCTAAGTGTACCATATCGAAAACTCCAGTAATCAGAGCATTTTGGCGATCGCACTCTTGTTTGAGCATTTGAAAATAACGTTGTCGCTGAGTGATTTTCAAATGAGAGGAATTTAAAAGACTCAAAGCTGTCTTCATGTGTGTTAGAGGTGCACGTAATTCCTGACAGACATTGCTCAAATATTCGTCTTTGAGTTGCAGGTTCTCATGGAGTTTTTGATTTTTTTGCTGCATGTTAGCAAGACGCTTTATCGTTCTTTGACGAGAAATTTCATCTTGTTGCTGAAGTTGTTTTGCCAACAGTTGACTGATAAGTCTTGGATCTGGTGCTGAGGGACAAATAAAATCAGCAGGCATAAGTAGGGATGACTGTGGTCTGATGGAGGATTTCATAACATCCAATACTTTTTGAATGATTTCTCCCTCAAAAATCGTCACAGCAAGTAACGGTGCAGTTTTTTTTCTGTTTGCTTTAGCTAAATTGTTTTTACGTGTTCTAAATGGTCTATGAGCTAGAATCAGACAGCAATACTGCGACGACAACACCATCACAAAGTATTCTCGTTGCAACTGGCTATTTGGCATGCTGTGAACCAGGAAAGATTGGGAAGATGAGGAGGTAGGGGATGCAGTCCCGCGCCAAGAGTTGTCGCGTGTCTCCTGCACAGGGGCGCTGCTTTGGCGTGGCGTCTGTGTCAACACAGGAGAGTTTCCTCGTTGAGTGCCAGTAGCGCGCCCCTGCCGTGAGGATGGGGGAGTTTGTTCTCCCTGTACTCCTGTTTTGCTTTCCTGAATGTGCCAAGTACGAATGACACCAGACATCGTCAGTTGTTGCTGATAACGGTGAATTTCTGAGTGCCAAATTTTTCCTGGTGGTAGCTTAACCCACAAAGTAGCTGCAATCTGTTGCTCAATGAGTAAATCAATTTGTGACTTCAATTGTGACAGCAGAGTCGCAGGACTATGAGGCAATAGTTGGGGAAGCGCTTGCATCCCTGAAGCCAACTGCTGATAAACTGACACATCCTGAGCAAAAGAAAAGTTCATGGGTTAGCACAACAAGGAAAAGACTGCACTAACTTCTCATCTTAATTAATAAAGTCGCTAAAAAACCTTGTCTTATGATTATTTACATAAAAAAGACACAGAGCATTAAGTATTCATGTCTATATATAGGAATCCAGTTTGATTTGGTAAAATTGTTTGCGTAGGGAGGGAACTCTTAACAGGGAACAGGAAAAAAGGCTCCTGAAGTGTACCTAGCTTCGTCAAAAATCAAATAGTAGTCGTATATCACAGTCTTATTGGAGTTGTGAAATCAAAGCATCAGATCAGGTAATCAGGAAGGACGGAGGCAAGAGTTTTTTACCCTTCACGATTGTACCTTTGGAATTAACCCTTCAATTCCTTCTACATACCAATCCATCGCTAGTTGTTCCTTATCACTCAACACCTGACCCTTAGGAACTCGCAGCACACCCTTTTGGTCTTTCACTGGACCATCGAAAGGATGTGCAACACCTGTGATAAATTCATCACGCAATGCTTGCACCAGTTGCTGAACATCTTGAGGAATGACAGGATTCAAGGGCGAAATATCTACCATTTCTTGAGCCATTCCATACCAAATTTCCTCAGCCTTCCAAGTACCATTGATAACAGCCAAGGCTTTATCTGTATAAAATTTCCCCCATTTATTCAGGGCTGATGTTAAACAAGCTGTTGCACCAAATCGACTCATATCGGTGTTATAGCCAAAAGCATAAATACCTTTTTCCTCAGCTAGTTGGATAGGGGCAGGAGAGTTGGTATGCTGTCCTAGGACATCTGCACCCAAATTAACCAAAGCTTGGGCTGCTTCTCTTTCTTTAGCTGGATCGTACCAACTCTGCGCCCAGACTACTCTCACTTTTGCTTTAGGATTTGTTTGCCGTAGTCCTTGCGTAAACGCACCTATCCCTCGAATGACTTCAGGGATTGGGTATGAACCAACAAAACCAATCACATTCGATTTTGTTATTTTGCCAGCAATCATCCCGGTTAAGTATCGCCCTTCTTCAAAGCGTCCCAGATAAGTGCCGACATTTGTAGCGCGTTTGTCTCCACTACACTGCTCAAAATAAACATTGGGAAATTCTTTTGCTACTTTAAGGGTTGCATTCATGTAGCCGAAAAAAGTCGCAAAAATTAACTTATTACCTTCTAACGCCAGTTGACGAATGACTCTCTGGGCGTCTGCACCTTCGCTGACATTTTCGACAAAAGTCGTTTTCACCTTCTGCTGAAGATTTGCCTCCATTTCTCTACGACCTAAGTCGTGGGCATAAGTCCACCCAAAATCATTTACAGGTTCAACATAGACGAATCCTACCTTAAGAGGTTCATTCGCCGCCATAGGCGAAGCAGAAACAGAGACTTCACCCTGTCGCAGAGATTTACCGCCCCTACAGCCAGCAAACGTAAAGCCACTTCCTGCTAAAGTGGCATACTTTAGAAATTTACGACGCTGCATAAATACGATATTAAGAAAGATATTAAAATATTGTATTGCGGCTCCAACCGTGTTTTCTGGTAGCAGAAATTGCCGTAATAACAATTACCCATAAACTCGTGTGAATTACCAATTTTCTCAAGTCACTGAGTAGCAAAATATGCATTTTAATCGCTTTAGAGGAACAGGGCGACGATGAGCGACTTTGGGCCATAGGGCGATCTAGGCGCGACTAGCCTGATTTTGCTGGCCAACTACTTTAGTGAGCAAGTAAGCAGTAAGATGAAGACTTAGATATTCACACAAAGTTGGGGAGGACGTGTTTCAACACTTAAGCGTTTGATGGTGAAAGCTACATTTTGGTACTCCGTGTCGGAGAAGAAAACCAAGGGGTGCTAGGTCTACACAAAACGGGTATCCCTGATGAATACCAACGCAGCTTGTCTGTACGGTTTATGGGTATCAATGACAAGGCGATTATTTCCTACTTAGTGAGTGCTTACTATTCCGCAGCAATACTCATCCCCGACGCACTCGGCATTCTTGAAGATGTCGAAATCGGGCGCTGAGGCAGATGACTCTAGGCCAGTCGGCGCATCATGACTGACTCAGAGTTGTGAGCGCAACTCATTCTTGTGAGATAATAATTGGTTGTTAGTAAAGTTAGCCAAAAAGTTTTCTTTCCTTTATTGATGACTTGATCCACAACAGACTAAGTTGAGTATTGGTGGGACAAAATAGCTGTCACGGATCAGGATGCTGAGCACATGATTACTAAACCTAAGATTTTCATTGATGGGGAATCAGGAACCACAGGCTTACAAATTTATTCGCGCCTCAACCAACGAGATGACATTGAGTTAGTTAACATTGAACCATCTCGACGCAGGGATTCAGCTGAGCGAGCAAAATTGATTAATGCTGTCGATGTTGCCATTCTTTGTCTACCTGATGACGCAGCCCGTGAAGCTGTTAGCTTCGTCAGCAGTACTAAGGTTAAAATCCTCGATGCTAGTACTGCCCATCGAACGGCTGAGGGTTGGGTTTATGGCTTTCCTGAACTGAGTTCGGGACAGAGAGAGAAAATTGCCAGCGCCCAGTTTGTGAGTGTTCCGGGCTGTTATCCCACAGGATTTTTAGCTTGTATCCGTCCACTCGTCGCCAAAGGACTGCTTCCCATTCACTTTCCGATTACCATTAATGCGGTATCAGGATACTCTGGTGGCGGAAAGAATCTGATCAAAGAATACCACGCTTTCCACGAAAAGCAAGCCGGAGCAACATCGCTTCATCCCTATGGCATCTACAGTACACAGTTTGGGCACAAGCACGTTAAGGAAATGCAATACTTTTCCGGATTAGCATCGCCGCCGCTGTTTGTACCAGCAGTCGGGGATTTTGAGCAGGGGATGCTAGTACAGGTGCCCTTAGCACTGTGGACTTTGGATAATCCACCATCAGGTGAGGTTATTCATCAGGCGATCGCCGACTACTACCAAGGCGAAAAATTTGTACAACTCTCTCCATTCCAAGATTCCACTCTTCTGCGAGACGGAAAATTCCTAGACGTGATGGCAATGAATGGCACCAATATTGTTCAAATTTTCGTCTTCGCCAATGATACAACCCACGAAGCGCTCTTAGTTGCTCGCCTCGATAACTTAGGCAAGGGCGCATCAGGAGCAGCTGTACAAAACTTAAACATCATGCTGGGCTTTCCAGAGGAGTTGGGACTGTGATGCTGAACAAAGCAGCATAGGCAAGCTAGCACAGATGGATGAAAAATCTTCGTTGTGTGGCAAAAAAATAATAAATTTTTGCTACACAACAAAATTTGCTACTAAACTTTACCATTCATTGAACTTAGCTGCGTCGGTCCTAAATATTTCGTCAAATAAGGCGAGAACACCTCGTAAATTAACGTTAAAGGCTGTCCGTGATGCCAAAACAAGTAGTGGCGACCCCAAAAAGGTCCGGTTTCATGAAAACCTGACTCCAAAGCATCTGAGTCACCGTAGTAAATGCCTTGGACATCCCGATACAATTCCGTACGCAGACGAGCTAAACTCGCCCAAATCGGTAATGAACGGTTTTGTAAATACTCATCTACGTGAGAAGCTTCCCACCATGAGGTGGCATATGCCAATCGTTGACCAGAGGCGGTACGCAGCCACACCTGTCGCCGTAGCCGTGGTCCTGGGACAGCTTTGATAAGTTCTGGTGCACCATCCAAGTCCATGCCAATTAATGACATATCGATGACATCCACCTCTGTCGGTTCACCCGTTAACAATTGTAAGTGTCTCGTTGGAGACCCATCACCTAAAAGCAGTAATTGCCAAGCTGGTGCTAGCTGAGTGTGGGGCAAACTTTGTTGAATGACTTCTTCGCCACCTTGCCAAGTTGCAGTGAGGCGGTGCCATCCCACAGGTAATGTTAAGTTGTTTGTCGGCCAAAAAGTCGCAGTCAAGGTTCTTTACAAAACTTCACTTATTTCTATAAAAGCACAAGTGAAGACTTTATGGCGAACAAAGTGTTACCTACTGAAAGTTGGCACTTCGGCACTCAGAACTTGGCACTACATACTAAAATATGCGGATGGCGAGACTCGAACTCGCAAGGCAAAGCCACACGCCCCTCAAACGTGCGCGTATACCAATTCCGCCACATCCGCAAGGTTTCCCTAGATTTATAGTATAGCATAACAGAAATATTTATGATCGGTGATACCCAAGTTACAGAAAATTTAAGTGCAAGAATTCACAACTATCAACAGATGGATATACTCGACGGACAGAAACGTCATGGCTTTCCAAGTGATATTAAAGGTATCGCGACCGCAGCTGCTGCGAAATTGATTCTACCGTGAAGCCCACGGTACCCTGCTCCTGCCAAAGTCGGGAAATTGAACTCATACTCGGCAACATCGCTGCTGCTAGTCTAGTTAATACCCGTAGAGGCAAGCAGCGAAATCTTTCCTTATATTTGGAAGGAATTTTGGGAATCTCCAGTCAGAATTTGAAATGAGGCTCTGCGTAATTTCAATTTTGACGGCAGAACAATGTCAATCTACTGGACTGATATCAAAAGCTAAAAGATGAAGTTTGACAAAATATTAATTGCTAATCGGGGAGAAATCGCGCTTCGCATTCTCCGCGCCTGTGAAGAAATGGGGATTGCCACGGTTGCGGTACACTCTACTGTTGACCGTAATGCTCTGCACGTCCAACTTGCTGATGAAGCGGTTTGCATTGGCGAAGCTGCTAGCAGTAAAAGTTATTTGAATATTCCCAATATTATTGCAGCGGCATTGATACGGAATGCCAGCGCCATTCACCCGGGTTATGGGTTTTTAGCTGAAAATGCTCGGTTTGCAGAAATCTGTGCAGACCATCATATTGCTTTCATTGGTCCATCTCCCGAAGCTATCCGGCTGATGGGGGATAAATCCACGGCTAAAGAGACCATGCAAAAAGCTGGAGTACCCACAGTACCTGGTAGTGATGGGTTGATAGAGTCGGAGCAAGAGGGTTTGGCGATCGCCCGCAAAATTGGCTACCCAGTGATGATTAAAGCTACAGCTGGTGGTGGCGGACGGGGTATGCGCTTGGTACATTCTGAAAGCGAATTTGTCAAATCCTACCAAGCAGCCCAAGGCGAAGCGGGAGCAGCATTTGGCAATTGTGGAGTTTATCTGGAAAAATTTATTGAGCGTCCCCGTCATATTGAATTTCAAATCTTGGCTGATAACTATGGTAATGTCATCCACTTGGGTGAACGGGATTGCTCAATTCAACGCCGTAACCAGAAGCTTTTAGAAGAAGCCCCCAGTCCAGCTCTCGATCCAGATTTACGAGAGAAAATGGGACAAGCTGCCGTCAAAGCTGCTCACTTTATCAACTATAGTGGGGCAGGTACGATTGAGTTTCTCTTGGATAAATCCGGTAAATTCTATTTTATGGAAATGAACACCCGGATTCAAGTTGAGCATCCAGTCACGGAGATGATTACTGGGATAGATTTGGTTGTTGAACAAATTCGTATTGCTCAAGGGGAGAGACTCAAGTTAACACAAGACCAAGTTGTCTTACGGGGTCATGCGATCGAATGTCGTATTAATGCCGAAGATCCCGATCATGACTTTCGTCCTTCCCCCGGACGTATCAGTGGTTATCTTCCCCCAGGAGGTCCCGGAGTCAGAATTGACTCCCATGTTTACACTGATTACCAAATTCCTCCGTACTACGATTCCCTCATTGGCAAGTTAATAGTTTGGGGAGTAGACCGTCCCACTGCTATTAACCGTATGAAACGAGCACTGCGAGAATGTGCCATCACCGGATTACCCACAACGATTGGGTTTCATCAAAAAATCATGGAACATCCACAGTTTTTGCAGGGGCAAGTCTACACGAGTTTCGTACAGGAAATGAAAACGTTAGTGCAGTAGTATTTGTGACAGGTTAGTGGTAAGTTGTAAGCTTTGACAATCAAACGACTAACAACTAACAAGTCCAAATCCTACTAGGCACGAGACAGCATGGTCAGCAGTCCTTGCTGACCCAGAAGAATTTCCCGTAAAAGACTGAAGATACCAACCCAAATGATTGGGGTGATGTCCACTCCACCCATAGGTGGCACAATCTTTCGTAACGGTACTAGAAAAGGTTCAGTAGGCCAAGCAACCAGATTAAAAGGCAAACGATTCAAATCAGCTTGGGGATACCAAGTCAGAATAATCCGGAAAATAAACAAAAATGTCATCAGTCCTAATATTGGACCGAGAATCCAAATGGCAAGGTCAGCACCAGTCATGATTTAAGCTTTACTTTTTTGTGAATAAAGGGAAAGAACTGAATCAGCAGATTTTAAGGTTTGTAAAGCCTTTCTCTAATTTTAACCAAAGGCTGTTACATAACTAGAATCATTTCCCTTTGGCATGAGTGGCTTCTCAACGGTCTACTAGACGATTAGAATTGTTATAAAGTGTGTAAAAAAAGGTTGAAATCTATGACGCCATCTTTAGCAAATTTCCTTTGGAGTCTGTTTTGGGGTACGGTTATTGTTGTTATCCCCGCCACAGTCGGATTGATTTTTGTGAGCCAGAAGGATAAAATCCAGCGTTCATAAGAGTTCTCATAGAGGCGTGGCATACCACGTCTCTACTTTTAAAACTAATTTTCCTTTCGTTCATCGCTGAATTGTTAAAAGTTAGCAATTCATTATAAAAAAATACTTATACCAAGCTTACTGAGCAGACAAACACAGACTTGTTAGCTTTGGGTCATAATAGACGCGTAAGTATTGCTTCACTTAGCCCAAGTGGCAAATTCACGTACTTAAAAAGTTCGCGTCAGTCCCCACCTTCAACCGCACTTGTTGGGTAGGGATGGACAGCGAACAGTGACGAAACACCTCTGAGCGATTCAATCCTCACTCTTTGAGAGGGAGTGGGATGATTGAGGAATTACCAGTCTCCGGCGTCGGTAGTCTGTCAATCCAGTCTTCAATCAACTGGGTCATGGTTTTCTCTTTCCACTCTGCATATAGTCTAAGCTTATTGAGTCTACGTTCAGATATGCGAATATGTAATCCTTTGGCTTTCATAACGTCTACACAAAATCTAGACTATATGTTACCATAAAGATAGTTGATCACCCACTCAAATGTGTTGCATACAGAAAGCTACTTCAGAGTATATTGTGTCTAATTACAGTAGAGATTTCAATTCTGACTCGCTAACATAGATTTTGATATTAGGTAAACAACAATGCTAATGTTTGGGCTGAACTCAGCCAGTGTTCTGGCTCAAGTCAATTTTGGGGCAAACTCAGCCAGTATCCTAGGAATTTTCTTGGCTGTCGCTGGGGCAGCACTTTATTTTCTCCGCTCTGTGCGTCCAGAACTCTCACGCGACCAGGATATATTTTTTGCAGCTGTGGGCTTACTCTGCGGCTTCATTCTCATATTCCAAGGTTGGCGTCTTGACCCGATTCTACAATTTGGTCAGTTACTTTTAGCAGGCTCAACTATATTTTTTGCGGTGGAAAGTATTCGCCTGCGAGGTATAGCCACTCAGCAAGCCAAGCGCAACACTCCTATTGTTGATGACGAACGAGAAGTTAGCGACAACTATAGGTACAACAAGAAGTATAAGGCACAGGTAGACGCTGAATTAGAACCATTGCCTTATGACGATGACTACGATGAGCGCCCCGTCCGTGGTCGAATTTCGGGTAGCAGGGATAATCGTTCATCTCGGGATGATTACTACGAAGAAGAAACTCCTCGTCGCTCAGAACGTCGCAATGGTAGCGAAAGACCGACATCAAGTGACAAAAGCGACAAAACCCGTCGCCGCAGTTCTGGACGTTCTGTACGCCCTTCTGAAAGGATTGAAGATGAAGATTGGGGTGGTTCCGATAGAGTAGTTGATGAGTGGGGTAGTTCAACGACCGAAGAAAGACGAGCTTCGCGTCGTGGTAGTAATGGAACAGTACGTCCAGAAACTCGTGATCAGGATGTTCCTCCAAGACCGAGAAAACGCCGTTCGCCCAGTGAATCTGCTCCTCAAAGGGGGCGTGATGATGATGAAGTCATTTCTAGTGAGTATGTAGAATACAAACCACTAGACCGTTCTGAGCGTTCGGATCAAGATCGAGATAGCTCATCGAAATTTGATGATGATCTATAAATCTATAAATAAGATTAGGTGAAAGACGCGAAAGCGTAACGAAAAAAGTTGAGGTGAGCAAAATTACACCTAGTTTTTGGCTCCAAAGGCAAATTCCTTGGGGTCTGAGTGTTGTGTTGGCAAGTTTTCTTGTATCTTGTAGTTATAGTGATGTCCCTCTTGGACCAACTTCCCTCAACAGCCGTTACACGGAACAGCAACCAGCGTTGAGTGGAAATGGTCGTTTTTTAGCATTTGTCTCTAATCGCAATGGTAGTCACCAACTGCTGGTATATGACTTGGAACAGCAACAATTTATTCAAACAACGGGCTTAAACCAACGAGAAACAATTGTTGAAAGTCCTAGCCTCAGCTACACTGGACGTTACATTGCTTATATCACCAGTGACCAAGGTAGACCAGTGGTAGCGCTGTATGATCGCGCTACGCAACAGCCCCAGATTCTGACCCCAACCTATCGTGGCTGGATCAGAAATCCAAGTATCAGCCCAAATGGGCGTTATGTTGTCTTTGAAACTGCTAGCCGTGGTCAGTGGGATATTGAAGTTTTAGATCGCGGACCGGATGTTGAGTTAGATATTGCTAATGGCGCATCGGTGGGTGCATCTCCATGAGAGGGATGCTGTAAAAGTCTTAAGTCTTCGACTCATGACTCATGACTATGAAACATTCTATTTTTTTACCTATATTTGCTACAGCTAGTTTGTTAAGTGGCTGTGTTGGTTACCCACGCATAGTCAATTATCCTTACGACCCAGGCGGACTAAGTCTTAATAGTTCTGCTTCGGAATTAGATCCCCAAATTTCAAGAAGATACATCGTTTTTGCTAGTGACCGACGGGGTAGGCAAGATATTTACATGTTTGACAGAGTCACTGGCAGTTTGGTAGATTTACCTGGTCTAAATTCCTTTGATACTGTCGCTTCTCATCCTGGTGTTTCTGAAAGTGGTCGTTATGTCGTGTTTGCAGGCAATAGACAGGGTCGCTCAGCTATTTTTCTTTATGATACAGAAACACGTCAATTAAGAAATTTGACTGCCAACCTGCAAGCAGAAGTTCGTCATCCAACAATTAGTGCTGATGCTAGTAGGATTGCTTTTGAGTCTAGTGTGAACGGGCAATGGGATATTTTAGTTTATAACCGTTCTGGGCAACAGCTGAACATACCTCAAGATCCACGTTGAGGGACTGGGGAAGATAATACCAATTCAAAATTCAAAATTCAAAATTCAAAATGAAGAAAGGCAGACAGAATAAGGGTTTGGGAATGTGTATCTGTCGCATTCTTTTTTCAAATTGGTATAAGGAAGCAAATGAACAATTATAATGCTTCTGGTGTTGCGTGCAATACACACCAGCTGTAGAGACGTAGCATGCATGCTACGTCTCTACATTATTCGTAGTGTATGTGATTCAAATGGGAACCGCTATATCACTCTGGCCTTATCTCCCTCATCTCTACACTTTACTTTCTTCTTGCTTGACGGCTTCCATAAGCGATCGCACTTGTTGAGTTCCTTCAGAAGGTTCAAACGAAAGAGGAAATTTACCTCTAGCTATCATTCTTAACCCAAGGGGAGCAAGACTGAGCAATCCTTTGAGGTCTTTAAAATAGTTCCCGACGACTTGTAAACCAAATTGACGTTCATCAATCCAACCGCCTTCTTTGACTAACTCTACCAACACTTTGCGATGGCGAATTGAACGGCTGTCGCTTGCTTGTTTGCGATCAAGAATTTCCTGCTTGATTTTTGTGATTTGGTCTAGTGGGGCAACATCCATTGGACATACGGAATTACAGTACAAACAACGCGTGCAACCCCAAACTCCTTTAGTTCCCTCGTTATATTCTTCTAAACGACTTTCGGTTTTGTTATCACGAGAGTCAGCGACCATGCGGTAAGCTTTGGCAAGAGCGTGAGGACCAACAAAATTTGGGTCAACTTCACGAGCATTGCATTCAGAGTAGCAAGCTCCACACATGATACAATTACCGGTTTCATCAAGGCGCGATCGCTCTTGGGGTGTTTGTAAAAACTCTCTTTCTGGGATGTTGCGCCCAGCTGTACTCACATAAGGAACAACCGTCTCAAGGTTGTTCCAAAAACTGCTCATATCTACCACCAAATCTTTGATCACAGGCATATTGCCTAGTGGTGCGATGATGATTTCTGGAATCCCGTTTGCATGACTTGTTGTTCTAACCGTTTGTTCCAATTTGGCAATTTCACTGCCAACATTTTCCTTACAAGCCAAAGCCGAACGCCCATTGATTCGCATCGCGCAGCTACCACAAATCGTGTTGCGACAATTTTTGCGAAATGCCAATGTCCCATCTTGCTCCCACTTAATAAGATTGAGACAATCTAGGATTGTATTCCCCCCTTCAACGTCCAAAAGGTAATTTTGCACAATCGGGGAAGAATTTTGTTGCTGCCGTATGATCTTAAAAATAACTTCCATAACCACTAACCAAAGTCTTTAAATTGCTATAACCATCTGGTGGCAATAATTTCCACACATGGGTTGCCCACCAACAACTGAGGTATACTCTTGTTGCCCTTAATTAAAAGCTCGCTGTTAATAGGCTGATGATTAAAGAGCTACTCATTATAGTTTAAGGATAATCATCAAAATTTTACTTATATGACTACCCAGTGGGTTTAACATCAAATGTGTCAATAGCCAGGTTACCAGAAAAAATCCTCACTGCTTGACAATTAAATTATATATTTGGGCTGATGGAGAACGAGAGTTAAACACAGGGACACTGCTCGAGAGACTTAAGTTGATTCTAAGGCACCAAAATTTCCAAATTTAATGCTCCTTGGATTATAACTATATCTTGATGTCAAGACGAGTTAAAGAAGCTCTGAGTGAAAAAATCGCTCAATTGGTCGTGAAGCTGCATTTTTTTTGGTTATATAGAATTCTTAAAGCTCTTAATGAACATCTTGACCAGTTGATCAAGAAACTCTTGGTTCTCACTCATCTTGTTAAAACTGCTTGTCTAAATTAAATGAATTTTTATAAATCCTGACCAGCAATACTCATCCCAAGCATAAAAATTTAGATAAAAGTGTATCAGCAATTTGAATTCAAAGTTAAACATCTATTTTGCTATTATTAAATCATGCTACTATTTAATATAAAATTATGAGGCAACAAAACCAGTAGCAATCGCCGTGTAAGTGCGACTGTTACTGCTTTGTTTCTTTGTAATAAAGTGGAGGCAGGAAATTTCTGGTCTCTACTAGCAGGGTAAAAGGTTGTATGTCAGCACAACCTTATGAAAATACTATGCTGTCAATCATGTTTCTTGAGTAAAAATGGGGAAAACCCTACGACTCAAGGTCAATTAAGACAGACTTAGGAAAGTGAAAAGCCTGCAATTTATTGGGTCTACGACTTGTTTATAGTGGTAGAACACAAGGCGCGAGAAATCGGGAGGAAAATCCTCACCGCTTTTGCCTACCCAATTTGTAGTTGTTCAAAGTTGCTCCAGTGTAGTAGTGCCAAAAAAGAGAATTATTTCGTTTCAGATGGCAAATGATGGTTAGAAATGCCGTAAAATTACGAAAATTAATGCCTGTGACAACTACAACCATCTTTTGTTGTAGTCAATCGTAACAGATACTCTTGTGGCTCCCCCTATATGGAGGAATAACCAGTTTGCGATTGAGATCTGAAGCAACTTTGTGCAGATGTCAAAAAGTCAAGTACTGGCAAATGATGATTTGTTTATTTTTTTGGAGAGAGTGAGGATATTTCAAGCATAATGACTGAAACCGCAACTGCACCATTAACTGGAAAAACACTGCTAGCGAAAGTCAAAGAGCTTTCTAATTTACCACGGCGAGAAAGAGCAAAGCAGTGTGGTTATTACACCGTTACAAAAAATAACCAAGTTCGTGTCAATCTCACCGACTTTTACGATGCTTTGCTCTCGGCTAGGGGAATTCCCTTAAGTCCAGAAGCACCAAAAGATGGTCGTGGGCGTGAACCTACTTATAGGGTTAGTGTCCATCAAAACGGTCAGATTGTTATTGGTGCAACTTATACCAAAGCAATGGGTTTAAAGCCGGGTGATGAGTTTGAAATTAAGCTGGGTTACAAGCATATTCACTTAATTCAAGTTGATAGTGATAAAAAGCTACTCCAGCATGATGAAGACGCAGAAGTCTATGATGAAGATCTTGAAGACGAGGAAGATTTAGAAGACGACGACTACGAAGACGAGGAATAGATTTTTGTGATCGTAGAGGCAAGTTTAAAGCAAAAGCTGTATAACTTGTCTTTACGGCAAGAGTCAAACCTTTGAAAATTTTTGAAACTAAAAAAACAATGAAACTTCTTGGATACATGATTCATTCATTTTGGTAAAGGTTTGGTTAAGAAGAAAGAAGAGCGATTAGATGAGCAATACTTGAGGTAGTGGGAAAACAAGCACAACCTAGCTATCTCTACTTGAAAGCTGCTCTGAATGAATAAGTCTTTTCTCTTGCCAAAATAAAATGTTTCTACTATGCAAGAAGTCGATTGTATTTTTTTACTTACTTTCATATCGTTACCTGAGCCATCAGTCAACTTTTTACTGTCATCTTTAAAAGATGCACCAGTATTCTTTGTTGTGATGGCTTTCTTTATTATTTGGGTGTCCTGCTGGTTACCCATAGCAGCTTTAACAGCGTTTGTCCTCAAATGGCAACCTTCTCAACTTTTGCAGCCAGACAAAAAGTTACCTTTACTGGTATCTCTCTACTTGTTAGCTCCCTTCATTTTGTGGGGAATGAGTTGGCTAACTAATACACCTTTCTCAGATTACGGCTTTATTGGAAATGTTTCAACTCTATATTCTTTGGTGGTGGGTTTAGCTTTAGGAATATTGAGTATCACATTAGTTTTTTCGTGGCAATTGTGGCTGGGGTGGTGCTCTTTTCAATGGTCGAATATTAAGCTTGTGCGACCTATCTTACTACCTATTTTGTTAGTAGCGTTATTTGTCGGTGGTATTGAGGAACTAATTTTTCGCGGGTTTGTGTTTACTGAATTAGAGAAAGATAGTTCTGTTTGGCTAGCAGCAGTCATTTCTAGCTCGATTTTTGCTTTGCTACATTTGGTTTGGGAGCAACGAGAAACAATACCACAGTTAGGTGGACTATGGTTTATGGGAATGGTGTTGGTACTAGCACGGTTTGTGGATGGGGGGAGTATAGGCTTAGCTTGGGGACTGCATACTGGATGGATTTGGGCGATCGCCACAATAGACACAGCCGCACTCATTGATTACACAGGTAACGTCTCAGACTGGGTGACAGGTAAGAATAAAAAACCCCTTGCTGGTGTAGCGGGTGTTCTTTGTTTACTTCTGACTGGAGGAGTTCTCTGGTTATGGGCTATTTTTCAACCGAAATAAAACCAGATGATTATGTAGTCATTTAAGTCATGAGACTTAAATGCTTTAGCCATTATGAGTAATTTTGAAAAAAATGTCCGCGTGGTTGTGATTCGTGGAGAACACTGCAATAACCACGGTAAAGTAATTGGTGAGACGATTTACGGTTTTTTAAGCAGAGAAATACCAGTAGAGTTAGATGAATACGGGAAGGTGAATATTCCAGAAGGAGATTTAGACGAGGAAAACTTAACACCGGACGAAGTGACGGCTGAAATCAAATACGTTAGCAATCAAGTTGAACGAGTAGCTTCCCAACTACCGGGAGAAATGGGAAAAGAACTACCTAATCATTTGAGATTTCTTGGGGATGCTCTAATGTCTAAGGATAAACCTAAGGCTGACGACGAGTACACATATGTCGTCAAGAACCTAAAAAGAGCAAGCGAAAATGGATCTGTCCCTCAAGATTGGTGGGAAACTGTGAGAATAAGCTTTGACAAAATACATGGGGCTGTGAAGCGTCTTCCTTAAAGATAGTAATTGTCATTTAAATCAAGTACATATCTTTTTCTAAAACTTCAGTTTAAAGAAACAGATGAAGTCAGAAGTTGCTACTGGCGGTATTAAAACTTTTAGGGTTTTCATGGTGCTGTTCCTTTGAATTTATAATCAAATTATCGTTTCAGCCACCCTTATAAATGCGACAATTGGTGCTCTACAGCGATCAAGTTATCGCAGCAAATCAGCAGGTGGATTGCTACCTCCTTCAACTATTGGGCACTCGCGCCGCACGCATTGGCTATATTTCCTCGTCAAGCGATCCAAAACGTCAGTACTTTACGGTAAAACAACAGTACTATCAGCAGTATGGTCTCGAACTCGCGCTCTACGTTGAACTGGATGTGGCATACTTTAGAGACCTTCTCGATCCCTTGCTCGCCTGTGATGCGATTCATTTATCTGGCGGTAATACCTATTACTTCTTGTACTGGCTCCAACAACGCGGTTTGATGGGGCGACTCCAGCACTATGCTGAACATCAAGGCGTGTTAGTTGGCATTTCGGCTGGGGCAATTATGATGACACCAGAGGTTACCTCGGCGCAACTTTGTGGTGATGCCCCGTATGCACCGCTTACCACCTACCAGGGATTAGGTCTAGTAGACTTTGCGTTTGTGCCGCATGTGCAGGATACACCAGAGGATTATGCCCGTATGCAGGCATACGCCAACCACCAGCAACGAGTGCTATACGGTTGTCATGATGGGGATGGGATTGTAGTCGCTGGTGAAACGGTTACGTTGGTTGGCAATGTTGTAACCATAACACCAACAAGCACGTGAGTTATGCTTTTACAGATGTTTGCTTGGATGATTGGCGAAATAACTTAAGAGGCGATTGCCCCCCACAAGCACCATGACTCACTCAACGATTTGCCTAACTTTTCCACTCAGTCCGGCTACCTCATCCAAGCCAATGCTAACAACATGAACTTATAACTACCCACCAAAACCCGGAACAAGGCGCTTGAGGGCGCGACCAGTCACTTCGCTATAACGCAGTTCACCACACAAAAGTTTACCCATAATCTGTACAGATGACGGACGCTTTACACCCACCTTGTAACCAACACCAGGGAAGCGGTAAAACGCTATAGCTAATTTCTGCGCCCAAGCCATCTCACTACCCCATTCTTCGTTGATGGTGTCAGTGTATTTTTCTAAAGCGTTGATATCACCAACCAAAGCTTGGTCAATGGCAACTGCAGCTTTCATCCCGCTAAAAATTGAGGGACGAATACCTTCTGCTGTGAAGGGGTCAACGACACAAGCAGCTTCCCCAGCTAAAACTGCATTTTCAGTGTGCAGTTTTTGATTGCCATTCCACAAGCACAAAGCGTGTCCATACTGCTTACAGATTTTGATATCTAAACCAAACAAGTCGCCATACTCGTTCAAAATGCTCTTGAAATCTTGGGCTTCACCGCCACCAACAAACGTCCCAATTCCTATTGAATATCCATCAGCTTTGGGGAAGTTCCAGAGATAGCCATTTTTAACTAAGCCAAATTCAAAGTGGGCTATGTGTCCGTTCTCTACTTTGGCTGGTGCTTCTGCTTCTAATGCTCCTGCTAGACGGCGTTTGCGCTCTTTAAAGCCTAGCCATCTTGCGACTGGTCCTTTTGCGCCATCAGCAGCAATTAAGTAACGTCCTGTAACAAATCCATTTGCTGTATTGACTTGCCAAGAGTCCCCTTTAAATTCAATTCCTGTAACTTCCGTATTCTCTTTCAGTTCAGCGCCTTGCTTTTGCGCTTGTTGAATGAGGAAATGGTCAAAAACATCGCGCCGAACCATCCAAACTGGTTCAGGAGTACCTATTTCAGCTTCTACAGGTTCGTCCATTTTCCAGGTGCAGCGAATTGTGGTTGCTTTGATAGAAATTGCAGGGCTAAAGTCAAAGTCAAACCATTGGGTGATCGCCGGTGATACTCCACCCCCACAAGGTTTATATCTCGGCAGGGTTTCTTTTTCCAGAACTAAGACTGACCGTCCCCGCTTAGCTAAATGATAGGCGGCTGTTCCACCAGCTGGTCCTGCACCGACGATAATACAGTCGTACATATGGTTTTTGTCTTTGCTCCTGAACTTGTTAGCTTCCCTGTTTTTCTTTCTGATTCTGTCAATAGACAGTTTAATTAGACTTTTACTGTTTTTATAGTTTGCTGTTTAAAATAGTATAGTGTTTGGTCTGATTCCGAAAAATCTTTATTTTTTCTAAACCATTTTTAAGCGTAAATCTTTAGTATCTGGGACTATGTTCTTAATTTCTTGAGTGATGACAGCTTTGTTATCATGATTTTTTATGATCCAACATAAAGTGGGACAATGTAAACGTTCATTCCCTGGAAATCACTCGTCTCTTTTTTCTTTATATACTAAAATACAATTCATTCATTCTACTTGACAAAAATTTTGTACCATGTTTTTCACAACTTGATAAAGCTTTTGTAATTTTTTGATTATTTTTTCCATTTCACAAAAAATGTATAAGATTTTATAGGGGTAATCAAAATTTTATAAAAGTCATTTATAACAGTTACTAAAAAGTAGATTTAGACCTCAACCAACAGTTTTGAGGTAGTGTACAAGAATGTGTTTCTATGCTGCAAAAACTGTAAGATGCGCTGACGCGGTTTCAGTTGTACGCGTATACACGAAGAAAAGGAGACGTTGTGACATTGTTGATAAAGTGAAGATAACTAGAACCTGTGACACGGAAAATTTTTCGGAAGAATATCCCCGTGGTTTGTCCTTTTGTCCTCGTATCCTTTATCCTCATGTCTCCCTTGTCTTTAAGAACCGCGTCTCCCTGATGAGCATTTTGTTGTGTTGTTTCTAGACAGTTGTGATGTCTTTTTCTTTTTCTGCCAGTAACTCGTCTATTTTGGCAGTGTACTTGTTTGTCAATTTTTGGAGTTTATCTTGCTGATCGCGTGAGTCATCCTCAGAGATTTCCGCGTTTTTTTCTAGTTTGCGAATTGTATCTAGAGTATCGCGACGGATATTGCGAATAGCAACGCGCCCTTCTTCGGCATACTTGGCGGCGATTTTGACTAATTCTTTACGGCGATCGCTCGTCAAGGGTGGAATGTTTAGCCGAATGAGGGAACCATCATTGCTTGGGGTTAAACCCACATCTGACATAGAAATTGCCTTTTCAATCAGACTTAGGGTATTGCGATCGTAAGGCTGAATCAGAATTGTTGTGGAATCTGGCGTACTAATGTTTGCCAGTGATTTTAAGGGCGTTGGCGAACCGTAGTAATCCGCTGTCACCTTATCCAATAAACTCGCGTTTGCGCGACCAGTACGAATTGTATTAAAAGCCCGTTGAGTAGACTCTACGGTTTTTTGCATTGTACTCTCAGCTTCAGCTAATTTCACAAGAACCTCCCACAAGCGTCCCTATCGATTCTCCCATGACTGCTCGGTGGATATTACCGCGCACAGTTAAGTCAAATATAAGAATAGGGATATTGTTTTCCTTACACAAGGCTATCGCGGTACTGTCCATTACTCGCAAATCTTTTGCCAAAACGTGTCCATATGTCAAGCTATTGTAACGTTTGGCGTCCGGGTATATGTGAGGATCAGCATCATAAACGCCATCTACCTTGGTGGCTTTAAAGATCACTTCAGCCTCAATTTCTGCCGCTCTTAATGCTGCGGTAGTATCGGTGGTGAAGAAGGGATTTCCAGAACCAGCACCAAAAATAACCACCCGCCCTTTTTCTAAGTGACGGATGGCACGACGACGAATATAGGGTTCAGCGACTTCTTGCATAGAGATTGCGGTTTGCACGCGCGTCTGTACGCCGATTCGTTCTAGTGAATCTTGTAATGTCATGGCATTCATTACCGTAGCAATCATCCCGATGTAGTCAGCGGTTGCTCGATCCATTCCCGCCGACGCCGCCTTGACGCCACGAAAAATATTTCCGCCTCCGACGACGATGGCAGTCTGAACGCCTGTTGACACCACCTCTGCTACTTCTTCGGCTATTTCCTTGACCACTTGTGGATCAATTCCATAACCCAAATTGCCCATGAGGGCTTCACCACTCAGTTTAAGTAAAACCCTTCGGTAATGTGTTCCCATGAAGTTACGCGCTTATCAAAAATTTGTGATTACCTCCAATTTAAGATAGCAATACAGTGGCATTCTGTCTCTAGTTTTTGATTACCAAAAAAGTATAAATTCATTCAGTGTCTTTGGGATGAATTTTTTAAGCTTACAAAAAACAGATGATTGGGCAAAGTTTACTACCCACTGCTTGGGGGATGGTCTAGTACCGCTGCGCGTTCGTCAAAAGTCAAAAGTCAAAAGGATGATTATGCAGGCTTTTCGTTGATTTGGAATCGTGAATCCAGGGCGCATGAGTCCTTGTTTCCCTCAGGCTTGTTCTGGTGTATGCGCTTTGCGCACGCAAGCGAGGACTAAAGCCGTCAGGTGAAGGCAGGCATACCCGATAGCCCTCCGGGTTCGCCAGTCGCCTGCGGAGGGAGACCCTCCCGCAGCGCTGGACTCACCGTAAGGCGTGACCGTTCCCATAGTGCTAGCTACCTGTACTGGCGTTCTGGGTATTCAAAGAGCGATGAAAGTAGCACTACGGCAATGCAAACTCCGTTTGCATTAGTCCTAAGGGCGATTCCACGCTTGTTGATAATTCTGCGAGTGCACCTTCTGAGTTTTACGAGTTATCATCTTGTTTGTCCTTGACGTGTGTTGGCAGGGTTATGAACATATTTTTCATGCCCAACGCTTAACACCTAAGGCTAATCATTGTTAAGTACTGCAACAATAAAAACAGTCGTACCTGCGGTATGCCGGTGCATATCTACTCCTTGTACCAATCATTAATCTCCCATGACCACCTCTGCTTCCACTCCAGCATTTACTTCAACAAAAACGTGGATTTGGCAAGGTTTTCCCATTTGCTACCAAACCCAAGGAAGCACTGGACCTGCTGTTATCCTCGTGCATGGCTTTGGTGCTTCTTGGTGGCACTGGCGGAAAAATATCCCTGTGCTGGCAGAACACTGCCGTGTCTATGCCCTTGATTTGATTGGTTTTGGCGCTTCAGCTAAACCAAAACCAAATGAGACAATAGCCTACACAATTGAAACTTGGGGACAGCAAGTCGCTGATTTTTGCCGTGAGGTGGTGGGTGAACCAGCTTTTTTCGTTGCTAACTCCATCGGCTGTATTGTGGTGATGCAAGCGGCGGTGAGTGATCCGGAAGTCGCTTTGGGAGTTGCTTTACTCAACTGTTCCTTACGGCTGTTGCATGATCGCAAGCGGGCAACTTTACCGTGGCATCGCCGTTTTGGAGCACCAATACTCCAACGTGTACTATCTGTTAAACCGATTGGTGACTTCTTTTTCAATCAAGTCGCTAAACCCAAAACAGTGCGGAAAATTCTCTTGCAAGCCTATGCTAATTCAGAAGCAGTTACAGAGGAGTTAGTAGATATACTAACGGCACCAGCACGCGATCCGGGGGCTGTAGCTGTTTTCCTGGCGTTTACCTCTTATTCCTCAGGTCCTTTACCAGAAGATCTTTTACCTCAATTGCTCTGTCCTGCGATTATGTTGTGGGGAACAGCAGACCCGTGGGAACCTATCGAGTTAGGTAGAGAGTTAGCCAATCTTCCGCAAGTGCAGAAGTTTTTTCCTTTAGAAGGCGTTGGGCATTGTCCTCAGGATGAAGCTCCTGAGGTGGTAAATCTAATTATACAGGATTGGATTTGGAAGCTAACACGATAACGTCACAATCCCCAGATTTTCTGGATAAATGAACAAAGCCAAATTCATCCAATTGGGGAAATGTTAATTTATCTTGTTCGACCTATGGTTGAACAGGGTTCTGATTGATTTCTGTTTGCCGCAACCAGTCCTTACCCAGTTGGATACTAATATCAGAACCGAGATTACCAGTGCTTTCTACCCGCACTTCTCCAAATCCTAAAGTATTGCGAATTGATTCGGCGCTGTTACCGTCTCCTTGTTGGGCGACAATATGAGTTTCTTCTAGAGGTTCACCCCAGCTTTTGGCTACATAAACGTTGGTATAGCCAAGTTTTTGCAAAGTTCTAATCAATGTTCGGAGATTAACTTTATCGTTACCTGTGCTGTTTTGAATTGCGACTCGCAAAGATCCTGGATTGACCACACCAGATGTAGAATCTGTTTGCACATCAAAGTACTGACCCATCATGCTATTAATGCGCTGGCTATCTGGAATCCAGTAGCCCCCTTTTTGACCGAATTGGCCAGGTAACATTAACATTTGCATATTGGAGCGATTTGTTCTTACCCCAAAACCAACTAGTGCTAGTAGCTCCTCAAGTGTCAAGTTAGTATCAATGTGTTCTTTTACGACGTTAAGAACTTTGGGCAATTGAGCTACGGTTGCTGGGTTGACAGATTGCTCCATCAGTGCTCGCATGACCATTTGCTGCCGCTGAATCCGGCCAATATCGCCATTTTCATCATGTCGGAAGCGCAGAAGTTGCAGTGCCTGATCGCCATTGAGATGCTGTTTTCCTTTCTTTAAATTAATATATAAGTGCTGAGAGTCATCCTGATATTTCATATCCTTGGGTACGTACACTGTAACTCCACCCAAGGCATCAATGAGCTTGCCAACTCCCAAGACGTTAATCCGCATATAGCGGTCAATTCCTACATCACCTAACAAATTACTCACAGTTTTGGCGGTTAAAGCTGGTCCACCAATAACATTTGTGGAATTAATTTTTTTTGTACCATATCCATCTATTTGTGCCCGAGTATCTCTGGGAATAGAAAGCATCATGACTTTTTTGTGCTCTGGATCAAATTTGACCAAGAGCATAACGTCAGCAAGACCATCGAAAGAGTTGACTTGAGGCAGATATCTCAGATTTTTGGTTTGAGTGGCAGGATTTCGCACATCAGGAGGAAGTACGCTCATCCCCATGATTAAAATATTCACGGGGCGAGTTAACTGTGAAAATTTCAGTCCATCTCCGGCAATGCGATCGCTATCAAACACCGCTGCTTCATCTGGGCTTAGAGAAGCTTGCATTAAAGGCTTACCTGTTAAAGAAACCGCCAACAATGCTCCTGCTGTTGCTGATACCATTGCAATCCCGCTCATACCCACCCAAAACCACAGCCAACGTCCAGATTTGTCAGTGTTGGCATTTTTATCACTTAAGTTGCTAGTATCTGTAGAATAGTCGTCTTGCGCCGAAGTTCTTTGAATAGTCACGCTACTCCTCACACTTATCTGAATAAAATCTGGATAATCTGCTGCTATGGAAACAGACAAATTAACCCATGATAGCTAACTCTGAGATTAACAATGATATATTTTACACTTCCGTATGAACCACAACACTTATTGGAGTAATTCTCCTATTTTTTGATAAATCCGGAGAGGTTTTCTTAGAAGTATGACAATCTCAAAAGAGATTTGACTAGACCTGTTTAGAAGAAAATGCATATTTTTTTGGCAAATTAAGTAAAAACCCTGTCAACTGCTTTGACGACTAAAGAATTATGACAGGTATTTGCCAAGCGTTCTTTGCACAAAACGATTCACGGGCGTGGCAATCGCCTTAATCTGCTCTTAACTAGAGGAACAATTAACCAGATATTAATTAAAAAGTAGGGACAGGTGAGAAAGTTATGAACGATAAGTAGATGCAATGTAAAAAAAATTGAAGTTGTCGCCCCAGTTGCGAGTATTAGGTAACCCAAAAGCCAGGTAAATACCAAAGTTATTGACAGATAACTAACTCGAACTTGTTCCCAACTTTCCAGATGGTGGTAGAGTGTCCATAGTGAGGAGAAAAAATCTCTGACTGGATAATGGTAGATAAGCACTCCTCCACCAGAGGTGGAGGAATCTTGAGGATGGTAAGAATTGTCAGATAATTTAAGAATTTTCATTTGCCTGAATGCAATCCGAAATAAGAGGGATGAATCATAGTGGTGTAGTCAGAGATAATAAGCTGTAAAGAGAATTTTATTTAGTTGTATCCAACAATTGGCAGATGCAGACACGTAAGCTCTTAAACTGGTGGGAAACACTTACACCCCTAGCACGATTCTTGACAATCACTCTGTTCGCTCCACTGCTAGTGCTCAATGGTTGGGCGATTTCAGCAATTTTTCATTACTTTCACTCGCTAATTGTTATTTTAGTCGGAGCGTCAGTGCTAGCATTTCTGCTAAACTACCCTGTAAGCTGGATGCAGCGTCAAGGTGCTAAGCGAGAGCAAGTTGCTATTTTAGTCTTTCTACTCGCTTTGTCAGTTTTACTGGCGTTGGGTGTCACCCTTGTCCCGCTTGCTCTGACTCAGGCTCAGCAACTGGTGGCGCGTATACCAGAGTTAATAGATTCTGGGCGATCGCAATTGATGATCCTGAACGAGAAAGCAGAAAGTTTCGGTTTACCCATTAACCTTGATGCTTTGGTCTCACAAATTAACGACCGTGTCAAGGGACAATTGCAGGCGATCGCTGGACAAGTTTTAAATTTGGCTGTTGTTACAGTCACAAGCCTGCTTGACTTTATCTTGACAATGGTATTAACTTTTTATCTCCTACAGCATGGGGATGAACTGTGGGAAAGTTTAGTATATTGGCTACCTATTAGATTCCGCGAGGCTTTTTCAGATACAGTACGCCTCAGCTTTCAAAATTTCTTCATTAGCCAGTTAATTTCAGCCACTTGTATGGCATCAGCCTTGATTCCCATCTTTTTGTGGCTGAAAGTCCCATTTGGCTTACTATTTGGCTTGACCATTGGTATCATGGCACTTGTCCCATTTGGTGGTTCTGTAGGTATTGCTCTAACGACTTTGATCGTGACACTACAAGACTTTTGGATGGGGGCAAGGGTATTGATTGCTGCACTTATTGTCCAGCAAATTCTAGAAAACTTTATTGCTCCGAGAATTTTAGGGAGTTTTACGGGTTTAAACCCTGTTTGGGTCCTGATTTCAGTTTTGACAGGTGCAAGAATTGGTGGACTTTTGGGTGTGATCGTAGCGGTACCCAGCGCTGTTGTTATCAAAACAGTTTTAAGCGCCATACGTCCTTACTCTTCATCCAGTGGCAATAATGTAGAAGTACTTCCTCAAGGAAGTTCACAATCTTGCAATACGGAAAATCATGACACTGGAGGGGGTAGTATCACCCCAGATTCAAAGGCTCATTCTACTGAGGTAGCTGCACCCGTTTCTGTTGAAGCCTCGCCTCCAACTGCTCAAACAAATCATCCTGCGGCAAATCCTTCTAAGACTGTGGCGCCACAATGGAACCCATAAACAATATGCTTCCTGTCTGATTATCCCGAATCGCACAGAAGAAGGGACGCTCAACAATCATTCGGAATGGCTCTTTTGCTGGCAATTGAGCTGATAATGGCATCATTACCACAGAAGTAGCAGCAGCAGCTTCTGTACCTTCCTCATTGACTTCAACAAAAGTTTTATGCTTTACTTCGCTTATTTTTAAATCCTTACCCATAGCTGAAAAATTTGCTTGATTGCTAAAAGCCTCACCCATACCTATGGCTGTCAGAGCATCGTTGAGCGTTATGTCATAGTCCATCTTAAAACGGGGCAAGCGAATAAATCCCTGTTGTTTGCTGAACTGAGTCATCCAATTTTCCCAATTCTCTGCATTCAGGTTTTGATAAAAGCTTTCTAGACTAGAGTTTTGTTTAGGCAGGAAAATATAAAAGCTAATCTTACCATCTTTACCATAAGGTAAACTGACTGCTTGAAATTGTTGATTTTCATAGTATCTATAGTCACCTGATTGTGACATCATTAGGTGTTGTTTCTGCTGACCGGAGGAGAGATAGAAAGGATATTCTGCGGTTTGCTGTTTATCAAATTCATTTGTCCAGCTACCTTTAAAATAGATAGCGTTGATGAGAAATAGCATTTGTGAAGGTTCTATTTTTTCAATTATCTTATTTATCTTTCCACGTGTCTTCTCACTAACCCAATCATTAATAATTGCAGGAGAACTTATATCTGTGAAGTTGAGATTAGCAACCCTAGCTGTGTAAAAATCTCTATTGCGTTGCAGAAAATCGGGATTGAAACTAATCTCTTTATTTGCCCAAAGCGAATTAGCAATTGTCAGTTGCACCTTAGGATCTGGGTTTTCTAATAACTTTTTTAGCACCGCGTTAGAGGAATTAATTTGTTCTAGATTCAACTCCTTAAACTCCAGTGCTTTAGCCATTGCTCGTTTTGTACTGCCACTAGCGCCATTGTAGGTCATGGCAAGGGCGATCGCTACGCTAGAAGGTGAAATAAAAATGTTCTTGCCACTATCGTTTTTTAAAACTTCGGAAAACAGTTTCAAGCCAAATTTTGTGTTGGCAGTAATCAGTTTAATATCAGGATATGACATTGATTTGGGTATCGGAGATTCTGAGCGAGGTAAACCCGATTCGGCAAAGGCACTCGTGCTACTATTAACTTGAGAGCATCCTATAACACCCATTAAGACAACACTCGCCGCTGCCAAAACGTAACGTCTGCCTAAACGAACTGCATAACGTCTTTGTAGGAAATTTTCCCCAGGATTGCTAAATTTTTGCTTCATCTTACCACCCATAATAGCTAGAGTCTTTATTTTGACTATCGCATCTGGTGTGAGGTGATATCTGACCCGTTACAGTTTTGGCAACAGTGATTGTACAGTTTGAATTTTTTTTAGCTGTGGGTAGTTTGATTTCTGAGTCATAAGTATTAGTTACTAGATTTTAGATTTCATCACTGTTTGTGGCGGTGGATGAATTACCGTTCCTAGCCCCTGATGCGATATAGCTTTCTCATCCACATCCAAATCAGTTGATTCGCCGCTTTCTGTGCTGTACCTAGCTAGGCAATTTCCTACCTCACGGGTACACTCCACCAAGCTAAAGCGTAAGCTTGAGTTGCTTCATTAACTTTCTTGCGAAATTGAACACGGATTTTGTAGTTACCTGTTGCAGGAACAGGGCAGAAAATATGTTCGACACTGTCAACTTCACTAATTGAGGAACAGACAGCCTCAGCATTTGCATTTTTGTCATCGGCTTTGACTAGATAAAGGTCGAGGTTATTTAAGCCGCGATTGCGAAAATCTTCCCCTGCGTCAAACTGACCGTTTTTATTCCTGTCGTTTAGCTCTACTAACCTATCCCAAGTTAAGGTGATAGAAACAAAACTCCCCTGCTTTAAGGGTTTTGCTAACTCATATTCTACAGATGCTTCTGTATTGACTGTGCGATAGTCCCAACCAAGAGCTGGTACAGTTTGGGTTGGATTCCATTCACCTGCGCTAAATTGTTGATAGGCGCGAAAAACATTCAAATGACCAGTTCCCATTTGGGAATCTAAAGGAATTTTTGGGTCATTATATGCATCAGAAGCCAACCAGTCTTTATTTTGTTTATCAATGAGCGTCCGCGTCATTCCTAAGCGCAAACCGTCGCCATTATCTTGAATTTTCTCAGCTGAATTGAGCAGTACTGCTTTCATCACTTCATGTCTGCGAGAATCTATGCTCCAGTTAGGTTGCTTTGTTCGCAGTTGTTTATCACCAAACTCCTGCAATAGAGCGACTGTAGCAGTTACTTGAGGCGCTGCAAAGCTTGTCCCTGTGACTTTATTCTTCTTCCCATCTGGATTTCGCAAGGGAATGTTATTCCCGGGAGCAACTATACCAATAGCACGACGCGGACCAAGATTAATCTCTTTTCCTGCAAGGCGCATCGCTAGTCCTTCACTAACAGCCGCCAAATTAGAAACATCAACTTTATTAAAAATCCCTCCTCGACGGGATGAAAAAGCTACGTTCACTCCGTTATAATTATCTGTAGGTATAGGAATACCGCCTTTTCCCTGATTACCTGCAATGATGTACAAAGAATTGTGAACGCGACTAGACCAGTCAATACATAAAGTTAGTAAAGCATTGCCATCTAAAACAGCCTCTGGTCGTGGGTCACGGTTTAAAGGTTCGCCAAAGCTAAAGTTAATTGCGCGGACATCTCCCCCATTTTGTAGTGCTATGTGCTGTGCAGACAAGCACTCTTGTGGTTGACCTAAGCTTTTTCCATAACCCACAGCAGATGAGTACAATCGCGCTCCTGGGGCGACTCCAGGAAAACCTTTATCTGTACTGACCATCATACTAGCGACATTGTAGGCGTGGGGGTCAACACCGCTATTAGATTTAGCAAGTTCATTGCGTAGGAACGCTCCTGCTATGGTTACGGAGCGATTTTTAGAGACGGCTTTATCTAACCCAAACCTACCCGGACGCCCAATCTCTACCTGACCAATAGCAATCTTGCGACCGATTAAATTATATGGGAGTTGGTGTAGTCTTAAAGCATCAATACCATTAGTGCCAAAAGGAGATTCCACAGCAGCAAGTACCGGCGCACTCAAGCAGCAAGCACCTAATCCCCAAATTATCCAACTTTGTTTGTTCGCCATAGTCAGTTAGAAATCATGAGTTGTTATTTGTTTGTTGTCAGAAAGCACTATTAACGACGAATTAATCCTCACGAATGAAAAAGTGGGGATCAGATAGATGAGCGGTTGCTCAAGTTTTGTTACAATGCTGACAGACGAGGACGCTTTAAAACCCACTAGCCATGACCCAAACACAATCTAAAAAGCCCATTGTAATAGCTCCATCTATCCTATCAGCAGATTTTAGTCGTTTAGGAGACGAAATACGTGCTGTAGATCAGGCTGGCGCAGATTGGATTCATGTCGATGTAATGGACGGTCGCTTTGTACCTAATATTACGATAGGTCCTCTGATTGTGGAGGCGATTCGCCCAGTGACACAAAAGCCTCTGGATGTCCACTTGATGATTGTAGAGCCAGAGAAGTATGTAGAAGATTTTGCTAAGGCAGGGGCAGATCACATCTATGTTCATGCTGAACATAATGCTTCTCCTCACTTACACCGCACGTTGGGACAAATCAAAGAAGCTGGTGCAAAAGCAGGAGTGGTTCTTAACCCCGGTAGCCCTTTGGAACTGATTGAGTATGTTATAGAACTATGTGACTTGGTGTTGATTATGAGCGTCAACCCCGGTTTTGGTGGTCAAAGCTTTATTCCTGAAGTTGTGCCAAAAATCCGCAAACTGCGTCAAATGTGCGACGAACGTGGTCTTGATCCTTGGATTGAAGTGGATGGAGGATTGAAAGCAAATAATACCTGGCAAGTTTTGGAAGCTGGGGCTAATGCGATCGTCGCTGGTTCAGCCGTATTTAAGGCTAAGGATTATGCTGAGGCTATAGAGGGTATTCGCAACAGCAAGCGTCCTACTCCACAACTAGCAACAGCATAACTCTCGTTCCCTGGCTGAGCCAGGGAATGCATAATTATTTCTCGTTTCTTTTTTCTCGTTCCCAGCCTCAGGCTGGGAATGCATAACTTGAGGCTCTGCCTCAATATAATCATTATAATCATTGGGAGGCAGAGCTTCCCTTTAGGCATTCCCATGCAGAGCATAGGAACCAGAGGGTAATCATTGGGAGGCAGAGCCTCCTTTTAGGCATTCCTATGCAGAGCATAGGAACGAGATCTTGTGTTATATCAATTTCTTGCCCAACGCGTTCCCTTCCAAATACTGATAAACAAAGTTCCTCCAACCACAGCACCAAGATTCCATTTTGCAGAAGTCTTAATCAAGCTTAACCCTCGAAGAGACTGAGTTGCTTCTGCTTGAGTTTTTATATTTTTCTTAGCTTTTGACACTTCTGTCAAAAGTTGATTTTTTAATTCTTGAGGATTTTTGCCATCTAATGAACGACCTTGAATCTTGAAAAACTTATCTATTTGATCAGGTGTAACTTGACTCAGTTGCTTTTCCAACTCTTCAGCACGAGAAACTTGTTGAGTAGATACAGCTTTAATTTGAGCAGCATTTTGAGTGTTTAACCGAATGGTACTAGCAAGTCCTAAAGGTATCAGTAGAAAAAATAATATTCCAAATAATAAAGTTAACCAAGATAAAAACTTTAAAAGAGGAATCTCCAATTTCGTTCGCGAATGTAGCTCTCCAAAAAATACTAATACTAGCCCAATTAAAGGCACTGGTACTTTTTCAACTAACATCCCCATTGTTTGAAATTCCCAAACAGGATTCATAAAGTTGGGCGGGATAAACATCTCAATGATGTCGAACAATGCCAATAATAATAAACCATAGCCCAGCACTCTAAGGATTGTCATCGAGCCTTGCTGACTGAAGGCAAAGTCTTGTAGTTCTTGAACAACAGGAAGAAATTTTTCGTTATTTGATTTGGTCATTTTGCGAACCGAGTAAAATAGAAGTAAGAGATGATATTTTAGGACTTGGGAAAGCGTGGTTGCCACCACTGATACCAAGAAAACCAAGCATTTTCTAAAACTTGGTAAGCTGCTTCTGGTGAATAATTGTTTAAGGGAATTGATAAATGCGTCCAAAGACAACGGTTGTCTTGAAGTTGTTCCTGACTAAGTATCCAGGACAATAGACGTTGAGGCTGGATTGCGTGAATATGTAGATTTTGATGAAATTGTTCATTAGTAAACGTACTGCCGCCTTGAGGATTGATACACGCACTCAAGTAAGCTCGTTGCTTTTCTACTCCCACACCATAGTAGCCGATTCCCTGTTGCTGACGTACAACAGCAGAGGAAGAGATAAAACTAAAATCTCGCAGAAACCTAACAACATCTCCATCCTTCAAATAACGCATTTCGATATCTAAAACCAAATTCTTGTTTAGGTATTGATAATGCTTTTGAGCTATGACTTGGTAAATCTTTTTTGTTGGCTGTGGTAGTGGACGACTTATGCTGAATTGCCATTGTGGTAAAGGAACCTCTTGAGGAAATGTAAACGCAGTCGCTGTCTTAGGGTTTTTTGTGGGAAGAAACACTATACTTCCTAAAACAAACAGGACGCCACTCAGAGTAAAAGCCAAAAGTGGTATGCGCAATTGTTTCCAAATCATCGTTTCCAAATCATTATTTTGATGACTCCGTGGCGTCTTTATTTCTTAATTCAGACCTTCCAAGGGTAAACCAGCAAAATAATCCAAAAAGTAACACAGCAGTTAGTGCAAATATTAGGGAACCATCCCCTTCATGCCAATAATCAAACGCTTGCTTATGTCCTTGTGTTACCAAGACAGCCATCAGAGCAACTCGTATCCCATTAACAATAAACCCCAAAGTGACAGCTATTATTGGCACAATAATTTTTTGGTTTCCCTTATGAGGAAACATTAACAGAAAAAGTAGAGCTAAGCTCAGCATTTCAAAGATAAGTTTTAGCCCTGAGCAGCCAGGGTTAACTTCTACGGTTCCAGTAGGAAGACGAATTATAACCCCATTTCGAGCAACTTCAAAACCTGTATACCAAAGAATCAAAGAAGCACATTTAGCAGTCCAGAGGGATATATTAATGAGTGAGAAGGGTAATACTTTGGGTAGACTGATAGAAGACAGGACAAGTAATTCACCCCTATATTGCTTCAAGCCTTTAAAACCAGACGCCAGCAGCGCTAACCCAAGAGCAAAAATCGCTGGTGAAATATATAATAAGAAGCTACTAAGACTTGTTAGAGATATAGTCTTGATAAGTAAGAGCGCAATCAGTGATAAACCAAAAAAGCTGGAGAAAATATCGCTTTCTAGATTTAAACTGCGACGCTTTTCCCAAATAAGAGAAGATATCGCTGCCCAAAAAAGAAAACTTATGGCCAAAAGGCCAGGATTGTCTACCTTCCAAGTGAGAGTCAAATGAATGGCAATGAAACTTGCTCCTATGGCTAATAGCCAGAAGTGGGGGTATTTGAGTTGTGAGACTGTGAGGTGGGAAACTTTCATGTCATGTTGAATATAGCTATTAGCCAGGAGTAATAAACCCCTGGCAAGTGATGAGGTGGGCGTAAGAAATAGATTTTATTTAAGTATTCCTACACTTTTGCAGTCTCTTTTTGTTGCTGCTTGTTGTATTTGCGACGGAGAGCAACACCAAAACTACCTGCTGCTAGTGAACCTAATATGGTAAGAGGTTCAGGAACAGGCTCACTGGGAGGCTCACCGACTCCAGAAAAACCAAAAATAAAGGTGTTTGGTCTTCCAGTGCTTGCACCATCTGCCACGCTCGCCTGTCCTAAGGAATAAACTTTATCGGCACCAACAGCAGCTAGTGCAGCCAATGCTTGCGCTTCGTCGGAAGCAGCACCGTAGAAGATATTAAATGTGCGGCTGGCTCCGGCTGCTAGCGCACCGAACCCAAAATCGAATAAAGCACCATGATCACGCGGACCAGAGTCAGCAAATTCTCCAGTAGATCCCAAATTGCTTGGTCCACTCAGCGGGTTTGCGTTGGCAAAACCATCGTCGCTGGTAAACAGTACGTTTGATGCACCACTTGTTTTAACTGTTGAATATTCGTTAAAAGTAGTCGGCGGAATATCCCAATCCATCACGCGGCGGTAGCGCAAATCTCCAATAAGCTCCTTACCAATGTTTTCAATGGTAACTACAGCCTTATATAAATTGGGCGTTTCCGCTGCTGGGGCATAGTCATGAGTGACTTTGAAAGTACTCCCAACATTGACTACGGAAGTAGCTTTAATTCCATCAGAGATGAAAGACAATACACTTAGATTACTACTAACTCCTCCGTTATCACGGCTGGCAAAACCTGTAATTCCCCTACTTGCATCTGCCACACCCCAACCCTCACAATCGCAGCCTGGAGAAATTCCATCATTATTTGTTGGTAAAAATTTTATACCAACTTGAGTCGGACCATCTATGATGTGACCTTCTCTATTGACACCTAGCTGAATAGTACCATTGCCAACAACTGCAGCATTTGCACCAGTTACTAGTCCTAAACTTAAGGATGTACTAGTGCCCATAAATATAAGTGTTCTCAGAGTAGTTTTGCGTATGCCCAGTCTAGATCTACCTTGATTAACACCTGTCTGTTTCATGCCAAGTGTTCCGAAAGCAAGATATTTTGCTTTGGAACAAGCTTTACGTAACTTCTTTCTAACCTTAAATCTCGTCATGGAACTCACTCCTAAATACAGGTAAAAGTTGATGGTAGATTTACCCTGGAGTGAGATTCGCAAGTACCTCAAAATAGTTGCACTGGAAAGGGCTGCGACGGGTTAGGGTTAACCTGTCGCACACCTGATTACAAAACATCTATCAAACGTTGATCGCAAGTTCTACACTTGTCTCTATTTCTGAGGTACTAACGGTGTTTTCAGTAATGATTCTGAAATAGTACAGTAATGAGTGTCACTGTTTAAGTAAGCAAAATCAACTATTTCTAGTTGTCTTAACACAAATTTTAAAGTGAATGTTGTTATTACGTAAACATTACATAGCATGAATAGTGAGCTTATATCAAGCTTCCAGATGATTCATCACCGAAATTACTATATAAAAATTTAGTAAATTTATGACTATTAAATAAAAAAGATGGGCATTGTTGCCCATCTTATAAACTCAAGAACCCAACACTCAACTGTTATCGGCGGTGATTGCCTAACCATTTAGCTGCTGCTACACCTAAAACAGCTGCAACAACAGGATTGCTGAGAAATTTGATGATACCTGGTTGCTCTGCCAACACTTCGCGGAAGATATCGGGATGATTGTGATAAGCGAAAGAAGCGAGTTTACTAACATCGTCAGCAGTCATACGATTAGGAGCATGGGTAGAAAGCCCGAGTTGTTGCTCTAAATGACGATCATCTAATCCTCTTTGCTTGAAGTGCTTGAAGAAGGCGCGCGCGACATCATCCCGTTCATTGGGTTTAATTTGAGAAATTGCCTTTTGCAATTCTGGCTCCATTTGTTGGGCAGGAATATTGTCGTGGTGTAAAGATTGACCAAATAACTGACGGCGTTCTTCGTGTGTTGAGCGCTGGGCAAAATCATCAAAATTGTCGTACTCTGTTGTTGAGCCGGTGGGAGCATCACCTAAAGACTCAACATTTCCCTGAGCCAAATCACTCATGATGTGACGTCTGTATTGATCGCTAGTGCTCATTTTACTTATCTCCTTTTTCTTATCAAACTTTTTCAATTTCTCGTTTTTAAATCAACTGACTTCGCTCAAGTTTTTGACAAAATTCAGCAACTAGGTGTACTGAACTTGATTTGTTTGTACGTCATACTGAGCTGTCAAAATGAGTTTCTTATCAGGCGCATACACCAAAACTTTCAAGTCTTCATTAGGGAAGTTCCGGCGAAAACCTTGTAGCAAGGATTTTGCTAAGGGACGTACATCGCTGGGAGGAACTTTAGAGGAAATGACAACCCCTAACTTGTTGTTCTCACGCACATAAGCATCTGTGATTAATCCTTTTGATGTCTGTACAACCCAGTTACCAAAAGTTTGTCCGGCTGGGGTATTTCCTCGTTCTAATTCCCCATAGGTAACATTTCGACCAGCAACTGGTAAGTTGGTTGTGCGATCAGCTACTGTCGCATTACTAGCGCCACAGGCAGTTGTCAAAGTTAAGACTAAAATCAAGACACAAGCTATAATTATTTGACGGCTCTGCTTCAGCACACTCATGTTTATTACCTCCCTCAAATAAGTTTTCAGTCAAATTAAACGGAAGATTTATTCCGGTTAATTGAGTCTATTTTTATTGAATTTTCTACACTCACTGAGTAAAGTTCTTCTGACATCTCAAGTACTAGATTAAAAAACGAAGCCCATTGACGCGGACTTCGTTCCCGCGCTTTCATAATGCGCGTTTACTCAGTTGAGAAGTTTAACAGCGTAGGTATTTATTAAGATAAATACACCCTAATGAAACGCTCAAACTTACTAAAAAAAGCATTAGTCCTATTTAAGTGCGTCCTTTACGTCATCTTTGACATTTTCAACACCATGACGTACTTGGCTTTCAGCTTGCTTTGCTTGACCTTCTGCTTTATCTTCTGGATCGCCAGTAACATTTCCTACTGCTTCTTGAACTTTACCTTCAATGTTTTTCGCTGTGGCTTTGGCACGATCTTCTAAACTCATTTTGACCTCCAGACCTTCTTTTAATTACGTTTCAAAGTTGATAAGTAACCTTGAACTTGTTTTTTATTACTCTTACAAACTAGCTTAATCTTCTGACAGCAGCCTTCCACCTCTAGATATATTAGTTCCCTATACTAAAAGAGAGAGGATAAGTGACTATTAGCTACTCCTTTAACACTAGTTAGTGATTCACAAACTTTTGCTCCTACTAGACACTAAACCATTGAATAATAAGGTTTTATGAATAAATTTTCATGTCGCTTATTTCATTAATGAAAAACCCGGCTTCCCTACGAAAACCGGGTCAATAAAGTAATTTGTACAATTGTGATTTAATCAAGAAAACCCATTAGACTTTCAGAATCGTCAATAGTATTTGATGCTATTGGGCGATTTCCCATGACAGAGTATGTTTCAGAAATGACGAGATCACTTGAAGCAATTGGACGAGTTCCAGACAGGTTCAGAGTGTCAACAACGTGGAATGTGTTTGCTGTAGTCGGGCGTATACCCATTATGTTTTTTGTTTCTACAACTTGCAAATCACTGGAGCTCACGGGACGTATTCCAGAGATAGCTAGTGTATCATGTACCTCCAGTTTACCTGGTAATTCTACCCGCGTTTGCTGGTCACTACTGTGCTCTACTTTATCCCAACTTTCACCTTGATTATTTTCCACTGTAGTTTCTCCCTTAAGCTTCTGATTTTTTCGCCGAGGACTTCTTACTTCACCAGAGCTAGTTATGCTCATTGCTTCTGACCTGGTGCATTGTTAACTTATTTTACAATATTCTGGAAAAGTTAAATTTTTCCTTAATATCTAAGTTTAACTTTAAAAAATCTTGTGTAGGTATAATTTTTTTTGAGATTCATAATATTAAATATACATATAGTATTTTTGTAAAATTTAATAAAGAAACATTGCAAAACCTAGTCTCCCAATTACTGGCGACGAAACTCATTTCTACAGTAAAACCACCTTGTGTGGAAGTTGCTTAGCATATAAAATAGAAGCAGCTAAATTAAGTTTTATGACGCAATTTCATCTCCAAGCTCCCTTTCAACCAACAGGTGATCAACCACAGGCGATCGCTCAACTCATGACGAGTGTTCAAGATGATAACAGGTATCAAACTTTACTGGGAGCGACGGGAACAGGAAAAACTTTTACCATCGCCTCAGTGATTGAAAAAGTGGGGAAACCCACTCTGGTGCTTGCTCATAACAAAACTCTCGCAGCACAACTGTGTAACGAGTTACGAGAATTCTTTCCTCACAATGCAGTTGAGTATTTCGTTAGCTACTACGATTACTATCAGCCAGAAGCCTATATTCCTGTCAGCGATACATATATAGAGAAAACGGCTTCGATTAACGATGAAATTGATATGTTGCGACACTCGGCGACGCGATCACTCTTTGAACGTCGCGATGTCATCGTTGTTGCATCTATTAGTTGCATCTACGGTTTAGGAATGCCTTCAGAATACCTGAAAGCTGCTATTCCCTTTCAAGTCGGTTTGGAAGTCAACCAACGGGAAATACTGAAAGACTTAGTATCAGTTCAGTATAGCCGCAACGATGTGGAATTGGGTCGTGGACGTTTTCGCGTCCGGGGTGATGTGTTGGAAATTGGTCCAGCGTATGAAGACCGAATTATTCGCGTGGAATTCTTTGGTGATGAAATTGACGCTATTCGCTACGTTGATCCTGTGACAGGTGAAATCATCAAAAGTGTGGAAGCGGTGAATCTTTACCCTGCGCGTCACTTCGTCACTCCAGAAGAAAGGTTAGAAGAGGCTATTAATGCGATCGCAGCAGAACTCAAAGAGCGAAAAGCACAATTAGAGGAAGCTGGGAAATTACTGGAAGCGCAACGCATAGACCAGAGGACGCGCTATGATTTGGAAATGTTGCGTGAGGTGGGTTATTGCAATGGTGTGGAAAACTATTCTCGTCACCTTGCAGGACGCCAAGCAGGCGAACCACCCGAATGTTTGATTGATTATTTCCCTAAAGATTGGCTTTTAGTTATAGACGAATCTCATGTCACCGTACCGCAAATACGCGGAATGTACAACGGTGACCAAGCACGCAAAAAAGTGCTAATTGAGCATGGATTTCGTCTACCCAGTGCGGCTGATAACCGTCCATTGAAGGCAGAAGAATTTTGGACAAAGGTGAATCAGTGTATTTTCGTTTCCGCTACCCCAGGAAATTGGGAATTAGAAGTTTCTGAAGATCATGTTGCACAACAAATCATTAGACCAACTGGAGTGGTTGATCCAGAAATCATAGTCCGTCCTACAGAAGGGCAAATTGATGATTTATTGGGCGAAATCAAAGATAGAGTTGACCGCCACGAACGAGTGCTGATTACAACACTGACTAAGCGCATGGCAGAAGATTTAACTGAATATCTGCAAGACAACAGTATTCGGGTGAGGTATCTGCATTCTGAAATCAATTCGATTGAACGAATTGAGATTTTGCAGGATTTGCGCGATGGTAACTTTGATGTGTTGGTTGGTGTGAACTTGCTGCGGGAAGGTTTAGATTTACCAGAAGTTTCTCTCGTGGCGATTTTGGATGCTGATAAAGAAGGCTTTTTGCGTGCAGAACGTTCGCTGATTCAAACGATTGGAAGAGCAGCGCGTCATGTGCGGGGACAAGCAATTATGTATGCGGATAACTTAACTGATAGCATGATCAAAGCTATGGAAGAAACCGAGAGGCGTCGCACGATTCAAATCGCTTATAACCAAGAGCATGGAATTACACCGCAACCAATTGTCAAGAAAAAATCGAGTAATGCAATTTTGTCTTTCTTAGAAGTGTCGCGGCGATTAAATGCAACTGAGTTAGATACTGTTGAACAACATATAGATGAATTTCCTTTGGAAGAAATTCCAGGGTTGATTACTCAACTGGAAGCACAGATGAAAGAGGCGGCGAAGAAACTGGAGTTTGAGGAGGCGGCGAAATTGCGCGATCGCATTAGGCTACTGCGGGATAAGTTGGTGGGACGATAACAATTCAAAATTACAGCGTTTTGCAAGTACATGAGGTACACCCTGCCCCTAATCCCCAAAGGAGACCCCGAGTTCCCCAACCCTCACGCCAGGTGCTACAACGGGACGGCAGGTGCTCCACTTGAGGAGTTATATCATGTCCGGTTGATTACTTATAATAAAGATGGAATCGTTGCAGTGCGTCTACTTACACTATGCCGAAACGGATTGCGATCGCCAACTACTTAAGTCCGGAAGAACTGTTTTCCCGTTACCGTAAAGCAACACAAACAACGGAACGTAGTCATTACCAAATAATTTGGTTATTGGTAACAGGAAAGACCGTGCTGGAGGTATCTCAAGTAACAGGTTACACGAGAATTTGGATTTATCAACTCGTCAAACGTTACAACCAAGATGGTCCAATGGTCTTGGGAGACCAACGGCATCAGAATCGAGGCAAAGAATCATTATTAACAGATGTACAACAAGCCCAACTGTGGCAAGTGCTTTCACACAAGGCACCAGATGGGGGATTGTGGAATGGTCGTAAGGTGGCAGATTGGTTAAGCGAACTAACAGGACAAAGTATTGATCGTCGGCGTGGATGGGAATACATAAAACAAATGACTTTCCGCTTACGTGTGACTCGACCGGAGCATGGCGCTTGCGACCCAATCGAACAAGAAAACTGGAAAAAAAACTCGATTTACGGCTCCAATTCCTTCAATCCCGATATCCAGATGCCGAWATAGAGGTTTGGAGTATGGATGAGCATCGTTTGGGCCTTCATCCAATTCTGCGTCGAGTTTGGATACCAGAAGCAGAACAACCGTTCGCTTCAGTACAGCAAACGTATAAATGGATGTGGCTGTATGGGTTTGTACATCCAGAATCCGGAGAAACATATTGGTGGATTCTGCCCAGTGTGAATACTCAATTATTTAATCGAGTTTTAGCTGATTTTGCTCAAGAGTATGGTCTTGGAAATCAAAAACGAGTCCTCCTGGCTGTTGACCAAGCAGGTTGGCATACAAGTAATGATTTAAACCTGCCAGAAGGTATTGATTTAATGTACTTACCCGCGTACTCACCTGAATTACAACCTGCTGAACGATTATGGCCCCTGACAAATGAAATCGTCGCGAATTCTTCACCATCGTCTTTGGACGAAATGGAAGAGCTCTTGGTTTATCGCTGCCAACAACTAATGAAACAGCACGATTTAATCTCTGGACTAACTTGCTACTACTGGTGGCCCAGAACCAGGGCGGCTTAATTATAAGTATTCATCCGGACATGATATTAGCCCCGTGCGGGGGTTCCCCCGTTGAGGGGACTGGCGTGAAACCCCAAGACTGCACTGCTTCGGGAACCCCAACGCCAGATGCCAAGTGACCTGAGTTCGACGTAAGAAAAAGTTTCTTAAAATTGATATCACTGTCCTTCGATCACCCTTGGTTGCTCAGTATAAGATTCCTGTGAAGATTCTTGTCGATATTCTTCCTGTGGAGCTTCTTGTGGCTGAGGATTGAGATATTCTCGCCATGCTCTAATTTGTTCTCGTGCGGCACTATAAGCATCAGTTCCTCTTGGAATCAGCCTAGCTGTCTCAATCGCTCTAGGAATATCAGATTCTCCTTGAGCACGAGCTATATCCAACAATTGCTGACTCCATTGGTCAATAGCGATAGTAGCATCACTGCGTAGAATGCTACTATCCGGTACTCTGTTTGCTAGCCTAATTGCCTTTGCCAAAGCTTCCGGAGTTCCGTTGACTGCGATTTCGCGTGCTTTGTTCCAGTTTTGTTTCGCACGAAGTTGCCCTTGCCACTCATCTATAACTGCTTGTGCTTCACCAGAAAGTGCTCGTCCTGGTCGGATTTGTTGAGCTGTTGCAATAGCAGAAGATAAATCGCCACTGTCAGCCAAGTTTTTTGCTTGGTCTAAGTAAGGCTGATCTTGAATACGTTGAATCTTTGCTGTCCAAATTCCAATTTTTCTTCGTGCTTCTGGATACAATGCACGACCTTGTTGAACTTGAGTTGCTTGTCCGATCGCTGCTTGTAGAGAGTTCACATCCTCAAGCATTGCCATCTGATCAGCACGATCCAAATACGGGCGGTCTTCGATTGTCTGTATTTGAGCAACCCAACTAGCAATTTCTTTTTTTGCTTCCTCTGCACGAGGGTTGCCATCAGGGATCAATTGTGCTTCAGTGATAGCTGCTGCGAAATCGTTAACTGAACCAAGGCTTGCCAGGTATCTTGCTTTTTCTAAATGGGCTACATCTTGAATTTCTATTTGCCAGGTAGCAATAAGTTCTTGCGCTTTTTCATATTTTGGTCTTGTTGCCTGTATTTGTTGAGCTTGGGCAATTGCTGTTTCTAAACTGGCTGTTGTCCCTAGCCATGCACTCCTTTGCGCTTCAGCTAAGGTAACAAAGTCCTCTATGTCCTTCTGGTGTTGAGTGCTTGGGGGAATTTTTTGGGCTATCAAGATAGCTTGGTCTGGATTTCGTCCGTCCAGCTTTGCCTGTGCCAACTCTAGCATCTTATCTCCAAATTCCCGAAGAGTTTCCTGCGCTTTCGGATAAACGTAACTATCCTGCTGAATCAACTCTGCCACCTTAATGGCTTTTAGGAGACTATCAACTGTTTTACCTTCGGCGAAACTTCTTGCTTTTGCTAACTGCTCTCCATCTTCCCGTGCACTGACAATTAATCGATTCAACTGGTCATATTTCGTCATCGACCAGTATTTATTATCTACACGCAACAATCTAGAAGCTAACATGAACGCTTGATGCCATTTCTCGTCACGCATTTGGGCTTCTGCTTCAGTGTAGATGCCAACTGCCGTTGACCAGATGGATTGCCATTTGGAAATTTTTGCTTCCACCAATTGATAAGCGGATTCCTCTTTCGGTACTTGGCGAGCAGTTGCGATCGCTTCGTCTAGCCGACCTGCCTGGAAACTCTGGTCTGCTAATTGCAGAATATCCCGTGACCATTCTTCTATTAAACGGTCAATTTCTGCACGAAGCGGGTGATTTTTTGGCAGTTCTTTGACTAGGGCGATCGCTTGCAGAAGGTCTTTTACCGTTTCCTTAGAAGCTGCCAACTGAGCGCAATGCAGCCGTACCGACGCACTAGCCAAGGGCCAGAAAATCGATGGGCAGTTGGGCGCAGAAGGCAGCTTGAGTAACATTGCTGTTGCCATAAAGGCTATTGCGCCAGGAACCAACGCTAACAATAACGTCCACAACACCCAGCTTTGTGCCCACTTAGGCAATTTCCAAGAACTTTTACTGAGTGAAACTATTTCTTGCGATTCTTTGTCTAGAGATAGTGATTCGGAATCATTCTCTTTTGAGCGTTTCACAGACTCGATGATAGAACTGGTTGCTGGCACTCCAGACCTATGTGTTTCACTAGATTCTTGCCTTCGGTATCCTCTAGTCATATTGTTGTCTGGCTCTCTTGCTTTGCCTGCTAACCAACTTTCTGGTATGTTCCGCTCTGTCATCTCTCACACCAAAATAAACAATTAACTTTAGCGATCTGTTATAGCCCCAAAGTTTTGTCTCTGCCATCGTAACTTTCCATTTGGATGAAGTTACTTCTTACATGATGATATGTCCTCCACTCATATCATGTATATCCTAGATAAAAAAGTATGTTTTTATACTTTACACCCCAGCCGAAGCTTCTGCTTGCAAATCTACAACAAGTTGAGCCAAGTCATCTCGGCTTGCCTGGTAAACTGTACCACAAAAATCGCAAGTTGCTTCAGCTCCGTTATCTTTAATAATCATATCTTGGAGTTCTGCTTCACCCAACATCTTAAGTGCCCCTAGCACCCGGTCAAAGGAGCAACCGCAATGGTAACGTAAAATCTGGGTTTCGGGAAAGATCCCAACTCCCATATCTCCCAGTAAGTCTTGGAAGATGTCTGTCAAAGATTTCCCTGCTTGCAACAAAGGAGTAAATCCTGATAACGCAGCGACTCGTGATTCCAAAGTTTCCACTAAAGCTTCATCTCTAGCGGCTTTCGGCAAAACTTGTACTAGTAATCCTCCGGCTGCTGTCACTCCGCTTGCTCCTACGAACACGCCTAAAACTACGGCTGAAGGTGTTTGTTCGGAACTGATGAGGTAATGAGCCACGTCGTCCCCAATCTCACCAGAAACTAGTTCCACCGTACTAGAGTAAGGATACCCGTATCCAATATCCCGTACAACGTAAAGAAAACCATTACCAACTGCACCACCAACATCAAGCTTACCCTTACTATTGGGAGGCAGTTCCACGGATGGGTTTTCTACGTAGCCGCGTACTGTTCCATCTAGTCCTGCGTCTATCAATATACCACCTAAAGGTCCATTACCTTTGACTCGGATATTGACTCTCGACCCAGTTCGTTTCATACTAGAAGCCATCAACAAGCCTGCTGTCATCGTTCGACCTAGTGCAGCCGTTGCTACATAAGAAAGCTTGTGTCTATTTCTTGCTTCTTCTGTCAAGCGTGTGGTTATTGCCCCAACTGCACGAATACCACCATTCGCTGCTGTGGCGCGAATTAATTGATCCGCCATGAAAAAACCTATACCTTTAATTTCTTACCGAAATTTCCTGTGCAAAAAGCACCGAAAGATAATTATCTTAGTATAACAAAACTTAACTTAAACATTTGCAGCAAAGAGTGAGGTACAATCATGCTCCTAGGCAAATGAAGTTAACAGTTAAGCTCAAGTTTGTCAACCAAAATAAGGTTAAAGCAAAGATGTTTGCCGAGATGGAGAAAAAAAATACTCGTTGAGCAAACGAATTGCTATCTATTCCTTATCGCAAAATAATTAAAGTTCCTGCTGCCTACACATCAAAAAGTCGTTCAACTTGTGGAACGCTAGGTAATAGGAAAAAACATGATTTTAACTGTCCCAATGGTCATTATCATAATGCAGACCATAATGCGGCTGTGAATTTAGCTAGGCGGATAGGCTTTACTTGTGATCTGAATTGAAAAGAAGCACTATCTGTAATGGGTAGTGTCGGTTCAGGTTATGCGGTGCTTGGCACTCCGCTCCGCAGAGTAGGGAAATGGTATATGATACACCTACTCTCCATGAATCAGAAATGAGTAGCGGTAACTTAGTGAATAGATATCCCTTGCGGGATATGGGCTATAACTAAGAATCCCCTGTATGAAATGCAGGGGAGTGCCAAATTTTTTATTCCCAATCCCAGTAGCCATGAGATGCTACTGGGAAAGAATATGCGGCTTTAGTTATTGGTTATTGTTTCATTACGGTCTTGGCGGAATGCGAATTCGCTGCCCAGGGAGAAGTACGGTTGGGTCGGGTCCAATCACATCTCGATTAGCCTCGTAGATTACTCTAAACAAATTGCCATCTCCATAAGCTCTCTCGGCTATCAAAAATAGATAGTCACCTGGTAGCACAATATATTCTTCACCAGGTATGGGTCTAGTGTTTGTTGGGAGTATTGGAATGTAAAGTATCTGCCCAGGTAAGAGCGAGTTAGGGTTAGGTCCAATCACATTTCTGTTAGCGTTATAGATCAATGTAAAGATACTGCCATCGTTGTAAGCCCTCTCAGATATCTTTGATAAATCGTCACCTTGTCGCACAACATATGTTTTGCTAGGTACAGGTTGTTCAATTGGCGGTGTGGGAAAATTTTGAGGTTGGTTGGGCAAGTTCTTCAGAAAACTGATACTCGGCGAGAAAAAGTACTCTCCCCCCTTGAGTTTGACAAAGTTTGCAAATTTTACATCGGCTTTGACAGTTTGTTGATCACGCTCTTTTAACCAGTTTTCCGGTGGTTGCGGTACTTCTTGAATCACCGGATCGCTCTGACCAGGTAGGTTTTGACCGCTAACTGCATCCAACCCGGTTCTATCGTAATTATTATTTTGTACATTACGCGCCTGGGACATGCCAGGTTCTAGGAATCTGGGAGCGTTAGACCAAAACCGCTGAATAAACTCAAATTGTTCCCAGATATCTGATTGATAGCACATGAATAGCAATCCAACGCCACCTGTAGGCAGCCTATCGAGGTTGCTAAAGTCGCTGAGCCGTCCACCATAAGTGACTCCACGTCGAGCAATACGATGCCCAAGCTCTTGTTGTTCGCTCCGAGCAAAAGGTCCACCTGCTCTGACTGATTCCAGTCGAGGATTCGTCTTGCGAAGATGCGCCTGGAATGGGCATTTTAGTCCCACAGGATCGCGAGAATAATCAAAGTCATTTAAGTTTGTACTCCCGCCATTGCCCTGAAGCACAAGTGGAGTGCCGTCTTCAAAACGTCCTACTGCCATTGCCCCAGCTAGTTCGCGGGAAACTCCCAGTTTTTGACTTAACTCAAGTTCCGCCTTCTTGAAGCCTTGAACATTTTGCTCAAGTTTGCGAAAGATCAGAAAACTGCCAAAGCTCACATTCGGAGTTCCTAACGGGTCTGGAACAAGAACAAGATTAAGAGGAGCGCTAAAAAGTCTTTGAGCGGTTTCGCCTTGTTCGCGCTTTAAATCTTGTTTAGTAAAAAGCGGATTACCGACACCATCTGTGAAGCCAAAATGTTCAACAACAGGGTCTTCTTTCTGATTGTTAAATTGGCGACGTATTTTAGTACCTTGCTCAACAGTGGCAACGGTAGCAATACCCCTTAGCTTGGCAGTAATTTCTGATTGTTTGTTATTAACATCTGTCAACTTATCCGCAGCAATGATTATCAATGCATCAATATCTCTTTGATATGCAGACTCCCAAGCGCTAAATGGGGGGTCTAAAAGTGCGTACTGCCGCCGCTTCATACCCAGTTGAAAGACTTGAGCGTAGTCATCTTTAAGTTCTTGAGGGGTAGCTTCTTGTCTATTCTGAAGATTAGCACCCTTCGGCTGAATCTCTTTAGAAAAACCTAGTTTTTCGTACCCCGACGAAGATAAACACAAGTGTACAAATACACCACCATCAATTTTATTCTCTCTCCAGGCATCGGCATCATCTAATTGCTTCTTGGCTGATGTAATATCTTGGGTGGCAAGTTGAGCAATCAGTTGCCTAAGTGCAGTTGTTTTTTGCGGCTCTCTCCTGGGGTCAGGAAAAGTTAAGAAAATGTGTACACACTCTTCTCTGCCATGTGACTTGAGAATGTTGCCTTGCAAATCTTGAAGAACATCTTGATACTGTTGATCGGTATGGTCGATTGGTTCTCTGTTTGACTTGAGATCTAATGGCATTGTCTACTCCTTAAATAATTGAAATGCTGAGACGTGTTTGGCAAGTATCTTGCGTGTGAGCGTGTTGAAATAGATAGCAATTCCTTAATCCGAAGCTTGCAAAACTGCACGATATATTTTGGCTGTTCATGCCGTTGGCTGAAGGTTCCACCAAGGACACCTTATCGTTGAGTTTGACCTCTATTCGCGAGTCTTCGCGATTGCCGCAAACAAGAGGGCATTTTACGCGATCGCATTTTGGCCGGTCCCATTGGGAGGGAGCATCGCGCAAGCTGTTCCGGTCTTCGGTTTAGTCGAGGTCTTTTACTGAATCGCAATTTATGGAAGGTCTTAACTCCCCGGAATCGATATTGGAAACTGGTATAGCAACTACCACGCAGCGCTTGTTAGTCGGATTCGTTCCGGTACCGTCCAAAGTTGCCAAATGAACTTTGTAAAAAACTGTGTAGTTCCTTCCGAACTCTGGCTGACCTCGGCGGATTTCCAATATCGCATCATTCTCACCGAGTACTGTTGAGGCAACCTCAACACACTTTGCAATTAGCTTATCCTGCTGCACTGTAATCTCGTTACTCATGGTTATTTCTCTCCTAATTCTTGGTTTTCCCTATGTTTGAGGTTACAGAGGCTTGATGCGAATGTTGCGGAACTGGACTCGGAAGCCTTTGAAATGGTTTTGCAAGGCGATATAACCACTTGGATAAGTGTTATTGGTGTCGATGTAGTCGCCTCCCTCCAACACTTCCTCACCGTTCAGGACGACGCGAATGCGATTGCCCTGCACGGTAATCTCGTAGTCGTTCCACTGACCGAAAGCTTTGGTCGGGATTATTTTTTTCGAGGGCTTACCGTTGGGATTGGGAAGCGGATTAATCTTGCCTTCTGGATCATGAACCGGATAGATTGCGCCGGTTTGATGGAACGAATTGAAGTTTTCTTCAGGAAATGACGATGCGTCGCCGGGACGATTGCCGGTGTTATCGATTTGGATCTCGTAGCCGGTCTTAATCGTGTAGTTGTTGAAATCGCGGTTGGCATCAGGCTTCGGTAGGCGCACGTACACCCCGGAATTGTTAGCGATGATGGGCGATCGCCACTGAACCCGTAAAATAAAATCTTTGAACTCCTGCTTGTTGTACCAGAGCAGACCAATACCGCCGTTAGTTTCCAAAATGTTGCCTAACCGGCTAAATCCGCCACCGCCCCAGTGTTCCCAGTCATCGGGTAACGGCTGATCGTCACTTGAAAATTTAAACAACGGTGTGAAGTCGGGTTCTAGTGGAACGGTACCAGAGTTAGCGATCGCTTCAGCTGTGTGCCTTGCCACAGTCAGTCCTGTCAGTACTGGGTTTGCTGAACCGCTGCGTGCGAACACTGACTGATCGACGCAGTAAGCATTGGTAATGTGGTGGAAGCGCCCAGTCGAATCAGTTACAGATGAGTTTAAATCATCTCCCATCCACATTGTTCCGCACTCGTGGTACGTAGTTCCCAGGGGATCTCGCACGCCGCCCTCGGTATTAAGCTTGCCAAACGGGGGACGTTCCTTCACCCACTTGCCATTAACCCAATACTCGGTATTTTCCTTGCCAGCGATGGATTCTGCCAGAGTAAACATCGCTTCATCCATCTGCTTCCAAAGTTCATCATCCACGGGTGTCGTCTTCAAATGGACGTAGGCGCGGCGCATCCCGAACTCGTCCCGTTCAGGACTGAGGTCGATCCAGCTAACCAGCGGCGAGGGGGAACCTTGGTCTCTGATTCCTAGCATTTCGCCACAACTGCGTAACTGAAGTGCAATGTAGTCAGAGTCTTGGTTTTTGAGGATTCCTTGCAGGATGTCAGTATCGGGAATCATCCGGAACCAGACTTCTTCAGCATTATTGTTGCGGTTGGCAGCAGCCACAATTTGCAAGTGGTAGCGTCCGCCCTGTGGTGTCTTACCCGGTACGTGCGTAGCTGCTGTCTCCAGCGGTCCGATCTCCAATCCTGGAAAAGCTGACTTAGGCACCCGCACCGCTACGTTACTCCGCAGGTGTACCATCAGGTTGCGCCCCATCAATGGTGTCGGAAAAGACTCTAGTGCCAGCCGCGTTGATTCAATACAGCTCGCGGCTAAAATCACTTTGCAAGTTGGCGGGATTGGTAGCGACTTGAAAGTGTTGTCCACAAATACGTCGATGCGGTTGACGCTGCCGTTTTCTGTGCCTAGGCGAGTAACACGAGCTTTGGGTACTAAGAACAGCATTCGGCGGGAGTCAAGCAACTGAGAGCGCCCTATATCCTCGCGGATGGCATCCATCAAAATTGGGCCGCTAGAATACTTGTCGAAGCTAAACAATCCTGACGCTGGTGCTTGCCCTTGCACTGCTACTGGAGCGGTTTCTGACTTTTCTAGCGTGGGGATACTGCCTACTACAGCATCTACACGCGACCGCAGTTCTTTGGTCAGTCCTGTCTCGTCGATGAAATCCGTTTCAATGGTCGGTTGGTTTTGTCCTGGCTTCTGTGCAGATACCCCAATCTGCACTTCCAGCTTTTCATAGTTGTCCTTGAGGTAGTCTCGCGCTTTTGCAGGCCACTCTTCGAGCACATCTGGTGTCAAACGAGGCGACCAACCGCCCCAGTAAAGCGACTTGCCACCGACGCAAAAAGCCAGTCCATTAAAAATCTGATTCCCGCGCCACGGAATTCCCCACAACAAATCCCGTGTTTGATTGCCATCCGGCGACTCCGGTAGTACCGGACCGGGGACGTTTAAGCCAATTCGTGCCAAGTTCTGTACGTGTTCTGATACTAGGAACGGGCCAGCCTCCAGCACCAGTACCTTTCCACCGCCGCGCCAAATCTTCGTCGCGCAATATGCCCCATACATTCCCGATCCAATGACCACTGCATCAAATGCCGAGAAGTCTAGGTTTGTCGCTTCGTCCCAAGTGCTACAGACATAGCGACCAAGAGCATCAATCGATAAGGTAGTGTTCTGCACGTCTACCTTTTTATTCTGATTGGGATTGAGTTCTGGTAAATTAGCTGCCATGTGAAATTACCTTTGTCAGAAATTGATTATCTTTTTCGGAGCGCGATGGCGCTGTTTGGTAGGCGTAGTTCATTCGCCTCTTCACTAACTGTATAGATGCTGCGAAAAATTACTTATGCAGTTTCCACCTAAATTCCGCTCAGGAGGATCTTAATCAGGCGTTAGGCTTGTAATTCGCCAATGTTCTGGCTGATGGGGTAGAAAGCAAAGCGAGTATTGGGGAGAAGACTTTAGGACTTAGGCACTTGACGCCGTCTTGCGAAGAGAAAAACAGCAAAGCTTTGGTGTTGATCGTCAAGCCCTCTCGTTTACGTCTGGTAAATAAGGCTGGCTGTTTTTCTAAGCTGGAACCTCGTGACAAATCTATAACTTAGGTATTGACAGAAAAAAATTATGTGTGTAGGACATGAATGATATAACTACAAGACTTTTGCTAAAGCTAGGGATGCCGGGTTGTTTTAGGAAAAGTGCTTTCCAATTTTGGAATATACTAGGACTTAGGCACTTGACGCCGTCTTGCGAAGAGAAAAACAGCAAAGCTTCGGTGTTGATCGTCAAGCCCCCTCGTTTACGCGTGGTAAATAAGGCTGGCTGTTTTTCTAAGCCGGAACCTCGTGACCGAGAGTCTACGGGCTTATCCCTTAAATTCCATTTATGGGGATAAGCCCGTAGAAGAGCACTGTTTGTGCTGATTCGGTCGTACTCAGTCTGGCTTGTCCAGAATGTCTGGGTTAAAAGTATCAGCGCCACTTACCTACCCAAGGAAACCCTCCTGCAGTAGTGGCTCCCTACATATACAGCCGTCGGGCTGAACGTCAAATACTAAAAAAACAACTCTCTCGTGTTTCCCGCAATCCTCGAAAAATGCTAGGTAATTATCAACAAAGCCAAATACGCATAGAAGTGGATGCATCGTTCAGTGCAATTCGCGACAGTTTGCTGCGTCCTACAGCACTAGAAAAATGGGTGCCCACAGCTCGCTTTGCTACTGGAATGCCAGAAGAACTGCATTCTGGACTTGAGTTTACTACCCAGACAGGACCACTCTCGATTCATCATCAAGTGGATGTTGCACGTCCTAACTGCCTACGCTTGTTACTCTCTCAAGGAATAGACGGGTTTCATGAATGGTACTGGGGAGAAGGTTGGGTACAGTCTCGTCTAGAGGGAGTGACAATTTTACCGCTTTCTTTGGGACAAACTTTAAGTTTGTTGAGTTTGCGTCAGTTTTTGGTAACAAAAAAACGTTGACAAAAAACCCAGCTTCTTAAAAAAGCCGGGCTTTTACAGTCTAGAATTAAAAATTTTTACGAGGGATTTTGCATTTGAGCGGTGCGTATCGATAGCTGTTGTGTTCGGTTACCTCTTTGCACTTTCAACTGCAATTCCTGACCGACACGGCTATTTTCTACAAGGTCAAGCAATTGTGTGCCTTTTGTGATGCGCTGTCCGTCAACTTGAACAATCACATCTCCCGGACGTATTCCCGCAGCTGCTGCTGGTGAATTGGGTACCACTTGACTAACCAAAACACCATCAACTTCTGGCAATTGAATCGGAGAATTAGGGTTAGAGTTGTATTGTTTTGCCAGTTCTTTTGTTAACTCTGTCATCTGCACACCTATAAATGGGTGAGCAATTGTTTCTCCGCGTTGTAGTTTGGCTGCGACTGTTTTGGCTTTATCTATAGGGATGGCAAAGCCAATACCCGTTGCGTCACCACGAATAGCTGTGTTGATACCAATGACTTGACCTTGAGCATTCACCAGTGGTCCACCTGAGTTACCAGGGTTGATAGCGGCGTCGGTTTGAATGAAATCTAAGCGCTTGTCGGGAATGCGAACTTCGGCGCTAGAACGTCTGAGGGTGCTGATAATTCCTAGGGTAACGGTGTTATCTAATCCTAAGGGGTTACCGACTGCGATCGCCCAGTCACCCACTTGTACATTATTTGAAGAACCCAAGGGTGCGATTGGTAAATCACCACCAGCATTGATTTTAACTACCGCCAAATCAGTGACTTCATCAACGCCTTGTACTTTTCCTTCAAAGCTGCGTCCATCTTTAAGGCGGACAGTGACTTTATCAGCCTTATCGACCACATGGGCATTAGTCAGAATCAACCCACTTTTATCAATGATAAAGCCAGAACCAAGACCACGTAATTGCTCGGGAGGCAATTGCTGTGGTGAACCATTACCAAAAAATCGTCGGAAAAAGGGATCGTCAAAGAACGGATCGGCGGCGCGTCGGGTAATTGTACGCTCAGTGTCTATCCGAACAACTGCTGGTCCAACGCGATTTACTGCTGCTGTCACAAAGCTACTGCTACCAATAGCTGCAGTGGCGGGTGATTGTCTCTGGGCGACGAGTTGTGGTTCGCCACTTGCGGTGGTTCCCCAGTCCGGTGCGGGGGTTCCCCCCGTTGAGGAACTGGCGAAAGGGTTCCCCGGCATAAGCAAAGTAGCGTTCGTCGTTCGCGTTCGCCCTTGGCGTGGCGAAGCCTCAGCGTGTCCGTTAGCGCAGGGTGCCCGCAGGGCATAGGACATAGACGTGCCCAAGGCATACCCGAAGGGTGAATCACCAATCACAGAACTTGGGGCTGGTTCTGCTTGTGAGGGTGAGACTTGCAAAGTGCCAACAGTTAGCAAAACTCCCAAAATTACGGCTAACACATGAGTACTTAGTTGGCGTATTGACCGGGATCGTTTGGAAAATCGCATAACCACAACCTAATATTTCAGCTTAATTGTTGTTTTTATGGTGAAAAATCTCTCTATAACTATTTTTACAGGTATACTTGACAAGAACTATCCATTCACGTTTGTTTATAGCTTAATATTTCTATATTGCTGCCTAATCCTTCCAAATCAGGCATTTGTTCTTTAATTTACGAAATTTTCAAATATTTTCAAATAATATTAGTGATCCTCTTTACACTCCATCTGTGCCCACCCCCTCCTGTATGCTCTACGGTACGATCTTATTTATTGGCAGCACCTATATGAAAACTTATGAATGGATCGAACCGATCAAGAAAACAATCCTTACCCACATCACAGCAGGATGAGGATTTACTCTTTGACAATACAGACAAAGATCATACACAGCATATTCACAATCATGAACAGTCGGCTCATGCTCACGTTCATAGCGAAGAATCTCTGCGGCGAATAGTCAATCGGCTTTCGCGTATAGAAGGACACGTTCGTGGTATTAAGACAATGGTGCAGCAAAATAGCCCTTGTCCTGATGTTTTACTACAAATTGCTGCTGTACGGGGAGCGTTGGATCGCGTAGCACGGATTGTCTTAGATGAACATTTAACAGAGTGTATTGCTAGAGCCGCAAAAGAAGGCGATATTGAAGTTGAATTGGAACAACTTAAAGCTGCTTTGGATAGGTTTTTACCTTAATGGAACGTGGATTGTAAAGATCTGAAACATTTCGCACCCGCAGTGCAATTGATTCGCAGATACAGACAATGCTTCCCTCATGATCGCGCACGTTATGCACCGGTTCAATCTTTTTGAGAGCGTGCGTAAGTCCTATATGCCATCAAAAAAGCTCATCTAAAGCAAATAACCAGATGACGGATAGGGAAAATGATTGAAACCCGCGCTGGCGGGTTTTGTTTGTGTAACCCAGCCAGTGCCCCCTTGCGGGCAATGCCCGACAGTCGGTGCAACATTTGTGAGACCATCACAGATAACATTGCTTTTGTCAATTAAAAATTCTGCCCAAAAGCGAGTGAAAAATCAGGTATCAAACTAAGCTTTGTACCTAGCTTTTGCAGAAAATTGAATGACGAGTACAAAGATTACACGCTTGCCTAAAAGGCACTGCGAACCGTGCGATAAGCCGGAGGCTTGACGCTAGGCGTATCGCGAACTCAAAAACGATGTTTTCTACCACGGCTTTTGGCATATTTTTCTATGATTAGGTATATTGACAAATGCGCCATAACCTTAATCTGTCACTAATGCGGTGCAAATGGCGTGCGAATGGAATTCACTAGGGCAATGTGTGTGATCAGAACAGCTAAAATATGACTCTCAATAATTATCAATTTCACTATTCCTTTAGTGGTCATCCAGATAAACCACTGATTCTTTTTTTACATGGATTCATGGGCAACACTCATGAATTTGATGAAGCTATCTCATTACTATCTGATGCTTTTTACTGTCTGGCAGTTGACATTCCGGGACATGGAGAAACTAAAGTTTTAGGTAGTCATGAGTGTTATACAATGCCAAATACTGCCCATGCCGTAATTCACTTACTGGATGATTTAAAAATTACCAAGTGCTTTTTGGTTGGTTATTCGATGGGAGGGAGATTAGCTTTATACCTAACCCTGTATTTTCCTCATCGTTTTCCTAAAGTTATTCTGGAATCAGCTTCTCCTGGTTTGTTAACAGAAGTAGAACGAGCAGAACGAATAAAACGTGATGAGCAAATAGCCAGAAAATTAGAAAGAAGTATTGACAAGAATGACTTTATAGCTTTTTTATCTAACTGGTATAGTCAACCCATTTTTGGGTCTATTAAAAATCATCCCCAATTTCAGCACCTTGTAGAAGTTCGGTTGCAAAACAATCCAATTGAGTTAGCTAAATCACTACGATTCATGGGGACTGGATGTCAACCTTCTTTGTGGGAAAAACTGAAAAAGAATACAAACCCTATCTTTTTATTAGCAGGAGAGTATGATGAAAAGTTTGTATCTATCAATACACACATGACTCAATTTTGTGATTTTTGCCATCTAAACATAATTAGTCATTCAGGACATAATATTCATTTTGAAAATGTTAGACAATTTGTGAAAAATGTTCTCATTTTATGGTAGTAAAGATATGGAAGAGTATTGTTATCCACGTTGTACACCGGAAAATATCACAGTAAGTGTTAGTTTGATAAAAAATCTAAATCTAAAAATCAAGAATAAAGTCAGACTCTTGAGTTATACTGTATAACCAAAATAAATAGTGAAGAGCACAAAATCAGGAAGTATACTTTATGGAAAACAATAAATTATCTAATACTCACATTGAAAGTTTCCAGGCTTTATTAACTCCAGATGATTTAAAATCCAGATTACCTTTAACAGTTTTAGCAAAAGAGACAGTTTTAAGATACAGACAAGAAATAGAAGATATTTTAAATTTTCAAGACAGGAGAAAATTCATAGTAGTTGGTCCATGTTCTATCCATGATACAGAAGCAGCAATTGAATATTCAGAGAGACTAAAAAATCTTGCTGAGCGAGTCAAGGATAAACTGCTGCTTATCATGAGGGTATATTTTGAAAAACCAAGAACAACAGTAGGATGGAAAGGATTAATTAACGACCCTGATATGGATGATTCTTTCCATATAGAAAAAGGTTTATTAATTGCACGTAGCTTATTGCTAAAAATTGCTGAATTGGGATTACCTATCGGTACAGAAGCACTTGATCCTATAGTACCGCAGTACATTGGTGAACTTATTACCTGGTCTGCAATTGGAGCACGCACGACCGAATCACAAACTCATCGCGAAATGGCAAGTGGACTTTCGATGCCTGTAGGTTTCAAAAACGGTACTGATGGTAACATTAATGTAGCTTTGAATGCTCTTCAATCAGCTCAGAAACCTCACCACTTTTTAGGAATTAATCAAAGCGGACAGGTGAGCATCTTTAAAACGAGAGGAAATGACTATGGTCATGTTATTTTGCGAGGCGGTAACGGTCAGCCTAACTTTGATGCAGCTAATGTAAAACTGGTGGAAGAAAAATTAAAAGAGGCAAATTTACCACCGAGAATTGTTATCGACTGCAGCCACGGCAATTCAAATAAACAATATAAATTACAGGCTTCTGTTCTGGAAAAGATTATTCAACAAATAGTGGATGGTAATACATCAATAGTTGGCATGATGTTAGAATCCAATTTGTATGAAGGTCATCAACTGATGACTCGCGAACGAGAACAATTACAATATGGTATTTCTGTAACAGATGGCTGTATTGGTTGGGAAGAAACAGAAGAAATTATTTTGGCTGCTTACAGAAAATTAAAGTAGAAAGATTGTGTTGCAAAAAGTTTTTGAGTATAGAAAAAGTTGTTGGATGAGGTAAGGTTGTTTAATTTCCTCAAAGAGGAATGACAAGGGTCTTTTCACACTGATTTTTCAGATGCCTTTAATTCCTCTTGCAAAATTCTCTGATAAATCTGTGGTAAAAACTTGCTCACAGAATTAGTTTCTATGCCATATCCCAAACTTGTCCAAGTAGAAGACAACCGCCGCAAAACTTCTGGTAACCTTCCTTGACGTAGCTGCCCTGAAATATCAGTTCCCCAAAACCGAGAGTCACTTAACCAACGATAAACCACTACGTCTTGATACTGTGGTTCAAAACTATAAGAAACCCAAAACATAAATCGTCCTGGGTTTGGATGATATCTAGGTGATAAACTATACCATGTTGTATTAATGATTTGATATCTACCTGCAGCTGTAGAACAATTTCCTTTGTTGGGACCTTTTATGATAGTGATGCATATCTCAGGATGACGGTTGAGGTTGTTAACGTGCTGTCCACCATATAAAAGTGAATAAGGACGTTTGCTACTTGCTTCACTTGCTGAGATGGTTCGCATTAAAGCACGGATATAAGGGTCACCCCCTTTCATAACTAAGGGAGGCTGTTTGTTGCCAAAGGTGGGATCGAGATGCGATCGCAAATCTCCAAATATCGACCACTGCAACAAACATACGAAGCCAAGAAGTGCGGCTATTGGTGCAATGAGTTGTTCAACGCCGCCTTTGCGTTCTAAGCTTTTCTTCAGAGTCCGACTCCTTAAAAATGAGCTGTTATTGTCATCAAAATATAACAACAATCTTCGACGCACTGATTCCGGAAACTCACCAGAAAATGAGTCAAAAGTCAATAGCGATTCGTGAGACAACTTGCTGCGGGAGGACAACTGGCATATCTCCTCCACGCCTACGCACTCGTCACACAAAGCGAACGCTTTTGCAACGTTAACACATGATTGCGTGTCTTCACTTTTGACTCACAACTGAGTACCAAAATTTAGACGACGTTAGCAAAGAGTTCTCCAAAACTTTTTGCAGGAGCATTTTCTTTCGCAACAATCTCCACAATTTTATTTTTTGCTGCTGGTTCAAACAGCGCCTCAACAGAAACCTGGGCTACTTTTTGTCGAGGAATGCTACCCTCAAACAATGTATCAGCGCTTTGCATCACGATTTGGTTGGAATTATCTTCATTCTTTAAACCACCAGGTCGCACAATTGTATAGTTCAGACCGCTTTTCTGGATGTACTCCTCGGCTTGCTTTTTCCAATATAAAATCAGCCAGAACAAGTTCAAGGGATGAAAAAACTGGGAAGCAGCCAATGAAGAAACTAAGACAAAATGCTCAATTCCTTTAGCTTTTGCCGCATCTACCAAGTTTTTGGTTCCTTCATAGTCCACTTTGTAAGGTCCAGTTGGATCAAAGCTTGGTTTTGCGCCAGTGGCACATAGTAGCACTGTACTATCTCCCAAAGCAGCAGACAAGCTTTCTGGCCTTAACACATCTCCCACGACTAACTCGGCATCAGCGCCTAGAATACTCCTTGCTTTTTCTACATCCCTGACTAGGGCACGAACGGGAATATTCCGCGCTATCAGCTCTTGCACTATCCGGCGACCTGTTTCACCTGTTGCCCCTGCTACTAATGCTTTCATGATAAACGCTATCCTGGAAAACTAGTATCTGTTTTTCAGTTTCCTATTTTAAAGATTCTTACAGGGATTTAGATGAACCACATGACAGATGATTGAGATTCCGCCAAAATGGAAATTTAGTACCAAATGTTTTATCTACCAGCCCAATTATTAATTTAGACAAACACTCTGACTATACAAGAACGCTTTTATGCTTTCAAAGCACCCGGATTATCAATCCTTTGACACAACAGAAGCAGTCTTATCTATGACATCGACTCAAGAAGCTGGAGACATCACCCAACAAGCAATAGGAACGCCAACACGGTTTCACGGTCGTTATAACGACCATATGGAAATGTATGCTGCACCTGGAACTGTCGCTGAATACCTCGATAATCACGCCTCATGGTTTTCGCGCTGTGCTGATCCCATGAAGGTGGAACCATTGGGAAAAAATGGCTATGCCTTAGTCATTGGTCGTTTTGGCTCTTTTGGTTACGAAGTAGAACCAAAAATAGGTTTGGAATTATTGCCTCCAGAAGAAGGAGTTTATCGGATTTACACTATTCCGATTCCTGACTACCATGCTCCTGGTTATGATGTGGATTATCGAGCTGTGCTACGGTTACAAGAAAATGTAGCAAATAATTCTTCTACCTGCTTAAGTAAAATGACACAGGTGGAATGGGAATTGGATCTCAGTGTTCATATTCATTTTCCCAAGTTTATTCAGCGAATACCCAAGTCTTTAGTTCTATCTACTGGTGAACGGTTACTTAACCAAGTTGTCCGCCAAGTTTCCCGCCGCCTAACTCGTAAGGTACAAGAAGATTTTCACCAATCTTTGGGTATTCCTTTTCCTGTTCATCCAAAGAAAAAATAGTGACCTCACCTACGTCCTTTGAATTTTAAAGTATGCTCGACGGAGCATACTTTGTTTAAGGTAGCGTGCCCTGAGGGCATACATTTGAGTCGCAAGAGTCAATAGCCATTTGTTTTTTACTAATGTCTAATGACTAATCACTAGTGACTATGCTTTGGTGATAAGTCTTTGGACAATTTCGACCCCACTGAGAGCTTGCAATACAAAAAGACCTACGATTGCAAAATTCAACAGAATATGCGTCATACGCGCCCAATTTGCCCCTTTTTGCATAAAAGGAGACAGGGAAGCTGAGATGGCAATTAGAGTTGTCATCCCAAGTCCTATGAGTAGGTGAGGTCCAAAGAACAACTTACCATTGTTGATGTAAGTCACAGCCATAGCAGCAATAGCCCCTGTTACCATCAAAGCCAAAATTATAGAGCCGATTTGGTAATGCTTAATGTTGTATTTACCTTTGATTAATTCTTTCTTTTCTTCACCTTGAGCATTTCTTGTCCGTTGGACTTGTAGTCCCAGATATGCTGCATACAAGGAAAGTACTAATAACACCCACATAAGAACTGGGTGAATAAAGTTTAACGAAAACTTAACTGATGGTGAAAGTTCCATACCTAGTGCCCCTCTTCTTAAATCTTCATAAAAATTAGCATAACGCTTATTGGTAATGGGGAAATGGGATGATAAAGAAATGAACAAACAAAGGACAAGGGGACAAACACAGCATCTGTTCCCCAAAAGCACCAGCAAAATAATTTTTGAACGGCAGTTCTTCCTTGGGGAAACCAGGCCTAGTGGCACCCTCGGAAGGAAGCTGCCTGGAGGACGTCTAAGCCTGTGAAACTCTAGCCTCCCACTCCCTCACCGCAACGCACTGCCTCAACGGACAGGTGCCGGGCTGTCGGGAAACTATGCACGGCAGTTCCTCCTTGGGGAAACCACCAAGACCTCGGCGACTACGCCCGGCACTGTCCTCCTCTTGACTAATCACTAATGACTAATGACTAATGACTAATGACTAAAAATAACGATGTCTTGCTGCTATCGGCTGTGAAAAATGGTGATATAAAACAGGTGCAAGCACTGCTTAATGATGGTGCCAACGTAGATACGGGCGATCGCGATGGTACTACACCCTTGATGTTTGCTGCTCATTTCGGCTACACCGAAATTGCGCGATCGCTTCTTGATGCAGGTGCTGATCTCGACTTGAAAAGAAAGCGCTATAAGTTGACGGCTTTGATGTTAGCAGCGAGTGCTAATCAACTTGACATTGTAAAACTTTTAGTCTCCAAAGGCGCGGATGTCAATGCGACTAATGAAGATGGTAGCACTGCCTTAATGGTAGCCGCCTTAAAAGGAAATGCTGATGTGGTGCGAGTCTTACTTGCTGCTGGTGCCAAAGTCGATGTTAAAGATAAAGATGAGGACACGGCTTTTCAATTAGCAATACGCGCTGGACATGCCGCAGTTATCAAAGCTTTACTACAAAATCGTGCAGATGTCAATGCCCAAGATGAAGAAGGAGAAACGGCATTGATGATTGCGGCAGATTTGGGACATTTGGAAGTTGTGCAAGCGCTGTTAGCAGCAGGGGCTGATGTTCAGGCGAGAAATCTTGATGGTAGTACGGCTTTATCAGCGGCGGCGGCGGCGGGACATAGTGCGATCGCAGCAGAAATACTCGCTCGCGGTGCTGATGTTAACGTTCAAGATCAAGATGGGGAAACAGCCCTGCACCTTGCTGTGGTTGAAGGTTATGCCGATGTGGTAGAAGTCTTACTCAGCCAAGGAGCAAACCTAGAAATTAAAAACCATTTAGGAGATACACCGCTACTTTTGGCAGCTTTGCAGGGACATAGCCAAATTGCCGAAGCACTACTGCGTCAGGGAGCAAATCTGAAAGAGAAAAACTTGGGTGAGCAACCTTTGACGCTAGCAGTTATCCAGGGAAAGACTGAGATGGTAAGATTGTTACTAGATTATGGTGCTGATGTCAATACTCAGGGAGATGATGGCAAGAGCGCTTTAATTAAGGCAGCAGAACGTAACCATATAGGCGTGATACAGCAACTTGTAGCAAAAGGAGCGAATGTGAATCTATCAGACTCCGCAGGTGCAACAGCACTGATGTGGGCAGCTTCGCGGGGTTATGAGGAAGCAGTGCAATTGTTACTGAAAGCTGGGGCAGATGTGAATATAAAAAATGAAGGTGGTTATACAGCTTTAATGCTTGCAGAGTTTAATGAGTATCCTAGCGTGGTGCAAAGCCTCTTGGCAGCAGGCGCACACGAGTAAGTAGAGAAATTTTCTTCAATTTGTCTAGGAGTTTTTTCTTAAAAGAGTGTTTGATAAATGTAGTTAATCTTGGTACCTCATCTGTAGAAGAAAATGAGGTCTTATGTTATACATTACTTTTGTCAAATACAGCATATGAGTCAAAACAACAATTTACAGCAAACAGATGATAGTTTGCCTTTGTGGTCTGCTGAAGATGTAGATTTGTCTAGTTTTAATGCCTTGAGAAGTCCGGATGATAAGCAAGGTAAACAAGTTTTGGACATGAGGCAGTTGTTCCACAAGCAAGTCATCATAGATGACCAGACTATTCTGGATGTGGAAACAATAAAGGTTCCAGGGTTTATTGGTATTGCAGACGAACAGAAAATCACAAATCCGAATGGAAAGACAGTTTCCGGACACGAAGATATTGTGCAGTATCTGGATAAATACGGTTTACTTATCTGTACTTTCCAATACAATAAAGACCGATATGGTGAGGCTATTGACCTGCGCAAACCACCTGAGGACCATGAGTTGTCAGATTTGGTAGAAATTTTTATTAAAAATGAAGGACATCATTCTGGTGCGATTGTACCTGCATTATGGAACGGTGGAAGAACAAAGGCATTTGGTAGCTTAAATGAACCAGACACTTACCATGATGGGCTATATGGACACAATGGCTTTATTGCAGTAGCCCAGCGGTTAGTTTTTCCGGAGTTTGTAACGCCACAACAGGCGCGTGGCTATACCGATAGCATGATCTGTTGGATGGCTTTAATGAACCCGTTTGTGGAATTCTCAGAAAATGATTTTAATGGAAGCGATCCAACTGGCGTGTGCGATCGCCCAACTCTCAAAGAATTTTTGCAAAACTGCGCCCTTGCTAGTCTAGGTTCAAAAGAGGCAATTGATTTCCTCAATAATTCACAAAATAGAGCTTATTGTGCCGAGTTTATTTATATTTGTCTAAATACTCCTGTCTACCCGTTTAACAAGCAAGGGTTGACCTTATTATTGGATGGTGATAAAGCAAAAGCAACAGAAATACTCAAAATTCGCGATAAACAAAACAGCAGAAAGAAAAATATCCTCAGTCAAACCAGCGAAAACCTCCAATTTAAAGAGTTTAACATTCAAATGCCAGTGGTACCGGAGGACTTGCCACCTCTGGACGTTCTGATGGCAACGAATGGACAACCACCTGAACCTAATAGCATTCCCTTCCCTCCTTTTACACTTTCTCAAGTACTGCGCCGTGCTTTCCGTACTCTACTGAAGCGCGAAAAGGATGTTAGTAATACCAAAATTGCCAAAGCGCAAGCCCAAATGTTAGGGTACTTAGAACCCTTAATTCTGAGACAATTGGGTATTGTTACACCTCCTAGGGAAGCAGAATCTGCTAATGAAGGTGAAGGTCTGATCTCCAGAATTCCTTTGGAGTTTTTCTCACTTTCTCCTGCGCCTAATGATCCAAAAGTCAAAGCCGTTCGCGAGTTCATTGCTTTTGTACAACAACAACTACAACGTCAGTTCGACAGTTATGAAGAATTTGACTTGAATTTTGACCAAGTGATGGCAAAAGCAGATGAGTTGATAGGTAAAGATGGTGTCACTTATTTTATCCCGCCACGTATTTACGTTGATTTGGGACAAAATGATCGTGATAACAATTTACCTAAAGGTTGGGGTTTTAAGCTAGAAACTTTAGGGGCACTTATTTACCGAGGATTTATTAGAGGAACTGATTCGAGTTCTTTGCCATCTGATGGAGGTGCTGATCCTGTAACTAACACGCCGTCACATGAGAGAGATCATCAACCAAGTACCAAGCAACCACCGGGTTCTATGGGTGGGAATAGGATGCACTAGGGGAACTTCACGACAGTTGATGGAAACGGCTATTGGGGAAGTTTTTAGAGAAAATCAACTGGCAAAGAGTGCGATCGCAGGTTTTGCGACTATTAATAGTAAATCTGAAGAATTGGGTTTATTGGAACTTTGCCAGCACCAAAATTTGTTTTTAAAAACCTTTGGGCCTGATGTTCTGAGTCAAATCTCTGTCCCTAACCCATCTCAAGAAGTTGGAAAAAAAGTAGGAACCTGTAGTGTGGCAGAGGCGGCTGCTTTGTGTGCAGCCTCTGACTTAACTTTTCTGGAGTCTTCCCAGATAAAGGTGATTTCTGTAGGATTAGGGGTGAAGTTAGTCGTTCCTAAACAAATTTTTAGTTTAGAGGGGCTACCAGGAATGGTAACGATCGCTGTTGCCCAAGCGCCTATCTTAGATTCTTACTTGACTACCAACACAGAACAATTGGCATCTTCCACCACTTGAGAACTCACAGAACCCTGGACAATTCGGTTCATACCAGTTAACCCGCGACTGCCAATGATAATTAAATCAGCTTTATAAATATTTGCAAGACGAATAATCTCTTCTGGTGGGTTACCAGTGACAAGTTCTATATTGCTTTCAACTGGTAATACTGTTTGGTAAGATTGCAGCTGTTTTTCAATATGGAAATAAGAAAACGTCGATGACTCTGGGTGAGGACGATCAGCGGGTAGTTCCATCTCTGACTCTGATGGAGAAAACACATGGCAGAGAATAACTTTGCTGTCTTTTACCAGAACCAGTTCTTGTAAAGTCTGAATGACTCTGTCTGCAAGTTCGGAATCATCCAAAGCAACCAAAATAGTCTTTAGCACCGATGTCCTCTCCACAAGAGTAGACTTTTTACTTGACTTTCTCCGACTATCTGTTAATTATATCTTTCTTAACAATCTTGAAACTGTAATTTTACTAGGTCATGAAGATTGACTTGTAAGGCTTGCCTTACAAATCGCCCCTTACCTTGAAGGCAGAAATCACCTTTTTTATTGAGAATTGCTTACGAAAGTATAAGGGTTAGATTGTTCATGAGCGATGAATCTCACTTTTGTTGAGAAAGACCCGAGTCCATGGATAGCCTTATAAGTCAGGGATTAAATAAGTTAATGGCTACACTCACTACATCCAAGCTGTGGACATAATTTTGTATAGCCTTAAACCTTTAGTTTGAACCCATAGGCTGAGTTTTGCGTGATGTCTAAAGGAAAAATTAATAATTCAAATTCAAAATTACTCTTGCTTTTGGACTCGACGTTTGACAGAATCAGCATGAGAAGGTAAACCTTCAGCTGTTGCCAGTACATCGATTGCACCAGCCACCTTTTCCAGTGCAGTCTGAGAGTATTGAATAATACTAGAGTGTTTCATGAAAGTTTCGACTCCCAATGCTGAGGCATAACGAGCAGCACCAGAAGTTGGTAAGGTGTGGTTAGGTCCAGCTAAATAATCTCCTACGGCTTCTGGTGTCGAATTGCCCAAGAAAATGGCACCCGCATTCCGAATCTGTGGTAGTAACTCCCAAGGGTCTTCTACTTCCAACTCCAGATGTTCGGGGGCAAATTCGTTTGAGAGTTCTGCTGCCGCTTTCAAGGATTCTACAATCACTATTAGACCGTAGTGAGCGATCGCCTTTTCTGTGAGCAAACGCCTTGGGTGATCCACAAGTTGCCTTTCCACCGCCACTTGTACATTCTTTGCCAAAGCTGCATCCGTGGTCAGCAAAATTGCTGCTGCCATCGGGTCATGTTCTGCTTGCGCTAACAAATCAGCGGCAACGTGTACAGGATTTGCGAATTCATCGGCAATAATCAGGACTTCGCTTGGTCCAGCTAAGGAATCGATGCCGACGGTACCATAGACGAGTTTTTTCGCCAAAGTGACGTAAATATTACCTGGTCCTGTGATGACATTAACTTTAGGAATCGTTTCTGTACCATAGGCTAAAGCGGCGATCGCCTGTGCGCCTCCGACGCGATAAATTTCTTGTATTCCAGCTTCTTGTGCTGCTACCAGCACTGCTGGATTAACTGCTTTATCTGGTCCTGGTGGTGTAACCATTGCTATACGCGGCACACCAGCCACCTTTGCCGGAATTGCATTCATCAATACCGTACTTGGATAGGCGGCACGACCACCTGGCACATATAACCCCGCTTTGTCTACTGGTGTGTAGCGCTTGCCCAACACGATCTCATCATCGCCAAATTGTACCCAACTTTTGGGGACTCGCTGGCGGTGAAATGCATCGATTTGGCGGCAAGCAAGCCTGATAGCTTGGAGCAATTCCTTTGATACCTGTTGGTAGGCTGCATCCAGTTCTGAGCCTGTCACGCGCAGTTCATCTGGCTTGAGGGTTTGCTTATCGAATTCGGCTGTGTAATGCAGTACAGCGTTATCGCCTTGGCGCTTCACAGCCTGCAACACTTCCCGCACTGTTGCTTCTTTGTGAAGTACCTGTTCATCATGGGTGCGATCGCAGATCCGTTGTAGTTCTGCTCTAACGTCTGCCTGCTGAGTAATGATTCGCAGCATGGAGTAAGGACTATGCCAACTTGAGAAAATTCCTGCCTGAGAATGAGTTTTGCTTTTGACCCAAAGGATGTAAAGCTAATCCTAACTCTCTTCTCTAGCTTAACCTGGATTTTTTTGATACTTCCATGGCTTTGGGCACATGGTTTGTGTGAGAAGGCAACAAAACAAGGATATTTTGACTTGCCTTTTGCCTGACTTAACAGCAGGAGAGCAAATTTTGCTATTAGTACCAGCGAGTAGGGATGCTAATTCCCAGTCTCTTGGTGACTTTAACTCCCAAAGTTTACAGTCGGTCAATTATATGCTTATTCATCCACTCCCCTTTTCGAGTCTAAGTAGAAACTGATTATGATTATTGGCTATTTTTACTTAACTTATCAACATATTTACAGATGTGATGTGCTTAATTGCTGTCTGTTAACTTTTGAACCCTAACCGTTTACATAATCCTAATTGAGAGCAAAAAATTTCTCTTTGGGAGGAACTACATTGACAGTGTTCACTCATCATAACCCTTTCTTAACTAAAGTTAGGAGATTTTAACAAGGATTTTGAACTTATCACTTTTAGCATAGTCTCTTATTGTAGCACATTTACATAGAAAACAACGAGCCTCGGGAACAGGACTTTCATGCAATTGTAGACAAAACAGAGTTGTTTGATTCAAGGGTATATGCTTAAAAGCTGTCTGTCCTCACGCTTGTTTAAAGATATTTTTGTCAGTTAAGTAAGGAAACGAAAAGTATGCGATTTTTTTATACTAGGAAACGGAAAAACTTAAAATTTAATCAGCAGTTACTCATGTTCTCAGTAGCGGCAGTAGTTTTTTTGACAATTATGATGAGTGAACTGCCTGCTCAAAGCCAAGTAAATGAGATAAATACTGAAATGATCATGGAATTACCACTTTCAACTCGTGGTGCAAAAATTATCGATGCTAAAGGTCGGCAAGTTTTGCTAAGAGGTGTGAACTGGTTTGGCATGGAAACAGAAACCCACGTACCGCATGGGTTGTGGAAGCGAGATTATAAGGAAATACTGACACAAATTAGGACACTTGGGTATAATATAATTCGCTTACCTTATTCTGTACAAGCGCTATTGTCGCCTAATATTAGCGGTATTGATTTGAGTATTGGTAGCAATAAAGAATTTGAAGGGAAAACTCCAATAGAGGTGATGGACTTAATTATTCAGGAAGCAGAACGTCAAGGGTTACTCGTTCTACTCGATAATCATTGTTTGAATGATAAACGGATTGCCGAATTGTGGTATGAAGACAACTTTACAGAAGCAGACTGGATTAATACTTGGACAATGTTAGCCAATAGATACAAGAATCAAACCAACGTTATTGGTGCAGATCTGAAAAACGAACCTCACGGAAAAGCAAGTTGGGGAACTGACGATTTAGCAACAGACTGGCGACTCGCAGCAGAACGGGCTGGAAATGCGATTCTTGAGGTTAATCCTAACTGGCTGATTGTTGTGCAAGGAGTAGAAAAGAATGTTCCTACACAAAGGCTGCCTAATCATTGGCACGGTGGTAATTTAGAAGGAGTGAAGCGCTACCCAGTACGTTTATCTCGTCGCAACAAGCTTGTTTATTCACCTCATGAATACGGTCCTGGAGTTGCAGATCAGGCTTGGTTTTCTGACCCAAAATTTCCTAAAGATCTCATCAATCGCTGGCAAATAGGATTTCATTATATCTCTAGTCAAAATCTTGCACCTATTTTTATAGGTGAATTTGGTGGAAGGAAAGTAGATATAAATTCTAAAGAAGGAATTTGGCAGAACGAATTTGTGCAATATATTAAAGAGAAACAATTAAGTTTTGCTTACTGGAGTTTGAATCCTAATAGTTCTGATACAGGCGGTATTTTATTAGATGATTGGCAAAATGTTGATATTCCTAAGCAGGAATTACTGTCCCAAATGCTGCCAGTTAGTTTTTCTCAAGTAGCACCCGTGCAAGTGGAAGAGGACACAGGAAAGACTATTTCTTCTATCTCCCCATCACAAAATCCCCTATCTCCTCTTTACCGTATCTCTTCCTCTTCTTCCCAACTAACAGTAACTTCTGACATCTATGCAAATTGGCAAACAGGATTTTGTGTCAGCTTCAAAATCATAAATCAGGGGAATATCAAGGTTCACAATTGGCAAATGACATTTCATATGAAACAGGCTGCGATTAATAACTCTTGGAACGGTAACTTTAAACCTCAAGGAGCAGCACAATATGCCGTCACACCACTAGACTGGGGACGGATTATTCAGCCAAATCAAGTACGTGATCTTGGTTTTTGTGCGAATAAACTTGGTTCACAATATCAGCCGACACAAATAAAAGTCAATAGTCAAATATAAAAAGATTCAAATTTTTTCTGCGGTAAGTACCTGTTTAAAGTTAATAATTTCTATAGATTGTGTACGTGTATCACTGACATGCCGGGAATAATAACCTTAAATCAGGTAATTAGTGACGTATGGGACAAAGCAGCTATGGTGAAACGGACTAGGTGCAAGAAGACCGCAGGATCCCAAGCCATTTATGCTTTGGGGTTCGGGTAATCATGACAAAACCGAACAACCATTCAAATAACTTACAAAGTTAAGACTAGCGCAACCACGCCAGTTTGACAGCTTCTTAAGAAGACTATCAACAAAAGACTATTGCCAAAAACCTTGAAAAAAATGACAAAAACGCCTGAGTATTGCTATCAAACTGCCCAAAAACTAAAGCAGGATCAAGAAATCAGCCTGCAACAGTGGCAAAAAATCGGAAAAATTGTGCCTTTTGAGTTGAAAAACCAGGATATGTCAGACCCTTCGGGTATAACCTCCGGTCACGCTGCGCTAACGCAGTCGCCTACGTCGGGAAAGCCCTCCGGGTTCGGGGGTAACTCCTATGCCCTGCGGGCACGCTACGCTAACGGAGACGCTGCGCGAACGCAATCGACGGGAACCTTAAGAGCTGCGACCCCCTCACCGTCATTCGCGCTGTCTCACCGTTTTCTGATTTCTGAAAAACTCTATGGTCGGCAACATGAGGTTGAAACCCTACTGGCTGCTTTTGATCGGGTGAGAAGCAGTGGAATATCTGAAATGATGTTAGTAGCTGGTGCCCCTAATGTGGGCAAGACAGCAGTAGTCAAAGAAGTTCATAAACTGATTACGCAACAGCGTAGTTACTTTATCCAAGGAAAATGTGACGTGTTACAACATGACTTTCCTTTGTCAGGATTGATACAAGCTGTTGAGGACTTAATTGGACAACTGCTAAATGAAACTGATGTTGAAATACAACAGTGGAAAACTAAGATTTTGTCAGCATTAGGTGAACAAGCTCAAATCATTATTGATGTTATTCCTAAACTGGAACTCATTGTTGGCAAGCAACCGGTAGTTACTGAAATCTTTGGTACTAATGCCCAAAATCGTTTTATTTGTTTGCTCCATAAACTTCTTAAAGTCTTCATCAAAAAAGAGCACCCTTTAATTATTTTTATAGACGATTTGCAATGGGTAGATACACTCACTTTGAAATTCATTCAATTATTGATGAGTGAAAATAATTTCAATATAAAAAGCAATTATTCTGAGTTGACGATAGCAAATCAGAATACAAATGACGAAATAGAAGGAGGTTTACTTCTGATTGGTGCTTATCAGAATTCTGACGTTTCAAGAACACATCCGCTCTCTTTGACAATCAATGAACTGAAAAAGATAAAATTAAAAATTAATACTATTAAACTACAGGAATTAAATCAAGCTAATTCAAATCGTCTGATTGCTGATATCCTATGTTGTCCAGAAGCCCTTGCTATTCCTCTCAACCAAATAATATTTGCCAAAACGAAAGGCAATCCCTTCTTAATTCATCAATTCCTTAAAAAATTGTATTATGAGGGGCTAATGCAATTTAATTTTGATGTTGGTCATTGGGAGTGTGATATTGCGAAAGTCAGGGCATTAGCTTTAACAGATGATGTAGTAGAAGGTATGATACTTCAAATAGGAAAATTACCAAAACATACTCAAGAAGTATTAAAAATAGCTGCCTGCATTGGTAAGTCTTTTGATTTAAAAACTCTTAGCATTTTATATCAAAAGTCTGTAGTAGATACAACTGGTGATTTGTGGGCTGCGTTGGTTGAAGGGCTAGTTATACTTGAAGTTGATAATGACAAATTATTTATAAATAAGAATAGTTCTTCAGAAACTATATCTACTAAAGAGCAAAAAAAACTACCAAATACTAATTCTCCATTACCTCAATACAAATTTATACATGATCGAGTACAGCAAGCTGCTTATTCTCTGATTGCGGATTCCGAAAAACAGTCAATTTACCAGAAGATAGGACAACTACTGTTAGACAACACTCCTATTGAAAAACGGGATGAAAAGATTTTTGATGTAGTCAATCAGTTTAACGTGGCAGTGGCACTCATCACCTATAAGACTGCTGGGACAAAGTTGCAAGAATTAGTTATGGGTAACCAGAAAAAACTATAAATTTCCATGACTTTTCATTCATGACTTTTAAAATGTTGAGCAAAAAACTCACCCCGCTTGAGGAATCCTCTGGTTGGGGTGAGATCACTTAAGTATTGCATTTGATGAATAGGAGGTTCCAAATGCTGGAGGTTGATTTTGGGTTGGGCTGCGCAACCCAACCTACCACAACTCGAATTTTGTACCCCTTCTGGGAGTGATGTGTACTCACCAGGATCTTAAGGAGACGAAATACTACTCATCATCATCGTCGTAATCCTCGTCTTCATCGTAGTCTTCTGCGAAGTCATCAAGATCCGTTTCGCTATCAGAAGGAAGCATCAAATCATCCTCATCCAAAATTGACTTTTCTGGACTGCGTCTAATACCAAAGCCATCCCCAGCAACAGTGGGAGAATCTAATTGATAACTGCGGGCTGTGCGGTCATCTAAGACCATATCCAGTGGGTCGTCAACTTCATCCAAAACACCGGTAGTCATATCAGCAGCATAGTCTTCGATCGCACCAGGTTCTTCATAGGCATTAAACCCAGTACCTGCGGGAATCAGTCGTCCGATAATCACGTTTTCCTTTAAGCCGCGTAACCAGTCAGACTTACCTTCAATCGCCGCCTCAGTCAAGACGCGAGTTGTTTCTTGGAAAGATGCAGCGGAAATAAAGCTATCGGTGTTCAACGATGCTTTGGTAATACCCAATAATACAGGGGTATACTGCGCCCGCGCACCACCAGTGATTGCCATCGCTTCATTAACTTGCTCGACTTGGCGCAACTCTACCAATTCTCCAGGGAGCATGCTGGTGTCACCACCATCATCTATCCGTACTTTCGAGGTCATCTGGCGGACAATCACTTCAATGTGCTTGTCAGCAATATCAATACCTTGGGACTGATACACTGATTGCACTTCGTTCACCAAGAACGTCTGCACCTTTTGCAACGCATGGCTGGCGCAGGCATAGATTCCGTCTTCAGAACCCAGGCTGAAGAAGATGTCCAAAATTTCATGGGGATTAGAAGGACCATCAGTTAATGCTTGTCCTGCTGTAATTTGCGCACCATCTGGCATTGTCAGGTTTTGTCCAGGTCCTAGAGGATAATCGGTAACCACCCCATTAGATTCAACGACTTTCGCCGCAATCGCTTCATCGCCATCGCCGTAAACGACCTTGAGTTCTCCAGAACGACGTGCTAAAATACATGCTTCTTTTGGCTTACGGGCTTCAAGAAGTTCTTCAATTCTGGGCAAACCTTGAATGATGTCCCCAGTCTTAGCGCGTTCAAACACCAGCAACACCAAGTTATCACCACGCTGTACCAAATCGCCATCGTCTATCTGTAACACAGCGCCTCCACTGACTCGGTAGGGACGACCAACACGGAGTGTGACGGAGTAGTTCACAGTGGTGAGTGCTGATTCCGGAGTGGACGCAATTTCTCCTTGTGACTTGTCAACTTTTCTTTCACCCTTCTGCACAGCCAGGACTTGCCCAGATTGCTCAGCAAAGACTCCAGGAGCAATTTCTACACCCTCTACTACCAACTCACCGACTTTGACTTTGGGTGGGGAGCTTAAATTTGTCTTAGTCATGTCAGTGTGACGCAACACTAAACAGCGGCGAACTGCCTCTGTTCCCTTTTGCACGCCCCGCACAATACCCCCTTCTTTACACAATATCTGGGTACGTGCTACTACAGAACCTGGGACTATTGTTTGTCCATCCTCAACTTCCAGGCTTGTCTGAGTACTGCCTTGGGTGGCGTCCGCGGCTATATCCCGACGAAGCACCAAAGATTCCAAAATCACCAGTTGCAAGCGCTGAATTTCTGGATCATCAACATCCGCGACCAATTCAATATCTGCTGCTAAGGGGGAAGCGTTGTGATCTTGTTCGCCTTCCTGCTCAATTTCCAACACCAGTTGGGTTCGCAGCAGTTCCACACCTTCGACGGTCTTGACACGTTCAGAATCTTTGTATGGCAGACGCTGCACTGCCCGCAATTGAATTGAACGACTTGTTTGTTGACTAACTGATGTGGTTGATGGCACATCAGGATTGTTGGGTACTGCAAACTCAACAACTGGACGACTCAACAGTCCTGGACCTTCTGGTGATTCCACATATTCGATGTAGCGCAACTCTGTAGCGACTTGCCCTAATAATTCCTCACCAGGCTGAATAAAGGTGCCGTCTTTGCCCATCACTGCTTCTGGGTCGTCCACCATCAGCAGTTCTCCTGGCTTAACAACCACTTCTCGGAGAATGTCGTTTTTCTGGGTGACTTCAATCACACCACTGTTTTGGCAGAAGATATCCTTCACCACTTCAGTGCCTGCTTCGACAAACTGACCATCTTCCACCATCAGCAGGGAAATATCTTTGTTGACTTCGTGGGTTTCTTCTGGAATCCACAGGAGGGTACCTCCCTGCACCACCTCGTAACCCAGCTTTGCCTTACCTTTTTTTTGCACATCCACGCCAGCGTATTTCAGCAATCCACCAGTGGTTGTGCGATAGCGGTCATCAATCAACTCAGCGACCACTTGACCATTTTGGACTTTTGTGCCAGGGGTTGCTCTGAGGTTAAAGACTTGGTTGTTTCCAGTGGTGATTAAGTAGTTGTTGCGACCTTGAGCGGTTTGCGCTGTGACTGTTGCTTGGTCTAAAACCACAGAAGCAGTGATAATCTCAATTTCCCGTGTTCCTTTACCTGGGGTTGCTTCTGGTAAGCGAACAACACCGCCGTGCAAAGTCGTTAACTTGGTTTCTGCTAGAACACCGTTGGATTCTATGGTGTCACCATTGTTGACCACCAATTCTGCTCCTGGGGGTAAGTTATAAACTTCCCCAGAGAGAATCCAAATCAATCCACCCCGCGCTGCTGTTGTTGTGGTGTTTCCCTGACGGTCAGTTTTTTGTTCTGGCACAACATCAGCAAATTTGACTTCCCCTGCCATGTCAGAGGCGACATCTTTGACTGCTTTTTCTGTGTTGATACGAGTTGTACGTCCACCGATCGCAACCTCAGCCACCAGCTGACCCTTCTTAATTTTCTGCCCATCAACAACGTAGAGTGTTGAACCTTGGGTCACAGCAATGTCTTGAGTCGTTGGAGAATCAGCGTTGTCTGTTACTACTTCTAAAGTAATGCTGCCATTCGCTTCTACATACAAGGCGTCTTCCCCGTGGCGGGTGCGGTAAGCCCTTGTCCGCAATTTACGTGGCAAGCGAACGGTACCATCGGATTCTGCACGAACTTGTTTTGCGACTTCACCAGAGAAGACACCACCTGTGTGGAAGGTACGCATCGTCAGCTGGGTACCAGGTTCACCGATACTTTGTGCCGCAATGATACCTACAGCTTCGCCAAGATCCACCATCTTAGCGTGTGCCAAACTCCAGCCATAGCAATGTTGGCAAACAGACCGCGCAGCTTCACAAGTCAAAGGAGAGCGCACGACGACTTGTTGGACTCCCGCTTTATCAATTTTGCGTGCCAGATCATCGGAAACGGGGGTATTACGTGCTGCAATAACTTCTCCTGTTTTTGGATGCACGACATCCTCTCCAATGACTCGTCCCATTAACCTTGTGCCAAGGTTAATCAAGACTTTGTCACCTTCTGTCATTGCTCGCAAGGGAATTCCTCTGCTGGTACCGCAGTCAAATTCCCGAATAATCACATCTTGGGATACGTCCACCAAGCGGCGGGTCAGATAACCAGAGTCAGCAGTCCGCAATGCGGTATCTACCAGACCTTTTCTCGCACCATAAGACGAAATAATGTATTCTGTTACGGTCAGTCCTTCGCGGAAGTTTGTTTTGATCGGTTGGTCAATAATTTCCCCTTGGGGATCTGCCATCAGTCCTCGCATTCCGACCAATTGGCGCACCTGGGAGATGTTACCTCTTGCTCCAGAAAATGCCATCATGTACACGGAGTTGAGGGGATTAGTCTTCTTGAAGTGGGTAACTACCTCATCTTTGAGGGCTTCAGAAGTACCGTTCCAAGTATCAATAACTTTCTGGAATCGCTCAACTTCAGTAATTTCTCCACGTTGGTAGCGTTCTTCAGTTGCACGAATTTCAGCTTCGGCGGCTTCCAGAAGCGATCGCTTAGAAGGAGGAACCATCAAATCATCAACACTGATGGAAACACCTGCTTTGGTCGCGTAGCGGAATCCCAAATCTTTTAATTTGTCTGCCATCATCGCTGTCCGAGCCGTACCATAATGGATGAACGACCAGGAGATAAGGTTCTTCAGTTGACCTTTGTCAACGATGCGATTCCGAAAAACCATTTTGTCATTAGCCATTAGTCATTAGTCCTTAATCAGTAGGAGGCAGTGCCCACGGGCTTCCGCGTTGTAGCACCTGCTGTTCATTGGTCAAGGGGAGGACAGTGCGTCCTTGGGGAGCCTCGGCTTAAGTTTCCCGACTTGTAGACTCCGTAGCGGCTTCTTACAATTTTTGGGTAGCACTAGGCGTGGTTTCCCCAAGGAAGAACTGCCGTTCAAGCAGTCTTGCGGTCTACACTCAAGAGTTAAAAAAACTTTGGACTCGTTGAGTGTTGACTTTTGACTTTGGGTCGCGGTTAACTGGCGATCGCTTCTTGAATTGCCTTATTGTAAATAACACGACCTGCTGTTGTACGTAAATACTGGTAAATCATGTTTCCGTCAGCATCTTCTTTGACTCGACGGAACTTGTACAGCAAAGTTCGGCTACCATCTTCATTAGGTATGACTTCAACCGGTTCTACATCTGGCTCACTTGTCTCTACTTCGCCGTCATAGCGTACGTAGATATAAGAATGCAGGTCAACTTGCTGCTGCTCGTAAGCCATAATCACATCATCAAGAGAGGTAAAGTACCGTCCTGCGCCTTTTGTCGCATGAGGATTTTCTGCGGTTAAGTAATACGCCCCTAACACCATGTCTTGGCTAGGTGTAATGATTGGTCTGCCAGTAGCTGGTGACAAAATGTTGTTAGACGCCAACATTAGTAAGCGTGCTTCCGCTTGAGATTCCAAAGATAACGGTACGTGTACCGCCATTTGGTCTCCGTCGAAGTCAGCGTTAAATGCCGGACAAACGAGTGGGTGCAGTTGAATTGCTCTACCTTCGACTAAGATTGGCTCGAAAGCTTGAATTCCCAGACGGTGTAGTGTCGGCGCACGGTTAAGCAGAACAGGGTGTCCTTCAATCACTTCTTCTAGAACATCCCAAACACTTGGATCAGAGCGAGATATTAATTTTTTGGCTGCTTTGATGTTATTCACCATTCCGCTACGAATCAGCCGATTGATGACAAATGGTTGAAATAGTTCAATCGCCATTTCTCGTGGCAAACCACACTGGTGGATCTGAAGCTTGGGTCCGACCACAATGACAGAACGTCCAGAGTAGTCAACCCGTTTACCGAGTAAGTTTTGCCGGAAACGTCCTTGTTTCCCTTCGATGATGTCGGACAAAGACTTCAGTGGTCGATTATTTGCTCCTACAACCGTACGTCCCCGACGACCGTTGTCAATCAAAGCGTCCACTGCTTCTTGCAGCATCCGCTTTTCGTTGCGAACAATAATCTCAGGAGCCAAAATTTCTTGCAGGCGTGCCAAACGGTTGTTACGGTTAATCACTCGGCGATATAAATCATTTAAATCGCTCGTTGCAAATCGTCCACCGTCCAACTGCACCATCGGGCGTAAGTCTGGGGGAATGACAGGAATAACAGCCATAACCATCCACTCAGGCTTAGATCCGGTGGCGATGAAGTTGTCAATCACCCGTAGCCGCTTAATCAACTTTGCCCGCTTTTGACCTTTGGCGGTCGTAATTTCTTCCCGCAAGGATTCAGCTTCTTGCTCTAAGGTAATATCAGCGAGTAACCGCAACAAAGCTTCTGCACCAATACCGACCTCTACCCCTTGTAGGATTGAATCTTCTGAGTAAATTTGGTCTTCAATTTCCAGCCACTGGTCTTCACTCAGTAACTGTTTGTAGGTTAAAGTTTCAGCATTGCCAGGACTAAGAACAACATAGGAATTGAAATAAACTATTTGCTCAACATCCCGCAAAGGCATATCTAGAAGGATGGAGATATAGCTGGGAATACCTTTGAGATACCAAACGTGAGCGACAGGTGCTGCGAGTTTTATGAAACCCATGCGGTGGCGGCGCACTCGCGATTCAGTCACTTCTACGCCACAGCGTTCGCACACAATTCCTCTGTGACGCACTCTCTTATACTTGCCACAATGGCATTCCCAATCTTTAGCTGGACCAAAGATGCGCTCACAGAACAAGCCGTCCATCTCAGGTTTCAAAGTACGGTAATTGATCGTTTCTGGCTTTGTGACTTCACCAACTACCTGACCATTAGGTAAAGTTCTCTCACCCCAGACCCGAATACGTTCTGGTGATGCCAAGCCGATTTTAACGTAGTCAAACTGATTATTTTGGGCTACTCTCATCTTTGTCCAAATTGTGTTCTAAAGTTATGACTTTTAATGAACACGGCTAATAAATTCCGTGCTGGTGTGAGTATTCAGTTGTGAGTTATTAGTTATCAAGTATTACTTGTTCAGCATTTACTGATCACTAATAACACCCTGCTGTTTCGCCCTATGCACAAAGCCCACGAATCGGGCTTTGAACATACAGTGTGCAGGAAGGGCTTACGGCATCGGCTTTCACAAAGTCTGCCCGTAAGCGCAAAGCCCACTAATCGGGCGAAGCTTGAGTGTGTCCTTTGGACATAAAACTTACGGACACACTGCTTTGAACAGTACTAATTTCACTGTTGACTGATGACTGTTCAGTTTTTATTCCTCGTCATCCATCGACTCGCGTGACAAGGATTCATAGGTTGGACGTGGAGGTGTACGGCGATTTCCTTGGTCTGTCATCAAATCGACTTCGACATCCAAAGAACTACCGTCTGTCTGCGTCTCTACCTTGTGTACGGCAATATCCAAGCCTAGTGATTGCAGTTCTCGCATCAACACTTTAAAGGATTCTGGTGTTCCAGGTCGAGGAATTGCTTTTCCTTTTACGATCGCATTCAGCGCTTCATTCCGTCCTTGCATATCGTCTGATTTCACTGTCAGCAACTCCTGCAAGGTGTAAGCAGCACCGAAGGCTTCCAGTGCCCACACTTCCATTTCACCGAACCGCTGACCACCTTGTTGTGCTTTACCACCCAAGGGTTGCTGGGTGACCAGTGAGTATGGACCTGTTGAACGGGCGTGGATCTTGTCATCCACCAAGTGAACCAGTTTCAGCATGTATGCCACACCCACAGTCACTGGTCGGTCAAAGGGTTCGCCGGTGCGACCGTCGTACACCAAAATTTTTCCAGGATCATTTGGGTTAAATACCCAGTTTCTGCCTGTTTCGTCTCGTGCTTCTTGCAATTTGCCATGCACTATGGTTCGAGATGATTCTTCACCATACATTTCGTCAAAGGGAGTGAGTTTGAACCGCACTCCGAGGTTATGACCAGCCCAACCCAACAGACATTCAAACACTTGTCCGACGTTCATCCGGCTTGGTACGCCCAAGGGATTGAGAACAATGTCTACTGGTGAGCCATCTGGCAAGTACGGCATATCTTCGATTGGCAAGATTTTGGAAATAATTCCTTTATTTCCGTGACGTCCTGCCATTTTGTCGCCGACTTGAATTTTACGCTTCTGCGCCACATAGACGCGGACGACCATGTTTGCCCCTGGTGGCAGTTCATCGCCTTGTTCGCGGGTAAACAAGCGTACGTCTACGACGCGTCCTTTTTCACCGTTAGGAACTCGCAGGGAATTGTCTCTCACATCCCGTGCTTTTTCACCGAAAATTGCCCGCAGCAGTTTTTCTTCTGGTGGCTGGTCAGATTCACCTTTTGGTGTGACTTTTCCAACTAGGATGTCCCCGGATTCTACCCATGCCCCAATGCGAATGATCCCCTGTTCATCCAATTGACGCAAGGCATCTTCACCAACGTTGGGAATTTCTCTTGTAATTTCTTCTGGTCCCAACTTGGTTTGTCTTGCCTCAATTTCATATTTTTCAATGTGAATTGAGGTGTAAATATCGTCTTGTACCAGTCGTTCTGAAATCAAAATTGCGTCTTCGTAGTTATACCCTTCCCAAGGCATATAGGCGACGACAATGTTTTGTCCCAGCGCCAGTTCGCCTCCTTCAGTAGAAGAACCATCCGCCAGCACTTGACCTGCGACAACACGTTCACCCATGTAAACTAACGGTTTTTGGTTGAGACAGGTATCTTGGTTGGAGCGATGATATTTGGAAATGTGGTATCTAATGTCTGAAGTATTAGATTTGGAAGACTGGTCACGTCCGAATGAGCTAGTGCCTTGCTGATTTAGGGCAGCAGTTGGCTTTCCATCCGTTGAGGTAACCCGTGGACGCACACGAATTTCTGTGGCGTCTACATAGACCACTTCTCCGTCGGTGCGCGATACAATCACCATACCAGAGTCTCTTGCAGCTTGAGCTTCTAAGCCTGTGCCCACCAAAGGACGCTCTGGTTTCAGTAGGGGGACTGCTTGCCGTTGCATGTTCGATCCCATCAGGGCGCGGTTTGCGTCGTCGTGCTCCAAAAATGGAATCATGCTAGTAGCAACAGAGACGATTTGCACAGGAGAGACTGCCACGTAGTCCACTTGTTCTGGTGTGGTTGTGGAGAATTCCTGGCGATAGCGTACTATGGCTTGCGGTCCGATGATGTCACCATTTTCATCAACGGGCAAGTCGCCAGCAGCAACCCGCAGGTCATCTTCTTCATCTGCAGTCATGTAGATTGGTGATACGTCAAACCGTACCCGTCCATTTTCTACAGGTCGATAGGGTGTTTCTAAGAAGCCGTACTGGTTGACGCGGGCATGAGTTGCCAAGGAACCAATCAAGCCAGCATTAGGACCTTCTGGAGTTTCTACGGGGCAAATGCGTCCGTAGTGAGATGGGTGAATATCCCGTACTGCGAAACCTGCACGTTCACGTGTTAGACCTCCAGGGCCAAGTGCTGATAAACGGCGTTTGTGAGTCAGTTCTGCCAGAGGATTTGTCTGGTCCATGAACTGCGACAATTGGCTAGACCCAAAGAATTCTTTGATGGCTGCGACCAAAGGTTTGGGGTTGACTAGGGAAGCAGGAGTCAGTACTTCAGCGTCGGATACGGTCATTCTTTCCCGAATGATGCGTTCTAAGCGATTTAAACCGACTCGGACTTGGTTTTGCAGCAATTCGCCCACACTTCTGACTCGACGATTACCTAAGTGGTCAATGTCGTCAGTATTACCGATGTCATACTCAAGGTTGATCAGGTAATCCACTGCTGCCAAGATGTCTTGGGGAGTCAAGACGCGTATGGGTTCTGGCACTTGCAAGCGCAGTTTTTTGTTGAGCTTATAACGTCCAACCCGACCAAGGTCGTAGCGTTTGGGATCAAAGAAGCGCGAGTCGAGAAGTTGTTGTCCTCCCAGGACTGTAGGCGGTTCACCAGGACGGAGTTTACGATACAACTCCATCAGGGCTTCTTCTTCCGAAAATTGCCCTTCTTTCTCAATCGTCTTTTGGAAGTATTCTGGGTGGCGTAAAGCGTCAAAGATTTCATTGTCTGACAATCCAAGAGCTTTCAGGAGGACTTGCGCCGAAAGTTTGCGGGTTTTGTCTATACGTACCCACACCAAGTCGTTACGGTCTGTTTCAAATTTCAGCCAAGCTCCTCGGTTGGGGATTAAACTAGCTGAATACGTACGCCGCCCGTTCTTGTCAATTTCTGATTTGTAGTACACTCCTGGCGATCGCACTATCTGGTTGACAATCACCCGCTCAGCACCGTTAATGATAAACGTGCCTCGGTCTGTCATCAGAGGCAAATCCCCAATAAAAACTTCTTGTTCTTTGATTTCTCCGGTTTCTTTATTAATCAAACGAGTGGGGACGTACATCTGTACTGCGTAAGTACTATCCCGCCGTTTTGCTTCGTCTACACTGTACTTTGGCTCTTTTAGTCTGTAGTTTTGACCTAAAAAGTGCAGTTCCAATTTGCCTGTGTAGTCTGTGATCGGACTAAAGGAGTTCAGTTCTTCTATCAGCCCTTCTTCTAGAAACCACCGGAAGCTGGAACGCTGAATTTCTATCAAGTCCGGCAACAAAAAGGCGGGTTCCATAATTGTTTCGTTTGTCATGCCTCTACCTTTGTCAACCTAAGTTTTATTTAATGGTGTGTGGGAAGTTCTCCTGACACCCCCTACTCACGAGCAGGTGTGGGCAAACGGAGCAATTAAAGCTGCAAATAAGGATTTTGGCAAGGGGATAATTACCCATTTTGCCGCCAAACGCTGCCAATTTCCACCAGCTATTAACTTCTTTACTGAAATCAAATGGTATAACTTTTTGTTACTTTGTTTGGTTTTCTTCACTTCCCCCTCCAAAAAGCGCGTTCTGCCTCAGCTTTACACTGTTTTGGCTTGTACGTAACTACCTGGATTTAAACCCAGAGGGATAATATCCTTATGCTCAGAGGACAATATTCCCCTGAGCCTACTTTGTGTATGGATAGCTTGTCTTGGCGGGTGGTGGTCACACGGTAATTTGTTTAACAATTCTCTATAGGAAAAATATGAAACTAGTGTTTACACAATGGGCTTAGATGACCAATCGCCGAAAGTTCTAGTGGTGATGGAATTGGAGCATCCAGTTGTAGAGATTCAGAGGATGGTTAATTTGCTAGTTTGACTCAACTGTTAGATTCAATAGTTGCTTCTTTAACCATTATGGCTTATGCAAGTCTGTTTTGGAGGAAATAATAATAGCATATTTTAGTCCTCCTAAAGTTTGAGTTTTTCATTTTCTGAGTTTCTGCACTACGGGAGATGTTCTATATTGTTAAGCCAAACAATTCACAGGCGTTTTGGGTGGTGAGAGTTGCGATCGCATCAACAGTTTCTCCCCGTACTCTTGCTACTTGTTCTGCTACATAGCGGACATACGCTGGTTCATTGCGCCGTTCACCTCGTTTTGGGACGGGTGAGAGAAATGGGCAATCTGTTTCTATTAACAGGCGATCGCTCCTCACCATTGCAGCCGATTCTTGAATTTGTTTCGCGTTTTTAAATGTCACTGTTCCGCTAAAGCTGATGTAGAAGTCCAAATCAACAAACCATTGGGTTTCTTCTGGACTTCCACCCCAGCAGTGCATGACACCTCGGACGCTTTCCCCTTTGAGCTTTTTCCATTTTTGCAGCACTTCCCTTACCTCTTGTGCCGCATTGCGGCAGTGGATAATGACTGGTAGGTTTGCCGAACTTGCGATCTCTAGCTGTGTCTCAAAGACTTTGCGCTGTTGATCATAGTTATCTGCTTTATAGAAATCCAGCCCCGTTTCTCCTATTGCTACGACTTTAGAGTCAGAATTAGCTAAAGAAACGATTTCTTTTGCTGTTTGTTCATTCCATTTGGCTGCATCTAAGGGATGCAGCCCTACAGCAAAGCTCATTTCCGCAAAACGGTGAGCCAAAGCTTGAATGCTTTTAAACTCAGATGGTTCTACGCAGGAGTGTACTAAATGTATGACCCCCGCTTGTTGCCACCGTGATCGTACGGCTTCTAAATCTGACTGGAAAATGTCAAAGTTGATGTGAACGTGGGTGTCTATCAGCTGCATTGCTTATCCTTTGTCTTTTGCCCTTCGTCTTTTGCCCTTACTAAAGATAAAAGAGGAAAGACTGCTGACTCTTACGCAGTTGCTGCTGGTTGTGTATGCGCTTTTAGCCTTTGAGCCAGTTTTGACTTTTTTCTGGCTCCATTGTTAGGATGAAGTACACCCCTTTTCACGGCTCTGTCGATTTTGCTATAAGCTTCTGACATCCGAGTCATGACTTCTTGTTTTGATTCCGGGCTTTGATTAGCTGCGTATGCATCTACAGCCGCGAAGTATTTTTTCATCAGGGTCTTCACTGCCGATTTATATGCTTTGTTACGCAGTCGGTTGCGTTCTGCGATTTCGGCGCGCTTGAGAGCAGACTTTGTATTCGCCACAGTCAGTTCCAGAAAGACTATTTATATATAAACACACTACTAGACTTACTAATATAGCATCATTATTGCAAATCTTTATAGTGCTAGAGAAAAATTTTACCAGATACACGTCTTGTGGATGCGATGAGCAGCAGGTTGTATCCGGAAAAAACAGGACTTGCTATTGTCTAACCGCAACGCTGCGCTCACACCCACTAGTTGGGATAGCGAGGATTTCGCTTGAAAGTGTGGTCAAATTGCCGACCATTGTCCCCAAAAAATTGAGCTAACTTTTCACGGTTCGTCCGAGAAACACCAAACAGCGTAGGTTTTTCCACAGGCAGATTCTTAATAGTTTTAGCATCAATGAAAATGAGTGACTTTGAAAATTAGCGTTTGAAAAACTCAATTTCTGCGATACGCACTCGTCGCGTCTGTTGCTTTGCGCAATCGCTAACCGATGAAAGTGACTTTTCCAGATGCCATGAAAAGTCAGGCTTGAAATGTCATACTCAACACGATAGGGACGAGAACGCTGCAAAGAATATCAAAGCAGGTATGTTTCAGATGGCTATTGTTCTCTGGGACGGGGAACTGGTGTGAGTGGAGGCGATGTCAGACCACATTGAGGGCGCAAGCCTAAGACGAGGCAATTGCCCATGAATCTTGAACTCCCACCATACTGCTTGCGGTTGGTGGTGGGTAGTTCACAACCCACATGTATACTTTATAAAAAGCTTTCTTTTAAAGCTTGCTACCATCAATAAAATTCTTTTATTTTACTAAATCAATTTTACTTTGTGATTGAAATCTGTTGAAGTGAGATTTGTAAAAAAAATAAAAATTTTCCTGAGCACTTATATTGCATTTTTTTTGAAAAAAAAATAATACTCAGTAATATTTTGAGTGGTATGAAAATTCAAGGTCAAAGAAAGTCTTCTAATTTACTAAAAATTTCATGATTGTACTTTGCCTGTATGGCGTGTAGATTGAAAGTACTGGATTTCAATTATAAAAATAAATAAATTTACTACAAACACAAAGTAATATATAATACATACAGACCCAGAGGTCATTTCTACAGTAAAAAAATAATTGCTGAAGAAAAAGCGCCAGATAGATTTAGGATATACTATGGTTTTCAAAACACTTGTGAATTCAAGTGAGTGAGAAACTCAGGCGCTCTTTTTCAGCGTACAAAGATGAAAAGGTTTTAAGGGTGCGTTAGTTTGTGTGAGTGTCGTCGGTTAGCGTAAAAATTCAGAAGATTTTAAGGGAGCATTAGTTTGTCTGAATTTAGCTGATCGCAAGAAGGAAGTCTTTGAAGTCAAAGTTGACGCTTGGAGGATCTCAGGTGGATTTACCAAGTTATTGTTCAAATCTTGTGGTTGTTCAAGAGGAGGTGTTGTTTTAAGCGCAGGTAGAGATATCGGTAAAGTTTGATGTGCTTGTAGGTAGAGTTCGCCTTCGTTTGTAGAACGAAGCTGTTGGGCATCAAACTGCAAGTTTGATTTTTTTAACTGATCAGCAGGCTCAAAAGTAGCAATGAAGGTGACATTGCTATCTGGACGTAGTTTCATTTGTGTTTGATAAGCTTGCCAAGGTTCCTGGAAACGACCATCAGTTGCAACTTGCCAAAGATTAAGGTTTGTTTGCCACTGTCCCTGCTTAACTTCAACAACTTGGCGAGCAAGAATTGAACGATTATTGTTCGTTTCATCATTCAAAACTCCTGCTTGTTGTCCTGCGATTGGAACTAAGTAGCGAACTGCTGCTACTACAATTTTGCTCGAATCAGGTAGATTTGTACTACCTCCAACGTTGTATACGCCATTACTTCCTGCGGGTTCCACAGTTTTGATTTCTAGTTGCACTTTTTCTTGTGCTTTTTTATTACAGCTAGAAACGACGGTTAGTAGAAGCAAAGAAATACCTATTAGGGTGAGATTCAGCGATAAATTGGAAAGATTCGCCAAATCTAGCTTTAAATGTGGTTTGAGCATAAAAAATGAGGCTTTTTCCCAATGAGAAACAAGATAATTTCTATTTTCACTCATTTATATATACATAGACTAAAACAAGCAACTGCTTCACTATCTTTTTATCAAGTTAATTAACTGTCAAAAAATTGTAGAATTTCGTTAAAATACCCACACTTTTTGATAAAGTGGCGACATCTCGTCACAAAAGAATCTTAGTTGTTTATCAGCTAGACAAATGAGACCCACAGTATTGGATTGTCAAAAATGTACTCGACCAAAACAGTGGAATAGGGCTAATTTTCTGCTTCAGACTGCCTCAATCTGTATTTTTTGGATAATGGCAGTGAATGATGCATCTTTGGCTCAACAAAATCCACACAATCAACAGTCGAGCAATGTCCAGTTTAGGGAATTACTACAAGTACCCAAACCACCCGTACCCAGCAAACGACAAAAATTAAAGTCCCAGACAGCAGTGCCTCCACCACCTGGGATATCAAAGCAACCAACTGGGGTAACAGTCGCATCGCGAGGAAAATCTTCATTTGAGAGTGTAAAGACACCTACAGATGACATTAAGCAGTTGGAGAGTGGCTTTATCCAACAGCAAGTGCCTGCAAAAGTCCCAAAAGCACCAGTGAAGTCGGTTTCACCTCCTCCGACTGTGACGGCACAAAATGCCCAAGAACAAATTCGTCAAGTTTCGGGATCTGCTAGTCTAGGACAACCAAAGATCCAAGCCGCGCCACTTCCACCACCTTTTGGTACAACAGTGACGCAAGAGTTCACTGCACCATCTGCATCATCTGCACCCACTTTCAATCAGGTACTAATCAACTCTCAATCACAACAAGCGCCTTTACCACCACTTCCTGGTACTCCCACACCTACCTTCAATCAACCCATTAACTCTCAAACCCCAACACAGTCATTTATTCCTAATACTCCTGCACCAACGAATCAACTTCTCAACCCTCAAGCAATAACGCACTCATCAGTTCCAAGTACTTCTGCAACACAAACGTCCAACCAACTTCTCAACTGCCAAGTCGTATCGTCACCAGCAGTTTCAGGTAACGCTGCACCTACCTTTAATCAACTCTTAAACTGCCAAGCGACAACACAGTCAGCGGTTCCTAACACTCCTGCATCTACCTTCAATCAACTCCTGAATTGCCAAGTCGCAACGTCCCCATCAGGAACTTCCACACCAACTTCCAATCAGTACCTGAATTGTCAAGTTGTCTCCTCGTTACCAGTTACCCAAACGGTACCACCGCCACAAACGCAAGCGCAGACAACTCCCACAGTTCCAACACCGCCATCGCTAACACCGCCATCAGCAACACCGCCATCGCTAACACCGCCATCAGCAACACCAAATACTCCACAACCAGTGGATAGAAGTCGCCCCTTACTCAGAAGCACAGCTTTGCAAGAACCTTCTTTACAGGTTCAAGGAGTCTACATAACTCAAGGAGATGATTCTGCAGCACGGGGGCGACTCTCAGCAGTGTATCCGGTCACCCCTCAACTTTTGGTTGGGGCTACTTTGGATTTGGTGACTGGAGAAAATCTTCTTGTTGACTCCGGTGGAGATGGTTTGAACATCAATGAGCTTTTTCTTGCCACTTCCGTAGGAGGAGCGCCCAATCTACGTTTCGTCTTGGGTCAGATAGATTTGACCTCTTATTTTGACCGGAATAGCTTTGCTAAAGACGGTGCAAGTCAATTCTTTAACCCGATTTTCCAGACAAACCCGGCGTTGTCAGCAACGGGAATTGCTTCTCGCACTGGGTTACTTGTGAACTGGAGTGTGACCGATAATATCGAAGCCAAAGCAGCAGTTTTCTCGTCGTCAAACAAAATAAGTGACTTTGCTTTGGATGGATTTGCTGGAGAAGTCGCTATCCGTTACGGGAATGCGATTATTCGCGGGACTTATGCGAGCGATCGCGATGCTGGTATTCGTGATACTTTCCCTGAAAGCTTTGGGCTTGCCAGGAATACACAAGGCACAATCTTTGGACCCCAAAAAGATGACCGCGAAGAAGCATACGGTCTGAATGCTGAAGTTTTTGTCCCCGAATTGAAATTAGGTCTTTTCGGACGTTATGGACGTTACGAAAACCGCGATTTGGGCAAAGGGGCAGATACCTACTCATTCGGACTCAGCTTTTTGGATTTGTTTACTCCAGATGACCGCTTGGGTTTAGCTTACGGACGTGCTTTATCAAACGACAGCTTGCGCCGTGGAGATAACCCAGACGTGTTAGAGCTTTTTTACGATTTTGAATTCCTTCCTAATCTGCGGTTCGGTTTTACAGTTCAAGGACGAGATGGTTTTGAGGAAACAGTACTGGGTGTCAGGGTGCGTACAGAATTTGATGTGACTCCAAGAGGGAGAAGGTCTCAATGAGTCAAAAATGCAAACGCAAAACTAATCCCTGCTCAAATGTGGGAACGAGTGTCCAAGATATCAGAACAAAAAGTCTTTCTGGTCTGATTGTGATCACTGCTTCATTTTCTCTTTTGAGTTATGGAGTCAATGTCCCATTGTTAAATAACATTGCTCCTGCCCAAGCGCAGAAGTCCTCGTCAGCAGTGCAACGAGGTTACAATCTCCTTAAAAAAGGGTGGGTGAATGATGCTATCAAAGCCTTTGGGCAAGCTTTAAAGCAAAATCCGCAATCTTCACAAGCCAAGATAGGGTTAGCAATCTCTTATAACCGCGCTGGACGTATTCCTGAGGCTTGGAATGCTTATCAACAGGTGTTAGTGCAAGACCCCAACAACCAAAGTGCGCTCAAAATTGTTGGGATCATGGGTACCTATCGTCCAGAGTGGCAAGTACGGGGAATTGAAGCTCTTAATACTTTCTTAAACGCCAATCCCAACGACATCCAAGCCCGTTCTTACCGCGCCTTGTTGTACAGTTACCAAGGAAGGTTCAACGAGTCGCTGGCAGATTATCAAATAGTTTTGGAAAAGAATCCAACATCAGAAACTATCCTTGGTGCTGCTCAAGCTTACAGTTATAGCCGTAACTACCAAAAAGCTTTGGAATTGTTCAACCGCTATCGAGGGACTGGCAAGCCTATTACTGGATTTGCGGCGTTAGCCTACGCTAGTACCTTGCGAGAAACTGGCAACCCAAAAGCAGCAGCACAGCTTTTGGAAGGACAGTTAGAGAGTTCCAAAAGTCTGGACAAATTAGGCATTGAGACGCGTTCTGAACTTGCCAAGGCGTATGTTGCTAATCAACAGTTACAACAAGCGATCGCGGTATTGGAACCAATACAAAATCGACCAGAGGCGATTTTACCTCTAGCACGTTCTTTGAATGAGATTCGCTCATCTAGCAATAACCCCGCCTTAGCGCAGCAAGTTGCGACTTTGTATCGTCAGGCGATCGCCAATTCTCCTAACCCCTCGCCCACCTTATTGCGAGAAACTGCTGATGTTTTCACTGGCTTACCTCAAGGAGAGCAAACAGCACTACAACTTTATCGCCAAATAGCTCCACAGTTCCCGAATGATAAAAGTTTGGTGGTGCGGCAGTTAGTCCTAGAGAATAAATTGGGACAACTCGCCAAAAGTGACTTAAAAAGGCGTTTGGCAGCTGAAGTTAACCCCCTACCCTCAGATCCGGTGCAATTGCAACAGATAGCTCTTGCCCTATCAGACGTTGATGCCCCAGACCCAGAACTGTTGCCTTTATACCAAACTCTTTCACCAAGGGTAAACGTCCCATTTTTAAATTTCCGCATCGCTCAGATTTCTCTACAACAGAATGACACAAATGGGGCAAGACAAGCTTTGGCAGCTTATACAGCAACACCAGAAGGAGCCAAAAGCCTTGCACCTCAACTACTTGCAGCAGAAATTGAGCGACGGGAGGGCAACTTAGAAGCCAGTGCTCAACGTTTCCAAGCTGTCTTGACAACTAACTCAGCAGGTGATGATATTACCGATGGAGCTTTACGTGGACTGGCAGGTGTGCGAGTGCAACAAAGGCGGTTTGATGAAGCTTTAGCAGCTTATGACCAATTGATCATCCGTCAACCACAAAATTTGACGACTCAATTGGGACGAACCAGTGTCGCCTATCAAGCGAAGAAGATTTCTGATCAAGAGGCGGATGCTGTCCTCAATAATTGGTTAGCGACACAACCTGCAACGAATGCACCTCCAGAACTTTTTAGTTTAGTCGGAACTTTGCCGGCTCAACCACAGCGGGAACCCCTGTATAATTACTTAGCTCAAGTTGACCCAAGCTACTTGCCAGTGCAACTGCGTCTGGTGCAAGTCATCGCAAAACGCAATCCCGCCCAAGCGCAAGCGCGAGTGAAACAGTTGATTGCTCGTCTCCCGAACAACGCGAACACGTATCAGTTGCAGGGAGATTTGGCGCGAGCGATTGGTGATTTGGATTTGGCTGGCAAGGCATACGAAAATATCTTGGCACAGCAACCAGATAATATAGATGCCCTTGCTGCTTTAGGAGGAATTCGTTTTGAACAACGGCGCTTTGATTCTGCACGGCAAATTTACTCTCAAGTTGTCGGGCAAAAGCCACAAGATAAAGAGGCACGTCGCGCCCTTGCGGGCTTAAGTGCCATTGCTGATCAGCCCTTAACAGCGCTGTCACAGCTTGAACAACTCGAAATAGAGCAAATTTCCCAAGGGACAAGCGATGGTGAAGTGTCTCGTCAGAGGCAGCAAATACAAGAAGATTTCTTGCAACGACGGGGCTTTCAGCCCTCTTGGGACAACTATGAGCGCAGAGGGAAATAACAGAGGGTAAGATGCACAGATTTGCCCTTATCTGTATATCCCTTTCTTTATCTTGTGTTCCCTAAGTCTCCGTGTCCCCTTTGTTCTCTGTTAAAGAATGCGGCACTCAGTGAAATTGACAGTTATTGTTTCCATGATTGTTCTCAGCTCCTGTAATTTAGGTTACTCAGTAATAAAGACGGAAGTATCGGATGACAGGACTCCGGTAGAAACAGTTCTGCCATTGAATGGTAGCGAAAGCGAAAGTAGCTCTAAGTATGTCGCTGCTTTGCCGAAATCGGTTCCTAACCGGGAGTTACTCGCTCAAAGCTGGGAAGTCTATCGCCGGAGATTTATTCAGGGTGATGGTAGAGTTATTGATTATGAAGCGGGCGATCGCTCCACAAGTGAAGGTCAGGCATATGCCATGCTGCGGGCAGTCCTGATCGATGACGCTGCAACTTTTGCTCAAACCTTGAACTGGGGAGAAAATAACCTCCAAAGACAAGCAGACGGCAAACGGACAGACAATTTGTGGGCGTGGAAATGGGGACGAAATGCAGATGGAAAATGGGGTGCGATCGATGGTAACTTTGCCAGTGATGGCGATATTGATGCCATTACTGCTTTGATTCTTGCCTCAAGGCGCTGGAATCGTCCTGAATACCTGAATTTGGCAAAAGCCAAACTGCAAGATTTGTGGAACCTTTCCACTGTACTAGGACACGGAGGAAAGCTGTATTTATTGCCTGGTCCTGCAGCGGCATTTATTCCGAATGCCTCAACCCTCTACCTCAACCCTTCTTACTTCGCTCCCTATGCTTTTCGGCTATTTGCCCAAGTCGATCCAGAGCATGATTGGTTGAGTTTAGTCAATAGCAGTTACGAAGTTCTGGAAAAATCAGCGCCACTTTCTGCAGTTGGGTTGCCAAGTGATTGGGTAGCTCAAGATACCAAAACAGGAAAATACCAACCCTTACCGCAGACAAGCCAACTTCAGACTTTGTATGGCTTTGATGCTTATCGAATTTGGTGGCGCTTATCGCTGGATGTGGCTTGGTTCAATTCACCGCAAGCGCGACGTTATCTTCAGGCAAATAGTAAATATCTGCAACAGCAGTGGCGGGAGCGATCGCGTTTACCAGCACGCATCGACTTACAAGGCAAAGGATTGGTGGATTATGAAGCAACAGCACAATACGCTATGCTTTATGCCGCTTGGCAGTTCGTAGAACCACGACTAGCAAAGGAGTTACTTGAGAAAAAAGTTCTACTTCAATACAAAGGCGGCATTTGGGATGATAAATCCGCTTACTATACACAGAATTTGGCTTGGTTAGGTCTGTTGTCTCCTTCAGTAGTTCCGCCGCAACTACTAAAGAAGTAGCAAAATATTTCCTTAGTTCTTTTTTTAATCATTAAAAATAGTGTTCCCTTTTAAATTCCAAAAAACCAAAATTTTCAGCGTAAAAATGTCGCTAACAAACCTCACAAAAATCACAACCACAAAACCAGAGAATTTCCTACTATATCTAAAGTGACACCGTCATATGAAGCCGTTGTTTCATTCTTCCAAAATTAGTACAAAAGCAATTTTGTTTGCTTTTTGCTTGTTACTATTTCCTACTTCATTGCCAAGTGCTCAAGCTCGTGGTGAGGAAGATTTGCTACACGACAATTCACAACAATTCAGTGAAATTGCTCAGCAGCAAAAATATTCTGATAAACAGCAAACTATTTTATTAGCTCAAGCAATTAAACCCAAAGCTGATAGCGAAGACGAAGAAAACGAAGAAGATAAAAGCGAAGACAAAAAAGAGGCTGATGAACCAAAGAATTTGATCACGTACAACCTGGAATTTAACCGCAGTCCAATTGTCGGTAATCGTCTACGCTTACGAGGACTGAATGCGGAAGGTCGCCTTGGCTTTAACCGTCCTCGTGGCTGGAAAGTCCGAAAGCTTCAAGCTTTAATTAAGTTCCAGCACTCACCATTACTCTATGCCAACCGTTCTAACCTGACGGTATTTATCAATGACACTGCCCTAGGCAGCATATCGCTCAACCGTAAACAGTCCCAAGTCGGTCAGGTACTCATAAATAATATTGATCCTAAGCTGCTTCAGGACTACAACGAAATCAAGTTTGTTGCTCAGCAAAATAGTTCACAACAATGTACGGATCCTCAGGATCCTAATTTGTGGACGGATATTCTACCAGATTCCAAATTAATTTTTGGTTTCCAAAGGCAACCAGTTCCCCTCAATTTTAGCCGCTATCCCTATCCGTTTTTTGATCAACTCGGCTTAGAAACTAACAGTATTGTTTATGTGCAACCAAGTCAGGTCAATCAATATTGGCTGACAACAGCAGCTCGTTTGCAAGCGGCATTTGGTAGGTTTGCAGATTTTCGCCCAATCAAGACGAGCTTGGTATCTGATATAAAAAGTGTAAAACCCGAACAGCGGTTAGTGATCATTGGAACTCCTAGCGAACAGCCAGCTTTAACCTCTTTGAAATTACCTGTTTCTATTGCTGGTACTGAAATTCTCGATATCAATCAAAAGCCCGTACCAGAAGATACAGGGGTGCTGATCGCAGCGATGACTAAAGAAAAAGGTGGTACACCTGTCTTAATTGCGACTGGTAATGGAGCAAAGGGTGTGGCAAAGGCAGTACAGTTTTTGGTGCAGCCAGACTTGCGAAAAATGGGAACAGGTTCAGTCGTTTTTGTCAATCAAGTCAAAGATGTGACTGCACCGGAACCTCGACAATGGCCTCGTTATACTCCAGAAGAAAATACTTTTAGACTCAGCGACCTTAGAACTCCACTCAATAATGAAGCATTTGGTGATGTGACTGTTCGTGGTTCCGCCGCACCGCCTGTTACAATTGATTTCCGCACTTTACCTGATGACAGATTTTTGCGTGGCAGTTCCATGAACCTAGTTTACAGCTATGGTTCACAGTTCAACCCCAGAACCTCTGCGCTCGAAGTGTTGCTCGACGGTAGATATATTGGTGGTGCACGTCTGAATTCAGATTCTGGAGAAACCCGCCAAACCTTGAAAGTTGATTTACCAGCAAGCTTGTTGCATTCTAATGCTCAACTCCAAGTTTTCTTTCGGATGAATCCCAAAGAACCATTTGATAAGCAAAAATGTCTGAGTGCCGCAGATCAACAATTAGTAGGTACACTTCATGCTGATACAAGCTTCGAGTTAAAACGGGAAACTTCTGTACAACTTCCAGATTTAAAGTTGTTGCAATTTGGTTTTCCGTTTGCTGCACCGCAAGATTTATCTAGAACGGCGATCGTCTTGCCACAAAACCCATCTAATACAGATATACTCACTTTGCTGGCGTTGAGCGAACGCCTGGGACGTCTGAGTCAAGCAGAGTCTATCAAATTCCAGGTTTATACGCCAGAATCAATTCCTGACTCAGTTCGCAAGAATGAGCATCTTGTGGGAATTGGTACACGGGACAAGTTTCCTTTTCCGGAAGTCTTTCGATCCACTGGCTTTAATTTGAGTCGAGCATTTTTCCGCGCATCAGCTCAAGGTACGATTCAAACTCCACAGGATTCACAAGGCTTGATTAAACAAATTGTTTCCCCCTGGAGTAACGAGCGTATCATTCTGGCTTTAACAGCTCAAACAGAAACTGGTTTAGAGCGAGTGCGGCAAGTGGTTGAGCAAGACCCGTTGTTCTACCAATTAAAACAAGATACAGTGCTAGTAGGTAGCGATAAGAACAATCCGTCTCCCTACGATCCAGATGCTTATCAACTAGAGTTTATCCGTAGTGCTCCCTCAAAAACTCGTGTAGAAAATACCAATTTGCTGAGTAAGACAACGCGCTTGCTACAAGAAAATTGGCTCCTACTACCTATCGGTATTGTAGGCGTTTCACTCCTACTTTATGGAATTGTTCAGTTGTATCTCAAGCGCCTTGCTGGTACTGAGAGAAATTAATTGTAACCGCTGAAGCACGCAGACGCACGTGGACATAACAGACAATTATCTGCACGGCAGGTGCTATCTCCTATGCCCTGCGGGCACGCTACGCTAACGGAGACGCTGCGCGTTCAAAGTAGCGTGCGCCTTGCGCTTACAAGTCGCTTAACCCGAGGGCAGATGCTTGGGGAAACCCCAAGACCGCACTGCCTCCCCAACGCACTACCTCGTTTATCTGCGGTTCAAATCCCAGTTTTAAATAAAATCCCAAATCCCAAACCCAACATGTCTTCTTCATCAAATTCCCCTCCTCGAGGGCGTTTCAACTTAAATAGATGGCTCATTGATTTCACGCCCCGATTTTTTGACCGCGCTTTAGAAAAAGTGGGTGTGAAACAGCTTAAGTGGCTGGTTTTGCTACTTCTGGTTCTCTCAGTTCCACTTATTATTGTGCCGCTACGAATCTGGCAGCAAGCAGTTATTGGCTTGTTTCTGGTGATACTTGGTCAATGGATTATGCAAGCTGAGGAGCAAGAGTCTTCTCCTGAAATTAGCCAGTATTATCACTTATTTATGGCGTGGCTGAGTTTCGTCACAACGCTGCGTTATTTGTATTACCGCACAAGCTACACTCTTAACCTTGATGGTTTCCTCAATAGCTTTGTTTGCTTAGTGCTGTACGCTGCTGAGCTATATGCTATTCTCACCTTGGCACTGGCTTATTTTCAAACTCTAAAAATCAAAGAACGTCAGGCGGTTGATCTTTCCAACATTCCTCAAGAAGAATGGTTCAATGTCGATATTTACATTCCCACCTTCAACGAAGATGTTGAAATTGTTCGCAAGACTGCTTTATCAGCAATCACTTGCGATTATGCCCCTGGTAAAAAGACGGTTTATGTCTTAGATGATGGTCGTCCAGAAAGATACCAAGAAAACGACCCGCGCCGAGAGAAGTTCCGGGCAAGACGAGAACAAATACGGCTCATGTGTGAAGAAATTGGTTGTATCCACATGACGCGGGACAACAACAAGCATGCTAAGGCGGGTAATATCAACAATGCCTTTAACAAAACTGACGGTGACTTAGTTTTGATTTTAGACTGCGACCATATCCCCTCGCGTCAATTTCTGCTGAATACAGTAGGCTTTTTCTATGATCCAAAGGTATCGTTTGTCCAAACTCCCCACTGGTTCTATAATCCCGACCCTTTCGAGCGCAATTTGCTGACTCGTGGTAGAATCCCGGTTGGGAATGAACTGTTTTATAAAGTGCTGCAAAAAGGCAATGATTTTTGGAATTCTGCCTTTTTCTGCGGTTCAGCAGCTATAATTCGCAAATCCCATGCTTTGGAAGTTGGGGGAATTGCGGTTGAAACTGTGACAGAGGATTGTCACACAGCACTACGGTTGCACTCTCGCGGTTACAAGTCTGTTTATTATGACAAAATCATGGTAGCTGGGTTAGCCCCAGATACCTTCTCTTCCTATGTCGGTCAACAAGTGCGCTGGGCAAGGGGTATGGCGCAAATTCTCCGATTGGAAAACCCCCTGTTTAATCCCTGGCTGAAACTGAAGATTCCTCAACGGATTTGTTATTTTAGTGCGACTTCGCACTTCTTGTATGGATATCCTCGACTGGTGTATGCAATTGTTCCCACCTTGTTTTTATTGTTTGGTATCAATCCCATTCGAGGTTTAGGTTTGGAAACTCTGGCATACGCGGTACCACACATTCTTCTAGCTTTATTCACCAACCATATCATTTACAAAAACGTCCGTTTTTCTTTTTGGAACGAAATTTTTGAATTTGTTATGGCTTTCCAAGCGGGGTGGGTGACGATGTTGGCGCTGATTAACCCCAAACTTGGTTCGTTTAACGTCACTGACAAAGGAGTGAATGTTACTAAACGTACTTTTGACTGGCAGTCAATGCGTGGTTTAATAATAGTAACCATACTTGTTAGCGCCTCCCTATTTGCCGTCCCTTACTGGCTGCTGCTTCGTCCAGAGGATTGGCAAGCGGTTTTAGTAAACACTTTGTGGTCAGGTTTTAATTTGATTCTGCTGATTGCAGCATTGCTGGTTGGTTTTGAACAGCCGCAAGTCCGTTCTTCTCACCGTTTGCAGCGACGCCTCCCTGTTGTGATTACTAATAGTAACTACACATTTAGGGGCGAAACAGTCAATATCTCAGAAACTGGGGCGTTGATTTCTTTAGAATCTTGGCCTAACTTACCAGATGAAGTTGAGGTTGAGATCATGGGAGATTTTACTGTTCGTGTCTCCCTCACAGCACGGGTTGTGCGAGTTTCTCCTGTAAGTGATTCAAACACGCTTTTGGCAATTGACTTTGTCAGTCCTAGCCGCGCCCAAATGGATAACTTAATCCTGATTTTGTATTCTGATGTGCGAGAGTGGTATTCTCAGAAGCGGGAGTCTGTAGATCAACCAGTGAATTCTCTTGCCTTCCTTGCTACCAGTCTGAGTCGTTCTTTTCGGGACCTCAAACCCATCACCCGTAGCCAGGTACGCAAACAGGTCAGCGCTGTTGGTGAACTTTACTGGGATGGTCATTTCTTCCCTGGAATTGCCACAGAACTAGGGGTAACAGGTTTACGCCTGGAAATGCGGAGTAAAAAAGCGCGGGGAGGTAATAGACTGCTTGGACAAGAAGACTTGCACAAGATGCGAAATATCAAACCACTCGTTGGTTTGCTGTTGAGTCGAGAGGAGGGGAACCCCTCACCTAGTAAGTTGGTTGCTGAAATTTCTGCGGTGAAAGAAGAGACAGATAACAAGATTGTCATTGATTTAAATTTTCCGACAGAGTTCAAGCAACGCCAAGGTTCTAAAATTAACCAGCTTTTGCAAGTGTTGTAGAACAGGTTATTGTGAAGTACCTACACTGCACACAAAGTGTGCAGTGTACGCTTCCGGTTTCACCTACCCTCCACCGAACGCGGGTCTTCCCTCGTCGGGAAACCCCTCACTCGCAGGTTGTCGTCACCGTTGCCACCTTTAAGTGATTTTGTGGCAAGAAGGGAGTAGAATATTTCCAATACTCCATTTTTTTTCACTTTTTAGCAAATCATTGCAAAGAAAATGTTTTTGTACAATTTCTAGAAAAGTTATTATTAGTTATGAGTTTCGTCAACAACTATGACTACTAAACACTAATTAATAACCGTGTTGAACTTTGTTTATGACTACAGAAACAAATATTCCTTCTTTAGCCAATATCGAGTACATTGCATATATTGACTATAACGGTCAATTACCTGAACAATTGCAAGGTAAAATTGGAGTATATGCAATTTTTGACCAAGAAAAAGTGTTGCAATTTGTCGGATATTCTCGTGATGTTTATCTCAGCTTGAAGCAGCATTTAGTACGTCAACCCAAAAATTGTTATTGGGTGAAAGCTGAAACCATTGAACGTCCTAATCGTACGATTTTAGAAAAGATAGAGCAAACTTGGATTGCTGAAAATGGCACTGTCCCTGCTGGTAATCGAGAAAATAAAGACAAATGGACGCAACCGATAGATGCCAAAATAGCCATGACACCTGAAGAACAGGCAAATTATAACAATCCTGCAAATGATGAAATAGCGCAAACTAAAATCATTAAAAATGTGGCACGTCGGGTAGAGGGTGAAATCATAGCAGTTTTAGAATCACGTGGTTTACAAACACAAATTCGCTTTCATCCTAAGTTGAAAGAAAATGGTTTGTTGGATTTGAAATAAGACCGTTGCATATTTACTGTAACTGACTGTAGAGCTATCAGGTATAGGGGGTCTTTACCCACATTTTCTTAAATTTCTGGTCTGATGTTTCCCTCACCTAATTTGGCATTTTGGCAACCATATTGATTTTGTCAGCAGTATCGTAGCTGTTAATAGGTTATTGCACCAAAAAGCAATCATAAAGCTAAAACTCCTCTTTTCGGTTAACGACAAGTCTGGTACTGTACGATACTAAATCAGTACTAACCGTTATGCTTTCATGGTTTGCATCCTCCCCAGGCTTGTCACCTGGGGATTTCTTTGGTCAATTTAACTTGTGCGGAATTTAACTAGTAATAATGTTAAATTTTTTCATCTACTTTCTTTTTTCCTGTTCTTCTTTTTTAGGGATGTAAATGTGAACAAGAAAATTCAGATCATTGGGGAGCATCATGTGAATATGGACGATGAACGCGGTAGCGGCAGATTTTGCCTAGAGATGTTGACAGCGAATCAGTACTTCTTTGCAGCAATTTCCGTTCTGTTTACCAATCATTTCGGGATTTCAGGATTGGTTGCGGAGTTTTTCCAGAAAATGTGGGTTCAAACCCCTCTCTCTGATATGAGCAATATGGGTCTAATATCAATTTAGATAGTTTATTGGAGAGTTTGTTTTTGCAGGTAGTTACAAAATCTATAGTCTATCACTAGCCACGAAGTATCTTTCTGGTTGGTTCGGGTTCCGTTTGGTTTGATGCAAGTATAGTAGCTTGTCGCAAGACACAATCTTGATCGTGGCTTGTCGGAAATGCTCTTAATATTTAGTTAAGAAGCTCTAATAAGGGTTTTTAAAAAAACTCCTAACTCACGAGCGACATAGTTGCGTTATCAAATCACTGAACTTTTTTCCAGTTAGTAATAGTCAATAACAAGAAAACTTAGATTCAACCAATGGCTCTAGTCTTTCTAAACTAGATTGCTGTTTTTGCCTTGAGTTTTGAAAGTTGATTCTGGTTGCTTGTTCACGCACATATTAGCACGTTCCAAGACAAAATTATCAACACTTCTTTGTGTGAGTTGAAAGATAATTATCAGGCAAGCACTACCAACTAGCGCTTTGCATAAATATTTGCCTTTTCCTTAAATCAGTACCACCCGTCAGCCACACTCGGTGCATGCGTATGGTGAAACAAGCTGCTGCTTTGAAGGAAACCTTAAAAGTAGGCAAGTGGCTTAGAACTGCTACCAACGCATAAAGATCGTTACCCAGGTGAGAAAACTGATAAGTGATAACTGTTAAAGTGACATGCTAATCGCTTTGCTCACGCAAGTATGAATTGCGTGAATAGAGGGAAGCCTTTGTCTAGCACTGCGTTTTGTTAGCGCTGAGTGCAGAAATAATGCTTGTAAAAACACGAGCATCTGCTGATTACAACGACAGTATCTATCGATTACAAAAGAAGCAGACATAAATCAGTTGATGACAACTGTATCAATTTGTGTCTTATGGATGTCATAGGAGGTTTTCTTGTTAAAGCGACAAACTAAAACATACCGCACAGCACTTGCACCGTGGGCTGTTGTTCACTGGGTTTCAGCAACTGAGCGAATTGTGATGAATCGATTCCGCAGCCGCAGTGATGCTGATGGTCATCTGACAATTTTGCAGCGGCTGATGCCACAAGCAGATTTACGAGTGATTGTTGACGTAGACCAAGACAATTAAAAAATTTCGACATCACTTACGGATTTGGGAACGGATACCTAAACGCTGTATAATCCAATGATGAAAAAACTGCCATCTTCCGTAATTCCCTCTTGCACCTGGAGTCGTCCCATCGGTTTAGGTTGGGACGAACCTTACACAGTCCGCTATGCCAGCAATATTGATGATGGTTCTTGGCATGGTATGCCTTTGGGCGGCTTTGGTGCAGGTTGTATTGGTCGTTCCTCGCGGGGAGATTTTAATTTGTGGCACATTGACGGCGGTGAACATGTTTTTAAAAACATCGCCGCCTGTCAATTCAGTGTTTTTGAATCTTTTGGCTCATCCTCGCAAGCTTGCGCTTTGTGTACTGAACCTCCTGAAGACGGAAGCCTCAGAACATGGCAGTGGTATCCGGCAAGTAGGGAAGTAGGGAGAGAGGAAAACACTGAGGAAGGGAGAGAAACTTCTGTGACTTCCTCACTCCCTCCCTCATCACCTCAACCCAACACGGGAACTTATCACGCCCTATACCCTCGTAGCTGGTTTGTTTATGAAGGCGTGTTTCAAGCAGAGTTAACCTGCGAGCAGTTTTCTCCTATTTGGGCAGGAAATTATCAACAAACAAGCTATCCAGTGGGGGTGTTTGTGTGGACTGCACACAACCCTACTCATGCACCTATTACTCTCAGTATCATGCTGACCTGGGAAAATATGGTTGGCTGGTTTACAAATTCTCTGAAATCTCCTCTGGTTCGGGTGCGGGATGATGGAAGCCCAGTTTATGAGTATCAGCCACGTTTAGGCGAAAGTCTGGATAACTTTAATCAGCTCGTTGAAAACAACGAAAGTATTGGATTGTTGTTACACCGGGTTAATATGACTCAACCCCCTCAGGAGGGAGAAGGACAGTGGTGCATTGCTACTCGCAAACAACCGAATGTTGAAGTTCAGTACCACAGCCGTTGGAATCCAGTTGGGACGGGGGAAGAAATCTGGCAAAGCTTCGCCCAAGATGGCTCTTTGCCTAATCACGTGGATGATACTCCAGCAGCAGAAGGTGAACAGATAGGAGTGGCGATCGCCGTACGTTTCACTCTTCAACCAGACGAAACTCTCGAAATTCCCTTCGCGCTGACTTGGGATTTGCCAATCACAGAATTTGCAGCCGGGATCACATATTACCGCAGATACACAGACTTTTTTGGTCGAAGTGGAAACAATGCTTGGACAATAGCATCCACCGCTTTAGCAGAATATCACATTTGGCAACAACAGATTCAATTTTGGCAACAGCCAATTCTTGAGCGCCAAGACTTGCCAGACTGGTTCAAAATGGCTCTGTTTAATGAGCTTTATGACCTTACAAGTGGTGGAACTCTCTGGAGTGCCGCAACGGAGAGTGATCCTGTTGGTCAATTTGCCGTTTTAGAGTGCTTAGATTACCGCTGGTATGAAAGTTTGGATGTGCGGCTTTACGGTTCTTTCGCCCTGTTGATGCTGTTTCCAGAACTGGAGAAGGCGGTGATACGTGCCTTTGCACGGGCAATTCCCAGTTGTGATGACACACCTCGTATTATTGGCTACTATTACACTCTTGGTGCGGAAAGTCCAGTTGCAGTTCGTAAAGCAGCAGGTGCAACACCTCACGACTTAGGTGCACCCAACGAACACGTCTGGGAGAAAACAAATTATACAAGTTATCAAGATTGCAATCTTTGGAAAGATTTAGGTTGTGATTTTGTGTTGCAAGTGTACCGAGACTTTCTGCTAACGGGTGCTGAGGATGTGGAATTTCTGGCAGACTGTTGGAATGCTATTGTGCAAACTCTAGACTACCTCAAGAGGTTTGACAAAGATGAAGATGGTATTCCGGAAAATTCTGGTGCACCTGACCAAACTTTTGATGACTGGCGCTTGGTAGGAGTCAGCGCGTATTGTGGTGGGTTGTGGTTGGCGGCAATGGAAGCGGCGATCGCCATTTGCGATATCTTATTAAACCGCATACACGCTGAAGAAGACACTTCCACACAAGACTCCTCCCGCCCTTGGAAAGCCTTTGTTGACACAGAAAAATTGGTTCAACAAAAGTCTATCTACGAAACTTGGCTTACACAGTCACGCCCTATTTACCAAGAAAAACTCTGGAATGGGCAATATTATCGACTGGATAGTGAAAGTGGATCTGACGTAGTCATGGCAGATCAGTTATGTGGGCAATTCTATGCTCGTCTGTTGGGATTACCAGATATTGTACCTGTTGACTGCGCCCTTTCTGCTTTGAAAACTGTTTACGATGCTTGCTTCCTCAAATTCTACGATGGTAAGTTCGGTGCTGCTAACGGTGTTCGTCCTGATGGTTCCCCAGAGAACCCCAACGCGACTCATCCTTTGGAGATTTGGACGGGAATAAATTTTGGGTTAGCAGCTTTTCTTGTGCAAATGGGAATGAAGGATGAAGCTTTTAGGATTGCACACGCTGTGGTGCAGCAAATTTATGAGAATGGGCTACAATTCCGCACACCTGAAGCTATCACTGTTGTTGGTACTTTCCGTGCTAGTACTTATCTGAGGGCTATGGCAATTTGGGCAATTTATTTGCTCATTGGTTAGCCATAGGTTACAGGTTAGAGATTTTTGCTTGCTCCCTATTTTCTATGCAAAATTAACATTTTATACCTAACAAGTCAAATCGTTTTTCATCTGTCAGACAATATTTTTTCACCTCTTTCCGGACTTGAGTTACTAACTCCAGAAGTATTATTTAGGACTGCCCTTAAAATATGTCGATTCACGCGGAGTTTTAAGGGCTTAGGAGTAGGGAGTTACTGTTGAACAATCTAAAAACTAGTAGCTTGAAATACATGAAAAACTAGTCATATAGAGGAATGTTTACAGATGACAAGTTTCCGGCTAGGGAGTTTCTTTCAATTCAAAATTGCTGTAAATCTTTATTGAAAGGCATCTCAATCTTTTCTCTTCAACACGAAACAACATTGTCCAGTTTATCCAAACACACAGATGAAACGATGAACATATTTTCGTCGTGAACAGTTCACTGAGAACAGAAATTTATAGGTAAACAGCAGTTCCTTCCACGGTTAAGAATTCAAAAGCTGCTGAAACCATAGCAAATATTCATTTTTACCAACAAGCAATTCATCTGCCCCCTTTAATGATCCGGTTATGGTGTCGCTATCCCTTTATTCAACAACAGAGTTTATCAGATTGTGGTGTAAATTATTTGGCGATGATTAGCTGATCATAGGGTAAACATTAGTGGCGATCGCTGCTTGGTACGCCACTTACTACTTTTTAGGAAGCCGCCGCGAGTGTGTGTTTGTAAGCTTTGTGGACAGACTAGGCCAAAGCGTAGCGTGTGGTAAACAGATCTCAAGGGTTTCAAAAATAGCAAATGGTGTGTGATTGGTATGAAATATTTTCCGTTCTACACGGCTTTCATACATCCTACTCAGTACTAAGAAACAACTGAACTGTGTTACTTAAAATTTCAAATAAATACAAGTATTTTTGAAATCTACTGAGCAACAAAGTGTACAACTTTTCTTTTTTGACTTACAACTTAAAGAAATCTACACAGTTACAGTATGCTATTTTTGCTTTGTCAAAGACTTTAGACAGTGTTTGCTGGTAACCAAGACAGCCTGTATCTTAAAATTTTAAAAATTATACCACAAAAATGTAATCAAAGAATATTTAATCAGTATTTCATTAATAATTAATGTGCCAAATCCATAACAAACTCATCGTAGATTTGCATTTGCCTCTGAAAATCAAAATCTCACTTTGGGTGGATTTTAAGTGACATAAGCAAAACAAGATGTTTATCGTAAATTGTAAAAAATATTCTCACGAATTATCTCTAGTAATGATTGTCTCAATACTACTTTTGCTGATATATTTTGAAAGTGTTAGAACATTTACTCACATTTCAAATCTCGATACTCTTTGCGAAGACAAAAGCCTTGTATCTGTTGTAAATGAGGGGTCTTACCCCCCAATATCTAACACTTAAGACAGAAAACTTAAAGTAGATAAAAATTGAGTTATTCTAGAAATACAATCTTAAAAATGCTGAAAAATAAGAATTTAGGAGATGACATTTACGAAAAAAAATAGTATAAATACGAATATGGTGATTAACGATTAGGGACGGTTATTTTTTTTTAACCCTAAAAAGTATGCAAGTTTACTTCAAGACTCCTAATTATTTGGTAGAAAACTAGAAGACATTTTTAACAGGCATACAATGATTGAATTGGGAGAGAGTCAAATTTGAAAAAGATAAAAATGCATCTACTTAGAGCCAACAGGAAACTTTTTCATGTCAGAGATATAACATGGAGAAGGTTAAAGAAATCCTATGGCAAAGGTAAGCAAAAGTTACAGTCGATAAGTTACCAGCAACTGAGTGGTCTGTAAAAAAAACTTACAAGTTTAATAACCCTCTTTTGTATAGTGTCCGTCTGTATAAATTGCTTTTTTACAAACTAGCTGCTGAATTTCATAGAGACATAACATAATTCCGGCTTAGCAGCAAAAAGACTTGAATAAAAAGTCAGGTTTGGGATCATCAGGACAGATCATGAACAGTATCATCAGGTCAAATGCAGTCGAAACCTTAAGTAAAACAGATAATACAGGGATAAATTTTCATAAGTTCTATCCCTACTGTGATTTAGTTTCGCAAACAGCATTCATCTACGAAAATCATTTAACTTCAATAAAACAGGCTTTACCACAAGCACCTATAGAGACACGCACCGCTACGCTTACAAAGCCTCAGATAGCAAGCAAGAATACAGGCTATTGGTCTACATTCTTACAGACATTGCTCGATCAACTACCTTTAACCGTTGCTCATTTAGTCACGTTGAAAAACATAACTTTTTTTACAACTGTTGTTGTTTGGGCGTGGACAGGAAAGATTCAACAGATCAGTCATGTTCGAGAAAAGTTTGTAGCACTAGATTCGTCTCAGAAACTTCAGCTACAAGATCTGAGCAAAGTCCTTAATACTGGAGTTAAAGAAGCTCAAGAGTTCAAAACAGGTCAAGTTGTTGCAGAATCAGACAGAGAACCTTTGCTTTCAAAAGTTGATGTCCAAAAGCAAGAAATAGCCGCCGACGACCAAACACACTTCAACCACATCAAAGATTTGATGGCGAGAACTCGAATACTTGCTCAAACTCGTGCATTAGCCAAAGCACAACAGGACAAAGCTGGCTTAGAAGCATCAGACAAACTCGAACCACAAAACGCAGAAATGCCAGTACAGCCTACAGAACGACTAAAGCAAAGGCAGATTCAGCAATTGGTCATGAAAATGACTCACTTGCAAAATAAAAAAGTGCAAATCAATCTTGATGCACTTAGAAAGGTCGATTTCAGTACCCGTTCAAAAAACGCTACATCTATTCTCTCAACAGCAAAACCCCCAGCCACTGCACAGTAGTTCCCTACGGTCGTATCGCTGATATTTTCCTTAAAGCAATGCAATATCTGCAAACAGGCGAGAACAATTGCTATACCTTCAATTGAGCACAAATAACCGAAGAAACTGATCAGCTAATTCACTTCCACAACAACACAAACACCATGAACCAAGATATGTCTTACACTCGCAACTTAGATAAAAAACTTCCTCCAGAACAATTTGACCAAGTCGTTGAAGCAATTCTTGCTGGTAAGTATTCCTGGGCTTGTGTTCTTATGCTACGTTTTGCAGGCTACAATCCTCTACATTACATTCCCTACCGTACCTACAACCGACTGCTCAAAGAAAATTCTCATGTCAGTAGGTCAAATCAACAGCAAAATGAAAATCTCAAAGTTGCTAAGATATCCTCTGACAAAAGGTCTCAAAGTCATATTACACCAGCTAGCTGCCTCAACAAAATTAAAGATAGACCATTACTTGAAGTCGTTGGTAAGAAAAAAACAGAAATCCGTGGTAGTAATTTGGAGCAGTGGTTAACGACACAAGTGCATGAATATGAATCCACTAATCCTGAAATCGCTCCAGAACAAGTCAAGATTTTACCTTAAAATTCTGTGAATTCAATTACGCAATTACTGGAATTAATTAATTCTGAAAGACACTCGCTTGAGTTGTTTAGTATCTGCCATGCTGATTTAATATCTACAGCATGGCGGTTTTTTGAGCTAGTAACCCAAGTTGCAAGTTATCTATGACAAGTTGTTAACAAGTGGGATACGCGTTGCAAGATGCGGCCTGCAAGAGCATTAAGCCAGAATGCATCCCACCCCGTCTTGGGCGATACGCGCAAGGGACGCAAACAGGTCTATGGCAGACCAAAACAACATTGGTTGCGCGACAGGCAACTGCATTAATAACTTACTGAGTTTTAGACTATGGATAACTTGATCAGTCATTACACAATGATCGAACATTGACAAAATTTTATTTTGAATTTGCCATTTTGGCAGGTTTATACAAGCTAGTTTGTATAAATTATTAATAACATCAAAAAAAATATTAAGGAGAAAAAATGATGATAAAAACTTATTTTTGAGTGTAAAATATGTCGAACTGGTTGCTGAAGTAATCAGCATTTTATGGAGTATATAACTCCTACACTCAGGCCAACAGATCCAATCTTGCTAATGGTGGTTCTTTTTCACAAAAAGTCTCAGCAAAGAGAAATTGGAGTGGTTTCTTCCCCCAATCCAAACATCTACCGCTGCTACCTAATCTATACTAGGTTGTAGCAAAGCTGACAGAACTTTTCGTGTGAAAAATGAAATAGCAACGCCGAACTGTTGTTAAGGCTTGTAAAACTTATAGCTTTTTCGCTTCTGTGTGAATAACTGTCATCCTACTCCTCCCTAAATAGGACTGTCACTGCGCAAGTTTACTTGCAATTTATGCAGAAATGACTGGAAACTGAGTTATTTTCTCAGCTTCCAGTTTTTGTTTGAATACAGTTCGATTAAAGCGAAAAACACCGAAATAATGTAGATTGAGGAGGACACTTCTGTACGAGTTGTCTGTTGGTCTACCAACCGTCATAAGCTCTAGAGAGTTCTCCTATGCCCTATGCTTATGACACACCGAAGCGCACCGAAACAAGGACTGTAGAGCTGTCTCACCGCTACGTACGTACGCATGCGTCTACAAAAGAACCAGGCTCAGAACTTTTCTAAATCTTCACCCTATCCTAGAGGGAAGCCCTAAAGCCGCAAGATATCTTATAACTTTAAGAGAGTGACAAATCGCATTTGTCAGACAACTTGTTCAAAAATTCTTTAAAAATTCTTTAAAAATTTAAATACAGGATTCGTATTTGATTTTTGTTCAGCTAGGTAGAGTTTATGTTAAGCGTTAAGAGTTCTCTGTTTCTTAGCTCAACTACTAAGTATGGCTACGCGACGCAAGCGAATATAAACCAAACCGGATTCCAATACATCAAATAGTACTTTTAAATGGCTATATTCATCCGACTTGACAGGAATTTTAAGCTTAATAATGTATACAGGCTAGTAAATATATTAGTTTTTGTATGATAGACACTTTTCTTGTCAATACCCTAAAGTAGTAAATTAGATTCATTCTTTAGATAGTAGTATTAGATAAACTTATAAATTGTCTTTTGGATTTGACTGTTACAATTCTTTACTTTTCAATAACGCTGAATTTTATGTATATTTTGTTACTAAAAACATTTCTTTTATTATTTATTTTTATTAAAAAACAATATGAATTTTGTTATTTTTACATAAAAATATTTTTTTACACAAAGCTTAATTTAATAAATTGATAAACCTAATATAAAGTTTTTAAGAAGAACCGGTAAAAAATGAATTTATTATGAAGAACTCTTGACAAGAGGTACGGAAATTTACTAATTAATGGTTTGGTAGTTTCATTGGAGGACTGTGCTAGATTAATTCTTGGAGTTGTTTTTTTTGCAACTTTAAGACATGATAACCAATATTCGTGATTTAAAATCAAGCTAACAGATGCTTAATAACCAGATAAAAGTTCGTAGTTTTGCCTGGAGTCAGCCAATTCTAGTTATCCAAGTAAAAAAAAGCAGGTTGATACTGGTTTGAAACCAGAATTAACTGTTTTTAATATTCTGAAGTTAGCTGGAAGTTCGTTGTAAACAAAATTCAGTCAAGCCTAGTTAGCTCACAACTTCGCTCAGTCATATATTCATTAGTTTTTAGATCTTTGTCAGCTCTTAATTTCATTTAAGATTACAGTGGTTAGCTTGCAGCATACTTCAAAGACTGCTTGGAACTAATTGCGGCGTGATTGATTGTATACTGTCAAACATAATGTTAACAACATACTGTTGTTTTTCAAGGATCCAACAGCCATGATATTTAGTGTGTTTACTCAGGGATGCCTACTGCCATTTACTAAACTGCCATTTACTAATAAGATTTTTTCTATCTTTGTTAGTCAGTGCGTCTTTATAGCTTTCTCATTCATTAAAAAAAATAAAACTTTAACTTGATGTGTTTGCAACTGTTTGAATACTCTATTCGTTCAGGTTACCCCAGAACCCGGAAGATAGGGAAACAAAACTGTGTATTAACCTGGAAATAGCCCCCCTAAACCCCATAACAGTAGGGGAGCCGCTTCCAAGGTTGCTGTACGTCAAACACACAATTAATTAGCTTCCCAGGACTAATTAAGTATGTGGCTGTCAAGCCTTTGCATCGGGACTAGTGACAGCTACAGCGGATTCATGCGCCCACTTTTTTGACGTCAACTAATATTATGTTACACCAGTTCAGTCAACGGCAAGCTTTAGCAAGCTTGAAAAGCATTATTGACAGGTGCGTATATGGTACTCAGCAACTGCTCCCTCAACCAGAGTGTAGTTTACGGTCGTCAATCAATCTAGTTCAGACCAAAGACTGATTATTGTGGTGGAGGAAAGATAATGTCATCAGAATTTTCGCAGCAGTTGTGTCAACAAGTAGCAACAGCATTTGACCAGGTTATTTCACAACAGGAACTAGCAGGGTGCATTGCACAGGCAGAAATCCTCGAACCAGCACCCACAAAGCAGTTTTGGCAAACAACAGACAGTATTGCCGGAGTGTATATAGTTCTTAGTGGCAAAGTCAGACTATTAGATAGCGCTGAGAACTTAATCACAACTCTAAGTACAGGTTCTTGCTTTGCAGAAGCTAGCTTGTTTCCAGAACAAGACTTTTTACCGTATATTGCCAAAGCTTCAACGAACCTCAAGCTTTGCTATCTCAAACTAGAGATATTAAAAGTTTTAATAGATAAAAATCCTAGCCTTGGCGATCGCTTACTGCAACGCGCTCAACTATGGGACTTACTACTGCGATGTCGGCAAAATCCGCAAATAGAGTGCCCGCCATCAGACGTACCAGAAATACTAAAAGGCTTATCTTATTTCTGTCAACACCAATTGGATAGCAATGAAAAAATATCGCTACCCAAAGATAGTAAATTGTGGCTGGTCTACAAAGGAGAACTGCGACATACAAATGGTCAAAGTCTGACACCAGGCATAATTATTACACACTCCGCTCAAGGAAGTTGGCAAGCAACTGAACCAACCATCGCCTACGAACTCAAAGAAACACAATGGCAAACAGCCATTGAACACTGGCAACAATTGGCACAGTTGGTAGAACCCGAACAAGGTTCACCCGCACCTCAAGAGCAAAAGGTACGTCCTCGGAAATCAAAACCAGAACAAATTACTCCTTCTGGAAACGTCATCCCATTTCCCCAAAGGGAGTCAGGGACAACAAAACAACAGCCAAAAAAATCACGCGCCTACTTTCCAACTCCCAAAGTCAAAGTCGGGCAAGCGTGGGGACAACTAACCAAAAGCTACCCATTTTTTGCACAGCAAAGTGCTGCCGACTGTGGTGCCGCGTGTCTGGTGATGATAGCACGCTATTGGGGCAAACGCCTAAATCTGAATCGACTGCGGGAGTCAGCCAACGTCGACCGGTCTGGTGCATCACTCAGTGCTTTAGCCGCCGCCGCTGAAAATGTTGGCTTTGCAACGCGTCCAGTCAAAGCCAGCTTTGATAAATTAGCACAACAATCTCTACCAGCCATCGTCCATTGGGAAGGCAAACACTATATAGTCCTCTATGAAATTACCCCAAAGCAAGTGATTGTCGGTGACCCTGCGATTGGTCAACGCATTCTCAGCCCAAAGGAATTTCAGGCAGGTTGGACTGGATATGCTTTATTGCTGCAACCCACAGCTGTACTAAAAGAAACAGAAGAAGACAGCACAGGCATCTGGAGGTTTTTTGAGCTACTCAAGCCGCACATTTGGGTACTACTGGAAGTGTTCTTTGCTTCAGTGCTGATTCAGGCGTTTGGCCTAATCACGCCCTTATTTACCCAACTGCTTTTTGATAGAGTGATTGTCCAGGGTAGCACCTCTACATTAAACGCCGTCTGTCTAGGGTTGATCATATTTGGTTTGTTCAGCATCGCTGTCAATGGCTTACGGCAATATCTCTTAGCGCATACAGCAAACCGTGTCAGCATTGCACTGTTAGTAGGTTTTATCAAACATACCCTACGCTTACCCCTATCGTTCTTCGAGTCTCGCTATGTCGGAGATATTGTCTCTCGCATCCAAGAAAACCAAAAAATTCAAAACTTCCTCACAGGGGAAACACTGTCAATCATTCTGGATTTGTTGACAGTGTTTATTTATGCAACATTAATGTTTTGGTATAACTGGCGGATGGCACTTCTAGGGTTGATGACTGTGCCGCCATTTTTTATCCTGACACTAGCTTCCACAAGCATCTTGCGTCGGATGTCCAGAGAGATTTTCAATGCAGGCGCTGAACAAAGCAGTTACCTGATTCAAGCCCTCACGGGTATTCGTTCTGTGCGTTCAATGGCAATTGAACATACAGTGCGCTGGCGTTGGGAAGAATTGCTGAATACTTTGATCAAAAAATCCTTTAGCGCACAGATTATTGGCAATAATCTGCAAATTATTAGTAGTGTCATCGACACTGTGATGCATACGGTATTGCTATGGTACGGGGCCTCGCTAGTCATTAATCAAGAACTAACCATTGGACAACTGATTGCTTTTAATATGTTGTTGGGCAACGTCCTCAGCCCTTTCAAGCGACTCAGCGTGGTGTGGAATCAATTCCAAGAAATTGTCATTTCTGTGGAACGCATCAACGATGTTCTCGACGCAGAACCAGAAGAAGACTTGCAAAACAAACCCCGCAAGCCTTTGCGTCACATGCGCGGTCACATTCGCTTTGATAATGTCACTTTCCGCTATCACCCAGAAAGCAAAACGAACGTCCTGGAAAATCTCAGCTTTGAAATTCAGCCAGAACAAACAGTCGCGGTGGTGGGACGCAGTGGTTCTGGAAAGACAACCTTGTCAAAGTTAATGTTGGGTCTATATACCGCAACCGAAGGCAAGGTCTTAGTCGATGGTCACGATGTGAATAGTATCACTCTTAAATCTCTGCGACAGCAAATTGGTGTGGTAGACCAAGCGACTTTCTTGTTTGGCGGTACAATTCGAGAAAACATTGCTATCGCTCATCCAGAAGCATCTTTAGAAGACATTATTGAAGCAGCACGTTTGGCTGGTGCAGATGAATTTATTCAGCAGCAACCAATGGGTTACGACACCGAAATTGGTGAAGGTGGTGGGATGCTTTCTGGTGGACAACGTCAACGTCTGGCGATCGCCCGCGCCTTGCTAGGTAATCCCCGATTTTTAATTTTCGATGAAGCCACCAGTAGCCTGGATGCGGAATCCGAACGAATCATTCAGAACAACTTGAAAACTATTCTTCAAGGACGCACGAGTCTGATTATTGCCCATCGCCTTTCCACTGTCCGCAACGCTGACTTAATTCTCGTGTTAGACCGGGGTGTCTTGGTCGAAAGCGGCACACACGACGAATTAATCGCCAAAAAAGGACATTACTACTACCTGAATCAACAACAACTTGCTCATGCAGGTTAAAGTTTTAGGACTAAAGAACTGTACAAAGAGAAGATAATGTGCATTAACTAAAGTGTGACCTTAATGACGTTTTTGTTTTAGACAATTTACAAAATGCTCATCAGATTCTCATATTTCATATGTATGTTGGAAACGACAATTCTCATTGAGCCAAAATAATGCGTCTTAAAAAGAGTTCAAACCGAAGATTTGACTCAATTCACATAATCAATTTTTTGACAATGCGTAAGTCCTAAGTTTTTACAGTAAACAGTAATCACCTCAGTGATCACTGATTTCGTGAACCACCAACGAAAACTATGCCAAACACATCTCCTAATCCCTCATCTGGAGTTCCGAAACCCCAGCCTGATCCGCAAAAAAACTACATTCATTCAGCGACAAGTGCGGAATCTACTGATTCAGTTAAGCAGACTGAAGCAACAGATGGGGCACAAGATTGGTTTTTCGGAACCGAAGAACTGTTAGATGCTTTACCTAAAGTCTGGACACGTTCTTCGCTGTACTTGTTAGTCGCTTTTGCAGTGATTATCTTACCTTGGGCGATGTTCTCAAAGGTGGATGAAACAGAGAGTGCGAGGGGACGTCTTGAACCCAAAGGCGCAACGCAAAAGTTAGATAGTCCAGTGGGTGGAAGTGTGACTGTTGTCAAGGTGAAAGAAGGCGACACCGTAAAATCAGGTCAGGTTCTACTGGAACTAGACTCAGAGGTTCTCAAAACTGAACTTAACCAGGTTCAAACAAAGTTGGACGGATTGCAAAATCGGCGCAAGAGTTCAGAACTACTCAAAAATCAATTGACGGTTTCTCTGCAAACTCAGCAACAACAAAACCAAGCTCAACTATTGGCAAAACAGTCTCAAGTAGATCAGGCGCGACAGAATTTAGATGCTCTCAAAGCCGTCTATAACTTACAAAAAGAGGAGAAACAGGCGAAAGTAGACCAGGTGCAGCAGGCTCTCAATTCTAGCAAGGCAGCTCAGAAATTAGCAGAAGTTCGTTTTCAAGCCTCTCAAGCAAAAGTCCCACGCTATAAAAAAGCCTATGAAGATGGTGTGATGTCACAAGAGCGCTTCAACGAAGTGGAACAGTCAGCAAAGGAAGACTACGAACGCGTTGTACAAGCTCAGTCTGAAATTGCTCAGACTCAGTCGAGCTTAAAAGAGCAACAAAGCAGTTATCAAAGGACAATTCAGCAAGCTCAGTCAGAAATCCAGCAAGCTGAACTCCGCTTTAAAGAAGAACAACGCAATTATCAAAGCTTGGTTCATACAGGTCAACTTGCACAACTCAAAGCAGAAGAACAACTCAAAGAACTGCAATCACAAATTGACTCCCTGCAATCGGAAATTTCCCAAACTCAAAGCCAATTGGCAGCATCAAAGATTCAGTTGCAGCAACGAGTGGTGCGATCGCCCATGAATGGTGTGATTTTTGAATTTCCCACTACCAAGCCGGGAGCCGTACTACAACCAGGTCAAAGAGTTGCTCAAATTGCACCATTACAAGTTGGTGTGGTACTCAAAGCTCAGATACCTAACCAGAGCAGTGGCTTCTTAAAAGCAGGTATGCCTGCCAAAGTCAAATTTGATGCCTATCCTTTCCAGGAGTATGGCATCGTGTCAGGAAAAGTCAATTGGATTTCTCCAGACTCCAAAGTTCAGCAAACACCTCAAGGAAATGTAGAAAACTTTGAGTTAGAAATCACTTTAGATAAGCAGTATATCCAGAGTGGCAAAAAACGTATTCAATTCCTTCCAGGACAAACTGCAACCGCTGAGGTGATTATCCGCCAGCGGCGTATCATCGACTTCATCCTAGATCCATTTAAGAAATTGCACAAAGGTGGTTTAGACGTTTAGTCAAAAGTCAACTTCAACAGCTACCTACGCAGTACCTGAACAGGGAACAAGGGGTGGACGAGTCCGTTTCCTAATGCGCTTCCTTGATAACTGATAACTGGTAACTGGTAACTGATAACTGTTTTAACGTTCCCAATCTAAAATTTCAAATTCCTAGGAGAATCGTGTCGTGTCAAACCCGTTGACCATTTCGTCCTCAGACCTGATTCACAGTCTGAAACTATCTTGTCAAATCCCTGATGTTGTGGAAGCGATCGCGACCCAAAAAATTATTGCTGAGGCGGCCCAAGAAGCCGGGATTCAAGTCTCGGAACAAGAACTTCAACAAGAAGGAGATAGACTACGCTTTGCCAAAAAACTTGTCAAAGCTCAAGACACTTGGAACTGGCTCAAAAAACATCATCTCTCTCTGGCTGAGTTTGAAGAATTGATCCATAACAACGTACTTGCTACTAAGTTAGCTAATCACCTGTTTGCACAGGATGTGGAACGGTTCTTTTATGAAAACCAACTCAATTACGTTGCTGCTGCCACTTATGAAGTTATCTTAGATGACAGAGACTTAGCTTTAGAACTGTTTTATTCTCTCGAATCAGGCGAAATCACTTTCCAAGAAATTGCTCGTGAATATATTCAACAGCCTGAACTTCGACGTGCTGGAGGATATCAAGGAATGCGACGTCGTAAAGATTTTCGACCAGAGATTGCAGCGGCTGTATTTGCTGCCACTCCACCCTCCGTTATCAAGCCGATTTCGACTTCCAAGGGAGTTTATTTGATTTGGGTAGAAGAAATTGTTCAACCTATCTTGGATGAGCAGTTACGTGACAAAATTCAGCAAGAATTGTTTGAACATTGGTTGAATGAACAAATTCAAACGATAGAGATTGACACAAATTTAGATTTAGGTATTGATTTTCAAGGTTCGCAAGAGTTGCGTAAGCAAGCTTGATTTTTTCGATTTCTGAAAAAAAGTGACTTTGTAAACAAATTTTGTATGTAGCGACTGATTCTCCTTTTGTTATAAAGGGGCTAAAGGCTTTTTTTTATTTAAAATAATTAAAAACTCTTTTTATAAAAGGGTAGCAATATAAGTGATTGCAATAATGAAAAATTCTATAAATCAAAAATGTTTTAGCGAAATCAATTGAAGTTTTCGTCTTCAAGATAATTTCATAATTAAAAATAAATAGAATCAGATAAACAGTTGATGTAAGTAACTTTATATTGACTGTTTAGTTGTGTTTTTTTAAATCTTAAAACTACGCATACTTGATAAGTCATAAACGGAAAAAATGGCTTCTAAATATAAAATAAACATATGAAAAATACAGCCAAAAAGTATTGCTTTTTAAATTGGATATTGTATAGTTATAAATGTAAGCAAAACAAAGCGCTTACAAAACAAATTCCCAAACAAAACAAATTAGTTCCCAGGAGGAACCCCATGATTATCTCTGATCTTAACTACTTGGAAAATACATCTGAAGAAATCTTCGGTGGCCGTGGTACTAACATCGCTAACGTCAACACTACCAACGTAACCAGCGTAATATCTATTAACGAAACCATCGTCAAGACTGTAGTTACTAACATCGGTGGTGTCGTAGGAAGCACAGCTGAATTTACAGCAAGCGCTGATGCTTCAGGTAACAACACCTTCAGCAGTGTAACCGCTGGTGCTCAAACAGAGCCTGGCAGATCTGAATCTTTCGCTACCGGTATTGCTATTAGCAGACCATAGTTCTAGACCTATTCATGTAACCTCTTACTAAAGATAATTTTTTAGGAGGTTACAACTAGGGTTTCTTCAGTTCGACCATGTCGAACTGAAGGCTTTATCACCAGCTTTTTAAAAGGCGGTAATAATCGCTGAAAGCTTTTTAAAAGCTTTCAGCGATAAGTTGTTTGCAAGAAAGACTTATGAGCAGATTACAAATTAGTGACCTGAATTTTTGTGAAACGGCTAGTAACACTGAAGTTCAAGGTGGATTCTCTATTAAGCCGAAACTTGGGTTGGATTTGTTCAGTTTGTTAACTCTTTACACTCCTGAATTCGACAAAATTTCCTCAGTAGAAAAAGGGGAAGAAGTGGTTGAAGAATTCAGAGATCCAGTTAGTGGTGGTTACCGCTATCAAGTGACAAGTAAAGATGGTAAAACACAATTAAGTGTGGCAACTTGGTCGAAAGATAACACTAGTTTTACCACAGCTTTTGGACGTTCTACCAGTTAAAAGTGGCTAGGAAATAGTCAATTGATAGCGATGCAATTGCTATTTCCTTGATGAATAAATAAGAGGTAACCAAACTATGGTTGGTTATGAAGTTGTAATGAAACGGATAGTCTCACCTGATGGTAAGGTTATCGCCGAAGCAAAAAGTGTAGCTATAGCGTCTGGCGATGGAGAAAGTGAGGTTAGCAAAGCATTTCAGTAAAGATTTCTTCTAGCAGTTCTAGCAGTTCCGTAAAATCGAGTTGTAGCAGTTCTTCAAAATCTAGTTGTTGTGACACTCAGTAGGGATTAAATCAGTGAACAGCTACTTACGCAGTCCAGACAGCGTATGGTGAGACTGGTGCTGAAACTGTTGGGGAATCGAATGTGGGGTGGACACTGCCTATCTTAGTGTGTCCTTGGTGTGCCGTGAGGAGGTAATGCCCACCTTACAAATTAAGATTTTTAGCAATTCGCCTGAAACCAAGAAAGAGGCGCGATGAATCAATCGCGTCTTTGGCAGATTGAGAACGAATGAACATAGACCGATTTCAAACTTTTAGGAGATGAAGAATATGCTTACTAAAGAGCAAATCATTGCACAAGTTAACGAACGAAAAAACCAAATACAACAGAAAGTAGGAGGTCTCACAGGCAGTCAAACTGGAACTGAAGGAAGAGATCGACTCTTTGGAGGTATGAACAATGACTCCCTAGTGGGACTCGGCGGCGATGACTTCATTTCGGCTGGCTTAGGCGATGATTTCATCGATGGGGGCACCGGCGATGACGACCTTTTTGGAGGTCTTGGCAATGACTACATCCTAGGAGGTGATGGTAATGACAAGATTTATGGGCAGGTCGGCGATGACTTACTGTATGGCGGTGCTGGCAATGATACCATCGATGGGAGCATTGGCAGTGACGTTATTTTTGGCGGCGATGGTAATGACAATCTGATTGGAGGTCCCAACGGAGACCCCAATGCCCCTGAGGACTTCTTTGTGGATTTTCTCATTGGGGGTAACGGGAGTGACACCCTTAACGCGTTTGGCGGTGGTACAGGAAACCTTATTGAGAGAGATATCTTAGTTGGTGGCGGTGCGGTTGACGCAAACGGAAGTATCACAAGTATTGATGGCGATGGCGCTACAGACATCTTCGTGCTTGGAAATGCCAACGGCTATTTTTACGCCAACGCTGGCAACGACGATTATGCTATTATTTACGGCTTCGAGAAAGGTGTGGATCAGCTCCAACTAACCACAAAAGCAGGTACAAGTCATCAATTTGGTCTCACTGCGAGTGGTAACACACTGGTTTATGCTAACCTCGCTACTGGTCCGGATCTGATTGCGATTGTGGCAGGAGTCAATCTTCTTAGCTAAGGGACTTTCAAAGTTTGACCTTCTCCCCCGCTAACGCCCTGACATGAACTCCTATTTCTTGGAATTTTTACAGGGGAATTTATCAGCGGCATCTGCTTACATTTGCAGACAAACTTTACAAGAGGATAAACAAGAAGTTCATGGCACCAGAGACTGTATTTTTACAACCAATTAACACAACTCCTAATCCTAATTTTGCTACAGCTACAGGGCTTGCTGTTTACTCCAACTATAGTCAACCTTCAGCAGGTTTTTTGACTGGCGCGCAGGTGGATGTATTGGTCAGAGGTGGCGTAGCTGCTGCTATTGGTGAAGCAGCAGCTATTTTTAACAATGACCCAACTTTCTCTGTACTCTTCAATGACAGTACTGGCGTTGGTTTAGATGGTCCCTATGCGGGAAGTTCCAACAGTCAAACTAAAGTCCTTGCTAGTTTTGCAGTTAAGGCTAATCAAACCTTCTCTTTCGATTTTTCAGCAGATGTCGCACTGACAGCGAAAGAAATTGAAAATCCTAATGCTGAATATAACGAGGCGAAATCGAAAACTGCTTTCGTGGTGTTAGACACCAAAGATCCCAATAAACCCAAGGTCTTAGATTATTTTGGCATCAGTGGTAAGTTAATTACTTCTAAGAAAGTCGGCGAACTGAAGTTTGGGGGTAGTAAAAATGTCAACATTGCCACTCCCAATCAAACTCGTGATGTTGATGGCAATAATGGCCTGGACTCTGTCACAGGCAAGTATGGTGGAACTTATCGGCAGACGTTTAAGGAGGATACCAACATAACTCTAGTGGAAGTTAATGCCACTGCCGTTGCCTTTTTAGGGGATACTTTAATCGACAATCTGGGAAAAGATGTTATCTATGGCACGATTGAAGACGATAAACTGCGTGGCAGCAACAGTGCCAATAAAATATATGGCAGCCTAGGAGATGATTCCCTAGACGGAAACAAAGGTGATGATATCCTCGAAGGAGGCCCAGGGAATGATCGGCTGTATGGAGATGAGGGTGATGATAAACTCAGTGGTGGTTCCGGCGATGACATCCTGATTGGTGGTCGTGGTAGTGATGTGTTGGTTGGTGGCGACGGCTATGACCAATTTGTTTTCAAAGGTAGCGATAGCTCAAAAAATGACTACGATGTTATTAAAGACTTCCAGGTTGGTACGGATAAGTTAGTATTCCAAAACGGGAATAATCTTAGTCCTGATCAATGGTTAAAAGAGATGTTTACTCAAGGTAACATAACCGATACCAAAGATGGTGTTCTCTTCGACTTTGAGCGTCGATGGACTGAAGGGAAATTATTGCTTGAAGGTGTGAGTTCCAATCAGATTAACTCTCAATCAATAGTGTTCACTTAGGCTTAGTAGCGGCTAATTGTCCTTTAGCACACCGATTTAATATTTAAAGTTGTTGCAGTGAATCGCCACTATAAAAAATTTTGAGGCGATAAGTCAATAAAGTTCAGTTAAGGCAAAAAATATAAAACTTGTAGGTTGGTTGAAAAACGTAAGCGCAAAGCGCACGCAAGCCAGGGCGTTAGCGATAGGCGCACCCGTGCCGTAGGCATAGCGTCTGGTGCAGGAGATACGTGCAGCGTGTCCGCAGCACAGAAACCAGCACTGACCTTGTTTGTGTTAAGTTACGTGATCCTTAACCCAACCTACTATCTTCTTAATTAGAAAAATTTTGAGGCTATAAGCGCGATAGCTTATTAAATAGCTCGATATCATCTGGGTATAGCCATGAATAACAAAAAAATTTTAGAATCTATAGAATCTAACATTAAGTCTTTGCTCCAAATGGCGACGCAGAAGCATCAGTCAGGTCAATTGGATGAAGCAGAATCGCTATATAAACAAATATTACAATTTCAACCCGAATTAGAAAACCAATATTATCCAATAGCAAGTAGCAATTTAGGAAGTTTATTTGAGCAACAGGGCAACTTAGACGCAGCTGTAGAGTCCTACCAACAAGCTTTAAGAGTTAAACCTGACTATGCTGAAGCTCATTACAATTTAGGAAATGCCCTCCAGAAACAAGGCAAATTAGAGGCAGCTATAGAAGCATACCAGCAAACATTAAAAATTAAACCTGAAATTTCTGAAGCTCATAACAATTTGGGAACTGTCCTCCAAAAACAGGGCAAGTTAGATGCAGCCGTAGAGTCCTACCAGCAAGCTATTAGCCTCAAACCTGACTATGCTGAGGCTCATTACAATTTAGGAAATATCTTCCTGCAACAAGGCAAGTTAGACGCAGCGTCAAAAGCATACCAGCAAACATTAAACATTAAACCTAACAATGCTCACGCTCATCACAACTTGGGAAATGCCCTCAAGCTACAGGGTAAGTTAGATGCAGCTGTAAAGTCTTACCAGCAAGCCATAAGCCTCAACCCTAATTATGCCGAAGTTCATCAGAACTTGGGTAATGCACTCTACGAACAGGGCAATCTAGAGGCAGCTATAGAATCATACCATCAAGCTTTAAGGCTAAATCCTGATTTTGCTCCAGCAAAATTTGGAATTGTCATCGGTCAACTGCCGATTATTTATTCAAGTTTAGCAGAAATAAATATTAAGCGAAACAATTATCAACAACAACTTCAAGATTTAGCTCAAAGCGATCAACAAGCCTTTCCTAAACAGCAAGAATTGGCTGCGGATGCTGTAGGTACGTTACAGCCTTTTTATCTGGCTTATCAAGGGTTAAATGACCGTGATTTGCAGCAAATCTATGGGGAAATGATTGTGAAAATCATGTCAAGTCGCTATCCCCAATACAGCCAATCCATTCCTCTACCAAATTTGCAAGCGAACGAAAAAATTCGCATCGGTATTGTTTCTAGATTTTTTTCTAATCATTCTAATTGGAAAATTCCAATAAAGGGTTGGGTAGAAAACCTGGATAAGAGTGAGTTTGAATTATTTGGATATCACACTGGTCTCAAACAAGATCAAGTGACTCAAAGAGCAGCGAAAGTGTTTGACAAATTTACGAGTGGATCACTGCTGCTGGAACAATGGTGTGAGTTAATTCAAAAAGACAAATTACACATTCTGATTTTTCCAGAATTTGGGATGGACCCGATGACAGTGCAGTTGGGTTGCTTAAGACTAGCGAGCATTCAAATCACATCTTGGGGACACCCGGATACCAGTGGACTACCAACGATTGACTACTACTTGAGCAGTGAGTTAATGGAACCAGAAAATGCTCAAGAACACTATACAGAAAAGCTAGTCAGATTGCCAAATTTATCGATTTATTACACGCCTTTACCAATTCAAAATCAAGTCATAAACAAAAAAGAAATAGGCATCAAAAATGACGAAGTCATGTTCTGGTGCTGTCAAGCATTATTCAAGTATTTACCGCAACACGATGATGTTTTTCCTCGAATTGCCAAAGATTTAGGTAGTTGCAAGTTTGTATTTATTCAAAATAACAGAGGCGAATATGTAACGGAGGCTTTTCAGCAGCGGTTAAGCCGTGCTTTTGAGGAATTCGGACTCAATTATCAAGACTACTGCATATTTTTGCCTCATATGGATACCAGCAGGTTTGCCGGAATAGCAGCGATCGCTGATATCTTCCTGGATAGCATCGGTTGGTCGGGATGCAACTCGACTTTAGAAGCGATCGCCCACAACATTCCAATCGTCACCTTGCCAGGAAACCTGATGCGGGGACGCCATACAATGGCTTTCCTCAAAATGATGGGCATAGAAGAAACCATTGCTGCGACGAAAGATGAGTATGTGCAGATAGCAGTTCATCTCGGGCAAGATGCTGAATATCGTCAACACATCTCCCAGCAAGTTGGTGATAAAAAATATAAATTATATCGCGACTTAAAACCAGTCAGAGCGCTGGAAGATTTTCTTTTGAATGCAGTTGGTAAAAAAACCAGAATCAATCAATCGAATAGGGATAATGATTTCGACTCAGATGTTCAATCTCTCATGAACATAGCGATTGAGAAACATCAGTTAGAGAAATTGTATGAAGCGGAATCTCTCTACAAGCAGGTATTACAAATTCAGCCCAATCATATTATCGCTCAAGCCTCCTTAGCAGAAGTATTGCAAGCGCAAAATAAATTAGACGAAGCGCTCGTTGCTTACCAAAAAGTTTTAAAGCTACAGCCAAATCCCCTAATAGCTGCTCTAGCACTGAACAACTTAGGAAATGTCCTCAAGGAACAGAACAAGTTAGAAAGAGCGGTAGAGTCCTACCAGCAAGCCTTACAACTCAACCCTAACGAGACCTTCTATTACTACAACTTGGGAACGGTACTCTGCCACCAGGGTAAGTTAGAAAGAGCGGTAGAGTCCTACCAGCAAGCCTTAAACATCCAACCTGACTTTGCTTATGCCAAATTTGGCATTTGTATGGCTCAGCTACCGATTATTTTTTCCAATTTTGACGACATTCAGTTGAGGCGAAATCAGTATCAGCAACATCTCCAAAATTTAGCGAACTACTATCAAGTCGCTACTCCCAAAGAAAAATCAAAGGCGGCAGATGCTGTAGGTTCATTACAGCCTTTTTATCTGGCTTATCAAGGCTTAAATGACCGGACTTTACAGCAAATATATGGGCAAATGATTGTTCAACTCATGTCAAGTCGCTATCCCCAACACAGCCAAGCCATTCCTCTACCAGATTTGCAAGCAAACGAAAAAATTCGGGTCGGTTTTGTTTCCGGATTTTTTAGTAGACATTCCACTTGGAAAATCCCGTTTAAGGGCTGGGTAGAAAACCTCGATAGAAGCGAGTTTGAGTTATTTGGGTATCACACTAGCAGCAAAAAGGATTCAGAAACCGTAACAGCAACGAAATTATTTGACAAGTTCACCCAAGGTCCGCTGCTGCTGGAACAATGGTGTGAGATCATTAGGCAAGACAACTTACACATCCTGATTTTTGCAGAATTCGGGATGGATCCAATAACAATTCAACTAGGTTGCTTAAGACTGGCTCCAATTCAAATTGGATCAGCTTTGGGAAATGCTGAGACAAGTGGTCTGCCGACAATTGACTACTACTTAAGCAGTGACTTAATGGAACCAGAAAATGCCCAAGAACATTACACAGAAAAGTTAGTCAGATTACCAAATCTATCTATCCATTACACACCTTTTGCAATTCAAGCTAAAGCTATCAGCAAAAAAGAAATTGGCATCGAAGATGATGAAATCATGTTCTGGTGTTGCCAATCATTATATAAATATTTACCGCAACATGATGATATTTTTCCCCAAATTGCCAAGGAGTTGACCAGTTCTAAGTTTGTATTTCTAGCCCATTTAAAAAGTGAAGAGGTAACCGAAGTTTTTCGCCAACGGTTAAGCTGTGCTTTTGAGGAATTCGGACTTAATTATCAAGACCACTGTATATTTTTGCCGAAGAGCTGGGATTCCAGCAGTTTTGCAGGAACTACAGCTATTGCAGATGTCTACCTGGATAGCATTGGTTGGTCTGGAGGTAACACAAGCATCGAATCCATAGGGTATAACGTTCCAGTTGTGACCTTGCCAGGAGACCTGCTGCGGGCGCGCATGACAATGGCTTTCCTCAAAATGATGGGCATAGAAGAAACCATTGCTGCAACTAAAGAAGATTATGTGAAGATCGCAGTCCGTCTGGGGCAAGATGCTGAATATCGTCAATACATTAAGAAGCAAGTTGCTGAAAATAAATACAAGTTATATGCTGACTTAAAACCAGTTAGAGCACTGGAGGATTTTCTCCTCAAGGTGGTCAATAAGCCAAGACGATTTAGCGCGGAAGTTGTGGCCCAAACCTTCCAACTCGCAGTTCAACATCATCGAGCCAATCGCTTAGACGAGGCACAAAAGCTATATCATCAAGTTCTGGAAAAACAACCTAACCACCCCGAAGCTTTATACAGTTTAGGTATGCTGGCGATTCAGTTGGGGCAACCCCAAAGCGCCGAACAGTGGCTGAGTGCTGCAACGCATGTCCAGCCAGATTCTGTCAAGATTTGGTTTAGTTTAGGGAATTTGCGTTTAGGTCAAAAGCAGTTCCCTGAAGCGGTCATAGCTTACCGTCAAGCTCTAGCCCTACGACCAGATTCACTCCCAATTTACAACAACTTGGGTTATGCTCTGCAACAACAAGGACTATTTGACGAAGCTATTAACTCTTATCAAAGAGCTTTAGAGTTAAAGCCAGACTTCATAGAAGCAGACGTGAATTTGGGCAATGCGCTGCACGCTCAAGGTCAGCTCTCAAGCGAGAAACAACTCCACTATGCACAATTAAATCACAAATTGGGTGTTGCCCGGCAAAAAGCTCTTGATTTGAAGACTGCTGTTGAGTATTACAGACAAGCTCTAGCGATCCAACCCGATTTGGTGGAAGCTCATTACAATTTGGGGGTTGTGCTGCATGAACTTGGGGAGATAGAAGAGGCGATCGCTTGCTATCAAAAAGTTCTGGAACGAAATCCCAACTACCCGGAAGTTTACCAAAACTTAGAGAAGATTTACCAACAGCAGAACCAACTCAAACACGCGATTTCTACTTAACAGCCTCCCAGATTCCAACCTTCATATCAAAAGGAGAATTATATAAGGAGATTTCTATGAAAATTAACCCAGCAGCAATCGTTGATTGGACAAATTCTGCAACCCTCCAACTTGCTGTTGAACATCATCGAGCCAACCGCTTAGACGAAGCTGAACAAAGTTACTATCAGGTGTTGGGAGAACAGCCTGACCACCCCGAGGCATTATACGGGTTAGGTATGCTGGCGCAGCAGACGGATCACCTCCAGTCGGCAGAGGAGTTCTTAAGTGCTGCTGTTGGTGTGCAGCCTGACTCTGTCAAGAGTTGGTTCAGTTTAGGGAATTTGCGCTTAGCTCAAGAACAATTTCTGGAAGCAGCGATCGCTTACCGTCAAGCTCTAGCCCTACGACCAGATTCACTAGCAATTTACAACAACTTGGGCTATGCTCTGCAACAACAAGGACTATTTGACGAAGCAATTAACTGCTATCAAAAAGCTCTAGAGTTAAAGCCGGAATTTGTAGAAGCAGAGGCGAACTTGGGCAATGCACTTCACGCCCAAGGTAAGCTCTCAAGCGAGAAACAACTCCACTATGCACAATTAAATCACAAGTTGGGTGTGCAAAGGAAAAACGCAGGTGATATAAAGACAGCCATAGCTTATTTTAAGCAAGCTCTAGCCATCCAACCCAATTTAGTGGAAGCTTACTACAATTTGGGGTCTGTGCTCCAAGAACAAGGGGAGTTAGAAGAGGCTATTACCTGTTATAAAACCTTACTGGAACTTGATCCCAACTATGCAGAAGTCTACTTTCACTTCGGCAAAGTTTATCAACAACAAAAGCAGTTACAGGAAGCAGGGGCTGCTTATCGACAATGGTTAAAGCTGATTAATCCGCACTACGCCCAAGCTGTGGAAGCTTACCAGAATGCTGAAACGACTCAGGAACCGCCAGTCACACCACCGATTCCTCAAACAGAGGTTACTGTCGGAGCTTATCAGTTTCCAGCTATTCCACCCGTATCTGACAGTGAGAAAGCGCGACCTTTCTGGAGTGTGGTGATAACTGTATATAACCGCACTGACTATCTGTTTGAATGTCTGACTAGCGTATTAGCACAATGGCCAGGAAAAGAGGAGATGGAAATTCTGGTCATGGATAATGCTAGTCAGACACCTATGTTTGAAATAGTAAACAGTATTGGCAAAGGGGTCGTGCGCTACTACCGCAATCCAGAGAATATTGGCCTGGTTAAAAATATGAACACAGGTATTGCCCTCAGTCGCGGTCAGTGGATTCATATACTTCATGACGATGACTATGTTCTGCCTGGTTTTTATGCCCAACTCAAGCAAAGTCTAGAGGGATGTTCAGATTCTGTGGGCGCAGCTTTTACAGGTTATGAAAATATTAATGACAAAGGGCAGGTGATTTTCTGCCAACAAGTATATGGAGACTACAGGGGCATAGCTCACCAGAATTGGTTACAAAAGATTGGGGTAGCCAACCCATTGAATATGGCTGCAGTGGTTATTCGTCGAGAAGCCCATGAACGGCTAGGTGTTTATCATCCCGAGTTGACCTATACAACCGACTGGGAACTCTACAAGCGCATTGCTGCGGTTTATGATTGGTGGTACGAGCCAGGGATTTTAGCTCGTTATCGTGAACATTCTAACAATGCAACAATCGATCTCTTATTATCTGGAACTCAGATGATATCAATCCGACGTGCGATCGAAATCTCGGAGAGTTACCTGCCATCTGAACTGTGTGCGGAGATTACGGCAAAATCCCGTAGTCATTACTTTAACTATTGTCTGCAATTCACACTAATTCCCCTGCAAGCTGGGAATGTGGCTGGGGCGTGGCAGATGGTTGAGGAAGCCCTCAAAATGGATCGGTCTTCTATTGCAGTGGCGAAGTTATTTACCTGGCTAACCCAAGATAAAGTGTCTTTGCTGCGGGATGAGATTGCCTCAAAGTTAATCTCACTCCCCCTAAATGAGAGTGTGGCAAAAGTTTAAATATCTTTATCACCAAAAGAAACTTGATATGGCAACTGTTACTGAAGCCCTCCAACTTGCAATTCAACATCATCGAGCCAACCGCTTAGACCAAGCTGAGCAGTCTTACCGTCAGGTGCTGGCAGAACAGCCTGACCAGCTAGAGGCGTTACACGGGTTAAGCACGTTAGCACAACAGACAGGACAGTCCCAGTATGCTGAGCAGTTGCTGAAAGCAGCTTTGCAAGTCCAGCCAGACTCGGTCAAAAATTGGTTTGCTCTTGGTAATTTGCATCTATCTCAGGGGCAATTTTCCAAAGCTGTGGAAGCTTATCGTCAAACCTTAGCTCTGAAACCTGACTTAGCACCAATTTACAATAACCTCGGCTATGCGCTGCAACAGGTGGGTCAGTGGGAGGAGGCGATCGCATCGTATCAAAAAGCTTTGCAGCTTCAGCCTAACTGCGTTGAAGCTGATGTGAATTTGGGCAACGCACTCCATGCCCAAGGGAAACTGCTACCAGAAAAACAAGCTCACTATGCAGATTTAAATCACAAGTTGGGGGTTATACGAGAACAAGCAGGTGATTTGAAGACTGCCGAGGCTTACTATCAACAAGCTGTGGAACTCGTTCCCAACCAAGGGGAATATTACTTCAACTTAGGTAAGATATACCAACAACAGAAAAATTTCCAACAGGCGATTGATGTTTATCGAAAGGGGTTAAAGTTACTCAATCCCCGCTACGCTGAAGCTGTAGCTGCTTACAAAAGTGTTGAAACCGTACTTGTAACCCCACCCATTCCCCAAGGAGAGGTTACGGTAGGAGCGTATCAATTTCCAGCCATTCCGTCGGTAGCAGATCCAGAAAAACCACGACCGTTCTGGACTGTGATCATTCCTGTATATAACCGCATCGATTATTTGCTGGAATGTCTGGCTAGCGTGCTAGTGCAATGGCCTGGAAAAGAGGAGATGGAAATTCTAGTAGTAGACAATGCCAGTACAGTACCCCTATTTGAACTAGTAAATTCTATTGGGGGAGGAATCGTTCGCTACTACAGAAATCAGAAAAACCTCGGACTCGTGGGCAATCATAATGTAGCAATCGCCCTCAGTCGCGGTCAGTGGATTCATATACTTCACGATGATGATTGCGTCCTTCCTGGTTTTTATTCTTGCCTCCAACAGAGTATTAAAAATTCCCCAGATTCGGTAGGGGTGGCTTGTACGGGTTTTGATTATTTCAATGAGAGAGGACAAGCGATCCAAACTGGGGAAGTGGTTTCGTTGTATGGAGAACACCGGGGTATCATGCACTCTTGGCTGTCGTACATTGGTGTGTGTGGTCTAGTGACTGTGCCTGCAATGGTTGTGCGTCGGACAACTTATGAACAGTTAGGGGGATTTTATCCGGAGTTACCTGAAATTGCTGACTGGGAAATTTTTAAACGCTTTGCTGCTTTTTGTGATTGGTGGTATGAACCAGGGATTCTAGCACGTTTCCGCGAGCATACTCAAAAAATGTCATTTGAAATTTTTCGTTCTGGGAAGATGGCAGGAGCCATTCGCCGCGCAATTGAGGTTTCCGAAACCTATCTTCCGCTTGAGCATCGGGAGGAGATTACTGCTAAAGCCCGTCACCAAAATTTCCACTATTGTCTGGCACGGACGGGAATTCCTCTCAAGGCTGGCAATTTCACGGGGGCTTTGTATGCACTCCAAGAAACCCTCAAAATAGATTCCTCTCCCCAAGCCGTGGCAAAGTTATTTGCCTGGTTAACTCAAGATGAAGTAGCTCCTCTGCGAGAAGAAATCGTTTCTAGGTTGTTATCAATACCTGTAAATAATGTTTACAACAGTATTGATATTGAGTCAAAGCACCTATAAACTTGCAATCAGAGCTTATGAATCAAGAAAAAATAACAAATAACAAACAATCAAAAGGTAGCTGTCTGTTTTGCGGCTCAGAGTTAAACCATACTTTCGTAGATTTAGGTATGTCTCCTCCCTGCGAAAGCTATCGTCAGCCAGAACAGCTAAACGAAATGGAGCCTTTTTATCCACTGCATGCTTATGTTTGTGAAAAATGTTTTTTAGTGCAACTTCAAGAGTATATTCGTCCTGAAAATATCTTCAGCGACTACGCTTATTTTTCTTCTTACTCTCAAACGTGGTTACAACATGCCAAGAACTACGTTGATACGGTAGTAGAACGCTTTCAATTAACTGCCCAGAGTCAAGTAGTAGAAATAGCTAGCAATGATGGTTACTTGCTGCAATACTTTGTTGCCAAAGGTATACCTGCACTAGGATATGTGTTAATTGTGCACTAGAATCTCAAAGATGAAATTATGGTACAAATGGCTGATATTCGTACTTGGAGTGGTCAATTTGTTGTCCCAATTCCAGAAGTAAAGGTTTACATTTAACATATCATTAACTAATTTTGAATTTTGTCAAAACATGAGGAGAAGAAAATGAAAGTAGTTTTGTTTTGTGGCGGGTTAGGAACCAGGATAAGAGACTATTCTGAAACGATTCCCAAACCAATGGTTAATATCGGTTATCGACCGATATTGTGGCATGTCATGAAATACTATGCCCACTATGGACACAAAGACTTTATTTTGTGTTTGGGTTATAAAGCTGACATGATCAAGAGCTATTTCTTGAATTATAGTGAGTGGATTTCTAATGACTTTACTTTATCAAACGGAAGTGAAATAAAATTATTTAATCGGGATATTCAAGATTGGAATATTACTTTTGTGGATAGCGGTTTAACTGCCAGTATTGGTCAACGATTTAAGGCAGTTGAAGAGTATTTAAAAGGAGAAGAAGTCTTCCTCGCAAACTACAGTGATGGACTGACTGATTTACATTTACCAACCTATATCAAGCATTTTTCTTTGCGTAATAAAATAGGTAGTTTTTTGTGTGTAAGACCAAGTCAGAGCTTTCACTTAGTTGATATCGATGAGCAGGGTTTGGTGAAAGATATCAAGGATGTCAAGCAACGTGATATCTGGATTAACGGAGGATATTTTATCTTTAAGAAAGATATCTTTAAATTTATTAATCAAGGAGAAGAACTTGTTCTTGAACCTTTTCAAAGATTGATTGCGAGAGAGGAACTTTTTGCTTACAAATACACTGGCTTTTTCGGGGTCATGGATACCTTTAAAGAGAAACAACAGTTAGATGATATGTATGCTCGCGGTGAAAGACCTTGGGAGGTATGGAGAGATAAACAATTAGAGGCATCTCCTGTATGATGAAAGTTAGTTTTGACAAAACAGATGAATCTGAGTATAGGATTCTCTGTCTAGGTGCTCATTGTGATGATATTGAAATCGGCTGTGGAGGTACAATCTTAAAGCTGATTGAAAATTATCAAAACATCATTCTTTACTGGGTCATTTTCAGTTCTAATAAAGAGAGAGAGCAAGAAGCACAGGAAAGCGCTAATCTTTTCTTAAAAGAACTACAGAAAAAGAAAGTTATCATTAAAAATTTCCGAGATGGCTTTCTGCCTTTCCAAGGTATAGAGTTGAAAGAATGCTTTGAGGAATTAAAGCAAGAATTCTCACCAGACATCATTTTTACTCATTCCCGAGACGATCGCCATCAAGATCATCGCTTAATTTCTGATTTAACTTGGAATACCTTTAGAAATCATCTCATCCTGGAATATGAAATTCCTAAGTACGATGGTGATTTAGGAATTCCCAATTTCTTTGTCCATCTAGATGAAGCGTTATGTCGCCGAAAAATCCAGTACATTCTGGATGCATTTCCCTCGCAAAATAAGAAACAATGGTTTACGGAAGAGACTTTCCGTTCAATTCTAAGGATTCGGGGAATTGAGTCTAATTCACCGAGTCAGTACGCGGAAGGATTTCACTGTAGAAAAATCTTTTTTTAAATAACATTCTAAATGTCCCAATTGAACCTTGGTGACTTTCTACCACACTCCAGCCGTACCCGTACAAGCCCAAACTTTGTTATCTTATGCGATGACCCACTCTCATTCCAAAGTTAGAATAATGTAGGAAATTGAGCCATGCTTGAAGCCAAGCTACCAAACACACTCATTTCTAAATTGCAAGAATCAGAAGATGATAACGATATAGGGAAAGAACTTTATCAGCTCATTTGCAAGCTTTATCCAATTTGTCGCAGTATCACAGGAAATGGTGTTCGCGAAACTCTGAAAATCCTCAAGCAGCATATTCCTTTGGAAATTCATGAAGTACCAACAGGAACTCAAGTCTTTGATTGGACAGTTCCCAAAGAATGGAATATAAAAGATGCCTATATAAAAAAATCGACAGGAGAGAAAATTGTAGACTTTGCGAACTCAAATCTACATGTAGTTAGCTACAGCCTTCCCATTCACAAAAAACTATCTCTCACAGAACTAAAAGCGCATTTGTTTACAATTCCTGAAGATCCTGACTGGATTCCCTACCGGACTTCCTACTATAAGGAAGCTTGGGGGTTTTGCTTAAGTCACAAACAATATTTAGAACTACAGGATGAAGAATATGAAGTTTACATCGATTCCTCCCTTGAACCCGGTTATCTGACTTATGGTGAATATTTGATTCCGGGAGAAAGGACGGATGAAGTTTTAATTTCTTGCCATGTCTGTCATCCATCACTTTGTAATGATAATCTTTCTGGAATTGCTATTGCGGTATTTTTAGCAAAACATATTAGCCAAATTGCACCTTACTATTCTTATAGGTTTCTTTTTATCCCAGGAACCATTGGTTCAATTAGCTGGCTAGCTTTAAACGAGGAAAAAGTAGTTAATATTAAACACGGTTTAGTATTAACTTGCTTGGGAGATTCCGGGAATTTGACTTATAAAAAAAGTCGCCGAGGGAATGCAGAAATTGATGATATTGTTACTTATGTTCTGAAAAAATCAGCTAAGGATTATAAAATTATAGACTTCTTCCCCTATGGCTATGATGAGCGGCAATATTGCTCACCTGGATTTAATCTCGCTGTAGGCTGTTTGATGCGATCGCCTCATGAGAGTTTTCCTGAATATCACACATCAGCAGATAATTTGAACTTTGTACAACCGCAATACCTTGCCGATTCATTCTCTAAATGCATGTCGGCATTGTATATCCTCGACAACAATAAAATCTACCTAAATCAAAATCCAAAATGTGAACCACAACTGGGTAAAAGAGGTTTATACAAGGCAGTTGGTGGTCAGAAAGATAGTGGGCTAAATAAAATGGCAATTTTGTGGGTTTTGAATTTATCCGATGGTCATCATACACTGCTGGATATTGCCCAAAGATCAGGAATATCATTTGATGAGATTAAATATGCTGCTGACAGATTATTAGAACATGATTTGCTAAAAATAAATCTATCATTTTGAACGCACTAAGTGGTAAAATTATGAAGCGCGAACAAGTTGTAGTGAAACGGATAGTCTCACCAGATGGCAAAGTTATTGCTGAAATAAAGAGTTTTGTCAAAGCATCTGGTGATGGTCAAAGTCAGATTAATCAAAGCGTTTCAGTAAAAGTTTCATCTGATAAAAACTTCCGCAGTTCTTCACAATATAGTTTTCATTCTGTTTCTTATTCTGGTTAGTAGGAAATAAGAAGATTTTGCACTTTAACTTTGGTGCAACGGTTTGAGCTATTAACAACATCTTGTAGCCTGATCCTGAAGTGAGAATTTCCATGTGGAATTCAACCTTCCAAGCTTCATATAAATTTTCCCCAATTCACATTTAGCAATCCAAAGGAGTAACATATGTCTGACAGTGATAAGCAAGCTTCAAATGATAAAGCAGTACCATTCTTTGCTCGCTATTTAGAAGGACAATTCTGTGAAGACTTGTCTGAAGAAGAAATGGAAAACGTTCATGGTGGTTCTACAGAGATTTCTGATGCTAAAGGAGGAATAGTCACCACTTTGAAATATCCATCTGATAATGAAGAGGGTGGTTCTGTAATTACTAAAAGGCACCCCTCAGATAAAGACGATTGCGGTGGTGGAATATCCGTTACTAGGAAGTATCCATCAGACAACGAGGACGCTGTTACGCTAAAGTATCCATCAGATGGTGATGACGACATAATTGCTATAGATACCGTAGAATAAAGCCTTGAGGCTGTCTTTGTATGCACCAACCGCGTCATGTTGTTTTATTAATCACTCATAGTGGTGATTTTTTCACAATTGATAGAGTTGAACAAGCCCTATTAAAAAAAGGAGCGCAACCGTTCCGCTTCGACACAGATAAATTTCCACTTGCTGTGCAACTCAAAGCTCAACTCAGTAATTCTGGGAGTGATTATAGGCTGGAATATGGTAACAACTCTATCAGCACAAAGCAGGTGCAAGCTGTTTGGATGCGTCGCATTTGGCAACCTTATTTAGGTGAAAAATTAGCTCCACAGTTCAAAGCAGCCTGTGCTAAAGAGTCATTAGCGACTTTAGATGGCTTTTGGGACAGTCTTAGACAAGCCAGTTGGGTAGATAATTTGCAGCGGATAAACGTTGCAGAGAACAAACTGCATCAACTGAGGGTAGCGTGTGAGGTGGGTCTTATCATACCCGAAACTCTTGTCACCAACAATGCCCAGGAGGCGCGGGAGTTTTTCTATAAGGTGAAGGGGAAGATGGTTGCTAAGCTGCTAACTCCTCTTTCTACAACTATGAAAGGCTCCTCTTTCTTCTTGTATACTAGCGCTGTCAAAGAAGAAGACTTGTTAGACGCTGAGACATTGCGCTATTGCCCGATGGTCTTTCAAGAAGAAATTCCCAAACACAAAGAACTACGAGCGGTGTTTGTGGATGGTACTTTCTTTGTAGGGGCGTTAGATGCGTCCACATATACAACATCCACACTTGACTGGCGACGTGCGGACTCAAACGCTTGTGAATGGGAATCTCATCAGCTACCTGATGATGTCGCTAATCGTCTCAAAGCCTTTATGGTACATTTTGGACTGCGGTTTGGAGCATTTGATTTGATTCAAACACCATCAGGAAAATATGTGTTTTTAGAAGTTAATCCCACAGGAGAGTGGGGAATGCTAGAACGAGATTTGGGCTATCCTATTTCTGAGGCGATCGCAAACGCCCTGATCACAAAATAAGAAAAATTTTTTCAATTTTTTCAAACTTAATAAATAAGACTTTTTTAATCAGGATTTATATGACAATTTTAATCATTACTCACAGCCAAGACAACGAAAGTATTCCTCTAGTGATGAACGCAATCAAAACTCAAGGAGGAAAAGCGTTTCGTTTTGACACAGACAGATTTCCCACAGAAGTTCAGCTAGATGCTTACCATACCAAAGAATGTGAAAAACTCATTCTGACAACTGACGAACAAAAACTAGACTTAAGTGAAGTTTCCGCAGTTTGGTATCGGCGAATTGCCATTGGGGCAAGAATTCCTGGTAAAATGGACGCGCAATTAAGACAAGCCTCACTTCAAGAATCTCGTGCCACCATTCAGGGAATGATTGCCAGTATCAAAGGGTTTCACCTTGATCCCCTGCAAAATATTCGTTTAGCCGAAAACAAGCAACTACAGCTGCAAGTGGCACGGAAACTTGGTTTAGATACTCCACGCACCTTGACAACAAATAATCCAGAGACAGTAAAGCAATTTGCTCACGAGTGCGAAGAGGGAATGATTGTGAAAATGCTTTCTTCTTTCGCTATCTACGATGAAAAAGGGGAGGAACAGGTTGTTTTTACCAATCCAGTCAAAGATGAAGATTTAGAAAATCTTGAGGGACTGCGTTTCTGCCCAATGACGTTTCAGGAGAAACTCCCAAAGGCGCGAGAGTTGCGGACAACAATTGTCGGACAGCGTGTTTTCACAGCTGCTGTTGACTCTCAACGCAATCAAAAAGCTCAATACGACTGGCGACGACAGGGACTTGCTTTTCTCAACGCTTGGGAGTCCTACGATTTGCCAGAAGACGTAGAGAAAAAACTTCTTGAACTGATGAGCTACTTCGGTTTAAATTATGGGGCGATTGATATTATCTTAACACCTGATGGACGACACGTATTCCTAGAGATTAACCCTGTTGGGGAGTTCTTTTGGCTTGAACGGTGTCCTGGCTTGCCAATTTCTCAAGCAATTGGTGAGGTTCTTCTCACCTCTAAGAATGCACCGCATTCTACTAAGCTTCTTGCAAAAGTATGATTTATACAGACGAATTGTATATTGCGTAGCTTAAGATTGACACTCTCCGTGGCTAAAGCCCGGAGAGTGTCAATGCAGAAACTTAACTGCAGCAATGCAGTAAGCAAAGAGACTACCCAGAATTTTTCATGCGATCTATCTCCCTTTGCAATTCTTCAATTTGTCGTTGCAAAGTTTCTACTTCTTGGTTTTTGGGAGTCTGTGATTCTACATTAACTGCACCCGCAGCTGTTGCTCGCTGATAATTTCCTTTCTTAATTTGCTGATATTCTTCTGAGTTTGCCCACTGCCGCAGGTAGTGTATACGTTCTACAGCAAAAGGATGGCTAAGCATCGTACCACGAGCGCCATTATAAATCAAAAATTTGTATATTTGATTCAGTCCATCTGCATCAAGTGCTTGGTAGTCTTCTGACTGACGGATAAATTCTTGTAAACTGCATTCGTTAGCATATTTGATACTGCCTCCAGAGACTTTCATCATAGAAGTCATGACAGAGTTTAAGTCGTCTGTCACTAAGAAAGCCGCACGATCTGCCGATAACTCAGCTTTACGCCGCCACTCATAAAACGCGTAAATCAAACCTTGAGTGACAAAATTACCTATACCGAAAGTCAACTCCCCTATGGCAGAAGCAGCACTCATTGCCCACATCGCCATTTGAATTAGAATAGTATGACCACATTTAATATGCCCCAGCTCATGGGCTAGCACCGCCCTAATTTCGGCTTCGCTTAGCAAGTCCAGTGTCCCTGTATTTATCACTATATAAGGATGCTCTTGTCCCAGCGCATAGCTGTTTGCTAGGGGATTTTGCTCAACAAAGAGTGCAGGTTCTGGGTAAATATCCAAATCCCGCACACATTCCCGAAAGATCTGGTAAACAGTGGAGTATTGGCGTGGCCCGACTTGGATGGTGTTACCCATTAAATAGACTAACTGGGGGCGTTCGACGAAAAATTCCACAAATTTACGGGCGAGAAAATCAAATCCTGGTAAATTACGCAAGGCTTGTTCAGCTTGGCGATCCAAAGGATGCCTGAAAGCTTCGCTGGAGATTCCTGTGTAAGTAGGCATAATTGGTGGGTATTTCGATACTACTTAGTGGTTAATGGTTACCATAGCAATCAGCAATGAACAACCAACAATTAACACATAACAATTCACTCCTGAAACTGACAACATAATAGTAATGGGGTTAAGAGCAACTCAAAAATCACTTTACTTTGTATGGGATTAAAAGCGTGTGATTGAAGCAGAAGTTCATTTGTCATTACATAACTTCCTGCGATCGCAGGCAGGTTTCCCTTCATGGCCACATCATTTGACAATGGCACGATTAGTGGCTCGTGCCTTGCGCCTAGGACGTAGCGCCCTGATTCAAGTCGGCGCAGCTTGCGGCTATCAGGGGCGGTATCGCACCAGCTTTGTGGCTTCGGCATTAATGTGGCACGGTCCTGTGATTATTGTTGCCCCTGAATCCACACAGCAACGACTGACGAAAGTGGAAATACCCCGCCTACAACAGTGGCTGCAAGTTAATAAAGCAATCAGAACAGGTGACGCTTGGCCTGGTGGTGAGTTCCAAGGAGTCTTTTTGATCTCTCCCGCAGCTTGGTTAAAAGCACAACTGAGTAAGAATAATAATTTTCCTAGTGACATCCCCACAATTATTGATGGAGTGGACGATTTGGAAGATTGGGTACGTTCTGAACTCACTGTGAGCTTAGAAGCACAAGATTGGGAACAGCTCATGCTTGCCCAGCCAGCCCAAGCTGAGGTTATTCGTTCTGCACGGGCGCAACTCACACACGAGCTGTTTAAGCACCCTGCAAATCCCTACGAATGTTATCTGATTTCTCCGGCGGAAGAAGAGATTTTGACCTCTCTGTATTCGGTTTTAGATATATCTGGCATACCCGATACCTGGAAAAAATTCGCGATAGCATTTCAGGTGAGAAACGAAAATCTCTCTCCCTCATCTTCCCCATCCCTACTCTGGGCAACTATTGCCCGTCGCCAAGGTTTATTTTCTTTGCACTGTGTCCCGATTGAATTAGGAAAAATACTCTCGCCTATTTGGCAGCGTCAGCCTGTGGTGTTTATTGGCAGTGCTGTAGAACCAGAAACTGAAGCCCCCTTATTTCGCCAGCGCTTCGGGTTGGAAGATGAGTTAACTTGCCTCAAGTTTTCTTCAGATAATCAAACAGAAGCGATTCAATTGTACATACCTTACCAGTTACCCTTACCTAACACGCCAGAGTTTCAGCCAGCGTTTCTTCATAAAGTTATGACACTGGTTTGCTTAAGCGCGACAGCACCAGGATTGACAGTTGTGCTTGTGGGGGATGTACCGCTAAAAGCCCAAGTGGGGACAATTCTTGCTTCTGAGTTTGGTTCACGGGTACAGGTGGAAAAAACTTGTTTGGATGAAAATGGTATTTTGGTGAGTGGTTGGGAATTTTGGCGTGAGCATCAAAAGGTTTTGCCTGCTCCCCAGCTTTTGGCGATCGCCACTTTACCCTTGCCATCTCTAGAAAACCCCTTAGTGGCAGGACGAGTGGCGCACTACAAGAGTTTGCATCAAGATTGGTTTCGTTTGTACTTGTTGCCAATTGCGATGAATGAATTGCAACGGGCGATCGCCCCACTGCGCGAAAGTAAAGGCATCGTTGCTTTGCTAGATAGTCGCGTGATTATCCGTAGCTATGGTGCTCAAGTTTTGGCTGCCCTCAGTCCCCTTGCACGTATTAACTACCTTGATCCCAATCTGTTTTCCTCTGTCACAGAGGAAGATTCAGCTTAAGTCGTCTAAATTATTCAGTATTTTTTAGCTATTGTTTCAAGCAAACGCTATCATCAGCAGTATTCAAGGATTTATTTTTAGATTATGGGTGAAGCAAAGCGTCGTAAAACTACATTAGGAGAAAAATACGGCCAAGATACAACCAGAATCTTGCCGTGGGTTCCTATCTCGAAAAGCCAAGCAGAAAAATTCGTCACATGGTCAACTCGACTTACCTGGATTGGCATTGGCGGTTTGGTCGCCGCTTGGGTGATAGTTCGTTTCGTCGGTCCAGCTTTCGGTTGGTGGGAAGTTGTCTAAACCCAAGCTTGGATAATTTTCTGACAAAAATCGAAAGTCTCAACACAACAGCTAGGTAAATCTAGCTGTGTTATTTTTTTTATTTGTTAATTTATTTAGGTTAATTTAACTGATTTTAGTATATACAGTATACTGAGAAAAGTTATGAGAGTAAATTATATGTAAAAAACCCATTAATACTAGTATATCTTGAACCTAGCAGAGCATACACTTTTTAAAAAGCGACTTGTTATTCTCTCGAATTGCTCTTTTAAAAAGTATAAATAGCAACTCAAAAGCCAGTCATAAAAATATCTGCCGAAATGGCAACATGGTTATTTTGAGTTCAGTTATTGTCAGTGTTAAGTCAAACGATTTAGGTTTTACACTTGGGATTGTGGATCAGGGTATTTCCCTTTACAGATAGTCACCTGCCAGCAAAGCGCATTTACGTGCGGAGCTTAATACGTCACTTACCACAACGGGATAGCTGTTGTTATCTCCCGTAAAAACCCTGTTTAGAACAGCTGGGGGAACTCTACAAGAGGGTAAATACTTATCCGCAAGACATTTTTTGGACGGGCAGTTTTAGCCGACCAACAACTCTTAACAATGCACTGCTGACAGTAACGCAGTGGTTTATCTACCGCATTGTGTGACTACTAAGTACTGATTATTTACTAAAAAGAGTCAGCACTGAGTCGTGCCAAAGACTACCAACTTTAAGCGAAAATCAAAAAACAGCTACAAGCATCTACGAGTTTTGGCAGATTCTAGAGAGAAGTTGCAGCCAATAGCTTAAAACCTTTACGTTGCTCAACTACTGCATAGACGTTTGACGAGATAATCACCTCTTAAACAGGCTGATAAGACGTATGTCTGCCTTATTGAGACAAAGGGTAACGAGTGTACCTAAAAGTAGCGGATAAAATTACAAGTTCGGCGTTTTCTCGACTTGACTTGTGCCAAATATGAGTTAATCTTATAGCGGAATTGTTTAAACTGACCATCTATCCTGACGGGAATCTATAAAAAAAGACAAAGTTAGCAATTCTATCCGATATTTCAGATCTACAAACTGAATACTTTGATACGGCACGCAAAACTTACATCGACTACCCTAAGCTAGGTAGCCAATTCATAAATATATATCTGTGAATTGTAATGGATAGTTTACAATACCAATTGGTGCAAGAATCTAAAGAAAATATAAATGTTGCAAATAACTGTGGTGTTTGGAGGGAAAAATGTTCTTAAGACTAGCACAACAACATAGGCAATTCGTCCAAGACTTAGTGATGAACTTGCAAGCTTTAGCAATTGTCTTAGAGAGGCGAGGATATCCTGCCTCCTGCTACACCTGCGGTGACCAGATGAATAGTGCTTCATTTATGGTTAGCCTGGGAGAAAATCATCTGATTCGGTTTTTAGTCTCTGATTACGGGATCACTTGGACAGAAATGCGGGATGACCGCGAATTAATGAAGCTAGAGGGCGCAGAGGCAGTCAACCAGTTACAGGAACTTGCCAATATAGTCAAGCATCCTGTACCAACCAGCGTAGGTAATAAACTTTTAACTAAGCGGTGTTAGACAGTAAAAAGTTAAGAGTTGAGGGTTAAAAGTTAACAGTTAAGAAATCGTAACAGTGGCTAATAACTCGTAACTCTTAAGAAACACAGGGAACAGGGAACAGGGAACAGGGAACAGGGAACTCTTAACGCTTAACTCTTAACGGTGTTTCTTTCATATGTTGCTAGCGGTTTCTTGCGCACGAGTTTAAGGCTGATAACTTTCATACGTGATCTCAGAACTTGATTGACATTGCTGTCATTTTGACCCTGATATTGGCGCGTTATGCCTGTGGAGTCTTAATCAGCATCTTAACAATTGCCCGCAGCGTATCAATGTCAATCAGCAAGCCAGCGAAAAGAATGACAAACCGTCTCCAGTAAAAACAAATAGTGCCTAATAGTAGGAGTGACTCAGGCTGTCACCCAAGGCTTAGTGTTGAGTGTGTGTCAGTTTAGTTTCTATAATCAAAGCGATTTGTGCTTGTCGTAAAGCTTAAGCTTTTTTCGTCCACTTGCCTAAGGGTAGGAAGGCATAAAAAGAACTTATTAAAGACTGCGTCTTGCCATCATCTACAACCCACAACAAGGCAATAGGAGATTGATCCCCAGTTTTTTTAGAATCTAATAACTAAAACTTAAAATTTTCTCACCTAAAGAAATACACGAGTGCAGAAGCCACCAAGTTTGAGCTTCGACATAGAACCTCAGACTCTTTACCTTGCGTAATAGTTTGATGGTCGTCGGAGTGTTAACTTATGAAGAAATTGCACAACACGTGTCATTTTATGCTATCCCAGATTTGGAACATTTATCCTTGTCTCCAAAAAATTTAAGATGTCAGAGGAAAAATCACAACAACCACAACTGCAATCAACCACTGCAATTGACAGTCCAACAAGCGGTTCCTTTGGAAATTGGTTTGAATATTCCATAAGAGTCTACCCGCATCATACAGACTATGCCGGTATTGTCTGGCACGGTTCCTACATAGCTTGGTTGGAAGAAGCACGAGTAGCATGCTTGCGAGTGATCGGTATCGAATATGCTGATTTGGTAGCTTTGGGCTGTGATTTACCAGTTGTAGAACTCTCTGTGCGCTATCACCGTCAGCTTCAGTTGGGTGCAACAGCGGTTGTAAGAACGCGCATGGCTGAGGTGACTGGCGTTCGTATCAACTGGGATTATGCCATTGAATCACCAGATAAGCAAGAATTATACGTTACTGCTCAGGTCACTTTAGTGGCAGTAGATCGAGAAAGAGGTAAGATTATGCGTCAATTACCGACTACTGTTATGGATGCCTTGGTACGGCTTTCAGGCTCAAAAAATAATTAACTCATCCGTTTTATTAAACAAGTGAAAAATCCGGTTTAATGAAACGGCAGCCTGATTTCTAGAGGAGGCGCGCCCGTCTCACTCGCTAACGCTTCGCCTATGTTGCAGCCATACGCGTCCCTTGCGCGTGTCACGCCACTTGCTCCACTTGGGGAGCCAGTGCGTTGGCGGGGTTCCCCCGCTTGAAGCACCTGGCGTGAAACCCCAAGACGAGCCACTGCTGCAGGAGGGTCTCCCTCCGTAGGCATGTGGCGTCCGCAGTGGCTCCCCTTGGGACTCAGCGCCTCCAAACGAGATATGCGAAACTGGTCGAACAGAGAACAAATAACTGATGACTCATGACGGGCAACATCCAAAAGTCATATTACCTAAGCCTAAGGGCTTGAGAGAAGGCTTGAAGTAGCTGTATTATTTGATGCCAAATATCTTGAGGGTTAATTCCAAGACCAGCATGCAAGATAACAACAGTAGTAGCACTAATAAACGCAGTTCTTGCTGTCGTTCTCACGACTTTTACTAATACTGTATACAGAATCCAAGCCACAATCAGGGTAGCAAACATAGATACACCTTTTTCAAATAAAGTCTTACCAATGAAGGTCTTAGAAGAGGGAAAATTTCATGAATGTAACCGTGACAGACATTAAAGTCTCTCTTCAGAAATTCAGTAGTACTGAACGTTGAGGAGCCACTGCCTTGCACTGAGTCCAGCGCTGCGGTCCTTGTTTCCCGACAGCCAGGCGACTGGCGTATGCCTACGGCACGCCCTCTGGGCTAAAGGCCGGAGGGCGTGCGCTTTGCGCATACCCGGAGGGAGGTTTTCCCCGTTGTTGCGAGTGGCGTTTGACGTGGAACTCCACAACCATAGTCCGCAGTATCGGAGCAACTTACTGCTCAAAGAGTACAGATGTGAAAGCCTTAAATTCAGTATTCCACAACCCCAGTTGGCACCACTAAAGTAACAACTGACATGGAACCTCCACAGAAAAAAAGCTCTTCATTGCTCAGCACTGTTTTGCTGAGAATGTTGAGTTGACTTAAGCTTTTTTCTGTAGTTGTTCTGCGCTCACTATACAATAAAAATTTTGAAAAATTAGTATGCCGCAAAACCTTCTTTCAAAAAAACATTCAGTTTTGATTTTGAGTTTTTATAGGATTTAGAAAAAATATATATAGAAAACTTATGCAAGGAAAAATCATTTATTCTTTATCAGTATAATAAATTATAAATGAATAACTCAATGACGAAAGTCAGGCAAAAACTATATGTTTATATTCTTATACATTGCTATAAGGTAAAAATTACGAAGAAAAAAAATTAGCGCTCAACAGTAAGCTGAACGCTGAACAGAAATACAATGAAAACTAGGGTTGTTAGTCGTTTGTTATCGCAAAGATATTATACGCGGACGATTTTCCAAGTGTTGAGTTGCTTTTAAAACTTCCTGCCTTGCCCATTTATCTGCTGTCAAAATGTCATCTAAAGAAGGATTTGCACGATTATCGGATTCGTGGCGATCGCACACCCATTCGATACACCGAGGAATATCTAAAAACTGAATTTTTTCTTCTAAAAACAAAGCCACAGCTTGCTCATTCGCTGCATTTAACACTGCAGGCATGGAACCACCAGATCTCCCTGCGGCATAAGCTAATTTCATGCAAGGATACTTCTGATGATCTGGTTCACGGAAGGTTAAACTGCCAATTTTTACTAAATCTAGGCGTTCCCAATTAGTGTAGATGCGTTCAGGCCAAGACAAAGCATATAGTAAAGGTAAGTGCATATCAGGCCAACCTAGTTGGGCGAGAACAGAGGTGTCTTGTAGTTCAATAAGTGAGTGAATAATACTTTGGGGATGAATGACAATTTCAATATTCTCGTAATTCAACCCAAAGAGGAAATGAGCCTCAATCACTTCCAAACCTTTGTTCATTAAAGTCGCAGAATCAACAGTAATTTTACGCCCCATTGACCAGTTAGGATGCTTGATAGCATCAGCAACTGTGACCTCTGCTAACTTCTCTACTGCCCAGTCACGGAAAGCACCACCAGATGCAGTTAATAAAATTCGTCGTAAACCTCCATCTGGAACACCTTGTAAACATTGAAATATAGCAGAATGTTCCGAATCTGCTGGCAGTAATTTCACACTGTGTTTTTTAATCAAAGGTAAAACTACCGGACCTCCAGCAATTAAGGTTTCCTTGTTTGCCAAGGCGATATCTTTACCAGCTTCAATGGCTGCGATGGTAGGTAGCAACCCAGCACAACCAACGATACCCGTAACAACGGTTTGGGCATCTCCGTAGCGGGCAACTTCAATAACTCCAGCATCACCAGCCATTAAAATTGGCTGGGGAGCAAGGTCTTTGATTGCTTCTTTGAGTGCTGGCAACTTCTGTTCTGAACAGATAGCGACTATACTTGGTCGAAACTGCCGAATCTGAGAAGCCAACAAATCTACATTATTCCCAGCTGCTAAGCCCACAATCCGGAATTGATCGGGGTATTGAGCGACAATGTCTAAAGTCTGAGTACCGATAGAACCAGTAGAACCAAGAAGAGTTATTGCTTTCACAATTGTTTGGTGATTGACAGACAACCATTAATATAGATTGCTTGGGATACACAAATAAATTGATTTATCCTATATCCTTATGCTCGCCCTAAGATTTGTGGTCTAATCATAAGAATAAGTAACCAACAAGCGTTTATGGTGCTTCAACAGAGCGAATCCGTTTGCGAAGCGCGTTGATTTGCGTTGGCGAAAAATTCCTTCGATTTGTTACTAAACTTAACAGGATATTGTCAGTGCTAACGGCTGATGGGGAGTGAGTGAGTTATCAAGAGGCAAAATTGCTGGGGGATACCTTCAAAAACTGGGAAAACGAATCAACTTCACCCTACCCAATGTTTTATTGCCAATCTTGAGTTATACTTCCATGCACTAGAAGCCACAAGATGAGTTAAACATCTCTCCAAAGCAACTTTTCTTTGCAAAAAAAAATGTTGTATAGAAAGACTATATAGTGAAATCTAACTGCCAAGGTTCATATCGATATCAGCTAAATTATAACTACTGATAGTAAATAGCTGAAAACTTTGTCAGCTATGTTTCTTTTGGTGTCATGACTCATTTTGGTGGAGGAGTGGAATGTGCGCAATGTTACTAATAAATCAGCAAATTTCAGCCATAAGTATATGAATTCATAGAGGAGTTTGAAGAACACTCAAGCTTATGGCTGAAATTCAAATATTTATCAAAAAAGTTGTATGGAAAAATGATTTTCTTTTTCCTACAATCATCTGGCTTGTTAGCCGATTCTTTATTTGGGTTACTATGTTGCTGGTTGTTCCACACCTGAGCGCACCATCTCAAGGAGTTACTCCTCAATTTGGCTTGGGATTATTTGATGCATGGGATAGTGTACATTACCGTTCGATCGCAACATCTGGTTATGAATTTAGCGATGATGGGAAACAACACAATCTTGCATTTTTCCCCTTATTTCCCCTAGCTATTTGGGTTTTCATGCGTCTTGGCTTGTCATTTGAAGTGGCAGGTACACTGATAAATAACTTGGCATTTTTTGCCGCGCTGTGTTGTATCTACTTTTGGGTAGAAGAGCATTGTGGCAGAAAGGAGGCACGTTGGGCAACAGCTGTGGTGGCTTGGTGTCCTTTGTCCATGTTTTGCACAGTTATTTACACCGAGGGGCTATACTTACTGTTGAGCACTGCGGCTTTGCGAGCCTTTGATCAAAAGCAATACTACTGGACTCTCCTTTGGGGTGCAATGGCAACGGCAACTCGTCCTACGGGGTTAGCGCTTATACCTGCATTTTTGTTAGCCGCATGGAAACAGCGTAGACCTTTGATGGCTTACGTTGCTGGGTGTGGCAGTGCAATGGGAGTGCTTTTGTTTAGTCTGTACTGTGCAATCCAATTTGGCAATCCCTTTGGATTTATCCATGCACAACGCGGATGGCGACCCTCCCTGGGATTTGATGGAGAGGGTTGGTTAAATATGCTACTGCAAATCACTGTTGGCACATCTCATTGGCAATTTTTATCAATAAACAACTACCTGCATCTCCTACTTTTTGGGGTTGTTGTCAGCTACAGTTATTGTTTGTGGCGCTTCCGTAAGCAACTGAATTTTGTTGCTGTCTGGGGCTTTTATGGTTTATCAATCTGCTTGTTAATACTAGCAGATGATTGGTTCATCTATAACTTTCTGAACGCAGTTATGGTTTGTGGTGGCACTTATATTTTGTGGTATTCACGGACTCAATTAACCCCAGTTACTGTTATTTACGCTTTGTGTGGGATCAGTTTGTTACTTGCTTCCGGAGGCACGATATCCTTGAGTCGTTTGGCTTACGGTATTGTCTCACTGAGTGTAGCTTGTGGTGTATTCTTATCTCGTTATCCTCGTCAAGGGTACTTAAGTCTGGGTTTGTTTGCTATCTTACTCGTCAGATTGTCTGTTAAATTTGCCCAAGAACTTTGGGTAGGGTAAAAAATTCCAAAGTTTGAATTCCTGATATTTTCCCTGTCATTTCTTGTCATCTCTGGTGTTTCATTTCAATTAACACAAGTGCCAAAGAAGCCGTTTTGTATCAAATAATAAATTTTATCTACTGGAAAAATGAGTATGGGAAAAAAACTGAATCAGCTTGGTGCTATTGGTTGGATGATGGGTGTGAGTGCATTAATTTTATTCGGGTGTAGTAGTTTAAGACATGCTCTATTTCAATCAACGGCACTTGATTTGGCTGTATTCGACCAATGGGTGTACCTGGCAAGTCAAGGGCTACCTCCAGTTTCATCGCTTTTGGGCTTTCACTTACTAGGAGATCATGCTGCTTTTATTTTGTATGCGATCGCTTTGCTATACAAAGTTTACCCCAACGTACATTGGTTGTTTGCAGTACAAGCGATCGCTCTGGCAGCAGGAGTTTTTCCAGTATACGCTTTGAGTTTGCAAACAGGTTTATCTGTTGCTTACGCACGAGCAGTTGCTCTTTCATACCTGCTTTACCCAGCATTATTCAATATTAATTTTTACACTGACTTTCGTCCAGAAGCGATCGCAGTTCCGGCATTACTTTGGGCAATGTGGGCAGGAATAGGCGGTCGAACTAGTCAATTTATAGTCGCTGTTGCTGTTGTCTTAAGTTGCAAGGATATTTTAAGTTTGAGTGTCATTGCTTTGGGACTCTGGCTGTGGATAATTCAGCGTCGGCGTTTGTATGGTTTGGGATGTATAGTCGTAGGCACGGTTTGGTTTGCGGCGACAGTCTATTATTTGGTTCCCATGCTTAGAGGCGGTCAAGTGGGAGGGGTTGTCTTCTACGGTTCTCTTGGAAGTTCAGTTTCAGAAATCCTTTGGAAAATGATTACTGAACCAGGGTTAATTTTAGGAAAATTCTTTCTACCTGACACACTATTTTATTATTTGCTGCTCATTCTACCAGTTATCATCGGGTTGCATTGGCAACAAGTCATGATAATGGTGCCAGCTTTACCAATGCTGCTGCTGAATATTCTGTCAGATTATTCCGCACAACGAGACTTAATTCATCATTATTCATTACCAATCTTTCCCTTTATTGTTTTATGGTTTTTACGCTCTTTACACCAATATCAAGAACAACGTAAAAGACCTTGGTTGAAACCTAACTTAATAGTTTTATGGACTTTAATTACATTTCTGACACTTGCTAAATACGATTATTTTCTATCACGTTATTTAGCAAACATTTCCAGACTTAACTATTTGAATGCTGCCGTTAGTTTAGTAAACACTCAAGAAAGTATTTTAACAACCTCAAAAATTGCTCCTCATTTAAGCCACCGTCCGCTGATTAAAATCACTTCTACAAAATTAGAGCATTTACAACCAATTGAAAATAAATTTAAATATATACTACTAGATTTACACCATACAGATGCTGACAATACACCTGAATTACTTAATATCTTAGTCGAACAACTCAAAAGTAACCAAAAATTTAACTTAAGCTATCAACGCAATGATGTTTACCTATTTACACGCTCATTTTCTGATGAAAAGATTTCAATGTTTATAAAACAGAATACAATTAACAAATAAAATGTTGTCCTCAGTAATGGGGTGATGATGAAAAAACTGATGGAGCCTAATCCTATCATTTGGATGATTGGGGTGAGTGCATTGATTTTATTTGGGTGTAGCGCCTTAAGACATGAACTTTTTCCATCAAATGCTTATGACTTAGGAATTTTTGACCAGGCAGTTTACTTAATCAGCCAAGGATAATCAGCTATTTCTTCTTTCCTTGGTTTCCATATTCTTGGTGACCATGGCGCTTTAATTTTTTATCTTTTAGCCTTATTTTAGAAAATATACCCCAGCGTCTACTGGTTGTTTGCAGTGCAAGCAGGGGTTTTGGCATTAGCTGCTTTACCCATATGGCATCTAGCGCGTCATGCTAATCTCACTATTGAACAAGGCATAGCAGTCGCGGCGGTGTACCTAATGTATCCATTAGTGTTCAATATTAATCTTTTTGATTTTTACCCAGAAGTGATAGCTGTGCCAGCATTGTTAGGGGCGGTTTTAGCGGCTAGACTCGAACGTACTGGGTGGTTTTGTTTATGTATCTTCCTGACGCTGGGATGTAAAGCTGTATTATCTATAACAGTTGCAGCAATGGGAGTTTGGCTATTGGTGTTTGAAAAGAAGCGACGATGTGGTGCGATAGCTCTTGTGAGTGGTATATCCTGGTTTGTGATCGCAACCAAAATCATTATCCCTTTTTTTGGTACCCAAGCGGCTTCAGTAGAACGTCACATTGGTCGGTATGCCTATTTGGGAAACTCTTTTTCAGAGATTGCTAAAAATTTACTACTCAATCTAGGACTTGTCTTGGGACAAGTTTTTTCATTAGAAAACCTATGGTATTTGCTGCTGTTATTAGTGCCTGTGATTTGGGGACTCTCACTACAAGGAATGCAGCCTTTGATTGCTACTATTCCTACTTTAGCTATCAACCTTCTTAGTGATAGTTATTTACAAAAAGACTTGATCCGCCAGTATTCTCTACCACTAGTTCCATTTCTTGTGTTAGCCGTCATTTCCACTCTAGCAGCAGGTCAAGGATGGTTACGCAACAAACGACAAATTATATTGTGGTCTTTAGTAGCTTTCATGGCTTTAGCTAAATACGGGTACTTCTTCTCTATTTATTTAGATTCACTGGATACTTGGCAAGCCACACGACAAGCGGTTGCTTTAGTTCAAACAAAAGGATCTGTTTTGACAACTGCTGAGATTGCCCCACATTTAACACACAGACCAGTTGTCGAGTTGACAAGCGCCAACTCACCACCTACTAATTTGGCAAAGTTTGACTATATACTGTTAAATGTCACTCATCCTGCCTGGCAAAGTGATCAAAAGTTTGCGACTAACTTGGTAGAGTCTCTATCTAAACTTAGCTTCACAAAATCTTTCATCAAATATTTTTTCGATGAACAAAGATTAATTCAGTATATCTTATCACATCGTGAGTTTGAAAAGAATATGCTTTAATAAACACAAATTCTTTGATTGTTAAACAAAACTTTGTTGTATCATTTATGAGATTTTCCGTACTTTTACTGAAAACAGAAATTTGAAAATAGAATAACAATAAAGTAACAATCCTAACTATTGTGTGACTGTAGATTCACTACTAAAATCACTGAATTATTAGGAAGAACTGATAAATGACCTAGCTGAAACATCAGCTTGACTATCAATGAAACATCAAATCTGTCCATAAAGCTGTACTGAGAAAAGTATGATTCTCAGCAAACTCTGCGTTAAGGAAAAAGATACATTTGACAATAAGAAACTTTATCTTATTTTGGACGTCTATTATTTTCCATAGGGCTAATGATAACAGACAATCAACTCAAAAATTAACATTTTTTTCTGTCTTCAATAACCTTTAACAGTAGAATATACAGTATCCTCTATGTAACTGATACTTCAAAATAGACAATGCAAAACATTATTTCTGCTAAAATTCTTCATACTTATAATTATTACTAGATATGTTAGTTTAAAGCTAGATTATCCTGGTTTACTCTAAACCTGTATCATTTATCAGCTTAATCTTTATATTTCTGTTAATCTATATTTAAATTTTTAGGATTATCAGAAAGCACCTAGCTATCTCTGATCGAGAAAAAATGTGCTGTCGCACACCCTTAGACAGATAACTCATGATTCCACCCCAAGGAGCTTTGACGTGGAAACTAATAAATCGTATGTTTGGTCACATGGAATACTCATTGCCGCAGTTTGTTTTTGCGCTAGTTTAAGCGTTGGCTTGGTAATGCCTGTCAATCCTAATACCTCGGAGGCTCAGACAAAACAAGCTACGAACGTAAAGGAAACAGGAGCCAAAGTAGGAACTCAACAGCGCATGGAGACTTTTAAGGCGGCGATGCTGACAAGTTGGCAAGAAGAAGCAAAAACAAAAGGATTTTCATATGATGTACCATCGCGCTTTCATGGTGCCGTTGTTGAGAGTGCAAAACTGACGAAAGGGGAAAAAGTGATTGCACTTACCTTCGATGATGGTCCTTGGGCTGAATCTACTGCAGAGGTCCTGGATATCCTGAAAAAAAATAATATAAAAGCTACATTCTTCGTTGTTGGACAGATGCTCAAGACTTATCCAGAGCTAGGGAAACGTATTGTAGCAGAAGGTCACGTTATTGGCAATCATACTTGGCATCATTGGTATCACTATTTTAACCCACAGGCAGCTGCCTATGAAATTGACAGCACAACAGACTTAATTTATCAAATTACAGGTGCGAGAACCACTTTATTTAGACCACCCGGTGGAATTATGCATAATGGGGTGGCTGCTTATGCTAAAAACAGAAATTACACTCTGGTTATGTGGTCTGCTGACTCCATAGACTACAGTCGTCCTGCTGTGCCAAAATTAATTAAAAACGTTATGAGAGATTCCAAACCAGGTGGAATTGTATTAATGCATGATGGTGGTGGGAATCGATCCAGAACTGTGCAAGCTTTACCAGAAATTATTAGCAACTTTAGGAAGCAGGGCTATCGCTTTGTCACCGTACCAGAACTATTAGAAATGGAAAACCGAGAACTACAATTGGCAGCAGGACAAAAGAGTAATACTAAATAATTATTAGTTACTACTAACCACTCATCATCAGAAAAAAAACAGTGTCAACGATGGAATTCGTCAGAAAATAACGTGTTCCAATATTCGGCTGCGGATAAGCATCCGTCTGGGAGAGGACATTAAACATTTTGCGAAGATTAAACTCGCGGCTGGTGAATTGTATTGCTTGTTGATTGCGAGTGACTTTTCGCGTGATGTGATCAAGCGATTGGTGTGCAACCGGGAAGCTTGACTTTGGCGATCACTTTAGCGCCCCACTGCTCAAAGTCGCTCACCACAGCGCCGAATCTCTGATTCGCTTAAGCCTGTTCAGCAAACAAGAGGGTAAGCAGTATACGGATGATCGCCTACATTCTCTGTCACTAGCGTATGAATTTGAATGACTAACTCCATTTTAAAGTCATTATCCTTTAGCTAACATTACAAAAATGTCATCCAGAAAACAGTCGCGCTGTTATTTTGAAGGAGGACAATGCGTCACCCCTAAAAGGACGTTGCACACAGAAACTTTTTTGGGTTTTTGTGTGCAAGTGGAGGGCTTGGGCCTTAAATAACTATAAAGGCGGGGCGAGTTAACTAAACTGAACTGAGCTGTTTTTCTTCCACAGCTTGAGGATTAGCCTGTGGACTTTCCGCTTCAGAAGGCGGAACTAACTGCCAGAACTTAGGCAAAAACTCCTGCCAATTCTCTAGAATCATCCTCGCTTTTTGTGAACCAGTGCGTTCAGCATGAACTTTGATTAACTCCTGTAGTTGCTTTTCGCCACCAGGAGTGATAACCCGCTGGAGTTTAACAATTTCCCGGTTGACTAACTCAGGGAACAGACCATCTTCATCTAAGAAGTACGCCAATCCGCCAGTCATCCCGGCTGCGACATTGCGTCCCACCTTCCCCAGAACGACAACCACACCACCAGTCATATACTCACAGCAGTGATCCCCAGCGCCTTCAATCACCGCTGTCCCGTTGGAGTTACGAACAGCAAAACGTTCTCCGGCTAAACCTCTGGCAAACAAAACACCACCAGTCGCACCGTAGAGGCAAGTATTGCCAATGATCACGTTTTGTGCTGGGTTATAAGTCGCATTTGCTGGGGGTTTGATGATGATTTCACCACCATTCATTCCCTTACCAACATAGTCGTTTGCCTCCCCTTCCAAGGTAAGAGTCATACCGGGAAGATTGAACGCACCAAAACTTTGCCCAACACTACCTTTGAAATTTAGGTGAATTTGTCCTTCAAAACCATTGTCGCCATACTGGGAAGCAATGAACCCTGCTAAGCGTGTGCCAACAGTTCTGTCGGTGTTAACCACTGCTAGTGTTTTGCTGACAGAAGAGTGGTTGCGGATGGCAGCTTGAATGTCTGGATCAGCAAGCAATTGGTCATCCAAAACCACGCCGTTGCTGTGGACTTCCTCATGCACTAGCCAAGTGCGATTTTCTTTTGTGTTCGGTAGTTGAAGCAAGCAATTTAGATTCAGCGCGGCTGTCTTATTTATATGGACGTCTTCTCGAAGCTTCAACAAGTCAGCACGTCCAGTCAGTTCTGACAACGAACGGTAGCCAAGTCTTGCTAACAAGCTACGGACTTCCTCAGCAATAAAGTAGAAGAAGTTGACGACGTGTTCTGGCATTCCGGTAAAGCGCTTGCGCAGTTCTTCTTTCTGAGAAGCGACTCCCACGGGACAGTTATTGGTGTGGCAAATTCGCGCCATGATACAGCCTTCAGCAATCATAGCGATCGAACCAAAACCAAATTCTTCTGCGCCCATCAATGCGCCCATTAGCACGTCCCAACCACTCTTTAAACCGCCATCGACGCGCAAAATCACCCTGTCACGCAAGCTGTTTTCCATTAGCACACGATGGACTTCAGTTAAACCGAGTTCCCACGGGGAACCGGCGTGTTTAATAGAACTGAGTGGTGAAGCTCCTGTACCGCCATCGTGACCAGAAATTTGAATGATATCAGCGTTTGCCTTCGCCACACCAGCAGCGATGGTACCAATACCAATTTCTGCAACTAACTTCACCGATACTTGAGCTTTCGGGTTAATTTGATGCAAGTCAAAAATGAGCTGCGCTAAATCTTCGATGGAATAGATGTCGTGGTGGGGTGGTGGTGAAATGAGTGTCACTCCAGGCTTAGAACGCCGCAACATCGCGATGTAGGGGCTAACTTTTGGTCCTGGGAGCTGTCCACCTTCCCCTGGTTTTGCACCTTGGGCAATTTTGATTTCAATTTGTTTGGCGCTCATCAGGTACTCTGGCGTCACACCAAAGCGTCCTGATGCAACTTGCTTGATTGCACTCGTTGCAGTGTCACCGTTGTGTAATCCTTTTAAGTGTGGTAAACTTCGCGAGTGACCTGTTTGATCTACGTCATCCAAGATTTTGTAACGTACGGGATCTTCGCCACCTTCCCCAGAGTTGGATTTACCACCAAGGCGGTTCATGGCGATCGCCAATGTTTCATGAGCCTCCCGCGACAATGCTCCCAACGACATCCCACCAGTACAGAAGCGCTTGACAATATCACTGATTGACTCTACTTCTTCAACAGAAATGGGTGAGTGATCGCTTTGGAAATCCAGCAAGTCACGCAACGCCGTGAGTGGTCTATTTGCGAGATATTGCTTATAAACTTCGTAGTGGTCGTATTTCTTGCCATCAACAGCTTTATGAAGTGCTTTCGCTAGTTCTGGGCTGTTCATGTGGTACTCACCATTGGGACGGTAGTTGACAAACCCCAGATTTACTAGCTTCTTAGTTGTCAGTTCTGGAAAAGCTTTGCTGTGGAACGCCAGCACTTCTTGAGCGAGTTCATCTACACTAATACCACCAATGCGGGAAGTTGTCCCATAGAATCCCAACTGTAATAAATCCGAACCTATGCCAATTGCTTCAAAGATTTGTGCTGCTTGATAGCTAGAGAGCAAGGAAATTCCCATTTTGGAGAGAATTTTGAGCAAACCACCTTCTACTGCTTTGCGGTAGTTGGCGATCGCCTGATCCAAACTCATTTTAGTGATTTTACCCCGTTCCATAAACTGTTGGGTTTTCGGATCAAACCACCAATCACGCACAGTCTCCAAAGTCATATACGGGCAAACAGCACCTGCACCGTAGCCAATCAGACAGGCAAAGTGATGTGTACTCCAGCACTGCGCCGTCTCCACCACGAGGGATGTTTTCATACGCAGCCCTTCGCGGATCAGGTGATGATGTACTGCACCTACTGCGAGTAGAGGGGGAATATAGGTGTATTCAGTATCAATGCCATTACTTATCCTGTCGCTGAGGATGAGTATTTTAGCTCCTGCCCGCACCGATTCAGCGGCTTGTAATTGCAAAGATTGAACTGCTGCTTTTAATCCTTGTGGACCTGCGGCGATTTCAAAAAGGGTTGATAATTCTGCTGTCGCAAATCCCGACAACTTTATAGCCTCCAATTCTGCCTCAAGCAGCACTGGCGAATCCAGCTTGATTCTGCGGGCATGTTCTGGCTTTGGCTGGAGTAAGTTACCGCGTTCACCCAGTTCTACCTTTAACGACATAACCAAGCTTTCTCTCAAAGGATCAATTGCTGGGTTCGTCACTTGAGCAAAACGCTGTTTGAAATAGTCATAAAGCAGGTGAGGTTTTTCCGACAGCACTGCTAAAGGAATATCGTCCCCCATGCAGAAAGTTGGCTCTTTACCTTCCATCGCCATTGGCTGAATCACCATTTCCACATCTTCTGTGGTGTAACCGAAGGCGACTTGGTGTTGCAGCAAGGCAAGTCTTTCAATTTTGTTTGTTGTGGAATGTCCATTTCCATTGACACCATTACCATTAACTGGTAAAGACTCACCACTCACTAAAGATTTGAGTTCTTGGCGGTACTGGCGCACCCATTCCCCGTATGGTCTGCTTTGGGCAATACGCTGCTTTATCTCCCAATTCTTCAGCACTTCTTGAGTTTCTAAATCCACGGCAATCATTTGCCCAGGACCAAGTCTACCTTTTTCCAGGATGTTGGCTTCGTCTATGTTCACCACTCCTGCTTCAGAAGCCACGATGATGTAGTCATCTTTGGTAATGCAGTAACGCGCTGGTCTTAAGCCATTTCGATCTAGTGTTGCACCAACTTTGCGTCCATCGCTAAACACCAGCAATGCTGGTCCATCCCATGCTTCTTGTAGACCGCTGTAGTATTCGTAGAAATCTACTATCTCTGGGTAATTACGCAACTCTGGTTGATTCTGATAAGCCTCTGGAACCATAATCATCAAGGCTTCCAATGGGTTACGTTCAGAACGTACCAGTAACTCGAACACGTTGTCTAAAGTTGCTGAGTCACTGTTGTCAATATAGACAAATGGCTTGAGTTCGTTGATGCGAGTCTCCTTCGGAGAGGCTGCGCCAACGCCCCACACTGGATGATCCAAACTGGCTTCTCGTGCCATCATCCAGTTGATGTTACCTAGCAGAGTATTAATTTCGCCGTTATGAGCCAAAAGCCGCATGGGGTGAGCCAAGGGCCATTTGGGCATGGTATTAGTACTAAAGCGGCGGTGATAAACAGCAAAAGCGCTTGTGTATGACGGATTTTTTAAATCGTCATAGAAGTCTCCCAATACTGCTGAACGCACCATACCTTTGTAAACAATTGTGCGGCTAGACAAAGAGCAGATATAAAAATCTTCTGACCAGTTGCTATTGATAGCATTGCGAATAGCTTGACCAATGCGGCGACGGGTGATATATAGTTGACGTTCCAGTTGATCTCCGCTTTTGTCTTGGGAGGCTAAGAAAATTTGTTCAATTTGAGGTTGATTTTCTCTTGCTTGTACCCCTAATAATGTTGGTTGCACTGGGACTACTCGCCAGCCCAGTACAGTTAATTTTTCAGACTCTGCGACTTCCTCAACAACTGCACGTGCTGTTTGGGCTGCTTGTGGATCTTGCGGTAAAAATATCATGCCCACAGCAGTATTTTCAGTAGAGGGAAGTTGTATCCCCCGCGTTGCAAAATCTTGTTGAAACAACGTCCAAGGTATCGCAGTCAATATTCCCGCGCCGTCACCAGAATCTTGATCCGCACTACAACCGCCCCGATGTTCTAAACAAGTCAAAGCAGCCAACGCTTTTTCTAGTATTTCGTGATTGGCATAATTTTGGCGATGGGCGATAAAACCCACACCACAGGCATCTCGTTCTTCTACGAGCCATCTTTGTCCTTGATAGTTACACCTTGAGGAAGTATTTAATGATGTCATTTCTTGATTCATCCGTTTTCTATTCATAGACTGTCCCTGAGGCCTTGGTTACGATTTTTACGACTTCTTTGTTGGGAAAATTTTGCTAAATCACAATGAAGAGATATGGATATGGAGAAAAACAGCATGACTGAAAAATTAGGAAAAAAAATTTTAACTTAGGGTTCTATTTTGCTTACCCCGTGTTAAAATCATCTCGTTATTTTTGTGTTGATGCTGAGTTAAGGAGACGACTTTTGCCCCAGCAATGTTTTGTTTATAGTTCTATTCCTCAAATTCTCAGATTTTCGACGACGAAGGCTAGTTTCCAGGTCTAGGCTTGTGTCGCTTGCCTGAAATACATCTCAACATATGTCTTCACGACTTTTATATCTACAATTATCGTTAATTTGGTAACAAAATCAGCGTATTACACTATAGACTCATTTGACAATTCCTATCCATCTATCCTATGTCTCCTTAGGTTTTCTAAATTTTTAAGCTCCTTGTCGTCAATTGTGTTGTTAGCAGCATGATTTCACTTGCATTAAGCCTGTGATCCAGCATGAGAAATCCCATCACTTCAGTTTTGGCAACTAAAGCTGCTGTGTATCACGAGCACTCGTGTAACCTCGCACTCGTCCTGATTGATAGTTGTACTAAAACAAATTTTTGGTTGTTTTCAAGAGATAAAAAGCCCATATATACAATATCACATCCCGTTCGAGAGCAAAACTCATGTCATTCTTTTTTGATTTTGATAACTAAAGTACTTAGCTTTTCTGTTAAAAGTGGATGACGGGTACGAGGTATTGAGTATATTAAGTTATACAAAATTTTCCCTATACTCAAAAGCAATACGATAACAAGGCTGTGCCTGATAACGAGAACGAAAGCTATACCCTCAATTGAATGCTTTAACAGTTATCAGCTATCAAGTACCAGTCGCAGTTATCAGTTACCAAGTTAACGTGGGTCAAGAAATCGCTGCGTAGGTAGCTGTTCACTGCTCACTGGTTTAAGATTGTTTTTACCAAGTAAATTGCGAATTATGGGAGAAGTACCAACTTCAAAATGCCAACAACATTGCAGTGCTACTGTCAATAAAAGCAATGGCAGGTACGTCATGGTTTTTGTGTCACCAATACTTGTGACACTACTGTGCTTAATAGCGACTGGTATGAATGCAAAAGCGCAGTTCTTGTTAAAAACTGAGAAAAAGACAGACAAACACAGGGACATAGAGACTTCTCCTCGTTTCTTCGTCTCTCGACAGCAGTTTGCTCAAAAAAAGCAACCACCACAGGGGGGTACTTCCTCTGTGAGTTCTTTTGAGCAACTATTACCTCCACCTCCTGCAATAGCCGGGGTAATTTCCTATGGTAACGAAATTTCTCTCAATGGTCGCATTTTTTCTGGAGCTTGGTTGCAGCAACGGGAAAAAACAGGCTCGTTGAGTATTCATCTGAGTGATGGAGCAGTCAGGCAATTATTCGGGATAGATTTGTTAGATAGCAGCAATCCAGACAAACAACCAATACAGTGGTTTTCATCTCACACAAAGCCACTAGTGTTAAGCAGTTTACTAACAAATGGATATCGATATTTAGACGTTACGAATTTCGCAAAAACTGCCCAATGGCAGATGCAAGTCGTAAATAACACGTTAGTCGTGACAACACCAAGCGCAAAAGTCACAAATATTTCTCAGGATAAGCAAGTTGTGGGCGATGGCGATCGCATTATCGTAGCTTTAGATCGCCCAACTCTCTGGCAAATCACACAAGGGCTAAGCGTTAAAAAACCTCAACCTCAAATAGAGGAGGAGGGAAATTCCTCTACACAACTGTCCTCCTCACCCCCACGTTCTTCCTCCCCACCAAATAAAGAGTGGATCATTACCCTGGATGGAATAGCCAATCCAGTATTGATAGAACGTTACACTCCTGCAAATACAGTAGAAGAACTAGACAATTCCAAATTCTCCTCTCCCTCATCCCCACCACTCATCCAACAGGTAGAAGTCGTCAACAACCAAACGATCATCCATCTGGGCGTTCCTGTCGGTTTAACTCCTCGGATCAGCACTGTAGCGAACCCGAACCGTCTGATCATTGAAATTCGACCGGATGCAATGGTGGAAAAAAATATTACATGGGCACCAGGGTTAAATTGGCGACAGCGGTTTGTAAACTTAGGCAAAGAACGCTTTCCGATTGTGTGGTTAGAAATTAATCCCCGTACCTCCGGAATAAAATTAAAACCTATCACGACAACGACTAATACCTTGGTAGGTACTGCTCCTTTGATTCAAACTGCACAACAATACTCAGCAGTCGCGGCAATTAACGGTGGTTATTTTAACCGTAATAATCAATTACCTCTGGGTGCGATTCGTCGGGATGGTGTGTGGTTATCAAGTCCAATTCTGAACCGAGGAGCGATCGCCTGGAATGATTCTGGGCAATTTTACATTGGTCGTCTCAACTTGGTGGAAACTTTGGTAGGTAACAACAATGTACAGTTGCCGATTTTAACTCTCAATAGTGGCTATGTTCAGAGTGGTATTGCCCGTTATACCACTGCGTGGGGAGCAAACTATACTCCTTTAACTGACAATGAAATCATTCTTGTTGTCCAGAAAAACCAAATTATCAATCAGCTAACAGCAGGTAAAGGTGGTGAAATTGCCGTCCCAATACCACAAGATGGCTATTTACTAACATTACGCGGTAACACTACGAGCAATGCTGCTACCTTACCTGTTGGCTCGTCTATAACAATAAAAAGTTTCACTGCTCCTGTAGCTTTTAGCGGTTACTCCCAGATTGTAGGAGCAGGACCACTCCTACTGCAAAATCGTCAAATAGTCCTTGATGGCAAGAGCGAAAAATTTAGCAACGCCTTTATTACTCAAAAGGCTATTCGCAGTGGTATCTGTACAACAACCACAGGAAATCTGATTATTGCGGCTATACACAATCGTGTTGACGGTGGGGGACCTACCTTAGCAGAACATGCCCAACTCATGCAGCTTTTAGGCTGCGTCGATGCTCTTAATTTGGATGGTGGTAGTTCTACTAGTCTTTACTTAGGAGGACAATTGCTTGATCGTTCCCCTAATACTGTTGCTCGCGTTCACAACGGTATTGGTATATTCTTACCGCTGCCTGGAGTCCAGAGGAAGTAGTCTTAACGTTTAACAGTGAAGAAAACTTGTTTTGAAGGTAAAAGATTCAAGCAGCTACGCTTCGCTAATACCCTGCGCGATTTTTATGATGGGGATTTCCCTATTCCCTATTCCCTATTCTCTATTCCCTGTTCCCTATTCCCTATTCCCTGTTCCCTGTTCCCTGTTCCCTCTTTTAACTTTAAAGTTGAGAATAAGTTGCCACGTGACTTAATGAAGACTTGGTATAGACACACTAGTTTCAGAGGTGATTGATAACACTCCCCCACCTGAGGCGTGTTATCTTTGCCAGAGGTGGCGTGGATTGCTGATCTCCACCTTTGCAACATCACGCCTTGTCTTTTTCAATGATTCAAGAGCACTGACAGTCTGTTGTGTCATAACACGAGGTAAATATGGCTCAAATTCAAGAAGCAACACAAACTAACACATTGCCCCTTCCCCCATCTGTCACGCCAAGAGGTGTCGCTGCAACTGAGCTTCGTCCCTGGGGTTCATTTACCGTTTTAGAAGAAGGGCGTGGATACAAAATTAAGCGTATTGAAGTTAAGCCTGGACACCGCCTCAGCTTGCAAATGCACCACCACCGTAGCGAACATTGGATTGTCGTTTGTGGTACTGCCAAAGTTGTCTGTGGTGATGAAGAAATTTTCCTCAGCAATAATCAGTCAACCTACGTACCGCAGTGTACAGCTCATCGATTAGAAAATCCTGGTGTGATTCCTTTGGTGTTAATTGAAGTTCAAAATGGAGAATATTTAGGAGAAGATGATATTGTGCGTTACCAAGACGACTACGCCCGCGTTCAAGAGAAAAATCAATAATAGCTTTATCAAAGCATGAATTGAACATATGCTTGTTACTCCCTTCCCACTTCTTAATTACCTCTGACAGCGAAACCTATATTCTGGTGCGATCTATTGCGCCTTGTGTGGTTTTAAAATCAGTAATCTTTTGGCGGGAAAGGAGTAGGCAGTTCCGGCTGAAATAAGCAACAAGCAAAAGTTAGACAAAATATGCTATTTTTAAAAAACTCGGTTTCTTGAAGAAACCGAGTTTTTCATTGATAGGTTTTTAAATCGCTTTGTCGCTTTTATGATCCAATTGAGTCCATCTGCCGCAAATGAAATCAGGCGATTAAAATCAAAGCAACACCCAAATGTCTTGTTTCGTTTGGCTGTTAAACCTGGAGGTTGCTCTGGATGGTATTATGATATGTCCTTTGAACAAGGACTACAAGTTGGCGATGACCCAGAAGGCAGCGCTCTCAAGGGTGATGCTGCTTTGATGCCGTCCCAAAGGAACGAACGCATTTTTGAGTGTTATGATATTCAAATTGTCATAGATGCTGAAAGCTTAAAATACGTCAATGAGTTGACTGTAGACTATTCAGAGGATTTGATGGGCGGTGGCTTTCGCTTCTACAATCCCATATCTAATGGGACTTGTGGATGTGGTAGCTCTTTTTCTACAACTCAATGACTAATTCACAAACAAGTTTGACACAAAAGCACAAAAAAAGATATAATTAGGATTTGTAAAAACTTAGACTAAAGGCAGCTTCTCGCGCTGTAACTCATGCCAACCATACAGCAGCTAATACGTAACGAACGCGAACAAGCGCGTCAGAAAACCAAGTCCCCAGCTCTCAAGCAATGCCCTCAACGTCGGGGCGTTTGTACTAGAGTATATACGACCACACCGAAAAAGCCAAACTCAGCTCTACGTAAAGTCGCAAGGGTAAGGTTAACCTCTGGATTTGAAGTGACAGCTTACATTCCAGGCATTGGTCATAACTTGCAAGAACACTCTGTTGTGATGATTCGCGGCGGTCGTGTTAAGGACTTACCAGGCGTGAGATACCACATTGTCCGTGGAACTTTAGATACAGCCGGAGTCAAAGACCGCAAGCAAGGTCGTTCCAAGTATGGAACTAAGCGTGCTAAAGCTAAATAGAATAGCTATGAGTCATCAATCCTCTAGACACCGACGGACACTTTGCCTAACTTGAGTAACCTCCTGAGTTTGCAAGTGTTTTGCGTAGAACTGCTTCTTCTTAACGGTAGCTTTCCCTACGACCCGAGGAGTCTACAAATCGTCAATAGCACAGGACATAGCAATTGGCTTTGCTAAGTGAAATCAAGCACTATGTTCTGTCTAGTAGTTTATGATTTACAACAGAGAACTTTTTGGCACAAATTTGAGTGAGATTTCGTTGCTTAAGCAGGAAGTCTTGTTCTTAGAAATGAGTTTGTGTTTGCGCCAAACTTGGCTGAGAGTCGGGATAAAAGCGCGATAAAATTTTCTGGTAACACCCATCGGTCGGTCAGGCAGACGAGGCGTGAAACTGGTACAGAAAGTCTAGCAGGACTGTTAACTGTATCTACCGATGTAAAGCTCAAAGTACGCGCAACTCCATATCGTCTCGGGGTACTAGGTGGACGTTAAATGAAAGGACCTGCTAACTCGATCTGGCGGGGACGGGTGAAAATGCTAGTTTTGCTCGTCTAGTTAAGAGGGGATAAAGCAGGAAGTTCTAGGAGACAACTCTTAGAATCCTCAACGAAACCTTCGGCACGTCTTTGACGAACAGCCTTCAAACTCCTTAGGGAGGATGTCAAAAAATCAACACCAAGAGCAATAGTGTATTGCTAGTGAGAGTTGAATCAGTAGGGTCAGTCACAGTATATAATTTTGTCGCTTCCTCTCGTTAAGGACAGCATTTTTTGTCAGTCAGTGTAGCTGCAATCGCAGTGAAACTTCTGAAAAAAATTGGACGGTGGCATTTAGCGTTGAGAAATGCCGGTGTTCGATAACATATAGCATGTAGTCTCCCGATTCAGAATTAAAGGTTTAAGTATGTCTCGTCGTGGTGTTATTAAAAAGCGTCCGGTTCCACCGGACTCTGTATACAACAGTCGCCTCATCAGCATGATAACTAGGCGGATTATGCGTCATGGCAAAAAATCTCTCGCCTCACGCATTGTTTATGCTGCTATGAAAACAATAGAAGAACGGATTGGTGGCGATCCGTTAGAAACCTTTGAAAAAGCTGTGCGCAATGCAACACCTTTAGTAGAAGTCAAAGCTCGTCGAGTCGGTGGGGCAACCTACCAAGTCCCAATGGAAGTGCGTGCAGAACGAGGTACAAGCTTAGCACTACGTTGGTTAGTACAGTTTTCCAGACAACGTCCAGGTCGGACAATGGCAAGCAAACTGGCAAATGAATTAATGGATGCTGCAAACGAAAGCGGAAACGCGATTCGCAAACGTGAAGAAACGCACCGCATGGCAGAAGCAAACAAAGCCTTTGCTCATTATCGCTATTAATGCAAAGACGCGCATGGCGCGTCTTTACAAAGGTGATATATCGTGACTGTAGCGCAATGTAATGTATATTTACTTAGGAAAAGACGGTTTTCCGTAAGAGTATAATATCTTAACAAAGTGTAATATACAAGATATCATGAGGCGAAAACTATAGGAGGCAGCTGTGGCACGTACGAACCCGCTAGAGAGAGTACGCAATATAGGTATTGCGGCGCATATAGATGCGGGCAAAACAACGACAACAGAGAGAATATTATTTTACTCTGGGATAATTCATAAAATTGGTGAGGTTCACGAAGGAACCGCTGTAACAGACTGGATGGAACAAGAGCGAGAGCGGGGAATTACCATCACTGCTGCTGCTATTAGTACCACTTGGAAAAATCATCAAATTAACATTATTGATACTCCAGGGCACGTAGACTTCACGATTGAAGTGGAACGTTCCATGCGGGTACTGGATGGTGTGATTACAGTTTTATGTTCTGTAGGTGGCGTGCAGCCCCAAACAGAAACCGTGTGGCGTCAGGCAGATCGCTATAAAGTGCCTCGCATTGTTTTTGTCAACAAGATGGATCGCACTGGCGCGAACTTCTACAAAGTTTATGACCAGGTGCGCGATCGCCTGCGGGCAAATGCTATTCCCATTCAGTTACCTATTGGCAGCGAAACCGACTTCAAAGGTATTGTTGACCTGGTGCGGATGCGTGCATACATCTACACGAACGACCAAGGAACAGATATCCAGGATACAGAAATCCCCGAAGATATGATGGGTCAGGTTGAAGAATACCGCACCAAACTGATTGAGGCGGTAGCAGAGACAAGTGATGACCTGATGACCAAGTACTTCGAGGGCGAGGAATTGACCGAAGAGGAAATCCGCACAGCTCTGCGTAAAGGCACCGTTGCAGGTACTATTGTGCCAATGCTTTGTGGTTCGGCATTCAAGAACAAAGGCGTACAGCTGTTGTTGGATGGGGTCGTAGATTATCTGCCAGCACCAATTGATGTACCACCAATTCAAGGTACACTGCCAAATGGTGAAGCCGTCGAACGCCATGCCGACGACAACGAACCACTATCCGCTCTTGCCTTCAAGATTATGGCTGACCCCTACGGTCGCCTGACTTTCGTTCGTGTTTATTCTGGTGTTCTCAAGAAGGGCAGCTATGTCCTTAATGCCACTAAGAGCAAGAAAGAACGGATTTCTCGCTTAGTCGTTTTGAGAGCAGATGACAGAATTGACGTAGAAGAACTGCGGGCTGGCGATTTAGGAGCCGCTTTGGGATTGAAAGATACCTTGACAGGTGACACACTTTCTGATGATGGGTCACCAGTTATTCTGGAATCTCTGTTCATTCCTGAGCCTGTTATCTCGGTAGCGGTTGAACCCAAAACCAAGAATGATATGGACAAACTGTCCAAGGCTCTGCAATCTCTGTCAGAAGAAGACCCCACCTTCCGCGTTAACGTCGATCCGGAAACTAACCAAACTGTGATTGCAGGAATGGGAGAGTTACACCTGGAAATTCTGGTAGACCGGATGTTACGCGAATTCAAAGTGGAAGCGAATGTTGGTGCGCCACAAGTTGCTTACCGCGAAACAATTCGCAAGCCTGTTAACAGAGTTGAAGGTAAATTCATCCGTCAAAGTGGTGGTAAAGGTCAGTACGGTCACGTTGTGATCGACTTAGAACCAGGACAACCAGGAACCGGCTTTGAATTCGTTTCTAAAATTGTTGGCGGTGTCGTACCTAAAGAGTACATTGGACCCGCAGAACAGGGAATGAAAGAAAGCTGCGAATCAGGTGTTCTTGCTGGATATCCACTGATTGATGTCAAAGCAACGCTGGTTGATGGGTCATACCACGATGTAGACTCTTCAGAAATGGCTTTCAAAATCGCTGGCTCAATGGCGATGAAGGAAGCTGTGATGAAAGCAGCACCCGTCCTGTTAGAGCCTATGATGAAAGTTGAGGTAGAAGTTCCCGAAAACTTCCTTGGGGATGTGATGGGGGATCTCAATTCCCGTCGTGGGCAAATTGAGGGGATGGGATCTGAGCAGGGTCTTGCCAAAGTGACTGCGAAAGTCCCATTGGCAGAAATGTTTGGCTACGCTACTGATATCAGATCAAAGACCCAAGGTCGGGGCGTCTTTTCAATGGAGTTTAGCAACTATGAAGAAGTGCCTCGCAACGTGGCTGAGGCAATCATAGCTAAAAGCAAAGGGAACGGTTAGTTAGTAAAGGAAATTAGCATTAATGGCACGCGCAAAGTTTGAACGGAATAAACCCCACGTTAACATCGGTACTATTGGACACGTTGACCACGGTAAAACTACGTTAACGGCAGCCATCACCATGACCTTGGCAGCGATGGGTCAAGCTGTGGCTAAAGGCTACGACCAAATCGATAACGCACCAGAAGAAAAAGCACGGGGTATTACCATCAATACGGCCCACGTTGAGTATGAAACCCAAAATCGACACTATGCTCACGTGGACTGTCCCGGACATGCTGACTATGTGAAGAACATGATCACAGGTGCGGCTCAGATGGATGGAGCCATCCTCGTAGTTGCTGCTACTGATGGTCCTATGCCCCAAACCCGCGAACACATCCTGCTGGCAAAACAGGTCGGCGTTCCCAGTCTGGTCGTCTTCTTGAATAAAGAAGACTTGATGGATGACGAAGAACTCCTAGAACTAGTGGAACTGGAACTTCGAGAATTGCTTTCCAGTTACGATTTCCCTGGTGATGACATTCCCATCATCAAAGGCTCTGGTCTGCAGGCGTTGGAAGCAATGACTGCTAACCCCAAGACACAGAAAGGTACCAATGAGTGGGTAGATAAAATCTACGCACTGATGGATGCTGTAGATTCTTATATCCCCACTCCTGAGCGCGATGTAGATAAGCCCTTCTTGATGGCAGTGGAAGACGTGTTCTCCATTACAGGTCGTGGTACAGTAGCTACCGGACGTATTGAGCGGGGTAAGGTTAAAATCGGCGACAACGTAGAGTTAGTGGGCATTAAAAATACTCGCAGCACCACCGTCACCGGTATCGAGATGTTCAAGAAGAGTCTTGAAGAAGGTATGGCTGGTGATAACGCCGGAATACTGTTGCGCGGTATACAAAAAGCTGATATAGAACGCGGCATGGTTATCGCTAAGCCTGGTTCAATCACCCCGCACACACAATTTGAAGGTGAAGTATACGTCTTAACAGAAAAAGAAGGTGGTCGCAAGACTCCATTTTTCGCAGGCTACCGTCCTCAGTTCTATGTGCGGACAACCGATGTGACTGGCACAATCAAACAGTTCACTGCTGACGATGGTAGTGCTGCTGAAATGGTAATGCCCGGAGACCGTATTAAGGTGAGTGTGGAACTCATCAACGCGATTGCGATTGAGCAAGGAATGCGCTTTGCAATTCGTGAAGGTGGTCGTACCATCGGTGCTGGTGTCGTTTCAAAAATCATTAAGTAACAGCTTTGCACCTTAACTAAAAAAGGAGCAGAGATGGTATAATACCCACTCTGCTCCTTTCGTGTCCATGAACACGTTACAACAATCCCACACAGAAACGCACTCCTTCAAGGAGTATTGGAAAGTTTCTTTGCAAATCGTTCGTCTCTGTGGTTTCTAATAACTAAATCTCAACTCACCAGAACCTGGAAAATTAAAGATGGCAACTCTACAGCAGCAAAAGATTAGAATTCGTTTACAGGCTTTTGACCGCCGCTTGCTGGACACATCTTGCGAGAAGATTGTAGACACAGCAAACCGTACCAATGCGACAGCCATAGGACCAATTCCTTTACCTACAAAACGCCGAATCTACTGTGTGTTGCGATCGCCCCACGTAGATAAAGACTCACGAGAACATTTTGAAACCCGTACTCATCGTCGGATTATCGATATCTACCAACCTTCTTCTAAAACCATTGATGCCTTGATGAAACTAGATCTACCATCCGGTGTAGACATCGAAGTTAAGCTCTAATGTCAATTGATTATGGCGGTTCTGATTTGAATCACATACATCACCACGCATAATGTGAAAGTGCATGCACTTTCATTACATTGGATGCAACGTCTCTACACCCGTGTACTGCGCGCAACCAACAAGCGCTATATTTGCTAGTGCTTAGGCTCAACAGACAACTCTTGGCAACTCACTAGCTTACCAAGAACTCATAAAACTATTTTGTATCAATCATAACAAAGCCCTGAAATATATTTTTTCAGGGCTTTTTATTAGCATTAAAATCAAAATGATAGAATGTAGAAAAATGCGGGAAAAAGCAGAGAAGAAAAGCTTTTTAAGATTAAATTTATACCAAGGTAACAATGACATCCTCTTCTAAAATTGCAGTTTGCGAACTACCTCTGTTCCCGTTACCAGAAGTAGTTCTATTTCCAACAAGACCCTTACCCCTGCACATTTTTGAATTTCGCTACCGAATTATGATGAATACAATTTTGGAGAGCGATCGCAGGTTCGGGGTTTTGATGGTAGATCCGATGAAAGGCACGATTGCTAACGTTGGGTGCTGTGCAGAAATTGTTCATCATGAGAGACTACCAGATGATCGCATAAAGATGTGGACATTGGGTCAACAAAGATTTCGTCTTTTAAAGTATGTCCGTGAAAAGCCGTATCGAGTAGGCTTGGTTGAGTGGATTTCAGATAACCCTCCAACAAAAAATTTGCGACCTTTGGCTGCTGATGTAGAACAATTACTCAGAGATGTCGTGCGTCTCTCAGCTAAGTTAACTGAGCAAAACATCGAACTACCAGAAGATTTGCCAAATTTACCAACAGAGTTATCTTACTGGGTAGCAAGTAACCTTTATGGTGTTGCTTGTGAGCAGCAGACATTGTTAGAAATGCAGGACACTGCTACTCGTTTAGAACGGGAAGCAGAAATTCTGACTTCTACTCGTAACCACTTGGCAGCTCGTACCGTTCTCAAGGACACCTTTAATCAGAAGTTGTGAGCTGTGAATGGTTAGTTGTTAGTGGTTATTAGTCGTTTCATAACAACTAAATATTAACCACTAACTGCTTCACTAAGAGCGTTAATTGGTAAAACATTGTAACTGCCAAGAATTTTTAATATCTCTGTATAGGTAGATATTTCTGCTAAAGCAGATTGTACTTTTGGCTCAGATGCATCTGCTTCCATATCTACAAAAAATAGATATTCCCCTAAAGAACGCTTTGTTGGGCGAGATTCAATTTTACTGAGATTAATATTTAGACGAGCTAATACCTGTAGAGGTTTCACCAACGCCCCTGGTATGTTAGCAGGAACACTAAAAGCAATCGATGTGTGACGAGCACATTGTGAAACAGTGGGATGGGAGATTGGTAAATGATTTTGACTGACCACCCAAAAACGAGTACAGTTTCCGGGATAGTCGTTAATCCCGCTTGCTATTATAGGCAAGTTGTAGAGTTGCGCTGCCCGTTGGGATGAAATACCCGCCGCAGTTAAGTCTTGCTTTAGTTGCAGTAGTGCTTCTGTGTTGGAATTCATTGGAATGAGCGTTACATTGGGAAGAAACCGCTCTAACCATAGCTGACATTGTGCCAATGCTTGTGGATGAGAATAAACTGTTTTGATATTTTCCAAGCTTTGAGCACAAGAAATTAATGTATGAGAAATGGGCATAACCAAAGCCAACTGAACTTGCAAACTATCTAGTTGCCATAATGTATCCAGTGTCATGGTCACACTGCCTTCAATAGAATTTTCCACAGGTACAACAGCCAATTGTGCCTGTTTTTGGGCAACGGCTCGTAATGTCTGAGCATTGCTGGGATAAGGGCATAACATAGCCTCAACTCCCGTACTTTTCGTCAACCAGTTGAGATAAAAAAGAGCGGCTTGTTCTGTGTAAGTGCCAATAGGTCCTAAATGTGCAATCGATAGATTCATGAAATTTAGCTTTGTGTGGATAGTTCAACACTCATTCCGCAACGCGAGTTTGAAGTCAATTGACGTCCGCAATCAAGTGAAGGGAATTTTATTTATATAGAGTGTTATGACTTGTTATCAGACATAATAAACTTCTTTCCATACAAATGAGTTATGAGTGATGGGTTATGACTCATGACGAACACAAATGTTTAAGAAAATATTACAATTATTTAACAGATATTTTAAAAAACTCATGTCTACTCGATTTACTGCCTATCAATCAATCGAAATTCCTATCCCAGAACAGCCTATTCCGATTCAGCATTACTTACGTCAACCTCAACGCTTGGTCAACGCTTTAGTTGACCCTAGCCGTATCCAACAACTTTCAGAGGAAGTATTTCGGTTGAAAATGCGTCCTCTGAACTTTATGTCACTGAGCATTCAACCAACTGTAGACATGAGAGTCTGGGCTGAATCAAACGGAACGATTTATCTACGATCACTAAATTGTGAAATCCTTGGTGTAGACTATATCAACCAGCGCTTTGCATTGAATTTGAAAGGGTATTTGTTGCCGGAACAGCAAGTTACTAGCACCGTAATCAAAGGAAGAGCCGATTTAGAAGTGTTGGTAGATTTCCCTCCACCATTTTCTTATACGCCTAAGCCAATACTAGAAGCAACAGGCAATGGTTTACTAAAAAGTGTTTTGTTGACAGTTAAGCAAAGATTACTACATCAACTTCTAGCAGATTACTCCCGTTGGGTGATATTACAAACGCGAGAAAAAGCGCTTGAGGATAAAAGTATGCCACTCTTCAATCCGGAGTAATTATGAAGAAGTTTTAGTGTTTATGAACACAGAATTGTGATGAACTACAGATGTACATAGATCTATGCAGATGTCACGTTATTGAGTTAATTCTCAATACATTAAGATCCGCTAGTTCCGAATATACGCTTGTGAACAAGTAAAAGCTGTCTGTATTGATACAAACACCAAAGTGGCCGTTATAAACTGCGTACATCAGGATACATGAAAAGACCTCTTAAGCTGTTTCCTGTTCCCTATTAAGGGTTCCTTATTTTCAAGCTAGATAAAGTAGTTGTCGTGAACAACTATGGATAAGTTCTATGTAGCAGAACTCAGTACCGTCATTTGACAAGGGCGAAAGGATTTGCGATGTAATGGTGAAGGTCCATACTTTTGCAGTGCCATGAGATGTCGCTGACTGCCATAACCCTTGTTGCGTTCCAAATCATACATAGAGTACTTAGAAGCGAGGCGCAGTATAAGGTCATCACGCCAAACTTTTGCAATAATACTAGCAGAGGCAATAGCAATAGATCGCTCATCTCCCTTAACTATCGTTTGTTGTGCCAGTGGCAAGTCTTTTACTAACTGATTGCCATCAATTAAACACAAAGCAGGCTGCACCTTTAACTTGAGAACAGCCCGCTTCATTGCTAGCATTGTTGCTTGGAGAATATTCATCTGGTCAATTTCAGCTGTTGAAGCAAAACCGATTTTCCAGTCTATAGCTAGCGCACAGATTTGTTGCGCTAGCCGCACTCTTCGAGAACTGGATAGCTTTTTACTATCTTTAATTTCAGCTGCAGTGAGTTGTGATAAAGCGCTATCTGGTAGTATCACTGCTGCTGCTACCACAGGACCAAATAAAGCACCTCGTCCGACTTCATCCACACCTGCAATCAGCCGTTGAGTACTTGACAACATGGAAAAATCTAGCCACCTCATCTCTGTGTTGGGTGCTGACAACCCAGTAGAAGTGACAGTTTGCTCCGTTTGGCTCATAAGTTCCTTAGCTTTCAGCAGTCTCCACAGAGGAAGAACGACGGCGACGGCGGCGCTTATCACTTACGCTGCTGGTTACTTCACTTTCCTCTTCTGTTTCTGTTATTACGGGAAGATCCGAGACATCACCCGAGACATCACCCGAGACATCAGATGTTGTTTCTGGAATTGGTTCGCTTGGTGGATCGGGTGTAACTACAGCAGTGACTTTTTGAGAAACAGGTGATTCTGAAGTTAATTCAGTTGGTGTTGCAGGAGTGTGTCCAGGTAGGGTGACGTTGATAATAACAGATTTGGGATTTCTGACCTCCCGATTCAATTTTTCTAACGGAGAAACTCCCATCTGGGCGTACACATCTTGTTCCTGAGACGACATTTCTACAGTTACAATCTCCGGTGGTTCTACCACTGGCTTGATTGGCTCAACCTTTGTCACCACTTTATGGCTACGTTCGATGACTCTGTCACTACCCCAAGAAGGTTTGCTAATACTGGGTAACGATACCTCTGATGGAGCTGGAAGTTCAGGCTCATCATCTATTTCCAAGTCTGGCTCGTTCAGAAACGCCAGAGGGTTATTAGCCGTAACCCGTGGCTCATCTTTGCCATTTCCCCCCCCATTTAGCCTTTCTATACGCGTACTACGGCGAGTACGACGCTTTCTGCTATCGGTCATTTCTTGGTAGCTGGGATGATTGACCAGATTCAAAGCAGCTAAATCATGGTCACTCTCGTATGCTTCCCCATATCCTTCCAAGGTTTCCCGTGATTCAGTCGGTCGAGTAACTGGCAGACGTGGTTCTTTATAGGACGAGGAGGATGCAAAGCGGTCTGGTAATTCTGTTGGTGCGAGGGGTCGGCTTTCAGTTTCTCCTGGTAAGTGGACAATGTGCCCTAAACCGCCACAGGTAGAACAAACTGTACCAAACAATTCGTAAATATTTTGACCTTGACGTTTGCGAGTGAGTTCTACTAAACCTAACTCAGTAAGTTGGGCAATCTGAGGACGAGCTTTGTCTGCTTTTAGTGCTTTGTTGAAATGTTCTAGAACATGCAGTTGATCACGCCGCGATTCCATATCAATAAAATCAACGACAATCACTCCTGCAACATTTCGCAGCCGCAACTGACGGGCTATTTCTGTGGCGGCTTCACAATTTGTCCATAAAACAGTTTCTCTCGCTGTTGCCGATCGCGTGAATGAACCAGAGTTGACATCTATCACTGTTAATGCTTCTGTCGGCTCGATAATAATGTAGCCTCCAGAAGGTAAGTCTACTCTGGGCTTGAGAGCTTCTTTAATTGCAGCATTAATACGGAAGTACTCTAAAATTGGTGCCCGATCGCGGTGATGGTCTATTAACACCCCCTGTGGTGTTTGTCCACCACTCCAGTTCTGCAAGTACTGCTTCACTCGCTTCAAACCAGTACTGGAGTCTACCACAATTCTGTTCACATCTGCGCCGTACATATCCCTTAGCACGCGCTGGATAAAATCATCATCCCGATTTAGCAGCGCTGGGGGACGTGTTGATTGTGCTTCTTGCTGAATTGCCTCCCATTGTTTTTGCAACAATTCTAAATCTTCGATAATCGCTTCTTCTGGTTTGCCTTCAGCTTCGGTACGAACTAACAAACCCATCCCTGCTGGCTTAATCAAAATTGCCAGCGCACGCAAACGGTTACGCTCGCTTTCACTCCTAATTCGGCGTGATAAATTGACTCCCCGACCGTATGGCATTAGTACAACGTAGCGTCCTGGCAAGGTAATGTTCCCGGTGAGCCTTGGTCCTTTAGTACCTGTTGGCTCTTTCATTACTTGCACTAATACTTTTTGCTGCGGTGTTAATAATTCTGTAATAGCTGCAGCTGTACGTCGGAGTCGTAGTGGTCCTAAGTCAGTAACATGAATAAAACCATTGCGCTCTGGATCTCCTATGTTAACAAAAGCCGCATCTATCCCAGGTAGTACATTTTCTACTACTCCTAAGTAGATATCACCGATTTGGTGATGTCCTGTGGCTACAACGAGTTCTTGTATTTGGTCTTCAGAAAATACTGCAGCAATTTGATGCTGTTCCGCGATGATAATTTGTTTTGGCATTCAATTATTGTCCTCAAAAACTGGCAGCACAGATAGACTTGGCAGTTTGTTATACCTCTCGCCCCAACAAGCCCGCTTATGCGCTGCTCGTAAAAATTGCGCTTCTTCGCTCAAACCTAGAAAGCTATTTACGCGCTCGATTGCGTTGACAAGCCTGACCCATCTAGAACGGTTGCATATTATTTAAGCAATTAAATGAACCGTCCGTGGTTAATTTTTGATGCAATACCCTTTCGCTGGAAAGTGCTGAGTCCTGAGTTATGAGTCTTGAGGAGCCACTGCGCTCTTGGGGGAGCTAATTCCGTGTGAGGGTTTTTCCCCCACCTTTGGAAACTGGCTAACCTTCCCCAGTTATCAGTTACCAGTTATCAGTGTAGTGCTCCGTTAGACCTAAAACCCTAACTTCTGTAAGTTGCAAGTTACATAGGGGGAGCCACTCTCGTGGGCGGCGATCGCGACTTGAGAAATGTGGCGTGTGAAATCCCCCTATGTAACCCGTTAACTGTTAACTGTTAACTGTTAACTGTCTGAAAGCAGGCGGCGTTTTGTCAGTTGCTAAGCTAGTGCGCCCTTGGGGAGCCAGTGCGTTGCGGTGAGACCAGTGCTGCAGGAGGGTCTCCCTCCGTAGGCATCTGGCGAACCCGGAGGGGGGTTCCCCCCGTTGAAGCACCTGGCGTGGTTTCCCCTGGTTATAATAGCACTTGCTGTAAGCACAGAGTATCCCTTTGGGACTTACGCCTAGCCTCTGGTGGAGGAGATACCTGAAGGGGTTAGTTCTGGGTTTTTTAGACTCAGCACTCGCCACTCGTGACTCAACACTATCTCAGATTTCGGTACTCGTTACTCAGACTACCTAAATTGTGGATTGGGCATTCAATTAATTTTAAAAATCATAGAATTAGAGAAGCCAGCGAGCCTATTGTTAGTGATTGCTGATTCACGAGCCGAGCGGAAAGAGAGTGTTATTAATCTGCCTGGTGTTTGTCTTAGATAAAAAACCTAGAAGTTTCACTCTAATATCTTTGCTTTTGCGCCCTGAGTATCAGGGTAGTGAATCAGTCCACTCAATGCAGCGCCAGAAAATTTCTCTTCATTCCATTCTAACGCAACCTTGTTAAAAATCAATTACCCAAATGTACTACAAGAGGGCAATTACTAGCAAACTGCCCCCAAAATACTAAACCGCCAAAATCAGCCGATTCCGGTGAATTTGCAGCAGATTCAATTCTGTACCTGCTACTTGTTCTAGCATAAACAGGACTTGTTCGGGACGCAACAGCGCCCCATCATGCCGACAGCTACCTACATATCGCAGGATAACTGGAGGTTCTTGCTGATGCTCTCGGTGTTTTGGCAACTCTACTAATTCTAACTCAAATAAGCGATCGCGCAGATTTACCAACTGAGTTTTGCCTGACTTGGTTGTGTGTTCCCACCAAAACTCATCTTTGGCTTTGATGGCTTCAATCCAACCTTGCCATTGTACAGGTGTAGCCTCAAGAAGGCAAGCCACGGTTATGAGATACTCACTCGCTTCCAGAGCTTGGTTAGCAGCACTTGCTTTTAAATCTAGCTGTTCCACCTGATATATAGGAATATCTAATGGTAGAGCATCAGCTAATTTTTGGCGAAAAGTCTCCAAATCAACTGGCTGTGTTAGCTCAAAATCTACAATTTCACCACTGCTGGTGGTTCCCAAAGGTAAAGCATGGGCAATAGAAATGCGAGGGGTTGGATGAAACCCACCAGTAAAAGAAATGGGCAATCCTGCTCGTCGCACAGATCTATCAAATAAGCGCATCAAATCTAAGTGTCCGACTAAAGCCAAACCCCCTTGCTTCCCAAACCAGACACGCAGCCGTTGTGCTTTGGTTGTATTTGGGACAAACTCGCCAGCAAATTCTGGGATAGAAGGCGGCTCGATCACAACATTATGACCAAAGTCAGTGCCACACACACCACAGTGAGAGCAACCTTCAAAAGAGCAATCTGGTACAGTTGCTGTATCTATTGCGCGTTGCAAATCTTCCTGGAGCCATTTTTTGTCAATACCAGTGTTAATGTGATCCCAAGGAAGGGGTGAATTGAGGGAGGGCGGTGAGAGAGTCAGGGCTTCGTTCCCTCCTCCGCTCGTTTCCTCCTTTTTTTTCTCTTCCTCTGCTGTTGTTGGAAACAAGTTCCACTCGCCCTTCTCCACTTGGCGGTATTTCCAATCTAAACCAGCTTCAAAGATGGCTTGTTCCCAAGCTGAGAATGCTTTTTCAACACTCTCAAACCAGGAATCCATCCCTGCACCTAATTCCCAAGCATGGCGTAATACTGGGGCGAGTTGGCGATCGCCTCGTCCGATAAAATCTTCCATCGCTGAAATACGGACATCAGTGAAATTCACCTTCACGTCCTTGATGCGGCGAAATGCTTGCCGCAGTAACTCTTGCTTGCGCTTAAATTCAGCAGTGGAAACAGAGTGCCACTGAAAAGGTGTATGAGGTTTGGGCGTAAAGTTAGAGATTGTTAAGTTAAATGACAGTGCTCTTCTACTTTTCGCTCGACACTCCCTTTTTAACCAGCTTACCGTTTCTGCTATGCCTAACACATCAACATCTGTTTCACCTGGCAAGCCAATCATAAAATAAAGTTTAATTTTGTCCCAGCCTTGTTCCCAAGCTGTTTTTACACCCCGCAGCAGTTCTTCATTTGTCAAACCTTTGTTGACAATATCTCGCATTCGTTGAGTTCCTGCTTCTGGAGCAAAAGTCAGTCCTCCTTGCCGCACACCACCAAGGATGTTGGCAATATTTTCATCAAATCTATCAACTCGTTGGCTGGGCAAAGAAAGAGAAATATTCTCATCTTTGAGCCGATTTTTGATTTCCATCCCTACTGCTGGTAGAGATAAATAATCAGAACAACTTAGGGACAGCAAAGAAAACTCATTGTAACCTGTTTGCCGCATTCCCGAATCTATTGCTTCCACCACCTTTTCTGGTTCCACATCTCGTGCTGGTCGAGTCAGCATTCCTGGTTGGCAGAAGCGACAGCCACGAGTACAACCACGCCTAATTTCAATTGTCAGGCGGTCATGCACTGGCTGGATATAGGGAACTAACCCTATAGAATATGCTGGCATTGGACTTGCTATGCGCCGTACAATTCGTTTTGGGACATCTGGGTGGTTAGGATGAACTGACCCATCCTCTGCCATATCATAAAACAGAGGAACATAGACGCCTGGTATCTGCGCTAAATCCAGCAACAATTCTTTACGACTCAGTCCTGCTTTTTTACCTTCTTCCAAGACTAAGCCGATTTCTGGCAACAGTTCCTCACCATCTCCTAAGGCGAAGAAGTCGAAGAAGTCAGCGTATGGTTCCGGATTGGATGTCGCTGTCTGTCCCCCGGCAAAAATCAGAGGGTAACTAGAGGATAGGGACGTACGGCCAGATGAGGAGGAAGATGTTGCTTCCTCATCTGATCTTGTCTCTACCTCTAGTCGTTCTTGCCAAGTTAGGGGAATTCCAGCTAAGTCCAACATTTCCAAAATGTTGGTTGCTCCGAGTTCATAACTGAGGCTAAAGCCTAGAATGTCAAATTCTGTTAGTGCTCGCCTAGATTCTACAGCAAACAATGGTGTCTTTGTTGCCCGTAGTTTTCCTGTTAGATCCGGTCCTGGTAGGTAAGCGCGATCGCATAACTGACGCGGTTGGGCATTCAGTATATTATAGAGGATAATGTGTCCTAAATTGGATGCGCCCACTTCATAAATTTCCGGGTATGTTAGAACCCAACGAATTTCTGCCGTATCCCAAGGCTTATGAACTGCCAAGAGCTCGTTACCTAAGTAACGAGCTGGTTTTACTATATCCGATGTGATTAACTTTTCAACTGCAACAGTCACTGTGCTATCTTTTAGCTACCTTAATTACAGCTACTCACTTTTAACCTTAGCATTTTAATGGTGTTTCAACAGACTCACTGATTTATCCTTGAGATTTTTTTAGACATGAGTTGAGTATGAGTTATGGTGCCGGGAAGCAAGCTGCTTCAAATGCCGCTTTACCTTCAAATATCTCAAAAACTCTATCTAATTGAGTCATTTCAAATATAATTCTCAAACATGGTGAAACTGAGCAGAGGCTGAAGCGCCGTCCTAGTTTGTGAGATAGCTTAAGTGCAGAGACTAATGCCATCAAACCAGCGCTATCTAAGGATTCCACATACTCTAAGTCTACGAGTAAGAAAGAAATCCCGTCTTGTGCCAGTGCTTTGGTTATATTTGTTTCAAATTCTAAAGCGTTTGTGGCATTTAGGCAACCTTGAGGACTAAGAACAGTTATTTTTGGATAGTCTAGTAGTACTTGCATCGTTTTAAAGTTATTGAACTTTAAGGTTAGATGTATTTGACCATAAACTTTTTCTTCTCACATCGACCATTCGTCTTAGTTCTCTTTGCTGAATCTTTATTGCTATAGAGTTACTGTTTAAAGATTGTCAAAAACCTTAGTTTAACTGTATTTCAATATACTTTTTTTTTCTATTTAGGAAAATATAATCTTCACAAATTGTCGCTGAGGCGAGGATAAACAGCTAGTACCGCTACTTTAGAAGTCAAAATTCAAAAAATGTATCTGACAAGCTTTTCGCTCTTCGTTTAATGGTATGTTTATTTCTGTGAGCACTGTGCAAGTTGTAGCTATAAATTTTGTTTATCTAAAGAGCTTCAATTGAATTGGTAAAGGAAGGGTTAACCTTACAATCGTCACTTTGCTCATAAACCTATTTGAAAAATAAAACACACAGGAAATCACCGTAGGCTGAAAGCTCCTCCGCGAGAACCCCTAAAGCTTTTCGTTGTTCAAAGCCGTGGTAGAAGGGATAGAGATTTTCATCCGCTTTACCACTCGTGCTGAAAAACTGTGGTGCCTATTTAGTTCGTTAACTGCTTAGCTTAAATAGATTTTTGGCTTGTTTCACTCAACCCTGCTGCTTGCCATTTTTGCACCTGAACAAGAAGTTTATTGATCATTGGCAGATAGTTGACTCACAGTTCAACTATGTTTCCAGATTTTTGTGATCTCGATCACTTACATAAACAGCTTTTGATCACGCTTTATACCAAATGATACCATAGATAATGATTACCTATATACTGGGTGTAATCAGAATGACAATGAAATACTCTATTCGTCGATTAGTGGAAAAAGCTCTTGATATTAAAAAGTTGACTCCTGAAATAGAAAATGAAATCAACTCAGAATTGACACAAATGGGTCACATTTCAGACGTTGACTATGAAGCTTTAGAACTCTTAATGGCAGAGATGGATGCTGGTCGTATTCAATTGGTTCCAAGTGCAGGTTGTTTCTTCTAAGTGCTTGAATTGCCAGATTTTTACTGAAAATTAAGTAAACTTAAGTAAACACTATAGTATTAAGAGAGAACAGGAAAATCCCCTTGACGGAAAAGTAGGGGAAATGATTGAGGACTTCTTGTTTCATTGCACTACGTGCCTTGAAACAATTCTTTTCTTGTTTTTATAAATAATGGTGCTACAAGCCTATCCTTTGGGATAAGTTTTCTTCACTGTTAAGCGTTGAAGTTATCTCTTCCATTGGCTCAAAGGAAGGGATTCACAATACGTTCTTAGCCTTCGTAGAAGTTGCAGATTACACCCTACTACCAGACCCAGGTTATGCTGTCTACCGTACTTCTACCATCTTTACGGGTGGTGAGCCTTATGTCATGCCTCTAAAGGCAGAAAAGAAATATTTGCCTAACCTTAATGCTATTCCTAAAGAAGTAGCGCAAAAAGCTAAATTGTTATAGATAAACTATCCTAATAATCCTACTGGGGCAGTAGCAACATTAGAATTTTTTGAGGAATTGGTAGCTTTTTGCAAGCAGTATGATATCCTCTTGTGTCATGACCATGCCTACTCAGAAATAGCGTACGACGGTTACGAACCGCCAAGCGTGCTGCAAGTTCCGGGAGCAAAGGAAGTGGCAATTGAATTTCACAGTCTGTCTAAGTCATATAACATGGCTGGTTGGCGGATTGGTTTTGTTGTTGGTAATGCTACTGTTATTATGCGCAATCGCCGCTTACTCCACAGATATTACAGAAATACAATCTAGAGTCTCTGTTTACTAAAAGCGTTGCGATATCATCGTTAAAGGATTGCAATCTTTACGTTGGTGTATAAAAGCTCCTAAAGGAAGCCTTTATGTTTGGGTTCCTGTTCCTCAAGGATACTCCTCCAAAGAATTTGTGACATTGCTACTTGAGAAATGCGGCATTCTTGTGCCTCCTGGGAGTGGTTACGGTCCAGCAGGAGAAGGCTTTTTTCGCATAGCCCTGACTGTTTCCTCAGAACGGATGCACGAAGCAATTCAACGTATGAGAGATGCAGGCATTCGTTATCAGTGCTGAATGAGAAATACTCAGTTGACATTTCCACCTCAACACTGAGAACCATCTTTTTGTGCCTGCCAAATTTCGTGAAGAAACTGATTGAGTTGTTGCTTGGCATCTAAAATCTGTCCAGGTTTTGGTTCTTTTGCTAAAACCTGACTCAAAAAACTAATGACTTCTGTATCTAAGGCAGGTTGAAATAAATTGATAGACCAAAGCAAATCAGAAGCATCTCGCAGATCAATGATAAGCGGTAGTTCTTGAGTGAAGGCGACTAGCAGCAAGGGACGTACCCAACACAACTGACGGGAAGCTACAATTTGAATGACTTCTGCGTACAGTTTCCTGTCACTATGCTCTAAAGACACAATTTGTCCTGCTTTAAACCCCACAGTCATGTTCATGCAGTTTAGGCGACAACTATGATTTTATTTTTATCAATTTTAAGAGAAGAAGATGTCAACCGACAGCAAAGGCATGCAGCTATCAACCCAGAAGCGCAAAAATTTTGCTCCTACACCCCTATTCTCTTACAGAGTTACACCCCTTTTTCTTGACTTACGCCACATTTGTATGGGTGTGCTATACAATAGGTGAATAAGTGTTAAGCAAGGTTTTAGCAAAAATTCTGCTGTACTAATTCAGCCAAAAAAGAGTAAAGAGCCGTGTCTGTCGAAACTTTACAGAAGAATTCAACATCCCGCAAAATCGCCCCTAGGTATCGCGTTTTACTTCATAACGACGATTACAACGCTATGGAGTATGTGGTACGGGTTTTATTAACCACAGTGCCAAACCTTACCCAGCCTCAGGCTGTTAGCATCATGATGGAAGCGCATAGCAATGGGTTTGCCTTAGTGATCACTTGCGCTCAAGAACACGCTGAGTTCTATTGCGAAACCTTGAAAAATCATGGTTTAACCAGCACAATTGAGCCTGAGGAATAGTTGGGCTATTTGAATTGAAAAAACTTTTACTCCGTTTATGCCAAAGCCATGCCCCAATAAGGCTGGGCTGTTTTATATTAAGTTTATTGGCAATATGGTTGCCCATAGCTGTACCTATTTACTTGTTGGTAGATGATTCTAACTTAGTCACTATCTTGACGATGGTACCGCTAGCGATTGAATTTTTCTTGCTTCTCCCTGTTTGGAACAAATATGTATACCAGCAGCAACAGATATTTCGGCACTATGGTTTAGAGAGAACACGCCTTAATGGAGTGGAACTGCTGCGTGGTTTGGCTATTGGGCTGATTAGTATTCTGATTTTATTTAGTTTAGAAGGACTCTTGGGTTGGTTAGTGTGGCAAAAGCCCAATATTTTTTTGCTGAGAGTTGTTTTAGAAGGGCTAATTACTAGTTTGGGTGTGGCGTTTGCAGAGGGAATGTTTTTCCGGGGGTGGATACTGGATGAGTTGCAGCGGGATTATGCCCCTGGTGTGGTACTTTGGGCAAATGCTAGTATTTTTGCTGTCGCCCACTTTATAAAACCACTTTCAGAAATCATTCGTACCTTACCACAATTTTTTGGCTTATTGTTGCTAGGGTTAACACTGGTATGGGCAAAGCGGGGTTCTAGGGGACGCCTAGGTTTATCGATTGGTTTACATGGTGGTTTAGTTTGGGGATACTACATTATTAATGTTGGGGGATTGATGAAATATTCTCGTCAAGTTCCCGATTGGGTGACGGGAGTGAATGATAATCCTTTGGCAGGAGTGATAGGGTTGATGTTTTTGGGTGGGCTGGCGTTGTGGACGAGGGGGCGGGCAGTGAAAATTTGAAAAATGAAAAATGGAATTTTGCTGAGTTACGGACAAGGTACTAAGCCACCCTACTTTAAGGGATTGCGAATATAGCCCCTCTTGTTGCCAATAGTCACCCACGCCAATTCTTCGGAAAATTTTCCAGCCTTATCAAATTGTGGTTGAATGACAAAGTTCCCGGTTTTGTCGATGTAACCCCACTTGCTGCCAGTCTTTACTGGCGCTAGCCCTTCGGAAAAGTTGCCAAAGTTATCAAATTGTGTCTGAATGACGACGTTCCCGGTTTTGTCGATGTAACCCCACTTGCTGCCAGTCTT
>NZ_JXCA02000016.1:718842-773742 GCF_000828085.3 Scytonema tolypothrichoides VB-61278
TGCCAGTCTTTACTGCGGCTAGCCCTTCGGAAAAGTTGCCAAAGTTATCAAATTGTGTCTGAATGACGACGTTCCCGGTTTTGTCGATGTAACCCAACTTGCTGCCAGTCTTTACTCCCGCTAGCCCTTCGGAAAAATTCCCATAACCATCAAATTGTGGCTGGATTAGGAAGTTTCCTGTTTTGTCGATGTAACCCCACTTACTACCAATCTTTACTGGCGCTAGCCCTTCGGAAAAGTCTCCAGCGCTAGGAAATTTTCGCTCAATTACAAAACGTCCTGTCTTGTCTATATAACCCCAAGTGCCGACAACCCGTACCCGTGCTAGCCCTTCGGAAAACTTTTGAGCACCATTTTTCACAAACTGTGGCTGGATAACGAAGCGACCAGTTTTGTCTATATAGCCTCGATTCTGACCAAAAATCCACGCTACTGCCAGTCCTTCAGAAAAGTTATCAGCTTCGTCAAATTGCGGTCGAATGACTTCGGTACCATTCTTGTCGATATAGCCCCACTTACCGTCAATTTTTACCTTCGCCAGCCCATCAGAAAAATTGAAAACTCCATCAAATCGTGGCTCAATCGCCCAGTTAATGTTCTGTGTCGATACACTCGGCGTTGTTGATGGAGATGTTGTCGGTAGCGCAGACGCTACTGGTGTTGGAGAAGCTGTTACAGGTTGCGCAGATGGAGAATGAGGGCGATTTAGTAAAATAACAGTAGCAATGACTCCTATTCCTAGTCCGCCCAATCCAATTAAACTTCCCCACACAAATGATTGAGGAATTTGTGATGTGACAGAAGCAACTCTATTAAACTGTTGGGACTGCTGTGAGGTTTGTTGCTGTGGGATTTGTTGCTGTGGCGCTAAAGCATTTACTGCTTGCAAAGCTTCAGATGCTGACTGGTAGCGCTGATTAAAGTGGTAGCGCACCATTTTGTCTAAAACTGCTTCTAACTTCTTGTTGACTTGTGCATAATGACTCCACATCAGTTCACCTGTTGTAGAGTCTTGGAGAAACTGTTGAGGAAGTAAGCCTGTAAGCGCTTGGATAGCAACCATACCTGCGGCATATACATCGCTACATAACTTGGGATCACGATTAGCTTGTTCATTCGGCATATAGCCAGGAGTACCAATAGCAATGGTAGACCTAACGAGACCTTGAGTGTTCTTTGCTAAAGTTCCAATCTCTTTGACTGCACCAAAGTCAATAAGCACAATCTTGCCATCTGTTCGGCGGCGGATTAAATTTTTAGGCTTGATATCTCGGTGAATAATATTTCGTTGATGGACAACCGCCAATACTTCCAAGATTCCCTGCAACAATTGAACGACTTCGTTTTCACTAAAACGCTTGCCAGGAGTGAGTTCTTTGCTGAGATCATGCCCATCAATAAATTCCTGAACCAGATAGAATTCCCCATTTTCTTCAAAGTGGGCAAAAAGGTTTGGGATTTTGTCATGCTGACCTAATAAGTACAGAACTTGTGCTTCTGTTTCAAACAAACGTCTGGCAATGGATAAAACATCTGGATCGAGGCTTGGCGGTTTCAGGTGTTTTACTACACATTGAGGATGGTTGGGTAAATCCCTGTCTCTGGCCAAGTAAGTGTCGCCAAATCCTCCGCTTCCTATGTGTGCAACAATTTGATAGCGATTACGCAGGATTGTTCCTGGGACAAGCATACAGCTGACGGAAATGCGTTATATATTCACATCTATTTTGGCATAATTACCACAATTCAACGATAGAATGGCTAAAAAGTCGCGCATCAGCAAAAATATACCACATAACTGCGTGAGTATCAGCGACAGCACGCAGCATTAAATGTCCTCCCGTGGGAAGTTAGCCCATTCCTCAGTGCGGACTGCATCAATTTCAGATTGTGAAGGTGCTTGTCCGAAATCAGCACATAAACCCCACAATGATTTACCGGGTGTAGGCGGGTTCTCGATTAACTCGCGTTCTATTTCAGGAGCAAGTTGCACCAATCAAACGCACCTTGTCCACTGTTGAAAGCTGCAATGCTTGCTTGAGAACTTCCTGTAAACTCATAACTTTTTCCTCACGAAACTTTCTCAACCGATGTCCCTACCAAACACGCCCTCTCCAAATTCACGCCACTCAAATTAGCACCATCTAGTTCAGCACACAGTAAATTCGCACCCGTCAGATTCGCACCCGCAAGATTAGCTCCCCGCAAGTCAGCTTCTTCTAAATTCGCCTCACTCAATAACACTCCTTGCAAATCTGCACGACTCAAGTCTGCACCTTTGAGATTCGCCCCAGTCAAGTTCGCGCCTCGCAAGTCAGCACTTCGCAAGTCCACTCCTTGCAGGTTGACATTCATCAAATTGGCACCACTCAAGAAAGCACCTGCAAGCGAGACTTCACTCAGTCTTGCTCCCATTAAGTTAGCACCACGCAAATTCCCACCTCGCAAGTCAGCACCTGTCAAATCTGCTTGCATCAAATTTGCTCCCATAAGATTTGCTCGCAAGTCAGTTTCTACAAGGTTGGCTCCCATCAAATTTGCACCTTCTAAATGTCCACCTTCAAGTTTGGAACGTGTAAAAATTGTGCCAACAAGGTGAGCGCCAGCAAGATTGATGCGACTTAAATCAGTGTTTGATAAATCTTCGTCTTCTAAATTTGTTCCTGGCAGATTTTTGAGTTTTCCTAATCGAATTTCTTCTATGTTCATATACATTATGCATTATCAAGATAATTAAATTTTGCACACAGACACAAAGGCGCAAAGAGTTTCTCCGCGTCCGTGGGCTTTTGTATCAAATGATTATTTGCCGTAACTGCGAATCTGCTCACCAGTTTTGCTTTCGCTCTCTAACCTGCTATTGAGTAGCCACATGCTAGCACTGACTTTAGGCGTCACCAGAGGTACATCAAGTCCCTGTTGTAAACCCATGACCAATAAAGCTAGTGTATCTATAAGTTTAGGGTCAAAGCGATACGACTGCAGTTGCCTGCACTCTTCTAAAGCTTGAGCAAATATCTCCTCGCGACTTAACTGAGACGTTTTTTTCTGATTGAGTCGCCATTGGAAATCCGCAACTAATGCTAAAATTCTCGACTCCAGAGGAATTTCGTCCCCAGCTAACCCTGCTGGTTCACCTGTACCATCCCACCACTCGGTTTGATGTGTGATGATTTGGGCGATCGCTCGCAACTGTGGCATAGTTCGCAGAACTTGCGCTCCCGGTACTAAAGGACAAGTCAACGGACAACTGGGTGCATCTTCTTCGTAGCGTGTAGAAGTTCCAGGAGAAAGAACGCTTTGTGCTCTTCGCAATGGATCTATACGGTGCAGCAAAGCTGCAAGGCGCAGACGTTTCATCTGCCATGCGGGAAGATCCAAAAGTTGCCCTATTGTTTCTGCTAGCGCCACCACTTCTGCTGCTGCCATTGGATTGGTAATATCAGTAGCATCAATAATTTGCGCCATCCGTAAAAATGCTTGAATTTCGTTGGAAACCAGGTTCCCATCCAAGGCTTGATGGCGAGTTGCTGTAGGGACAGATATATTCACTTGCCCTGTTTGGAGATAATCTACTACCCGAGAAACCACTGCACTCAAGTCTTTTGGTGTCGCAAGGCGCGGCTGAATTGCGTCTTTGTGTGCCTTGAGTTTTTGTGCCAATTCTGGGTTATATTGTCCGATGTGGGAAATTGCCAATTCTGCTGTTTCTTTGACTAATTCTGGCTCAAATGTCCACAAGCCATAGAATTTCCGCTCTACATCCGATGCAGGTACTCCGCTAGAACCATAATCAGCAACTGAAAGTTCTTGACAAATTACCATTGCTGTGTATGCAGGTGCGAGAATAATCAAGTGCCATTCCTCCGCCACTGGATCTGCTGAATCTAATCCTACCAGGTTCACATTGGGCAACTGGCTTGTGGGATGTTCAGCAAAGCCTGTATCCAGGGAAGCCATGATCGCGATTTGACCGGATTTTTTCGCAATATCTGCATATCTTTCGGCTTCTTGCAAATACCATTTTCCTTGTTGGAAGGCTGTGATGACTAAGGGTGTGCTGTCGTCAGTTAAAATGTGGTCTTCCAAAGCATGACACAGGGAAACCAAGGTATTTTTGTAGTAAACACCGTACTGGATTGGTCTTTTACTATGGCGATGAGCTGTTTCTAGCTTTTGTAAAATTGAGCCTTCTAACATGGTATTTAATCAAATGAAACGCAAAGACGCTAAGCAACGACAAAGGAGAAAGTTTTGAGTTTTGAATTTGATCTGAAGTTTGCGCCAATTATTTTTTAGTTTACTGTTTAAAGGCTACGCTACGCCAATGCACTGAGGGCTACAATGGTGATTTTGTGATCAGTGTGCCGCAAGCCGTAGGCATAGGGATTGGTATGCGCTGTGCGCTTACAAAGAACAGGATTTCAGACAACTGAAGATAGTGTATTACTATTGACAAGTTTATCACCATAAAAAATACGAAAATTCCTGATGAAATTCGTCACAAAAATACTAACACTAAAGATTACTTAAATTTACGGAATATTCTTAAGTATAGTGCCTATGAAAACCTATGGCACTGAGGTTAGACAGCTTTTCAGTTCCCAAACCCGTAACGGAAAGATTCAAACTCCAGTTGAAACAGCAGGCACTACCACGGAAAAACAGCCAACCACTCCAGCCGCTAAACCAGTGGTTGAAAATGCCAGAATGGACAACAATGATAATCACTACCAAGTCAATCTAGACTACACCTATACACAAGTGATTGCCCAACGGATGACTTTGCTAAGCCCACAGGCAATTGAAGATTGGCAGGGGGCAAGCCAGAGTTATTCTCCTGACACTCAATCATTGGAATTAGTTGAGGCTTATGTGATTCAACCAAACGGGGAAAAAGTCAAAGTCACTGAAGAAAATATCTTCACCCGCCCAAGCCAGGAGTCACAGGATGCACCCGGATTTTCCAAGAGTATGACAACAACTGTCGTGTTTCCAAAACTGATGGTAGGTAGCCAAACCTTCGTGAAATGGAAACTGACTCAGAAAAAGCCATCTGTGGTTGGCTTCAGTGAGATGGAGACTCCATTCTTTCGAGAGTCCTCGCTTAAGGAAACCGTGCAAATCTCCCTACCAACTTCACTCAAGCTGTAGTGGAAAAAACGGGGTGCTTATGTGGTGAGTGATAAAATTCAAGGCGATCGCAGGATAATTACAGCTGTGATTGCCAACCAGCCAGCTTGTCAATCTGAAAATGATATGGTTGATCCTACAGATGTTGATTCTGTCTTTGTGTTTTCCAATCTTGATAATTGGGAGGAACTGGGTAAAATCGTTTGGCAAGGCAAATGGGTCAGCCCTTATGCCCCCGCAAGCTGGAAATAGGAAGCGTTGACGGGGGACAAACGTTATGATGTCGCAAGCAACTTTTTCTCTTTCTTCTCAACAGGTGCGAAAAGTGCTTCTTCTAAATCAGCACAACCCACTCTTTCCTCTAAAATTTTCATAACTTCGCGTCCGAAGTCGTTGGGGTTCCGTCGCCATGCTTCTAAACAGACTTCACCAAAGAAGGAACCGAGAGGTTCGGGATTCCAGAGAAGTTTTCTAGCGTTCCAGGGCATATGGCTCATTGGATTGTACCCTGGTTTAACGATTCCTTCTTTAAAGGCATACTCTTCTAGATGGGTATGAGGTTGTAGCCCGATGAAGAAGATCGCAGGTTCAACTTTGTCAGCCCCAAAAATTTTTTCTAATTCGCGGTGGTAGGCGATCGTTTGACGAATGGTGTCTGGACGTTCGTCAATAACGTTAAAGGAGTAGTTAACAGAAACTAAGTCGTTAAACCCTGCAGCTTTTAAGTCGCGGCAGTTTTGTAAGACTGTTCGCAGGTTATAGCCCATGCGCATCTTACGAACAAGTTCTTGAGAACCACTCGTAATACCAATTTCAAAGTAATTCATCCCAGTTTTCACCATCAACTCACACGTCTTTGGTGTGAGATTGTCAGCGCGGATGTATGCTGCCCAATGAATATCTGTCATTCCAGAATCGACAATTTTCTGTAACAGTTCCTCAGCATCATCGATAAATTTTCGGGCGGGGATGAATTGGGCATCGGTAAACCAGAAGTTACGTATACCTCGATTGTAAAGTTGTCGCATTTCGGCAACAACTTCATCTGCAGGATTGATACGTACTTGTTTACCTTCTACAACCGTGTAAACACAATAGCAGCAGTTGTGGGGACAACCGCGTTTGGTTTGGACACCGATGTAGAAATCTCCTTCCTGTAGGTAATAATTAAGCTCCGACCAGATGCTTTCGATATAATCGTAGTTACAAGCGGTTTTTTCCACTGGAGTGGGTTGTTCGTGGATGAGGCGTGTACGTGGTTGAGATTCTCCCACTATGTAGCAACGTTCATCTATAAACTCTGTTCCAGTTAAAAGTTTTTCTAGCAGGGTTTCGCCCTCACCCACAGAAACAATTGTCCCCTGTGGTAGGCTTTTACCAAGCTGTTCGTAAAATACACTCACAGCACCACCACCCACAACTAAGCGGATATCTGGATGATATTTACGCGCACGTTTCAAACCACGTTTGATTAATCCGAGGTTACGCCACAGTTCCGTATAGTAACTTGTTAACATCCGCAAGCCGCCAAAAGCACCGTGTAATTTGACTAAGGGATTTTTGGCATAGAAAATTTCAAAAGAATATTGTAATGGGTTACCACCACGTCCACCCACAGGCGCATAAATTTGGATATCCCGCCAAGAGAAAACCAGCAGTGTTGGTTTAAATTCATCAATACACTGATCTAGGGCAAAGGCGTAATCTAAAGGTGGTACCGTCCCCAAATCAAAAATCCGCTGTTCAATTGTGGGAAACAATTTGTGGACGTGATCTGCAAGGTAAACAACCCCTATAGGAAAGATGGGGTTACAAGGAAGGCGAACATAGAGAATTCGGTTGTCCATTACAGGTGTTTTAACTTCCATCTTGCTGTTTTCAAGGGAAAGCGAGAACAATTCTTTATAAAGAAAAGTTTATTTTATTTTTTGTCCAATATCTTAATATTACTTGACATTCACTCAGATTATTGATTAGTCTATTGTGTTTATTGGGATCGGTAAAAATAGCTAAACGAATTTTGCCATCAGATTTTTAGCCTGCTGAGGCGAAATAAGATAAAAATTTTTCATACATATAGCTTTACAATAACACCAACTTTCTTTGCCAAGCGATGATCCACATACATTATTTGTGGTTTAGAACATTAGCGAGGACACGTCAATCACACAAGTTATGATTTTTTGTGAACTAGGAAACATTATATTTGGGCGACTATAATGTACAATTGCGTAAAAGGCATAGATTTTTACAAATTTTTCATAATACCCGCGCATCTTAAGATAGAAATAACGTAGAAAATCTCACTTGGTAGTCGGGGTTACAGCAGTTGGGGATCAGGCAGTGCTACGTTGGCTGGTGTAATATAAAATAGTGGCGTAAAGCTCCTCAGCAGTTATGGCTCAAATATTAGATCCTCTACCTCCTGAGCAATCAGGAAAACTGTTCTGTTGCTACGTAAATGCCACAAGTAAAATACAGGTGGCTCGCATCTCCAATATTCCCAACTGGTACTTTGAACGGGTTGTTTTTCCTGGACAGAGGTTAGTGTTTGAAGCACCAAGAGAAGCTCAACTTGAGATTCATACCGGCATGATGGCAAGCGCAATTTTATCGGATACAATTCCATGCGATCGCCTTGCAATCAGTGAACCTAACAGTTTTGTGTTTGACACAGATTCTTCAGCACCAGTTATGGACTCGATCAATAAAAAACAAATTGTGCAGATTAATACAATAACCGGAGATTTCATAAAATCCTTACAAGTCGCTGGTTTAGTATCCATTGATTAAAAAAAACAATTTTGCTTAGTTAGAGGGTTGCTAAACTCAGCAACCCTCTTTTGTTTTGTCTTTAATAATGTCCTCATCGCCTCCATCCCTGTTTCTATCCCACTACAATGTTTACTATGAACTTACCTTCGTTTCTTTGGCTGTGGAGAATAGCAGCATGGTCGATGGGTTTATCGCTATTAGCTTATTTACTATTAGCGATAACAGGTGTTTGGATGTTTCGTGCCAGAAGACTACAGCAAGAAGAACCTAGCTGGCTGCATTCCCTTCACTACTTAATTGGCGGTTGCATAGTCAGTTTAGTGCTGCTTCTGTTACTGATTGGCATTATTGGGACTTTGGGTCACTTTGGTTCTTTGGGACACTCATCACACCTGATTGCTGGTTTGACAGCAGTCGTACTGGTTTTGCTGTCTGGAGGGAGTGCATTGCTGATTCATCCTAGACGACCTTGGGCTAAACGTATCCACATAAGTGCTAATATTGCCCTGTTTTTTGGCTTTGTTTGGGTATCGTTAACAGGCTGGGCTGTAGTACAAAAGTACTTGCCATGATGAATCACAAATCACTCGACAGCTTCACCATTCGGTTTCCCAAGCAATATGTTGAAGAATTACTCTTACCTTTTTACCAGCTAATATTAATTTAAAGTACAACAATTATGATGGAGCCGTGACAGCAAACTCAGCCGATACTTCATCTTCTGTTTTTCGACTCTCTCCTTTAATTCGGATGACACTTTTGTGTCTGTATGTGGCACTTACCACACCGTTACCTTTCCTCTCGCAGGTAACAGCAGCACCTGTACCACCAGCGTTGTTATGGGTGGGTATTGTCATCGGTTTTATTGGTCTGTATGCAGCGTTGAGTGAACGCGTTATTGTAGATGACCAGGGAATCCAAGTCACTTATCCTCAATGGGTACCAGGTTTTTTCCGCAAAGGCTGGTCTTTACCTTGGTCTGATGTAAAAGAGTTAAAACCCCGCACGACTGGTCAAGGAGGAATCGTTTACTACTTCCTGACTCACGAAGGAAAAGCTTACTTACTACCGATGCGTGTGGTTGGGTTTGCCCGTTTGGTGAAATTTGTGCAAGAGAAGACACAGATAGATACGACAGATGTCTATCCCTTAGCACAACCTTGGATGTATTTAATTTTACTTTTTTTTACGCTTTTGCTGCTATTGGTTGATGGCTGGACAATCGCCACAGCGTTAGCGCAAGCCAGCATAAATTAGAGTTTCACCCAAAGTAAGTAACCGAGAATTTACAGTAGGACGGATGTAACAAATAAGTTATCAAGGGTGGAACCCAAAGACTAACTGTTTGCTGCATCCGTTATCTGTGCCTTGCTAAATTGGAGTGAGACTTAAAAGACAATTATCACAACAAAGGTTTAATTTGGAAATCGAACAAGACACGCAGATGGGGAAACTTAGCCTCAAAGCACAACTGTGGCTAGAACAAGTCAGTCTTTTTGCCAGCCTGAAAACCCAGAGTCAGGATAATCAACTGGGATATCCAATATTACAGGATATTTCCTTTGAGGTATTTGAGGGAGAACGGGTTGCTATTGTTGGACCATCTGGTGCAGGAAAAACTTATTTATTACGCTTGCTAAACCGTTTAAGTGAACCCACAAGCGGTAAAATTTATCTGGACAATCAGGAGTATTCCCAAATTCCTGTGTTGCAGCTACGCTCCATAGTAACACTGGTATCCCAAGAGCCGAAGCTATTAGGAATGACAGTAAAAGAAGCTTTGGCTTATCCCCTGGTTTTGCGTGGTTTACCCAAACAAACAATTCAGCAACGCGTCAGTCATTGGATAGAACAGTTGCAAATTCCAGATGAATGGTTAACGCGGACTGAGGTGCAGCTTTCTTTGGGTCAACGACAGCTTGTGGCGATCGCCCGTGCTTTAGTCATTCAACCAACAATTTTATTATTAGATGAACCAACCTCTGCCCTAGATCTAAATCAGGCTGAGCATCTGGTGGAAATTTTAAGCCACTTGACTCAAAATTATCAAACAACAGTTGTTATGGTCAATCACCAGCTAGAGCTAGTTGAGAAATTTTGTACACGGCTTTTATACTTACAACAAGGTCGCTTACTTGTCCATCAAGAAGCCTCTGAAATAAGTTGGCTGAACTTAAGAGACAAGTTAACGCAAGCAAAAGCCCAAGACGAATTTGAAATTTGAAATTGTTCCTCTATCAGCGCTGAGTGCTAAGCATAGAACGTTGATTGTTGAATCTTTCTTTAGGTAACTTTGTTGACGAGTTTGGAATATTCGCATTTAAAATTTCCGTGTTAAATCTGTAACCTACATTACGGATAGTTTGAATTAAACTCGGTTGGCGCGGATCTAGTTCTACTTTTTTCCGTAATGATAAAACATGAGTATCAATGGTGCGTGGATTATCTATAGCATCAGGCCAAGCACGACGTAGCAGTTCTGAACGACTCAAAGGGACTCCTCCAGCTTGCGCTAAAACGTAAAGCAAACTGAATTCCTGAGGCGTTAGGTCGATAAACTCTCCGAGGATGCGAACACGACGCTGTACCAAATCAATTTGCAAAGCACCATAATCTAAATAAGCTGGTGCAACGGGTGTGCGCTTACGGCGAATAAGTGCCTCAACCCGTGCAAGAAACTCCTGCATCCCAAAAGGTTTGCAGAGGTAGTCATCTGATCCCGCTTTTAAACCAGCCACAATATCAGCCTCATTATTGCGGGCAGATAGCATTAGAATCAGAGGCTGTTGTTGACGATGTAACCAACGGCAGAACTCAATACCATCACCATCAGGTAAATCGGCATCTAGAATAACTAATGTCGGTTGATGGCTTAAAAACACTTCTCTAGCCTGATAAATACTTGCAGCTTGATGCACCCGATACTCCAGTTGTTGCAAGTGCCAACCAAGCAATGACCTCAGATGGGGATTTCCCTCAATGATTTCAATACAAACCGAACCCACGGTGGCAAGACCCCTTAGCGTGCATAAATTTCAAGGTAACAAAGCCTATGTCTTAGGTTTTGTAATCCTTGTTACCTCAATAGTTATTAAATTCATATTTACTAATATCAATACAGAAAACGTGTTTCATGAACGCGTTCTCCAAAGCCAACTTAGTAATAATCTTAAATTTTTGTTAGACTTAGTAAAAATGCTTTTGATTACAAACTCTGCTTTCAATTGGGTGTCATTTACTGAGGAAGTCTTACTAAATAAGCTAACCTCTGCCAAAAAACTTTTTCAGCTTTGCGGTTGAAGCATATTCGAGCTAGCGGTACAGATGACTACTCACCTTGCCAGTTAAGTTATTGGTTGAGGCAATTATAACAATAGCTTACCTGATAATCATATTTCCAGTTTTATGGAATAGGATCGAGATAGTCTGTAGCTGCTCGAGATTTTTCCTTTAGGGGAGATATCGTCTTTATAGTTAATGCCAAACTGAAAGTGAGACTTCCCTTGGATGCTCGAATAAATTACAATCCTCTATTCCAGACAGTTTTCCAACAGCAGTTATGCTCCAAGACACACAAACCATTCGCTATTACCAAAGACTAACTGACGCCTTCGTCGAGTTATGGAATCGCGGTTATCGCATGGATGATATGCGGATGTATTTGGATGGCTATATAGCCGCACTGCGACACGGTAACGCTATTGAACCGTATCTGATTCATCGCTTAGAAGAGGAGGCTAATCGCTACTTGCACGATGTTTCAAACTTTACAATGACGCAACCACAACTGGATTACTATTAATATCTAGCTTTTGTTATCAATAGTACCAGCACCTCAACGCAGGCAATCATAACATATCTGATTACCTGCGTGGCCGTGATGAGAAATTTTGGACATATTTCTTTACAATTCCGATCAAAGCAGTCCTAGGTAACGAGTCGTGAGTAACGAGTTAATTGCCTCATCAGCTCACTCATTACTCAACACTCAGCACCTAGGACTGTATTTATTAAGAACTAACTGCTAACTGCAATCTGCTTCATTTCACGAAGCAAGTGCTACTTCCACCTTTTGCTGTAATTCCCCTTTCTGGTACTCTTCAATAAGGACGTCCGAACCACCAACAAATTCACCGTTGATATAGACTTGGGGAATTGTTGGCCAGTTGGAATACTCTTTAATTCCTTGACGGATTTCGTAGTCATCCAAAACATTAACCGTCTCGAAAGGAACTCCCAACGTATTTAGGATTTGTACGACGTTGTTAGAGAAACCACATTGGGGCATTAACTTGGTTCCTTTCATGAAAACCAAAATCTTGTTTTGTTTTACTAAATTATCAATCCGCTCTTTAAGTTCTGGCGTCATGGTCTTTTTGTTTCCTGATTTGCTTTTAGTCTAATTGCTGATGTTGTCTTTTGCATTGCATCATTAGTCCTAACTCATGACTAATGACTAAGGACTATTTTCCCAAGCATCGGGAGTATATGTTTTGAGTGCTAAGGCATGAATCGCTTCACTAGACATAGCTTGCTTAAGCGCACCATAGACTAACTGGTGCTGTTGTACTAGTCCTTTATTTGCAAACTGCGATGAAACGACTGTCACTTGATAGTGATCACCGCCTCCAGTCAAGTCCTGCACTTGAACTAGGGCGTCTGGCAGTTCTATCTTTATCATTTCCTCTACTTGCTGGGGACTCATCATCGCAATTCCTAATCATTTCAAAGCCTAATAGGGATTGTAACTGCTGTATTTGGGCAATTTAAAATATATCTTAATAGAGAGTTATAGTGAGTTGCAGTCAAAGAGGTAACTTGTCGTGCTCAGCGAAACACTGTCAAGCATACCTTATGAGGAGGTACGAATGGCGCTTAGCGTGCACGTTAGCGTTTGGCATGTGGCCAGATTCTCAGGCTTTGGCAAACAAAAACATCATCTGGACTGACGCGAAATGTTGAAAAACGCAGACGCAGAGCGGGTTACCGCACTCGTCAACACAAAAATAAGAGTTTTAGAGAGTTTTAACGTAAGTCCTAATAGTGAAAAGGCAATTTAGCATCAAATATCAAAACTTCTCACCACCACCAATAATCTCATCCTATCATTCGGGTGAATGACAAGTGGGGATTAGAGGCAGTAGTGAGCAAAGCACAGAGGTAATTCGATTATTTCTTTTGAGGGTTGTTTTGGGGGTTTTTTTGAGGGTTCTTTTGAGGGGAAGAAGAGGAAGCATCAGAGGGCGAGGAGGAAGCGCTGCTACCTCCTCTAGAAAAAGGAGCATCCACAAAGCCCAATTCCAACAACTGCTGATATGCTTTTTTACCTAAATCACGTGTTGGGTTTTGACTCTTAACTATTTGAACAAGTAACGGTACAGCCAATTCTGGCTTATTTTGCGCTCTATGTACTAATGCTAGCTGGTAGGAAGCTTCGTCTCGCATTTGGGCAGTTTCTAGCGCCTTTTTTCGTTGAGCATCTGCAACTCTATTGTCAATTCCAGAAAAACTAGAATTTAATTCTTGATAGAAATTAGACAGTTGATTAAATACGGCTCGTGCTTCTTGAAGTTTCTTTGCTGCTGCGTCGTAGTTTTGAGAAGAAACTGCATTACTTGCTTCTGCCATAAGACGCTTCCCTCCGTCAAGGCTCAAAAGGCTGTTATTTTGTGCTGTGGGACGGAGATTATTTGGATCGTTGGGATCAATTGGTTGTGGTTGGCTAGAACCAGTGGGTAGCTGTACTTGAGCATGAACAGGTGATAACAAACTCAGGGTTGCTATCACTGCTAAGGAAGTGAAGCGAAATATAGGAATGGTTGCAAACGAGTTCATGAGGTTATTTAGAGAGGTAACTAAAAAAACAGTTATGGAAACTTGGGGTATCTTAACTCTGTTTTGAACTTTGGCAAAACAAAGTCTCATATTCAGTTTCCCTGATTTAGACTGAACATCAACGAAATCAGGTTCCCATAGTTTCTGCGTACTACCTAAATCACCGCTATGAACAAACGCACAAATTCCTCTGATTTTTCAACTAAGAATGCTAATTGCTTGATGGGATTAAAAGAGGAGTTAGAAATTGAGTGAATTCCCCTTAGCAATCAGCAGGTGTTGTACTAGTAACCGTGAGAACGGTTTGCTTTCGGGTGCGTACTGCCACAATATCTCAAATGTCCATCACATAACTTTTATGGACAATCCCCACTCTACGATTTGTGGTCTCATCTTTTGAAAAGTGCTGTCGGTTAACTATTCGCAATTTCTGCAAATGCACGAGGAGTGATTTGTGATTCCTGATAACTTAATTTTTGCAAACCCATTGTCAAATCACCAGTGAGACGCTTGGCATCTTGTTTTAATGAACCTTTAGTGTAATCTGCTACTTTTATTGCCGAGCCAATGTAAATACTTACATCCGTACCCCATCTAGGGTAAGGTTCGCTGTAATTAATGCCGATGGGTACAATTTTTATGCCTAATCCAGGATGACTAGATTCAGCACTCAAAGCCAGACGAGCAATTCCTGACTTTAATGAGTGAACTTTGCGATCGCGAAAAATATTTCCCTCAGGAAAAATAACTAACATTTCGCCCCTTTCAAGAAGTTCAATACTATGACGGAGAGTCGTAATTGAGGGACGTTGAGGGTCTACAGAGAACCCCCCTAAGCGTCGAACAAACCAGCCTTGCAATCCTTGGCATTCAGTCACAGTGACCATGAATCGCAAATCTCGTCCAGTTACGCAGCGACCAGCAACATAGGGTAATAGCAAAGAATCCCAACGTGCCCGATGTGTGGGAGCAAGGATAACAGGACCTGTTTCGGGAAGATTTTTTTGTCCGGTAACTGTAATGCGCCCAAAGAAAGATGGTAAAAGAAGGTGACCTCCTAAGAAATACACCAAAGGACTTAACCAAGGAGAAATTTCAGAGGTCGTAATGTGAGTCACGTTAGCTGTTTCTGGCGTAGTAGCAAGATGTTCACAGGGAGTATCAGAAGGAGAGTTTAACGAAATCATGACGGTAGCTACTGGCTGTTAGGTTGAATACATTCAAGACTCTGTTAGTTACACCGTAGATTTTCTTTCCTAACTTGTGTAGCACCCACTGGACAGTTTTACCTCTGTCCGTTAGTTAGAAAAATGTCGTCGATTCACAAACCAAGCTTGCAATTGCTGACGACACGAGGATTCTAAAATACCCCCAATGACACGCAAGCGGTGATTGGAAGCAGCGCTATCAGGGATATTCGCAACGGTACGAATTGCACCAGTTTTGGGGTCGTCCACTCCATAGACTAGAAGTCTTATACGCGCCTGTACAATAGCACCTGCACACATCGGACACGGTTCTAGGGTGACGTAAAGGGTACATTCGTTAAGACGCCAAGTTCGTAATTTTTGAGCCGCTGCTTTAATTGCAATTATTTCCGCGTGCGCTGTCGGATCTTTGTCACGTTCTTTCCTGTTTTCTCCCTCTGCAATCAAACTTCCAGACGAATCAATCACAACAGCACCTACAGGAACTTCATCTGCATCACCTGCTCTTTGTGCTAAATCTAAGGCGCGACTCATCCATTGCCGATGTATAAGATATTCTGAATACTCAAAAGACATATTCTTATTGAGGAGAAGCTAAACAGCCGATTGACCAAGAAGAGGGTCTAATTGAGCTTGCGTGTCTAGCTGATAAAGGTCATCACAACCGCCAATGTGCTGATTGTTAATAAAAATTTGGGGTACGGTGCGGCGTCCATTGGCACGTTCTGCCATCTTTGTTCTGGCTGTTTCGTTACCATCGATTTTGTATTCCGTGAATTTTACACCTTTCCACCACAACAACATCTTGGCGCGAATGCAATACGGGCAAGTTTGCCAGGTGTAAATTTCAACATTGGCTTTTATGCGCTCAGGATGGCGACCTAGTAGAGTGTTTAGAGAGTTCAACATTATATTTTTAAAGTTTTTTGTGAATATTTTTATCTATTATTTTAGTCTAATTCATGGGTGGCACAAGAGTTGTCCACGAGTGAAGCATAGTGTCAAAAGCTGTGTTATGCGCTTAGGCGCACGCACTCGCGTTCGGATAAGTATGATCCGTAAGACCTGTAAGAGGAGTAGCCCAACTCAAGCAACTTCAGCCTAAGAATCCCATCCGCTTTTAGCCGTAGAAGTGTCAATTCGTTTCGTTTTTTTCTAAAATAAGTTCATTTTCTAAAATCAGACTATAAGGCCAAGTCAAAGCCTCCATAAAGCAGCCAATCATTGTAACTATTTTAGCAGCCCAAATGATGGGAAAATTTGCGTATTCGTCTAATTCTCTGAATTTTGCTCTAAATCCAATCCATTGAATAACAACACCCAAAAGATAAGAAAATAATGCGATTGATATTTCAATTGACATATAAAATTTTCTCCGTTGTTCAAAATGGTTCTATTTCAGAATGTTTTATTTAACAGCAATACTGTTGACTGCAATTTGGAACAAACTTCATTACTAAAGTCAAGTAAAACCACGAAAAAAACCAAGATATTTTCACTGGCGAAACTTTCACTCCTAGGTCATAAAATGAGTTGCCGATATGTAGATACAACGAAGTTCGACTAAATTTAGGTAAAGTTCTCAGAAAGTTCTGATGAAATATTGCACCATTATCAACAAGAGGCTCTGCCTCTGTATTCTCGTTACCAGGCTGAGCCTGGTAACGAGCGTTCAGCCTGGTAACGAGCGTTGAGAAGCGCGACTTGCCTTTTGAGTCATACGGTTGACTTTAGAAATTTATGCATTGAGGCAGGCAGTTATTGAGTGCTTGGGAGAGAAAAAAGGCTTGCATCAAAAAACTTCTTCCCTTCTGCCTTGCCCGATGGGCGATAAACCTTTTGATGTATATGAGTGAGAGAATGTGTCGTTTTGTGCTATGTAACTTCATCAGAAGCAAAACTTAACATAAGGGTTAGTGATAGTATTTTCCACAGGTATCCCCATAGGTATCCGCCCTTTGGTAGACTTGAAAACTGAAACAGGTTTCTGAAACGACGCAAAATCAAGCAACCGAGAGGGCAGAGTTTGTGGAAAATACACTAGGGTTAGAAATTATTGAAGTTGTTGAACAAGCCGCGATCGCATCCGCACGCTGGATGGGAAAAGGTGAAAAGAATACCGCTGACCAAGTGGCTGTAGAAGCCATGCGGGAACGGATGAATAAAATTTATATGCGTGGTCGGATCGTGATTGGCGAAGGCGAACGCGATGACGCTCCCATGCTCTATATCGGGGAAGAAGTTGGTATTTGTAGCCAGCCAGATGCCAAAAATTTCTGCAACCCTGATGAACTGATTGAAATTGATATAGCTGTTGACCCTTGTGAAGGTACTAACCTTGTAGCTTACGGTCAACCAGGCTCAATGGCTGTTTTGGCAATTTCCCAAAAAGGTGGTTTGTTTGCTGCTCCCGACTTCTACATGAAGAAGCTAGCAGCTCCCCCAGCGGCTAAGGGCAAGGTAGACATCAACAAATCTGCCACTGAAAACCTGAAGATTCTCTCTGAGTGTCTAGATAGATCCATCGAAGAACTTGTTGTTGTGGTGATGAAGCGTGAACGCCACAACGACTTGATCAAAGAAATCCGGGACGCAGGAGCGAGAGTCATGCTCATTTCTGATGGTGACGTAGGCGCAGCTATATCCTGTGGTTTTGCTGGAACCAATATCCATGCTTTGATGGGAATTGGTGCTGCCCCAGAAGGCGTTATTTCCGCCGCTGCAATGCGTGCTTTGGGTGGACACTTCCAAGGTCAACTTATTTACGATCCAGCCATCGTCAAGACTGGTTTGATTGGCGAAAGCAAGGAAGCCAACATCGACCGGCTGAAGTCTATGAATATCAATGACCCCGATAAGGTCTATGATGCTCATGAACTGGCATCTGGTGAAACTGTTTTATTTGCTGCTTGTGGAATTACAACTGGTAACCTCATGCAAGGCGTCCGCTTCTTCCAAGGAGGCGCAAGAACTCAAAGCTTGGTAATTTCTAACCAATCCCGTACTGCCCGATTTGTGGACACTATCCACATGTTTGATCAGCAACCCAAGGTACTGCAATTGCACTAATTTTTGGGGAAGGGTAAAAGAATATTAAGAAGAACACATAACGCAGAACGCAGAATATCCCCATGGATGAAATCTGAGGAAAATAATCACAGGATCCTTTATTGGTCTATAAGAAACCCGAAGGCTTTAGATCAATACTCATAACGAGGTCGCTATAAATTATACCGACCAGCACATGAGAATTTTTTATTCTGACTTCTGACAACTGTGTTCTGAGTTCTTTCTTGGTAAGATTCTCTTACCCTTTACCCAATTTCTAATTCTCAATTAGTAACTAAGATTTAGCAAATGAATATAGCAGTGGTGGGGTTAAGCCATAAAACAGCCCCAGTAGAAGTTCGGGAAAAACTGAGTATTCCAGAACCACAGACTGAAGGTGCGATCGCGCACTTGCTCAGCTATCCTCATATTGAAGAAGTCGCAATACTAAGCACTTGTAACCGCCTGGAAATTTACGTTGTTGCTCAAGAAACTGAACAAGGTATTCGGGAGGTGACTCAGTTTCTCTCAGAACACAGTAAACTACCAGTCACATCTTTACGGCAACATCTGTTTGTTTTGCTACATCAAGATGCGGTCATGCACTTGATGCGTGTTGCTGCTGGTTTAGATAGCCTGGTTTTGGGAGAAGGTCAAATTCTGGCTCAAGTCAAAAATACTCACAAACTGGGACAGCAATACAACGGTATAAAAACAATTTTGAATCGCTTATTTAAACAAGGCATTACAGCTGGCAAACGGGTTCGTACCGAAACTAGTATTGGCACTGGCGCAGTCTCCATCAGTTCCGCTGCTGTGGAGTTGGCGCAGATGAAATTGGTAAATTTAACGGCTTGTCGGGTAGCAATTTTAGGTGCTGGCAAAATGTCACGGTTGCTAGTACAACACCTACTTTCCAAAGGTGCTGAACAAATTTGTATCTTAAATCGCTCTCTCGGACGGGCAGAGGAATTGGCAAAGCACTTTCCCGGACAACCCATCAAAACTTGCTTGCTTTCGGAAATGATGACAGTAATAACCGAAAGTGATTTAGTGTTTACAAGCACATCTGCAACAGAGCCGATTCTTGACCGCGCTAAATTGGAGATGGTTTTGGAACCCAGCCAATCTTTGATGTTAATTGATATTTCTGTACCACGTAACGTTCATGCTGATGTCAACACATTAATAAACGTACAGGCGTTTAATGTGGATGATTTAAAGGCAGTAGTCGCACAAAACCAAGAAAGTCGCCGTAAAATGGCGCAGGAAGCAGAACGACTTTTAGAAGAGGAGACGGAAGCTTTTGATGTTTGGTGGCGATCGCTCGAAACAATCACCACAATTAGCTGTTTGCGGAATAAAGTTGAAACAATCCGCGAGCAAGAACTAGAAAAAGCATTGTCGAGATTGGGTTCAGAATTCGGCGAAAAACATCAAGAAGTGATTGAAGCTTTAACCAAAGGAATTGTTAACAAAATTTTACACGATCCAATGGTGCAGTTGCGAGCTCAGCAAGATGTCGAGGCAAGACGCAGGTGTATGCAAACTTTACAAATGTTGTTTAACTTAGATGCGGGCGAACAGTTTAGCTAAATGACTAGTAAAAAAGGGGGCTTTCAGTCACGTGTCCCCTTTCTAAGAGCGAATTCAAACTAAACATCCTCTGACACTGTAAGCCCCAAAGCGCAATTGCCCAATGCCCTAAAATTGAAGTATGTCTCAAGTTTTATGGCATCGTCATGAACAGCAACAAAGTCAAGGTGCAGTCCCTGTACACTGTCACCGATGAAGAACTTATGCTAACGAGTTCGCAAAACCCAGAACTGAGGTTTGAACGTAATGCTGATGGAACACTAGAAACTATGCCACCAACAGGGGGGATTTCTGGAAATAGAGAATTAAAGGCAGGGGCTTATCTGCTTAATTGGGTAGAAAGTCAGAATTTAGGTGAAGTTTTTAGTTCAAGTACGGGTTTTAGATTACCCAACACTGCTGTACGTTCCCCGGATGCAGCTTTTGTGGCTAAAGAACGCTTAAGCGAAGGTTGGGATGAACAAGAGGACAAGTTTATCAACCTAGCACCCGACTTTGTCATTGAAATTCGTTCTAAAAACGATAGTCTAGAAAAACTCAAAGCAAAGATGGAAGAATATATAGATAATGGTGTCAAGTTGGGATGGTTAATTGACCGTCAAAATCAGCAAGCTTTGGTTTATCGCCTGGATGGTTCAATAACCCAGTATCCAGCTACAGCAATTTTGAGTGGTGAAGATGTTGTACCTGGGTTTACATTGCCGTTAGCAAAGTTGTTGTAGAAATAGAATAATCTAAGAGCGCAAATCTCATATTTTGCACCTCTGAGGACAAACAACTAATACACCAATAAGTGGTGTAAGAAAGTGACAGCAAAAGCGAAAGACAATAATTAGTAAAATATTATTTCTAGGGATATTACATAATCAAAAACGGTATAGCTGCTTTTAATTTTTTGCTCTCAGGATAACTCTGACTAAAAATTGCAGGGAAGTTGCCATATTTGGTGGCGATCGCTCGAAACAATTACCACAATTAGTTGCTTGCGAAATGAAGTTGAAATTATCCGCGAACAAGAACTAGAAAAAGCATTATTTCCGCTCTGACATACTATAGCAATCCTATATGAGTTGTGAAAATTGCTGGAGTCCAAAAACCCGGTTTCTAATTTTTTACAAATGATTTAGGACTGCTATAGTAACTGTTTGCTATTTGTTTAGTTTTAGACTCCATTAAAATGCGATTGAAAGTCGCAGCCAAACCAATTGTTGCAAGCACACCTATGGCAAACAAAGGAGAAGATTCAGGAATAGGTTTAGCTGCAGTCGCGCTATAGCAGTTTGCGGATAAGGAACCTCCATCAGGTACATTGCCATCAAAAACAAATGAAATACCTGGGGTTCTTGTATTTTCTATAAAGGCTTGTGTGCCACCACCTGGGTAGCAAACATTAGGAGGTTGAGCACCAGCAATACCGATGTAAACATCTAAGCCTGGTGGTAGAGTTACTGTTCCTCTCAATTGCGCTAAATTGGGAGGAGGTCCGAAGTATTGAGCTAAAGCCAACTCTTGAATAACATCTAAAGTAGTTTTACCATTACTACTGTCATAAAAATTACTAGTTAAATATCTACCAAACCGATAAGTATCATCACTATTGTAATAGCGATAATAAATTGTTTCTTGGGTGAGAGTTTGTTTTGTACATTCAGAGTTCAAGAACGACGCAATAACGGTAGGTTGATCGGAAACGGAGTCTGGTATCGGACACGCAGCCGAAGCAGCAGTCTGCCCAGCCACAATGATCAAGGGAGAAAGACCGATAAATGCCACTCCACTTAACCAAGCACCACAATTTTGCTTTTTCATGAAGAAAATCGTTTTTTAATTTTCAAAAAATTCTATCAACCTTGTTCCTTTTGTGTCAATGAAGGTGTGAAATTTTAGATATTCTACATTCAAAAAAATTAAGATCTATCAGGGGTATCAATATAGTTTTCATTGAAAGAAAATTTCATAAAAATTAAATATTTTAACTGACTATATGTGCTTTGCCAGTGAAGGGCTGTGCAAAAGTGCAAATAAACTAATCCTCAAATTCACCAACTACTGTATCTATCGCCGAACGCTGCGTTTAATATAATCTTAAATGAGTTTGGCGATGAGTTCGTCATAGATTAATGGTTGGTAACTTATTCAAACGAAAGTATCGACTGATTATCCTACTGCTGGGGCTATGGCTGTTTTTTGATTTAACTTGCCACCTGAGAGCAGAAATATTCTGGTTTAGTGAAGTTGGATATTTACGAGAATTTTTGTTGCGCTTGTTAACGCAACTAATAGTGTGGGCAGTTGTCTTTTTCACCTCAGTCGGTTTTTTATTCAGCAATTTTCTTGTCACCTCAAGGTTGAAGTATTCCCCTAGCAGACAAGCGGACGAAACAATTCAAAATCGCTTAGCGTTGCAAGCATTGCGACACAATCTCAATATTCAAAATCTAAAAAGTCCGACTTCACACCTCGCCACTCAGGATTCAGAACTCCGATTGCGCTTGCTCTTGCCAGTGGTGATAACATTGAGTGCGCTGGCGGGATTAGTGTTTATTTTTTATGCTCAGAAAGCCTTAAATTTGTGGTTTCCAAATGTTCCATTACCCACAACTAAGTTGTTATTGGCACCTTGGTTACAGCAGGTGTTGCAGCAAATGCAAATACAGCAGATGGCCATTCCAATTGTGCAGTCGATTTTGTTGTTGGTGTTGACAATTGGGATTGTTATTTCTTGTGAGTTTTGCTTGAGAGCGATCGCACTCCTCATCTCTTTGCTGCTAGGTTTTCTGTTATCAACACATTGGGAGAAAGTTCTAGAGTATTTTCATATTACTAGTTTTAACCGCACAGAACCATTATTTCAAAAAGATGTTAGCTTTTATGTCTTTCTTTTGCCGATTTGGGAATTATTGGCATTTTGGCTGGTGGGACTGTTTCTCTTTGCCATTTGCGCAGTAACGCTCATTTACTTGTGTTCGGCAAATAGTCTGAGTGAGGGAAAATTTGCAGGGTTTTCCACACCGCAGCGACTCCACTTAAACGCTTTAAGTAGCTTATTCATGTTAGCAGTTGCCCTGCATTATTGGATAGCACACTATAAACTTTTGTACTCCCCTCGTGGGGTGATTTATGGTGCTAGTTACACCGATGTGAACGTGTTGTTGCCAATTTACACTGGGTTGAGTTTTTTGGCAGTGGCGATCGCCATATATCTACTACTGCGAATAATTATTTTATCCAGAGCAAGAAAAACAAGTTTTAAACTCACTCTCTATCCACCTCAACTCATTTACGCACTGGGACTGTACATATTTGTGGCGGCGGTTTCTGGAGAAATTTTACCCTCAGCAGTACAACGCTTGATTGTGCAACCAAATGAACTGAGTCGTGAACGCCCATATATTGAGCGTACTATTGCTCTTACCAGAGAAGCTTTTAATTTAGATGCTATAGAAGCAAGAACTTTTGACCCGCGAGGTCAACTAACTGGGAAGAATTTGCAAGAAAATGATCTGACAATTCGTAATATCCGGTTGTGGGATACACGTCCTCTTCTAGAAACTAACCGCCAGTTGCAACAAATCCGACCTTACTATAAGTTTCCTGGCGCTGACATTGACCGCTACACTCTAAAACAAGACCAAAGAACTGAAAAGCAACAGACAATCATAGCAGCACGAGAACTAGATTATGGTGACGTTCCTGAACAAGCACAGACGTGGATAAATAAACACCTTATATATACTCACGGCTACGGCTTTACACTCAGCCCCGTAAATGTTGTCGCACCTGGCGGATTACCTGATTACTACGTCAAAGATATTGGAGTTGATAACACAGATAACCAGGGTTCGTTGCTGATATCGAATGAATCAGTTCGTTCAAGTATTCCTATTAATCAACCGCGCATCTATTATGGCGAAATCACCAATAATTATGTGATGACAGGGACAAAAACTCAAGAATTAGACTATCCCAGCGAGAATGATAACGTCTATAACGTCTACGATGGACGTGGAGGAATCTCTATTGGTGCGATGTGGCGGCGCTTGGTGTTTGCTGAATATCTTAAAGATTGGCAGATGCTGCTGACGCGCAATTTTACACCGCAAACAAAGCTGCTGTTTCGTCGCAATATTAAAGAACGAGTGCGGGCGATCGCTCCCTTTTTACGCTACGACAGTGACCCCTATCTAGTTGCTGCAGATGGCGAAGGAACAGATATCAAAGGTGACAAAACTTATCTCTACTGGATGATTGATGCTTACACTACGAGCGATCGCTACCCATATTCTGACCCAGGCAAAAATAAATTTAACTATATCCGTAATTCTGTAAAAGTTGTCATTGATGCCTACAACGGCACTGTCAATTTCTACGTTGCCGATCCAACAGATCCAATTATTCATACTTTAGGGGCTATCTTCCCCAAATTACTAAAACCCTTGGATAAGATGCCAGTTGCTCTCAAGAGCCATATCCGCTATCCACAAGACTTTTTCAGCATTCAATCTGAGCGATTATTAACATATCACATGACAGACCCACAGGTTTTTTACAACCAAGAAGACTTGTGGCAAATCCCCGACGAAATTTACGGTAGCAAACAGCAGCAGGTACAGCCTTACTACCTGATTATGAAACTACCGCGAGCAGAATCGGAAGAGTTCATATTATTACTACCCTTCAAACCTGTACAACGCGCAAATTTAATTGCTTGGTTAGCAGCACGTTCTGATAGTCAAGAATACGGCAAGATGTTGCTTTACGAGTTTCCTAAGCAGCAGTTGGTTTATGGAACAGAGCAAATTGAAGCTTTGATTAATCAAGATCCACTTATTTCCCAGCAAATTTCTCTGTGGAATCGCCAAGGTTCAAAAGCAATTCAAGGAAATTTGTTAGTGATTCCGATAGAACGTTCCCTGTTGTATGTTGAACCTCTTTATTTAGAAGCTGAACAAAACAGCTTGCCAACACTTGTGAGGGTGATTGTTGCTTACAATAACCGAATTGTCATGGCAGAAACTTTGGAACAAGCACTTGCTGCCATCTTTCAAGAAAAGAAACCTACAACTCCCCCAATTGTCCGTCCTGTTCAGTAACCAACCTCCTCCTCTCGCTCTACCCCACCCCGGTTCTGCATCCTCTCGTTCCTATGCTCTGCATGGGAACGCCTGACTTGAGGCTCTGCCTCCTGATTATATTGAGGAACGAGAAAACCAACCTCATCGTTACGGCTACTCTGCATGGGAACGCCTGACTTGAGGCTCCGCCTCAATATAATGATTGGGAGGCTCTGCCTCCGATACTGCATTCCCACGTGAGGCGAATCAAATTAAGATGACGTTGGCGATAAAGCAAGCTCGTGAAATTCGCGCGAATTCTAAAATACTTAGAGAGCAATCTCGCGAAATTCGGGAAAAATTTATAGAAGTTGACGCTCAGCTCATCGAATCGGGAACTAAATTTATTGGCTCTAGAGCTTCTTTCATGCTGCGTCAGCCTAATTTTAGGCACACGCAAAAGCCCAAAACAATTGAGCTGGCGGACGTTAGTCCGCCAGCTCAATTACTCAATTTTGGAGATAGTTCTTGTGAGTGTACTTTTTGTGTCGAAACTAGGGTGACTAAGCGGTGAGCGATAGCATCCAAAAGAAGAACAAAATTAACTTTCCCTGTGTCAATTGCAGATTTCGGCATACTGAAACATTCGCTACTCGCCTCATCCTGAACAATCACCGTACCCTCATACTTTTTGATAGCTAGCACACCCAAAACTTCATCGCCGTCTTTGCCAGTCAGGACAACCCTTATCGCTCGACTTTTAAAACTACTCCCCACTGACGCTAACAGTTTATCACCTGCGGGGCGGACAAAGTTCACCTTTGGTGCATCTGAGAGGGACAGGGTAGCATCGAGGTTAACCACCAGGTGCTTGTTAGGCACAGCAATGTAGACTGTCCCTGGACATAACAGTTCACCATCCTCTGCCTGCTTCACCTGCAAAGCCGTGCGGCTGCTGAGGATTTCTGCCAGATGGCTGCGGTACTGGGGATGCAGATACTGTACCAATGCAATGGCTGCTGGAAACTCAGCTGGTAATGAGGAGAGAATTTGGCTAATGGCTTTTAGCCCACCTTTTGAGGCTGCGATCGCCACTACGTTATACGCAACATTCGGGAAGTGAGAGACAACTGATAACCAGACCTCTCCAAAAATAGCTATGAAACCAATACCCCGCGCTTACACTAAAAATCATTTTTGGAGAGGTCTACTGTTAAAAGCCGGGAAACCCTAGTCAAGCAATGGCTCCCCTACGTGTGTTTCTACGCGTGTTTCAAAAATCTTTGGAGAATTCCTATATTTGAAATTGTTAATACATGAAGAGCGCAATTACTTATAATTACACTCTTCATTACCATGCATTAAGCAATTAGAGAATTTGAAATATTTAATTCTACATTTAGAAATTCTTATAGTAAGGTTTGTGTTCTCGCTCGATAATCGAGTAAGGCTCCTTCACTCACTACAGTTCGTCCATTTCTTCTCAACTTAGGAATTTGTCCTTTCTGCAAAGCCATATACAGAGTGGACTGTTCTACTTGGAGGTATTTGGCTGCTTGTACAACTGACATACCATGCTTAAGCATATTCAATTCTCCTTTCCTATTTTGAAGGCGGCGAAACATTGTGAAATGTAAAGAACAACTTAAGAAATCTCAGTTGTCTTAGCAATTCGTAACAGAATTAACATAACTTCAAAAAACAAAAACACCATGTCTGTGCTGTGTCGAACAAGAACAGCACAACAATTTGATGTAAACCTAATTAGATCGGTATCTAAGAACATCATAACAAAAGATGAACAATGAGGAGTTTAAAATTCTGTTGCGTTTTTTTAAGGCGTTAGCAGATGAAAGCCGACTCAAAATTTTGGGTATCTTGGCAAATCAGGAGTGTAGTGTGGAGGAGTTGGCAGCGTTACTAAAACTTAAAGAGCCAACCATATCGCATCATTTAGCAAGACTCAAGGAACTCAATTTGGTGACTATGCGCCCAGAGGGTAATGCTCGTTTGTATCAGTTGGATCACAAAGCTTTACAAAATATGGGCAAGGAAATGTTCACCCTTGAGAAAATAGCTTCTTTAGGTGAGGATGTAGATACTGAAGCGTGGGAGAGCAAAGTACTCAAAACCTATATTGAAGGTAACCACCTGAAAGAAATTCCCACCAGTCGCAAAAAGCGCTTAGTCATTCTCAAATGGTTGGCAAGTAAATTTGAGGAGGGAATAACCTACCCAGAACACACAGTCAATGAAATTCTCAAGTGCTACCATTCTGACTACGCAACCTTGCGGCGAGAGTTAATCAGCTACCAGTTGATGCGGAAGGAAAATGGAGTGTATTGGCGTTTTGTACAAAAATAACGAGTGGGTGTAGGGGTGTAGGGGAATCCCCATAAATAAATTAAGGGGCTTGAATTTCGACGCCTAAAACCGAGTACTACGTATCTCGGTTAATATTTCGTATTTTTTCAGAAAGAAATCGCGTAGCGCCTTGTCACACGTTGCATGGCGGTCTGGGGCTTGAAACCTTGAACTTTGCGGCTATATTATTCCCTTACACCCTTAGACCCCTACACCCTTAGTTTCGGGTCAAAAGATAAAACATACAAAAACTTCATAAAATAATGGTATACTTCATCAAAAATTTATAAACAAATGGTCAACAAATTTACTAACTTTGGATGAGAAAGTAAGTAAAATCCGTATCCTTCTGTTGCCTTTATCAAGTACCACCCGCAGTTATCAGTTATCAGTCACTGTTCACTGTTTGAATTAGGAATTTGAAACTTTTGAGGTAGCAGGTACAGCCTTTGAGCACGGGTACGGGTCTTTGATTAAGTTGTCTTGACAGTTAATACCAGTAGGCTTTCGTTATGCTCAAAAAAATCTTACTCCCGACCGTAGTGATATCAGGTACGCTTTTTGCCTCGTTCATTTTACTTTTAGCCCTGCAAGGGTCTAAGCCTGTGAAAATCCAACTAGATGAGCAAGAACTTTTCTATGGGGAACTAAAGGATTTTGTTTCTCCTGGAGTAGGAGCTGCATTCAGTTTTGGACTAGGACTTGCAGGTGCGGTATTGTGGACATGGCAACAATCCTTACGTCAATCTTCTGAGTTAGAAAAGCAGTTATCCAATCTCCAAAACCAGATATCCGAAAAAGAGTCTCAAATTCACACGCTTAAAGTTTCACCATCCAGTCCGATGCTTTCTCAACTGAGATGGTTCCTAGACGAAGATGAGAGTAAAGTTCAAGCAGCAATATCTACTGCAAATACAAGTTCTGTTACACAGGCTGCGCCACCCATTTCCACAAAAAAGGCAAACGAAGGTACATTTTCTCAAGCCGTTACCAAACCGTTGGTGATTACTAGCACAGAGTATGAGACTCAACCAATAACAGTGAGTCAATTAACTGCACAAACAGCGACTTCTGCATTCCCCTCAGCTCAATCTGCTTTGGGATTAACTCAAAAGTATCGTAAGCGCGCTGATGCTTGAAAAATCACACTGACTGAAGGCATAAGCTTACCAGTTATATCATGTCCGGATGAATACTTATAATTAAGCCGCCCTGGTTCTGGGCCACCAGTAGTAGCAAGTTAGTCCAGAGATTAAATCGTGCTGTTTCATTAGTTGTTGGCAGCGATAAACCAAGAGCTCTTCCATTTCGTCCAAAGACGATGGTGAAGAATTCGCGACGATTTCATTTGTCAGGGGCCATAATCGTTCAGCAGGTTGTAATTCAGGTGAGTACGCGGGTAAGTACATTAAATCAATACCTTCTGGCAGGTTTAAATCATTACTTGTATGCCAACCTGCTTGGTCAACAGCCAGGAGGACTCGTTTTTGATTTCCAAGACCATACTCTTGAGCAAAATCAGCTAAAACTCGATTAAATAATTGAGTATTCACACTGGGCAGAATCCACCAATATGTTTCTCCGGATTCTGGATGTACAAACCCATACAGCCACATCCATTTATACGTTTGCTGTACTGAAGCGAACGGTTGTTCTGCTTCTGGTATCCAAACTCGACGCAGAATTGGATGAAGGCCCAAACGATGCTCATCCATACTCCAAACCTCTATWTCGGCATCTGGATATCGGGATTGAAGGAATTGGAGCCGTAAATCGAGTTTTTTTTCCAGTTTTCTTGTTCGATTGGGTCGCAAGCGCCATGCTCCGGTCGAGTCACACGTAAGCGGAAAGTCATTTGTTTTATGTATTCCCATCCACGCCGACGATCAATACTTTGTCCTGTTAGTTCGCTTAACCAATCTGCCACCTTACGACCATTCCACAATCCCCCATCTGGTGCCTTGTGTGAAAGCACTTGCCACAGTTGGGCTTGTTGTACATCTGTTAATAATGATTCTTTGCCTCGATTCTGATGCCGTTGGTCTCCCAAGACCATTGGACCATCTTGGTTGTAACGTTTGACGAGTTGATAAATCCAAATTCTCGTGTAACCTGTTACTTGAGATACCTCCAGCACGGTCTTTCCTGTTACCAATAACCAAATTATTTGGTAATGACTACGTTCCGTTGTTTGTGTTGCTTTACGGTAACGGGAAAACAGTTCTTCCGGACTTAAGTAGTTGGCGATCGCAATCCGTTTCGGCATAGTGTAAGTAGACGCACTGCAACGATTCCATCTTTATTATAAGTAATCAACCGGACATGATATTACACACAGAAACGCAAAAAAAGTTTCTGTGTGTAATACCATTTCTAGCAATCGGAAAGTAAAATGGTATAAAGAAAGACGGTGATTTTAAGGATTATTAGTGAGATTTAGATGTGCTATGCTGATTTTCCCAGATAAGCCTCCAAAACTTTTGAATTACGTTGAATTTCTTCTGGTGTTCCGTCAGCGAGATTTCGTCCTTCAGCTAGCACCCAAACGCGATCGCACAACGACATGATCACATCCATATTGTGCTCAATAATCAGAAAAGTCATGCCACTGTTGTTCCAGCCGGTAATGCGATCGCATATCTCATCAATCAGTCTCGGATTCACCCCTGCAGCTGGTTCATCCAATAAGATTAACTTAGGTTCAGTCATCAGTGCCCTTCCCATTTCCAGCAACTTGCGCTGTCCCCCTGATAATCCGCCAGCGTAATCATATGCTTTGTGCGCTAATCCTACCGACTCTAACAGGAAAAGCGCCCGTTCTTGGAATTCTTTTTGTTCCTTAGCAATTTTGGGTTGTTGGAATTGGACTTGCCAAAATTTCTCACCTGTTTGTTTTTGTCCAGCTAGCATCATATTTTCTAGCACCGACAACCGCGACAGAGTTCGGGCTACCTGAAAGGTACGAACCATTCCCTTCTGGGCGATTTGGTATGGCTGCAAGTTTTGTATGGGTTCGCCGTCAAAAGTGACTCGTCCTTTGTCTGGACGGATGAAATTTGAGAGTAAATTAAATAATGTCGTTTTACCTGCACCGTTAGGACCAATCAATCCAGTGATACTACCACTTGGGACTTGAATTTCGGCGTTATCTACAGCCTTAATACCACCAAAGTTTTTACAAACTCCAGTTGCAGCCAGCAGAGGAAATTGGGATGACTCGTTATTTGCCAAGGGTGAGTTCCTCCTTTTTCCCTAAGATACCTTGAGGACGCCAAATCATCAGTACCATCAAAATAAGACCGATGATCATAATCCGTAATGCACTTAAACGGTCTGAATCGAGAGAGATAATTTTATCTAAGTTGCGCGTACCTTCATAGTACATAAAGTAAAGCACTGCACCCAAAATTGTGCCGAGATTACTACCAGAACCACCTAAAATCACGATAATCCAAGCAGTGAAAGTTTCTATCGGTTCAAAATTATTTGGGTAAATTGCGCTAAGTTGCCATGCGATGAAAGCACCTGCAATTCCTGCGATCGCACCTCCAAGCATCAGTGATTGTAGCTTATACCAAAAGACGTTTTTTCCTAAAGCTTTGGGAATCTCTTCATCTTCGCGGATGGCTTTGAGAACTCGACCCCAGGGCGATCGCACTAAAATTTCCAACCGCCAGAAGACAAAAGCCAATACTATAAGTGATACCAACATCAAACCTGCTGTCGCGTTGTAGTCATACAAGCCGATAACACCAGATATATAAATTGCCACTGTTAACAGTGCTAAAAAAACTCCTATAACTAAGTGTGAGATAAATTCTTGCTTACTACCAACTTTCTTTTGTGAGTTCGTCGTAGAACTTAACACTCTAGAAACACCAATCCACCGCCATAACTGCCATAAAGTAATCAACGCAAGTAGTGTCAACAGCGTAATCAACAAAAGTTTGATGAAGAGATTGGGGACAAGAGTTGCCAGCGGTATAGGATAGCTTTGCACACCAAACGCCCCAGATTTCCACTCATTACCAACAGGTAAATCCTGGTTATTCACCACCAGACGAATCAGTTCGCCAACGCCAATAGTCACAATTCCTAGGTAATCTTCTCGCAAGCGCAAAGTCGAGAAACCAATTGCCAATCCTAATAATGCTGCGACAACAGCCCCAATGATTGCTGACAGCACCAAAGGAACTCCTTTTAAGGTTAACAACACAGTGGTGTACGCGCCCAACGTCATAAAGGCAACATGACCAAAGTTAATCAAACCCGTAAAACCCCACTGTAAGTTCAGCCCCAGACCAAACAATGCAAAAATTGAAGTAGAAATCGTTAAGAAAATGAGATATTGAGCCATAAGTCAACCCCTTCGGGGAATTCAAAATTCAAAATTCAAAATTCAAAATTGAATACCCCACAGATGAATCCGGGGGCTTGAATAATTAGCTTGTGCATTTTTTCCTGTTCATTAATAAATACATTCGCATGTATCCTTTTCTTTTTTGGTTATGGGTCATTAGTTGACATTATGCATCGATAAATGTATAATTGCACAATATTATTTATATCTATAAAAATTTGTAGAAGTAAGCGTAGCAATATTTCCACGAGCCTAAGAGTCTCAAGTAAAACACGCTTCATGGCACGACCAAATGGTTAAGCTTGTTACAATCAACATCTTGTACGACATAACAGACTGGGAACAACGGCGAACCCTCTTAGTTGATGGACTTCAGGCAGAACAAGCTGACTTGATTGCTTTACAAGAAGTTAAGTTGCTAGAGAACACAGCTGCTTGGCTTGCTAGTAAGCTTGATATGCCATACGTGCATCTAGTTCCAGACAGTCGTTCAACAAGTATCAACGACATGGGGGTGGGAAATGCGATTCTCAGTCGCCATCCATTTGTGAAAGAAGCAGTTCTCGATTTACAATCTCAGGGACGAGTTGCTCAATATGTGCAAGTTAATTTGGATGGTCAGCCATTGGTGTTTTGCAACGGACACTATTATTGGTATCCGGGTCATCATCCAGAACGTACTAAACAAGTGCAGTTACTCATTGACTGGTTAGGTAAGCTTCCATCGTCCATACCAATCGTCGCAGTGGGTGATTTTAATGGCACGCCCCAAACTCCAGCTATCATGCTGATGAAACAACATTTTACGTCAGCCTATGCTGAGTACCACGGACAAGAACCAGAATACACCTGCCCTACACCTCTTGCTCGCCGTACCTGGAAAAAGGCATTGCGCCAACTTGTACGGGACTTAATATCTAACCGCACTTTACGACCTTGGCGCGGGACCTTAGACTACATCTTCATCAATCAACATTTGCGGGTACGTTCGTGCAAAGTCATTCTTAACCAGCCTGCACGGGAAAGCCGCACTTTGTACCCTTCCGACCACTTTGGCATTGCTGCTGACTTAGAATTAGGTGAAGTACCCCACCGCATGGCGGATGGGGCTTCCTGTCTCATTGGCAGATGCCACCTTAGGCACTTACATTGCTGTAAGTCCGACACTCAAGTCGGTAATGGTCTTACTCTCCCTCTCTGGTCTTGCGACCTTTATCTAGCAAGTTAGAACCCAGGCAGCCGCCCTGCGTATCCCTTAACAGTAATTATTTTCCGTACATTCCTGTATGGCTTATCTTTTACCGCAGAGCGTAATCATACGAACCAGTGACAGGAATCTTTCCTCCTTTCTCACGCTCTTAGTCGAGGCCGCGCGTATTACCGCTACTGTAGCCGTTTGTTATGAGTCGTGTGAGTGGGTCAGCAACCATCTATATAATATCACTGATGTAGATACTATGTAGATAGACATGAGCAAAAAAGGTTTGAATTTACGGATATCTGAGCGACGATTGAATAAGCTTAGATTATACGCGGCTAGCAAAGAAAAGACGATGACTCAATTGGTTGAAGACTGGATTGACCGACTCCCGACCCCAGAGATTGACAACTACTCGGACACTCACAAGGAGTGTACCTCCTAGTTGTCCGGCGTGATGCACCCCTTAGCAAATGGCGGACTCTTGAATTCCGCCGAATTTGTGAAAAAATAGTTTAAAAAAACTCTGGGTAGGCAAGAATTATCGGGAACAATCACAATGGTAAAATCAGCGCCAAAACTTCTAACTGTTGATGAATTTATTACTTACTATGGCGAAAGCGATAACTATGAGTTAATCGATGGTGAATTAATCGAGATGGAACCAACTGGACCACATGAGCAGGTATCCGCCTTCATTGGGCGAAAACTGAATGTAGAAATTGACCGCCAGGATGCAACCTATTTTATTCCCCATCGATGCCTGATTAAATTGTTAGGGACAGATACCGCATTTCGTCCCGATCTCATTGTGTTAGACCAAACTCGACTGATAAATGAGCCGTTGTGGCAAAAAGAACCTGTTATTACATTAGTAAACTCAATTAAACTCATTGCTGAAGTTGTGAGTACAAACTGGCAAAACGACTATGCCCGCAAGGTTGAAGATTACGCCACACTAGGGGTACCTGAGTATTGGATTGTCGATTATCTGGGCATTGGTGGCAGAGAGTATATTGGTAAACCCAAGCAGCCAACGATAACCATTTGTACATTATTAGAGGATGAGTATCAAAAACAGTTATTTCAAAATAACGACCAACTTGTTTCCTCAACTTTTCCCAACTTGCAACTCACGGCAAAACAAGTCTTTGCAGCAGGACAGTCTGTTCCCATGTAGTTTATTTGGGAAGTAGCCCTGATCAGGTGCGTACACCATAACTAAGAATAAAAATTCTCATATTCTGCTGCTCCCTACACCCCTACACCCCTTCTCCCCTTCTCCTCATCTCCCTTTGTCTCATGAGAAAATTCTGGCGAGGTCATCCCTATGCCAGATGTTTAAGGTGAAGAATCAAGCCAACACTTAAAACTGTATAAGATAGACAGGGATTGCTAGCACCTTGGCTTAAACTTGTTTTTGAAAATCACTTTACCTGAGATTCCCCTATGGACGCTACGGCACTTTGGCAACGATACCAGAAATGGTTATATTTCCATGAAGAATTGGGACTATACCTGGATGTAAGCCGGATGCGGTTTGATGATGCCTTTGTAGAGAAGTTGCAGCCGAAGTTTGAAAAAGCTTTTGCAGATATGGCGGAACTTGAGAAGGGGGCGATCGCCAATCCAGATGAAGACCGCATGGTTGGACACTACTGGCTGCGAAATCCTGATTTAGCCCCGACGCCAGAACTCACACAAGAAATCGTAGACAGCATAGAGCAAATCGAAGTATTTGCCGAAAAAGTCCACACGGGTGGAATTCATCCCCCAAAAGCGCCTCGCTTCACTGATATTATCTCTATTGGTATTGGTGGTTCTGCCTTAGGTCCCCAATTCGTTGCGGAAGCGTTAGCCTCAGACTTCCCGTCGCTGGGAATTCACTTCATTGACAATTCCGATCCAGCAGGAATTGACCGCGTTATAAATCATTTGAGAAACCGCCTTGCTAGCACTTTGGTATTGGTGATTTCCAAGTCTGGGGGAACGCCAGAACCGCGTAATGGTATGATTGAAGTTAAAAAAGCTTACGCTGGACAGAATCTGGACTTTGCTAATTATGCGATCGCCATTACCATGCCAGGTAGTAAGCTGGACGAACAAGCAAAATCCGAAAACTGGCTGGCAAGATTTCCCATGTTTGACTGGGTGGGAGGACGCACCTCAGAATTATCTGCTGTCGGGTTATTACCAGCAGCGTTGCAAGGCGTTGATATTCTCGCCATGCTAGACGGTGCAAAACAGATGGATGACGCCACCCGCGTAGCTGATATCAAACAGAACCCAGCAGCATTGTTAGCTTTGTCCTGGTATTATGCTGGCAATGGGCGAGGCGAAAAAGACATGGTTGTCCTACCCTACAAAGACAGCTTACTTCTTTTCAGTCGCTATTTGCAACAGCTGGTGATGGAATCCTTGGGTAAGGAGAAAGACTTACAAGGCAATGTCGTTCACCAAGGTATCGCCGTTTATGGCAACAAAGGCTCAACCGACCAACACGCTTATGTTCAGCAGTTGCGTGAAGGTGTGCCGAATTTCTTTGCCACATTCATTGAAGTTTTGGAAGACCGCAACGGACCATCTTCAGAACTTGAACCGGGAGTTACAATGGGCGACTATCTCTCTGGTTTTTTGCAAGGAACCCGACAAGCGCTTTATGAAAACCAGCGCGACTCGATTACTGTGACTATTCCTCAAGTGAATTCCCGAACAGTTGGTGCGCTCATTGCTTTATACGATCGCGCTGTAGGGTTTTATGCCAGCTTAGTGAATATTAACGCTTACCATCAACCAGGCGTAGAAGCTGGTAAAAAAGCTGCGGCGGCAATTCTGGACTTGCAAAAACAAGTTGTCAAAGTTTTGCAAACAGAAAAAACAGCCCTTTCTATAGAGGAAATTGCTCAAAAAGCAGGTGCAACAGACAAAATTGAGGCAATTTACAAGATTGTGCGTCATTTATACGCAAATCAGCGAGGATTCGTGTTGCAAGGAAATCTAGGACAACCCAGCAGTTTGAAGATTTCTGTTAGCTGATTAAAACAGTGAACAGTGAACAGTAAACAGTGAACAGTGAACAAGGGGTGGACGAGTCCGTTTCTTACCTGATAACTGATAACTGATAACTGATAACTGATGTAGATCCCATATCATATTTTGGGCGATTTTGTTGCCGAAGTAACAATTTCTTATAATAGAGCATCTAAGATTGAAGGTAAAGCTTCAATTTTTACGATGCTCTTTTAGGATACTGATATGAGTAAATTCAGGGGAATTGAAATCCGTAGGGTGGAATCTAGTAAGGGAGGAATGGTAGAGTTCTTTACAGCTCAAGCCAGCCATGAAACAATGCTGGTACAAATTCCACCCAACACAATAGATGATTTATTTGTTCACAAAACACATACAGACCAATTACTAGTCGTTAAAGGACAGTTTGTCCTTGTGACATTGCTAGATAAACAATACCAGTATCTTCCTTTTAGTGAAGACCATTCTGTAGTCGTGACGATTCCGCCGGGAGTTTTGCACGGGGCGATTAATTTGAGTTCAGAACCGTGTGTTTTGGTGAATGCAGTACTGCGTCACAAACCACCTCAAGCGCGGGATTATATTCCCCATAAACGACCATTTCCTTATGACTTAGAAGCTGCTGAAGCGGCGTTGAAAAATTTGGAAATGACAAGTCGAGTCAAGAGTTATGGGGCGACTCCAGTATAGATTGTTTGAGTCAAGTTGCGTTGAGGGTGGGTTAAGTAACCCACCTTAATTTTTTTGTGTTTTTACAAATTTCACCTTGTTGTACACATCTGCTAAAGAAATTTGAAATGGTATTGAGACGAAAGTTATATTTTCATCTTCCTCGTCATATTCAAAAAGCGACCATCGCTTCTTTGCTGTTTTAGAATAGTGCTCAATATATATTCGAGTTTGGTCAATTAAAGCATACTCAGCAAATGAGGGAATTGTCTTGTAAGTCTGAAATTTTCCCTCTCGATCATAACCTTCGGTTGAATCTGACAAAACCTCGATAACGACTATAGGGTTAGTAACAGTATCAGTGCGATTATTGTAATATTCTGGTTCACCTATTATGACCATTACATCTGGATAGGTGTAGATTCGCTTATCAGGTATCCACAGACGTACATCACCCATGAAGACTTGATAATCTTGCTGCTTAAAAGCAAAATTTAATTCAGTACTAACATTAAGTGCTATCCGGTTATGATTCGTCGTTCCACCAGCCATAGGGATTATTAGACCATCAATATACTCACTTTTATACTCGGTTTTTTCTTCGAGTTGTAAGTACTCTTCTGGAGAGTAGTATCGTTTTTCTTGGTAAGTTTGCATGATTTTTGCAAGTGTTTTAGTTGGGTATAAGTCTATTTTCGCTTATGTATAATTGGTTGAAGTAGACACACACTATTTAAAACGAACCGCCAAGACGAGCCAGCGCAGCAGGAGGGTTTCGCGACCTAGGCGACTGGCGTCGCCAAGGACGCAAAGGAAAGAAAGAAAGAAAGAAAAGAGCTAAATTTGAGGAGTTGGTAAGTCGCGTAGGAAGTAAAAGCGATCGCCTTTCCAATCATTACCTTTAATTCGTCCCAAGTAGCCAGTTAAAGGTGAGGAAAGTTCAACAAGAATTTCGTAGATTTCTTGACGACTTAAGCTTTGAGGTGGATTTGAGTAACCGTAGGCTCCAAACAGAGTTGCAACCTCAACGTTTTTATCACCTGTATTGTCTTGATGTTTTTTTACAAGCTGCACTAAATGCGATCGCAACTGAATATCTTTGTAAACTTGCTGAATATATTTATCAACTTCATTATCAGAATAGCCTGGTTTTAAAAACTCTTTCAGCTTAAATAAGTCTACAGAACCACGATAGTTATGTTGAAGTTTTACCAATTTCTGTAGTGTTTCTGGGTTAATAATTGACATACCTTGTATTGTGGCTGCATCTTTAAGTTGAGTTGTTGGTTCTCCAGGACCAATTATTAATTTAGCTGCTTGCTGAAATAGTTCTTGGCTTTGTAGGCGTAGGGTTCCAAGATTGAGTAATTGTACTGCGGTGGGGTTGGGGATTTTTTTACCTGCTTTACATTCCGCAACTAGAGGATAGGGTTTTGAACAAAATACATCTACACCACCAGCACCACCTCTGTGGAAATAATCAACTGTAAATCCCAAGAACTCTAGGCTTTTACGGACTATATTTTCAAAGTCTGTACCAACTTGGTAGTTGCTTTTGCCTTTATCTTGTTCTATGCTGCGATCGCCTAACGCTGCTATGCTATTTATCCAAGCTAAATCTGGATCGCTTTGCTGGATAAGTTGCTTAGTAGTCCAACCTAAAAATGCTTTGATATCTTGATCTAATTGTTTAGCGGCTGGGTTGGTGATGGCAAGAGAGGCTAAACTACTCTGCAAGTCTTCTAATTCTGGGTGTAGTGGCGGTTGACGTGTTTCTAGTTGGTGTTTGCGGATGGCGAAGATGCGATCGTTTAACACGGGGTTTGCTTGAGAAACTGTCACAGGCTGTGGTAAGCCAATAAACTGACTGTTTTTCTTGACAGGAACTTCAATTGATTTAGGCAGGTAATAAACGCGCAAGTAAGCGAGAAAAATGTTTTGCCGTTGCGTGAGTATTTCTTGTAAAGCTTCTTGTGTCCAAATTGTTAGCGACGATAAAGCAGTTAATGATTCAGCACTATTGATAATTTGGCATAATTCGCACTTTGCCCAAGCTTTAATAGAGACGGTTTCAGTACCAAATTGAGTAAAAGCTGTTTGAGCAATAGCTAAGAAACTAGAGTGATAGTACCGCTCAACTGGCAGCACGTTCATTAATTTATCTGTTGGACAAAGTGCAAATTCTCGCCCTTGAGCAATAAATTTATTAGATATAACTGCAATCATTCGACCTTGCAACAGTGCCTCAATGTCTGATGCAGGCAAGCATAAAGCGATACTAATCACAACAGAATGACTCATTCTTTATCAAAAGATGTCTATGCTTACTTCTTCTATATTGCTGACTTCTGGTGTATTTACCACGCCCTGATTACTTTCTTCATCAACAGCATCTTCAGGTACTTCTCCAGATGGATCGCTGAGAATTTCACGGATAAGGTAATTATCAATTGCTATCCGCTTATGGCGAAGAAAATCCAAAATCTGCTGTTCGCTTAACTCATAATCTTCACGACCTTTCATAACGAAATGCAGTGCTAAAAGTGGCTTAATGTCCTCTGATTTTAACAATACCCATTCACCACCTAAGTCTTTTGACAAAAGTTGGTTCAAACACTGCTGTGCTTGAGCAGCACCTTTATTAATTTGCTTAGAGCGAACTAAGCAACCGCGAGTTAAATCAAACTTTTTATAGTCGATTAAGCGCTTTAATGTAGCTCCAACTATCCTACCTCCAGAATCTTGAAGGACAGCTACACCAATTTTCACAGCTTTACTATTTTCCTTGCCAATTACTTTAAAGTCTATAAAACCTTTGTCTACAGCTCTTGCTTTAACATCTTTTATTTCTTCAATTTGTACTTTTTCTATAGTGTCTCCAATCACAGCAGAGAAGCCTAACCGTAGTGCTTGAGCAAGGCTTGCTTTATCCTCCATATAATCTTCTATTGTAGTTTCTAAAGCACCTAATTGTTGATTGTAAATAGGTTCTACTGGATCTTTTGGCTCGATTATTCCTATTTCTTCATCGTCCTTAAAGTTTTCAGCACACCATTGCAAAACTTTTCTGACAATTGGTCTTTCCTTCCCTAATGCTCTAAGTTTCTCTTCATCAAAGGGATAAACTGCATGAGGAGGAGTTAATCCCTTCTCTTGATAAAAGTCGCTAAGCCATCCAGATACCAATGCTACAACCTCATCAGAATTAAGATGTTTTAAATCAATAACTTTTTCACCTATTCTGTCTACAACTGCTTTAGCATAGGGCAAGACTTTTACCTGATGAGTCCAAGTTTCAGGATACATAGAAGTTAACAAAACCCCCTGCCTAATTTTGTCATATAAGTCTTTAGCGAGGAGAGCCGTAACTTGTGGTCCAGTAAATCCCGCATCATTGCATCCTGCACTCTCCATTTCATCAAAACACACAACTATTGGTTTGTAATCACTAATCAAATCGAGAATTTGCCGCACCGTGTTAAAGGATTCAGCTTCTTTATCCTCTGCACTGATATTAGCTAACCCCATTGCATCAGCTTTTGACTGTGGTAAGTCATGACCAGATAACCATCGAATAGCAAATCTTTCATAAGCTGGATCAGGAGATAGTGTCCATAAAATTGCAGTCAGAATATCAGGATTTTCAAGATCAGGCTTTATACCAAGTACTGTATCTCGGAAAACTTCAATAATCTTGGGATTTTTAGCTAAGTTTCCTCGAAATTGATTGACTAACTGCTGAGGGGCATAGTTCTTTTTGTAAGCCTCATTGACTAAAGCTGTTGCTAACTCCTGCCATTGACTCACACCTTGACTACCTGTCTGTTTGAGGCTATTTGCCAGAGTACTTAAAAATTCCGCTGTAATGCGGTTTAAGTTATTGCACTGACTCATGTAAACGAATAAAGCACTACCGTCAATCTGTAATCTATGTCGAATTCGGCTGATGACATGACTTTTACCTAATCCTCTTTCTGCCGTAATGGTGATACCCACAACTTGCCGTTGTTTATTACGAACTTTTTCTATTGCCTCATATACAGCATCGGAAGCATGAGCATTTAACGATGGAACATCAGGAAAACCTTGTCCCCAAACATTATGTGTTGTAACTACAAAGCGTCCCTCAAATGGATTGTGGTTTTTGATGACATTATTAATTAAGTCGTTGGCGTTGGACATGGATGTATTTGCAATAGTGGTGTAGTAGGAGTTAGCGCGGGAAATAGCAAAATTACCAACAATCGATGGATTAAGTTAAACGCTTGGCATAGCAGCGTAATCCATTGACTTCAGTAGTGATGGAATCTTCAAGTTTGGCTGGATCATTATCTGGTAAGCTACCCCCTTGCAGTTGCAAAATATCGTTAGCTTGCATTTCCAGTAACCAATCACTGAAATCAGAACGACTAACGCGATCGCCTATCTCCCGCCTAATTCGATAAATTGGCACCAAATCATCTAAGTTATAGTCGCGGTTAAGCTGGTCGTAAACTTCCAACGTCACTTGCTTAAACTCGTCATAAGATTTAATCCCACTTTTCACCCCATTCGCTGATGCAGATGCAACTACCGCACCATTCATCTGACTGATCCACTTCAGCAGTGCATGAACCACCCAAGTTCCAATAATATTTCCTTCAAATTTCAACTCTGGACTTTTCAAACATTCATCCAATACCTCTAAACCCACAGGAGATAGTAGAGAGTAGCCTTTTTTAGACTTAGAGATGGCGATCGCCCCTTGTTTCTCCAATTCCTTAAAGATGCCCTCATAATCTGCTACCTTCTTATCCTTAGTAACAATTCGCTTACTAAGATCACCTTTTTTCACTTCTTGCTTTGTTCCTCCTAAATCCCACAAAGCCAGAAGAAGTCGAGTTTTGGCGCTTATTTCGATTTTTGGAAAACTTTTGGATGTCATATTTACTTATTCTATTTGACCAAACTAGTATAATTGTGAATCACAGTCATCTTAAAATCAAGCAACTACAATAACTGAAAACTCCTGTGGTATCTACAAATTACGTAAACATACGGAAATTTTTCACGTGAGTCTTGTGAAGATGATTTGACTAATATCTCCCACTATTCTTTAAGCACCAAAAGAACACAAATTTTCCTAAAATAGCAATTTTTCTGGAAAAACTAAGTTTTACCACCTTCTCAGTCGAGAGATATTTTGGTAATCTATATTTCATCCAAAATAAGCTTCGTTAACAGCTTTAGTCGTAAACCAGGGTATAAGTCTGGCATTGCCTGCGCCAGAAAAATCTGGTGGAATTTTACGATGTAACCCATATCCTCACTGATAGTACAGTTGGACTAATTGATTCAACTGACATTTTGCAGCATTATCAACAAGGCAACCATGCGATACGCACAAGCTATGTAGAGACGTAGCATGCTACGTCTCTACATTAAAATGGACTAAAAGCCTTGCTCAGTAAGTATTTAGTCTGATGCGCAAAGACTTAAACTATTACCCATAGGTTTCTAACCTATGGCAGTTGTTGGCAGGAGTGCAAAATATGAGTTCAACCAACTCGGTGACTTTGTCCTTTATCAACATTCCATTACAAAACACTTGTTAAGGGAAAGTTAACTTTTCTTAGTTTGGTAGCTTTACTATAACCTGACCAGTTTTTCAGTCGCGAGTCTCCAGTCCCCCACTTCTATAAGTGGTAGGTACAAAATGGAGTTTAAATTCCCATCTTGTGATAACCCTTCGGGTTCGCCAGTCGCCTAGGTCGGGAGACCCTCCCCGAAGTTGCCACAACGCGGGGAACCCGCGCAAGGCACTTCTCTCTGCAGCGCTGGTTCACTGATAACTGTTTTAACCGTTTCCAACCTCGCACAACTTTTTTATTCCTTGTTGAATGTATGAAGTCTTATCTAGCCGCCGCAATTCAAATGACTAGTGTGTCCAATTTACAAAAAAACTTGGCACAGGCAGAGGAATTGATTGATTTAGCCGTGCGTCAAGGTGCTGAATTAATTGGTTTGCCAGAAAACTTCGCCTTTATGGGTGAGGAAAATGAAAAAATGGCCCAAGCTGGTGCGATCGCCCAAGAAACAGAAACATTTCTCAAAACAATGGCGCAGCGTTTTCAAGTCACTATCTTGGGCGGCGGCTTTCCTGTTCCTGTAAACGACACCAGTACTAGAGTCTACAACACTGCCTTACTTATTGACCCTAATGGTCAAGAAGTAGCACGTTATCAAAAGGTACACCTGTTTGATGTCAACGTCCCAGATGGCAACACTTATCGAGAATCCACAACAGTTATGGCAGGTAAGGAATTACCGCCTGTCCACTACTCGAAAGAACTTGGTAATATAGCATTATCGGTTTGCTACGATGTTCGCTTTCCCGAACTTTACCGATACATGGCTCACAAGGGTGCAGATATCATATTTGTGCCTGCTGCGTTTACTGCCTTTACTGGCAAAGACCATTGGCAAGTCCTTTTGCAAGCACGTGCTATTGAGAATACTTCCTATGTGATTGCTCCAGCACAAACTGGCATCAACTACGCTCGTCGTCAAACACACGGACACGCTATGATTGTAGACCCTTGGGGAGTGATTTTAGCAGATGCGCTTGAGCAGCCGGGAGTTGCGATCGCCGAAATCAACCCAGCCAGGCTAGAACAAGTTCGTCGGCAAATGCCTAGCCTACAACACCGTGTCTTTGTGTAATTTTGCCGAATAATCGTTTTCTATTTCCTCTCCCCTATACAGAGAGCAAGCCTGTCTGATTCTAAAAAGAACAAACTTGTGGCTTTTTCCTTTCCCCTTTATAAGGGGAAAGGTGCCGAAGGCGGATAGGGGTAAACCACGACTCCCCTTTATAAGGGGAAAGGTGCCGAAGGCGGATAGGGGTAAACCACGATTGGGTAATAGGTGAACAAAAAACACAGGAACTTCACTAGTATCAAATTCAGTCTAACCAACAGAAAAGTTTCGATAGCAACAAACACCAATTTTCTGCTAAATTGCCAATGTAAAGCTTAAGCAATCCTTATATTTTTATTAATATTTCTTTATATTTTTCTCTCCTATCTTTATAACGAATAGGGAATAAAGTGAACGTTAGATAACCGAAGCCAGTGCACCCGTTACACAACCCAGGTATTATAAAAATCAAGTATGAAGATCACTCCTAATAATCCTATTCTGAATTACATATTTTTTAATTCCCGTTCCCGAAGTATATTTAATACCCTTATTTGTGGATTACTTGCAGTCTCAATCTTCTTACCGCAACTGGCTGTTGCTCGTCGTCGTCCTATTTCAAAACCTGAGAATGCTCCCACAACAACTGAAGCTTGTAGTAAAAACAGTAACAATGATATCAGCTTAAATAACCAAGTTTCTCGTGCTGCGAGCAATTTTGTATTGGCATCTAGTTGGGTGACTAAACCTAATTGGGGACTAGAAAACATTGTGCAAACTGTTGGTCCCTATGTCTATGCCTTCCTTAATCGAACTTCCTGGCCCAACATCAATGAAGCAGCAAAACAGGCAAGAGTGCCCATTCTCATGTATCATGACATTTTGCCAGAAAAACAAGTCTTTTTTGATGTCACCCCAGAAGAATTAGAACAACATTTCCAAACCCTGAAAGAGAATGGCATCACTCCCATTAGTCTTGACCAGTTGATGACTCATTTGCAAACGGGAATGCCACTCCCAGAAAAACCTGTTGTTTTGACGTTTGATGATGGTTACGGGGGACATTACGAGTACGTTTATCCATTGCTGAAAAAATACGGTTACCCTGCTGTATTTTCTATTTACACCAAAGGTGTTGGCAACAACGTCGGTCGAACTCATGTCAGTTGGGAACAAGTTAAGGAGATGGCAGCAAATCCCTTGGTAACAATTGCATCTCATACCCTCAGTCACCCAGCTGATTTAACACTTTTGCCACCTGAACAAATCCAAAAAGAAATTACTGAGTCTAAGACAACTTTAGAGGCAAATTTAGGAATTCCTATTCGCTACTTCACCTATCCTGCTGGAAAGTATAACGAGCAAGTTGCAGGTTTGGTGCAAGCAGCCGGATATGACCTAGCACTGACGATGAATGATGTGGATGAACGCTTTGCTGGTGCATCAGATAATTTATTAGCAGTTTCCCGCTTTGGTCAATCTAGGCTAGAAGACGTGATAAAGCTTGCTTGGGGAGGTGCCAAATTACCAAGCTGGAAAACAGGCTTTGACTTTGCAAGCCCAGTTCAAAGAACTGACATGACGATCGATAAAATTCCTCTGATTCTAGTTTCGGGTGGTAAACCGATCACTATCCACGCTGATAGTCGTTATACAGTCAAAGAAATTTTAGCTAGAAGTAATACAAATGCTGTTGCTGCTGTGGACGGGGGTTTCTTCTCCCTGAAACTCTTAAATTCTAATGTGATGATTGGACCAGTATACAGCCAAGTCACCAAAAAATTCGTTCCAGGTAGCACTTGGGACATCCAGAAAATTGCTGCACGTCCTCTGGTGTTAATTAGTCCTCATGAAGTGCGCTTCATTCCCTTCGATCCACTCAAGCACAACACTTTAGAGGGAATACAAGCTGAAATGCCCGAAGTGACTGACGCTTTTGTGGCAGCGGCTTGGTTAGTCAAAGATGGTCAACCTCGTGAACCAAGCACCTTTAACGGGTTGTATGGTTTTGATGTAGCACGTTATCGGGCTTTTTGGGGCATTAACAAGAAGAAACAAGCCACCGTTGGCGTTTCTCTAGAATCTGTTGACTCTATATCTTTGGGAAAGGCGCTGGTTAAGGCTGGGTTACAAGATGTCGTAATGGTTGATTCCGGTCAAAGTACTTCCTTGGTTTATCAAGGAGAATCTCTTGTACGTTACGAACCTCGTCCCGTCCCCCATGCAGTTGCACTTTTAGGATCTCCAGCCACGACGAACACCCCACCCTGTGTTTTGGTGCAAAATAAACCAAAACAGCGGAGAAGTTAAGTTTGGTCAGATTTTGTACCAGTATCAACAACGAGGCAGAGCCTCGATATCTCGTTCCCAGGCTGCAGCCTGGGAACGAGGGTTGGGAGGCGAAGCCTCCCGAGAAAGTCGTGGGAAGTACTAACTGAACCTACTTGAACTCAAATGACTCGCCACAAGAGAAAACGGTAGTTTTGTAGTAGTTTTGTAGGTTGGGTGGAACGAAGTGTAACCCAACATTAACTCGACTATGGTGTTGGGTTGGGCGTTAAGCTAGCTGCGCCTCCGGCAATCGCCCAACCCAACCTACATAATATCTTTTTTCAAAAACTCTAGGTTTCAACATGGAGAAGGTTTAAGTTCGTAATAACTAAAATAAAAAACCGGGGAACCAAAACATTACCCGGTTAAGTCTCAGCAGCATATGAATCCTCAGTGATATAGGGACACAGCCTTGCCATGTCCCTATTTACTTCTTTGTCAGAATTAGACAGTCGCAGTTTTCTTAATCACTGCGTTGAGTTCGCCCTTAGCATACTTAGCAGCAAAATCTTCGAGTGAAATCTGCTTGATCTTGCTAGCATTACCAGCAGTACCAAATTGCTGATAACGTTCAACACAAACCTTCTGCATGTATTTAATAGAAGGCTTGAGGAAGTGACGGGGGTCAAATTCTTTGGGATTTGCAGCCAAAGCTTCACGCACAGCGGCGGTAATAGCCAGACGGTTGTCGGTGTCAATATTTACTTTACGCACACCACTCTTGATACCTTTTTGGATTTCTTCCACAGGTACACCGTAGGTTTCAGGAATAGCACCGCCATACTGGTTAATCAGGGCGATCAAATCTTCGGGTACAGAAGAGGAACCGTGCATAACCAAGTGAGTGTTAGGCAAACGGCGGTGAATTTCTTCAATGCGGCTGATTGCCAAGATTTCCCCAGTTGGCTTGCGGGTAAACTTGTAAGCACCGTGGCTGGTACCGATCGCAACTGCCAAAGCGTCTACTTGGGTTTGTTCCACGAAGTCCACTGCTTGGTCTGGATCAGTCAGCAGTTGGTCGTGGGAAAGAACGCCTTCCGCACCGTGACCATCTTCAGCTTCACCTGTACCAGTTTCCAGAGAACCCAAGCAACCGAGTTCGCCTTCAACGCTGACACCCAGTGAGTGAGCCACTTTCACTACTTCGCGGGTCGTGTCAACATTGTACTCGTAGCTAGCGGGGGTCTTGGCATCAGCTTCCAGCGAACCATCCATCATCACGCTGGTAAAGCCGTTTTTAATTGCTGAATAGCAGGTAGCAGGTTCATTACCGTGATCTTGGTGCATGGTAATGGGAATATTGGGGTAGGTTTCTACCGCTGCCAAAATCAAGTGACGCAGGAAGTTTTCACCAGCATATTTACGAGCGCCACGAGAAGCTTGTAAAATCACGGGGCTATCTGTTTCCTGGGCAGCCTGAACAATAGCTTGAATCTGCTCCAAGTTATTAACGTTGAAAGCAGGGATGCCGTAACCATTTTCTGCTGCGTGATCCAACAGCAGCCGCAGGGGTACGAGCGCCATAGATAGTCCTCCTAATATGGTAGTCAGCTAGTCGGTGTGAAACAAGCGTATCGGTGTACGCTATTCTTAATATTATTTTAAGCTTATAGGAAATTATAACTACTCTTGTGTCCTTTATGTTGAAAAACTTTGACCAAACTAAGGTGGACACTACCAACCCTACTCTATCATTTCAATCACTTAGTTTTGTACCTTGAGTTACGAAGCCAAATCTGGCTGCTGGTGACTTAAGATTCGAAACTTCGTATTCAAAACTTTTATGGTTGGAAACCTCCTCTGAGCGATTGCCTCACCCCAGCTGTCGCACCTCAGTTTGAGTTGAGGTTGAAATCCCCATAAATTGTCTTTGAATTTTGAACTTTGAATTGTTGTATGGGTCGCCCGGGATTCGAACCCGGAACTAATCGGTTAAAAGCCGAGTACTCTACCGTTGAGTTAGCGACCCATTGTTTTAATTTGCAAAATCTAATCCATCATAGCATAATTTTAGAGAGATTTGTAAAGGGGTTTAGAAAAAATTTGCCGTTAAGCGTATAGTTGCTGTATGGGTAGCTTCCGGTTCCAACACAGTCAGGTGTTCACCTGTGTTGAGAGCATTGCGAGCAGCACTCCACGGTTCCAAGCAATAATAGTCTTTACCTTTAAGCGTCCAAAAAACGAGAGTAGAATACGTCTCATCATATTCCAGCGTCAATTTCAGTTTGCGAGCATGATCTGTGACTGTAGCTGATTGACCTGAGAGCTGCTTAAAAGCAACATCAATTTCATCACGGTTATAGTCAAAATCACCGTTGAATGAGTGAGTTTCCTTTGTGATTTTGTCTTGGTATTCTTGTGAGGGTATTTCAAACTTGAGTTGATTTTTATCCGCTGTTAAAAAGTAAGGATGGAAGCCTGAAGAAAAAGGCATTTTTTCACTGGAAAGATTGGTGTACTTCTGTTTGATTTCTAAGGTATTGCCCTCTATTTGATAAGTAAAAGCAAGTTTAAAGTCAAAAGGATAAACTGCGCGTGTTTGCTCGTTGCTGCTCAAGACCAATGTCAGGCTGGCTATGTCTGGAGTTATGTGATCTTCTGTAAATTCCCAAGGTAAATCACGGGCAAAACCGTGTTGTTTGAGAGTGTACTGCTTGTTGTTGAGAGTGTAAGTGTCATTAAGTAAGTTACCGCAGATTGGAAACAAAATTGGAATTCCACCCCTGACACTCAACTCAGGATTAGCAAAACGTTCGTGATCCAAATAAAGAATTTCTTGACCTTGTACGCGCCAGCTTGTGATAATACCACCTCTTTGGTGTACAACCTCAAGCCGGGACTGATTTGTTTGAATTTGGAGTTTACTCATTAGTATTAATATGATTGGAGTCCGTTTGTAAACACGTTTTTAGTCCAGAGTATTTAAATGGTGAGTATTTTCTTTCCACTTCAATACTCCAGACTGCTGCACTTTTTATTCGTCTTCCGCAAACACAAAGCGATACAACTCGCTGGGGTTGGGTTCGGGGCTGCTTTCAGCAAATTTCACTGCTTCGTCGATCTCTTGCTGGATTTGTCGGTCAATTGCCTTAAGTTCTTCACCAGAAGCCAAGTTTTGCTCAACCAGATAAGTAGCAAGTTTCTTAATTGGATCACGAGCAAACCAAAACTCTTTCTCAGCCTTGCTTCTTAGTTCATCTGGATCAGCCAGAGAGTGACCTCGGAAACGGTAAGTTAGTGCTTCAATTAAGGTAGGACCTTCCCCAGCACGGGCACGGGCTACGGCTTCCTGCGCAACTGCTCGCACCGCCAAGATATCCATACCATCTACTTCCACTCCCGCCATGTTAAAGACGCTGGCTTTTCGATAAATCTCTGGTTGGGAAGTCGCCCGTTCGTGAGCCATGCCGATCGCCCATTTGTTATTTTCTACAACAAAGATAATCGGTAGTTTCCACAGCGCCGCCATATTTAACGTCTCGAAAAACTGACCATTATTTGCAGCGCCATCACCAAAAAAACAAGCGCTCACTTGGTCTGCTTTTGGATCACCTAACACTTCGCGGCGGTATTTCGTTTGAAATGCTGCACCAGCAGCAACGGGAATACCTTCAGCCACAAAAGCATAACCACCTAGCATGCGATGTTCACTAGAGAACATATGCATGGAACCACCACGCCCCTTACTGCACCCAGTGGCTTTACCAAATAATTCTGCCATGACTTCTTTTGCAGGAACTCCTGCACTCAGAGCATGAACGTGGTCGCGGTAAGTACTGGATACGAAATCTTCACCTGGTCGCATCGCTCCCTTAATCACACCGCTGGATACGGCTTCTTGACCGTTGTATAAATGGACAAAACCAAACATTTTGCCCCTGTAGTACATTTCGGCACACTTGTCTTCAAAAGTACGCCCTAGTACCATGTCCTCGTACAACAGCAATCCTTCTTCTTTGGTTATTTGTACGGTAGCCGCATCAAATTTAGGTAATGTGCGTTCTTGAACCATTTTTTCTAAGTATTCCTGTTGTAAAACTTCAAGTCACTATTTGAGATTAAGTTGTGCTCATGCAGCGTAAGCTTTTAAAAAGATAGCGTTTAAATGAGTCAATAATCAAACTTACCTCAACTGCTGTTGTTCGTCTTGTTCTACAGCAATAGGTAGTATGCCAACCTTGGTTTATAGATTACCTACCAAAATAGCAAGTTTTCTGCATGTTTATTAACAATTTCGGCTTGATTTATGGAAATTAAGTATTTTTATGTAGATTATTGTACTCAAAGAATAACTTATGATAAACTGTAACTCGCTGTATACTAGCAAACCAACAAAAGTGGTGCTTTTCTCATCATATGCTGGAGAAAGTCCCTCTAAACCAGTTGCAGGGAACGTCAAGCCATAGATCTCATAAAGAGAATAAAAAAAGACTCCTGCAAACAGACCATAATATATGCTGTTATCCAAAATACTATACTCAATTTTTTGTTTGTCAAAGAGGCTGGAATAAAGATAGGCCAAAAAGAGTAAAAATATTGTTAAAAAGATTGGATACTTATCAACAATCAAAAAACAATACTACCATAACAAGATTATACCATTGTGAAAACACGAGTAAAGTTGTTACAAAACATACTTGTCATGTGAAATTAATCGGTTATTGTGATGGCAGTTTTTTACAAGCCTGGAATGCTTTAGGAAAATTATGTTAATCGTGCTGCAGGGGAAATGAGCCGTGCGAATTCCGCTAGATTACTACAGAATTTTAGGGATACCAATGGCGGCAAGTGAGGAACAGTTGCGGCAGGCATATGGCGATCGCATTGTGCAATTGCCGCGCCGTGAGTATTCCCAAGCAGCAATTACATCTCGAAAAAACTTAATAGAAGAAGCTTACGTTGTTCTGTCTAATCCAAAAGAGCGTAAAACATACGACCAGCTTTATCTTGCTCATGCTTATGGTTCTGACAGCCAAAAGGGTGGTGCAGTCGCTGTTGAAAGTCGCAAGCAAGATCATATTGGTGAGCTTGATTCTCAAGCCCTGAGTATCGACATTTCCCAAGATGAGTTTGTTGGTGCTTTATTGATTTTGCAGGAGCTTGGGGAATATGAACTTGTTTTAAAATTGGGTCGTCCATACCTAGTAAATAGAAATGGTATCAGTAGTATCCAAAGCGATAGAGAGGATATAGAGGAACTTCCTTTTTCTAGTGAACGTCCAGACGTTGTACTTACGGTTTCCCTAGCTTGTTTAGAACTCGGTCGCGAGGCATGGCAGCAAGCTCACTACGAAAATGCTGCGATTTCCTTAGAAACTGGAGAGGAACTTCTCGCACATGAAGGGTTATTCCCCAGCGTTCGCGCTGAAATTCAGTCTGACTTGTATAGACTGCGACCCTATCGTATTTTGGAATTACTTGCGCTACCTGAAGAACAGACCGCAGAACGAAAACAAGGGTTGCAATTATTGCATGACATTTTAGATGAGCGTGGTGGCATAGATGGTACAGGAAACGACAAATCTGGTCTGAGTACAGATGATTTTCTACGATTTATTCAGCAACTGCGTAACTATTTGACAGTTACTGAACAGCACAAACTATTTGAAGTAGAAAGCAAGCGCCCCTCAGCAGTCGCCACCTATTTAGCAGTCTATGCTTTAATCGCACGGGGTTTTGCTCAACGCCAACCTGCATTAATTCGTCAAGCAAAGCAAATGTTGCTCCGCCTGGGTAGACGTCAAGATGTCCATCTCGAACAGTCGCTGTGTGCGCTTCTGTTGGGGCAAACAGAAGAAGCAAGTCGTGCCTTAGAACTCTCCCAAGAGTACGAGGCTCTAGCTTTTATTCGGGAAAGTTCTCAAGACTCTCCAGACCTCTTACCAGGACTGTGTTTATACGAGGAACGCTGGTTGGAAAATGAAGTGTTTCCAAACTTTCGAGATTTGGTAGACAAGCCCGCTTCCCTGAAAGATTATTTTGCTAATCAACAGGTGCAAGCTTATTTAGAAGCTTTGTCCACAGAAGCAGAACCTATAGAATCAGGAACTGGAATAAACAGACAGTCTTTCCAAACACAGCAAATCACTCGTGAGAGTCGTCGCAATAATTCCGCAAATAATCATTCTAAAGTGGTTGAGGGAAAATTTCCAACTCAAAAAACTCCTAATTCAGAAACACCAGCCAAATCAACCTTTTCCTCTTCCTCACCCAGTCATACATGGACACAACCCGAAACACCTGTAGCACCTGTAGCACCTGTAGCACCTGTTCACAGGATAGACGCCACTCCTAAAGGAACTTACTACAACTCGAATCGTCCGTCCAAACATCCCACAGCACCCCCTCAACGACAAACCCAAAGGAAGCGTAAACGTAGTCCATCTACCAATTTAGGACGTGGATCTGGTAATCTTCATGGTTTTGGTTATCGTCAGCGAATTTTTGCCCGTATTTCTCCAGCACAAATGCGGTTGGTGCGGATTGTGTCTGTTTTGTTGGGGAGTCTGTTGGTGCTGTGGTTGTTGATAGCAGCAACTTTTGGATTGTTGAAAAATTTGTTTTTCCCCGGACCTTCGTTGAAAGGTGAACAGTTATCAGTTGAGTTAAATCAGCCTCTAGTCCCTATTCCTGACCAAAACAGTAAACCACAATTACCCGCAGGAACACTTACTGAAGCGACCGCAGAGGAAATGATTCAGGCTTGGCTAGATACCAAAGCTGCGGCTTTTGGACCGAACCACGAGATTGATAGTTTGAAATATGTTTTAGTCGGTTCAACCTTGACAAAATGGCAGCGATGGGCACAACAAGAAAAGACTGATAACCAGTATCGAAAATATGAACATAGCGTTAAACTAGAATCTTTAGAGGCAAATACAACTGACCAGCATCACGCTGCGGTAGAAGCTTCGGTGAGTGAAGCGACACAGTATTATACGAATGGTCAGATGAAAAAATCTGATAAGGAAAAATTACGAGTTAGATATGAACTGGTTCGGGTAGAAGGTTCATGGCGTATCCGGGATATGTCAGTTCTCAACAAGATAAGTATGATTTTTTAGGGAACAGCGAATAGGGAACAGGGAATAGGAAGACAAATTTCCGGACATTAAGTATCAAAAAAAACTTAAATATTCCCAAAATTGGGAAATAACCGATTGTGACAGTACAAGGTGCGGAGTGTGGGCTAGAAATTTTTTTATTGCCAGCATAAGCTGTTGTTATCTTTTCACGAAAATCCTCATACATTTCACTCAAGAACTGCTCCTCCTACTTCCTTTGTGGATTTTGGTCTTTGGTGAAGGGATTTAACTTGCTGTAGCTAAGGGACTTTCCTTGAAATACAATCCCAAGCGGCTCTTGCCACGCCAGAAGGCTATCGGGTATGCGCTTTGCGCAGGTGGCTTGGGCGCGAACACCAGTTCTCGTGAGAGCAAGAAACCCTGCTGGTGGAGTGGTTGACCGTCAAATCTAGATCCTTGCTCACCAACCCGAAGCACGTAAAACACGGCGCTTGTTTTTATTTTTACGATCTTTCCTAAAAAAAATTTGGTCATCAAATTTTGACATCATTGCGCTCCCTCAGATGTTTTAGCTGCATTCAACAAGCTAAAATGTCATAGTATCATAACTTTTTGATCCCCAAAGGGCTGATAAATACGTGAAAAACTGAAAAATGTGTCTGTAAACCCCTTGATCCCGACGCAGGATTATTAGTTAATATTTATTAACAAAGACTCCTCTGCTCCCCAGTAAAAAATGCTGATTTTGGCATCACAGGGAATTGAAAGGGAGTGATTTGCAATTTAAAAACACATTAAAAAACATAACACTCGGCAAAACCAGGAGTCAGGATAAGAAGTTTATCTGGGGGTCTACGGCTATTTATCAGCCATTTAATAACCAGGGGACATCATCAACCTTTCAAACTACTGGAGGCCAAACTCATGGCAAAAGAACGCCCACCTTTAGAAGAGATGACATTGCGCCAACTACGTAAAGTAGCTAGTGAATATAACATCTCTCGTTACAGTCGGATGCGTAAATCGCAACTGTTGGAATCTGTTCAAGAAGCTCAACGCAGCAAAGTTTCTCTCACCCAATCTCGTTCAATGGAGGCACAGGAAACCGTGGAAGCAGCAAAATTTGAGTTGGGTCAAGTTGATCGTACTGGCGGTACTCTCGCTGATGTTGATGAAGGATTAGCGGATCTCCCTGAAGGCTACGGAGAAAGCCGTATTGTTCTTATGCCACGCGATCCTCAGTGGGCTTACACCTACTGGGATGTTTCTAACGAGCACAAAGAAGAACTACGCCGTCTTGGGGGACAACAGCTGGCACTGCGTATTTATGATGTCACCGACATCAATTTAGAGTACCAAAGCCCCCACAGCATTCAAGAATACCCCTGTGATGAACTCGCACGGGAATGGTATTTGCCAGTTCCGGTGAGCGATCGCGATTATGTCATTGACATCGGTTACCGTTGCGCTGATGGTCGCTGGTTAGTACTAGCTCGTTCTGCACCCGTTCACGTTCCTCCGGTGTATCCTTCCGACTGGATTGAAGATGTCTTCATCACCGTGAACTTTGACCAAGATTTACGTGACAAAACCGTTTACGAACTGGTTCCTCCCGCCAAGAAAGTCGCTCCTACTGCGACTGCTGCTGCTGCTGGTAACGTCATCTACGACCAAATTTTTGGTTTGGCAGAATCTGCCGAAGCAATGCGCGTTGCTGGTTCTGTGTTCGGTTCCATGCAGCACGTTCCTGGTTCCGTCATTCCAGAACAAGCCATCAGCTCCTACGTCTTCCCCTCTGGTGTAGGTATGTGGGCAGTTCCAACAACATCTGGCTTAACCATGTCCGGTGTTGGTATGTCTGGTGTTGGGTTCTCTGGTGACGTGCCAATGCGCCCGCGTAAATTCTGGTTAATTGCTGATGCTGAGTTGATTGTTTATGGCGCAACCGAACCTGACGCGACTGTAACAATTGGCGGTCGTCCAATTAAGCTCAATCCAGATGGTACCTTCCGCTTCCAAATGTCCTTCCAGGATGGTTTGATTGACTATCCAATTATGGCTGTTGCTGCTGATGGTGAACAAACACGCTCAATTCACATGAAGTTTAATCGTGAGACACCATCTCGCAATACCAATACCAAGGAAGAAGCTGTTTTAGAATGGCTCTCTTAATTTGAAAATTTTGAATTTTTGATTTTAGATCAGCCTGATTAATCTCCGTCACAACAAAACTGTGGCGGAGGTTTTGTCTGTTAGGAAAATTTTGTTTTTGATTAAACTTAGCCAGACTGTGATCTCAAGTCTCTAACTGGCGATTCCCAGTTAATAGTTCCAAAAAATATAGACAAATATTTTATGTCTAGATTTTTTGTTTGTAAAGTTTGACCTTTGCTGGCTGAACTACAACATTTCTAAATTTCTCTAGATTTTATTGAGCGGACATCATTTAACCCGGTAAATTCTCGTAATATCGATTACCTAAATGTTTGCTACAGATAGTGCCTCTAGAATAAACTGCCATCCAGTCACAGAATGAATAGTTTCTGGAGTTAACTTATTCAGTTCTTTTGAGAGCTTATCTCTTAATTCATCCAAA
>NZ_JXCA02000016.1:774947-914713 GCF_000828085.3 Scytonema tolypothrichoides VB-61278
AAACAACGAGAAGACGTGGATAATTGCCAAGATGTCTTCAACGAACTCTCTTTCTGGAGAGAAATCAATGCGGTTGAGAACCACGAGTTTACAATCGTTTTGCTGACAGATGTAGTCGATGAGTTCAATTCCAAATCTGGCAAGTCTGTCTTTATAACTGCATACAACTTGTTCGACATCTCCAGACAAAATTTGTCCCAAAAGGGTTTGTAAACCTTTTCGCTTGTAATTGAGTCCTGAGCCAATTTCTTTGATGACTTCACCTTTTGGGAAGAGTGATTGGAGGTAATCGGTTTGTCTATTGAGGTCTTCTCTTTGTTTATGGGAACTGACTCTGCAATAAAGGATGACTTTTCGTTGCTTGGTTGATTGAGGAGTGAGGACTGAGTCAATGTCGTATCTTCGATGCCCCGCAGGAGTTCTAATAGTGGCAATTCTTCCGGCTTTGTCCCAGTCCCTAAGTGTTTTTTCTGATACTTGGAGGATTTGCATCGCTTCTCGCGGTGTAACATATCTGGTCATAAGTATGTGTGTAACTGTTATTTCATTCTACAACATACTGACAAGTAATTCCGGAAAAATCTATAAATTAGCACTTATTTAGCCTGCTAGTACTAACGGTGAGTCCTGCGCTGCGGGAGGGTCTCCCTCGTGCCGGCTCTGGCGTATCTCCTCCATAGAAGGGAGACAGAGTGCAGGCAAATAAAACTTCTTTATCACCTGTCACCTGTCATCTGTCACCTGTCACCTGTCACCTGTCAACTACTCCTTATCTAGTAGATGAGAGAGTGCGGCGCTTGGTCACCATCTGGAATGCTTCGATGATGTCACCTTCTGCCCAGTCATTGTATTTGTCAATGCCGACACCGCATTCGTAACCTGCGTTAACTTCGCGGGCGTCTTCTTTCATTCGCTTGAGCGAGTCAAGAGGAGCTTCATTGATCACCTTACCGTTACGACGCACCCGCACTTTACAGTTACGGATGAGTTTGCCAGACTGCACGTAACAACCTGCAACGGAACCACGACCAACGGGGAAGACAGCACGCACTTCGGCTTGACCCAAATGTTCTTCCACCAACTCTGGCTCGAGTAGACCTTCCAAGGCTCCTTGGATGTCTTCTATGAGTTTGTAGATGATGTTGTATTCCCGTACATCTACACCAGCTTCATCAGCAGCTTGTCTTGCGCCACTGGCGTAAGTCGTGTTGAAGCCAACGATAACTGCTCCACTGGCTGCGGCTAAGTCGATATCTGTCTGGGTGATTTCACCAGCAGATGACAACAACAGACGGATTTGTACCTCGTTTTGCGGGATTTGCCTGAGCGATCCCACAATTGCTTCCACTGATCCCTGCACATCTCCTTTCAAGATCAGGTTGAGTTCTTTCAACTCGCCTTCTTGAGCTTGAGCCGAGATACTGGTCAGGGTAACACGTCCCTGCATGAGACGGGATTGACGGAGTTTTTCCGCGCGTTCAGCTGCAATAGAGCGTGCTTGTTTTTCGTTGTCAAAGACATCAAACTCGTCGCCTGCTGCTGGTACTTCACTTAAACCTAAGACTTCAACGGCGAAGGAAGGAGTAGCCGCTTCGACTCTTTTACCTCTGTCATCCACCATTGCCCGGACTTTACCAAAGGCTGAGCCAGCTACCAACAAATCGCCTACGTGCAAGCTACCGTTTTGAATCAGCAAGGTTGCAACTGGTCCCTTTGCTTTGTCTAAGTGAGCTTCAATTACGGTTCCTTTGGCGAGTCGATCTGGGTTAGCAGAAAGTTCTTCTATCTCTGCTACTAAGAGAATCATCTCTAGGAGAGTATCCAGATTTTCGCCCTTAATAGCGCTGACAGGAACCATAATCGTGTCACCGCCCCACTCTTCTGGCACCAAAGCATATTCTGTTAATTCTTGCTTGACACGGTCAGGTTGTGCCTCTGGTTTATCGATTTTGTTGATGGCTACTATGATCGGAACTTCAGCGGCTTTCGCGTGGCTAATCGCTTCAACGGTCTGAGGACGAACGCCATCATCTGCAGCTACCACCAAAATAGCGATGTCGGTCACTCGCGCTCCGCGCGCCCGCATAGCTGTAAAGGCTTCGTGACCAGGAGTATCAAGGAATACCACTTGCTGCTCCTTACCATCGTGTTCTACATCTACATGGTAAGCACCGATATGCTGGGTAATACCTCCTGCTTCACCAGATGCCACTTTTGTTTTGCGAATCGAGTCAAGTAGCGTAGTTTTACCGTGGTCTACGTGACCCATAATTGTCACAACTGGCGGACGGCGATGCAGGTTTTCCAGATCTGCCACGTCTATCATTTCCGTGACTTTGCGGGCTTCTGCTTCTGGCTCAACGGTTTCCACTGGTATTTCCAACTCGTTGGCTACCAGTGTAATTGTGGGAATATCCAAATTTTGGGTGATACTCACCGCCATGCCTTTCATGAACAGAATTTTCACAATTTCTGTATCAGCCACTACCAAAGCCTCAGACAGTTCTTGCACTGTCATCGGACCTGTGACTTCCAGTATTTCTGGACGATCCTGCTTTTGTTCCGTTTCTTGGCGACGGTTTTGCTCACGAGAGGAAGCAGGCTTTTTCGCTTTAGCAACTGGCGTAGCAGCCATAGCTACTGCTGTTTGTGTCGCCTTGGGAGCCTTAGGTTTCGGTGGACGGGCGATAGAGAGACTGACTTGGATAGTAGCAGGTATTTCCAGTCCTTCTTCATCTAAGAGATCTTCGTCTTCAAACTCATCAACTATTGGCTTGGCACGTTTTCCTTTAACGGCCCCCTTTGCAGGCTTAGCTGACTCTTTAATTTCTTCTATCTCTTCTTCCTGCCACTTCTTACCGCCTTTGGCTTGACGTGGCGGTGTTGGGCGCTTGAGTTCGATGATTTCATCAGTCGCTGTTGGTACATCATCCTCATCTTGTCGCCCAACCTGTGGTGGTTTTGTCAGTGAGACGAGCATTGGTTTTGGAGGCGTAGCGACTGGTACCGGACCTCCTAGTTGTTCAGGAGAACGTACTACTGGTCTGCTGGGTCGCTGCGATTCTCCGACTACAGGTGCAGAAGGTTTATTCCCTCTGTGCTCAGGTTTGACAGGTGATGGGGTATTAGAACGCACAGGTTTTTCAGATTTTTGCGGCAAAGCAACCTGTGCTGTTTCCCCTGTTGCCGTTTTGTTGACTCTTTGCTGCTTTGCTTGGTCGCGATCGCCCCGATTGATTCTAGCTTCAGGAACATCACCTTTTTGAGATGGACGTTCTGCGCCATCGCCTGGAAGGGATTGGGCTTTTTCGGGTGCATCGCGTTTTTGGTCGCGATCGCGTTTGAGAATTAAAATCGGTTTCTCGCTCACAGTCGGTTGAGGAGCTGCTGTTGGAGAATTTGGTTTCTCCGCAGCCGGTCTTGTGGGCGGGGCTGCCAGTTGTGGCTTTGGCTGTCTTTCCGGTTTTGCTCTTGATGCAGGTGCTTTCTCCGGTTTTTCCGCTGCTACTTTTTCAACCGGCTGGTTTGTATTGGGTACTATGTTTTTATCCGCGTCTGTCACTGCTGGTTGTTCAGGTGTGGTCTCAGACTGATTCCGGGGTACAGATCGAGTTGGTGCCGTCGGCTTCATGGGTGAGACAGGGGGAGCGATGGACTTAGGGGGTGAAGGAGGATTGACTTCAGAAGCAACTTTATTGATAGCAACCGACGCCTCTGGGGCGTTAGAGATGGGGTTTTTCAAAACTGTAGGTTTGCGAATCTCCAAAATTTGTTGTTTATTAGGTGCAGCAGGTCGGTTACGTCCGCCATCTTGTGGTGAATTTGGTCTATGGCTGTTAGTGCCATTTCCTATTCTCGACGTCACACTTGTCTGAGCTAGTTTTTCTGCTTGAGCCCGAATGCGTTGGGCTTCGGATTCTGTAATTGTGCTGCTATGGCTTTTGACCGCAATATTGAGCTGGTCGCAAATTGCTAATAGCTCTTTGTTATCCAAATTCAATTCCTTTGATAATTCGTAAATTCTAACTTTGCCGTTGTTCATCCACTCTTCCCCTTTAATTTACAGTTTTAGCGGATGGTTGCCTGGTTGGCGACATCTCCATCCTTCGATTACTGTGTTAGGTTGCCACTGCTAATGAATGCCGGTGCCTCCATTCAGGAAAGAGAGATGTTTCGGTTTATTGGTGGCATCTCCACAAAGATTGATGGTTGACGCCGAACTGCGCTTGGGCGCTACCAGGTTGCCATTCTGTACTGTTTTGTTTTGTTGATTCTGAGTCTTCCACGACACATCGAGTAAAACTTATTAGGAGTCTTGCTTCGCCCCTTTGGATAACCAAGAGCAACGCGCTAGGACACCCTTTTACTATTTTGGCACTACATGAGCGATAAAAGAGAACGTGTTGATAGCACAAATAATTCGGCCCTCATCACAATTTCTTTGGCAATTACCGCTACAACGTAGTTTTCATTAAGTTTGTTTTTGGTTATTCCTTTAGTGTAGACGCTGCCGCAATGTGTGGTACAGTGCTTCTGGCACTGATGCACGTAGGGCTCGCCCTAGTCTATTTTTTTTCTGAGCTGCCAAAAGACAGTTCTGCTGCGGACAAATATAGGCAGAACGCCCCATGCCCTCATCTAATTGTACCTGTCCTGAAGGAAACACGCGGACAATTCGCCAGAACTCTTGTTTTAATCCAATTTTTCGACAACTAATACAACGCCGATAATTTGGTTTCATAAGCGCTGAGTTCGTTACTCAGGACTATGTTTCTTGATAACTTTACTCTTGTTCGTCATTATTTTCGTCAAAAATTTCATCCTCGAACAATTCTTCGTGATTTTTATCTTCTAAGTCCTCCTCTTCAGAGTCATCTACTTCTGGTATGTATTTTGCTCTCACATCTGCAAACTTAGCATCTTCTCCTGCGTGGTCATACTTAGCTTTATCTTTGATATCAATTTTCCAACCAGTCAGACGAGCCGCCAAACGAACATTTTGTCCTTCTTTACCAATTGCCAAACTCAATTGGTCTTCTGCTACCAGTACGTGAGTTTGTCTTGTTTCGGGATCCATCAGACGAACTTCATCGACTCGTGCGGGGCTAAGAGCATTAGCAATGTAAGTCGCAGGGTCTGGAGACCAGCGAATCACATCTATTTTTTCGCCGCGCAATTCGTTGACGACAACTTGAATTCGTGATCCCCGCGCTCCAATACAAGCACCCACTGGGTCTACATCACGATCAAGAGTATCAACAGCAATTTTCGTCCGAGGTCCTACATGACGAGAAGGAGGATTTGCCTCCCGCGCTACAGCGACAATCCGCACGACTTCATCTTCGATTTCTGGCACTTCATTGGCGAACAAATAAACCACCAAACCGGCATCAGAACGTGAAACCAGTAGTTGAGGTCCTCGTTGCTGACCTTGAGAAACTTTTTTCAGATAGACCTTAAAGGTGGCATTTGCCCGATAATTATCATTAGGTAATTGTTCACGCTTGGGCAATTCGGCTTCCACTTCTGGCTGACCAAAACCACTGCTGACAGCCATAATCACCGATTGTCTTTCAAACCGCAGAACTCTTGCTTGTAGAACTGTTCCTTCTAAATCTTGAAATTCTTCTTGCACCATCTGGCGCTGTTGATCCCGCAGTTTTTGCGCCAAGACTTGCTTAGTTTGCATTGCTGCCATGCGACCAAATTCCCCTTGATCGGGGGTAACATCCAGCACAACTTCTTGTCCTAATTGCGCTTCGTCTCCTCCCATGTCTTGAACTTGTTGGAGCGCAATTTCGTGATCAGAGTTGGCTACTGCTTCAACGATAGTTTTGGTAGCAACAACGCGAAAGCCTTCATCTTCAACGTCTAGTTGGACATCAAAATTGTCAAAATAATCTTCATCGAACTGTTTTCGCTCCAAGTTTTGAGCACGACGATAACGTTCGTAACCTTTCAGTAATGCTTCTCTAATCGCTGATTGAACTGCAACACGAGGTAAATTACGCTCACGACTTATATTTTCGATTAAATCTTTTAATCCGGGTAAAGTTACCATTGACATAATAAACAATCTCCTTATATGGCTATGCAAAAAATGGTCAGCATAAAAACGGTGCTAAGTGCTGAGTGATTGATTTCTGGAATTGTCTAAAACCTGACTCAGCAGCGCCGCTTGCTCAACGGGTGAACCTCACAAGGGACGCTGTCGCTCCTTATAACTCGGTATTCACAACCGTAGAATGCTGATAGTTTTTCTATCTGCGCTCATCCAGATCTACCCTAGTAATTACGGAGCGAGGAATTTGAACAACACGACCTTTTTGATTTAAATAAACTGTTGTCTCATCCCGACGAATCAACTGACCAATCCATTGTTGCTGTCCTTCATAGGATGGAGCAGTCTGGATAATAATAGGGAATCCTTTGAAGGAAATAAATTCTCGATCGCTTGTCAGCTGTCGCGAAATACCAGGACTGGAAACTTCCAATACATAAGCATCTGGAATGATTTCCACTGCATCTAAGGTAGCTTCAAAAGCACGACTCATTCGCTCACAGTCATCTAACCCAGTGTCCTGTTGAGGATTGCGAATGTCTAAGCGTAAAACTGGCGGATTTTGATTGGTGTGAAAAACCACGCCAACAACTTCCAATCCCAGTTCTTCTGCCACTGGTGTCGCCAATTCAATAATCTGTGGAACGAGAGGGTGAGTCATGCGGCTATTCCAACAAAAAAAGTGGGTCGTTACCCACTTCCTGCGATAGGGATATCTTCCAAGAAGTCTTCAAGCGAACCTAACAGGTTCGCCTTTGATCTAAGTTTAGCGTATTTTTTTTGGAGCGAGAAGCAAAAACTCGCTTAAAAATGGGTGTAGGGGTGTAAGGGTATAAGGGTATAGGGGAAAGCCAGATTTTCATGGCAAGATTTGTGGGATTTTCCCGTGATTGGCTGATTTGAAATCAGGCATTATGAGACGTCGTACCACTCCAGAAAATTCCTCCCTTTGTCTTGTTGTCTGGTTGTCCATTTTCCACTGCTGTTGCAAATTAACAATTAACTTGTTTCTCTACGCACCAGCATGGTAGAGCTTTTTTCTTCCCCAGCCTGAACTGATACCTGTGTTCGTAGCTGCTTAGTTTGCTCTAGAACTTTCCACATATCTTCTTTTGACAGGCGTTGGACATAATTAAGCTTGACTTCCTCTAAAAAGTCAACAAGTAAGTTCTGAATTTCTGAGAGGACGTGTTTTTTCTGCATTTCTGTTCCCAAAGCTTCGCTAAAACGTTGCACAAGTTGACTAGAAAGTTTTGCTCCAACTGGATCTTCTGCTGCACTGACAACTGCACTATAAAGATTAGTTGTGATTTGAGTTGAGAGTTGCTCGCTCAGTTGAGTTTGCATCGCATCCAATCCAGGTAAAATTTGTAGGTTGTGATAAATGGGAACTTGTTTGATAGCGCTTTCAATGTTGTGCTGCAAAATCGCGGTAACTTCAGGTTGGATTTGTGGCAGTACTTGGTAAACAATTGTTTTTACCAAAATGGCTCCAATTGCTTCTACTTCATTGATATTGTTGATATCTATGTAGGAGCGCAAGTTTTCATTTTGTGACAGCCAACGTTTTAGCTCACCCCGTTGAATTGATCCCTGAATCTGGTTAATGACTCGAATAACGACAATTTCTGTGAGTTCTTCGGCAAAATTCGCGATAATTCCTTGATGAATTTGCTGACGTAGTGGATGAAGATTTAATAAACGTGCGTGGTCGAGGCGAATTAAAATAGGTATAATTCGCAAATATCGCCAAAATGGTAGCAGTAAAAATAGGTCATACCAGCGCCAGAAAATCGCATTAAACAAGCGAAAACCAGGATACTGACGTTTGATATAGAAGCTACGTGCTAATAACTCTAGACCAAATAAAATCACAAATGGTAAGTCAATTATCCAAAAATTATCAACTAATTCGCCATTTTCTCCAAGACTTCGGTAATAGTTGACAATAATTAGAGGGCGAATTCTTTGGTTGAAAAAATCAATTTCTTGCTTCCAACCACGTTTTGATAAATACGCCTGACTCCAGAACGTGGAAAAGGCTTGCTTGGAAGATTTAACGCCTATGCGATCGCGCATACGATTTTTGATTTTTTCCAAGGTACCACTCTTGTTAGCCGCTTCAAACGGGTTGCTATCAACCATCTCACTACTAAGACGACTGAGTTCTTCTAGTTCTTTTGCTACCTGAGGCGACCGCAACCCTGTTTGACTGACCTGTTCTATCAGTGCGTCTACTGTGACCAAATAGTTTTCTGTTTCTCGATGGGGTTGAATTCCTTTAACGGGGTCGTATCTCTGAGTGATGATGGGGAGATTTCGTTTGTAAAAATCTCGCCAAGGAATATAACTTAAATCAAATAAAACTAACCCTAGATTAACAGACGCAATAATTGCCATCAACCGCTCAAACCATAAGTTACGCCGTGTTAGAGGTGTTACGTTAGTCATTTGTTTGTGTATGGAAAAGTGTAGATTTTAGATAAGCAGTTGTCATCAACATACACCACCAAGCAGAAAAAATCTTCTGCCCTCAGCATAGCTGCTTTATTTTTAGGTTGGCTGGAAGTCAGAAAACAGAAAATAGTTATTTCTCAGGCAATACGGTTCAGTTAAGAATAATTTTAGGTTGGGGAGCCACTTGCGGTGGGCGGGTTTCCCTCCTTTTTGCAAAGTGGCGTTAGAGGGTAAGCGTTACCCAACCAAACTGCGAGAATGTTGGGTTTCGTTCCTCAACCCAACCTACACAAAATCAGGTTTTTAGCTCTAACTGAACCGTATTGATTTATCAGGTTAGGTCGGGCAGGATGCTATTTGCGATCAGTTAAAACAAAGTTGTCTTTTTAAAGAATAATTCTACTGAAAAAGCCTAGGCATTGAACCTAGGCTTATATTTCCCATTCAAATTTAATTCGTCACTAAAAATCATCACATTCTTAAACTAGTTCAATGTTCAAACTACTAGAGAAATCAGCAGTCTTGTTCTCAAGGGTGACAAATTGGGTCTCTTGAAAGAACAAGGCACCAGTGATGCTGTTGTAACTGAACTGGTTGGTGGAAGTAGCGCCAAACCCTGCTTTGGAAACTGCTATTCTGTCGCCCTCAGCGTAGCTATAGTCTTTAATAATATCAATACCATCAGACGGGGATAAATAAAGAAATTTATCTGCTCCAGTACCACCCCATAAAATGTCGTTACCGATGTTACCTGTCACCACTACTCCACGCCATAACAATAATGCCGTGAAAATTGCACCTGCTACTGGTTGGGTGTTCAACGGCAAAAGCGAAGTCACACTGATCTTTCATGCGCCTCATGCCAACGGTTTGGGGTCAACTCCTGCTAGTTGCGATCAACGGTGAAACGGCAAAGTGGCAATATGGTTTGATGTCCGTTGACACTTGCTAATTTAAGTATGTAGGCAATTCGGCATCTGAGGCGATCGCCTGCATTGCAATGTGTATGTAGGCACATTTTCATATAGTTACGTTTCTTCACGCCCTACCGTGTAGTGCATGCAGTTGAGAACCGCTATAGACGGCAAAAATGACTTCTCATCTAAATTTCATTAATATAACTTAAACTTATCAAGAATCCTTAATAAGGCGAAAAAAAGACATTGTAGAAACTTAAAATGCATCTATCTGTCAAAATCAACATCCGGTTGATTTGACCAAGAGGAGTTTACTTATGTGGTGTGGGTTTGGAAAATCAAACATTACCGTTGCGACTGTCTGTTTAATCACAGCTAGTGTCGTGATTTCAGATGTCGCTTTTGCAGCACGAGTATATACCCCACGGCAATTTCGTGCTGTGTTACGGGGGCTAGGTTACAGCGTCAAGGTATCAGATGCACCTTTGACTGCTACAGATACTAAAAACGCAATTCAAGAATTTCAAAAAGCACAGAAACTAAAACCTGCCGATGGAATAGTAGGACAAAAAACTCAAGATTTCGCTGCACAAATAGTTGAAACTTTGCAAGCGAATTTAAACTTGGTAGTTAAGCCCAATCCTCCCTTGCCCGGTAATCAATATTATGGTCCTCAAACAGAAGTAGCAGTTAAGCAATATCAGAAAAAACTAGGTTTACAACAAACAGGAATTGCTGATTTAGCATTTAGGCAAAAACTCAGCCAAGAAGCAAAGGATATTAAAACAGAACCATCCGCGCCGACAACAAAGCCGTCACGAAAAAAACCAACAATCTCACCGACAACCCAGCCAACACCAACAGCAAAACCAACTAAAACGCCTACTTCTACACCTAGAACTACCCCAACAGCAAAACCAACCACAACGCCTACTTCTACACCAGAGGCGTTACCCACAGAAACGCCTACTTCTACACCAGAAGCGTTGCCTACAGTGAGTCCTACGTCCACACCACAAGTCTCACCGACAGCAACGCCTACACCAACACCAACACCAACACCAACACCAAGAAGATAATAACTTGGCTTAACTCATCTGAGTTGGGCTAGGTTCTTCTAACGGTCTACCCTTAGGAGTCGGTAAAATGGGGCGGCGGTCATCGTAAGGCATGGGAATATACTGTACGCTGGGCCGTCCACCTTGTGGTTGTGGATACAAATCCATCAGGTCGTAAATAACATTGGGCAGTCCGACTGTTATGGGCAGTCCCATTTCTGTTGCTTCTTCAACCGTGATTGGGTAGTCGTGAGTAACGCGGCCAGTCGTTAGGGCATCGATGATATTCTCAATGTTTTCTGGCTTAACTTTCTGTGTGGGTACTGTATCTTTCAGCAGAGTCCGTACAAAGCGCTGCACTTGGTCGATCGCTTTGCGCGATAGATCTGCCATAATCAAGGTTTGGTCGTCAACTTCACCAATGGGCTTCTGTTCAACAACTTTCACGATGCTAGCTGCTGGGAAGTTACCCAGTTGTGGATCAACCGGTCCAAGAACAGCGTTAGCATCCATGACAATTTCATCAGAAGCTAAGGCTAGCATGGTACCACCACTCATGGCGTAGTGAGGGACAAAGACAGTCACTTTGGAAGGATGGCGAATTAATGCTCTAGCTATTTGTTCTGTTGCTAAAACCAAACCACCAGGAGTATGTAAAATCAAGTCAATGGGGATCTCTGGCGGAGTAAGCCGAATTGCCCGCAGTATTTGTTCTGAGTCTTCGATAGTGATATATCGCGATACAGGAATTCCCAAAAAGCTGATAGATTCTTGGCGGTGAATCAGCAAAATCACTCGGCTTTTGCGTTGTTGCTGAAATTCTTGTAGGGCGCGAATACGCCGAAATTCTACTTGACGCTTCTGCCACAAGGGTTGCAGGGAAGAAAGGAGGAGGAAAATCCAGAATAAATCTCCTATGCCAAAGCCCATATGCAATTCCAAATTAAAACACAATTAAAATTAATTACCTAATTTAGGCAAGCATCTCATCTGGATGCTTTCTGTAAAAGCGTCTCAGCTAAGAGAGATTGCCAAAATCAAGGTTTCCCTCATTATTGTTTCAATTTTTGGGAAATATCGAGTCTATCTAGAGAGTTAGAAGAATTGATCCGTAAAAGTATTAGATATAGCAGTTGCCAGGTAGATTAAGACATGAACTCATGAGAAAATACGGACACCACCAGACCATCGAGCCTATTAAGAGTTAAGCGTTAAGAGTTAAGCGTTCGGGTGTTCCCTGTTAAGAGTTAAGCGCTATAAATTACCCAAATTAGAAATAGCATCGCCAAATTTTGATTGTATCGTCATCACTACCACTTACAATGGTCTGTCCATCTGGACTAAAGGCAACAGATCTGACGTAATTAGAATGACCATCAAGAGTGCAAATTTCAGTACCTGTTCTTATCTGCCAGATTTTGATAGTTTTGTCCCAACTACCGCTAGCAAGAAATTGTGCATTCGGACTAAAAGTGACTGAACACACTGCATCGGAATGACCTCTAAAAGTGTGAATTTCTTTGCCTGTACTGACTTGCCAAAGTTTGATAGTACCATCAGCACTGGCACTTGCCAAAAGTCGCCCATCTGGGCTGAAGGTAACAAAATTAACAAAAAAGGAATGACCTCTAAAAGTGTGAATTTTTCTACCTGTATTCACTTGCCAAAGCTTGATTGTACTATCAGCGCTACCACTAGCTAGAAGTTCCCCATCCGGACTGAAAGCAACTGACCATACTGAGTCCAAATGACCTGTGAAAGTGCTAATTTCTATGCCTGTACTTACTATCCATAATTTAACAGTGCTATCAGCACTGCCACTCGCTAACATCCATCCTCGCAGGTAAGCTTCCTCTTGTTGATAAGAGAAGTTCGGAAGTATTGGACTAAAAGCTACAGAATTGATCCAGCTGCCATGACTCGTCAATGTACGAATTTCTTTTCCTCTACTGACCTGCCACAACTTAATAGTTTCATCCCAGCTTCCACTAGCAAGTAAGTGTCCATCGGGACTAAAGGCGACAGTATGAACAATGCTGGAATGACCAGAAAACAAACCACCAAGGGTACGCAGAAGTTTACCAGTTTCTAGTTGCCAGAGTTTAATTGTATGATCATTGCTACCACTAGCGATCGCCTGTCCATCTGAACTAACAGCAACAGCAATAACCATACTGGAATGACCTTTGAGGGTACGTACGCATTGCCAGTTTCCAGAAGTGACAACAGACGGTATAATTCGCTGTGGGTTTTGGGGTGGAGACTGATAACTAGGAAGTGGTGGGCGGCTTGTCATCACCAATGTGGGGGAATCCTCGCTGATCTCAACATCTAATAAATCCAGCCACTCCTGTACGGACTGGGGGCGGAGATTGGGTTGCAAATCCATTCCCCTGATAATTGCTTGATTGACCGTGTCACTAATATTACGATTAAAGTGTTTTGGCGGTTCTAGGGGAATGTTATGGCGTCGTCTGTCCTCGGCATTTCTTGGTGTCACTCCAGTGATTAAACTATACAAGGTGGCAGCTAGTGCATAGACATCAATATATTCTCCCCGTGGTGCTTCCAATTCATACTGTTCTGGGGGGGCAAAACCAGGAGTGCGATACACTGTATGCCTTTGGATAACATTGGGAATAAATTCTCTGGCAATACCAAAGTCAATCAGGACAGCTTCTGATTTGCCAGCGCGGAGCATAATGTTACGTGGTTTAATATCTCTATGTAGTAAACCTTTACTGTGAATGAGCTTTAAAGCATCGCCAATTTGCCGGATGTACAAAAGCGCTTCAACTTCTGGTAATACTTTCATCCGCCGAAGGCGGTTGCCTAAGTCTTCACCCTCGATGTACTCTATCACCATGCAAGGCAAATTGCCTTCATCAAAAATATTTTCTATTTGCACTATATGAGGATGGCGACACAGGGCAAGCCGAACAGCTTCATCGCGGAAGTCTTGCTTTAATTTGCTTTGATGCGGTTTCCAGGTATCCTGATTAAGGATGTCAACTCTTAGAGTTTTAATGACCCGCAGTTCATTTCGTTCATTTCCAGCGAGATAGGTGATACCAATTCCACCTTCGCCTAATTTTCTTTCGATGATGTAGCGTCCCCCAAGCAACGCCTGTCCTGGATTCCAGACCATTAGATTAATAACTCTCCGCATGCTATTTATTTTGGCACGGTATGAAAGCTGGATTAGGAAAGAGGGGAAGATTTTGAGATTCTAAATTTGTGCCTCCTACACAGGAGTTGGACGCTAGGTTTAACGTGCCCGTAAGGCATATTTTGAACTGAGTTCTCTCCTAGTCTTATTCTGTCAGTGTCAACAGTCATCTGACTCAATTGAACAAGCAGGCTATTTGCAAGTGCATAGTATCTTAATTTTTCTTGAAAAATTCAACTTTAAGACTGGTTGTGTTTTATCAGTAAAACTGAGGGAGAAAATGATTCACAATTTCAATGTAACGAATGCAAAAGATCTAGTTGATAAATCTAGTATACTTTCAAGCAAAAACTCTTAAAATTCATTTAGGAGCAGAATCGTAAATGGGTTCTTGCAATTCATCAATATATTTTTGGCAAAAATTGGTTGACAGAATCCGGAATGCCACAAAGTTATTTTGTAATCCTTTACATTCTTAGTTATTTCTGCTTGATATATCCATATAATAGATAATAGATAGCTTAAATTATTTGTGCGTTGTACTTGAGATGAACTGGGATGATGTTAAAAAATTTAAAATTGAGACAAAAATTTACATTTTTGCTAGTCATCATTCTTGTAGTAGGTTTGAGCTTTAGTGGATTAGCTCTTTCTGCTTTGCTAAGGCAGAATGCTATAAATGAAATTGCCTCACGAGCTTTAACACTTATCGATACAATGACTTCTGTCCGTGAGTACACACTTACCCAAATCTATCCAGAACTCGCTGATCAACTGGAAGAAAAGTTTTTGCCCCAAGTTGTATCTGCATATTCAGCACGAGAAATCTTTGAAATTTTCCGAAAAAAACCAGAATATCGAGACTTATTTTATAAAGAAGCAGCAACAAATCCCACAAATCTTCGGGATAAGGCTGACAGTTTTGAAACGACAATTTTAGAGGGTTTCCAAAAAGATAAAAAATTAAAACAGGTGAGTGGATTTCGCTCACTTCCAGGAGGCGATATATTCTACATTGCTCGTCCCTTAACCATTAGTCAAGAAAGTTGTCTAAAATGTCATAGCACTCCTGATGTTGCACCAAAAACTATGATTGAGCGTTTTGGTACAGTCAATGGATTTAATTGGCAGTTGAATCAAATTGTAGCGGCTCAATTTATTTCACTACCGGCGAGTAAAGTTATTGAAAAAGCCAATCAATCTTCTTTGATGATAGTAGGAATTGTCTTTACTATTTTTATAGCGGTTATTCTTTTAGTGAATGTCTTTTTGCAGCGACAAGTTATTATTCCTCTCAAGCGGATAACTCGTGTAGCTGAAGAAGTGAGTACAGGACATTTAGAAGTTGATTTTGATCAGATTTCCAATGATGAGATTGGTAATCTTGCCAAAGCTTTTAAACGGATGAAGTTAAGTTTGGAAATGGCAATGAAAAGAATTAGACGTACTCATGGAGGAAGTACAGGAGGAACCGCAGGAAATTAAGCAGCAACTCAAACTAAACAGTTTTGATTTTCTTGAGGACACTTAGGTGAGTGGGTTCCTCCAAAACACTTACGAAAAAAGGTGTTTTCTAAATTCAAGGGCTGCTAATGCATCAGGAATTTCCCTTGCCAAAAATTCAATAAATTGGTAAGGCGATATCTGAGGAGTTTCCGCCAGAATTTCTTCCACAACTAGACTTGCTATCGGTCCAATGTAGTAAGCTAGTTGTTGCTGACAACGTTGTATGAAAGCTGGATTGAGTGAAGATTGTTCTGGTTGTGATTGTGGTTGTGGCTCAATCACAGGGAATTGCTGTTGACTAGATGCACTTCTAGCCAAACTTGCTATAGTCTCTGGATATTGGTTGGGTGGTTGTCGTGTTGGGAATGTAGGTTGAGATTTCTGTTCTATAACGGTGGTAGGCAAATCAACTACAGTTGATTGTCGCATTACTTGAAACTGTCCAAGACGGTCTAAATCTGTAAGAACTTCTTTTGACGATTGGTATCGCAGCTTTGGCGTATCTGCGAGCAATTTTTCAAGTACTCTGGCAAAATCATTGGTGACCCTGGTGTAAGAACGCCATCTCCACTCCAAAGAGTACTGATCCATAAGAAAAGATGGATCTCTACCTGTGAGTAGGACAACTGCAGTCACGCCCAAGGCATAAAGATCGCTGGAAGGAGAACACAACCCCAAGCTAATTTGCTCACGCGGGGCATATCCCACTTTCCCCACAAGCGACATTTTGCCAACAAAACTCATGTGGTAAGGTGTGGTGTTTTCATTCAGGTTAGCTATCTGTTTTCCCACACCAAAATCAATCAGCACCGGCAAATTTTTGCCATCAGGTAACATGATGTTGTCCGGAGAAATATCTCGATGGATGATGTTGTGCTGGTGAACATATTCCAATACAGGTAACAAATTTTTTAGCCAATGTATAACTTCATTTTCCGAAAAACTTTCTTCCAAGTCTTGGCGTTCTCGCAACAGAAGTGAATATGTTTTACCATCCACAAACTCCTGTACTAAAAACAGCCGACCATCTCCTTCAAAACAAGCCAAGAAACGAGGAATTTGAGGGTGTTCCAACTGGTGAAGAATTCTTGCTTCTCTTTTAAATAAATTGCGACATTTTTCTAAAGCATTCTCCCCTGAACCTGTGGGTGCAAATTCTTTGAGAACGCATGGTTCGTTAAACCGACGAGTATCAAACGCTAAGTAGGTTCTTCCTAAGCCCCCCTGTCCCAAAAGTTTTTGAATAATATAACGATTATCAATCATCGTCCCAGAGGGTATTTCTGCTTTTACAATGGGAGATTGAGACATAAGGCACTACTCCTAGTTATCTTAGCTATTTTCTTTATAAGTAATTTGGTGTGTTTCAAAAGAAGTCTATTAGGTAAAAGTTTTAATAGATTGATCGCATCTGGGTTGTCTGATAACTACAGTGCCAGACACAGTATTTCCAGCTAATCAATCTGTTTGGTAGATAACTTATATTATACTCAGTTGATTCCTTACCACTGTAACCTAGTAAGAACTTAATAATATATCGGCAGATTTTTGCAAAAAAACGCAAAAAAAAGATGAATTTTTATGAAGTTGCCTTTTGTTAATAACTTGTCAACTAACCTTCTATTGACTGGTAGATTGTTGGTTGAGCAAAACAGCAGGTGTTTTCTTGACTTGCTCCTCTAGGGGTCTAACTTTATCTACTAATTTAATGAACTGCTCGTAGCTAGGTACTTTTGCAGCAGGGACGTAACCAGCATCTGCTATGATATCTCCTGGTGCTTGGGTCATGGCTTTTTGAATCTGCTGCTGTTGATTTCGTTCCACAGTTGGTGCTAGTAAAACAACTGCAGGAGGAATTGATCGGCTAGTGTGTAAAATTCTAAACTTGGTTGTACTAAACTCTCGCTGATGAACTTCAAAATCTGTTTGAGATAGTGCCCCTGCATCAACACTACCTTCACTGATCCACTGTAAGACTGTTTTGGGAGTAGGAGCAAAACGGATTTGAGCAAGAGTTAAACCGTATAAATCGTATAAAGGAACATAATAGCCAGCCGCAGAACCTGCTGTTTCCAAAGCAACAGTTTTATTAGCCAGATCTGGTATTGTTTTTATTGGTTTATCATCTCGGACTATAAGTAAAGAGCGTTGTCTACCACGTGTTCCTTCCATAGAGAACAGAGGAACATAAAGTTGCTTGCCGATCGCTATTGCTGCTAAACCTGGAGGCGCAAACACAATTTCCCAATTTTTGCGCTGAATTTGCTCTAAAGCTTGCAATTCGTTGTAAGCTGGTTCCAGTTCTACTATTGATTGAGTTTGTTTTGCTATGTAGTCTTTAAAGCGTTCATATTTTTCTATGGAAACAGTTCCTTCGCCGTAGCTAACCACACCCACAGTCAATTTTTCTGAGTTGATATCTGGTTGTTGATTGTTGCATCCAGTTCCTAGTAATCCTATAAGTACTAGGAGATGAATGAGCAAAAAATATCGTGAAGTCATGGTTTTCATTCTTCAATTGACTTTTGCCGGAAAATTCTCTAATTTGGAGACATTTTGATTATCGCTATTTCAAGTACTTCATATAGCAATTCATCTAAAAAATTAATTTTTCATAAAGCTTTTGTTGCTATTTGAAAAAAATATGAGTTGCGAACAAATATTAGATTTCGTGGCATTTGTAGGGAACTCTGAACAGGGAATACCTGAACGCTTAACAGAACCGCGTCAAATTTCACTGCAAGAGGTTTATTGTTTCAGTTCATCCTTATAAACAACAGCTAGTTAAACAATTTCATGAGTAGACCTCTCCAAAAATGGCTATCAAACCTTTACGGCGCTTGCACTAGAAATCGATTTTTGGAGACGTCTAGTGATAGATTTGAACAAACCACTCTTGTTGCTTCTTAAGCTTAAATAGAATTAAAGAAATGGGCGATACTGGATTTGAACCAGTGACCCCTTCCGTGTGAAGGAAGTGCGCTACCACTGTGCTAATCGCCCAATTTCATCTAGAATAGCACAAATGATAGTAAATTCCAAGGTACAAGAATGCAATGAAGATACAAATGTTCTATAATTTACAGTTGCACGACCGTACGTACAAACCATTCTAAAATCGTTTCGCACAAAGCGCAAAAGATCAAAAGAGTAGTAAGGGGATAATAGATTGTTAAGTCTTGTGTATCACTCTACATGTTCACAATTACTTGCACAAGACTTTACTGAACACCACTAAAGAACCCGGTGAACACTGCCATGCTAGTAGACTTGAAACACAATGATTTAGGGCGAGAGTGTGAATGGGAAACTGTTGCTGTTAATGAATTGCTAAGAATTGAGGTAATAGCCACCTTATGCACCTTGTCAGCAACATCAAACGTAGCTTAAAATCTGATTGTAACGTGCTTGACTTGATTCGCGCCATTTGTTAGCGTTGGCACGCTCACAGGTTGTCGTGAAGTCCACTTGATCGAAATTGTTGAAGAACCAGAACCGATGCGGCGTAGTTCGTTTTTCTATAATTTAGACCTATTGAGTGATACACGGCAGTTTGCATGCATGAAGGGAAACTTTTCGTATGCGCTGCATGCACTTTGTGTTAAGCTAATCGGCATTCTAACGAGAGGCAAGCGACGTACAAAGCAGTGCATAGTTTGAAGCCTTCTATGTCCCTAAGGACACACTCAGCGCGATTCGTAACCTCCTCCACAGAAAACACGCGCTACTGCACAAGCCCCTGATCCTACTTCTGTTGGCAAGGTACTGCTTGCTCTTACTTTGGGGTTTTTGGCATTCTTAGCAAAAATTTTGTTTGGCGAAATGCATCCTTTGTCGTCAAAATGTTTCTCTTGCGCTGCAAAAATATATATATTCATCCCTTAGTATTAAATGAACTTAGACAACTCGGAAACTTACATCAATCATCCAACTTGGGGTTTGCTCTATAGGATTTGTATGGTAGACGAGAACCAAGAGTTGTTCACCACACTGTATGCCCAACGCTTATTCTTCATAGTAACAACTGATGTCAAAGGTATGAAGTTTCAGTCCATTGGACGCACTGAGGCTAGAATGATGATTGAAAATCGCTTGCGTAGTCTGCGTCGTACAGGGCAATCTCAAGAGTACGATCAACTTCAGACTGTTTTCCAACGCACCTTCCAATGAATAGTTCGATTAGCGAACGCATTATTACCCTTCGTTCCTCTCTACCAGACTCAGTCCGGTTGATTGCTGTTACCAAGCAAGTCTCTGCCGAAATGATACGCTGTGCTTACGCCGCAGGAATTCGCGATTTTGGCGAGAGTCGCATCCAAGAAGCGGCTAGCAAACAAGCTGTGTTGCAAGACTTACCAGACATAACTTGGCACTTTATTGGACATTTGCAAAATAACAAAGCCAAAAAAGCCATTGAACAATTTCAGTGGATTCACTCCGTAGATAGTTTGAAGCTTGCCCAACGCTTAAACCAATTTGCGCAAGAGTTAAAAATCACTCCTCAGGTTTGTTTGCAAGTCAAAATACGACCTGATCCAAACAAGTCGGGTTGGAGTGCATCACAACTATTGGCTGACTTACCAGCTTTAGATCAATGTGAAAATTTACAAATTCAGGGCTTAATGACAATTCCACCTTTGGGATTAAATGATTCCGAGGTAATCAGCGTATTCAATAGTACCAGTAAATTAGCAAAAGAAATCCGAGAACAAAACTGGTCTAATGTTCAAATGCATCACCTTTCAATGGGAATGTCAGGGGATTACAAATTGGCAGTCCAAGCAGGCGCAACAATGGTAAGGTTAGGAACTATTTTGTTTGGAGAGCGTTCTGTTTAATATTGGCAGTCAAAGTATTATTACGGAATAGCAAGGTATTTAATAACACTATTAAATACCTTGCTACAGTATATTTTGCGATCCAAAACTCTTTATAAAACTTTGTTGAAAAAATTTTCAGAAAATACTGGTTCAATCGGTGACAAAGGATATAGTATTGACAAAAGCAAAAGTCAATATAATATCAGAGGAAAACAACTTTCCTAAACCTACGGGTTAAGATATAATCTTGACTCATTGTTACCTAAAAAACATATACAGACCTTCTAGAAGCATTTGTTCAAAGAAAAACCTGTGTGGGTAGAACAAATACTAGTAGAACGCCTGAAAAATCTCCCCTTTATAAGGGTAAAAATTGATTTCATCAATTTTTGGCATATCCTTACGAGTGAATAGCCCTAGGAGCGTAAACCATGAATAATATATTTTCCAAACTTAGAGACTTCGTCGGTTTAAACGAGCAAGTAGAATATGAGTACTATGAAGAAGAACCAGAGACAGAAAGTTACCAAAATTTGTATCAGGAACAAAATACTCAACAACCAGTAGCACAAGAACCTCCAGCTCAAAATCGACGCTGGCGGGAACCCGCGCCTACAATGGAGAATGTCAGTGCAGCAGGATCAAAGCCGATGAGCAATGTGATTGGTATGCCAGGAGTCATTAATGGAATATCAGAAGTCTTGGTGCTAGAACCACGCACCTTTGAAGAAATGCCTCAAGCAATTCAAGCATTGCGAGAGCGTAAGTCAGTAGTATTAAATTTAACAATAATGGATCCAGATCAAGCACAACGAGCAGTGGACTTTGTCGCTGGTGGAACTTATGCGCTTGATGGGCATCAAGAACGGATAGGCGAAAGTATATTTTTGTTCACACCGAGCTGTGTGCAAGTCAGCACTCAGTCAGGAATTATTCATGAAGTACCTCAACCAACAGTACGTCCCTCACGTTCCACAGGACCAAACCCAGCTTGGGGAAACGAAGTTAACAGAATGGCACAATAAACGTAAAATTAGTGATTAGTCCAGAGGACTTTGTCCAAAGTTCTTTGTCTTTATACTAACGAGTCATTAGTCATGACTAATGACTAGTGACTAATGACTAACGAAAAATGACTATTAAATTCGGCTTGATTGGTGGCGGGGTAATGGGAGAAGCGCTCCTTACCCGCCTTATTGCTAGTAAAATTTATCAACGTTCAGAAGTCCTAGTCAGCGAACCACAAACCTCACGCCAAGGTTTTCTAGAAGACGAATATGGTGTTAATGTGACAGCCGATAATCGTCTGGTTTTCACACCAACAACACAAGTCGTATTTTTGGCAGTCAAACCTCAAGTGTTTAGTGCGATCGCCCAAGAATTAGCAGATGTGATCACGACAGTGTCAAAACCACTGGTGATCTCCATCTTGGCAGGCGTGACATTAAATCAGTTGGAAGCGGCTTTTCCCCACTTTCCAATAATTCGAGCAATGCCTAATACTCCAGCTACTGTGGGGGCAGGAATCACCGCCATATGCCCAGGCGCATACACCAAAGCAAATCATCACGAAACGGCAAAACTGCTTTTTTCGGCTGTGGGAGAAGTTGTGGAAGTTTCAGAAAATCTGATGGACGCGGTGACAGGACTATCAGGTAGTGGTCCTGCATACGTAGCACTGGTTGTAGAAGCACTTGCTGATGGAGGAGTCGCAGCAGGTTTACCAAGGACAATCGCCAATCAACTTGCCTTGCAAACTGTCTTAGGAGCAGCCAAACTCCTGCATGAAACAAAAATACACCCTGCAGAACTCAAAGACCGCGTCACCAGTCCAGGTGGTACTACAATTGCTGGTGTAGCTCAGTTAGAACGAGCCGGGTTTCGCTCAGCTTTAATTGAAGCAGTCAAAGCAGCAACAGCCCGCTCACAAGAATTGGGAAAATAGTCATGAGTCATGAATTAAAAACCAATGACTCATGACTCATAACTAAGTTGACAAAAGAGTAGTTACCATAGTAAACAGTTTTGGTTGCAAATGTGATTGAGTGAATTACCCTGCGCTGTCTCCAGAACTTGAACCAAGTTCGATATTCCCTTTTGAATTAGATCAGTTCCAGAAGGATGCGATCGCCTCCTTGAATGCTGGACGTTCCGTTGTTGTGTGTGCGCCCACAGGTTCGGGCAAAACATTGATCGGAGAATACGCTATATATCGCGCTCTATCGCGTGGAAAAAGAGTATTTTACACCACTCCCCTAAAAGCGCTCTCTAATCAAAAATTACGTGACTTTCGCGAAAAATTCGGCTTTGACCATGTTGGACTGTTAACTGGAGACGCCTCCATTAACCGAGATGCACCGATTCTGGTGATGACCACAGAAATTTTCCGTAACATGCTCTATGGCACACCTATCGGGCAAATTGGCATTTCATTAGTAGACGTTGAAGCAGTGGTGCTGGATGAGTGCCACTACATGAATGATCGCCAACGGGGAACAGTTTGGGAAGAGTCCATCATCTACTGTCCCCGTGAAATTCAGCTCGTAGCCCTCTCCGCAACTGTTGCTAATAGTGATGAACTAACCGACTGGTTAAATCAAGTTCATGGTCCAACTGACCTGATATACTCCGATCATCGCCCAGTACCTTTGGAATTTCACTTTGGCAACATCAAAGGGTTATTCCCCCTACTCAATGATGACAAAACCCAAATTAACCAGCGCCTGCTAAGAAAGAAGAAAAAAGGAGAGAAACCAAAGAGCAAAGCTAATGTCAGAGCTGAAGCCCCCAGCATGATTCAGGTTCTAAGTCAACTACAAGAACGGGATATGCTGCCAGCAATTTACTTCATCTTCAGTCGTCGGGGATGTGATAAGGCGGTGGCGGAGGTGGGCAGTGATATGTGGTTAGTGGATCAGGAAGAAGCGCAGCAATTGCGCTGGCAGATTGACGAATTTTTAACCCGTAATCCGGAAGCCGGACGTTCTGGACACATTGGACCGCTTTACCGAGGAATAGCCGCACACCATGCTGGAATTTTACCTGCGTGGAAAGTGCTTGTTGAAGAACTTTTTCAGCAGGGGTTAATTAAAGTTGTCTTTGCCACCGAAACCTTGGCAGCTGGAATTAATATGCCAGCCCGAACAACGGTTATTTCTACCCTTTCTAAGCGTACTGATAGTGGACATCGCTTATTAAATGCCTCGGAATTTCTGCAAATGGCAGGTCGGGCAGGTCGCCGGGGAATGGATGAACGGGGTCATGTTGTGACGCTGCAAACTCCCTTTGAGGGAGCGAAAGAAGCAGCTTACTTGGCAACATCCCAAAGCGATCCTCTGGTCAGTCAATTTACACCAAGTTACGGCATGGTGCTGAACTTGCTGCAAACTCACACTTTGGAAGAAGCTAAAGAACTGATAGAACGCAGCTTTGGACAGTACTTGGCAAACTTGCACCTACGACCGCAACGTGAGTACATAACCCACTTACAAACAGAACTTGCTCAACTTCAAGCACAAATTGCTGCTATTGACGAACAAGAACTGGCTGCTTATGAAAAATTGCGGCAACGCTTGCGAGTAGAACGCTTAAACTTGAAAATGCTGCAAGAGCAAGCGCAGGAAGCCCGACAAGACGAATTGGGGATGATGTTGGACTTTGCAGTGTCGGGAACACTGTTGAGTCTCAAGAGTAAAAACTTTACAATGCCTGCACCTATAACAGCAGTGTTAGTTGGGAAAACGCCCGGTTCTGGTCAAACTTGTTACTTAATATGCTTGGGGCGAGATAACCGGTGGTATGTAGCTACAGCCTCTGATGTTATAGATTTGTTTGCAGAACTACCGCGAATTGACATACCTGGTGAGTTGCTACCACCACCAGAAATGCCATTGAAACGCGGACAGTCGCTTCTTGGTGATGAGTATACCGCACTTATAACTCAAGAAATTCCTGAGCCAAGCGAAGCTGTATTTATGCCTCCCGAAGTTGTCGAACAACTTCATCGGGTCACTGCTGTGCAAGAGCAATTAGAAGCACATCCCTTACATCAATCAGGCGACGCTGTCAATCTGTTCAAACGCAGAACGCAGCTTGTTGAACTCGAAGCCGAAATTCAAGTAATGCAGGAACAAATAGAGCAGCAATCTCAGCGGCATTGGGAAGAGTTTCTCAATCTTATTGAGATTTTGCAGCATTTTCAATGTTTGGATAAACTTGTTCCCACGCGACTAGGACAAATGGCTGCAGCCATTCGGGGAGAAAATGAGTTGTGGCTGGGCTTAGCACTTGAGGGTGGAGAGTTGGACAACTTAGATCCACATCATTTAGCAGCGGCGATCGCAGCTTTAGTGACAGAAACCCCACGTCCAGATAGCGTGGTTCGCTTTGACTTGAGTGAAGAAGTGGCAGAAGCCTTATCAAAATTGCGAGGGATTCGTCGCAAGATTTTCCAACTGCAACGTCGTTATAATGTCGCTTTACCGATATGGTTAGAGTTTGAATTAATAGCCCTTGTGGAACACTGGGCGCTAGGGATGGAGTGGATAGAACTTTGTGAAAATACAAGTTTGGATGAAGGTGATGTGGTGCGAATTTTACGCCGGACGTTAGATTTACTCTCACAAATTCCCCACGTACCGCATTTATCACAATCCTTGCAGCGCAATGCCCATCGTGCTATGCAGCTTATTGATAGGTTCCCAGTGAACGAGGTAGGCGGATAAATCAGGAGTTAGGAATTGGGAGTTTTTGAGTCCTGAGTCCTAAGTCCTAAATACGGAACTTTCAATTAAAAATTGCAGCGATTGTAAAAGGGGAAAACCTTAATACACAAGGTTTCCACTTCTACGCAATTGGCGTAAAGAGTTTACACAAGCAGGACAGTCACAGCCAAATAACTCAATGGCGCGATCGCTTTCTTCTTCACTAAATTCCACCGAAGCAATATTCTTAGCAGCCTCCCCTGTAGTCACGCTTGATGCAGGTGTAGAAGGGGATTGTTGCTTCCTCTCTGAATCTCGAATGCACACTAACTTGTTGACAGCGTGAGGACTCATCATACAAGTCTGACCATTTTTGTGGATTAATTCCTCGGTTTTAGCAGCGTGGGCAGGATTGATAACTGCTAGCGTAGACATCAGCGACACAAAAATAGAGGAACTAGACAATAAATTAAGTATAACTTTTCTGTTCATCGGTTTTCCTAGCCAATTTTTCTGACTGCTAAGATAATCTAATTACCTGTTACAGGTCAATAGAGTTTTTATCAGGAATACCAAGAATTTTTCATATTCGTTTTTACCCAATAAATCTTTGTTAGATAGCAGAAAACAAGCTAGATTTTATTGCTATACTACTGTCAGGCTATAATTCATAAAATGATAATAATAACCATAATATTGATGTTTTATCGTCTTTAGCGCTTATAAATGACTCTTAAATATTTTTTCTACCCAGAAAGCAATATTGCAATTCTAAATCATTGGTGAACAATAAGATTCCTGACTTTTCTAAAAAGTTGGGAATCTGAACTAATAGATTTTCAAATCAGTGCGGAGGATGACTATATTTTCTGCGATCAGTTAAGTTAGCACGCATTGCGTATTTTCAGTTTCCCTGAAACGCGCCTCCCATGAACACAAAAAAATCAGCAAAGCCTAAGCCTTCGGTACACCTTTTGCGCCAGCGCACGCCAGAGGGTTCGCTGAACGTGATTGATTGGTTTGTCTTCCTGCTTAGTCGCAGTTGTTATGAGGCTTGACTTATTTTTCCCTTTCATACCTCTGCTGGCAGATTTTTCGCTTGTTTTAGTCAGCCGCTTCAAATATCCGCAACATCACGAAGGCAATTAAAGCAAACATATTACTTAACAAGTGTGGAATCATACCGTTTCATCTTTTTAGAAAAGTTATACTATTCTTTAGGTTCTACCTGGGAATTACGCAGAAGTGGCTTTGCCACTTCTTTTTCTAAAAGGTAAGGCAAAAATAATATTTTTAGGACTTACGCACCATCTGCCACCAAACCGGTTTATTCGTTCTGTATTTGGTTGCGAAACAGACGATTTTTGGTAAAAACCGGGTTTCTTTGCGTAAGTCCTGATCCTTTCAAAAATGAGATCTGTCGCTAACACTTCCATTGGGCGCAGCTATACCGACTGTTGCAGTTCACCTATGCAGTACCAAAAATTTGGTCTTTGAGAGGCTGCATGAACCACACGCACGGCTAAACACAGTTACAGCCATCTGCTGAGGACTCTAGTTACGACATTGTTCCACGGTAAATCCTGTAGATGCGAAATATAAGTTTAGAGACTAATGGTATACTAAAGTATTTAGTTCAGTAAAGACTTTAGTAACCCATAGAAAAATTTTGTTGACAATTACCAGTTAATAAATCAATCAACCAAATTAAAGATAAAGGGTAGCAAAGCGATCGCCCGTATCACGCCCGGAGGGTTTTCTGAAAGAAAACCCTCTCCCTGTGCTTTCAGCACAGGGCAATCCGGCTTGGGCGGATTGGGGCGTAGGGCAGGCATTGCCATCGCAAGATACATTTTTGAATGTTGACTTACTTATGAAAGTTTTTTTTGCTTGTTAGTTTACATCTAAAAAGAGAGATAAAAACTGTACGTGTAGGGTCTTTTACCGTGTTAAGTCAAGAGAAAAAGTTTCTTTTAATTGGTCAGGTGACTACTTTGAGTGGAGTTCCTATTAGGACAATTCGCTATTACGAGAGTTTGGGTTTAATTCAGTCTATCGGACGAACAGAAGGAGGTTTTCGCCAGTTTTCATCAGATGTGTTGACTCGTCTTTCTTTTATTAAGTGTGCTCAAAGCTTAGGTTTAAGCTTGCAAGAAATCGGCGAAATTCTTCAAGTTTATGATGGAGGAAAACCAGCCTGTGATCAAATTCATCACAAGCTGAAAGATAAGATATTAGAGATTGATAGACAAATTGAACAGTTATTGACCTTGCGAGAAGAATTGCGAGGATTACTGTCCGGATGGAATAGTTTATCAACAAAGCCGCAAGATACAATCTGTCCGATAATTCAGAACAATTGAACAACGGCGTTCACGCTTTCCCGTTTGTGGTGTAGCTGAAGCTACGGGCAAAATAAGGTGTCGCGCGTGTTGCGTCCTGTGGTTGGATTCGTACCTGAGGCTATCTTGCACAATTTCTCTTGCTCGTATTTACGCAGCAGCACATCAGTAAAATCTGCTCCGTCAATAATAGCACCATCAAACCTGGCGTTAGCAGCAGAAGCACCTTCCAACACCGCATTTGTCAAATTTGTCTTAGTGAAAACAGCCGAGTCTAAAATAGCATTTGTCAGGTCAGCTGCTTCAAGATTTGCTGATTCCAGTTTTGCAGAAAACAGACTGACGCCGCGCAAATTAGCGTGACTAAAGTTACTGTTGCGGAGGTTAGTTTGATTAAAGCTGGAGTCTGTCAAGTCACGTCCTGAGAAATCAGACCCGATCAAAGTTTCTTTATTGTAGTCAAGTGCTAAAGCTTCTGGAGCAAAACTTGCAAAACCAACAGATGTAGTGATGCAAACGACAACCCAAAGTAATAAACTGAGTGTGTTTACCCAAATTCGATTGCTTAAGTTACTCATTGTACTTTTTGCCAATGGCAGACCATTCTTCATATCATTATCTCGATATAGGTATCGCAGGAGAAGACCTGGTAGCTGAATGGTTACAATCCAATGGTTGGGTCATTTTGCACCGTCGATGGCGTTATCGTAATGGAGAAATTGATATTATTGCCCAATATGATGAACAGCAACAGCCAAGGAAACAAGGAGAAAAAGCACTACAAGAGGGAAAGAGTAACACAGGAAACAAAACAACTCTTGTTCCCTCACTCTCGCCTTCCCTCAATCCCTTGTCTCCCACACTCGCATTTGTGGAAGTGAAAACTCGCAGCCGAAATAATTGGGATGCTGGAGGAAGAAACGCCATCACAAAACACAAGCAAACAAAACTCCAACAAACGTCTTTAATGTTCTTAGCTAAATATCCCCAGAAGGCAGACTACCCTTGTCAATTTGATGTTGCTATTGTTTCGTGTCAACAAATATCGCAAGGGTTAGCTGCGCTTACAATTTCTGAAGAAGCTATAACCACTGTATCTGTGGGTGGATATTTGTTGATGCTAGAAGAATATATTCCAGCAGCTTTTGATACTTAACTATACTGACATATAACAGGTTATGTAAGTCAAACGCATCACGCCAGTGTTTCTGGACAATAGCCCAAACCTCTGACAAACTGTTGCCGGAACGCCTCTATTTCTTCTTTTTCTGGGTTACCATGAGAGACGATCGCTACTTGGTAGCGACGCATCACGTCAACTGGACACTGTCCTGCTTCCAAACTCCAAAACGCCATTTGTACTCGCATTTTTGGCTCGTAGCTAATTCCTAGTTCATTGAGGAAAGCCCGAATATCTCCATCTTCTTGAGGTGAGACATGACGTCTTAGTTTGACTCTAACCACCCAACCATCAATCTGATGAATGACAGTGACAAACGAAACAGGTATTTGGGGTTTACCGTGCAAGAATTGAACAACCCTTAGAGTTAGACTGGCATTTGCCAGGTAATACAAGTATTCCATCGGTGTGTTTGGGATCAAAGCCAATCCTACATTTTTATTATCCGTATAAAGACCCTAGTGCTGGCTAGGGTAAAAGCCCCCGTTTTTAGATAGGGAGGTTTACCCAATTTTCATACAGGTGTTTCCGTGTCAGCTAATTGCATTCATGACAAAGTTATAGAAGGAGAATTCACTGGGGATCACGGAATTCTCTATAAAAAAAGCCAAGACAAGTTTTCAGACAGTCGAAATATAAATGCAGCAACAATCAGCAAAAACCAATTTCAACCCAATATCTAGTCCCGACAAGGAAGACTTGGAATTAGATAGTTCTCTAACTGGGTATGACTATGAATTACCTCAAGAACTCATAGCCCAAAACCCAGTGGTTCCCAGAGATCATTCCAAGCTTTTGGTAGTAAATTCCCTGAATACAGATATAAAACAAGACATTGTACACTGTATTTTCCGAAATTTGCCAGAACAACTCAAATCAGGTGATTTACTGGTAATGAATAATACAAAAGTTTATCCAGCACGCTTGTATGGTCGTAAATCTACTGGCGCGGAAATAGAAGTGTTGTTGTTAGAAGAACGCCAGCATAATTGTTGGTTAGCCTTAGTCAAGCCAGGAAAACGTTTCACACGGGGAGCGAAGATTATTTTTGAAGCAAGGGCAAATTCCTCATCTTCCCCATCCTCCCTCACTGCTACAGTCTTAGAAACTGATGAGGCGACTGGAGGGCGTCTGTTGCAATTTGATTTACCAGAGGGGGTATCTTTAGTACAGCTGTTGGATGTATTTGGTGAAGTTCCTTTACCACCTTACATTACTGCATCTGATGCCCAGAGCGAACAGTATCAGACAGTTTATGCTAAAGTACCAGGAGCAGTTGCAGCTCCGACAGCAGGGCTTCACTTTACGCCAGAATTATTACAGAGGTTGGGCGATCGCGGAATTCATCAAGCTTTCATCACATTACACGTTGGCGTAGGAACATTTCGCCCTGTGGAAGTGGAGAATGTAAAAACCCACAAAATGCATGAAGAATGGATTTCAGTGCCTTCCTCCACGGTAGAGCAAATCCGTGCAACTCAAGCATCTGGTGGTCGAATTATTGCTGTAGGTACAACAGTAGCACGAGCATTAGAAGGAGCTGCGGCTAAAGGTGAGTTGCAACCATTTTGTGGTAAAACCGATTTGTTTATTTACCCAGGCTACCAATGGCGAGTTGTAGAGGGTTTAATCACCAATTTTCACCTACCACGTTCTAGTTTGCTCATGCTGGTAAGTGCTTTAATTGGTCGAAAACGTTTGTTAAATATATATCAGCAAGCCATATCATCTCAATATCGTTTTTATTCTTTTGGCGATGCAATGTTAATCTTGCCAGAAGCGACAACAGTGAACAGTGAACAGTGAACAGTGAACAGTGAACAGGGACTGATAACTGGTAACTGATAACTGATAACTGATAACTGATAACTGATAACTGATTCAAATCGGTAAGCGATTAATATCCTTATTGCAGCCAATAACAACCATGGCCGAACCCCGATCAAGACGTTGAGTGGGGTTCGGATTAATTTGGAATTTGCCATCTTGACTAACAGCTAGCAAATTCAAACCATAGCGGTTGCGAAGTTGTAGTTCAGCGATTGTTCTGCCATGAAATTCGTCTGGTACAATCAATTCTACAATGCTGTTATCTGGATCAAGATCAAATCTATCTAGAATAGAGGGTTTTGTAAGTGTTCGCGCTAAAGCAGAACCCGCTTCATACTCAGGAAATACAACATGATCTGCTCCCACTTTGTGCAATAGTTTGCAATGAACTTCACTAGAAGCTTTTGCTATGACATGAGGTACACCACCTTCTTTGACGTTCAATGTTGTGATGATGCTTTCTTGGATGTAATTTCCAATTGCTACAATGACCGTATCAAATTCAAAAATTCCAGCCTCTTGCAGTGCAGCTGGTTCAGTTGAATCTAATTGTAAAGCATGACCAGTTATTTGCTCAGTCAAGGCTTGGGCTACCCGTTTTTCATCTATATCTGTAGCCAGCACTTGATAGCCGAATTTGTGCAGTGTTGAACAGACTGAACGACCAAAACGACCTAACCCAATAACAGCAAACTGCTGATTGTCCTGACGCAGACTACGAAAAAATCCTAATGATGCCAAATTCACAGTTGTTATCCTTTTTAACACTGTTTTTTTTAGTACAAACTCGGTGATAGCAAGTTTGTAAAAACTATTTTTTTCTCATTCTGTAGATTTTATCATTTTGGTATACAACATTTCATAAATCATAGATCATGAGTGATTTTTTTTATTTCCTTCTCTCTGGGTACTCAACTATCCTACAAGTAAGTTTTCTTCTGGGTAATGAATCCTAGTCGGTTTGGGATCTCCGAGTATAGCTGACATGAGTAGTAAAATACCGACTCTGCCAATATACATTGTCACAATTAATATGAGCTTTGCCGCAGCAGATACGCTGCCCGTAATGCCAGTGGAAAGACCCACCGTAGCAAAGGCTGATACGACTTCAAACAAGATTTGAATAAATTCTAATTTTGGATCTGTTAGTGCAATTAAAATAGTAGATACAATAACAGTTGCTACGGAACCAATAAAAACTCCAACAGCTTTTAAAACGACATTGATTCCTATCTTGCGATCGTACAATAAAACCTCTTCTTTCCCCTGAAGAATTGCTTTCGTGCAACTAGTGAGAACTCTCAATGTTGTCGTTTTGAGTCCCCCTCCTGTACCCCCTGGACTTGCACCAATAAACATGAGTGCAATCATAATAAACAAACCAGCATTTGTCATTTTGCCTATATCTATGGTATTAAAACCAGCAGTTCTACCAGTCACAGATTGAAACCAAGCTACTAATAACTTGTCAGAAAAACTCAAAGATCCAAATGTTTCAGGATTTCTTAATTCGACCAATAAAAACGCAATTGTTCCAAGGCCTAAAAGAATTAATGTTGTACTAGTTGCAACTTTAAAATCTAGAGATAAAAAGAGATTCGTTGGTTTTTTGAGTAGGCGATCGCGCAACCAAAAGTAACTTTCTAAAATGACCTGGTACCCAATTCCCCCTAAGATAATTAATCCCGTTATAGTGAACACAACTAAAAACGATGATTGATATCCAATCAAATTATCTTTAAACAAACTGAAACCAGCATTATTCCAAGCGTTAATGCTATGAAAAATCGCTAACCAAAGTCCTTGATTCCATCCAAACTTAGGAACAAAAGCAAATAGTAATAAAAAGATACCTGTGATTTCAAAAATCAACGTTGTTGCAATAATAGAGCGGATAATTTGAGCACTCCCTTGCATTCCACGTCTGTCTAAAGCTTGTTGAATAGCAACTTTTTGTCGTAGGTCAAATTTACGACCAATAAGCATAATCAAAAATGTGGTAGTTGTCATATAGCCTAAACCACCAATTTGTGCTAACAGCGCAATAAATAATTGACCCCAAAAAGAAAAATAGCTGCCTGGATCTACCACTGATAACCCTGTCACACAAACTGCTGATGTTGAGGTGAATAAGGCAACAATTGGGTTATTCCACGTACCATCACTGGTAGAAAAAGGCATCATCAGCAAGATGGTTCCTAGAAGAATGACTGCTAGAAATCCTAAGCAAATTGTGCGAGAAACAGTCATAAAATTAGTCTTCGCTATAACGCTTTATAGTTATATAAACATGGTTGTCTTTCGCCATAAGCAAAAACACCTTAATTTAATTAAAAACACACATGGTAGCCTACTGTATGTGTTTATTTATGTTTTCATGATCGCTTCCGTTATGAGTCCAACACTTTACCAGCAAATTCAGCAGTTTTACGATGCTTCCTCCAATCTGTGGGAACAGATTTGGGGCGAACACATGCACCACGGTTACTACGGTGCTGATGGTACACAGAAAAAAGACCGTCGTCAGGCGCAAATTGATTTAATTGAAGAAGTGATTAAGTGGACAGGAGTCCAACAAGCTGAGAATATTTTAGATGTCGGTTGTGGAATTGGTGGGAGTTCTCTGTATCTGGCAGGAAAATTTAATGCTAGAACTACAGGAATTACTCTGAGTCCAGTACAAGCTGCAAGAGCGACAAAACGCGCTTCTGAGTTTGGGTTGAGTGCAAGAAGTCATTTTCAAGTGGCTGACGCTCAAGCAATGCCTTTTACTGATAACTCTTTTGATTTAGTATGGTCACTAGAATCTGGTGAGCATATGCCGGATAAGAGCAAGTTCTTGCAAGAGTGCTATCGTGTGCTGAAACCCGGTGGAACGTTGATTATGGTGACTTGGTGTCATCGACCAGTTGATAATTTACCACTGACGGCAGATGAGGAGAAGCACTTAGCTGAGATTTATCGTGTGTACTGTTTGCCTTATGTGATATCTTTGCCTGAATATGAGGTGATTGCTCGTGAATTAGGGTTGCAAAATATTCGGACTGCTGATTGGTCGAAGGCTGTTGCTCCTTTTTGGGATGTTGTGATTGATTCGGCGTTTTCTCCAATGGCGATTTGGGGTTTGCTGTGTTCGGGTTGGGGTACTATTCAAGCTGCGCTGTCTTTGGGGTTGATGAGTCGGGGTTATGAACGCGGGTTGATTCGGTTTGGGTTGTTGTGTGGGAATAAGTAACAAACCGCAGAGGCGCAGAGGGCGCAGAGAGGAGAAAAGAGAATGAGTCAGGTTTCACTCACAGAGTTTCAGGGTAGTTGGTTTTATAGTTTTTGGAAGTTTTCGCGTCCGCATACGATTATTGGGACGAGTTTGAGTGTGTTGGGGTTGTATTTGATTGCTGTTGCTAGCGAAGGCAATTATTCTTTATTTCCTCTTTTTGGTGCATGGGTTGCTTGTTTGTGTGGCAATGTCTATATTGTGGGGTTGAATCAACTTGAGGATGTGGCGATTGACAAGATTAATAAGCCTCATTTGCCTGTTGCTGCTGGGGAGTTTTCGTTAACGACTGGCAAATTGATTGTGGCTGTGACTGGTGTTTTGGCGCTGGTTGTTGCGTTGGTTCAAGGACCGTTTTTGTTGGGAATGGTGGCGATTAGTTTGGCGATTGGTACTGCTTATTCTTTGCCACCTATTCGTTTGAAACGATTTCCGTTTTGGGCGGCGGTGTGTATTTTTTCGGTGCGCGGGGCGATTGTGAATTTAGGGCTGTTTTTGCACTACAGTTGGGTTTTTAAAAACAATTCGTCAATTACAGGGGCGGTATGGGTGTTGACGGTGTTTGTTTTGGTTTTTACTTTTGCGATCGCCATCTTCAAAGATATCCCTGATATGGAAGGTGACTTACTCTACAATATCAAAACTTTGACTCTCCAAATTGGTAAGCAAGCCGTTTTTTATCTTGCTCTTTGGGTGATCACTGTTTGCTATTTGGGGATGATTGGAGTTGGTGTGTTGCGGCTGGCTGAGGTGAATTCTGTTTTTTTGGTGGTGACTCATCTCGTCGCGCTAGTTTTGATGTGGTGGCGGAGTAGACAAGTTGATTTGCAAGAGAAAAGTGAAATTGCTCGTTTTTACCAGTTCATTTGGAAATTGTTTTTCTTGGAGTATCTGATTTTCCCTATAGCTTGTCTTTTGGCTTGAAGATTTCAAGAAAATATTACGAACAGTCCAATTCAGAAAAGTGAGGTAAGTAGGTGGATATAATTAAACGTAAAATGATGTTCTGTTTATTTACGCCCATCTACTTATCACGAGTCTAAGCGACCTCGCCGACTAGCCATCTCTTTTTCAATCTCATCTTGACTGAGTAATGGTTCACCAGAAGCAACAATTTTGGAACGGATTTGCCGTAACTTTTCCCCTAAGTCAGTTTTAGCGCCACGAGTTACTATTTGCGGGTTTACTGTTTTGAGGTGAAGAAATTCCACAAATTCTAAAACCTGTTGTTGTTTATCTGGGGGAAGGAAGCGCCATTTTTCTATTAACTCTTGTTCTGCACTCATGCGCGATCACTCTTGTTTGTAGTATCTAACAAATGATATGAGATTTTTGCAAGTTGAGGGTAACGCGATCGCGTGATGATGCAAAGCACCTGCTTCTCTGAGGCATCGCATTTATCTATTGACAAGCAAACTAATTGATGGATAAGACAATTGCTAAGGCTTTGCTGATATTCTGCATCTGTTCATCTGACAAAATACCCAGTTGACGAACTAATCTTTGCTGCGAGATGGAACGTACTTGAAATGCATCCGCAGCAGAAGGCTTACTTAAACCATTTTCAGCATTAGGTTCTAATCGAACCATCCACAAGACTCCAGTAAAAGCATCATTCCATCCAGTAATTGGTACAACAACTTTCAGCCGTAATGTGCCAATTTCATCATTGTTAACAATAATTGCGGGGCGGGTTTTGCCAATTTCGTCTCCAACAGTGGGGTCAGAATTGAAAAGCCAAATTTGACCTCTACGCATAATCTTCATATTCATAGAAGTCTTCCGTATCCCGATCAGCGAAAATCACTAACTCACTTCCTTGTTCGTAAAAAGAACGCATGACAACAGCCGCTTCAGCTAAACTCAGTTCTTTTTGAAGAGGAACTTTTGATTTTGTAGTGATTTCTTGACGAATTAACTTTGATGCGATTTCAATGACTTCCAAACGTTCTTCAGTCGTCATCTTTTTCAGTGCTTCTAAGACTTCTGCTTTGGTCATAACTCATCTTACTCGTCTATAGGATTAGATAGGATTTGTTGCGAACCATGTATGACAGCAAGAATATCAATTTCTTCTGATTTGATATAGTAAATAATTCGATATGAACCTTCAATAATTTCTCAAATTTGCTCTGTTTCTAACTCTGGTACAATTCGACCTGATATCGGAATTCTACGTTCATCCTTGATTATCAAGAATTTTAAAAAATTGTTTCTCTGCTAACAGTCTCAGTCTTTTCACCTTCTTTGATAGCTTTTTCTAGTGCTATATCTTCCAGTATTTCGATAAATAAATCAGAAAATACTTCTTTCTGTTCTTGAAGTAGTTCTAGAATTGCTGTTTTAAAAATGTCCTTTAGTTTATTCTCGTCTAAGTTAATTCCAGTCATATATTTTTGGTGAAACGGCTTTGAGATGATGCTAACACGCCCTCAAGAACGCGATCGCCTACGGCAGAGCTACGTTTAACGCCCAAAGCACCTTCTCCCTTCTCCCAACTCCTCTGCTCCCCTGCTCCTCTGCTCCCCTGCTCCCCTGCTCCCCTGCTCCTCTGCTCCCCTTCCCCCTCCTCCTATCTCCTCCCCCGACACACCCACAACCTCTCCCGCGCCTCTGGATGGGTGACAAAATAATCCTGTAGCCAGTCGCAACCCCGCGCCAGCAAATCATCGAACCCGCCAACCCGCCACACCTTGACTGTGCCATCAGATGATGCAGTGACAATGCGTTGACCATCCGGGCTAAATCCTGCACTTGTGACCTCGGACTGATGCCCTTTGAGTTGCGCCCGTTCGTGGATGTTGTCAACAATTGTTTGTAAAGCGAAAATGGGGCTAGCAGTAGGATATTTTTCTAAAGGGCGTCCATCCTTCACCAGTTCTTTCAACTTTTGTCCAGCATCCATCGCCGCTAGTAATGCTTCTATTTCTTGATGTTGTTTCTCAAACTGATCTAAAGCTGCAAGCCCTGCTCTTTCTAACTTTGTGGTTTCCTGTGCCTGCTGTGCTTCTTTAAACGCATTATTTGCAAATATTCCAGCGATAACTGCCCCAATTAAGGATAACGCTAATATCGTACCGCCAATGCGAATCTGGCGCTTGGCTTTTTTTTGTGCTTTGGTTAAAGTCTCATTCGCTTGTGCTAATATCCGTCCTTCTTCTTCCTTAACTTCTAAAGCAATTTCAATTTCTCTTTTATCTAATTTTTGACTAGCAGATAAAAACTCATAATCCTCATTACTCAAACTTTTACCAGCCGCCCATGCTAAAGCATCCTGCAACGCTTGACCCTGCAACAAACGCGACTCATCCTTAAACTGTGAATCTACCCAAGCTCGAAGTGCTTGTGCATAAGGACGCAAGTCTGCCAGTGCTTGTTGAAGCCAACTCTGGTTAAAAACAGCAGCATAAATACGGTTAGAAACTCTCAGCTTGCTTTCACGCCTGACTACCAATCCTGAAAGCCGCAGTTGGGTTTGTTCTAAACTATTATCGTCTGCAATTTCTTCGTGTTGTAGAATTTCTTGATACAGCCCCAACAACCTACCTGTCCTCTGTCCGCCTCCTCGTAAAATTCGGTCACGAATCGTTTTTAAATGCTCTGGTTCATCCTGAGATTCCCAATTAGAAATTTCAAGGCTGTGTAGAAATCAACATCTGCCTGTCGCTGCACATAAGTGGGAGCATCATTTGGTAGACTGCCCCCAACTTGATATTTATATGATTGGTGAAATTGTTGATTCATTTGGATGTCTTTTTTAAAATTTTTATAGATTAGTTAAATACTAATTCTCTTTTTTCCTTGTTTTCCTTGTTCCCAGGTAGAACCTGGGAATACAGACAAAGCGGCTCTGCCGCTAGAGGAGGCAGCAGCCCTCCTAATAGTGCATTAAGAGCCAGAGACTGAGAACGAGAAAAATTTGCGATTAAGAGCTAACCAACAATATCTTCTTTTTCATAGGGATCAGACGAATCAAATTATGCACTTACTACACGTCACCGTAAAAAGAGTGCGGAATTTAATTTTCGTAGGTTGGGTTGAGGAACGAAACCCAACATCTGAGCATTATGTTGGGTTTCCCCACGGTAAGCCCAACCTACAGTTAAAATTTTCAACCCTTATTTATGGTGTGCTGTACTTAGGGGATTATATGGGAAAAAATGGCACTTTTATCGCTTACAGATTTGATCTCTCTATCGCTAGAGGAGGCAGAGCCTAGGCTGTTGACTTTGTAAGGTTTTTGAAGATAAAAGTTCATACAGTTTTTGTGTCAGGCTTTGTGGAGAATAGAGTCCTTCTTTTTGAGAGCATCGACTGACCAAAAACTTCATCTAGCCATGCCTCAACATCAGCAAAACTAATAGTTTCAAGCGCCTGCTTAACAATATTAGCTGTTAAATTCATAGTCGATAAGCAAATGGTTAACAACATTTGACCCATTTCCTTCAATGGACAACGTGCGGAAAATTGCTTATACTTCCCGAATAGTGATTCAATCACGTCAGAAGCTGCTAACAAAGTGCGCTTGCACTTAATTTTCTCAGCTTGAGTAGCAATGTAATCAAAAACCTTTTGCTGAAATTTTTGTAGATAAATATCATCAAATGCGAACCTATCTTGCTGAAAATATTCCAGAGAGTTTCCGTTAATTCCTGATACTTTTAACTGGCTTTCTACACTGCGTGTTAATGATACCATTTGATGCCATCGCTGCAAATCTAATTCATAATCAGCTAGCCAGCTTAACTTCTCTTTTATTTTCTTTACAATTATTTTGGGTGACATATCTGGCACTAATTTCATCAGTTTCTCTGGGGAAGCATTTAATAATCTTATTCCCCAATCTGTCAGCCTTTCGATATTAAAATAACGGCATTGAGAACGTTGTGCTGGTGGCGCTAAAAAATAGAATTCTGTTTGTTGTAGTCTTTGTCTACATATTGCACATCTTTGCACAAATGATTGATATTTATCCTCTGCCTCTAATTCGTATTTTAATAACAACGCCATTGCATGAGTCACATCATGAGTATAAATCAGTTCTGGATTTTTTTCTTGATATAGTCTAATTCCTCTTGCTAAGTCACTACTATTATCTGCGACAATTTGTCTTGGTACACCGACTTTCTTACTGACTTTTTCTAGTGCTGACTCTATCACCTCTCCTCTTGTTGAACTCATTATTTCTATTCCTAATACTTCTACATTCTCATGAGATAGTCCTTCTTTTTTATTAATACTTTCTTCCAAGTTCTGTTGCGAAATTCCTAGAACCACTAAGGCTTTTTGTTTGCCTAGCTCTAAAGTAAAATCAACTATATATATCCAATCCTCCCGATATTCTTTCTCTCTTTTCAATTCATACACCCCGATTCTTGCTAACCATTTTCTGATACTATAAAAGCTGGGAATATTCTGGAATTCCGACTCTTTAAATAATCCAAAGATTCTCTCTATTGCTCTGAAGCTTACCCCAGAGTCAATTACCATCTCTAATGCTTGTTGAACTGTTTTTATCTTGTAGCTGTGACCCTTCGCCTTTAACTCTTCTACTTCTAAATTTGCTTCTTCACTTTCGGCTTTTTCTTTTTTTCTGGCTCATCTCCGACTAGAGTGTGCTGTTTTAGTTTTAATTCTGCTGCTAATGCTCTCTGCTTCCAGTTCTCTCTTGATGCTGTTAAATCTCTGATTTTTATTTCTAATGCCCTCATTTTTTTGTGTCTTTCTATGGCTTTCTCTCTCCAGTTATCTCTTCCTTTACGAAATAAACTTGCTAATCTATCAATTGGGCTTTTAAACTCTTCCATCTCGCTTGACTCTGATCGTTTTTTCTGCACTATTATTGCATGAAATAATTTGCACTAAAAACCCACAAAGTCAACAGCCTAGGCAGAGCCTCCTGATAGTGCATTCCCAGCCAGAGACTGGGAACGAGAAATAGAACTCATGAATTCCCCCCCAAATGCTCCCGAAAATACAACCGATATAAATCACACAAAGGCATAACATCATTACCTTGAAACTTCACTAACCCCATACTGCGTAATTTAAACGCCAAACCCGTCTCTACCCGTACTGGATTCGTCGCATCAACGACTTGTTTAATAGCAGCAACTAACTTGCTATCTTCCTGTAAATTCCTCAAATGGCGGCGCAGGTGATCATTGTAAAAACCTTCTTCTGTTGGTGCAATTTTTAAAAGTTGCGACAAGCTAATTCTGCCACGAGCAATTTCATAAAGTGCTTTCCTAACTAGATAAGGATGTCCTCCTAACATTGCCATGAGTTGGTTGATTTCTTCTTGCGTCCAATTCAAATTGTGTCGTTGCACCAAATCCTGCACTTGTGAAGAATTGAACTCTGGTAACTCAATTGGCAATCCCACATTAAACGGTGATTGATTAATGTTCAAAGGTATATAAACTTCCTTGGAATGCACAATCACCAGTCGTAGTTTTTTCCAAGTTTCTTTATTCTTAGAAGTTTCATGCCAAGCGCGTAGTAAGCCAAAAAATTCTGAGGCGACTTGCGGATATTGAAAAACTTGATCCACTTCATCCAAACCCAAAACGATTGGGCTATCAATTTCTGAGAGTAAATATCTTTGAAAGTAGTTTGTACACTTATCCTTACTACCCAAAACACCTTGCCAATATTCAGTGAGTTTATCTTTAAGATTCAATTCTTGAGCAATGCTGCCACAAAACCACTGCAAGAATTTATCCAGATTGGTGAAAAATTCTGCATCTGCTGATTGAAAGTTCAAGTATGCAGTTTGACAACCATGTTGTCTTCCATGATCAAGAACACGTGTCAAAAGCGAAGTTTTACCCATTTGCCGGGGTGCTTTAATCCGAATCAGCGCCCCTGGCTGTAAAATTGTTTCGTAACAATCAGCTTCAGTGGGTGGACGTTCTACATAAAAAGCAGATTGTAAGCTAACTTGTCCTTCTGGTTGTTCAAAACTCCCAGAAGTAGAAGCTGGTTGGGGAGAATTGTCAGGCGTACTTTCACCAAAGAACTGCCGGAAGAGTTGCCAAATCCTTTGGAAAATAGGAGTTTCACCAGGTGGTTCAGGAGAAATTGGGGTAACTGCTGGTGGCGCTTTAGGGGAGATTGCTACCCTTCGGGAAGCCGCCGTCTGGGCGTCTACGTTCCACTTCGTTTCACTCGCAATGACAGGCGGTACTTTTGATTGCAACTTGGTATTAACTTGAGATATATTCAAATATTGCTCTATGGCTTGTAAGGCAACAGTCGCATTTTGGTAACGCTGACGATAGTCGTTGCGCACCATCGTATCTAAAATTTGGGCAAAACTGGGGCTAATATTAATCTTGTCTCGAAACAAAGCACAATACAATTCACTATTATTGGCATCTCGTGGTAACTGTTTAGGGTGTAACCCAGTCAATGCACCAAAACCAATCATTCCCACTGCATAGATATCGCTACTGAACTGGGGACGAGAATAGTGTTGTTCGATAGGCACATAGCCAGGAGTACCAATTGGTACTGTCAAGCTACTGTCACCTTGAGGGTTGACTTTCAAAGCACTGATTTCTTTAACTGCCCCAAAGTCAATGAGTACAATCTTTCCATCTTTTCGTCGCCGCATTAAATTCTGTGGCTTAATATCCCGGTGGATAACGTTTTGTTGATGAACAAATGCCAAAACTTCCAAGATGTCCTTCAAAAGTTTAAAGACTACCTTCTCACTCTTCGGAGAACCAGGGATAATTTCTTTTTTCAAGTCATGCCCATCAACGAATTCCTGAACTAAGTAAAATTCCCCATTTTCTTCAAAGTGGGCGAACAATGTGGGAATCTGGTTGTGTGCATTGCCTAAGCGATATAGAGTTTGTGCTTCTGTGTCGAATAACCTGGTGGCGATCAGCTTTGCTGGCTCCCTGCTGGAGCATCGCCAAAACAGCCGGACTTGAGTCTTTTGGTTTAAGATGTTTGACAACACACAAAGGTTCTCCTGGTAAATCTAAATCACGAGCCAAGTAAGTATCGCCAAAACTCCCACCCCCCAGAGACTGAAATATTTTGTATCGATTACGGAGTCTTGCGCCGATTAGATGACTCATTTCGTATCTCCTACCTTCTGGACTGGTAACTGATCAAAAGATAGAAAGCAATACAAAAATAAATTCAGTATAAAAATTTTTATTTGTTTCATTTTTACCCGCACCAGATGAAAATACTCTAGTATAAACTTTCGAGTAAACAGCCCTTATTCTAACTATTATAAGTAATTACGTCGAGTTGATAGCCAAAACAAACAGTAGCTGATTTTATTTCGATTTTTGTAACAATCATCATGTTGTTGCTCAATCTGTCATCGTATTTTTATTTATTAAAAAATATACATACATATAATTGACAAGTCTTGCATACTTAGCAAAATGTCAGAATTTTTACATTATTGTACTGATGGATGTTTGTGTGCTCTTCCTTTCTATTTTTAAAATTTGGGATGATCCCGAGTCACACAGATAATTCATCTGTGTTAATCTGTGTTAATCTGTGGTTCTAAATCCTAAATACAGATTTTTGCAAAAAATCTCTTTTATATATGAACTATGTTTGATAACTTTCAACCAATATCTATTATTGCAATAACTGCCGTAATTTCTAGTATTGCACTTTTGGGTTATTTTTCCTGGAAAACTTTGATAACCTCAAATGTTTTTCAAAAAGCCATCAATCTTTATCAGCAAGAAGATTATAAAGGTGCTGAAGCAGCTTTTCGTCAAGTCATTGCTCTAAACTCTACTAATGATGTTGTTCACTTGCTGCTAGGAGATACTTTGATACAGCAAGGAAAAATAGAAGAAGCAAGGCAACAGTTTCAAGAAGTGATTGACCGTGCACCTAAAAAAGTTGATGCTTATTTGCGTTTGTCAAATGTTTTAATGCAACAAGAAAAGAAAGAGGATGCGATCGCAACTCTGCAAAAAGCCAGAGATTTATGCCAAGCACAGCGTCAACCAGAAAAAGCAGAACAAATTAATCGTATTCTTCAAAAAATGACTAAGAATAATTCCTAACTCATGGCTGAACAAAGGGGCAAAGTCTACATTGTAGGTGCAGGACCTGGAGATATAGAATATCTAACGCTCAAGGCTTACAAGCTGCTATCAAGTGCTGAGGTTTTGGTTTATGATGCTCTGGTAGATGCTGAGTTGTTGCAATGTGTACCCTCTGATTGCTTGAAGCTGAATGTGGGGAAACGGGGTGGTCAACCGAGTACACCGCAAGCTGAAATTAACGAGTTACTGGTAAAGTATTGTCAGCACAGAAAGCAAGTTATTCGCCTGAAGTCTGGTGATCCATTTATTTTTGGTCGGTGTACTTCTGAAATTGAGGCGTTGAAAGCGGCTGGTTGTGAGTTTGAAGTTGTCCCAGGAATTTCCTCAGCAATAGCCGCACCGTTGCTGGCGGGAATACCTCTGACCGATCCAGTGATGAGTCGATGTTTTGCTGTGTTTACTGCCCATGAACCAGATGCTTTGGATTGGGAGGCGCTGTCACGGTTAGAGACATTGGTTATTTTAATGGGAGGACAGCATCTAGCAGAGATTTTACACCGCCTCGTGCGACAAGAACGCTCACGCTTAACTCCCATAGCCATTATCAGATGGGCAGGAACTCCACAACAACAAATCTGGACAGGCACTTTAGAAAATATACTCTCGCAAACATCCGGTGTGTCGTTGTCGCCAGCGGTGATTGTGATTGGTGAAGTTGTGGGGCTACGTGGTTATCTGCAACCTGAGAAAATATCATTAGAGAATTCCTCAGTTCCTGACACTTGGCACACCCAAACTATGCAGACGAACCTCGCCCTCTCCCCCTCTTCACGCCCTCTGACTGGTAAAACAATTGTAGTCACACGAGCTGCTGGACAGTCAAGCCAGTTTACCCAAACTCTCACCTCATTTGGCGCAAATGTTATTGAAATGCCAACATTGGAAATTGGTCCGCCTTCGAGTTGGGAGGGTTTGGATAATGCGATCGCCCACATATCAGACTTCCACTGGTTAATTCTCACTTCCACCAATGGTGTAGGCTATTTCTTTGAAAGACTCTTCGCACAGGGTAAAGATGCTCGTGCTTTAGCTAAAATCAAAATTGCCGTAGTTGGTGAAAAAACGGCTCAAGGTCTCAATCAACACAGTCTACAACCAGATTTTATTCCTCCTAACTTTGTTGCAGATTCCTTAGTGGAAAACTTTCCGGAAGAACTCACAGGTAAAAAAGTTCTGTTTCCCAGAGTCGAAAGCGGCGGACGCGAAATTTTAGTCCAACAATTCACCGCCAAAGGCGCAGAAGTGATAGAAGTGGCGGCTTATCAATCTTGCTGTCCCAAAAGTGTTTCTCCCTCAGCAGAGTTAGCCCTTGAAAGTGGAACTGTAGATATTATTACCTTTGCGAGTTCCAAAACTGTGCAATTTTTCTATCAACTTGCACAAAAGATATTCTCTCAAGACTCTCAGAACAATCCATTTTTGGTGACTGATGCGTTGGAGGGAGTTTGTATTGCTTCCATTGGTCCCCAAACGTCTAAAACTTGTCGTTCTATATTTGGGCGTGTGGATGTAGAAGCTGAGGAATATACCTTAGATGGATTGACTCAAGCACTGATAAAATGGTCAACAAATTTATAATTAGAACTGCGGATGTACAAGCTTTGCACAGAAATAATTTATCTGCGTCCAAAACTCGTGCATCTGCGGTTTCATATTCAAAAAACTAAAAATAACTCACATCAAGTTCACCTAATTACTTACAATAAAAAACCTCACCCCCATCCCCTCTCCTTAATAAGGAGAGGGGTGCCCGGAGGGCGGGGTGAGGTTCTTTTTTTTATAGTCATCCGGACGTGATATCATGACTAAACGCATCATCGGGTTAACCGGAGGTATTGCGACAGGCAAAACAACTGTTGCTAATTATTTGGCTAGTGCTTACAATTTGCCCATTTTAGATGCAGATATCTATGCCAGAGAAGCTGTATCTGTGGGTTCACCCATTTTACAAGAAATTGCTCAACGTTATGGAGAAGAAATTTTACTCACAGACGGTAACCTCAACCGTCAAAAGCTGGGTGAGATCATTTTTAACAAGCAAGAGGAACGCATCTGGATAGAGGGTTTAATTCATCCTTGTGTGGGCGATCGCTTTCTCAAAGAAATCACCACTACACCTGCACAAACATTGGTGTTAGTTATCCCTTTGCTATTTGAAGCAGGAATGACTGATTTAGTAACAGAAATTTGGGTAGTCAGTTGTTCTGAACAACAGCAACTACAAAGATTGATACAGCGGAATCATCTAACTTTAGAACAAGCACAAGCCCGGATCCAAAGTCAAATGTCAATAGTAGAAAAAGTAGCCCGTGCAGATGTTGTTTTGGATAATTCTTCCACTCTTGAAGTGCTGCTGAAACAGATAGACACAGCTATTTCAAAGATTTTGTAGCTGTGACAACTGCTTTTAGTTTCACCTTTTACCTTTCTTTCCTTTCTGCCAACTTTGGCTGTTAGGTTGTTTCGTAAATTCCCCTTTAGGAAACAGCCGCGTTTCTAGTTCTTCATAACTTCCTTCAAAGTCACACTTTCCATATAAAGGACATTTTCGACAATAAACGCCTTCGGTGTAGCGTTCCAGATTTTCGCGGTTGAAAAAATAGGGTTTGTGGCTAAAGGTGCTAGCTACCCACTGCCATGACATATTATTGCTTGCTGGATCACCATCTAAAAGATGTTCCAGAAACCATTTTGCCCCGGCTTGCCAACGAATGCGTCGCCAATGGATGATATAAGCTGCCATCCACATCCGTGCATGATTGTGCAAGTATCCAGTTTCTCGTAAATCCTGACTGAATTGGTCAATACACACTTGTCCTGTGGTGCCTTGTTTGATATCATCAGGTAATTCAGGGGCATATTCGGCGATGGTGTAGCCAGTTTTGTATTCTTCTTGGTCTGTCCAGATGCGATCGCCTAACTTAACATAAAGCTTTTGCCAATAATCACGCCAACCCAACTCGTTAACGAGTTTAGTTGCATCATCTTGGTGTTTGACGCGCCCAAGGACATCATCCCGAATTTCTCTTAAGCTGAGGACGCCATAGCGAATATAGGGGGATAATCGCGTGACTGCGCCTGTAAAAAAGTTACGTGTTTTCGCGTAGCGGGCAGGGTCTACTTTTTGTAGTGCCTCAACAGCAGCTTTGCGTCCACCCACAGTTTTGCTGGCGTGATCATCGCGTTTTGTGGCTTTGGGAAATTGTTCGCGGAGGTAGGCTACCAACTCATCGCGGTTGGCAAAGTCGCGTCGCATATCTTTAGTCATTGTGTATCAAAGTTGCAGGTTAAGATTGCCGAACGACTAAAGTCTTGGTTTGTCGGACAAAGCCTAGGTCGGCAGGCTAACTCCTTATTATTGCGTATCTTCGATGGAAGCATCAAACTTAATCGCATAGGGCGCAGCCGTGCCATAGGTATAGGTAGGGAGTTGACACTACTTTTTAGCAAAAGTTTCTGACAATTTTCGGAATCTTATAAGCAGTTGCTCAATAAAAATTAGAATAATTGAAATTATAAATATAGCTATCCTATTTCATTAAAGTTCTTGCAAAAGTCGGGAACTCTTAACAGGAAACTCTTAACAGTCGAACGCTTAACAGAACCTCGTAAAGTTTCACTTTTGCAATCTTGTCTATTTCTGAAATTAAGTTATACAGAACCCCTATTTCTTGATGAAGTCCTGGTTATTGTTTGTCAAAAATGATTTAGGACTGTTCGATTACCATGAACATGATGTCATTTTTAGAGTTTTTCAAACTTGAAATTAGATACAGCCTCAACCATTTTTGATTGACAACAACTTTATATTAGCTTGATTTATCATGATAAAAAGAGTTAAACATTGATAAAAATGCGATGTTAAACAGAGTAACTAGTAAATACATGCACAATCAATATTTGCTAAAAAAAATACTTTTAATGACAAATAATATTTTTGTTATATTGTTTGAATAAACCATCGATGTATGAAACAATACGATTCAGTTCATCTCTAGCCGCGAGACTAGGGCAAACTAATAAAGCCTCCTCAGACAGGCTTATTTCTTTACTCATCAACTCTCCAGCATAATTGGACAGCATCTACAGTGAACTGTATTGATTTCTGAAATGTGTTGATTTTGTTAAGTTTTTACGATGACTTGGAAAGAGCACCAAGCTTTGTTCAAGGCATAAGTATGGTGTGATAAATTAAAGGAGTATCAAAGTAGTGAAGATTTTATTTTTAGTAACGGCATACAATAGTTTGACTCAACGTGCGCATATAGAGGTTACAAATCGCGGTCATGAAGTTTCAATTGAATTAGCCGTCAGTGACAAAGTAATGGCTGAAGCAGTTGAGTTATATAAGCCAGATTTGATTATTGCGCCAATGTTGAAAACCGCAATCCCTGAAAATATTTGGCAACACCATTTGTGTATCATCATTCATCCTGGAATTATGGGAGATAGGGGTCCTTCATCTCTAGATTGGGCAATCATGATTAATGCAGACAATTGGGGCGTCACAGCCTTACAAGCGCGTGCAGAAATGGATACTGGCGACATATGGTCGTCTCAAACGTTTAAAATGCGTCAGTGTAGTAAAAGTTGTTTGTACAGGGCAGAAGTGACTGAAGCTGCTATCAAAGTTATTCTAGAAACTATTGAGCGTTTTCAAAGCAGAAACTTTGTACCACAACCGCTAGATTATGGACAAGAGGATGTCAAAGGTTGTTTGCGTCCATACATGAGACAAAACGTCAGAGCGATTGACTGGGCATCAGAATCAGTATCTGATATTATAAGAAAAATCCGTGCGGCTGATAGCCAGCCTGGTGTACTAGATACAATTTACGGAGAAGAATATTACCTGTATGGTGCTCATGAAGAAGATACTTTGAAAGGGTTTCCTGGAGAAATTATTGCTCAACGCTACGGTGCTATTTGCCGTGCTGCTTGTGATGGTGCTGTTTGGATATCACATCTGAAAAAGAAGAAAAAAGAAAATCAGTTATTTTTTAAATTACCAGCAGCATTAGTATTAAGTGAACATTTAAAAAATCTTCCTGAACTACGCTTATCTTTACAAGTATCTTCTACCGACAGAACATATAAAGAGATATGGTATGAAGAAAAAAACAATGTAGGATATCTACATTTTGATTTTTCTAATGGGGCGATGAGTACTGACCAATGTCAGAGATTAAGAGATGCTTTTCTCGACGTGTGCACTCGGGAGACAAAAGTGATTGTCTTAATGGGAGGTTATGATTTCTGGTCAAATGGAATTCATCTTAACGTTATTGAAGCAGCACAAGATCCAAGAGAGGAATCTTGGCGCAATATTAATGCCATGAATGACTTAGTTTATGCAATTCTCACAACGAATACACATCTAGTCATTGCAGCTCTCCAGGGAAATGCGGCAGCTGGAGGTGTTATGCTGGCATTAGCTGCAGATATTGTTTATTGCCGCAGAGGAATTGTTTTAAACCCACACTATAAACGAATGGGATTGTACGGTTCTGAGTATTGGACATATTCACTACCTAAACGTGTGGGCATGAAAAAAGCAATTGAACTGACAGATAATTGTATGCCTATGGGTACAGAGTTTGCTAAAAAGATAGGACTTATTGATGATTATTTGGGAAGTCATCATATCATTTTCCAACAGCAGATTGAGCTAATTGCAGAAGAGATGGCAACAAGTCCGGATTATGATAATAGATTAACCTTAAAGATTCAAAATAGACTCAAAGATGAGCAATATAAACCTCTAGAAGATTACCGAAAAGAGGAATTGGAACAAATGAAAATTAATTTCTATGAACCCGGACAGAGTTATCACACTGCTCGTTATAATTTTGTTTACAAAGTTCCCCCTTTGGAAACTCCGCTGCATTTAGCAAAACATCGTCAAGTTGGTCGTAATTTAGAAAAGTGTGCTTTATTTCCGTTCGAATAATCTATACAAAATAAATTATTTTGACTTTGAATAAACTTGCTCGCTTGCTTGAATAAGCGAGCACATAGAGGAACACTAGCTGATCATATTATGGCGGTTTTCATCAGGTTCAAGTGAAGTACAGGTTCATCTGCGTTGAGGCTGCTTACCGTCATTTGCGCTGTCTCAGTGCCTCCAGGGTCATTTAACATTAAGATAATAGCTAGTTTAAAAAAACTATGATTCAAGTCATCCAAGCACAAAACGTCACCCTTGGCTATTTAGAAGAAAGATTTGGGCTACAACAGGCTGAGAATGAAGATTTTTTTACAGAATGGTTTGATTCTTTACCAGACATTACGGATTTAGAAAAGCAATATCTAGACAGAGTAAAGTTTCATTTTCTTCGTTTAGTCAAACGTCCTCCTTTGTTGGAAGAAGCCGTCAAATTAGTGGTGTTATCCCCCTTACTGAGTCTGGCTGGATTTTATGATGATCCTTTTTTTATTAAAAGTGAACAATCTATAGAGATTTCCTTGGAGGACGAGGGAGAAATTGTACGTGGACGTATTGATGTGTTAGTTATCCAACAACAATTATGGTTATTGATAATTGAATCTAAAAGAGCTAGTTTTTCTCTTCTAGAAGCTATTCCCCAAGCACTCGCTTATATGCTAGCTAATCCTCAATTAGAAAAACCTCTATTTGGATTAGTCATGAATGGTAGTGATTTTATTTTTCTGAAACTTACTAAGGTAAATCAGCCAGAGTATGCTTTGTCTGACCAATTTACACTTTTGAGACGCGAGAATGAATTATATAAGGTTCTCAGTATATTAAAGAAACTGGGTCAAATTTTGATTGAATAATTATGTCTAGTCGCCCTATCTACCTCGACTCTCACGCTACCACACCTGTAGATGAACGAGTACTAGCAGCAATGCTACCCTTTTTTACAGAACACTTTGGTAACCCCTCCAGCATCAATCATCTTTATGGCTGGGAAGCAGAAGCTGCTGTTAAGCAAACACGAGAAATTTTAGCAACAGCCATCAACGCCACTCCAGAAGAAATTGTGTTCACCAGTGGTGCGACAGAAGCGAATAATTTAGCTATCAAAGGTGTTGCAGAAGCCTATTTTCAAAAAGGACAGCATATTATTACTGTTGCAACAGAACACAGTGCAGTTCTTGACCCTTGCAAGTATTTAAAAACTCTTGGTTTTGAAATCACAATCCTTCCAGTCCAAAAAGATGGACTGATTGATTTAACAGAGTTAGAAAAAGCTTTCCGTCCTGAGACAATTCTCGTTTCGGTGATGGCTGCGAATAATGAAATTGGGGTTTTGCAGCCATTGGCAGAAATTGGCGCAATGTGTCGAGAACGCAATGTCCTTTTCCACACCGACGCAGCCCAAGCTATTGGTAAAATCCCTCTTCATGTGCAAGCGATGAAAATTGACTTGATGTCGCTAACAGCACATAAACTCTACGGTCCAAAGGGTATTGGTGCATTATATGTCCGTCGCCGCAATCCCAGAGTCCAACTTGCTCCTCAGCAGCATGGTGGTGGACACGAACGGGGAATGCGTTCTGGCACTTTATATACACCTCAAATCGTAGGATTTGGTAAGGCGGTTGAGATTGCTTTAGAAGAACAAGCAACAGAAAACCAACGCCTCACACAGTTAAGACAAAGATTGTGGGAAAAACTTTCTCAATTAGAAGGAATTCATCTGAACGGACATCCTACCCAACGACTCTCAGGACATTTAAGTATCAGTGTTGAAAGAGTAGATGGATCTGCACTATTGCTGGGATTACAACCAGTGATGGCGGTGTCTTCTGGTTCTGCTTGTTCCTCAGCAACAACTGCACCTTCCCATGTTCTCATGGCATTGGGACACTCAGAACAACAGGCTTATGCGTCGATACGGTTTGGTATAGGACGCTTCAACACCCTTGAGGAAATTGAGGAAGGTGCAGAACACACTATTTCTACGATTCAAAGTTTACGCAAGCAGGCTTTTAGGGTGTAAATTGAATTGTATCAAATGCTGAGTATTATAGCGGTTTTCAATTGGCTGCAATACAGTAGAGACGTTATTTGACACTTCCACGGCTACCTGAATGCTGTACAGCAATTAAGCCGCTACTATATCTTTCTATACAGAAAGGGTAAAGTCACCTAAAATTATAGTAATAATACTTGGTTATTTAAGTTTTATTTATGTCGATAAAAACTCTAGTACCTACTATCAGCCTAAGCGTCGAGCCTAGTTTGGTGCAGGAGGGTACTCAATTGCGTTGGAACTTTAACTTAACCCAACCAGCTCCCGCCTCTGGTCTAACGGTTATTGTGGCTCTGTTGGAAGACACCGACCCGACTGGCAGTGACATTAGATTTTTTGTAGACGGTAGCGCCAACATCATCGAATTTAAACCGTTAGTAGAAAATGGCTTAGTTACCAAGGTAGCAATAACTTTAGCTCCTGAAGCAACCACAGCTACATTGGTATCAGACATCATTGATGACGGCATAGTAGAGGGACCAGAAAGTATTGTTGTTGGCTTGGTAGCAGGAGACGGATACAGCGTTGACCCCCAAAGAAACAACGCCAGCTTTACGATTGTGGAAAATCCTAATATTAGGACTTTAATTGGAACTGAGCGTGATGATTTGCTGTTTGGTATCAGCGACGCTGAAAATATTGTTGGTCAGGATGGTAATGATACTATCTACGGTAACGGTGGTGAAGATACTCTTTTAGGTGAAGGTGGCAATGACGCCATTTTTGGAACGACGAGCAGCGAGTTTATTAACGGAGGCTACGGTGATGACATCATCTACGGCAATGGCGGAACAGACACACTGATTGGTAGTTTTGGAGATGACCTAATTTACGGTGGTAAGCTGGCTGATACAATCTTCGGTGGTGCTGGCAATGACACCATCTTTGCCAACGGCGGTGGTGATTTTATTGATAGTGGTGCTGGTTTTGATACCGTATGGCTGGGGAATGGTGCTGCCACTATTGTGCTGGAGAAAAAAAGCGGTTACGACACCATCAATAATTTCCAATTGGGAGCAACCCAATTGAAAACCCATAGCTTGGACAATTTGGCGTTTGCCGACATTGCAAATGGTGTTCAAATTTTCCTTGATAATGATCTACTTGCAGTTGTTTATGGGCAATCAGCAAGTACATTGGCTAACAATATTGATGGAATTTTTATAGCATAATCAACAGTAAAGAAATTGTAAAAATCATAACGATGGAGATTTAAGTACGCAAAAATTCAAAAATTTGAAAGTGTATCGTGCGATCTGCACTCGTAGCGCAAGCGTTTGCGCAGCGCCCCCTTAGGGGCTAGCTATCGCCTCCCTTAAACAAACCCCCGTAGTGCTATTTGAGTGCTGCAAGCATTGCTTCTATAGCGCGTTCTTTTTGAGGATCTCCACCTTGAGCGTATTCTAATGAAAATGGTACGTTAATATCAGGTGTGACTCCTTTGCCTTCCAAGCGTTGTGTTTCGTTGAGAAACACATTTGAGACTGCTACATAAACCAAGCTACCATCTGACATCAGAAAAGGACGACCAGCAACAACTGCCCCTGTTGTCTTAGAACCAATCACAGGTCCTATTTTGTGTTGCTTGAAAGCATAAGCCAAAATTTCTTTACTACTTCTGCTTCCCTCATTTATCAGCATAACCACAGGCTTTTTCCATTGAGAAATAGAAGTATATCTTTTGCCATTGCGGGGGATGCTAGTTATACTAGGACCTTCTTTTGCAGTAAAGATGTTGAGATAGCCGATATCTCCTCCACCCCAGCCATCTCGTAAATCCAAAACCAACGCTTCTGCATTTCTCAAGCGACCGTAGATGAGGTCTTCTCGAAGTTTATCCTGGTCTGGATCAGCAGCGTTTGACCAGATATGAACATAGCCAATTTTCTTACCGTTGCGTTGAATAACCTGAGTGCTGGTTTGTTGTGCTTCCAGAAACATAGTGGTTGCGTCATACATTTTGGGAGTCACAGCAATTTTTTCTTGGCTGTTGGCGTCAGGTTTTCTTTGAATTAATAAAGTTACTTTTTGACCTGCTTTACCTACAAAAGATTGTATCGGTTGATAAGGACGATCTTCCACACTCAGCAATTGGTCGCCCACTTTTAACCCAGCTTTTGCCGCTGGACTTCCGTCTAGAATGGCACTAATAAAAGTCTTACCGTTGATGTCTTTTGTGAATATACCAATGCCAGTGTATTCAATTTTGCCTTTTGGAAAGAACTTTTTTAATTCTTTCTGGAAATCAGGATTTCTTGCCTGAAAAATCCCTAAAAGCTGGTAGTATGCTGGTTCATCTTGAGTGTAGAAGCGGGTGTGAGAAGTTCGCAATTCAGAAAGCATCTGATTGATCACAACAGCAACTTCTTGGATAGACTTGGTTTGGGTGGCTTGAGGTTGATACTTTTGCTGCATCGCTTTCCAGTCCACGCCGTTAAATTTTGGATCATAAAAGTTTTCGTTGACAGTTTGCCAGACTTGTTCAAAAACTTTTACTTCGGTTTTTGCTAGCGTTTTAGGTAATGGTGAAGTCAACCAGAGAAGGAACAATACTGAGATAGTTATCACTATTGCCGTAGCAACCCTATTTAACCTCGGGATGACAAGTCTTTTCATAGTATCTCGTTTCCAGTTGTTCATCTGGAGTTGATGGGTATCAGTTATCAGTTACCAGTTATCAGCCCCTGTTCACTGTTCACTGTTCACTTCTCGTCCGCCTAGGACTATAAGTCCCAGCCTAATAGACGAAGTCCATTAAAATGGACTGAAAAAACTAGAACTAATTTTTCAGTAAATTTAAACACTAGCTCATAAAAGTATTAGTTGTTTACTGGTAATGGTACAAGATTTCAGTAATTTCATTCTCAAAAAAATTGACTTTTGATTTATTAGACAACGCTGATTGAAGAAAATCTTCTGCTATTAGTTCCCCTTTTTCTTAAAACGTTGAACTAATAACTCTACCTCTGGTATCTTCATGAAACTAACTAATACCGCAAAAACTCTTAGTCCAAGACTTCCAGCCAGACTTAATTGCAACAGTTGCCTCAGTAACTCCTGGCTACCCCAAAGTACTTCATAACTCCAGGTTGTTAACCAACAGGCAATACCTGCCACTCCACTAGCACCAATCAAACTTAGTATCGGCAAACTCCATTCCCACTAGATGTTAATTTGGGTCATGCTAGAAGACAAGGTGGCAGGAGCGATAATAGCGATCGCCTCTCTCACACCAGAAGAATCAAAGTCAAAGCGCAGGCGTAACTTACCCATACCCTCTCGCCGCTGGACTAAGAATTGAACGAACCATTGCAAAACAGCACCAACCAGAGTTCCCCCAGCCAAAACCCAGCCTCCTAGTTGCAAGTATTGGGGAACGCTGATTTGATTTCCCAGTTGCAGCGCTAAAAAGCCCAAACCAAGTATGACAGTGATGCTAGATAAAATGGGGCTAATAGAAGGTAACCAGTAATGCTATGCTGCATTCAACGTCCCAAAGTTAATACCAATCAGTCCAGAAAACAGAGCGATAGGAGCCATGATTTGCAACTGTTGGATGGCTAGCGCTTTAACTTGCGCTTCTAAACCTGGGGCGACTAAATCAATAAAGAAACCAGCAAAAACAATTAAACCTATCGTTACTAAGAGTAACACGCCACTGGTGAGGGTTGTGATTGTTTCTACCAAAGGAGCCGCAGCTGATTTCTCACGCTTTGCCAAAACACTCACCCGAATCGGAGGGTGGAAGCGCCTGCATTGTATGCATGGGGAGGAAACCCGCACCCCAGTTTCAACTGCCGTCCAATATAAGGGAACACAACACGAAAAATCTGCGACAATATATGTATGCTGAAATGAAATAACGCACTGTTGACCCGGCAGGAACGGCTATTCCAGTAGGCAAGAGACGGCGAGTTGTCTTGTAAATGGGTAGTGAACACATCGCTTGCTAATTTAAAGGCAAACCAATGTGTTTTCCGGGGCGTGGGGATGAGTACATCCTCTATTAACCGTAACCACGCCTGGAGGCTCGGAAAGTAGTGTTTCGGAACCTGAACAGGAACCAAACCGCTACCGTACAGGGCTACGAAAAGCCCCCGCGTTCTACGCGTGGGGAATGCGTTACTAAGGTACTATGCAACGGTCCGTTGATACCACCAAGCAACACTAACAAAAAACCGGGGATGATGTAAGCATAATTGTAAGCATCGGCAACTGCACCAACTCCAAAAATCGCCGCAACGCAGGTAGAACGCAACAGCCCAAAAAGTTTGCTCATGAGAGTGGCGATGGCAACAATTCCTGCAATTTTCGCAAGTGAGTGCTTCGTGTCTTTAGATTTTAGAAAAAACCAAATTATTCAAGCTGATTGTTTTTGATGATCAAAGAATTTCGTCAAGTGACGACTTGTTATTTATCAACCTCATGTTAAGAATAGAATATAGCCATAAAAATAGCCATCTCATTCTAAGACTAAAAAAATGCCTGAGGAATACTCTATTGCTGAAGCCCGCAATCACTTTGCTCGAATTATTCACAATGCTGAAAATGGCAAGCCTATACAGATTACACGGCGGGGTAAACCGGTAGCAGTCGTATTATCAGTTGATGAGTATCAACGCCTGACATCAGAAAGGTTAGAATTTGGCACAGGTCTCATGCAATTTCGCCAAAAGTATGAAATAGAGGTTCTGGATATTCATCCTGATCAAGTTTTTAATGATGTTCGCGATCGCACTGGGGGACGGGAGATCATCTTTTGAGTCAAGTACAATTTTTATTAGATACCAACATTTTGTCTGAACCCCTCCGCCCAATCCCAAATTCTCGTGTGATGGAGTTACTGGCGAAGTATACTGGTCTAATAACGACTGCGACTGTCGTTTTTCACGAAATGCTCTATGGCTGTTATCGCTTACCCAACTCACGAAAACGTCAAGCTATAGAAGCTTATCTCAGAGAAGAAGTTGAAGGCAAGTTGCAACTACTGCCCTACAGCATTGAAGCAGCTAAATGGCATGCATTCGAGAGATCAAAATTAGTTGGGTTAGGCAAAACAACATCCTATGTTGATGGGCAAATTGCAGCAATCTCTGTTGTTAACAACTTAGTTTTAGTCACAAACAATCAAGCAGATTATGTCGATTTCCAAGGGATTGAGATGGTAAATTGGTTTAGTGATTCCTGAAATTATTGATATCTGAACGCGGTAATTTTCTCATTTCCATCGTTCCAAAGAAGTTTTTAAAATGACCGAAATCAATTGCTGATAAGATAGCCCCGCAGCATAAGCAATTTGAGCAAAAGAACGCTGTGGATGCAAAGTCGCATCTGCATTAACATCAAGCAAATAGACTTGTCCATCATATGCGATGCGAAAGTCAAAGGTTGCATAGTCCAGAGGTCCCAGCAACTTCATCAACTCCAGCGATACTTCTCGCAGCTTCTGCAAACTTGAAGAAAATAAATCAACTTTAGTCCATTTTAACTGAGATCTTGCAGCATTCTCAATAATCGGGAGGCTTCGCCTCCCAACCCTGGTTCCCAGGCTCAGCCTGGGAACCAGATATCGAGGCTCTGCCTCATTGTTGATACTGGTGCAAGATCTCAGTTTTAATGGACTTTGCCTATTAGGCTGGGACTTACAGTCCTAGGCGGACGAGAACAAAGTGAGATAAAATGTATTTTTTTTGACTTTTTTTGGGTAAGTGTAAGATATGAGCCTCCGACTAGCGGCTTCGCGGCAAGCATTATATGAAAGAAACACCTTTTTCCCTTACACCCCCACCCCCTAAGCCCTGCGGGCATGCTGCGCGAACGGGGGAATTCAAAATTCAATCCGAATTCTGACTCCTGACTTCTGTGTTCTTATGTCTCCTTCGTCAAAACATCTCGACTCATCAATCGTCTGCGAAAACAGTAACGGCAATGACCTGCACAAGCTTGAGTCATAATTAACACTCCATTTTTGTCGTACTTATGCTGTAAACCTTGCAATACTGTAGAAAATTATTCTCCACTGGTATCAAGACTACCAGACTCATCTTTTTCCCATTCTGAAGGCAGCAATAACTGACGTAAAGGATCATCGGGGTTTTGCCAGTCTACGAGTTCAGCATAGCCTAGAGGAACCATCATGGGGAAACTTTGCTTTGCTTGTGTGACGCGATACGCCTGCGGCGTCAAGCAAAGCTTATCGCGTTCTGCTGGCCATAAAGGTAACCAGTCCTCTGCTTTATGCGATCGCCTCAAACTCTCAATTAACTCCTCTTTCCAGCCTACTTCCGTTGAAATGTTGTGAAATGTATTGATATCTGTGTTTGTCATTTCCCAAACTCTTAACAGGTGATAGGGATTTTTTGATTATCCCAAATTTTGAACTCCGTCCCTTGTTGATACAAATTATTTGCTGGCACTTATGTTGCCTGCTTGTTTCAACTGATAAGTCAATGCACACAGAGAGCTATTGTTTTTTTCTTGTCATCTATCTCTAAAATTTTGTTGTAATTACTATATCTGTAAACACCTGTATTTAAAGATATATTAAATTTTTATAAATGTTCCGGAAAGAATTTTTGGAAAAATACTCAGTATTTAAGGCAATCTATGATTGTTCTAAAATACTCTTTTAAAGATAGTGTAAAGTTACACTAGTATTTTTCAGGTTACTGTATAGTGTTATTGCTACTAGTCAAATGTTAATTGACTAGCAAACTATAGGATTTTCTACGCCTATTAAGACTGCTGCAAAAAACAGCTATTTTTTGTCTTTTTAAGCTAAAAGTTTTTTGCAGAATTAGTCGTAAGCCAAAACAACAAACTTGTTTTTGGTTCATTACAGTGGTTCAAGCATTGATAAAAAAAAGTCTTCGGCTACTACTCTTTTGCTCTTGAACAAATTGTTCAAGCTGTAGTCAGTCTGTAGTTTGAAGTGGGGTTTGAGGCTATATTCTGTAGGTTATCTCTATAAGATTCGGGACGACACAAGTTTGACCGTCTGACAGTGTTGCTACTCAAATCTCAAAAATATCAAGACAACATGACCTTGCAAAACCTAGGTTTCAGGATTTGAAGTAACGAGGTATAACCCATTGATGAAACTTCTAAAACAATCACCTCTTCTAGCAGCTCAAGTTGTCATGCTAGGAATTTTTCCTACAGCAGTTCTGGCATCAACTTTCAAACTAGAGGAAGCGACCATTCCTGATGTCAATGCTGCATTTGAGGCAGGTACTTTAACAAGTCAAGAACTCACACAAATGTACCTTGACCGAATTGCCACATACGACCAAGCAGGACCAAAGCTCAATTCCATTGGTTTCGTCAATCCAAACGTGCTACAGGAAGCAGCGCAGTTAGATGCGTTGCGTACCCAAGGCACTATTCTCGGTCCACTGCACGGTATACCAGTGGTCGTGAAAGACTCGTACAATGTTAAGGGTTTGCCGACAACTAACGGCGTCGAGGCTTTCAAGTCGCTGATCGCGACGGAGGACGCCTTTGCTGTCAAGAAGCTTAAGGAAGCCGGAGCAGTCATCCTCGGGAAGGCAAATATGAGTACCTGGGCTTCTTCTTTGGATGGGGTGAGTGAGGCATATGGACCAGTCGTCAACCCATATGCACCTAACCTGAGTCCAGGTGGCTCTAGTAGTGGATCGGCAGTGTCAGTAGCAGCAAACCTGACGATGTTTTCTATGGGTGGCGAGACTGGTGGTTCAATTCGTGTACCTAGCGCCTATGACTCAATAGTTGGTCTTAAGCCAAGTACTGGTTTAATTTCTGTTGATGGGACTTGGCCTCTAGTTCCACAACAAGATGTCATAGGTCCAATGGCAAGAACGGTTGGAGATATTGCTATTGCTTTGAACACCTTAGTTGACTTTGAGCCGAACAAAGACCCGAACAACATCTGGAATCCATTTATTCCAGAAAAAATCCGCCAGGATTATACTAGTTTCCTTAGTGACACTTCGCTCCAAGGTAAGACACTGGGCTTACCCAATGCTTACATTGGTAAGGGCGATCCCGAAAAGGAAGAAAGCTATCCCATAGATCCGCAGGTCGCCGCTGCATTCGAGCAGGCTAAGAAGGTATTACAAGAGCAAGGAGCAAAGCTAGTTGAAGTTGATATTCCTGCTTACACAAGCTCTTTTCCAGAAGAATACATCAGCTTTATCGGAAGTGGGCTACCAGCTCAGAATTTAGCATATTACTACGAACAGCTTATTAAGGGGTATAACGACGACGAAATTAAATCATTTGTGGATCTACGCAATATTGTCCCTCAAGATAACCCTTTTTACTCAAACCTCATTCAGCCGATCGCTAATATCATTGAGGCTGGAAATGCCAAGTCGTGGCAGGAGGTTCCAGAAGTAACCCAAGCGTTGCAGGCTCTTGCCAACTTTCGGACAGAAAAGTACGAGAACTTCATGACAGCAAACGGCATTGATGCCTTTGTTTTCCCGACGGTTGGCAACATCGTTCCGCCAAAGGAAAACCCATTTGCCAGGCTCTTTGGTTTTAACGAAGCAAACATTCTCGGTTTACCAGCTATTACAGTCCCAATGGGCTTTTCTCCTGAGGGAAGCCCGTTGTCTTTGCAGTTCTTAGGCAACTACTTCGGCGAAGCGGAGATCATCGGCTACGCATACGACTACGAGCTTGCCACAAAGTTTCGCCGTCCTCCTGTACTTGTGCCTGAGCCTACTACAGTATCTGCTCTGGTGTTGCTTGGTTTAGGATTCCTGACCTTTAGGCTCAAGCGTCGGCACCGCATCAAAAAGAATTCCTGGACTGTACACTACGAGCAAGTTCTGATTACGAAAGATGAAACGAAAGATAAAAATGCACTCTCAGAGTATATATCAGTTCGTTAATGGATGAGTGCACTATAGGTGCAATGACTCTGTACCACTGGTCTCACCGCACGGAAGTGTCCTCCCCAACCTACAATATAGGGAAACTTTGCTTTGCTTGTATGATGCTTAACGCCTGCGGCGATAAGGGTAACCAGTACTGTAGGGTGAGGCAATGCCCACCCTACTTAATTCAAAAACTTTATAGCCAAGTCACTTGCGATCGCTCTTGCACCACCCGCTTGTACACATCCTCAGTTTGCTTAGCTAATTTAGACCAACTGAAGCGTCTTTCTAAATCTTCATAAGCGTTATCAACCAGCCATTGTCGATAACCTGGATTTTTCAATACTTCCAAAATACCCCAAGCCAAGGAATCTGGATTGTTTTTGTAAGTCACTACACCTGTTTTGGTATGTTGCACCACTTCAGGGAAACCACCAGTATCAGAAACTACAACGGGAACGCGAGAGGCAAAGCTTTCTAATGCAACAATACCAAAGGGTTCATAAAGGCTGGGGAATACAGCACAATCGGCAATGGTTTGGAATTTATCTAAGTACTCATCAGATATAAAACCAGTAAAATAGCACTTATTCCAAATTCCCATATCCTTAGCTTGCTTTTTGAGATGGTCGGTATTACCGCCACCGATAATAACAAATTTAACGTAACCCCCCATTTCCGACAAGACTTTGGGAGCAGCACTCAGCAGTAAAGAGACACCTTTTTCATAGGTCATACGACCGACGTAGTAAACGATTTTCTCAGCATCTTCGGCAAATTGACGGCGAAAATCCAGAGCGTGAAAATCTTGATGGTGCTGTTTTTTTTCTGGTCGGATACCGTTATAGATAACATCAATTTTGTTCCACGGAGAGTGTAACGCCCGTTCTACTTCCCGCCGCATATAGTCAGTGCAAACGATAATTCGCCAAGCGTTGAAAGCAAAAAGTTCTTCTTTGGCATTAATATAACGTTGAATATCAGTGTGAACACCGTTGTAGCGTCCGTATTCAGTTGCGTGAATAGTGGCAATAAGGGGGACTTTGAAGCTGTGCTTGAGGGCGATCGCCGCATCCCCAACAAGCCAATCATGCGCATGAATAATATCAAACGGTCCTTCCTCCAGCATCAACTTACCGCCGTGATGCCCAAAGCTTTGGTTCAGATTAACAACCCAATGAAAAAAGTCATTACCAGAAGCCACAGGTACACGATGAACCTTGACTCCTTCAACGATTTCATACATCGGTGCTTGACCAAACTCTGGTGTAATCAAGTGGATTTCATGTCCTAACTTGACCAGTTCCGGATATAACTCTGCCACATGACGAGCAATTCCCCCAACTATTCGCGGCGGAAACTCCCAACTTAACACCAATATCTTCATAGACTTATATGCCCAACCCTTTACAAATCTATAATTTTCTACATTTATCTCAAGATACAAGTTTGACTACTATAACAAGTCCCAAAATGGAATTTTTTTGATTTTTTGTAACATTGTTCCGAAAAAAGTAGTGGTAGAAAGACTTTCAGATAAAAAGTCAGAACTCAAAATTGTTTTTTTGGCTCTTGGTTTCTTTATTATCTTGCCCTGTTTTGTGTTAATTCTCTCTCAAGTTGTTGGCGAAAAGCTAACCAAGCTGCTGTGGCTTGTGGATCAGGGGTTGCAGCTTTTTGAAGTAAAATAACGCCATCTCTAAAGTCAATCACTCCGTATTCCTGAGTCTTCGTCAGCTGGTCAAACAGTTGTACAAGTTCGCGTAAAAGGTTACGCTCTTCCTTAAATGCTGGTTGATACTGTTTTAACTGCAACAGATCTGCGATCGCATAATCAACTTTCATCACCTGACGTGCATCGTTTCGCAGTTCCAGTGCAGGTAAGCGAATGATTTCCCGGCGACTGGAAAGCTGAGGAACAAGATAAGTCGTTGCAGAGATACTAGCATCTGGTGGAATTTGTGCCAGCATTGGGCGAAACTGCAACACATGACCCCATTGTTGAGGTAAAGACACATACACCAAAGGATTAAACGAATCTGGTAAGAGAAAATAGAATGCTCTATTTAAGCTAGAACTACTGGAAGTAAAGGAAAATAGTAAAGAAAGACTCAGACAAACTGCCCAAAAACGGCGAAACGAGAGTTTAAATCTTTTTGGATGCTGTGACCACCAAAGAATCGCGCCGTAAAATAGTCCTGGAACCACAGTTAAAGCATAGCGAACATTGATTGCTAAAACTGTCTCTCCCTTTCCCAAAAAGAGTTTCAGCAAAGGGAACCCAGCCACCATCCAAGATGCAGGAGAAACCGCAGGTACAAAAGCCAACGGTAACCATTGTCCAAGTAAATACTTAATTGTCCGGTCTACTGGTGTGACAAGTTCTACAATCAATCGCCAAGGGTTGCTAATCATTCCCCAAATAATTTCTAGGGTGGAGGCTTCATCACCATCTGCAAATTGCCCAAATCGTTCCAACATAAACCGCCGAGAAATATCTTCAGAAAACAGTGGCATAATTGCATTGGTGAGAAGCAACATGTAACCAAAACTGAGAATACAAGCACCTAGTCCAGCGCGAGGAAAGCGTCTACTCAAAATCATGTAAACACCAACGCTGAATAAATTCACACCAGCATCTTCCCGAACTGCCAAAATCAAAACTGCTAGCACCCAAAACAGCCACCACCAGCGCTTTTCGATTGCGAGTAACAAGCCAAAGACAAACAAGGGAATTTGGCTGATATCATGAAAGTTACTTAAGGTGGGACCAATAACAGCATTAGCAGCGTAAAAGCTAGCAGTTATCATCACTGCTAGTGGTGGTTCTAGATACTGTCGTGCTAGTACATACAAAACCAAACCCGCTGCGGTGATGAATATAACCTGTAAAACCCCTAAAGTTGCAGGAGATGGAAACAGGGCATATATTGGTAGCCAAAGTAACAATGCAGGAGTAAAGTGTTGACCAAGACGGTGATAATAGACTGTAGCAATTTCTCCAGAATGAACAACATTAGTAGAAAGACTTGAAGAAAGAGAACTTTGAAAGAATCGACCGTGAAGGTTATTCCAGAAAACTTGGTTAAAAATTCCTTGGTCAAAAGAGGCGTAAAAACTATAGTAACGATTCAGGGTAAGTATCAGACAAAGAACAAAGAATACTGTTGCCAATGGCAAAACAAAATTAATATCAGTGCGTCTTTTTGAGTTAAACTTTGAAGTTATTCGCAGCTTGTTTCGTAATTTTGACAACATCACTTATTAACCTTGATTTAAGAAAACGGGGGAAAATATTTTAACAGTTATCAGTCATCAGTTATCAGTTATCAGTTACCAAGTACCCGCAGTACCAAGTACTCGCAGTACCAGTTATCAGTTCTCAGTCCCTGTTCACTGTTTACTGTTGACTTATTTAAAATACTAAATTATACAATTTTTTCCAAATAAAAAGAGTAGTTCTAAATAATTTGTCAGAACCTCTGTTTATGTCTTTTCTGCCCAAAGATTGCGGTAAGCCGCCCAGTGGGTACGGCCACGGCTGCGCCTAACGGGCGTCTACGTGTCTTTTGTGGTTTGTCAAAAAACTCTCAAAACTAAAATGTAATTGTTATATAAAATATCTATTTATAATTTTAAAAAAATGTAAAAAAATTATCTTTTTATGTTTTTAAAAACAGCAATTATTATATTAAGCAAATTTTTGGTTACGCAAAAACCTGAAAATGAGAAGGTTTTGGTAAGGATATTTGTCAAAAAATAAAAATTGACTGAGGAAAAAAATACTGATGTTTAGTCCTATTAGTAGTAACAGTTCTCTTTTTAATCAAGGGAAAAATATCACTTCTCTATCCTCAGTAAATACCTTTGATTGTAACAACAACTATAACGTCAACCTTAACGGTCATAGTAGCTTTAACTCAGGGAGCAATGACCTAGAAGATAACGCTCAAGAACAGTTTTTCAATGACAATGGGTACAGCTTCACCTCCGGTTATGGCTTAATAAATGCAGCAGCAGCAGTGGCTAAAGCAGCTGGTCAAAGTGCTTTTGCTGATGTTCCTAACCTTGGTGGTAATAATTGGGGTGCCGACCTTGTGAAGGCTCCAGAAGCCTGGGCAAAAGGATACACTGGTCAAGGTATGGTGGTTGCTGTTCTAGATACTGGGGTTGACTTTAACCACGATGACTTGAAGGATAATATCTGGACAAATTCAAAGGAAATTGCTGGTAATAGCATAGATGATGATGGCGATGGCTATATAGATGATGTGCATGGTTGGAACTTTGCTGACAACAACAACGATGTCTTAGATAGATACGGTCATGGAACCCATGTCTCTGGTACTATTGCAGGAGAAAAAAATGATATTGGTGTGACTGGTATTGCCTACGATGCCAAAATTATGCCAGTCAAAGTCCTTAATGATGAAGGTTCAGGCTCTTATACTTCGATTTCTAATGGCATTTACTATGCCGTGGATCATGGAGCTAACGTGATTAATCTTAGTCTTAGTGGTGGTTCTCCTGACAGTACTCTAGAGAAAGCTCTCGAATATGCCAGCAGCAAAGGGGTGATTGTTGTTATGGCAGCTAGCAATGATAGTGGATTTCAACCAGATTATCCAGCCCGCTATGCAGACAAATGGGGAATTGCAGTTGGAGCAGTTAATAAAAATAATAACATGGCTGGCTTCTCCAACAAAGCGGGAATCAATTCACTCACTTACGTGACAGCCCCAGGAGTTGATGTGTATTCTACACTTCCAGGTAATAAATATGCTTCCTATAGTGGCACGTCTATGGCGACTCCTCACGTTGCTGGTGTTGTTGCTTTAATGCTTAGTGCTAACCATAATCTGACTGATGCTCAAGTGCGTCAGATTGTCACAGAAACAGCAGTACACGATACACAAGTCCCAAGCCTTGGCTCGAGGGATTTCATGAGCAACAGCAGTGCTACAACCTCTAGCTTCAGCGTTATTGATTACCACGATGACTCTTATCGGTCACAAAATCGGTTGGATGACAGCAAGACTGTGCAATTCTCCAGCTTTAGTGTCAGTTCTACACTGGGGTCGCAATTCTCAAGCTACCAAACACTACTAAACAACCTTAACTATAGTATCACTGATTATGATGACACCACTGTTTGGTGAAAATATACTCAAGAAACGCCAAGAAATGTTGGAGGAGAAGCACCCAATGATAAGTTAACACTAATGAATTGAAGGTGGATCGTAAGGCACACCGCCTTGCACCATCACACCCTCCAAAATTACCTCACAGAAAACCCCTCACTAAATCGACGAGTAATTGGCTCAATTAAGAATGTCAAAACTGATTTCTTGCGAGTGACAATCTCACCATTAGCAGTCATTCCAGGAGTCAATGCAACTTCTTGTCCCTGCGCCATTATGGAGTGTTTATTCAGTTTAATTCTGGTGGGGAAAACTAACCCCATTTCTTTGTCAACAATCGCATTGGGACTGACTTGCACAACTTCACCATCAATGATGCCAAATTCTTGAAAGGGGAAAGTTGCCATCTTGACCTTTGCTTTCATTCCCTCGCGAATAAAACCAATATCTCGGTTGAGGACTTTCACCTCTAACAGAAGTTCTTCCCCTTCTGGTAATATAGATACTAACTCTTCACCCGCTTGCACTGGTCCTCTTGTTGCTTTGATTCTATAGATAGTACCTGTGACTGGAGCTTTGATAGTTTCCATATCTTGCTGCTTCTGGGCTTGCTCAAGTTGACCTTGAACGGTGGTCAGTTCTTCTTTGCGTTTGTTGATCTGGGTGATAATTTCACTTTGACGCTCGGATTCTAGACGCTGTGCTTGACTGCGAGCTGCTTGATATGCTTCTTGGGCTTGGCGAATTTCCTCTCCTTGAGCTGCAATATCCTTTTCTAAAGATGTGACTTTGTCTTGAGCCTCTGTCACCTTATTTTGGGAGTTTATCACCTCATCATTTGCGCGGGTAATTTCCGTAGTTACACGATTGAGTCTTTCTTGGGCGTCCAGGTAATCGAGTCGAGGAATAGCACCAGGAGTCACTAGGGTTTTGAGGCTTTGTTCCCTTTGTTGAGCAATTGCTAAGCCAGTTTCAACTTTCCTACGGATATTTTGGGCGTTAACCAAGTTTGTTTTGGCGTTGGTAAGGCTAGTTCTTGCGTTTACCAGATTTTCTTGCAACCGAGTCTGGCGCACTTTCGCCTGGTTAATCAGCGCCTGTTGGCGATTTGCTTCCGCAACGGAGGCTGCTTGACGCGCTTGATAATCTCGTAAACGAGAGTTTAACAGCTCATCTTGAAGTTGTGTGCCAGCAATTTTGCCACCCGTACGTTCTGCATCTAAACGTCGCAAATCTTCTTGAATTAATTTAGCAGATGAGGCTAAGCGAGTCACATCGACTTTTTGCAAGTCTGGATCACGTTGAATCAGGGTTTGACCTTTGATGACGCGATCGCCTTCTTTAACATTAACCTTAACAATTGTTCCATTACCTATGGATGTCACCGGTCGTACTTGTGTGGAAGCAATTAACTCTCCAGGGGAAGTCGCCACTTCATCAATTTTGGAAAAATTCGCCCAGGCGATTGTTCCCAGTACCACTACACTCAGTGTTCCTGCTAACAATCTAGTGTACAATGGTGGCAATTCCTGTACTGCTTTACCCAGTTCATAGGATAATTGTTCATCAGGTTTTGCAAATCGCTGTTTTGTTTTACGTGCTTGAGCAGCATTTGCAGCGAGGGAATATCTCATAAGATTTTTAATTTTGGATTTTAGATTATAGGTCAATACGGTTCGGATAAGAAATTTGCTCTTGAAGGGAAGCACAGAGGCAAGAGGGGCACCCAGCGCAGATGTGAAAAAACTAATGGACGTTAAGTGTTTATCACACAAGCGGTTCTCATCTCCCCTACATCAGGTGCTATCTCAACGAATAAATATCTTAACTGAACCGTATTGGATTATAGGTGAGTAGTCAGTGCTAAAAAGTTATCAGTTATCAGTTATCAATGAACAATAACTTGATAACTGATAACTGTTCACCCTATGGCTCTTGCCACGCCTGACGGCTATCGGGTATGCCTGCGGCACGCCCTCCGGTCTAACGCCAGATGCCTCTGTCGGGAAACCCTCATCAAGCACGCTTACTCACTGTTTACTGATTAAACCGCTAGATAACGTCGCAAAAAACTTTCTAGTGTTTCCAGCGAAAAATTGAAGGTGGTTTCCAATTTCGCAATTTCTTCTCTTGTACAGAAAAATTCGTTAGCTAGTAATGTACGAAACGTTCCCAAAGCTTTTTGTGCTTGGGGATTGAAAAAACCTAATGCACTTCGCACCCCATCTACTGCTAGCAGTGGCGGGTTAATTATCAGTGGGTCTCGGTTAAATATACGACTCAAAATTCTGGGAATATCCTCTCGTGTTAGAATTTCTGGTCCCCCAACTGATAATATCTGATTACGAGCAGCTTCAACTGTCACAGAATCTACTATTATCCTTGCCAAATCATCTGTACTAACAATAGAGCTACGGTTTTTGGGGTCGCCAACAAGCAGGTAAAACCCTGTTTCTCGAAAACGTTCTGCTAATGGTAGTAAGTCGGATGCTAATCCAGATGGGCGTAGAATAGTGTAATTCAAACCACTAGTTTCCAGATATCGCTCCACTGCTCGTTTTGCCTTAAACACAGGAGCATCTTCGTATCCTCTGTCTGCTCCTAGCACGGAAATAAAAACAAAGTGCTGGACTTGATTAGCTTTTGCGGAGTCTATGAGTTCGATGTTAGCGCGATAGTCTAAAGCTAAGGCATCTCCATCAGAACCGTGAGCGCTGATAATGTATTGTACGCCCTGACAAGCTTTTTGAATATCTTTTTCTTGACGTAAATCACCAATAAAGATGTTAGCTCCTCGGTATTCTAACTCGCTGTAGCGCGAAGTGAGACGGACAAATGCTCGCACCTGTTTTTCCTGTTCACATAAAAGTCGCACAACTGTACGACCTATTCCCCCTGTGGCTCCAGTGACTAGAAACATATCAATTTTGGATGTTAACTTATGGATTTTGGATTAGTCAAAATTCATGACTAAATTCTAAAATTCGACAATCACTGGTGCATGATCGCTGGGTTGAGGTAACTTTCTGGGAGCGACATCAATAGTGCAGCTTTTGGCACGCTCATACAAAGCAGGCGTAAGATAGTGATGGTCAATTCGCCAACCTAAATTACGGCGAAAAGATGCTGATCGATAGTCCCACCAGGTGTAGTGTCCCCCTTCCGAGGTAAATTTGCGAAAAGCATCAGCAAATCCTAATAACAGGATATCTCGCAACGCTTGGCGCTCTGGTTCTGATGCCATGATGTGATTTTCGCTCTTTGCACTCTGATGAATATCTTTATCTTCCAGAGCAATGTTAAAATCTCCACACACACAAATAGCAGCTTGTGATATAAGAAGCGATCGCAAATACTCCCGCAGCACTGCTAACCAGCCCAGCTTGTATTCATATTTCTCGCTTCCCACTGCTGAACCATTGGGTACGTAAAGATTAATAATTCTTATACCGTCTATCTTACCAGTAATCACCCGTTTTTGCTCATCCCAATCTGGTTGGATGTTCAATAAAGTCGGCGTAAAACCACAACTAACATCCTCTAGTGGTTGACGGCTGGCGATCGCAACACCGTTGTAAGCTTTTTGCCCTGATAGATAAAGGTTATAGCCCAATTCCTCGAAAGGTGCACAGGGAAATTGTGCGTCTATAACTTTAATTTCTTGCATGCATAGGACATCAACGTCACTCACCCTCAGCCAATCAATGACGTGCCCTAAACGAGTACGAATCGAGTTGACATTCCAAGTAGCAATTTTCATTTTAGTCAGTCGTCATTCTCCAGGTGTTTGCGTCCTCTGATCACCCATCTCCTCCTCCTGCAACATTTTTAGAATTGATCCCGTTTCAGGGTTTTAGTACTTTTCGTTACAAAAATTTTAAGCCTTAATGAGCCCCAAGATAGATGAATCGTCATGTCAGCAAACAGTAATCTTAAAGTATACTCCCGCTATAGGAAGAATGGCTAGTATTAAATTAACCAACAACTATATCAGGGTAGGGTTAACCGAAATTGCACTCGGGTGAGTCAGTCAGGTTAACCTAAGAGACAGATGATTAAGTACAAATGCTCGATCATCAGATATACGTCCTAGCAATGGGACTCTTTTACATGCTGAACCAAAACTACCTATGAAAATCGCTCAAGTAGCCCCCTTGTGGGAACGAGTTCCACCTCCAACATATGGAGGAATAGAGCTAGTTGTGAGTCGCTTGACAGATGAACTAGTGCGTCGTGGTCACGATGTCACTCTGTTCGCATCTGGTGATTCGCAAACATTGGCGAAGTTAGAAGCAGTTTATCCTCGTGCATTGCGCTTAGACCCAGATGTCAAAGAGTACGGAGTGTACGAAATGCTGGAACTGAGCCAGGTTTACCAGAGAGCACAGGAATTCGATATCATTCATTCCCACGTGGGAATAACGGCGTTACCTTTGGCGAGTTTTGTACAAACACCTACTGTGCATACCGTGCACAGCAGTTTTACTACTGATAATCGTAACGTATACATCCACCATCATAAGCAACGATACGTCAGCATTAGTAACGCGCAACGCGAAATAAACCTGAACTACGTTGACACAGTCTACAACGGAATTAATCTAGAGGATTATCCTTTTGTTGCCCAACATCAAGAACCCCCATACTTGGCATTTTTAGGACGCTTTGCGCCAGAAAAAGGACCGCACCATGCGATCGCCATTGCCAAAAAAGCAGGCTGGCATCTAAAAATGGCAGGAAAGGTTGATAAAGTAGACTCTAAGTTCTTTGAACAAGAGATCGCCCCACATATTGATGGAGAGCAAATTCAATATCTAGGCGAAGTTAACCACGCCGCGAAAGTTGAACTATTGGGTAATGCTGCGATCACTCTATTTCCGATAGGCTGGCAAGAACCCTTTGGTTTGGTGATGGCTGAATCAATGGCAACTGGTACACCAGTTATTGCCATGAGTTTAGGTTCCGTACCAGAGGTTATTGCCCACGGTGTCTCAGGTTTCGTCTGCCAAAGTTACGATGAAATGGCGACAATGATTCCAGCTGCTTTGGAACTTAATCGTCAAACTTGTCGAGAACATGTAGAGAACAAGTTTAGCGTCAGCCAAATGGTTGATGGGTACGAGGCGGTGTATAGAAAAATCATACAAGGCCGCATTCATTCAAACGGTCGCCTTCATGATGCAAAAATCAAAGTTTAAGTAACGATTTTTTAAGCTGAGCGGCTTGCCCTGAGCGTAGTCGCAGGGAGTCGAAGCTTTAACGCATCTACTACATCTATAAAATCAATAGCTTTTCAAAAGGAGGACAACGATATGAGTATGAGAGCCAATGATTGCCCTTGCTGTGGCGGTTCCCTCCTACGTCATGTCCGTCATGGTGAACTTTACTGGTTTTGCAAAACCTGCTGGCAAGAAGTACCAGTTTTAACTGTGAGTCAGATACCAAACTTGGAAGGAAGAAGTAAGGCATCTGTGCCTCAAACAGCAGTAAAAGCTTAGTGTCAAAAGGCAGAAGACTAGAAGATCTATAAAATGGGGGTTTTGTAGATTTGGAACTGTCTAGTTCTTTCTGCTAGGCTGTACTAGGTTTCTAGACCTTAAGATTCATTCTTTGATCGTAAAGTTCCCGTCTTCACCTGGTAAAATCAGGTGGAGCAAATTATTGGTTAAAGCTCGTGTGTTAGCAGCGTTACTTTACGGCAAAGAAAATTTACGTTTAGAAGAAGTCGCTTCACCAACACCCGCAGTCGGTGAAGTTGTCATCCAAGTAAAAGCAGCAACAACTTGTGGTACAGATTTAAAAGTTTGGCGTCGGGGCGGTCATGCTAAGATGCTCAAACCACCAACACTGTTTGGTCATGAAGCTGCTGGCGAAATTGTCGCTATCGGAGAGGGTGTCACGGGTTGGCAAGTGGGCGATCGCCTGGTAGCAAATAATTCTGCTCCCTGCATGAATTGCTTTTTTTGTCAACGTCAAGAATATTCCCTCTGTCCAAATTTGACATGGAATAACGGCACTTTTGCCCAATTTTTAAAAATTCCTGCACCGATTGTGCAACATAATATGTTGCCAATTCCTGATGACTTGCCTTACGAATTGGCAGCAATGACAGAACCTCTGGCTTGTGTGCTACATGGAGTCGCCCGTTCCAACGTCAAACCAGGTGATTCTGTGGTGGTGTTAGGAGACGGGGCAATTGGGCTGATGTTTGTGGCTAAATTGGCTTATGATGTCAAAGCTGAAGTGTTACTCTTTGGAGGCAATCACCAAAGGCTAGAAATTGGAGAAAAACTGGGTGCAGCAAAGACCTTTAATTATCATCAATTCCCAGAGATTCCTAGTTTAGTGAAAGAACTGACACAGGGATGGGGTGCAGATGTGGTGATTGAAGCAACTGGTGTACCAAGTGTCTGGGAAACCGCAATTGCTTGTGCCCGTCCTGGTGCAACTGTTAACTTATTTGGTGGTTGTCCACGAGATACGACTATTAGCGTGAATACAGAACAGCTACACTACAGCGAACTCACTCTCAAAGGGGTTTTTCATAATACTCCAGAGTATGTTCGGGCGGCGCTGTCACTGATTGCAAGTCAGAAGATTCCCTTTGAGTTACTCATCAGCGAACAGCGTCCATTGCAGGATTTAGAACAGGTGTTTTGTGATATGAGAGATCGTAAGGTTATAAAAGTCGCAATGATTCCATCAGGCTGACTCTTAAGAAACACACTTAACAGTGAACAGTGAACAGTGAACAGGGACTGATAACTGGTAACTGGTAACTGATAACTGGTAACTGATAACTGATAACTGTTAATGTAAATTTTGCCACTGACCAGAAAAGATAGACTCAGTTGCAGTGGCGATTCTCAGCAAATCTTGCAGTAGTAAGGGCGACCATTGAACGCCCGCCTTGCGCCCTGCTGCAAAAAGTTGTTGAGTCCTAATGCTTAATAGATATAAGGCGTAAGCTAATTTTTTGTCTATAACAGTAGCATCTTTTACACCTTCAAACACCACTTTCAATGCCAACAAAATCGAGGTGATCTGACCAGGTATTGGTGGTTCTCCTCGCTGTAGACGCATCAACAAGGCATCTGAGTTTTCCTCGTTATAAAGTGTTTGGTCAATCAAAAATTTGCAAGCGGTTTCGTAATTCATTTTCGAGGGGCATCCATCACACCTTTGCCTACCTATTGCAACATTTGACTCACGAATTAACATTTTACCTTGATAGCCTTACAAACGCGTCATATAAAAAGAATTCCCTTACATTTTGCACCTGGAACAAATATGTCAAATTAATGACAGGCTGCTTGACTTTGTTCTCGTCCGCCTAGGACTGTAAGTCCCAGGCTAATAAGCAAAGTCCATTCCAATGGACTGAAAAAAGAATTTCATTTTTAGTACTGATAAACACTAGTGTTTAGAAAAAGTAATGGTTTATTCGTAATTATGCCAGATCTCAGTTCTCTCGTTCAGTGGCAGCTAATACTGGCATAATTGCACAATGAAGGCAGTTCCTCATTGTTCTTGTCCGACAAATGCCGACTTTACTTACTGACGCTCAAAATTTACTTTCGGACTTACTCAAGCGCTACTCATACAGTGTAGATTATCTGATGATTCGCCTTGAAGAGGCTGAAGGGACTGATATCTTCTTGCGTGGCGACAAGGTAGAAAGCCTTAGTGAAGGTATCTCCATTGGTGGACAGATTCGTGCATGTTACAAGGGTGGTTGGGGGTTTAGTAGCTTTAACCAGCTTGAGACAATTCGCGATCGCATTGAAGAAGCCATCGCCGCCGCCAAAATTGTTGGTGAAGAAGAAACTGTCTTAGCTCCAGTTGACATAGTGCAAGCAGTGTGCGCCATACCATTAACTGGAAGCGATCCTCGGAAAATCTCGTTGAAAAAGAAAAAAGAATTGTGCGATCACTACACACAATTACTCAAAAGTGTTGACAGCCGGATTACCACCACCTCTGTCCGTTATGGAGACAGTGCTCAAAAAGTTATCGTCGCCACCAGTGAAGGGACTTTTATTGAGCAATCTTGGGTAGATATGGAAATGCGCTTCGCCGCCACAGCAAGAAACGGCGAAACTGTGCAAACTGGAAGAGAAACCACAGGTTCGCGCAAAGCCTTTGAAGATTTGACGGCTTTAGATGAACAAGTTAAAGAAGCAGCACAAAGAGCAGTTGCAGCGTTATATCTGCCATCGGTGAAAGGTAATACTTATACTGTGGTGATAGATCCGATTCTTTCTGGGTTATTTGTTCACGAAGCCTTTGGGCATCTTTCTGAAGCAGATATGGCATACGAAAACCCGGATTTGTTGGAAGTCATGACCATTGGGCGTCAATTTGGACCAAAAGAATTGCAGATTTTTGATGGTGCTGCGCCCCAAGGACATCGTGGTAGCTATTTTTATGACGATGAAGGCACACCTGCAACCACAACCCAACTGATTTCAGATGGAATTTTGACAGGACGTTTGCATTCCCGCGAAACGGCTGGCAAATTGGACGAAGCCCCAACGGGCAATGCACGGTGTCTTAGTTATCACTATCCTCCGATTGTACGGATGACCAATACGTGGATTCAACCAGGTAAAACACCTGTTGGGGATTTATTTAGCGGTATAAAAGAAGGAGTTTACGCCCGTAATTGGTTGGGTGGAATGACGAATGGGGAAATGTTCACCTTCAGCGCTGGGGAAGCGTGGATGATTAGAAATGGTAAGATTGCTGAACCTGTGAAGGATGTGACGCTTTCAGGGAATGTTTTTCAGACTTTGGCGGATATTGAGGCGATCGGGGATGACTTTTACTGGGATGAGTCTGGCGGTTGTGGTAAAGGTGGACAAAATGGTTTGCCTGTAGGTTGCGGTGGTCCTAGTTTAAGGATACGTGATGTGGTGGTGGGAGGAGAAGCGGCTTAAAGTGAAAAACCAGATCCCCTACTTCTTAGAGAAGTAGGGGATCTCTCGCTCCCATGCTCTGCGTGGGAGTGCCACACAGTGGCCTGCTGCCTCCTATAATTGAACTATCTACAAGTTAATTGCCTTCCTGGTCGTCTAACCAAGTTACTAAATCATCTATTGATGACATTAAGAGTGCAGGATTATTGAGAAATTGCACGGAATCTTGTTCCCACATCCGCAAAAAGCGATAGCGATGAGTTGTCGTTTCACTGCGATATTGTTAAGTGAAGGCAATTTCGTCATTTGTTTGTTGTAAAAAAATCACGAGTTGGGTTACAGGGACTTTATACTGACGTATCAACCTGACAGAATAATCCAACATCCGAAAATAAATCGGTGTTTTAGATCTTGTTATGGTTTGAAACTCAATGTGTAATATTATTTCCACCTATTTTAGCATTAATAACGATTATCATTATTATATGACTATACCCAAAATTACTGTTGTCGCAGGTTCAGCAGGCGCAGGAAAAACCACTTGGATTACCCAACAAATAGCTTGTAGTGATGTCACTACGAGTCATATTTTGTATTTCAGTCCTGGAGTAGGGAATGTTGCCATCGACCAAACCCGCCTGAAAAGCGAATATCCTGCTGTTAAAGTCTTTAAAGATGGAGAAGAAGTTGAGTTCCTCAGACACTTACCCTCAGCAGATGCTGTTTATATCGAACTGGGATTTTATCTAGAACTGAATGCTATAGCACCAATACTGGATAATCTATCGTACCGTGCGATTGCCATCTTGCCACCCCATCTCCAAAACTCTGAGTATCATGCTTGGGCAGATGAAATTATACTAGGTTCAGCCATAAATAGTAATATTACCACTACCCTATGGCGCGTTCCTACGACTGGTCAAGTTATTGACGAAGATAGTTTGGAAGAGTTGTGGTACGAAATAACTCACGGTGCTTACGGTCAAGTCAGCCGCGCTAAGGGAATTTTTGATGTTGGAGATGGGCGATCGCTTTACGCTGATTTTGTCGCAGGCGTTCCATCAACCGATTTTCTAGAATTAGACTTACCCCGCCACTTGGAAGGTAAACCCCAACGTTTCAGTGGGATAGAAGTGTCAGGACAAAACTTGGATGAAGCAGCGATGGGGCAAACTTTAGAAGATTGCTGTTTGTCAGACGCTGCAATTTGGCAATACCAACAACAGGTAAAACAAATTCTACTTGAGGAGATAGAAGCGTGAAAATAGCAGTTATGTCATGTATTCATAGCAACTATGAAGCCTTGAATGCTGTCTTGCTGGATATTGACAAACACTCATGCGAAAAAATTTATTGTCTTGGTGATTTGGTAGGATATGGTCCTTATCCTAACGAAGTGGTGGCGCAAATTCGTTCCTTAGAGATTCCTACCGTCGCTGGTTGTTGGGATGAGGATATTGTCGAAGGATTAAATTCTTGCGAGTGCAGTTTTCCTTCCCTTTTGGCTGAGAAGCGGGGAAAAATCGCTCACGAGTGGACAAACAAGGAAATTCTTCCAGAGAACCGCGAATTTCTCGCCCAATTACCCGATACTTTCCGTGAAGGAAACATGGCGTTTGTTCACGGTAGTCCCCACAGCAACCATGAGTACTTGTTACCAGAACTCGACGCTTTTGTGGCACTAGAGCGCGTACTTTCCACAAAGAGTGATGTGCTATTTTGCGGTCATACTCATGTCCCTTATGTCCGTACTTTGGATGCAGGAAGTTTACAGGTACGTACCAAAGGTGAAAATGGGGAAGAAGAGGAAAGGTTCTTTACAGCACCCTTGAAAAAGATTGTCAATGTGGGTTCGGTGGGAGAACCTCGACATGGAAGACCTCATGCAACTTATGTTATTTACGACACTGACACTCAAGCAGTGATGTTGCGGGAAGTACCCTACGATTATCAGAAAACTGTCAGAGGGATTATTGAAAAGGGTTTACCTGCTATTTTTGCTTGGCGTTTAGCGCAGGGAATGGAGTTTGCAGAACGTGCGGATGATCCAAGTCATGTGTGTACGAGGTGATGGGGAGATATATGAAACGAACCGCAAAGACGAGGCAGTGCGTTGCGGGGGTTCCCCCCGTTGTAGCACCTGCCGTGCAAAGAACGCAAAGGTAAGAGATTTAAAAGCGTTTTTGCGTAAGTCCTAGGAAAGTTAAAAGTCAAAGGAAATCACTGTTTACGAAGAATTAAAATGACTAAATGGGCAATTTTAAGTGGAATTGAAGGTAATTTGGCGGCTTATGAAGCGGTGATGGCAGATGTTAAGCGTCAGAGTCGTTTTGTGCAGGCATTATATATTCTCGGTGATTTGGTAGGACCAACGAAAGAATCTGAACAACTGGTGGAAAGAGTATGTAATCCCCGACTTGGTGAATTGGAACCGCTTGTGTGTAAGGGATGGTGGGAAGAACAGTGTTTGATTTTGCATGGTGTTGGTGCAACTGGAGAACCAACGGAGTTAATGGCGAGGTATGGGGGAGAAACAGTGAAGTTGCTGTGGGATAGTGTGTCTCGTCAGACAGTACAATGGTTGCGAAACCTTGATTTTGGTTTTTTTGAGTTGGATTGTTTGTTAATTCATGGCACAACAGTATCTGTTAGTGAAGAATTGACACCTCTAACTCCACCCATTCAAATGTTGGATAGGTTGTCGCGGATGCAAGCGAATAACCTATTTTGTGGTCGTTCTGGTTTGACTTTTCAATACCAACTAGAAGCAGGTTCTATCACCACACAAGTTACAACCCTCGATAGTCAAACTTCTCCTAGAACTATCAACGTTTCGTCGCGTCAAGTGGTTGGGGTGGGAAATGTGGGACGCACTCCTGGGGAAGCAACTTATACCCTCTACAACCCAAACACAAACCAAGTGGAATTTCGGACTGTCCGCTACGGGGAAAAAAAGGGTTTTGGAGTTAATAAGAAGGGGTATAGGGGTGTAGGGGGACATTGACACCAAGATGATTTTAGAACAGCCTTACGGGTATGCCTGCTTTTCGGTGGTTGTACTTGAAAGCAAAAAAGCAGCTTGAAAACGATTATCATTATTTTGCAGAACAATTATTATTCACTCCCATGTCATCAGAAAACCTTTGTGCTAATAACACTGCACCTACAGCTACAACCCTAATTCATCGCCCCCGTCGCCTACGTCGTACTGCGACTTTACGTCGTATGGTGCAAGAAACAACGCTGACTGTCGATGACCTCATTTATCCCATGTTTGTCATGGAAGGTGAGGAACAGAAAATGGAAATTAGCTCCATGCCTGGGTGTTATCGATATACTTTAGATTTACTATTAGAAGAAATAGCAGAGGTGTGGCGATTGGGGGTAGGGGCTATTGCATTGTTCCCCGTCATACCAGAAGTCAAAAAAGATGACGTGGGTAGTGAAAGCTACAACCCAGAAGGGTTGGTACAGCGAACTGTCAAGGCCATTAAAGAAGCTGTGCCAAGCATCCTAGTGATTACCGATATTGCTCTTGACCCTTTTACGACTCACGGTCACGATGGTATCGTTGATGAAAACGGTATTATTCTTAATGACCCCACAGTCGAAGTTTTGGTGAAAATGGCACTTTCACAAGCCGCTGCAGGGTCAGATATGGTCGCACCTTCCGACATGATGGATGGTAGGGTAGGGGCTATTCGTAAAGCACTCGATGCAGAAGGATATATAGATGTGCGGATTTTGGCATACTCTGCAAAATACGCCTCTGCTTATTATGGTCCATTTCGGGATGCGTTGGATTCTGCACCGAAATTTGGGGATAAGAAGACTTATCAAATGGACGCCGCAAATGCTAGAGAAGCTATTAAGGAAGTAGCGCTAGATATTGCCGAAGGTGCAGACATCGTGATGGTAAAGCCTGCTTTGGCATATTTAGATATTATCCGCCAAGTCAAAGATCACACGCAATTACCTGTAGCCGCTTATAACGTCAGTGGTGAATATGCCATGATTAAAGCTGCTGCTCAAATGGGCTGGATTGATGAGAAAAGAGTCATTTTAGAAACCTTGACTAGTATGAAACGAGCAGGTGCTGATTTGATTCTGACTTACTTTGCCAAAGAAGTAGCGTTGATATTGGTTAACAGGAGAGCGTTTTTGTTTTAGCAACAGCCAGCTTTGACACCACAACACCAAATACCATTTCTTCGTCAGGCTGCGCCAAATTTTCTTGACTTCTTCTTTCTTTCTTTGTGTCCTACGCTGCGGGAAGCCACTAGCCCCTAAGGGGGCGCTGCGCAAACGTGTCTATGCGTTTTTTGCGGTTTGTTCCTCATATAGTATGGTAGTAGCGCGTCTAGTCTATTTTGTTGGGTAAAAGTTAATCGGCTGATTAGTTTGTTTTCCTTCTCCCTTGCGCCCTTGCACAAGAGCAGCCTCAACTCAACATTTTGGTGTGGACGCGCGACTACTATTCTGAACCAGATTGATTTATAAACGAGATAATTTTTAAAAAGTCAAAGCTCCTTTTTCTTGAAGTATTAGCTTTTTCCCTTGATAAACTTCCAAAAAGCCGTTTTCTGTCACCCGATAAACATATTCGTTATTGCGGAATTGATAACCAAGGAATCGACCAGGCGTAACACCATCCGCACCAGTTGTGTGGATTGTTTTGCCAGTCAGACTAATCGATTTACCTGTTCTTAAATCTTTTCCAAAGTATGTAACATTGTTGCAACTTACATTTCCTTCTGGACAGTTTCTGGTAATTGTGACTTTGAAATTTTTCGTTTTTAAAGTTTCAGCATGCGCGGCTTGAGTCCACAAAGTAGCAACTGGTAACAAAGCAAGCAATGCAGCATATTTTTTGAAGTTTAACATTTTAGGTTCTCTGTCAATAAATTTAGTAGTTGTTTGATAGATACACGTTGATTGAGCCAATTCCGAAAAAAAGATGCTCTCAAGATAATAAAAATGTTAAAAGCCCAATCACAATGACTGGGCTTTCTTTATAGGCTTTAGATTGTTGAGAACTCTCTCAAAAAAAACTTGCTAATCAACAGCAACCATTACGTCTGATGATTTGATGATCGCGTATGCCTGTTTTCCTTCTTCCAGTTGAAGCTTTTGGGCTGAACCCTTGGTAATAATTGCTACTACTTCGACTCCTGGCGCAACCTCTAGCGTTACCTCTGTGTTCACAGAACCTTCTATAACTTTTTTGACGGTCGCTTTGAGCGCATTACGAGCACTGACTTGCATCTTTTAATATCCCCTGTATCGTCTTAACTGACTCATCATAACACTATAGCACTATCATTTTAAATGGAAACTTTAAGTGCTGGCATGATAAAAATAGATTTAAATATAACTAAAAAGTACAGTATATTTTCGGCTTTTTTCTGAAGGCTTACCGGGTACGATGCGAAAAACTTTTATTGTATAACAGTTGCCAGGTAGATTAGGACATGAACTAATGAGAAAATACGGGCACGACCATCAAGCCTATTCCCTATTCCCTGTTCCCTGCTATAGTTCATTGCATCAAAATCAGCCTTAAAGGATCTAAACGAACATACCACGGCATCGGTTGGTCTTTGAGAGTTGCCCATTTCTCCTTAAACACCTCCGCTTGCACGTGGTAATCATTGTTGTTGATAGATGGATGATGAAGCTTAAGAAACAGCGTCATTCGGTGTGGAGTTTCACTCGTTCTTACCAGCCAGCAAGGAAAGGTATTTTGCTGATTCGGTTCGTCTGTAATAATGATTTGATGAGCACGAATTCCGATATTGGACAAAGCATCTGGGATAGGTTCAATCACGCTGAGAGTACAACCCCAATCACTTGCTTGCACTTGTCCTGATGTAGTGGCAGCAACAGCACTTGAGAAGTTTTTACATCCTGTTAATTGGGCAACAGCAACAGTGGCGGGGTGTTCAAAAATGTCGTACTTAGTGCCGTAATGAACAGCTTTTCCTTTCTCTAGAACGAGCAAATTAGGACAAATCCGATATGCTTCTTCCATATTGTGAGTGACAAATAAAGTCACACCTTCATAATTCGCTAATGTTCCTACCATTTGTTGTTCCAGTTGACTGCGTAGGTGGCTATCCAGTGCAGAAAATGGCTCATCCAACAATAGTACTTCTGGTTGACTTGCTAAGGCTCTTGCTAATGCGACTCTTTGCTGTTGTCCTCCCGAAAGTTGATGCGGGTAACGCTGTGAATATCCTTCCAACTGTACTGCGATGAGTTGGGTTTCAACAAGTTGTCGAATCGCTGTAGGAGAAAGTCCTTTTGGTAAGCCAAAGGCAATATTCTGTCCTACAGTCATGTGTGGGAAGAGGGCGTAATTTTGGACTAAAAAACCAATACGGCGATCGCGCGGTGGCAAATTAATTCCTTGTCGCGAGTCAAACAACACCCGCCCATTAAGCACAATCCTACCGGAACTTGGTGCTTCTATCCCAGCGATGCAGCGCAAAATCATGCTCTTACCAGCCCCAGATCCTCCCAATAATCCCAACGGTTGCTTATCTGCACTGAAAGACACTTTCAAGCTGAAACCAGAAAGCTGTTTTTCAATGTCAACAAATAATTCTGAACCTGGGGAGTGGTAATTAGATAAATGGGACAGAATATTATTTTCTCGTTTGGTCTCCTGCTTCCCTGCTTCCCCTACTTCCTTTCTCTTTCCCCGAGTTTCCTGCCAATAATTAACAGCTATAATCCCAAACAGAGAAATACCCATGATAGTTAAAGCCCAAAACCAAGCTTCCTCTATTGCTCCCCCTTCTACAGCAAAATAAATTGCCATTGGGATTGTCTGAGTTTGCCCTGGGATATTCCCTGCTAACATCAAGGTTGCACCGAATTCACCCAAAGCACGAGCGAAAGCCAAGGTTGTCGCTGCTAAAATTCCTGGTACCGCCAGAGGTAAACTTATTCGCCAAAATATTGTAGATTCTTTTGCGCCTAGGGTTCTGGCGACTCGCAGAAGATTGCTGTCGATTTGCTCAAAAGCTCCTAAGGCAGTTTTATACATCAATGGGAAGGCTACTACGGTGGCGGCGATCGCCGCACCATACCAAGTAAAAACAATACTAAAGCCCAAAGGCTCCATGAGTTTCCCCACAGGACCATTTTTACCAAACAGCAGCAGTAACAAAAAGCCGACGACCGTAGGAGGTAAAATCAGAGGAGCAACAAAGATACCCTCAATCAAAGATTTCCCTTTCCCTCCGTATCCCAGCATCCAATAGGCAGCAGCAATACCAATAAAAAATGTAATAAATGTTGCAAGTAAGGAAGTTTTTAGGGATATCCACAACGGGGAAAGGTCAAAGGACATAAGTCACCTAAAGTCAGCAGTGTGAAGTATAAACGATATAGTCAAGTACCCACGGACACATCAGCAAGCTTTGTCTTTTACGAAATCACAAGTATAAATTTTTATCTTTTATTTTTTGTTATTCCTTTATAATCTCTAATACCAACTTAATAGAAAAAGTTGGTATTGAACAATATGCACAGCAAAATAGTTTTAGGGGATACCCAAAACGCACAGAGGTTAACTATTGATTGTTAAAAAGCTTTCTGAAACTGGTTATAATACCAAATTGCGTTCAACACCTCACCCCTGCCCTTTACTAACTAACGTGTACACACATCTGCCTGAAAACCTCACCCTCGCTTTTTGCTACGCCAAAATCTTTCCCTTTCCTTTCTTTCCCTCTCCGAAATCGCGGAGAGGGATGCCCGATAGGGCAGGGTGAGGTAAATACCTATATAAATTCTAAATCCAATGAGTCAACCCATTATCTGGATACACGGAGACTGTCTAAGTCCGCGAAACCCCGCACTCGAAGAATATCCCGAAGCACCCGCTATCTGGGTTTGGGACGATGCTTTGATAGAAGAATGGCAACTGAGTTTGAAACGCCTTGCCTTTATCTACGAATGCTTGCTAGAATTGCCCGTTGTCATTCGCCGTGGCGATGTCGCAAAAGAAGTTTTAGCTTTTGCCAAAGAGCATAATACCAACAAAGTCGTGACAGCAAACAGTCCTAGTCCCCGGTTTGATGCTATCTGTGATGAAATTGAGCGTTCTGTAGAACTGGAAGTGTTTGAAGTAGAACCGTTTTTTGATTACGACGGCTATATTGATCTCAAGCGCTTCTCCCGCTACTGGAAAGTGGCAGAAAAGTATGTATTTGATTAGACTTGTTAGATAAAATTGGCAATTATTTTTAACAAGTTCTGGAACCTTTTGAGTTGAGTTCAACAGAACACGACTTGGTATTATTTGAAGCAATCAAGAACTTTTAAATTGAGTGCGAAAGCTTGATTCTTCTTAGTCAGTATTTTGATTGATCTCAACTTGTAAACCTCACCAATCCCATCTTTAATAGATACTCTGCTCAATCGCCACATCTAGAAAGTTGCCCGTATTTTCCCGTAAAGAAGTATCTACTCCTTTATCCATCAATGCAGTATCGCTCATGACACACATAGAACTTTCATAAAAGTTTTTAGTATGATAAATAACAACAATTGCCGCGATAGTTATGGATACAGTCGTTAGATATACAAATTTTATATTCAAAGCTTTGGAAAACATTAAGAATGTCCTTTGAAGAGAAGAGTGTATATCGGGGAAATTATGTTTTAGCTAATGTTACATTAGCTGAAACATCGCCTAAGATGAATCGTGCTAAACATACATCATCTTATTAAATGACCCGATTGGATGATTTTTGAAAAATTTTTAAAATGCGGATATCAGAGCGATATAAGTAACAAACAGCTATTTGTAAAGTAGCTAATCAAATTTCTTGAAGCTAGAGAGAAAAGTCATGATTTTGCTATGACTTTAGTCACATTTTCATGAGAAAATTATACTATACGCACAAGCGAAAGCGTTCGACTGAGCGTTCACGCCGAAGTCCTCTGGCTTATCCCTACAGCTTGGGCAATTGACTAACGGCAGTAGAATGACTTTCAAACATCTCTGGCAACTGGACTCCAAGTACCACCACTCTTATTGCCATAAACGCTGATGTAGCCAACCATAAAAGATGGTTATTATGAATCGACCATGCCCAAAACGCCACAGGTGCAAATCCCAATAAAGCTGCCGCTAAGGCGGCGTTACGCAGGGATTGCCCTTTTGTTAATCCTGCAAAATACCCCTCCAGAATCCAAGCAATTGAAAAAAAACTCAAGACGATGAATAACCAAAGTACATAGTGTTTAATTGGCTCAATCAGTTCGGCGTGATTGGTTAACAACCCAAATACAGTCTCAGGTAACAAAATGCACGCTCCTGAAGTGGCAACTCCCACCAGCAAACTAGTGAACAGCGAAATCTGCAATAGAGGGAGTAACTGATCATCAGCGGATTGACCTTTAAAATTTCCGGTTAAAGTCTCTGTAGTGAATCCTATTCCTTCAATCAAGTACGCGAGCAGAAATACTACCTGTTGGAGCAAAGCATTTTCTGTTAAGACATCTGTTCCAAAAGTGGCACTGAGATTGAAAAAAATTGTCCAAATGGACATATAAACTAAAGATCTAACCAATAGGTCACTATTGAGGATAAAAGTAGCTTGAAAAGCCGACCATTCCCAAAACTTCTGGACTGCTGTTCGCAATTCTTGCCACTGGATAGAGCGAAACGCCAAGAGCATACCTACCAATAACGTCAAATACTCGCTAATCGCATGAGACAGTCCAGCCCCTGTACTTCCCAAATCCCACCGCATAATCGAGAAATAGGTCAGCACAATATTAGCGGCGTTGCCAACACCGGTTAACAGCAGCACTTTGCCATTTTGTTCCCGTCCCAGAAACCAGCCAATGATTACAAAATTGAGCAAAACTGCGGGCGCTCCCCAAATCCGGGCGTTAAAATAATCCAGTCCAATAGACTCAACCTCTGGAGAGCCGTTCAATAAATTAAACCCTAGCACTCCTATAGGGTACTGCAACACAAAGATGAGAACACCCAGCACTAAAGCTATGAAGCCATTTCGCAGTCCTGCCAGTAATATCGCCTCTTGGTCGTCCTGTCCGACGGCTTGAGATGTCACTGCGGTAGTTGAGATCCGTAAAAAGAGCAAGTTCTCGTAGATGTAGTTGAAGAGAACTGTAGCTAAACTAACTCCTGCTAAATGACGGATTTCGGTGAGATGACCTAAGAATGCAATACCGATCAAACCTGCCAAAGGCTCTGTGAGATTGGAAAAAACATTGACAACTGTCAGTCTGTAAAAACGACGGAACAGGTCATGGTTCGCTTTTACATAGTCAAACATATAGCAATTCTAAATATTCCTGTAAATTTTCTATGATTTACCTGCTTATAAAAGCGAGTACTAAATATTGTTGGGAAAAATATATCAACTGTTATTTGCATTCAACCGTACAATCCGTTAAAAAAAATTATATAACAATGCGTAAGTCCTAAACCTATGGCATTCAAGGTGTTATTTCGTATGTATTTATCAAAGGCTTCCAGTGATATTCAATATTGGGTTGCCCATTAATTTTATTGACTGTCAGCTTACCAGGTTTAAAGCCATGCTTCTCGTAAAAGAGGCAAGCTCGTATATTCTGTTGTAATGTTAGAAGCATCAATCCTTGTGGACAAATCTCTTTAGCTTTGTTGAGTAGGGCTGAACCAACACCACAATTTTGATATTCCGGATTTACAAAAATCTGTGATAAATACTGTTCTTCTTTTACCACTACGACAAAGCCTACAATGTGATGTTCAACTTCGGCAACCCAAACTTCTCCTTGTACAGCAAAGTCATTAAGAAAGCGAGATTTCCATGCAGAATATGGCTGTGGGTGTTGAATATTAGGAAATGTCTGATGCCAAGTTCGATACCAAAGCTGAACAATTTTTTCTAAATCTTTTGGTTCATAGTGTCGAATTCTCACCATGTTCAGTCAATATTTTTGTTCTTGTTCCCAAGCAGAGTTTGGGAATGCATAACCGGAGGCAGAGTCTCCCTGAAGGCGTTACCAGGCTAAGCCTAGTAACGAGAATCACAGGGAAGGGGATAGAGTTACCCCTGATCCAAACGCAGTACCGCCATAAAAGCTTCCTGCGGAACATCCACCGTACCCACAGATTTCATCCGCTTTTTACCTTTGGCTTGCTTCTGCAAAAGTTTCTTCTTCCGGCTAATGTCGCCGCCATAGCATTTAGCGAGTACGTCTTTCCGCAATGCCGGAATGTGTTCACTGGCAATAACTTTACTGCCAATCGATGCTTGAATTGGCACTTTAAATTGATGGCGAGGAATTAACTCTTTGAGTTTTTCTGCCATTGACCGCCCGACGTTGTATGCTTTATCTCTGTGGACAATCATCGCTAAAGAATCCACAGGATCGCCATTAATTAAAATATCGAGCTTGACGAGAGGATTTTCTCGATAGCCAATTAGGTGATATTCCATGCTGGCATATCCCCGAGAACGCGATTTCATTTGATCAAAGAAGTCCGTAACAACTTCTGCTAAGGGCAACTCGTAAGTGAGTGTGGTACGTCCTTGAGTGAGATATTTCATGTCTTTGAAGACACCCCGGCGATTTTGCGCCAACTCCATCAAAGTGCCGACGTAAGTTTCCGGCGTAATCATATCCACTTGGACGTAGGGTTCTTCAATTTTTTCCCGTTCGTTGGGAGAGGGTAGGTGACTTGGGTTGTCGATGTAAAGTTCTTCGCCTTTGAGAGTGTGCACCTTGTAAACTACAGAAGGAGCAGTAATGATTAAGTCGAGGTTGTACTCTCGCTCTAAGCGTTCTTGGACAATTTCCATGTGCAACAAGCCTAAGAAGCCACAGCGGAAACCGAAACCCATCGCGCTAGAAGTTTCTGGTTCAAAGTGCAGCGCTGCATCGTTGAGTCTCAGCTTATCCAAAGCTTCACGCAAGTCTTCAAATTGGTCAGCATCAATGGGGAACATTCCACAGAACACCATTGGGTTAGCTTCTGTATAACCTGGCAATGCTTCAGCAGCTTTGGCGTTAGATAAAGTCATTGTATCTCCCACCCGTGCATCAGCCACAGCTTTGATTGCAGCTGCTAAATAACCGACTTCTCCAGCGTGCAGTTCTTCAACCTGCTTTTGAGTGGGAGAAAGCACTCCTAACTCATCAATTTCGTATTCTTTGTCAGAAGCCAATAGGTAAATGCGATCGCCCTTCTTCACTGTGCCATCCATCACCCGGAAATAAACTATCACACCCCGGTAACTGTCGTAGTAGCTATCAAAAATCAATGCGCGTAGGCGATCGCTCACCGTATTTCGTGGCGCTGGTATGCGTTCAACAATTGCCTCTAAAATATCACCAACACCAATTCCCTCTTTGGCAGAGGCGAGAATTGCACCACTACAATCTAAACCGATAATTTCTTCAATTTCCCCGATGACTCGGTCTGGTTCTGCTCCTGGTAAGTCGATTTTATTTAAAACCGGGATAATTTCCAAGTTATGCTCTAAGGCTAAGTAAACATTTGCCAGAGTTTGAGCTTCTACTCCCTGGGAAGCATCCACCACCAATAGCGCCCCTTCGCAAGCAGCAAGACTACGAGACACTTCATACGAAAAATCCACATGCCCAGGAGTATCAATCAAGTTCAGTACATACTCCTGACCATCCTTTGCCTTATAGTTCATTCGGGCAGCTTGCAGCTTAATTGTAATGCCGCGCTCCCGTTCCAAATCCATGTTGTCGAGAAACTGTTCTTTCATCTCCCGCTGATCTACAGTGCCTGTCACTTGCAGCAAGCGGTCTGCTAGAGTAGATTTCCCGTGGTCAATGTGAGCAATAATACAAAAATTCCGAATACGAGCTGCAGGAACGTCAGTCATATAGTTCTTTGGTTTATCAGCAACAAAGGATAAAACAGCAATATACTTAACGTATTTTAATGCTTTCTGGGCTAAGACGGTGATATGGAGAGGTGAGGAGATGAGAGTGAGACAAGCAGGAAAGAAGAAATTTTGACTATTGACTAAGGACTAAGGACTATTGACTAATGACTACTGACAAATGAATATTGACTTGTAGACTTCTTAATGAAGATATGAAGGTCTATGCATAGTTTATCGTATTTATCAGTTAGAGGCGTACAATAAACAACAAGAAGGACAAAATACGGACTTCATGGGCAACGGCTACCCCCAATAGCCCGCTTATCTCGCGGCGAGGGTGTCCTCTTCTCCCTAAGGGGAGGGTGGAAAGCCGCCCCGCCGCTGAAATTAAAGCCCTATGCCTTAAAGTGGAGGTGCTTTACAGCTGCCCTACTGATGCGAAGAAAGCGACTTTACAAAGCCAAGGAAAAACAAGTTCAGAGTATATCATCCTATGAATATGAAAGAAAAAACTACCGATGCGGAACAAAGACTTGCCGATAAGGTAGAGATTGCTATTCGCCTCGACTCCGACTTACTAGAACAAATTCACCATCTCACCAATGATCCAAGCAAAGTCATTGAGGTGGCGATCCGGCAGTGGTTGAGGGGTGAAAGCCCAAGAGACGATGAACTGACGCGTACACCTGTGCGTAAACCCTTACCATCCCGAGGAGAGTGGAACGATTAAATTCACAAAAAGTTCAAAAATGTAAAAAGTAAGACACATATGGAGGATGAAAAAATGTAAAATGTTCGATGCTAAATAGATGCTAAATATAAGCCTCCCCCCAGGCGGCGATTGCAGTCATAGCAACAGACGCGGGCATGCGTATGGCAGTGAAATATGTATCAGAGAAACAGTATTTCTCAAAATCCTTGCTATATAAGGACTTGAAAATGTGTTTTCTCGCAGAACAATCAAAAATTGCCGCTAAGCCTGTGCTAAAGCCATAAAAATTTCTTCCCAACTAAGCCAGCGAATCGTAAAGCTTTTTTACTGGGTTGGCTTCTATGTTATCCAACTCGGGTCATGAGTATTACTGCTAACTCCCAAAGGTCGAACATATTGTCAGAAAATCTAGAAGATATTACCAGTAACACTAATGGCTCATGGGCAAATTTAGGAGCTGAGTTGGTGTACACGCAAGATAGTACAGGACGCTATCTAAGTTTCTGGTGGCAACACAGCGAATGCCTAGGGTTAAATCCTGTGCAAATTCTTGATGATCAAAGCGGGAAAGAATGTGCCTTCACCCCAGTAGATCAGGCTGCATATGTGGAAAAGTTGCAGCAAATTTTGATAAGTTTGATACCCCAAAGGTATCAGTGCTGGTTTAGCTACGGTCAGCAGTTGTTCGAGTTGGAGTTGGTGATGAGTCCAATAATACCTTCGTTGGCAAGCACTCCAACAACAGTTTTGGTCATGGGACGACTGCTGCAAACAGCACTTAGCAATGAAGTTAACAATTTGACATCTCAAACACCTGTACAGCTAGATTCAGCTACACGTTCACGGCGTCACCATAAACTCATAAACCAAATTACCAGAAATATTCGGCGGACATTGGATCTGGATATGATTTGGCAACAAACGGTGGATAGTTTGGGGGAAGCACTGCAATTGAAACGCTGCATTATTTGTCCCTACCAGTCCCCTAGCACGAAAGTGCAGGTGATAGCAGAGTATCGCCAGCCATCTTTAAACTCTATGCTTGGCTTGGAAATAGATATAGCTTCTGAGCCAAGTTTTGCTCACGCATTGGCAACTCTACAACCTATTTTGGCAGAAAACCCACAACATATTGAGTTCGACCAGCAGAAAATGTTAGTGGTTGCGACTTCCCATCAAGACCAACCCAATGGATTGATTGCTGTTACTTTGGGCAAGAAATTTTGTGCCGTCAGCACAGAAGAACTTGAAATAGCAAAAGATGTGGCAGATCAGCTAGGAACAGCGATCGCCCACGCAATTTTATACAAAGAACTGGAAGACGCCCGTCAACAAGCCGAACAAGCCACTCGCCGCATCAGAGAGTTTCTTGCCAATGTCACCCATGAACTGAGAACACCACTTAACGGTATTATCGGATTTTTGAAGTTGATTTTGGAAGGCATGGCTGATGACCCAGAAGAACAAAGACAATTTCTAGAAGAAGCTCATAAATCATCACTGTATCTGCTTGATATTATCAATGACATCTTAGACATTGCCAGAATTGAAGCAGACAAAATGGAACTGGAATTGCAATCAGTCAAATTAGATGAACTATTCAGTGATGTAGAAGGTTTTATGCGACCTCAAGCAGAGGCGAGAAACCTCAGCGTTCAAATTAATATGCCTGCTACCTCTGATGAAATTATCGTCTACGGTGATTACCAACGTCTTAAGCAAGTGATGCTGAATCTGGTTAGCAATGCGATCAAATTCACTCATGAAGGCGGTATAACTGTGACCACCGATGTCGTTCGCAAAAAAGTGACATTTCAAGACCAACAATTTCCTGGTATGGTGAGAGTCCGCGTGGCAGACACTGGCATTGGTGTCTCTCTTGACAAACAAGAGAAACTGTTTCAATTATTTAGTCAGGTAGATAGCTCGCGCACTCGTCAATACGGTGGTACAGGTTTAGGACTAGCAATATCCCAAAAGCTGGTAGAGGCAATGGGAGGTCAGGTTAACTTTTATAGTTTGGGCGAAGGGCTTGGCTCAACAGTAACATTCACTGTACCGCTTTATCAACAACCAGTTATGGTTTCGTCCTCAGATAGCGACTCCCAAGAGTTGTAGGGAACAGGGAACAAGGAACAGTGAACAGTGAACAGTGAACAGGGTTATGAGGAACAAATACTGATAACTGATAACTGATAACTGATAACTGGTTTCACTGATTTACCGTGCTCAGTGAATTAAACTGGAGGAGTAGGTGAAGTCAAAATGGTTTTATGACACATCCAACAACAGCCCGTCAGATATTCCAAACCGCTTACGAAAGTCGTTACACTTGGGATGAAAACTTTCCTGGCTACAGTGCAGATGTGCAACTAGTTCAAGGAGATGAAGTTCATACAGGTAAGATTCGCATCAACCGCGACTTAAGCGTAGAAGTTACGGGTGTTGCAGATGAGCAAGTAGAAGAAGGGATTTATACTCAATTGCGAGATATAGTCACCCACCGTAAACGTACAAGTTTTGAGGAGTCTCATGGAAACCACGAGTTTAGCCTTGGTCAACAAGACCCTGATGGTGCAATAGAAATCTTGGTCAATGGCGACTCTATGGGTTCAAATTATAAAGTCCGGGGCAATGATATTTGTCAGGTTAGTCGCGTCCTCGGTCGTATGGCTTTTATTATTAATACTCACGAAAATTTAGATACAGGTTCTGGTTACCTTGGAACTCGCTATGATGCGGTTTTTCGTAACTTGAAAACTAATGAAGTCACTAGCATTCTCAAATTTGAAGATTCTTATGAGAAGATAGACGGTTACTATGTAATGACTAAGCAAGTTGTGCAAGAGTATAAAGATGGCACTAGCACAACAACTGAGTTCGCTTATTTCAATATTAAATTACTAGAAGCAGCGGTTGTTTAACTAGCTCATACCCAAAAAGCTTTAACAGTTATCAGTTATCAGTTACCAGTTACCAGTTACCAGTTATCAGTCCCTGTTCACTGTTCCCTGTTCACTGAATAAAAAATGCCCCAGAGAATTCTCTAGGGCTTAACCAGGGTGCATCTACCAATACACTCTACTAGAAGGAGGGGTTCTATCCGGAAAGATACTGAGGAAATGCCAAAAAATTTTTTGGACGAGTTGCTGTATGTTGCTATATGGACGAATATACTAACAAGCGTGAATGACAAAAAGTAATGATATACCTCTAAAATCTGGTGTTTACATCGTCGGTGCAGGTCCTGGAGATCCAGAGTTATTGACCGTTAAGGCGCAAAAACTTCTAGAACTTGCCGATGTCGTTTTATTTGCTGATTCTTTAGTACCCCAACAGATTTTAGAGCTTTGTCGCGAGGATGCAGAAATTATTCCTTCTGTCAACAAGACTTTGGAAGAGATTTTGCCAATTATGATCGAACGAGTGCGATCGCACAAATCTGTCGTTCGTCTCCATTCTGGCGACCCCAGTCTTTATAGCGCTATCCATGAGCAAATGTATCTTTTGGCAGAAGCGCAAATCCCCTTTGAAGTGATACCAGGTATTAGTGCCTTTCAAGCAGCAGCCGCAAAACTCAAAGTAGAACTCACAGTTCCCGGTTTAGTCCAAACAATCATCCTCACCCGCATCAGCGGACGCACAGAAGTTCCCGAAACAGAAGAATTAACCACTCTCGCCGCCCATCAAGCTAGCCTATGTTTATATCTGAGTGCCCGTCACGTTGAAGCAGCCCAAGCCAAACTGCTGCAACACTACTCACCGGAAACACCAGTAGCTATTTGCTATCGCTTAGGATGGTCTGATGAAAAAATAGTGGTTGTTCCTCTCCAGGAAATGGCAGAATGTACTCACACAGAAAAGCTCATTCGTACCACACTTTACGTAGTCAGCCCTGCACTTTCACAAGCATCAGCACGGTCTCGTTTATATCATCCCGAACATAGTCACCTATTTCGCTCATCTCACAGTTGAAGACGACAAGGGGGAACTTGCTTCCTTGTCTCCCCACTCTCTCCTCTGCATCCTCTCTTGCCTCGTGCAGTTCGATAAAATTACTTGAGTGATTGATATTATTAAGATTGATAATTTTGAATTTTGAATGAGCGAATTTTGAATTGTTATCATGCCTTTAATTAAAGTCCAAACTTCTGTATCTCCTCCTCTTGGAGAAGAAGTGGAAGCATTGCTCAAAAGCCTATCAGCTAAATTAGCCAAGCATAGCGGAAAACCAGAATCCTACGTCATGACGGCTTTTGAAGCAGGAGTTTCGATGACATTTGGTGGTACGACTGACCCAGTATGTTACATTGAAGTTAAAAGTGTCGGTACAATGAAGCCAGACCAAACCCAAGCGATGAGTCAGGACTTTTGCCAGGAAATTAATAAAGCGCTAAAAGTACCTAAAGATCGTATATATATAGAGTTTGCTGACGCGAAGGGTGCGATGTGGGGCTGGAACAGTACTACTTTTGGTTAGTTTATCAGATAGATTTTTCTAGATTCCAGTGTTGAAAACCACAATCATAAACTCAAACAACAAGAACAGCGATTGCCTACGGCAGAGCTACGCTTAACGCCTATCATAGAGATTCAAAGCAAATTCCTAACTACCATGTCTGCTAAATCTGTCCCTGTACTCCCCTCCCCGAAAACTAGTGTTGTTCAACAACCAAACATCTCTATTCCACCGCTTGTAGGAGCAAGTTTAGAGGAGTTAACGGGTTGGGTACAGCAACAGGGACAACCAGCATACAGAGGAAAGCAACTGCACGAGTGGATTTATCAAAAGGGAGTGCGATCGCTTTGGGATATCTCTGTCTTTTCCAAACAATGGCGTGCTGAAGTTGCAGAAATTTCCATCGGGCGCTCAAATATACATTACCGTTCTGTCGCCGCTGATGGTACTGTCAAATATCTTTTGCAACTGGCTGATAATCAAATTATTGAATGTGTGGGTATTCCCGCAGAAAAGCGCTTAACAGTTTGCGTTTCAACTCAAGTGGGTTGTCCGATGGCGTGCGATTTTTGCGCTACAGGTAAAGAAGGTTATAAGCGCAATTTGGGACGTCATGAAATTGTTGATCAGGTGTTGACGGTTCAGGAAGATTTTCAACAACGAGTCAGCCATGTGGTTTTCATGGGCATGGGTGAACCGTTGTTGAATACAGATCATGTCATAGGGGCTGTCAAATCTTTAAATCAAGATGTGGGTATTGGACAGCGTAACTTGACTGTCTCTACTGTTGGAATACGCGATCGCATTCGCCAGCTTGGTCAACACCAGTTACAAGTCACTCTTGCTGTTAGTCTCCACGCCCCCAACCAAGCACTCCGGGAACAACTTATTCCCAGCGCCCGTTCCTATCCTATAGAAGATTTGCTAACTGAATGTCGGGAATATGTGAAAATCACCGGACGGCGTGTGACTTTTGAATACATTCTTCTTGCTGGCGTGAACGATTTGCCAGAACACGCGTTGGAATTAGCACAACGCCTGCGAGGATTCCAGAGTCATGTTAATTTGATTCCATACAATCCCATCACAGAAGCAGATTACAAACGCCCTAACGAAAATCGAATTCTAGCTTTTGTCAAAGTCCTCAAGCAGCGACAAATTGCAGTTAGTGTTCGCTACTCCCGTGGAATAGATGCCGATGCTGCTTGTGGACAATTGAGAACAAAAAAAAATCCTGATATTAACTTCCCCTGATTACTTACCACAAAACCCACCTCATCTCCATCCCCTCTGGTGAAATCGCACCAGAGGGGTGCCCGATAGCGTAGCGTGCCATTAAACATAGGGTGGGGTGAGGTTCTTCGTTCTTTACAAGTGTTTATCCAGACATGATATTCACACTTAATTAACGCTGTGCAAGAATACCTGGCGCATAAGCTTCAATGACTTTGCCAGTACGTGTACAACAAATCATTAAGTAGTCACAACTTGGACATTGCGTCCGAGTCAGTTGACTATCAGGTAAATAATATCTTTCACCTTCACTACCACAATTTGGGCAGCGAATTTTTTGTACTATCTGCATTTTAAAATCCTTAACTTTCGTGTTCTTTTGAAAAAACGCAAATTCAACCTGTAAATCTTCTCGATTTACAAACTTAAACAAATGAGAATTTATACTGATTACCTTAACACAAAATGAACTGTTCTTTCTTTTTGTCTTTTTTTAATTATCTTCATCTTAAAGGTCTGTGTTATCCAACTCTGGATATATAAATCATTTTTCTTTTTTTCGCTCTACTTATAAATTTCATGATCCCAATAACTAAGACGTTGAGACTTCGTTTTTTGTTGCCAAATCAACTTTTTCTTTTTTACTATGATAACTAGAGCTTTTTGAGAAGTGGAATTGACCTGAACTAAGGGTGTAGGGGTATAGGGGGAAGAGGGGATCTTCTTTGTGGTACACTTCTACCCCAAATCCAGAGCGATTCTTAGCCACTTTTTGTCAGGCTCAAGCTCTCAAACGGTCTTATATGACAACCAATGACTGTGAGAGCATCTACAATTTCCTTGGAGGCTAAACAGTTAAAATCTATAAGCCAATGAATCTAATCTGTAAATAGGCAGATGTAAAAAGTACTAGTTTCAAAATCACTGTACCTTTAGGATGAGTAACAAAATGTAAAATTTTAGCTTTTCTTCATTTTTGTTTACTATTCATAATGATATTTGCTTGTGAACAAAAAAATTAAGAAAAAATTCCAGTTATAGAGATTAACCAGATTGCCTATGTTTGCTAATCTGGTTGTTAGTAATGGGTAATGGGTAATAGGTAATGGGTAATGGGTAATGGGTTTTTCCAATTATCAATTACCCAACACTTTTTTGTAACTAAAACAGTATTAGGTGATACTAATTTCCAGAAGGATGGAAATAATCGTAAATTTCTTGAGCCAAGTGAGGACCAATACCCTGAACTTCAGCAAGCTGTGTAGGTGTTGCTTGTCGAATATAATCAACTGAGCGAAAATGTCCTAAAAGCTGCTTTTGTCGATGGTGTCCTAAACCAGGAATTTCATCTAAACGTGATCGCTTCAATTTATCACTACGCTGCTGCCTGTGAAAACTCACGGCGAAGCGATGCGCCTCATCTCGTAAACGCCGCAAAAGTTGTACTCCGGGTTGTTCTGAGTCTGTTTCCAGTGGTTCGGACTCTCCTGGTAAAAAGATTTCTTCTCGCCGTTTTGCTAAACTGACGACTCGCAAATCTTCCAATAAATTCATTTCTTGTAAGACAGCAACGACAGATGACAACTGACCTTTACCACCGTCTATCATAACGAGGTCAGGCCAATCAGGATTTCCCACTCGCGCTAAGTGCGGATCTTCGATATACTTGCGAAAACGACGCTGGATGACTTCCGCAAGACTGGCAAAATCGTCTGAGTGTCCTGTTGTGACTGTAGGATTTTTGATTTTGTAATGGCGATAGTGCTGCTTGGCGGGTAAACCGTCAATAAAGACGACTTGGGAAGCAACGGCGTTTGAACCTTGGATATGGGAAATGTCGTAACCCTCGATTCGGTGAGGTAACTCGGGTAAATCGAGGATGCTGGCTAAGTCGTGCATCGCTTCGTGATTGCGATCGCTCAATTTTTGCGTTCTTTGCAACTCATATTGAGCATTTCGCTCTACCATTGAAATCAATTCTGCCTTGACTTGTCGCTGTGGATTGAAAATCGTGACTTTTCTGCCCTTGCGCTCAGTCAAGACATCCGCTAATATCTCCCCATCAGGTAATTCGTATTGTACCAAAATTTCTGTGGGAATTTCCACCGAGTCAGCAGTTTGATAATGCTCTTCCAACACTCTTTGTAGGATAGCACCTGGTTCAGCGTGAGCATCCGCGACAAATGCTAAGCGTCCTACTAATTGCCCAGCGCGAATCTGGAATAATTGAATGCAGGCAAGTTGTTCGTCAGCAAAAAGTGCGATCGCATCACGAGAAACTGTATCATCTGGTAGAGACACTTTTTGGTCAGCAGTCAGTGACTTTAATCCAGTGATTTGATCGCGAATCCGCGCTGCTGACTCAAAGTTTTCAGCCTCAGCTGCTTTGTGCATTTGCTCGGTTAAGATATCGATGAGTTCTTGACTTCGACCTTGGAAAACCATCGCCACTTTTTGCACAGTTTTGCGGTATTCTTCTGGTGAAACCAGTAACTGACACACACCTGGACAGCGTCCTAAATCGTAATTCAAGCAAGGACGATCTTTGAACAATGGCTGAGGACGTTGTCGCAAAGGAAAGATACGCTTACACAAGCGCAATATCTCCCGCAAGAGGTGAGAATCGGTATAAGGACCGTAGAATTTATCTTTTTCTTTCCCTATTTGGCGTTTGCGAGTGATAAAAATACGTGGATAATCTTCTGACCATGTTATGCAAACGTAAGGATATTTTTTATCATCCTTGAGTAAGACGTTGAAGTAGGGTAGGTGCTGTTTAATTAGGTTGGCTTCTAGCGCCAAAGCTTCAGTTTCGGTATCGGTGACAATGAATTCAATTTCACTCACCTGCTTAACCATTGTAGCGATGCGTTCGCTTAGCCTTTGTGAGTCTCGGAAATAAGAACGAACACGCGCACGTAACTTCCGGGATTTGCCTATGTAGATGATGCGATCGCTTCCATCTCGCATCAAATAAACTCCAGGTTCTGGCGGAATTTCTTGTAGTCGGAGTTCTAGGCGTTCCGGTTCTTTGACGAGTGGTACTGTTTGAGCAGATGTTGTCACAACCGGTGTTTGGTTATTCTACAAATTTACCTATCTCTATTTTAAGTAAAATTACTGTTTGTTTACTAAATTTAAGATTTTTTCCATTGCTAATAATATATAACAGTCTTAAATGATTTGTGAAAAAACAAGAAGCCGGACTTACCCTTGAGAAATCGGGATTCTGAAGGGTTCTGAAGAGGAGTTAATTTTCACAATAGTTTGTCAACAAAATCGGCGTTACAGAGAGTTGGTATTATACCCAACACTGATTTGCGCCGCTATTTTCAACTTAGCGAGGTTAAGTCTTGCCCATAGGTGCTTGAGGTTTTTTTCTATAATCTTTTGGAATATTTCCGTGAGTATAACTCAATTTTTTAGTGTCCAATGAGACAGAATTTGCTGCAACAGAGATACTACCCTGATAAAGAATTAGTAAAATGTAACGGTGAACAGAGCTGTAGCTTAATTAAACTTGGCTCTAAAGACTCATATTTGAAACTAAGGAACAAGGAACTATGGCTGGAATGAAAACTTCTAAGGATTACCAATATAGTGCTGACAGTGAAATTTGGAATAGCTTAAAGTTGGCGATTGCAGCAAGTTCTGGTTTTAAGCGCTGGCTACTAGAACGTGATACTCAATTTCAGAAGCTACGCCTTGACGAACAAGTACAGGGTTATTTGCGCGAAACATTAGAAACATTAGCTTACTAATGAGTGCGGGTGCGTCAATCAACATACCATTTAAGGAGAAGCGAAAAGCTTGCCATATAACCTAGGTTTTTGACTTTTGCTCCTTACAGGTATGCCTATGGCTAACGCCCCTATACCCTTATACCCCTACACCCTTATACCCTTACAAGAAAGCCCGTAGGGTATTGACTTGCAGCTTTGTTTTTACAATACATCACTTAACCTCAAAAATCAGGTTTCTCCAAGAAACCTGATTTCTTTTTGAGCTGTGTACGGATAAGTGGTATTAAGTCTAGAAGAAAGAATTTAGGATAACAGTTGCTTGGTGTAGGGAAGTATGAAATAGCCTTGCACCGAAAAATTCGCATCGATATGCAAACTATATGTGAAAAAGTGTAAAAATTTCTGTTTTTCATGCAGGAACCCAGATGCCAATGTACTGGTCTTCAGCTATAGTTTGCATGAGTTTTACAGCAACTTTGCTGTTATCGGCACCATTATCAACTAACACTATTTCCGCAGATCATTAATAATAAAATGGCACCTCAGGGATTTGATACTCCGCAAAGGCAAAATTTTCGCATTAAAACTGGTAAACCCCTTGCATTTACCTTGTCTTTTCCAGCAGGACTAACTGCTTTATTAGTCATTTCTGGTGGGTTCATAATACCAGTATCTGAGGTCAATGCTGGTGCGATCGACACTAAAGGTATCACCTCAACAGTTACGGCGCAAGCACCTGCAGTCCAAGCACCTGCAGTCCAAGCACCTACAGTAGCAAGCGTCATTTACGTTAATCCACAAACTGGTACAGACAGCACCAGTGCTGCTAACTCAGAAGCAGCCCCATACAAAACTATCACCTACGCTCTTAATCAAGCACAACCAGGTACAATTATCCAACTTGCTCCCGGTACTTATAACCAAGAAAGTGGAGAAACTTTTCCACTTTTTATCAAACAAGGTGTGACGTTGCGTGGTGATGAATCGACTAAAGGTCAGGCAGTCTTAATTACAGGTAGTGGTGTTTACATTAGTCCTACCTTTGCTCGTCAGAATATGACTATTCGTGCTGATAAAGATAGTACTATCACAGGGGTAACAGTCACTAACCCAGAACAACGTGGTACTGGTATATGGGTTGAATCAACTAATCCTATAATCACAAATAGTACGTTTACCAATAGTATACGAGATGGTGTTTTTGTTACAGGTCAAGGTAATCCAAAAATAGAAAATAATGTCTTTGTCCAAAACAAAGGCAACGGGATTTCAGTTGCTAAGTCTGCTAGAGGGGAGATTCGGAATAATTTATTTCAGGACACAGGTTTTGGTTTAGCAATCGGTGGTACTTCCACACCTTTAGTAGAAGGAAACCAGATTATTGGAAACCAAGATGGCTTGTTTATCTCGGAATCAGCCAAACCAATACTGCGTAAAAATATTATTCAAAAGAACAAGCGCGATGGCATAGTCGTGATCACTAATGCTGCACCTGATCTTGGCACTACTGAGAATCCCGGCGGTAACTTGATCCGCAGTAATACTGCTCATGATGTGAACAACAGCAAGGGTAATAATACTATTGTGGCGATCGGCAATGATATTGATCCCAAGCGCATTCTAGGTAAAGTCGAATTTGTAGCCGCCACGGTTGAAGCACCTGCCGGTGGTCCAGTTGCGTTTAAGGATTTGCCAGCAAATTATTGGGCAAAAGGCTATATCGAAGCTTTAGCGTCTAAGAATATTATTGCTGGATTTCCCGACGGAACTTTTAAACCTGATGAACCTGTCACCCGTGCCCAATTTGCTGCTATTGTGACCAAAGCCTTTGCACCAACTGCTCAGCGCCAAGCCATTAACTTCAACGATGTCACCCGCAATTTCTGGGGTTTCCAAGTGATTCAATCTGCCTACCAAGGTGGGTTTGTTTCTGGGTATCCGGATCGTACCTTTAAACCACAGCAACAAATTCCACGAGTGCAGGTACTAGTCTCCTTAGCAAGCGGTATGAACTTGTCTGTGAATAATCAGAATCTCCTTTCCGTATATAGCGACGCTGCCCAGATTCCTAACTATGCGACTAATTCAGTAGCAGCAGCCACTGCAAGGCAACTGGTGATAAATTATCCCACAGTTAAGCAATTAAATCCCAACCGTCAGGCGACTAGGGCAGAAGTTGCAGCCTTTGTTTACCAAGCACTAGTAAGTAAAGGAAGCGCTCAAGCAATTCCTTCACCGTATTTGGTCAGAACTCCGTAAGTTGAAAGTTAAAAGCGCCATGATTTGCAACTTGCTTGTCTGGCGCTTTGTACATTGTTATTTCAATTAACATTGGGGTCTTTAAATTTATATGACCCCTTTTTAAAAACATTTCAGATTTATGTTCAGGGTCCTTATATAAGCTGACCCCGTTTGAACTATACCTAGTATCTCAGTAAATTCGCTCTGTTTGAAATTTCCTAATATTTTTTTTATTTTTTATCGCTTTGTATTTCGCAAAGTGAATTAATATTAAATTAATTGAAAATATTATATTAATCTCTAAAAAGACAAAAAGATAGAGTAAGAGTTAAAACACAAATTTTTTAGAAAACAATACAGTTTATCCTTCATTCGCCAGAATTTTTGTTGTTCGCCAAGATCCAAAACAGAGGCGATCGCCCTCGTATTCCTCGTCATCTTCATCTTTTTACAGGACTGGCGCACCACAATCATTCCCGCCATTGCCATTTTTGTATCGCTGATTGGCGCGATGGCATTTGCGTTTGTGTTTGAGTTTACTCTCAATCAGTAGAAAATATTCGGTATTATTCTGGCAACAGGTTTCGTGGTGGATGACGATATTGTGGTTGTGGGAGCGATCGCTGCCAAGGCGAGCATTCAGTTTTATTAGCTTACTTTTCTAAAGGCATAAGACGCGATACGCGGATCGTCAAGCCTCCGGCTTATCGCAAAAGCTTGTCATTCATTTCATAAAAGGAAATTCTTAAAATTTTGTGCTCAAAATATTTTCAAATTGATTATGAAAAATAATGAATCACTAAGTAAGAGAAGCTTCAAACACGTGAGAAGTAAACTGTAATCAATTGCTATTTGGGGCGTTGTTGTCTACGCTGGTCCCAACGCCAAAGAAAAACCATTAAAGCAACGACTCCTATCTGAAGTGCCAAGTTCGGCAAAGCGTTCTCAACATCACGTCCTGCAATTAGCTTAGAAAGAAAGATAACTACACCAATAAAACCAGAAGCACCACAAGTAATATAGATAAATTGCCGTAAGCCACGATAGGGGGCTGTGGCTTCTGCCTTGAGACGGGCGTATTGTTCTGAATTAATACGACTTTTGTTATTTTGTTGTGTCATAAGCTATAATAACCGGGAGGTATGCCGATGTGGCTCAGTGGTAGAGCAGCTGATTCGTAATCAGCAGGCCACGGGTTCAAATCCCGTCATCGGCTTTTTTAAAAGGAGTTTGCGAAATTTTGGTGAAACTAATTGTTATTTTAATTGTAGTTTGATTATTTCCAGTGTAAAGCTTGAGCAGCTCAACAGTTCACTTGCTTGAGTATGATACGATTGCGTCCCTGTGCTTTTGCTTGGTAAAGCGCCTTATCTGCTGCCAGAACCAAAGTTGTTGAAGAAGATTCAAAATTGGGGAACGTGGTGGCTACCCCTAAGCTTAAAGTGAGGTAATGGCTAACCTCAGATTCAGAATGATCCATTTGTAATTCCCTGACTCCAGCTTGTATACTAGCTGCAACGTGAACTGCACCAGCAGCATGGGTGTTAGGCATGATCACAGCGAATTCTTCACCACCATAACGCGCTACTAAATCCTCATTTCTTTGAGCTAAACGGTTCAAGACAGCAGCAACCTTTTGCAAACAGGCATCTCCAGCAGGGTGACCATATCTATCGTTATAAAGTTTAAAATAGTCGATATCGCATAAAATCAGTGATAAAGGCAGTTGCTCCTGTGCTAAGTTCAACCATTTGGTATTTAAATAGTGGTCAAAGCGCCGACGATTAGCCACTCCAGTTAACCCATCTATATTGACAAGTTCCTGCAAAGCATGGGTAGCAGCCTCAAATTGTTTGTAGAGTTGTGCTTGTTGCAGCAATCTTCGCACACGCTGACGCAAAACAGCCCAGTGAATAGGCTTGGTGACATAGTCGCTTGCTCCTGCTTCAAAAGCGCGATCCACTGACTCAGGATCGTCCAAGCCAGTAATCATTAATATGGGAGTACTATTCCAAAGTACTGAAATTGCACTGGTGTTCAATGAAGATTCCGTCACTGGATTAGCAAGTGTTGAGTTACCAAAATTACTGGATATTTTGCTCAGTTGCTTACAGCATGTAAAGCCGTCCATAATTGGCATGACAGCATCTAGCAAAACTAAATCAGGTTTGACAGATGCGTATACATCTAGACACTGTTTCCCATCACTCACCTCGACGACTCGATAGCCTTCTTTTTCCATAGCTTCACGCAACAGCATTCGCATCGATTTGTCGTCATCAGCCACCAGAATCACAGGAGTTTCTTTGGTCATGAAGAATGGGCTTATGCCTGACATGAGTTGCATTCCATAAGAGCCAAAAATACTAAACAACATATACATCAGGGCGTGAAATCATTAGGCAATTATCTAACACCGTGACTTGTATAAGTAAGTCAACATTGAAAAACATAAAATAGAGTCTTTGCGATTACACTAGTCCTAAAGGAATAGGTTACTTTGAAGTTGAAGACGTGCCATAGGAATGCCCGGAGGTATCATGAGTCATTTCGTACGCTTCGCCGATTTGAAATTGAGTTTTTAAAAATGGAAGGAAAATTTGGATTTTTAAGTTGGCGAAGATGGCAATCGCCCTATGCCCCAAAATACCAGATGCATCTTGCCCCTAGTTACATCAGGGAGAGAATTTCCCCAAAAGTTAACCCGTCAAAGAAGGACAGAACCGCCTTGGTGTTTGCCACGAGCGCTTGTCCCTTATAATAAAATATTGTTTAGGTAATCATATATTTTGTACACCTCAAACTCTGAACAAATCTAGATTTTTGCAATTGTTCTAACTCTCTTGAAAAAGAGCGAACTGGAAGTCATTTGTTACAACTTTGGACAAGCATAGCCTATATAAAAGATTTCACTAATCATTTAGAATTGTTATATAGGATACTATTTTCCGGAATTTATACCCATCATTTATCTTAGACTTGATTTGAGTCACTTACTTATGCCAGATTCATTAATGTATCAGCAAGATTACTTTGTCGTTTTAGAAACAAATCAACCAGAACAGTTTCTTTCTGCTTTAGAGTTATTAGAAAAGCTCAAGGGAATTTTACACAAACTCAAATTTGAGGATTTGCCACCCGATTTACGATCTTTTGAGTCACAAGAAGCACAAGCAAAATATCTCATCGATACGAGTTGCGAGTTAGATGTCGGTGCTGGGGAGTATTTACAGTGGTATGCAGTTCGTTTAGAAAAATAAATATGATTCATTAGCTCTGAGTGATTACCAAACAACTCAGAACTAATGTGAATAACAACTAATTTTTAATAGCAATCAGGGTCAAATCAATTTTTTCTGATTCTGGCTGTGTGACTTTTACCTCTACTCCTGGACCAAAAAAACTGGTCATTTTTTCCTGCTTTTGTTGCCAAACTTCGATTGGTACCGCTGGCGAATCAAATTTCAAAATCAAAGCATAAGCTCCATTAATTTCTGTTTCTTGTAACTCTGTGACAGATGGTATATCATCATCTGTAGATCCAAGACCCAGAAATGAGAGCGCTTGGTATAAATGCACGTCTTGACCGTAACGATATCGAGTAATGTCTTGGCGAATTTGATTTTGAGTAGGAGTTGCTTGCTCCTTTCTAAGTGTCAACACTTGTGGCGTCGTCGGTTGACTCAAGGGCACAGGCTTAAGCTCATTAGCTTTGAGTGCTAATCCTCCTAGTAGAAGAGGGATTCCGTAAAAAAATCCAATAAGATTGAGTGTGGCATTGTCAGCAGCGTAGGCAGCAAAACCAATGATAGTCAAAACACCGCCGATGCTTGTACCTAGCGTTCCCAAGGAAATTTGACCTAACATGATTTTAGTTCGTTATGTATTTTTAGTAGCTTAGTCTTTCTATCATCGGTGATAACGAACAAGTTAGGAAGAGCAGCAGTCCATTATCGTAGATTTCAGTAGAACACAGGTGAGATGTTATCACTAAAGGTTCGCAAAAAACTGTAAAAAATGGTACAATAACTACAATTTGCATAGTTATACCTGTCTAGCTTGTTGATCTGGAGTGCGGTTTTCAAAGCCCACTTCCAATGACATAGCAACGACAGCTTGGGCTGTAGCGAAGTTAAAAATTGAACTGTTTTTCAAAGTCCAAGATGAAAAGGCTTTGGCTTCGTCGAAGCTGAAACAACAGATACTTTTTGTGTCACCTGAAACAGTGACAGTGCTGTTTGTACCTTTTCGAGCGTTATGCCCAATTGTTATGATGTAAACCTATCAGTTGAAGACAGGAAAATAGCAATGGATTCACAAATTATAAAAGAACGAGTGCTTAAAGTTCAAAGTCAACGAGACTATTTACTGAGTTTGTTGGAACAGCCAAACTTGGGAACTTTAAGAGTTGACGTGAATCAAGCTCTAGAAGAAATGGATGAGTTGATTGATGAATATAGACGCACCTTTCCACAAACAGAAATTTAGTTAAGTCACAAAGGATACAAATTACAAAAAAAGCGTCGTCAAACTCTAATTGACAGTTTGACCGACGCTGTTCAAAATCTCCATATTCTCCAGTTCCCAGATACCCAATTTTATATTTCCCAGGTTTCTTTGCTGTATCATTTATCCAGCTACCAATCATTGGATGAACTTTGTCCTAATTTTCTAACTAGAGCAATAAGTTCTGTTGTTGGGGTTTCTTTTTTGCAAAAAGCATCCAAGCTAGCCAATTCCCTTGTTTCCTGACATTTGTTGTCTTCCACTGAGGAGTAAGCAATGATTTGGGTATTTGGAGCAATAGCTTTTATATGACCAGAAGCACGCCAACCATCCATAACTGGCATATGTAAATCTAGTACTATCACATCAGGGTGATAGCGTTTAACCATTTCTACAGCTTCTTGACCATTGCTGGCTAAACCAACAACTTGAAGATTTTCCTGACCAGAAAAGGCTAACTTTAGGGTTAAACGAGTTAGTTCGTGATCGTCAACCACTAGAACACGTAATGTAGAAGGCTCACAGGACAACATTAACATCCACGTTTTCGTAAAGACGACTTATGATAACCTCTACAGTTTATGAGAATAGTTGGTTACACTTACTCTATCTAATGGTTGAATAACTTCATATTTCCTCATAGCAAAACATCGAATAATTAAGAAATACAAAACTTTTTCAAACAATTTAGAATAAGTTATACCAATTTGAAAAAAGAATGCGACACTGTCTGCGTTGAGTCGCAAAAAATTAAGGAACGCATATCGATGCACACCTCAACGATGGTTAGCAGATAACCAAATAGACAAATTGATGGGGTTGTAGAGTTTAGAATCAGCCCAGAATAGGCATGGGTGATACCAAACTGGGCAGTATTTCGCTTTAACAAACAACTCAACTTGCCCGAAGGGGGATTTCAATTGTACACAGAAATCCAACAAGCGCTTGAGTGGGACTTGAGAACTTTCAAAGAATTAAAAGTCCCTGAAAACCTATGTGGAAAAGGCAAGTAAGCCAAAAGCGGTAAAAGTGTCTAAAACGCAGTTACGATAAGCGTATACACTCAACAATGGTCTTCTTTTTCTAGCTTTATACAGTCCGAGTTTGTGTTTGACTCATGACAGTTCAAGATTTCCCGCTGAATTCCAGACCGTTTTCTTCAGCATACCTCTCCATAAAGCGCATAAAGCGATCCCACTCATCTTTGGACCTCATCAGATAAGTGGCTTCTAATACTTCTGGTTTACCGTTGATGAATTTACCCTTGACTTCGCGAGTGACGATTTCTCCTTCTTCATCAATCATGTACATCCCAGTGATTTCTTCAGTACTCTTACTATCCAAAGCTTGGGGATTTTGGAAGATAAACGTTGCTGTTGAACTGTCACCAGTCTTTGATCGCGTCAGGCGCACCTGTGGAATGACTTCTTCGTTCTTACCTCTGGAAAACTGAATTTGAGCCATGATGAGTGAATTTAAAGTTTTATTATCGTTAGTTTAATATTCTCTCATCATTTCGTACATAGAAGTCTAACGGCTGCTGAGATTTTATTTTTCCGTATAAACCCTTATACTATCTCTCGCTCTAGTAACAAAGTCACCGGACCATCATTCTCTATCGAGACTTGCATCATTGCCCCAAACTCACCTGTTTCTACCCGTAAACCGCTTTCACGCAATTTATCAACAAAGCGATTATACAAATCTTGGGCTACTTTGGGAGTCGCTGAACGGTCAAAGGAGGGACGGCGACCTTTGCGACAATCACCATAAAGCGTAAACTGGCTGATGACTAGTAACTCGCCGCCGATCTCTTGTACAGATTTTTCCCAACGTGATTCTTGTTGTTGATCACCAAACACTCGCAGTTCTAAACATTTACGCACCATCCAATCAAGTTCAGCATCGGTGTCTGTATCGGCAATGCCCACAAGCAAGTTTAACCCTCGACCAATTTTACCAACAATTTCACCGTTGACGGTCACTTGAGATGATTTAACTCGTTGGATAATAACGCGCATATGTATTTTAGATTTTGAAGTTCTCAAAGAAGAATCCAGGAGGAGGCAGCGCCGTGGGCGGGTTTCCCGACTTGGGGAGCCACTGCGTTGCGGGGGTTCCCCCCGTTGTAGCAAGTGGCGTGCGACTGCCGTTCAGAAGCCAGAATAGGGAACGCTTAACTCTCAACAGGGAACAAAACAATTCAAAGTATGCCTGCGGCACGCTGCGCTATCAAAATTCAAAGTATGCCCTATGCCTGCGGCACGGCTTGAGGCCGAACGGGCACGCTGCGCTATCAAAAAAAGAATTCTTAATTTTGCGAAAAGTTTGCGCGTCCGGTGAGACAGCGCTGCAGGAGGGTTTCCCGACCTAGGCGACTGCGAACCCGAAGGGGTTTCCCGGCGCAAAACTTTTCAAGACGAATTTTGAATTGATAATTTTGAATTTGAGCGCAGCGAGTGCTGAGTTCTTCTTACATTTTTAAAATAACTCGTGCCAAGTTAAAGTAAATCAACACACCCAAGACATCCACGGCTGTGGTGATAAAGGGTGCTGACATCAATGCTGGATCTAAACGGAGTAGGCGGAACAAAAACGGTAGTGCGGAACCGGAGACAGAGGCTAAAATAGAAATAGCTACAAGACTACTTCCGACTGCGATCGCCACTTCCAAATTCTTTTCCAAAAGGAAAGCCCAGAGGGTGGCGATCGTTCCCAGTATTCCTCCCAGCAACGCACCTGCAAGTGCTTCCCGTCCAACAACTTGCAATGGTCCTAAAGCACGAATTTCATCCGTGTTCATCCCGCGAATCACCACTGTGGAAGACTGCGCCCCAACATTACCACCAGTACCAGTTAGCAACGGGATAAACGCTGCCAGCGTCACCACTTTGGACAAAATATCTTCTTGTGACTTAATAATAGTTCCTGTAACAGTGTTGGTTACAAGTAAGACTAACAACCAGACAACTCGCTTGCGAGCCACTGAAATTATACTCGATTGAAAGTAGCTGTCGCCTCCCGATTGTACCCCACCACCCAAGGTGTAGATATCTTCAGTTGTTTCTTCTTGTAAGATATCTATGATATCATCAACGGTGATAATACCAACAAGACGCTGTTCTCGATCCACCACCGGCACAGCAAGAAAGTCATATCGTTGTATCATCCTCGCAACTTCTTCTTGGTCTGTATCCGTATACACAAACACAGCGTCTTGAGTCATAACGTTGCCAATCTTTTGCTCAGGTTGAGAAGTGACCAACTCCCGTAGAGACAAAATCCCGGTCAAACGCCTTGCTGCATTCGTAATGTACAAATAATAAATCATCTCGGTCGCATGAGCAAAGCCGCGAATCCGCTCCAAAGCTTGAGTCACTGTAAAATCTTCTTTGAGCGAGATTAACTCTGGAGTCATGATCCGTCCAGCCGTTCCAGCTTCATAACCCAACAGTAGAGATGTCGCTTGGCGTTCGTTTGGGCTGAGTTGTTCTAGCAATCGATTAACGATTGTTGCTGGTAATTCGTCAAATAACCGAGCTCGGTCATCTGGCGACATTTTATCAACAATATCAAGAACTTCCTGGCTTTTCAATTCCTCGATGAGTCGTTCTTGGACGCTGTAGTCCAGATATTCATAAACTTCGATTGCTTCTTGTTTAGAAAGCAAGCGAAATGCCAAAGCATGCATTGCTTCTGGTAAACCTTCAATCGCCTCTGCGATATCTGGTGCCTGTACAGGTACCAAAATAGCTTTTGCTCCCTGTAAATCCCCCGCTTCCAGCAGCATTTGCAATTGAATTCTAACTATGTCTCGCAATTCCCTGCGCGTTACGTCTTGGAGGGTAGATGTTACACCGTTTGGAGTTTGCATAAGATACAACCAGGGTAATGCGAGATAGTATATTGTACCTGATTTCTACGTGACAATAGGTTTTGTATAAATCTCCAAAAAGAGGGATTGAAAATTGGGAATTTCATGAAAGAGTTTTTTTTCAGAAATTTTCCAAAGAAATGAACAAATCAAGCGTTCAATCTGTTATTTTTATAATCAAGTGCATCTTTGTTTGCTTTCTAGCTAGAGATAGAAGCCCTATTTCAATTCTGTGGATTACTCTTCTTGTTAAGAAGTTTTCAAAAATGCTTGACACATTTAAGAAGAATGTATTTACGAAGTGCCACAGTTTAACACTGTTGCTCAAAATATTGTAGATGATTGTAAACTGCCAAAAAAATTTTTAACATTGACTGAAAAAGTAAACTTACGTAATAGTTCTCGAGTATAAAAAATTATTGACTCACTTAGTAGCTTAGCGCCAAAGAGCAATTTTTGCAACCAATAGGTCTGTATATATTGTTAACTTAAATTCTATCCCTCCTACACTTTACTTCGTTAGATTTTTTGTTCAACCTTTGAAACTGTGGAGAAGAAATCTCTCGTGAATATAGACAAATTAGAGATAGACAAATTTACCAAACGCGTGCAAGGAATGCATCGGCGTTTAACAGATTTATACGTAAATCTAAGTACATTTCCTGTTATACCAGATGTATTACCGCAAGCTCTTGTCGAACTTGGTAGCGCCTCAGAAATAGTACATGTAGCCACAGAGGAACTTCATCAGCAGAATGAAGAACTCTTGCGAACACGAAACTTGTTAGAAAGAGAACGCCAACGCTATCTGGATTTATTCAATTTTGCACCAGACGCCTATTTAGTAACAGACACCTTAGGCATAATTCAAGAAATTAACCATACTGCGGCGACACTACTGAACTTCTCACAGCAGTCTATGCAGGGCAAACCAATTGTTAACTTAGTAGCGTTTGGTGAGCGTCAAATCTTTCGCAGCTATCTAAGCCAACTATGGGAATCCAATAAAGTCAAAGAGTTAATCGTACATATTCAAAAACGCAATGGCGAGTTATTTGACGCCGCCATAACAGTGGGAGTTATCCGCACTTCTTCACATGAGCCAATCGGACTTCGCTGGCTAGTGCGTGACATCACCGAACGCAAGCAAGTAGAATTAACACTGTTAAAAAATGACTCCGACTTAACTCAAAACCGCCTTTGGCACAAATGTCGCAAAGGAGACTTTATCCCTCTCAAACCAGGCATAATTTGGTATGTATGTCAAGGTAGTGTCAAGCTTAGTACACTGTGTGAAACGGGAGAGGAACTTATCGTTGGCTTGGCAGGAGTTGGAATGGTTTTTGGTTCAAATCTAACTGTGCTACAGGCTTACCAAGCAACCGCTCTATCGGATGTAGAATTAGTGTCAATTGACTATGCAGAAATTGCAACTTCACCGACGTTGAGTCACACGCTGTTACCAAAAATTAATCAACGGTTACGGCAAACGGAATCTTTTTTGCTCATTGCAAGTAGACGACGGGTACAAGACCGCTTTCAGCAATTGTTACTGCTTTTAAAACAGGAAATTGGTCAAAGCGTGCCACAAGGAACTCGCTTGAGTATTCGCCTCACTCATGAAGAACTTGCCAGCGCTTGCTGCACAACCAGGGTAACAATTACACGACTCATGGGTAAGTTACAACAACAACGCAAAATTGGTTTTGACTCCAGACACCACATGATTTTGAAAGATATATAGGAATCAGAAGAGGGAACAGGGAACAGGGAACAGGGAACAGGGAACAGGGAACAGGGAACAGTGAACAGGGAAAAGTGAACAGTGAACAATTATCAAGCAATTGATGATTGATAACTGATAACTGATAACTGGTTAACATAAACTGTACCAAGCTTCGCAAAAATCAAATAGGAAGCCTATATAGTTTTAAAGCAAAGGTGAAAAAGTCAAGAGAACTTTTTCACCCACGCTAATAATCTTTTGGTGTTTGGTGTGAATGCAGTCGAGAGATAATAGGCATCTGCAGCCTTCCTAATAGCTTCAGCCTGAGTTGGATAAGGATGAATCACTTGACTCAGTTTATTCAAGCCAATATTACCGACAATTGCGGTTGTGATCTGTGAAATCATCTCACCTGCATGGCGGGCAACAATAGTAGCGCCCAAAATTTTATCAGACCCCTTTCGATGGTGAATTTTGACAAATCCTTCCTCTTCTCCATCAGCAACTGCGCGATCTACATCAGTAAAAGGAATTTTAATCGTCACTACATCAATACCCATCTGTTGCGCCTCATGTTCATACATTCCCACATGGGCAATTTCGGGGTCAGTATAAGTCACCCAAGGCATGATTAAACTACTGAGTTTTTGCCGTCCTAAACCAAAAGGAGAAAACAGCGCATTTCTAATCACGATCCGGGCTGCAGCATCAGCAGCATGGGTGAACTTCCACCTCATGCAAATATCACCCGCCGCATAAATTCTAGGATTCGTGGTTTGAAGGTAATCATTCACCTTCACACCCTGGCGTTGGTCGTATTCTACCCCCACGACATCTAAATTCAGACCTTCCACATTTGGGGCGCGTCCCGTACCGACTAAAATTTCATCTACTGTGACCACATCTTGCTTACCATTGCAGGTAAAATAAATTGTTTTACCGTCTTGGGTCTTTTCCACATTTTGTATCTGGCAATTTAGCACCAAGCGAATGCCTTCTTGGACAAAGACTTTTTGAACAATATCGGCGGCGTCAGCATCTTCTTTATTCAAGATATGAGAATTTTTGTGAAAAAGTATCACCTCACAACCCAGGCGTCGAAAAGCCTGTGCTAATTCGCAACCAATTGGACCACCACCAATCACGACTAAACTTTGTGGTTTTTGAATCAGAGAAAAAACTGTTTCATTGGTCAGATAACCCGCCTCTTCAAGTCCTGGGATGGAAGGTTGTATGGGTCTGGTTCCCGTTGCAATAACCGCTTTTTTAAACCGGAGAGTCTGGTCATCAACTTTTACAGTATCACTGCCAGAAAACTCAGCGTTCCCTAAGAAGACATCAACTCCCATCTTTTGAAACCGTTTTGCTGAGTCATTATGGCTGATTCGGGATCTGACTCGTCGCATCCGTTCCATGACTTGAGAAAAATCAACATCAACATATTTCGACGTACGAATTCCATATGCTTTGGCATTCCACATTTCACCAACCACGCGAGAAGACCGGATCAGGCACTTGGATGGTACGCAACCAAAATTCAAACAATCCCCACCCATAAGGTGCTTTTCAATCAAGGCAACTTTTAAACCCCCACCCACAAGCGCTGCACCTCCAGCCGCCACTAATCCGGCTGTACCTGCACCAATGACCACTAAGTCATAACAATCAGCAGGTTGAGGATTGATCCAATCCAGTGGATGTACGTAAGAAACCAATGTCTGGTTATACTCATCTACTGGGCGAATTGTCACTCTTTGGAGTTCTGACATTGGTGTATCTCCTTCAAGAATTGATCATGCAAAAGTCTTATGGGTGTTGCTTTTGCCTGCGAAAAATTTAGACTGCTAACTTCACAAGGATGACAACGTTTGAAATTGCTTCTCAGTTATAAAATTGACAAGCAGTTACAAAGAATTTCCCGATTAGACAAGGGAGGATGCAATTTTAATACTCTGATTCCAATTTAAGAATACCTTTTAAAGGCACTATCTCCAATCACCACATCAAACTAAAATATGACATGATCAGCACCAAATTCAATCAAGCTCTATCGAAGCTAATATCTGAATTAAAGATGTATTTTGTAAGGTATCTATTAATGAAGCGAAAAGATAAAGCTCGGTTACAGTCTATTGTCAGTGTCCTGCTCCTCTTTTTGTTGACTCTTTGCGGGTTGTTCTTGAATCCCACTGCTGTTTTAGCTCAGGATCATACTGTTAACTACACGTTTGCTGACTTACAACATCAAGATTTTTCCAATAAAGATTTACATGGAACGTCCTTTGCAGGCGGAAATATGCAGGCGGCAAATTTCCGAGGGGCAAATCTCACTGGAACTATTCTCACCAAGGGATCGTTTCTGAAGGCAGACTTAAGCGGAGCCAATCTTGCAGAAACATTTGCTGATCGCGTCATCTTTAGTGAAGCTAATTTAACCAACGCCATCTTAACTGATGCCATTTTCAGCAGCAGTCACTTCTTTGAAGCGGTGATTACTGGAGCTGATTTCTCTGGTTCTATTGTTGATCCCTACGAAGTAAAGTTGATGTGCAAACGTGCTGATGGAGTCAATCCCGTCACAGGTGTGTCAACCCGTGACAGCTTGGGATGTCGCTGAATGATCAGTTATCAGTTATCAGTTATCAGGTTTCACTGCTCACTGCGGCTGGTACTGCTCACTGTTTACTGTTCACTTTTCACTGATTTCGTCATGACTGCACGCTATTCTGATACCGCAGAAGTTATCCTCTTGGATATTGAGGGCACCACAACCCCGGTTGACTACGTCTTCGGGGTGTTATTTCCATTTGCCCGTGACTATGTAGCTGATTTTCTCACAACTCATCAGCAGGATGCACAAGTGCAGGCTGATTTGCAATGGTTAAGGCAAGAATACGAAACTGATTTGACACAGGGGTTGTCAGTACCTGATTGGCAGGAGGTGACAGGGGCTGTTCCTTATATCCACCATTTGATTGCTATTGACCGCAAATCGACAGGGTTAAAATCGTTGCAGGGTAAGATTTGGAATCAGGGGTATCGAGATGGTACGTTGCGATCGCAAATGTTTGCAGACGTAAAACCCGCATTTGAACGCTGGACAACTACTGGCAAACAACTGTTTATCTTCTCATCTGGTAGTGTTCAGGCGCAACAACTCCTGTTTCGCTACAGTGAAATGGGAGACTTGACTGGTTTTATCAGTGGTTACTTTGACACCCAAACTGGTTCCAAAAGGGAAGCTGAGAGTTATTGTAAAATAGCCAATGCGATCGGAGTCGCACCAGAAAAGATTCTCTTTATCTCAGACGTCACTGCTGAACTAAAAGCTGCTCAAGTTGCTGGAATGCAAACACTCTTTTCCATACGACTGGGAAATCATTCGTCAGATTCGGAAGGATTTGCAGCAATTCAGAATTTTGATGACGTTTGATGTCTTTTATTCTTGTTCTGATTTACCCTTGTCTTCCTTCCACCGTCCTGCTTTCTTCACAGCGTCAGTCAACAGATACTCAATCTGTGCATTGACGCTTCTGAGTTCATCTGCCGACCATTTCTCCACAATCTCGTAAAGTTTTTCATCCAGACGCAACAAAAATCGTTTTTTTTGTCCCATTTCCTAATTATAAAGGGTTCCAGCATTAATAACGGGTTGGGCGGTTTGCTCAGAGGTTAGGACAACCAACAGGTTATTAATCATAGAAGCTTTGCGCTCGTCATCCAAATCAAGCATTTGTTCTTGACTGAGACGATTCAACGCTTCATTTACCATCCCCACTGCACCCTCGACAATCTGCCGTCGCGCATCAATTAAGGCTTTTGCTTGCTGTCGTCGCAGCATCATTTGAGCGATTTCTGGTGCATAGGCAAGATGCGAGAGTCGTGCTTCAATCACTTCTACACCCGTTACTTCCAAACGGGCTTGGAGTTCTCTTTGCAGGGCGTGAGCGATTTCATCGGGAATTCCCCGCAGCGAAGGAGTTTGTGTTTCATCTGGACTGTCGTAAGGATATCGAATGGCTAAAGATCTAATGGCGGTTTCACTTTGAATAGCAACAAATTCTTCATAATCATCGACTGCAAACTTTGACTTAGCTGAATCAAAAACCTGCCAAACGACAACCGCCGCAATTTCGATCGGACTTCCTTCAGCATCATTGACTTTGATGATTTTGCTGTTGAAGTTACGAACCCGCAGCGAAATTTTTTGCTTGCTAGCAAAGGGATTTGTCCACCAAAAGCCCGATTCGCGCACAGTTCCCATGTATTTCCCAAACAGCACCAACACCACCCCTTGATTAGGCTCAACGCTAAAAAATCCTGATAGCGATGGGATGATAATAACGAGGAGTGTAGCAGCCAACCAAGCAATAAACTCTGCAACGGTATCGTCAGCACCGATAAAATCAGTAACTTTCAAACCTCTTGCCAGTAAAGCTTCTAATCCCTGCACGCTAGACCAAAGATACCACCCTCCTAGGAGTGTGAGCGCGACTACTGCAGCCAAGATGATGAAGCCGTTGAGCTTGAACGCTGGAAATTCTTTGATTTTTTGTTCCATAGTTTTTATCAACTAGAGTGATATCATGATGATACTACTAAAATATCAAACTTGCCAAAGTGCTGAGGTTCTTAGCTTCTGGCGTTCTCCCAGCCCAGGTATCTGTCCGTCCCACCCCGCGCGTGCAGTAGGCTTTCTGCTGCGATACTGTAAGCTGTTTATTTATGACATTTGTAACAAACTACTATGGCAACAATTAACGACAACTACCTCAAACTCAAAGCAGGTTACCTATTCCCGGAAATAGCACGACGAGTCAATGCTTTTGCACAAGCGAATCCGGATGCTAAAATTATCAAGTTAGGTATTGGCGATGTTACAGAACCACTGCCGGAAGCTTGCCGAACAGCGATGATTAAGGCGGTTGAAGAAATGGGCGATCGCGCTTCCTTCAAAGGTTATGGTCCAGAACAAGGCTATACTTGGTTACTAGAAAAAATAGCTGCCCAAGACTTTCAAGCGCGGGGATGTGAAATTGATGCATTGGAAATCTTCGTTTCCGACGGTTCCAAATGCGACACGGGCAACATTCTCGACATCTTTGGTAACGACAACATCATCGCCGTAACTGATCCCGTTTATCCTGTGTATGTGGATACCAATGTCATGGCGGGACATACTGGACCAGCAAACGATAAAGGCGAGTTTGAGGGCTTAGTTTATCTGCCAATTACTGCTGAAAACAACTTCACTGCTGAAATTCCTTCTCAAAAAGTCGATTTAATTTACCTGTGTTTCCCTAATAACCCCACAGGAGCAGTTGCTACGAAAGAACACTTAAAAGCATGGGTGGACTATGCGAGAGCAAATGGCTCCATCATTTTCTTCGACGCAGCTTACGAAGCCTACATCACCGATGCGGAACTTCCTCACTCCATCTACGAAATTGAAGGAGCAAGGGAATGTGCGATTGAGTTTCGTTCTTTCTCCAAAAATGCAGGCTTTACTGGTACCCGCTGTGCGTTCACCGTTGTCCCGAAAAACCTGACAGCAAAAGCAGCCGATGGTTCCGATGTGGAACTGTGGAAGCTGTGGAACCGGCGCCAGTCTACCAAGTTCAATGGCGTGTCTTACATCGTGCAACGTGGAGCTGAGGCAGTTTACTCCCAGGAAGGACAAGCGCAAATAAAGGAACTGATTAGCTTCTATTTGGAGAATGCCAAAATTATTCGCGAGAAACTCACAGCCGCAGGATTAGCAGTTTATGGTGGTGTGAATGCACCGTACGTTTGGGTACAAACTCCAAATGGTTTGTCCAGTTGGGATTTCTTCGATAAGTTGCTGCACACTTGCAATGTTGTAGGTACACCTGGTTCTGGGTTTGGTGCAGCGGGTGAAGGTTACTTCCGCATTTCCGCTTTCAATAGTCGGGAGAATGTAGAGGAAGCGATGAAGCGGATTACAGACAGATTCACGTCTTAGTGTAAAATTCCCTACAATCGTACGTTGTTTCTAAAAACTGCTCATGATTGTAGGGTATGCCCGTGTTAGCACCAACGCCCAAGCCGATGGGGAAGCTTTAGACCAGCAGATAGCTAGACTCAAGGCTGCTGGTGCAGAAGATATTTTTGTTGATGTCGAGTCGGGACGTAGTGTTAAGCGAAGCTCTGCCGTTAGCGGGGCGTGTCCGCAGGACATAGGCAATCGCCGTCCCCAGTTTAAAAAGTTGTTGGCGTTAGTTGAGACGGGTAAAGTCAAAGAGTTGATCATTGCCCGTATCGACCGCCTGGGGCGCAGCGTTATTTCCTTGCACAAAGCCATCAAACTAATTGAAGAGAACGGTGTCGAGTTACGGGTGCTAGATGCATCTGTAGATCCTAACTCGCCTTTTGGGTGGTTTAGCATCTCTAAACTTACGTATTTACCGATAATTTTGTGCATAATACTGTTACAATTTACCCTTAGACTAAACATTTGTTAAACATCTTTGGGAATGTTGAGGCTATTATTTGCTTTATATGGAGATTTAATTTAAATAAAAGTTAAAACTGAGTAGGAGGACGTTATGACTGAGCTTAATACAGAGGAACTAATTTATCTGCTTTATGCTGATGCTTACTCAGAAGCAGGTACAGTAACAAAAAGCACTGTAAAATCATACCTACCGAACGAGTGGAAGGGAAAAGCAGAGAAAATCTATGATGCTTTACAGAGCCAGGAACTGATCAAGCCGACTAGTAAAGGGCGTTTTTCTGTGACGGAGCAAGGCGGAACAGTCCTAGTCACGAATCTGGCAACTACTGCTTACAAGTTTGATTCCATTAAAGGTCCTAAAGTATTGAATACTTTACTCAACTGTATTAGGAAGGCTGCTGAGGCTTATCCTCAAGTCACGTTCTCTAAAGATATGACTTTTGATGAATTTCAAGATAAATTCAAAACGCTCTACTTTGAGGAGAGAAAACAACAGGCATTACAAGGTGTTGTTGTAATCCGCAAACGAGAGATATCTAAGCACTTTATGGATCAAAATTCTATCCTTCAGCATCAGTTTGAGAAATATTTTGAGATGCTGAAAACAAAAGGAGAGATATCTATGACTGAGGGTAGAGAAGATGAACTAATCGAATGGGTGGAGTAGATTATGGCTGAGGATGCAGGTAAAAAAGATGATATCAGAGAATTTCTTGAACGTGTCAATCGTGGTGTGAGATTTATTGAAGATATTTGGATTGAACGCGATGTTAAACAGCGAGGTTCAGAAGGAAAATTCAATGAAGCGAGGAGCCTTTCGGGGAGACCTATATCTAATATCACCGAGCTCCTCACTGATGACTTAAGGCATAGTTTTGATGATGGCTCCTTTACTTTTAGGTTTGTTGCTGCTGTCCCTGGTAGTGGTAAGACAACGCTGCTTGATTATCTACGTGAATTGATAGAGGTTGAACCTAGATACAGAAGATGTGCAATAGTAGTTCAGTTTCCGTTCAATGAATTGCTTTCAGAATCTGGAAATGAAAGTTTTGGCGTTAAATTTTATGCTTACACCTTGACTCAAACTTTCTGGGAATTGATGAGAGATGATAATACAAGCTTATCCACTGATATTAAGGGAATAGCTGAAAAATTCCTCAGTAAGATTATTGGCAAAGAAAAAGTTGCTCACTTGAAATTAACAACTGATTTTGAAATGGGTTTCATTGAGCAATTAAATGAATATATTTGCGAAAAAAAGACTAATTTCAAGAAGCTTTTTTTCAGTAGCATAAAACATTTTTTACAGGCTGATTCTCAAGTAACCTTTGTTTACTTAATGGATGAGCTAGATGCATTACAGTCGCATCAGGATTATTTACAGGATGCTAGATCTATCGTTAGAGACCTAATCAATGAAGCACTTGGTGGCGGAAAAATTCGTCTCATGATCTACATGGTTGGCGTGTCAGATGATGTAGAAACTTTTATCAAAGCAGATCATGCCCTGTACAGTCGTGTTTTCGATTCCGTTATAAATCTCGTTGCTTACCGTCGAGAGGAATGTGAAAAAATCAGATCAAAAATAGAAGAACGGATTGAAGGTGCCTACAGTGGTTGCAAAGATTTTGATAAGGCTTGGCAAGAAATTAGGAATATAGAGCTTGAACCTGCACATGACTATAGTAGTTTAAGAGAATTCTGTAAAAAATTGTCAGGAAAAGTAATTGAGATACATGAAAGGTACTTCCACTTTTTCGATAAGTCTTTCAACAAATTTGAAGGAAAGGCACGTCAATTAGTTGAAATACAAGCTAGAAAGAAATGGAGTGGATATCTTGGTGATTCCTTGACAGAGGAAACGAGTACGGAACAGCGTTTTGGGCATCTAGGTCATACAAAGTGGAAAAAATATAAAGGTAAAAATGGTTTTGTACTTTTAGTAGCGACAAGTACGACAATTATTAAAAATCATGCTGTAGATTGCTATGCAGAATTATGGCATAACGGTCATGAAGTGGCGAAAGCATATGGAGAAGCTAAAAATTATTCTTTAACTAAAGAGCATATAGATACATTCCAACAGTGGTTAACTGACTTTAAGTATGAGTCTATTTCTACAGATGGAAATCCACCTGATCTTGCATTTATAGTTTCGCCTTCTTGCACAGCTTTACAGCAAAGAAAATTAAAGATAAAGAGTATTGAATTTATTGAAGTAGAAAAAATTATTGAGCCGAACCCTCGTGAAATAGAAGTTCGTGAAATAAAAGGAAATGACTCAGTTGGGGAAGTATCGGTTGTCCAACATGTGGTTAGCATAAATAAAGCCGATAAAAACTTGCTTAGCAACGCACTCAAGGGTACAGCAATTCGTAAACCAACCGTTGACAAGCTGATAAACAACAGACCTTATAATGATCTTGAAGATTTAGCTACCAAAATGAAGTTTACCAAGTCTGTCCAAGATAAACTTCAGGCTAAACTCAATAGTGGTGAAATTTGCTTTGATTAAAAGGTAATCTCTTTAAGGTTTAAGGTGCCTAAAGTGAGCGATACTCATTGGAATTTTTTTTGCTTGAGCGTAGTTTAGTATGATCGTCCAATCTTAACAGGCTAGATTGAACCTTTGTGAAACCTAGCATTTTTGTTACGTTATGTCTGTCCGTTCGCTCATTTTTTTTATAGATGCTCGATTTTAAGCAATGCTATGTTTGGATCGCCGTGCCCAGTTTAAAAAGTTGTTGGCGCTACATTAATCCTCTGCAAACATAAAAGTTCACCCTTGAGGTAGAAAAGAACAACAAATAATCTAATGTATAGTTCTGAGTGCATCTGTCTAGATTGCTTTGCCATTGATTCCCGTCCTGCCCCTGCGCGGTACACCGGTCTTTCCGTTGGCAGTCGCCTCACTTGCTGGAGGTCGAACCGTCCGAAATGACACAGCAATGATTGGGGAAATTATGGTGCGAAAAAAGCGCTGCCCGTCGGTGGTATCCCAGAGAAAGTATTAGCGGCTTATCGGGCTGGAGTGAAGACGGTGGTTATGCCACGACGCAATCAACAGGATGTGGAAGATGTGCGGCGCAAACTGCAATTTGTGGTGGTTGATTTCACTGATAAAGTACTGGCAGCAACTCTATCCCAAGTAAAGCAAACGGAACCAATGTTGATTTGCTGATGTGTTTTTGAATATAAGTACTAGCTGTCTTGATGGGATAAGCGTTGAGCATAAAGGATAGGAATCAATGAAATTTCAACAATGGCGCTCAATCATTTTTATACTTTTTTTGCTGGTTTTAGTAAGTATTATTGGCTATGCGGTCGAAGTTTCAGTGCCAACAAGAGCACCGAAGTTGAGCAATACCTACACGCCCTTAACTCAACCTACACCACAGAAGATTGGCTCCTATGATGTATTAGGTAACACCATTGATCGGGCGACGGCTGATCAACTATTACAAACTGAAGAAGGTCGAGTGCAACTCGCGCCTGAGAATGGAGCGATCGCCATCACCAAAGACTTAATTGACCTTGGTCGGGATGCTTTCTACCGAGAAACCTTTGGCAATGAATACTTCTTTGGAGTGGGTTTTCCTCGGTTAGCTGGTTTCATGGGCTGACGACACTCAACAATAATGTTCATGCCACTAACTCCGATCCCACAACAGGTTCTTACGCCAGTAAATACCTACTAGGAATAGATAAAGAAACGTATTTGGGAGTCATTCTCCAAAATTCAGCCAATCGCAAATTCCGTTTACCTGAAGGGGTGAAACCTTCAGAGTTTCTTCAAAAGAACGATCCTACACCGGGGGAACCTGCGATCAACGAGGTAATTAAAATGCCCGGATATCCCAAAGGGTCAATTTTTGTTTTGGATGGATTGATGGCAAACTCTCCGGGGTTCCCGGTTGGAGTACAAATAAATGGCATGTCAGCCTATCAAAACACCCTGGCTCCTCCTCCTTATAAATCTAGGAACGTAGAGGCTATCCAACGTGGTGCAACCGTGTTTGAAAAAGCCAATTGTGCTCAGTGTCACAGTGGACGCTACTTCACCAATCACGATGTCATTCCGGTCTCGGAAATCAAATCTCAACCGTCACGAGCGTCTGCGTTAGCAAAACTGCCGCAAACCTTTGTTCCTCCAGAAACCTATCCTGGTAATGTATCTGTGCCATTACCATCCGATCCGCCCGTGATCTCTGTACCGCTCAAAATTACGCCCGAGCGCGTGCGAGATTTAGCGTATGCCATCAGTAATCCCGCCGGAGGCTACAAAGTCCAGAATTTGATCGGACTCTACCTCACTGCACCGTATTTGCATGATGGTGGAGTAGCAGCCAGTGCAGCAGCATTGCTTCCTGATGCAGACGGTTACTACACAGTTGCCAAGCCGGATCAAATAGGACTAGCAGGTACATGGATGCAACATATTGAACCCGATCCAGAGGCAAGTTTACGGGTGTTGGTTGATCGCGATCTGCGCGAGGTAGCGATCGCCACTAACCGAGCCAATCCCGACTTGCAAGCAATTAATGTAGACGGCAGTGGGCATGAATATTGGGTTGATCGAAAAGCGGGATTCACGCCGCAAGATCAGAGTGATCTGATTCAATTCTTACTTTCCATTGATGATGATCCAGCCGTGTTGCCAGCTTCTGCAAAAGTAGCAGCAGCAAACTAATCGTTTAGCGTGGCGGTTGATGGTTAACCGCCAACTTTTTTATTTTGTATGTGTATATTACTGGAGTACTAGTCACGCGCAGGACTGATTCTTGTTGCTGACTTTTCCCGTTAAGTCTCAAAAAGCTTGCTCACAAAGGATTCTGGAGAAAGTACAGTATATACGGTACAGTCGTTGAAATCGGGTGTTAAAGGTGACAGGTGATGTTGGACTGGTGGGAGAAAAATTTTGCAACCTGTACCTGATGCGATAAGCCGGAGGCTTGACGCTGAGTCCTATGCCTACGGCACGGCTGCGCCAAACGGACAGGCTGCGCGTATCTCCTGCGGAGACGCTACGCTAACGCCCTCTGGACGTGCGCTTGCGCTTACGCGTATCGCCGATTGAATGAGCGTGCAATGTCAATGTCAGGTATGACACAATTACTTATTTCCTTCTGCTTTTTTAGTACTTTTGTTACTTTATTACTTGAGATAGATATAAAAAAATGTAATAATTTTTACTGTGAAACGAAGAGTATTCTCAACAAAGTTAATTTTCTTCCTCTGGGAGGTAGTTAAATGCCTAATTTAACAAAATTTACATTTACAGATATGGTTGAATGTGGGTTCGACCTCTGCCAACTCGGTTTAGGCGTCGAAAGTATGGAATCTGCCAGTAACAAAATTGTTCAGTATTTATACGAGTCTTTAATAGACGAGCAAACTGGTGCTCCAGCCTGCGCTCTCATTCGCTGTTTTAAGACGCATTCTTATGACGAGCTTGATGCAGAATTGAGCGAATCTGTCCGTAGTCAGTTGGACTATACGCCGTATTTGACTATGAAGTGCTTGACTATGCTGGCAACTATTGGCGAAAAAGCGGAATGGAACTCAAGACATACTTCGGTTGGACATAAGGTTATCCCCTTGGTTAGCGAAGATGTGGTCGCACAGTTTCCAATGATTTCACAACTGCTCAAACAGTTCGGCTTAGATGTCAGTACGGTCATCAGACCCTCTCGCGAACTTATGGTAGGGACTGAGGAGAAGAAACTTAACGTATTTCATGTGCCCATAGCACCAGAAAGCCCCTACATTCCTGCCCAAAAGTCATTTGTGATTCCATTTGGCATCCAGTCTGTGCTGGGTTTTGGTGGTTTGTTGCCTTCGGGCAATTTGTTTGCTATAATTATGTTCTCAAAAGTCTTTATTCCCCGTAGCACGGCTGAAATCTTCAAATCCTTGGCACCGAGTGTCAGATCAGCCTTATTGCGCTTTGATGGAAAAGCTATCTTTGACCAGATGGGGCTGGTGAATCTTGCAAAATCAGAAATACCTTCTTTGGCACGTTACTGATACTGTTGGGGAAATATAACTTAATACTTCAAAACCTTGTTTTTTCGTAGGTTGGAGAGGACGACGCACTTATGTGCAGGTTTTCCCAAAGGATCAAAACAAAGGATTTATCAAATATTCCAATGTGTTTTGAAATATTTCGCCAACAGGATCCGCCACTTGCACCGACTGTCGGCAAAGCGCTTTCTAAAGCAGTGGTTCATCTGCCTTCTTCATAGATTAGTTGAAATTGCCTGCACGGGACAAGTGGGAATACACTGTTCGCAGACAATGCAGCGCGATCGCGTAAACATCAGCTTATAACTTTCGGGATCGACGATTTTTCGTCGAGGTTATCAAAAAGCGCGGGTTTTCTCGATATTATTGAGAATATTTTCAAGAACCCCGCGCTTTTTGATAAGGTTTGTTGCTTGGGTCAAAATGTGCTTTTAACTGGGGCGTATGTAAGAGCAATGATGATTGAGATGATAATTGGCATAGCAATCATAAGTCCTGTTTTGCCAAACCGAATTTCTTATCCATCCATTTTTAAGATAGCTATCACGCCTGCGGTTGCCATTAAAATCCATATAGTTCCAAAGACAATAAAGATAACGAATGATGAGTCATTCATGTTTTTTTCCTTTAAGTAAGTTTGGGGTTGGGAGCCATTCGACCTTCTCTATCCTCCCTCACCCATCGCCTCCTCACCCTCCTCCCCAAACGAACAAGCGCTCAACTGTCATTATCACAACCGTTAATGATCGCGATTTTGATGCTAAAATCCAAGCTGCAATTCGTCAGCAGATGAGTGATAGTGGTTAATTTACAGCGATTTTCAAAAAAACTTATTATATACATAGGCTTAAACTTTTAAAGTTGCGCAATGAGTAACTTCCACCGTAGGCAATCACGTCATACCTCTAGAAAGGCAAACATACCGTCGTTTTTAAAAACACTGCAAGAACTTGGCGGAACTATAAGTGAAGTCAGTTCTCAAATCAGTGAGGATATGGTTAGCGAGGTCACAAAGTTAAAGCGAGATATTGTCAAATCAGTTAAGTCAGCTACAGAACTTGGACAAGACGTAGCGCAATCTGCGATTGAACGAGGGAAAGCAGCACAACAGGAAACACGTCAGTTTTTTGGAGATAAGCTAGAACAGAATCAAGAATCTCTGAGGAAAAAACTAGACGAGAACCAAACAGCAAAGGAAGCTGCTGCAAGGGCACATATTGAACAGATTGATTTAGATGCAGTTGAGAAATTTGTCACTCTTCTTTTAACAAAATTTCCAAACGCAACGCCTGAGCAAATTACTCAGCGTCTGCTTCGCCGACAGCTTTTCCGCGTCAGCAGAACTTCTGTAGTCATGAGTGTTGTTCCGTCCAAAATGGCAGAGTCTGTCGGGGTTGATTATGTTGAAATTGCTCTGATCCAAGCTGAAATTATTTTTCAGATTGCAGTCGCTTACGGTTTTGAACTACAAGTTCCAGAGTGTAAAAATGAAGCGTTTGCAATTCTTGATCGCGTACTGAGAGCCAATAGATTAGCCAGAATAGGTTTAAGTGCAACACAAATGATTCCAGTTGCAGGAGGATTTATTAGTACAGGAACTGACACCTATTTAGTTTATAAAATTGGAAATACGGCTCAGCAGTTTTATAAATCTTTAACTGAAGAAGAGGTTCCGGGAGAAATTTTAGAGAATTTTATAGAAGAGACCCAAAGGCGATACAAGCAACGCTTATGGTAGGAGGAACTTAATTGGATTGTAACGGATTGTATAAGATACCCGACTTCTTTAAGAAGTCGGGTATCTGGCTTATGAAAAAAGTCGAGGAGTCTGGCTTAAGTTGAAACAAATAACTCTAAGCCTACCCCACAAGATGTGATTGCACTCAAACGAGAACCGCTATATCTGCTATCTCAAAACCAATACTCTTAAAATTTGCCAACATCAACTCATCACGCTGATGCCAAACAGCAAATATTTGTTGTCTACCATCATAGAGTGTTGCAGGGTCTATTTGATAAACCGCATTATTTACCCGCTTCAGCTTTAACCCTAATAAACTCAACACTTGCTTAAGTATTTTTATCGGTGAAATATACTCTTTTTTCTGCAAGAAATTAATACCAATGGCTCTTTGGATGTGTTTACTACATTGAAAAGCAATATTTCTCAACAACAACAAATCTGGATCATTTTCGGTAAACTTTCGTTTTGGTTCGAGATACTGAAGTATACCTAATGCTTTTAAAGCTTCTACTTTCAGCGTATAAGTCTTTAAATCTGGCAGAAAAACTTTGCCTTCACCCCAAGTCAATTGCTGATGCCATTCTTGCTTTTCTCTGAGGCAGAGATACTCGCTTTCATGAGTGAGATAGTAATGTATTAACAGTTGGTGATAATATCCTTTGTCGTCACGTAATTTTAGCAGGGGACTTACTTCTATACCATACTTTTGTCTCAGAAGATATTTTTTAGTTTGGTTACGTTCCTCTTCAGTCAGCGAGTGTTTAACCAATAGCTGCTCGTATTCTACATAATCAATATCTTTAGCATTGGCTACAGTAGTTGCAGATGCTAATTGATTTCGTTGCTTAATCTCTCTTATTTTGCCGTCAATATCTTTTGATTGTTTACGGCTTTTCGCCCAATCTTTTTGAACTTTAAATATTTCTAAGATTAGTCTTTTCCGGGTTGTTATGTCACTAGGTTCAGTTGCTATAAAAGCAAGCCGTAAGTCTCGGATAATATTCTTTGGAACATCATTACCTCGCACATGAATTTGATGTCCATCAGATATCAAACCGTCTTTCATAGATTTACGGTAAAGCGTAATAGAAGCATTCACCCTAGCAGACAATTTTGCCCAAGTTCGTAAATGAATAGGATCATACACCAACGGTAAATCTACATCAACTTTATGTAGTGGACTCAGTAAAGCTATGTTTTCCTTTTGATTTTCTTGATACCAATAAGACAATGAACGATAATTTGTACTACCACTACCAATTAACCCAATTCCTCGCTTCGCACACCAAACAATACGCGGTACATCATCGCGTACTCTTGCTAATGCTTGTCGTGCTTCCGAGTCAGGAATAACGCCTTGAAAAATACCATAAACGCGGTCAAAATGTTGAACATCAATACTAATGCCTGTACCAAGGCTAGGAGTCACAAAAACAGTGTTGTATTCAGTTACTTTTTGATTGATCGCAGCAACAAAATCAACAGCTTCATGACCAGGTGTATTTGTTGTGTGACTACTAACAACCAAAGTTTTTGGAAACTGCTTTTGTAATCTTTCTAAACGCTCTTGAAGATAACGTTCAATCGTTTCACAACTGTAACGTCCAGAGCGACTATCAGTCGTAACGTAACATTTATGTCCCGTGATTAAATCTAGTTCCAATTGATGAATTAAGGGAGTTGGGTTAGGAGAATCATAGAAAGTCACATCCCAACCTTGCTGAGGTTTCCACTGGTTCACAACAACCCAAGGAATGATTTGAATACCTGCTAATCCCTGTAAATATTCTATGGAAACATCTGATAAATCAGCATCTTGGGCAATCACTAATCCTCCACTTATCAGTACGGTAGAAATAAGTTGCTGGAATACTTTTAAAATTTTGACGCGTTTATCTTTACAAGTGTTGCTGTTAAGTAAATGCCATAAAGACTGTTCTACTTCGTCCAAAATTATGATTGCCCCTCGCCAATCCTCAGGATTTAGCTTCCAAATGGAATCGACGCATAATCCAAAAGAGTGAGGAGATGGAGCAATAGGAAGATAGGGAGATAAGGAAACGGGGTAACAAGGGAGTAATTTTTCTCCGTTGTCTTCTTGTCTTCTTGTCTCCTTGTCCTTTTTTCCCATTCCCCACTGAATGCCGATTTTTTCGCATAAAAAACGTCCCAGTTGGATTCTGTGAGTAATGAGTAATACGGGTTTGTTTCTGCTTTTGGCTTGATTGACAACAGTTTGCAGTGTTGTGGTTTTCCCTGTTCCTTTTGCGGAGTTCACTGCAACTAATCCAGAGGAGGGAAACGGTATTTCTCCTAAATAGCGGCGGTTGAGGGTGAGTGCAGCCCGAATGGTTAACTCGGTGTGAGGCTTGGTTTGAGCGAGGTAAACTTCTAAATCAACACTTTGACGGTAGACTGTCTCGAAAACACTTGCACCTTTTGCGACGAGAAAGTCATCAATCCCTTTTTCTATTCCTGGAAGTTTGATGACTCGGACGGGACAATTTTTTTCTTGAAATAGAAATCCTAGTTGGGAAATCGCATTAGTGACTGCTGCAATTTTCTTAGGTTCAGTTTCAAAATCAAAGCAAATGTAAAAGATACGCTTAGTGTTCGCAAATGCTGCTAAATCTGGGATAAGTTGGCGACTGATAACTTTGCCAAAATCATCTTTGATAACGCGGTAACCACTGGTAATTCCAGGGATAGCAAGACCTGCATATCCTTGTGTCAACAGTGCTGCAGCTTTCTTAACACCCTCGCAAATAATGATCGGGATGTTCCGTTCCATCACCCATTGCCAAAAGCCTTCAGCTTCACCATTGCCAGCAATGTTGATACTGTGGGGCATGGGTACATTGTAACGTTGAGCCACTTGCTGCCAAATATCCAGTGATACTCGCAGACAAAATACTCGCGTTGGCGTGCTAGGGGGATGTTCGTACTTTATCAACTTGGCATTTTCATTTAATCGGGGTTGGTTGGGCTTAAAGCACCCCCACTCCATCTCTTGCCAATGATTTAGGGAGTCAAGTCCAGAACACCACCAACCACCTTCAGCGATGTGGGCGTAACGCTGTAACCACCTACTTTTGACCATTCCAGTATTTGTACGCGGAAGATTTTCAGAAATTAGCAGGTAATCATAAGTGGTTCTGCCTTTTAGAGACATAAAATTGAGTCTGGCAAGGTTCAAATCTATACCGCTACCTTGAACTAATTCCTCAAGGTGTTGAGACTCTAGATAGTACAAATGCATTAGTTACGGCGTTAGGAAAAAACAGTGCATAACACCTTATCATGCATATGTCATTTTGAGATGAGGGAGTATGAAAGTACTGTGAGGCTTATTACACCATTCCAAATAATACACTGAAAACTATGGTTTAATGTAAACCAATAACTATGACTTTGAAGTGCGAGAAGTCATGCGTTTATAGACAAGAGCAGACATCTTTGGGAAAATCTCTACATGATCAGCGTATGCCGAATCTGGAGCAAAAATTGCCAAAATATAAGTAGCTTTCTTATCCTCCGTAACAACCATTGCTGCTTCTGATCGAGAAGCAGATGTGGCACCCGCTTTAGAATACAATCGAACACGAGTATCGGCTAAAGATTCACCAAAAAAAGTGCGTACTGGGTTAAAATCATAAGACTCTGCTGGTTGCCAAACTTTAGGATTTAAATCCCTTTTTAGCCATCCACACATTTTTCTGCTGGCTTGTAAAGAAACAGCGTGTTGAGTATAACATATTTCATACAATAGTCTGGCTGCGTGTTTCGTCGTGATTTTATTCTTATTCCAATTTCCAACTGGCTGATTAAGCAATTGCGATTCACTTCCCTCAGGCTCTTGAAGATTAAGATAGTCAATGGGAAATGTTTTTTGAATGATATTAATATTTTTATAATTTGCTTGTTGGAAAAATCGATTAAGTTGTTGGCGTTTCTTTTTCCACAGTTGAAATTTTTCGCTGTTGAGTTCTGATTCCGAACGTGTTGCTGTAACTTGATCAACAATAAAGCTTGCAGCCTCATTATCAGACTCCTGTATCATTTTTGCCAAATAAGGCGCAAAATCCTTTTCATTTTGCCAAAAACCTCTTTCTATTTGAGCATATAACACCACCATCCAAAACATCTTTACTACACTCGCCGGATATCTCGGTATATCTTGTTGATATCCTGCTACTTCACCAGTTTTTGCATTTACTAAAGTAACAGATAAAGCCTCTTTAGGCAGATTTTCGTCAGCAGCAAGATCGACAACATCGTTAACAATTGCTTGCAATTCTTGAGAGTCTTTAAATTTTGGAGGTTTTTTGAGATTGTAGACGATTTCCGAATTTTGTTTCTCAGATTGACGAGAGGGAATAGACAGTGATTTGGCGATCGCCCAATCAGGAACTGGTACATCTGGAGTTAATGATTTAGATTGCTTGCTGGATGATTTGGCAGCAACTTGGATCACAGGAAGTGGCGAAGTGGCTGTTGGTACAGCTGGAGTTAGTGATTTAGATTGCTTGCTGGATGATTTGGCAGCAACTTGGATAGCAGGAAGTGGCGAAGTGACTGTTGATACATCTAACGATTGTTGGGTAGATAATTTGACAAATTGTTCTGATACATATTTGGTTATCAAAATAGCTACCAATACACCTAAAGTTATCACTCTCACTGTCAGATGGTTTACTTTGACAGCAAAGTTCAGCTTGGGGAATAGATGCAAAATTTTTTGATTTTTACGCCATTTCGGCATTATGTTTGATTTTTATTTGATTTTTACAAGGAAAAAAAGTGAATCTGCTAAATTTTAGCAGAAGCACGTAATGTCTCACAAATACGATAATGAATAGATTTCAGTTTTTCAAGTATCAAGCGTTATGAGTATCCAGGCTGCTTGCTCACCATTCCAAGATCTACAGCAGTTTTCAACAGTTATCAGTGAACAGTGAACAGGGAACAGGGAACAGGGAACAGTGAGTAAGCGTGCTTGATGAGGGTTTCTTGCTCTCACGGCATCTGGCGATCCCGTTGGGTGAACAGTGAACAAGGGGTAGACTCGTCCGTTTCCTGCCTGGTAACTGGTAACTCCTAAGAAACACATCCCATCGCAGTAGAGTTGGTAGGAACTTCATGCTTGAAAGTGACTAGGATTGGTATGCCAATAATCACGCTTGATTCTCAACAAATAGCGTGGCATCTGAGTGCTGTAATGATTGTAAAGTGGCAAGCCATTAATCCGTGGTTGGATCGGCAGTGCCAAGTATATTAGTAAGTTAGATGAATCAAAGATGCATTCACAAAGCGTACTGTTCCTCACCAAGAGTAGGCTGGGGAATTAGATCAAAGCCTAAAGCATGAGCTTTTTTCTTTAAGTTGTTCACCATGCGTTCATGGTAGTTTTGCTCATAAGCATCAATACCAGGGTCTGCATAAGCAGCTCCTGATGTCCAAAGACGGTAGAAAATACGTGCGAGTTTGTGGGCGGCGGCAGTTATTGCCTTTGGTGCTCCCATACGGGACTGCATCCGTCTGTAAAATCCTCCCAATGCAGAATTACTGCGACAAAGGGTTTGTGCTGCCATACGGAAAGCATTGGCAGCCCGATTGATAACAGGACGGGTTTTGGAGCTTTTGACTTTTCCTCCAGTGATGCGACTACCAGGACATAACCCCAACCAAGAAACGAAATGTTTAACTGTGGGAAAACGGGATGGATCTAACCCGACTTCAGACAATATAATTAACACAGTTAGAGCACCAAAACCATTAATTTGAGTGAAGTCTACGCCAGTAATACGGTACAAGTGAGTGCGTAAATCAAATTGGGGGGCGTTTCCTGGTTGCTTTTTTCCTCGACGTTTTGGTTTACCAAGAGGGTTGCTTTTAACATCGATTTTATCTGGGAATCGAGCTAGGCACTGCTCAATTTGAGCGTCGCATTCAGTAATTTGTGCCTGGTAAAATTTATAGAGTGCGAGTTCTTGTGACAACACAAAAACGAGTTCGCTTCGATAGTCCCCAGTCAAAGCGGCGGCAATATTCGTGCAACTTGCTTTAATATGTTGATCTTTGAGTGCGGCTAACTTAGTAGGGTTGCGCTCGCCAGAAACAATGGCATGGATAATTGCCATACCCGTAGTACCTGTAATGTCACTAATTACGCGATGTAATTGTACATTCATTTCAGTTAAGGCTTTTTGCATCCGTTGAACGTGAATACAAGCACTTTTGATCAAATTGTCGCGTTGCCGAATGTAGCTGCGGAGAGCGCAAATTTGGTCATCAGGACGAAATGATCCTGCCAACAACCCGTAAGTGTGCAACTGTTGCAGCCACTGACAATCCAGTACGTCAGTTTTCCGACCAGGAACGGTTTTCACATAATGGGCATTAACGAGTTTAACTTCAAACCCCCTACTTTCCAAAATTTGGAAGACTGGTATCCAGTAAACTCCTGTTGATTCCATTGCCACAGTTTCAATATGGCATTGCTTTAACCAGTCTGCCATTGCATATAACTCAGCAGTAAAACAGCCAAAACTACGTACTGGGTCTTGATCTCTATTGACAGGAACGCTTACCCAATGTCTGTCTGCACCAATATCTATACCTGCTGCATTGGGGTTAATGAGTGGTAAATTAGAATTTAGTGACTCTTGAGGCGATTCTTTTTTGCTCATGAGAACCTCCGTCATGGCAATCGCGCTTTTTTACAGTAATTATGTACCCTAACCTGAGTGTAGTGTCCAAATCTAATCTCCTAACCGGGATAGTAACAGTCCAACTCTTACTTCACCAATAAATTCACCAATACCACTCAGAACCAGGCTCATATACGGGCGTAGTTAGCACCACTGTAAAGACGGTTTTAACTGTTAGGGTAACCGTTAATTATAGTCTCAAGCTATTAAATTTTCCTCTTTCCTGTGTTTCTTCCATATATCACTAGCGGAGTAAGCCGCTAGTTAGAGGCTCATATCTTGCACCTCTAAGTACAAACCCAGGCAACGTAAAAACATGCGTGAAGTCGCTACCTGATTTTTATTGGTTTTTCTCGCGCTCATTAAGGGTTGTAGTTTAATACTGAGTCATGAAAATACATCAATTTTTATTGGTGCAAGATGTGATGTAACTGATAACTGGTAACTGATAACTGTTCACTGTTTGAATCGGTTAGCTCTTTGCCCTAAAAGCTCTGGGAATTAGCGGTGATATGAAATTGCTTGTATATTAGCGATATCATTGAGTTTTGGACAAAAAGAAAGAATAAAGGATGAAGTTTTTCAAACCTCATCCTTTATTCTAAGTTGATGCACAACTGTAATCAAAGATAACTGTTTTGTTTGTGCTAACGGAACATACTACTTACAGAACTATCTTCGTGAATCCGCCAGATAGTTTCCCCAAGCAAGTTAGCTACTGACAGCACAACTAACTGTGGAAAGCGTTCGCGCAGCGACTTCCCTGAAGCATCGCTTTCTGGAATTGGAATCGTATTTGTAACAATCACTTCCTCAAACAAGCCGCTTGACAACCGCTCAATTGCTGGTGGTGAGAACACTGCGTGAGTGGCACACGCATAAACCTGACGCGCCCCTTCCTCACGCAGAAGTTTTGCTCCTGCAGCAATAGTACCAGCAGTGTCTATCATGTCATCCACCAGCACTGCTGTTTTGCCCTTAACATCACCGATGACATTTAACACTTCGGCAACGTTGTGAGCCTGACGACGTTTATCTATGATCGCCAGTGGCGCATCGTTGAGCTTTTTGGCAAATGCCCTTGCTCGTGCTACACCACCGACATCTGGAGAAACTACAACAAGGTCAGGCAGTTCTTTGCTTGCTAGATAGTCCAGCAAAACTGGAGAACCATAAACGTGATCTAGTGGTATGTCAAAATAACCTTGAATCTGAGCTGAGTGCAAATCCATAGCAAGAATACGGTTAGCACCTGCTTCTGTAATGAGATTTGCCACCAATTTGGCGGTGATGGACTCTCTTCCTGCCGTTTTTCGGTCAGCGCGGGCATAACCATAATAGGGAATGACTGCGGTGACTTGCCGTGCAGAAGCACGGCGACAGGCATCGATGATAATCAGCAATTCCATCAAATTGTCATTCACAGGATGACAACAGGGCTGGATGAGATAAACATCACAACCCCGGATTGATTCTTGGATTTGAATGTATAGTTCTCCATCCGCAAATCGTTTGCGAATCATTGGTCCCAAATCCATGCCCAGGTAACGAGCGACTTCTTGGGACAAAGGTACATTGGCAGAGCCAGATAACAGCCGCAGGCGAGTATTTTCAGCTAGTCCTGTTATCGTCGGTTGCACTTTTAAAGTTGCAGAACTGAGCACAGCAGATCCTCGATGTGCATTCATGGCAATCTTATCACCAGATATTAGACAGCTTTAACCGAAAATAATCATAAAAAATATACATAAGCTTTTGGTGTGAGTTTTTTTGAAGCTTTTATCAAAACTTTAAACAAACCTTTATCAAACTACATTTTGCAAATTCTCCAGCCCTTGCACTGAGAAACAATTGATAGTTTAACTGAATATTCTGCCTGTAAACCATACCTATCATTTAGATTTTTTGGCATCAATTGGAAAAAACCAACTCAATTGGATGTGTATTTGGCAGACTCTACCCTGTAACCACTATCACAGTTGCTTTGCACAAGCATTCACACCTGGACTGTTGAATATGAGAAATGCTAAGCATAAATACTTAAAAACGATTCAAATAAGGGAACCTAAATACCTAATGATACTAGTTTTGATTGCAAAGCGCCCAAACTCTTAGGCTTTTTTTACTTTGTCATCAAACAGTATGATTCCGGGACTTGTGCCTTCAGATTTCCGGTCATACTTGACCTGATAACTTTAAAGCAGACAGATAAGTTTAAAGAGTTGGGAAGTCTGAGAGAAGTTAAAACGGACATAGTACCTACAGCAGATGGATGTCATTGGGCGATACGCGTAGCGTCAAGCCAAGGGCTTATCGCCTACCAAAAGAAAGTTCAACCAACCGTGTCCGTCTGGAAACTATCCGTATCATAGTGAAGTCCTCCTCTGTTGCTATTACACTCAATTGATCAACGATGCAAGCACCGATTACAACTGACACTATCTTGCAAAACCGTTACCGGATCACTCAAATTTTGGGTCAGGGTGGATTTGGTAGAACCTATCTGGCACAAGACCAGAGGCGCTTTGATGAACTCTGTGCAATTAAGGAATTAATTCCAATCGTTACAGAAGGTTATGCTTGGGAAAAAGCAAAAGAGCTTTTTGGGCGAGAAGCAGCAACATTGTATCAAATACAACACCCTCAGGTGCCTCAATTCCGCGAGAGATTTGAAGAAGATCAGCGCTTGTTTTTGGTGCAAGACTATGTTGCCGGAAAAACGTATCAGACTTTACTGGATGAGCGTAAAATCACAGGGAGTGCATTTACAGAACAAGAAGTGTTACAACTTATGCGCTCGTTGTTACCAGTTTTAGAGTGTATTCATAATCAAGGAATTATTCATCGAGATATTTCACCGGATAATATTATTCTGCGAGAAAGCGATCGCCTACCAGTTTTAATCGACTTTGGGGTCGTAAAAGAACTAGCAACGAAATTGAATTCTCCAGATAACACAACGCCAGCAACCACTGTTGGAAAACATGGTTATGCCCCAACTGAGCAAATGCAAACAGGTCGAACATATCCTAGCAGTGACTTGTATGCACTAGCCGTTACAGCAATTGTATTGCTGAGTGGGAAAGAACCTCAAGATTTATTTGATGAACATCAACTGACTTGGAATTGGCAACATTTGGTCACAGTCAATCCACGCTTCGCTTCTGTGTTGAATCGAATGTTAAGTCAAAAACTGGGCGATCGCTACTCAAATGCTGCCGAGGTACTACAAGTCTTACAAATTCCACAACAACCAAATATTTACACTTCTAATGTGTCCAAGGTACAAACGGTAGCCGTTGGTCGCCGCCCTGAACAAGCACAACTATCTGCGCCCAATACATCCTCGCCAGCCATTCCAAAACAGGATAGCCCTTCACTCTTAGATAATCCCTTAGCAGTTTTTGCAATTACCGTTGCTGTGATTGTTGTAACAGGATTTGGATCTTGGACGATTGTGAGATCTATCCGCACTCAGCCACAAGCAACAGCAGAAAAAACAAATCCACAAACTTTTCCTTCACCTGTGATTCCCAATAGAACTACCATTACACCAACAGATACCAACAATGAACCTGTTGTGTATAACAAACCCCTAAATTTTGGGAGATCTAACACTGCTAATGTTGATAGTGTCATTAAAGCTAATGAAATAGACCAGTACATATTTCTTGGTGCAAAGGGACAGCAGTTAACCGTATTGCTTACTCAACAAGGGAGCGTTTTGCTATCAGTTTTAGATGCGAATCAAGAACCAATTGACAATACTGCTAAAGAATTTTCATTTTACCAAGGAACATTGCCTTTTACTGGTAAATACACGATTCAAGTACGTCCTGTACCAGGACAAGCCCAAAGCAATTATAGTTTTAGCCTCGGATTAGAAAATCCACTGCAACGCAGATCTACACCCACTCCCACAGCTACTCCCACTCCCACAGATACACCCACTCCCACAGCTACACCCACTCCCACAGATACACCCACTCCCACAGCTACACCCACTCCCACAGCTACTCCCACTCCCACAGCTACACCCACTCCCACAGCTACTCCCACTCCCACAGCTACTCCCACTCCCACAGCTACACCCACTCCTACAGCTACTCCCACTCCCACAGCTACACCCACTCCTACAGAACAGCCGTCCACATCTGATTCTGTAGAACCACAAGATACCCCGCCTGCTAGTGAATCACCCAACGCTGTTCCTACTGAAACAGCTTTTCCGTCAAGGTTGTAGAATTTTATGCAGAATCTGCATGAAAATTATGCTAAATCTTTATAGAATAGAAATAAAATAGAATTGTCAGCAATTTATGATAGTAACTGTGAGAAATTAGTTGTTGGCTACTCATAACTAATGACTAATGACTGACAAGCTGTTAAAAACACTATTGATTACAGGAACAGATACAGAGGTTGGCAAAACTGTTTTAACGACAGCGCTGGCAGCCTATTGGCAAAAATATCACTCGAACCGCAGTATGGGAATTATGAAACTCATGCAATCGGGAGAAGGCGATCGCGAGTGGTATCAAAAGCTGTTTTCCTTAAATCAATCTCCCGAAGAACTGACACCTTTATATTTTCAAACACCCGTTGCTCCTCCCATTGCTGCAGCAAGGGAAAATAAAACTATAGATTTAGCAAAAGTGTGGCAAAGTTTTACAGCTTTACGTTCGCGCCGTGATTTTCTTTTTTTAGAAGCTTTAGGAGGATTAGGTTCGCCAGTAACTGATGAACTAACGGTTGCTGACTTGGCAGGAGAATGGCGCTTACCAACAGTGTTAGTTGTTCCAGTCAGATTGGGTGCAATAAGTCAAGCAGTTGCTAATGTCGCTTTAGCACGACAATCACGAATCAATTTAAAAGGTATTGTTTTGAATTGTGTTCAACCTCGAACAAATACAGAAATTGCTGATTGGACACCAATAGAATTGATGAAATCACTCACTCAAATTCCAATTTGTGGCTGCTTACCTTATCTAGATAACTTAACTGATTTATCTAAAATGGCACAAGTAGCATCAAATTTAGATTTAGAACGATTGCTATATATCTAAAAAAGTGTGAAGAGTGAGGCAAGAAATACCTTTTGCAAAAGTTTAAAGCGTAAAAATAAAAATACTGAACTGTCATTTGAAATTAAAAAATGTGAAACATGGTTTCTACATTCCCAAACTCCTCTTGTGTTGATTTATCTCGTGTTCGACTCTCCATTCGTTCACTGCAAGCGCAACTTGTGGAATGGCGGCGACAGTTGCATCAAAAGCCAGAACTGGGTTTCCAAGAAAAACTAACCGCCCAGTTTGTCTCCCAGAAGTTAGAGAAATGGGGAATTGAACATCAAACTGGCATAGCCCAGACTGGTATTGTAGCTACCATTAGGGGTAACAATACCAGTACTCAAAAAGTGTTGGCAATTCGCGCGGATATGGACGCTTTGCCCATTCAAGAACTCAACGAGGTACCCTACCGATCGCAACATGATGGGGTGATGCACGCCTGTGGACATGATGGACATACAGCAATTGCCTTAGGGACAGCATACTATCTTCACCAGAATCGAGAGACTTTTGCTGGTACTGTCAAAATTATCTTCCAGCCAGCAGAAGAAGGACCAGGAGGCGCAAAGCCGATGATAGAAGCTGGGGTGTTGAAAAATCCTGATGTTGACGCGATTATCGGTTTGCACCTTTGGAATAATCTGCCTTTGGGGACACTAGGTATCCGCGCTGGTGCATTGATGGCAGCTGTAGAAACATTCAAATGTACAATTATGGGCAAAGGCGGACACGGTGCTATGCCCCATCAAACTGTTGATTCAGTGGTGGTTGCTGCCCAAATCGTCAATGCCTTACAAACAATTGTCGCGCGCAACGTCAACCCTATTGATTCAGCAGTAGTGACAGTGGGTGAACTTCATGCTGGAACGAAGAATAATGTTATTGCTGATACAGCCAGGATGAGTGGTACCGTAAGGTATTTTAATCCAGCATATGAAGGCTTTTTTAAGCAGCGCCTTGAGCAAATCATTGCGGGAATTTGCCAGAGTCATGGTGCTAGTTATGACTTTAATTGCTGGTCGCTTTATCCACCCGTCATCAATGATGCTACTATAGCGGATTTGGTGCGCTCAGTTGCCGAAGAAGTGGTAGAAACGCCTCTGGGTGTTGTTCCTGAATGCCAAACGATGGGTGGCGAGGATATGTCTTACTTCTTGCAACAGGTACCTGGTTGCTATTTCTTCCTGGGTTCCGCTAACCCTGATAAAGGATTGGCGTATCCCCACCATCATCCCCGTTTTGATTTTGATGAAACTATCTTAGCGATGGGTGTGGAGATGTTCGTTCGCTGCGTGGAAAAATTCTGTAATTGATACAGGTAGATGGGTATTAATAAATATTGAGTTCGATATCCAAAGATTCATCTGCCATGAAGCCGATAATGATCAACAGCACAGCGGAATTTCTGGCTGTCGCCCAAAAGCACGGTCTTCGGCTGAATGCCGAAAACATAGAACTCAACGCATCAGGAGTCGATTTCCTTGTTGCGTTCGCTAGCGATGAAGACGGGATTTCGTGGGTATTACGGGCACCCAGGCGACCGGACGTCATCGAAAGGGCAGCCAGCGAAAACCGGGTACTGAATCTGGTGCGTAAACACCTTCCTGTCGCTGTGCCGGAATGGCGAGTGAACACAGAAGAACTGATCGCTTATCCCAGACTTGCCGGTACTCCAGCCGCTACCGTGAATCCGGTAGCCAAGAAGTAGGATTGGTACATCGACCAGCAGTCACTCGCTGTTACCTTCGTTGACTCATTGGCTGAGGCGATCGCAGCTTTACACGCCATTAACCACGATGCAGCGTCTGAGGCTGGCATCCGGGTGCTGCAACCTGCTGACGTCCGGCAGTCACTCGCCAAGAAGATGGATCAGGCGAAACCTCTGCTGAGAGTCTCGGAGTTGATCTGGCAGAGGTGGCAGAACTGGCTTGCCGACGACACCTACTGGCCCAAGCACTCGGCACTGGTTCACGGTGACTTACACGCAGGGCACATGTTGGTAGACCAGGACCATCGGGTAACCGGACTGCTGGACTGGACGGAAGCTGAAGTTAGCGATCCAGCAACGGACTTTGCTGTGTACTACGCCGTTTTCGGTGAGTCTGCCCTGACTCATCTGCTTCAACGGTATCAGGACGCCGGAGGTCGGGTGTGGCCTCGGATGCACGATCACATCGTCGAACTGTATTGCACTTACCCTGTGGCGATCTGCGCTTCGCAGCAGCGCTTCGCTATCGCAATGTTCGTGCTACAAACGGGTGACGAAAGCTACTTAGAACTGGCGCAGATGATGCTGTCGGCACATGAACAGCAAATGGCTGGTTTGGGATGAACTTTGTTGTATTGCGCTTGACCAAATCAGTTAACTGGCTTCGCAAGGCCCTGCTCTCCGCACCGCACTAGCTCCCCTACATTTTACGGTGATTCGCGCGGGAGACTGAAAGCCCCCCAGGAGCAGGCACTATGTGCCGAACTCCGTTCTTTAGACCGGGGATGAAAGACGACCCGGGAAATTCATTTCCCGCCAAGCTTTTTCTTTAGTGAACGTACTAGCTCTCTTAGTACGTCAGATTGAGTTCTGTCTTCTTGCTCACAGTACTCAAGCAAGATATCTTTTTCGTGTTCCGGGATTTGGAAAGTTATATAGCTCTTGGGTTTAGGCATTTACGATATACCAGAATAATTGGTATATTAATATTATCAGGATGTTCCTGATAACTCAACTGGATGTTCTAGTTGAGGCTTAAAAACAAGTTGCTAATAGCGAGAAAAAAGCAACCACTGATGTCACTGTAAGGATAAGTTGAGCAACTTGCTCACTTTATGCTTTCAAAGAGACTTGCTTAACTTATGCTTACAAAGCCAATGCTTCCAATCGCGAAATAGATAATCCTTGAACTCGCTTGGTATTGGATGCATTTTTTACAGTGTTGATGGACGCGCTTCGGGTAATGTGATAAATGTTGGATGCAATAGAGAGGGTGTGTCACCACCAGCAATTCTCATTCACCCCTTTAAGTTGCGCTTACTTCATGGTACAGACCATCTTTATCGTTGAACTGCCATCCACGTTTAATACTGTCTTTGTCTCTTGTCMAAGATTCAAACTCTTTGGGACTGAGGGTTGTACGTTTTTCAGTTAATGTTGCTACAGTAGTATTAAGTCGCAGAGCTAGTTTCTTCTCATCAAGGGGTTGGAGTTGTAGCGATCGGGAACTAAATTGATAGGGGTAGCCCGATTTGCGGGATTTTGATGAATTGACGCTATATTGAAGTTGCGTTATCACCCCTTCAAATTGAGCGAGTCGAGTACTTATAGCTTCGAGTTTATTCTCCAATACAGTTAACCTACTTTCTTGATGGGGGTTAGTGCTAGTTAGATTAATGCTTTGTTTGAGAAGCCAAAATTCTTCTTCAAGTTGGTATAAACGAACTTCGACACTAGCCTCCACACCAGGTACACCCCCCAAAATATGGTGCAACCCTTGAATTACCAAATCAGTGGCGGTAGTGTTGCGTTGTTCTGCTGCGGCTCTGAGTGCGTCACATAAGGATTTTGGTAATTTGAAGTTGATAGACTCGCGCTCTATTTTCACCATATCTACACTGATGGAGATACAACCGTATAGATATTTTAGAGCGAGAAAGGCACAGCTTACTGATATTTCACATTGAAAGTACTGTAAGCATAAGAAAAGCGCAAGTTGTTTACTTTATGCTTTCTGCTTGAATAAACTAGCCTTATATACAAAGAAAATAAGAAAAGTATAGCGCTACGGATGTTGCTCACTGACTTCAGGTGGGAGCACGTTGAACTCAAATACACCCAAGTTTAATTTAAAAATTACTCAAATATTCAACAGGATTGATTCCGATCTGATAACACTGCCTTAAAAACCAATTTAGACTATTAAATGTTGGACACTCAAGAGACCGAGTTTCCGATCTTGTCGGATTTGTAACAAGTACATCGGTCGCAGCTAGGAGTTTTCCCAGAACTTGAGCAACCCAGTTGTCCCAATCAACGCAGAGCAACTCGAAATTAACCTCCGAGTCTAAAATTTGTCCAAGCCATGCACCACACATACAACAACAACCAGCTTGAGTTTTGTCCAAAATGAGAAATGGCTGTAAACTATTGCAATAGTGGCATCGCAACTGTAGGTAACGTTGGTGATGGGGACAAACAGTTACAGGTTCCAAAGCCCATAACAAAGGTTGGTAGATAGGCTTTCCGCACTCAAGCCAGTCAGAATAGCAGTCAGGACACCAGCGTTGTGAGAAATGGAAAATATTATTAAACTTTAGCCGCCACCCCTGCATTGACAATAGTGATGTATAATGAATATCTTGCCTACCAGTCAATGTTTTAACAGCACAGACAAGCTTAGAAGCATTTTGAGTTAGGTCTAACCAAAATCCAGCAGTTTGAATTAAGAGCATTGTAGGTTTTTTGAGCGAAGCATCCATAAGTATTCTGATACTATAGGCGGATAGTAAATCTGTTGGTTGACTGCTTTCGATAAACAATGGTGCAATTTTATAGCGAATCAAAGTAGTAACAGAAACACCATGAGCAGCCGCCAAGCGAGTCAGGTAACTGGTAAAACTTTCAACTGCGGGTGTACCAATACCGATAGGAAGAAGAGAATAAAGAGGACTACGGGGAGGAAGTTCATTTGTGTCAAAATCCCAAGATTCATAGTTAGTCAAATATTCAACTGGCATTTTCACCTCCTCCAACTGGACGACGTTGAGGTTTAGTATTGCCTACTTTGTCACGACGGAATTTTTTTTGAGTTGTAGCAGTGTGGGTACCTGAAGCATAAGCATCATTATTATGTTCTAAGCTTAAAGCAATTCTTAAAGCAGAACTATCGTCTATTAACTCAAGTTGCTTTTCTCCATGTTTAGTTTCGGTGATTATAATCATGCATTGTTCAGTAGAGTAAGCAGACAACTGCAAGTGTTTAATAGTCAGAGTTTTATCTCCTTGAGAAGATGCATAAAAAAACG
>NZ_JXCA02000019.1:0-32601 GCF_000828085.3 Scytonema tolypothrichoides VB-61278
TTAGCATATTACACTTGCACTCTCAAATATCGACCACCAGCACATGCCAGGTTTGGTTCAATTGTTGAAAGATTATTTGGGACAGCCAATACGCAGTTTATTCATGAGTTGCAAGGTAATACCCAAATTAAACGTCTTAACCGCCAAGTTACTGTATCAGTTAGTCCAGAACGATTAGCAATTTGGACATTAGGAGAACTATATTTAGCTCTATGCGAATGGGCATATTCAGTTTATGACCAAAGATTGCATCCCACATTAGGTAAAAGCCCTCGCGATGCTTTTGTTTACGGACTTACTATTGGCGGAAGTCGTTTACATCGACGAGTCGAATATGACGAATTATTTAAGATCTTAACTCTACCTGCACCCGATGGGGGACAGCGGAAAGTTCAACCCGGAAAAGGGGTAAAAATCCATAATATTTATTACTGGGCAGACATATTTCGGAACCCAGAAATTGAGAAATCAATGGTGTGGGTTCGGTATGATCCTTGGGATGCAGGAGTTGCCTATGCTTTAGCCGGAAAACAATGGGTAAAATGCATTTCTTCGTACTATCAATATTTCCAAGGACGTTCCGAAAAAGAAATTCGACTCATCAGCGCAGAACTGAATCAGCACAAACGTAATTATGAGAGAAACCGGACAATAACGGATAAAGAATTAGTGAATTTTTTAAATTCTCAACAAGCATCTGAAGGGAGCTTCCTTAAACAACGTTTGCGTGATGCCGAACATTACAAAATTCACAAAATCATTCAAAATAGTTCTGACGAACCACACAAACTATATCCTACTTGTTCTGATAACGAAAATGCTCTCTCTTCACAAGAAGAGAATAATACTGAGACAAATTACAATTCCCACAAGAGTTTCAACTCCAACACAGAAATTTTTGAATATTATGGAGAGTTTTAATGTCAACCGAAAAAAGCTTTCCTCGTGATTTACTCCAGCGACCTCAACAGGATAGAGTTGCTTATTTCCAGCAATATACAATGGCACATCCAAAATTACTATTAGCTTTTGAAAAACTAACACATGCAATTGATGACCCAGCAACTGTAGCTTTAATCTTTTTATTTGGTCCAACGGGTGTTGGTAAAACAACTTTACTCCGTCGCATGACAACTAAGTTGCTAACTTCAAATCTTGAAAAAATGGAACAGGATAAAGGCTTTATTCCTATTGCTGGGATTGAAGCTGCTACCCCTGAATTTAGTAACTTTAATTGGAAGGATTTTTACTCACGTGCTTTGACTGTTCTCCAAGATCCATGCCTGGAACTACCAGGTTACGGTCAAGTTACTAATTCAAAGTTGAAAACTTCGCTGGAAACTGCACTTAAATATCGTCAACTTCAAGTTTTTTGCATTGATGAAGCACAAAATCTTAGTAAAGTTGCCAGCGGACGTAAATTACGCGACCAAACTGATTGTATCAAATCGCTGGCTAACTTCACTGCTGTTAAGTTTGTACTGGCGGGTACTTATGATTTATTAATACTGCGAAATTTGAGTGCTCAACTGTGCCGACGTAGCCTGGATATTCATCTGGAACGCTACAAAGCCGAAAATCCGGAGGATTTAAAAGCTTTCAGAGGTATTGTCCAAACCTTTCAACGCCATTTACCTCTTGAAGTTGAGCCGGATTTACTTAAACACTGGGATTTTTGCTATGAGCGCAGTTGTGGTTGTGTGGGTATTCTAAAAGATTGGCTTAGCCGTGCGTTTTTTTATGCATCTTCTCAAGGAGATAAAACTCTGACTATTAAACACTTGCAGTTGTCTGCTTACTCTACTGAACAATGCATGATTATAATCACCGAAACTAAACATGGAGAAAAGCAACTTGAGTTAATAGACGATAGTTCTGCTTTAAGAATTGCTTTAAGCTTAGAACATAATAATGATGCTTATGCTTCAGGTACCCACACTGCTACAACTCAAAAAAAATTCCGTCGTGACAAAGTAGGCAATACTAAACCTCAACGTCGTCCAGTTGGAGGAGGTGAAAATGCCAGTTGAATATTTGACTAACTATGAATCTTGGGATTTTGACACAAATGAACTTCCTCCCCGTAGTCCTCTTTATTCTCTTCTTCCTATCGGTATTGGTACACCCGCAGTTGAAAGTTTTACCAGTTACCTGACTCGCTTGGCGGCTGCTCATGGTGTTTCTGTTACTACTTTGATTCGCTATAAAATTGCACCATTGTTTATCGAAAGCAGTCAACCAACAGATTTACTATCCGCCTATAGTATCAGAATACTTATGGATGCTTCGCTCAAAAAACCTACAATGCTCTTAATTCAAACTGCTGGATTTTGGTTAGACCTAACTCAAAATGCTTCTAAGCTTGTCTGTGCTGTTAAAACATTGACTGGTAGGCAAGATATTCATTATACATCACTATTGTCAATGCAGGGGTGGCGGCTAAAGTTTAATAATATTTTCCATTTCTCACAACGCTGGTGTCCTGACTGCTATTCTGACTGGCTTGAGTGCGGAAAGCCTATCTACCAACCTTTGTTATGGGCTTTGGAACCTGTAACTGTTTGTCCCCATCACCAACGTTACCTACAGTTGCGATGCCACTATTGCAATAGTTTACAGCCATTTCTCATTTTGGACAAAACTCAAGCTGGTTGTTGTTGTATGTGTGGTGCATGGCTTGGACAAATTTTAGACTCGGAGGTTAATTTCGAGTTGCTCTGCGTTGATTGGGACAACTGGGTTGCTCAAGTTCTGGGAAAACTCCTAGCTGCGACCGATGTACTTGTTACAAATCCGACAAGATCGGAAACTCGGTCTCTTGAGTGTCCAACATTTAATAGTCTAAATTGGTTTTTAAGGCAGTGTTATCAGATCGGAATCAATCCTGTTGAATATTTGAGTAATTTTTAAATTAAACTTGGGTGTATTTGAGTTCAACGTGCTCCCACCTGAAGTCAGTGAGCAACATCCGTAGCGCTATACTTTTCTTATTTTCTTTGTATATAAGGCTAGTTTATTCAAGCAGAAAGCATAAAGTAAACAACTTGCGCTTTTCTTATGCTTACAGTACTTTCAATGTGAAATATCAGTAAGCTGTGCCTTTCTCGCTCTAAAATATCTATACGGTTGTATCTCCATCAGTGTAGATATGGTGAAAATAGAGCGCGAGTCTATCAACTTCAAATTACCAAAATCCTTATGTGACGCACTCAGAGCCGCAGCAGAACAACGCAACACTACCGCCACTGATTTGGTAATTCAAGGGTTGCACCATATTTTGGGGGGTGTACCTGGTGTGGAGGCTAGTGTCGAAGTTCGTTTATACCAACTTGAAGAAGAATTTTGGCTTCTCAAACAAAGCATTAATCTAACTAGCACTAACCCCCATCAAGAAAGTAGGTTAACTGTATTGGAGAATAAACTCGAAGCTATAAGTACTCGACTCGCTCAATTTGAAGGGGTGATAACGCAACTTCAATATAGCGTCAATTCATCAAAATCCCGCAAATCGGGCTACCCCTATCAATTTAGTTCCCGATCGCTACAACTCCAACCCCTTGATGAGAAGAAACTAGCTCTGCGACTTAATACTACTGTAGCAACATTAACTGAAAAACGTACAACCCTCAGTCCCAAAGAGTTTGAATCTTGGACAAGAGACAAAGACAGTATTAAACGTGGATGGCAGTTCAACGATAAAGATGGTCTGTACCATGAAGTAAGCGCAACTTAAAGGGGTGAATGAGAATTGCTGGTGGTGACACACCCTCTCTATTGCATCCAACATTTATCACATTACCCGAAGCGCGTCCATCAACACTGTAAAAAATGCATCCAATACCAAGCGAGTTCAAGGATTATCTATTTCGCGATTGGAAGCATTGGCTTTGTAAGCATAAGTTAAGCAAGTCTCTTTGAAAGCATAAAGTGAGCAAGTTGCTCAACTTATCCTTACAGTGACATCATTCCTGATGTTCAATGCTGCATTACCATCGCGGTCATGATGAGTCTTGCATTTAGGACAATCCCATTCACGGATGTCCAGCGTTAACTCATCAACAACATGACCACAGCATGAACAAGTTTTTGAGCTAGGGAAAAATCTTCCTATTTCTATAAGTTGACCATCTTTTTGTTTCAACTTGTAATCAAGGAAGTTTACGAACATTCCCCAACCTACATCGGATATTGACTTTGATAGCTTGCGATTCCGCACCATTCCCTTAACATTGAGATTTTCTACAATGATGACTTGGCTTTCGTCTACTAGTTTCCTACTTAGTTTGTGTAGGAAGTCCTGACGGGTATTTGATACTCGTTCGTGAACCTTAGCTATGAGTTTTCTGTATTTGTTTCTTGAATTACTACCTTTTACTTTACGGGCAAACTTCTTCTGCTTGCGTGCTAGATTCTTCTCATGACGCTTAAGATGTTTTGGGTTTGAATGCTTGGCAACTTCTTTGCCATCATGAACAATAGCAAAATCTTTAAGCCCCAAATCAATACCAAGTATTTTATCACCTGTTGTTTGATTTGATTCACCTTCTACCTCACAAAGGATAGAAGCGAAGTACTTATCTGTAGGAGTCTTGCTTATCGTGATAGTCTTAAGCTTCCCCTCAATTGCTCTATGAAAGACTGCTTTAACAACACCAATTTTGGGAATGTCTAAACAATCACCAACAACCTTAACATTTTGAGGATATTGAATTGATTGTTTGTGGTGCTTTGACTTAAACTTAGGGAATTTAGCACGTCTCTCAAAAAAGTTAGTGTAAGCCTTGTTTAAATTGATTGCTACACACTGCAAAACAGCCGAATAACAATCTTCTTTTAACCAAGGATGTTCTACTTTTAATTGAGGTAGGTAAGCTTTATAAACACTTAGTTTTAACGAGTTTCCGGTTTCTGAATAGTGTTGAATGCAGGCATTTAAAGCATAATTCCAGTACCAACGTGCACAACCAAACGATTTGGCTAGTGATTCTTGTTGTTCGATTGTTGGATATAGCCTGACCTTTACTGCTTTCAACACTTCAATCACCTCCTTGCTTCGTACATGATAGCATAATGAGGAAGCAATGAGGAAACAAAATGAAAGATAAATATATCAGAATTAGAACGTCAGAAAGAAGATTAAATAAGCTGCGTCTATATGCGAGTTTGACAGAAAAAACAATGACTCAAGTGATTGATGAGATGATTGACTCGTTAAAAATCCCGGAGATAGACAAAAATTCGGACATCTCACGCCCGCGTTGACGAGGTCTTCCACGTAGAAAAATAAGCCAGCCCTATTACTACGCGTACTCGTCTTGGAACACTAATCAACAAAACAAGGGCTGGCTTATTTTTCAGGGGACAAATGCGTGACCTGTGGTCAACATAGGTTGGAGATGCACCGAATTTTTGTCCGCCTTATATCCCGACTTCTTACGGAGTACCGTTATAGCGCGGGGCTTACGGCGAAGAAGCTAAACCTTCCCTCTCCTTAACAAGGAGAGGGATGCCCGATAGGGCAGGAGTGAGGTGAGACCAGTGCTGCAGGAGGGTTTCCCGACCTAGGCATCTGGCGTTCGCGAAGCGTCTCCGAAGGAGATACCCGGAGGGTAACACCCGTGAATTCAACACCCACTCATTCATCAACGCGCAGCACAACTACTACTAGGTGCTGGCTGCTCACGCTGTACACCAGTCTTGGTAGGATCATAACCAACCAGCAGCACCTCACCTTTTTCGTTATATATCCATCCTCGGGCTGGTATTATCTCTTTGACAGTTGGCTTTTGAGATGGCTGCTTTTCTGATGTACTTGTTGAACTTACCGTAATAGCAACAGGCTTAACCAAATCAACCCGCACATTGTCACTACTGAGAATTTTCTTGGGATCCGTTGGAATTCCCCCACGTCCGACGATGGTAAAGCTACTACCAAAACCTTTCGTACAGGGATTTTGAGCAATTTGCTGTGCTGGGTCAATGACAGCTTGTGATAACTCAAATAACCCTTGGCTGGGATCGATATTAAGTATATTTATTTCCACCGTACCACTGAACTGCGGACCAAGGGTAGAACTGGCAGTGATATCACTCAATGGTGTTTCTTGCGCCCGATACTGAATACCAAAGATACCATTCGCATTAATGTTTATCCGACCACCAAAGCTTTCTTCTGCTTTAGCAGTGATGTCACTATTTTCTTGTGGAAAGGCGACGAGATTGCCAGTGTTAATGGTGATATTACCGCCAGTCGCTAAGCCAGTAGCATTTGTGGTTATTTTACTGCCACGACGCAACAGCACATAATCGCGAGCGCGCAAATTGATATTTCCTTGCCCAGCTACAGTGTCGGCGTTGATAGTTGAGTTATTATCCAAACGGATAGAACGAGCAATAACTTCTATGTCGCCAGCAGCACCTTTGCCAGTACTATCAGTAGAAATTCGAGCACCATCTTTAAGGGAAACAGAAGCAGCGTTAATGTTGATGTTGCCACCATTGCCCACACCTGTTGCTCCCACACCGCTAAAGATATCCGCATTGACAAGCTCAACCGAATTAAATGCTCGCACCGACACGTTGCCTGCATTCCCGAGTCCAAATGTGCTGGCAGAAAGTGCGCCACGATCACTTAAGGACAACGAACCACTTGTAATTGTAATATTTCCCCCATTGCCCACAGCTCCTGTTCCCACCTCGCTGATCAGCGCACTGCGCAATCCGTTCTTTACTCCAGCAATTGTCACTCTATCTGTGACATTAGCTGTGATATTCCCTGCATTCCCTTGTCCATAAGTGCTGGCTTCCAGTTGAGCACCATCGGTTAAAGAGAAAGAACCAGAGGAGACAGTAATATTTCCCCCATTACCTGTCGCCCTCGTGCTGACTCGACTGAAAATCGCACTGGATAATCCATCCTTGACCCCAGAAATTGTTACGGGTCCTGTGACATCAACTGTGACATTACCTGCATTCCCCCTTCCAGCTAGCTGAGTAGAAGATGCTTCACGAACCAAGGTTAGCAGTTGAGCACCATCTTTAAGTGAGAAAGTTGCTGCCTTGATGTCGATATTGCCTCCTTTGCCTACACCTCCTGCTTCCACAGTGCTGAAGATGATAGCACTGCCTGCAAGCGAAACTGCACCGGACGCTCGCACTGACACACTACCTGCATTTCCTTGTCCTGTGGTACTGGCACTCAGTTGAGCACCATCGCTTAAAGAGAACTCGCCAGAAGAAATAATAATATTTCCCCCATTGCCTGTCGCCCCCGTGCTGACTCGACTCAAAATCGCACTGGATAATCCATCCTTGACCCCAGAAATTGTTACGGGTCCTGTGACATCAACTGTGACATTACCTGCATTCCCCCTTCCAGCTAGCTGAGTAGAAGATGCTTCACGAACCAAGGTTAGCAGTTGAGCACCATCTTTAAGTGAGAAAGTTGCTGCCTTGATGTCGATATTGCCTCCTTTGCCTACACCTCCTGCTTCCACAGTGCTGAAGATGATAGCACTGCCTGCAAGCGAAGCTGCACCGGACGCTCGCACTGACACGCTGCCTGCATTCCCTTGTCCAAAGGTACTAGCAGACAGTCTGCCACCATCACTTAAAGAAAAGGAACCAGAAGAAATAGTAATGTTCCCCGCATTACCTGTCGCCCCCGTGTTGACTCGACTGAAAATCGCACTGGGAAATCCATCCTTCACCCCAGAAATTGTTACTGGTCCTGTGACATCAACAGTGACATTGCCTGCATCTCCCTTTCCGGCTGGCTGGGTGTTAGATGCTTCACGAATCAAGGTTTGCAGTTGAGCACCATCCTTAAGTGATAATGTTGCTGCCTTGATATCGATATTGCCACCATTCCCCACTGCTCCTGCTTCCACAGTACTGTAAACATCGCTGTAGACAAGCTCAACTCCACCCAACGCTCGCACCGACACATTACCTGCATTTCCTTGTCCAAATGTGCTGGCAGTCAGGAGAGCACCATCGGTTAAAGAGAACTCGCCAGAAGAAATAGTAATATTTCCCCCATTCCCTGTCGCCCCCGTGTTGACTCGACTGAAAATCGCACTGGCTAATCCGTCCTTCACCCCAGAAATTGTTACAGGTCCTGTGACATCAACCGTGACATTGCCTGCATCTCCCTTTCCGGCTAGCTGAGTGGAAGATGCTTCACGAACTGAGGTTTGCAGTTGACCACCATCTTTGAGTGAGAAAGTTGCTGCCTTGATGTCGATATTGCCACCTTTACCCACGCCTCCTGCTTCCACATTGCTGAAAATGGTAACACTGCCTGCAAGCGAAACTGCACCGGACGCTCGCACTGACACATTACCTGCATTTCCTTGTCCATAGGTGCTGGCAGTCAGTTGAGCACCATCGCTTAAAGAGAAAGAACCACTTGTAATAGCAATATTTCCCCCATTCCCTGTCGCCCCCGTGTTGACTTGGCTGAAAATCCCACTGGCTAATCCGTCCTTCACCCCAGCAATTGTTACGGATCCAGTGACATCAACAATGACATTGCCTGCATCTCCCTTTCCGGCTGGCTGAGTGGAAGATGCTTCACGAACTGCGGTTTGCAGTTGAGCACCATCCTTGAGTGAGAAAGTTGCAGCCTTGATGTCGATATTGCCTCCTTTGCCTACACCTCCTGGTTCCACAGTGCTGAAAATGGTAGTGTTACTCCCTGCAAGCGAAACTGCACCTGACACTCGCACTGACACATTACCTGCATTCCCTTGTCCCAAGGTGCTGGCAGCCAGTTGAGCACCATCGGTTAAAGAGAACTCGCCAGAAGAAATAGTAATATTTCCCGCATTACCTGTCGCCCCCGTGTTGACTCGGCTCAAAATCGCACTGGCAAATCCATCCTTCACCCCAGAAATTGTTACTGGTCCTGTAACATCAACAGTGACATTGCCTGCATTCCCCTTTCCGGCGAGCTGAGTGGAAGATGCTTCGCTAACTGAGGTTTGCAGTTGAGCACCATCTTTGAGTGATAGTGTTGCAGCCTTGATGTCGATATTGCCACCATTCCCCACTGCTCCTGCTTCCACAATACTGTAGATATCGCTGTAGACAAGCTCAACCGAACCAGACGCTCGCACCGACACATTACCCGCATTTCCTTCTCCATAAGTGCTGGCATTCAGGAAAGCACCATCAGTAAGTGAGAGTGAGCCAGTTGTAATATTGATATTGCCACCATCCCCTTGTGATCCTGCTAGTACTTGATTGCGCACAACTGCGCCCGATGAAGCATTAAAGGATTTACTATTAATAAAAATATTCCCAGCATTACCAGAAGCACCATCAACTGTCTGGTTGCCCACACCAGCGCCTAATCCACTCTGCCCAACACCAGAGATATTAAAATTATTTACATTAACAGTAATATCCCCTGCATTTCCCACTCCTTCAGTTCCTGCTGTTAACCGTGCACCATTGGTTGCAGTAAAAGTATTTGCATTAACGACAATATCTCCTCCTCCATTCCCCCGCACAGCAATTCGTGCATCATTAGCTAGAGTGATATTCGACAGCAAACTATCATTTGGGAAATTAAGTTTAAAAGTATTACCATTAACATCTAGTCCAACAGTTCCCGCCCCTGCTAATCCTCCTAACTCGACTCGTCCGCCTCGTAGTGTGATTCTTCCATCATCTGAATTGATATCACCACCAACTAGTGCTAAGGAATTTCCAGAAGGAACGGCAAGACCAATAGGATTGCCATCATTATCAACAATTGTAGGTTGATTAGACTGATTAGTAATATTTCCCGGATTATTCCGAAATCCCAAGCCAATCGGAACATTTATAGTTAACAGTGGTGGTGCTTGTGGATTCGTTGCACTAAACTCAAAATTATTGTTAAATATCAAACTATTTGCCGTACTTCCCAAAAAAGAACCACCTACATCCAACCGGGCATTTGGTCCAAAGATAATCCCATTCGGGTTGATCAAAAACAGATTAGCACTGCCCAACACACCCAAGACACCCTGAATGTTCGAGATATTACCCCCAGTCACTCTGGTGAGTATGTTTGCAATTCCCTGAGGATTAGAAAAATAAGCTCCTCTACCCGCATTAATATTAAATTCTTGAAAACTATGGAACAGGTTCCCCCCACGTATTGCGCCTCCATCAATCCTGTCGCTAGGAATGTCTTTGATTTGGACATTGGGAGTGACAACAGAACTTTCTGCACCGAGACTGTTATCTGGAGTGATTTGTCCTCTTGCCACGAGTAAGGTGCTAAGGCTGAATACGGTTGCAAGGGGGAAGGCAAAGAAAAAGAGTGGGTGACGCACTTTTTTTATGCTCAGCATTTTAGGAGTATTGAATATGGGGTTAGGAAACATACTTTAAAATAAGTAAAATTATGGCTATTGAGTATTACTATCAGGTTCATACGCAAAGAGTACTTATTTGTAAGATGTTGTAACAAAGTGTTGTCATATGTAACAACCCTAAATTATTTGTGAACAACATTTGTGAACAACAAGATTCCCGACTTCTTCAAGAAATCGGGAATCTGACTCACATACATATAAATCTTTCTCTTGCGTTCGTATATCTCCTTTTTTCCCCCTTGTCTTCCTTCTCTTCTTTGTCCCAATGACTGTGTAATATCTTTAAAGGCAACCCCGTATTAAAAACGGTAGTGCACACCTGTCACAAAAGCTGATTACACCCTGTACCGAAGAAAACGGAATGACACCCTGTGACTGAAGACGAACAACTTAAGTATGCAAAACTTTCCAGAAAATCTTCTCATCCTAAAGTAGTATTTTATACGTATCTTAAGATATATTAAATTCAAATTAGCGTATGAGCTAGTACTCTACCAAGGCAATTTTGAGGGGTAGATAAAAAAACCACAAAGGCACAAAGAGCACGTTAGCGTAGCGTGCGCCTTAGCGCATAGGAAGAGGAAAAGAAGATAAATTTGAAAGTTGATTAACCCAATCATTGTTGGTTTGGTGGACTACTAGCTTGAGTTTTTTCGGTTCCTAATCGAAGTCTGTAGGCAAATCTGGATTGCGGTAATGCTGGAATAGTCGGGTTATTTGAGTAGGCGTTACACGTCCAAGGGATAGTTGTGGAATGTTATCTTCAGGGAAAAAACCGACTTCCTCTGTCTCAATACTCGGGGATGGAGAACCACCAATAAGTTCACACAGAAAAAAGAGCTTATAGATGTAATACTGATGCGGTGTATGTCCTTGTCTGTTTCTATCGTAGACAGCCAGCAGTTTTATCGCGCGTGTCTGATATCCAGATTCTTCAAAAATTTCTCTAACAGCTGCTTCACTGGGCGAGTCGCCAACATCAGCCCAACCACCAGGTAAAGTCCAACAACCGTCTTGTCGTTCCTTAACTAACAATATAGTATTATCGCGAAACACTACTCCACGTACGTCAACTTTGGGCGTTGCGTATCCTACTTCACGGGCGAACAAATCGAGGATATAGCTGTGTTCGACATTTGAGTATGTTGACATGATTTCAGTAGCGATCGCCTGAAGCACTTTATAGCGCTCAATGTCATAAGGATTTTCGCTAAAAGTTAAACCATTTTGGGCAATTGCTTGTAATTTTTGCGTCCATTCCAGCCACTTGGGTTCCACAATTTTCTCCCTATATTTGTAGAGACATATTTAACAGTTAACAGTGAACAGTTATCAGTTATCAGTTATTCACTGTTCACTGTTTACTGTTTACTGAATTTTACGTCTCTACATTGGTTTTAGATATTAGCCTTTATGCTTCATCTAGCGCCACAATACCAGGTAATTCCTTACCTTCGAGCAGTTCCAAACTAGCACCGCCACCAGTGGAGATGTGGCTCATTTGGTCAGCTAAACCAACTTTTTCCACAGCAGCCACAGAGTCACCGCCGCCGATGATCGTGGTTGCGCCGCCTTTGCTGATGTCGGCGAGTGTGTGGGCGATCGCTTCTGTTCCAGCAGCAAACTTTTCAAACTCAAACACACCCATTGGACCATTCCAAACTACCGCTTTGCAGTCAGCAAGGGCTTCTTGGAACAATTTTACCGAATCAGGTCCGATATCCAACCCCATCCAACCATCGGGAATATTTTCCACACTCACGGTTTGAGAGTTAGCATCAGGAGCAAACTTATCTGCTACAACTACATCTGTAGGTAGCAAGAAAGTGACGCCCTTTTCTTTTGCCTTAGCTTCCAAAGACTTCGCCAGTTCTAGCTTATCTTCTTCCACCAACGACTTACCAACATTCAAACCACGAGCTTTAAAGAAGGTGAAAATCATTCCACCGCCAATGATCAGTTTGTCGCACTTTTCCAAAAGGGCTTCAATCACACCAATTTTGCTGGAAACTTTGGAACCACCGATAATAGCCACCAAAGGACGCTGAGGATTTTCGATCGCGCTTTGCAGATACTGCAATTCTTTTTCAATCAAATATCCACCCACAGAAGGACTCAGGTACTTCGTCACGCCTTCGGTAGAAGCATGAGCGCGGTGTGCGGTTCCAAAAGCGTCGTTAACATACAAATCAGCATTTTTTGCCAGTTTTTCGGCAAATCCTGGATCGTTTTTCTCCTCTTCTTTGTAGAAACGAACGTTTTCTAGCAGCAGAACTTGTCCATTTTGTAAAGCCCCAACTTGCGCTGCAACTTCATCCCCAATACAGTCGTCAGTTTTGACAACTTCTTGTCCCAATAACTCAGACAGACGCTTGGCAACCGGAGTCAACCGCAGTTTGTCATCTACACCCTTAGGACGGCCAAAATGGCTCACTAGAATCACCTTAGCTCCCTTCTGCGTCAAATCCTGTATGGTAGGCAGAGCAGCACGAATGCGAGTATCATCTGTAATGTTGCCAGAATCATCAACTGGCACGTTAAAATCAACTCTCACCAGGGCGCGTTTACCAGACAAGTCTTCTGCAGATAAATTTGCTAAAGTTTTCTTTGGCACGGCACAAACCTCCTGATTGCCTGTTTGTTATGTTTTGATAAGTACATCCATCCAGATTTTACCGAGTCATGGGGGCACAGGTGAATCCGAATGTTCAAAACAGTTCTATTTCCAATTGATCAAAGTCGAGAAGCACGGGAAGCAGCCGAAGTGGTTGTCAATATCGTGCAAAAGTATGGTAGTAAATTGGTGCTACTGAGTGTGGTTGAGGAACCCGCCGCAGACTCGCCCAACGGGGATGCCATGTCCTCACCAGAAACAGTAGCCCAACTGCTAGAAACAGCCAAATCCCTGTTTGCTGGGCAAGGCATTCCAGCCGAAGCCTTGGAACGGCAAGGCAAACCTGCTTTTACCATCTGTGATGTGGCAGATGAAATCGGGGCAGATTTAATTGTCATGGGTTGTCGAGGGCTAGGCTTAACTGACGAGGGATCAACTGATAGCGTTACCACCCGCGTGATTAATCTTTCTCCTTGCCCAGTATTAGTTGTGCCGTAGAAAGCAGGTGTTATTTAGCAGTAGGGTGCGTTACACTGCGTTAACGCACCTGAGATGGTTTTTTTTAATGCGAATTTTACTGTTAGCTACAAAACGTGTAAAAGTATAGCCGATATTTATTCCGAAGGGCGGTTGACTCGGATTAATTTACCTTAACTCTTTAATCTATTTTATGTATCAGGACTTACGCAAAAATAACGTAGTTGTGTCATTGCGACGTAAGGAAGCAATCTCACAATCTTGTTCTTTCGTAAATCGTGCGTAAGTCCTATGTATCACACTCAACTGAAAACCGCCATATCAGCGAAATAGGCGAAAGAAGCGGTAAAGTAGGCGGAAGACTAGAGGCAGTAAAAAAGGAGCACTGAATATCATACTCCAGACAAAAGTTGGTGAAGCTAGGAAGGAAAAATCTTTATAGGATGTGACAGGTGGTTGTTTGGCGGAGATGGCTGTGGCGGTAATACCGCTAATGGCTAGCCCAATACCTGCAAGTGCTATAGTGTTGTCTAGAGTGCGGTCGCTCTTCGTTTGTTCTAAGTCAATAATACCTTGGACAGTGCTATTGAGATTTTGCAGTAAGGTTAATCCAGGGTTGAGATTGGCAAGATCTGCTTCTACTTGTCGCTGATATTTTTTGGCGTAAATCTCACGATCGCTGAAGGTTTCTAAAAACATTAAATCGCTACCTGCATATTTTTTCTGCATATCAGCTAAACGAGATTTATAATTATCTAAGTTTAATTGAATTGTGCGATTTTGATTCTCTAAATAGTTTAAAGCAATAGTATAATCAGACAAGTTAATTAAGTTAGCTGACAATGTTTCTTGTAGCTTACTGAGTTTCAGACTGTTGGTTTGCAATAGCTTTGGTAACTCACTAGCTTGTTTGATTGATGGTTGTATTTCTACATATTCTTTTTTGAGAAGTGTTTTTTGATAACGGCTTTGATAATAAGACCAAACAACTTTGTGGCGGTATTGCCATAACCGTATAAATTCGTGATAGACACTTTGCACCCGCTTTCTCATTTCATCGGGTGAAATATTATCGGGAAATAACCAGATTAAGACATGATGACTTTCTTGTCTAAACTTTTCCCAAAATTCTTTACCATTGACACCTAAGTTTTGGGGAGTGTACCACAACTCAAAAATTGTTCCTGATTCTAACTTCCCCTTACCTATTAAATCTCGTTTCCAGTCGTAATTGCTGACAACTTGTGTGTAGCACTTCTGGGCAATTTCTTCAATTTCGGCATCAGTTTTCTGACTTGCCAATTTGCCCCAAAGTAACCAAGTTTGTCCGATTGTGCCCGTTTGTCCAGAGATGTGTTGAAGAATTTCTTGTTTAAGTTTCAGGAAGGGTTCATCTTTTATGTTTTGTCGTTCATCGTTATATCTACCGTTAGCATCTAGTTTTCCAGAGTCGTTAATCTGGAGAGCATAAGTATCGCCGATTTGCAGGGGATAATAGTAACCATCTAGCGGTGATGGAAATTGCCTAATTCTGGTATCGAGTAACTCGATAACATCAACGTCTGTATTTTGATACTTCTGGAATTGTGTATACTTTTCCTCAAAGCTTTGCTTGTCTAAATCACCATAGATTTTTTTACAGAAGCTGCGGCAGTTTTGGTCAATTTTTGACTGTTCTTGTCCTAAGCCATCCTTCAAGTCATAAAGGAATAAGTCTATACTGGGATAAATAATTTCCTCTGACATTTTATCGACTCCCAGAAATTAACTGCCAAAGCCGTTGGAAAAGGTTTCGTTTCGCTTTTGCAGCAGCAACAGAATCCTCAGCACCAAAAGTATCAATGACTGAGTTCGTGAGTTCTTGATTTGGATCTTTTGGCAGAGGAAGTGGTGGCAAACCTTTACTTCGTATACCAGCTTCTTTTTTCAAAGCTGTCAATTCTTGCTGGTATGCTTCATCTAAAGGTGGATAACTTTCAGCAATAATATCGAGGTTGCCAATATTGTTTGGATTGGCTTGTAAATTTTTGGCGATCGCATGAAGTTGTTTTTGGATATCCGCAGGCAAAGACTCATTCAGCTTGGCTAAGGCATTCAGGAAAGCGGTAATAGAAATGATATCGTTGGGTTGCATAAGAATTCGTGATTAGAATTTTCTCGTACGTACGCTCCGCGTGGGAACGCAGTCGGGGAGGCTCTGCCTCATCTATACTAGAGGCAGAGCCTCTAGAAATGCATTCCCAGCCTGAGGCTGGGAACGAGCGAATAAACTTTTCTCGTTCCTACGCTCCGCGTGGGAACGCAGTCGGGGAGGCTCTGCCTCATTTATACTAGAGGCAGAGCCTCTAGAAATGCATTCCCAGCCTGAGGCTGGGAACGAGGGAAGGAGGGAAGCAGCCAGTAATTGTAAAAGCTGCCCAATAATATGGATCATCAAAACGCTTCTGTTTCTTCTGCGCAACTTCCTTCTTACCGAATTGCCATAACTTATTTCTGACATGAGGACGTAAAAGTTCTTCATCTCGTGGCAGCTTATCAAAGATAACTTGACACAATCTCTCCAGTTTATAATCTGTAAGATTACGAAACCATTTTTTCGCTTTTGCTAAAGCAATGGCTGGTGGTTTGCCTTTCTTGAGTTGCCAGTAAAAGTACATGACAAGCAAACTACTCGCATCATCATTCACAGTCCATAAAGTGCTGAGAACATTGCTGACACCTTGATAAACAAAAGCGCTGACTAAACCAACATATTCATTTTCTATCGTTTGGTTGCCAGTTAAAGCAGTTTCGCAAGCAGCAAGAGTGACAAGCTGATAACCTGTAAAATCTATCTGGCAAATTTCCTCCACCGTGAGTTTATCTTCACCGCACAGGGCAAGAGCAGATTGTTTGGGATGCTCAAAATCATAACTGCCATGTCCGGTAAAGTGAAAGATATTGTATTTATCGGCAAGAGCATCTTGTACAGCGATTTTGGTTGCTTGTTTGCCAGAAATTCGCTTGTTGTTGGGATGGTTGAAAAGCTGGTTAATCGCAGCAGATTCGATTTCGGCATGGGGTAGGATATCAAAGCCTGCGCTGTCGGGATGTTCCACACTCAGCAATTGGTGTGATTCCTCGTTGCTTGTTGACGAAATCTGCTGTAAAGATATGCCGACTTGGGCGCTGGGTAGATAAGTAGTGGTGAAATCTTCGGGAAACAGCGCATGAAGAGGGAAGCGGTGCAAGTCGCGGTGGGGAACCAAGATAAGATTTTGAATTGATTCGTTGTGAATTTCGTTGTTAATTTCGCTGAGTATAGCTGAGACATTGAGGATATCACCAAGCTGCTTGAGCATTTGAGGCAAATTGTCACGCCAGTTGTTTTGTTGTGCAACTTGCTTATCTTCGCTTTTGCGCTCATCCTCATATTGTTGATTCCATTGTTTCACCCAGGTTTCAAACTCGCGTAAAAAGAAGGGAGTAGAAATGACACTGGGTTGAACGGCGTTGTGTTGAATAATAAAAGTGCTGAGGGCAAAGGGACTGAGATGCCAATAGACAACAGCAGTTGTGGGATTCGTTAGCCGTTGCATATCAGCATACCTCGGACTGAGGATTTCTTGCTTCTGGGCATCTAGAATCCAAGTGAGGTAGAGATTTTTATTTCTCTCAGCAGCTTCTAACGCCAAGACAAACTCACCGTCTTCTACCAAAACATCAACCCGCATCTGCGAGAAGCTGATAAATTCAACTACCAATTGTCGTTTCCGGAAAGAAGTCTTTTTGCTATTGAACAGGTTTGTAAAAACCTTTAACCCATGTCGCCGCCATTCCTTCGCATCTGCTGTTTTCCCCAAAGCCAAAAGAACGCGAATCAAATCTCGCACAATCTTTAAATGCAACTCTGGAAAATCTTCTGCTGTGAGAGTTTTTAGCGCTTCGTTGTAACTATTGACGGCTTTGTACCAATAGCTGTGGGGACGGGAATCTTCTTGCCCTCGGAAGTAGTGAGCATTCCCTGTCTCGTAATGTAACAAGCCCCAACCTTCTGGGTGTGTGTGTTGGTGGCAATACTTCAACCCTTCCTTATAGCTTGCTAATTGTCCTTCATATCCGCGCTGGTTAAGATGGGGATTGTTTCTGGCAATTGCACTCATAAAAGCCAGCAGGGAATCACAACTCACTGATTCTCCTGCAGCAATACCTCGATTTAGCCAAGCTTGATGTAAGTCGGGTTTGAATTCAATGGCTTTGTCGTAGGATGTGATCGTATCTTCAATTCGCCCTAAGTTACCCAACGCCACCCCCCGGTTGTACCAAGCTTGATAGAAGTCGGGTTTGAATTCAATAGCTTTGTCGTAGGATGCGATCGCATCAGAAAATCGCCCTAAGTTCTCCAGCGCCAACCCCCGGTCGAACCAAGCTGCATCATCGTCGGGTTTGAATTCAATAGCTTTGTCGTAGGATGTGATCGCATCAGAAAATCGTCTTAAGTCAAAAAGCACCCTGCCTCGCTTGAACCAAGCTTGATGGAAGTCGGGTTTGAATTCAATAGCTTTGTCGTAGGATGCGATCGCATCAGAAAATCGCCCTAACTCATCCAGCATCATCCCCCGGTTGAACCAAGCTGCATCGTCGTCGGGTTTGAATTCAACAGCTTTGTCGTAGGATGCGATCGCATCAGAAAATCGCCCTAAGTTATTCAGCGCCACGCCCCGGTTGTTCCAAGCTTGATGTAAGTCGGGTTTGAATTCAACGGCTTTGTCCAAGGATGTGATTGCATCAGAAAATCGCTTTAAGTTAAGCAGCGCTACGCCCCGGTAAAACCAAGCTTCATGTAAGTCGGGTTTGAATTCAATTGCTTTGTCGTAGGATGCGATCGCTCCTTCAAAATTCCCTGTCCTACATTGTTCATTACCTTGGTTGAACCATATTACTGCCTCATCAGTCGTCGAATCACCAGTAGCATTGAACTGATTAACAAGTGCCTCAATAATTAATTGTGGATCATCTGTTTCAATTCCTAGCTGCTGAACAATTTGCTGCCGTAAGTTCTCATCCTGCTGTAACATCACCAATAACTTATCCAGGAGAATTACTGCATCTCCCTCCCCTCCTCCCTCTGCGCCCTCTGCGCCCTCTGCGCCTCTGCGGTTCGTTTCTCCTCCCCTCCCCAACAACCGCATCCCAATCTCACCCGCCACCTCACCCACTTCCCCAACACTCAACTCACCCAGCCGCACCATCCGGGAAGCTAACTCTCTATTCTCAGCACTTGATACCAACAATCTTTCACCACTCTGCTGCAACCACTCCACCAAACCAGCCTGAGTGATTTTATTTGCATCCAAAAAACCCTTTACCCGTCCGCGACTCCAGCCCTCATTCACACCCGCCAACAGTTGAAGGAACAACGCTTCATACTCCGCATCCGTCAGTTGTTTGGGTGGTTCTACCTTCCTCTGTTCCCCCGATTGAGGAGATTGCTTACTGCCAAATAACCGCTGAAAAAACCTTTTGAGCCACTGCCAAAGTCGCCTGAGCATCTGCCGCACTTGTGTATCGCATTTATCTTGTATTCTAGCAATTTCACTTTATTCCCCCAACTCCTTAAACAACTTCGCCAACATCACATTAGAGAACAAAAACCCCTCGGGATCAGTCAACCGCAACCTTTGTTGCACAACTTCCACCCAACCTTTATCAAAGTATGGTTGCAAACACTCGTGAATCTTCTCTACCTTCTTTTCCCCAAACTGTTCCGCCAAAACTGTCAAACTCACACCTTCTGCCAAACGCAACCCCAACATTAAAGTTTCTAATAAAACTTCATCTGGTGATGTGACTTCGCAATCAATCACACCTCCATCTTGCACCCACTGATAATACTCCTTCGTTTTACGCGGACGGGTGAAGCGTTTTGCTTCTACGTAACTTGCAGCACCCATACCAAAGCCATAATACGGGCGATTTTCCCAATAAACTCGATTATGGCGACACTGATGTCCGGGCTGTGCATAATTGGAAATTTCATAATGGTTATAACCAGCACCCGTCAAAATTTGCTGTGCCATACGGTACATTTTGACTGTAGTTTCATCTGTTGGTAAAGGTTGATCCCCGGCTTTGTAATAACGACCAAAAGCTGTTCCAGGCTCAATCGTTAGGTCGTATATTGATATATGCGTGGGTGCTATAGCAACCGCTTTTTCTAAAGACTCCTGCCACCTATCTAAAGTCTGATGTGGTAAACCCGAAATTAAGTCTATACTGAATTCGGGAATCATCACCTGCCGAATTAAGTCTACAGCTGCGAAGATATCAGAGACGGAGTGCGATCGCCCACAAACTTGCAATAAGTTTTCTTGAAACGCCTGTACACCTAAACTTATCCGATTCACACCTGCACTGCGGTAACCTTGTAAGTGTACCAAATCAAAGGTACCTGGGTCTATTTCCATCGAAATTTCTGCCCCAGCAGATACACCAAACCGATTGTCAAGCGCTTCCAATATCCGTTGTAACTGTTCTGTAGACAAAAGAGAAGGAGTACCACCGCCAAAGAAAATTGTTATCAATGGTTGACCAAGGGCTGGCGTGATGGCAATTTCTTGACATAGCGTATTAACATATTGGCAGATAGTGCCAGATGTTTGACCTCGTAAATGTTCCCCCACAACAGATACAGGGAAATCACAGTAAAAACATCGCCTTCTACAAAAGGGAATATGAATGTAAGCAGAACTGGGAACGCTAGAAGTAGAAACTTTTGGAATCATGTTGATACAGATTTCAATTATTTTTGAGACAATGACAAACTCACGCAAATTATTATGTCATTTATATTTTTTTATCGTTTTACAACAAAAAGATGAAAAAGATAAAGCATAAAAGTCTTTGGTTATAATGATTGCAGATGTTGTCATACTAAGCGCTTAGTATGATTGTAAATGTTTCTAAATTTCTCAAACCGAGGAAACAAAAAATACTTTACTTTTTCAATTAACACAGTTGCAGGAAAACCATACAACAATGTTTGATGCCATCATTATTTTCTCATTCATCCTGGCAGCAGCGGGCTTAGGTTACTACAGCACGGATTTGTTACCGAGTGCGGCACTATCTAGAGTTTCTAACATGGAAGCTTTACGTCTAGTTGTCGCTACTTTTGCCGCCATATTTGGGGGTGCATTTGGATTAAGTTTTCAAACGGCATATCGTCGCTTGGAGGCTCAAGTCCGAGAACTACCACTTGAAGTTATCTTAACTCGTGCCATCGGATTAATCATTGGACTATTGATCGCAAACTTAATGCTCGCCCCTCTGTTTTTGCTACCAATTCCAGCAGATTTTGGTTTTATAAAACCGCTGGTTGCTGTTGTTGGTAGCATCATACTATCTTACACTGGTATGAATTTGGCAGATACCCACGGGCGTGGATTATTAAGGTTCATTAATCCCAACACTGTGGAAACAATGGTTGTGGAAGGAACTCTCAAACCTGCCAACACCAAAGTTGTAGACACCAGTTGCATTATCGATGGTCGCATTGAAACACTGCTAGAAACTGGATTTTTGGAAGGACAGATTATCGTGCCGCAGTTTGTCTTGCAAGAGTTGCAACAAGTAGCTGATGCAAACAAAGACCTAAAACGAGTACGCGGAAGGCGAGGATTAGAAATTCTCAACAGGATTCGGGCAGCATACCCTGAACGTATTCTGATCAACTCAGTTGATTATGAGGATATTACCACAGTTGATGCTAAATTAGTACGCTTTGCTCAAGAAATCAATGGTACGTTGCTAACCAATGACTACAACTTATCCAAAGTTGCTAGCGTCCAAAAAGTACCTGTATTGAATGTTAACGATTTGGTGAACGCAGTGCGTCCTACCTATCTACCTGGTGACAACATTGATCTCAAGATTCTAAAAGAGGGTAAAGAACCCAGTCAAGGCATTGGCTATTTAAACGATGGCACAATGGTTGTCGTTGAGGAAGGTAGCAATTATGTAGGAAACGAACTCCGAGTCGTCGTTACAAGTGCTTTACAGACTTCCGCAGGAAGAATGATTTTCGCGAAGCCCCAAGCTTCAGCATTGGCATGAAGGCAATGGCACGTTCAATTCGAGTTAAACTTTGTGGTCGGTGCAGCCAAGCTGCACCGACTCTTTATCGGGTAAAGTGTAAAGAAGATGGAGATTGGATTTTTGTTTGTCCTGAATGTTGGCAGCAGGTGAGTCAGGATAACCCGTTTTATGTTTATGGTGGGACGTGGAAGGCAAAGAAAAAGCATTAGTACAAATGAGTGAGGCAGTGAAATCAATTGAAAAACGCTGTAAATCTTTGACTATTACAGTCATATTCTTTGTTTCTTTACAGCTGATAAATTTCAAGAGGTAGATTATCTGGATCTTTAAAAAAAGTAAATTTCTTACCAGTTATTTCATCAATCCTAATATCTTCCACCTCTACCCCCTTCAATTCTAAATAACTAACCATTTGCTCAATATCATCAACCTCAAAAGCCAGATGCCTTAAACCACAAGCCTCTGGATTGCTGCTTCTTTCTGGAGGATTGGGAAAAGAAAATAACTCAATTTGATGATTTTCTCCTACCTTTAAATCTAATTTATAAGAATTTCTTTGAGCACGGTAGGTTTCATGAATAATAGAAAAACCTAAAAGTTCTGTGTAAAACTTCTTAGAACGCTCGTAATCAGAGCAAATAATCGCCACATGATGAATCCCAGTAGTTTTCATTCTGTTCTTTTCTCTTTTCTCTATCTCTGTGTCCTCTGCGTCCTCTGCGGTTCATTTCTCATAAGGGCAGGCTTTTTGCCTGCCCCATAAACTAAGAATCCTGCAAAATAGTCTTAGACACAATTCTAGTTTTCTTGCGATCGCTTTCCGATAACTCTTCACCAGCCTGCAAGCGAGTGGCAGAAGTTTGCAACACCGTTGCTGCACTTTTATCTCCCATTTGTAGGGCGGTTTTGGCAGCAGTTTGTAACATTGTTGCAGCACCAGCGCGATCGCCTTGTTGCAATTTTGCTTCTGCTAGTTGTGTTTGCCGATATTTGGCTAACGCCAAAATATGTTGCTGCACTTGAGGAGTTGCAGAAGGTTGGTAGGCTTGTACCACATTCGCCTCAACAGGGATGTTTTCTGAAAGTAACCCTGTTTTATTTTCTGCTGGATCATCGTAGCGGACTTGCAACCTTGCGATCGTCTGTCTACCTTCTGGCAAATGTCCTAAATAAATATTTGCCAATATAACCCGTTCCACATCTTTCATCAAATCTCCCAAGCGGACAGCAAAACGTCCGTCAGGTTCTGGCTGAACTGGCAATTCTATTGTGTCTGGGGCAACTTGCGCAATAGGTTTTAGTTCTGCAAAGCGTACATTAGGTACCAGAGAAAATAATAAATAAGCATTCGTCAATCCTACTGTTTGAATACGGTGAAAAAGGCGACTAAACTCATCTATTGCTTGTTCTGGTTGCTGAATGTAAGACAAAGTTCCACTTCCAGCATCAGCGATTTTTTCCAGAACATCCTGGTTCCAATTATCGCCAAATCCTAAGGTGTTCAAAGTCAAATTGTAACCAGCAGCCAATTGCGCAAATTTCAGACAGCGGTTATTGTCACCGTGTTCATTTTCACCATCAGTTAACAGAAAAACTTGAGAAATTGTTTCTTTTTTCCCTTTCGCCAATTCTTCAATACCTAAGCGCAAACCTTCATCAATAGCAGTTCCACCATCAGCAGAAAGACGATTTATTTGCTGCTTAATTCGTTCCGGGTTTTCAATCGTCTGATTAGGGACTAAAACCTTTGCACGGTGGTCAAAAACAACAACACTCAGGCGATCCCCAGGATTGAGTTTGTCAACAAGACGATTCGCTGCTTTTTTGACAGTTTCCAAAGGTCGCCCACTCATGGAGCCACTATGATCGAGAACTAGGCATAAATTCAATGGAACATTGCGATCCAGATTTCCTGCAATCGCAGAAATAGAAATTGCCAACTGACGTTGACTGTTGATTTGACTAGCATCTAAATTACCATCATTGAGAGCAGGCTGCAAGCTAACCTTCATAACCCCATAAGATTCCTAAACGGACCATACATATTTATAAATAACTTCAAAGTACAGTCTTAGCACTTCGGAAAACTTCTTCAACAAGAACTTTAAATAATCTTCCCAAGGAACTGAGCTAGCAAATAAGCTAAGAAAATACTTTTTTGTACTTTCCTTTATACCCTAACCCCTTTACACCGCAATACCCTAGAGAGAAATCCACACCTCCAAGCGAGCAAGCATCGCGCTAGGATGTACTACAGTTAATGGTATGAATTTAAGCAACAGTTGCTATGGAAAACTCCATCATTAAGGCTGTGCAAGCGTCTTATTACGGCGACAGCTCCTACCGGACACCGCCGCCAGATTTACCTTCTCTAATGTTAAAAGAACGTATCATATACTTGGGCTTGCCCCTAGTTTCACCAGATGAGTATAAACAGCAACTGGGAGTAGACGTCACAGAACTTATTATTGCTCAGCTTCTGTACCTGCAGTATGAAGATCCGGATAAGCCCATTTCTATCTACATCAACTCCACGGGCACTTCTTGGTACACTGGTGATGCCATAGGTTCTGAAACTGAAGCTTTTGCCATCTGTGACACCATTAAATACATTAAGCCGCCAGTCAATACCATCTGTCTGGGTTATGCTATGGGTACAGCGGCAATGATTCTCTCTTCTGGAACGAAGGGACAGCGTGCTAGTTTACCGAATGCGTCGATTGTTCTGCACCAGGCAAAACGTGGTACTGGCTACGCTCAAGCGACAGACATTCAAATCCAAGCACAAGAAGTGCTCAAAAACAAGCAAATGATTTTGGATATTTTCTCACGCAATACAGGACAGCCTGTAGAGAGAATCTCTAAAGATTTAGATCGCAAATTGTACATGACACCCCAACAAGCCAAAGAATATGGCTTGATTGACCGGGTTTTAGAAAGTAGCAAAGAACTTCCTCAAGCATTGGCTGCTGCTGTTCCTCGTTAAATCTTATTTTTCGTTAAAAGCAAGAGAATCTTATGCCGATTGGTATTCCTAGAGTCCCTTTCCGTTTCCCTGGCGAGCCTTATACCCAGTGGATAAATCTTTACGAACGCCTTGCTCTGGAACGCATCATTTTTCTGAGTGGAGAAGTGAGCGACGGCATGGCGAATGCTATAATTGCTAGATTACTCTACATGGATTCCGAAGACCCAAGCAAGGATATTAGTATCTACATCAACTCCCCTGGAGGTTCGGTGACAGCAGGTCTTGCTATTTATGATACTATGATGCACATTAAAGCAAATGTGGTCACAATCTGTGTAGGGATGGCAGCTTCTATGGGTTCGTTCCTGCTAGCAGCTGGCACAAAAGGCAAACGTTTGGCTTTGCCTAATACCCGAATTTTGATTCACCAACCTCTAGGCGGTGCTCAAGGTCAAGCCACCGATATTGAGATTGAAGCTAGGGAAATTCTGAGAATGCGACAGCAACTGAATGAAATGCTAGCTGCTCGCACAGGTCAACCCATAGAAAAAATTCAAAAAGACACAGATCGTGATTTTTGGATGTCTGCTCAAGAAGCAAAGGAATATGGTTTGATTGACCGTGTGATTGAAGAACGTTAGTCGTGAAGCCAGACGAGGGGGATGATAAGGAAGAAAAATTTTCCCCACTCCCTCCGGCTTCTAGAATGGCAGGGTGTCAAAAAACTGTGAAGCACGAACTTTAAATTAGAATTGAAGTCTTTATGATTTTAGCTTTAGGCATTAAGCTGATAGCTGATAGCCGACATTCGCCATTGCTAATAACTCAAGATGGATCTTGAAGATTGCTACCGTTTATTAGGTTTAAGATCAGGAGCCTCTTTCGCCGACATTAAAGCGTCTTATCGCCGACTGGCGCAGCAGTATCATCCTGATATCAATCCAGATGACACAAAAGCAAAAGACAAGTTTATTGTCGTGACTGAGGCATACAAGCTGCTGTTGCAGAAAATCCCGCAACAAGAAACAGCACAGCCTTCTGATAACTCACCAGTCGTTGAACATCAGCCGACACGAGCAACGCGTCCTCAAACAGCAACGAAGGAAAAGGTAAAAGAGAAAGCAAAGCCGCCTAGTTTTTCGGAAAAGGAAAAGGTAAAAGAGAAAGCAAAGCCACCTAGTTTTTCCGAAATAGAACAGCGGTTGAAGTGGAAAACTTACGAGCAGTTACAGCAGTTTTTGAAAGAAAAACGCTTCCCGCAAGCGATATCGTTAGCGGAAGCACTAGCACAACGTTTACCAGAAGATGCAGAAGTGCGTCAATGGCAAGCTATTGCTTATCAAATTTGGGGACGAGCATTGATTGCAGAAAAACAGCCTCTCAAAGCAAGAATTTATCTGAAAAAAGCCCTCAAAACAGATCCTGATAATAAATCTTTGTCGGATGAAATACAGCGTGATTTGCAGATGTTAGAAAATATGTTTTGAGGTTCTTTAACAGTGAACAGTGAACAGTAAACAGTGAACAGTGAACAGTGAACAGTGAACAAAGAACAGTGACCAGTGAACAAAGAACAAAAAATCTGCTTGACAACTGATAACTGGTAACTGATAACTGGTAACTGATAACTGATAACTGATAACTGATAACTGATAACTGATAACTGATAACTGATAACTGATAACTGATAACTGATTGAATGATTGTTCGTATAGTAGTATTTTGATCAAGTCATTAGCTAGGGAAAAATAATTACCCTAGCAGTTTATACTTCTGTTTATGTCTGGAATTACCGTTACCGTTAAATTGTTTGCTGCTTACCAAGAAGCTTATGGAGTTCCAGAATTAGTACTGGAATTTCCTCAGGATACACCAGTTGCTGGGGTGCGCGATCGCCTCCTGAGCGAACATCCCGAACTAGCTCAATTGCGGGATATTACCCGTTTTGGAGTGAATTTGCAATTTGTTGAACCAGATAGCATCTTGCAAGATGGTGATGAGGTGGTGTTAATTCCGCCAGTGAGTGGCGGGTGATACCAGTTTGGATTAGACATCTGAGAAAATGAGCCGATCTAAATCAATCGTCCTACACTCGCTTTCGCTTAACTTTTAAAACTGTCGCTACAAGATTAGGCGATACACTTTGCGTATCGCACTTTTAGTAATTTAGGGACGTGTTTTAGTCTCTGACATCCATTGCCAAAGCTTGTGGAACAAGCTGATAGCCCATAGCATGTAGAATCGCGTTTACATTCTCAAAGAGTGGGTTTCCCTGCTCTGACAATGCTTTTTGTAGTCCTTTGCGGCTAATCCCTGCTGCTTCTGCTGTTGCTGTAACTCCTTTGACACGGCTAATCATACGCAATGCGGACTAATATTGCACCTGTATCATTGTTCTTTGCATATTCCTCAAAGGTAACAGTTAAAAAACTGTCAATTTCCTCTGAATGTTCGCGGTAGTATTCTTCTTCAACTTGGTCAAATGTTCTGTATTTACGCATGACTTAAATGCTCCTTCCAATAAGCTTTCGCTGCTTCAATATCCTGTGTTTGGATGACTGACGCCTCTATTCTGCTGTATGCCTGGAATTACAGTTACCGTTAAATTGTTTGCTGCTTACCAAGAAGCTTATGGAGTTCCAGAACTCGTACTGGAATTTCCTGAGGATACACCAGTTGCTGGGGTGCGCGATCGCCTCCTGGGCGAACATCCCGAACTAGCTCAATTGTGCGATATTACCCGCTTTGGGGTGAATTTGCAATTTGTTGAACCAGATACCATCCTGCAAGATGGCGTGATGGTGGTGTTAATTCCACCAGTGAGTGGTGGGTAATGCTTAGTACACGCACTATAGGCATTGCGTGAAAACGAGTGAGAGCGATGCTTCCACTTCTATGGAAACATCGCTCTCACCCCTACTGAAGAATCGAAAATTTATAGTCCTTCATCACTGAGGCGCTACTGTCTCCCATTTGACATATGACGGCTCATTTCCATTATCGAAGGAGTACCAGACCCCGCCTGGTTGATTGTAATAGTAGAGCGTATAACGACCTGATATTTGCTTGTTTGACCGATTATAATAACAGGCAGTGTATGTCCCCCAATTAGTGCTGACGGTTGCCCGGAAAGTTCCACATTTAGGATCAAAGCCGTCAGGGGAAATCGTCACCTGTGTCTTAGTCAGTCCAATCTGCGCCAGTATTATGCTGTTGTTATGCACTTTCTCACCAAATGAAGCAGATACACTGCTCATGCTTATCGCTAAAGCAGTAGAAATCGTAGAAACAAGACCAAAAGTAATGCACTTGCGATTTATCATTTGAAAACCCTCAATAAAAGTTGCTTTAATGGGATGAAACCCAAGCGCGATTGTTCAAATGTCCGGTTCCGAAATCTGTTGGTTGAGGAATTATGAGATTTGCCTCAATTAATTCCTCAAGAGCGGCTGAAGTCGCGGTAATTCAGGAGAATAGAATTATAATGCTCCGACAAGAAATGGTACAATTTCAGGCGCTACTATTACACTTACGCCTAAAATCGCAACGATCCAAGGCATAGCATCATTCCAAGGTAAAGTAACTGGTAGTACAACAGGTTCGTTGGTTATGTTGACATTAACATCAGGAATATCAGTCACATTTCCATGATTAGGAGGAAGCGCGGCAATGTCAGTAGGGCTTTCGTGTATTCCTACAATTCCGTTTTCTACGCGCAAAAACCACAATAAAGCAACAAAGAGATTGACGGTAGCTGTCAAACCATGAAATAAAGCTTTGCTGCGGGACATCCCTCCAGTTACATAATGCTTGTAGTTATATGCCCCCCATCCAAATGCAACAAAAAAGAAAAGAATTCCAAAAAGAGTACTCATTTTTCTACAGCCTCCTGGCAATAAAATTTAACAACGTGTCGCTTAACCCGGTTTTCTGTTCCTAGACACCTCTCAGTTCAACATAGGGTTGAGTAGTTAGCTTAATAGTTTCATTAAACCCTAGTGATAACTAGGCGAACTTCCCGGAATCTATGATTTTTCTACAAGTTTCCTGCTACTTTTGATTTTTAACTGAATTAATAAAAATAAATCTTTTCAATAGCTGAATAACTAATATTTTTGAAAAAACTGCCGATATAATTGACAGCGTGGGGTTACTTCATCATTTTGCACATTTACTAAACCCAATGCTTGCAATTTAAACTTCACAACTCTCTCTAACTGTACAGAACTCTCGCTAGTAACAACCTTTTTTATCGCTGTGGCTAATTCTGGTTGTTTTTCAAGAGTTTCTATAATTCGATATAAATGGTCTTTATAAATACCCGACTCGCTTGGTGCTGTTTGTAGAAGTTGCGTTAAACTTAGGTCATTACGGGCGATGTGATATGAGGCAAGACAAACTAAAAATGGGTGTCCTCCTACCATCGACATCAACTCCTGAACTTGTTCATCGCTCCAGTTTATTTGATGATGCTGCGCTAAATTTAATACTTGTGCTGAAGTGAATTCTAGCAAATCCACTGCTAAACCTGTATTAAATGGAGAGCGGTTAATATCCATTTGTAAATACATTTCTGTGGAATGTGCTAGGACTAACCGCAGCTTTTTCCACATATCATTTCGTCTGGCTTCCTGGTAAAAATATCGTAGTAGGGCAAAAAAGTCACCATAAATTTCCGGATATTGAAATAATCGGTCTACATCATCCAAACCCAAAGTTAATGATTTGTCTATTTCTGGTAAGAGATACTCTTCAAAGTAAGTTTCGCACCTCATATTGCTGCTAATATCATCTTCCCAATATTCGTCTAGCTTGTTCTCTAGCTTTAACTTATGACCAACACCAGCACAAAACCAACGCAAAAAGGTATCTAAGTGATTGAAACTCTTTTTTTCAGCCAGATCCAAACTTAAATATACAGTGCGATCGCCCTGTTTTTCTGCTTGCTGAAGAATCCGCATCATCAATGATGTTTTACCCATCTGCTTAGGTGCTTTGATGCGTATTAGGCAACCGGGTTTGCTGATTTCGTTGTAACACTCTTGTTCTTTGGGGGGACGCTGTACGTAAAAGGGAGAATCTAATGCTACCCAACCATCTGGACGTTCTGGGGTTATTTTATCTGGTATTGGTAGGGCAGTTGCAGAAGGTGTATTCTCAGAAAAACTTACATCGCTATTATGGTTTGTTTGTTCAGCGATTTCTCCCCAATCAGTTACTTCTCTCCAGTTTAAAGCTAGGCGATCGCAAATCTTTTTAAAATTCTCTTTATCAATCTTTTCACACCGAAAAAATGCATATATTGTATTTACATTTACCTCGCATTCGTCTGCTAATCTTTGTCTGATGTTATACTCGCTTTGTTCAAACGCCTTATAAGCTTTTTCTTTACAGTCTTCACGCAACTTAATTCCCCTAATCCTTTTAATCTCCATAGCTGACTAACTGAGTTGATAAAAGCGATACTTATTAGATTAGGAGATTTTGACATCAAAAATCTAGAGTTAAGTCAAAGGAAAGTTGAAGAAAAGTCAAAGATAACTCCAAGCAAACTCAAGTATAAGTAAGCACGATCTAGTTAAGCTCGTAGACTTAGTGGATATTAGGACTTACGCAAAAATAATTGTGCATGTCATAAAGTCGCGGGAATTCATGAATTCCCGCTACAAAGCGACTTTATCGATTGCGTAAGTCCTGGATATAATCATATTTTTGCTTGTTTTCAACCTATGGATAATTACCTGCCAAAAAAATGAGACAATGAGTAATGACGCAGGTTTTTCGTGCCATTGGAGACCATGCAATGACTAAAAACTATGAATACAACGTTGGAGGAAGTTTAGCGGGGGATGCTCCGAGTTATGTGGTACGGCAAGCTGACATTGAACTTTACGATAAGTTAAAGGCAGGAGAGTTATGTTATGTTTTTAACTCTCGTCAAATGGGTAAATCAAGCTTAAAAGTCCGCACGATTAAAAAACTTTCATCTGATGGAATTGCCTGTAGTGATATTGATGTTTCACGACTTGGTAGTGGAAATAACATCACATTAGAACAGTGGTATCTGGGTATTGCCATTACAATAGTTAAAGATTTAAAGATTGCGAATGCTTCTGAATTTCGCCGTACTTGGTGGAGAGAACGCAGTGACCTTTCAGCTATACAGCGATTAGGCGAATTTATAGAAGATTTTATTTTGACATTGATCCAAAAAAAAATCGTTATTTTTATTGATGAAATTGATAGTATTTTGAGTTTACATTTTTCCATAGAAGATTTTTTTGCTCTAATTAGAAGTTGTTATGAAAAACGGAATTTAAATTCAGAATATCAACGCCTGACTTTTGCTTTAATTGGAGTTGCTACTCCCAGTGATTTAATTGCTGACAAAAAGCGAACACCGTTTAATATTGGTAGACCTATTCAACTTGAGGGGTTTCAAGAAAGTGAAATAGAGCCTTTAGCAAAGGGTTTTGAAGGAAAGGTTGAAAATCCCTTGGCTTTGATGCGAGAAGTTTTAGCTTGGACGGGCGGACAGCCTTTTTTAACGCAAAAGGTTTGTCAGTTATTAATATATAACTCTACCCCTTCAGAGCAAGGGAGGAGAGGAGATGGAGGTAAAATTTTTGGGTGGGTAGAGGAAGTTGTGAGAGGTCAAATTATCGAAAATTGGGAATCTCATGATTACCCAGAACATTTGAAGACGATCCGAGATAGGATACTTGTAAGTGAGCAAGTTGCTGGGCGTTGGTTGGGATGGTATCAGCAAATTTTGCAAAACGGTGATATTGCAGTTGATGATATGAACTTTCGCCTGACTGGTTTGGTGGTGAAACAGCAGGGTAAGTGGAAGGTTTATAACCAAATTTATGCAAATGTTTTTAATTTAAAGTGGGTTGAGAAAGAGTTATCTAAACTGCGTCCCTATGCTGAGAGTTTTAATGCATGGAAGACTAGTAATCAAGATAATTCGCGGCTGTTAAGGGGACAAGAGTTGGAGGATGCGTTAAAGTGGGCAACTGATAAAAGTTTGAGTGATGAGGATTATCGGTTTTTATCTACTAGCCAAAACTATGAATTTAAGCAAGTACGGCAGATGATTCAGCGACAGATTCGCTATGGTTCTGGGTTTTTGGTTGTGTTTTTTGTGGGAGCGATCGCTGCTGGTGTGCTTGCTGTTAATGCTCTCAAGGAACGACAAAATGCACTTACAGCAACCCGATTGGAACAAGCTGGAATAAATTTATTGCGTGAACCTTTTCGGGGAGGAGAAATTGAGAGTCTGTTGAAAGCTATGCGGGCTGGACGAGAGTTGAAAAGTTTAGTGAAAGAGAAACAATCTTTAGTAGATTATCCCGCCTACAGTCCTGTATTTAGTTTACAGAATATATTGTTAAATATCCGCGAACGTAATCAGTTAGAGGGGCATAAACATTTTATAATGAGTGTCGCTTTTAGTCCCGATAGCGAAATCTTAGCTTCTGCAAGTTTGGACAAAACTATTAAGCTATGGAATGTCGCCACGGGTAAAGAAATTTCCACACTCATTGGACATCAAAGTGTAGTTATGAGTGTTGCTTTCAGTCCCGATGGTAAAACCTTAGCTTCTGCTAGTGGTGAGGGTGACAACAGCATTAAGTTGTGGGATGTCACCACGGGTAAGGAAATTTCTACCTTGAATGGGCATAAATATCAAGTCAATAAGGTTGCTTTTAGTCCCGATGGTAAAACCTTAGCGTCTGCTAGTGCTGACGGAACTATTAAGTTGTGGAATGTCAACACGGGCAAAGACACAGATACACTCACTGGGCATAACAAAGAAGTTAGCAGCGTTGTTTTCAGTCCTGATGGTAAAACTTTAGCTTCTGCTAGTACTGACAACAGCATTAAGTTGTGGAATCTTGCCACTCATCAAGAAATATCCACTCTAACCGGGCATAAATCTGGGGTCTTCAATGTCGCTTTCAGTCCTGATGGTAAAACTTTAGCTTCTACTAGTGATGACAAAAGTATCAAGTTGTGGAATGTAACCACAGGCAAAGAAATTTCCACCCTGACTGGACATCAAAATGCTGTTTGGAGTTCTACTTGGAGTC
>NZ_JXCA02000019.1:32656-149152 GCF_000828085.3 Scytonema tolypothrichoides VB-61278
AGTCCCGATGGCAAAACTTTAGCTTCTGCTAGTATTGACAAAAGTATCAAGTTGTGGAATGTAACCACAGGCAAAGAAATTTCCACCCTGACTGGGCATCAATATACGGTTTTCAGTGTTGCTTTCAGTCCTGATGGTAAAACTTTAGCTTCTGCTAGTGCTGACAAAAGTATCAAGTTGTGGGATATACCCAGGAACGACAAAATTCCCGTCCTAATTGGACATCAAAGTGCGGTCAACGATGCTGCTTTCAGTCCCGATGGTAAAACTTTGGCTTCTGCTAGTGATGATAAAAGCATCAAATTGTGGAATCTTGCCACCGGAAGAGAAATTTCCACCCTAACTGGGCATAAAAACTGGGTCTTCAGAATTGCTTTTAGCCCCGATGGTAACACCTTAGCTTCTACAAGTACTGACAAAAGCATCAAATTGTGGAATCTTGCCACCGGAAGAGAAATATCCACCCTAACTGGGCATAAAGATCAGGTTTTAAGTGTTGCTTTCAGTCCTGATGGCAAAACCTTAGCTTCTGCTAGTGGCTATCTTGATAAGAGTGACAATAGCATCAAATTGTGGAATGTCTCCAAAAGTAGAGAAATATCCACTCTGACTGGGCATAAATATGCGGTCAACAGCGTCGCTTTCAGTCCTGTTAGCGAAGCGTCCCCGAAGGGGTTTGGCAAAATTTTAGCTTCTGCTAGTACCGATCAAAGTATTAAGTTGTGGAATCTCGACACAGGCAAGCCAACATCCACCCTAATTGGTCATAAAAGTGGAGTTAATAGTGTTGCTTTCAGCCCCGACGGCAAAACTTTAGCTTCTGGAAGTAGTGATGGAACCATCAAGTTGTGGAATGTCACCACAGGTAAAGAACTTTCTACACTAACTGGACATAGAGGCACTATCTTCAGCGTTGCTTTCAGTCCTGATGGCAAAATGATCGCTTCTGCTAGTTTTGATAAAAATATTAAATTGTGGAACATCATCACCAAGCAAGAAATTTTCACCCTGACTGGACATAAAAGTCAGGTCAGCAGTGTGGCTTTCAGGCCTGACGGCAAAACTTTAGCTTCTGCTAGTGCTGACGGGACTATCAAGTTGTGGAATGTCGATTTAGATAGTTTACTAGCGCGGGGGTGTGAGTGGTTAAACGATTACCTCGCCACCCGTCCAGAGAAGAGGAAGGAGTTGTGTCCTGATAAATGATGGAGTGGGGAGTCTCTCACCCTGTTTTTCTGGATCGATTTTCAGTTTGTCAATGCGTTAACTCAGTTAAGGACTATCTTGGAATCATACCCGACAAAAAAAGTCGGGTATGTTTGACGAGCATTTTTGCTCGTGGTAACATCAATCCACAGTTGATGGACACCCAGGGAAGACTGACTCATGACACAGGCGACAACCAACAACACCCAAGCGACCACTGCCACTTTTAAATCCTTGAAGTGTAAGGAATGTGGCGCGGAGTACGAACTCAAGGCTCTTCATGTATGCGAGTTATGCTTTGGTCCATTGGAAGTAACCTACGACTATAGCGCCCTACGCTCCACAGTCACCCGTGAAACAATTCAGGCTGGACCAAACTCTATCTGGCGCTATCGTAAGTTTTTGCCTGTCGCTAGTGAAAACCCCATTGATGTGGGAACTGGTATGACTCCGTTGGTTCGTTCCCATCGTTTAGCACGTCGCCTTGGGTTAAATAAGCTGTATATCAAAAATGATGCGGTCAACATGCCCACCCTCAGCTTCAAAGATCGGGTGGTATCAGTTGCGCTCACCCGCGCACGGGAGTTAGGTTTTACAACAGTTTCTTGCGCTAGCACTGGTAACCTAGCAAATTCTACTGCTGCTATTGCGGCACACGCTGGTTTAGACTGCTGCGTATTCATTCCTGCTGATTTAGAAGCTGGAAAAATTTTAGGTAGCCTCATCTACAGCCCAACCCTCATGGCTGTCAAGGGTAACTACGACCAAGTCAACCGGCTCTGTTCGGAAGTTGCTAATACACATGGTTGGGGTTTTGTCAATATTAACTTGCGTCCCTACTACTCCGAAGGTTCTAAGACACTGGGCTTTGAAGTCATAGAACAACTTGGCTGGGAGCTACCCGACCACATTGTCGCACCTTTAGCATCGGGTTCACTGTACACGAAAATTTACAAGGGCTTCCAAGAATTTGTAGAAGTTGGTTTGGTGGAAGGAAAAGATGTTAGGTTTAGCGGTGCACAAGCTGAGGGATGTTCACCGATCGCCCAAGCTTACAAAGAAGAACGCGACTTTATCAAGCCAGTCAAACCCAACACCATTGCCAAATCACTTGCAATTGGTAACCCAGCAGATGGTATTTACGCTGTAGAACTAGCCAAGAAAACTGGTGGTCATATAGAATCAGTCACGGATACTGAAATTATCGAAGGCATTAAGCTCTTGGCAGAAACAGAAGGTATCTTTACAGAAACCGCAGGTGGAACAACTGTTGCTGTGCTGAAGAAGTTGGCAGAAGCTGGTAAAATTAACCCAGATGAAACCACGGTGGTATACATTACTGGCAACGGCTTAAAAACCCAAGAAGCTGTACAAGGTTACATAGGAGAACCTCTGACAATTGAAGCGAAACTGGATAGCTTTGAACGAGCGTTAGAGCGTTCCCGGACATTGGATCGCTTAGAATGGCAGCAAGTCTTGGTTTAGTCATTAATTTAGTAGTCATTTGTCAATTGTCATTTTTCTTTTGTTCTAAACTTATGACAATTGATAACTCTTAACTCCCAATTTACGATTCTCCGAATTTATGAGTGTAAAAGTTTTAGTTCCGACTGCTCTGCAAAAATTCACCAACAACCAAGCCACCCTAGAATGTAAAGGTGAAACGATCGCACAACTGTTTGACTCTTTAGAAGAAAACTGTCCTGGTATTAAGTCGCGCTTATGCGATGAAACTGGACAACCGCGCCGATTTTTGAATCTGTACGTCAATAGTGAAGATATCCGCTTTTTGGATGGGAAAGATACAGAATTGAAAGATGGTGATGAGGTAAGCATAGTACCAGCTGTGGCTGGAGGCTAGTACAATTCAAAATTCAAAATTCAAAATTCAAAATTCAAAAAATTATTTTGGATCAATGACTTTGGAATTTGAATTGATTTGGGGTGCTTTAAGACCAAAGCTTTGGTTGCCAGAAAATGCCATTGCTATTGGGAGGCGTGGCTGTGTCAAAATGAAAGTGACTGAACCACGCTTGTGATCTCTCAAACGCAAGACAAAGGATAGACCTGAGCAATGGCAGAAGAAACAAATCATAATGAAGCTGGGGAAGTTGCTCCCAGCACTGTAGATAAGCAAGCTCCCAGTGTCGCTGAAGAACACGCTCCCAGTACAGACTCACCTGAAGCGACAGATATTCCTTCTGCAAATGCGCCCGAACCTGCATCGGCGAAATCAGAAGCGAATCCCGACGATGCAGCAAAAACAAAGACTGCTGCACCCAAACGTGAGAAGCCAGCAGGAGCAGCAAAAGCAGCCGCAGCAGAAGAACAACCAGCCGCCGCAGGAGAGAAACCAGCAGCTAAGGCAAAAAAAGAGAAAGCACCAGCGCTTGAGGATAAGCCATTTGGAGAGTTTATCCAGCAAGATTACTTACCAGCGGTGCAAAAGGCGATCGCCAAAGAAGGAGTGCAAGATTTAGCGCTGAATTTTGCCAAGCAAAAAATTTCTATCGTTGGTTTTGACAAGTCTGAGGAATGCTGGCAAATCATCGGCAGTTGGCAGAACGGCTTACGTCAATTTAACCTGTATTTTACTGAAGAAGATATTCAAGGGAAAAAGGCTTTTTCCTGCAATGAAGGTAAAAAGCCCAGTACTCTTGAGTCATTCTTAATTGATGAACGCAAAGTCACTCTTGACTTACTGGTTTATGGACTCGTGCAGCGCTTGAACGGTCAAAAGTGGCTGGGGAGAAATTAACTTAGTTCGTGGAAATGGTAGGTAACGGCTCCAGTATTGGGGTCGTTGTCTATCTTTACATAACCTGATTTCAGCAACTCTTTGAAAACAGCTTCCACCTCCGCAAAGTTAGCTCCCGTGTCCATAACTGCTTGAGTAACGGTGAGTTGACCACCCCTTTTTTCCGCAGCTTTGAGCAATTCCATCGTCAGTTTTTCCTGAGGAGAACGGTAAACTTGGGTAGCAACAGCTGGTTGATTCAAAGGAACACCCAAAGGTGATAAACCTGCTTTTGCTCTGAGTTTCATTTGTTGTTCATCTACCATGTTGGGGATAATGAACAAGTCTACAAACTGCCCGATACCAAGCACACCACCAGTTAACAGCCACAATATACCCGTCCCGATCTTGCCGTTGTATAAACGGTGCAGTCCGCCCAAGCCAACAAACCAGGCTGCACTCAAGATGTAGGAGACAAGAAGACGTTCTTGAGTATCTTTACTGTTATTATTTTCTGCTTTCATCTTGTTTCTATCCCCTCTAATTTATTCTTGTTCCCTAATTACAATTTTCCTACTTTATTTTTTTCATATCAGGATGGGCTGCCAGAGTTGTCTGATTTGTCATATCACCACGACGACTGAGCAAAGCAAGCGCGTTACAAGCGACGAGCGCGATTGGATAGTTCTTATTTCTAAAATAACTAAACTATAAAAAATTTACTGGTTTATAATGTTACATTTACTGCATAAATAATAACGCTGCCATATATTTACATTATGATTAGTTTATGCTTACCTGACTTCACCCAGTGGACTCATTCAACTGGATGATTTGAGTTCGCATGAGCTTCTATTACAAGCTACACATGCTCAATTGACGATTTCCAAAAAAATTGAAGTGTTGTTGCAACTCTTAACGTTTCTTGTGTCTGTTGTCGCCCTACACCTTGGTACACTTAACAATACGAATATAATACTGTCGTCATACTGTGCCTTGTAAGTCCAGTCCTACAGGCGGTGAGGCTAAGGGATGATTTCCCTTGTGCTAGCTCTGGCAAACCCGTAAGGGTAAAAGTATTACTGTTGACTTTTGCAGGCACTCAAGATAATAAGACACTCGTGGCAATCAAGACATGGTAGATTCCCTCAAAAAACCAGGCTTTGAAGAAATGCGGTCCGGGATTAAAGTCCCAGCCAAAGAAACCCTACTGACACCCCGATTCTACACAACCGACTTTGATGAGATGGCACGGATGGACATCTCGCCAAACGAAGACGAGTTGAAAGCCATTCTGGAAGAGTTTCGTGCAGACTACAACCGCCATCACTTTGTTCGAGATGCCGAGTTTGAACAATCCTGGGATCATATTGATGGGGAAACTCGCCGATTGTTCGTTGAATTTTTAGAACGTTCGTGTACGGCAGAGTTTTCTGGCTTTTTGCTGTATAAAGAACTCGGTCGCCGCTTAAAAGACAAGAGTCCCGTTTTGGCGGAATGTTTCAACCTCATGTCTCGGGATGAAGCACGTCATGCTGGCTTCTTGAACAAAGCGCTGTCGGACTTCAATCTGGCGCTGGATTTAGGGTTTTTGACCAAGAGCCGTAATTATACCTTCTTTAAGCCAAAATTTATCTTCTACGCGACTTATTTGTCTGAAAAAATTGGCTATTGGCGGTATATCACAATTTATCGTCACTTAGAAGCACATCCAGAAGATCGGGTTTATCCAATTTTCCGCTGGTTTGAAAACTGGTGTCAGGATGAAAACCGCCACGGAGATTTCTTTGATGCGATCATGAGATCTCAGCCGCAAATGTTAAATGATTGGAAGGCGCGGTTGTGGAGTCGGTTCTTCCTGCTGTCTGTGTTTGCGACGATGTACCTTAACGACGTCCAGCGCAAAGACTTCTATGCATCAATTGGTTTAGATGCACGAGAATATGACATCTACGTGATTGAAAAAACCAATGAAACTGCAGGAAGAGTGTTCCCAGTCATACTGGATGTTGAGCATCCGGAGTTTTATCAGCGGTTGGAAGTTTGTGTGAAGAATAATGAGAAGTTGACGGCGATCGCCACCTCAAAAACTCCCAAATTCCTACAATTCTTCCAAAAGCTACCCTATTACATCTCCAACGCTTGGCAAATCTCGCGGTTGTACTTCATCAAACCAATTGACGCTACTAAAATCCAAGCAACTGTTCACTAAGTTGTAAAGTTTTGCTAAAACTTAAGTGGTTCTGTATGATACAGAGCCACTTTTTTTATGAACAACAGAGGCGCAAAACAATGAGAAAGCTGTTATCAGCTTTAAGCTTTGGAGTGGGTGTAAATTTGGTTGTAATGGCTACTCCTGTTTTGTGTGATACACCTTCAAAAGATGCCCAGGATTTAGATATAAGCCCAGAAATTATTAAAAATAGTCCAGTTTTGCAACGTTGGCGGCGTAAAGTGCCTAACGTGTTGGAAGATATCAAGAATGACCCTAGTTTTCCTACCAAGATACGCGTGGGGTCTTCTTACTTTTCTTCTGAGGAAGCATTTGGGGTGAATATTGGTGTGGAGGACGTGTTTATTGGTGGTACTAGTCTAACAGTCAGTGGTGAGTATCAAGCAACGTTCAATGGTCAACGTCAGGTTTATGGTGCAGACTTGCATTATTATCTGCGTCCTTTGGGTAGCTACATCAATATTACACCTGTGGTAGGCTATCGGCATCTCGAAATCAACAGCTACTCCACAGATGGAGTGAATCTTGGTGCGAAACTGTTGTTGGTATTGTCTCGCGGTGGTGCAGCAGATATTTCTTTAACCCAGAGTTGGATTAGTCCGGGTACTGGAGAAGAAGTTGGTTTAACAACAATATCAGTCGGTTATGCCCTAACCCAAAATATCCGTATATCCACAGATATACAACAGCAAAATAGTAAACAAAATAAAGAGACTCGCTTAGGTATAGTTTTTGAGTGGATGCCTTAAAATCAGCTTGCTTGTAGGATCTATTTTACTTTTCTAGTGGTATCGATTCATAAATCCAGCTTCTTTGGCTTTGTGTAACCCGTAACTCTCATTCCATTTACAGCTGCGACAATGAAACCTAATTTTGTTGAGTGATTCCCACTCGATAAAGGATAGTTGTTTAGTCCTACAGACAGGACAAATATCGTATTGAGCAACTAAAACAAGCTTAGAAACCACTGCAATTAAATCGTCAGGATCAAATGGTTTAACTAATCTTACAGAGAATCCTGCATCGAGAGCAAGAGCGCCTGCTTCTTCGGAGGCGTGTGCTGTTAAAGCGATCGCAGGAATCTGGCTAACAGTGAGAGCAAGGTTTCTAACTTTTTGAATCAGCGAATAACCATCCTCACCAGGCATAGCAATATCACTAATCAGAATATTCGGCTGGAACTGCTTAATTGCTTCAAGGGCTTCACCTGCTGATGTAACCGCAATCACTTGAATGTTGTACTCTTCCAAAATAACCTTTATCAAATCAAGATTATCGGTATCATCATCTACCACCAGCACCCGCAACCCATCCAACAATTGTGGAGTGTCCATACGCCTAAACTCTACTCTTAATGTGCTTGCTTATGTTGAAAACCGTAACTTTGCTTATGATTTCTTATCACTTCATAAGCTTTTATTAATTTTAGTGAGTTTTCTTATTATTTTGTATGAGATTGACTAGATTTATCTATCGGCAGAATGATGAATATGCAGAGACAAATAAAACTTAAGGTTCTCTTAAGATTTTAGAGGTCAAGAGAATTTGAAATTGGGTATAAAATTCTAAATTCCCAATTGTGAGCCTTTCACGCTTCGATAGTAGTTATCAGTTATCAGTTATCAGTTATCAGTTATCAGGAGGTCAAGAAATCGCTGACTCTGTTCACTGTTCCCTGTGCTTTCCTGTACAATTGTGATTACCAAACCTTCATTAAGGGGTGTAAAGCCATGCCAATTGCGGTTGGAGTCATAGAAACTCAAGGTTTTCCAGCTGTGCTAGCAGCTGCAGACGCAATGGTAAAAGCTGCTGCAGTTACCATTGTTTATTATGGGTTAGCGGAAAGCGCCCGCTTGTTAGTTGCTGTTCGGGGACAAACTGCTGAGGTAGAAAGAGCAGTTGCAGCTGGTATTGAAGCTGGTAATAACCAATCTAACGGTGGTACAGTTATTACCCACTACATTGTTCCTAATCCCCCGGAAAATGTGGAAAGTGTTCTGCCAATTCACTTCACTCAAAAATCAGAACCATTCCGAATCATGTGAATTGGGAAGCTTGTCATTCCACCGCAGGTTCTAACATGCGAATCGTCCCAGCGTCAGCATCGATTTCGACTTCTAAACCAATAGGTAACGTGACTACATTTTCCATGTGACCAATCATCGCACCATACCAAGCAGGAATGCCGAGTGGTTGAATGTGATCCCACACAACTTCTTCTAAGGTGAGAGAACCGTAGTCAGCGTCTGGCGAACAATTGGAACATTGTCCAAAAACAAAACCTGCAAGTTTGTTAAATAAACCCGCAATTTTCAAGTGAGTCATCATGCGATCGATGCGGTAAATATTTTCGCGAACATCTTCCAAAAATAGAATCGCACCACTGAAATCGGGTACGTAAGGAGAACCTACAATAGCGGATAAAACTGAAAGATTTCCGCCAATAAGCCGACCTTTTGCTTTACCAGAAGTAATGGTTTGTTTGCGATACTTCACCTGCATGAGACGGTTAGAATCGTCACCATCTTTTTGATTTTGAAAAGTCACAGCTTCAGCACTAAATAAGACGCGGCGAAAATAATCTGTTTGGGTTGTTCTCCAAGAAGTTAATCCATTGGGACCGTGAAATGTCACCAAGTTAGTTTGAGCATTTAATCCGAGAATTAAAGCTGTGATGTCACTGAAACCAACTAAAATCTTGGGATTTTTGCGGATACGCTGGTAATCAAGATAAGGCAATATCCGGCTACATCCCCATCCACCGCGAACTGGTAAAATGGCGGCGATAGAAGAATCACTAAAAAACTGATTAATATCAGCAGCACGGTCTTTATCTTTACCTGCCAAATAACCATACCGTTCAAGTAGATGGGGTGCGAGTCGCGGGACAAGTCCCAATCCCTTGACTGTATCTATAACAATATTAAGTTCTTCACGGACAAATATCGCACTAGCAGGACTGACAATACCGACAACAGATCCTGGCTGTAAACGCTTAGGTTTCAATAGTGGTTTACCTGCTGCTTTTGCCAACTGAAGCGGAAAAGTAAATACAGAAGGGGTAGCAGCTAAACTTAAAAGAAAGTTACGGCGGTTAATCATAAAAAGTTTTTTACACTCAGAGTAAGTGCTATTAAACCACCATGTAACAGCAACTGCAAATACAAACCTCTGTTGGTACTTGGATATCTATCGAGAAAGAGGTAACTGTTGACGTACTCCCCACGAGTTGTTGTGTTCTACGAACAAGAAAGATAAATTCACGCCTGAAAAATTTGTTCTGCAGTTAACACCATTTCAGGAAAAGTCCGCGACACAATGGTGTCATTTGCGCGAAATGCAGTAGACTGATATACTCTGTTTTCATCAAGCAAGTAAACAAATACTGTTGGTACTTTAGGATTTCCCAGATAATTACGACTACCCAACGCCAAATAATCCACAATCCAATATTCAGGAATACCCAAACGCTGATACTCATCCAGCTTGTCAATATAATCATCCTCCCAATTAGTAGAAATGACTTCTACCGCCATTTGCAGAGGTTCAAACAACGCTGAGTACGCAGCGCGGTTAGCTAACCAAATTGTTTTCTCTACTACACTCACATCCGGCTGACGACCCTGTTCTTTACCTTCAGGCGTGTGCGTCCTAATCATAATTCTGCCTGAAACTCTGTGATTTAGTTGTAGACGTTTCGCTTCATTATTAAGGGCGTCGGCAATAAAATCTGCGATATCATCATGTTGTCGCGTAGCTAATATTCTCACAATCTCTCCATTCACCAGTTCGTATCGACCATCTGCATCTGGTAAGTGTTCAAGAAACTGCTCAAAAGTCAGCTTTTGATTTGTGGTGATTGATGCTGTAGCCATTGGGAACTCGCTCATTGATCGGCTTTTTCATTTTTACTCAAAATTGATTCTTACAGCGGATTGTTCGTGCATGAAGTACAAAGAGTAAGGTCTAAAAGTCAGACATAAAGCGCGTTTTACTTCTGACTTGGTGACTTGGTGACTTCTGCTGTATATAGACTTCGCCAAGTCATATACGTTGAGTTAAGCAGATTGAACCTGTTTTTGTGAGTAAAGATAGTCGCAATATAATGCCCATGCAGCCCCAAATAAACCAGTTATGGAACCTGATATTACTGCCAAAACACCCCATCCAAGTGGTCCAGTCCAACTGGTAATTTCCTTTAGTATTGCAGTACTTGCTTTGCTAACAATATAAGCTGTTCCTGTTGCTGCTACTGTAACTAAACCCAACTCTACCAACATTTCTAACAGTCCCTGACTGGATAAATCCTCTTCAAAATAGATTTTCCAGACACGGGTGTACATTATAATATCAGATGCAGTTAATATAAGCTGCTTAGGAACTTCTACACCGGGGGTTGGTGCAGCTGTAGCAGTACCACTACCAACAGCATAGGTAGCAACTGCTAAAACAGCTTCTAATCTTTTTTTAGCCAAATGACTCACAGTCTCAACTCCTCTATTTTAGAGAGTGATGTTTGGTTGCTTCTCACTCATTAACTCTTATTTATTTCCAATACTTAAATTGAAATAGTTTTTTAATTTTTTTATTCACTTACATTAAATAGTAGGTACATGTAAATCAAACTTCCATATTATACATTGTACTGAATACGTTTGTAACTATATCAATCGGTAAAAATGTACTTATTATTGACAGACAAAAGAGAATATTCCTGGTAACAATTCTTATCTGAAAAGCTTTTTAAAAACGGGCCATGTGCTCATACTATCAGGTGATGTTGCATAAAGATTTTGAGCGATATCTTAAAGATATAAATACTTAATTAACATTTTAAACTAGAACTATGAAAAAGATTATTACGGCTAGTCTAGTCGTTTTAGCCGCTACTGGTGGATTTTTACTTAATAATCAGCCAGTTCAAGCTCACTCTCGAGGTTACTATCACTATCGCCCATATGGATACTATCCGTATTTTGGACGTCCAATAAATTCTTGCTATCCTGTCACTCACTGGCTTGTTGACGAAGATCCTGCGTATCATCCTCAAGCTTATGCTGATGGCTACCGTCAAGGACAAGAAAGTGCAAAAATAGGAAACAAGTACAAGTCGCGTACCGCTGGTGGAGAATTTGGTCGTGGTTTTGATGACGGTTATTATAGAAGGAAATTTGCTGGTCAAAAACAAGTTGTTCCTAACGAATATAAGCCATATACTACGTCAGAATGCGGTTGGTATTAAAAAACAAGGCTTAGAGACTTCCTGGAAGATATTATGATTTTAGAAGTTGCAATGCTTAATGTTCGCAGTGGGATGGAGAACGAGTTTGAAATCGCTTTCGCCAAGGCTTCTCCTATCATTGCTTCAATGAAAGGATACATCTCGCACGAACTCCACCGCTGCATCGAAGCCCCAAACCGCTATCTGCTTCTTGTGCGGTGGCAAACCTTAGAAGACCATACTACTGGGTTTCGTGGGTCACCTCAATATGATCAATGGAAGCAGTTACTCCACCATTTCTACGACCCATTTCCTAAGGTTGAGCATTTTGAAGGGGTATTGCAGTATCACTACAGTTAAGCTTATTCTTCGTATGGCTGAAAATCCTCTTTTGACGCCCCGCACACAGGACATACCCAATCTTCTGGTATGTCTTCAAAGGGTGTCCCCGGTTCTATTCCACCATCTGGATCGCCTTTTTCTGGGTCATATATGTAGGCGCAGACGTTACATACATACTTTTTCATCTTCCTCTCTCCTCATTAAGGATCTCCTTTGCCTCAATATTACACACACATTGTTTGAATTCGTAATTCGTAATTAATTGCTAATTACGAGTTACGAATTATCAGTTACAAGTTGTTAACGAAGAGTCGTCAAAGACGCACCTAACCATCCAGCAAAGTTTTCTTTCTGTGTAGGAGAAGGATTTTCTACTGCCTTGATTTGATACTTTCTAGTACAAGGAGACGCCAAAGTGACGGGTAAGGTACGGAGTTCGTCTTGACGGAAAATTGTGACTTGAATGGTGTCTTTTGGTTGGTAATCTTTGAGGCGATCGCCTAACCCATTCGCCATAACACGCAAGCCATCAATCGCCAACAACTCATCTCCTGGATCAATTCCTGCAAATTGCGCAGGTGAATTTGCGTCAACAAACTTAATAAGTTCCCGTCCGTTCTCACTATTGACTTTAACTCCTAATAATGGTTCTTCATCCTTTTCCTCCACCAGTTGCAAGCCAAATGGTTTCAGGTATTCGTTGAAAGGCAAATCTTCAGTCTTATCAATGTAGGAGTTGAAGAAATCAGTCAAATCTACACCAGCAATGAACTCAATCACCGACTGCAATTGTTGTGGAGTATAACCAATTTCATCTTTGCCAAATTGATGCCACATTTTCAGCATGACATCATCTAGCGATCGCTGATTTCTAGATCGTGAACGAATCAGTAAATCTAGCAACAACGATACCATTTCTCCTTTCAAATAGTAGGAAATTTGACTATTGCCACTATTGGCATCTGGACGGTAAAGTTTAATCCATGCATCAAAACTCGATTCTGCAAGAGATTGTACCTTGCGTCCTGGAGTTGTTTCATGCCGAGTAATTTCTTTACTCAAGTTATTTAAGAATGACTTTGCATCATAAATTCCTGCGCGTAAGGGAATGAGCAAATCGTAATAACTTGTTGTCCCTTCACAAAACCACAATGACGATGTATAGTTTTCTTGATCGTAATCAAAGACCTCTAGTTCTTTTGGGCGAATGCGCTTAACATTCCACAAGTGAAAGAACTCGTGTGCGACCAATTGCATGAAGCGTTCGTATTTGTCGCGATCGCGGAAACCATTACGCTGATAAATGAGCGCGCAGGAGTTTTTATGCTCCAAACCACCATAAGCTTGAGCAAACAAATGCAGTAGAAACACATATCTCTGATATGGTAACCCACCAAACATGCGTGCTTCCACTTCGATAATTTTCGCAATGTCAGCAATCATCTGCTGCAATTGGAAATTGCCCTTCCCCCAAATTGCCAGTTCGTGGGGTTTTCCCAATACCTCAAAATGATGTAACTGGTGGAGACCAATTTCAAAGGGACTATCTACAAGAGTATCAAAATCTGAAGCACAAAAAGTATTTACTTTCTGTCGAACTGGTGGTAATGCTGTAGTAACCTGCCACTCTGGGTGTGGCGGTACTATAGTCACTTGTATTGGTTCTGCTTCCCAACCCAGTATCCTGAAAAACAGTGCTGCACCATTGAAATAGCCGTGGCTTGAGTCCAAGTGATTTGTTCGCACTGATAACTCATTGGCAAATATACGGTACTTTATAGTTATTTCCGATACGTCAGATGTTTTGATCTGCCAATGATTTTTACTAATTTTTTGCCAGGACAAAGGCAAGTCATTGGCAAAAGCAGCAAAATCTTGTAAGTGCTTGGCATATTCTCGGACTAAGTAAGACCCAGGAGTCCACACCGGCAATTTCAAATTTAAAATTGGCGATGAGTAATCCACCAGACGCAAAGTCACTTCAAACAGGTGCGTTTCTGGTTTGGGCATTGCCACCTGGTAGTAAATTGCTGGTGCAGTTTCCTTGGTATAAATGTTAGTGCGAGGTGCAGTTGCTTCAGTCATCTTTGTTTATGAGTAAGAATTCTGAGTTATTAACTATTAGTTAATAGTTAAGAGTTAATGGTCAATAGTCAATAGTTGTAAGTCAAAAAACTTGCTTACTGCTGTTGCCTCAGCACTTAATGCTTCTTTATACTTTACCACTTCAGTAGAGCCACTACCTGAGATTGATGAAATAAACAACCATGATGGTATTGTTTATTTTGATCTAACATTCGTAACTGCTGAGGAAAGTTCCGATTTTATTTTTTTTGCATCAGCCCATTATCTTAGGGTTTTGACTTCATAGTCAATTCTTCAGCCGCTTGGACAATGCTGAATTTTACTTCGTTGGTGTTTTCCATATGAACTTACCTGATATAGACTATACCATTTTCCGCAATAATGAAAGTCTCCCTAACGCACAGAGAAGTCACAAGACAACGTTTACCATACTTCCGTAGAACACACAGGAGAACACCTAAGGTTTTAGAGAATGTTAGAGGAGACAGTAGCCAAAAATGCCATTTTGTTTAGGATCAACACTTAGTCGTGAGAGATTTAGTACTGTTGTGTTAAGATTTTCATCATTTGGTAAAGTATTTTTTGGTAAAGAAATAAAAAATAAAAAATGACAAATAATCAAAAGATTGTTTACGAATTGGAAACAGGTAATTGTGAGTCTATAGTTCAGCAGGTAAAATCTACGACTATAGATTTCAAATCTGGAGCAATTACCAATTTCCTTTTCAGGACGACCTCAGTCTTGACTCCTCAAAGCTTGGGCTACCAGGTAAACTTTAGTCCATTCACCCATTGCTTGATGCATTTTAAGTTTTAACTGAGAAGCTGCGTCTTCTACGGAATAACCTGCTTTACGCAACTCTAGGACTTGGCGCTGTACAGGAGTTAATTGTTCATACAATTGTTGCCATTGCTTAGGTGTCAGCCCCAAGTTGTGTTCTTTCAAGGAAATTGCCAACCAACTATCTACCAATTCTGATTTCCCTTTGAGGGCAAATACACGTACAGCATGGTAACTAATTTTTTCTCGGAGTCGATAGACTTCCTTGATTGGTTTATTTAGTTTTTTGGCAATCTCATCTTGAGGCTTACCTTGGAGATAGAGTCGCAACCACTCAACAGCTTCAAGTCCGAGATTKTCTTGTAAATAATCCTCAAATTCCTGCTGAACTGTTTTACGCAGTGCTTGTTGTTCTTCTATCTCTTGTGCCTCTTGATATTCAGCTACTGCTTGAGTATCAACCAARTTGACTCGATTCTCATTGTCATCAGTAAGAAYTTCCTCAGAGACAAGTCTCACTAAGTYTTGAGTTGGMACTTGGGTTAAGCCACCACGTTGAGTTCTTCTCAAATAATTTACAAAACGATACGCTAGTAAAGGTTGATTGCGTACAGGTCGCAAACAATATTCTTCTACATTGGCAAACAGTAGAGCATTCCTGAGTCTAGTATCAGTTGTACATTCTGAAATAGAAACCATTTGTTGTTGTATGTAGTTATCACTTTGGAGTAACTCTTGGATAACTTCTTGCAGTACATCCAGCACTGTCCGTTGGCGATCGCGACTCAAGGCAATCCAAGTTTGGATCTTATGACGTAACGTCACCAAACTCCCCAATCGAGTGATCAAGTTGCGGTAAGCACGTTCTCTGGCAATTCCTAAGTAACGCTGACGCAAAATCTTGTAGCGATACTCCATAGCTTGTTTGGCGATATCCAGTTCCTTTGAATTCAGTATCTCAAACCGATCTAAGTCACTTCCCACAAGCCATTTGATGATACTTTCTCTATTGGCAACACTTTGTTCTGGACATTCGGTCTCCAGACGTTTTCGCCAATGTTGCGCCAGTTTTTCCGCCTCCAAAACCATAGTGAGATTGCGCTCCTCGAAACCCTGTTTTAAAGTCTGCATCACAACCCCCTTTTCTCGTCCCTCTTTACTTCTTAACTGGCAGCTGCACCTGATTTGATGATGTCCATGATGACATCTGATGTGTTTCCTCTTTTATTACGTTTTGACTGACTAAAGTTATGCAGGTAGTTTGAAATTTTGATGCATCCTGACAATCTCGAACTACGGTAAATCAAGCTTTCTGAGTTTTTCTCCTGACTTTTCCTAAACTTTAATTTTTGTAAACTTAGGATATGTAGTGTTGGCTCAGAAAAACGATCTACCCAAAATATATAAGGTGACAAGATTTTTTTGATCAGGGATCAGGAAAAACTAACATTTTGCACCTGATAATTTTGGCGAATCTCATCCACCTCTTTAGACGTTGTTTTATAATGTGTGTTTCACCCTTTAAAGTTTCCTTTCAGCAGTATACATGATTGCTATTTTTTATACTAATACTTAGCCAAAACGTGTATTTCTAATAACTCAAGAGGATATCATTTAAATTCTCCAACGCAAATGAACCCAGATACTCTCAGTCTGTCTTAATGTTTGGAAAACTTACATCATTTGGAAAAAATGAGCAGTCGTTTCTTGGCAAAGAAGGACGAGTCAAGAATTGTCGTCAAAATGAGCTTAGTAAACCACTTGTTATTGTTTCACAAATCCATCATCATGTAGAAAATATAAAAGAAAACCTTACCGGTAAAAATAAAAAAAAATAGGAGATTTTATCATCTCTTGCGAGAACCTATCCGATTTTGAGACTCCCGCGCTTAAAAAGCGATGGGATTATTAGGTCATAGGGAGGCTATTGCCTTTGCCGTTATTAAGCATCATAAGATAAATCGCTCTGCTTCACATCAGAAAAAACATTATACTATAATGTTCGCAAAAAGCTATGAAAAATTTCAAGGTACCCTGATGGATACCTTTAGAAACTGCTGGTTTATTCAATAGGCTAGAGTTTTAGCGGACATCCTCATAAAACTGCTTTAGGTATTGTGGCGAGACGCCTATACCCCAAAGAAAGCCAATAGAAAGATATATGGCTGTCGCTTTTAAGAAACCCCAATGGGCTACACGGCGATCGCTACTTTGGACAACGCGGTTCACCAGACGGATTTTCCCCTGTTGCACCAACTTCAGGCATAAGTCAGCCTCTTCCATAATTGGAAGATTGCTGTCAAAACCTCCACATTGCGAAAAATCAGCGCGACGTGCAAAGATGACTTGGTCGCCAAACAATAAGCGTAGTCCTTGAAAAAACAGATGTGGGCGAAAAAGTAATGGCGCGTAGTAACTTTTTACATAATTGTGCAGTGATACTCCCCATCGAGTGATTCTATCACCTGTCATCAGAGAGATAAAACCTCCCGCAACAACAGTTTTGTCTAGTAGTGTTTTCTCAATGACTGCGACAAGATCATCTGGAACCAAGGTATCCGCATGTAAAAAACAAAGAATTTCTCCTGTTGCGACTTCTGCACCTTCATTCATTTGTGCTGCGCGTCCACGTTTTTTAGCAGCAATGACAGATACTCCTGCCTTTTGGGCTATGGTAACGGTTTCGTCAGAACTGCCACCATCTACAATTAGTACCTCCTGAGGTGGAGGTACCAATATAGTAAGATGGCGGAGAGTGCGTTCCAGACACTCTGCCTCATTTAAGGTAGGGATAATAATTGAGACACCAGACATAGATTAGTCATTAGGAGGCAGCGCCTTGCTGCGCCAGTACTGCGGGAGGGTTTCCCTCCGTAGGTATCTGGCGTTGGGGTTCCCCTCGTTGTGGCGACTGCCGTTCATTAGTCAACAAACTAAGGGTGTAAGGGTGAGAAACTGGTACTCTGGTTGACATCGTTTGCTGACGATGAACTTTGCTTGTTAGCTACTGATGAGTAAACATCAAACTTTTGACTGTGAACTACCGACTATCAACTAACTACCAACTACCTGCGTACAATTGGATTTTCCACTGCTTGTCGATATTGTTCAACTTGTTCTGTATAACCGATAGGCAGGACAGCTTCAACGTTTTCGTGGGGACGAGGAATGATCACCCAGGATTCAAGGGTTCCGCCATGAACCTGTTCTACAGCCTCAATACCAGCTTGCATCGAGGTTTTGACCTCAGATACATCCCCACGAATATTAACTGTAAAGCGAGCACTACCCACTCTTATATATCCTACAAGAGTGACTCGACCTGCTTTCACCATAGCATCCGCTGCTGCTAGCACAGCAGGAAAACCTTTTGTTTCAATTGATCCAACTGCCTGTAGTGGCATTGGTTGTCTCCTATGTCAAACGTATGTGGCGCTACTGAATCATTGTACGAATCTTCCTAGAGATTTCATAGTATGTGTTCATGATCTTTACTTTTAACCCGATCACATTATCCCTTTCTGGGTTCAGCCCAAAGGTAACTCCTTGGGTGGTCAAACTATGACAAACAAAAAAATATGAAAAATTACAATAAGTTTAATTGCATTAGTTTTAAGTGAATATACTGCTCCTGCTCAAGCGACAATCTCTTAAAATCAAGTATTGTAAGGCACAATTATACTTGGAACAAAAATCGGTATCAATTTAATGTTACACGTCATCATCCAGTAACACGGGAATTAACGCTTGTTAATCTCCAAAAAGCACTGAGACTGCGCGACAGCAAAGGTCAACCCCTACGTTCCATTCAAAATTCTGATTGCTGAGGACCAAGGGGACACGCTGCGCTAACGCCCAAGCCGCGTGCGCTTTGCGCTTACGTTCCACTCGCAACGCCTCCGGCGATTCAAAATTTCAAATTGAAGCACGACCAGGATAAATCCGGGGCTTGAATAATTAGCTTATGCATTGTTTCTTCTCGATGAATAAATACATTCGCATGTATCCTTTTCTTTTTCGGTCACCAAAAGGGGTGTAAGGGTGTGGGGGGAACCCCTATCAATGATATTAGGCGTGGGAGTGTCAAAACTAAAAGATCTGACATATTACTCTTACGCTGTCGATTTATGTAACTCTTGCTTAAAGAAATAACAAATAAAGATATTTATGATTTACTGTCAATCTTCTTACACCATAAGGAAACACAATGCAAGAAGTAAAGGCAATTAAGACTTTATTACCACTGCTAAGATTGTATCCTTGGGTCATTCCATTAATTATCATTCTGGGAATATTCTCCTCTTTATTTGAGGGATTAGGAATCAGTCTGTTCATACCTTTTCTCCAAACTCTAGATACAACAAACTCGCAAAGGTTATCTAGTAATTTACTGGTCAATTTTCTGAATCAAATATTTATCAACATTCCACAAGAGAGACATCTGTTCATAATCCCATTGTGTATTTTGGGATTGGTTATACTGAAAAACTGCCTTGCATATATCAGTACTCTTCTTGGTCATTGGCTATACTGGCATATTGGACAGCGTTTGCTGTGCAGAATTTTTCAGCAGCTTTTAAGCGTGAGTTATAGTTTTTTGGACTCTCATCCATCTGGTAAATTGCTGAATACACTGGATGTCGAAACTTGGCGCACTTGCGACGCAATTTTTCTTCTTGTTAATATCGCTATCAGTCTGTGTACAGTTTTTGTTTTTGTCATTCTGCTTATGCTAACATCCTGGCAATTGAGTTTGCTAGTGACTGTTGCCTTGCTGTTCATTTCACTGAGTATACAGTATCTAACCCGGAGGGCAAAAAACCTGGGTAGGCAGTCAGTACAGGCAAATGACAACCTGGCTAATCGGGTGATGGAAGGGTTTTACGGAATGAGAGAGATTCGCGCTTTTGGTCACGAATCTTACGAACTAAAACGTTTTGAGTCAGCAACAATCCACTCACGTATTATCGCTCTGAAGTTGGCTAAACTTTATTCAATCACGGGACCATTATCGGAAGTTTTAGCAGTTGCTTTATTAGTCTTTATTTTAATTATCGCTCTGCAACAAAAGTCTAATGTTCCGACATTATTAACATTTATTTTTATGCTTTATCGTCTCCAGCCAGTCGTGAGGCGGTTAGATACTGATCGTGTGAATTTGATTGGTTTATTGGGTTCTGTAGAGGATGTTATGTCATTTTTAGATATAACTGAAAGGAATGAAATTTATTCAGGTGAGATTCCATTTCAAAGTTTACAGCGAGGAATCACTTTTGAGTCTGTTAATTTTTTCTACAAAACTTCCGAAAGACCTGCACTTCAGGATATTTCCTTTTTTATTCCACGAGGTAAAACCACTGCAATAGTGGGACCTTCAGGTGCAGGTAAATCTACAGTGATTGGGTTAATTTGTCGGTTTTATGAAACTGAATATGGAGAGATATCTGTTGATAATTACCCTCTACGGAAGTTAAATTTATCTTCTTGGCGTAGTCGAATTGCTATTGTCAGTCAGAATATTTATATCTTTAATACAACAGTAGGAGAAAATATAGCCTATGGTCGCTTGGATGCTACAAAATCCGAAATTATTGCCGCCGCCAAAAAAGCGAGTGCCCATGAATTTATTAGTCAGTTACCTGAAGGTTACGATACTATAGTTGGCGATCGCGGCATTCGGCTTTCAGGGGGACAAAAGCAACGTATAGCTTTAGCCCGGGCGATCATTCGCGAACCAGAGATTTTGATTCTTGATGAAGCAACTAATGCTTTGGATAGTCTTTCTGAGAATTTCATTCAGGAAGCTCTTAATTCCTTTAGTCAAAATCGTACCGTAATTGTGATTGCCCACCGTTTATCTACTATTAAGCAGGCAGAACAAATTATTGTGCTGCAAGAAGGACGGATTGTAGAACAAGGCAATCTCCAGTATTTACTTAAACTCAATGGATTGTTTGCCAAACTCTATAATCTGCAATCTGGTAGTGCTCAAGTTTAACAGTTATCAGTTATCAGTTACCAGTTATTCCCTATTCACTGCGGCTGGTAGTGTTTTAAGCTCAAGTTTAAATCTTTAGGACTGAGAGAATTCATTCGAGGATATAGAAAATCATGAAAAGTCAACCTCTCGTTTCTGTCATCACTCCCTTTTTAAATACTGAAAAGTTCATCCAAGAAGCGATAGAAAGTGTACTCACTCAATCCTATCAAAATTGGGAATTATTTTTAATAGATGACGGTTCCAGCGATAAAAGTACTGCAATTGCTCAGGAGTATGCAGATTTGTATCCAGAAAAAGTGTATTATCTTGACCATGATGGTCACCAAAATCGTGGTAAAAGTACTTCTCGCAACTTGGGGATTAGCAAGGCAAAAGGTAAGTATATTGCTTTTCTGGACGCTGATGATGTCTTCTTGCCACAAAAACTAGAACAGCAAGTGGCAATTTTGGAATCTCAACCTGAGACTGGTATGGTTTACGGACCGACTCAACATTGGCATAGTTGGACAGGTCAACAAGAAGATTACCAACGCGACAAAATGAGACCACTTGGGGTTGTGCCGAATACTTTGTTTCATCCACCAAGCTTAATAACTCAGTTTTTAAAAATTGCTGGAATCGTACCTTGCACCTGTGGATTGTTGGTGCGACGGGAGGTTATAGAAGCTGTAGGAGGATTCGATGACACTATTCAACATATGTTTGAGGATCAAGTGTTGCTAGCAAAAATTTGCTTGCACGCCCCTGTGTATGTGGATAGTAGCTGCTGGGATCGGTACCGCCAACACTCAGAGTCAAGTTGTTCTAAAGCAATCCAAATAGGAAAGTATCATCCTTTAAAACCTAATCCTGCACATCAGATTTATTTGAACTGGCTACAGAAGTACATCACTGCACAGGGAGTCCAAGACGCTGAACTCTGGAATGCATTGGAAAAGTCTCTTTACCCCTATCGCTATCCCATGTTGCACTTTCTATTGCGAGTGAAAAACAAAGTCGCGCGAATTGCACGTAAAAAGTTTCCCGGTTTTCTCCACCGCTTTTTAGGAACGCAATTACGTCGTGATAAATATATCCCTCCTACGGGGGCTGTAGACTTTGGTAGCCTGCGACGGGTTACGCCGATGAGTCAAGCCTTTGGCTATGACAGAGGTCGGCCTGTTGACCGCTATTATATTGAAAAGTTCCTTGCCCATTATCAAGATGATATTCGTGGGCGTGTCTTGGAGATTGGCGATGATAACTATACCAGGCAGTTTGGTGGCTATCTTTCCAGCAAGGACTGTGTTCAACGCATCACCCAAAGCGACGTACTTCATGTTACAAAAGGCAATCCCAAGGCGACTATCGTTGGGGATCTTACCTCTGGGGAGAATATTCCATCAAACAGCTTTGACTGCTTTATTCTGACGCATACAATCCAGCTAATTTACGATGTACAGGCGGCGATTAAAACAGTCCACCGCATCCTTAAGCCTGGTGGTGTCGCCCTGGTTACAGTTCCTGGGATTAGTCATATTGGTGATTATCAGTGGGCTGATTACTGGTGTTGGAGTTTTACTGCTTTATCAGTCAAGCGTCTGTTTGAAGAGTTCTTCCCAACAGAAAATCTCCAAATTGAGACTCACGGGAATGTACTAGTTGCTAATGCCTTTCTCTATGGGCTGGCAACAGAAGAACTGCGTCGGGAAGAATTAGATTACTGCGATCGCAATTATCAAGTCACAATTACTATCAGGGCAGTCAAACCAGACACTAGACTTCTTGCAGAAGTAGGCAACAGGGAACAGGCAACAGGGAACAGGCAACAGGGAACAGGCAACAGGGAACAGGCAACTCTTAACACGGAACAAAACCTCGTAAAATCTCAGTTTTCCAACAGATCTACTGTATGAAGATACCTGGAGTTGTCAGACTGCGACGAATGGCTAAACGCTTGCGGGGGCGTTTAGCACCAGGAGGTCTTATTTTGATGTACCACCGTATCACAGAAGTGGAATCTGACCCCTGGTCAATTTGCGTCAGTCCCCGCCACTTTGCCCAACAGATGGAAGTCTTACGCAAGTTTGGCGAAGTTGTTTCGTTACAGCAATTAAACCAGACATTGCAGCAGGGCAAAACTCCTCATTGGCAGATAGCAGTCACTTTTGATGATGGTTACACAGATAATCTCTATCACGCCAAACCGCTGTTAGAACGTTACGATATTCCTGCCACCATGTTTTTAACGAGTGGATATATGGATCAAAAACGTGATTTATGGTGGGATGAACTTAATAAGTTGTTGCTGGAACCTGGTTGTTTACCAGAAGTTCTTTGTTTAGAGATTAACGGTACAACCCATCGCTGGGAATTGGGTACAGCAGCCAATTACAGCGAGGAGGAATATCAGCGCGATCGCCACTGGAAGGCATTAGGAGAACAGAACCCCACGCCTCGCCATACTCTTTATCGCACACTTTACTGGCTGCTATCCCCCTTGCTTCCCGAAGCACGACAAAAGGTTATGGATGAACTGCTGATGTGGGCTGGTTGTGTTCCAACACTACGCCCAAATCACCGCATCTTGAATTCAGAGGAAGTGTCTACTCTAGGAAGCGAGTTGATTTCAATTGGTGCTCATTCTATGACACACCCATTTTTATCTTTCTTACCTCATACCCGACAGAGGCAAGAGATTCAAGACAGCAAAACTCGTCTTGAGGAGATTATAGGACAAAAAGTGGTGAGTTTCGCCTATCCCCACGGCAACTATTCTGAGGAAACAGCAGCTTTGGTGCGCGAAGCGGGATTTATGAGTGCTTGCACAACTTATCCTCGTACTGTCTGGAAACAGTGCGATCGCTTTAAATTACCTCGCGTTGTTGTTGAAGACTGGAATGGCGAAGAGTTTGGCAAACAGTTGTCTGAGTGGAGAGAAAACTAAATGGTTAGGACTTACGCAAAAACCCTCTTAAACCCTCTTACCTATGCGAAGACAGCGCACGCTACGCGAACGTGGTCTTTGCGTCCTTTGCGGTTTATTTTTTCATGATTTTGCGTAAGTCCTGATGGTTTATCTTTCTACTTCAGCAACTTCCTTAGGTACACCAGCAGTCAACACTTCATGACCTGTTGATGTTACCAAAACATCATCCTCAATCCGAATACCGATACCAACCCAACGTGGATCTGTCTCTGGCTGGTCTTCTGCTAGCTTGGTATCTGGGACAATATAAAGTCCTGGTTCTACCGTCAGCACCTGACCTGGTTGTAAAATCTGCGGGTTATCGTCACCATGCTGATAAACACCCACATCGTGAACATCTAAACCTAGCCAATGACCAGTACGATGCATATAGTAGGGCTTGTATTTTTCTTCTTCGATGAGTTTGTCGATTTCACCCTTGAGTATACCAAGTTCAACTAAGCCTTCTGTCAGGACACGCACGGCTGTATCGTGAATTTGTTTGTAGGGATTACCTGGTTGGACTTGGGCGATCGCCTGCTTTTGTGCTTCTAAAACAATCTCATAAAGTCTCTTTTGTTCTGGGGTAAACTTCCCACCCACCGGAAATGTACGCGTGATATCGGAGTTGTAATAACCATACGCACAACCAGCATCAATCAGCAGCAACTCCTTGTCCTGCATTTGTCGGTCATTTTCAATGTAGTGCAGAATACAAGAATTGACTCCAGAAGCGACTATTGAAGGGTAAGCTGGTCCAAGGGCACCCCGGAGGCGAAAGATATGTTCAATTTCTGCTTGAACTTCGTACTCGTAACGCCCTGGTTGTGTAAATTTCATGGCGTGATTGTGTGCTTCCACTGCAATCTCAGCAGCTTTACGCATCAACTCCAACTCTGCTTGACTTTTCATTAATCGCATGCTGTGCAGAATTGGACCAGTATCTTCAATCGCAATTGGTCCTGTACCGCGCTTGGGATAAGTCCGCATCAAACGCTGCCAATGATTAAGGATTGTGTCGTTGAAAGTGCGATCGCGTCCCAAATGGTAATATATCCGATCAGCTTTTTCCAAATACTGTGGCAATTTTTCCTCAAGTTCGGCAATAGGGTAAGCAACAGATGCACCATACACTTCTTTTGCCGCTTCTACTCCACAGCGATAACCACTCCAAACCTCTTTCTCTCTATCTTTAGGTTGAACAAACAACACAAACCGATGTTCTGAGTGTGATGGTGCTAAAATTGCTACTGCTTGTGGTTCGTTAAACCCAGTCAGATAATAAAAGTCGCTGTCTTGCCGAAAAGCGTATTCAACATCATTGTGCATCACCGCTGTTGGCGCGCTACGAAAGATTGCAGTCCCATTCCCAATTTTTGACATCAATTGCTCACGGCGCTGCTGATATTCTGCCTGCATCATTCTAATTGTGTTTCTTTATTAATTATTGTTTCAAAAGTACTCAAAACTATAAGTTTCTCTAGTTAGCTTGTACTGACTTTCATTCAGACATATTATATACTTTTTTATCAACTCTTTATCATTTCCATATTTTAACTATGATAATATTTGCTTGATCTGTCATTGGAAGTAAATTACAGATAATACCATTTACCGATGAGGTAGTCGCCACAGTATTGTTACTATAAAATAAGATATACCTTGTATTAAGTTGTACTAAACTATTTGTTGTTCAGTAGCTCAAAACAAGTTCCCCACTCAGGCGATAGATAAGAATGGCTAAATTTCCCATCATCGAATACGACCAACTCAGTGATTCCAACGTCAAAGCGATATATGAAGAGATTCAGGTTGAACTTGGATTTGGCATAGTGCCAAATTTATTTAAATCAATGGCAATCAACCCTGAGATATTGGAAGCGAATTGGAAGAAATTTCGCAGCACTATCCTCAAAGGAGATGTTCCACGCACACTCAAGGAAATGCTAGGAATTGCTATTTCCCAAGCTAATAGTAGTCCTTATGCACTCAATGTCCATTTGCATGGATTATCATCATTAGGCATGAGCGAAGAAGTTTTAAGAACCCTAGTTTCAGATTTCGCAGCCTGTCCGCTTCCTGAACGTGAAAAAGCAGTGATCGCCTTTGGTTTGAAAGCCGCGACTGAACCGCACGCACTCACGAGTAAAGATTACCAACACCTTTATGACTTAGGTTTAGACGATTCTGAAATATTTGAAATTGTCGCCACAGCAGACTTGTTTACAAGCGTAAATAAATACACGGATTCAATTTCATTAGAAATTGATACATTATGACTTTTCTTCCAGTCTCTATTGGTAGTAGGCTGGAACAACAAGATTATCAACAACTGTTGTTCCTTTCCCGTCGCCTACTTGCTGAAGCCCAAGCGCTTTCCAGTCGGATTGCAGCTGTTAATGAAATTGCGATCGCCATCAATCGTTCGCTGAAGCTGGATGAGATTTTGCGGGTTGTTAGTAAACAAGCAAAATGGTTGTTAGACTTCGAGCATTGTAGCGTTTGCCTGCGCGATACGACTAACGGTTCTTGGCGTATCGTGACGCTGTTTGGTTGTACTGTCGAACTCAAGTTTTCTGACACAACACAAATGGGTGTCGTTGGTATGAGTCTAAAAACAGGTCAAGCCCGACTCATTCATGAAAACTCTACAAGCGGTTTTCTTAGCGAGTACCAATCGCAGATCATCATTCCTTTGGAATGCGATCATCGGGTGCTTGGTACGATCAACTTTGCCACCTCAGCACCAAACAGTTACACTCAAGAAGATTTACGCATTGGCTATTTACTAACAGTGCAATTATCAGCAGCCATCCGTAATGCTGAACGCTTTGAAGAGTTAAATCGCCTATATTTTGAACTAGAAAAAGAAAAACGCAAGACAGATGAATTGCTTTTGAATATACTACCCTTAGATATTGCCTCTGAACTCAAGCAAACTGGCGCTGTTAAGCCTGTCTATTATGAATCTGCCTCTGTTCTGTTTACAGACTTTAAGAATTTTACTAAGTTATCAGAACAGTTGACTCCAGAAGAATTAGTTGATGAACTAGATTATTGTTTTTCTTGTTTTGACCAATTTATTGAAGCACATAACTTGGAAAAATTAAAAACAATTGGTGACAGTTATATGTGTGTTGGAGGAATTCCAACTCCCAACAAAACTCATGCCGTTGATGCTGTTCTAGCTGCTATCAATATTCGCACTTTTATGGAATGGCGTAAAAAAGAAAAAGCCTATTTAAATCAACCATATTGGGATATTCGTATTGGTATTCATTCCGGACCGTTATTAGCAGGTGTGATTGGACATAAGAAGTTTGCTTACGATGTCTGGGGTGACACTGTTAACACAGCTTCCAGAATGGAATCATCTGGTCTGACTGGAAGTATTAATATTTCTCTCTCAACTTTTGAGTTAATTAAAGATTTTTTTATAGTTGAACCTAGAGGAAAAGTTAATGCTAAAAATAAGGGCGAAATCGATATGTATATTGTTAATGGTATTAAAGATAGTCTCGCTGTAGATCCAACAGGTTTATTGCCAAATAAGGAATTTAATGAACTGTATTTTGCTATTCAACCAGATATCAAAGAATAGGGAAGAGGGAATAGGGAACAGGGAACAGGGAACAGGGAACAGTCAACAAGGGGTGGACGAGTCCGTTTCCTGCCTGATAACTGATAACTGATAACTGATAACTGATAGCTGATTTCAAATAGGAGTCCTATAGATAAATTAAAAGAAGAGGGAATAGGGAACAGGGAACAGGGAACAGGGAACAGTCAACAAGGGGTGGACGAGTCCGTTTCCTGCCTGGTAACTGATAACTGATAACTGATAACTGATTTCAAATAGGAGTCCTATAGATAAATTAAAAGAATAGGGAACAGGGAACAGGGAACAGGGAACAGGGAACAGTCAACAAGGGGTGGACGAGTCCGTTTCCTGCCTGGTAACTGATAACTGATAACTGATAACTGATTTCAAATAGGAGTCCTATAGATAAATTAATTGAGGAGGATTTTATTGATCAATAGACGTGTTGTTCTAATCATTGAATTAGTGTAAAGAACTGAACAAGGCTAAACTTCTTTACTGAGATCTTGCACCAGTATCAACAATGAGGCTTCGCCTCGATATCTCGTTCCCAGGCTGCAGCCTGGGAACGAGGGTTGGGAGGCTTTGCCTCCCGATTATTGAGAATGCTGCAAGATCTGAGTTTACTCATCTTTTTGAACTAAAGTTGCAATCGTTTGCACAAGTATTTTTGGCTCAATTGGTTTAGAAAGATGCTGTTGAAATCCAGCTGCCAGTGCCTGGTGGCGGTCAATTTCCCCGGCATAGGCAGTGAGGGCGATTGCCACAATCTGCTTACCTTGTAACATTGGCTGCACTTGTTGCATCAGCATATAGCCATCCATCTCTGGCATTCCGATGTCACTGACTAGTACGTCGGGTTTAAATCGGGCTAGAACATCCAATGCAGCTAAAGCTGACGGTACAGAGGTAACGATCGCTCCCGCCTGTTTTAGAATAAAAGCAATTAACTCACGAGTGTCTACCTCATCGTCAACAACAAGCACCCGAACATTTGAAAGTGGTAAGGCCCGAGGCGTCAGCGATACAGCAGTTTGTTCATCTTTTGTCCCACGATGTTCATTTCTTGGCAATGGCAAGTTGACGGTAAATGTTGCCCCCTTTCCTTCGCCTGGACTCTCGGCTTGAATCGTACCTCCGTGCAGTTCAACAATTTGCCGTGCGATCGCCAGCCCCAACCCCAATCCGCCAAATTTGCGGGTTGTTGCTGCATCCTCTTGCCGGAAATGTTCAAAGACATAAGGCAGAAAGTTAGGATTAATCCCAATTCCAGTATCGCTCACTTGAATTTGGGCATGAGTTTCAGTTTGGGTTAATGTAACTGTAATTTTACCCCCTTGAGGCGTAAATTTGACTGCATTGGATAAAAGATTCCACACCACCTGCTGCAACCGCCCTGCATCTGCGCTAATCGTTCCAATCGTGGGTGAAAGTGTCGTCTGAATTTTCAGTGACTTAGCAACTGCTGCTAATCGAACGGTTTCCAAGGAGGCCGAGATGACTGCACCCAGATCGACGGGCATCACATTTAAACTGAGTTTGCCGCGTAGAATGCGAGAGATATCAAGCAAATCCTCAATGAGTTGGACCTGTAGCTTGGCGTTGCGCTGAATGGTTTCCAGTGCAAAAGCGGTTTTTGCCGCATCCAATCTGCCGTTGCGAAGCAAACTAGTCCAACCTAAGATAGGGTTAAGGGGCGATCGCAACTCATGAGACAGCACTGCCAAAAACTCATCTTTAATTCGGTTTGCGTTTTCGGCGGCTTCCCGTGCAGTTTGTTCTCGTTGCAGGATTTGTTCTCGTTCGGCTTCAATGCGCTTGCGATCGCTGACATCTTTGAAAAGTACGGCGACCTTTCGGCTTTCCGGCTGCCCAACGCGGAACGCATAAACGTCGAACCAACGGTTCATCGCTTCGGAGTGATTCTCAAAGCGCAGGGATTCGCCCGTCAGCGCGACTTTGCCGTAAATCTCAACCCAGTGATCTTCGAGATTCGGAACTAACTGACGCGCCGTTTTACCCTCTGCCTGTTCGAGTCCCGTTTGTTTCTCGAACGCCGGATTGATTTCCAAAAAGCGGTAATCGAGCGGCGTGTCGTTTTCATCATACAGCATTTCGATGACGCAAAAGCCTTCGTCAATCGACTCAAACAGCGTTCGATAGCGTTCCTCAGATCGGCGCGAGGCTTCTTGTGCTTGTTTGCGATCTGTGATATCAGTGATAAATTCCACGCCTTCTTCTGCGTTGAGGCGCGTTGCGGCAAACAATGCCCACCACCGGGAGCCGTCCTTGCGGATGTATTCCTTTTCGTAAGGCGTTGTGTACCCCTTTGATATAAACTCCTCGACCGCTCGCACCGAATGCGGCATCCACTCTGGCGGGGTCATTTTGTCCCACCGCACCCGTCCTTGCTCTAAATCTTCACGGCTGTAACCGCTCATGCACAGAAAAGCTTCGTTGGCATCAGTAATACCACCGTCTGTTTTGAAGAAAATGACACCTACCGTTTCGATAGCGATCGCCCGGCGCAGTCGTTCCTCAGATTCGCGCAACGCCAATTCCGCACGCTTGCGTTCGCTGATGTCAAACGATACGCCCACCAAGCGGATTGCTTGTCCTGCGTCGTTATAGAAAAATTGTCCAAACTCGTCAAGCCAAACCACCTGTCCGTTATCTGCTCGAATAATCCGATGTTCACAACGGTACAACGTCTGGTTCTGTTGGGCTTGCTCGATCGCCTGCATGGTTCGGTCTAAGTCTTCTGGATGCAATCGTGAATCCCATAGTTCAATCGTCGCTTCACCAGAAAGCACTGGCTCGTAACCTAGTAGCCGGAAGTGTTGCTCATTCCAGATCGCGCGTCCGGTTTGCAGGTTCGCATCCCAAGTACCCATGCCTGCACCACTTGTCGCTAGGCTGAGGCGTTCCTCACTCTGGCATAATTCGGTTTCTGCTTGCTTGCGATCGCTAATGTCGATCGAAACTCCCAAAATCTGACGAGGAACTCCCTCTGCTGTGCGATTAAAGACAACGCTTTGAGAATTGAACCAACGGTACTCGCCATTTGCATGATAAGCTCGGTATTCAATTGTCCTCACCATTCCGTCAGTGGCGGTACGAAATGTCTCAAGGTAGGCAGATAAATGCGGGATGTCGTCTGGGTGAATGATCCTGGCAAGCACGTCTGTTCCCATCACCTGAAGTTGCTCAGACGTATAGCCCAGTAAATCTGTAATTTGACGGCTGGTGTAAACGTTTCGCTGTTCGATTAAATCATGCACAAACAGAATTCCAGGCATGGCTTCAATGATCTGCTGACTGTAGTGCAGACTCTGTTGTAGCTGTGCTTCTATCTGTTTGCGTGCCGTAATGTTTTCAAACGACAGTCCTAAGCATTGATTGGGCAGCGCAAACGCTTTCAAGCTATAAATGCCTGCAGTCACGCCATCATCGCTGTAGGAAACTTCGCCTAAATCCAACGGTTCCCCGGTCTGCACTACAGTTATGTAATGCTGTACCAGTGGCGTTTGCAGCAGCATCGAGAAGTTTTGAGCCATTGTCGTTCCAATCAACGACTCAAAATCAACACCTGTGACTTCACTAGCTGCAGGATTGGCAATTAACAACCGAAAAGAGCTAGGATCATTGAGGTCTTCAAGTTGCCAAACTACGATGCCAACTTGAGTATTGCGAACCACATCGGCATAGAGTTGAATTTGACGGTGGGCGCTTTCTCGGCGCGATCGCCCAAGTTCTAAATTAGCGGCAACACGGGCAAGCAGTTCGCGAGTGCTAAAGGGCTTGATCAAATAATCATCAGCTCCGGTTTGCAATCCTTCGACTGCCGATTCTTCCCCAGCACGGGCAGAGAGCAGCAAAATCGGAATTTCGCGAGTTTTCGGTGAAGCCCGCAATTGTCGCAGCAACTCAAAGCCATCCATTCCTGGCATCATCACATCGCTGAGTACTAAATCAGGTGTGCAGGTGTGAATAGATGCCAGTGCGGTTTCGCTATCTGCAACCACCTCCACCTCATAGAACTGGTTGAGGATGCGATGCAGGTAACCTCGCATATCAGCATTGTCATCGACCAGCAGAATCCGGACAGAGGGGCGGGGGGGCAAAGGGGCACACAAGAGAGTTTCTTGCTCCCCCTCTTCTTTGGGCAGCCAGCCTAAAGCTTCCTCGACATAGGAGATTGCACCAGAGGCGGTGGAGGTTTGGGTGCGGGTGGCGTTGAGGCACTCAAGCGGCAAATGAGCCGTTCCGGTCGGCAACCGAACGGTAAAGGAACTGCCCTGACCTAGCGTACTGTCAACGGCGATCGCCCCACCATGCAGCTGGACTAATTCCTGAACCAACGATAGCCCAATGCCCGTTCCCTCCAAGGTGCGTCCCCGTGCGCCTGCGACTCGATGAAACCGCTCAAATAACCGGGGAATCTCGTCTGCCGGAATGCCAGTACCTGTATCGCGCACTACCAGTTCTACTTGGTCGCCAACCGAACTCACAGAAACCGCAATTTCTCCCTCAAACGTGAACTTGAACGCATTCGAGAGCAGATTTAACACAATCTTCTCCCACATTTCGCGATCAACGTAAACGGGTTCTGGCAAGGGAGGGCAATCGACGGTTAATTGCAGTCCCGCTTGCTCAACGGCTGAGCGAAAAATACTCGCCAGTTCTGCGGTATACGTAGCTAAATCGGTTGGCTCATAGTAAGCTATAGTGCGTCCGGCTTCAATGCGGGAGAAATCTAACAGGGTATTGACAAGCTTGAGTAAACGTGTTGCATTGCGCTGCACCATCTCTAATTGCGATCGCGCTTTTGCAGGTAAAATTCCCTCTAATTCCGTTAATGTCTCCTCTAATGGAGACAGCATCAGTGTCAGTGGTGTGCGAAATTCGTGGCTGACGTTGCTAAAAAAGGTGGTTTTTGCCCGATCAAGTTCTGCCAGGGCTTCCACTCGCTCACGTTCTTCTTCATAGGCACGAGCATTGGCGATGGCCGTTGCAACCTGCCCCGCAACAAGTTCTAAAAAGCCCCGATACTCCGAGTTCAGCGCCAGGTAGGGACCCAGACCCACAACTAAAAATCCTGTGATGCCTTCTTGCGTTTGGGCAGCGATTGGTAAAATTAAGCCAGTGTTGGGCAGTTCTGGTTGCGCCTCGGCATCTAGCCCAAAGTCATCTCGCAAATTGCTCACGAACTGCGGCTGCATTGTCTGCATCACCTGAGCAAATGCCCATACTCCAGCGACATCTTGACGGCAATCGACGGTAGCTAAATTCAGGGGAGAGTCTGCTGCTAGTCCGGTTTCACTCACCTGCTGGGCAAAAGTTTGTTGACTGTTGAGCAGGTACAACAGGGCAAACGGAATATCAGCGCGATTGCTGGCTAAGGTGTCGATCGCCACTTGCCCTGCCCCTTGAACGGTTCGCACTTTTGTGGTATTGACTGCCAGTTCACGTAAAGTATGGAGACGGCGTTCTCCCAAAACCCGTTCGGTTGTTTCTGTCACCGTGCAAAGAATGCCGCCGATCTCACCACCTTCATCCCGAAGGGGACTGTAAGAAAACGAGAAATACGTTTCCTCGTCATAGCCGTAGCGACGAATAATGAACCGCATGTCAACAGACTTGACAGCTTTGCCCGTGTTGTAAACACGCCCAATGAGGGGTTCAACCGTTTCCCACGCTTCTGGCCAGCAATCGCTCATTCGCTGCCCCAATGCTTTCGGGTGTTTACTCCCTAACATCGGTACATAGGCATCGTTGTAGAACTGCACCAACTCGGTTCCCCAACAAATCAGCATCCCAAAAGCAGATTCCAGGCAGATGCTTATCGCCGTTCGTAAGCTAGGCGACCAGCCCTCGACCGCGCCCACCGGAGTCGTTGTCCAATCGAACGACCGAATGAGTACTCCCATCTCACTGTCGTTGACGAAGCTGAATTCAGAGACTGACGCCGGTTCTTTCGCCACAGTTTCTACTCCCAGCCATATCTCCTCAGCAAGGCTTGTCCCGAATCACCCAGTTGGTGCAGCAAGGTTGAAATCTGCTTCCGTGCCAAGGGGAGGGGTCGGGTTCGTCGATTCTCCCAACGGTTGACACTATGAAATGACACGCCTAACATGGGGGCGAACTTAGCTTGAGAAAGCTGCAGCAACTGTCGAGTTTCCCTAATTAACGCCGCAATTTCTGATTGTTCCACGACTGCCATTGAGTTCAGTTTTCTCCATTTTAACTGACACAACTATCGCGGGTGCGATCTTTGACACTCTGCACGTCTTTAGACGCGCAGATTCTTTAATCTAGCCCAGTCTCTGGTGAAACTGTATTCATAAAGTTGCCCCTTACTATTTCTAGAACTACTTCACAGTAGTATTAGGGGAGAGTGCCAGACTCTGGGCACTGCCAAGGTACCCATCTTGTTTGTCAGCTACGCCCATTACAGTCGCTGCCTCTGGCAGGATTTAACATCGCTCTGTGTAGACAGACAAGATTGTTCAGGGGTTGTTTTCATTCTCGCCATTAAACAACTTGTTTTTGGATGAACTAGGAACATCCTAGTTAATTATCAGGAACATCCTGATACGAGCAATGTACAAGTATTTGAGGTACATTGTCCATGGCACAACCAAGTAATGACATCACTTTTCGAGTTAGTGAACAAGAAAAAGAAATACTAGTTAAGTATTGTGAACAAGAACAAAGGACTCACTCCGATGTGTTAAGAAATTTCGTGCGCTCTGTGAAGAAAAAACTTGACGGTAAATGAATTTACCCAACTGGGTCTTATATCATGTCCGGATAAAGACTTATCATTAAGGCAGCAGGGGAGCAGGGGAGCAGGGGAGCTCTTGAGCGGGTTTTCCGGTTTTTGCACAGATCGTTTAATAATAACTAATTAACCGGACTTGATATTAAACGTCAAAAAATGGGCAGCACCGATAGCGTCTGAGAGTGCGCCCCCTTCGGGGCTAGCGTGCCCTCTGGGCATAGCTTTGAGTCTCCTCCACCAGACGCGCAAGGGACCAAGGAAACCTCCCGCAGTCGCCACAACGGGACGGCAGATGCTCCACTTGGGGAGCCACCCCCGTGGGCGGGTCTCCCGACTTGAGGGGAGTGGCGTGGAACCCCAAGACCGCACTGCCTCGGGAACCCCAACGCCAGATGCCTGGCTGTCGGGAAACAAGGACCGCAGCACTGGCGCAGCAAGGCGCTGCTCTTTGCTCAAACTTCTCGCTTAATACTACCAATACTCGACTACGCCGACAGATAAACATTACATAGACGCTTTGCGGCTTCCCGCTTTCTTAGACTGCCCATTTTTTAGGGGACAATGCGTCGTCGCGTTTCATCTGCGATATAAATAACGCGTGAGTCTCAATTCATTTAATTTCTTGAGACTCACACTTCTGCGCTTTCACGCTCCCGCGCGAATTAGCGTAAGAATATCTAAGAGGATATAGATCAATGGTATGAAACAGGGGCACGCTACGCTTTAGCCCAGAGGGCGTGCGCAAAGCACACACATACGCAAGGGTTCGTGCGCGTACGAGTGCGATCTGCCTTTGGCAGCAAGCTTCGCTTATCGCCGCACCGCGAGGGCAGCCGAAGCTGAAGCGGCAACCTCAAAAATAAATTTAGCGGACGTAGTACTAGACTACTAGAAGCAGATTTGATATCACTCAATATTGCCATTTTCCAACAATTTACTAGTCGCATTGACAACAATCTGCGCTGCCCCAGCAAAAAACTCGCGGTCGATAGTTGCTGGTACATCACTGGGTTGATGATAATGGGGAGTCCGTAGATTTGCTGTATCTGTCACCAAGACTGCCCCCACTCCTTGATACCAAAATGGAGCATGATCGCTGCGTAGAGTGTCAGGTGTTAGTAAGCCTTTGAGGGGTATTGGGAGTGTGAGCACAGATGGTAAAGTTGATCCCCCACTAGTTGCCTTATCAAAGGAGATTGGAGGAAGCATCTGTGAATTTTGAAAAGCATTCAGCAGTGGTAAATGTTCTGTATCGCCTACAACTGCTAAAAAATCACCCTTATCACTGGGTGGCGTCACTGGTAAAGTTGTTGGGTATTTTTGACAGCCACGAGTGTGACAAGCATAACCCACCATATCCATAATAATAACGCCTTGCAAGTTTTCCAGATGTTTTTTGTTTGTCACAAAAGCTTTACTTCCTAAAAGTCCTGCTTCCTCCTTGTCGAAAAAGGCGAGTTGTAACGTTCTGGGTGTGGGACGCGAACCAAAAAGTCGGGCAATTTCCAGAGTCACAGCAACACCACTGGCGTTGTCATCAGCCCCAGGAGAGAAATAAACAGTGTCGTAATGAGCGCCTACTAAAATTGCTCCTGCATTTTTGTCAGTTCCCGGTTTTTCCGCGAAGATGTTGACACCATCTGGGAATTTTTCTAGCTTGGGTTTCCAGCCCATTTTTTTGAGTTCAGTTGTGATGTAGGCGCGAGTGCGCGATCGCTCTGGTGGAGTATTCCGTGTAAAATTTAACCTGAGAACATGGGCAAATAGCTTATCGGTAGAAACTTGTAAGGAACCAGAAATAGGAGGATGGAAAGACGCGGAAAAATTTTCTGTCTGTGTATCTTGCTGTGTTGGTGTCTTTGTATCTTTATTTGCAGTGAAATTTTTTTCAACTCTAATACTATAAATAACTGACTCCCGATGCTGTTTAATAAACACGTTAGTGGCTACTATGACAACTACTGTCACGAGTAGCAGAAGTAACAGCCAAAACCGTTTTTTCATAATCTCATCAAAAAGGTTAGGGGGAGAGTACTCACTCCTGAGATAGGATAGCGCAAACACTAAGTTTGACATCATGTCTTTTGACAGAAGAACTCATTTGACTTAAAGTTCCTGATAAAACTTTTCCATTTCCAGGAATGTTTAAATTTAATAGCTCCTATTTTTAATCTTTTTCTTTTTAATAACTGATGATACATTGGTTACTTATCATAGCTTTGGGATTCTTGGGAAGTTTTGGACATTGCCTTGGGATGTGTGGTCCGTTAGCAGTCGCGTTTTCCTTATCTCATAAGCAAGAAACTTCCCATTGGCAACAGCAATTGCAGTTTCACGCACTACTGAACTTGGGACGGATGTTGAGCTATGTTCTCGTTGGTGCGGGGATTGGGGCGCTTGGTTCGGTATTGCTTGCCAGTGGACAAATGGCAGGAATTGGTAGCCAATTACGCCAATGGATGGCGATTATTACTGGTATTCTGCTGATTTGGTTTGGTATTGGACAAATAAAACCTGACTTTCTGCCTCGAATTCCATTGCTGCACCCTCTTATGCAAGGTCGTTTACACAACTACCTCAGTCAGGGAATGGTTAAGCTTTCTCTACAAACCAAATGGTGGACGCCAGCGCTTTTGGGTATGACTTGGGGTTTAATGCCTTGTGGTTTTCTGTATACTGCTCAAATTAAAGCTGCGGAAACTGGAAATTTGTGGATGGGTGCAGCAACAATGCTGGCATTTGGGATAGGAACTCTGCCTACAATGTTAGGTGTGGGTGTGTCTACATCGTTAGTCAGTAAAGACAGGCGCAGTCAATTGTTTCGCTTGGGTGGTTGGGTAACTCTCACAATTGGTGTGCTAACCCTGTTACGAACTGGCGACACAATGGTAGATTACACCGGACACGGGGCGTTAGTTTGTTTAATTCTGGCGCTTGTTGCTCGTCCCATTAGCAACTTGTGGGCAGCACCATTGCGTTATCGTCGTGCGTTGGGAGTAGGTGCTTTTGTGCTGTCCTTAGCTCACACTGTCCACATGATGGAACATTCACTGGAATGGAATTTTGCAGCTTTTTTGTTCTTACCAGCAGAGTATCAGTTGGGCATGGCTTTGGGTGCTGTAGCACTGGCGCTGATGACTCCCCCTGCCCTCACCAGTTTTGACTATTTCCAGAAGTCTTTAGGCAAGCGCTGGCGAACAATTCATTTATTAAGCGTGCCATCTTTAGTGCTGGGCGCGATTCACGCTGTCATAATTGGCTCCCACTACTTCGGTTCTCAAGTTAGCTGGGAGAATAAATTAGCAGCAGTGCTTCTGGGAATTGTCACCTTGGTTGTGTTGCTGGTGCGTTGGCGCTTTTTCTGGTCAATATTGTCTTTACAGAAATTTTATGTTCCCTCAAAAAAGTCTTAGGAAAAGATGTGATCCCTCCAACCCTCGACAGGGGTTAAGCGCAGCAAAGAGGAGTCAAAAGAAGCAAGTATTATTACTCTTTGTATTAGTTTTATTGTTAACTACAGCTTACCCAGCCATTGCCCATAAGGTCAAGACTGCAGCAGATGTTGGCGCGACCTTACACGTAGAACCAAATGATAATCCCCGCGCTGGAGAATCCGCAAAAACTTGGTTTGCTCTGACTCGTAAAGGTGGAAAAGTTATCCCTTTAGCAGAGTGTGATTGTCAATTAGCGGTTTTTGCTGAGCCTCACTCATATGGTGAACCACCACTCATCGAACCGCCGTTACAACCTGTTTCGGTAGAACGGTTTCAAGGCATACCTGGTACACAAATAACTTTTCCAAGACCAGGTGCTTATGAGCTACAACTAAATGGCAAACCCAAAGATGGAAAGAGTTTCCAGCCATTTGAGTTAAAGTTTCCAATTACCGTGGCAGTTGGTTCAGCAACAAGCCCAAATTCACAAAATGTGCAAAATGTCAACAAAAATGTCACCGAAGAACAAACTCAGGGAGTGCCTTTTTGGGCGATCGCCCTTTCCACTCTTTTAGCAGTTGGTGTTTTTTTCGGGGTACTGCGAATGGTGAAGAAGAGGGAGGGCGGATGAGGACGATGAGAGAGTGAGGGAGTGAGGGAGTGTGAGAAAATATGCCCTCCTTCGCTTTTTCTCTCCTCCACTTCTCATCCTCCTGATCTTCCTCACTCTACTGATGACGTTTCTGGTGCCACTGCCAAGCGTGAGTAATAATCTCCTCAACAGAAGAATATTGTGGATGCCAGCCTAGGATTTTTCGGGCTTTGTCGCTACTGCCAATGAGGGCTGGTGGATCACCAGGGCGGCGATCGCACTCCACGACTTTGATATCTGTTTGTGTCACTTCCCTGGCAGTTTCAATAACTTCTTTGACTGAGAAGCCGTTACCATTTCCTAAATTAAAAACTTCGCTGTCGCCGCCTTTCAACAAATATTCCAATCCCAAAACGTGGGCGGATGCTAAGTCGGTAACATGAATATAATCTCGAATGCACGTTCCATCAGGCGTGGGATAATCAGTGCCGAAAACTGAGATGGATTCGCGCTTACCTAAGGCTGTCTGCAACACAAGGGGAATCAAATGGGTTTCTGGGTTGTGGTCTTCCCCCAATAAGCCATTGGGATCGGCACCAGCGGCGTTAAAATAGCGGAACCGTACTGATTTAAAATCGTAAGCAACATGAAAATCAGAGAGAATCCGCTCTACCATGAGCTTGCTAGCACCATAGGGGTTAATCGGATTCTGGGGATAATCTTCGGGAATTGGTACAACTTCAGGTACCCCGTATGTTGCACAAGTAGAAGAAAATACAAATTTCTTAACAGACGCTGCGAGCATCGCTTCTAACAAAGTCAAAGTGCCGACAACGTTGTTGCGGTAATACTTTGCAGGATCGGTAACAGATTCCCCAACATACGCATAAGCCGAAAAGTGCATCACGGCGGCGATGTTGCGTTTATTGAATAGATTATCCAATAGGGGGCGATCGCCTGTATCTCCCACTACAAGTTCTACCTGTAAAACTTTTTCAACCAAATCCCGGTGTCCGTAAACGAGATTATCGAGTATTATCACGTCAAAACCTGCTTGCTTAAGAGCAAGCACTGTGTGGGAGCCGATATATCCAGCGCCCCCGGTCACCAAAATAGTGGGTTTTCCAGGCGACATAGTTTATCCTTTTTGACTTGATTGATTTGATGACTACTAGAATTAATTTAATTTACAGGAGGTAGGTTACTAATCTGGAATATTACTGATAGTAGACGCAGTTGTAAAAAATTGCTCTAAAATCACTACGATGGTTCTCGTGGTGTGAGGGGAGCCACCCCCGTGCGGAGGTTCCCCTCCGCCCTTGGGGAGTGGCGTTGTGAGGTATTTGAAGTCAGATAACAGTACGATTACAATTTGACGGTACAATAACCCCACTGCCCAAAACCTATAAAACCGACCGCAAAAAAGGATTTGAGAGTTAATCGATTTATGTTTGTACTGTTAAGTCGGGTCTTACTGTGGTTACTTGTTGGCACTATCATATACAGCTTGTTCCAGAGATTTTATCCCTCAGGGACTTTTGTCGGCAGACTAATCTTAGTCGTTCTGTTACTTGTGGTACTGCTGTCGTTCATTAACCCGAATGAACCAGCTGTTGCCTCATTGTGGGGGGTAGTGTCGTTTCCACTCAAACCTCTGGGAGCATCTATCTTGCTGATGATTTTTGCGGCACAGAGGATGAAAAGCGGAGGAACGCTGGATAAACCAGGAGGATACTTCATCGGTTGGGCGCTGACAATTTTGTTGTTAGCGAGTACACCGGCTGTCGCTTACTTCCTAGTTCGCTCACCAATCGCAATGGTGGGTCAACCATACTTAGCCAATCAGGAAATTATCCAAAATGTGCGGCTAGCTTCGTCTATGGTACCAGCAACACCAACATCTGAGACACTTGTCGCATTAGGACAAAATACTACCGCAGCCAGCGATGGTATCATCTATGCCTCAAGAATGTCTGACATCAAAACAACACCATACCTGTTGCAAACTCCACAAGCTATTAGAACAAGGGGGTTGAGGTTAGAAGATTTTGTACCCAATGCGGAAACACTCCAAATAACAACCCGAGTCTGGGAAAGTTATCTTAATCAGATATACACTTTCCTACGTGGTCGTTAAGTGTAGATTTTCAAAATGAGTACTCGTAAGGTCAGCCACAAGACTGACCTTATTCTTTTCCATAACAGCAAATTTTAGGCTCATTGGTGCAAAAAAGATACAACATGAATAACTTGCGAAAGTTGCTGAAAAATAGTCTCAAGATGAATGTGCCAAAAAGTACTGGAACTTTAAAGTAAAATGAAAATGTTGCGTAATTCCTTGAATGGCAAATTCACGACGCCTGTCTCAGCTTCTTGCATATCTACGCCCCCATTGGCGGGAAGCAACATTTGGCATTATTGCCTTGTTGATTGTGAATGCGTGTGGTGTTTATATCCCTCTGTTAATTCGTTCTGCTATTGACCGACTCTCAGTAGAATTCAGCTTTAATCAAATCAAATATCTTGTTATACAAATTGTATTATTCACTTCAGCCATGTGGCTGATCCGGATGGCTTCTCGGATTTGGCTGTTTGGTGTGGGGCGTCAGGTCGAATCTGACCTGAAACAACGGATTTTTGAACACTTACTCAAACTGGAACCGTCGTATTTTGCCACCAATAGCGCAGGCGATTTGATTAGTCGGGCAACAAGCGATGTGGACAATATCCGGCGGTTATTTGGTTTTGCGCTCTTGAGTTTGGCAAATACTGTATTTGCTTACGTTCTCACCTTACCAGTGATGCTGGCACTAAGCGTGGATCTGACATTAGCCTCACTAGCAGTCTATCCTTTGATGTTTCTCTTAGTACATTTATTTAGTGAGCGTTTACGCACAGAACAGTCCGCTGTACAGGAGAGTCTCTCTGACATCAGTGGACTGATTCAAGAGGATGTCAGTGGTATTGCCTTAATTAAAATTTACTCTCAGGAAGAAAACGAGCGTCGTGCCTTTGCCAATCGAAATCAAGAGCTATTGCAGGCTAATTTGAAACTGGCAAAAAGTCGAAATACGGTGTTTCCACTGATTGGTGGGCTAGCCACAGTGAGTCTTTTTATCATTACCTGGTTAGGCTCCACAAGGATTGCCAATGGAAGCCTGGCTGTTAGTGATTTTATCGTACTATTTCTGTACGTAGAGCGTCTCGTCTTCCCCACAGCCCTCTTAGGATTCACTATCACCACTTATCAACGGGGTGAAGTGAGTATTGACCGCATTGAGGCAATTCTGAGTATCACACCCAAAATAAAAGACACAGGAGATACGATTCACTTACCACCAGGGCAAGTGAAAGGAGAACTCACAGCAAGAAACCTCAGCTTCACCTACCCTGGTTCCACTACTGCTGCACTCTGTGACGTTAACTTTACTATAGCTCCTAGCGAGACTGTAGCAATTGTAGGCGCTATTGGTTCAGGAAAATCAACTTTGGCAAATGCTATCCCAAGATTGTTGGATATTGAGCCAGGACAGTTGTTTTTGGATGGGGTAGACATTACTAAAATTGTCTTGGCTGATTTAAGGAGTGCGATCGCCTATGTCCCTCAAGATAGCTTTCTCTTCAGTACAACAATTAAAAATAATATTCGCTACGGCGATCCTGTGAGCGAACAACAAGAGGTGGAATACGCTGCCAAGATGGCGCAAATTCACCCAGAAATCAGCTACTTTCCCCAAGAATATGAAACCATAGTAGGGGAACGTGGCATTACTCTTTCTGGTGGTCAACGACAACGTACTGCTTTGGCTAGGGGAATATTAGTTAATTCCCCAGTGTTAATTTTAGATGATGCTCTTTCCAGTGTAGATAATCAAACAGCCACAGCCATCTTGAAAAATCTTTCTGGTGGTACGCAACGAAAAACAGTCATTTTCATCACTCATCAACTCTCTGCTGCTGCTACTGCTGACCGCGTTTTTGTCATGGACAAGGGGAAAATCGTTCAAAAAGGCACCCACGTAGAACTTTTGCAGCAGCCTGGACTGTATAGAAGTTTATGGAATCAGCATCAGATAGAAGAATTATTGCATTAGTTGTTCAGATTAGACTTGTTGGAGAAGTCGGGAACAGGGAACAGGGAACAGGGAACAGGGAACAGGGAACAGAACTTCGTAAAATCTCCCTTTTGTAAGAGGTGTATTTGTTATACCAGTTACGAGATAAATTGATTGGCTCTCAACAAGAATTCCCACCGTACATAAAAGAATCTCACCAAATGTTTCACGAAGCGAAGCATCACCTATTTAGTATTTTTGCAAGAGGTATCTATCATAAAATCAACTCTTTAGGAGGATGTATTTTGCTTCAGCTTTGTATATCTCAGTGAACGCACTTGCTGAGTAGCAAATTGTAACATGCTCACCAGAAATGTTCACTTTTTGAACGACTTTTCATCTTACATAAAATATGTTTATTTTGCTTTAACTGAAATTTATAAAAAATCATGATCCCAAGAATGTTGATGAAGATTCAGTGAATCTACGGTTAAACTTCGTTTGCTTGTGGTGAGCTAGGTTTATAGTCTAATTATCGCTAAATAACCATATTTTCTTAGCTAAATATAATTGGCATAACAATGTATCAGATATCCTGCCCAACAGTTGTTGATGGTGCAACTGCCGACACTTGGGAATTGCAACTAACTGCTCACCCGTCAGTAAATTCTAAGTTGAAACGATTTTTAGACATTGTGGGGAGCATAGTAGGACTACTAATTTTATCGATTTTGTTTGTGCCAATAGCAATAGCAATTACAATCGATAGTCCTGGTCCAATTTTCTTCACACAAGAACGCTATGGACTCTACGGGCGCTCATTCCATATCCGTAAATTCCGTTCTATGGTTTCAAACGCAGAGAAATTAAAATCTTTGGTGCAGAATGAAGCTGAGGGATTAATTTTTAAAAATAAAAATGACTTCCGAGTGACAAAAGTAGGTCGCTTTTTAAGAAGTACAAGTCTAGATGAACTGCCACAGTTTTGGAACGTTCTAGTAGGCGAAATGAGTTTAGTAGGGACACGTCCACCAACGAAAGATGAAGTGTCTCAGTATAATGAACGTCACTGGCAACGCCTAAATGTTAAACCAGGTTTAACAGGTGAATGGCAAGTTAACGGTCGTTCTCATGTGAAAGATTTTGAGCAAGTTGTAGACTTAGATTTGCAGTATCAGAAGAAATGGTATCCAATGTACGACTTATTACTGATCGTGAAGACATTCTTTATGATCGTTGGTCGAGTGGGAGCTTTCTAAGGAAGTTATTAACACTATTTGGTCATTAGTTATCAATAATTCTACAACATCTGTTTAATTAAGGCTCTCACCTAATAGCATGGGTAAAACAATAATTCTTGGTGAGAGCGAATCAATAAATCTCGTGTACAGTACCAACGACTCCTTTTGAACTCAAAGATTACCCATCATGGCAGGAGTTCTTGAACAAGCGAGAAATCTAACCCGGCAAGAGAGTAAACGATTCTTGATAAAGTGTGAGTACTTACATTGTAGACTTTATCATTTCCTTTATTAAACTCTCAGTTTGGTTACAGCGATTTTTCCAGAAAAACACACATCAACATCACTGCCAGGAGTGCGATCGCGCTTGGCATACTCACCTTCGTAATAAAAATCATTGCCCTCAATCCGGTAGTTGATGGGCAATGGTTTGTTACAGGGTTGGCAAAACACAACTTCTGGTTCTGGTTCTCCTGGAACCAGATGAGGCAAATTTACGTTCCAAAAAGTTCCCGGTTCTAGGGGACGATTGAGTAAGTCAGCTAAAACAGAACTCGTCCAACGTGCTACCAGATCCCAATCAACATTGAGCTTCTTTTTAAGATAGTGAGAAACTGCAATACCAGGAATGCCATGCATAGCTGCTTCCCTCACAGCGGCGACAGTCCCGGAAATGTAGGCATCCACGCCCATATTGCCTCCAGCATTGATTCCGGACAACACAAATTGGACATTTTTACAAATATGCGTTATCGCAATTCTGGTGCAATCGGCAGGAGTACCTGCAATAGCATACTCGTTCTCAGAGCGACGATGGACATGAATTGGTCGAGTCGTGGTGACTTGATGTCCACAACCAGAGAGATGATCTCTGGGAGCGGCAATAATGACTTCTTTACCATTTACAGCTTTCAGGAGAGCTTGAATACCAGGAGCGTCGATCCCGTCATCGTTGGTGAGAATCAAGGTCATAGATTGTTTTGTTAGAACTTGTACAAAGATAAGCAACAAGACCGATTTTGAAGCAAATTTGCTTTGAAAGCAATTGCTCAACCGGCAACAGTCTGGAGGTTTGTGGGATTGTATCCAACGGCGATACGCGTCCCTTGCGCGTGTCCCCTTGGGACTCAGCGTCAAGCCTTCGGCTTATCGCGTAGAATCTTACCCCCTTACTATGCTGCTCTGTTTTTTAGTTTGCTAACAGCAGTCATCATAATTAGGATTCATTCACTTTTTCAATTTCAAGTGGCATTAATCTCCGGAATATGGAGAATTTCATCCTTTCTTTTCCCCTATTGACGTGATCACCCACTTGCTACTCGTTCACAACTTCAGTCGTGACACACTCGGTTCTATTAATGCACCTATGTGGACTGTTGCGACTGAGTGGCAAATATACTTTTTCTTCCCACTATTATTGGTACCTATATGGCGGCGTTTTGGCTTATTTCCCATTGTGATCAGTGCTTTTTTAATTAGCTTAGCACCATTCGTCTTTAGTCATTGCTTACTTGTTTTACTTATTAGTTTTGGAGAGACCATTTATGTCTAATTTTTTGAAAAAGCGCAAGGTAAAAGATGCAGTGAATTAATTGCACTAAAGAGTCAAAAGTATTTTACTAATAACTAATGACTATTTTTAAATGTACGTTTACCGTCTTCGTAAAGTGTAAATTGACCAGTCTCTGGTAAAATACGTTGCCGGGTTTGGATGTAAACGTGTAAAAATTCGGCAACCCTTCGGGTATGTCTTCGACACGCCTTGGGCGAACGCAGTCGCTACAACGGGGGAAACCCTCCGTTCGCGTAGCGTGCCCGTAGGGCATAGCTTTGAGTCTCCTCCACCAGACGCTGCGCGTAAGTCCCAAGGGGACTGCGTGAACGCCCTTGGCGTGCGCTTGCGCTTACGGAGGAAACCTCCGCTCAAACAACTCTTGGCAACGCGCTGCTCACCTATATCCTCTGGAGACGCGCTCCTTGCAAAACGACACACTGGTTTGTATCTTAGCGGTACGCTTTGCGTTTGCAAAGCGTCTGTAAAGAAATTCAAAATTTAGATGACTAATTTAGAGAGCTAAACGCCAAGCTGTTTACATAGAAAGAGTTTTGGACAAATAGCTCAAATTCTCGCTGGGTGAAGAAAGCGAAGCTCAAAAGCCTTACAGAGACTAAGATTTGGATAATTAATCAAATTGTTAGACTAAACTCCAGTGAAATGCAGTTGGCAGAAAAAATCACTTTAAGCTTGACCGTTGCATAACTCTTGATATAATGTACAAAGGAAAAAAATTCATCCCAACTTCAAGGGTGCTTAAGCCAAATCTCTCAATAAATTCACCAAACAATGGCTAAGCCCGAAAGGAGTGAAGCATTTACCTAATTCTTGTTGCATAATTACCTCAGTTTGAAAAACTTCAAAAACAGAAGCATTATTTCTATTGTTGAAGTTTTCAATTCAAGGTGCAGTGCTTCAGTAAGCACGAAATCTTTACAAACTTTTAGAGCTTAACTCAATTGCTCTAATATTCAGGGTTGTGCCTTTCTTCGGGTCATCTGCAGTTAAGACGTTAACGAAGAACTTGATAGAGGCAAAATAATGAACTTTACAGATTCTCAATCTCAGGCGCTTCAAACCAATGTCTCGGGTCAACAAATTCCCGATGTGATCCCTAATCCCAGCAATTCTCAAAATTCCACTCTTAATGTGAATGGAGAAAGTACTGGAATTTCCAAAGGTGTACAAGATACCATCGATTCTTGGACTAACAATGGCTTTGGTGGGAAAGACACCCAGATTGATGGCAACAATGGAAGCAATACCCTGCTAGATCTCTCTAGTAATGATCAAAGCCTCGTCAATGATGGCAACGACAATCTCTATGGTGGTAGTAATGCAGACCCTCTAACTGGAGGGCAAGACACCCTCGTCGGTGACTCTAATGGAGACCAACTGACTCAGGACTTTAACAGTAGCAATTCTAGTAATACGTCTCCATCCCCTAGTTTTGAACCGACACCTACAACTAGTAACTCTGGTACTGTCTACTATGTTTCACCGGATGGCAATGATAGCAATCCAGGTACAGTTGATCAACCCTGGAAAACTGTTAACTATGCGGCTGGGGAGAACTCTGCGGTCAAGGCAGGTGATACCATTATGGTTCAACCAGGTACTTACACTGAGCTAATTAACCTTGGTAAATCTGGTAACGGTGAGTCAGGTGATATCACACTCAAAGCCAATGGTAATGTTACACTGCTCGACCCTGAACCCCTCAATGGAAGCTTTGGAAAAGGAGTTATTCAGTCATCTGGCAAAAGCCATTGGACTATTGATGGCTTCAATATTGAGAATAGTTCCTGGGCTGGAATCGCTTTACGTGATGCCAATAGTATGACTGTTCAAAACAACCATACTTCCAATACTGGCGCTTCAGGTATCATCGTCATGCCTGATAACTACTTCGACGGTGGAGAAGCTGAGGTTACTAGTAAAAATATCAAAGTCCTTAACAACACTGTCGAAAATGCTAATGCGAGATGGCCAGGTGGCCAAGTGGACTTTTCTACACCTGACTCACTTGGAACTCAAGAGTCCCTGAGTATCTGGGGTGTCGATGGTTTTGAGGTGGCTAATAATACCGTTACAGGTGGCAAACGTGAAGGTATTGACATCAAAACGGGTTCTCGCAATGGCTCCGTCCATGACAACTATGTGAGTGGTTCAGCCTCTCTTTCTGGTACATATGGAGGCTATCGAGGTGGTCCCGCTCTTTACATAGAAGGTAACCGTGCTGCTTCATTTAACATTGATGTCTACAAGAATGTAGTCACTGGAAACGTTGCTGATGGAATTGTTGTTGCAGATGAAGTTCCTGAGATAGGGGATGTCTCTGATATTCGAGTCTACGACAATGTTGTTTCTGGAAATGGACTACAAGGTGTGAACCCTGGTAACGGCATTGCCGTGACTAGTAACGTTCGTGACGTTGAAATTTTCAACAATACCGTTGATAATAATGTCCAAGGCCTTAACATCGATGGCAGTGGTTATGTCACTGGCGGTTATAAACCAACCGACATTGTGGTGCGCAACAATAGCTTTACTAATAGTAGCTACCGGAATGGGTTGATTGAAGATGCAGGCAATGTGACTTTGGAGAGTAACGTGTTTTCGAACAAGTTTGACGAGCTGTATGAAGGTGGAACTGGAATTGACAACATGAACGCTAGCAACAACACCAAGGTTTAGTCAGTAGGATTTGTCAACCCAAGTGGCAATGATTTCCATCTCGCATCTGCATCGCCAGCAATTGATACTGGTTCCTTAGCAATTGGTCAGTATGATCAATACGATAAGGATAGTGTACAAAGACCTCAAGGTGCTGGCACTGATATAGGTGCTTATGAGCATGCAAATCGTGCTTAAGAACACTGCTATGTGAATGGTTCGAGCAATAGTCATGCGATGAAGCAAGTATTGTCTGTAAGGAACCTGGATGCTAACCAAGACAGTTTCTACTCTACAGATACACTGACACTCATCCTTAAAACGTTGCTAACAACAGGAGTCATTCTACAAAGCCGATTGATTCACCTTGAGTGAAACTGCCCTGTTCGACCAAAGTTTTTAATGGCAAGGAGCAATACGCATGGACGGCGTCTGCCCTTTTGGCAATCGCGCAGAGCACACATACACCGTGCTTTGAGCGCTGCACTCCTTGTCGTTTGCAAATGGCGCAACAGCACCTCGTTCATACTCTCCTGACTTTTAGTCAGGAGAGCTATATTCATAGTTGATTAATGTCATATCTTCGCTCACCCATTATTCCTTGGCAAACGCTGATGTTGCTTCTGCTTCTACATCGACTTTCACGTCGATACCAATGTCACACACTTTTGAAAACGGAATCCGTAAAGATTCCGCAGCGCTTTGCACCCTGCGGAAAGCCGCCCCTAGGGCGTCTACAACGGGGGGCGCGTCCGCTTTTGGGTTGGGGGAAACCCATCAACGCAGTGTCCTCCAGATGTACACAAATATTTTATCTATGTTAATCTGCGTGCATCTGCCTCGTGTATCTGCGGTTCTCAATAGGTTCTAGACTCGGATGTTTGCAAGAAATATATTAAAATGAGCGACCACAGATAGAATCAACAACTGCGGCAGGCTGATTACTATTCCGTTCTCGACATAGCAAAATCTGAGCAAGACGTTGCTGGTAATAGTATTGATGAGCAATCCACCCCAAGGGCGTACCAGCAATTGTACCAATTATTAGACCAGTAAATAGGCTAGAAATAAGGTGCTTTCTTTTAATAGTATTTTGTTTAACAGATGTCTCTTCTCTCAACATAAAATTTTATTTTAAACTAATTTAAAAACAACTACAGCAAATGTGGGAAAATGCTGATTTGATTTACTACTCTTTTACTTTTTTACTCAGACTTATTTAAATACTTAATATTTATATTATCACCCAACATCTGTCTAAAAGTTGAATTTTGTATGTGTAAAAACTATTATTATCACTATCTAAAAACAAGTGAAGGTGCAATTTTTAAATTCATAAACATAGATAAACACAGATGTGAATAGAGTCTATTAACTCTGTGCTTATCTATACTATGGTTTTTGATTTACTATTTAGCAAGCAAAAATTGTGCTAGCTAACAGTTTGACAATTTTAAATTTCGGCACCAGCTTTGGCTTCAGCACCCATAGGTGAAACGTAATCGCGGAAAATAGTCATTTGCTGCTCAAAATCTACTTGCTTAATTTTGTTGAGTAGTTGTTGAGCTTCTGAGGAAAGCTTATAGTCTGGAGGCACAGGAATGATAGTAGTGCTTTCCATGCCTTGGGATAAGCGATACCAAAACAGTAGCTTGGTTGTATCGCTCATGGAGCCGTACATCCGGGTATATTGAGTACTTGCTTTGTTAATCAAATCACGCTGAAATTGCAGCTGTTTTTCGTGGGGTAATTCTTTAATTTGATTGAACAAACCATCCGCAATTTCTGGAGAAACAGTACTAGCCCCAGGCGCAGCAGGTGTGATAGAATCACCCATTTCTTTGTAAGCGAACCAAAACAAACCTAGTTGTTCATCTACGTTCAACCCTTGCAAAGCTGTAACACATTCACGAATATTTGGGTCGCTCGTTTGAGTGAATGTCATAAAAAACTCCGATTGCCATAAATTACCAACACTATCAAGGCTATCAAACGTCTATTTAGTATTTAACCCCACTGAAGGCAGATGTATCGAAATCAAAGAGAAGAACAATAAGAAAAGAAAGAACTCAGAATCATCTGTCAGAATTCACAAGAGTTCTACATTTCTGTTGTCATGAGTTATCAGAACTTGATCAAAATCTCAAACATAAAACATCCATCAAAGGGCTAGTTTATTGTAAATTCCGAGTTATTGATGAATTTTCAGGAGGTTCAAACGTGGAAAGACGTTTAGAAGGAAAAGTAGCGATTATTACAGGCTCTGGCACTGGTATTGGAGAAGCGATCGCCCACAAATTTGCCAAAGAAGGAGCATCGGTTGTTGTTAATGGACTACCTGATGATCCAATTGAGGACGTAGTCAATTCAATTAGACATTACAGTGGTAAAGCAATACCCTATGCTGGAGATGTTTCACAAGAATTCCACGCTCAAAATTGCGTGCAAACAGCAATTAATGCCTATGGCAAGTTAGACATTCTAGTTAACAACGCTGGAGTTTTTCTTGCCACAGGCGAAACTCAGGACTACCCCATTGATGTCTTTGATGAAACTATTCGCATGAACATCCGTTCTGCGTTTTTGATGACAAAATACGCACTACCGCACTTGCAAAAAACACGGGGTAATATCGTCTCTGCTGGTTCTGAAGCAGGCTATAACGGCTTAGCGTACAATACGCCTTACGGTGGTACCAAAGGCTGGATGCATTCTTTCATGCTTGGCGTTGCTGTTGAACAGGCAAAACATGGCGTCCGTGCCAACTGCATCTGTCCTGGCGCAATTGATACTGCTTGGACACACAAAGAAGATGGACCAATGAACGCCAAGATGGAAAAAACACTCATCGACGCCACACCATTGGCTAGACGTGGGACACCAGAAGAAATAGCAAACGTCTACGCCTTTATTGCTTCCGATGAAGCGAGTTATGTGACGGGTGCATTGTGGCTGGCTGATGGTGGTGTTACTACCGCAAAAGGAGCAGCCGGAGCTGATACACCATTCTGGTTACGCTCTGAACCCAAAGGTGAATTACGTCTCGACCACTCCCGTGAAGGACTGGAGAATAAGGAAACAAAAACTCTGATTTAGGAAAGGAACAACCACAAGCAGAGGGAGACAAAAAAGAGCAGGGAACAAGCAAAGGAAAAAGGGAAAAAACCCTCACTCCCTTACTCCCTCGCTCTGGTGACTCCCTCATCCCTTTGTTCTTCAGTCTCTTCTATTCTCATAATCTTGCGATGACTTTGGGTCTAGTTCCCAACGGTTGTCATCGCGCTGCTCTAAAATTTCTGTTGTTTGTAGAAAGGCTTTGTCATCCATTTCTATCCCAACAGCAGCAGCAAGCTCATCAACAATATCTTGATCAGGAGTAGGAGCGGTACCACCAACAGCCTCATCACCTACATCTGCTGCTGTTTCCCAAGCCGCATCCACATCCGGTGCTGTTAATTCTGGATTGGCGTCAGAACTTCTTTTGATCTCAGTTCGCAGTTTATGATCGCCAATGTTATACCCTGGTTCTGTGTGAACACCAGTTCCGTAAGATTCGCTAATTTCTTGTGGCAAATCATCCGTTTCAAATTCGTTCTGACTCTTTTGCTTTGCTAAATCTTTTTTTTCTGCCATAATCCTAGTCCTTGCTGCATCCTCAAGATAACGCTTTCTCTTCAAAGGGTAGTCTTCCTAAAGAAGTATGACTTTTGATATAAAACAATCTCTTCCTTAAGAATGAAGAGAAGCAACTTATTGATGCATAGTCTTGTATGTATCAATTCACGTTATAGCCACTTCATGGAGAGTTATGGGTTGAAAGAGGTGGGGATGAGAAATTATTTTTCTGATAACTATCACCTAGCAACTCATAACTATTTTTTATGAATTGCTTTGAAAAACTGCTGGCTCAAAAGCAACATTTGTGTATCACTTAAAAAATCAAAAAAATATCCCTAAAGAACGACGAAGAAAAGTCATTTAAATGTCATAAAGTAAGATAAGTACATGAATTCATGGTCGAGTGATAAGGTAGTTAGGAATTATGACTTAGAGCTTTGATGATCATATGAAACTCAAAATCATAGTTCCTGACTGTTTTCTAAAATTACTAAAGCATTGAGAAAGTAGTCGAGTCATTATAAAAAATAATGGCTAAGTTTGCTGTGTTGATGAACGTTGTCACACCTGGTGAATTGTTGATTTTAAAGCAAAATTATCAGATTATGACGCGCAACTCTTCGCAATATCAGCAACGAGTCAAGTCACTGCAAGAACGTGCATATCACTAAGTCCTAAGTCCTGAGTGATTCATCACAATTCAGGGTAAAGCTAAAACCAAAAAAGATACTTGAATAACTTAAATTTCAATTAGTTTAGAGGAATCAAGGAAAAGCAATGGTCAATAACAGTAATGGTAAGAAAAAAGTTGCTATCCTCATCGAAAATGATGTAGAGGATGCAGAATTTCAAGTACCATTCAATGCATTAAAGCAAGCAGGAATGGAAGTAGTTGTCCTTGGTTCTCGTGTGAACGAAACTTATAAAGGGAAACAAGGGAAACTTTCTAAACAACCTGATGGCACTACAACAGAAGCAATTGCTTCTGAATTTGATGCTGTAGTTATTCCTGGTGGTATGGCTCCTGATCATATGCGGCGCAACCCCAATACTGTTAGGTTTGTCCAAGAAGCACTACAGCAAGGAAAATTGGTCGCTGCAATTTGTCACGGACCACAAGTTTTGATTGAAGCTGACTTACTCAAAGGTAAACAAGCCACTGGCTTCTTGGCAATTCGCAAAGACATAATTAATGCGGGTGCTAATTATGTAGATGAACCTTTGGTGATTGACGGAAATTTAATGACTTCACGTCAACCTGGAGATTTGCCGATTTTTACCACAGCTATATTGAGTCGTCTAGGTTATGGTGGCAAAGATGCGGCTTTACCAGATGAGAGAGATCCAAGAGCCGAATGGTGGAAATTAGCTGATGCTTGGGGTGGCTCTACCAAGGGTGAAATTGTCAAGGCTTTGAATACAGTTCTTTCTGGTGAGCGTTATTCTCAAGAAGCGTTGGAGAAGTACGCCGAGAAAGAATCGGATGCGCAAATAAAATCTCTGTTCCAAGAGTTGATTGGCACTAAGCAACGTCACATCCAATTTCTGGAAGCACGTCTCAATGAACTAGGTGAAAAGCCTTCCTTAGCTGCAAACATTGCTAACCAGTACGCGAAGGTCAAAACTGCTTTCACAGGAAGTGACGATATTTATCAATTGCGTTCTGCCTTGGGCGATGTGCAAACCGGTATTGGCGATATTGGTAATTTGATAGCAGCAACAACCGATCCAATATCAACTGCAATTTTCACACAAATCCACAAAGACCTGTTGACAGACGAGCAGCGACTCATAGACTTGTATCGAAGTCGGGTGGGTACAGAAGTGAAACCTGCTAAGCCCACTACAGGGGCTGCTGTGTCAATGTAAGGTCTTTGTGAAACGAACCATGTGGGTGCAAAGAAGGAAAAGAATATCAGCAAAGGACTTTGCGACGGGCAGTCGCCTCAAGTCGGGAGACCCGCCCACGGCGCTGCCCTCGCCTAAATGGTTCGTTTTTTAGAGTCAAGGGAGGGAAGAAGATGGCATCAATATCAGAAAATAAATCGAGTCAAGGTCAGACAGAAGCCAGTGAAACTGAGCGTTGGGCTTCGTTAATTGGCGGTGGTGCAATGGTGTTAATGGGGTTAAGTCAGCGTTCCTTGAGGGGGGTGTTGACGGCTTTGGCAGGTGGCGGACTCATTTATCAGGGTGCAACTAAACAAAGCACAATTAAACAAGCACAGCAAGCAATCACCGGTAGCGTCACTCAAGTGATAAAAGTAGAAAAGACGGTAACAATTGATAAGCCAGCAGACGAGCTTTACCGCTTTTGGCATAACTTTGAGAATCTGCCCAATTTTATGAAGCATCTCAAGTCTGTGAAGGTGTACGATAACAAGCGTTCTCACTGGATTGCAACTGCACCTTTGGGTGGAAGTGTGGAGTGGGATGCAGATATTATTGAAGACCGGGAAAACGAATTTATCTCTTGGGCTTCAGTGGAAGGTGCAGATATTGACAACTCTGGTTTTGTCCGCTTCAAAAAAGCGCCTGCTAACCGTGGAACTGAGGTTAAAGTCGTTGTTGAATATAACCCGCCTGGTGGCGCTTTAGCATCTGTTTTTGCCAAGCTTTTTGGTGAAGAACCAGAACAGCAAATAGGAGATGACTTGCGCCGTTTCAAGATGTTGATGGAAGCAGGCGAAATTGCTACTAATGAAGGACAACCGAGAGGGGGGAAATAAGGAGCGGAGGAGCACAAGAGCAGACGAGCAATTACTTCCTGATCCTCCATTACCTGCTCATGTTTCCTACACCCTTATAGAGGAGAACGGTTAAATGAAAGCAGTATGTTGGCACGGTACTAGTGACGTACGGGTAGAGACAGTACCAGATCCAAAAATTCTTAACCCGCGTGACGCTATTCTGAAAGTGACATCAGCAACCATCTGTGGTTCTGACTTGCATATATATGATGGTTTTATTCCAACAATGAAACCTGGTGACATTATTGGTCACGAGTTCATGGGCGAAGTTGTTGATATTGGTAGTTAAGTCAAGAAGTTGCAAAAGGGCGTTAGCGAAGCTCCTCCGAAGGAGGCTCGCGTTGTCGTCTCCTGAATTATCGGCTGCGGTCAATGCCATTACTGCAAGGAACAAATGTGGTCGCTGTGCGATAATTCTAACCCTAATGCAAGGCATACCTGATGAAAACAAAGCACGGCTTTGAGCTGTTCAAGCAAAAGAAAGACAACTGCATCAAAGTTCTGCTGAAACCCTAAAGCTTTGGTTCGCCAGTTGCGCGGGTTCCCCGGCATAAGCAAACTGGCGAAGTTCGAAGGGTAATTATTTGTGGTAAACGCTTAAGCGTTCACTATGAACCAATTACCAGAATACAAACTAAATACAATCGAGGATTTTTATGAATCGCTTACGTCGAATTTTGACAGTTTTTCTAGTTGGATTAACATTTTTTGTCACGCAAGCTTTTGGCTATAGCGCATTACAAGCCCAAGCTAATGAAACCGTAACCAGCCCAGAAGGTGTTTATTATAAAGGAACACCTGATGGCTTTGGCAAAATTCATAATAACGATAACATTCGGAATGACAGCAACAACCTGTTTGAGCAAGCAAAACAGAACTTAAAAGACACTGCTGATAACGTTCGCGAAAAAGTCAACGATGTTGGTGAATCAGTTTCTCGCAATGTGGGTGACAGCCTAAAAACCCCAGAAGCTAATAATTACAACGCAACACCCGATAAGAACAATTTCAGCACAGGCAATAAGCTTTCTCAAAATAGTGGTCAAAACCCCCTAAAAGAAGCTGCCCAGAATGTCCGCGAAAAACTCAATCTTGATGAAGAACCTCCTCGCGCGACAAAAGAATTTTTGAGGTCAACTGAAAAAAAAGTTGAAAAGGCAGTTGAACCAGTAACTGGAACACCAGAAGGATACTATCAAGAACCTCCTAGCGTCAGATAAGTAGAGTCTTTGGTGTAGGGACTTACCGTACCCTACACCCGAATGACGAATGAGTAATGATTAAGGACTAAAGATTTATGAAAGCAGTTTGCTGGCATGGTGCTAACGATGTGCGAGTCGAAACGGTGCCAGATCCAAAAATTATTAACCCGAAAGATGCTATCGTCAAAATTACCTCGACAGCAATTTGCGGTTCTGATTTGCATCTTTACGACGGCTATATCCCCACAATGCAAAAGGGTGACATCCTCGGTCATGAATTCATGGGGGAAGTCGTTGAAGTTGGCAGTGCAGTTAAGAAAATTAAAGTGGGCGATCGCGTTGTCGTTCCCTTCACAATCGCCTGCGGTAACTGCTATTTTTGCAAAAAAGATTTCTGGTCGCTGTGTGACAACTCTAATCCCAACGGTTGGATAGCAGAAAAATTGATGGGTTATTCACCATCCGGTCTATTCGGTTACTCCCATATGATGGGTGGTTATGCTGGAGGTCAAGCAGAGTACGCCAGAGTCCCCTTTGCCGATGTAGGCTTGTTCAAAATACCTGATGGTTTAACGGATGAACAGGTACTATTTTTGACAGATATTTTCCCGACTGGTTACATGGCAGCAGAAAACTGCAACATCAAACCTGGTGATGTCGTTGCCATCTGGGGTTGTGGACCAGTTGGACAATTCGCCATCAGGAGCGCTTATTTACTGGGTGCAGAGCGTGTTATTGCCATTGACCGTGTCCCTGAACGTCTACAGATGGCGAAAGAATACGGCAAAGCAGAAGTCCTCAACTATGAAGAAGTGGATGTTGGCGAAGCCCTCAAAGAAATGACTGGCGGTCGTGGTCCTGATGCTGTGATGGATGCAGTCGGAATGGAAGCGCACGGCACGGACTTTATGGCGTTATACGACAAAGCAAAGCAAGCAGTGCGTCTAGAGACAGACAGACCTACAGCCTTGCGCCAAGTCCTTCTTTCTTGTAGTAAAGGCGGTCACGTATCAATCCCAGGTGTTTACGGAGGCTTTTTGGACAAAGTGCCGATGGGTGCTGCGATGAACAAAGGTTTGACCATCAAGACGGGACAAACCCACGTCCATAAGTACTTACGTCCATTACTTGAGCACATCCAGAATGGCGACATTGACCCAACATTTATTATCACTCATCGCTTACCCCTGGAACAAGCGCCCCACGGTTACGAAATTTTCAAACACAAGAAAGACAACTGTATCAAAGTTGTACTGAAACCATAACGATATTGGTCATTTGTCCTTTGCTGCAAATGACCAATGAATAATAATTAATAACTAACTATGTTTGACTCTGTAAAAAAAGAACTATCTCGCCGTGCTCTTTTATATAAAGCAGGTTTTGGGTTCATGGGATTGAGTGTTGTTGGGGCAGTCGGAAACATTATCAAACCCACCCGTATTTTAGCCCAAGCAAGACCATCCAATGAACCATCTTTACCTCCCGAAAAAAAGCTGGGCTGGGCAGTAGTTGGTTTGGGTAAATTTGCGACCGAACAGATAATGCCTTCGTTTGCGGAGTGCAAAAAGTCAAAGTTGGTAGCGTTGGTGAGTGGCGATAGCTTCGCTGCTGCGCGGAGCGCAGATCGCGCCAAAGCCGAAAAGTATGCCCAGCAATACGGCGTCAACCCCAAAAGCATTTACAACTACCAGAACTATGACTCTATCCGCAATAACCCGGAAGTAGATATTATTTACATCATCTTGCCCAACGGGATGCATGCCGAATACAGTATTCGTGGAGCACAAGCAGGCAAACACATTATGTGTGAAAAGCCGATGGCGAACACTGTACAAGAATGCCAAGCAATGATTGATGCGGCAAAAAAAGCAAACCGCAAATTGATGATTGCTTACCGCGCCCAATACGAACCATACAACCTCGCCACCATTCAACGCCACCATTCAACTTGCTCAAAGTGGAAAACTCGGTAAACTCAAGTTAATCACCTCAGATCACGGACGAAACCTCAACCCCAAAGACCCCGCCGATGTTTGGCGGATGCAAAAAAAACTTGCTGGCGGCGGTTCCCTTTACGACATCGGTGTCTACAGCTTACAAGCAGCACGCTACATTACTGGTGAGGAACCTGTAGCAATTAGTGCCATGATATACAGCACCCCTGGCGACCCCCGCTTTCGAGAAGTCGAGGAAAATGTCAACTTCGTGCTACGTTTTCCTAGCGGCGTCCTTGCCAACTGCACCTCCAGCTACGGCTACTCCAATACCAAACGCATACAAGTTTTCGGGTCTGACGCTGTCTTAGAATTAGACCCAGCAACCGACTACTATAAACATCGCCTAACAATTAATGACAAAAACGGTAACCAAGAGCAAAAAATCGAAGAAAAGAACCAGTTCGCCCTAGAGATAGATCACCTATCCGAATCCATCATACAGAATAAACAACCCAAAACTCCTGGCGAAGAAGGCTTGCAAGACGTTAAACTTATGCAGCTCATTTACGAAGCCGCCCGGACAGGCAAAACCATCAAAGTTTAGCACTCACTGAACTCTCCTCTTCTTTTTCTTCCTTGGCGCTCTTTGCGTCTATGTCCTGCGGACACGCTGCGCTAAGGCGGTTCGTTTTCCATAAACCTAACTGAGGAAACAAATATGTCTGACACAAGCGTTAAAAAAGTAGACTCAGCCTACTCTCCCAAAGGTCAACAAGGTCAAAAGTATCTCGCCTCTGGTAAATCTGTTTCAATGCGTCTTTGGGAAAACGAACAACCAGGTGAACCCAAAGAACAAGCAACACGCGAATATGAAACCGTTGGTTATGTCATTACTGGTCGTGCCGAATTGCACCTTGAAGGTCAAGTCGTTTCACTAGAGCCTGGAAATTCCTGGGTCGTACCAAAAGGAGCATCCCACACTTACAAAATTCTAGAACCATTTACCGCTGTTGAAGCAACCAGTCCACCTGCCCAAGTTCACGGTCGAGACGAAAATTAATTTATACTTAGTAAATTTTGACAAATTTTTCTCTTAGTTATAGTAAACCAGAAGCTAAACTTCTGGTTTTTTCTTCATATTATGATCATTGAAGCCTCTCAATGTGGATCTCTAGATTCACTTGGAAACGAAGTGCCTTCAGTCGATTTACTTGTTTTTTCAGTACTTTTTCTTTACCTACAGAGTGATGTATCGCAAGCATTAAATTAGTTTCCTAGAAAGCATAGGCGGCACAAAAATCAGATTAGCCTGATTTTGTGCCAGACCCATGTTCAACTAATTAGGTAATAATAATGTTCTACCACACCAAGAAGCTACAGTACTTCAGACCACCAGAAAAACCAGACGCAGTTTACGCTAAGAAGATTCAAGAACTCGTCGGTGGTGTCTTTGGTGAAATGACTGTGATGATGCAGTACCTGTTCCAGGGCTGGAATTGTCGTGGACCTGCTAAATACCGCGATATGCTCTTAGATATTGGTACCGAAGAAATCGGTCACGTCGAAATGCTTGCCACGATTATTGCTCACCTGCTGGATAAAGCACCCATCAAATTGCAAGAAAAAGGTGCACAAGACCCAGTGGTGGGTGCGGTTATGGGTGGTTCCAATACACGAGATGTGATTACAGATATCATGGGGGCAGCAATGAATCCTCAACATGCAATTGTCTCTGGTTTGGGTGCTACGCCATCCGACAGCGTCGGTTTCCCTTGGAACGGTCGCTTTATCATCGCTAGTGGTAACGATGATTATGTGGTGATTTTACGTAATATTTCTCAACCATTTGCCTGTGACCGCTCAATGCAGATTGTCAGCTGTTTTGCTAAAACCTGAACGTGAGGTTCATTCAACATTGTATTATGATTACCAGGAACAAAGTGGATATCCAGAGGTTGAGCAGAAAACTTATCCCAGTCCAATCCTAGTTCATCTAAAATCTCAGAGTAGGCATGATTAACAACATCAATCTGGCTAGCCTTGAAAAACGTAATCTGAGCAGGATAAATTGCCTGTGGCATATAAACACAAGCTGTTTGAAAGTTAGTTTTGAAAACCTGCATCATACCTCGAACTTGCTTGATTCCAACATCGGGAGGCAGTAAATTCACCATTTGCAACTGCTGTTTGAAGTAGTTCAGTTGCTCGTCTGGAGCAAGAACTTTGAGAGTTTCTTCGGATACGTTTAAGCTCTTTCCGTAGATGTTTTCGTATATGCTGGCAATCATGTTCAGCCATCCAGCATCATCGCCATCAAAATCCAGTTTATTTGTTCTGTAACCAGGTGCACTAGAGTCTAAAAGGGCTAGTAGAGCCACCTCATATCCCTGCTGATGTAACTGAGTCGCCATCTCAAAAGCTACCATACCGCCAAAGGAATGACCGCCCAAAAAGTACGGTCCAGAGGGTTGAATGGACTGTATTGCTTCAATGTAATAAGCTGCCATATCCTCGATTCGTCTGTGCGGCTTTGATTCCCCATCAAGACCGAGTGGTTGCAATCCATAAAATGGTTGCTGTTTACCTAAGTGATGTGCCAGATTGTACAAATAGGTAGTATTGCCCTCAGCTCCTGGCACGCAGAAGAAAGGTGGCTTAGAACCATTAGGCTGAATAGGTACTAAAGCAGACCAATCTAAATCATCTATCGGTTGGCGAAGAATAGTCGCGAGTCGTTCAATAGTTGAGTTTTGGAAGAGTGTCGCCAAGGGGAGATTTTTCTTGAATTGCTGCTCAATCCGTGCCATGAGTTGCACGGCTAAAAGAGAATGGCCACCCAAATCAAAGAAGTTCTCCCGGACTCCAACAGGATAGACACTCAGAACTTCTGCCCAAATTTCTGCTAGTTGTTGTTCCACGATGTCAAGAGGTGGGACAAAGCTAGTTTCTACAGCAAGTCGGTTTGTATCAGGTGCTGGCAGGGCACGGCGGTCTAGCTTGCCATTGGGAGTTAGTGGGAGGGACTCCAGGATGACGAATGCTGCTGGTATCATGTACTCAGGCAGCTTTGTTTTTAGGAAGGAGCGCAGTTCACTCTTTGTCACGGCTATGTGTGTATCAACTACCACATATGCAACCAAGCGCTTGTCTCCGGAAGTATCTTCACGGACAATGGCAACACAGGTATTGACATCCGGGTATTGAGTTAGTGCTGCCTGAATTTCTCCTAGCTCAATGCGGAAACCGCGTATTTTGACTTGATAGTCCCTGCGACCTAAGTACTCTATATTGCCATCTGCTAAGTAGCGTGCTAAATCTCCAGTGCGGTACAATCGAGAACCTGGTTCTGAACTAAAAGGGTTGGGGATGAATTTTTCCGCTGTTGTTTCTGGGCGGTTGAGGTAGCCTAGAGCTAGACCTGCACCACTGATGTGCAGTTCTCCTGGTACACCTATCGGTACTGGTTGCAAATCGGGGTTGAGGATGTAAATCTGCGTGTTGGCAATTGGGCGACCGATAGGCACCTTCTGGCGATTACTCTCTGGTTTGCATTGCCAAAAGGTGACATCGATTGCCGCTTCTGTTGGACCGTAGAGATTGTGCAATTCGCACCCTAGACGAGCAAAAAAGCGTTCCTCAAGTTTTTTTGGCAGTTCTTCGCCACTACAGAACGTTCGCTTTAAGCAACTGCAACTTTCCAGACCTTGTTCTTCTAAGAAAACCTGGAGCATGGAAGGGACAAAATGCAGTGTAGTAATCTGCTGTTCTAAAATTAGGTTGACCAAGTAAGCACTATCTTGATGTCCACCCGGTTTAGCTACAACTAAACGCGCTCCAGTCAATAATGGCCAGAACAACTCCCAAACTGACACATCGAAGCTGAAAGGGGTTTTCTGTAAAACGCAATCTGCTGCCGTTAATTGATAAGTTTCTTGCATCCACAGCAGGCGATTGCAAATCCCTAGGTGGGTGTTCATCGCTCCTTTAGGCTTTCCAGTAGAGCCAGAAGTGTAGATGACGTAGGCGAGGTTATCAGATGTAACTCCGCTGATGGGGTTTGATTCGCTCAATAGAGCGATTGCTCGAGCCGAGGTGTCTAAGCAGACGACACGCGCATTATGTTTGGGAAGAGACTCGACTAACTGAGCTTTGGTTAGCAGGACTTGCACAAGAGCGTCTTGTAACATATAGCCCAAACGCTCAGAAGGATAAGTTGGATCAAGCGGCACATAAGCCCCACCCGCCTTGAGGATGCCAAGCAACCCTACTACCATTTCTAGTGAGCGTTCCACGCAAATGCCCACTAGTACCTCTGGTCCCACACCAAAGGTTTGCAAGTAGTGCGCCAGTTGGTTGGCACGATCATTTAACTCCCCGTATGTCAGTTGTTGGTTTTGAAACACAACTGCCACCGCATCCGGCGTGCGCTCTACTTGCTCCTCAAACCACTGATGGATACACTTATCTTGGGGATAATCTTTTTGAGTATCGTTCCATTCTACGAGCAACTGCTGTCGCTCGTTTTCTCTAAGCAAGGGCAATTGCCAAATTTGCTGATGTGGATTCGCCACAATCCCCTCAAGCAATGTTTGGAAATGCCCTGCCATCCGTTCAATGGTGCTGCCATCAAACAAGTCAGTGTTATATGTCCAAATACCTTTGAGCGATCCTGTGATATCAACAATGGTCAAACTTAAATCAAAAGGACTCCCTTTTGACTCCGGAGTTATAGACTCCACAATTAATCCATCACTATCCATAAGTGAGACTTGTCCCTCACTCTGGTGGGTGCGATCCCAGACGAGCGCCACTTGATCGAGTGGTGAACGGCTTGAGTCGCGTAAAGGTCGCAGTCGCTCGACCAGCAGGGCATAGGGATAGTCTTGGTGTTCTAGCGCACCTAACAGACAAGAGCGCACTCGGGAAAGCAAATCTCGAAACGTCGGATTTCCAGAAAGATCCGCACGACATACAACAGGATTAGCAAAGAAACCAACAATCTTTTCAAATTCCGCAAGGCTGCGACCAGCCATTGGACAGCCAATTAGGATATCTTCTTGATTTGTATAGCGTAGCAATAGTACCTGAAACGCTGCTAGTATGATTGTGTAAAGAGTTACACCTTCTGCTTTTGCTACTTCCAAAAGGTTGTGGATCAGTTTTTCACCAAAAACGAAAGAGTAGGAAGCGCCTTCGTAAGTCTGTACTGGTGGTCTAGGTCGATCTGTTGGCAAATTCAATATCGGTAACTCACCAGCTAAGCGATCGCGCCAGTAGTTCCACAGCCGCTCTCCTTCTTGACTTGCTAACATTTGGTTTTCCCACCGCACGAAATCTTTGTATTGCAGATTTTGGGGTGGGAGTGCTATCTGTTGACCTGTCTTGATTGCTTTATAAAACAGCCTAAGTTCACTAACAAGCAATTCCAAAGACCAAAAATCCATCGCTATATGGTGTGCCGACATTAGCAGAATCACTTCCTTTGCCACCGATGCATCTGTAATGGTGTTTTTAATCAACAGATTAAAGCGTAGTACGGGTCCGTTGTTCAGGTCAAAGGGGCGATCGCTTTCACTCACAAGCCAGTTGCTCAAGTCATCTTGGCTCCAATTAGCAGCTTCTTGTATACTAAAGCAGACTTCTTGATTTTCTTGAATTGTTTGCACTGGTTCACCGTGCTGTGCGGTGTAGGTAGTTCTCAGAACTGAATGGCGCTCAATTAACGCTTGAGTTGCTTGTCGCAATGCTGCAATGTCTACATTCGACACTAAGCGTGCTGCATATGCAAGGTTGTAAGCAGCACTTAATGGTGCTAATTGATACAAAAACCAAACTGCTGTTTGTCTGTGGGAAAGAGGGTCAGTTTTTGCAATGTTAGTACGCTTTTGCAGTAGGTAAATAATTTCTTGCTTATATTGCTTAATTTGGGCCAATAACTCAGGGCTTAATACATCTTCGGGAGCCTCATAGCACAGTTTGTCGCCATTAACCCACAATTCTATACCTATTGCCGAAAGATTTTGGAGGAACTCTACTAAATTCATAACTCACCTCTAATCCTGGTGTTCTGACTAGATGTAGTGGTGGGTGCAACAAATGCCTTGGAAGTGGAATTAACTTTGAAAAGTTGCTCGCTCACAAGTTTTGTTAAACTAACGATACTTAAACCATCCAAGAATTTTGTGATCGGGATGTCCACAGCTAAATCTGCTTTGAGACGATTTCTAAGTTCGATAACCATCAAAGAATCAAGTCCCATTTGGTTTAAAGGCTCATCAATATTTAGCCCAGATGTAGTTATTCCTAGAGCTTTGGCAATCTGCTGTTGAAGGTAAGTAATTAACAGTGATTGGCTTTGGTCTTTTGAAACTGCTTTTATTTGGTCTAAAAGTTGTGGTGCCTTGACTTTTTGTTGCTCTTGTGTTTTGAGCGATTTCTGTAGCTGTTGAGCTATTTCAGAAACGAAGTTGGGGTAAGATGAGGCTGAAAATTGCTGCAAAAACTTCGACCAGTTAACTTGCATCACCCCTATCTGAGCCGCATCTTGTGGTAACAAATTTTCCAGGACGCTCAGTGCTTGCTGTGATTCGATAGGCTTTATCCCCTTGGTTGCCCATTGAACCTCACCTCTGCTACCAATTGCCTTTGCCATCCCGACCATCGACCAAGGTCCCCAGCTAATACTTAACCCTGGTAAAGTCAAAGATCTGCGATAATTAGCGAGAATATCTAAAAAGGCATTAGCCGCAGCATAATTTGCTAAACCCGCAGGACCAATTATAGATGCAGCGGAAGAAAAAAGCACGAAGAAGTCCAAAGGTAAGTCTTGTGTAAGAGTATGCAAATTCCATGCACCGCTCACCTTGGGTGCAAAAACTTTGGCAAACAGTTGCCATTGATGATCCACCAGCAGTCGGTCTTCAGAGACACCAGCAGTGTGGATAATACCCCTTAACTGTGGCATCAATGTTTTGATTCGATTTAGTAAAGAGGTAACTTCCTCTTCTTGTGATACATCAGTTTGAATGACTACAACCTGAGTTCCAGTTTCTTCAAGTGCCCTAAGAGTTGCTGTAGCAGCTTCGTTAGGACTGCTACGCCCTACCAGAACTAGGTGCTTTGCCCCATGATCTACCATCCATTGTGCTACTAGTAAACCAATGCCACCAAGACCACCTGTAATTAGGTAGGTAGCATCGGCTTTTAGCTGCAGAGATTTTTTGATAATTTTATTGCTGCGTACTAATCGGTTAACATACCGTTGTCCATTGCGAAAAGCTATATGAGTTTCACCACTAGTTGGCTTGTGTGAATAAATTTCTGCAAAAAGGCTCTGTGCATTGTTATTTGCTACAGGGTCTAAATCCACCAGAGTACAGTTAAATTCTGGATGCTCATTTGTAATTACTTTTCCTAATCCCCACACAGGCGATTGAGCTACCCCAACAAGAGTAGATTCTACACCCACTCGTTGTGCTCCTTTCGTCACCAGCCACAAGGTAGGAGGCGGGGAAAATTCTTTACGAATCAAAGACTGGACTAGGGACAAGACACCGCCACATCCGGTTTGTGAGGCAACTTCTAAGTCTGCTACTGTTAGGGCGTCTGCCAAAACTGTATCTATACTCCACAAATAAATCGCTCCACGCAAGGGAGTTTTATCTGTAGGCACTCGTTCAAGTAGTAATTTGTGAAAGTCTTCTGGTAAGGCTGGGTTGATGCTGAACTGTTGATCTGCTATCTGTTTATACTCAGTACCAGGAAAGACGAGGATACAAGTTTCTTTTTGTGAGCGCAACAGTACGCTTAACTGCTGACCAATACCTTGATTGTCAGCAAAAATTAGCCAACTTCCTAGTTCTGTTCTATTTTTGTTGTATAATTTGTTACTCTGCGTTCTGAACTGCTGTGCTTGAGGCTCTAGGCGATGCTCCAAGGGAGCCGCTTCGCGATTCTCGTGCCGAGAGGCTGCGCTAACGCGAATTTCTTCAACCGCAGGTATGTCATCTCCAATTGACTGCTGCTGTATACTCCCTTGCTCTCGCCAAACTATTTCATAGCACAAGTCTTGGATAAAGTTTGGTACATAGTGTTGCTTGTGTTCCCTGACTAAGACTGATAACAGTTCGGGCAGTAATTTTATCTGTTCAGGAGAGAAATTCCCCGCCTGTTGCACTAACTGAACTAACTGTTCAATATTTCCCGCCTCAAGCAAGTTAGTGATAGGACTCTGGCTATTTTCTCCAGATAAAGACTCTGCCTGTTGATATCTTTGTTCAGAAGTTTCAATCCAATAGCGTTGCCTTTGCCAGGGGTAGGTTGGCAAGCTAATTAACTGTCGCTCATAGTCCCTGTCAAAACCAGACCAGTCTACAGGTACTCCACAGGTATATAATTTTCCTAAACTCTGGAGTATTTGCTGCCAATCATCCTGCTCTTGACGCAGACTGGGGAGCCAAACGCCCACTCCTTCTGGAAAACAGTTGCGCCCCATTCCCAATAAGGTAGGTTTTGGTCCAATCTCAACAAATATATCATAACCATAAGCATGAAGTGTCTTTATACTGTCAGCAAATCGCACACACTCGCGTAAATGGCGACACCAATACTCAGGCGTAATATCTTCTTTTGTTAATCGTTCTGCTGTCAGGTTGGAGATTAAGTCAATTTTCGGAGCAGTATATGTGATACTAGCAGCAATTTGATGGAATTCTGCCAGCATTGGCTCCATTAGGGGTGAGTGGAAGGCATGGGAAACCTGTAGCTTTTTTGTCTTAATTCCCTCTGCTTCTAGAGCATTACAAATTGACAAAACTGCCTGCCGTTCTCCAGAAATTACAGTGTTTTGAGGTTCATTTATCGCAGCAACTGCTACTTTTTCATTATTGATTTCAATAATACTGCGTATAGCCTCTGACGCCGCAAACACTACGGCCATTTCTCCGTCTGGCGGTAAACTTTGCATCAGGCGGCTTCTTTGGGCAATTAGCTTCAGTCCATCTTCCAGGCTCAAAACTCCCGCTACAGTTGCAGCAACATATTCTCCTAAACTATGACCCATCACGGCAGTGGGTACGACACCCCAAGATTTCCATAACTGAGAGAGTGCATATTCAATGGCAAATAAAGCAGGTTGGGTGTAAGCAGTCTGGTCTAGTGGGGAAGTCTCGCCTAGTTCAGGGTAAAGAACGGTTAGTAGTGATTTGCCTAAATAAGAATGTAAAATTTCATCACAACGGTCTAAAGTTTGCCGAAAGATGGGCGCAGTTTCGTAGAGTTGGCGTCCCATCCCAATATATTGCGAACCTTGTCCAGTAAATAAAAATGCGACTTTTGGACGCTTCTTGCTTTTTACCTGACTGCTGACAAGTGTGGTAGTTTCCCCCGAAGCCGTAAAAGCAGATAGTTCTTTTTGCAACTGCACGGTAGATTCAGCAACTACGGCAAGGCGATAGTCAAAATGCGTACGCCCCGTATTAGCAGTAAAACATACATCTGCTAGCGACACATTAGGATGGTTCAAAAGAAACTCTTGATAACTTTGCGCCACCTCATCAAGTGCTTTCTCACTTTTAGCTGACAAGGTCAGAAGATGTACCGGACGTTCAATTACATCATCCTTTTGAACTTTGTTAGCGCAGCGGGACGCAGTCCATTTTGAATTTTGAATTTGTGGAGGTACTTCTGCCAAAACCACATGAGCATTTGTGCCGCCAAAACCAAAGGAACTTACCCCAGCTAGTGCTAAACCATTTCGTTGCGGCCAAGGGGACAAGGTTTGTTGAACTCGTAGCGGCAGCTTATTAAAAGGAATATAAGGATTTGGCTTTTGGAAATGCAGATTTGGTGGAATTTGTCGATGTTTTAGAGACAACGCCACTTTAATCAACCCAGCAATTCCGGCTGCTGCTTCTAAGTGACCAATATTGGTTTTAACCGAACCTACAGCACAGTAGTTTCCGAGGGGTCGATCCTGGGAGAGCACCTCTCCTAAAGCGTCCATTTCTATAGGATCTCCCAGCGATGTGCCTGTACCATGAGCTTCAATGTACTGCACCTGACCAGGCGAAACACCTGAGAATCGGTAAGCAGAGCGCAGAACCGCTGACTGTGCTAGTGGATTTGGAGCGGTAAGTCCATTACTACGCCCATCCTGGTTGACTGCGCTTCCTTTAATGACAGCGTAAATGCGATCGCAGTCAGCCAAAGCTTGCGATAGAGGCTTCAAAATCACCACACCTGCCCCTTCGCCACGAACGTAACCATCTGCTCGGGCATCAAAGGTTTTGCAACGACCGTCAGCAGCCATGAACCCTGCTTTGGCAAAGTTAGCTGTAACTTTTGGCAACAATAAGGCATTCACTCCTCCAGCCACGGCAAGAGTAGACTCTTGGTTCCATAAGCTAAGACAAGCATAGTGAACCGCAACAAGTGAAGAGGAGCAAGCCGTATCAAACGCTACGCTTGGTCCAGTGAAGTTAAACACATAGGAAATGCGGTTAGCTGCTATGGAATGAGAAGTCCCAGTAGTCGTATGGATGTCTTCAGCAGAATGACCCCATGTCAATACAGAAAAATCTTGGGTTGATATTCCAATAAAGACACCTGTTTGCGTACCTGCTAGATGCTTGGGTATTTGCCCAGCATCTTCTAATGCTTCCCAGGTCACCTCCAGCAATAGCCGCTGCTGAGGGTCCATATTACTGGCTTCCCGTGAAGAAATACCAAAGAATGTAGGGTCAAACTGATCTACCTGCTCTAGAAAACCGCCCCAAGGAGTATTTATTTTTTCTAATTTTTCTGAGTCTGGATCTAAGTTCCACCGAGAAGGAGGCATTTCTGTAATAGCATCTACACCGTTGAGTAGGAGATGCCAAAAAGCTTCTGGACTATTAGCTTTAGGAAAACGACACCCTATTCCAATGATGGCGATTGGTTCTCTATTCATTCTCTTGATTCTTGTGATGAATTAGCTTCATTTCATTCATTTCCTTAAACACTCACTGGAGAGGTTATTGATTGCAATAACAGACATTGGGCTGCTAAGTACTGAGCAAGCGCTTCAATGTTGGGATACTTCCAAAAAAGAATAGGCTCAAGTTCACAGCCAGTCCACTGTGCTAATTCACCCGTCATACTAACTGCCACCGCCGAATCTAAACCGTATGCAGCAAAAGGCTCCTGAATATCTATCTCATCCGGGGACACTCGCAGGGACAGGGCGAGATGAGAAACCAGCCAGGTTACAATCATTTCTTCTGTAAAAGCTGATTTTAACGATTCCCCATCAACTTGCGACTCATCTTCTGAATGCACTGAGTCACATTGGGCTTCTACTTCTTGTTGGAGTTGTGATAAGTCTATTTGTCGAAGATTCGCTGTCCAATCTCCGATAACATCCAAACTTCCATTCAAAAAACCATCCCGACAACCCTGGCGCTGAATCTTACCACTGGATGTTTTCGGGACACTAGCTGTCTTGAGTAGCACAACAGCATAAACTTGTAGCTGGTGCTGCTCGGATACTGCCTGACGAATAGCCTTAACGACCTCATCTACATCCAACTGACGTAAGTAACTCCGTTCTACCTCTTGAACAATGATTAACTGTTCAACACCTTCTACCTCCACAGAAAATGCAGCCCCGCAATTCGGTCGCAGTGCTGAATGGCTGTTCTGAACTGTTAATTCAATATCCTGGGGATAATGATTTTGTCCCCGGATGATAATCACATCTTTAATTCGACCTGTGACGAATAACTCGCCATCAAGCAAAAATCCTAAATCTCCAGTGCGCAGAAACGGTCCAACTCCTGTATCTACTAAATATGCCCCAAAGGTTTGCTCAGTCGCTTCAGTTCGCATCCAGTAACCTGAAGCGACTGTGGAACCTGACACCCAAATTTCTCCCACTTCTCCAGCAGGGCAAGTTGCTAACGATTCTGGATGTACAATCGCAATTTTCGTATCAATTTCGGTATATCCGCATCCCACCAAAGTGACCGACCCTGGCTCTTGTTCTTGAGCCTCTATCACACGATTTTGTCTAAGTGCCTCTGATTGAACTGTATAAAAAGTCGGCAAGTCTTTCGCTCTGGTGGCAGTTACCTTGAGAGTAGCTTCAGCCAAACCATAACCGGGGCAGAAACTCCTAAGGTTAAAACCAGACGGTTTGAACATTTCGGCAAACCGTTTGAGAACATCTGCCCTAACTGGCTCAGCACCATTAAGAGCCATACGCCAACTGCTTAAATCTAAAGTTGCGAGTTGTTCTCTTGTGACCTTATCTACGCATAGCTGATAGGCGAAGTTTGGAGCACCGCTATGAGTTGCTTTGTAGCGTGAAATCGCCTCAAGCCATCGCATTGGTCGTTGTAGAAAGGACGTAGGAGCCATCATGTAACATGGGATTGCCTTATATAGCGGTTGAATGACTCCATAGATGAGTCCCATATCGTGAAAAGTAGGAAGCCATGTGACTATGACGCTTTCTGATGTGTGATCCCATCCTCTGTCAAGGTCTGTTGAATTGGACAGTAGATTGCCATGACTCACCATTACACCCTTTGGTGTTCCCGTAGAACCCGAGGTGTACTGGAGAAATGCCAAAGTGTCGCTACTTATTTTTAAAGGCTGCCAATTTTGTGCAATGTTGTTGGTAAAATTTTCGGTAGCTATGCAATCCAAAGCTGCCAGTTCTGGTTCTTGTTTTAAGCTGTGTTCAATATTTGTAAGAACAGATGTTGTTGTCAGGGCGAAACTAGCTTGGGCATCTTTCACAATTGCTTGTAGTCTTGCCAGATGCTGATTGCGGCGTGGTGGATACACTGGCACAGCTGTAACACCTGCGTACAGACACCCAAAAAACGCGGTAATGAATTCCAGTCCAGGCGGGTATAAAAGCAGCGCTCTTTCTCCAGTAGCTTTCATGCTTTGTAGCACACCGGCAAGCGATCGCGCTTTTTGGTCTAATTCTTGATAAGTCAAGTTGACTTCTTCTGTTTCCCCATCTACCAAAAAGGTATATGCTACTTGCCTTGGTTGCTGTTGCGCTCTTTTGCGTAACAGGTCAACTAAAGTCGCTTCACTGAAAGTCGGTACTGAAGATAAATTGTTATCCATTAGCCCTTCTGGCTTGTTATAGATAAGCATGAGTAAGGTGAGAATTTTATACAAGAACAAGCTAATGTCAAATGCAGCAGAGAACGGATAGTACTCAATATTAGTAAACGATGCACTTATCTATACAAAATGCGCTCTCGACAGCTCTATGGCGCTCCCCCACGAATCAACGCGAGAGGACAGAACGAGTATCTCGTAAAAGGGTTGGCACTTTCGCTGCAGGTTTTCCCCTGATTTGAAAATTTTTCGAGCGCGAACGCATACAAGTTTTTATTTTAATTTTGTGCAATCGTCATAATATTACCCGGAAATTTACGTAGAAAAGAACTTCCCATAGAAAGTAGCTAATTCTTACTCTTGGTAGATACTGAGTGTCGTATATTGATTTCTGCAAGCTTCAGCGATTGTATCATTTGAAAGGAGTGTAGTCAATCACAGGAATAAGTTGGAAGAAAACTACAAAATTAAACCCTAAAGCAGACCAGGATGCTGTTGCGGCAAAAAAAAGAGACTGAAACACTCTTGGCAAATGATTGGCTCCTAAGAAACACATCCCATCGCAGTAGAGTTGGTAGGAACTTCATGCTTGAAAGTGACTAGGATTGGTATGCCAATAATCACGCTTGATTCTCAACAAATAGCGTGGCATCTGAGTGCTGTAATGATTGTAAAGTGGCAAGCCATTAATCCGTGGTTGGATCGGCAGTGCCAAGTATATTAGTAAGTTAGATGAATCAAAGATGCATTCACAAAGCGTACTGTTCCTCACCAAGAGTAGGCTGGGGAATTAGATCAAAGCCTAAAGCATGAGCTTTTTTCTTTAAGTTGTTCACCATGCGTTCATGGTAGTTTTGCTCATAAGCATCAATACCAGGGTCTGCATAAGCAGCTCCTGATGTCCAAAGACGGTAGAAAATACGTGCGAGTTTGTGGGCGGCGGCAGTTATTGCCTTTGGTGCTCCCATACGGGACTGCATCCGTCTGTAAAATCCTCCCAATGCAGAATTACTGCGACAAAGGGTTTGTGCTGCCATACGGAAAGCATTGGCAGCCCGATTGATAACAGGACGGGTTTTGGAGCTTTTGACTTTTCCTCCAGTGATGCGACTACCAGGACATAACCCCAACCAAGAAACGAAATGTTTAACTGTGGGAAAACGGGATGGATCTAACCCGACTTCAGACAATATAATTAACACAGTTAGAGCACCAAAACCATTAATTTGAGTGAAGTCTACGCCAGTAATACGGTACAAGTGAGTGCGTAAATCAAATTGGGGGGCGTTTCCTGGTTGCTTTTTTCCTCGACGTTTTGGTTTACCAAGAGGGTTGCTTTTAACATCGATTTTATCTGGGAATCGAGCTAGGCACTGCTCAATTTGAGCGTCGCATTCAGTAATTTGTGCCTGGTAAAATTTATAGAGTGCGAGTTCTTGTGACAACACAAAAACGAGTTCGCTTCGATAGTCCCCAGTCAAAGCGGCGGCAATATTCGTGCAACTTGCTTTAATATGTTGATCTTTGAGTGCGGCTAACTTAGTAGGGTTGCGCTCGCCAGAAACAATGGCATGGATAATTGCCATACCCGTAGTACCTGTAATGTCACTAATTACGCGATGTAATTGTACATTCATTTCAGTTAAGGCTTTTTGCATCCGTTGAACGTGAATACAAGCACTTTTGATCAAATTGTCGCGTTGCCGAATGTAGCTGCGGAGAGCGCAAATTTGGTCATCAGGACGAAATGATCCTGCCAACAACCCGTAAGTGTGCAACTGTTGCAGCCACTGACAATCCAGTACGTCAGTTTTCCGACCAGGAACGGTTTTCACATAATGGGCATTAACGAGTTTAACTTCAAACCCCCTACTTTCCAAAATTTGGAAGACTGGTATCCAGTAAACTCCTGTTGATTCCATTGCCACAGTTTCAATATGGCATTGCTTTAACCAGTCTGCCATTGCATATAACTCAGCAGTAAAACAGCCAAAACTACGTACTGGGTCTTGATCTCTATTGACAGGAACGCTTACCCAATGTCTGTCTGCACCAATATCTATACCTGCTGCATTGGGGTTAATGAGTGGTAAATTAGAATTTAGTGACTCTTGAGGCGATTCTTTTTTGCTCATGAGAACCTCCGTCATGGCAATCGCGCTTTTTTACAGTAATTATGTACCCTAACCTGAGTGTAGTGTCCAAATCTAATCTCCTAACCGGGATAGTAACAGTCCAACTCTTACTTCACCAATAAATTCACCAATACCACTCAGAACCAGGCTCATATACGGGCGTAGTTAGCACCACTGTAAAGACGGTTTTAACTGTTAGGGTAACCGTTAATTATAGTCTCAAGCTATTAAATTTTCCTCTTTCCTGTGTTTCTTCCATATATCACTAGCGGAGTACGCCGCTAGTTAGAGGCTCATATCTTGCACCTCTCAGGATAAACCACTAATAGACCAATAGAAACGTAAAAAGTGACATCAGCAGTGAAAAGATGTTTAAGTATAAATTTTGATATAACTAAACAAGGGTTGAGATTACGTAAATGACCAAGATTCAGACGATCACTAACTGCAAACCCACATTCCGCACCCTAAAGTGTCACACTACGAATTTTGGACGTTTGAAGATTTGGGATTGGCGATACGCGGAGCGTCAAGCCTCCGGCTTATCGCCATCCAAAACAACTTTAAAATATATAAAAAACATCCTTAATTAGAGATAAAAATACGAAAAAACCGATCATGTGTGACAGTGGGGTGGTGCGAAATGTGGGTTCAAAGAGTAGTTGGATTTGCGCTCATCAACCGACAAAAGACCACTCGTCGTCGTTTAATATGGGGATAGGGGTGTAGGGGAAAAGGATACTGAAAAACAAACTTTATAACCTAAATTCCAGTAACCAACCTTATGGTAATTTAAGGTTGGTTACATTTAACATATTGCAACAGATAACTTTTCCCCTTATGACTGGAGAGCACAACCTTGGGAATAGAACTACGCAGTTTCGTATTTCTCGACAGCCTGCAACCTCAACATGCAGCATATATGGGGACAGTGGCTCAAGGTTTCTTACCATTACCAGGCGATTCATCGCTGTGGATTGAAATCTCTCCTGGTATCGAAATTAATAAGATTACGGATGTAGCGCTGAAAGCAGCTTCTGTCCGTCCGGGAGCACTCGTGGTCGAACGATTATATGGTTTATTGGAAATTCATTCTAGCTCCCAAGGCGAAACGCGAGCTGCTGGTCAAGCCATTTTGGCGACACTAGGAGTCAAAAAAGACGAATGTCTCAAACCGCGTGTTGTTTCCAACCAGATTATCCGCAACATTGATGCTTACCAAGCACAACTTCTCAATCGCACGAACCGGGGACAAATGCTGCTGGCTGGGGAAACGTTGTATGTATTAGAAGTTGAGCCTGCTGCTTATGCTGCACTGGCTGCGAATGAAGCGGAGAAAGCGGCGGCGATTAATATCCTTGCTGTTCAACCTGTAGGAAGCTTTGGACGACTTTACTTAGGTGGACAAGAACGGGATATTCTTGCAGGTGCTCAAGGAGCGTTAACGGCGATTGAAAATGTTGCTGGTCGGGTAAATCCTCTGAGTGGGCGTCAGGAGTAGAAAATGGCAAATCTTGAGCATTTAGCTTTACTGAAAGCAGATGCAGTCACATGGAATGAGTGGAGAAAGAAAAATCTCGAAATTGAACCAGACCTTAGGGATGCTGACCTCAATGGCGCTAACCTTTACACAGCCAATCTCATGAAAGCTAATTTAAGCGTAGCTAACTTGAGTGTTGCTAACTTAAGTAATGCTACACTCACACAAGCTGATCTGAGTCATGCCATTTTGATTGGAGCTGATTTAAGTGGAGCGAATCTCAAAGGCGCTTTCCTATGTGAGGCAAACTTAATTGGGACTGATTTAAAAGGCGCTAACTTGAGAGATACTGATTTGGGTCATGCAAAGCTAATCCGTGCTAACCTCTGTTTTGCAAACCTCATGGCAGCTAACTTAATTGGGGTAGATCTCAGCAAGGCAAATCTGTACGAAGCAGAAGTGATTGGCGCTTATCTTTACAAAGCTGACTTGTACAAAGCTAATCTTAGCCAAGCTCATCTAAGTGGTGCATACTTGTTACGAGCTAACTTGAGTGAGGCTGACTTGAGCAAAGCTGACTTGAGATACACTAACCTCACAGGAGCGAATTTGGCAGGGGCTAATCTTAGAGGAGCTAAGCTTGAGGGAGCGAAACTCACAGGAGCTAACCTTAGTGGTGTGGATTTGCAGGACACGATTATGCCTGAGTGATATAGCAGTTGCCAGGTAGATTAGGACATGAACTCATGAGAAAACACGGATACCAAGAGACTTTCAAGCCTGTTCCCTGTTAAGAGTTCCCTGTTCCCTGCTATACATGTGTCATTAGCGCAATTTTCTTAACTCTCACAAATAGTGCGCATATCGGTATTGAGAATATTTTTAACTCAAAATTAACCAAAATTTATGAAAAATCCGTCTCCTTTTTGTGCAGTGTCCTAAGTATGACAAAGTAAAGTTTTGACATACTTGTACCATAAAAATTATTAATAAGAATACGGAGCAAGACGGTTTGCCGCTATGTTATGAACAAATGGTCGCCACAGTGTACAATTCTTAACATGAGAAAAAAGTTAGTTGTAGCCTCCATTCTTCTTTGTTTGATGAACTCTTCTTTGGCAAGCGCAGAAGTTAATGATTTTGAAGACCCCAGACTGACGCTCTCAACTGTTGAGACAGATTGGTCAATCAAGACTGATAAAACTGAAAGACCGCAAGTTGGTGCAAGCGTTGCAACATTGCTCAAAACTGAAGATGAATTACAATTTCAGGGTACACTAGCTGCAATTGAGGGTAATGAAGGACTTGTCGGGTTTGCGTTTATAGAAGCACCTGTATCCCAAGACTTAAGTCAATACAACTACATTGAGTTTTACGCTAAGTCTGTTGATCCAAGAGTGGTTTATACCCTAACACTTAAAGACGAGCAAGCCCAGCAGGATGCTGGAACTCTTACATTTGAGCAAGAGTTTGTTGTTGGCACAGAGTGGACAAAGGTGAAGTTGCCTTTGAGTCAGTTTCAAGCAAGGATTCGTGGGAGAGTTGTAGATAGTTTTCAATTGGATCTCAAGGAAGTGCGATCGCTCTCTTTTCAAATCAATCGCAGCAAGCAGGAACCAGATTCACCAATTCCACTGCAGTTTGCTTTAGATGTGGGTTCACAGGTATTGGTTACAAATCAGGAATAAACTCAAAACCTGGTTGAATATTAATACTGCTCGGTTAACGTTTGTAGAGACGTTACATGTAACGTCTCTACAAGGATTTTGGGATTTGCGATTTGCTTAACCGAGCAGTATTGGGTTGAATATTTGCTTTAGCTGCTCGTCCTCAAGTTTGTCATAATCGGTCTTGACAATCGAGACATATAATAATAGAGCATCAACCAGTACATACTCAGCCAATAGTTTCTGCGCTCCTTCATTATGTTGCCTAAACCCAAAAAGCATTGGACACCCCTACATTGGGCAAGTTGGAAGCCCTTTGGAATTGGCGAGCAATATCCCAATAACTACTGGGAAGTCTTTCGTGCCATTTGGCTATCTCGTCATAAGTTGCCTTATGCATGGAATATTCTAAATAAGGGTGTTTGTGATGGTTGCGCTTTGGGAACAACCGGGATGAAAGATTGGACAGTAGATGGAATTCATCTGTGCAATGTCCGGTTGCGGCTTTTGCAGATGAACACAATGCCAGCTTTTGACCCTGCAATCTTAGCAGATGTCTCCCAGTTGCAAACGAAAACGAGTGCTAAATTACGCGAGTTGGGACGGCTTCCTTACCCAATGATTCGCAACAGTGGAGAAAAAGGGTTTCGTCGAGTCAACTGGGATGAAGCTCTAGATGTCGTTGCCAGTCGCATTCGCGCCACAACCCCAGACCGCTTAAGCTTCTATATTACCAGCAGAGGTACCGTCAACGAAACATACTACGCTACTCAAAAAGCTGTGCGGGCGATGGGAACCAACAATATTGACAACGCCGCCCGTATCTGTCATTCTCCTAGTACTGCTGGTCTCAAAGGTGCCATCGGTGCAGCGGCAACCACCTGCTCTTACAAAGACTGGATTGGCACAGATTTATTAGTTTTCATTGGCTCAAACGTAGCAAATAATCAACCTGTCACGGTTAAGTATCTGCACTATGCGAAGAAGGCAGGTACAAAGATAGTCGTAATTAATACCTACCGCGAGCCAGGGATGGAGCGATACTGGGTTCCCTCAATTCCAGAAAGTGCTTTGTTTGGCACCAAGTTTGCTGAAGATTTCTTTTTGGTAAACATGGGTGGAGACATGGCATTTTTAAATGGTACAATCAAGCATATGATTGCCAACGACTGGGTAGATGAGTCGTTTATCAAGCGCTACACCGCCGGATTTGATGAACTAAAAGCTTTCCTTGAAACGCAATCTTGGGAACAGTTAGAGCAGCTTTCGGGAGCGAAGCGCGATGAAATGTATGCTTTTGCCAAAATGGTTGGAGAAGCAAATAAAGCTGTCTTCGTCTGGAGCATGGGCATTACTCAGCATGAGTGTGGCGAAGACAATGTGAGAGCTATTATTAACTTAGCTCTTACCAAAGGTTTTGTTGGTCGGGAAGGTTGCGGTTTGATGCCCATTCGTGGTCATTCTGGAGTACAGGGTGGTGCAGAGATGGGATGTTATGCAACAGTCTTTCCTGGTGGTAAACCTATTATCCCAGAAAACGCTGCCCAGTTGAGCAAGCATTGGGGCTTTGATGTGCCAGTCACAAAAGGTTTAATTGCTCCAGAAATGATTCATGCAGCATGTGAGGAGCAGTTAGATGTGTTGTTCTCCGTAGGTGGGAATTTCTTGGAAGTTTTGCCGGAACCTGATTATGTAGAAAATGCGCTCAAGCGGGTATCGATGCGAGTACACATGGATATTGTCCTCTCTAGCCAAATGCTTGTGGAACCAACAGACACTGTGGTGCTGTTACCTGCAACAACTCGCTACGAAATCCCCGGGGGAGTGACAGAAACGAGCACTGAACGCCGAGTCATTTTCAGTCCAGAAATTCCTGGTCCCCGTCTTGGGGAGGCGCGTCCAGAGTGGGAAGTGTTTATGGAATTGGCAAGGCGGGTGCATCCCAACTTGGCAGACAAGTTGACTTTTGTTGATACTAGTGCTGTGCGTCAAGAAATTGCCCAAGTCGTCCCACAATACGCTGGAATTCAACACCTTAAGGAAGCAGGGGATCAGTTTCAGTACAGTGGTTCACATCTGTGCTTTGGCTGGAATTTTCCAACTGCGGATGGCAAGGCTCACTTTGCCGTGGTGTCTCGTGGAGAGCGAGAATTACCAGAGGGATGTTTTTTGGTAGCAACGCGTCGAGGCAAGCAGTTTAATTCTATGGTACAAGAGCGTAAGGATGCTATTACTGGAGCAGTGCGAGAGGCGGTTTTGATCAATGAGGTGGATGCTAAACACTTTGGATTGAAGGATGGTGATGTAGTTCTTCTGACAAATGAACTTGGTAGTTTCCGAGGGAGAGTGTACACAGCACCAATTAAACCAGGAAATTTGCAGGTACATTGGCCTGAGGGGAATGTGTTGTTGGATAAGAGTAAGCGATCGCGCGAAGGAGTGCCAGATTATAACGCGGTGGTGCGGTTGCAAAAGGTTGATTAGATTTCTGGGCGTTGCACAAAGACGCAATGAAACATCACATCAATAATTTTTATCACCATCACCCTCAAGGATGATGATATTTGCTAAATGTGAGCGACAAAATCGATCTCTATCCGAGTCGTTCCAAGAGTTGGAGCCACGATCAGCCTCATGGAAAGGTGGGAATAATCAATTAGATTTTGCTAAAAAATTTATGTTAGACTGTGCCCACAGAGGTTAGACATTACTTTCATTCGTGACTTAACCCTCTTCAGGTTTGCTTCTACCACAAGATGCAGCAGAATTATTATTCTTGCTGATTTCATGCGAACAAATCTTTAAGAGGACAGATTCATGGAATCAAAAGACACGACATTCGAGCAGCAGGTATTTGAACTAACGAACCAAGAACGAACCAAGGCTGGTCTTCAACCATTGCAAACAAATGCCGAGTTGAACTATACTGCCGACAAATATGCACAAACGATGTCAGAAAATCGTTTCTTTAGTCATACTGGACAGGATGGCTCTCAACCTTGGGATCGAGCTAAAGCAGTTGGCTATGAAGCCCAAACAATGGGGGAGAATATAGCTGCGGGTCAAAAAACACCTGGAGAGGTTGTTCAAGCTTGGATGAACAGCCCTGGACACCGAGCTAATATCCTCAGACCCCAATATAAAGATCTTGGCGTTGGTTTTGAGAAGAACTATTGGGTTCAAAACTTTGGTAGTGGTGATACGAACCCCGCTAGCTATATACCAGGCTCTGAATCTAACACACAGATTCCATCCAACCCCACCCCTCCCTCGGAACCTGTCTCAACGCCGACTCCACCTGAATCTATTTCCAATCCTACTGTTCCTTCGGAACCTGTCTCCACGCCGACTCCACCTGAATCTATTTCCAATCCTACTGTTCCTTCAGAACCTGTCTCCACGCCGACTCCACCTGAATCTATTTCCAATCCTACTGTTCCTTCGGAACCTGTCTCCACGCCGACTCCACCTGAATCTACTTCTAACAATGGTGGTAGTCCTAGCTCAAATCAGACCCCTAAGCCTCCGATATCTTCTGACTCTTTTGAGCCTACAGCGTACGAGCAGTATATGCTCGAATTGATTAACCGAGCTCGCGCCAATCCTCAGGCTGAAGAACAACGTCAAAATATTCCTCTAACACAGGGACTCAGTCCAGAGAGTATCTCCTACGAAGCTAAGCAGCCTCTAGCTTGGAATACCACGCTGTCTAAAGCGGCACAAGACCATAACAAGTGGCAAGAGCAAACTGGTACAATCTCTCACTATGGTGAGGGTGGTTGGCCTTGGGAAAGGGCTTATAAAGCTGGCTATGATATGACAGCTCCTCAGAGTTCCCAAGCAAACGAAAACCTCGCGATGGGAGCTGGATCTACACCCAAAAGTGCAACTCAGTACGCTGAAGAAAGACATAATAGCTTGTACGGAAGCGGTGGACATCGTGCCAACTTCTTCAACTCAGATTGGAAAGAGGCTGGTATCGATTTCTTAGGTCAGCTAGCTAATGATGGCGAAAACTTGAAAAAATCATCAGTGGTTGAGTTTTTTGGAAAACCTGCATCAGGCAATACCTTCTTAACTGGGGTAGCTTATAACGACCTAGTTAAGGATGATGACTTCTACACTCCTGGAGAAGGGTTAGGAGGCATTAAAGTCGAGGCAGTTCGTGAGTCGGACAACAAATTGTTTACAACTCAAACCTCCAGTTCAGGTGGTTATCAAATAGCACTTGAACCTGGAGAGTATAAAGTTACGTTTTCAGAGGGTAAACTTAACGAGGCAATCACAAATACAGCAAAGATTGACTCGAAAAATGTCAAGCTTGATCTAGTCAGTGACAAATTGGTCAACGGCATTTATCATTCAAGCGACTCCCTAACTGGAGGAGATCCTAGTGACATACTTACAGGTCAACAAAGTGATGGCATGACCTACGACAGGTTTGAAGCCGATCCTGGATATCCTACTTTTGTAGCTAGTCAGGGTGGCAATGTTGACTTGATCAAGGATTTAGTAACCAATGTTGGAAATACTGAACCATTGCCAGGACTTGGGATGGACAAGTGTTTACCAATTGAAAATGGGATGTTGAATCATACTAAGAGTTTGATTGCAGCACCAGGAGACACAATACCAACTCCAAGCTTAGTATAAGCAGGATCATGGGTTAGAACTGTCAGTAGAGGTTGTGGTGAAAACAACCTCTACCTGCTTTACAAAGAAGGTTATATCCCACATTAATAGATGTAAACCCCGTCCTTAAGGACGGGGTCTTCCTTATTCTTGAAGGTGAGACGAGTTTATGAGAATGTCTTTGACTTTCCTAGCATTCACTTGTATTCGCTGTGATGCAACTTGTCTGACTGCTGGGTTTGTTGCGGATCTTCCAGCTAGCCATAAAGCGCCAAGAACGCATCGCGCCGCGATGAATAACGGGAGTTGCTTTTCAATTTCGAGACTCAGTTCCTTGTGCGATCGATATCCTTCAAGTAAGTTTGTTTTGATCACAAGATAATCAGACGTTGCCCAGTATCTTGCTAAAGGTACGGCAAGATCATAAACATAATATCCCCAGCCCAAGTCATCGAAATCGATGGGGATAATGGAGTGTCCATCATAGAGAGTATTACCAAGATGTAAATCTCCATGAATCAGACCGAAGACGTTGGGATTTTGTCCAATCGTTGCTTCAATGTCCAAGAGCCGATTATGGATTGATTGAAAGTCATTGCCTGTTTCGCTATCTAAATAACTATAGCCGAATGGTGCGTATCCTAAGAGGATGTTTTAAAAGTGGTGGCTGAGGTATCCAAAATTTTAGATCCTCCTAAATCCTCCTTAAAAAGGAGGACTTTGAGAGGGATATTCCCCCGTTTTGAAGTGGGGTAGGGGGGTTCTCGATACAACGGTAGACTTTACAAACATCCTCTAAGGCTGCATTTCTGCCGGTAAGCCCATTTGCATCAAGTGCTGGTCGTTTGAAATCCCTTGGTTTTTGCCATTGTGAGAGTTTATTGTGAATGTGGGCTATAAGCTGCCCAAGCTTTACGAATACATTTAAGTCACTATTATGAGAATCTATTGGTGGGTAATCAATCCATGAAAGTATTGAAACTGGCTTCGAGCTTCCTGAAGCATTGCCAATTGATACAAAATTACCTGAACGGTTTCGGATGGGTTTTTGATACGTATAATCATTGTAACTGCGGAGGTGTTCAATTATTTTTGCTTCACATTCAATGTCTTCTATGGTACAGTGGACTCCCGTATGCACGCGAAGCAAGAAATTACCCTTGTTGGTAGATAATTTGAACGTGGTGTTTTCCCAGTGACTAAGCAGTTCGAGTTTGACTAAATCGAACTCATATTGATGAATTGCTGAATAAGCAATTTCGGAATTTAGAGTAATTTGCTTTTCTATTGAATCAGGCGTCATAGTGAAATTCTAACGCCAGTAAGGTTAAATACACCTAACTAATCACTAATGACCAATGATTAAACATCCTGGAAGCAAGACCAAAACCACAACCTGGGTAGTAGAAAAAGATCAAGTACGCCTTCGAGAAGACCAACTAACCACAGAAGAACCACTTGAAATTCGTCTTGTCTCTCCCCAAAAGACAGTAGCTGTCACCATGCGAACACCAGGGGTAGATTTTGAACTGGCTGCTGGTTTTCTCTACAATGAGGGGGTTATTAGTTGTAAACAAGACATCCTACGCATGAGTTACTGCGTAGATGATGTAGATGGCGAGCAACGTCAAAACATTGTAAATGTTACCCTTCGAGAGAATTTGAATCCAGATTTACAGCCTTTAGAAAGACACTTTTATACAACAAGTGCTTGTGGAGTTTGTGGTAAGGCAAGTCTAGAGGCTTTGCGTTTACGGGGTTGTCCGGTTATTCTTCCAGAACCCATTGTTACTGCTGAAATTATTTACAATTTACCAGATAAGCTGCGAGCGGCTCAAGGTATATTTAACGCTACAGGAGGTCTGCATGCTGCGGCTTTGTTTGACAACCAAGGACAGCTGCTGAACTTGTATGAAGATGTGGGGCGTCACAATGCTTTAGATAAATTGGTAGGTTCAGCTTTGCTGAGTGAACAGTTACCCTTAAGTCATCATATCGTAATGGTAAGCGGACGCTCTAGCTTTGAGATTTTGCAAAAGTCTACAGCTGCTGGTGTTCCAATTGTTTGTTCTATTTCAGCCCCTAGTAGTTTAGCAGTATCTGTCGCAAAGGAATTTGGGATTACTCTCATTGGATTTTTGCGAGGGGAACGTTTCAACGTCTACACTGGTCTGGAGAGAATAAGCGTTTTTAGAAACAAGGGATAGCAATGAACGAGTTTCAAATACGATGACTTTTCAATACACTGATGCATTCATCACTCTGGCGACTTTTGATATAGAAAACTTAGTTGGTTTCTATACCCCATTTCTCGGTGTAGAACCAACGACCTACATCCCAGATATTTATGCTGAGTTCCGACTTCCTAGTTTAAAATTAGGTATTTTTCAACCCAAAGAAATCCATCTTTCTGAATTTGAAAACTCAGCTAAAAGTAAGATGAGTTTGTGTTTAGAGGTGAGTGATTTAGACAATGTTATTGCTCACCTAACTATGTTAGGGCATTCACCACCAGGAGAAATTTTAACTGCTTCTCATGGCAGGGAAATTTACGCCTATGATCCAGATGGGAACAGGATAATTATACATCAGTCAAAGTAAGTGTTTGATTCACTACTATAAAACTCCTATTTTATTTTTGAAGAAAACTCCGTACGCCTTTATTGCTTCTTCTCTGTTAAAAGCCCTGACTTTGTTAGTTCACCAAATCAAACCGGATTCCTATATAGTCTGGTTAAAGTTTTACAGTCAGACTCTTGCAAACGTTAATGTCATGAAATGAGAACCATGCATTAACACAAATACACAGTGATGATTTATCTGTGTTAATCTGTGTACATATTTAGTTTTTAACAGTTATCAGTGAGCAGTTATGAATTTCATCGCCTGGGTAAAGACCCATCCACAAAATGATGCAAGACTTGATTCGGATTGGAGAGCCTCCACTATACGCTGCTTAACTGTGTAGGTAGATGTTTACTATTTTAATATTTCTCTATTCAGTGATGAGTTACAATTTTATAACACAACCTATAGATTTCATTTCATCAGTTTGCCAGTCAATAATCAACAGTCTTTCGTCGTTAGACAAAGGACAAAAACGAAGGATAAAGAATAAATGTCAATAACTCAAAACTATAAATTAAACCTTATTCAATGGTATCCAGGACACATTGCTAAAGCTGAAAAAAAATTAAAAGAACATCTCAAGCTTGTCGATGTCGTACTGGAAGTACGCGACGCCCGTATTCCTTTGGCAACACATCATCCCCGAATAGGAGAATGGGTGGCAGGTAAAACACGGGTATTAGTGCTAAACCGAGTTGATATGATTTTGCCCCAAGTCCAGCAAGTGTGGACAAAGTGGTTCAAGAGTCAGGGGGAAGTACCTTATTTTACCAATGCCCAACAAGGTCAAGGAGTCGCTGCGGTGTTAAAAGCCGCGCAAGCGGCTGGAGTCGCGATTAATGAACGTCGGAACAGTCGCGGGATGTTACCTCGTCCAGTCCGTGCTGTGGTAATTGGTTTTCCCAATGTTGGTAAATCAGCCCTTATCAACCGTCTATTGAAACGGCGAGTAGTAGAAAGTGCAGCGCGTCCTGGGGTAACTCGCCAACTGCGTTGGGTGCGAATTTCTGAGGAATTGGAATTGCTGGATGCCCCTGGTGTTATTCCTCTGAAGTTGGAAAATCAAGAAGCAGCTTTGAAGTTAGCCATTTGTGACGATATCGGTGACGCATCTTACGACAATCAAATAGTCGCAGCAACTTTAGTAGATATATTGAAAAATCTCCGAGTTAATACTGCTGATTTTATACCAGAAGAACCGTTAGAATCACGTTACAAACTTGACCCTACTTCCCTAACCGGAGAAGAATATATGTTTGCTTTAGCAGAGTATCGTTATAAAGGTGACGTCGAAAAAACTGCACGTACGCTACTAACAGATTTTCGTAAGGGTTTCCTAGGTGAAATTCCTTTAGAGTTACCACCTGGATAAGGAGTAGGGCGAGATATTGACCATACTCCTCAGGAGTTCATCGTAAATTAAAGGGTTTGAGACTCCTTCGTCTATACGAAGCTTCAGTTTCAGTCGGGGTTTAAATCCCCTTACGTAACTGTCTTTAATTTTTAAATTTGAATGAGCGAATTTTAAATTGTTAAGGGTTGGGTAATCTATTTGTGGTCGTTGGAATGCTATTGAGAGTGCAATCTTTGAAAAAGTGAAAAGTGAACCCTGAATATATCCTTTGCTTTATCAATGCTGGCATTCTCTGCGTCCATAATGGATTTTTATAGAAGTCATGACTAAACTGAAACTGCGCCTAAAAGAGGATAATTCTGAAAAAACGGTCACCGTGCATCAAGATGTTTTCACTATCGGTCGTTTACCACAATGTGATTTATATTTAGTCTCCGGAGGAGTTTCACGTTACCATGCCCGGATTATAAAAACTCCTTGCGATACGTGGACTATTGAGGATTTGGGCAGCAAGAACGGGACTCAATTAAACGAACATCTGATTAGTTCTCCTCAACAGTTGCAAGACGGCGATATTATTTGGGTTGGGGATGTGTGTCTGACAATCGTATTGAGTTCTGTTGAGTCATCAATATTCAGTCAGGGAGTTGTTTCGCCAGGAATAACAATTCTTCGCGACGTTGAACAATTGCAACAGCAATGGATTCTCCCTGATAATGTCTGTGGTGATGTTCGCATCAAAGACAAAACGATCGCCCGCCTCAAAGACTTAGTCAATATAGCCAAAAACCTATCTGCTGCAGCTTCAATAGAGGAAATTTTCTCTCAAGTTCAAGAAGTCGTGTTTCGTTACCTCAATAGTATTGACCGTTTGGGATTATTAATTGATGTTAGTGGGTCTGGTAAACTAGAACTATTAAACGCTGCGACGAGAAATATCTCTTACCAACAAGACCTACCAGCTGATGGTAGTTGGATTAGTCGTAGTATATGTCAAAAAGTCTTCGAGGAAAAAGTTGCTATTCAAACTGCTGATGCCCAAAACGATGAAAGGTTTGCAGGAGAAAATAGTCTTTTGGTAAAAGGTATTCGTAGCGCTATGGCAGTGCCTTTATGGGATGAAAATAAGGTTGTTGGTGTTCTTTACGCTGATGCTCATTTGTCTTCTCATCATTGGGCAGAAGAAGGAGAAGAAGAACTGAGCTTTTTTTCTGCCTTAGCAAACCTTGTAGCTTCTAGTGTACAACGTTGGCTGTTGGCCGAGAAACTCAAAAGCGAAGAAGTCATTCGCCGAAGACTCGAACGCTATCATTCACCAGCAGTTGTACAGCAGTTGATCGCTGTTGGTGCATTGCCAAATGGACGTTTACCTCCACAAGAAAGTGAAATTAGTATCTTATTTGCTGATTTGGTCGGTTTTACAGCAATTTCAGAAACATTGACGCCAACTGACATTGCCGACTTGCTGAATAATTTGTTTGAGGAGATGGTGCAAGAGGTGTTTGCTGGCGGTGGCACTTTAGATAAGTACATTGGCGATTGTATTATGGCATTTTTTGGTGCTCCTGAACCACAACCGGATCATGCCGATCGCGCTGTCACTGCTGCTATGGGTATGTTAACTCGTCTGGAAAATCTTAATGCCAAAAATTTTTGGACCGAACCACTACAATTGCGAATTGCTATTAACAGTGGGAAGGCTGTGGTTGGAGATGTTGGTAGTTCCCAAAGAGTTGAATATACAGCATTAGGAGCTACAATTAATCTGGCTGCACGCATGGAAGCAATTTGCCCACCAGGTGAATGTGTCATTAGTGAAGATACTTACACAATACTGTCACAACCCTCGTCCTTCCTAGAAATGGGAGATTATCGCTTCAAAGGTATCAATCGATTAGTCAAGATTTATCGAACTAAAATGCACTAATCAAAGATTTTTTCTAGAAAACTGCCAAAATAGGGCTATAAAGGTTATGATTTTAGGTTTAAGAGTTATTATGACCTAATTTCATCATCCAAACCTAAAAAAGATATTAAATTTGAAATTTATTTTTGATCACAGTGTCACCTCCTGTTACAATCAACCAGGGTCAGTGAAATGCATACTCGCTTAGTGGAGATTGTAAGCATAAATACATAGAAAATATGTATAGGTTGTTTCAATTTGAATTGCAATTGAAAGTAGATAAGCATTTTTTGAAAGACTACAATTTGAAATGTAGCTTCCATAAAAGGTGTCTGCAACGTATGGATGCTACCCTAGGTAAATTTTTAACGGGGAGGTCAGGGTATGGCTATCGCCACAATTAATCCTGCAACTGGGGAGTTGCTGAAAACTTTTGAGCCATTAAACGATGCAGAAATCGCTCATAAACTAGATTTGGCACAACAGGCTTTTGAGAAGTACCAGAAAATTTCTTTTCAAGAACGTTCTGTTTGGATGCAAAAAGCTGCTGACATTTTAGAGCAAGAAAAAGCAGATTTTGCCAAGATTATGACACTGGAGATGGGCAAGCCTTTCAAAGCGGCGATCGCCGAAGTCGAAAAATGTGCCCTCGTCTGTCGCTACTACGCTGAACACGCTGCTGAATTTCTGGCTGATGTTACCGTAAAAACCGATGCAAGTCATAGTTTTGTAAAATACCAGCCACTAGGCATTATTCTCGCAGTCATGCCGTGGAATTTTCCCTTTTGGCAAGTGTTCCGCTTTGTCGCACCTGCACTTATGGCTGGGAATGTCGGATTACTAAAACACGCTTCCAACGTTCCGCAGTGTGCTTTAGCAATAGAAGAAATTATACAAAGAGCAGGTTTCCCAACAGGCGTATTTCAAACTCTATTGATAGGCGCTGCCAAAGTTGCTGACTTGATGAGTGATGATCGCGTCAAAGCAGCAACGTTGACAGGAAGCGAACCAGCAGGGGCAAGTTTAGCTGCAGCTTCTGGAAAACAGATTAAAAAAACCGTCCTGGAATTAGGAGGAAGTGACCCATTTATTGTATTGGAAAGCGCAGATCTAGAAGCAGCAGTCACCACCGCAACAACAGCGCGAATGTTGAATAACGGGCAATCATGTATTGCAGCAAAACGCTTCATTGTCGTTGAGACAATAGCAGACAAGTTTGAAAAGCTACTACTAGAGAAATTTCAAGCGCTAAAAGTTGGTAATCCGATGGAAAGCGAAACTGACTTAGGTCCATTGGCAACTCCTGATATTCTTAAAGAAATAGACCAGCAAGTACAAGCAGGCGTCAAGAATGGGGCAAAAGTTTTAACAGGTGGACATCCTTTATCAGACCGTCCAGGTAACTACTATCCACCAACAATTCTCACGGATATTTCCCCAGAAAATCCAGTGGCACAGGAAGAATTTTTTGGTCCGGTGGCGATGTTATTTCGTGTACCGGATATTGACGCAGCGATAAAAATCGCTAATTCTACACCATTTGGCTTAGGCGCAAGTGCTTGGACAACGAACTCCCAAGAACGCGATCGCCTGATCGAAGAAATCGAAGCAGGTTCAGTATTTATCAACGGTATGGTCAAGTCTGACCCCCGCTTACCCTTTGGTGGAATCAAGCGTTCTGGATATGGCAGGGAACTGAGTATCCAAGGTATACATGAGTTCGTCAATGTGAAAACTGTGTGGGTGAAATAAAACAGAATACAGGAGTCAGAATTCAGGAGTCAGAATTCAGGAGTCAGAATTCAGGAGTCAGAATTCAGGAGTCAGAATTCAGTAGTCAGAATTCAGGAGTCAGAAGATGTTGAAGTCAGGCTTTATACCCTACCTCAAAAAAGACCGCCGCTACAGGCGGGGATCTTAAACCCAAAATTCATCTGCTACTCGTACAAAATCCCCAAGCTGGATTCTGACAACTGACGGGCGTGAATTTTTTTCAATAAACCACATCAGGTGCAATCAACCCAGAGGAATAGTTAGAGGAAATATGAACACAGCAGAATTACTTGTACAGTGCTTGGAAAATGAAGGAGTGCAATACGTTTTCGGACTTCCTGGGGAAGAAAATCTACACGTTTTAGAGGCGCTGAAACATTCTTCCATTCAGTTTATAACCACCCGTCACGAACAAGGTGCAGCATTCATGGCAGATGTCTACGGACGTCTGACAGGAAAAGCAGGAGTTTGTCTTTCGACTCTAGGTCCAGGGGCAACAAACTTGATGACTGGGGTAGCAGATGCTAACCTTGATGGTGCCCCCTTGGTAGCAATTACCGGACAAGTCGGCACAGATAGAATGCACATCGAATCCCATCAATATTTAGATTTGGTGGCGATGTTTGCCCCTGTGACAAAGTGGAACAAACAGATTGTCCGCCCCAGTATTACACCAGAACTTGTGCGCAAAGCATTTAAGCGGGCACAAAGTGAAAAACCAGGCGCAGTTCACATTGATTTGCCAGAAAATATTGCTGCCATGCCCGCAGAAGGCTATCCTTTGCGTAAAGACAACATTGAAAAAACCTTCGCTTCTTTTGCAAGTATTAGGGCAGCAGCCGCAGCAATTTCTCAAGCAGTTAACCCAATTATTTTAGTTGGGAATGGGGCGATTCGCGACCAAGCAAGCGATGCCGTCACACAATTTGCCAGTCAAATGAACATTCCTGTTGTTAACACTTTCATGGGCAAAGGTGTGATTCCTTATACTCATTCCTTGGCTTTGTGGTCAGTTGGATTACAACAGCGAGATTTCATTACCTGTGGCTTTGATAGCACAGATTTAGTGATTGCTATTGGCTATGATTTGATTGAGTTTTCCCCGAAGAAATGGAATCCCGATGGAAGAATTCCCATTATTCATGTTGGCGTAACCCCCGCAGAAATTGATAGTAGTTATATCCCTAACGTTGAAGTCGTAGGAAATATTTCTGATTCCCTCTTTGAAATTTTAAAGTTTGCAGACCGGGAAGGTAAGCCTAATCCCCAGGCTATCAGCCTACGGACAAATATCCGTGCTGACTATGAACAATATGCCAATGATGACGGATTTCCCATTAAGCCTCAAAAGTTAATTTATGACTTGCGACAAGTGATGGGACCAGAAGATATCGTCATCTCTGACGTAGGCGCACACAAAATGTGGATTGCCCGTCATTATCACTGTCATAGTCCTAATACTTGCCTTATATCTAATGGCTTTGCTGCAATGGGTATTGCTATTCCTGGGGCGATCGCCGCAAAACTCGTGCACCCCAACCGCAAAGTTATTGCTGCAACAGGCGATGGTGGTTTTATGATGAATTGCCAGGAATTAGAAACTGCTTTACGCGTTGGTACACCCTTTGTCACCCTCATTTTCAATGATGGTGGTTATGGCTTAGTCGAGTGGAAGCAAGAAAATTACTTTGGTAAAGGCAGGTCATCTTTTGTGCATTTTGGCAACCCCGATTTTGTCAAATTTGCTGAAAGTATGGGTCTAAAAGGCTACCGTATTGAATCTGTTACGGATTTGGTTCCTGTGTTGAAAGAGGCTTTGGCACAGGATGTTCCAGCAGTGATAGATTGTCCTGTTGACTACCGCGAGAATGCCCGTTTCTCCAGAAAAGCCGTTGAGTTGAATTGTACGGTGTAGGGAGATTTTCCTGATGCTAGACGACGCCAAGACGAACCAGTACTTGATGAGGGTTTCCCTCACGCTTGTTCTGGCGTCGCTAAGACATCTTGGCGTCCTGGCGGTTTTTCGTTGCCGTTACAGTTGAGAATGCTGATTTTCCTGCGGTTGAATTTTATCTTCCGCAAGTTTGCATTCTTTCATGGGTGTGACCTCACCCCGCCCTTACGGGCACCCCTCTCCTTGCTAAGGAGAGGGGAGGTTTTGGCGTAAGCCAAAGCCGGGGTGAGGTCATACGCGCGTCATCCAAACTTTATCCTCAACACTGAGAAGATAACCGCGCTAAGAACTGCACTCGCAGGAACTGTAATCACCCATGCTGCAGCAATTCCTTGAAGAGTTTTGAATTGAATAGACTTAATATCTTGCACTAGTCCAATCCCAACAACACCACCAACCAAAGCATGGGAGGTGGAGACGGGTAAACCCAACCGAGAGGCAAGCAGGATAGTTGTGGCAGTTGCGAGTTCAGCACAAAATCCACTGCTGGGTTGCAAGGAAATAATACTTTCGCCAATCGTGGCGATAACTTTTTTTCCCAAAATCGCTAAACCAGTGACAATTCCAACGCCACCAAGTATTATAATCCATATGGGGATGGTAAAACCATCTATAGGTACACTGCCAGTGCGGTTAATGTAAGCAATTGCAGCTAGAGGAGCGATCGCATTCCCCACATCATTAGAACCATGAGCAAAAGCAACAAAACAAGCACTAAGCAATTGAAATCGACCAAATAACCCCTCAACAGGATTAGTAAATCGGGAATTTACTACTTCCCCTGCTCCTCTGCTCCTCTGCTCCTCTGCTCCCCTTCTCCCTCTCTCCAACTGTCGCCAGCTGTAGAACGTGAGTCCAACTGCTGCTACAGCACCAGTTACCAATGGAATATCATGAGCAGGTATTTTGAAACCAACTTGCTCAATCACAAAGGTTGCGAGTCCCTGAGTCAATGACGGTAGCACAATCACACCAAATATCCCCAGCAAAACAGCACTTAACCAAGGAATCCACTCGTTTAACTGTAGCAATGGATTTGGTTGATCTAAAATCCAGCGCTTGATTTGACTGTAGAATAAAGCAGCAATTGCCCCACTTATGACTGGGGTGATAATCCAACCTATCGTGATTTGTCCAATTGTTGACCAATCGATCGCACTCACTCCCAAAGCAACCCAGCTAAACCCGGCGATCGCGCCAACAACCGCATGAGAAGAAGAGACAGGCAAACCCCGTGATGTCGCAATTTGCAACCACAAACCGCCAGAAAGCAGCACCGCCACCATTCCAATAATTAGCATTTGCGGTGTATCAGCAAACAAAGCTGGATTGACAATTTCTGTCGCCAAAGTTTGCGATACCTCTTGTCCAAATAGTACCGCACCCGTAAACTCTAACACTCCAGCAATAATCAATGCCTGTTTGAGGGTAACAGCTTTGGAACCAACAGAAGTCCCCATTGAGTTAGCAACATCATTTGCTCCGAGATTCCAAGCAAGATAAAAGGCGAGAAGTGCAACTATGATGACAAGCATTTTGTTTGTGTGGAAGATGAGGGGAGTCAGGGAGTCAGGGAGTGTGAGAGTGTGGAAGTCAGGAAAAAGACCAAGTTGCGGTTCAATTCCTTATCCCCGCCCCTCTCCTTTATAAGGAGAGGGGTGCCCGTAAGGGCGGGGTGAGGTGAGACCTTTTTCCCCTTCTCCCAGCTACGGATAAATCAAAATTTTATACGTTTCTGCAGTCGGAGCGATCGCCTGTTCCACTGCTGCTGATAAATCTTGTAATGGATAGCGATCGCTAATCAATGCTTGCACATCTATGCGTCGATTAAAGACAATATCAGCCGCTAAACTTTGAATGCGGTACGATGAACTGTAACTGCCCATAAGGTCAATTTCCCTACGGTAGAGAAGATTCGGATTCACTGGAATTTCCATCTCATCAGGAAACTCCGCGAAAAAGAGAATTTTCCCACCTTTGCGAGTACAATCGAGTGCTTGAAAGAAAGCTTTATCACTTGGGACTGCAAGTAGGGTAACATCAACACCCATGCCATTGGTCAAATCATGAATTTTTGCTGGTAAGTTGGCGTCACGGGCGTCAAATGCAGCTTCTGCGCCTACACTCAAAGCTTTTTCTATGCGGGAGGGGAGTAAGTCGGTGGCGATCGCCTTCGCCCCAAAATACTTCACCAACATGATAAACATTAACCCAATTGGTCCCGCACCAGTAATCAAAACTGTTTGCCCAGGAGCAATTTGAGCTTTTTTCACTGCTTTGAGACAGCAGTTCGTTGGTTCTACAAAACTTGCTTCTTCAAAACTGATATTATCAGGAATGGGAATCAACCCACCATTACGCACAATATGACCGGGAACTTTGACATACTCAGCAAAACCTCCACCACTAGCGTTAAATCCTGCTGTCGTAGAGATGTTTTTGTAAGTATCGCACATCGAGAAATTATCATTTAGGCAGTAATCGCAACGCATACAAGGGATATGGTGCATCACCGCCACCCGTTGTCCAACTTGCCAGCCTTTGACTTGCGAACCCACCGCTGATATAGTTCCAGCAGTTTCATGTCCAAAAATGCGCGGCGGTTCATACAAAGGATAACGAATTTTTTTGATATCCGACTGACACAACCCCACAACCTGCACTTGTACCAGCACTTCATCCGGTTCCAGTGTCGGTACGGGGATTTCTTCGTAAGAAAGTTGATTAACGCCTCTAAATACCTGTGCTTTCATGTTAAATTTTCACTACTCAACGATCATACATTTAACACTTAGGGCGTTGTTTATGTTACTTGCTACAAAATTTTCGTCACGTAAATCTTTTGTGGTAGTTTAAATCACATGATTATTGCGATTCATAAGAACGAATTTTAGCAACCAATTTCTGTAAATTAGCACCGTCTTTCTTACTTAAAAACGCAAGTAATTCCTGATACGAAAGTGGTCGCCTTCTATACTTTTGAGACTGTTGGCGTAATACTTGAATCATTTCTTCAGGATAGTCCTCAAACAAAAGACAGAGGAAGTCATCAGGAGATTGTGCTTTCAGATTCCAAGGTGTCAAAGCTTGAGCGTTAAAGTCTGTAAGATTACTAGTAACAATAACATTAGCATTAGCAGTTACAGCAGCCGCAAGAACATGACGATCTTTTGGATGATTTGTCATTACTTCCTCTAATTCCACAGGTACTTTTACCATTGCTTCAGGAAAAGCTGCTTTCATTGTTTCCTCAAGATTCTCAGCCTGTTCAACAGAAATTTTCCCTTTAAGGATAAGGTTCCTCATTGCTTCATCTAAGATGTTCTGCGACCAGTAAAGTACGTACAAACCAGCTTCAGCAGTCGATAGCAAGGTATCGCGTAGATACATCGGAAATAAGACGCAGGCATCCACCAGAGCGCTAGGCATAGCAATTATACTCTACTAATGTCACAATTACTCTTCCTCCTCATACAAGCCAGCTTCTTCGCTCATTTCAATAAGTTGCTTCAAAAGTTGGCTACGTTTCACATCCCGTTGTTCTTTATACCTTACTAAATCCTCAAAACAAACCCGTCGATGTGAACCCACCTTAATGTAAGGAATTTCTCCCTGTTCTAATAACTTAACAACATAAGGTCGTGAAACGTTGAGAAATTCAGCAGCTTGTTGTGTTGTCATTTCATAACTGTGGGGAACTAGAGATACAGCCTGTCCTGAAGCCATTGCATGGACGACATGACGCAGCACTTGATAAAGTGACTCAGGAATGTCAATTTGTTCTCCATTAGTTCCTATTAGTTTCACCTGAGAACCTTGCTTATTAAGAATATCTTCTAGTTGCTTAATAGACTGGGCTTCTTGTTCAGTCTTGACTGCTTCTATAGGCACGTTATGCCTTAATATCATGGTCATTTTTTCGATATTTTATAACTCTATGCAACCTACAATAACACACTGCATATTACATAAACGAAATATCCGAAATACTTAAGGAGTGTTCCTCACACCTGCCAAAACAAATTTGATCGCCGCCTCGGTATGCTTTTCCACCATCTCTGGACTGAGGCGATCAATCTCAGGGGTTAGGTGTTTCCAATTTTCGTGTACAGTAAAGTAGAAAATGCAAACGCTGAGAATATGTGTCAGTGTTAAGATTGGGTCGAGTGGACGAAAACACCCCTCTGTTATACCTCGCTCAAGAACTTTGAGAAGATGCTCGTATAAACTCCACACGTTGGCTTGCTTGAAATACAAGCCTTGATTTTGACTCGCTTCTTGGAACCACAGCATCTGACGATGGGGATTGGTGGCTTCGTAGGTGATCGCAGTCCGAATAATATGCGCCATTGCGTCTTCGGGCGGCAAATGGTCGAGATTTAGCTGACTAACCATTGCCTGAACTTCATCAATCGGGCGCTGCAACACGGCTTTGTATAAGCCCTCTTTATTCTCGAAGTAATAATGAATTGTGGCAGTCGTGATGCTGGCACGATTTGCGATCGCACTCAACCTCGCACCTTTCAAACCGTGCTTAGCAAACTCCAGTTCTGCGGCGTCAAGAATCTGCTGCTGCGTCACATCTGCATCTCGAATCTGACGAACCGATTTGGTTACTCGCTTAGTCTTGACTTTTTCAACCACAATATCACAATCTCTCGTTTGTTTTCTCATGGTACCAAGCAAGAGATATCCTGTTTTGTTGAGTTAACACGCTTATTGCAGAATCGCCAATTGACAACAAAATCCCCTATACTTTAACTTACTAATTAATTAGTAAGTTTGTTGAAAAGTATTTATGACAATCCTGCAAGGTGCACCCTGGCTATTAGCACATTGTTCCATGCTTAAGCCGAATCAACCTGTGAAAGTTTCTCTTTACGGCAATGACTACGTTCTCTGGCAAGACAGCACAGGCAAAATCAGTTGCTTACCGAATGCTTGCCCTCATATGGGTGCCATGCTTTCGGAAGGATGGTGTGTCACCAAGCCAGATGGTAGTAGTGCGGTGGTTTGCCCGTTTCATGCATTGGAATTTGATGGCTTTGGCTGCACTGTTTTACCAGGTTCTAATAAGCCAACAAAATCTTTGATGGAACCATTGGAGTTAGTGATTCAAGGCGACTTTATTTGGTCTTATGGTGGATATGAACCGAAGATTCCTATCCCAACAATTATGAATGAAATTGCAGGGGAGTATGAATTTATTGGGTTCACGGGCGATCGCAGCATCAAAACCGATTTCCTAAGCCTCCTGCTAAATATGCACGACTACAACCACCAGAATGGCACCCATCGTGAGTTGTTTGAGATTGAACAAGTGCAGTTGAAGCAGTTCATCGATGATGGATTTCACTCCCACGCCTACATTGATCAGCTTAGAAAGAAACCTACACTTTGCGACATTTTTAAAAACCCTGCTCTCATTGTAATGCCAAAGGTACTTCAAGCTCATTTAGAAAACTTCTTCCCATGCATGGCGGTGATGCATGGTGAGAATGCAATCCTCAGCCTCAAAGAATGTCATTTCTATATTCCAGAATCACCAAATCACTCTCGCGTCTTCATTTTGATGTTTATAAAAGCGTATAATCCGATTGCTCATCTGATCAAACGCAATCTCCTGCGGCTGATAGATATCGTTGTAGAGCAAGACGCTGACATTTTGGGCAAACTTTATTCCAACACACATAGGCACATCAAGCTGAATAATGAAGTCGGGATGGATTGGGTGCGGCGAAATTTTGAGAGTTTTCCAATAGTTGTTGAACCAAATTTTTCTCGGTAACGGCTTACAATGTCGGGCGTCTCTGCTGGCAAAACTGTTTTTGACTCATTACAAATTGTAAGAATTCAGTACCAATGAGATCAGAAGTCAGAATTTCTAAGAAGTCTATGATTCTTAGTATATTCATGTCATCAAATGTTCTCCTGATTCTTTAACTATTCTGTACGGGCGCAAGCAAGAGCGCCCCTACTGGATTATGGCTCCTGAATTCTTACTACAAATTCTGTTTATGTACTAAAAAATTTCATGTAATATTATTAATATGCATATGTAGTATAAAAAATCCTACTGTAATCATATGAGTGATTCTCGGCTCGTCAAAATCAGCAAATATCTTAGTAAACATTTGCGACATACACCGGGTGCAATTGGAATTAAACTTGCCCCCGGTGGTTGGGTTGGTGTTGATGAACTGCTTACCGCTTGCGCTAAAAACCAATTTCCACTCACCCGTCAAGAATTACAAGTGGTGGTTGAACTCAACGATAAAAAACGCTTTTCTTTTAACTCCACAAGCACTCTTATTCGTGCTAACCAAGGTCACTCAACAGAAGTTGATTTACAATTAGAACCTGTTGTTCCTCCAGACGTGCTTTATCACGGCACGGGACACAAATCTGTAGAGTCAATAATGCAAACAGGACTCTGCAAAATGTCGCGACATCATGTCCATTTATCAAAGGATATTGCTACAGCACAAATTGTAGGTGCAAGACATGGAAAACCAGTAGTTTTGCTCGTAGATACTGCGGCTATGTATCAAGCTGGTTATACATTCTACTGTTCCGATAACGGTGTTTGGTTAGTAGATAGTGTGCCACCTGAGTATCTACAAAAAATTTGAATTTTCATAATGTCTACAATTGTTTGGGGTCTAAATCCCCATCCGATTAATTCTGACTCCTGAATTCTGACTTCTGAATTCTTGTTTTAATAGTACTTTTGTAGGATTTTTCAGTCCGATTCCGAACCCTATTAATGATGAGTTGTAGTTAGTATTTGGTACTTAGCACTGTTTTAGCGAGGCTTAAAAATGATTCATCAAACATACACAGCCGATGTCTTAGTCGTTGGAGGTGGAACAGGAGGAACAGCCGCCGCCATCCAAGCAGCGCGACGAGGGGCAAAAACTATCCTTGTGAGTGAGTTTCCTTGGTTGGGAGGAATGCTGACTTCTGCTGGCGTATCTGCACCGGATGGGAATGAACTAGAAGCTTTTCAAACAGGGTTATGGGGTGCGTTTTTACAGGAGTTACAGCACCGACAGCCGGGAGGATTAGACAATTGCTGGGTTAGCTTTTTTAGTTATGATCCGCGTATTGGGGCAAAGATTTTTGCAGATTGGGTGCAGGAATTGCCCAATTTGCTTTGGATTACAGGACAAGTACCATTAGAAGTTTTCCAGGAGGGGAATTGCGTTTCTGGCGTCCGATTTGCAGATTTAACTGTCAATGCCAAGATAACTCTCGACGCTACAGAGTTAGGAGATTTATTAGCATTAGCTGATATACCTTACCGTTGGGGCTGGGAATTACATGAGGAGTGGGGAGAACCAAGCGCCCCAGCAGATTTTAATCATCTCACACAAAGATATCCTGTGCAAGCTCCGACTTGGGTGGTGGTGATGCAAGACTTTGGTGAACCAGTTGCACCAGAAATCCCAAGCGCACCTAATAACGATTCATCACAGTTTGTTGGTGCTTGGGAGGGCTACGGTGCAGAACAGTTTTTGAATTACGGACGTTTGCCCGGTGGTCTATTTATGATTAATTGGCCGATTCGTGGCAATGACTACGGTGAAGGTGTGGGGCGATTGATAGAAACAGAAGAAACAAAGCGCCAGTTTCTGCAAGAATGTCAATGGCACAGCCAAAATTTTGCCCATTTTATCCAAAACCAGCTTGGTCGTCGGTACGGTTTAGCTAATAACATTTTCCCTCATCTGCCTCTTTCCTCCTTCGCCCTTCACCCTTACTACCGGGAAAGCCGCCGCCTAGTGGGACTAACGACAGTTCGAGAACAGGACATTTTGCCCGTAACTGGAGGTAGGGTTGCACCTTTATATATAGATGCAATAGCGATCGGTAACTACCCCAACGACCACCATTATCCAGGTGTTGAGTTCCAAGTGCAACCCAAATCGATGCGCTGGGGAGGACGGAGAACGGGAACTCCTTTCACCATTCCCTACCGTTGTCTAATTCCTATAGAAACAGATGGTTTACTGGTATGCGAGAAGAACATTTCTGTTTCTCATATTGCCAATGGAGCAACCAGATTGCAACCTGTGGTGATGGGTATCGGTCAAGCTGCAGGTATGGCTGCGGCTTTGTGTGTTGAGTTGGATTTAAGTCCCCGGAATTTGCCAGTTAGAGTTCTACAAAAAGCTTTATTGCACGATAAATATGCACCATTCGCAATTATTCCATTATTGAATATGCTACCAAAAGATCCGGATTGGTTGCACTGGCAATCGTACTATTTAGAAGAACCAGAATTATATCGAGTTAATGGAAATTGCCCTTGTTTATCCTCTTGTCAACGCCATAACGTTGATAGCAACAATACTATAACTGTACGAAAGATTGACTGTTTCCAGGGCATCTTTCACCACATATCTGAACAAGATTACAAATTCACTATCACTGCGCCAAGTATCCATAGGGGGCATACTTGGCAGATTGTGACCCTGCGATCGCACATCCATGAGCAGTTGCAAACTTTTTGTGATCAGCAACTGCTCACCATTTGTGGTCGAATGAATCACGCTCTGAATTGGTTGATAGTTGAAAATGTCAGCAGATCAGAGAAAATTTAACAGTAAAAATAAATACTATTTAAGGATTTTTCCGGATGCAGTAAATAAAACTCAGTATTAGTGAAATGAAGAGTTCTAAAATAGACGTTTCTTATGCGTGCTGCCATTTCATTTCTGATCACAGGATTGTTCTTTAGCTCCTTAGCTATTAACACCCAAGTACCTGATATACACGTATCTAGCGTTGACTCACAACTGTTGATGGCGGCAGTAGGCAATACCAAAAAGACTCGCAAAGACAAGTACAGGGGTAGTGGTCGCATCCAAGTGCTGGAACAGATCAAGAGTACACATCCTGTTGTCTAACAACAGGAAGTTTATGCTATCTGTTGGGGTGGTAATTGTTTTGTACAAAGAGAATCTAAATAGTGTAAGCCAGGGTGTTTTGAAAATTAGTAACACACCCTCCCTAGTAAAAAGGTGATATTAAAAATACAATCACTATAGGGAACAGTTCTGTATTTCACTCATAATTGTTTGTTTACTTAGTTACTTGTGAACTTTTGCATAGAGATGCGATGCAAGTTATACCGTTTCACTTTACTGTCATACAAATAGCTTGATTTCCGTGCTGTTTTTGAGGTTTGAATATGTATGAAAAATTTCGTGAAATAGTATTAGCTGCTAGTATTGCAAGCATTAAGAGCCACTGAAATAAAAAATAAGCAGGAAATTCCTCAACGCAACCTTCACGTTATTTCTTGAAAGGGTATTAGTTGGGCTAGCAGTTTAGTTAAAGCCCATGTGTTTCAGATATTGTGATATCAAGTCCGGTTCATTAATTATCGTATGTCCGCAGTCGCTGCGGACATCTATATGAAGCGGATTTGATATGACTATTGAGAAATCTCTCTTGAGTACAACAACTTTGTCCAAGAACACGTTGAAGAAAGACTACTGAGGTTATGGATAGCTGGTAAGCGAGAATTTATGAATAGGACTTACCCACGAGTTATGAAAGAACAAGACTACAGTTACGACTGAGGTCGCAATGACGCAACTACGTTATTTTTGCGTAAGTCCTGATGAAACAGCTATTCGGGTGAAATTTGGCAAAAAACAGGGTGGACATTGCCCACATAGCCCTGTCAAGGTACAAGTCTTTTGCTCGTGTTCTTGGTGTCTATGTCCCGAAGAACACGAAGCTAGAGTCAAAATAATGGTGTTTGAAACCAGTTTTTATTTACCTTGACAGGGATAACATTGCCCACCCCACACATATCACATACAAAACATTTGTTCTATGCCTTCGTTTTTTGGCGGTTATTTTGCATCCCTTTCAAGCCATTGAGGAACATCGGCACAAACCTTTCCATCAATGCCTGTGGATCTCGGTTCCAAACTCGCTGAACAACATCAATCCGAGTCATTTGCAAATCTGGTGCCAATAGAGTCTGCGGTAAGCGTTCCATCAGGTACTGAGGACGTTGCCATACAGGCATTGTGTTTGCCACTTCCAGCAGGTTGGCAACTCTACGCAGTTCTGCACCCAAGGTGATATCCATCCCAGCTTCAAAGGCTGCTTGTTCAATAGCAGCATATTTGAGCTTGGCTTGGTCAACCTTTTGGCGATGTTCTGGACTTTTATCTGCTAACTGCCCCAACCAACGGTTACCCCAGCGAACGTGTCCTGCTTCCTCTGGCAGAATTTTTTCAATCGTTTCGCGGATTTTGACGTTTTCTTCGGTTTGGGGTGCTTGCTTGAGGGCGTAAATGTGAGCAGAGAAGTACTCACAACCCCGTTTTTCGGTTACGTTAATTGCAGCAAGGGTTGAAATTAAAAAATCCTCAAGGTCTTTGCTTGGGTCTTTTTGTTCGCGGTCTATTAGCCTTTCAAACTCATCAATATAAGAAGAACCTGGAGGTGTTCCTACATTCGCCCCCAGTTCTACCAATAAATCAGTCAGCCACATGGCATGGCGGGCTTCATCGGAGATATGGTGAGATAAATCCCGTACCAGTTCGGCTGGCTTTCCGTTGAGTTGTTCAATGACTTCAGTGAGGTCTTTGCAACTGCGTTGTTCGCTATAGCGGTAGCGGTTGAGAGTGACCAGATGCACGTCGCGATCGCCGACAACTTGTGTCAAGATGTCCCTTGCACCTATAGCGTTTTGAAATTTGCGTGGGTAAGCAACAGCCATAACTTTTTATGAGAGTTATGTAAACTAGTATTAATACTATATTAGTTTTTTCTGATCGGCGTAGCTTTTTTTCACATCATATCGGGCAAGGTTTACTGAAAATTGTGATGGCTCAGCTTGATTAAGGAATGAGACATAAGTATTAGGTTAAGCTTTTGTAACTTTGCTTTACCTAAATTAAAGATTTGCCATTACTAAATCATAAACTGACACCTCCTACACTCTGCCACCGCCCTATGCTTACGGCACGGTTGCGCCGTATATGCTTTGCGCACGAATTGAATCGGGCGGTAACGCGCAGCGTCTTTGCAGGAAATAGGGGTATGTCCTAAGCCCTTACTGCTGCTTTCTATATATTAAATTTTATAAAAAATCCTAATTTTGTACGTTTAGATACAGAAATGTGTTATATTGTAGTTAGTTAAAAGTCAGCTAACTATAACATTAAAAAAATTATTAGGGAGGACTTTGGTATGTCTACTCAAGAAAAAGCCCGTGCTTTGATGATGCGTCACTATCAGCTCATTAAGAATCGTCAACAATCAATGCTGGGGCGTGCTGGCGAGGAATTAGGTCTTCCCGGAGAAGTCTCTCACTACTGGAACCCTATTCAAGGAAAAATAGATCCTACCGCTCGCATGACTTATGATCGCAGCAACGCGACTATGAGCTAAGTGTCAACAAATAGGGGTGTAGGGGTGTAAGGGTGTAGGGGATGTAAGAGTGTGAGGGCAGCGAACTCATCACTATCTTATTGACCACCACTAAGGGTATGCCTGCCAACGCGAATGACGACTAACAATAGTGACGGTGAACGATTTTTGAAAATTGTTCACCGTTACAACTAGCAGGAAAATTAAGTACTAATTTATATATTTTTCCGGAACTAACTGTAAGTGCTTGGTAGAATTAGATAACAGTTAACCAAGTACTTATGACCAGATATGTTACACCGCGAGAAGCGATGCAAATTCTCCAAGTCTCAGAAAAAACACTTAGAGACTGGGACAAAGCCGGAAGGATTGCCACTATTAGAACTCCTGCGGGGCATCGAAGATACGACATTGACTCAGTTCTCACTCCGCAATCAACAAGAGCTAGAAAAACAATCCTCTATTGCAGAGTCAGTTCTCATAAACAGCGAGACGACCTTAATAGACAAACCGATTACCTCCAGTCACTCTTCCCAAAAGGTGAAGTCATCAAAGAAATCGGCTCAGGACTCAATTACAAGCGAAAAGGTTTACAAACCCTTTTGGGACAAATTTTGTCTGGAGATGTCGAACAAGTTGTATGCAGTTACAAAGACAGGCTTGCAAGATTTGGAATTGAACTCATCGACTACATCTGTCAGCAAAACGATTGTAAACTCGTGGTTCTCAACCGCATTGATTTCTCTCCAGAAAGAGAGTTCGTTGAAGACATCTTGGCAATTATCCACGTCTTCTCGTTGTTTAGTTCCAAACTTTACGGACTCAGAAAGTATAAACAAAAAATCAAAGAAGATCCGGATTTACCCGGAAACCAAGCTGAGAACAGTATATAGAAAATGGTTTGCGGCTTGTCGTTGGTGTTATAACCAAGCGATTGCTTACCAGCGTGATTGCTTTGTCCGAAACGAGAAACAGCCAACTAAATATCAATTGAGAGATGCAATTCTTAAGTCTTGTCCTGACTGGGTATCTGAATGCCCATACTCTCCTAAAGAGGAATCGGTATTTGATGCGAAAATAGCATTTTTAAAAACCGCTACGAAAAACAAATCAGCCCCAAGATTTCAATCATGTCGCTCACCTGTGAAAAGTTTACGAATTGGTGCAAAATATTGGGGTGCAGTTTCTGCTGGTAGGGGGAAATCTAAGCAAGTAGTTGGATTTACTCATTACACCACGAATCAATCAGTGGTAAATAATGAAAGTATTGCCATTAAAGACTTACAGCTGAATCCTGTGGAACCGTTATGTGAAGAAATGCCTTCAGAGTTTACTATTTTACTTGATAAAGGGAAATGGTTTATCTGTTTTGCAGTTCCCTTTGAAATCCAAGTGAACCTCAGGAAAAATTGCATCGGACTAGACCCTGGTGTTAGAACTTTTCTGACGGGGTTTGACGGCGAAAAGATTTTAGAGATTGGCAATGGTTCCATCTCTAATGTAGCGATTCTCTGTCAACGTTTAGACCAATTACAATCTCAAATAACAAAAGCTAAAGGGAGGGATAATAAAAGACTACGCTGGAAGTTAAGAAGACAATCAGAAGCAATAAGAACGAGGATTAGAAACCTCACTAACGAAGTTCAGAATAAAGCTTCTGTGTTTTTGACTAAAAATTATAAACACATTTTTTTGCCAACGTTTGAGACTTCTCAAATGGTAGTTAAGAAAAAACGTAAGCTACATTCTAAAACAGCTAGAAATATGCTTACGTGGTCGCACTATAGGTTCAAGCAAACTCTTAAATTCCATGCCTTAAAACGGAATTGCGTTGTGCATGATATTACAGAAGAATACACAAGCAAAACGTGCAGTCGGTGTGGACACGTCCATGAAAAGTTAGGCGGGAATAAAAAGTTCAAGTGCCCTAAGTGCAATCATGAGATAGCAAGAGATTGGAATGGAGCAATCAACATTTTCATCAAATAAATTAATGATTTGGTAAATGCCTCAATTTCGGTTGAGGCTGGGGAGGATACACCCCGATACACAGTAGAAACTAGTACTTGTTACCAGGATTTACCGGGTTAAATGGTATCCGTTGTTATATGTTGCGTCTACGTTCCTCCCAGTGGTAGATGGATGCAAGGCTCAATTTTATGAAAAGTAGCCAAAAACACTTCATGTCAGATGAAAAACCACAATGTGATTTTTGGAAGTTAATCTTAGAAACACCATTAGTAAAGAAAACTTTTTGCTTCAGGTCATAGGCTTTGGAGAAGCCGAGTTTTGAGATATCCTGAAGTAGAAAGCATAGCGCGGAGAATCATAGTTGTGAAGTTGCAGCGACCGATTTTAGTGGGAGGATTAGGACTGTCCTTTTCTCTGTGGATGTTACAAAATTTGCACCATTCAATAGTGCAGGTGGGTGAATTTGGTTTGTTGAGTCTGTTAGCCGTTGGCGGCGGTTTGTGGTTATTAAAGTCAAATCGCACTCAAGATAGTTCGCAATCGTTAAACACTCTACCAGTAGACCGTACAACAGCAGAGGCTACCATTGCCAAAGCCGAAGCTGTGGTTAACCAACTCGCACAAGAAGTAGGAAATCCTCTAACCGTAGAGACATTGCGAAAACAAGTTACTCATCTCACGGCTGAGTTAGAGAGACAAGAAATGATTGCTGCTGTTACTGGCGGCAAATCGGTAGGTAAAACGACTTTGATTGAAGTCTTAGAATCTACCTGGTGTCAAAACGTAGAGACGGGAAGCTTTTCGTTCGTAGAATTCCAAGAAACACCTCCTTTGTTTGTAAAAGCAAGCGAAAACTCAGATGCAGATGTTTTGACACAAACAAACAAATCTGATGTTGTCTTGTTCCTGACAAATGGTGATTTAACAGATTCGGAATTTCAAAGCTTACAACAGCTAAAAGCAGTCAATCAAAACACTATTTTAGTTTTTAATAAACAAGACCAGTATTTGCCAGATGAACGTGTCAGTGTGTTGCAGTCGCTGAAACATCGGATGTCCTCAATTGTTGTGGCGACTGCGGCGTCTCCGAATCCTATCAAAGTACGGAAGCATCAAGAAGATGGTTGTGTGCAAGAATCCTTGGAACTACCAACACCAGACATTCAACAGTTGACGCAGCAGTTGGGTGAAATGTTGACACAGCAACCACAGCAGTTGGTGTGGGCAACTACAATGAGGAAAGCTTTGTTGGTAAAAACTGAAGCGAAAAACTTGCTGAATGAAATCAGACGCGATCGCGCTGTCAAATCAATTGAACAATACCAGTGGATAGCAGCAGCAGCAGCATTTGCCAACCCAGTACCAGCGCTTGATATTCTCGCAACAGCGGCAATTAATGCTCAAATGGTTATGGATTTGGGTGGTATTTATCAGCAAAACTTTTCCTTGGAACAAGCGCAAACTGTTGCTGGCACAATGGGAAGTCTGATGGTGAAACTGGGTTTAGTGGAACTATCTTCTAAGGCAGTAAGTACAGTACTTAAAACTAACGCTATCACCTTTGTTGCTGGTGGCTTAGTGCAGGGAGTGAGTGCAGCTTATCTGACTCGCATCGCAGGTTTAACTTTAGTCGAATATTTCCAACAGCAGGAAGTTGCTATTGACTCTGGAACAGTGTTGAATCTCGACAAGTTACGGCAAACTTTGCAAAGCGTATTTCAGCAGAACCAACAAATGGCTTTATTGCAAAGTTTTGTTAAGCAAGGCGTGAAGCATTTGACGCCACAAGCACAGCAGCTACAACTTGTTGAATCTGAGATCAGCGCTTAGCTTAGTCAGGTGGAATTCACACTCATACAAACAAAGTCCGCCTATACAGACTCAACTTTCCTAAAGCTGTTCAGGCGGGTTTTGTCTGTATAAGGAAATAGGGAACAGGGAACAGGGAACAGGGAACAGGGAACAGGGAACATCGAAGAAGGAATAAAGGTGTAAGAAGCTTCACAAAAATTTTTGGAAGAGTCCTATATAAACTCATTCTATTACAAGTAAAAATACTGAGACTGCTCGTTCGTATTGATGTTCCTCAATGTGCTGATTATTAAACCTCTCGCAAAAGTCAATTTTTGGAATCTGAAAACAGATAAATTATTGGGACTTAGACAAAAAGTAGCAAGAATTTAACCTCAAATCTATATATAGAGGGTCTTTGACATCGTTTTGCCTAGTTTCTTGATATATCTGGGTTTCAGGCATTTTTGAGCCTTTAATGTATTTTCCGTGTCCTGTATGGGTTTGGGGCTTATTTCTGCCTCAAAAATGTTTAATATCAGGTTCGGATAATCACTTATAATTAATTTGGGAATCGTTGCGTGTATCTATGACCTATGCCAAAACGTATTGCGCTGGCAGAACACTTAAGCTCAGAAGAACTATATAGGCGGTATCGTGAAGCAACGGATGTAGTGGAACGCAGCCACTACCAAATAATTTGGCTGTTGGCGACTGGAAAAACACCACTGGAAGTATCACTCTTTACAGGGTATAGCCGGATTTGGATTTATCAAATCGTGCGTCGTTATAACGAAAAAGGACTGGATGCGATCAGCTTCGCTGGCCCCCTGCTGGGGCATCGCTGACCTGCGACGTCAAAACTCAGGCAAAGAGTCATTACTCAGTGACGAGCAACAAGCACAGTTATGGCAGGTTCTACAGTATCCAGCACCGGATGGTGGATTGTGGAATGGTCGAAAAGTTGCAGATTGGTTAAGTGAAATAACCGGACGTAGAATCAGCCGTCACCGTGGATGGGAGTATTTACAACAAATGACTTTTCGTCTTCGTGTTCCGCGACCAGACCATCGTGTTGCTGACCCAGTGGAACAAAACGAGTGGAAAAAAAACTACATAAAGAACTCGAATTTTTGCAATCTAAATATCCTGATGCCGATATAGAGGTTTGGAGCATGGATGAACATCGTTTAGGGCTTCATCCAATCTTGCGTAGAGTTTGGACTCCAATTGGGGAACAGCCAGTTGCCGAAGTCCAACAAAAATACGAGTGGTTATGGCTTTACGGTTTTGTACACCCAGAGTCAGGTGAAACATATTGGTGGATTCTACCCCGAGTCAGCACAGAATTATTTAATCGTGTACTTGCAGACTTTGCCCGCGAATTTAATCTTGRTGCTAACAAACAAATTCTCCTAACTGTTGACCAAGCAGGTTGGCATACAAGCAATGATCTCATCCTTCCAGATGGAATTCACTTTTTCCCCATGCCTGCCTATTCCCCTGAATTACAACCAGCAGAACGACTGTGGCCGCTCACAAATGAAATTGTTGCCAATCACTCTCCCCACACCTTAGAGGAGTTAGAAAAATTGTTAGTTTATCGTTGCCAACAATTACTTGAACAACGTGATTTTATTCGCGGGTTGACTTGCTACCATTGGTGGCCGATGACCAGGGCAATTTAATTATAAGTGTTCATCCGAACTTGATATAAGTCCCGTTATCTGTGTTTGTCTGCGTCCATCTGCGTTGGTCTGCGGTTCCAAATACGCTAAAATCGGGTTTTTGCAAGAAATCTATTGTATTAATGCTAAAAAAACTTGTGGTAATTTAATCAAACTTCATAATTGTGAGGAATAACACTACATGATTTGATAAAGTTCAGATAAAAAACTTAAAAATTATGATTTAATTTATCTAAATAGCTTGAAATTTTTTGAGAAAGGTTAATAATTAATCATTGGCAAAAGAGGCGATGGCAGCAGATTATACAGACATTGACATTGCGCCATTTATAGATCACGCCCTGCTGATACCAACCGCTACCTCAAAGCAGGTTGAACAATGGTGTGAAGAAGCAGACAGATTTCATTTTGCGGCGGTTTGTGTCTACCCGACTTATGTGAAGCAAGCCGCAGAACTTCTGCACGGTAAAAATCCCAAAGTTTGTACAGTGATTGGCTTTCCTACCGGGGCAACAACTTCTGCAACGAAGCTGTATGAAGCTCAAGAAGCAGTGGAAAATGGTGCTACTGAGTTAGATGTGGTTATAAACTTGGGCTGGTTGAAAGAAGGTAAAACTGACAATTTATACCAGGAAATTGCGGAAATATGCGAAGAAACAGGACAAACAGTCAAAGTGATTTTAGAAACTAACCTCCTGACAGATGCGGAAAAAAGACTAGCAGCAGAAATCTGTATGGATGCTGGTGCAGGATTTCTCAAAACGAGTACTGGTTGGAATGGCGCTGCGACAGTAGAAGACATACGACTTTTGAAAGAAGTCGCACGAGACAGAGTTGGAATTAAAGCCTCAGGAGGTATTCGCACTATCGACCAAGCTTTAGACTTAATTATGGCGGGTGCAACCAGATTAGGCACTTCTCGTAGTATCGATTTGCTTCATCAGCGCCATCAGCTGGACAAGAGTGAGTAGTCATTTGTTCTTTGTCTTTTGTCTTAAGCTCATGACCCTCGCTTCGCTCAAATTCAAAGTATGCCCTACGGGCACGCTGCGCTATCAAAATTCAAAATTCAAAAAAATTAATAAATTTTGAATTCCCCGAAGGGGCTGACTTTTGACCAATAACTAATGACTAATGAGTAAAACGTATAAAGCAACTGGAATTAATCTTAAAGCTCAACCTCTGGGAGAATCAGATAGACTAGTGACAATTTTGACTACTGAGTTTGGTCTGATTCGAGCAGTCGCCCCAGGTTCACGGAAACACAACTCCAGTCTAGGTGGTAGAAGTGGAATGTTTGTGGTAAATGAGCTACTGATTGCTAAAGGGCGATCGCTCGATAAAATCACTCAAGCACAAACCATAAAATCTTATCCAGGTCTTGCAAAAGACCTAGGAAAGTTGGGTGCTAGCCAGTATTTAGCAGAAATAGCACTCTCTGTTGCCTTAAGCGAGCAACCCCAAGAAGAACTCTATGAGTTACTCAACGAACATCTCAATCGTTTAGAAGCTTTACCTAACACAGAAACATTAAATGTTTTAGCACATCTGGCTCATGGGATATTTCACCTTTTAGCCTTGGCTGGACTAACTCCCCAAGTACAAATCTGTTGCATCACTGGACGCTCTATCATACCAGATTTTACAGATCCAACTTGGCAAGTGGGATTTAGCATACCAACAGGTGGAACAATTTGTCTGAGTGCTTGGGAAGGTCTGAAGGAGGGGAAAAGAAAACAACAAAATTTTCCTACCTCCCTACCTCATTACCCCAGTTCCCCAACTTCTTCCACGATTCCTGCTACTGTGAAAGAGAAGCCTGCTAACTACCAAACAGTTATTCATCGGCAGGAGATACCAGTTATATCAAGCCGCTTGAATGCAACAGAGCTTGCGATACTCCAGCATCTGTCGCAACCAGAGATCATCCAAGATGTAACCATAAATGATAGCTGGTTATCCGTTGAGCAAATTTTGCGCTCCTACACTCAGTATCACATTGGTCGCCCTATCCGTTCTGCTGCTTTAATAGATTCTTATTTTGCTGCCAACTATGATGCAACCGTCTGATTTGGATCCAAAAATCCTGCCGTTATCACAAAGTTACGCTAGGAAACAGAATAAGGCATCAATGCCTAAAATCGCCAATAACCCAAAGATTCCAAGGTCTTTACCCAGTCATGTTAACTTCCACGAGCAGACAAAAGACGTTTCTGGAAATCATAAAAATTGTACATCGGAAATCCCAAAAACTGATGTCACCAAACACAAATCAGAAAATCAACTGAATTGTAGTGAGACAAATGGCAAAGGTCATAATTTAGAACATACCACGCAAGAGTCAACAGCAACTGTAGTAAAAATCACAGATGTAACAGAGGCTTCTGGTTCGAGTCCAGAAGCTGATAAGAGTGATACACAAGAGCAAGGGTTTTTGCCGATTTTCAAAAACGCCAACTTTTTAGCTCTTTGGGGTGGTCAAGTCTTTTGTCAACTGGCAGATAAAGTGTATCTGGTTTTGATGATTGCCATTATTAATACTCAGTTTCAAACAAGCGAGCAGAGTATTAGTGGTTGGGTTTCAACACTCATGATGGCTTTTACCATTCCCGCAGTCCTTTTTGGTTCCCTCGCTGGTGTGTTTGTAGATCGCTGGTCGAAAAAGGCGGTGCTGGTCGCAACAAATATTTGGCGCGGTATACTGGTTTTGGCAATTCCACCAATGCTGTGGCTGACTCATGATTGGGAACCATTAGCTGGAGTGTTACCAGTGGGTTTTGCTATCCTTTTGGGAGTGACTTTCTTGGTTTCTACGCTGACGCAGTTTTTTGCCCCAGCAGAACAAGCGGCTATTCCTTTGGTGGTGAAAGAACAGCATTTACTTTCAGCCAACTCACTGTACACAACAACAATGATGGCGTCAGTGATAGTTGGGTTTGCTGTTGGGGAACCATTGTTAGGATTAGCAGATCAACTGTGGTCGCAATTAGGTGGTAGTCATGGACTTGGCAAAGAACTTGTAGTGGGTTGCAGTTATGCGATCGCCGGACTCGTTTTATTGCTGCTTGTCACTCATGAAAAACCTCACCAAAGCGAAAAAGAATCTCCTCACATTTTTGCTGACTTGCAAGATGGTTTCCGTTATCTCAAAGAAAATTATCGCCTTCGCAATGCACTTGTCCAACTGATAATTTTGTTCTCAATCTTTGCAGCATTAACCGTTTTAGCCGTTCGCATGGCAGAATTAATTCCTAATTTAAAAGCTTCCCAATTTGGCTTTTTATTAGCAGCCGGAGGTGTTGGTATTGCTCTTGGCGCAACTCTTTTAGGTCTATTTGGTCAGCGTTTCTCTTATACTCAATTAAGTCTGTGTGGATGTTTAGGTATGGCAGCATCTCTTATCGGTCTGTCGATATTTACTAAACAATTATGGCTCGCCCTGCTTTTAATAACACTGTTAGGTGTCTTTGGGGCGTTAGTGGGTATTCCCATGCAAACAGCTATCCAAACAGAAACCCCGCCAAAAATGCGTGGGAAAGTTTTTGGTCTACAAAACAACCTGATTAATATTGCTTTGTCCTTACCCTTAGCACTAACAGGCGTAGCAGAAACCTTTGTTGGATTACGGACAGTGTTTTTGGTATTAGCTGCAATTGTCTTTTCAGGTGGTATATTGACCTGTTATACCTCTTCTAAGTAGCTATTAGATAAAAAGAGTTAATATTCAGCTTTTTACAACCGATTATTTACTGAAAACTTCTGTTGTTATGGTAGACTTACCTCAGTACTGAATTCTCACGAGACTTGCTGGGAATCAACCCGAGTTGTAGCTAGGCGTTATACGTAGCGTCTAGAAGATGTTGTTACAAGTTATAGCAGTTGCCAAGGAAGCGCAGTATCAGTTATCAGTTATCAGTTACCAAGTAGGAAACGGACTCGTCCACCCCTTGTTCACTGTTCACTGTTCACTGTTCACTGTTCACTGTTAAGAGTTCCCTGTTAAGAGTTCCCTGCTATATATAAATTAACAACTGAAAAGAGTAAGTAAAGGCAAAAGTGTACTGTCAACAGAAATTACAAACCTTTTCTACGAGGTGACAGTTAGGTTTCCTTTGGCACCATGTGAAGAACCAGCAAGTAAAGCGAGACAAAGGACTAATTAAAAAAGGACAAAAACCTAATATAATAAATTCGCTTTACTGATAGCTAACAAAGAATGCGTATAGCCTGGATTGGAAAAAAGTCACCCTTTTGTGGCAATGTCACCTACAGTAGAGAAATTACAAATGCCTTGTTAGACCGGGGACACCAAGTTAGCTTTCTCCACTTCGCCCAGGAAGAATCAGATTTGGAGAATTCGCCTAATTGCCAAGAAGTCACTCTACCCTTCATTTACAAGTCTCAGGTTTACACAATTCCAACATTCAAAGCGACTAAGGTTTTAACTCAGTCGCTGCGACGCATTAAACCTGATATAGTCCATGCTTCTCTGACTTTATCTCCCCTCGACTTTGTTTTACCAGAAATTTGTGATCGACTAAAGTTACCTCTAGTTGCCACTTTTCATACACCATTTGCCGGAAAGGGCGCAAAACTGGTATCAGGAACACAACTTTTGGCTTATCAACTCTACGCACCTTTTTTGGGTAACTATGATCGCGTGATTGTCTTTTCCCAAATTCAACGAGAATTATTAGCCCGCATGAGTGTTCCGGAACAAAATATCGCGGTCATTCCCAACGGTGTAGATGTTGAAAAATATTCTCCTGGTTCTTCCAATGTTAAAGAAGAATTTCAAGCCGAACGTTTGTTTGTCTACCAAGGTCGCATAGCCCCAGAAAAAAACGTTGAAGCCCTTCTCCGTGCTTGGAAACAGGCAGAGATGGGACCAGATAGCAAATTGCTTATTGTTGGCGATGGTCCGTTGAAGCCTTCTTTAGAACCATTTTACGGTTTGGAATACAACGTTATTTGGTTAGGATTTGTTGCTGATGAACAACGACGAATCGAAATTTTACAGGGAGCAGATGTCTTTATCTTACCATCTTTAGTAGAGGGATTGTCTCTGTCTCTGTTAGAAGCAATGGCTTGTGGAGCTGGTTGCATAGCAACAGATGTTGGTGCAGATGGGGAAGTTTTGGAGAAAGGGGCTGGTGTTGTTCTTAACACGAAAACTGTACGTTCTCAATTAAGAACCCTCTTGCCACTATTCCAAGACCATCCCGAATTAACAACTTTGCTTGGGCAGAAAGCCAGAAAGCGGGTAATAGAACAGTATACTCTTAGTGGTAATATTACTCGACTAGAAGAACTTTATACTAAAGTTTTGGAACAGCGACGACGCGTACCGCTGAGTTGGGGGGCTTAACAATTCAAAATTCAAAATTCAAAGTTCAAAATGAAAGACAGTTTCAATTGGGGATTTAAACCCCAATTGAATACGTATCTTATTTCACAGCAGCACAACTACTAGTCGGTGCTGGCTGCGGACGCTGTACACCAGTCTTAGTAGGATCATAACCAACCAGCAGCACCTCACCTTTTTCGTTATATATCCATCCTCGGGCTGGTATTATCTCTTTGACAGGTGGCTTTTGAGATGGCTGCTTTTGTGTTGCACTTGTTGAACTTACCGTAATAGCAACAGGCTTAACCAAATCAACCCGCACATTGTCACTACTGAGGATTTTCTTTGGATCCGTTGGCAATCCCCCACGTCCGACGATGGTGTAAGTACTACCAAAACCTTTGATACAGGGGTTTTGAGCAATCTGCTGTGCAGGGTCGGGGATTGTTTGTAGTAATTCAAATAATCCACGAGTGGGGTCAATATCCGGTGTATTGATTTGCACCGTACCACTGAACTGCGGACCAAGGGCAGAACTAGCAGTGATATCACTCAATGGTGTTTCCTGTGGTCGATACTCAATACCAAAGATGCCATTCGCATTAATGTTTATCCGACCACCAAAGCTTTCTTCTGCCTTGGCAGTGATGTCACTATTTTCTTGTGGAAAGGCAACGAGATTGCCAGTATTAATCTCGATATTACCACCAGTCGCTAAGCCAGTGGCATTGGTGGTTATCTTACTAGCACGACGCAATAGCACATAATCGCTTGCGCGCAGGTTGATATTTCCTTGCCCTGCCACAGTGTCAGCTTTGATAGTTGAGCCATTATCCAGACGGATAGAGCGAGCTAAAACTTCTATGTCACCAGCAGCACCATTGCCAGTACTGCTAGCAGTGATTTGAGCGCCATCATTGAGGGATACTCTTGGAGCGTTGATATTAATGTTGCCTCCATTCCCAACACCTGTTGATGTCACAGAACTGAAAATGCCAGTGTCACTGCCTACAAGCGAAACTAAATCTGATGCTCGCACCGACACATTGCCTGCATTTCCTTGTCTAAATGTACTGGCAGACAGTCTGCCGGTATCGCTTAAAGACAAGGAACCAGAGGAAATAGTAATATTTCCCCCATTGCCCGTTGCCCCCGTTTGCACAATGCTGAAAATCCCACTGTAAAAGTCGTCCTTCACTCCAGCAATTGTTACTGGTCCTGTGACATCAACTGTCACATTGCCTGCATCCCCCTGTCCAGCTGGCTGAGTGTCAAATGTTTGACTAACTAGGGTTCGCAATTGAGCACCATCTTTGAGTGAAAGTGTTGCTGCCTTGATGTCGATATTGCCACCTTTGCCCTCACCTCCCGCTTCCACTGTGCTGAAGATGTTCGCATCGACAAGCTCAACTCCACCCGACGCTCGGACTGACACATTGCCTGCATCTCCTTTTCCACTAGTGCTGCTAACCAGTTTGCCATCATCAGTTAAAAAGAAGGAGCCAGAGGAAATCTTAATATTCCCTGCATTGCCTTCCACCCCCGTTTCGACATCGCTGAAAATTGCACTGGGAAATCCAGCAATCGTCACATTCCCTGTGACATCAACAGTTACATCACCTGCATTCCCCCTTCCGGCTAGCTGGGTGGAAGATGCTCGATAAACTCCAGTTATCAGTTGAGCACCATCTTTGAGTGAAAGTGTTGCTGCTTTGATGTCGATATTGCCACCTTTGCCTTCACCTCCTGCGTTTACAGCGCTGAAGATAGTAGTCTTACTGCCTGCAAGCTCAACTGCACCCGACGCTCGCACCGACACATTGCCTGCATTTCCTTTTCCATAAGTGCTGGCTTCCAGTTGAGCACCATCGGTTAAAGAGAAAGAGCCAGAGGAAGAGGAAATAGTAATGTTTCCGCCATTGCCCACAGCCCCCGTATCCACCAAGCTGCGAATCTCACTGCGAAATCCGTCCTTGACCCCAGCAATCGTAATTGGACCTTTGACATCAACTGTGACATTGCCCGCATTCCCGAGTCCACTAGTGCTGGCATTTAGTAAAGCACCATCAGTTAATGAGAACTCGCCAGAGGAAATCGCAATATTTCCCCCATTACCCCTCGCCCCCGTTTGCACTCGGCTGCGAATCCCAGTAGGAAATTCGTCCTTAACTCCAGCAATCGTCACAGAACCTGTAACATCAACGGTGACATTGCCTGCATTCCCTCTTCCTGCTAGCTGGTCATCAGATGCACGAACCAAAGTTTGCAGTTGAGCACCATCCTTGAGTGACAGAGTTGCTGCCTTGATATCAATATTGCCTCCTTTGCCTACACCTGCTGGTTCCACATTGCTGAAGATGTCCGCGTTGACAAGTGAAACAGAATCAGACGCTTGCACTGACACATTCCCTGCATCCCCTTGTCCAAATGTGCTGGCACTCAGTTTTGCACCATCGCTTAAAGAGAACGAGCCAGAAGAAATAGTAATGTTTCCCCCTTTGCCCACACCTGTTGATCTTACATTGCTGAAGATACTAGTGTCACTGCCTGCAAGCGAAACTCCACCAGACGATCGCACCGACACATTACCTGCATCCCCTTGTCCAAAGGTACTGGCACTCAGTTGAGCACCATCACTTAAAAAGAACTCCCCAGAAAAAATCTTTATATTTCCGCCATTGCCCGTCGCCCCCGTTCCCACCGAGCTGAAAATCGCACTACGCGATTCACCCTTAACCCCAGCAATCGTCACATTTCCTGTAACATCAACAGTGACATCGCCTGCATCTCCCCTTCCGGCTAGCTGAGTCTCAGATTCTCCACGAACTATAGCTTGCAGTTGAGCACTATCTTTAAGTGACAGAGTTGCTCCCTTAATGTCGATATTGCCACCATCGCCCACACCTCCTCTTTCCACATTGCTGAGGATGTTCGCATCAACAAGCTCAACTGAACCAGACGCTTGCACCGACACATTACCTGCATTTCCTTCACCATAAGTGCTGGCGCTCAATTCAGCACCATCGCTTAAAGAGAACGAGCCAGTTGTAATATTGATGTTGCCACCGTTACCTTGTGATTCTGCTAGTACTCGATTGCGCACATCTGCGCCCGATGAAGCATTAAAGGATTTACTATTAATAAAAATATTACCTGCATTGCCAGAAGCACCAGCAAGTGTCTGGTTGCCCACACCAGCCCCAAATCCACTCTGCCCAACACCAGAAATATTGAAATTATTTACATTAACAGTAATATCACCTGCATTTCCCACTCCTTCTGTTCCTGCAACTAACCGTCCACCATTAGTCGCAGTAAAAGTATTTGCATTAACTACAATATCTCCTCCTCCATTCCCCCGCACAGCAACTCGTGCGTCATTTGCCAGGGTGATATTCGACAGCAAACTATCACCCGCGAAATTAAGTTTAAAAGTATTACCACTAACATCTAATCCAACTGTTCCCGCCCCTGCCAATCCTCCTAACTCTACTCGTCCGCCTGGTACTGTGATTCTCCCGTCATCTGAATTGATGTCACCACCAACCAGTGCTAATGAGTTTCCAGAAGGAACAGTCAGACCAATAGGATTGCCACTATTATCAACAATTGTTGGCTGATTGGACTGATTAGTAATATTTCCCGGATTATTCCGAAATCCCAACCCAATCGGAACATTAATAGTTAACAGTGGTGGTGCTTGTGGATTCGTTGCACTAAACTCAAAATTATTGTTAAATATCAGACTATTTGCCGTACTTCCCAAAAAAGAACCACCTACATCCAAGCGAGCATTTGGTCCAAAGATAATCCCATTCGGGTTGATCAAAAACAGATTAGCACTGCCCAACACACCCAACACACCCTGAATGTTCGAGAGATTACCCCCAGTCACTCTGGTGAGTATGTTTGCAATTCCCTGAGGATTAGAAAAATAAGCTCCTCTACCTGCATTGATATTAAATTCTTGAAAACTGTGAAACAGGTTCCCCCCACGAATTGCGCCTCCATCAATCCTGTCACTAGGAATGTCTTTGATTTGGACATTGGGCGTGACTACAGAACTTTCTGCACCGAGACTGTTATCGGGAGTAATTTGTGCTTTTGCGATGGTGAGGTAGCTAAGGCTTGCTAGGGTTGCAAGGGGTAAGGCGAGGAACAAGAATGGGTGACGCACCTGTAGTTTGCTCAGCATTTTAGGAGTGTGGATATGAGGTAGATAAAAATACTTTAAAATAAGTCAAATTGTGGATCTTGAGTACTAATATCAGGTTTGTACGCAAATAGTAATTATTTGTAAGATTTTGTGACAAAGTGTTTTTTGTCAGACTACCTCACTCTCCCTTTTACCTACAAAAAATTTTCCCTCTCCTTAATAAAGAAAGCCAGTGCGTTGGGCGGGCAATGCACAACTTGTAAGCGCAATAGGTTGAGGCAGAGCCTCGTCACCGGCATTTCCAGCCTGAGGCTGGAAACGAGTTTAAAGTGTTTTTGGTCAGACTACCTCACTCTTGCTTTTACCCACAAAAAAATTTTCCCTCTCCTTTATAAGGAGAGGGATGCCCGACAGGGCAGGGTGAGGTTCCCTAAGTCGTGCACAAGCTTGCGCCAACAAACTCACCCTAGCTTTTACCCACTAAAAAATTTTCCCTC
>NZ_JXCA02000019.1:149247-235316 GCF_000828085.3 Scytonema tolypothrichoides VB-61278
GATGCCCGACAGGGCAGGGTGAGGTTCCCTAAGTCGTGCACAAGCTTGCGCCAACAAAAAAGTATTTTTTGTCAGACTACCTCACCCTAGCTTTTACCCACTAAAAAATTTTCCCTCTCCAAAACATCGGAGAGGGATGCCCGACAGGGCAGGGTGAGGTTCCCTAAGTCGTGCACAAGCTTGCGCCAACAAAAAAGTATTTTTTGTCAGACTACCTCACCCTCGCTTTTACCCACAAAAAAATTTTCCCTCTCCTTTATAAAGAAAGCCAGTGCGTTGGGCGGGCAATGCCCAACTTGTAAGCGCAATAGCTTGAGGCACAGCCTCGTCACCGGCATTTCCAGCCTGAGGCTGGAAACGAGTTTAAAGTGTTTTTGGTCAAACTACCTCACCCTTGCTTTTACCAACAAAAAAATTTTCCCTCTCCTTCATAAGCAGAGGGATGCCCGACAGGGCAGGGTGAGGTTCCGTTACTTAGAAATTGTAACCAATTCCCAACATCAGCCCGACATCAGTGTCATCTAGAAAAGCTGCATTCACAGAACCAGTTAATGTAAATCTACGAGTTAATGGCACATCAACACCGCCAGAAAGAAGGAAACCAACATCAGCATCATCACTCGTTTCAATAGCGACGCCAGCACCTACAAAAGGAGCAATGTTAAACCCTTGTCCTGTTCCTCGTTGAGACAAGTCGAAGGTAATGGGAACAAGAACGATAGGATCATCCCCAATCACTGCTGAAGGTCGCACGGATATGTTTCGCAGAAGCCCAATTTTACTAAAAACTGCAAAGTTCCCTTCAGCAAGAGCTGAATCACCGCCTAACCCAATATTACCACCAACCCCAATATAGCTGGAAACACCACGAGTAGCTCTACCTGGCGTAACACCATCTCCACTACCTCCGCCATTCTGTGTATTGAGACTCACATCAGACGGTATGAGGACTCTGTTAACTGCATGAATGACACCGTTGCTTGCTTGGATGTTCGGCTGAATCACGCTGGCATTATTGACTACAACTTGACTACCACCGACCTTAACGTTTAAAGGTAAGCCCTCAGCGGTATTGAGATTGCCAGGTGTAAGTTGATCAGCAGTAAGGCTACCAGGCACCACATGGTATCTTAAAATTTTAATCAGTGCTTCTCTGTTTTCTGGCTGCTGCAACTGCTGTAAGGTTTGTTGAGGCAAAGCAGAAAATGCTTCATCGGTGGGGGCGAAAACAGTGTAAGGACCAGGTTGTTGTAGAATATCAGCCAGACCTGCTGTCTTTAATAAAGAAGTCAAGATTGTAAAGGAATTACTAGAGGCAGCAAGAGATACAATGTCTGTGTTAGTTGGAGCACTTGCAGTCGTTCTACCTACAATATAACCAGCAGCGGCGACATTGTTAGCAAGAGGTGGCACCTGTCCCAGTTTAACTAAAGCTTGATATAAATGTGCTGCTGCTTCTGCACGAGTCAGAGGTACAAGAGGATTGAGGGTACTCACATTTGGATAGTTAACCACAAGATTAGCTTGTGTTGCAGTTGCCACATTATTCACGGCATAGCTTGGGATAGAACTAGCATCTGTGTAGTAAGTACCAAGACTATTGGTTGCATCACCGCTAGCAGTCAAACCTAAACCACTTGTTAAAGCAACGATCGCCTGCACCTTAGGAATTTGCTGATTTGGTCTAAACACGTTCCCTGGATACCCTGATAGAAATCCGGTTTCGTAGGCTTGAGTAATTGCAGAAGCCCCCCAATAGGTAGAAGGTACATCTTGAAATCCACCAGCGGCTAACTGCCGAACTCGGTTTTGGTTGAAAGCTTTTTGAATCATTGCTGCAAATTCAGCACGAGTCACAGGTTGATCTGGTCTATATGTACCATCAGGAAAACCAGTAATTACGTTTCTTGCAGCTAAAGCTTGAATAAATGGTTGTGCCCAGTAATCTGCCCCAACATCAGGAAAGTTCGTCGTCGCTGGAGTTGTCGATGGAGTCGTCGATGGAGTTGTCGATGGAGTTGTCGATGGAGTTGTTGATGGAGTTGTCGATGGAACAGTTTCTTGAGGTAAAGTTTGAGCACAAACTAATGTGGGACTGACTGTAGCAGTTATTATTCCTAGCGCCATCAATGCGGTGCTGACTGTTGACAAACGCTTTAAGTTATACATAAGTTTTTTTGCTCCTCACATAAAAGATGACATCTCGCCTACCGATGAATCCTGAGAAGTCATGAGACTCAGTTGATACCGCAGAAGTCAGAAGTCAAAAGTAAAAAGGGCTTATAGTATGGCTTTTAGACCTCAGTTTTGTACTTCAATTACTTGCAATGTGCTGTATATTGCACTTGAATCAACCACTGAACAAGTTATTGTTAGAACTTAGATCTCAATAAAACAACTCATGGAAAATTCAAAATGTTTTGAAATACGTAGGCAGAAATGAACTAAAAACGCGATAAAGAATGCAGCAAAAAACTTTTCGTGTTAGAAAAAGAAAATGACTACAAAACATTCTTTATATAGTTTGGTATACCTCTTTAACAGGAGATTAAACATCTATCTCAGGCAAGGATTTTGTTAGTTATCCGTGATACGAGTTGAGTCACTCGACAAATCCTCAAAAATCCCTCCTCCAGCTACTTAAACTTCAGCCTTATAGGAGATGTTCTTCTTGACTTTAATTTTTAAAAACAATCACCAGAAATCATCTGAAGCATTGCTTTAGTTCTCCTGTTGTAGTGTGGAGACACTTTGTAAAGACCATCCCAAACTCGTTGGCTGTTCATAAACCCGCTTTAAGGTATTCACATCTCTAGGAGAAATCGGCGGCGAGTTGCGAACCTGAGAAAAGTATAAGGCATTAGATTTGCGTAGGGTGCGTTAACGGAGTGTAACGCACCAATTCCAGCGGTGCGTTAGCCGAAGGCTAGCACACCCTACATTTTACTGTCTTTAATTTTGAATTTTGAATTTTGAATTTTGAATTGTTACAGACGATCCCAAACTCGTTGGCTGTTCATAAACCCGCTTTAAGGTATTCACATCTCTAGGAGAAATCGGTGGCGAGTTGCGAACCTGAGAAAAGTATAAGGCATTAGATTTGCGTAGGGTGCGTTAACGGAGTGTAACGCACCAATTCCAGCGGTGCGTTAGCTGAAGGCTAGCACACCCTACATTTTACTGTCTTTAATTTTGAATTTTGAATTTTGAATTTTGAATTGTTACAGACCATCCCAAACTTGTTGGCTGTTCATAAACCCGCTTTAAGGTATTCACATCTCTAGGAGAAATCGGTGGCGAGTTGCGAACCTGAGAAAAGTATAAGGCGTCAGTTGGTAACGGACTATGTCCCCATATTCCCAATGCATGACCAAATTCGTGGCGAGTCGCTGCAAGGAGATACTGTCCTGTTTGGCTGGGACTCAACAGAATCGTGAAGCGGTGAGATAAAATATTATTTTTGCTAACGTACACTTCATAAGTGGTTTGAGCAGAACGCGCACGGAGTATTTTACTATTAGGAGAAGTTTGCAATGGTGGAGTTTTTCGCACAATAGTAATGTCTGCGTTTTTTGGCTGTTCAACGATCGCCAAAGGCAAATAAACACTCCACTCTTGAACTGCTTGTACAACAGTCTTCACCCATTCTTCTGCTAGTTTACTATTCACTGCTTGGGTTGGTTCTACATAAACCCGAACGGGAAACTGCGACCAAATCAGAGAACCAACTTGGGTTGAGGTGACTTGAGAAAAGTAGTCACCGCTGTTAGTGCTATCTTCCCACTGCGTCAGTGTTGGTGGTAGGGGATGAGGTTTGAGGGGAGGTGAAGAAGACGAGGAAGAGGTAGCAAGGATGGCGCTAGATTGAAAACTTGTCAAAACAACAAGCAGCGCCGTACTAATAGCTAATGCTAATGAAACAATCAAGCGCTGCAAGACCACAGTTTGTGTAATGGTAGTTCTAATAGTACTTTTAAGAGTACTCAATATGAATTTTTGGGTGAGTCTCCCCATATCTTCATGTTATTTGGGAAGCCAACCAGCACTTAAAACCACAGTTAAACCAAGAAAAATGGCTGTGAGTGCCCAAGTCACTCGGTTTAATGTATTTTCTGCACTCTTAGTGCTGCTGAATAGCTGGGCTTGTCCACCAATGGCACCTATACCATCACCTTTGGGACTATGCAGCAAAACCAAAACAATGAGACCAACAGCGGAAAGTGCCCAAATAACTTCTACGATTTTAGCAATGGTCATGGTAGCTAAATATAGTTAATAACGATTTTTAAGATAGACCAACTTTTAATTATAAATGAAAAATTAGAAATGATGAATTCTGAGTTTTGTTTCTTTACAGAATTCATCATTCTTCGCTCTTTCACATACTTAGTTGTACAGGAGTGCGAGAAAGTTGCACTTCATACTCGGCGTTTTGCAGTAGCGATCGCCCTGTCATTTCTGGTGGTTGAGGTAGTTGTAGAATATCCAAAATTGTGGGTGCAATGTCAGATAGTTTACCATCACTCCCCAATGCGACATCTGTACCATGTCCTGGAATCTTGGCTGTTTCACCTTCCACCAAAATCAGGGGGACTAAGTTGGTCGTGTGCGCTGTCCAGGGATTGCCGTTACTATCTAGCATATACTCAGCGTTGCCGTGGTCAGCAGTTATAATTGCCGTCCCCCCAACTTTACCAATACCGGAGAGTAGACGACCCAAACACTGGTCAACTGTCTCAACGGCTTTGACAGTCGCTTGGATGTTACCTGTGTGTCCTACCATGTCTGGGTTGGCATAGTTGATGACAACAAGCGAGTATATGCGCTTTTCAATGGCTGCGATCGCCATCTCTGTCACTGCTTGTGCTGACATCGCAGGAGCGCTATCATAAGTCGCCACCATCGGAGAGTTTATCAGTCCTCGGTCTTCTCCTTCAAAAGGTTCTTCCAAACCGCCATTGAAGAAGTAAGTGACGTGAGCGTATTTTTCTGTTTCTGCAGTCCGAAACTGCTTTAAACCATGCTTAGAAATGACTTCCCCAAGAATATTACTCAAATTTTGCGGTTCAAAAGCAACCCCAACTGGTAATTCTGGGTCATACTGTGTAAAGGTCACAAAAGACAGCGGGGTGATTTGCTGTCTTTCAAAACCGTTAAATTCTGGATTGACAAAAGCTTGGGTCAGTTGTCTTGCTCTGTCGGGGCGGAAGTTAAAAAATATGACCCCGTCTCCTGGTTCGATCGCACCAGGTGCAATTCTAACCGGAATCACGAATTCGTCCGTCACACGTTCTGCATACGATGCTTGTAGGACTTCCACAGCCGGTAGACCATTTCCAGGTCCATCCTGCGTCATCACGTCGTAAGCGCGTTTGACCCGATCCCAACGGCGATCGCGATCCATCGCGTAATAGCGACCGCTAATTGTGACTATGCGCCCGATTCCTATACGGTCGATATAGTCTTGAAGAAGCCCCAATGCTTTCACCCCTTCAGTTGGAGTGGTGTCACGTCCATCAGTAATGGCGTGTATGCAAACTTGGGATATTCCCTGAATCTTTGCTAAGTCAAGTAGTCCGAATAGATGAGTGATGTGCGAATGCACTCCACCCTCAGAAGTGAGTCCGACCAGATGCAACTTGCCATTTCGACTAAACACTTCCTGGCAAATTTTGACAAGTGCTCGATTTCTGAGAATGGAACCGTCTTCTACTGCGTCTGAGATGCGTACTAATTCTTGGGGGACAATTCTACCAGCGCCTATGTTCAAATGACCAACTTCCGAGTTGCCCATTTGACCTTCTGGTAACCCCACCGCTTTCCCTGATGTTCGGATGAGGGTGTGGGGATAAGCCGCCCATAAGCTATCCATCACCGGAGTGTTTGCAATAGCAATCGCATTTCCATGACTCTCCTCGCAGTAGCCCCATCCGTCTAAAATGACTAGCACCACGGGAGCAACAGGTGCCTTGGTCATAGTAAAACTGCCCTTTACTTTTTGTAATATCCGAATGATACCATTGCTAATAGCAGCCGCAAGTGAATTTCTGCTTATGCTCTACTTTATTTTGCTCGAAGTGGGCTTTTAGACATTTCTTAAACTTTGTTTATCTTTGGCAATTTCTTGTATTTGGTATCATAACGATACTACACTAATCCTATTGTTTTTGTGTCTTTTTATTGAACATAGACGCATTCACAAAGCAGGTGTCGCTTTGTGATCGCTGCGGCGCGCCCTATGCCCCAACCAAACGGAGTTTGGTTACCCCAAATCTCCGATTTGGGGAGAGGGGTTTTGGAAAAACCTCTCTGGGCATATATGGGCGAACGCTGATTCCCACAGGCTATCACAAAGGACACAAAAGACACGAAGGTCACCCCCTTGGGGGAATTCAAAATTCAAAATTCAAAGTTCAAAATTAAAGAATTCTTCTTTTTGAATTTTGCATTTTTAATTTTGAATTTGAGCGTTTGTGTAGCGCCCCTCTTAGGGGCTAGCGAGTGGTTAGATACAAACAGAGATTCTCATGAATGACTTAGGACTGCTACATCTACATCTCATTTCTTTTTTGTGCCACTTTTAGAAGCTTTAGCAGCCTTTTTAGCAGCTTTTTCAGCAGCAATCGCTGCTAATCTTGCTTGTTCTTTTTCTTCCGCTATTTTATCTAAGTAATAGTGGTAGTCTCCTAAGTAGACGCGGAAATCTCCTTCGCGGATTTCCACAATTTTGTTTGCTACCTTGGAAATGAAATAACGGTCATGAGAAACAACAAGTACTGTGCCATCATAGTTTTGAATGGCTTCTTCCAACATTTCTTTTGCTGGAATGTCTAAATGGTTGGTAGGCTCATCCAGTATTAATAAATTAGCAGGTTGTAAGAGCATTTTTGCTAAAGCAAGACGTGCTTTTTCACCTCCACTCAACGCTGCCACTGCTTTAAATACAGTATCACCAGTGAACAGAAATCTTCCTAAAAGGGTACGAACTTCTTCATTTTTCCAATCAGGAACTTCATCATGGATAGTTTCCATAACAGTTTTTTTCAAATCCAAAGCTTCCGCTTGGTTTTGCTCAAAATATCCAGGGAGAACATTGTGTTCACCCAACGTCACCGATCCTTCTGTGGGTTGTTCAACACCCATGATGAGGCGTAACAAAGTGGATTTGCCTGCACCATTGGGAGCAATAAAAGCAATGCGATCGCCCTTTTCTATGAAAAGATTTGCACCCAAAAACAAAATCTTATCATCATAAATATGAGTTAAATTCTTGATATTCACCACCTCACGACCACTGCGGGGTGCAGGGGGAAAACGGAAGTGCAACGTTCTTAAGTCATCTGTAGGTGCTTCGATGCGTTCGACTTTTTCCAGTTGTTTTTCCCGGCTTTTCGCCTGGGTACTGCGGGTAGCACTAGCGCGGAACCTGTCAACAAAAGCTTGTTGTTTATCTAATTCTTTTTGTTGGCGTTCGTAAGCTGCAAGTTGCGCTGTTTGACTTTCCGCTTTTTGTTGCAAATATGCTGAGTAGTTGCCAAGGTAGGTGTTGGAAACACCCCGTTCTGTTTCCACAATTTGGGTGCACAAACGGTCAAGAAACTCGCGGTCATGAGAAACTATTACCATTGGGGTATTTAGCCCCTTGAGATAATTTTCTAACCACTCAATTGTTTCTAAATCTAAATGGTTTGTTGGCTCGTCTAATAGTAATAAGTCAGGTTCTTGCAATAGAATTTTGCCCAAACCCATGCGCATTTGCCAACCACCACTAAAAGCACTTACAAGGCGATCGCCATCTTCTAGCCCAAACCCCATCTCTGGTAGAATCTTCCCAATTCGTGTGTCCAATATGTAACCATCTAAAGCTTCAAACTGCCGTTGTAAGCGATCTAACTTATTAATCAGTTTATCCAGTTCCTCTGGAGTCGCGCTTTCCATCTCTCGCATCACCTGCGCTAGAGACAGCTGCACAGTGTTAGCTTCTTTAAAAACCGTCCAAAATTCTTCTCTAACAGTGCGAGTGGGTTCGACTTCAAACTCTTGATTCAGATAAGCTATGTGTAAGCTGGCAGGACGAATGATTTCGCCAGACGTGGGTTCAGTTTCCCCTGTGATAATTTTGAGTTGGGTGGATTTTCCGGCACCGTTGACACCGACTAAACCAATGCGATCGCCAGCTTTGACTTCCCAGTTGACATCCTTGAGAACTTCGCCTGTGGGATAAATTTTACTAATATGTTCAAGTCGCAGCATGAGGTGTCTCCAAGGTAGGGAATGAATAGATAGGGCAGAAGTGATTGTATTGAGTCCAATCTTAACAAAATTTAACTCAAAATTCTTAACTCAAGAAATAAGGACTGTGCGTACTTATTCTCAAATGTTTACGAGCATATCTATAGCAATCCTATTTGAGTTGTGAGAATTACCTTTAAACGATTAGCAATAAAACACCTTAGACGCGCAGCGGCGTGCCGTAGGCTAGAACGCCAAGACAAGAAACAACACAGAGAATTTCACGTAAGCGCAAAGCGCACGCAATCATGCGAATGCGTAGTGTGCCCGTAAGGCTTATCATTTAGGACTGCTATATTTTTGCGTTTATGGTAGTTGTTAGACTGCGGCTATTTCGCTTTTTTTGTTTTGGGACTGGGCATAGTACCTGTGACTCACGACGATCTCGCCGGATAGTTTAATTTGTTTGTGTCCAACATAGTTCAAATCATAGTTTACCTTTAGCTTCAAGGTACCAATTTCTTTGTGATCCCCAATTGAAAAATAGTTGGCTTGAGTGTCTACGGTGTCTTTGCCAGCACCATTGAAAGTTTGTTAATGGACTCTTCTTTGAATCTCAGTAAACAGTGAACAGTGAACAGGCAACAGGCAACAGGCAACAGTAAATAACTGGTAACTGGTAACTGATAACTGATACTGCGCTTCCTTGGTAACTGGTAACTGATTCGGTCACCAAGAGTGCTGAGAGTGTCAAATGGCTATTAATTAACTCAGGACTTACGCAAAAATAACGTACTTGCACTCGTTGCGACGTAAGTCGTAACTACAGTCAAGTTCATTCGTAACTCGTAAGTCCTATAACTGATGATCATTTCATTTATAAATCCTAAATTCAAGCTCATCAAGAAGATTCTGGCTCATATTGATTTTTTGAAACTCTCGAAATACTCTCCCTCCGAGACTTTCCGCAATTTTCCGACTAGGGAGATTTCTTTTATCAACAGGATAGGAAAGATATTTATACTCCAAATTCTTATCCACCCAGTCTTTTAAAGCATAAATTGCTTCTTTACCAAAACCATTACCGTGATCTGATTTTTTTATCCAAATTCCTAATTCCGGAGTATCAGTATTAATAGCACCAACCTCACAAATTCCTAAAAATTCCAAAGTATCCTTCTTGAGAATTACCAACACTAGATCAGTTCCATTTTCTCGTTGTTGAATCATATCTTTGATTACCTTCTCGGTTTCACTGATATTGTCAGCGGGTTTTGGATACATGAAGGTGGTAATTTCGCTTGTGAATTCCCGAAACACATCTTGTGTGTATTCCAGCGAAATCGGTTTGAGAATCAGTCTTGTACTTTCTAAGCTTACTTTTTCTAATTTCTCTATAAGCTGGGATTTTTGGTTTATGACTTTGGTTAATCTATGTCCATGATGAAATCATCTGATGCGGTAGGGGAGTTAAGATATACATCTGGTATTGAAAGACTAGTTTAGGACAAATAAAGCTGGCGCTTAGCGATTGCGTGGAACTTACTGCCATTGGATGTAGACGAAGTGAATATGAAATTGAACTTTTGTTAATTACCTGCTATGCAAATCTACGGACCCGATCCGATTACTTTTGAAGGTGTTACTGGTCATCGGTATTGGTTCAATGAGCCATTCAGTTTTACTGGAGTTGCTGACATTGATGAACGATTAAGTGGCTTTCCGGTTGCAGTCTTCCTCCCGTGCCATCGACCCGCACACCAGACACCTCTAGTCATCGGACTGCAAGGAATGTCTGCTCCTTATGGCTGGAACGCCTTCATTGTGCCGACGCTGACGCAAATGGGTATAGCTGTAGCTTTGTTTGATACACCCTTTGCAGGTGAGCGTAGCTTGGTGCGTACCTTTTCTGCTGTGGTGCAAAATGAAATTAAGCCGCTAGTGGATGGGGGTATCGCGTTCGACACCCAATTGCTGCTGCGGATTTTTCGTTGTACGACGCGTGACATTGGGAAAGTGGTTGATTTTTGCTGCGACCGCTACAGTCTCACCGATGGTCGGGTGGCTTTGTTTGGTGTAAGTATGGGAGTTTTGCAAAGTGCCCATGCCTTTACGGCTAACGGTCTTGGGGAACGATTGCTGGGGGCGATTGGTCATGCTAATTTACAATCTTTTGCCAAAAGCTGGGGCTACCCGCTTTTGAGCGACTTAGCAGCTTCGCCTCTAGGTAAGCTAGCGGAAGGATTGCTAGAACGATTTCAACCTGAGCTTAAACCTGTCATTAAGGTTATGCAAGTAGCGAAAAAACTCAAAGATGGTGATGAGTATAGTCGGGCGTGCAACCCGATGACCTATATCGACCAAGTAGAGCCTCACCGTCGCGTTCGCTTACTCCTTGGTGCTACTGATCACATTGTTAACATTGGAGATGCCCGTTGGTGTGCCAAGCAGTTCCCCGATGGTGCTTGTTATGTTGTTCCGGGAATGGGACATGGACAAACCCACAATGGGAAATCGTTTGTTGATCATGTGCGCTATTTCCTGGTGACGCAATTGGCAGACTGGCGAGGGTAGTTTGGCGAAAGTGTTCCGTTGCTCTCTCAATAATTGATTGACACACTATTACTAATAGAAACAAACTCTTAATTATTTTGTAGGTATCTTTTGTTGCGAAATTGATAGAGTATAGTTATACTGTCCTCTAGATAATTCTCCTACATATAAAGAGTAATTTCCTGCCTGCCAATAACCAGAAATTTCCGGCTTACCCCCAGAGTATTTATCTGCCAACACACAAAAACGTCCTCCTGGACCATCAATTAATAGAGTTGGTTGTCCCCCAGTTTCAACTGTTAACCGCAGATAGGGTAGTGATTCTGTCACCCGTATCACCTGATTGGGTTTAGTGGCAATGTTACCACAGTTGCTTGGAACTGATCCGCCGGACGTACCATTCACAATCAGCGGGTCTGGCTGCAAACGAGAAGTAATTTGCACAACTTGCGCCTCAGCCAAAAGAGGATTGGTGAAAATAACAGTCATTGTTAATGCTGCGGGAACAACTTGAAATCGCCCAGGCATCTTCATATTTCTTGTTATGCTCCCGAGTTTTTATATAGAAAATTTTGATACATAATATTTTAAAATTAAGTGACGATAATAATCTGTCTTTGTTTCTAAGTGAACTGTATAAAGTTTTCTTTGGGGAAAAATAATTATATGGTTAAATTTTAAGAAAAATGAGAATTTCTAGGTAAAGCTGACGCTAAAAACTTAATTCTTGACTACCAAGAGCAGTCTTTAGAACAAAGACATTCACTAAAATCACTAAGACAACCGCCAACAAAGGGATTTGGCTAGTTCGTTGTTCATTAAGTGTTTAAGCTAAAGTAGAAACAAATGAATCCTACAGAAGAAGACTTAAAAAGTCGCCTCCAAAAGGTAGAGGCAGAAATTAATACCGACCTAGTCATAGTTCCACAGTCACAAAAATTAGTAAAGTCCTCTCAGTCTGGTTTTCTAAGCTTGTACTACAATTTAGTGCGATTTGTGACCTTTTTCAACAATCTCTCCGGAGTACAAAAGCTTATAGTTTCTGGTGTAGGTTTTTTGTTGGGCTTAGCCATACTACAAGCAGTACTGAAACTCGTAGCTGCTGTGATCAGTCTGGCACTATTGGCAATACTGGTGTACGTAGGATACAAATTTTTAGTATCCAATAACTCTGTTAATCAGCAGTAGTTTATTTTTCAAGGTGCACCAGAGTCGCGTGTAAATAAAGTTAAAGGGAATTATCCAATGGCAACCCCAAGTGTGAGGACAACTGATCAATCTAGTCGAAGCAAAGAACCCAGAAAAACCAATTCATTGCCCTTCGCGACTAGGCGCATTGCTGCTTGGGCTGTGGAAATGACACTGGTTGTTGCCAGTGGATTGGTGCCCTTTGGGATTGGTGCGTATGCCAATTCTAGAAGCGATTTCAACCGAGTGCCACTCAATCCTTTGTTAGTACAAACAGAACGTGCGATCGCCTCTCCATTAGCTTTACCAATCAGCTACGGGACTCGGAACGTAGCATGGCCGACAAATTTGTTATGGACAATAGCCTTGCTAGGACCCCTGACAGTTTCGGGCGCTCAGTTGTATTTACTAGCGAAAACTGGTACCACACCCGCGAAACATCGATTTGGAATTAAAGTTGTCAACGCTGAAGGTAAACCACCTGGTTTCAAAGCCGTTTTAGTGCGAGAAGGACTTGGTCGTTGGGGTTTGCCTATGTCCGTCGCTTATTTTCTCTGGCACAACAGCTTTTTATTTCCCAGCTTAGGCGCTTTTGCCAGCTTGGCGACTATCATGCTTGTGTTAGAAGCCAAAGGGTTGCCTTGGCAGCAAAACCGTCGTGCACTGCACAACACACTTGCAGGGACTTACACTGTAGATGACAGCACACCTTTGGCAGTGCAGCCCCAACGTGATGGTCAGGGGAGTCAGTCACTTAAGAGCGAAAAAGATGAGGAAGATGCGATCGCATCAATTGTGATCACTCCAGACAAGCCAAGCCAGCAATCTAAGCCACGGCAATCAACGCCCCAAAATCCAAATTATACACTCATAGGAGTCGCATTCCTTTGCATGACCGCAGTATTAGCGACTTTAGTTGGTACTCAAATTTACGTTCAAATACTGCGAAATCAGCGAGTTACTGAGGAGCGCAACAGTCAGCAGTTTCTGGCACTGATCAAAGACTTAAATCCTAACTCTACTAGTACAAACAGCGAACGCCAAAAAGCTATTCTAGCTATGGGTACTCTTAATGACCCACAAGCAACACAATACCTCGTCGATTTGCTGTCCAAGGAAACTGACCCTATTTTACTTCAAACGATTCAGCGAGCTTTGGTAACCGTTGGACCCAATGCCATCCCCAATTTAAAACGTATGAATGAGTTTCTGACTGGGGAGTTAGAGTTTGGAAAAGGTAGCAAAGCTTTACCACCAGAAGTGCTACAAAAGCAGTTGCAAGCAAACCAGTATGCGATTAATAAAATTTTAGCTGTTTACAACGGTAAAACCAATAGCTTGGATCTCAGCAATGTCCATCTAGGTCAAAACGGCTCTGAGCAAAGTTCCTTCAACTTGATACTAGATAGAAAAGATTTATGGGGAATTAAATTCAAATCCGCGAACCTATCCTTTGGCAGTTTTAAGGGGAGTCGCTTCCGGGGAGTGGGCGAGGATGGTCGATGGGATACCTACGACGATTGGATTGCTGATTTAAGCCAAGCACGGATGAGGCAAGCAAATCTTGCTGAAGCTAACCTCAGTCGTGTCCTGATGATCCGGACTGATTTGAGCCGCGCCATTCTCAACAAAGCTAACTTATCCAACGCACGCTTAACTGCTGCTAACCTCAGTAGTGCCCAGCTAGAGGGAGCCGATTTGGAGGGTGCTGTTTTGGAAAATGTGAGTCTGACAGGCGCTGACTTGAGCAATGCACAACTCAAAGACGCGGATCTATATGCTGCTCGTTTAAGTCGCGTTATTGCAGTAGGAACACAATTGTCATTCGCCAACTTAACTAAAACCGATTGGCAAGGAGCAGATCTCACAGGAGCTTATTTTGATCATGCTAATCTCAAAGATGCTAACCTGAACGCCACTCGCCTTGCTAACGCAATTTTGCGCTCAGCGAATATGGAAAATGCCAAGTTGCGAAATGCTGACTTGAGCCTAGCAGATTTACGAGGAGCAAATCTGGCAGGAGCTGATTTTCAAGGAGCAATTCTTACCCCTAGCAAACAAAATCAAACAGAGCAATTTGTGCAAACCCCAGCGATTGGCGTGCAATCTGCGGTTGTGGAGGGAGTTGATTTCAGTCAAGTCAAAAATTTGGATCCCAAGCAAATAGCTTACATTTGTACTCAAGGAGGTTTTCATCCTCGTTGTCCGTAAATTAATCGTACTAAAGCCATAAAATTTACAATCATTTAACTCAGGAATTTTGTTAGGAGCGGGGAAATGAAGCGTCTTAAGTACTTGGTATCAGTTGTTTTAGCGGGTTCACTTTTAAGTTTTGCTCAATTCACCCAACCAGCACAAGCTCAAGTGGCATATGGTAGCTATGTCGGTGTTGGTCCTGCGGTTGGTTTTGCAGATGGTGCCCGAGTTGGAGGAGTGATTGCTGCTCGCTACAAGCTTCTTAAAGTTCCCGTTTCTTTCCGCGCTCAAGCTTTCATTGGTTCAAATGTCGCCCTTGTACCAACAGTTTCCTACGATTACCCCATCAACTGGCAAACCGATGCTTACATAGGAGCTGGAGTTGTTCTGGCTGGTGGTGATACACCTTCCCCTGTTGGCAATAAAATCGGCTTTGCCCTGCAACCAGGAATTGATTACGTTGTCCCAAATAGCAATACTGTGATTTTTGGTAACGCTATCATTGCTTTTGATGCTGTCCGTGATGGTGGTACAGCTTTCTCGTTGCAAGGTGGAGTTGGTTTGAGATTCTAATTTATCAAAACCGCCGTCAAACCGCATCCCTCTTATAAGGTGGGGATATAAGCTGGACAAGGAGTTGAGGCTCCCCACCCTCAGGTGTCATCTGAAGGTGGGGAGTTTCAATCTGTAGCAACAAGCATGTTTACCTTGCTTTTTTCAACCAACTATGAGATATTTCCTATAAAGTACACTATTTTTATAGGTTTTCCGTACAATAGCTCACAAAGTTGAGTAACTCTGGTTGGGTATTCAAGGAGTAATGAAAATGGCAATGGTTAATAGAGCAACGTCCTTAGTTGTTACCATTCATGATTCAAACAAGTTAACTCCTCCCTTGTGGGAGCCTATACGACTTAGTACAGCTATGCTTACGCGACTATGGTGGCTGACTTCGGCGTATGGAACAGTTTTGATTATCGGGTTGGTGACTTTACTAAGTCTGATATTCTTGCGTATTTATTGGACTTCCCGCAAGCTGCTGTTAGTTTCAACTCATCAAGGTGTTGGAAGAAATAAATGCCATACGTTAACCGACGAATCACTGGATTAACTGGGCTGCGGATTATATCTTACCCAAGTGAATGCGATCCACGCTAAAGATCTCGTACTCTTGAAGGACACAGTGGATATAGCATTCATTTATTGATGATTGCTGATTCGAAATTGCCAGAACTATATCTAACCTTAATGGGATGTACTTTTTGAAGATATGCTTTTAACAACTACGCTAGCTATTGTTTGGGATAGGCTGTTTGAGGTTGTTTCTTCTTGTACACAGAAGTTGTCGTTCTTGCTAAACCCTGTAAATTTTCCGAACTATTGGGAACATGTGGCAATGTAGTGCCATTACCTGAAGTCTTTCCATCTTGTGAACCAGTTTGACTGCCAGAAGAAGTCGCTTGTTTCTTCTCTATAAAGTATGCTTCTTGTGGAGGAACCGATATCACCTCAACTTGTTCGTTTGGAACTGGGTTCGCATTTGCCTGAGTATAAGTTCCAAGCGGGAGCAATAGCGCTAGCGAAAGCAAACCAAACTTTAGCAAGCTATGAGTGTTGAATTTAAATTGAATTGCCAGAAAGTTGTTCATAGTAGTTTTTCAGAATTTTATGAGAAATATGAATTCGCTGAGGTTTGTTGTTCAATCAAATCCAACTGGTACACAACTACAAGTTCAGTTGGAGTCATTCCGGAATTGAGCTAAAAAACTTTATGATTACCTTATAACCTCCGTAGACATTATTCCCTCCTCGATACCGTTTCACTTTAAGGTCTCTACAATTAGACTCCATTTTGAGCTGAAGGGAAACGATTTATATCACTCATTTCGTGAAATCTTCGTCAAGGGAGCCAGTGCTAATAAACCCTTCTGCAGACAGTCCCGCATCTATCCTTGGGACTACAGTTCAGTTGAAGAATCGCTTAACTTCATAAAGAAGTTAAATAATCGCTTAACTTCGTAAAGAAATTGAGCTTAACTTCATAAAAGAATAGAATAATCGCTTAACTTCATAAACAAATAGTCTTAGGCGATAAGCCGGAGGCTTGACGCTTTACGTATCGCACCCGTTTCATTAAAACCGAACTTTCCAGTTTAAACAGTTAACAGTTAACAGTTATTAATTATCAATTTGTTGCTTAGGTAACAATCTGCCACCAAGAGGATCTTTATGCCTTAGTGGTGAGTTACTGCAGCAGGGTTTCTGCTTGATCGAAGCGCTTGCTTTGGATATTTGTTCAAAGATTTTTCCAAATCGCCGCGCTGACAAGAAGAAATAAAAACCGCAGAGTACCAATTACTTGAATGCTTGACTTTCCGACTCTGTTGTCAGCCCTATGGCTCTTGCCACGCCTTACAGCTATCGGGAACGCGGGTCGCCTGGGTGTGGGAAAACGCCTCATGCGCGCTGGTCTCACAATATTACGGGCTAACCATAACTCCCAAGTAATCATTTTTTAAAGCTGAATTGCCTCTTGCTACTGACTGACTAAGGCATTTACAAGATCATGACTCTTGATCGATACCTCATTTGTGCCAGAGAGATTCATATGTTCTGGTTTTACATACACTGCCATTTTGATTTACTCTTTGGTAATGAATTTACTTGTCTTTAGTTAGGTGCTAACTAATTGTGTATTCCTTGAGACTAGTAGATAAATTTGAGGATCTTGTGAGGGACTTCCAGAAAAGAAAATAGAGGTTGAGCCGAGATAACTGCTTATTCGGAAGTTAGGCTTGGAAACAGTTGCACTGCCTGTGTTTGATAATTTGCTACTTTCTTGTACGCAATGTTATTGCCAGCAACGAAAAATCAAGTGTTTTCAGCCCCTATTTCCGTTTTTATTTGGATCTCGGTGCAATGTCTATCGCCAACCAGAAAACCAGCACCGACAACTGTTGTTATTCCATTGGCGTGGGTGCGGTAAATACGAGCGATCGCCGTTCTAAACGTTTGCAAGTAACTCTCGGTGATATGGAAGCTGTACTCTACTGTTTACTCCACTTCACATTAATCTCAAAATTAACTTCTCCACCAACCGAGGTTAAAATCGCTCCTGCCTCAGTGTTAAGTTTGATACCAAACTTAACTTCCATTTCTTCGGGGCTTAAGTCTTTAAGCTTGGTAGTAAGACTTGCAAACTTAGGCTTAATTTTATCTATACCATCTTCAAAAGTCTGTTTTGCATCAGCAACTATACGACCAGATGGAAAAGCAACCCTCTCAGCCGGTGTATCCTCTGATTCTTCTACTTCCACTAAAAACTTGCTGTCATTTTCTAGAGAAACTCGACTAGTTTAGTTGCTTTTGTACCATATGGTATTCCTTGAAAATAACAAAAAACGACCTATGAAATTTTGACCGTAGAAGTCCTGAGATACACCGGAGTTTTTGTATACTCAAACTTATGCTTTGATAGTCTCAAGGAGATTAATCTGTCACCTCCGACAGATAATTAATCACTGTACAAAATTTAATGGACGTAACTGGACTCGAACCAGTGACCTCTACGATGTCAACGTAGCGCTCTAACCAACTGAGCTATACGTCCGCAACTTTATTAAGTTAGCACAGATTCAGCAGAATTGTCAAAATTAATTTGCTAAATTTGCCTGCAACTCGGCAAATCCTGTTTTTTTGAGTATAAAAAAACACTATGATTTGCGTAAAAGCCTAACCACAACAGGCTGTTGATTTTTTAGCTACGGGTCAATTCCACAATTATTCTGAGGTTGCCGAACCAGGAAATGCAAGGGCAGATTTGGAAAAAAATCATCAGAATATAGTAGAAACTTTGACTATGCCCCAACGCAGATGCAATGAGACAGCTTGATCTATTAGTTTTAAGTTAGTTTAAATAAGAGATCGTCCTAAATAAGATTGTTACAATCTGTACAATAGTTAAATTTTGTTAATTTTTTCATAGTACGTAGAATGTCAACTGCTTTAATTACTGGTGCCTCTGATGGTATTGGTAAAGCCTTTGCCGAGGAATTAGCTGCACAAAATACAAATCTTGTTTTAGTTGCCCGTTCAGAAGCAAAATTAAACCAGCTAGCCAAACAACTGCAAGAAAAATACAAAGTTCAAGTAGATATTATTGTTAAAGATTTGACAGAAACAGATGCTACTCATGATGTGTTTGATGCTGTAAAATCAAAGGGATTAACGATTGACTTGTTAATCAATAATGCTGGTTTTGCTGAGTATGGCGACTTTGCCGAGAAGGATGAAGAACGACAAGTCAAGATTGTACAATTGAATATCTTGGCATTAGTAAATTTAACTCATAAATTCTTGCAAGGGATGCGGCAACGTCGTTCTGGAAGCATTATTAATGTATCTTCCCTCACCGCATTTCAACCAATGCCTTACCTTTCTGTTTATGCTGCTAGTAAAGCGTTCATTGTCAGTTTTAGTCAGGCACTTTGGGCAGAAAATCGTCACTATGGCGTCCGCGTTTTAGTGACTTGCCCAGGACCAGTTGAGACAAACTTCTTTACAGAAGCAAAGTTTCCCCCAGCGCTTGCAGCTAGAACAAATAAAATCTCGACTTCACAAGAAGTGGTACGCGAATCTTTGAAAGCTTTGGAAAGGGGAGATCCTACCGTAGTTATTGGTGGTTTTAGTACTCACTTTATTAGTAAATTATCCAGGTTTGTTCCACGTAAAACTTTGTTGAGTCTTTTGGAAAAACAGTTTAAGGCAAAAACAGTTTAACCGGGGAGGCGCGATCGCGCCTTTGTCTACATATACCTTGTTAACTGCACACGGTAACGGTCTTTTTTAGTAACAGCAATTTCCCCAACTTCTAAACGTCCCTTACTGCGAATGGCGATTAAATCGCCTGTTTTTAGTTGAGAACTTGCTTGAGTCGTTTCTTTCCAGTTGACGCGAACATCTCCACTGTCAATTAACTCAACCATTTTGCTACGGGACATTCCAAAACCAGCAGAGGCGATCGCATCCAACCTCAAAGAAGCTTCCACAGTAGTGAGTTCTTTTTTCTTCGGTTCCCGCACTTTCAACTCACTGAAATCTATACGCTGAGTTTTCACGGGAACCGATCGCACCTGCTTGAGATTCATTTCCAAAAACTCTGCTAACTCCGGTACGACGATCGCCTGTGCGCCACGTTCGCCCAATACAATAATGTCCCCCGTCTTTTCGCGGACAATCCCAGTTCCCAACATTGCGCCCAAAAAGTCGCGGTGAGTCGCGGTATCAAACAAGAAATTTCCAGCTATGTCTAAAGCGGTGAGTGCGACTTGAGATTGATCCAAAGGGATTTCGGAACGGGCGATCGCCACTCTTGTGCGTTCAGCCTGAGGATATCCACCCCAAACCACCAACTGCACTTCTGTCAGACGGTTAAACACCAGCATGATTTCTGCTAACTCTGGAGGAGACAGAAAATCAGTGAAAAGCACTTCCCAAGTTTTGATGGCAAGTTCCGCCTGGTCAATCACACGAGCTATACTATCTCGATTTTCAACACCTTTTAAAAGTTCTTCTCGTGGCAACATTTGAAACAGTTATCAGTTATCAGTTATCAGTTATCAGTTATCTAGTTACAACTTAGCAGTAATCAATTACCAGTTACCAGTTTTCACTGTTCACTGTTTACTGTTCACTGTTCACTGATTACTATTCACTGGGCGCGGCGTAACCTTGAATATTTTCTGGTTCAAACTGACGTAAGACACGGGTTGCTTGACGGGTAAGAATTTCAGATCCTTGAACGACAATCAAGTATTTGCCCGCATTCAAGCGATTGCGGTAAGGTAAAGCGTCACCGCTTCCAACCAATAAACCGACTCCACCACCGGCAAACACACTACCCATAGCGCCTGCACCAGCGCCCAACAGTCCACCGATAATGTGATTGCCAATTTCACCCGCCCAAGCAAAAGTGTCTAAGCCCGTGATAACACTAAAAGTCATACCTGCGAAAAATCCAAAGGGTACCAACCAAACAGCCATGAACTGAGTTTGCTTTTTTGCTTGCTCGTTTGGGTCAATCAAGCCAAATTCATCAGCAGTTTTATAACCTTTACCCAAAATAGTAGATTTTATGGCTTCTTTTTCTAAAGCGAGATAAGCAGCTTCTGCTTGGATGCGGTCAGCTAAAACGGCAACAAGGTAATTCATTGATATTAAAACTCAAGTTTAATAAGGATGAGAATACAGCACATTGCAAGTAGTAAATGAAGTACAGGACTGAGGTCTAAAAGGCAGACTCTAAGCCCTTTTTACACCTGACTCCTGACTCCTGACTTCTGACGTCACGACTCCTGAATTCTCCTGTATCATTGTACTAAGTCAAGAGGCTCGCAAAAATTATTTACACTTTTCTTCAACACATATATTAAAACGGGCGTTGCTAACATATTAGGAAACGTCGGCATTGTTTTCAGATGTTCCATCATCCCTTTAACTGAGCCGTTAACCAAATCATCCCGAAATTCTTCTTGACAAATAGCGACGCGCCATTTTCGAGCTAAAGCATCCAACCATTCTGAATTTGCTATTTCTGGTTCTTGTCCGGCTCGAATCGCTAAAGTGATTGCAGCATCTTCTAAATCTCCATCACATTCTTCTATAATATCGAGTGCTTCCATAGCTGTGAAGTCATCTGCAACTTGAGAGCGAAACAGTGCAATTTCTTTTGCCGTAACTTTCGTCATCAGATTGTGTTTTCAGTGTTTGAAGTTTTCCTTTATGCTAGGATATGACAATTTTGATTGCTCGAATCAACAATTCACGAAAAAACGTAAAAGGGCAGGAGAAAAGGGGAAAAGTTTTCCTCTTTAACCTTTCCCCTTTACCTTCCAAGGGCGCACTGACTCCTAATGACTATTGAGTAACCTAGCGTGCTGCTCTAGAGGTGACCTGTCGTTGTAATCTAGCCAGAGCACGATTGTAATCCAAAATTGCTGTGACTCTATCACCTTCAGCTCCTGTCAAGTCATTTTCTGCGTCAATGACTTCAGTTTGAGTCCCCACACCAGCTTGGAACCGTAAACGCGCTAGACGCAGAGCTTCTTTAGATTGTTCAAGAGCAGTATTCGCCGTTTGAACATTCTGCAAGTTAGATTGCAATTGAGAATATGATTCTTCTACGTTATAACGAATTTGGTTGCGCTGCCTGGCAAAATCATTTTCCGCAATCCGAATGTTAGCTTTGGCTTGAGCTGCGCTTGCTTTTGCTGCTCCACCATCGTACAAAAGCAATCTAGCTTGGACTCCTAAGGAATAATTATCGGTACCATTTCTTTGATCGTCAAACCGATCAGAGAGCTGGTAGCTACCGACCAAACTCACTTGAGGACCTAACTGACCCAGCGCTGCCCGTCGCCGTTGTTCGGCAATATTGCGTTGCGCCAAATTCTGTTGCAGTTCCGGACGGTTTTTAAAAGCTAAGACAAGAGTTTCTGGCAGCGGAACATTCCACAGATCGGCTATTCTGACTGGATCAGCCGAACTAATATCAACTGACTGCGGCAAACTTAATGTTTGGGCTAATCTACGACGAGAAATTCGCTGCTGCGACAAAGCATTTGTCAGCCGTTGTTGAAATCTCGCCAAATTGACCTGAGCACGTAGAACATCGAATCGAGTACTCACACCAGCTGCTTCTAAAGCTTGTGCATCCCGCAAACTAGCCTGACCATTTCTCACAGCAGACTGGTTAATGCGTACGTTTTCATCTGCTGCCTGGAGGTCGTAGTATTGAGTGGTGACATTCAGGCGGATTTCCTCAGATTGACGCTCAACATCCAATTCATCCGAACGTAGCTGTTCCTCAGCTTGTCGAATATTGGCTAATCTTTGTCCAGAGGTGTAGAGATTGTACTCCACAGAAGCAGTACCAGAGAAATTTGTAGTAGAGGGTACATCTTGTGGACCGGTCAGAGTTTGTGTTTGTTGCTCCAAAAAAGCAGGTCCACCACGGGTGAGACCAGCACTCAGACTGGCAGTAGGTAACAACGTGGCTTGCGCCTGCTTTACGCTAGCTCGACTGCGCTCTACATTTAGTAACGATATCTGTAGATCCTGACTGTTTCGTCGTGCTATCTCCAGAGCGTTTGCTAAAGTAATCGGTTGAGTTCCCTGAATCCTCACTTCTTCTGGTTTAGTAGGAAACTGTAAAGGATTAGGGTTTGCTTTGAGATAACCAGGGATCTGCACCGGACCGGCTGGCGCAGGAGTTGTTTGCACCGGACCGGCTGGCGCAGGAGTTGTTGGCGCAGGAGTTGTTGGCGCAGGAGTTGTTCGTGCTGGCGTCGTAGAACCTTTTTGAGTTACTTGCACAGGATTTGTTAGCTCAAAAGTTGTTTGCGCTGGCGTCTTAGAAGTTGCCTGAGCTACCAGATTTTTCGTGGTATTTTGTTGAGAGCAAGTAGACGACTTCTGGGGGCTGGAAGCAGAACGACCAACCTGACTTTTACCATTTCTCGCCTGTTGCGGGCATAACTTCCCCTGAACCAGCAGCTTTGCGACTTCTACCGTCCCACGGACTGCGGTTTGTAACTTGTTTGGTAACTGAGCAGAAGTTTTCTTTTCTGTAGGAAGCTGCCCCAAAGAAGCTATTTTTTGTTCAACAGTGGAGGCGGGTTTTGAGGTTTCATTATAAGGAGAAAATGTATTTTTTGATGCCTCAGCAATAATTATTGGGTTGTTTTGTTTTTGTATGCTTGTCCCAGAGGGAGGAATCTTATTAGTCAACTGGGTTTGATTTGAGGTAGGTTTCAAGCTCATAAGCATACTTTGAACTTTCTGTGCTACCTGTGGTATTGGTATACCATTTTTTCCAGTCAATATGACCTCAATACCGCCACGAGTTATAGAAGATATTAAACCACCTCCCATAACATCAACACTCGGTACTGCTGCGGCTAGAAAACTGCCGCTAGCAGTAGGAGGTAACTGCGCTTTCATATCGAGATCTGTTGGAGTTCCCTCGAAAGTAGAAGTCAAGCCATCGGAAGAAGCAAAAAGCTTGACTCCAGTAGCTGGTGCAGGATTAGCCCAAGCAGGCTGAGTGGCTAATACTGCTGCTGTTACACCAGGTAAAAAACTACTAAATATTTGCTGTCTGTTCACCGCATCCCCTCACACAGAAATTAAGCGGCTGAAACTGTTTTGTCGCCACAGAATATATCACGATGCCAAGTTTAGGGATCGGAACTCTGTGTGTCTTGAAATCCTTTGACAATGCGAGACAGTTCCGCCTTCTCATCGATAGTAACGCGCGTAGGAGCACCACTGACAATTCGTTCATAGTTGCGGAACGAATCTTTAATTTCGGGACCGTCAGCCGTAATATTATACTCGCGAATACCCTTGTCATGCCATGATCCACGCATTTTAAAAACGTTGATTGCCCGCGCCATTTCTCCCCGAATTTCCACATACTGTAACATCAAAATTGTGTCTGTAATCGTAGAAATATGAGAGTCTGTAATAGAGTGCGAACCCATAAATTGCTCAGTTGTGTTGGTAAAAAAGCCCGTAATTTCTTCTTGCTTGGCATAACCTGTAACACCAATGACAAACTGCCGGAACGCATTATTACTTACCCCTCGTGCTAGTGCCGAAAGAGAGTCAATGGCAATACGAGATGGTTTAAATTCAGCAATTTCTGACTTAATAATTTGCAAGTGGTCTTCTAAACCGGTTGATTCAGGATACGTACAAATTATTTTTAACAAACCTTGACGTTCTAAATCCTCAAAATCAATTCCCCATGAGGAAGCATTACGAGAGAGTTGTGCGCGTGATTCTTCATAAGCAAATAATATCACCCGTTCGCTGTGAACACAGCCATCTTGCAGAAACTTGCTAACCAACAGGGTTTTACCAGTACCAGTTGCTCCTGTTGCTAGAATAATCGAATCCCTAAAGAAACCACCGCCACACATTTGATCTAAGGCTTTAACACCAGAGGATACTCTGACGTTTGAAGACCGTTGAGTTAAGCGCATCGCTCCCAATGGGAAAATATTAATTCCTGCATTGGTAATTGTAAAAGGATATTCACCCTTCATGTGTGTTGTACCACGCAGTTTGAGTATTTCAATTGTGCGACGGCGACGTTCTCCTTCTAAAACATTACGTACAATCGCCACATTATCGGAAACAAATTCTTCTACGCCAAAACAGGCAACAGGTCCGTATTCATCCGTGCGTTCTGTGGTTATAATTGTAGTCACACTTAATTGTTTCAGACGAGCAACGAGACGAAATATTTCTCGCCGCACAACTCCCACAGCTTCATACTGTTGAAAAACTGCTGTAATTGAGTCAATAGAAACGCGTTTTGCCCTGTACTTACGAATAGCGTATTGTAGACGTTCAATCAGGGCAGAGAGATCGAAGTTGCCAACAACATCCTGTCCTTCTGGGTCAGGAGAAGCATCGAGTATAAATAATTTTCCTTCACTGATAAGACGTTCTAAATCCCAGCCAAAAATACCAGCATTTTTAATAATATCACTAGGAGATTCTTCAAATGTAACAAACACTCCTGATTCATCAAAGTAGGTAATACCGTTATAAATAAATTGAAGAGAAAATAAAGTTTTGCCAGTTCCAGAAGTCCCGCTGACTAAAGTCGTTCTTCCTACAGGTAACCCACCATGACTAATGTCGTCAAAGCCCTCTATCATTGTCCGAATTTTTTCAACACCTCGTGTCGGTGTCTTGGTTTGCTCTAAATTTTCTTTCTGACTCATGTTGACGTTTACAAATAGGAAGGAAACCCAGTTATTGTATTAATAAGTAGTAGCTACTGCTGATTAATTTTGTGGTCTATATTACTCTTCAAACGGTTCTCGCTCGTCTTCTATCAATTCTTCATAAAGCAAGTCCAATCCAATTAACACTCTTTCTCTATCCGAAAGGTCTCCGATAATTCTCCGAACTGGTGGAGGTAAAATTTTGGATAATGTCGGTGTGGCTAAGATTTTATCTTCTTCCGCCAGTTGTGGGTTCTTCAGCACGTCAATAACTTTTAAAGCATAAACACCTTGAAACTCTTGTTCCAGAATTGTTTGGAGTGTTTTTAATGCCCGTACTGAGTTCGCAGTGTTCCCTGCCACATAAAGCTTAAGAACATAGGTTTTTCGTGGTTGATTCATATTAGGTACAGGCTAGAAGTACAGATAGAACCACAATATCCTTCGATTGACTTTGGTGGAATTTTAAGGCTCGATTTTTACCAACAAAAACTGTTGAACATTTGATGAAGTTATTTTATTGATAAATTGAACAACGGTATAGTTCACACAAGTGAGCCAGTATATCAATCAATGTTATACGGTAATCAAGTAATGCTTCATCACTCCTTCCTTCTAATTTTAGCTGTTTGGAAAATTCGTCAATGAGCTCCATGTGAATTTCTATGATTCGAGGCACAGGAATATTAGCAGAAAAGATTGAATTGATAAATTTATCAATGCAGTCTTTCAGTGCTTGGTCTGTAGTGGTAAAGTAGTTTATAAGGATATGGCGGTAGTCTGATTTGAGTTGTCGCAACAATGCCTGCTCTTCGGCTCTCGTCATTGGTTGATAAAAACTGGTGGAATTTTAGCTTGTGCCATTTAACAGCATGGGAATAATTCAAGCTTAATATTTTATTTATATTTTGTCCCAGCAACTTGAGTAAACACTGAAGAGAGCTTTCTGTGGTACATGTGATGAAAAATTGGGCAAGTTGACCAACAATCACGTTAGTGACGTCACTCATCTGCCCAAAGAATCCTTGTTCACTCGTTGAATCAACTGTAGAGACGTTGCATACAACGTCTGTTTGAGTCGTCCAAAATGCTTTGCTATCTACGTGGAAAATCATTATGAGGAATAACATCTGTGTTGATACATTATCGTTGCTCACCCTACGGTGAAAAAGTTTAGAGCTTTTTGTGAGCCTCTCACGCAACGCTTGAAAACCGCTAGCAACATATGAAAGAAGCACCATTCACCCTATTCCCTGTTCCCGATCAAAAAAACACTTTTGTCGTAAATATCAAAGTACAAAGCAAATTTGGTAATTGACTTAAAGGACTGAGTGTGTTAGCAATTTCTGAGCGAGAATGAGCAGTCTGTTGCTGCTATGAAGTTATAGAACTTGGTACATGGTAGGGTAAGCGTTGAGTCAAATGAGTTGGTACACATCTACCACCGTCACTAAGTATTCGCCCCGGTCTTGATTTCGGGGCTACCGCGCTCCCATCTTGTTTACTTGTGGTATATATCCACTCTTGATATCTACCGAATTATAGATTTCTTAACTTTGCTCATTAATAAGATACTTAAACAAAGATAAACGATTGTCGCATTCCAAATCATTATAATTCCTAAAGGTTCTATAGCGAATCTTTAGAGCCATAATTGGTGTAGCTGTAGCTATCGATGACGAGTTTCAACACGCTTGAAGATACCAGTGTGGACGCCCACAATACCCTAAGGGCAATGAGACAGCGAGCAGTTCGGATGAGGATTTACCTTTCCAAACAACTGCGATGCTACAGAGGGGAGCCACTGCTCAACTAGGATTTCCTTGGTTGTTAAGGCTGGCTTCTCAGCAGTGTCCTTGGCACACGCTACGTGTCTCTCTAGAGTTGCTTTGCGTGCTATAGAGGAGCAATTGGTAAAGCCTTGCTGTGCCCAAGGCATAAGACTTCCCCAATTTCTTAGGGGAGCTTTTTCCAAACATTGGCGGCTGACTTGTAGGGTAGAGTCACCTCCAAACTGCCAAGCGGCAAAGGTACATGCCGATGCCTGTGTGAATCACTCTTGCTGGCAAAAAATTGTCAGTCAGGAAGAAGCTCATCTCTAAGGCATTCAATTTTTCCTCAGAATGCTAGACTCAGTCTTTTTAGAGGAATAGCTTCAAACTTGAACACCCAAAGCTTCTTTGGCAGTTAGCTGGTGGTGCCGGAAGCCCAACCCCTAACAAGAGCGACCTCATTGCCATATGTCAATGCTACAATACCCGCTTTCTGACTTTATAGCAACCGTGCCTAGCTGCCAAGAAACAGCTACTCTGGCAATTGTGCTGGAAATTTTTCAACAAGAGCAGTGCGCTCACCTAGCAGTTTTGGATAAGCAACAATGCTTGTTAGGCTTGGTTTACTCTGCCCGTTTGCTACCACAATTGTTGACAGCAGGTCAAGGCAAAGGTGATTCTAACTATTTAGATTTACAGCAACCCCTTTCCAAACTCGGTCAAGGGTTAATTAAACCTATACAAACAATATCAGCATCTTTGCGTATAGAGCAATTGAGTTCGTTTCTTGGTTCCCAGCAGATTCAAGAAAACACGAATTTAGATTGGGCACTGGTGGACTCAAATGGCAAATTTTTGGGGCTTGTGGATAGCTTACGCTTGTTGAAACTGTTGACAACACAAAAACTCCAAATTGATACTCATAAGGGGACTAAGCGAACAAATTCAAAGAAAGCACCTCAAAAGTCATCTGTGGATACTGTTGGTGATGACATCACCAAAGTCGCTGGAGTTAGGGCAACCACTGATAAAACTCATACAGGCGAGCAGAAACGAGAATGTAAGCCACTTGTGCAGTTATTAGAACGCCTGCCTTGGCCTTTAACGCTACAAACAAGCAACGGCGAAGTCGTGACGCAAAATCCAGCTTGGTGGCAGCAATTGGGAGCATTAAAAGATCCAGAAGGAGTCAGACGACAAGTAGAAACGATTTTGGCAAAAGTCTCCTCCAAGAAATTACAATACGCGACTCAAACAGCAGCCAAAATTTCTTCTTTTTTGAGCAATAATCAGCATTTTTGTCAAGAAAATTCTTCGTCGCGATTAAGCGAAGTCATCCCAGAAAAAGATGTGTTACCTCGCTCAACACTGGGGGCGGCTCCTCACGCTCAGACGAATAACCTTCAAGAGCAGCCAATAGTTGAAAATCCGGCACCAAATCGCTGCTTTCTAGATAGCCAACAAGGGACTTGTACCTGCATAGTACAAGTGCAAAATGGTCAGGAGCGGGTTTGGCAGTTTGCCAAAATCCCTCTAGATAGTCCTGAATTGAAAGTTCTGAGTACGGATTCAAAAACACCTTTGGCTACCAAAAACTCAGCACTCAATAATGAGTTGTGGCTGATGCTAGCCACTGACGTCACAGAGCAGCAGCAGCTTTCCAAAGAACTGGCGGCGAAAAATGCCGATTTAATTCAACTCAACCGGTTAAAAGATGAGTTTTTAGCTTGTATTAGTCATGAACTCAAAACTCCTCTGACTGCCGTTTTAGGATTATCGCGGTTGCTAGTGGATCAGCAGTTGGGAGAATTAAACGAGCGTCAAGCCCGTTATGCAGGACTGATTCACCAAAGTGGACGCCACCTGATGAGTGTGGTTAATGATATTTTGGATTTAACCCGTATGGAAACGGGACAAATGGAGCTTACGCTCACCAACGCCAATATTCAAAAAATCTGTGAGCGTGCTGTATCTGAGGCAAAAGCTATTCATAGCCAAACTAACAAAGCTGGCTTAAACTCACTCGATCAAAGTACGGCTCCACAAGAACACCAATTCACTCTCTCAATGGAACCAGGCTTAGACCAAATTGTGGCGGATGAGTTGCGCCTGCGCCAAATGCTGGTACACCTGCTTTCCAATGCCTTTAAGTTTACTGAAACAGGTGGTGAAATTGGACTTGGGGTTAGCCGTTGGGAGGGTTGGATTGCCTTTACAGTCTGGGATACAGGTATTGGTATTCCAGAACATCAGCAGCATTTAATCTTTCAAAAATTCCAACAACTCGAAAATCCTCTCATCCGTCAGCATGAAGGAACAGGTTTGGGGCTTGTCTTAACCAGAGCCTTAGCTCGTCTTCACGGTGGTGATGTTAGCTTCTTGTCGCGTGAGGGTAAAGGTAGCCAGTTTACACTACTTCTTCCACCCAGTCCTCCCAAAGAGTCGGGAAGATTGGTAGATGAGGAGATGGGAACAATTTCTTTTGCGCCGCATCATCAATCTGCCCGATTAACCGAAGAAGATGCTGTAGGGGCGTCTACGGCAAACCACCTTGGATCTTATGGGAAAACGCCTGGAGGACGTCTACAACCCATTAACCCAACCCAACCCCACTCGACGACAAGCCTTATGCCTGCGGCACGAATCGCGCAAACGGGTATGACTTATGCCAAAGGCACGGCTTTTGCGCCAGGGCAGGTTCCGGGTAACTCCAACAGACAAGCTACGCCAACGCGATACGCAAAGCGTCAGCAAGCGGGCTTATCGCAAACCCAGTCGCCTACACAAACAAAGCCGTCATTCGATTTGTCTAACCGCTCGACGGGCGTCTACGGAAAGTCACCTTGGGCTTTACGGGAAGCCGCCGTTCAGGCGTCTACAACCCATCAGTTGACTTCTTCTAAATCCCTCGTCTTAGTTGTGGAAGCAGTTGCTCGCTATATTGAGGATTTGACCGAACAACTAACAGGTTTGGGTTATCGAGTTGTGATTGCCCGATCAGGATGTGAGGCTGTAGAAAAAGCTCGACGCTTGCAACCCAAAGCTATCTTCCTCAATCCGTTGCTCCCCTTGCTGTCAGGTTGGGATGTACTGACTTTACTCAAGTCCGATGTCGCAACATCTCATATTCCTACCATTGTGACAGCAACAGGAGCTGAAAAAGAGCAAGCATTTGCCAACCAAGCAAATGGTTTCTTGAGTTTGCCAGTACAGCATCAAGTTTTAACACCGCTGATAGAAAGTCTGTGTACTCCACCAGAACAAAAGCAGCAAAAATCAGATAATGAAGAAATTCTCTGTAACAAAACACCATTAAAAATTTTGAAGTTGGTTCATCCTGATAGTGAATCTTCCACTTCGCAATCGTTACTTCAACAGCATCGGGTTATAGAAGTGGATGATTTGGATCAGGCAGAATTGCTAACTCGGGTTTGGCAGTTTGATGTAGTTTTGCTGGATACAGAAATGCCTGCAGCCGAAGCTTTGCTGCAACAACTCTCATCACACCCCCGTTTAGCGAATCTACCGCTTGTCACCTGTAATGTGTCAACCACGCAGGCTGCTTCTCTGATGCCTGGGCTTTCTGTGTTTCCTTGCTTAACGCCATTGGGCACAGATAAAAATCATAACGTCGGCAAAACAGATGCTTTATTATCAGCTCTGCAAATTGCATCTGATACATGCTACTGCCCACCCAACATCTTAGTCGTGGATTTAGGGATACTTCCAGATTTACCAGATACAACTCACAAGCAGATTAAGGGTTGTCGTACACCAAAAAACTTCTCATTGAATAGCCCGATTGCTGGGGAAAATACTCCGTGTCCTTGGATTATCTCTCGTGGTTCTGAGTGGTTTCAAGCTTTGGTTCAGTACCTGCAAACAGGTGGCTTCAAAGCCTCCATGAGTCGATCTTGGGCAGAACTGCTACAACAAATTCGCCATCAAAGTGTTGATCTAGTCCTCATTTGCCTGGGAGAGTCTAGCATCAACAAAGAGGTGTACTCAGCCCTCAAAGCGTTGCAACAGTTGCCTTTCGACTTACCACCAGTTTTACTCCTTGATCAGCGGTTAAATTCTGATCAGGTTGAAGATCAGCAAACTCACATTCCCCAATTGGAGTCAATAGAAACTTTAATAAATACTCTTGCCTCCCAAATCTTACCTCGCTCCATATCAATGGAGAACTTACTAAACGAGATTAATAAAGCTTTGGAAACTCCAGAGTGAAGACAAGAACACAGAACACAAAATTCAGTTGGGAGGAATGCGTTCCCTGGTGATTTTTTCCAGGGGACTTAAACCCTCACTTTTCAAACATCCTCTTAACAACTTCTAGCGGTTGTTTTATTTCTTGGAGTTCCCTAGGAGTGACACCCAAGAATTTTTATGCGAAGTAGGATGTTAACCGTGAGGCGATCGCCCAAATTTGCTTCCTCTGGTTTACTTTCGACTATCCGGCGCTGGTTCTCCAAAAGTCGCGTTAAGAGTTTCCTAGTTTTTTCTTATTCAAAGGAACTCGAATCAGTTGATAAGCCCCGCTTGTACCCAACTTTTTGTAATCAGTTGGCTTTAAGTTCATTTCAGGAAACTTTTTGAGTTGAGCAAGAACCAACACTGAGGGAGGTTGTGTTTTATTTACAGCTTTGTCTTGAATATATTCTGCCGCTTTTGTAGATACTTTGATGTAATTTACTTTTTTATGAGTATAGAAAACTACGCTTGGTTTCTTGAAACCCACCATGACAAGTTCTTCATTGGGTTGTTGTGCTTGGACTGCGATCGCAGACAATTCCCGCAAAGGTAGCTGACGTTCCTGATCTATCAAAAACAAACAAGGTGTAAGCACAAAAACTAAAAACGCCGCAAACCCCAACACATTCACCATTAACATCGGCTGATAATAACGACGCACCAGTAAAGCCGCCAGTATGAGAGCACAAAGTAGCCAAATGATACCTCCCAGTACTGATAAGCCTGACTGTTGAAACAACTCAGAGAACTTGGGTGCAGCGGGATCACGTATTAACTGAGGAACATAAAACATTGCCACAGCTAGCACTAATAAAAATGCGACATTCACCCAACCTGTCCACAAGAAGGGACGATAATCTGAATCAGGAGAATATTGCTCTGTGATCTTCTCATCCTTCAGCAGATCACTCCACAATAAAGCTACCAAAATAGCTGCTGCTGGCATTAAGGGCAACACATAGCTGGGGAGTTTGGTGACAGCAGTGGTGAAGAAGCCAAAAACACCAATAAACCAGACAAAAGCAAATAAACCAAGTTGACTAGAGCGTTTTTGAGAACGCCAGTACTTTGGTTGCCAAAATTTCAGCCTTGCCATTGCCAAAGGCAAATACACTGAGTATGGTGCAAAACCTACTAATACAACGAAAAAGTAAAAATACCAAGGGGCTGAGTGGCGGTTAACCACACTTGTAAAACGTTCAACATTGTGATATCCAAAAAATGAATTAATATAATTTTCACCATTACGCCAAATAACTAGTAGATACCAGGGCACTGATAAACATAAAGTAATAAGTAAGCCTGTCAGGAGACGCATTTCCTGCAAAACTGCTTTTACATTTCCCAAATAAAGCACAAATATGCCGATAATCAGTGCAGGTAAGACAATTCCCACTGGTCCTTTGGTTAAAATTGCACCTGCAATCAGGACATAAAAAGCCAAATACCACCGTGCTTTCACTTCTGATTGTGAGGGTTGGGCATAAGCAAGAAAAAAGCACAATAACGCTGAGTCCATGCACGCAACAAGCAACATATCAGAAACACCTGTTCTCCCCCAGACAATCATTTGTGAACTAAGTGCCATGACAGCAGCTCCCAAACCAGCTGTTAACCAGCGTCGAGTCGGGCGAGTTATTCGCTCAAGGTAGTCTTGTCTTGCTAAATGCCACTGTATAGTGTAAAATGCCAAACTAATTAGTCCCGTAGCAGCAAGCGCTGAAGGCAAACGGACTGCCCATTCATTGACTCCAAAAATCCAGTAGGCGATCGCCTGACACCAGTAAATTAAAGCTGGTTTATCAAAACGAGTTTCACCATTGAAAAATGGAGTAATCCAATCACCTGTAACAAACATCTGGCGGGAGGCTTCAGCAAACAGTGGCTCTGTCTCATCAATCAAGCCAATACTGCCCAAATGCCAAAAGAATGCTACCCCAGCAATAAAAATTAACCATAAAATCGACAGAGTGACAGCGAGTCCTCGATGTTTGCCCATATAGTCATTAATCATTAGTTATAAGTAACCAGTCAACAGTCTAAATCCTAAATTAATCAACATGACTTTGGCTTAACTTTTGGGTTCCAAGTGTTCAAGGATAAGGACTAATGACTAAAACTAGGGGTATAGGTGAGTAGGGGAGCCAGTACTGAAGGAGGGTTTCCCTCACTTGGTATCTGGCGTGTGTATGGGTGTAGGGGAATAAGATGACTCGTCGGTTCCGGCAATCTTGAAAAGGGAGAGGGGAAGAAGTAAAACTCTCTTACCCCTTACACCCTTACACCCTTGCACCCTTACACCCCAAGTTTGTTGACTCATGACTCATGACTAAGGACTAAGAATAAGTTGCCATTCTTTCTTTTGAGAATTCCAGCTTGGTAAGGAAGTTTCTCCAACAACATATGGACCCCAGTAGCGACGGGAACCATCCTGTGCAAAAGCAACTAAAATATCTCCCGTCTCCAGTTCTAACTTACCGTTTGGCAAAGCTAGAATCATCCCCTTCTCACTTCCTTCTTGTGGGGCAAAATCCCAATGTGCTGGGACAGCATCTTTAATCTGTCCAGAGGAAGAGCCTTTCTTTAGAGAACGTCGCGACAGTAGAGCAAGGCGCACAGGTTGATTGGTTTGGTTACTCATTCGTAAAGTTCCTTGATTTGCTGCTTGCCCACTTGATCCCTGTTGATATGTCATAACGGTATGCTTGATCCCACCCCTGCTAGTTTCGACTTGATAACTTTTTGCGGATACTGAGGAACCAGATGATGATGCTGCGCTCACATCCCGATGTGTTTGAGCAGATGGTAGAGAAGATGCTTTTAATTCTGTGGACTCGAAGGATACACTCTTCTGACGGCATCCCATTGGTAGAAACAGCACTCCCAACGAAAAACCTACCAGAACAGCGTGACAATACACTGGCGGGTTCATGGTAATATATTTTACTGATAAGTATTTTTTGTGTGGGCTTGACCAAGTAATAGCCTAGTAGCGGTAAGAGCAATAAGACAGAAAGTTGCCCACCCAAGGCTATCTGGGAATTAGTGCGTGAAATATATCATGTATGCTTCTTTAAGCAAAACAGCAAAGTATTGCTCACAATGAAGAAAAGTATATATTTTGTATGGTTATTTAAAACCCAACAAATGCCCACAATACTATTTAAGCAAGCATATGCGTTTGCCAGATATCCTCCATAGGGAACTTGCCAGCAATAAATCTACAACCATTAGCCAGCCTTTGGGCTAGCATCAACACTAATTTCCGTTTTCTACACCCATTAACCAATAACCTTAGGACATTTTATTTTTTGGATCTCCCTATAGAAATATGTCATAATTTCTTGACTTTACCTTGAAAGTAGCCCTCATAAACTGTATACAGCACAACACATGAAAATATTTCTCCCTCTCTCCCTCCCTCTCTCCTTATTTTCAGGCTAGGTAAGGGGTTTTTGAATAGGTTTCAAAATTCATACATAGGGATGCAGTGCTTACTCTCCCACACTCCCAGTCCGCAGCGGAAGTTCTATTCATGCAAAATACACGCCTAAACAACCTATTTAATGCCATTGCATTGCGCTTGCGGCTATGGTTTTTCAATCCTTGGCGACGGTTTTCGGTTTTGATAATTAGTTTTTTATTTGGTTTTTTTCTGGGAAGCGCAGTTGCCACCACAGCTGGACAAAGTGCTGAATGGGACGTTGTCGTTGCTGGAATGTTAATGGTATTAACAGAAATCGGCAGCCGAATATACTACGGTCGTAGCATACGAGAGCGACAGGCGCTTTGGGTAGAATCTCTGAATATCCTTAAAATCGGTTTAATGTACAGCTTATTTCTGGAAGCTTTCAAGCTTGGTTCGTAAACAGAGAAGGGGAAGGTGGGCAAGCTGAGACAGGGGGCAGGGGAGCCAGCGCCGTGCGGGGGTTCCCCCCGTTGAGGCGACTGGCGTGAGCAGAGGAGAATAATTTTTGACTCTTGAGTAATGACTAATGACTAATGACTAATGACAATAATTTTTGGTTATCTTTAGCAAAACAACTGGCATGTCATCACCAACAGTTGGGGCGTCCCTTCATACAAGGTATTTTAGGAGGACAGGGAACAGGCAAAACGACAATGTGTAATGCTCTGTGCGCGACTCTCAAACAGCTAGGATACCGCACCGTGAGTATATCTTTAGATGACTTGTACAAAACATATGATGAGCGCTTGGTATTAAAACAGAAAGAGCCGCGCTTAATTTGGCGTGGTCCTCCAGGAACACACGATGTAGAATTGGGTTTAACAGTACTGCAGCAGATCCGCGAGCGCAAAAGTCCTGTTGCAGTTCCCCGCTTCGATAAATCTCTCCACGCGGGTGCTGGCGATAGAACGACTCCAGAAATTGTAGAGAATGTGGATATTGTCTTGTTTGAAGGTTGGTTTGTAGGTGTACGACCAATTGACCCGACTGCATTTGACACCGCACCGCCTCCAATTCTAACAGATGAGGATAGAGCGTTTGCCCGTCAGATGAACAGCAAACTCAGTGACTACCTACCACTGTGGGAGCAGTTAGATAACCTGATTTTGCTATATCCCAAAGATTATCGTCTTTGTTTGGAGTGGCGCAAACAGGCGGAACGGCAAATGATTGCTGCGGGAAAATCAGGAATGAGTGAAAAAGAAGTGGAGCAATTTGTGAATTACTTTTGGTGTTCTTTGCACCCAGAATTGTTCATCAATCCGTTAGTTAAATCCCCTACATTTGTTGATTTAGTTATGGAGGTTAATACTGACCACTCATTTGGTGCAGTTTATCGACCAAAAGATATTTAGATTCAATGGTAAAATCCTCACAAATAATTTCTAAATTGCATCTCCTGGTGTACGCTTTCTAGCTCCTTTTGAGTAGAGTCGAATTCATTTTTAGTACTATTTAGTACCTGTTTTGTCATCTGTAGTTCCTGAGTCACCTTTGCCAGGGATGATTTTAAGCGTTCAATTTCATCCTCTAACCATACATTGCGGGTGACATCAACAAAAGTGAGGTTTGTGCCTAGCAGTCTACCGCTCGGATCTGATATTGGTGTGATATGGATGTCTAGATAAATTGTGCCATTATCAGTAACCCACTCTATATGTTTGTGGCTGAGCGAGCGGCGATTGCTTTCAACACTGGATTTCGCCCAATCGCGCCTCGCGATGCTCCCTTTGGGAGCATCGCGAGTTAGCTGGCGAACATTAGCCCATAAATCTGCAAGTCGCCCCACCTCTAGATCTTGCACTTGCGCACCTATATCGCTGTTGTTCAAACGAAACAGGGCGTAAGCTTGTTCGTTAGCTAGAAGCAAGCGACCACTGCGATCCACTGCTAGCTGAGCAAATGGGCTAGTCTCGAAGGCTGCTTTCCACATATGGGTTTGGGTAGTGAAAGGGTCAACTGCTTTTTTGGTGCGAGTCTGGGGTCTAAGCAGCAGGTGCTCTTGTAAGGTGAGTTTTTCTCCTTTGGCAAAAATACGATGCTTCAAACTGACAGTGGTGAAGATATATCTATTTTCGGTCAAGCCTTCTGAGTTACCTAGGAAGAGAAAGCCGTTATCAGTTAAAGCAAAATGAAAGCGAACCAGAGTCTTTGCTTGGGTTTCGGGTTTGAAGTATATCAGCACGTTGCGGCACACAACCAGGTCAATTTTGGACATGGGGGCATTCTTCGCCAAGTCATGGTGACCAAAAATGATTGTGCGACGTAGTTTGAAGTCAAAAACGTAGCGCTGCTGGGTTTGCTCAAAGTATTTGGACAGTAGCTGACTCCCAATGCCTGTTACCTCTTTGTCGCTATAACTTGCTCGCCGCGCCTCAGAAAGTGCATCTTCATCTACATCTGTGGCGAAAATTTGCACTCGCTGCAAATATTGCTCGATGCCAAGAATCTCAGCTAGCAACATAGCCAGTGTATAAACTTCCTGTCCAGAAGCACAGCCAGCACTCCAAACTCGGATTTTTTCATGCGGTTGCTTGTTTGTGATGATTTGGGGAATAATTTGCTTCGCCATATAATCCCAGGAATCGCGATCGCGAAAAAAGCCAGAGTAGTTAATTAAGATGGTGTTAAGTAGAGGAATACATTCGTCAGGATGATTCTGTAGATATTGCAAGTAGTTCCCATAGTTCTCAATTTTTAACTGCTGCATACGGCATTGCAACCGACGCATCAAGGTACCATCCTTATAACCTGTCAGATCGTAATCACAGTTCTGCTTGAGGTAGTCCAGCAAAGCTTCAAACTCTGGGTCACGCTCTGATATACTCATGGTATGCTCCTTTGAGGTTGCTAAGTAACCACTTCAGAGCGCCTGCTTTTCTTATATGTACGTAACATATACTTTTATCCAAAACTCTATTGTGAAATGTTTTAAAAGCACTTCACCTGAAACGCTCCTACAAAATAAAACTTTAATAGTTTTTTGATATATCTCCTTTAAAGGTTAGCACCAATCAGCGGTAACGTAACAGTAAAAGTTGCACCTTGCCCAATTCCAGGACTTTCGGCGTAGATGCTGCCACCGTGGAGTTCTACCAGGTGACGAGCGATCGCCAGTCCTAAACCTAGTCCTTTAGTAGAGGTTGAACTTTCTGCTTGACGGAAGCTGTCAAAGACATAAGGCAGAAACTCAGCAGCTATTCCGCAACCAGTGTCACTCACCAGGATCTGAGCGTGAGTTTGGTTAGCATTAAGACGAACTTCAATTCTTCCTCCTTTCGGGGTAAATTTGATGGCGTTGGTCAGTAAATTTAAGACAATTTGCTGCAAACGATCTGGATCGCCTTGAATTATTATTGGTAAAGGGTTAAGCAGACTACTTAGCTCAATGTCTTTGGTTTGTTGGGTTTGATGCACTGTGGCGTTAAGCGTAGCTCTGCCGCAGGCAATCGCCATTTCAATCACCGATTGCAGTTCAACAGGCTCAAGATTGAGACGCAGTTTGCCTGCGGTAATCCGTGAAATATCCAGCAAGTCTGATATCAGTTTAGCTTGCAGGGTGGCATTGCGCTCAATTGTCTCCAGCGATTTCATCAGCATAGAGTGACTGGGCGGATTGGCACGGAGTAACCGCGTCCAACCGAGAATAGCAACCAGGGGAGTATTTAGTTCGTGAGAAACGGTTGATAGCATCTCGTCCTTCCTGCGGCTAATTGTTCTTTCCTGGCGGAGTGCTTCAAGGCGCAGTTGCGCCATTTGGAGATGGGCTAAAACACGGGTAACAAGTTCGGTGGCAGAGAAGGGTTTGATTAGGTAGTCGTCCGCTCCCGCTTGGAGTCCTTCTATCACCGAGTCTTCCCCTGCACGGGCAGAAAGCAGGATGATGGGAACTTCTCTTGTACGCACGTCAGCACGCAATGCTTTGAGCAACTCAAAACCGTCTAGCTGTGGCATCATCACATCACTCAGTACCAGATCCGGCACTCGCTCTTGTGCCGCCGCCAGCGCTGCTGCTCCATCCGCAACCGCTTCAACTTGAACGTGTTCGCTCAGTATCCGCGTCAGGTAATATCGGATATCGGCATTGTCATCGACAAGGAGGACGCGAGCAGCAGAAGGAGAATGAGGGAGTGTGGGAGTGTGGGAGTGAGGGAGTGAGGGAGTGAGGGAGTGAGGGAGTGAGGGAGTGAAAGACAATTTCCCTCCTTCCCTCCTTTCGTCCTCTTCCGGCAACCACCGCTCTGCCTCCTCTACATAAGGAGCAGCACCGAATGCCGTTGATACTAGCGTGCGTGCTACTTCGATACGGTCATTTGGCAGGTGAGCTGTGCCCAAAGGAATAGTGACGGTGAAGCAAGTTCCCTGCACTACGGTGCTGCTCACGTCTACGGTGCCACCATTTAGTCGAATCAGTTCATGCACCAGCGCTAGACCAATCCCAGACCCTTCATGAGTCCTTGCTTTTGCTCCTCGTACCTGGTAGAATCGCTCAAACAGATGGGGTAGTTCTTCTGGTGGAATTCCTGTGCCGGTATCTTGCACTTGTAGCCTTACATGATGGTCATCAGCAGGATACAGTCTGACAGCAATTTCGCCTTCTAGGGTGAACTTAAAGGCGTTGGAGAGCAGGTTGAGGACAATTTTTTCCCACATCTCCCGGTCTACATACACTGGTTCTGGCAACGGTGGACAATCGACTATGAGCCGCAGCCCTGCCCGCTCAATGGCAGAACGAAATACACTTGCTAGCTCAGTTGTCAACAGTGCCAAGTCTGTTGCTTCGTATACTGCTTCCATTCGTCCGGCTTCGATGCGGGAGAAGTCGAGCAGGGTGTTGACTAGTTTCAGCAGCCGAATCGCGTTTCGATGCGCCAGTTCCAGTCGTTCGCGGTGAGGGGGCGCGAGGGGATGAGTGCGATCGCTCAAGGCATCTTGTAGCGGAGCCAGCAGCAGCGTTAGCGGAGTGCGGAACTCATGACTGACGTTGCTGAAGAAGAGGGTTTTGGTGCGATCAAGTTCTGCCAGTGCTTCTACTCTTTGGCGTTCTTGTTCACGGGCAGATTGCTCTCGAAATCGCTGAATTTCCGATTCACGCAGGGCTGCTTCAGCACGGGCGCGTTCGACCGCCGCCCAGGTGCGTTCAGCGACCTCGCGCACCAGTGCTTCCTCGTCGGGTGTCCATTGGCGGGGCAGGGTCTGTTGCACGTAGAAGACCGAGACCCAGCGGCCTTCCTTCAACAGGGGCACGGCGAGGCTCGCGCGCAATCCGCCGATCGCGTCGAAAGCGTCCTCGACGCCGCGCGTCCGTGCGTCTGCGAGGGCATCGTTGAGGATGACGGTGCGCCCTGCCCGATAAGCTGCGATTAACTCCGACTCTGAACCAAAGTCGTCAAGGCAGAGCGTGCCCCTGAGGCTTGCCATGATCCCGTCCGTCCAGTCGCGCTCGATGATCAAGAATGCGCCGGTCGCATCCACCTCGCCGTAACCGCACCGCCCGACCCCGAGATGGTGCCCAAGCGCCTCGCTCGCAGCGACCATGATCTCGACGGGGTCGGCGATTGGGCGCAGCCGGTCGGCGAGGCTGAGCAGAAACGCCTGTCGTTTTTCGGCTCGTTTGCGCTCAGTAATATCATTGAAAATGACTGCAAGGCGAGGTTCGTCCTCAGTCCGAAAGGCGTAGATTTCCAAGATACGCTTGATGCTGGGAACGTCGATTTTAAACCGAATCGGTTCACCTGTTTTCAAGACATTCTCGTAAATCTCGTATCCGGCTTCCGGTGCATCGGGAAAGGCTTCACGAATCGTTTTTCCAACGACATCGCTGATGCCAGTCTGCACTGCAAACGCTGGATTCGCTTCAATGTAGCGAAAATCAATTGGTTCCCCTTCAACTCGTTCAATGATGCAGAACCCTTCGTCAATCGAATTGAACAGCGTGCGATATTTTGCTTCCGATGCGCGCAGGGCAACTTCTGCTTGTTTTTGCTCGGTGATATCGCTCGCCGCACCAAACCATTTGACGATTTCGCCCGTTTCATTTATCAGCCCAATGGCGCGTGAGAATGTCCAGCCCACTGTGCCATCTAGCCGAATGACGCGGTGTTCCAATTCAAAATTGCTGCGGGTTGCGATCGCTCGGTTGATCGCCGCCCAGACTTGCGGCTTATCGGTTTCGGGAATGTATGCTTCCGTCCAATCGCGACGCGGATTTTCAGTTGTGGTGACAAACGCTTTACCTTTGAGGAAAAGCATCTCGCGCCAATCTGCGCTCATTTCATAAATGATGTCCGAAGCCGCACTGACAAAAGTGCGGAATTTTTCCTCAGACTCGCGCAGGGCTTCTTCGGCACGCTTGCGAGCGGTGATATTTTGCGAAATGCCGATCGCTCGCACCGGAACATTTTGCGCGTCACGGATCAGCACACCGGATACGAGAAACCATTGCATCTGGTGGTCTCGCGTGAAGGTTCGCATTTCGTAATCAAAGCGATCGCCATTAATCAAGGCATCCTCAAAGGCTTGGCGGACAATGGCGCGATCGTCTGGGTGAACCTGTTCTAGATTTTCCTCAAAATTGTCTGTCAGCAAATTGCCCGTCACACGCTCGACGTTTTGGGAGAACTTCGGGACACTCGTTCGCAAATCAAATTCCCAAGCATACATATCGGCAGCTTCAGTAGCCAGCCGTAACCGCTCTTCCGATTCGCGCAGTGATTCTTCGGCTTTTTTACGGTCAGTAATGTCATACGAAACCGCAAGCACTGCATAGACTTCGCCATTTGGAGAACGAAGCGGGGTTCCTCGCGAGACGTACGAGCGATCATGGGCATTGTGCTCATGCTCAAACAGCTCACCCGCCAGTGCTTGACGGTATATCGGCTCATAATATGCCGCTAATTCGGGTGGTAGCACCTCAAAAATCGTACGCCCAACAAAATTTTCCGGTTTGAATCCGGCGATCGCCAATGCTTCTCCTTCAGCTAGCAAGTAGCGGAGATTGCGGTCAACGACAAACGCCGCCCCACCCGGCAGATTCTCAATCATCACCTGCAAGCGTTCTTCCGATTCGCGCAGGGCTACTTCTGAAAGCTTGCGATCAGTGATGTCAAGCGTTACACCGATAGCGCGATCAGCTTTACGGTGTTCCCCCTCGCCTGTGAAGAATACCCGCCCTTTATCGAGTAACCAGCGCACGGCTCCATCCGTCCGCACAATGCGAAACTCAAGCTCATAAGGTCCGGGGGCGTCTGGACTGAGGAATTGACGCATTTGGCTGAAGGTTTGCTCTTGATCGTCGGGGTGAATGAATTCGGATAATCGATCAAAAGTAATTTCTGCGTCTTCTGGCAAGCCATGAATCGATTTCAGCGTTATTGACCAGTTGATTTGATCAGTTTGCGCAGTATACTCATAGGTACCAAAATTGGCAGCATCGGCAGCCAGCCGCAGCCGTTCTTCTGATTCGCGTAACGTCTCAAGCGCAGTCCGCTGCTCATGAATGTCGGTGGCGGCTCCGAACCATTGAATAATACGTCCTTGGGCGTCATAGACCGGACTTGCCTGAATCAGAAACCAGCGATAGTTTCCGTCTGTGCCCCGAATGCGGTGTTCTTGTCGCAGCGGACGATGCTCATCAACCGCATTCTGAAAGTTGGCGAGGGATTGGGCTTGCCCTGAGCGTAGCCGAAGGGCGCGATCATCGGGATGGATTACCTCTAGCCAGCCATAGCCCTGTGCCTCTTCCATCGTTTGCCCGGTGTAGTCGAGCCAGCGCTGGTTATACCAACTCGTGTCACCTGTGGTATCATTGCGCCAGAGCAGATCGGGCACCAGGTTGACAATTGCCCGAAAATATGCCTCACTCTCACGCGCCGACTCTTCGGCTCGCTGGCGTTCGACAACAAGAGCTTCTAGTTGGGCATTCTTCGCCAGCAATTCCTGGGTTTGTCGTTGATTGAGAAGTAGGGCAGCAGCCGTAAAGTCTGCCAAACTCGTCATCACCCGCACGTCTTCCGCGTCAAAGTGTCGCTGCTCATCGTGGGACATAATCCAGATGGTGCCGAGGGCATGGTTATCTGCGATTAGGGGCAACACCAAGCCTTCGACAACTGGGGTTTTCGCTTCCTGAAAGTAGGTGAAATACCGTTCAGGATGGGAAAAAAGCACAGGGGCACCCCGCTCCAAGCAAACTCCACAAGGGCTAAAGTTGCGGGGTGTACTGCCGCCTACGTACTGTTCTAATGTTCCTGCTAATACATTCCAGCGAAAGATTTCTTCACCACTAGGTAACACTTCGAGTAAGCTGACTCCTGCGGTTCCGGCGTTGCATAACTCCAGCGCAATGTCAACTAAACTTTGGAGCATTATTTCCGGCTGATTCACCAATTGCCGTGCTAATGTATGCAATGCTTGATTTTCTGCCTGTAAGTTTGAGGGACGAGGCGAACGCCGAGATAGCTCTTCGGTGATCAAAATATCGTCTAGCGTGATTTCAGATTGAGGGCGTTGCATGGTGCTTATGGCTTTGGCAATTTGGGAAGAATTTTATTTTACTTTTTCGTTTTGCTACCAATATCTAGAAAAAGCTCTTTGTAAAGCAGCCGCAAGTCGCTCTCTCACCTTGGGCGATCGAAATCCCAGGACAATATCTTGGAGCGCAACGCCGCGCGAAATCAGTTCTCGATCTATGAAAATTTCAGTGCTATTGTGCTGAATCCAGATTTTGCCCTCTATTAAGTCTAGTTGCATGGCACAACCATAGATGCGATATTCGCCGCGCCAGCCATTGTGCATAACGAGATAGCGATCGCGTTCAGTGTCAAAAATTAATTGAGCCTCCGGATCATCACCGGCAAAATCTTGTAATAAATCGCGCACAATTTGACGATATTTGTTTATTCGATCCATTGCTCAATCACCTCTTGATCTGGATTGTAAATTCTTATTATCAAAGGGTTTTGACTGCACCTATTGATTAGCCATCTGCCCTAATCAATGAGGTTAACTGTTGCCACTGGCTAATTTTATGGGAAGCGTTGAGAATTTCTACACCAATAACATTGCCTTGTTGATCGTAGTCAAGAATGACTCCGGGCTGCTCTTCGTCGCTTTCTTCAATTGGTGCATCTGACCAACGAATCCGTAGAATATCTTGCTCTGTGTCGTATTTAGCTTGCATATTCTTTACCGAAGATATTTATTGATTTTGCTAGTTCTGTAGACTGTCACTACTCTGATAGGATTAACTTGATCGTTGACATAAGCTCTGAGCAAGTAGGTTTTACCGTTAGCAGCTTCAAATCTTCCTTGATATACCTTTAAGTTGTCCTCCTCTACTATTTGTTCGGGTTGGTTAAGTACAAGTTCTAGAACCTGTAAAGGTATATTTCTTTCTACAAGTTCTTCTTGAGCATGAATAGATAGCTGAAAATCCATGGTCTTTCACGATATTGCCCTGTCAAACTAACGGCAGTTTGACGGTAAATGTTGCACCGCGTCCTTCTCCCTCACTTGCTGCCTCAATTGTACCTCCGTGCAGTTCTACGAGTTGACGGGCGATCGCTCCTCCCAAACCTAGCCCCCCAGGCGAATACCTACTGGGAACTTGCGCCTGAGTAAAGCGCTCAAAAACATGGGGCAGAAAATCAGCACTTATCCCAATACCTGTGTCTTTGATTTGGATAGAGCACCAAGACTCAACAGTATCAAGCCTAACTTCTACTCTTCCTCCCTTGGAGGTAAATTTGATGGCATTGTCAAGCAAGTTTGTGATAATTTGCTGCAAACGCTTTGAGTCGCCTGAAACGGAAATATCCCTCTGTAGAGACGTTCCATGGAACGTCTCTACGTGTAAGGTCTGTGGATGCAACGTCTGTACAATATGAATTCCCTTAGCCTTAGCATCTGGCAAGATTGTATGAATAACTTCTTGAATTATAGGAGTCAGTTTAACAGGCTTTTGATTCAAGCAGACTTTACCTGAGATGATAGTTGAGATATCCAGCAAATCCGAAATCAGCTTCGCCTGGTTCAGTGCGCTGCGCTCAATTGTGTCCAAGGCACGTAAAGCACTCGCCTGTGAAAGCTGGCTTGAACGTAGTAAGCGAGTCCAGCCAAGGATAGAAACCAAGGGAGCGTGAAGTTCGTGCGTAACCGTTGCTAAAAATTCATCCTTCATGCGATTGGAGGATAACTCTTGGCGTAGACGCGACATTTGCAAGTGAGAATCAACGCGAGTTACCAGTTCACGAGCCGAGAAAGGCTTAATCAGGTAGTCATCAGCTCCTGCTTGCAAACCCTCAATCGCCGCTTCTTCCCCTGCACGAGCCGAGAGCAGAAGAATAGGTATTCCTTTTGTCAATGGATTCGCCCGTAATGCATTTAGCAATTGAAAACCGTCCATTTCTGGCATCATGACATCACTCAGCACCAAATCTGGCGGTTGCTCCTCAATCGCAGCTAGTGCAGCAGTTCCATTGTTCACAGCTTTAATATGCCATCGCTCCGAGAGCAGACGCGCTACATAGTCCCGCATATCGGCATTGTCATCAACTAACAAAATGCGCGCAGAAGAAGACGCAAAGAGGGGAAGACGCGGGGACACAGAGAGATTTTCATTTTTACTCCCCGTGTCTCCCTTCGCGAACGCAGTCGCCTGCGGAGGGAAACCCTCCCGCAGCGCTGTCTCACCGTGTCTCCGTGTCTCCCTTCGGGTATCTCCTTCGGAGACGCTTCGCGAACGCAGTCGCCTGCGGAGGGAAACCCTCCCGCAGCGCTGTCTCACCGTGTCCTCTTGCGGTAGCCATCGCTGCGCTTCCTCCACGTAAAAAGCAGCACCTACTGAAGTTGATACCAGTGTACGTTGAGTACTAATTTGCTCAGTTGGCAAGTGCGATGAGCCTGTAGGCAATGTCACTGTAAACGTTGTTCCCACACCCAAAACACTTTCTACCTCTACAGTTCCGCCATGTAGGTGAACGAGTTCCTGCACCAAAGCTAGCCCAATGCCCGACCCTTCATGACTCCTTGCCTGCACGCCTCGTACACGGTGAAAGCGCTCAAAAATTCTCGGTAACTCTTGGGGGGCAATGCCTGTGCCTGTATCTTGTATTTTTAGCTCTACTTTGTCACCTACTGGGTGTAATGAAACGGCAATTTCACCCTTAAAGGTAAACTTAAACGCATTGGAGATTAAGTTAAGAACAATTTTCTCCCACATTTCGCGATCTACATACACAGGCTCGCTCAGGGGTGGGCAATCTACAATCAATTGCAAAGAAGCTGTTTCAATAGCTGAACGGAACACTGACGCAAGATCAGCTGTGAATGCAGCTAAATCGGTTGGTTCATAAACGGCTTGTATCCTGCCTGCTTCAATTCGGGAGAAGTCAAGTAAGGTATTGACTAGTTTGTGCAATCTCATCGCGTTTAGCTGAACAATATTAAGTTGTTCGCGCTGTTCGGGCTGGAGTGAACCGTGTGTTTGGGCGATGACTTGCTCAAGTGGATTTCGCATCAATGTTAGAGGCGTGCGAAATTCATGGCTGACGTTGTTGAAGAAGGCTGTTTTGGCACGGTCTAATTCTGCCAATGCTTCTGCTCGCTGACGTTCTTGCTCATAAATTTTAGCAGTGGCAATGGAACTTTCAACCTGCTGGGCAACCAATTCCAGGAATGTGCGATATTCAGAATCCAAGTTAAGCCGGGGGCTGATTCCAGCAACGAGCAGACATTCCACAATTTCTTTGTTGCTTCCCAAGATAGGTAGAATGAACGCAGAATGAGGACTTTGTGACCAAGGTCCTCCAGGTAGAACCCCGAAACGATCAACCACATCTGTAACAAGCTGTGGCTGACGACTCTGTAGCACCTGGGCAAAGGGCCGGTCACGAGTATCCTCTTGCTCGGTGAGATTGATTGTTGTGGGTGCGAAACTATCACCGGGGAGTCCGGTTGAGGCAACCAGTTCTGCTTGAGAGCCTTGCTTCTCAACCCAATAGAACAGGGCAAATGGAATATCGTAAGGGTTGAGCGTATGAGCGGCAGCAACACAGGCTAATAAGGGTGTTTTTACTCCACTTCCGGCAGTAGCTAACTCTCGGAGCATCGTCAAGCGACGTTGACCAATCACTTGCTTGGTGGTTTCAGTTGAAGTACAGAATATCCCACTGAACGTGCCCGTCTCATCCCGAATGGGGCTATAGCAGAAAGTGAAATAGGTCTCTTCCAGGTAGCCAGAGCGGAAGAGGTGAAAAAGCTGATCTTCAGCAAAGACGGCTTCACCCGTATTCGTGATCCCCTCACACATCGGCTTAATCTGGTCATCCCAAACTTCTGACCATGTCTTGTGCACGGGTTGCCCCAGTGCCTTTGGGTGGTTTGCCCCATAGATGGCAATCATGGTATCGTTGTAAAGCTGAATGTAGTCATCTCCCCAGAAAATGCCTTGGGCAAAGCGAGAAGCGAGAATTGTGCTGACAGAGGTACGAAGGCTCTGCGGCCAGTTCTCGACCGGACCGAGCGAGGTTTTTGACCAGTCGTGCTTACGCATCAATGCTCCCATCTCGCCACCCCCCGCCAGAATCATCTCAGGCGAAGGACTGGGTAGATGTTCAGAAGTCATCGTCATCCCTTGCTTTTCCCCGTAAAAATACTTTTTTATAATTAATTATTTATTATTTTACTGCCAGCTAGAAGCGCGCCCCGCCAGTCGAGCCACCATTTCAACCAACTCCTCTGGTGGAGCCAGCTTGTGCAGATGCGACTCAAATCCGGCTGTTAGTGCTTTTTCCCGATCCTCTGCCAGATACGCAGTCAACGCCGCCGTCGGAATATGCCATCCTTTTTCTGCTTCTAGTTCTCGCACTTTGCGAATCAAACTATACCCGTTTTCATCCGGCATCCGGATATCACTCACTAACACATCGGGACGGAATTGCTGTAGCGCCTCCAACGCTTCTGCTGCAGTCGCAACCGCCGTGACACAAATGCCGTGAGCCTCCAAAACGGCAGTAATAAACTCGCGGGCATCAGCTTCGTCATCTACAATGAGTACCTGCAAGCCATCGAGCGAAAGAGGAGTCAAGACAGCTGCTGCCAGAGGCAGCAGCTGACTTGCTGCTGATTGGAGTTGTTCTAAGTTCGCCTGCTTGTACTTAGTAACATCGTGCACATTTATCCGTAGTGAAACCAACGTTCTAGAAGAGTCACGAACAGGTGCCACCAAGAGTGAAGCGTCAAAAGGTTGACCGCCACGGCGACATATAGGTATTTCCCACTCTTGCACAGAAGAATATACAGACGACAACTGGTTTAGTTTGGTACGAAAGACCAAACGCTCTGCCTCAGGCACAAAATTGATTAATGGTTTACCAATAAGGAAGTTAGGCAAGACGTTAAATAATGCACCAGCAGCGCGGTTAGCTAAGAGAATCACTCCTTGAGCATCTGTCAGCAAATAAGCATCGGGTGCAAACTCGAACAGCTCAAAATAACGCTGACGTTCTTCTGCCAGATACTCATTCTGCCGGATCAGTTCTTCCTCAATGACCTCCATCGCTTCTAAGCTAGTCTGCATTTGTTCACTAAGTACATGCAGGTTCTCCAAGGAGGCAGCTATTTCCTCGATCGCCTCAGCGACTTGTTGCTGCTGCGTTGGCTCTAACACAATATATCTTTGCAGCGCTTCTATCTGCTGACGGATAGTTTGGATACGCCGAGTAAATTCTTCTTCGCTCACAACTAGCTCGCTTGTTTACAAATATTCGTGACGCGAGTTTTCTAGGAGGAAAATCCGCTTAATTATACAGTATATCTCTTGCAAAAGCTACTTTTGCACTTTTGCTTTGGCACTTTTGTAGGCAAAAAACAATCCCTTTAATCTTTGCCTTACAAGTGCCACTAACTTTACTTTAACATCTTAAACAAGTAGGGCGCGCTCAACATACCTTACTTGTTTAAGCACAAATTGTCTTACAAACAGTTCATATCTCTATTTTCCAGACTGAATACGCTCAATTAACTCATAAAAAGGTTGCCAGTTATCTTCCTGAACAATCGATTCCCAAATTGATTCAATCATTGGTTTAAGTATGACAGTTTCGGGATTTTGACGAGCTAGAGTTTGGGCGATACTATCTATTTGCTCAGGGTCAAAATTATTTAATATCTTATGGTAAAGAAGACACCAATTATCAAAAACTTCTGATACCCCTGATGCTGGTACAAGATTTGAATCTGCCATAATCAAACCTGGTTCATCTCGCCATTTTAATGAAAAGGTGCGAGCCATTTCGTAAAAGAACTGATGATAACCGACTTGGCTATCTTGCAAAAATTGAATCGTGAGATTTAAAAGTTCATCAGCTTCTGGGTGTGACAGTTCCTCAAAACCCAACTTCTTCAACATTAAAGTGCGGTATTCGTTCTGATAATGCTCATCAAATTTAGCCAATCCAGACTGCATATCACCGTAATCAATAACACTTTTTAGGGCGTCTTGAAGTGTTTCTAAATTCCACTTACAAATCCCAGGTTGATGAGTGTAACAGTAGCGTCGATAATGATCGAAATAGGCAGCGGTGAAGTAGGGCTGGTAACTGGTTATAAACGCATAGGGACCGTAGTCAAAACTTTCCCCAGTTATTGACATATTATCTGTGTTTAGCACTGCATGACAAAAACCTGCTGCCATCCACTGCGCCACTAGTTCTGCTGTGCGTTTGACTAAATTGGCATAAAATAGAGCATACTTATCTTCTTCGCTGATAAAATCTCGATAATATTGCTCAATAACATGGTCTAGTAGCTTTTTGGTCAAATCTGGACGTCGCAAATAGTGCAGTCGTTCAAAAGTCCCAAACCGAATGTGCGATCGCCCCATCCTCACAATCACCGAAGAACGCGTAGGAGAAGGTTCATCACCTCGCCAAAGGGATAAGCCTGTTTCAATCATGCTCAAACAACGTGAAGTACGTACACCCAACTGATGTAACATTTCTGCAGCCAGAACTTCCCGTACTCCACCCTTGAGTGTTAACATACCATCACCACCACGGGAGTAAGGAGTTTTACCGGAACCTTTAGTACCAAAGTCGTATAGTTCGCCATCAGTACCACGTACTTGTCCGTAGAGAAAGCCCCTACCATCTCCTAAAAAAGGGTTGTATTCGCCAAATTGATAGCCGTGGTAACACAGTGCTAAAAGTGGTTTTCGTTCCTCAAATTTGCCAAAGGCTGAGATAAAGTGGTCGTCTTTTACCAATTGCGGGTTTAGTCCTAAGCGGGGTAGGAGTGCATCATTACGCCAGCGCAAGATATGTTGAGGAAATTCTGCTGCGGCGACTTCATCGTAGTAGTCCTCACCCAGAGATTCAACAGCTCTTTCGTAGTGGAGATTAAGAAAAGGATTGGTAGAATGGGTGTTGTTTGCAGTTTCAGCCAAAGTCATTACTATTTATCCAAGTTATCCAAAATTGTTGTCGGGTGTAGTTCTGTTGGGATAAACATCCTTGAATGTGATGTGTACAAGCTTATGGATTTGCCCGCCAGTTAGGATTAGTGATACTTGTAAGGATGTGGTCTTGCCATTTTCCATTAATTAATAAATAGTCCCTGGCATAGCCTTCCACAACAAATCCTAACCTTCTCAGTACGTTACCACTGCGCTGATTATGAGGCATATAATTTGCCATAATTCGGTGCATATTTAAGTCTTGAAATACATAGTCAATAGCTGCTTGCAATGCCTCTGTCATATAACCTTTTCCTTGTTCAGCTTCTGCAAGACCGTATCCTACATTACAGTACTGTGCGGATCTTCTGACAAAATTGGAAAAGTTGATAAATCCAATAATGTTTTTTTGATGATTTTTAAAAAAAATAAATAATCTTAATGATATATCGTTAAAAAATTCTAAATAGTTATTTTCTAACTGATTCTGCCAATACTCTTCTGTAAAGAAGGTATCAAACCTCATAGCAGAGAATGGAGTAAAATATGTTTTATTTTCAGTGTAAAACCTGAGGATTTTAGGTATATCATCATTTGTTGCTAGTCTTAATAACAAGCGTTTTGTGGTAAGATTCGGCAATTCCAATTCCATATACTACTGAATATTTCCTTCAAAAGCTATGAATACCCCCTTCATAATTTAACAGCAGCGAGGATTTATGTATGACCAACATCAGTTAGTTAATACTTGAGAAAGAGCTAAAATTATCTACAAATCTAACTAAAGTATAGAAATGTCAGTAGTAATACGGTACGATTGGCAAGAATCAGAAATACGCAAAATACATGATACACCATTGCTAGAGCTGATTTATCAAGCGGCTAGCGTACATCGCCAATTTCATGACCCAAGCAAAATACAAGTCTGTAAACTGATATCTATCAAAACAGGGGGTTGTCCAGAAGATTGTAGCTACTGTGCCCAGTCCTCCCGCTACAAAACCGAGGTGAAGGCACAAGCACTCTTAGAAAAAGAAACAGTCGTTAGCATTGCCCAACAAGCAAAAGAAAGTGGGGTGAGTCGTGTCTGCATGGGCGCTGCTTGGCGAGAGGTGCGCGATAACTCCCAATTTGAGCAAGTGTTGGACATGGTTAAAGAGGTGACAGCATTGGGTTTAGAGGTTTGCTGCACCTTAGGTATGCTAACTCAAGCACAAGCCAAGCGGTTGGAAGAAGCAGGACTTTATGCTTACAACCATAATTTGGATACGTCCCAGGACTACTACAGCACTATCATTACAACGAGAACTTACGGCGATCGCCTCAACACAATTAACAACGTCCGGCAAACAAATGTAACTGTATGCTCCGGCGGTATTCTCGGCTTAGGGGAAAGCGTAGATGACCGCATATCTATGTTGCATACTTTGGGAACTTTGCATCCACATCCAGAGTCAGTACCAATAAATATTCTCTCACAAGTTCAGGGCACGCCCTTGGAAAATCAACCTGATGTTCCTATTTGGGAAGTGGTGCGAATGATTGCCACTGCACGCATTGTCATGCCTGCTTCGGATGTTCGTCTTAGTGCAGGTAGAGCCAGACTTTCGCAGGTAGAACAAGCTTTATGCTTCTTAGCAGGAGCCAATTCTATCTTTTCCAGTGACGATGGGCATATGTTAACAGTTACCACTCCTTGTCCCGGATACAACGCTGACCATGAAATGCTAAATTTGCTTGGTCTAGAGACGCGTTCTGCTTTTGTCGGTCAATCCAAAGCACCTATAGAAGCCGTTGTTGGATAAAAATCTCACGCCAAGCAGCTAGGAAGCTGAAGAAAGGCTTGCGAGGAACAGCTTGCAAGGGCGGGGACAGACCCCGCACGCAACTGTCCTCACCTCATGGTGAAACTCAAAAGAGCAATTAAATCAGCTTAATAGCACGAAGCCCGAAAAGCAACCCAACAGCGATCCCAAAGAACAGACCTAAGAACAGTAAGTAAGCAATGACAGCAAACATTGAAGTTTCTCCATAATCGTTTATAAATATTATTCAATCATTTACAGATGAAGGACTCAATAAAAATATTTCTTGAAGCTTTCTTGAGTTACCCTATAAGGAGAGGGATTTATAGTCACAATCAATTCAGATTTCTTGTGGCTGTAACAATAGAATAACAACTTATGATTACGAAATACGCTTTTCTTGCTAGCGCTTTAGTGGTTATTGGTGGGTTGGGGTTTGAACCTAGTATTGTTGTCGCCCAAACAGTCAAGAAACCCTCTACCACAGTCATTACACCACAAACAACGGTCACGACCTTCCAAACACCAAACTACAGTGTAAGAGTTTTTCGTCAAGGAAGCCAAACGCGGATGAATGTCTTTGACAAAAAAACCAATAAGCTGCAATTGAATGCTGCTCCTGTTCAAGTTCAAAATTCCGACCAACAGACAAGTTATACTTCGTCTGAGGGTGAACGCTTATTCCGTATCTCTGTTGACGGATCTGGTAACAAGTCTGTTGAAATTAACGCTCCTGGTCAAGTTGTGCAGGAGACTACGAATTGAGTCGAGTAGAAGTGTAGGGGAGGAGAATAAATATTTATCATGAATTCCTGTCAGGCATACAGGTGCAATATCTCATACCCCTATCTCTCGCAGTGATTCAAAGAGTGGATAACTATAGGAAAGTTAAACCACAAAACATCTCGCATCCGGAATAGGAGTCAGAAACAACACTCAAAAGTGCTGAGGATTCATTTCACGTCTACAAGGGGGATGGGCTTTCTGCTGTGATACTGTAAAATACAGCAGTCGGGCGCTCGTTTGAGATTTGGTTATGAGTTCTATTATTGTAAATCTACCACAACAGTCTTATGAGATTGCAGTCGCACCAGAAAGCCTAGACAAACTAGGTGAATACATGAGCGATCGCAAGCTAGGCAAGAAAGTACTGCTGGTTTCTAACCCGACAATTTTTAAGCATTATGGGGAAAGGGCGATCGCATCCCTAGAAGCTGCTGGCTTTGAAGTTGCAACTTGCACTCTCCCACCGGGTGAACGCTACAAAACCCTGAGTTCTGTGCAGAAAATCTACGATACTGCGCTCTCAAATCGCCTAGAACGCTCCTCAACTATGGTAGCTTTGGGGGGAGGTGTCATTGGCGATATGACTGGCTTTGCTGCTGCTACTTGGTTGCGAGGCATTCATGTAGTGCAAGTGCCAACCTCACTCTTAGCAATGGTAGATTCAGCAATTGGTGGCAAAACTGGTGTCAATCATCCCCAAGGCAAAAACTTGATTGGCGCATTCCATCAGCCGCGCTTGGTTTTAATTGACCCAGAAGTGCTGAAAAGTCTGCCGATGCGGGAGTTTCGCGCAGGAATGGCAGAAGTGATTAAGTACGGCGTGATTTGGGATGCGGAGTTATTTGCCCAGATGGAAGAGAGTAAACGTTTGGATCAACTCCGTTACGTCAAGGCAGAATTGATAGAAAGCATATTAACACGTTCTTGTCAAGCAAAAGCGGATGTTGTTGGTAAGGATGAGAAAGAAGCTGGACTGCGGGCAATTCTCAACTATGGTCATACTATCGGTCATGCAGTGGAAAGCTTGACAGGTTATCGAGTCGTGAATCATGGTGAAGCAGTCGCTATTGGTATGGTAGCAGCAGGGCAGATTGCTGTGGAACTGGGAATGTGGCAAAAGGAAGAAGCTGAACGTCAAAACGCGCTCATTGAAAAAGCCGGTTTACCGACGAAGTTGCCAGATGGGGTAGATATTGAAGCAATTATTGATTCTTTGCAACTAGATAAGAAAGTGAAAGCGGGTAAGGTCAGGTTTATTCTGCCAACGCAAATTGGTGTCGTGACGATTACTGATGAAGTGCCATCAGATACTATCCGGCAGGTATTGCGGGGGATGTAATGACCTCACTCGACTGCATCATTTTTAAGCGATCGCCCACCTTAGATTAAAATCTAAGGCTAATAGCTTAAGTCCACTCAAGTGGACTAATATTTAATACAGTTGGTGATAAGACCAAAACCGTTATCAGATGGCAATGTAGAGACGTTGCATGCAACGTCTCTACACGTGTGGAATTGTTACCAAAATTCTTAACTGAGCCGTATTGGACTTAAATTCATGCCCTCGGTAAAGTTTAGTCTTCTTGATAAGGCTTTCGCTACTCGCTGTGGGGTTTTTAACCCTTGGCGGTGGTTGGCACCGCTGCAAGATATGACGCAATTACAATGAAATTAGCCGCCAGTTCATCCACGTCATGATACTCCAAGCCAACAATCAACTCACCTTGCAACAGTTCTTGAATCTTCCCCCAGGCGACGGAGATATCACTTACGAACTGGTTGATGGTCAGGCAATTCCTAAAATGTCACCTAAGTTTTTTCACTCCAAGCTAACCCGCGCCCTTCTCTATTTAATTGAACAATGGTGTGACGGACAAGGAGAAGTTTGTCCAGAATGGGCTATTGCATTAACCCGTCGGGGGCGAGATTGGGTGCCAACACCCGACCTATTGTACATTTGTTATAAACGTTTACCTGCCAACTGGGATGAAGACGACGCTTGCCCTGTTCCTCCCGATTTGGTCATTGAGATCATTTCGCCAGGACAAACCTTTGGACAAATGGCCGCTAAAGCAAAAGACTATTTAGACGCTAAGGTGCAGAGGGTTTGGGTGGTAGATAGTAAAGCTAGAAGCATCACTGTTTTTTACCCAGATGCAGCACCCCAGACTTATATGGGAGAGGAATTACTTACAGATTCTCTATTTGAGGGATTGGAATTTACTGCTGAGCAGGTGTTTCAAAAGGCGAAAATATCATTAGATACTTAGGGATTTGATATCAAATATCTCGTAGCCACTGCATCAAATCTTGAATTGCTTGGCTGGGCGTGAAGAATTTTATGGGAATGTCATCTTTGGGTTCGTCGCTGATGACACAAATTGCTCCAGTTAATTTACTGAGGTGGTTGAGAAAGCGATCGCTCTTTGGGCATAGCACTGCTGTGCCCTTACTTAATGTGGCGTCTGTAGAACCTTGGTAAAATATCAAAGCGACTCGTTTATCGGTTTTGAGCAGTTTTCCATAGACTTTGAGAAAAAATATGGACACAAGCATTCAGGTAATGTCTGAACAACCAAAGCCGCCCGTTGCGCCTGTCAAACCCGTTACAGACGACTACTTTGGCGTGAAGGTAACGGACAATTACCGCTACATGGAAAACTTCAACTCGCAAGAGGTGCAGCAGTGGGTGAAAGCGCAAGCCGATTTTACAACCCACACACTCAATCAACTGCCGGGGCGCGATGCCTTTTTCAACCGCATGATGGAATTAGAGGCTTCCGTTCCGGCAAAGGTGGACTGCGTGTTGCGGTTTGCTAACGGCAAAATTTTCTACCTCAAATGCGGGGCACAGGACGATGTGTGGAAACTGTACATGCGAGACGGCATGAACGGCAACGAAATTCTTTTGGTCGATCCTGACAAATTCAGACAAGAAACAGGCAAGCCCCACGCGATTAATCGCTTCATCCCATCGTGGGATGGCAAGTATGTAATGTATGCTATTTCTGCAAGCGGTTCGGAAGAGACTTCGCTGTATGTGATGGATACTGAAACCCTTAAAGATGTAGACGAACCAATTTCGCGGCTGCATTACAGTGGAACTTGGTTACCCGATAATCGGTCGTTCGTCTACACCCGCCATCAAGAGATGAAAGAAGGCATGGCGAAGACCGAAAAAAATCAAAACAGCAAAGTCTATTTGCACAGACTTGGCACGGATGTAGAACAAGATACCCTTGTCTTCGGTCATGCAGTGACTCAAGGCGTGGACGTTTCGACCGTTGCATCTCCATTTGTCGTCACCGTTCCCAATTCCGACTATGTGTTTGCAGTTATACTCTACGGCACGCAGAAAGAGCTTGATCTGTATGTGGCAACTTTTGACTCATTCAATCAAGGTACACCAGAGTGGAAAAAAATCTGTGATGCGACCGATGAAGTCAAACTCTTTGACGTGCATGGAGACGACCTATATTTGCTGACGCACAAGAATGCGCCTCGTTACAAGATTGTCAAAACCTCGTTGAGAAATCCTGACGTTTCTAGTGCTGAACCTGTGATGGTTCAAAGCGACCAGATTATCCAAATTATCTTTGCAGCTATTGATGCGCTTTATGTGCTGACAAGCGACAATGGCATTAACAAAGTCATTCGCATTGCTTACGACGGCAAAGCAGAACCACTCAATCTACCGTTTGCTGGCACAGCCGACTTTTTTGGAAATGACCCCAGAGTTGCCAAAAATGATCCCAGAGTGGAAGGAATTCTGCTGGCTATGACCACTTGGACGAGATTCTACAGCATCTACGAGTACAATCCGAAAACCAATCAAATCACGGAGACAGGATTACAACCGAAAGGCGAGTATGACGCACCGGATGATTTAGTCGCCCAAGAAGTCGAGGTGCAATCGCACGATGGGACAATGGTACCACTCTCGATCATTCACAAAAAAGGCATCCAACTCGACGGCTCAAATCCGTGCTGGCTGACTGGTTATGGTGCTTATGGCTTTTCTTTGTACCTAGACTACCAACACCAAAACTATGCTTGGTACGAAAAAGGCGGCATTATGGCTTTTGCCCATGTGCGCGGTGGTGGTGAAAAAGGCGAAGCGTGGTATCGTGCTGGATTTCAGCAAACCAAGCCGAACACCTGGAAAGATTTTATTGCTTGCGCCGAATATCTCATTGAACAGAAATACACCTCGCCCACAAAACTGGCGGGAGAAGGTATAAGCGCAGGTGGAATCTTGATTGGCAGAACCATTACTGAACGTCCCGATCTGTTTGCTGTGGCAATTCCACGGGTGGGTGTCATGAATGTGATTCGCTTTGAAACAACGCCAAATGGGGTGAACAATATTCGCGAATTTGGCAGTTGCAACACGGAAGCAGGGTTCAAAGCGCTTTATGAAATGGATGCGTTTTTGCATATCCAAGACGGTGTGAACTATCCAGCCATGCTGATTACGCACGGCATTACTGATCCACGATGCGAACCTTGGCAATCGGTAAAATTTGCGGCGCGGGTTCAAGCAGCATCAGCAAGTGGCAAACCTGTTTTACTCCGCATTGACTACGAAGCAGGACACGGCGTAGGCTCAACCAAAACGCAACGTCTCCAAGAACGAGCCGACATCTTCACCTTTATGATGTGGCAATTTGGGTAGGATGAACAAAACAAGCGCTGCGGCTTAGGGCAAGGACTTGTCCTACGCCAGTCCCGTTCCGACAAATAATCTCCCCCTGCTTTTTTGAATTCTTCCGGAATCAGAGATATTCATCGCGGATACAGAGATGGTAGATGCACCCTAATTGACGCCCTCAGTTATAGACTGAGGGTTTTTTATTTCACAATCTTATTTCTGACTGCTGTTTGATATTCCGACTTTTTCCACAGCTTGACAAACCTACAACCAGTCTGAAAAAATTAGTGGAAAAATGTTGGTAATAAACTAGGAGCCATCCACAAAGCATAAAAGATAAATCCAAATAGTAAAGTCGTCAAAACCGTGAAAACGTAGCCAACACACATCAAGAAACCATCAGATTCTATAGTAGCTACTGCTAACAGTAATATTCCTACTGGAGGAATGGGATTGGTAAGAGGAATTGGCAAAATTAATAAAATTGCTAACCAAGAAATACAAAACCCATTGATTCGCCAAGTCAAAGGATGTTCTGCTACTTTTGCCAATCGAGGACGAGTGATTTTTTCTAAAATCCTGGTGACTTTTTGTAGGTTTTTTAAAATTATTTGAGTAAAAGAACGGGGAAATTTATATGTCGCAATTTTTTTAGGGAGCCAAGGCGATCGCCTTCCCAAAGCCATCTGTACTGATAAGATCAAGCAAGCGCCACCAAAAGGTCCAGTTAATCCAGGTGGGACAGGAAACAAAAATGGCAAAACCAATAATGCAATGACTACGCTAAAACCACGTTCTGAGGTTTCTGCCAAAACATCACCAAGACTGAGTGGCTGTTCGGCTAACCTTTGCAGCAGGAATTTAATATCTTGAGAAAATTTTAGCTGCATTGTAATGATGAATTATCAGATATAAAATGTCCTATCTTCTAACTTACTCATTCATAGTGTGATTATCACTCATAATTCAGTATTCATCATTTATTTGATGGTACAAACACAGCTAAAGCGTTAGGAATAACACGAAAGTGAGCGGGAGTGTAGGTCGTAATTTCACCATCTGTATTGATGGGGCGTGGTTTGCGTGTATGAATCTCAATTTCTTGACCGCAAAGAGTACGGACACGACGCGAAAAAATATGTCGTCCTTTTCGCATGGCAGGTAATAAAGGGATAATTTCCCACCAGTGTTTAATTTCCACACTGTACAAATCCAACCTTTGGTCATCAATTGTGGCATCATGAACGACTGCCATACCACCACCATAATATCGACCATTCCCTACAGCAATTTGCACAGTTTTTACTGCCATAGATGTGCCGTTGATACTAATCTCTGCCCTAAAAGGTCGAGATTTCCAAATCACTTGCAATGCAGTGATAGCGTAAGCGAGTATTCCCCAACGACGCTTAGCTTGTTTAGTTAATCGCTGGGTAATTTTCACACTCAGCCCACAGCTTGCTACATTGAAAAAGTGTTTATCATTTACCCACCCCAAATCAATACGTCGTACCTGATTCTTGGCAATAACTTTGCAAGCTTCGGGCAGAGAATTCGGAATTTTTAAAGTCTTAGCTAAGTCGTTGGCAGTTCCTAGAGGGATAATTCCTAGAGGTAACTGCGTTTCTACCAAAGCGTCTACCGCAGCATTGAGAGTGCCATCACCACCACCAACGATGACTAAATCTACTTCATGTTGGTGGCGGATAATGACTTCGTATAACTGTTGTGGTTGTTCTGTGGACTCATCAATCAAATCGAAGCCCAGTTCTTTAAGACACTGAACTGCTTCAGGTAAACGGTTTTGCCCTTGGCGGGCATGAGTATTGATGAGCAGTAGTGCGCGATTTTTCATTTGCCGTGTTTTTTGTAGTATACACCTGGAATTGTCTAGTTCTGATATACACTCTGCTGAAAATTTCTTCTACTTCTTTAGCCTTACAATGATTATTATCAAGTGTTTCTGAATCTTTCATTAGAATTAGTTTACAAGTATTGTTACTTATTTCAGAAAATTTGTTTGTATACTTATCGTAACCGCAAAACCTCACCGCTTCATCGAAGAACTGAAAAACTGCTTTTCCGGTTTTAATGAAGCGGCAGATGACACCGCCACTAAACTAGTATTAAGGAACTTGGCTGACACCATCATCAGGTTTTGCCTCAGCCCCAGCACTGGGCATTAAAGGGTGTGGTGAGCGAGGGATATCTGCAAATGGTGGGTCATCATCATTCAAGAAGGGCAGATAATGTGCTAATAGCGGATCTAAAGGTTTGAGTTTGTAAGCTTGACGGAAATGGTGTATTGCCAAACCCTCTAATTCCAGCCCAAGACAAGCAACGCCCATTAAAGAATGATATTCCGCCTCCGAGTCATTAATTTTTAAGGCTTCACGGAGTAGCAAGATGACCTGTTTGAATTCAAAATTCAAAATTCAAAGTTCAATCCGGAAAAATCTTTTTTTTGAATTGATTAATTCTGGGTACAAGCCCCCTCCCAAATCTTTGATTTGGAGGTCTTCAATTGGTGGTGGGTACAAGCCCCCTCCAATTGTCTTTAATTTTGAATTTTGAACTTTGATAGCGCAGCGTGCCCGTAGGGCATACTTTGAATTTGAGCCCGAAGGGCGAGTGACCAAGCCCGCAATGAAAGGGGGTTTAGAGGTGTAGGGGTACACCCCTAGTTCCTGCCCCTACACCCTCACACCCCTATACCCTTACACCCTGCCCGTAGGGCATTGACTCACCTTTGCCACAAGTTCCTCTGGACTCATCAACTCATAGGGTTCAAAAGGTTGGTGTATCCAAGGGTTGTCAGGTAAATAATCAATGTAGTAATCAGGTCTCATCACCGAACAAGCTTTGTACCAGATAACCGCAGTGCGAATTTCCTCAATCGGAGAATGACTGTATTCTTTTAGCCAAGGAATTGTTTGTTCAAGTGTGATTCCAGAGTCTACCAAATCATCTACTAAAAGAATGCGCGAACCTAAATTTTCAGTAGTCATTGTCAAGTGACGAGAAAATGTTAAATCTCCTCTTTGTTGCTGACCAGAACCACTGTAAGATGATGTTGCCAAAATCGCCAAAGGCTGCTTATAAATACGTGAGAGGATATCTCCTACGCGCAGTCCTCCTCTGGCGAGGCAAACAATTTGGTTGAATTTCCACCCGGATTGATAAACTTGAGCAGCCAGTTGTTCAATTTTCTGGTGATAATCTGACCAAGAAACGTAAAGGTCTGGCATGGGGAACTTAATTTATTGCTAAAAATGTATGACAAATTCCTTTGATTTTAATATGAGCGTAATATATTATGAGCGATTTTCCTTCTGATGGCTCTTCTCAACAGACTCCTGAAAGTGAAAAACTGGATTTGAGTACCAAACTTGCTTTTGGTGCTGGGGATTTGGGTACGGCGATCGCCGCTATGATTGGGATTTCTTATTTGTCCCCCTTCCTCACGGATGTTGCTGGTTTAGATCCCAAATTAGCAGGACAAACTCAGCTGATTGGTAAAGTGTGGGATGCAGTTAACGATCCAATGGTGGGGGTATTGAGCGATCGCACCCAAAGTCAACAAGGAAGACGCTATCCCTGGATGATTTGGGGAGCAATTCCCTTTGGAGTCTTCTTTTTTTTGCAGTGGATTGTCCCTCACTTTAGCCAAAATGAAAATGCGAATCAGTGGGGCTTGTTTTGGTATTACACTGCTATTTCAATTTTGTTCAATGCCTTTTATACAGTTGTTAATTTACCATACACTGCTCTAACAGCGGAACTAACCCAAGACTACGACGAACGTACTACTCTTAACAGTTTTCGGTTTACCTTTTCTATTGGTGGTAGTATTCTTGCTCTCGTTATCGGTTTAGTCATCTCCTTGGTAATTCCTAATAACCGCACTCAACAGTTTTTATTACTAGGAGCCATCTGTGCGATTATCTCTGTTTTACCTGTGTATTGGTGTGTTTGGGGAACCAAAAAACGTGCTCAAGCTGTCGCAAACTTACACCCCGAAACAGAGCAAACTGTCTCTATACCCTTATTGCAGCAACTCAAAATTGCTTTTAGCAACCGCGCTTTCCTATTTGTGGTGGGCATTTATCTGTGTTCTTGGTTAGCTGTGCAACTAACGGCTGGCATTATTCCCTACTTTGTTACCAGCTGGATGCGCCTTCCACAATGGCATATTAGCTTAGTGCTTTTGGCGGTGCAAGGAACTGCTATGTCTATGCTATTTGTTTGGACTGCCATCAGTCGGCGCTATGGCAAACAAGCCGTGTACTATATGGGAATGAGTTTGTGGATGATCGCTCAAGTAGGACTCTTTTTCGTACAGCCCGGTCAAGTTGTGTTGATGTACTTTTTAGCAGTCATAGCAGGTTTTGGAGTATCGACGGCTTATCTTGTTCCCTGGTCGATGCTACCTGATGTGATTGAACTTGATGAATTAAAAACAGGACAGCGGCGGGAAGGTATTTTTTATAGTTTCATAGTGTTTGCACAAAAAATCTGTTTGGGGATTGCAGTTAACATTGTTTTACAACAATTGGGTAACGCTGGATATATTAGACCCACAAACGAAATTCCGATCACAATTCAACCAGATTCGGTGTTAGAAGTCATTCGCTTTTCTATTGGTCCGATACCAGCGATCGCATTAATTTGTGGTTTAGTTTTAACGTATTTCTATCCAATTACCCGCGAGATGCACGCGCAAATTTTACTACAGCTTCAAGAACGTCAGAACAAAGTAGAGAATAGAGATTTTTAGTTGATTCTTATCTGATAGTTGTTCCAATATCTTCCCAAGTTGGGGTGAACTACTCCAACTAAGCTGACGCTATAGTTGGGGTAGCTCACACCTACATCCAAACAATGGAAAATACATTATTCGATAAAATCTTCCGCGACAGTGAAGGTCAGATTGTTGTGGCTCAGCCACCAAACCCACCACTTATTCTCTGGGCTGCAGCTAGTTTACTCAAACTCATTTTTACAAGCGGCGAAATCAATACAGTGTTAGATGCTGTGGCTTTTGGCTCCTTGTTTACTTGGGCATGGGAGGAATTATTTCAAGGCGTTAATTATTTTCGCAGAGCCCTAGGTCTTATCGTGCTGATTGGGGTTGTTGGATCAAAGGTTTATCCCATAAGGTTTTGAAAAACAACGAATTTTGTCCACTGATTAATGTAAACGCCATACACCAATCAGTGGACAAAACTGGACAACCAGTGTGTAAGCTCAAGAGATAGCCAGATCTGATCGCTTTAATTTGTGGCTTAGTGTTAACGTATTTTCACGCAATTACCCGCGAGATGCACGCGCAAATCTTACTGCAACTTAAGGAACGTCACGGGGTCTTACACGAAAAAAATGGTGTCGAATTTGCCGCAAAAAATTGGTAGCCTTATAAGAACGAGTACCCGTATGCACCGACAGATCAACAAAACAAAGGCTGCCAATTTTTCAGGACTAGGCTCCGTGAGGGTTTATACGATAATTCGTCTAGTCCCCATGATGAATCGTGGGGCTAGTCCCAGCAGGGGACGCTACGCAAAGGAACCCTCCCCATTTTTTAGGGGACAAATGCGTCAGAACAAGTAGCCCTCATGACAAATTCGTCACTAGAACGATGAGACTAACTCACTATCACCACAAAGAAGAGCTTCCTTTCAAAAGTCTATCAGTCTTGAACATAGAAGAAGCTCTGACAATAGCAACACAATTGCAAGCCAAGGAAGGAACTGTATACCGAAGATTTAAAGATCCTCGGAAATATCTTGAAGCAAGAATTGCAACCGAGAAATGGCTTCTAGATGAATTTATCAAGAAAGGTGGAGAGCCAAAAACAACATTTCCCCTATATATGGTGGTTGAAAATGCAATTTGGATAGAAGAAGGATACAACGGTCAAAGTAGGAAAATACAGATTCCTGTATCTGAATTTGAACAAAAAGAAATCAGCTTTACCTATCCAGACAGCATGGTAAGTTATTGGCTCAAAGATAAAAAACAAGAAACTTTCTATCAGCCAGACTATCATGGACAAGTATTTCGATTAGATGAAATTCTTCAAATAATAGAAAAATACGGGATTCCGACATCAGAATGGAAAACACAAGAAACGAGAAAACACGATATATTTATCGAAGCTCAAATATGGAATGAGCAAGTGATTCTGGATTATCTCAAAAACAACCATTAAGTATTTATACTTTGCTACCTTGACGCCCAGTATATTTATTTAACTGACACATGTAACCAAAAAAGTTTCTTTGAGATTTTGTTAACAGCAGCCAGTAATAGATAGGACTTACGCACGATCTGCCACCAAACCGGTTTCTTCGTTCATCTTTGGTTGCGAAACAGACGATTTTTGGTAGAAACCGGGTTTCTTTGCGTAAGTCCTGATAGAAATAGTAGGGAAAATACTATCAAATTGAGTTTTCCCCCTAACCCATTTTTAATTTGTGGGAGTACGGGGTAGTTTTCAAAGACTGAACTGCAAGCCGAGATGTATAACTCTCTACATCGTTAGGGAAACACTACAATTTCACTCCAGCAGGAAGAAGCACTGTATCGATCGCATGAATCACGCCATTACTAGCTTTGACATCTGCTTTGGTGACTTTTGCTTTATCCACCGTTACACCGTTGCCAACCTTAACGTTAACTGAGGTACCTTCAACTGTGTCAACCTTTCCTGATTTCAGGCTTTTGGAATCAAGTGAACCAGACACGACATGATAGGTCAAAATCTTTTTCAAGGTTTCCTTGTTTTCTGGCTTGAGCAGTTTTTCCAAAGTTCCTTTTGGTAGTTTGGCAAATGCAGCATCTGTGGGTGCAAACACAGTAAATGGACCAGGACCAGACAGAGTGTCTACAAGGTCAGCTGCCTTCACAGCTTTTACCAGAGTTTTGAAAGAAGGATTGGAGCTGGCAACATCAACAATTGTACCTGCACCAGTTGTTTGAGAACCTGACGTGGCTGGTTTGGTCGGTGCTGCTGAGGGAGCCTGGGCGAAAGTTGGAGTGCTGATCAAAAGACTGACTGTAGCAAGCGCGATACCAGCTGCTTTACCAAAAAAATGTTGATTTTGTCGGGTTTTCATGGGTAATGACTTTACGTAATGTAAAGATGTGAATATTTTGTTACGAAATTTCTTTGATCTTTATAAAGTGTAACATATTATCATACTACAGTTGCTACTCCTGTAGTTATATCTCGAAATCAACTTGGTACGGTTTTACTTACTGCTGTCTTTAGTTAATCTGTCTGAGAATTTGTAATGATACTTAATATGAAGAAAAATAGTAAAAGTCATTTAAGTTAAAAAGATGGCAGTCCCAAGCTTACAGGAAATTTCCACTCAGTTAGAAAGTTCAAATTTGCGCGATCGCATGGTAGCCCTCGCCTCATTAAGGCATGTTGCGGCAGAGGACGCACTCCCTTTGATAAAAAAAGTCTTGGATGACGAGTCTCTGCAACTGAGGTCAATGGCAATCTTTGCCTTGGGAGTTAAGCAAACAGAAGAAAGTTACCCAATTTTGGTGCGAATCCTAGAAACCGACCCGGATTATGGTATTAGAGCCGATGCAGCAGGTGCTTTAGGATACTTAGGTGATGCCAGAGCCGTTGAACCCCTAATGCGAATATTTTATGAAGATACTGATTGGTTAGTACGCTTTAGCGCGGCTGTTTCACTTGGTAATCTTAAAGACTCTCGTGCACGTGAAATCCTCATAAAAGCATTGGATAGTGAAGAAGTCATTTTACAACAAGCGGCGATCGCTGCATTAGGAGAAATCAAAGATATCGAGTCTGTAGATTTAATTTTGCGCTTTGCCCAATCAGATGATTGGTTAGTGCGTCAGCGTCTTGCAGAAGCCTTAGGTCAGCTTCCCACTCCAAAAAGTATTTCTGCTTTAAAATACCTGGAAAAAGATAGCCATAACCACGTTGCTGAAGCGGCGAGAATTTCCCTGAAACGCTTGGAGGAAGCAGGTTAAGCAAATAAACAGCGCAAAGCGCACGCGGCTTGGGCGTTAGCGCAGCGTCTCCGGTAGGAGATACGCCCAGCGTGTCCCCTTGGTCCTCAGCAATCAGAATTTTGAATTCTTTTGGGGGGTCACTCGCTCCTGTTACCTTGGAAGAAGTGAAATAAAAAGGATTTTGAAGCAAGGTAATTTCATTGATGAATATTGAAGAGTTTTTTCAGTTGAGTGCTGGTAAATGGTTTTCCCATCGTACCAGTCACCATTTAGCTTCTAAGCAATCAGAAAACGGCAAATCAGACACAATCATAGAAATACTGAGTAGTGATCATCCAGAAGTGGTGAAACTGTATCAACAGTACAATGTTGACCCTAGCCGCACTTGTTATGGTGCCAAAGTGACTTGGAATGCCACGATGGCAGGCAGTGAAAAAAAAGACACTGGTTCTACAGTATTCGTTGCTGTTCCAGATGAAGATAATCCCAATGAAGGCAAATTCCTGCGCCCAATAGATTCTGCTGGGAAACCCCGAGTTGCTGGACGCTACAAGATAGGCACTGATGACGCATTGACCTTAACAACGGAGTACGAAACCATGTGGTATGAGGAACGCCTGTGGTTTGCCAGTCCCAATTTGCGGATGCGGGTGAGTGTGGTGAAACGTATTGGTGGTTTTAGTACGGCTTCATTCACTTCTGAAATTCGTATGGGTGGAAGTCAACCTACAGCAAAAGTTTCTCAGGCAACTCATTCAGCATCCAGTTAAGTTTTATAAGTAACAATCACCATTAGGTGACCAAAGTTCTGATTTAACTAGCCCCTGCTAATAGGGGCTATAGTTTTGGTTAAGTCTTAACAGCATTTTTCATGTGAAATTTATAGTAAAAAATATTCGTGTATACAGTAATATTACTGGAAATGTGATGAAATCCTTGAGAAATGAATAGTATTTTTACCGTGCAATCTGCCTGAAATCACACTTAAGATAGTGAAGATATTGTAAAAGGTTTTCATACCTGACAAAGTAGAAGTAAAGTCTACGTCACAAGTGCCTACCAAAAATTAGTCAGGGTCGTTTAAATCTGCCACACACCAATTGAAAGAGCAAGTAACACAGCAGGAAAGAAAACTACTGAACTTTCGCGCGTTCAGTATTGGTGCATATACTTTCGATCCGTAAACCATGTCAACTTTGACGTTCTATTCACATGGGAGGTTGGTTTGTGCTTATACGACTGGAAAAATTTATCTTTACACAATTGGATCAACTGATGTGTGAGCGAGCTCACATGAACTGTTTCAAATGTGGCTCAAAAAGCAGAACTAATAATTAGTTTATCTTATCATCTTTAACTTCTTTTATCACTTTATCAGGTCATATCTCTTCTTCATCTAAGTCACAAGATGGAGTTTCCACAAAGTGGGACAAAAGGTGACGACAACCTGCCTTGGTTCAGGTTGTTTCCCGACGAGGGAAAACTGGCCCGGAGGGTAGCAGGGTGCAAGTCAACAGTCAAAAGTCTTGGACTTTTGATTTCTGACGAATGATTAAGGACTAGTAACTCATCCAAAATCGCATGACTTATACTGCTTCCATACAAGAGTTCATCTCTGAATTATTTCCCTTCAATCAACTGCCAACACGAGAACTGGCAAAATTAGTTCCAAAGTTTGAGATGTTACGCTACCGCATGGGTCAGAGCGTTTTGGTGCGGGAACAAATGCCTGCTCAAATATCAATCATTTATGAAGGACAGGCTCGCTTACTGGGTTATGACCCTAATGCTAAGATGCCTGAAACACTGCAATTAGTTCAAAAAGGAGAAATCCTGGGTTGGACTAGTTTAATCAGGGGGATTCCATGCGAAACAGTTATAGCCTCTACAGAAACCCTTTGTCTGACTCTAAACGCCACAGAGTTTTTAGATTTGCTCAGACATTATCCTGCCATTGCTATTTGCTTTGAAAATCGCTGTACTGCTGTTGAAGTTTTTGAACTACTGAGTACTGAGTTAAGAAAGCGAGCTGATAGTGAAACTGTCCTGGCTTCATATGGTGCAACAGATATCAAAGAACTGACCCTCAAAGTTTTAGACGAAGCAGTTGTCTGTACGTTCTTAGAAGAGACAATACCTTTGGATCACCTAGATCCTGAATTGGTCTGGTTTGTCAGTGGTGGGATACTTAAAGATTTTCCTCTGGGAAGTCGCTTACACCTAAACGATGTCATGCCGTATCTAGAGGTACAAACTTTTGGTTATGTTCGCTTAGTTGGTTTGCCTCGGGCAACTCTTTCTGCCTCTGCATCTGCGTCTCGAACCAGAGATTCCTCAAGGATAGACTCTTTACTAGAAGAAGTACCACTAGCACCAGACCATCCTCGTAGGCTAAGCGAACCATCAGATAGTCAATCGCGAAAATATCCTCATGTTCATGGTAGAGGTCCTCTAAAGGCGACTTTAGCTTGCTTCCAAATGCTGAGCCAGCATTTAAATATGCCCTTTCGCCGGGATGTGATTAATCAAATCCTGAACAACCAGGTTTCGCGCACTCAAACTCTTTCACTACAGCTTTGCGGTGCTGTTTGTGAACTTATCGGGTTAAATACTCAACTGATAAACGTGTCAGCAAGAGCAATCACAAAACTGCAAGCCCCAGCTATGATTCGCTGGCAAGACACTTTCGCTATCCTTTATGAAATTAGCGAGAAAAAGTTAGTGCTGGGTGTACCAGAAGTTGGCATTATCCAGCAAGACCCTGACCATTTTGTTGAGAACTGGGGGCAAGAAGGTCAAGTCTTACTCTTGAAAGTTGCTAAGTATACCCCCAAGCGGCGATTTAGTTTAAGTTGGTTTGTCCCTTCTCTAATCAAATACCGCAAAGTTCTCTTGGAAGTTCTGATTGCTTCCTTTTTTGTCCAAGTCTTTGGTCTGGCTAATCCCTTAATCATCCAGATTATTATCGACAAAGTGATTATTCAAAACGGCTTTGAAACCCTGAATGTGTTGGGGATTTTGCTCTTAATCATGGCTGTTTTTGAAGGACTTTTAACCAGCGTCCGCACTTATCTGTTTGTTGATACAACGAACCGGATTGACTTGACTTTAGGTTCAGAAATTATTGACCGTTTGTTTCGTTTACCCTTGCGCTATTTTGAACGGCGTCCTGTGGGAGAGTTAGCTACTCGCGCTAGTGAACTGGAAAACATTCGCTCTTTTATGACAGGAACTGCTTTAACAGTGGTGTTAGACGCAGTTTTTTCGACAATCTACATCGTGGTGATGGTGGTCTACAGTTGGATGTTGACTCTTGTGGCTTTGGCGACTGTACCCTTGTTTGCTTTCATGACGATACTTTTTTCCTCAATCATGCGCCGCCAACTGCGTTTCAAAGCTGAACGTTATTCTGAAACACAATCTTATTTAGTTGAGGCGCTGTCAGGTATTCAAACAGTGAAAGCGCAAAATATTGAATTGCGATCGCGCTGGCGCTGGCAAGAATACTACAGTAATTATGTCACTGCAGGATTCCAAACTGTTGTCACTTCCACCGCTGCGTCAGTCACCAGCAATTTTCTTAACCAAGTCTCTTCCTTACTTGTGTTATGGGTAGGAGCGTACTTAGTACTCAAAGGACAACTCACCTTAGGACAACTTATAGCCTTTCGGATTATTTCTGGCTACGTCACCGCTCCTTTATTACGATTAACCCAATTGTGGCAGAACTTCCAACAAACGGCTCTCTCTCTAGAACGCCTTGCAGATATCTTGGATACTCCCTCAGAAGTTGATGAAGACAGTGAAAACATTCCTTTACCTGCTATTGATGGCGCTGTCAAGTATGAAAACGTCTGCTTTCGCTTCACACCAACTTCTCCACTTCAGTTGAATAATATTAACCTGGATTTCCCAAGCGGAAAATTTGTTGGTATTGTCGGACAAAGTGGTTCTGGTAAAAGCACTTTGACGAAACTTTTACCACGACTGTATGACTTAGAGTCTGGCAGAATTTTCATCGATGGCTATGACATCTCCAAAATAGAACTTTATTCCCTCCGCCGTCAGATTGGTATGGTGCTTCAAGACTCACTTTTGTTTGACGGGACTATCCAGGAAAATATTGCCCTGACAAATCCTGACGCCACAGCTGATGAAATTATTGCAGCAAGCAAAATTGCTGCAGCCCATGACTTTATTATGTCTTTGCCTAATGGCTATAACACCAGAGTCGGAGAGAGAGGTTCATCCTTATCTGGAGGACAGCGACAGCGTATTGCGATCGCTCGTACAGTTTTACAAAACCCGCGCTTGTTGATTTTGGATGAAGCTACGAGTGCTCTAGATTACCAATCGGAACGACAAGTTTGTCAAAACTTGGCAGAAGCATTCCGAGGACGAACCGTGTTTTTTATTACTCACCGCTTGAGTACAATCAAGAACGCTGACATCGTTTTGCTACTCGACAAAGGGTTAGTTGCAGAACAGGGAACCCACAATGAACTGATGGCGCAAAAAGGACGTTACTACTGCCTTTATCAACAACAAGAAGCACAGCTTTAAATCAGTGAACAGTAAGCAGTGAACAGTAAACAGGGAACAGGGAACAGTGAAAACTGCTAACTGGTAACTGATAACTGATGACTGGTAACTGGTAACTGATAACTGATAAAAACTACGGCTATAAGTGAATTGAAAACAATGAAACTTGATCACAAACGTGTTGTCTCTGGAAAAATACTAGACACTGAGATTAAAGTGCCTGTAAAATCACCACAACAGACGGATTCTACACCATCTGTTGTGCTCAAACAGTCGCCTTTATTCTCACGGGTCATTCTTTGGGGACTGATGGGAATGACAACTTTGGTGGTAATTTGGGCAAATTTTGCAAAAATTGACGAAGCAGTTCCAGCGCAGGGTAAACTTGAACCGCAAGGTACCGTAAAAGAAATACAAACACCTGTGAATGGGGTTGTAAAAGCTGTTTATGTTAAGGATGGGCAAAAGGTACACCGTGGCGATGTGCTGTTAAGGCTGGATCCAACAGCGGCGCGATCGCAACTACTTTCTCTACAAAAAGTTCGCAACACATTAATGCAAGAAATTCTCTTTTACCGTAGCCAACTTGTTGCGAAAAATGCTTTATCAAATCCACAACTCAACCTTGAGCCAACCAATCTCCCTCCAGGAATCGCTTCTCTGACAAAAAACCGAATGATACTGCTGGCAGAAAATCGGTTGTATCGTGCTCAATTAGGTGGAGACTCTCAAAATATTCAATTAGTACCAGAAGAGAAAGCTCGTCTAGAATCTAGCAAAGCAGAATTAAACTCTCGACTCGCAGATGCTCAATTGGAAATCGCAAAATTAGAAAGACAATTCACTCAAGCGCAAATTCAGTTATCCTCTGCCGAAAAGGTTAAGTCTGTTAGTCAGACAATTCTTAACAGTATTGAGAAAGTTGCTAAACAAGGAGGAATTTCTCGCATGCAATACCTCCAGCAACAACAAGAAGTTAGCAAGCGCCAAGCTGAGGTGGAACAGTTGACTCAGGAGCAAGCGCGTGTAGGATATGCGATCGCCCAATCAAAAGAAAAGCTCCTCAATACAATGGCTGGAGCAAAAAAAGATTTACTCACAAGAATTGCTGAGAATGAGAAACAAATTGCGAGTATCGATAGAGAGTTGAACAAGGTAATCATAGAAAATGAAAAGCGGATTGCTGAAATTGACAGTCAGATAAGCCAAGCTCAAGTCACTTTACAATATCAAGAACTGCGTGCTCCATCTGATGGAATTGTTTTCGATCTAAAAGCGAAATCTCCCGGATTTGTTGCTAGTTCTAGTCAACCAATTCTCAAAATTGTACCGGATGAAGCCCTTACAGCTAAAGTTTTTCTCACCAATAAAGACATTGGTTTTGTAAGAAAAGGAATGAAAGTCAATATTAGAGTTGACTCTTTTCCCTTTAGTGAGTTTGGCGATATTAAAGGCGAGTTAGTTTGGATTGGTTCTGATGCTTTGCCACCTGAACAAGTTCGTCCATATGATAGTTTCCCTGCTAGAATACGCTTAGATACACAATCTTTGCGTGTTAACAATCAGGAATTACCTCTGCAATCAGGGATGTCAATCACTGCAAATATTAAGGTACGTAATCGCACTGTCATGAGCATTTTCAGCGATTTGTTTACCAAGCAGATTGATAGCCTTAAGTCGGTGAGGTAATAAAACATCACAATGTATGCAAATTTACTGCGGCTGTTTGGAGGGGAATTTCCCTATTTGGCAAGCAACTAAGTAAGTCAACCAAATTAAACATAAGATTTACGTAGGGTGCGTTACACTCCGTTAACGCACCCTACATTTTACGTTTTTTTAGGTTGAACTATTGATATCAAGTTCGCCACTTTCCCCTCTAATTTTTCAGAAAAGGATAGTCATCGATTATTGAAATAAAATAATGCTCGATAATCGAAAATTCGGGAATTTAGACTGGTGCTGTTGAAGATAAACTACAGCGATTCTCATTTTTGTTTCGCAATAGGGACGCAGCATATTGTTTCCCATTAATTTATCTTCAGAAGGTTTCATGGGCTTATCTACAATCTTTACTCGATTCATATGGGGATATATTTCGCTCTTTAGTTTGTGGATTCTGGTGCGTCTGGTTTTCTTTGACCGCTTCTGGTGGTTAGCGTTGATTAATACTGTAGCGTTATATATTTTTGTCCCACTATTACTCTTTTTACCCGTTGCGTTATTCTATCGTCGATGGAGATGTTTATTGGGACTTTGTTTTCCTCTTGGTGTTTTTTTGGCGTTTTACGGCCCGCTTTTTTTTCCATCGTTACCAGTTGCGCTAGCGCAGGACTCGCGCCAAATTACGGTAATGTCGTTTAACATGCTTTTTGCCAATACCGATTTTGATGAAATCGCGAGAATGGTCAACGCGAATTCTCCCGATATCATCGGTTTACAGGAAGTACCGGAGAATGGTGATAAATCTCTTTTAGAAAAATTTGCTTCTACTTATCCTTATCATGCGTTTCTTCCTATTGAGAACACTCACAATGTGGGAATTTTGAGCCGTTTTCCGATTCAGGAAGTTACAGCTTTGCCAAAACCTCTGGAACGCGCACTTCAAGCGACAGTGCTTGTGGATGGTAAGCCACATTTACAGGTAATTGTCTCTCATCTAATACCCAACTATCCTATGAGCGATGCTGTGAGATTAGCTCAAGATTGGTATGATATTCGCGCAGCACAAGCTTCTTATATTGCCAATCTTGTTCAGCAGCGCAAAGTACCAAATATTATGATATGCGACTGTAATTTTACTGAGTCATCAGAAACTTATATGCTGACGCGCAAAGCGATGCACGATAGCTTTTATGATGTGGGATGGGGTTTTGGACACACGATGACAGGTCCGTTTTTCCCTGTAGGACGCCTTGATTATATTTGGTATACAAAAGAATTACAGCCTATTGAGGCTTATGTCCCTTCTGGAGGTGGTTCTGACCATCTTGCGGTAATCGCAAAATTGGCGATTAGGTAATGGGGAGAGGGGAGGTTTCAAGGGTAGGTATTTAATAAAGGTACCTTAAAGCAGGTAAAATATCTATCTTAAAGAATGCCAGAACTCAAATCTTGCACTAAGAAAGATTTGAATATATCAACACGCTTCGGAATTCAGTCTATCAACAACTGTGATTTTTTACAAATGATTTAGGATTGCTATAGATAAAGACCCGAGACAAAAACGCTCTGATAATATAGTCTTAACTAGGGAGACAGCACATATGGTGATGATTTCCACACAAGTGAGTGAACTTGAACTGGAAGACTTTCAAGGCAAAGTCACCCAAAATGTTGTCCTCCCCAATGTGAGTTGGCAAACTTACAAAGCCCTACTGGCTGATATGGGTGACCACCGTGCTGCCCGTCTGACCTATGATCAGGGAATCCTCCAAATTAAAATGCCATCCAAACTCCATGAAATCATTAATCGGCTGTTGGCAAGAATTGTCACAACTCTGACAGAAGAACTGGAATTAAATGTTATTGATTTGGGATCAACAACCTTAGATAGGGAGGATCTTGATAAAGGTGCAGAACCGGATACTTGTTTTTATATTCAAAACGCCAATCAACTCCAAGGACTCGATCCTGAAATTCCTAAAGATTTGCCGCCCGATCTGGTTATTGAAGTGGATATCACCAGTCCTTCTACCCACAGAATTGGGGTATACCTTGCCCTAGGCATTCCTGAAGTCTGGTGCTACACCAAAAAACAGGGATTGAAAATTTATCGCCTGCAAACACATGCGTCTCGTCGGGACTATGTTGAGTCAGAATTTAGCCTTGCTTTTCCCAAAGTATCTGCACAAGCACTCAATCAATTTTTGCAACAGCGCCAAACTCAAAACGAAAATACTGTGATTCGTGCTGTTCGAGATTGGATTCAAAGTAACTAGTGGTGAGGACTGTAGTTTCCGGATCTGTTTGAGTCGCTTTTGGGACTCGGCAGCCCTCCAGGTTTGCTCTGCAATCGTTTGTTAAATATGTAACAAGCTAGCAAGTGCTTGCGGCAACGGCAGTACAATGATGATTAACAAAGCCATTGCTATCAATCCCGCTATGTCACGCTTATTATCAAGTTCTGTGACATCATTCAAAGCAGGTTCATCAATCAATGGTAAGAATAGTAAGATAACCGCCCACGGAAAAAATTCTGGCTGTATCAAAGAAAGTAGCAACAGTAACAAGCGAGAAATTTGACCAATCACAACTGCTGTTCTTTGTCCAAACATCGCATGGACTATGTGACCTCCGTCCAGTTGTCCTACTGGCATTAAATTCAGTGCTGTTACAATCAGTCCTAGAAAACCAGCGACTGCGACTGGATGCATATGAATCGCTGAGTTTGATGTTAGCTGACTTCCCAAAGCTAGCTTTGAAAGTAGCCCCAGTAGGATGGAATATTGGGGATTGAGCGCATCTGTGTTGAGTAATCCTGTTTTTTCTGGCTGGGGAACGATGTCGGAATGAGCCAAACCCCATACCAGAAGTGGTAAAGTCATAATAAAGCCAGCAAGTGGTCCGGCGATACTGACGTCGAATAAAGCTTTGCGGTTGGGAATTGGACTACGCATTTGAATAAATGCACCAAAAGTTCCCAAAAAGAAAGGCATTGGAATAAAGTAAGGCAGGGTTGAGCGAATTTTGTAGAATCGCGCTGTTAAGTAGTGACCAAGTTCGTGAATGCCCAAAATCGTTATCAACGCCAAAGCATAGGGCAATCCCTTTAGAAGTTCGGCGGGGTTGGATGCAAGTATTGTAGAATTGACACCAGCAACTCGCACACCGACTAAAGTAGTTGTTACTAATGTAACAGCTAAAAGCATGAGCGCTAATCCTGGTCGTGTTATCTTTTCTTGACCACGACTATTAGTTTTTGCCAATTGAGGATTGGGAACAAGCACGAAGAAAGGTTTACTACTGAAACCTTCTTGAAAGATGATGAGAAAGCGATCGCCAAATTCCTTTTCAATATTTGCCTTAATCCGCTCGTAGGCGTTGGTTGCTGTCGTCCTCAATTGACCTCGACAGATAATTGCCTGGGGTCGATACTCAATGTTTTGAATGTAGTATATAGACCAGGGAAAACAATTTCTTAGCTGGGTTTCTTCCGTTGGCTCAATGGGACGCACTGGTACTGGTTCTGCGATATTATGTATATCCGGTTGTGATTGTGGTACTTTTTGTGGTTCAGTATGAGTTTCCTTTAGCGAGCGACGCCCCCACTGAAACAACACCCAGTATAACAGAGGACAGACAATTAATGGCCAAATCATCAACGCTCTTGGCGGAGGTTGTTTCGCCCCGTATATCATTGTCCAAGTTGTCCATAGCAGTGCTGGTATCATGAGTACTAGCCATAACAGCCACACAGGCGTTCTGGTGATTTGAGCAACACTGCGCTGCACCATCAAATAAGTGATTAGTCCCAGTAAAAGAAGAAACCAAAAATTCATGTGACTTTCAGTTGTTTTAAGATGTTAAATCTTGCTTGTCGTCAAGCGCTATGCAGCATCCACCACAAGCATATGCCCCCAAAATTCAATTTTTCTGACAACAGTCAACAGTCCTGGGAAATTTTGCGTTTTTACATCAATTGTCCAACACTGTCACCTGATTTTCGACAACTCCTCATCTAACAGTTTTTCTCATGTCTTCCTTGCCCCAAGAGTCAAATCATTATACGGCAAAGCTACCACGACTGGTCTTCTCTAACGAAGTTCTGATTTGTGCAAACCCCCGCTCGGATTTCGCGTTAAGTACAATTTTTGCATTTCCACCAAACAGAGACACATTAGGAGGGACTGCTTATTTTATTGTAGGAAACGAAGGCAATATTTTGATAGATTGTCCAGCTTGGGATCAAATTCATCAAGATTTTTTGCGATCGCATGGAGGCGTGCGCCACCTATTTCTGACTCATCGAGGCGCTGTTGGCAAAACCGCAGAAATTCAAAAAACTTTCAGTTGTGAAGTTTTGATGCAAGAACAAGAAGCCTACCTATTACCCGGAGTAGATATAACTACCTTTAATATAGAGTTTACCTTAAATTCAACAGCGCAATTAATTTGGACACCAGGTCATTCTCCTGGCGAATCTTGTCTATACTACCAACAGCAAGGAGGCATACTATTTAGCGGACGTCATATCCTCCCCAACCAGCACGGTGAACCTGTCCCCCTACGAACCGCTAAAACTTTTCACTGGTTCCGACAAATCAAAAGTGTCAAATTGTTACTAGAACGGTTCACGCCAGAAACACTCCAGTATATTTGTCCTGGAGCCAACACAGGTTTTCTCCGGGGAAAGCGTTTTATCGATAATGCTTACACGCGTCTGGCTTCTGTTGATTTAACAGCTTTACGACAAGTACAACCCCTACTTTGAGCAAAGTAGGGGAGGGAAGGAAAGAGGAACAATAGGAGGTATTGATATTTTCTCATCTCCCCTAACCCACACTAACCTGCCCCTGCTACTACAGAGTTTTTCGCCAAAAATTCTATAGCTGCTTGATATTGAACATCTGCTTCTGTGCCAATCTGTTCGCGAGTGATTGGTTCAGAGGAAATTAATTTGTCTGGCTTTATACCGAGTTTATTGATATCGCGGTGGTTAGGGGTTTCATACTTAGCAATAGTGACAGCTAAGCCGGAACCATCAGATAATTCATATAAGGACTGGATTAAACCCTTGCCAAAGGTGGTTTCTCCTACTAAAATGGCACGACCGTTATCTTGTAATGCACCTGCAAGAATCTCGCTAGCACTGGCGCTTCCTTGATTGACCAAAACCACTAAGGGGTCACGAGTCATGGCTGGACCAAATGCTTCAAAGCTCCCCTGAATACCTTGACGATTCACAGTGTAGACAATAGTACCAGATTCTAACCACAAGCGGGCAATTTCAACTCCTGCCTGCAAGAGTCCGCCTGGGTTATTTCGCAAATCGAGAATGTAGGCATCAGCGCCTTTTTTTTCTAAACTGGAAATAGCGTGTGCTAACTCCATAGGAGCATTGGCATTAAATTGTGTGAGGCGAAGATAGCCGATAGACTTTCCTTGAGGGGAAGAGCGTAGTTCTGCTACGACTGGGTTGAGTGCAATGCGATCGCGCACCAATTGAACTTGCCATTCTTCTGTGTCTCGTTGCATGAACAGAGTCACAGGAGTACCAATCGGTCCCCGCATTTTGGCTGCTGCTTCGTCAAGGGTCAGTTTTTCTGTGGAGATGCCCTCAATTTTTAAGATGCGATCGTGCGGTCTAATTCCAGCTTTTTCTGCTGGTGAACCAGATATGGGAGCCAGAACCTCTAATAAACCCGTCTCGGCATTGAGAGCGATTTGCAATCCAACTCCTGTGAGTTCCCCAGAAGTATTGACCTGTAGACTGCGGTACTGTTCTGGGTTTAGAAAACGGGTAAAAGGGTCGTCAAGGCTCTGGAGCATGTTTTGAATTGCCGAATAAGCTGATTCGTGGTCTTTGAGTGGCTTTGCCAAAGCTTTTTGCCTTACCGACGCCCAGTTTTGATGATTAAATGTTTCATCCAGATATGTCCGATTGACAATCCTCCAGACTTGTGATATTAACTTCTGCTCGTCTGTTAAAGCCAAGGCAGGTTGACAAAAGCCGCAAAAACCTACCCAAAACGCCAATAACAGGGATAATCCCGCCCGAAAAAGTTTCTTCTGCATGAACCCCATTTTCACTTCCACTTTCATCCCGAATTGCCAGAGTTTGCCCAAGCTTCCTTGCTTTTTGATGAAATCTGTCTCTCGACTATGTTACTTTTTTTATAGAAGTGGTGCATTGCTCTCATCTAGTTGTTCAGTCAACATCAAAATTAAAGAGCGCACATTCTACTTCCAAAAAGATAAAATCGACTTTGTGTCCACCACTTTGTGTGTTTGGAGCACAAAAGAACGCAATACATACCCTCTTTTCAGAGTGTAAAGTTTTTTTTAAACTATTAACACTCTGAATGCTCAAAAAGATAACGAGCAAATCCCTGTTTAACTAAAATCCCAAAACTGCAACAATTTGGGAAGTTTATCAACCGCGAATCGATTTCTAGGAACCTGAGCTTGTATGGCTAATGTTTACGACTGGTTTGAGGAGCGCTTGGAGATTCAAGCGCTTGCTGACGACGTCACCAGCAAGTACGTCCCCCCCCACGTCAATATCTTCTACTGCTTGGGTGGAATCACTCTGACGTGCTTTCTTATCCAGTTCGCGACTGGATTTGCCATGACATTCTACTACAAGCCAACCGTCACTGAAGCGTACTCCTCCGTGCAGTACATCATGAATGAAGTGAACTTCGGCTGGCTCATTCGCTCCATCCATCGCTGGTCTGCCAGTATGATGGTGCTGATGATGATTTTGCACGTTTTCCGGATTTACCTGACGGGTGGGTTTAAAAAACCCCGCGAATTGACTTGGGTGAGTGGTGTCATTCTAGCTGTGATCACAGTTTCTTTTGGTGTGACTGGCTATTCATTGCCTTGGGACCAAGTTGGTTACTGGGCTGTGAAAATTGTAAGTGGTGTACCAGAAGCTATTCCCGTAGTCGGTACCCTGATAGCTGATTTACTACGCGGCGGTTCCAGCGTTGGTCAAGCAACACTGACTCGTTACTACAGCGCACACACTTTTGTGCTGCCTTGGTTAATTGCCGTCTTCATGCTATTCCACTTCTTGATGATTCGTAAACAAGGGATTTCCGGTCCGTTGTAATCGCAAGTCGTGAGCGGTGGGGCATAAACTTTTGGTTCCAAGATCAAGTCGTTTGTTCTAAACTGATGGAAAATTAAACACCAAACATCACACAACAAGAGCAGCCCACTCGCATCTGAAGCTAAAAGTTAATGCCCACACTTATGATGGTTTTGACAAAAGCTTGAAATTCATTTCAGCAGGAGAGCACATTAAAAATGGCGACACAAAAAAAACCTGACCTAAGCGATCCAATGTTGAGAGCCAAACTGGCAAAAGGCATGGGTCACAACTACTACGGCGAACCAGCTTGGCCTAATGACCTGCTGTACGTCTTCCCAATTGTGATTATGGGATCTTTTGCTTGTATCGTGGCTCTATCTGTATTAGATCCTGCCATGACTGGAGAACCAGCGAATCCCTTCGCTACACCGCTGGAAATTCTACCAGAGTGGTATCTCTATCCCGTATTTCAGATTTTGCGTTCAGTTCCTAACAAACTCTTAGGGGTGGTATTGATGGGTTCCGTACCCCTAGGACTGATGCTTGTTCCCTTTATTGAGAACGTGAATAAGTTCCAAAACCCCTTCCGTCGTCCAGTAGCAACTACGGTGTTCTTATTTGGTACCTTAGTGACCTTATGGTTGGGAATTGGTGCAACTTTCCCAATAGATAAGTCCTTTACTTTTGGACTGTTCTAAATTAGTTACCTAAAGAAATACGGGCATTGCATTAACTACCAAGTTTGAGGTTCTATGTCGAACCTCAAATTTTCTTCAAATAGTAAGTCTGTACTGGCTCTTGCAAACTACTGGCGCTGGCTTATGCTTTGTCAAAAAATACGCTAAAATAGACGCGTCAGCCAAAAGGTGAAAACCTACACGTTGATTACAGCATAGACGCCCAACACTTGAATTAACACACTTGAATTAACAAGGTTTAGCGAGTAAAAGGGAAGTTTAAAACCCTTAAGTTTTTTATCAGGGAATGTCGCATCACACAGCAACTTTAATTGCCGCCAAATTGATCTAATCAAGGTCTGAAAAAGAACACAGAATTCGGAATTCAGAACTCGGAATAAAAAAAGCAAATTCCTCCTGACTTCTGACTCGTGAGTTCTTTATTAGTCAGTACAAAACTTTGATTAACCAGGTTGTATTTTGGATTTCAATTTTGCATGGACATGAAATTGCAAAATTTCAAAATTGTAGTACACAAAAGGTACAAACATTTTTCACTCACTTATCATTAAGTCAAGGTCAATGCTAAGCATAGTGCAGCAAGACCATCTGACGGTGAAGAGCGAACTAAAGCTTCTAAATCAGGTGCAACAATGGTTTGAACGATTTTGTCTGCAACACTTGTTTCAACTTGGTTGGTCAGAAAGTCAACTCTATCGCCTCAACCTAGCATTAGCAGAAGGCTTTACCAACGCCGTACGTCACGCCCATCATGCTTTACCTCCGGAAACAACCATAGAAATTGATGTTTCTTTATGGATGGATCGGTTGGAGATGAGAATTTGGGATTATGGAAAACCTTTTAATCCTGATGCACTTGAAGAACCAGAGCCTGGTACACTTCAAGTAGGAGGATATGGATGGTTTCTCCTGCGGCGTTTGGCTGACCACGTTGTCTATGAACGTGGTGCAGATGGCAGAAATTGCTTGCTCATCGTCAAGTATGGTTTACAGGGGCAGCCGTAAGAGTTTTCAGTGAAATTGACTACAAAATAGTAGTTTGAGAAAGCTAGTCTCGAAGCAAAGTAGTCAATTATGGATAAATTTCTCACAGAAAAAGGTATAGATTTCAGTCAAAATTCCCAAACAAAAGTTAATCAAGTCTTCGTGTTCCTAGAAGTTTTTGAGCGAGAAGGCGGAATTCAATCATATGTAAAGGATATTTTTCGAGCCTACCTAGCACTTGAGGAACCTTTTTATGCAGAGGTATTTTTACTCAGAGATAGTCATAGCTGTTCAAATCCTTTTGAGTCAGAACGTTTAAAATTTCATTACTTCAAATCCCAGTCCCCTCAACTAGGACGAGTCAGAATAACTCTAGCATTACTTTCCCATCTGTTGCGTCAGCGACCGGCGCACGTCTTCTGTGGTCATGTAAACCTTGCGCCCTTAGTTAGTATCTTGTGTCAACCTTTGGGAATTCCTTACACGGTTATGACTCATGGTAAAGAAGTTTGGCAGGCGTTACCAACCCTTACGAAGTCTAGTTTGCAAAAAGCCGCGCACATTTGGACAGTAAGTCGTTACACTCGTCAAGTAGCCTGTGCTGTCAATAACCTTGACCCTCACAAAGTCAAACTATTACCTTGTGCTGTCAATGGTAAGAACTTTACTCCAGGAACAAAATCGACAGCGTTGTTAGAGCGCTATGGTTTAGTAAGAGCAAAGGTACTGATGACCGTGGCGCGACTGTGGTCTGGTGATATTTATAAAGGTGTAGATGTCACAATTCAAGCGTTACCGCAAATCGCTGAGGTTTTCCCTGAGGTAAAATATTTAGTTATTGGTCGTGGCGATGATCAACCTCGATTAGCCAAACTTGCTCAAGATTTAGGTGTAGGTAATCGCGTCATCTTTGCTGGGTTCGTTCCTACAGAAGAATTAGTAGAACACTACCGTCTTGCTGATGCTTACGTAATGCCCTCTGCTGAAGGTTTTGGTATTGTCTACCTAGAAGCGATGGCTTGTGGTGTCCCCGTTTTGTCTGGTGATGCAGATGGGTCAGCTGAGCCGTTGCAGGATGGTAAACTCGGATGGCGCGTTCCACACCGCGATCCAAATGCAGTGGCGCAAGCTTGTATAGAAATACTCAAAGGGGATGATCAGCGTTGTGATGGGGTATGGTTGCGAGAACAGGCGATCGCCCTATTTGGTATCGAGACTTTTCAGCAGCGCTTGAAAGAGCAGCTTTTGTCTGGCGTCAAGAGTTCATAGTCACCCATTGCACCTTTGTTGAGTTTTGTGACTGATTGCGATTAACAATTAACGAGTAACTATTGACTTTTTAGTAAAATCGCTATCCTAGAGGGAGAGCAAGAGACATTTAAAAAATGAGCCTTAAAACGTTTCAGCTTAATCTGTCTAATTTACGCCCTTGGCTCACCTTGCTAGCAATTACATGGTTGCTGGCGTCATTAGGCTTGGGCTGGTTGGTTAACTCCTTGCTGATTATTATTGGGCTATTGTTGTTGGCACCCATTCTCATTTTTTTTGGGTTTCGCTTCTGGCTACAATACAATTTGGTCACCGACCAATGTCCCGTTTGTAGTTACGAATTTACCGGTTTAAAGCACTCTCAGTTGCAATGTCCTAATTGTGGGGAACAGTTGATGGTGCAACAGGGACATTTTCAGCGCTTGACTCCAGAAGGCACAATTGATGTGACAGCAGTTGAAGTACCGAGTAAATCACTTGGTGATTAGCAGTTTTCAATCGGGTAGAACACAAAGCCTTGCTGTGAGGGCACAGAGCATTGCTCTGTGCTGTGATTACGTGTTAAAATTATTACAGCAATGCCTGCGGCAAGCACTCGCGTTCAGCCCAATCAGAGGTCAATGCTATTGAGTTGCATATAACTTAACAACCAATTTGCCGCTGTTGCCCTCCGTGTTTGTCGAGGTCCAAATTCACCAATTTTGTAACCTTTGAAACCCAATTTTTCTTTCAATGACTGTTTATTTTCTGGAGGAATAGAACGAGTCAGCTTGACAGTTGGGGGGCGACTATCGATAAAATCTGGTGGTTGTGGGTACTCATCCCGCCATTCTGGTGCGACTTGCTGAGTGTCCCACTCTCCTGTTGAGGAGTCATAGCGATACCCCAAGCAATGCCATACCAATTGATTGACTGTAGCATCATCAATGTCCTCATTGAGGATTGCCCAAATAGTTTCTGTTGTTAGTGGTGGCAAGTTAGACATACACAAGTTAGTTAGAATTCAAAATTCTGTGGTGATCATAAACAAGGTAAACTGAAAATAGTAAAGACTTGACCAGTTAATGCAGAATACCACACCGCACCCAAAGCAAGTCCGCGCTCATGTATTCATTTCTGGAAGAGTTCAAGGAGTAGGGTATCGCTACTCCACCGTGGATACAGCTATCCAACTCGGATTGACGGGTTGGGTACGAAATCTCCCAGATGGTCGCGTAGAAGCAGTGTTTGAAGGTAGTCAAACGGTTGTAGGACAAATGATTCGTTGGTGTTACCAAGGACCACCCGCTGCGATGGTTAAAGAAGTTTTGATAGAATACGAGGAACCTGAAGATTTACGGGGATTTGAAGTTAGGCGTTTTGAAAAGTCTGAGCTGGGTCAACAAGAAGGAGTGTAACGGTATAATTGCAGCTCAAGGAGGTAGCTCATTCATTGTAAATGTCTATTTATACCTCAAAAAAGCAGAAGTTCAGCCCAACAGTTCAGTCAAACTCTCAATCTAGCGCAAGCGCTAGTAATACTCCTTAGATGAATTGGCGTAAATCAACACAGACTGTTTGTGTTGGCGGTTTATTAATTGCGCTTTTGATATTGCTAGCAAATATCAGTTTTTCTGACTCACAAAGTAAAGTTAGTAGCAAGGATACGACACTCAAACAACTGCCTACACAACTATCAGAAGAAGAAATTCAAAAGCGGGCACAGGCGATCGCTGTCAAAGTGATGTCAAAGGATTTCTTAGGCTCCGGTATTATACTAAAAAAACAAAAATCAGTTTATACAGTTCTCACAAATGCTCATGTGCTGCGAGCAGACAAGCCCCCTTATCGTATTCAAACTTTTGATGGTCGCATTTGGCAAGCAAAGACATTAAGTGCAACATCTCTACAAGGGCATGATTTGGCGATATTGCAGTTTCGCCCCACTAACGCTGTTTATGCTGTCGCGTCTGTTGGTTCTTTTCCCAAAGTGGGGGATGAGGTGTTTGCGGCTGGGTTTCCGTTTGATGAAGAAAAAGAAGAAGTAAAAAAGTTTACCTTTACGACTGGAAAAGTATCCTTGGTTTTGCCTAAAGCTTTAGAGGGAGGTTACCAGATTGGTTACACCAATGATATCCAAAAAGGTATGAGTGGCGGACCATTACTCAATCGTCGGGGTGAGGTTGTGGGTGTGAATGGGATGCACGCCTATCCGTTGTGGGATGCTCCTTCAGTGTTTGTTGATGGTAAGGAAGCTGATGAGAAGTTGCACAAGATGATTGTGCGCCTGAGTTGGGCTGTGCCAATTAAGACAGTTGGGAGAAGTCCATAGGCGTGGATTGCTACGGTGTACACAGAAGTCATCGAATAACTCAAAATTCCCTCTCTACGAGACGCACTCGCGTTCGGAACCTCACCCTGCCCTGTCGGGCATCCCTCTGGTGCGAGTTCGGAGAGGGAAAGATTTTAGGGGTTATGCGACAATTGTGGGCAAGTATAAGGGCATGATATAAGGCAATACGGTTCAGTTAAGGTAATGGTAAGTTGGGTTAAGCGTAGCGCAACCCAACAATAAACGTTTTGTGTTGGGTTTCCTGGCGTCAACCCAACCTACACAATTTAGGGGTTTTGGCTCTAACTGAACCGTATTGTGATATAAGGTCATTACAAAGTTTTCAGCTTAAGTTAACACCAATGCTTTAAGGGAAACGGCTGATAACTTTTCTTCACAATTCTTGACTGTAGAAATACCAGTAAAACTAGATATTATGGCATAGTTTGAAGTAGTGCTATTTAAATTTGTAGTTCAATTTATTCTTCTAAAATAGAGCTTTAACCTTTTTAAGTGAATTGCATTATGAAATTGAGAACATCTACTCAAGTAATAACATTGGGTGTGAGAGTTTTCAGTATAGCTACGTTGACTACTATTGCCACAACTGTAACTCTAAATCAACCAAGCTACGCAGAAAATCCAACCTTCTACTGCGATAAAAGCAATGGTGTACCCACAACATTTGTTCGTACACAAGACGGAAAAAACCTGCCGGTGATTCGCTGGTTTTCCAAGTATTTTAGCGGTAAGGGGTTGACGCCTGAGCAACGCTGTCTGGAAGTCTCTCGCAGATTTCAGAGGAGCTATGACAACGGTACACTGAGACATATCAAGGCAGATACCTACAAGGGACAACCCGTGATGTGCGCTGTTGCTGAAAAAAACGCTGCTTGCACAGATACGACTTTGTTATTTACTCTCAAACCAGGTAGCGATCCTGACGCTACTGCACGTCAGTTATTTGATCGCCGTGCTTTGGCAGCTGGAAATACCGTGAATCAAACTGGTGGTGACAAAAGCAACACTCGCGTCAATATTGATGTCGAAGCATATCTATACTTTACTAAAAATTGAATACTGAATAATGAACTTTTATTATCGGCTCGCGCCAGCAGTAATTGGGGTATCAATCGCTGTTTTGCAGACGCAAGTTGCAGTTGCACTATCTCCAGCTGAGGTGAATAAAACTGCCAAGGAAATCACAGTGCTGATCCAAAGTAAAAAGCCTAGGTACGGTTCCGGGGTGATTATCAAGAAACAAGGCAATACTTACACCGTCCTCACTGCAGCTCATGTGCTAGAAGTAGCAGATAATTATGAAATTATCACTCGTGATGGTCAGCGCTATCCTGTCAACTACAGGACTATAAAACGGCTGCCTGGAGTAGACTTAGCCGAGGTGCAGTTTAGCAGCAGTCAAAATTACACGGTTGCCAAGATGGGTAACTCTGACGCTAGCACTGAGGGCACAATGGCTTATGTAGCTGGGTTTCCTGCACCGACATTCGCGATTAATCAGTCAATTTACACTTTCATTGATGGGCGAATTACTGCTAATGCCTCAAAACCGCTGCGTGATGGCTATGCCTTGGTCTACAGTAATAATACGTCAGACGGCATGAGTGGTGGTGCAGTCTTGAATGAAAAAGCTGAACTGATAGGAATTCATGGTAGAGCTGACAAAGATCCCAAAGAAATCAAAACAGGCTTTAACTTAGGCATTCCCATCAAGACGTTTTTAATAATTTCAGCAAAAGCTGGGGAAAATGTGGGAGTTTCTGTTCCTAGCACTCAAGTAGCGACAAAACCCAAAGCTGACGACTTCTTTATTCAGGCTGGAGATAAGTATAGAAAAGGAGACTTTAAAGGAGCAATAGCTGATTACAACCAAGCACTGCGGATTAATCCCAACTATGCCAACGCCTACAACAACCGGGGTAATGTCCGCGCCGAGTTGGGAGACAAGCAAGGGGCTCTAGCTGATTACAACCAAGCACTGCGGATTAATCCCAACGATGTCAACGCCTACAACAACCGGGGTGTTACCCGCGCCGAGTTGGGAGACAACCAAGCAGCGATCGCTGATTTCAACCAAGCACTGCGGATTAATCCCAACGATGCGGATGTCTACTACAACCGGGGTAAAGCCCGCGTCGACTTGGGAGACAACCAAGGGGCTCTAGCTGATTACAACCAAGCACTGCGGATTAATCCCAACTATGCCAAAGCTTATGGCAACCGGGGTAATGTCCGCGACGACTTGGGAGACAAGCAAGGGGCTCTAGCTGATTACAACCAAGCACTGCGGATTAATCCCAACGATACCGATGCCTACAACAACCGGGGT
>NZ_JXCA02000019.1:235436-284354 GCF_000828085.3 Scytonema tolypothrichoides VB-61278
GCTGATTACAACCAAGCACTGCGGATTAATCCCAACGATACCGATGCCTACAACAACCGGGGTCTTGTCCGCGTCAAGTTGGGAGACAAGCAAGGGGCTCTAGCTGATTACAACCAAGCACTGCGGATTAATCCCAACTATGCCCCAGCCTACAACAACCGGGGTCTTGCCCGCGTCAAGTTGGGAGACAAGCAAGGGGCTCTAGCTGATTACAACCAAGCACTGCGGATTAATCCCAACCTTGCCCAAGCCTACAACAACCGGGGTTTAGCCCGCGCCGAGTTGGGAGACAAGCAAGGGGCTCTAGCTGATTACAACTCTGCCCTACGGATTAGTCCTAACTATGCCAACGCCTACATCAGCCGAGGTGTTGTCCGCAAGGACTTGGGAGACAAACAGGGAGGAATTGCCGATTTGCAAAAAGCAGCTGACTTGTTTCGACAACAAGGAAATACAGCTAATTACCAAAAAGTGCTGGAGTTGATTAGAAAGTATCAGCAGTAAGCAGAACCAAAAAGAAATTGAGGAGGAAGAATGAACTATCGCTACAGTATGGTAATCCAATGGTCAGATGAGGATAATTGCTACTTGGTACACTTAAGCGAATTTCCTTGGCAGCAATTTCATACTCATGGCAAAACTTACGAAGAAGCTGCAAAAAACGGACAGGAAGTGATAGAGTCTCTGATTGAATGGTATCAAGAGGAACGCAAGCCTCTGCCAGAAGCAATAGCTTTGCCTGAGAAACCGTTGAAAGTTGCGTAAACTTCAGCTAAGTGTCAAATGTATCTGGTGATGGGATAAGATCATCCAACTGGGCGATTGCCACTTTTACACATCCACACACACCCTTCCAATCACGCTCTGACAAATGCCCAATCACAACTAAATTAGCAGACGGGGGCAAAGTGACAATAAAACTGCGAAAAACGGATGCAACCCGTAAACCTGCTAGAGTCCAATCCTGAAGTACATAGTCAGTCGCTCCCAATGCAGGTGTCTGACTGGTAATCAGTCCAACTATCACATCAGGACGAGTTGCGTGATATGTGGCTGACGACAGAACTACGGCTGGGCGACGTTTCACGCCAGTGACACCAAGAAAATCGACTGTGACGACATCACCAGGATTGAATGTCACTCAGTTGTCTCCTCGCTTTCAGAGTAAAGACTAGCTGCATACTGTAAAGAGAAGGTTGTTAACTCAAGCTGATCTGACTCACTCCAAGTATCGCTTGCTTCCAAATCATCTTCATCTTCGCTTGGCTCATTAACTAGAATAATGACTTTAACTTGCTGATTATGGGGTAACTGCTGCAAAACTGTATCAGGTAATTCAATTTTGCCTTCAGTTGTGATTTTCGCTGGAAATTCGTATGCTTTCATATCAAATCAGTTCGATGAAGTTTCTCTTTCAGAAGAGCTTCTACCTCGCTCTGGGGATTGTCAAGATCAAAAGGATAAGGTTGTTGTGTAGCGGGATTACGACGGCTCATCAAAACTTGCAATGCAGCCCGAAACGCTTCTTCCTCATTTCTATGTTCTGAAAGATATTGCTTCAATTCAGTATTGCTCATCTGGTTTAGGTTTTGCATCATAGAACAAAGTTCCAATTCCCATCTTGATCAATTATGACTGCAATCTCATCAGTCACGCCAGCTTGAATGTAAAGCGTTTTCAACTTCTGGTCATAGCGAAAAACCTGGATAGGTTGGTATAAATTAGAAAATAACTGGCAAAGAAATATCGCTGTATCCGATTGTTTCTGTGTTGGCAAGTGATAACTCCTTAAAACACACCAACCGTAGCGTATCAGAAATTAATCACTCATGCTTAGGTGTGATAATTATCCGCTTTGTCATTATTGTTCCTGACGCAGCTTGTTCATTAGGTGTGTGCGTTTTTGCTCTCACCATCCATCCGTACCTTCAATTGCGAATTTCAAATGATTTCATCATTTTCTCTACTGTTTTGAGAAACTCATCATAATTATCTTTTTCTGCTATGTAAGTAATGACATATGCCTTATCACCTTTTAAAGTAAAAACTTGCAGATTTTGTAAACTATTTTCTCCTGTTTTCCCAGTAAAAACTAATTCGCTTCCTAGTTTATTGGCAAAAAAAGTTTGACTTGTACTGACTATCTTGGCATTTAGTATATTCTTGTTAATTTCTTGAACTGAAGACTTCCTAAATTCATCTAACGTTCCTGAAAACTCTTCAACGCTTATAGTTACCTTTTCTTGAAATTTATCTACATCGCTTTGTTTAGGTGATACAAATGCAACTACTTCTTTGGTAACAGGGTTGTTTATATCTTGCTTTTGCCAGCTTTCAGGATACTTTATTTTTATTCCAAAATTAGAATTTTCATATTGTAAAAAAAATTCTGGAGTAGGAGGTTTAAAAATAGAAATTGTAGCAAGACTTATAGCAACTAGTGCTGCAATTCCCGATCCAATTAAAAGTTTTTTGGGTGATCCTGTTGGTTGGGTTGGTGGTTTAGTTGTAGAGACTTTATTCTCAGACTGGTTCTGGGTTTGATTGTTAACTGAAGTATCTGGTAATAGTGTTTTTAAAGCTTGCAAAACTTCATCTGCTGACTGGTAACGCTGACGATAGTCATAACAGATCATTTTGTCTATAATATTGGCTAGTTTTGGACTAACCTGTGCTTGATTTCGCCAAATAATTTCTCCTGTTTGAGAATCTTTTGGCAATCCTCCCCTTTCTCGGTTGGGATTGATTCCTGTCAAAGCTTGAATGCAAATAACTCCAACTGCATAGATATCACTGCTTAGTTTTGGTTGACCATTTGCTTGTTCGCTTGGCACATAACCAGGAGTACCAATAGCAACAGTAAACTGAGTATGTCCTTGGGCATTCGTTATTTGAGTTGTTACTTGCTTGACTGCACCAAAGTCAATCAGTATAATTTTGCCATCTGACTCACGTCGCATAATATTCGAGGGTTTTAAATCTCGATGAATAACTCGTTTTTGATGAACAAAGGTTAAAACTTCTAAAATATCTCTTAAAAGCTTAATCACCTCAGGTTCACTTAGTTGTCTTTTGGAAAAAACTTCTTGGTTAAGGTCTTGACCTTTAATGTATTCCTGAACGATATAAAATTCTTGATTTTGTTCACAATGTGCCAGAAGTCTTGGGATTTGGTCATGATTTCCCAAGATTTCCAGCATTTCTGCCTCTTGGTCAAAAAAACGTTTCGCGTAGTGTAAAGTGTAGGAATCATCAGACTGAGGTTTCAATTGCTTGACAACGCACTGAGGATTTCCCGGTCGTTGCGTATCTTCAGCTAAGAAAGTGACACCAAACCCACCTTTTCCTATCTGTCGGATAATGCGGTAGCGTCCACATATTGTTTGACCCAGCATTGAAGTCATTGTGTGTTCAAGAACATGTCACTGTATCTATAGCAATCGTACTTGATTCGGTGAATGACTCGTAGAGAAGCTTAACGCTTAACTCTTAAGAGGAAACAAAGAACTCTTAACGCTTAACTCTTAACAACCAATAAAGGTGTCACACTATTTAATTTGTGAAAATCTATTGGTTCAGATTCCCGACTTTTTAGAAAAGTTAGGAATCTTATTATTCACGTTTAAAGTAGCGTGTCTGTAAGGCTCATGATTTAGGAGCGCTATAATATTCTTTACATTATTTAATATTTTGATAAAAATCTAAGTCATTTGAACACGCAGAACTGAAATTTATTGAAAAGGTTACTAACAAACAAGTCATATCTTCAACGCCCTCAAGCACTCCTTATTGTTGACTTTTGATTCACATGTCTATATAATGCGACCCGTGCTCAAAAAGCTGGTGCTTGAAAGGAGATTGATACAGGACTAAATACTCAATTTAGGCAATCCAAAACTCAAAATTCAGCATCACCAAATCCATGCCAGACAGTCATTAGAGCTACGCAATACATCCTCGTTGAAATGCACAATAGCTTGACTGCAATTTAAAGGTGCTTATTACATTCTTTAAAGTTATGTAGCCTTTTAATTACGGACGATAAGCCACTGCGGTAAACTAAGCCATGATTATGATTCTTTCACACCAGAAAAACTCTCTCAAAGGAGCTTTTTTTCAATGTCTCATACCGTAAAAATCTACGATACCTGCATCGGCTGTACACAATGCGTTCGTGCTTGCCCCACTGACGTATTAGAGATGGTTCCCTGGGATGGCTGCAAAGCGGCTCAAATCGCTTCTTCTCCCCGCACAGAAGATTGTGTGGGCTGCAAGCGGTGTGAAACGGCTTGTCCTACCGACTTTTTAAGCATCCGGGTTTATTTAGGCGCTGAAACGACTCGTAGTATGGGTCTGGCTTACTAAATTTTCCCTTGGGAACGCAATTCATTATCTCGATAGCAAGCACTTATTAGTAGTGGGGGCTGGGCATTACGTACCATTTACAACAATGGTGAGTCGTGCCCAGCCTGCAATTTTATGAACTTAATGTAAAATTTTGCAATCAATCGCAATACTGATAGATTGCATCTGGTTGCACGCACTGACAGGCTTTTTTCATATATAGGACTCCGGAGCAGATTTTTGCGAAGCCAGGTACACTTCTACTTCCCTATTCCCTGTTCCCTGTTCCCTGTTCCCTGTTCCTTGTATACAACAAAGTCATTTTTTTGCCAAAATGCTACCTTTGTGCTGTTGACTATACTGTGTTTATTAGTCCTATAACAAGAGTGGTGTGATCAAATGTGCGGAATCGTTGGCTATATTGGCACTCAAGCAGCAACAGAAATTCTCCTATCTGGGCTGGAAAAACTAGAGTATCGGGGATACGATTCTGCGGGAATCGCCACGATATGGGAAGGTGAAGTAAATTGTGTCCGGGCAAAGGGTAAACTTTATAATCTGCGTTCTAAGCTAGAACAAGTAGAAACACCGTCTCAAATTGGTATTGGCCACACTCGCTGGGCAACTCATGGTAAGCCAGAAGTGTATAATGCCCATCCCCATATGGATGGGGCTATGCGAATAGCAGTTGTTGTAAATGGGATTATTGAAAATTACAGCGAGTTGCGCGAGGAACTGAAACAAAAAGGATACCAGTTTCTCTCGGAGACTGATGTTGAGGTTATTCCCCATTTGATCGCTGAGTTTTTCAAACATCCCCCTTCTTCTGTTTCTCCCTTCTGTCCTTCTTTGTTGCTTGAGGCTGTTCGGGATACTGTTCATAAACTGAGGGGGGCGTTTGCGATCGCACTCATCAGTGCTGACTACCCCGATGAACTCATCGTCGTTCGACAACAAGCACCTATGGTGATTGGTTTTGGACAAGGGGAATTCTTCTGCGCTTCCGATACACCAGCGATTATTTCTCATACCCGTGCAGTTTTACCTCTAGACAATGGGGAATTAGCACGTTTGACACCTCTGGGTGTTGAGGTTTACAACTTTGCTGGTGAAAGGTTGCGAAAACAGCCCCGCCTGCTTAACTTGAATCCCACGATGGTAGAAAAGCAGGGATTCAAGCACTTCATGCTTAAGGAAATTTACGAACAACCAGGGGTTGTACGGGCTTGTTTGGATGCTTACTTCAACGCTAATTGGAATGTTGCTGATTCAAACAGTTTTCCAGTTAAGCTTGGTTTACCAGAAGAAATTTACACTAACTTAGAACAAATTCAAATTGTTGCTTGTGGTACAAGTTGGCACGCAGCATTAGTCGGTAAATATTTAATAGAACAACTGGCGGGAATTCCCACGCAAGTGCATTATGCTTCCGAATATCGTTATGCACCATCACCCCTGACACCAAATACCCTGACGATTGGTGTTACGCAGTCTGGTGAAACGGCTGATACGCTAGCAGCTTTAGCGATGGAAAAAGAACGTCGTCAGGATAAAGAACCAAAATATCAAGCACGATTATTAGGAATTACCAATCGTCCAGAAAGTACTCTGGGTCATATGGTAACTCAAATTATTAATACTCTCGCGGGAATTGAAATTGGAGTTGCGGCGACGAAAACTTTTGTTGCTCAATTGATGGCATTTTATGCATTAGCATTAGATTTGGCATATCTTCGTCAGACGATTTCTTCTACAAAATTGCAAGATATTATTGACGGGTTGCGACAAATTCCAGGTGAAATTGAAGCAACTTTGGAAAAACAAGAAGATTCTATCGGACAATTAGCGCATGAGTTTGCAGAAACCAAAGATTTCATCTTTTTGGGAAGAGGGATTAACTTCCCAATTGCTTTAGAAGGGGCGTTGAAATTAAAAGAAATTAGTTATATTCATGCAGAAGGATATCCGGCTGGAGAAATGAAGCATGGACCGATCGCTTTGTTGGATGCGAAAGTGCCGGTTGTGGCGATCGCCACACCCGGAAGTGTTTACGAAAAAGTCATTTCTAACGCCCAAGAAGCCAAAGCCCGTGATTCTCGCTTAATTGGTGTAACTCCATTTAATAATGGAGAAGCAGCGGAAATCTTTAATGACTTTATCCCAGTTTCCAAAGTTGATGAATTGCTTTCTCCAATTCTCACAGTCATTCCTCTGCAATTGTTGGCTTATCACATTGCAGCGCTTCGCGGTTTAGATGTTGACCAGCCAAGAAATTTAGCGAAATCTGTAACGGTGGAATAGTATAATTTCAGCTAAAAAGATTTACTCCCTTCCCGGTTTAAGATTACCTATCTTCTTTTTATTCTTCCTATGCGCCAAGGGCGCACGCTACGCTAACGTGTCCTATGCGCCAAGGGCGCACGCTACGCTAACGCGTCTTTGCGGTACCAGCAGGGAAGCCGCTGCGCGTCTACGTTAAATTAGGTATTCTTGTGGCGGTTCGGGAGTAGTTGGCAGATGACAACAGACAAATCTTTATGAAGTCTTATGAAGGGGCGGGCAAAATGTCCGCCCTTTTATCACCGCTTCTAAAAATCTATGCATATCTACCTACAAGTCGGCAAATCTGTACAGATGGAACTTGGCGGTTTATGTTCTGCCTATATCAAGCGTCAAGAGACTTACCGATTGCTCAGTTTGACCTGATACTCCCAGTTAGAGACCATCAAAAATGACGAAGGACTTAACATATTGATTTTTTAATAATTAGTTCGTGCCAAGTGTTTCAAGGTTTTCACTTCCTCGTAAGCTTTTGCATCCCGCACTAATCAAGCGTACTCATACTATACACTGTCTAATACAGAGTTTTTGGAAAATCTGGGCAAGAATACCCATATTTACCTAGATATGCACAAAATTTATCGAGCAGATGCCAGCCCTTGAGGAGTCGTGTGAGTGGTACGTACCAAGAAAAATCAGAAAAACAATAACGGAGTCAAGCTAGGCTTTGAAGAAACCCTTTGGCAAGCCGCTGATAAGCAGCGTGGTCACATGGACGCGGCGGAGTATAAACACGTCGTCCTGGGGCTGATTTTTATTAAGTATATTTCCGATGCTTTTAGTGAACTTTACGACATCCTGGCAAAGCAACCCTACGCCGACTCGGAAGACCGGGATGAGTACATCGCTGAGAATGTTTTCTGGGTTCCGAAACAGGCACGATGGTCATATCTCCAGGCAAACGCAAAACAGCCGAATATTGGTATACTTCTTGACGAAGCGATGGATGCCATTGAGAAGGAAAACCCATCCCTCAAAGGTGTATTACCCAAAGATTACGGTAAGCCTGCCTTGGATAAAAGGTTACTTGGTGAGTTAATCGACCTCATCAGCAAGATTGGGTTAGGGGATGAGGAAAACCGGTCAAAAGATATCTTAGGGCGTGTGTATGAATACTTCCTGGGACAGTTCGCTAGTGCGGAGGGGAAGAAAGGCGGACAATTTTATACACCGCGTTGTGTCGTGCAAGTGTTGGTCGAGATGCTGGAACCTTACAAAGGGCGGGTTTTCGACCCTTGCTGCGGTTCTGGGGGAATGTTCGTGCAGTCAGAGAAGTTTGTTTTGGCACACGGAGGAAGACTGGGTGATATTTCCATTTACGGGCAAGAGTCCAACCCGACAACCTGGAAGCTGTGCAAAATGAATTTGGCAATTCGCGGGATTGAAGGGAACCTTGGCGGACAAAATGCGGATAGCTTCCACAACGACTTGCACAAAGACCTCAAAGCTGATTTTATCATTGCCAATCCGCCTTTTAATATGAGCGATTGGGGCGGAGAACGGCTGCGGGAAGATACGCGTTGGGGAAGCTTGGGTACACCTCCTGCGGGTAACGCGAACTACGCCTGGGTTATGCACATGATCCATCACCTTGCACCGGGTGGGATTGCTGGGTTTGTGTTGGCGAATGGTTCGATGAGTTCCAATCAGTCGGGGGAAGGAGAGATTCGCAAAGCGATTATTGAAGCAGATTTTGTGGATTGCATGGTGGCTTTGCCTGGGCAGTTATTTTACAATACTCAGATTCCCGCTTGTTTGTGGTTTTTGGCAAGGAATAAGAAAAATGGCAAGTTCAGAAACCGCACTGGGGAAACTTTATTTATCGATGCGCGGAAGATGGGAGTGTTAATTGACAGAGTACACCGGGAATTAACAGATGCGGAAATAGCCAAGATTGCCCAAGCTTATCATGCTTGGCGGGGTGAGAAGGAAGCGGGTAAGTATGAAGATATCGCGGGTTTTTGCAAGAGTGCGAAGTTAGAAGAAATTGCAGCACATGGTTATGTTCTGACGCCGGGGCGGTATGTGGGGGCGGAGGAAACCGAAGATGATGATGAGGGGTTTGAGGAGAAGATGTTGCATTTGACGCAGAAGTTGCAACAGCAGTTTGAAGAGTCGGCGAGGTTGGAGGTGATGATTAGGGAGAATTTGCGGGGGTTGGGGTATGGGGAATAAGTTGTCACTGATGGATAGCTATGATGACTTTCTGCAGAAACTCAAAGAACGCATCCTCAGTGCCCAAGTAAAGGCGGCATTGTCTGTTAACCGTGAGTTAGTATTACTCTATTGGTACATTGGGCACGAAATTTTAACACGACAGCAGCAGCAGGGATGGGGTGCAAAGGTAATTGACAAGCTTGCAGCTGACTTACGCCAAGCTTTTCCACAGATGAAAGGATTCTCAGCACGTAACCTTAAGTATATAAGAGCTTTTGCTCAAGCGTACCCAGACGAAGAATTTGTGCAACAGGTTGTTGCACAAATTCCTTGGGGGCATAATGTCCGTATTTTAGATGCTGTGAAAGACTCTGAAGAACGCAAGTGGTACGTAGAACAAACCATCCAATATGGCTGGAGTCGCAATATTTTAGTTCATCAGATAGAAAGTGGGTTGTACCATCGTCAGGGAAAGGCTGTTACTAACTTTGATCGTACTCTACCGAAGCCCCAATCAGAACTAGCCCAGCAATTATTAAAAGACCCTTACAATTTTGATTTTCTCAGTTTAGGAGAAGAAGCGCAAGAACGAGATTTAGAAAAGGCTTTAATAGAGCAGATTCGCAAATTCTTATTGGAATTAGGGGTTGGTTTTGCCTTTATGGGAAGCCAATATCATTTGGAAGTTGGCGACCAAGATTTTTATATTGACTTGTTATTTTATCATGTACGCTTGCGCTGTTATGTGGTAATTGATTTGAAAATTGAAGAGTTTAAACCGGAATTTTCTGGGAAGATGAGTTTTTATGTTTCGGCAGTCGATGATTTATTGCGCCATCCCGATGATAAACCAACAATTGGCATGATTTTATGTAAAACTAAAAATCAGACAATTGTAGAATATGCTTTACGGGATATGAATAAACCGATTGGAGTTTCCACTTATCAGTTACGCGATGTTTTACCAGAACAATTGCGAGGAAGCTTACCAACTATTGAGCAGTTAGAGGCGCAGTTAGAGGCGTTGAATTTAGATATTGACTAGTACTGTTATCTAAATATTTGATTAGATGATTTGAGAACTAGGAGACCAAGATTATGAGATGCGTAATTTGTAAGCATGGAGAAACTAAACCAGGTTTAGTAACTGTGACTTTGGAAAGAGACGAATGTATTGTAGTTTTTAAAAAAGTTCCAGCAGAGGTTTGTGATAACTGCGGAGAATATTATTTGAGCGATGCAACGACTGAACAAGTGCTAGAAAGAGCAGAAGTCGCTGTTAATAATGGGGCAGAAGTTGAGATTATTAGATATGCGGCGTAGTTTTTATTATGCAGCAGACTGCTGCACAAATCATTTATGAAAAGTCTTTAATGAGGCGATCGCTTTATGAAAGATAGTCGGGTTTATCTGATTCACATTTGAGTAGGGGCGAAGGAAGTAGAAGATGATGATGAGGGTTTGAGGAGAAGATGTTGCATTTGACGGGGAAGTTTGAGGAGGCGGCAAGGTTGGAGGCGGTGATAAAGGAAAATTTGCGGGGGTTGGGATATGGAATCTAGTTTACTTCCCAACAGATGGCAAATGACTACATTATCACTCATCGCTCGAAAAGATGGTCGTGGTTTGGTAGATGGTCCATTTGGTTCAAATTTACCTGCTTCTGAATATGTACCTGTAGGTGTACCAGTTATAAGAGGTGTAAACCTTTCGCTTGGGAGTGTCCGTTTTAAAGATGAGGAATTTGTTTTTGTCTGTGATGAAACTGCTAAACGTCTAGAAAGAAGTTTATGCAGTTTTGATGACATAATTTTTACAAAAAAAGGTACACTTGGTCAGCTAGGAATAATACCACGAACCCATCGTTATAAAAAGTTTTTAATTTCATCAAACCAGATGAAATTGTCTGTAGACCGAGAGATTGCAGATCCACTTTTCGTATACTATTACCTTTCATCTCCTACAAGTCGAGAAAAGATTATTCGAGACTCAGAAGCAACAGGAGTTCCTAAGACTAACCTTACATATCTCCGCACATTTCCAATTGTATTACCCCCCCTTCCCGAACAAAAAGCGATCGCCCACATCCTCGGAACCCTCGACGACAAAATCGAACTCAACCGCCAGATGAACAAAACGCTGGAAGCAATGGCGCGGGCAATTTTCAAGTCATGGTTTGTTGACTTTGACCCCGTACGCGCCAAAATGGAAGGACGACAACCAGTAGGAATGGATGCAGCGACGGCGGAACTTTTCCCGGATGAGTTTGAGGAGTCGGCGTTGGGGATGATTCCTAAGGGGTGGAATACAGTTCGTTTTGAGGATTTATTTCTTATTCCTTTAAGGAATGGGTTAACTAGACCAAAAGCAGTTCGTGGTCAGGGAACTTATATGGTTAATATGGGAGAGCTATTTGCATATCACCGAATTGGTGATATCGAGATGGATAGAGTCCCACTAACTGAATCAGAAGCTGAGAAAAATTTACTTCATACCGGAGATCTCTTATTTGCTCGACAGTCGTTGACTTTGGAAGGAGCAGGTCAATCCTCAATTGTCATTGAAGCTAAAGAACCCCGTACCTTTGAAAGTCATCTGATTCGGTGTCGGCTAAATCCAGACAAAGCAGTCTCTTGGTACTACTTTTATTATTTTCAGTCGAATGAAGGACGAGGAAAGATTTGGTCATTAGTTGAGCAAGTAGCAGCCGCAGGTATTAGAGGTTCTGATTTGGCTAAACTAAACGTTTTGGCACCTGCTATTAAGATTCAGAGATGTTTTGGTGCTGTTGTTGAACCATTAGAGAAAAAAATGGCTTCAAATGATAGTGAATCTCGCACCCTCGCCACTATCCGCGACACCCTGCTCCCCAAACTCCTATCAGGCGAAATCCGGGTGAAAGAAGCACATAAAATAGTTGAAACACAACTTTAATGGACATCAACCAACAAAAAGAACAATTTAGCATTACTTACATACGAGCAATTGCCGCAGTTGCAGGCTATTCTTTATATAGACCAGAAATAGATAACGACAGCGTAGATTTAGGCATCGTTGCTAGAGGTGGTACAGGAATCATCCTTTCACCTAGACTGGAATTGCAATTAAAATGTACAGCAAGAGATATTCTCGACAACAACTGCATTAGATATCCCCTCAATCTCAAAAATTATATTGATTTGAAAATAAATGCTTTAGTACCTCGTATTTTAGTTGTCGTTTTAGTTCCAGAAAATATAGCTGACTGGTTAAAACAAACAGAAGAGGAACTGTGCCTTAGACATTGTGCCTACTGGGTTTCATTGCGAGGAATGCCAGACACCGAGAATACAACAAATGTTACTATTGAAATACCCCGCAGCAATCAGTTTACACCAGAAGCGCTCCAAGCCATCATCCAACGTATTAGTTTTGGAGATTTACCATGAAAGTTACCATACGAGATAGCCAAATTCTCAAAACTGTTAAGGCTGATGTGTTACAGGCGCACTTGCAAGAAACAGGTTGGCATGAAATCGGGCGAATTTATCATGATGCAGGGGCAATTTGGCGATTGCAAAAAGACTCTTCAAATGAATATGAAATATTGCTACCCCTCCAGCAAAGTTTAGGTGATTATGCTGCGAGAATCAGCGACGCACTGAAAATCTTAGAAGAAGTAGAAAATCGCTCTCAATTGGAAATTTTAAGTGAACTCATTACAAATTATCCCAATTTCACTGTCAAAGGAGTGGTCATGCACATTGAAACTCCTAAAAATGAGAAACTGGGTGGTGAAATTACTTTATTATGTACGTTCTTTGATAAATTACAGCAAATTCAAACCGAACTTGCCAACCATGATTATATTTTGGCTATAAAAGCTTATCAAGAGCGTTTGCCGATTCTTTGTACCGGTGATTTGGTGAAAAAAGACCATCATTTTGTCTTGGAAAACTCGAGAAATTTTCAAATCTAAAATATCTAAAAACTAGAGCTTTTGGTAATTTATATGAAACAACCAGAAGTCCAGGAAAATCTTACTCAAATAGATTACAACCCAGTACCAAATAAATCCTCATTCCGCGTGTATCTCCGTGCTAAATTCAAAGGACGTGGAAAACCTTTACCGTATATTTTGGACGAAGAAGAAAAAAATGAGCCAAAATAGATACCAATAGCCAGCGTCAAAGGAATCATAGCGGTGTCAGGAAGATTTACAGAAAGCATCGTTGAACAAGCAACTCTAGAATGGTTTGAACAACTAGACTACACCACTCTCCACGCCTCAGAAATTGCCCCTGACACTTCCAACTCTGAACGCCAAACCTACGCTGATGTTGTCCTCACTAACCGTCTGCGTTCATCGCTAGAAAAAATTAACCCCAAAATTCCCACCGACGCGATCGAAGAAGCTATCCGCAAACTCACCCGCAGCGAAACACCGAGTTTATTTGAAAATAACCGCCGCTTCCACAAATTCCTCACCGATGGCGTAGATGTGGAGTATCAAACGTCAGAAAGAATTGTCTATGACAAAGTGAAATTAATTGACTTTGCTCATCCAGAAAACAACGACTGGCTTGTCGTTAATCAGTTTACTGTTATTCAAGATAAAAAAGAACGCCGTCCTGATGTTGTTGTCTTTATCAACGGCTTACCCTTAGCAGTCATTGAACTCAAAAACCCAATCGTCGAAAACGCCACCATCAAAAGCGCGTTCAACCAATTACAAACTTACAAAAATGATATCCCCGTCTTATTTCCCTACAACGAAATTCTCGTAGTTTCCGACGGTACAGAAGCTAGAGTCGGAACCCTCACGGCTGACTGGGAACGGTTTATGCCTTGGCGTACCATAGAAGGAGATGAACTTGCACCCAAAAAGACGGCGGAATTAGAAGTTTTAATCAAAGGCATCTTTGAAAAGCACCGCTTTCTCGACTTACTCCAACACTTCATCGTCTTTGAAGTAGACGGCAGTCATATCATCAAAAAAATCGCAGGTTATCATCAATTTCACGCTGTCAACAAAGCTATCACTTCCACAATTCAAGCGATTTCCCCAAGTGGCGATCGCCGCGTTGGTGTCGTCTGGCATACTCAAGGCAGCGGGAAAAGTCTCACAATGGCGTTCTATGCCGGAAAGATTATCCAACATCCGGCGATGGCAAACCCCACGTTAGTTATTGTCTGCGATCGCAACGACTTAGACGAGCAACTTTTTGGTACCTTCGCTTTCTGTTCCGACTTACTCCGCCAAAACCCCACTCAAGCAGAAGACACAGAACACCTGCAAGAACTTCTCAAAGTTGCTTCCGGTGGCGTCATCTTTACCACTCTACAAAAATTCCAACCTCAACGCGGCGAGAAATACGAGGAACTTTCATCGCGTCACAATATCATCGTCATCGCTGACGAAGCGCACCGTTCCCAGTACGGCTTAAAATCTCGCGTCGTCACAAACCACAAAAATACCGAAGCTTATATTTCCTACGGTTTCGCCCAACATCTCCGCGACGCTTTACCCAACGCCTCGTTCATCGGCTTTACCGGAACCCCAATTGAAGAAGCAGATAAAAACACCGCCGCTGTCTTTGGCGACTACATCGACATCTACGATATTCAACAAGCCGTAGAAGATGAAGCCACTGTTCCCATTTACTATGAAGGACGACTGGCAAAACTGGAACTCAACGAAAGCGAACGTCCCAAAATTGATCCAGGTTTTGAGGAAATCACAGAAGACGAGGAACAGACAACCAAAGAGAAACTTAAGAGTAAATGGGCAAAGTTAGAAGTTTTGGTTGGTTCCCAGAAACGCATCGCCCTTATAGCCAAAGATATAGTCGAGCATTTCGAGAATCGCCTCTCTACTTTAGACGGTAAAGCAATGATTGTCTGTATGAGCAGGCGTATCTGTGTAGACTTACATAACGAAATTATCAAACTTCGTCCTGACTGGCATCACCCCGACGACGACAAAGGCGCAATCAAAGTCGTCATGACAGGTTCGGCGGCGGACGAACAAGCCTTACAACCTCACATCCGCAGCAAAGCCAGACGCAAAGAACTAGCGAAACGCTTTAAGAACCCCGGCGATGAGATGAAATTGGTGATTGTGCGGGATATGTGGCTCACTGGGTTTGATGCCCCGTGCTTGCATACTATATATATAGATAAACCAATGCGCGGTCATGGGTTGATGCAAGCGATCGCCAGAGTTAACCGCGTCTTCAAAGATAAACCTGGTGGCTTGGTGGTAGACTATCTCGGCATTGCTGAACAATTAAAAGCAGCCCTTGCCGCTTACACCGAAGCCGACAGAGAAAAAACTGGCATTCCTCAAGAAGAAGCTGTGGAAGTCATGCAGACAAAATATCAAACTGTCTGCGAAATGTTCGAGGGATTCAATTACAGTAAATTTTTTGATGGTACGCCGGCACTGCGATTATCTATTATTCCATTGTCTTTAGACCACATTCTCTCACAAAAAGAACATGGCAAGCAAAAATATCTTAAAGCCGTTACAGAACTTAGCAAAGCCTTTGCTTTAGCAGTTCCCCACGAAGACGCCTTGAAAATTCGCGATGAAGTCGGTTTCTTCCAAGCTATCCGCGCCGCGATGCTGAAACATACCACCCTTAGCGGGAAAAGTCCTGAAGATTTAGACACCGCCGTACAACAAATAGTCTCCAAATCCGTAGATAGTAATCAAGTCGTAGACATCTTCACCGCCGCAGGGTTGCACAAACCCGATATTTCTATCCTCTCGGATGAATTTTTAGCAGAGGTGCGCGGTTTACCTCAGCGACACTTGGCTTTGGAGATGTTGCACAAGCTGATTCATGATGAGATTAAAGTGCGATCGCATCGCAATCTCGTTCAGTCCCGTTCTTTCGCCCAAATGCTAGAGCAAACAATTCAAAGATACCAGAACCGCTCGATTGAAACAACCCAGGTGATGAGTGAATTGATAGAACTAGCAAAGGAAATTCGCCTCGCTGCAAGCCGAGGCGAAAACCTGGGGTTAACTGAAGATGAACTTGCTTTTTATGATGCTTTGGATGTAAACGATACTTCTGTCAGCGCTTTGGGTGATGAAACATTGAGGGCGATCGCCCGCGAATTAGTACAGACACTCCGCCGCAACGTCACCATCGATTGGACGCAGAAAGAAAGTGTCAAGGCGAACCTGCGACGGTTAGTCAAGCGCTTGTTACGCAAATACGGTTACCCGCCAGAAAAGCAGGAAAAGGCGACGGTAACAGTGCTGGAACAAGCGGAGTCAGTCTGTAAAGATTGGGCTGCGTGAAGTCACAACTCTTCTTGGCGCTGCTTTCCAAGTGTCCTCCCCAACCTACTAAGGTTTTTGGCATTAACAGAACGCAAGCCAAGTTTCAAACAGTGATCAGTTATCAGTTATCAAGGAAGCGCCGCAGTTATCAGTTATCAAGGAAGCGCAGCAGGAAACGGACTCGTCCAGCGTAGGTAGCTGTTGAACCCCCAACTTCAACCCACCACCATAAGAGGTGGGGGACTCTCGCTGCCAAAAAGAAGTGAACAGTGAGTAATTATTTAATTGTTCACTGTTCACTGATAACTGTTGAATGCTAGATAAAAAAAAGATCAGTGCACAGTAGTAGCAAAGACTAGAAACCCTGGAAAAAGGAGACTTTGACTTTTATTTCGTTATTTAAAAGTATTTTTTTTAACAATGTGGCAACGGATTCTACGACAACGGGTTTCCCCTCTACTATGTTGTATAGCAAGTTTTTGAGGAGCTTTGGGAATGACAGCAGCAACAGACCCCGTAAAGTTGAGCAAGCAGGAAGTTGGCAGAGCTGCCGCCGCCCTGGTACAATCAGGTTCTATTGTTGGGTTGGGTACGGGGTCAACGACAGCATATGCAATTGAGTTTATAGGCGATCGCCTCAAATCAGGCGAACTCAAAGATATCGTTGGTGTCCCCACTTCGTTTCAAGCAGAAGTGCTGGCGAAGAAGTACGGTATTCCACTCACCACTCTAGACGCGATTGACCACATTGATATTGCAATTGATGGTGCAGATGAAGTTGATCCACAAAAAAATTTGATTAAAGGTGGTGGTGCAGCACATACCCGCGAAAAGGTAGTAGATTATTTAGCCAGTCGATTCATTGTCGTCGTCGATGGTGGCAAATTAGTTGACCGACTGGGTTCTGTTTTTCCAGTTCCTGTAGAAGTGATACCAATGGCTGTGACTCCCGTCACACTGGCACTTGAAAAACTTGGTGGCAAACCAGAACTGCGTATGGGTGTGAAAAAAGCTGGTCCAGTGATTACCGACCAAGGCAATATGGTTATAGATGTCAAATTTGACACGATTGATGACCCAGAAAATCTAGAAAAAATACTGAATAATATTCCCGGCGTGTTGGAAAATGGTATCTTCGTCAACTGCGCTGATGTAGTGTTGGTAGGCGAAGTCAAAGATGGTCAGCCTGTCGTCAGGGAATTATAGCAGTTTGAAGTGAGTATAGGGGTGCACAGGCGCTGCGGCCTTGCGCCCCGGAAAAATTCAAAATATACCTACGCACACCCTAGGCAAAGTGTGCAACTGCTCTCCACGAGAAAAGTTAGGGATGTGAGGGAATAAGGGAATAAGAAAATAAATGCATTTTCCTTATACCCCTACATTCCTATGAAACCTTTATTAAACTTTGTTCTAAGTATGTGGCTATACAAAACCACAAGTCACTTTATTATTTTTGTATTTAATCTTGTCTATAAGTATTATTTTTAACATCCATTAACCAAATTTTTTCTAGAAAAGCAATTCTTCTACGGTAAACAGCAACACGAGACTTTTTATAAGTAATTATTCCTAGTAAAACAAACAGAGGAAAGGAAATGATAGACAACCCTATGAGATTATTAGTATGGGCATCAGTAGAACCCTTAGAGTGAGTATTTGAGGGGTCAGTTGTTGGCTGAGTGCTAAAGTAATGCGGCATTAATACCTCCAGAGATTATAGTTCTACTAATAAAGCTTCAAGGGGAACGTTTTATTTTTCGCACAAGTTGAGGATTTTCCGGATGTATCCGGACTCTTGTTACTCAAACAATGAGTATTTCTAGTTCTCATAGTCAATATCTTCGCCAAAATGCCCTCACTTTTTAAGAGTGGGGCACTACAAACAATAGCCGTAAGGCGTGACCGTTCCCATTAGGGCTACGTCTCTACAGTGTATTACAGGCAACCGAGAAGCGCTATATACTTACACGGTGACAAAATGCTTTGACCGTATGCGTTTACAGACATGCTGCTTTGTATGCCTGCAGGTATACAAAGCAGCATCTTGTGGAGGAGAGATCCAAAGGGTTATCCCGTTCAGTTCTCTGGGCTGTTATAAGTAAGTCGGCACAATAAAACCAATGTATGTTGAGTTTTGTAAAAACTGTGAAATAACCTATTTCTAAGCTGTTTGCTAATTTTACATTTCGTTACATAGGTGATTTTTTAACGCCGACTTACTTACACCCACCTAGTTCATTCTGAATTCTAAATTCTGACTTATGACCCCTTCGGGGTTCGCCAGTCGCTCATGGGGGAAACCCCCAAGACCGCGCTGGCTCACTTGTGACTTCTGTTTTATAATTTCTTCTCCAATATTTGAGTTTATCCATAGAAATTGATTTTGTGACAACATTCACTCCAGTTCCTCGCCAAGCAACTTCTGAATCTGTTGTAAAAACAGCACATTCTAATTGATCTAGCTTAATATTCCAATACTCACTAAATCTGCTTTTCAAAGTTATGACTTGCTCAAAAACTTTATTTCTATGCTTATTTCTTCTTTTCCTTTCTGTTGCTCCTGTTGCTTCTGTATCAATAAATTTAGTTTCTATTAAGAAGATATTACCGAATGAACTCAGATAAACGAAATCACACTTCCCCAAATCTGTATAGTCAGCGATTGGGGACTTTTCAAATAACAGTAGTTCAGAGCAAAAAGGAAATATCCGTTCGATATTCAAGAACAAATAAGCTTGCAATAGCAGTTCGTTATCGTAAGGAAAACTAACAACACCCTCAAAAAATTTTTTAATCTCTTCCTGAGATTGGGGTTGAATTCTTTTACAATGTGTAACAAAATTATTCACCTCATCTGCGATCATGCAGTTTTTGTTTCCTCCTCCTGATTAACACACAAGCCTTATGAGTAAAAATATACTATTGTTTACTGAAAGAGAACATCCGCAGAAGTAACGAAAAAACGATACTCCTTTCATTTACTTACGGTAAAATATTGAGATAAAATGTGTAACAATTATATCAATTATATGCGTACAAATACTAATAGAGGGTTGTATGCTCATTTTTTAGTAGTAAGGTGTTGCGTCCATAAGTTGTAAATTTATTTGTGAGGACAGTCAACAATTAAGGGTGTAAGGGTACAAGGGAATAGGGGTGTAGGGCTGCTCCCTGTTGCCCTACCCTCAAAGCGATGGGATGTTTTTTATTTGGAAGTCTCTTATTAGGCATCAGAGGTTACAGATAATTAGATTCCCGACTTCTTGGAAAAGTCGGGAATCTCGCAATCTCTCAAAATTAATGTGGTAGACAACTAGCTCTTTGATTAAACATCAGCAAGGGATTGTGGATAAGCAGAGAATCTGGCATTTTGAAGAGCCTGAACAGTTGTTCTAGAATCTTGCACCCAAAATTGTCGTCCAAAACGCACAAGTTGACGGGAAGTTCCGGCTTGTACAATCCCTATGACTGGAACTTTTGCTTTTTCTCTGTCTCCTGAGTGTTCTTGCAAAATTGTTCTGAGGCGATGTTGTTCTTCAATGGTGGCTGCTTGTTGAAGATTCAATTGCACGATCACCAACTGTACTGTTTCGACTAGTTCTACGTCTTCAACAATCAATTGATTTTGGTCTTCACGTCGGTCTACTTTTCCCCAAATAATTAACCTAGAGTCAATTTGGAGCAAAGAATGAATCCGCTCGTAAATTTTGGGAAAGACGACCGCTTCTAATTGTGTCGTTAAATCTTCTATTTGTAAAATCGCCATCGGTTCGCCTTTTTTGGTCATCACTTTCTTAACACCATTGAGCATGACAACCGCACAAATAGCACTTTCTTCTTTCTGTTCGCTAAGCTGCGAAAGATTAATTGGGGCGAGAACACGTGCTGAATTGCGAATAGCTTTGAGTGGATGATCTGATACATAAAATCCCAAAAGCTCCTTTTCCATTTGCAACTTTTTCTGTGGGGGAAAATCAGGAACTTTTTGAGCTTTGGGAGCTGTATCAAAGCTATTTTGGTTTTGATTGGTAGTAGCAGCAGTAGAAAATGGACCGCCTAAAAAATCAAACAGATTTCCCTGTCCACTTGCTCTGTCTCTGGCACGAGATTGTGCCCAGTCGTATACTAGTTCTAAATCGCGAAGTAACTGGTTGCGATTGGAGTCAATGGTGTCAAACGCTCCACAAGAAATCAGTGCTTCTAAACTACGGCGGTTGACAGTACGCAAATCGATGCGATCGCAAAAATCAGCTAAAGACTTAAACTCGCCTCCTTCCTCTCTCGCTTCCAAAATACAGGCTACTGCGTTCTGTCCCACGTTACGAACAGCGGACAATCCAAACAAAATGTTGTCACCTGAGGGTGTAAAATCTACATCAGAGCGATTGATATCTGGCGGCTCTATATGAATATTCATACTTGCGCAGCTGGAAATATATTTCTGCACCTTGTCTGTGTCATCGCTGTTAGCCGTCAACAGCGCCGCCATGTATTCCAACGGATAGTTCGCTTTTAAGTACGCAGTTTGATATGTGACATAACCATATGCCGTTGAATGAGATTTATTGAAACAATTAGAAGCAACCAAGCCATCTCTAATAATAAAGTTATGGTCGCGCTCTACCCCTATATCATAAACATTTTGCGTGCTGAGAGTTTTTCGAGTGACAATTTTCACCATTTTTCCAGCCCCTAAAACCTATAAAATCAATTAATTTCTAAAATTGTCAAAAGCCTGTAACGCCCATTTTTACAGAAATAAATATTAATTTAGTCCAATTGGCATTTAAGTAGAATACCTGCACAGCCCAATCTAGTGGGCAGAAGTCATCAAAGTGTACTAAAATCAAGGACTTGAGTCGTAATATAAAGTAATCATGGCGTCCATCCGCGAGTTGCACACACAGCTAATTAAGAAAGAACGCTCTGCCGTTGAAATTACTCAAGAAGCATTAGAGCGCATTCAAGCATTAGATCCAAAATTGCACAGTTTTTTATGCGTGACTGCACAACAGGCATTAGAGCAAGCGCAGCAAGTGGATGCTAAAATCGCTGCAGGGGAAGAAATCGCCATACTCACAGGGATTCCGATTGGGATCAAAGATAATCTGTGTACCAAGGGAATTCCCACCACCTGCGCCTCTCGAATTTTAGAAAATTTTGTACCGCCATATGAATCAACTGTCACCCAAAAACTGGCAGATGCTGGTGCGGTGATGGTAGGTAAAACCAATTTGGATGAGTTTGCTATGGGAGGTTCCACAGAAAACTCTGCCTTCAAACTCACAGCTAATCCTTGGGATTTGTCGCGGGTTCCAGGTGGTTCTTCTGGTGGTTCAGCAGCAGCAGTCGCAGCAGGAGAATGTGTTGTCTCTCTGGGTTCTGATACTGGTGGTTCGATTAGACAACCAGCGTCTTTTTGTGGTGTTGTGGGAATGAAGCCAACTTATGGACTCGTTTCTCGTTATGGTTTGGTGGCTTTCGCTTCCTCTTTGGATCAAATTGGACCATTTGCACGCACAGTGGAAGATGCAGCGATATTATTGGGGGCGATCGCCGGTTACGATCCCAAAGACTCCACCAGCCTAAAAGTCGAAATTCCTGACTACACTGCTAACTTAAAACCAGAGCTCCCTAAAGGAAAGCTCAAAATTGGTGTCATCAAAGAAACTTTTGGTGAAGGTTTGGATCCACAAGTCGAGGAAGCTGTCAACAAGGCGATTAAACAATTAAAAGAGTTGGGAGCAGAAATTCAAGAAATTTCTTGTCCTCGGTTCCGCTATGGCTTACCCAGCTATTACATTATTGCTCCATCTGAAGCATCCGCAAACCTCGCCCGCTACGATGGCGTCAAGTATGGCTACCGCACTCCTGATGCAGATAACTTGATCTCAATGTATGCTCGTACCCGTGCGACTGGTTTTGGTGCAGAAGTCAAACGCCGGATTATGATTGGAACTTACACCCTTTCGGCTGGTTATTACGATGCATATTATCTCAAAGCTCAAAAAATTCGCACCCTGATTAAGGAAGACTTTGAAAAAGCTTTTGAAAAAGTTGATGTTTTAGTTTGTCCGACAGCTCCCACCACTGCATTTAAAGCAGGGGAAAAAACTTCAGATCCATTAAGTATGTACTTAATTGACTTGATGACTATTCCCGTTAATCTTGCTGGTTTACCAGGTATCAGTGTCCCATGCGGTTTTGATAACAATGGGTTACCAATTGGTTTACAGCTTATCAGTAATGTGCTGCGAGAAGACCAACTGTTTCAAGTTGCTTATGCTTATGAGCAGTCAACGAGTTGGAAGGAGCGATCGCCGCAACTATAGTCATTTCTATCATTTCTATTACTAGTGATGAGTCGTGACTCATTACTATTGACTATTAGCTGTTTCTGGAGTGAATGTCACTTGCTTGATACTACCCACACTTCCTAATGGTGTTGGTTGCTTCTTGTTCGTAGAAATCAATACCGCACCAGCATTACCAGAACGAACCATCACCTCTTTTTTTGCTGTCCAGGTTTTCTTATCTCCCTTCTTTAATTCCCCTTCAAACTCAGTTTTGCCATCTACTTTCACTCGTAGCCATGATGTGTCCTGCAATTCAAGAGTGACTTCGACTGGAGTCGTCGCCTCTTGCGGTGATGGAGTTGGGGTTATAGTAGTTAGTGCAGATGATGGAGTTGGGGTTATAGTAGTTAGTGCAGGTGATAAAGCCTTGGTTGTTGATGAAGTGACAGGTGGACGAGTTTTTGGTTTGGAGGATGTTAGTGATGAAGCTTGAGTTGCAAATTCCGTGTTTTGTTCAGCAGCAAGCGGTGACAAGTCTTTTTGATTAGAAGATTGAACTGAACGTTGTGGATTGAGAAGATAAAACAATCCAAAGGAAGCGACACCTAATAACAGGACGTAGGGTACAAAAAGAGGTATATATATGGTTGGTTTTTCATCTACCACTTGATGATCATTATTTGATTCTTCAGGAGTCAAACAAATATTTGCAACAGTTTTTGCTAAAGCAGCACCGTCAAGTCCTATAGCATTTGCATAGTGACGGATAAACCCTTGGACATAAATTGGCTCGGGCAATTCTTCAAATCGCCCTTCTTCCATAGCTTGTAAGATGGCGGGTTGAATACGTGTGTAAGCTGCAAGTTCTTTTAGACCTACCGATCTTTCCTCTCGTACTTGCCGTAGATGTGCAACTATTTCTACCAGTTGCTCCTGTTGATCTTTATTTAACAGCTTCACTCTCTTCTCCTTGTTCCTTGTTAATGTTTTCTCATTCAATCACAAGCTACTTAATTTTATGTACATTTTTTGACTCATCATTATTTTAAATCATTTTTGATAATGGATTCATCACTTTCTCTTGATAGAGTTCTTTGGTTCCGCTAAAAATATTGTATTTATAAATACTTACATGAAAATAAATAAGCTGCAAGATTCAGTGCAACTAATATTTCCATTCTTGATTTATGTAGGAGTCGTTGTAGCAATTATCTATTTTGTTGTATGTATATTTCTTTTTCTCAAGCAAACGCGATTTATTTTTTTTCCCTCTGCTGTTATTGACACGACACCAGAGTTTTATAACTTACCTTATCAGGATGTTTGGTTGCCTGTGTCAGCTAAATCAGGTAAAGTAGAACAGATTCATGGTTGGTGGATAGAAGCAAACCAACCAAATGGCAAAGTTTTGCTCTACCTGCATGGTAATAGTGTCAACATTGGTGCAAATGTCGCTCATGCACATCGGTTTCATCAACTGGGGTTTTCAGTATTATTGATTGATTACCGTGGTTATGGTCGTAGTGAAGGTGCCTTTCCCAATGAATCCCAGGTTTATCAAGATGCAGCTACAGCTTGGGACTACTTAGTCTACCAGCAACAGATTCCACCCAGCAAAATTTTTATTTACGGACACTCCCTGGGAGGTGCAGTAGCTATTGATTTGGCTCTCAAACAACCAAACGCTGCTGGCTTGGTTGTAGAAAGCTCTTTTACCTCGATCCGGAAAGTTCTTGCTTACAGGAACAATTTTAGGATGTTTCCAGTCGATATGATCCTGAAACAGCATTTTGATTCGATTAGGAAGGTGCCAAATTTAAAAATCCCAGTTTTATTTATTCATGGTACTGATGATGTCATCGTACCTGCTTTCATGAGCCAAGACTTGTATGCTGCTGCTTCTGAACCAAAAAAATTGATTCTCGTTCCTGGTGCAGCACATAATAACGTAGCACAAGTCGCTCCTTCTGTATATTTAGAAGCTGTTCGCTCTTTTATTATTCTTGCTGAGTCCAGAGTTCTTAGCTCTTGAGTAGAAACTTTAGCAAAAAGAAGAAGAACGAAGAAGAACTCAGAATTTATGAGTGGGTAATTAAGATCCACACTCATAGAAGACCACGCCTATTTTCAAATTTGGTGTTCTTGAGTTTTACCACTCTACCTCGCACACAGTTGTAGAGAATTACTTTTTGATTCTTCCTTGTTCAACCAGTGAACAGTGAACAGCTACCTACGCACTGAACACAACGACCACGCTCAGTGCATCGCAGTGAACAAGGGTGGACGAGTCCGTTTCCTGCTGCGCTTCCTTGATAACTGGTAACTGGTAACTGATAACTGTTAAAAAACAATTCCTGCAAATTTTAGCATGACCTCTACAATTTGAAAAATGAGGTAAAATATCATGCCAAAATTCAACTGTAAAAATTTCTTTGATTATTGGTATAAAATCCATAAATAAATACGACATTATCGAGTTCGCATAATTTTTTTGATTTTTCTTATATTGAGAAAAAAAACTCAGTAACAATCCGGAAAAATCAGGACACTGTAGAAGAGATTATACAGATAGAACTTCCCTTTGTTTAATTGCCGCAAGAGGCTCCCTACAATGGCTACTACATCATATTTGTTAAAAATTCTCGACAATCCAACTATTGAAATTTCTCAAGATGAATTGCGGACGCTTTTAGGTGAAATAGAAGCTGAACTGCATCAGAGTAAAGTCTATCGCCGTGCTGTAGTCATATTGCAAAAATTACTAGGTTCTTCAACTGAGCAAGCCAATGTTTTGTTTAAAGCAGTAGGTAGAGAAGCGATTGGTTTAGCATTTCGGCAATTTGTGCAGCAGTATCAAAAAGTTAAAGAGAAGCCGCAAGAAGACACCACGATTGAAACATCAACTATTGAAAAGACAAATTCCACCGATGAATTATGTAATGATTCATCACAAAATCTTCTCAGTGTTGTTGACCAAAAAACGATTATCAAGACTGATGACAAAGCTCCTTTACCATCAGAATCTCAAGTAGAAAGTCACAAAGCAAATGATTCCGCAAAAGCCAAACAAAACCGTCCTAAAACGAAAACGAAAATTGGGTGGCGAGGTTTTGGTAAAAAACGGAAACAAGCTGAACTAGCCTTGCAAATGGCAGTTGAGCAGCGAGTAGAAACTCGGCGTCAAATCAGTCAACAACTACGGCAAGCTCGTGAATCCCAAGGACTTTCTTTGAGCCAACTTCACGCTTACACTCACGTACCCCTGCATCATATGGAGGCACTGGAAAAGGGTGATTGGGAGTTATTACCAGAGGATGTGTATGTTCGTGGTTTCGTCCGTGTCATGGCTAACGCTCTTGGATTAAATGGCACAGATTTAGCTGCTTCCTTGCCTGCGCCAGAGCCAGTAAAAGCAATTTTACCTGCCAAGTATGAGCATAAAAGTAATTTCGGATTAGGAATAGCACTACATCCAGTACATTTTTACCTAGGCTATGCAGCCCTTGTCGCTGGATCCGTCGGAGGATTGTCAATCATGGCGTCCCAACAAGCAAGTGCAGACAAAATGATCGATAAAATCGATAAAGATGCAGCAACTTCACCCTCTCCATCATTCACTAAGTCATCGCAGGAAACAAAACCAATTTCTAAGCCAGGGCTGTCTAATCGTGTTAGTGTCACCGTTGGACCTGATATTGCTCCACCTGAAGCTCTTTAAGAGTCATGAGTGATGAGTGAACAATACTGTAGAGACTGTACTGTACAGTCTCTACTATGTGATTCAAACAAGAACTACTACATATAAGATTCCTATCTGAGTTTATATTAAGCGTTAAGAGTTTCCTGTTAAGAGTTCCCTGTTAAGAGTTAAGCGTTCCCTTTTTCGGTAAGGGAACCTAGATTCTCTGAAATCAGACTCTTAATTATAAGAGTCATGAGGCGCAAGATTTGAGATTTGTTACATTCACAGATCAGAAATCCGGAAAGTTCAGAAAACTTGATGTATATTGATTACGATTAATAAAAGACAGTAATAACACTTATCAAAGACAGCAACAATATTATGATTTGCTGCCTAAATCCCGAATGCTCTTATCCCCTAAATTCACAAGGAACAAAGTTCTGTGAGAATTGCGGGGCAGAGTTGATTTCGTTACTCAGGGGTCGTTACCGCATTATCAAACCATTAGGAGGCGGCGGATTTGCTCGCACCTACCTTGCTGAGGATGCAGATAAGCTTGATGAGAAATGTGTTGTCAAGCAACTGGCACCACAAGTTCAAGGAAGCTGGTCACGCCAAAAGGCGATGGAATTATTTCAGCAAGAAGCAAAACGTCTACAACATTTAGGCGAACATCGCCAAATTCCTACACTCTATGCCTATTTTAAGGAAGGTAACTACCTTTATTTGGTGCAGCAGTTTATCGAAGGGGACGATCTGTTGCAGGAGTTAAGACACAAGGGTGTGTTTGATGAAGCTAAAATTCAAGAATTCTTACAAGATTTATTACCTGTTCTGGTAGCGGTACATCAGCAACAGGTGATTCATCGAGATATTAAGCCAGAAAACATCCTTCGCCGTGAAAGTGATGGTAAGTTGGTGCTGCTTGATTTTGGAGTGTCGAAGCGAAAGACTGGAACAGTGAACCCGAAACCAGGAACGAGTATTGGTTCATTTGGTTATGCACCCTATGAGCAAATGTACTCGGGTGAAGCTTATCCTGCGAGTGATCTCTATAGCTTGGGAGCAACGACTTTTCATTTGTTGACTGGTGTTTCACCGTGGGAGATATGGATGAAACAAGGCTATAGCTGGACTTCTACCTGGCGGCAGTATTTAACAGAACCAATCACTGAGGAGCTAGGGCTGATTATTGATAAATTATTGCAAGAGGATTATAATCAACGTTATCAGACAGCAGAGGCTGTTTTACAAGATTCGTTTTTTGTGTTGTCCCCACAACCTAGCCTACAGCATACAATACTCTCGCCTGTTCAACCAGAAACACTGACGCAACAAATTCAACAGCAACCACCACAATATCAAGGGCAGTTCTCCGTAGAGAAATTATTGCCTTGGGCAATTATGACAGGTTCAGGGAGTTCGTTTCTTTTGATCGCCCTCCTGAGTTCTGTCGGAACTATGTGGATTAGCTCTAGTTTATGGCTGTTCATTTTTATAGGATTTATCTTTGTCCAGCCTTGTTCAGTTTTTGAAAAGACTTATTTGTTTATCGTTACCGGAATCACAACATTATTTGTTGTATTTATCTACAAGAATTTTTACATTGTTAATCTTCTCAAAGCAGGAATAGATGGATTCTTAGTTTTAATCTTGCTAGCCATTCTTGCTGGATTACTAACTTTTACTCTCTTAACTGTTTCTCAAATATTGAACAGCTTTATCTCGAAATACTTCTAATTTTAGAGATAATTTTTGGTTGGCTGAGGTTGTGTATATGAAAAATCAAGAAAATATTCGCCTCTTTATTTCTTTGGGGCTGGCTGGATTACTAATAGCAGGTATTTTATGGTTATTGGGTAGAGTCGTTCGTCCAGATAAAGAGTATTCTGGGCAATTTCAACCAAATAGTGCTTCAATTTCTCCATCTTATATCAACTCACCTTTAAAAAACCGGATGAGCTTGGGTGAGAAAGTTTTTGTCAGGGAAGAAAGACCCCCTGAGAAAGATGCTGGAAGCAAGGCATTTGAAGCTGGTGACTTTAGCACTGCGGTTAGTAAATTCCAATTATCCTTGCAAGCTAAACGTAATGATCCTGAGACATTAATTTATTTAAATAATGCCAAAATAGGGACATCGAAATCCCTAAAGGTTGCTGTCATTGTACCAATTGGTATTTCTTTAAATGAAGCAGAAGAGACTTTACGCGGGGTGGCTCAAGCTCAAGATGAAGTGAATAGTAGTGGAGGAATTAATGGGCTACCGTTACAACTTGAAATTATTAGTATTGATAACTTTGATGTGATGAAAGAACTCAGCACGGAATTGGTTAAGGATACCAGTATCGTCGCTGTTATAGGGTTTAGCCGCGACCCATCAATTTATAATAAAGGTGGTTTGGTAATGGTTTCAACAGTCAATCCCAAAAGACCATCTCAACCAACAAAATACGTTTTTTATGCAACTCCAAAGTTTGATGTTTTTAGTGATGCGATCGCCAATCATATCATTCAAAAAACTCGCCTCACCAACATCGCTATTTGTAGCGACTCTACATTTATAATTAATCAGGAAAAAGTCAGTCAGGAAATTGTACAACAATATACTGATTCCATCAAAAAATATGGAGGTAAAGTTACTAGTACAGCTTGCGATTTGAGCGCTCCGGATTTTCAGCCTAGTGCTTTTCTCAGTCAAGCTATCAGCGATGGAGCAGAAGGTTTGATACTCATTCCTAGACCAGATAAACTGAACTTAGCTATTGATGTGGCACGAGAAAATAAAGGTAGACTACCGCTTTTCAGTTTCCAAGGAATGTATACTGAAAGAACTTTAAAATATGGGCAAGCAGATGTCAAAGGAATGGTGCTTGGTGTCTCTTGGCATAATGATGCTCTTGGAAACAAATCTTTTGCTCAAAAAGCTGTTGGGCTGTGGGGTGGAGAAGTGAGTCCACGAACTGCGACAGCATATGATGCACTTCAAACAATTATCACTGGCTTGAAAGAAGGTAACACCCGCCAGGAGTTACAAAAAGCTTTATCTAACCCAAATTTTTCAGCTTTAGGAGCAACGGGAAAGATTCAGTTTTCGCAAACAGGCGATCGCAAAGGTGGAGTTTTTCTAGTCAAAGTGGAACCTTGCAATCCAATTCAGTCTTGCAATTCTAGCACTCGCTACCATTTTAAACTTCTAGAATGAGCGTTACTTCTGACGAGCGCTTTTCATCAGCGAAGCGGCTAAGAGTTAAATTCCAACGAACGTATTCCCAATTCCTCTTCAATTTTTAACAATTTGAGATTGCCTAATCTTCCATGAATAGCTAGAAATCAAATTGGTCAGAATATGAGCAACAATTGGTACCAACAAGTTACCACTAATAAGAGCACTACAACCTAGTAACATTCCGACAATGCTTGCCCAAACAACATAAGGCCATTGTTGGGAACCGCTCAGGTGTAAGATACCAAAGCAAATACTTGAGATAATAACAGCCGTGCCATTATACCCAAACGCTGGTAACATCACACCCCGAAATAACAATTCTTCACTTAATCCAGGTAGCAACCCAAGCCATATCAAGTCTGGCAAAGCCAAGGGCTTTAGCACCATTTCTAAGTAAAAATCAGCGCTTTTACGATAGGGAAGCCATAGGCGATAAGTAACGGTACTTAAGGCGGTGATGCCTAAACCTAACAACACGCCCCAAAGCAACTCTGTTTGATCCCAGCGCCAAGACATGAGGGCAAAGTTACCAAATTGTAGCCACACCTTGGCGACTATCCATAAAAGAATTGCAGTCACTCCCATCGCCACCAGCACTTGAGTGCGTGTCAAATAAGGGATTTCTGGCTCTTGCTTCTGCTGTTGTGCCACGATAATCTATGAGGGGACAAGGGGACAAACCAATTCAAAATTCGCTCATTCAAAGTTCAAAAAATCATTTTGCATTTTGAATTCATAATTTTGAATTAATTGAAGGGAGACAAGGGGAGCCAGCCTTTGTGCGGAGGGTTCCACCCTAGTCGTCGCTCCAAGTGGGAGAACCTGCCTAGGGCGCTGGCTCCTCCCTTGAGCAAAGTGTTTGTTGACAAAGGGACAAGGAGAAAAAATAACTTTTTAAGTATTTATTAGAGATTGTAAAGGTGATGTATTTCGGCTCAGAGCAGATGGGTTAATGCCTGCTTTGAGGGCGGCTAATACACCTACTGCCTCTAAATATGTGTTGACCTGTATTGATTTTATACCTAAAGGTTGGGGTCGAACCTCTATCTGAGTTTGATTTTCCTCCACAGTGATAATATGGCATCGCCTGCTCTGACTTAAACTCAGTAAAGCGCTATTGCCACAAGCGGTTGCTGGTACAATTGCTGCATCAACTTGGTTTGCCCAAATATCTCCAAACTCGGACAATTCATTATCTGACGCTCCAGTTAGAAACTGGGGAGCGCGGCTTAAACCAACAAGCACGCTTGGTAAAAAAGTATAACCTAATTCTTCAGCAGCGGAACGGGGAGATAAATTAGGATCTGGAGGTGAAGGGAAAAAAGCCGGTGAATGGGCACAAGGAACTTGAAAAGTTCGGACAATCAAATGGCTGATGACAGCTTCTGCACCAGCAATTGGATCAACTCCTTTTCCTAGGCGGTAGTTTTGGTCTGCTTGTTCATCCAGAGTATCAGGAAAACGGGCAACAACTGCGATCGCCTCCGCCCCCGCCCTTTTGATCAAAACTTCCGCCGCCCGCAATAAACTATCTGGGTTGCCTATTGTTCCCCAACTTATCCCTGATGCCGATTCACGTAATTCTACGTTTAAGGGTGCATCAGTTATAACGTAATCTGTCATGGATAATCCCAGAGTTGCTCTGGCTGCATCTGCTGCCTGTAAGTGTCGTAGCCGCAATTCTGGTTCTATTGCTTGGTCAAGAAGCAAACCTATGCGATTTTGATGAACGGGACGTAAACCCCAGCATCCAGCGGCAAATTTGTCAAGTCCGTAACCTTCAACGTAGAAAGTGTTGGGCAGGTTCCAGTACAGACTGGCACCGTTGAGGACATTGGGGTGGGTGATCAGGCGATCGCAAACCTGTGAAGCAGCTTTGGCAACTGGCAATGCATCTCCCGCATAACCTCCTATTGCTGCCCCAATGCCTGTAGGAATAATTAAGATAGCGGTGTATTGACGCACGAATAAAGTCAAAAGTGAAAATAAATTACTATTTATTTGTGATACAGCAATTTTAGATAAGTCGTGAATAAAAAAACGAACCGCCAAGGCGCAAAGAACGCAAAGAAAAGAAAGAGAAGAAGAGGAGGATGTTCATATCCTATTTAGGTAGGCTGTAGTTATTTAGTTATTTCTCAGTAGGCAGGTCTCATTTAATCTTATTATCAGATTTTATCCTCAATCCCTCTCGTTAATAAGGAGAGGGAAGCCGGAGGCAGGGTGAGGTTTACCACCTACTTACTAACGAGTCACCATGAACCGTTGCTATTCGCTATTACCCATTAGCCTTCTGTAGTCACAACAGCTTCAACGGTACATGATTGTTGTTTCACATCTACAGATGTCACTGCCCAACGCAAAGGTTCTCCCTGTTTTTTCAACTCTACTTCAATTGCTTTTTGAAGTTCTGTGGGAGTTTCTTGTAGATCTATTTCTGCGGTAATAAAATGGGTTGTCATTGTTTCACTCCTTACTTAAATATATACACACCAAGACTGATGTACAAACACGCTGTTTGAAGCATCTCTACTTACCAAATTGCAACTGATAAACAATTTCTTCCTTTTCGGTTTCAATTTTTAAATCAGAACGAGGATAAGCAACACAAAGTAATACATAACCTTTTTTTTGCAGTTCTGGGCTTACACCCATGCCATCACTTTGATCTACGCTTCCAGATAGAATTTGGGCAGCACAAGTTGTACAAACACCAGCATGACAGGAACTTGGTAAATCTAATTGAGCCCCATCAGCAACTGATAAGATGGTTTCATTTTCGGGAACTTGCAAAGTATGAGTTTTGCCTTGGTGGGTAATTTCAACGGTGTATGTTTTGGGCATATACAATAGCAATGCTGTGCAACGGACAAGTTAAATATCTTATCTTAGAAATAGATGGACAACTCAAGAAAGAATCGCCAGCAAGAAGCTTAACTGGAAAAAGCTTGACTCGATAGGGCATGATCCAGTGATAATTATAAGTCCTTGCTAGACGAAAAAATTCACCTAGGAAGATTTATCGCTTGTTCATCTGGCTTGTTACGGACAATCAGGGAAAACTACCCATAATGAATGGGCAATGATTGTAAACATTAAATCGAATTCTGGATCGAATATTTGGAGAGCAGAATGCTGGAATCATACCGCAGCCACGTTGCCGAAAGAGCAGCACTAGGAATTTCCCCCCTACCTTTAGATGCAAATCAAACATCAGAACTGTGTGAATTATTAAAAAATCCGCCTGCAGGTGAAGAAGAGACATTACTGCACTTGTTGCGCGATGGCATTCCTCCTGGAGTTGATCCAGCTGCATATGTCAAAGCTGGTTTCCTCACCGCCATAGCCAAAGAAGAAATCACTAGCCCCTTAATTTCACCCATCGAAGCTGTGCAATTACTGGGGACGATGGTAGGTGGTTACAACGTCCAATCATTAATTGAACTGTTGCAAACTCCCACCACTTCCGTATCATCATCTTCCGAAACTCCTTTGGTGATGGGTGGACAAGGAAAAGAACCCATAGCAGCATACGCCGCCACCGCCTTAAGCAAAACCCTGTTGGTGTATGACGCCTTCCACGATATTTTGGAATTATCCAAAACCAATCCTTTCGCTAAACGAGTGATAGACTCTTGGGCAGAAGCTGAGTGGTTTACCGTTCGTTCAGTTTTACCAGAATTCATCAACGTCATCGTCTTCAAAGTTCCTGGTGAGACAAACACCGACGACTTATCTCCTGCACCTCAGGCGATGACTCGCCCAGATATTCCCTTACACGCATTATCAATGCTAGAAAGTAGAATGCCTGGGGCGTTGGAAACCATTGCTGAGTTAAAGAAAAAAGGGTATCCTGTCGCCTACGTGGGAGATGTGGTTGGTACTGGTTCCTCCCGTAAGTCAGCAATTAACTCTGTACTATGGCATATTGGGGATGATATTCCTTTTGTACCCAATAAGCGGGCAGGTGGATATATTTTAGGCGGTACAATTGCCCCAATTTTCTTCAACACTGCTGAAGATGCTGGTGCTTTCCCCATCCAGTGCGATGTTTCCAAGATGGAAACCGGGATGGTAATAACTATATATCCCTATAAAGGAAGTATCACCAATGAAGCAGGCGAAGTCATTTCCACCTTCACCCTCAAACCAGATACTATCCTCGATGAAGTTCGCGCAGGTGGACGAATTCCCTTACTCATTGGACGTACTCTCACTGACAAAACAAGACTTGCACTTGGTTTAGAACCCAGCACAGTATTTACCCGTCCCCAGCAACCTGCTGACACAGGTAAAGGCTACACCTTAGCACAGAAAATGGTGGGTAAAGCCTGCGGTTTATCAGGTGTTCGTCCCGGTACCTACTGCGAACCCATGATGACGACTGTTGGTTCCCAGGATACCACAGGACCCATGACCCGCGATGAGTTAAAAGAACTCGCTTGTCTCGGTTTCTCTGCTGACTTGGTGATGCAAAGTTTTTGCCATACAGCAGCATATCCCAAACCTGTAGACATCAAAACTCATCAAGAACTACCTGAGTTTTTCTTTTCTCGTGGTGGTGTCGCATTGCGCCCCGGTGATGGAATCATCCACTCTTGGTTAAACCGGATGCTACTTCCCGACACCGTAGGAACTGGTGGCGACTCCCACACCCGTTTCCCCTTGGGTATTTCCTTCCCCGCTGGTTCCGGGTTAGTGGCGTTTGCTGGGGCGTTGGGTGTAATGCCTTTGGATATGCCAGAATCTGTTTTAGTACGTTTCAAAGGTGAATTACAACCTGGCGTCACTTTGCGGGATGTTGTGAATGCTATTCCCTACGTCGCAATTCAAAAAGATTTACTGACAGTAGAGAAGAAGAACAAGAAAAATGTCTTCGCTGGGCGGATTTTGGAAATAGAAGGTTTGCCAGACTTGAAAGTTGAACAAGCTTTTGAACTCACCGACGCTAGCGCCGAACGTTCTTGTGCAGGTTGTACTATCAAGCTCAGTATTGAGACAGTTTCTGAATATCTGCGTTCTAACATAACGTTGTTGAGAAATATGGTAGCACGGGGCTATCACGATGAGCGTACTATCATGCGTCGCGTTGCCAAAATGGAAGAGTGGTTAGCAAATCCAGTGCTTTTGGAAGCGGATGCAGATGCAGAATACGCCCAAGTTCTTGAAATTGATTTAAACGAAATTAAAGAACCTATTGTCGCTGCTCCTAATGACCCCGATAATGTCAAATTATTATCGGAAGTTGCTAATGATCCTGTGCAAGAAGTTTTTGTTGGTTCTTGCATGACAAATATTGGTCATTATCGCGCAACTGGTAAAGTGTTAGAAGGTGCAGGTTCTGTCAAGACTCGGTTGTGGATTTGTCCGCCAACTCGCATGGATGAACACCAACTTAAAGAAGAAGGTGTGTATGACATTTTCAATGCTGCGGGTGCGCGGACAGAAATGCCAGGATGTAGCTTGTGTATGGGTAATCAGGCGCGAGTTGCTGATGGTGTGACGGTGTTTTCTACTTCCACCCGCAACTTCAATAACCGCATGGGGCAAGATGCGCGAGTTTATCTCGGTTCAGCGGAATTAGCAGCTGTTTGTGCGCTGTTAGGTAGGATTCCGACAGTGCAGGAATATCTTGACATTGTGGCGAATAAAATTCATCCTTTTGCTGATAATTTGTATCGGTATTTGAACTTTGATCAAATTGCTGGTTTTGAGGATGAAGGTAGGGTGATTCCGTTGGAAGAAATGCCGAAGATTGAGGATATTTTGGGTATGCCGACGGGAGCGAGATAATTTAATGTAGGGGAGCCAGTACTGCAGGAGGGTTTCCCTCCGTAGGTATCTGGCGTTGGGCAATGCCCACCTTAATTACTAGTTATTTTTGAAAAAGCTTATTAACTGCTAGTAACTCACGTCCCTGAACTTCTACGAAAAAAGTGCTCACGCCCTGGAAGTGTTAATTTTGCTGCCTTTTTAATGGTAGTGTTTTATTAAATTTGCATATATTTTAAATAGTTGTGTACTTACTAATTCCAGCCGCAGGAAGCGGTCGCCGAATGGGGAGTAGTAGAAATAAACTACTGCTGACCTTGTTAGACCAACCTTTAATTGCTTGGACACTTTTGGCTGCTGATGCTTCTGAGTCTATTGATTGGATAGGCATAGTTATTCAGCCACAAGACCGGGCTGATCTACAAACAATCGTGTCGAACCTATCCCTGAGTAAGCCAGTGCATTTCACTCAAGGAGGAGCAACCCGTCAAGATTCGGTATACAACGGGTTGCAGTCTTTACCCCCCATGGCAAAACACGTGTTGATTCATGATGGAGCTCGATGTTTGGCAACACCAAATTTGTTTGACCGATGTGCTGAGGCAATTCTCCATTGTCAAGGTCTGATTGCCGCTGTTCCTGTCAAAGACACGATAAAAGTTGTAGATCAAAAGACACATCTGATTACCAGTACGCCAGATCGAAGTCAACTCTGGGCGGCTCAAACCCCTCAAGGATTTGAAGTAGAGCGACTACAGCAGTGTCATGCTGAAGGTCGTCGCCAAGGTTGGGAAGTCACAGACGATGCTGCCTTGTTTGAACAATGCCAGATGCCTGTGCAGATTGTGGAAGGAGAGGAGACAAATTTGAAAGTGACGACGCCTGTGGATTTAGCGATCGCTGAATTCATCCTCCGGCAACGATTGGCAGACAAGTCTTGGCAACCTCTTGACAAAAAGTTCTACCAGAGGTAAGCTCTAGTCGATAGCTATGGAGGCTATCGCGGTCAAAATTACCTCCTCAAAACTTTTCAGACATCCTCTAACTCACCTTGGCAGCAGCATCTATACCATCTTTAATGAGACGACCATCTTCCATGTAGACAATGCGATCGGCAATATCAAGGATGCGGTTGTCATGAGTCACCAGCAAAATTGTACAGCTTTGTTCTTTCGCTAGCTTCTGCATCAATTCCACGACATCACGCCCAGATTTTTTATCTAGCGCAGCAGTGGGTTCGTCTGCCAAAATAATTTTAGGTTGGGAAACCAAAGCACGGGCAATAGCAACCCGTTGCTTTTGCCCACCCGACATATTTTCTGGGTAGTAATCGGCACGATGTCCCAAACCAACACTCTCGAGCATAGCAACTGCTTTGGCATCCATATCCTGATCCAAAAATTCATCATGCAACTCCATTGACATCCGCACATTTTCCTTAGCTGTCAAGAACGTCATCAAGTTATGTGCTTGGAAAATATAACCAATATTGCAGCGAATCTGCGTCAACTGCTTCTTGCTCGCGCCGCAGATTTCTTGCCCTAAAATCTTTAAACTACCTTCTTGAGCAGACCGCAGTCCACCCATCAGGGTTAATAGTGTCGTTTTTCCTGAACCTGAGGGTCCAGTCATAATGATAATGTCACCTGGGTAAATGTCCAAGTTAATGTCGAATAATGCTTGTTTGCGAAGGTCACCGCTACCAAAGTAATGGTTGAGATTATGGACAGAAATAACAGGTTCTGTCGTTGGAGATGGCTTAGATTGAGAAGAGTTGATGGTTTGCATAAGATTTACGCTTTCAAGTATTTAGCTTATTAAAAATACTGTTATTTTTGAACTGTTAACAGTCAACAGCTTCACGAACAAATGACATATCTTAAGGCAATTTCATTATTCAAGATTTTGAATTTTAGGCTTCTCTGGAGATGAGAAGTTTTGTGAGCCTGGACAAGAAAGATTTTGTGTTTGAGATAACTGAGTTGTAGTGAGAGAACGTACAAGAAAAAGCGGCAGAGGAGGTTGACTCAATGCTTTGATGTAGGATGGATTAAGATATTCACGATACTGTAATTGACCAGCGACATAAGTTTTTGCAAAAGCCAAACTCATTGCTTTAAGATAGCGGCGGGCGAGGGCTGGGTGGGGGTGAGCTAACTGACCAGGAATAGGGAAAGTACGATTCGCAAATTCTTGGTTGTCAAAAACGTGGGTTCCGTTTTGCATCAAAACCAAGTACTTATCAGAACTAGAAAGCCAGCTAAAGGGGCAGATTTGTTCCACAACTGCTGGTGTGACAACATCATTGCTACCTGCAATCAGCATCACAGGAACCTGAATCTGACGCAGACCTTTTTGCCCGAAAATACCACTACTGAAAGGTTTCATGGCTAAAACTGCTTGAATGCGCTTGTCTTGCAAGTGATAACTTGTTTTATCAGGCAAATTCAACGCCAAGCACTGAAGTAAAAGTGAGACATTCGCTGCATTCAGGTTGGAGTTATCGACACGGCATTCTTGCTCGAGTTGTTCAAAATTCAACTGTGCTCCTGCTAAAGCTAGTGCTGTGTAGCCACCAAAAGAGTGACCAAGCATACCCACCTGTTGGAGATTTAAACGACCTTGCATTCGGGGATGAGATTGAGAAAGACGTTCTAGTTCATCGAGTAAATAACTCACATCCTTCGGTCGGTTGATGAATTCTTCGGTTTCTACAACTTCCTTTGCGGTACCTTGAAACAAACTTTGTAATTGCTGACCATTACTACCAGGATGTTCAAGACTAGCAACTGCAAAGCCATGAGAAGCTAAATGTTGAGCCAGATCGGCAAAATCTGTACGGTCAGATCCGACACCGTGGGAAATCACAAGTACGGGAGCAGGAGTTGGAAGTTGAGGTAGGTAAAGGTCGGCTTTGAGAGAGCGACTACGGATACGGTCATGGAAAACGAGTGTTTGTTTATGCCATTGCACTTTACCTGGTTGCTGCAAGTCAAGAGGTTGGGTAGGATTGACAGGTGAAGAAGCAGTGGCTTCAATTTGCGATTGTTGTTCAACCAATGCAGTGACTTTATCAGTTTTGTCAATCAGTTGATCAAATGCGCCAACAATCTCAAAGGCTAGTGTAGAGTTGATACGTATTGTCGGTGAGGGAAATTTCTTGATCACTTCGAGCGCAGTTATACCCTGTTTGTCTGCTGCTGCCAAAATCAAAGCAGAACGAAGTGCATAGAAGCCATTTTGTTGGGAATCCATCTTAACCAAATCGCCCAGAAACTGCAGCATCTTGACTCCCATTGAAGAGTAAAGAAATTGAGCAACTGTAACGGAACTTAACTTAATTCGATATTGCAAGATTTTCCGTAACTGCACGAGTTCTTGCGGCTTAATATGCTGAGCATAGAAAGCTAATTCATTGTCCTTTTTGCCAGTTCGCGCATAAGCATCTAGGGAAGCAACAGAAATTGAAAATTCTCCCCAACCAGAGGAAAAAGAAATACGTTCAGCCCCGAAAGCAGGCATGGCTGTGAAAATTGTGGATAAACAGCTTAATGCCAATGCTTGCAGCCAATGCTTTCTGCCGCCGTTCGCACTCTGTTTGAAGCTATGCCAGTGACGATAATTCATATGCAGAATTTGAATGAAAACTGGTTTTTACTATCGCTGTAGCAGCAGGCGATTGAAAGCATCAGCAATAGAATCAACTATCAAAACTTCACGGGTAACGCTTGAAGACCGCGTATATGCATACCGGGACGCCAGCACAATTCTTCAGGTGCAACGGCTAATTGTAGATTGGGCAGCCGACGTAGCAGTGTGTTAATCGCAATCTCTCCTTCAAGACGTGCAAGCGGTGCCCCCAGACAGTAGTGGATGCCATGTCCGAAGGCGATGTGCTGGTTGACTTTACGAGTAATTTTCAGCACCTCAGGATCATCAAACTGCTTCGGGTCGTGATTAGCGGCAACAAGTATCACTAATACGACATCACCTTTAGAAATTACCTGTCCGCCAATTTCCACATCTTCGCAGGCATAACGTATTGTTGCCGTCTCAACAGACCCGTTATACCGTAAGAACTCTTCGACCGCCGACTTAATTAGCGATGGGTCTTTCTTGAGTAGGGTCAGCTGATCAGGGTGTTGCAGCAAAGCCAATGTGCCGTTGCCGATCAAATTGACTGTAGTCTCGTGTCCAGCAATGATGAGAAGATATACCATCGAGATGAGCTCGTTTTCATCAAGCTTGTCGCCTTGCTCTTCCGCCGTAATCAGCGCACTGATCAGATCGCTGGTGGGGTTCATACGTCGCTTGTTCAACAATGTGCGGAGGTATTCAAAAAATTCTGCCGCTACCACAAGGGCTTCTGCATCAAGGTCAGGCTGCATAATGTCAGCTTTCTCAACTATTGCGTTCGACCAATGGCGAAACTTGTCATGATCAGTACTGGGAATGCCAAGCATTTCCGAGATGACAGTAATAGACAAGGGAAATGCATACTCTGTGAGCAAATCCATCAACCCTTTATCCTGCACTGCATCCAACAGTTCATCAGCAATTTTTTGAATGCGCGGACGCAGTTCCTCGATTCTTCGAGCCGTGAACCCTTTTGAAACAAGACCGCGTAGCCGGGAATGAGCGGGCGGATCGCTGCTAAGCATATTACGATCAAGAACGTTCCATATTTTTAATATGGATTCATCTATCGGCTGGTCTGCGAACTGCTCGGGTGACATTACTTTACGGTAATCCTTCACAAAGCGTGGATCTTTCATGACTGCTATGACATCGTCATATCGCGTGATGACCCATACCGGTTGACCGTTGGATTGCATCGCACGATAAACTGGAGCATTCTTACGCAAGTGAGCATAGGTGGGATAAGGATTGGCTTTAAATGCAGGGCTAAACAGATCAACTTGTTCATTGACAGCCATATTTAACTCCTTGTTAGATAGTGAAAAACGTATGTGACATTCGTAGGTAGCAGTCATCTATATCTAACATTCGATATAGTTAAAAGCTCGCTTCTGGGAAGAGCATGGCAATCTGTTATGTGTGAAAGCCACGTTGCACGCTTGTTTCTTCTAAACAAACTAACAAAGAAACTTAGAAAACATCAGCAGGGTCAGCGGCTTGTAGTTTTCGCATCGCTACTGCCCCAGAGGCACTACACATTAAAACTGTGAGTACAAACACAGTTATCGCACGAGTAAGTGTCATCCCAATGGGAAGCAGTGTCGCTGCATACGTTAACTGATAGAGTCCAATCGAAATCAAAAATCCAGGGAAATAGCCCAATACTGCCAACAGCAAGGCTTCTTGAAACAACACACCCAAAAGATAGGTGTCTGTATATCCCATTGCTTTTAATGTAGCATACTCTGGTAAATGATCCGAAACATCACTGTAGAGAATCTGGTAAACAATCACGATTCCCACAATAAATCCAACAACGACACCCAGCCCGAAAATGAATCCAATTGTTCCTTGGCTTTCCCAATAGTGTTTTTCCACCTCAGCAAAGCCTTCCGGTGTCAAAACTTGCACATCTGGTGACAAAACTTTTGCAAGTTGCGCTTGAACTTGGCTTAGGTCGAAACCTGGTTTAAGTTGGATCAAACCAATTTCAACTTGCTCCGGTCGCCGTTGGGGAAACAACTTGAGAAACGTTGAGTCACTCATGATAACATTGCCATCAGCAGCAAAGGAAGCTCCAATGGTAAACAGTCCTGTGACCTGAATGTTCTGTCGATTGACTTCTGCTTCTGTTGTTTTTTGCTTTTGCACAGCATCAGCGATCGCTCCATATTCTGGACGAGAGGCGCGGTCAAACAGCACCGTGTTCAGAAGTTTCAACTGCGGTATATTTTGCTTGACTTCTGGTAACTGAAAGCTAGAGGCGTAGGGGTCAATTCCCCAAGCTAAGATGACGCGGTTGATGCGAGTTTCTGGGTTTTTCCAATCTCCCCTATCCATGTAGATACCACTGACTGACTTAACCCCTTGATGACCCAACGCTTGATAGAGTCGTTCTCTTGAAAAACTTTTGACTGCAGAAATACTTTGAAAATGAGGGTTGATAACAATCAAATCTGCTTCAAGTAAGCGGTGAGGCTGTGTGGCACTGTCATAAAGTGCATCTTGGAAACCCAATTGCACAAGCATCAACATATCTGCAAAGGCAATGCCTGCCACTGCCACCGCTAGACGAGTTTTTTCTTTCATCACCTGCCGCCATGCCAGCGGGGTTTTGCGAAACCATTTGCCAGACATAATTGAATATGCTTATCTTCAAAATTTTTGTGGTTTGTTACGTTGGTATGCTATTGATGACTAAAACTGATTTCATCGGTGCGTTCCTCCCAAAAGAATTGCCAAAATGAGAACCAGATCCGGGGCGTAGTGCAAAGCATTTGTAGGATTCTCCTCATGCTTGTCTATTTAATTATACCAAACATTCGATATAAAGCTAACCAAAAAAATTCATAGTTCAATTGCTGTTTGCACCTGTAAGTTGGTCAACCCTGCAACTTTCTTACTATCCTCAGGGTTCAGACGAATTTTCACCTCGACAACTCGCTTATCCAAATTTTCTCCAGGTTGATTGCTGAAAACGTTCTGTCGGTTTACCTGTAAGCCAATCTGGGAAACGACTCCCCGAAGTTGTCCGTTAATTGCTTGTCCTGTAACGACTGCCTTTTGTCCGGGTTTAACTTTACCAATGTCAGTTTGATAAATCTCCGCCACTGCGACCATTTGGTCATTTTGCGCCAAATCTACAATGCCCTCTTCCGCAATCTTTTCTCCGGTTCGCGTGCGAATTTTGAGAATTTGCCCTGCCATTGGTGCCTTAATATAAGCTTGTTCCAACTCAGTTTTGGCGCGGTTGACTGCGGCTTTTGCCTGTTCAACTTCAGTATTTGCTGCTTGTACATCTACTGGACGGACTTCAGCAATTTTATTTAAAGTTGCTTTAGCTTCCTTGATTTCTTGTTCTCGAGAAGCTTGGATACGTCTAAGATTGGCACGTGCTTCGCTTAGTTGCTGCGATCGAGATTCCTGAATGCGTTTGAGATTAGCTTGCGCCGCTTTGAGTTGTTGCTGAGTTGTTTGCATAGCCAAGCGCTTGGTATCCCGTAATGAGGTAGAAATCGCTCCCTCCTGATAAAGTGTTTGATGGCGGTTGTAATCCATTTGAGCATTATCCAACTGTGCTTTCATTTCGGCGATGGTTGCTTTTTGGGCTTCAGTTTCTGTGGCTTGTTCTGCCTGTAGACGAGAAATCGTTGCTTTTTGAGCTTCAATTTCCGTGTCCTTTTCTGCCAGTAAGCGCTCAATTGTTGCCTGTTGTGCTTGAATTTCTCCTAGTTTCGCTCCGGCTTTAACTTGTGTTAGCTTTGCCTGGGAAACACTGAGTTGTTTTTCTGCTTGCTGCAGGGCACTTTGGAGTTTCTTGTGCGAACTCAAAATTGCCACAACCTGTGCTGCTGCTACTCGATCACCTTCCTTAACCAGTATTTGAGCGATGCGATCGCCATTCAAATCCATTGGTGCAGACAAGTTAATCACCTCTGCTTCTGGTTCTAGTCGTCCTAGTGCAGCCACTTTAGGAGGTGCTGTCTCTACAGGCTGAGATGATTTTGGTTTGTCTTGTCCAAACTGAGAAATAGTATGAACACCAATTCCTGTGATGCAAATGGCACCAAAAGCTAACCAAGTCAACCATCGATTAGAATTTTTAGATAACAGCTTCAGACTCATCATTTCTCACTCCTATTATCAAAAAATTGAGCAAATATTTCTTCTTTGAAGATGTTAATTTCTGGATGAAATGTTCAATATTTGTTTCTCCAGATATGCTGTCAGCATTTTACCAAGTAGGGCAAATTGTTCGGTCATAGAAATGTTTTCAGGACCCAATAGCTGCTCCAGAATTAAGCCATCAATAAGGTTCAAGACTAAAGAGATGAGCACCGGTTCATGAATGCCCAAAAAATCAGAGACTGCCTGGTGGTATCGCTTCTTGGCACGTTTAAAACCACTACTATTCTGCATATCCTTTGAGTCTTGATGCTGACAAAAATCAACCCAAAGCAAAGTCTGCTTGATAAAATAATCCTCGTTTTTAGCCAAGAATCTTCCGAAAGCTTCCATGCGTTCTTGTAGCGTTTGCGTTCCTTGCAACTCAGCCGCTGCCATCAATACATCCTGCTGGCTTATTTCTTCAACTAATTGCTCAAACAGAGCTTTTTTACTAGGAAAGTAGTGATACAGTGTCCCAGTAGAAACGCCTATACCTTGGGCAATTTCACGCATTGTAATTGCAGAATAGCTTTTTTGGGCAAATAGGTCAAAGCACTTGCTGAGTAGTTCTTTACGGTATTGGTCATGGTCAACAATTTTAGGCATAAAGCAAGAGAAAGAAATATCAATCACTTGTTAGTTCAAAAACCAACACGGCTTAGGTACTCATCCACAGGAATGAGTCCGCTTTTTTATATCTAACAATCGTTATTATATAAGCCCGTGAATTTAAACGCAACATTCTTGCTTGTTTTCCTGTAGATGCTGTAGGTGTTTCTTTCATCCATAACAGGTGGTGTGCCGCCTGTGGGGCGCTTTCAAGAAACACAGGGGTTTCGGGGTTTCAGGGGGTCACGGGAAAAAGGTGTTTCTTTGATTCGTCGCGGGTGGTGCGCTGCCCGTGAGGCGCTTACATTTTGCACCTGGTAAAACAAATGTCAATAGTCTAAACATATTATTTGACTGGATTCTTGTCCGCCTAGGACTGTAAGTCCCAGGCTTATAGGCGAAGTCCATTAAAATGGACTGAAATTCGTACTAATTTATGAGTATCTTTCAATACTAGATTAGACAAGAATTCGTGGTTTACTCGTAATGATGCAAGATTTGAGTAACCCTGTTGTGAAAGAACTTTTTTTGGCAGAAGAAGGGCGATTAGCTGCTTCATTTTTCATATTAGTTCCTATGCCAACAGTTCTATGAAAAGATTCCTTAATGACTAATGAACAGATAGCTCACTACCTGCTGACACTCACAAATACCTCGTTAGTCTGACCAAATTCAACATTACTAAAACTTATAATGACTTGGAAAAAGCAAATACATAAGTTAGCAAGTTATGACTCGACTGACAAATGAGTGATAAATATCTGCTCAAACTGTATATTACAGGATACACGCCCCGGTCTCAACGAGCGATATCCAATTTGATTCAGTTGTGCGAGTCACACCTGCACAATAGACATGAGATAGTAATTATAGATGTGCTGGAGCAACCCCAAGTTGCTGAAGCTGAGAAAATTTTAGTAACCCCAACTTTAATTAAGGAATTTCCCTTACCAAAAGTACGAATTATCGGTGATCTATCAAATACACACACAGTTTTGTTAGGGCTTAATATTCCCTAGAAGCAGTAAAATACATTAAGAATACTAATCAGTGGTATTGAATTTATTAATATAAAAGTTTAAATTTCACCAAATGAATCAAGAAAAAGAACAAGATTTGGTCGAGAAGCTTGTCACTGGAATTCCTGGCTTTGATATATTATCTGAAGGGGGATTACCCAAGTCACGAGTCACGTTAGTAGTTGGCACCGCAGGTAGTGGCAAGACTGTATTTGCATCTCAGTACCTTGCACAGGGTATTGAACAGGGCGAAAATGGGGTGTTTGTGACTTTTGAAGAATCTCCCCAGCGTATACGAAAAAATATGCGAGGCTTTGGCTGGGATATCCGCAAATGGGAGGAGGAAGGCAAATGGGCGTTTGTTGATGCTTCTCGCCAAGCTGGAGAAAAGCCTTTGGTGAGTGGAGAATACGACTTTGATTCTCTTGTTGCTCGGATTAAGTATGCCATTAATCAGGTGGGTGCAGTACGAGTCTCAATGGATTGTCTAGGAGCAATTTTTACTTATTTGCCTGATAAAGCCCAAGTTCGCAATGACTTATTCATGATTGGTTCAGTTTTGGAACAAATTGAAAGTACCGTTGTTGTGACATCTGAACGCAATCAAGAGTACGGAGAGATTAGCATCTACGGTGTTGAGGAGTTTGTCGCTGACAATGTGATTATCCTGCGGAATGTTATATTCCAACACAAGCGCCGACGAACGATAGAAATTCTTAAGTATAGAGGTAGTTCTCACAAGCAGGGAGAATTTCCTTTTTCAATTGTTCCTGACAAAGGGATTGTCATTCTTCCCCTGTCTAGAACGGAAACAGCAGAAGAAGGCACATCTAATAACCGTATAACCTCTGGCGTTCCCGAACTGGATGGTATGTGTGACGGTGGTTTCTTTCAAAATTCTATTATTCTTGTGTCAGGAGCTACAGGTACAGGCAAAACCTTGCTATCAACCCAGTTTATTGCAGCGGGGGCTAATAATAAAGAACGCTGCTTATTGTTTGCTTTTGAGGAAAACCGAGAACTGATTTTGAGAAATGCGCTGGGGTGGAGTGTTGACTTTCGACAAATGGAACGGGATGGGCAATTGAAATTTGTATGTCGCAATCCAGAAGCACATCCACTGGAGTATCACTTGATTAAAATGCAAGAAATGATTGAGGAATTTCAACCTCATCGGGTAGCAATTGATAGTCTCTCAGCATTGGAGTGGGCTTCTAATACAGAAGGGTTTCGGCAATTTCTTGTTGGTCTTAATTCAATGATCAGAGAACGTAAAATAACAGCGCTGTATACCTCTACAACTCCGATGAGCCTTGTCAGTAGCACCTCAACTTCCGAAAATCATATCTCTATCACGACCGATGTGATTATATTACTACGATATGTTGAAGTTTATGGGGAAATTCGCAGAGGAATAGCGGTGATAAAAATGCGCGGTTCACAGCATGATAAGCAAATCCGAGAGTTTACAATTGATAATCGGGGTATGCACATCGGCAAACCATTTCGCAACATCACTGGCATTTTGATTGGAAACCCTATCTCTGGTTTTTACAAACCAAAATGAGTAAAACAGTTATCAGTTACCAGTTATCACTGTTCACTGTTCCCTGGTGAATAGCTCTTTTTGTGCTCTTTCTAAAGGAAGAGTAAGAAACATAAGTCTTTGGGTGATATTGTGCGGTACCATTAACTATTAAGATGAAATTATAGCAATCCTATTTGAGTTGTAAAAATATCGAACCGCCAAGACGCCAAGAACGCCAAGAAAAGAGAGAAGAGAGAATTTTACAAATGATTTAGGATTGCTATATATTAATCACCTGTTTACAAAAACCAGTTAAAAGTGGCTGACAAATGCACCATCTTATTTTTATTAAACTCGCCCCAATCTACAGAAAATATCCTCGCTGTGATGAATGGGGCTGGTTTTACAGTCGATTATAAGTGTGTAGCAAGAAAAGTTGATTACCTCACTTATCTGAATTCTGGTTGCGATGCGATCGTTGCTGAAGACAGTTTAAATGATTTAGACGCCTTGGAAGCATTGCAGGAAATGCACGCACAGGGCTTAAATATCCCTTTTGTGATTGTTAATGGTACGGATAGCGCATTTATTGCTGTAAAATGTATTAAGGCAGGAGCAATAGATTACCTATCTAAAGATGAACTGGCACGGCTTCCCCAAGTTATTAAGCAGGTTCTTGCCCAGAAAAGACAACCATTCCAATCTTATAAGCAAGAATTAGAACAACAGCTGCAACAACAGACAGCAGAACTCGGTAAACAAAAACAGCACTCCCAACAAGTTGAAGCAACACTGCAAAAGGTTGAGGTACAGTTACAAACGCTGATTACCAAGAATGCTGACGGTATAGTGGTTGTAGATCGCCAGGGTATTGTGCGTTTTATTAACCCAGCAGCACTAAATCTATTTGGTTGCAAGCAAGAAGAACTCTTGGGTGAATTGTTTGGCTTTCCTGTTGTTGGTGAGGATAACACAGAGGTTGATATTTACCCATATAACAAAGAAATTACTCCAGGAAACAGGGGCTTAGAAAAAATTGCCCAAATGCGCGTGGTAGAAATTGAGTGGCAAGGAGAAACTGCTTATCTTGTTTCTTTAAGAGATATCACTGAACGCAAGCGAGCTGAACAAGAGCGAAGTAAACTTTTGGAAGAGGCTCAAGCAGCAAACCGCATAAAAGATGAGTTTCTTGCTGTCCTCTCTCATGAATTGCGAACACCTTTAAATCCAATACTCGGGTGGATAAAACTTTTACGCAGTGGTAAGCTTGATGATAAAAAGAAAGAGCAGGCACTGGAAACTATTGAGCGTAACGCAAGCTTACAGGTGCAACTGATTAATGACTTGCTGAGTGTATCTAAAATTTTGCGTGGTAAGCTAACTCTTAATCCAATTTCTGTTAACCTGCAAACTATCATTACCAAAGCTATAGAAAGTGTACGTCTTGCGGCTCAAGCTAAGTCAATTGAGATATTGACTGTATTTGATGCTAATGTGGAACCAATTTTTGGTGATGCCAAACGATTGCAGCAAGTCATCTGGAATCTCCTTTCTAACGCGGTGAAATTTACCCCATCAAAAGGACAAGTCACAGTTCGCTTAGAAAGGGTTGGCTTATACGTTCAGATTCAAGTTATTGATACAGGCAAAGGTATCAAACCAGATTTTCTACCTTATATATTTGATTACTTCCGTCAACAAGATAGTAGTTATACCAGAAAATTTGGAGGTTTGGGGTTAGGGCTTTCTCTTGTCCGCCACTTAGTTGAATTACACGGCGGAACTATTAAAGCTGAAAGTCCTGGTGAGGGAAAGGGAGCAACTTTTACTGTTAAGCTTCCACTCATGCTTAACCCCTCCATAACTCAAGGTGAGACTCAAAAAGATGACAACAGTCCAGATTTACATGGAGTGCGGGTGCTGGTTGTGGATGATGAACCAGACAACCGCGATTTTTTGACTTTCCTACTAGAAGCTTATGGGGCTTCTGTATGTGCAGCCGCCTCAGCACACGAAGCGCTTTCATCACTGATTGAAGAACAGCCAGATTTGCTGGTGAGTGATATTGGAATGCCAGAAATGGATGGTTATATGCTGATTCGTCAAATCAGATCCTTGCCAGCTGAACGAGGGGGACAAATTCCGGCGATCGCCCTCACCGCCTACGCAGGTGAAGCTGTTAAGCAACAAACTCATGCTACTGGTTTTACGCTTCATTTTCCCAAGCCAATTGAACCTGTTCTCTTGGCGACGGCTATTGCAAATTTGGTTGAGAGATAAGAAGATGAGGGAAGGTTTTGGCACGAGACAAAACCGGGGTGGGGTTGGGCTAGTACCGCTAAGTCCCAAGGGGACACGCTGCGCGAACGCGGAATTCAAAATTCAAAATTCAAAATTCAAAATGAATATACCGCAAGCTTTTCACTGATTTTGGATGGGTGCTTTACGAACGCCATGACGTACTAGTAGGTTGGGCTTACCGAAGACCAACAAACTAGAACCATGATGGAAATATCCCAAATCTGCTTGTATTTGCTTTTGAAAGAAAGGAGAATTCTCCTGGCTGAAAGTTTTTAAAAATAGTAAGTCACTATTTTGCCTGCCCGGAGGGCATACAAAGCGAAGTGCGTTGTGCCTCTTGGTAAGCAATACCTAGGTTGAATAATGTGTCAGCATGGTTTTGGGGGAAGGCGTCTTTGGTGTAAACGGATAAAGCAGCAGAGTAAGATGCGATCGCCAATTCTAAATTCTGTGCTTTGTCTCCCAATATTCTCTTAGAGTAAGCAGCCGCCAGATGATTTTGCGTCGTCGCCCATTGTTGGGGGAAGGCGTTTTTGGTGTAAACGGACAATGCAGCACAGTA
>NZ_JXCA02000019.1:284828-299604 GCF_000828085.3 Scytonema tolypothrichoides VB-61278
AATTCTATATTGTCTGCTTTGTCTCCCAATATTCTGTCAGAGTAAGCAATCGCCAGATTATTTTGCACTGTCGCCCATTGTTGGGGGAAAGCGTTGCGGGTGAACACGGTTAACATAGCTTCATAACCAGCAATCGCAATTTCCATGTTGCTGGCTTTGTCACCCAAGGGGAATTGCTGAATGAGATTACTAAAATTGCCAAGATCTACAGCGATGGATTGTGTGACAGTCTTAACTTCCGCCAGCCTATTTGTCGCCCAAAGCCGCAAGAGTTCTGCTAAATTACGATTGAGATATTTTGTGTTTTTTACTAGCAACGGGTAAACTACCCGCGCATTACCTTCGCTTTCTTTTGTTGCTTGCAGTATCTCGATCAAAAATTGCAGATGCGCTTGTAAATCCTCTTCTGAAGTGTTCGCAAAAGTTGATGAGGATAAATTCAACGGTTCCCTCAACGCAATTGCCAGATTTCTCAACCTATTCCCTATTCTCCACATTTTACACCTCCTGCTGTATTTTCATCTTTGCTGGAGCTTCCAGCATCTGCAAGAATTCAGCATCAAGTAAATCAAGGTTCGCTTGTAAAATCTCTGCTTCTTCCTCACTCGGGCAATTCAGCAGTCTTTCAATGAGGTTGAGATGGGCTTGCTGGCGGTGTTCGTTCATGGGCAGGCACGGGTGTTATAAATAACAATATTATGATGATTCAGTCGCCTTACCCGCAATTCCGGAAAAATAGGGAGATTGTTGTAGCGCTTCTGACTGACTTCGTTGTCATGCACTCGCAACCCCACCCCGGCTTTGGCTGACGCCAAAACCTCCCCTTGGTAAGGGGAGGGGATTGAGGGGGGGTTCCACGGGAGAATTTTCCAGCGTGGTACACCCTCACACCCCTACACCCTTATTTCTTCTCCTCTACACCCTCACACCCTTACACCCTTACACCCTTAATTCTCTTCCCCCTACACCCCTACACCCTTACACCCCTAATTATTGACTCAGTAAGATTTCAAGTTCTGTTTTTAAAGCTTTAATATCTGCGACTCTTGCTACTAGCAAGTTATCACTACCTGCATCCACAAGACGTGATTTCCAATAACAAATACTCTCTGAATTTTTCATCCAAAAGGAAATCACTGTACTGACAACTTCATCTATGTCCCAGCCCCACTTTGGTGGCAATGGTTCTACAGATTTGATGATGGCATCAAGTGTACACATATGAGTACCTACGTATTCCACACCTTGATGCTGTGGTTTCTGTGAATTCTGCTGTTGATGACTAAAAAAATCCAAAACTGGAGAAACGCCCACAATGTCGAAAGTGTATTTCATTCTACTTCTCCAAATTATGAGATGAATTTTCTTCAAACCAGAGTTGCGAAAAAGTTTTATGTCTTAAAAATCTCTTGACTTTTACCAGAAAAAAGTTCAAATCCTCCTATCTGATAGGTAAGAAAATTTTAAAAAAATAGCACTTCAGCTTTGAGAGTGCTAAAGTTTTTTCCAGAAAAAAGTTAGCAGTAAAATGCGTTGAGTGCTAAAAATTGTCCCAAGAAAATTAGCAGTGAGGTGCATTGAGTGCTAAAGTTTATAGAGGTGTTTATCTGAAAGTATTATAAAATTTATTCTAAAGAAAATGGATGGATGTTATTTTTAATAATTATTTAAAATTGTCTGTAACAAGTTTTCAAGGTGAAATAGCAGCTTTGTCTGCTGCCTGTTTGTGGGCGCTGGCATCAGTATTGTATGGACGCTTGGGACAGCGTATCCCGCCATTGCAACTCAACTTGATCAAAGGGATAATTGCGATCGCCTTCCTATTCCTCACCATCCTCATCCGTGGCGAATTGTTTCCTAGCGTCTCACCCGTATCTGTGTGTCTCATCATCCTGAGTGGTTTTGTGGGCATTTGCTTAGGGGATACAGCTTTTTTGGCAGCGATAAATTTTATCGGGGCACGTCGTGTCTTACTGATTGGAACCCTTGCCCCACCGATAACGGCAATACTGGCGTTGATTTTTCTCCAAGAGCAATTAAATCTGAGTGCTTGGTGCGGTATTTTGCTGACTGTTTTGGGTGTTGCTTGGGTTGTTACCGAAAGAGTCCCCAGTACAAGTGAGAGTACCTCAACGCACCTGTGGCAAGGAATATGTTTTGCTTTGTTGGCGGCGATCGCAAATGCAACAGCCGGTGTCCTCTCGCGTGCAGCTTTGGCAAACACGAGTATCAGTCCGTTGTGGGCAGCCTTGTTGCGATTGATGGCAGCCGTGTTGATACTTATGATTTGGATACTTTGCCGCAAGCAACAAGTCAGCAGCGTTCATTTAAAAATATTACAAGAACCTCGATTTATTCTCGTGGCTATCTTTGCTTCGTTCTGTGGGACTTACTTAGGAATTTGGTTGCAACAGACAGCAATTAAATTTACGGCTGCGGGAATTTCCTTCACTTTGTTGCAGACGAGTCCATTATTTGTCATCCCTATTGCGATCGCGATGAGAGAGAAAGTCAGCGTCAGGGCGATCGCTGGTGTTATAGTTGCGATCGCAGGGATTGGATTGCTGTTTTATCTGAAGTAATGTTTCATATCACGTTCGTTCAGATGAATACTTTACCTTGGTCTGTGGGTACCCCTCTCCGGAGTTCGGAGAGGGGCAGGGGTGAGGTTTTTTATTCAGGACTTACGCAAAATAATGAAAAAATAAACCGCAAAGGACACGAAGGGCACGTTCGCGTAGCGTGCGCTGTCTTCGCATAGTTAAGAGGGTTTAAAAGGGTTTTTGCGTAAGTCCTATTATTGTAAGTAATTAGGTGAAGTTGATATCAGTTATGCTAGATTTTGCGCCAGAAACAGAGAACCAAAGAGCAAAGATTCGTCAAGTCATAACGGATGCTTTTGGTAGAACACAAGAAGCATCACTTGTAGATAAAATCCGCAACTCTCCCAATTTCATACCTGAATTATCCCTTGTCGCCCTAGAAAATGGGGATGTACTGGGACACATTCTTTTCAGCCGCATTTTCATTGAAGCACCAGAACAAATTTCAGCACTGGCATTAGCACCCTTAGCCGTGACACCACAACGCCAACGTCAAGGTATCGGTAGCCAGTTGGTGCAAGTGGGTTTATCGAAATGTCGTCAGTCAGATGATTCTATTGTTGTCGTTGTTGGCGAACCGCGCTATTACAGACGTTTTGGTTTTCAAAAAGCGAGTCAATTTGGCTTGCACTCATCATTACCAATTCCTGATGAGGCATTTATGGTGTTAGAACTCAAGCCGAGTGCTTTGATGAATATTAATGGGAACGTGTGCTATCCAGCTTACTTCAATCAGGTTTGAAATCTAACTTTCCAAGTTGTCAAACTTCCGACTCTTGTCACTCTCTGATCTCACTGTTGGTAAGATTGTTGTCGCCAAAAAACACATTGCTTTTGCTGTTCGGAAAACATCGGAGAGAGTGAATGCAAATCTTCCATAGGTAGTGAAGATTTACAATAGAAAGGAAATCTTGGTTGTCTGGAAGTGTAATCAAAAAATATTGTCAATCTATCGTCAGCTACAGGTACTTTTCCCCGATGAAAGACACTACCAGTCCCTGCAATAACTACCGTACCAGATGGTCCTATACAAGATTTGTAATTTGATGGAGATACAAATCGTTGTATAGATTCATCTCTAATGTAGCCATATCTATATCCTAAAGAATGAGCTATTTTTGAAGTGATCTCTTTTGGGACATATTGAAATGGTCCTCCGTCATCATTTATGTCATTTAAATAAATAATGATTTTGAATAATTTTCGGTCTTCCTTGTCTATGTGCCATAACCTTGATTTTCTCTCTATTTTATTAACAAGGTCTCTACGAAAATAGGCACCATGATAAGCTACAGGTAGACCAAAATAATTCTCCGCAATATTGAGTAAACGTTCTTCTAATCCCCAAAGAAAAATCTCTGGATATTCCATTATTTGCTCGGAAGTTGCATGAATAACAAATTCATTTTCATCACCAGAAAGGACTCTTGGGATTTTTGGCATTAAATTTTTTGCGGCTTGCAGCGTTTCTGGAGTAGAAGGAATCGAAAGTTCTTCTAATGAAGTGATAAAAACTCCCTCAGTATTAAGAGTCTCTACTATAGCCCTGTCAGTACTCGAAAGGATAGGCAGATGACTCATGTGTTTTGCTAATGATGCTTGATAAGCACACTCAGCAGGAGTTTTTATGAGTGAAATTTCGTAAAGATTCTTTAATATTTGGTTACGTACCTGTGTTGCGAGACGATTCATGTTGTATTTTTTTAACAAAAAGTAACTAGAGATGCTTTTAAGTAATATTACCGTAAAAAACAAAGTATTTGTTTTCACAGGAATAAACTTTCTATTGACTTCACATAAAGTAGGCTACAGGATGACTGCCCTTCACCATATCTGAATATTCATGCATGACAACTAACTTTCCGGGTAATTTTTTTTATAAAAAAACTTAAATTTTACTTAAGAAGTTGACTTGCTCATAGATACAGATAAGTTATTAACAATGCGTATAATCCGCACTATTAGTTATTTCTTGTCGTGTTAACTGTGATGAAACCTCGACTGGTAAAACATTTCAGTTTCATAATATGTCTGTTTTCTAACTGTACATATGTGATCAAGTTGCTGTTTTGCTTGAAGTTATAGTAAATGAGAAGATACTTGTTGAGACTAAGTAATATACGCTCTGACACAAGGTAAGATTTATTTATTTTCAAAGTAAATTATGGATACAATGAAAAGCAAATATCCATCTGGATGAGTCAGTATAAATTGAGTATTAATCTAGACTTATTAACTTTGTGAGTCACAAAAAGTTATATAATCACACCAGCAACAGGCTACACTATCGCTTTGAAATAGCACACATGAGTATAGAGGAGTCAGAGTGATGATGCGGCTAATGATCGCGATGATTCTGCTGTGGCTATTAACTGCGTGTACCACGAGTGTTCTCGCACCAACTAGCCAGTTAGTGGAAAAAGCAATTGCACTTGAATTACAGCAAACCCAACAGCAACTCAACCAACAATTAGATTTAGATTTTCAGGGATTTGAAATCAATCGGCTATCAATTACTCAGCAAAAAGCTTTGACAGTTGATAATTTACCCACATACCGCGTTCAGGGAAGCTACAACCTCACGTTCAAACTTCCAAAACGAAAATTGACACAACCTCAAAAACCTTTTGAAGTTTACCTGCAACTCCAAAGAGAAGGTAAAACTTGGCGATTACTAGTTCCCGAAGATCATGGCAAGGATTCTAAACAAGTTTGGCGCAGTTATTCTATCTAATCTTGTGTGTAACTCTAAAAACCATCACAAGCATTTGTGCGTGTCTGTTAACCCCTCGCCAAGATTGAGGTGATACCTTTTGAACACAAGACAATATGTATTTTAACTTCTTTATCGGTTCGAGTTTTGGAGTTACAGTTCTAATGCTGTTGGGTTTTAGCGTACTGCAATGGTTCCATATTCCTACTGGCAACTTTCTTGACTGGGTGATTGGAGGAGCAAGTTTTTGGTGGTTGTTGGTGATTGTGACTGTACCGTGGAATGTTCATTTTCAGGCAAAAGAAGTTTTGGCAGAAGGGGGACAATCAACTGAAAAAGGAATTCCAGTGGATGAGAAACAACTGGAGTACGTTAAAGTTTTGGCAAAGCGATCGCTTCTCATTGCCCTTGCCCTACACTTATTTTCAGCTATTAGTCTTTACCTTCTCGCCGCCACTGGTATTAGTGCAGTCGGCTACATTAGTTCTGGTGCTGCTTTGCTCTTAACTGGGTTACGCCCAACTGTCAGTGCCTATGAATATTTGTATGCACGATTGGTTATGATTCGCCAAGAATGGAAGTATCCACGTGAAGATGTTGTTGAACTTCGGTTTCGTTTTAACACTCTAGAAGAAACCGTCAAGCGTTTAGAAGAACAACTTAATCCAGAACAGCCTTACTCCTTAGCAGCAAATCAGCAAACTTATTTAGAAGAAACCCGCAAAGAATTAGCCAGAATTGCCGCTAGTGTAGAAGAATTACGTGCGACAAATCAAATAGAACATGAACGTGTGGCAAGGGAAGCACGGGGGGCGATCGCCCAACTTTCCACAGATGGACTATTTTTGGATCATGTGCGCGAAATTATTCGTTTTTTCAAAACAGCGTAAATAACCTACACCGACTCTTCCAGTACGATGCAGGCTTCTAGCTTCAAAATCGCAGCAAAATATAGCGCTTCTATGTTGCTGCGATTTTGAAATCACTGACGCGTCGCTTCCAATAGACGAGAGAAATAAAAGCGAGTTCGAGTCATAGACTGACGTTGAACAGAAAAACCATTCTTTGCCAAAATGTTCACCACATCAGCTTCACGGTGCAGGTAAGCGCGAGTCGCTTTACTAGCACCTGGAAAGAAACTCCCTATCTTCTTTAATAAACTGAGGGCGAAAGTTTTCGGTGCAAAACTAAGAATAATCCGTGACTGTGCTAAAGAACAGAGGTGAGAAATCATCTCATCTGCCTTTTGCTGAGGGTAGTGAATCAGAACATCCAAGCAAATTACTGTATGGTAGCTACCATTAATCGTTTCTAAATCCTGTACAGCAAATGTCGGATTTTCAGCATTGGCGAGAATTTCTAAGGCTTTTTCCTTAGCTTCTCCTACCATTTTTTCCGAAATATCGCTGGCATAGACTTTTGCTCCAGCTTCCGCAAGCGGTATGCTAAGACTACCTGTGCCACATCCAGCATCGCAGATAGATAGCCCTGCTAAATTGTTATCAGCTTTCAGCCAACTGAGTACCGTCTCTACTGTTTGCTGGTGCCCAGTACGGATGTCTAGCTGCACTTTGTTGACTTCGCCATCACCGTAGATACGTCTCCAACGGTCGAAGCCTGTAGAGTTGAAATATTCTTTAACAATCGTCTTATCGTCTGTTACGTTCATGAAACTCAATATCTATCCATTCCAAAGCTAAAAAGTACCATGACCAGGAACCACCAGAAATATTTTTCTGCCTGATGTACCTGGAAGCAAAATCTTAAGACAACAACCTCTGCCATGAAAGTTCTTGTGTAGATTCATTCAAATGCCAACGCAATAATTGACTAGCACTAGCACCAGAGAGAATTGTGGACAAGCCGATACCTTCGGTAAGCTCCGCTAACGCATTTCGTGGTGCAATTGTTGAGAGTGCGATCGCCCTCTCCACATTACAGATTCCCCACTTCACCAAATTTTGCACACCTACCAATAAAGGTAAAGTCGTTCCTGATAAAGTTCCATCGTCAAGTCGTGCAGTTCCGTTTTTCACTGAAATCTGCCGATTATCCCAAGGATACACCCCATCAGGCAATCCCAAAGGAGCAAGGGCATCACTCACAAGGAAAAGTTTTTGTTCGTGTATCTCTCCTTGCCTGTTTTGAGAAACACTAGGAGTGCTAGCGCGTAGTAGAATTTGCAGCATCGTTGGCGAAACATGTTCACCATCAGCAATGAAACCACACATCACACCAGGATGGACAATTGCCGCCCCTAACAATCCGCTTTCACGGTGGTGTAATGGTGGCATAGCATTAAAAGCATGAGTCACCATTGTTGCACCTAGTTCAAAAGCACGTTGCGCTTCTGCTGCTGTCGCTTGGGAATGTCCTAAACTGACAGTGATACCCAAAGAACGTAAATATGGAATCACCTCACCCGTTGGATCTAACTCTGGTGCTAGCGTCATGACTTTCACAAGATGAGCGTAATTTCCCAAAACCTTCTTTACTTCTTCAAGATTCAGTGGTAATAGGTACTCAGGTGAGTGTGCACCACGCTTTTGAGGATTTAAAAATGGTCCTTCTAGATGTACTCCCAAAATTTTCGCATAACCTCTATTTGCAGACAAAGAGGGCGAGTGAGTCAAGTTGATACAATCAGCAATCACACAAAGCGCACGCTGAATATTTTCTACCGAAGTTGTCACCAGGGTAGGTAAAAAAGCATCTACCCCCTCATACCATAAATAACGACATATGTCTAGCATTTGGCGAGAGTTTTCTGTTGATAAATCAGGAAACGCCAATCCCAACGCGCCGTTAACCTGTAAATCTACACCACCTAATGAAATCCAGTCGCCACCAATATCCAACACCCGTAAGTCAACTGGCGGAACACGTTTAAGGACTTTAGACATTGGCAGAATTTGTTCAACTATGCCCTGCGGGTTAACTGAAAGAATCTGCAAATCTGTGTAACCAGGTACTCTAGCGTTGATAATGTCGACAGAAGTACCTGGCAAGCTGTGTGTTGCTTCGGTCATGACGTCAGCACAAAGATAGTGAAATCTGACCTGATTTTAGAGGTAAGCGGTGGCAATGAATCAAAAATCCTTTCAGAAGGAGTCAGAAGTCAGAAGTCAGAATACATCCCCATAAATAAATTTAGGGGGATAGGGGTGAAAAATCTCAGCAAATACACACAGAGTGAGATGATTGGAAATAGGTAGGTCAAATATTTACGCGATTCTTCAGTTTTTCCAATTTTGAACTTTGAATTTTGAATTTTGAATTGCCTATGTCTCCTCTTGTCGGCATCATTATGGGTAGCGATTCGGATTTACCAACCATGCAAGGTGCGATCGCAGCTTGTGAAGAATTTGGCGTTGCCACCGAGGTAGCAATTATCAGTGCCCATCGCACTCCTGAACGTATGGTGGAATATGCCAAATCTGCTCACCAAAGAGGTATTAAGGTTATTATCGCTGGGGCAGGTGGTGCTGCTCATCTTCCGGGAATGGTAGCATCTTTAACTCCTCTGCCTGTTATCGGAGTTCCTGTTCCTAGCCGTCATTTGCAAGGAGTTGATTCCTTGTATTCTATCGTCCAAATGCCAGCAGGTATACCGGTTGCAACTGTTGCTATAGGCAATGCTAAAAATGCTGGACTTTTGGCGGTACAAATTATTGCAACTCATCAAGCAGAATTACTTAACAAGGTGCAGCAGTACCGTCAAACCTTATCTGAATCAGTCATGGCAAAGCAAGAAAAACTAGAAAAGCTTGGTTACGAGGAGTATTTAAGGCGAATGCAATCCGCAGACTCATAATAGTAACAAAATATACAAAATACTTGTATTTATTTGTATATACTCGCTTGTAATTGGCATAAGCATTGGTACTAAATTTGCTCATGCTTAATGTTGATTTTCTATATGAAAATGGTGTTTGAGCAACATTTTTTTTAGATTTTGTATGAAAAATTAATTATTAAAGATTTAAGTGAGTAGACTTGACGGTTTTAGAAGCTACATAATATTTTTTTAAGAATATTCTTAATAGCAACAGAGGCAGCATCAGCTTTATAACTGCCTGATTTGTCAAACAACCGCTGACTGCTGATGAAAGTCATTTATTTGAAAACAGCTTGTCTAAATAACAAATCTCACAAATGGCAAGTTTCGCATCAAGCGTTAGCGGTTGATACTCAAGGTGTTTCTCCCGTTCAGGATGGTTGAAAGAATGATGATAAAAATCACAAACAAAAACAAATCGAGAAGAAAAAATAGATGGCGAACAGCCAAGTCACTATATATAGGTGCAAAAAATAGCTCAATTGTCAAGAGATTGAATGTCATTATTAAGCAGTTGTCTCCTAGCTGGCAAGCCTGTATCCCTGTTGCTTGTCTGATTGTACTGGCATGGGGTTATGCAGCAGTTGCCCAAACTCCAGCCCCAAAAGGACCAACGATAGCAGAACTCAAAGTCGCGATTGACACTCTTTGGGTTGCGATCGCCGCTTTTTTGGTGTTCTTCATGAACGCCGGTTTTTGTATGTTGGAAACTGGCTTCTGTCGTCAGAAAAACGCTGTCAACGTTCTTGCTAAAAACTTAGTTGTGTTTGCCCTAGCTACCATTGCTTTTTGGGCGATTGGCTTTGGCTTGATGTTTGGCGATGGTAATGACTTCATTGGCTTGAATGGCTTCTTCCTCCAAGGCGCAGATAATAGTCCCGCCACAGGAGATGCTTACAAAGGTGTATTTAGCGCCCTTAATTGGACAGGTGTTCCTTTAGCCGCAAAGTTCTTGTTCCAACTCGTGTTTGCTGGAACAGCAGCAACAATTGTTTCCGGTGCAGTTGCTGAGAGGATTAAGTTTGTTGACTTCTTAATTTTTAGCCTCTTACTTGTAGGTATTGCCTACGCAATTACCGGACACTGGATTTGGGGTGCTGGTTGGCTGGCAGACATGGGTTTTTGGGATTTTGCTGGTTCCACAGTCGTTCACTCTGTTGGTGGTTGGGCAGCTTTGATGGGAGCTGCATTTCTTGGACCACGTATTGGAAAATATCAAGATGGGCAAGCTGTTGCCTTACCTGGGCACAACATGAGCATTGCTACCCTAGGATGTTTAATTCTATGGTTAGGCTGGTTTGGTTTCAACCCCGGTTCTGTAATGGCTGCCGATCCGGGTGCAATTACTCACATTGCTTTGACTACTAACTTAGCAGGTGCTGTCGGTGGAATTGCTGCGACAATCACAGCCTGGTTGTATTTAGGTAAGCCAGACCTTTCGATGATTATTAATGGTATTTTGGCTGGGTTGGTTGGCGTTACAGCATCTTGTGCCTACATCAATCTCAACAGTGCTTTCATTATTGGTTTGATTGCCGGAATTTTGGTAGTTTTCGCTGTCACTTTCTTTGATAAGATTCGTATTGATGACCCGGTAGGAGCAGTCTCAGTTCACCTCGTGTGTGGTATCTGGGGTACTTTGGCTGTTGGTTTATTTTCTGTTGGTCCTGGTGGATATCCGTGGATGGTTGATTTAGCGGGTAAACCAGTAGGACCACATGGGATATTCTTTGGTGGTGGATTGGGAACACTCATTCCTCAAATTGTTGGCATACTCTCGGTTGGCGGTATGACTGTTCTTTTGAGTACCATCTTTTGGTTAGCACTCAAGGCTACTTTAGGTATTAGAGTCTCAACACAAGAAGAAATTGAAGGCTTGGATATCGGTGAACATGGTATGGAGGCTTATAGTGGATTTGTCAAAGAAGCTAGTGCCAATGGATTTAGTGAATTAGGTAGTCACGGTGGAGGTGTTTCACGCACAGGAGATTTACCGACAAGTTTATAAGGCTTTAGTGGTTTAATTCTCCTCATTGATTCTCGTCACACCCGTCCCTTTGGACTTTTGCTTGTGAGATGGGGATGGGTGTTAGTCACTCAAAATTCAAAAGTTAAGAAGAATTCAGCTAGGGAAATCTCCTGACTCCTGAGTATAGACTTTTGAGTATTTTCAAACGTCAAAATTCAAATATTTGGAGTTGCAAAGTAGATCCCTTACCTATTCTAAAAAGGAATCTGATCATCATGAGATGAATTCACAAAAATATAATTAAGAGCAACCTTGCATAAATATTTAACGCAATTCGGCGGAATTCAAGAGTCCGCCTATGCGGTGGGGTGCATCACGCCGGGGAGTTGTGAGGTACATCCGCAAGGGATGTACCTCACAACTCCCAATTTTTATCCGGAATAGCTTTACTATTAAGTGTCTATAGCAGTAGAATAGAAAAGCAAGGAGGTGATATTGAGTGCTACATAAGGCTGTACAAGTCCGATTATATCCGTCTAAACAACAACAAATACTGCTAGCTCAAGCGTTTGGATGTTCGCGTTGGTGGTGGAATTATGCGTTAAACAAGTCAATTGAAACTTATAAAGAAACGGGTAAGGGACTTAGCCAATCGGCACTCAATGCATTACTTCCTAGGCTCAAAAAAGAAAAAGATACTGAATGGTTAGCTGAGTGTTATAGCCAGGTTTTACAAGCTACAACACTGAATCTAACTACGGCATATAAGAACTTTTTTGCAGGTAGAGCGAGATTCCCTAGGTTCAAATCTAAACACGGCAAACAGTCAATTCAGTATCCTCAAAATGTCAAAGTTGTAGAGGGTAATGTCAAGCTTCCGGGTAGCATCGGAGTTGTCAAAGCCAAAATACATCGACCAATTGAAGGTACTATCAAAACTTGTACTGTCGTTAAAACTCCATCAGGAAAATACTTTGCATCTATCCTGACTGAAGTGGAAGGAGAAAATCCTACTGTCTCAGAGGGCAAGATTTATGGGGTTGATTTGGGTTTGAAACATTTTGCTGTTGTTACTGACGGTGATAAGGTTTCAAAATATGAAAATCCAAAACATCTTGCTAAACATGAGAAGAATCTTAAGCGTAAACAACAAAAGCTAGCTCGTAAGCAGAAAGGAAGTAATTCAAGATTTAAGTATAGAAAAGTTGTTGCCAAGGTATACGAACGGGTTAGCAATTCGCGGCAAGATTTTCTACACAAACTTAGTTACAAGTTAGTCAGCGATAGCCAAGCTGTCATAGTAGAGAATCTTCATGTCAAAGGCATGGTTCGGAATCACAATTTGGCAAAAGCAATATCTGATTGTGGATGGGGAACTTTCACCAACTTTTTAGCCTACAAGCTAGAACGCAAGGGCGCGAAGTTGGTAGAAATAAATAGATGGTTCCCTAGTTCCAAGCTCTGTTCTAATTGTTTTCATCAAGTAAGTGAGATGCCGTTGGATGTCCGTGACTGGACTTGTCCTCACTGTGGCACTCATCATGACCGTGATGGAAATGCAGCTATCAATATTAGAACAGAAGGAATCAGAATGCTAAAGGCGGAAGGTTCAGCCGTCTCTGCTGTAGGAGGGGAAGTAAGACCGAAGATGGGACGAAAGTCACTTCTTCGGCATTCGCCATTGATTACAGAAGCCCCGTCCGCCTATGCGGCGGGGTAGTTCACTAAGAATCATATTTGAGTAACTATAAACACCAAAAAAGTATAAAAAGCTACTCAAATGGTTTTGATTAACACAAACGAGTTGGTGCTTTGGAACAAAAACAAGTGTTACAGAAATTTGCGCTCATTGGGGCTATGACCCTGCTGCTTCTTGGTGTACCAGTAATGGGCAATGCCTTCGCTGCACCTTCTGATGTCAACGCAGCGATATCTAGTGCTCAAACTGCTGCGGATACAGCTTTTATGCTGATTTGCGCCGCATTAGTGCTATTGATGACACCCGGACTTGCATTTTTCTATGGTGGATTTGTGCGATCGCGCAACATCCTCAATACCCTCATGATGAGCTTTGTGCTCATGGCAATTGTGGGAGTAACCTGGATTCTGTGGGGGTATAGTCTCGCTTTTGCTCCAGGCAACCCCATCATCGGTGGATTGGAATGGTTTGGTTTGAATCGTGTGGGATACGAGGTAACTGATTATCTTAAGGGGTCGAATCCTGCTGATATAGTTTCCTACGCTCCAACTATTCCCCATCAGGCATTCATGATTTACCAAGCCATGTTTGCCATTATAACCCCAGCACTGATATCTGGGGCGATTGCAGAACGGATGAGCTTCACTGCTTACTCTTTGTTTGTGCTTTTGTGGTCAACGTTTATTTACGCTCCCCTGGCGCACATGGTATGGGCTAAAGGTGGATTATTGGGATTGTACGGTGGCTTGGGTGCTCTCGACTTTGCGGGTGGTACAGTCGTCCATATTAGTTCTGGTGTTTCTGCTCTTGTAGCCGCGATCGTCCTCAAACCTCGCAAAACTTATCCGGAACGTCTCAGCCCTCCTCACAACGTTCCCTTTATTTTACTCGGAGCTGGCTTATTATGGTTTGGCTGGTTCGGCTTCAACGCTGGCAGTGCTTTGGCTTCTGGTGCGTTGGCAACAGCCGCTTTTGTTGCCACCAACACAGGTGCAGCAGCGGGGGCTTTAACCTGGCTCATTTTAGAAAAAGCCTTGCGTGGCAAACCAACAGCAGTTGGGGCAGCCACAGGAGCAGTTGCAGGCTTAGTGGGCATCACCCCAGCGGCAGGATTTGTCACACCCGTGGCAGCAATTTTAATAGGTAGCATCACCGCTTTTGCTTGCTTCTATGCAGTTAGTTTCAAGCACAAGTTACAAATCGATGATGCCTTAGATACCTTTCCTGTGCATGGCGTAGGTGGTACAATCGGAGCGATTCTCACAGGCATCTTTGCAACCACGACAGTCAACTCAGCAGGTAAAAATGGCTTGTTATATGGTAATCCAGGTCAAATGATTACACAAATAGCAGCAGTTGCCATTGCCTATGTCATCGCTGCTGTTGGTACCTGGATCATTCTAAAAATCCTAGCTGTCACAGTTGGTCTGCGGGTGAGGGAAGAAGCTGAACAACAAGGCTTAGATATCAATGAACATGGAGAAGAAGGTTATAACGAGGAGTTTGGAGAACGCATCAATTTCAGCAGCAAGTAGTGGAGATTTTTCTCTCTACTAATGTTGTTTTCATATTGGCGTTAAGCGTAGCTCTGCCGTAGGCAATCGCCCTGCTCTTATCAACAGCAGGGCTTTACCGTTTTTTTTAGACAATAATTTATGTTATATAATATCAGGCTCGGATAATCACTTATAATTAATTTGGGAATCGTTGCGTGTATCTATGACCTATGCCAAAACGTATTGCGCTGGCAGAACACTTAAGCTCAGAAGAACTATATAGGCGGTATCGTGAAGCAACGGATGTAGTGGAACGCAGCCACTACCAAATAATTTGGCTGTTGGCGACTGGAAAAACACCACTGGAAGTATCACTCTTTACAGGGTATAGCCGGATTTGGATTTATCAAATCGTGCGTCGTTATAACGAAAAAGGACTGGATGCGATCAGCTTCGCT
>NZ_JXCA02000019.1:300299-359655 GCF_000828085.3 Scytonema tolypothrichoides VB-61278
CTATTCCCCTGAATTACAACCAGCAGAACGACTGTGGCCGCTCACAAATGAAATTGTTGCCAATCACTCTCCCCACACCTTAGAGGAGTTAGAAAAATTGTTAGTTTATCGTTGCCAACAATTACTTGAACAACGTGATTTTATTCGCGGGTTGACTTGCTACCATTGGTGGCCGATGACCAGGGCAATTTAATTATAAGTGTTCATCCGAACTTGATATAAGTTCAGCAGACAAAGGATAATATCACGCAAAGACGCAAATGCACAAACAGACTCTTTGCCCCTTTGCGCGAGAAAATAAAAAATGGTGAGCCAGCGCGGTCTTGGGGGTTCTCCCCCAATCCCCACTCCGTGGGGACCCCGAGTCCCCCATGAGCGACTGGCGAACCCCGAAGGGGTAACTCTAGACTAGATAGAAAAAACAATGGATACCAAAGCTTTTAAACGTTCGCTCCAGCAATCAGAAAATTATCATCGTAAAGGATTTGGTCACCAGGCAGAAGTCGCGACTCAGTTGCAGTCTGAGTATCAAAGTCATTTAATTCAGGAAATTCGCAATAACAACTATACTCTGCAAATGGGAGACGTCACCATCCACTTAGCACAAGCCTTTGGCTTTTGCTGGGGTGTAGAACGTGCTGTAGCAATGGCTTATGAAACCCGCAAACACTTTCCCACTGAACGCATTTGGATTACGAATGAGATTATTCACAATCCTTCTGTTAATCAGCGGATGCTGGAAATGGAAGTAGAATTTATCCCCGTAGAAGGAGGAAAAAAAGACTTTTCTGTTGTTAACTCTGGTGATGTCGTTATTTTACCAGCTTTCGGGGCAAGTGTTCAAGAAATGCAGTTGCTTAACGAAAAAGATTGCAAAATTGTTGATACAACTTGCCCTTGGGTTTCTAAAGTTTGGAATGCTGTTGAAAAGCACAAAAAAATAGATTACACATCAATTATTCACGGCAAATATAAACACGAAGAAACTGTTGCAACAAGTTCCTTTGCCGGAAAATATCTGATTGTGCTGAATATGCAGCAAGCAGAATACGTTGCTAACTACATTTTGAATGGAGGAAATCGGGAGGAATTCCTGGCAAAATTTAGTAAAGCTTGCTCAGCTGGATTTGACCCCGACAAAGATTTAGAACGGGTTGGTATTGCTAACCAAACCACAATGCTCAAAAGTGAAACCGAACAAATGGGAAAACTTTTTGAGCGGACGATGATGACAAAGTATGGTCCGACTGAATTAAATCAGCATTTCCAAAGTTTCAACACCATTTGTGATGCGACTCAAGAACGCCAAGATGCGATGTTGGATTTAGTGCAAAAAAAGCTAGATTTGATGATAGTCATTGGTGGATTTAATTCATCAAATACAACACAATTGCAACAGATTGCAATCGAGCGAGGAATTCCTTCTTATCATATTGATAGAGAAACGCGAATTATATCTGGAAATCGCATTGAACATCGACTATTAAATGGGGATTTGGAAATCACAGAAAATTGGTTACCAGATGGGGAAATTGTTGTCGGAATTACCTCTGGTGCTTCTACACCAGATCTAGTCGTGGAAGATGTGATTGAGAAGATTTTGGAATTGAAGGCGACTGCGGCGGTAGTTTAAGAAGAACCATTATTCCAACCCCTCCACACTTGCAGAGGGGTTGGCTATTTTAACTCTTCGGAAATTAAGGCTGAAAACGATTATCCCACATAGGTTTGATTATTTGCTACTTTGTTGTACTTAATACTGTTGTGAGTAATGAAAAATCAAGGGTTTTCAAGCTCTATTTCCGTTAAGCACCCTTATCTCGGCTCAACCTCTATTCTTTTACATTCATTGTCCAAGATGGCTCAAAAAGTATATCTCCTGTATGTATTGTAAACTTAGTCATTGCCCATGTCCCATCACTGTAACGAGTAAAATAGGCTGTCCCTGGTAGTAAACGTGGAAGTGATTGCCCTCCTTGTTGCGCCCCAAGACTTAATTGCGCTTCGGCAGTATTACTAGATTCATCTATACGAACACCAGCAACTTGTTTGATTGTTGCTGTAGTGCCTTTTGAGTCTAAGGAAACTGAATCTAACCACTTTTGTGCAATTCTTTCTGCTTTTTCTTGGCTGAGATTTTGATTATGAGAACTTAATGTACTTGTAATTGCACTTGCTAAAGATTCAACAGACTTAATTCCTAAAAATGAAATTATAATTAGCGGTATTACAAGAATGCTTACCATCAACCAATTGCCTGCTGATACGTTAATTCGTATATTACGAATGTAATCTCTACCTACTTGAATCAAGTTTTCAGCAATTCCTTTTTGAGTAACCTCATAGTTATCATTTGATTTATTTTCAGGCATATTTATTTTCTCGCTTTACACATAATAAGTAATCCAAAGCAATGCAAAATAGGTAGTTCTGCTTGAACTACCTATGTGGTTAATTTGTGCTTCAAGAAACTGGATACCTTTCTCTTTGGAAATAAGAGTATCCTTTCAAAAACGAGATGCATCCGAGGCAATTACAGCACATTGCAAGTAAATGAAGTACAACACTGAGAGCTAAAAGCCAGACTCTAAGCCCTTTTTACTTCTGACTCCTGACTCCTGACTCCTGAATTCTGCTGTAAGTATTAATGAGAAGATTTTTGCTGCTCTAACTGTTGCTGCCCTGATTGAGGATTTTGTCCATGATTGTTTACTCCAACTGTCAATGCCCAAGCCAATCCCCCTAAAGCTAAAATACTAATAAAAAATAATGGAATAAAAATATTAGTACTGCTTGACTTATCTCTCCCTACCATTTCTACGTTTCCATTTGCATTATTTGCATTTTGAGTAGCTTGGTAATTATCAGGTTGCTGCTGTGTCATAAATAGAACCTCAATTGGTAACTGAAAGAGTATAAGTAATTATTTTTTTGTTTGAAGCACAATAGCTTGTATTTGCCGAGGTAAAATTCTAATTTTCCCCATTCCCATTAGATAAAATTATTTCTTTTTGAAATACAGCTTCTGATTTTACTTCTACGTGTATCCGCTTAATTCCGGAAAAATACTCTGTGATATATTACAGTTTGTTATTTTAAATATTTTGATTTTTAAAAGTATAAAATATTACAATTAAACCTCACTTTTTTGTAATTCAAGTCCTAAGATGATGTGATTATAATCACCAAGTTATTTAGCACAGCGTTTTTTCACGTAGCCACAAGGGTTTCAGACTACAAAAATTAGAGGGGTTCTAATGGTACGCCTAAAGTCATGAATCTAGTCTGCCAAATCCTAATTTCCCCCTGCTCAGTACAACCGTACTGTTTCAGGGGCGATCGCTAACTTTTATAGCAGGGAACAGGGAACGCTTAACTCTTAACAGGCTTGAAAGTATTGTCGTGTCCGTATTTTCTCATTCTCATTAGTTTATGTCCTAATCTACGCTTCGACTGCTATAGTCTAAACTCCAGTTTCAACTCAGCTTCCCTGAGTCATTTTGTGCTTCTTAGTCTAAAGTACAGATGTAAAAGTTAAACTCAAAATAGGAAATGGAAACAGAAATCTTCTATGAGTTCATTACAACAAGCTAAGGAAAAGAAAACTCTAAATTTTACAGCCATCCTGTATTGGGAAGAAGATGTTTATGTTGCACAATGTCCAGAGGTGGGAACTGCCAGCCAAGGAGAGACAATAGAAGAAGCCGTTGCTAATTTGAAGGAAGCAACAGAACTTTATTTAGAAGAATTCCCGCTTCCTGAAACAGCACCTCGTGCGTTGCTAACTACGTTTGAGGTGACTAGTGCCTAAGTTACCAAGAGTCACAGCCTCTGAAGTTATTCGTGCTTTGGAACGCTTAGGGTTTATTCAAGTAAGGCAACGTGGAAGTCATGTGATTTTAAAGAAACAAATTGCACAAGAAGGTGAAGAGCAAAATGTTATTGAAGTCGGTTGTGTTGTGCCTCTACATCGCAAGACCATAGCTGTTGGAACATTAAAAAGTATTCTGAATCAAGCTGGAGTTTCAGTTGAAGAGTTTTTAGACAATCTGTAGAGTAATTCAACACATTCCATTTTGGTGCACCTTCTGGCAGAGGAATTGTAACAAAAATATAACGACAATCTAAAATAATCCAGTTGTTTTAGTGATACAGTTCCAAACGCCTGATGCATACAATCGAGAAAAAGTCAACAAAAAAAGCCTGGGCACAAGCCCTTGCTCAACCTGCAAAAGAATTCCCTCCCACCCAACTGCAAATTCTTTCTGGCAAAATACCTGAAGGCTTACATGGCACACTTTACCGCAATGGTCCCGCAAGGTTAGAACGCGGTGGTATAAGTATGGGACACTGGTTTGATGGGGATGGTGCGATTCTTGCTGTACATTTCAACTCTCCTTATGAAGGGGAGAAAAACGGGGGTGCAACCGCAGTTTATCGCTATGTACAAACGGATGGTTATAAAGAAGAAGCAGCTGCAGAACAACTGCTTTACGGTAATTATGGAATGACTGCACCAGGACCAATTTGGAATAAATGGTTGAAAGCACTCAAGAATTGTGCCAACACTTCTGTGCTAGCGTTACCAGATAAATTACTTGCACTGTGGGAAGGCGACAAGCCTCACGCCCTCGACTTGCAAACGCTCAACACTTTGGGCAAAGATGATTTAGGAGCACTGAAGGATGGATTGCCTTATTCTGCTCATCCTAAAATTGATCCAAAATCTGGCTTAATTTTTAACTTTGGTATCTCTGTAGGATTAAATGGAATACTAAATATATTTAAAAGCGATTTTACGGGTAAAATTCAACAAAAAACATCGTTTGAACTTGATGGTTTACCGTTGATACATGATTTTGTCTTAGCTGGGCAATATCTAGTCTTTTTTGTTTCTCCGGTGCGATTAAATTTCCTACCCGTGTTAACTGGATTTAGCAGCTATAGTCATTCTCTTGAATGGAAACCACAATTGGGTACTCAGGTTTTGGTATTTGACTGTGAAACTCTCTGTTTGGTAAGTCGTGGTGAAACTGAACCTTGGTTTCAGTGGCATTTTGGTCATGGGTATGTAGATCAAAGTGGATTGATAGTTGTTGATGTGGTGCGCTATCAAGATTTTCAAACCAACGAGTATCTAAGGCAAGTCGCAACAGGTGAGATTCACACTCCTGCTGTAAGTACTTTGTCGCGAATACATCTTGAACCGAGTACAGCTAAAGTTAAGGCAATTGAGGAAATTATAGATCGTCACTGTGAATTTCCAGTTGTACCACCACAGGATAGGGGACAATACAATTGCCAAACTTATCTTGTTGTGCATCAGCAAGGAATGGATGCGAGCAAAGAAATATTTGGGGCGATCGCCCGTTTCGATCACAAAACCAACATCCTCACAATTACTGACTGTGGCGAAAACCGCTATCCAAGTGAACCCATTTATGCCCAAAATCCCCAAAATCCTGAACAAGGATGGATCATCACAGTTGTGTACGATGGCAATTCTGATTGTAGTCAGGTTTGGGTATACGATGCGGATAGGTTAGATGATTCACCTGTGTGCAGATTGGCATTACCTAGCGTGATTCCCCATAGCTTCCACGGGACTTGGAAACCTTACTGACACTGAGCTGATGCCTGTTAAGAGTTCCCTGTTCCCTCATCTATTTAACCAGCGCAAGAAAAACCTGATAAACTCGTTTCCAACCTCAGGCTGGAAATGCCAGCAAAGAGGCTCTGCCTCAACCTAAATACCGGAGGCGGAGCCTCCTAGTAACGCATTCCCTGGCGAGCGCCAGGGATCGAGTTGCTTAGGGGGTGTAACTCATTTATTCGCCAACAACATCATTAATCACTGAGCTTTTCTTGTCAATTTATGCTATGTATGGCTAACAGCTACCCTCTTCTCCAAGTATTCCTTCAATTTCTCTGCCAGTACTCGTACATTCGGTTCATGGAGAAAGCTTAGGTGAGAACCGGGAATCTGATGGGTATCTACTCCACCAGTCACTAGTTCGCCCCAACCGAATTGTGGATCATATTGATCGCCGACAGCGTCAGTTCGACTTTTATCTGAAGTTCGCAACAGGAGCATTGGACCGGGGTAAGATTGGAAGATATATGTGCTGAGAGCCTCAACGTTAGCATTCATGATTTCTATGTGTTTGTCATCCTCTGTTAAAGGCTCCTTTATTCCCAATACACGCATATATTTCTCTTGAACTGTGTACTTGCCCCACAAGCTCCAGCCCACAAGCTTCTGACTCAAGTAAGTGGGTCCTTGTTGCAATAAATTTTCAAAATGCAGGAGCATTCGCTTGAGGAATGATGATCGCTTAGTAGAACCTGGACGACAGGTATCAAGCATAGCTAAAATGTCTACTGTTTCTCCTTGACTGTAAAGTTGCTGAGCCATTTCGTAAGCTATCATACCACCTAATGAGTAGCCGCCAAGGAAATAAGGACCAGTCGGTTGAATGGTCTTGATTTCTTGAATGTAAAGCGCCGCCATATCTTCAATTCGGTTCAAGGGAGGCAGTTTTCCATCTAGTCCTTGTGGTTGTATCCCATAAAATGGTTGATCTTGTCCTAGATGTAGTGCTAAAGGTCGATAACACAAAATTTCCCCACCTAGAGGATGGATACAGAAGAACGGTGGCTTGGAACCCTTAGGTTGAATTGGTACTAAGCATGACCCAGAAGTAACGGAATCGTCCTCCTCATGGGCTGGTCCCAAAACCTGATGAACAATTGCTTTTCGTTGTTGCTCACAAAGCATCTTAGCAAGAGATTCCACTGTATTTGCAGTGAAAAGGGTAGCTAAAGGTAACCTGAAGCCGAATTTCTTCTCAATTTGTGCAAATAACTTCACAGCTAGCAAGGAATGTCCTCCCAAATCAAAGAAGTTATCCCTGATACCAACGGCTTGTCCTAAAATCTCTTCCCAAATTTCTGCTATCTGGCGTTCTAACTCATTACGAGGGGCAACAAAGGTTGCTTGTGCTTCTTGAAAATCTAAGTCAAGTGCATCCAAGGCGCGGCGATCCACCTTACCATTGGGGTTTAATGGCATCACATCCAAGAAGACAAAGGCTTTTGGCACCATGTACTCTGGTAATTTACCTTGCAAAAAGTCGCGCAATTCACTTGCGCTTGGGGGAACTTGTTCCGCCACGATATATGCCACTAGCCGCTTGTCACCAGGAACATCTTCTCTTATTGAAACTAAAGTCTGTTGCACTCCAGGATATTCACCTAGAGTCGCTTCAATTTCTCCCAACTCAATGCGGAAGCCACGAATTTTCACCTGGTAGTCAATACGGTTGAGGAATTCTATGTTCCCGTCGCTTAAGTAACGTACTAAGTCCCCAGTTTTATAAAGACGTGCGCCTGGTTCACTACTAAAGGGGTTGTGAATAAACTTTTGTGCAGTCAGTTCGGGACGGTTAAGATAACCTCGCGCTAAACCAGTTCCACCAATGTATAGTTCACCCGATTGACCAACAGGGACTGGCTGTAAATTATCATCTAAGATGTAAACTTGTACGTTGGCGATCGCCCGACCAATAGGAGCAATCGTATAATCAGTCCCCTGCTGACAAGTCCAAAACGTGGTATCTATAGAAGCTTCTGTTGGACCATAGCAATTAATCAGAACATTTTCCAATTTTAAACGCTCAACGAAGCGCTCTATGAGTTCAACTGGTAAAGCTTCACCGCCACTGGTGACATGCTTGAGGCTGGTACAATTCTCAATTCCCTTTTCCTCAAGTAAAACCCGAATAATGGATGGTACCAAAGCAGCTACAGTAATTTGCTGTTCGATAATCATCTTAACCATATAAGCAGGGTCTCGATGTCCATCGGGACGAGCCATAATTAATTGTCCCCCAAATAACAACGGCCAAAATATCTGCCATACTGAGGGGTCAAAGCTCAAAGAAATCGTCTGTAGGACTTTGTCTTGTTCTGTTAATTTAAACGTTGCTTGTCGCCAGTGAAGCTGATTGGAAATTCCACGGTGCGGAACCATCACACCCTTAGGCTTACCTGTAGAACCAGAGGTATAGATGACGTACATTAAATCATCAACTGTTGCCTCACACACAGGATTTTCTTGGCTGTTGTTGGCAATTAGTTCCCAATCAGAATCCAAACATATCACTTGTGAGCCAAGATTTTGTAAGCTGTGGAGTAATTTCTCTTGGGTGAGCATCACTGGTGTTTGGGTATCTTCTAAAATGAAGGTTAACCGCTCTTTTGGATACGCTGGGTCAATTGGCACATACGCGCCACCTGCCTTGAGAATTCCCAGCAATCCCACTACCATTTCTAGGGAACGTTCCATACAAATGCCAACTAAGACATCAGCACCAACACCCAAAGTTTTTAAATAGTGTGCCAATTGGTTAGCACGAATGTTCAACTGTTGGTAAGTCAGTTCCTCACCTTCAAACATAACCGCCACAGCGTGAGGCGTTTTTTCTACCTGTTGTTCAAACAACTGATGAATACACTGCTCTTGATATTCTGCTTGAGTATCATTCCACTCCAGTAACTGCTGTTTTTCAGTTGCTGTTAGCAGTGGTAATTCGTTCACGTGCTGCTGTGGGTTAGCCGTAACTTCCTCAAGTAGTGTCTGAAAATGCCCACTCATCCGCGTTATGGTATCAGCATCAAACAAGTCGGTGCTGTATTCCCATAGTCCTCGCAGTCCTTGTTCTGTTTCCTCAATTGACAAGGTGATATCAAACTGCGATGCAGAATTATCCACCTCTATGGTAGAAATACTGACTCCTGGCAACTCCAATGTTTGTGTGGGTACATTTTGTAAGACAAACATCACTTGAAACAGGGGATGATAGCTCAAGGAGCGTTCTGGTTGCAGTTCTTCGACTAGCTTGTCAAAAGGTAGGTCTTGGTTGGCGTAGGCGGACATTGCGTGCGATCGCACTCTTTGCAACAGTTCCCTAAACTTGGGATTACCCGACAAATCAGTACGCAGTACCAAAGTGTTGACAAAAAAACCAATTAACCCTTCTATCTCCTCCCGATTGCGTCCGGCGGTAGGAGAACCAACTAAAATGTCTTGTTGTCCACTGTAACGGTAAAGCAGAGTTTGGAATGCTGCCAACAATGTCATGAACAGCGTTACTCCCTCTTGTCGTGACAGTGCACTCAATGATGCAGATAAATTTTTCGGGAGTACGAAAGATTGTTTTGCACCTCGGCGAGTTTGTACTGGTGGGCGCGGTTTATCGGTGGGCAATTCCAGAACTGGGGTTGCACCTGCTAACTGCTGTTTCCAATAATTGAGTTGGTTTTCTACCACTTCACCACAAAGCCATTGGCGTTGCCAAACAGCATAATCAGCATACTGGATGGGCTGTTCTGGCAAAGGATTGGGCTTTCCTTCAAGGAATGCTTGATACAGCGTTGCCAACTGCTCAAATAAAATGCTCATCGACCAGCCATCTGTAGCGATGTGATGTATGGTCAATTGTAGGATGTGCTCTTGTGGTGATATCTCCAATAAGCACGCACGCAGCATTAAATCTGATGAGAGGTTGAAAGGACGTTGGGCTTCGTGTTGTAACAGCTTTTGTACAACGGTTGCGCGTTCAGTTTCTGGACAATCCATCAGGGAAATCACCTTCAGTTCCACTGACTGAGGTTCACGAATCACCTGCACTGGATTGCCATCTTCTACGATAAAGTTGGTTCGTAGGACTTCGTGGTGAGTGGCGATCGCATCCAATGACTGTTGCAAAACATCCACATTGAGGTTGCCTTGCAATTGCATCGCATCCACAACGTTATATGCTGCACTGTCTGGTTCTAATTGTGCCAAAAACCACAATCTTGCTTGTGCAAAGGACAGAGGGATGGATTGTCGGTTCGTTTGTCGGGAAATGGTTTGGTGTTCTTGAGTTTCTTGGTTAAGACTAGTGGTAATTGCGCTTGCTAATTGTGCGATCGTCGGTGTTTCAAACAGAGACTGTAGCGAAATTTCTACACCAAACGCTTGGCGTATTCGAGACATCACTTGCATTGCCAGCAGTGAATGTCCCCCTAATTCAAAGAAGTTGTTGTCAATACCCACTTGCTCCAAACCCAGAACTTGCGCCCAAATCGCCGCTAAAACCTCTTCTGTAGGGTTGCGAGGTGGGACATAGCTGTTAGCACTGCTTCCATGGGATGTATCTGGTGCAGGCAAAGCGCGACGGTCTACCTTGCCATTGGGAGTTAAGGGTAAAGTATCCAAAAAGACAAATGCTTTTGGCAGCATGTAGTCGGGTAGCTTATCCTGCAAAAAGCGGTACAATTCACTTGGGCTGGGCGGGAGTTGCTGTGGGTGTACCACGACATATGCCACTAGCCGCTTGTCGCCAGGAACGTCCTCTCTTGCAAGAACCAAGGTCTGTTGCACTCTGGGATGTTTACCTAGGGTGGCTTCAATTTCTCCCAATTCAATCCGGAAGCCACGAATTTTTACTTGGTGGTCACTGCGACCGATAAACTCAATGTTACCGTCGCTGAGGTAGCGTCCCAAATCCCCAGTTTTATAAAGTTTATCAGTAGCAATGTTGGTAAACGGATTGATAATAAATCGCTCAGATGTCAGTTCCTCATTACCAATGTAACCAGAAGCCAGGTAAGGGGTACGGACGAAGATTTCTCCGACTTCTAAGATACCAGCTAACTGCAGCTTGCTAGTAAGCACCAGTAATTGTACATCCTCAATGCCTCTCCCCACAGGTATCGTCTGTGTGACACTGATTTCTTCTCCCTCTAAAATGGGATTGCTGTTTATAACGCTGGGCAAAGCCCATCTGTTGGGGATTTGGAAATAACCCATTGCCTGAGGGGTTTCGGTAGCACCGTAGAAATTAACGCAGGTGGCATTTGGAGCAAAATTGCGGATTCTGGTCACATCCTGCTGTGTTAACACATCACCAGCAAAAAAAACGTAACGTAGGTCTGTTGTGTGGCTATTGGCGTTTACAGTCAACAGTTGTGCCATAGCTGGTGTGAGGTGAGCAACGCTAATTTGCATACATCTCATCCAACTCGCCAGTTCACCTGGTGTTTCTATATCTCGTTGCTTGGGAATACATAAAGTCGCACCCAGTGACAGTGGCGTGAAGATATCCCGTAACAAGGGATCATGAGATAGCCCCGAGAGCATACTGAATCTATCTACCTCAGAAAAACCAAAGGTCTTTCCATGCCATTGCAGAAAATGAGATAAAGGTCTGTGCGTGCCTTTAATGCCCTTGGGTTTTCCTGTTGAGCCAGAAGTGAAGGCGACATAGGCTAAATTATCAGGATCAACCGTCACTTCTGGGTCAACAACGGTAAAATCCTGCAAAATTGTTGTTGAGTCAAAAGAAAGTTGCAAACGGCAGTGAGAAGATGAAGTTGCCACATACTCAGAAAGTGTCGCGGGAAGTTCTCCTGCTGCAGCAATTTGCACCCAAGCATGAAGCGAGACTTGCTGGAGACAATCAATCAGGCGGCAAGTAGGATAAGCCGGATCAAGAATTATGAAAGCAGCACCCGCCTTGAGAACGCCCAGTATCGCCCAAACTAGCTCAACACTGCGGTATCCGTAGATAGCAACGACATTTTGCGATTGAATATTATTTGCCAACAGATAGTGAGCAAGTTGATTGGCACGTTCCTCTAATTCAGCGTAAGTCCAAGCGACTTGTCCATCCACAACCGCAATTTGTTGTGGAACCCTTTGAGCTTGTTGGGAAAACATGGTGTGAACACCGGGTTGCCATTTCACAGGAAGTTCCTGCTGTGGTAGTGGTAATTCTGCTTTGCAGGTAACTACTGACGCAGAGGCTGATAACTCTATCACCAGTTGCTTATGACTAGGAACGTCCTCCTGAATATTTGGCTGAAAATATAAATATTGCTCTGTCAAGCTGTTGGACATAATTTTCAGTAAATTCCTCAGTTATTTTTTAGACAAATACCTTTACAAACAGTTTCCAATTTTAGTTGGACTAAGCAAAAAAAATTCTCTTCCTCTGCTGCTCAGAAGAGCTACTTAACAGCTGCATATTCACAATTTAGCTGCAATACTTTTTCTTGTTGTATTTGCTCTTTTGCCAAAGCTAATGCCTGACGAGCTTTATTTAAATTTTTCTGCTCTCTCGCCTCATTTTCAAATCGTTGTATATAAGCTTCGAGAAACTTAATACGTGAATCGATATCATCTGCATTTATAAGAAAAGGCAGGTCAGATTCAACCATAAAGCGGATAGCTAACATGGGAATAGGGCTGCGAAGTGGACGAAAGTTTTCGTTGTGCAAACCAGGACATTCATTATGCTTGTGAAATTCCCCTATCATCAGTCCTAGCTCAACAAATAAAGGCTTAAGTTTTTGTTGAATACCATCAATCAGTTTGGAAGTCTCTTCTCTATCAAGTTCAGGAAATATGAGTAATATTGTTTTGTTTATGGCGCTTTCTCTGTCTCGTGGTTCTAGTTCAAGGAAAGTATCTCTGTAGCACAAAACCATCTCTTCAAGTTGCTGCGGTTCCATATTTTTAGCATGAATAACTGCGAACCTAATAGTGTTTGACTTGATTGCGTAAGGTACAAAAGGGCAAACAGGACCTGACCGACCCAAATCTGGATGAGGTTTTGCCAAGAAGCTTTGAACCCATTGCATGATGTTGATTAAGTAAGGAAGGTCTTGTTGAAGCTGATTAACTTCAATTGGTGTGTAGAGTTGCATTTTGACTACCTTATGAAAACTAACGGATAAAAAAACAAGACGAATATAACCTATAGAAAATGAAGCAATTTATAGCTCATGAGCCAACAGCTATACTCATTTTTATAGGATATTTATCATTTAGCTGGCGCTCAACTAAAGGATGGCTAAATATGACTGCAACAATATTGTTAGTTTCGCATCTCTCAAGTAACCTCACAGACGGAATTTACTTGTATATAGATGTTTAGTCCTGGTTGTGGGAGTTTATAAAGTACATTAAGGCTGAGCCATAATTACTTTTCTTCATACAAGAATAGATGTTATTGACGGAACTAATAACTGAGCATTAGAAGTCCGCATAATATAAGAGTCTACCAAGCGAACTGTAAAGTTAGTGTTTCAATATCCATCCAGAGTATGACATTTTAGTGTGGAATCAAACAACTTTTATGGACGAGAACCCTTTAATATACTCTAATTATTGAGAGATCAATCTAGAAATAATAAAAGACTATTGTTACGCTGCCTTTTATGAGAAATGTTATAGCAGTTGCCAGGTAGATTAGGACATGAACTAATGAGAAAATACGGACACCACCAGACCATTAAGCCCGTTCGCTGTTAAGCGTTCCCTGCTATAACTAATTCCGTGGAAGAAACCTGTACCAAACGTGAAGTTCGCGCACAGACTTCAGGCGCAACCTGTGCGGGTAATTGTTCTGTGCTCTCGCGTTCAATCCTGATAAGGGCAGCCGTGCCGCAGGCATAATACCTCAAATTTCGGTATTTATTATAATTTTTTTTGATGAAGACTCAAAAGCCTGATGTATTTTTGATTCAGATATCATCAAAAATACATCGTGCAAATTGACTTAAAAAATCACTCTATCTTAACTTTAGCACATTATCTGTGATATCGCTATATAGTATGTATTAATCAATACAAAAAAAAATATTAACTTGTTTTATTAGCTAATAATTATACATTATATATCAGTATAGACAATACTGATAGTAAAAATTTTTCTAATGCTGAATGAGCCAGTCAACGCCAACATTGTTAGGACGATCCACAAATCGTTAATGATTTATCTCTAATTCTTTCTGGCTTCATCAAATCCAGAAAAACTGCTGTGCCCCTACACCCCCAGTCTTGGTCAAGTTGATATCAGTGTGTTCTTCCTTCGACCTTCCTTGTTCGTCTGACAACAGGGGATTTTACTAAGTATTTTTTCCTACTATAAGGGGGTTTTTAGTCAAACAATTGCCTTTTTTTTAAAAAAAATCCTGAAATCTATATAAATTAATGGTTTCATCTATCCACTTCTGGCTGTGACACTTTAGAATGATTCATTGAAAAGTCGAATCTACAGCAATTACAGCGGTTTTGAGCATAAATACTCATAAAGTCCGACTTTTGTAAATCTCTGAACAGAGATTTAAGTAATGATGCATCTTTGATGCATCTGTACACAATCTCAAGTAAACCTCAAGGAGTTTGACATGAATAAAGGTGAATTGGTTGATGCCGTAGCTGAAAAGGCTAGTGTTACGAAAAAGCAAGTTGATGCCGTCTTAACTGCGGCTTTGGAAACGATTATCGAAGCTGTTTCCTCTGGCGATAAAGTGACGTTGGTGGGATTCGGCTCATTTGAATCACGGGAACGTAAAGCCCGTGAAGGTCGTAACCCCAAAACCAATGAAAAGATGGAAATTCCGGCGACAAAGGTTCCTGCCTTCTCTGCTGGAAAACTCTTTAGAGAAAAGGTTGCACCCCCAAAATCTTAGATTCTCACCTAGGTCACCCTTTTTCTATGCGGCAACCAGCACACGGGGGAAATCTAGCCTGGGCAGCAGCACTAGCTGGCTGTCCCCCAACTGCTATTCTGGATTTTTCTGCAAGCATTAGCCCTTTGGGACCACCAAAAAGCGCAATAGCGGCAATTGAGTCCCAATTGGTTCATCTGAGGGATTATCCAGACCCTGATTATTGTGAACTGAGACTTGGTCTCAGTCACTTTCATCAACTACCCCCTGAATGGATTTTGCCGGGGAACGGTTCGGCAGAATTGCTTTCACTCGCAGGTCGGGAATTAGCACAGTTAGCTGCAACAGCTTTGATAACTCCAGCCTTTGGCGACTACTACAGGGCGCTGGCGGCATACGACGCTGAGGCATTGGAGTTTCTTTCATTAGTCTTTGGGACAAGTCAATTGATTTTTGACAAAGTCCAAAACACAAAGGACAAAGGACTATTACTGAATAACCCCCATAACCCAACGGGGGTGTTATTTTCACGAGAAGACATTTTGCCATACCTAGAGAAATTCGCTCTGGTAGTGGTAGATGAAGCTTTTATGGATTTTCTGCCCCCAGAACAGGAACAAAGTCTGATACCAGTCGTGCAGGAATATCCAAACTTAGTGATTTTGCGATCGCTAACCAAGTTCTATAGTTTGCCTGGTTTGCGACTAGGATATGCGATCGCCCACCCCGACCGTTTACAGCGCTGGCAGTCCTGGCGCGACCCCTGGCCCGTAAATACCCTGGCAGCAGCGGCAGCAGTCGCTGTACTCCAGGATATAGAGTTTCAGGAGCAAACTTGGGCATGGCTACCACCAGCACGAAACCAACTCTTCGCTGGTTTAGCTTCAATACCCGGATTGCAACCTCTAGAAAGTGCCGCTAATTTTTTACTCGTTGAATCACAGCAATCGAGTTCGCAATTGCAGCAAAATTTACTTAAGCATCACCAGATTTTCATTCGTGATTGTCTGAGTTTTCCTGAACTTGGCGACAGATATTTTCGGGTAGCTGTACGCTCTTGGTCAGATAACCAGCGCTTACTAGAAGCACTGTCATTAGTTGTGAGTCATTAGTCATGAGTCATTAGTTATTAGTCATTAAGGACGAAGCACAATTGAAAAGAAAGCCAAAACCGTGCCGCAGGCATAGGGCATCGGGTTAGGTAGGACAATTGACAAAGGACTAGGGACAAAGAACGTGACTATTGACTACGATGTCGTGATTATTGGCGGCAGTTTAGCGGGACGCTACGCTGCCCTTACTGCTTCTCAACTAAGAGCCAAGGTTGCTTTGGTAGAACCAATCACAAACAGTGCATTAACCAAAGTTAACGCACCATTAGAATTTATTTATCACCATGCTTTAAGCCACACCAGTAACCTTAGCAAGCAACTAGGTGATGCAGCACTATTTGGGCTTCATACCTCATGTGCTGATACTCTAGAAAAATGCCAAATTTCTGTAGATACGCCTCAGGCAATACTATATGCTCATAGCATTGTTTCCAATCTCCAAGAGCAGAATTCACTTGCCGTTCTGGCTGCCCAAGGGGTAGATGTCATCGTGGGTAATGGTCAATTTCAATCCTCACCCCATCTTTCATTTGCCGTTGATACTCGCTTGCTACACGCACGCACTTATTTACTTGCAACGGGTTCAAGTCCTGCAATTCCAGAAATTGAAGGATTACAAAGAACTGGCTTTCTTACCATACCTCAAGTTTGGCAATCTCTCAGCAGTTCTAAACCACCATTACAGTGGGTAATTCTTGGTGGTGTTCCCCAAAGCATCCAACTCGCTCAAACTCTGGCGCGCTTTGGTTACGATGTGACGCTGGTTGTGGAACGTCCTAATCTTCTTCCCAATGTAGACTCAGAGATGGCTCAACTGCTTTGCAGTTTGTTAGAAGCAGAAGGTGTACGCGTCTTCACCAAAACATCAATCACTCAAGTCAGAAAAATTGAGGATAAAAAATGGCTTCAAGTGGGAGATAAAGCAATTGAAACTGATGAAATCGTAGTAGCAACAGCACAACAGCCAAATATTCAATCCTTAAATTTGGCTGCGGTAGATGTTAAATGGAATCAGCGTCGTTTAATTGTGAATGAAAAACTACAAACGACAAATCCCCGCATTTGGGCTTGTGGTGATGTGATTGGTGGCTTTGAATTCGCTAATATTGCTAATTACGAAGCAAGAATTGCTTTGCAAAATGCGCTCTTTTTCCCGAGGTTGAAAGTCAATTATCGTCATATTCCTTGGGCAGTATTTACTAACCCGATGTTTGCACAAGTCGGTTTAACAGAGGCGCAAGCTAAACGCGAATACAGTCCTGATGAAGTTATGGTTTTACGACAGTTTTTTAAAACACTCTGTGCTGCCCAAATCCAAGACGAAACTACGGGTATCTGTAAACTCATTGTCTTACGTAATGGTGAAATTTTAGGAGCTTCGATTTTAGGTGCACAGGCAACAGAGTTGATTAATGTTATTGCAATGGCGATCGCTCAAACAATCAAACTCAATCGCCTAGCTGATTTAGCTCCTCCGTGCCCCAGTTTTTCAGAGATTTTTGAGCAAATTATACGAGATTGGAAACAGCAAAAAATCAATAGCAATATTGCTTGGCAAGACTGTCTGGAAAGCTTTTTTCAATTCCGACGGAATTGGAATTTCTAAACTTTGATAGAGCTAATGAACTATATGCAAATCAATATGATGCAATTTCTAGGCGATTGGTTGACTATCTTTACAGCTGGGTGTTTAGTCATTATGAGTCCTGGACCAAACTTTGTCTTAACACTCCGTAATAGCCTAGCTCATTCTAGACAAGCCGGAATCTACACAGCGTTGGGAGTAACTGCTGGCGACCTCATTCATGTCATCTGCTGGTTAATCGGTATTGGTGTTATTATTTCTAAATCAATCCTATTATTTAACCTGCTCAAATGGCTTGGTGCTGCTTATTTAATTTACCTTGGGATTAAATCCTTACAAGCTAAACATCAAGATAATTTTGTTGAGGAACAAACTTCGTCAGAGTTGAAATCTTGGGCGGCGTTCAAGAACGGTTTCTTGAACTGCTTGCTCAATCCAAAGGTAACGTTATTTTTACTGGCACTGTTCACTCAAATTATTCGTCCGGGCACACCTGTTGCGGTACAAATAATTTACGGTTTAACAATTGTGGGAATTGAATTCACCTGGCTGGCATTTGTTGCTACTGTTGTTTGTGTTGCGGCAATCAAACGTCAATTTTTGTCAATATCACATTGGTTTGAGCGAATCATGGGCGCAGTTCTCATTTTCTTTGCTCTGCGTCTGGCACTTGCTAAAGCACACGATTAATTGGTTTAGCAGCTTTCATCCACCACAGTAGTATTAATAATACGTTAAAATCTTTGTAACAATCCTTTGCAATTCTTCAAAAGAAAGTAACAAGTTTGAGAGTAGCCAACCGCTACCCTGATTGGTATGCTTCGATCTACATTAAGTAGAAAAATAGCTGAGTTTGCCGTCAAAAACGTGTATTTTTGCTGCATAAGCTTAGCTACATGCCCTAATGGACAGTAATTAATGGCATTTTGCCCATCAAGCAAAAAGCAGGAGCGGCTAAAACCACCACTTCTTTCTGCACAAAACTGTCCTCCCCATTTGACGAATCTACTGGAATGAGTACCAATAAAAGAAGTTCCACTTGCCTAAAAAAGGAGAATAGGGGCTTGGCAATCAATCGCTGGAAACAGGATCTCAAAAATGACCTTATTGCTGGGTTGTTGGTTGTGATTCCCCTGGCAACTACCATTTGGCTTACAATAACCGTTGCAACTTGGGTCGTCAACTTTCTCACCCAGATTCCCAAACAACTGAATCCGTTTCAGGGAATGGATCCGATTTTGGTCAATCTACTGAATCTCTTGGTGGGACTCATGGTGCCACTCCTGAGTATACTGCTGATTGGCTTGATGGCTCGGAATATTGCAGGACAGTGGTTGCTAGATGTAGGTGAGCGGCTATTGCAGGCAATTCCCTTAGCAGGACAGGTTTACAAAGCTCTCAAGCAACTTTTAGAAACACTCTTAAAAGACAGCAATGGCAAGTTTCGCCGTGTTGTTTTAGTAGAATACCCTCGACGGGGAATGTGGGCGATCGCCTTCGTTACAGGTATGATCAGCAGCGATATCCAAACTCAGATATCTCGCCCAGTATTGAGCGTTTTCATCCCAACGACCCCCAATCCTGCCACTGGATGGTATGCAGTTGTTCCAGAAGACGAAGTTGTCAACCTATCATTATCAATTGAAGATGCATTTAAAATCATAGTCTCCGGTGGGATTGTTGCTCCCAATACCTCCCCGACGACCTTGGCTATCCCCAAAGAACGCAAACTAGAAATGCCACCACTTGAAGCAAAGCGGCAGATTCTTCCTCTCGACGAGACTTAAAATCAGTAGTCATGAGTCATGAGTCATGAGTCATTAGTGAGGAGTTTTCACTTTACTCCCTCACTCCCTCACTCCCTCACTCTTTTTATTCCATTCGCCCCTAACTCACTTTTATGCAAGAGCGTAAACCTCGTCAAATTTCTCGTGAATTGGCTCTTTTAAGCCTCAGCCAACTGCCAATTAATCCAAACAAATTAGAAAAGATACCACCAGAACAACTGGTACCAAAGTTAGTGCTAGCAGCAGTACGTACGCTGCGATCTGAAGTCCAAGATACCCTAGACAATGCTGCGGGCGAACTGCAACGCAGTAATGATCGCCTTTTGAGTAGCCAAACACGCGCCAGTGACCTAAATACTGCCAGAACAATGCTCAAAGAAGCAGTTGTGTACACGCAAACAGCCATCAACAAGTTAGCTGCGGCTATGGAATTTCCTGAACTTATTCAACTGGCAAATCAAGATAAAGAAGTCCGCGAGTACGCCAAACAGATAATTATTGCTGTCAGTGAAAACCGAAACACCATAGATGAGGAAATTTCCACTGCTTTGGTAGATTGGCAAGTCACTCGCCTTGCCCACATAGACCGAGATATACTGCGAATCGCTGTAGCAGAAATGAAGTATCTTCAAGTACCCGACAGTATCGCAATTAACGAAGCTGTAGAGCTTACGAAACGATACAGTGAAGAAGAGAGCCATCGATTTATTAATGGTGTTCTGCGCCGAGTTACAGAGCAAAAAAAGATACCAAGTACTCCCTAGCCAAAAGCTTTATCGTTAAGAAGTACACAGAACACAGAACGCACCAACACAGCTTGGGTTCCACAAATAAATAGAGTTTTGCCACGATCGGCGCGTGGCACCCCTCGATTAATCGTGTTGGGCGGAATTTGACTGGAAACACCGACTCACTCATGAAAGTTTTTTATTGCTGAGTTCTTTTTTGGTAATGTAGTCATGTGGAACATGATTACATCCGTGCTAAAAAATCCCGTTGCCACCAGAAGCGGAAGTGTCAAAATTTAGATAAATGCTTATAGTTTCATAACACGTTATCTGCAATGGTCTTCAATTGGTTCCGCCGTCAACATAACGACCCTTCTGGTACTCCCTCGCAACAGAAACAGGAAGAAACTCCTGCTGCAAAACAACCCCAACCCCAAAGCGCCGAAACGTCAACAGCAGAAACTGCACCCGAAGTAGCCACAGATCTGCTGGCTTACGCGAAAGCAGCATACAAAAATATTCAGCAAAGGCAACAACCGCAATCAGCAGAAACTCCTGCAACTGAAGTTACAGCTGAGGTAGCACCACCAGCACAAACACAAACGGTACAACCACAACCAGCAGAAGAAATACAGTCCGAAGAATCAGCTGATGTGACTGCGACACAAACTACCCCAGAAGAACCAGAAGGTACAGAGGAACTCAGCACAGCGCCAGCAGTAGCAGCAATTGCCGAAGAACCAGATGCTGAAAGTGTGACAACAGAAAGTGTCATCGCACCAGAACCCAGCGAACCACTGACAACAGAAAGTGTCGCTTTACCGGAACCCAGCGAACCACCCACAACACAAGAAGTCACTCAGCTAAAAGCACCTGGTTTATCATTTTTAGAAAGGGCAGCAGCAGAACGACAAGCAAAGCAGGAAAGATTGATAGCCACCGCTATTGAAGTGACACAACCAGAGGTGGTACAGCCAGCAGCACAAACAAGTACCGCGCCAGAAGTCATAGAAGAAATAACTGGACTTGATTTTGATGAAGGGTTCTTGTGGTCAACAGAAGTTCTTGCCGCACAAGGTAGACGTCCAGAAGATATTTCTTTTGAAGAAATTACTTGGCTGAAAAAGCTGCGACAAAGCTTAGACAAAACCCGTCGTAACATCGTTAATCAACTCAAGTCAATTGTTGGACAAGGACCACTCAACCAAGCGGCAGTGACGGAGATTGAGGCATTGCTTTTGCAAGCTGATGTTGGTGTTGAAGCAACAGATTATATTATCAGTACTCTACAGAACAAGCTTCGTCAAGAAGTCCTGCCAGCAGAGGAGGCGATCGCCTACCTCAAAGAAATTTTGCGAGATATGCTGGATGCACCAGTGAAAAAATCTAACAAGCCAATCTTTGTCCCAGAAAAAGAAACTCTCAATGTTTGGTTAATCACTGGGGTTAATGGTGCTGGTAAAACGACCACCATCGGTAAAATTGCCCACCTAGCCCATAAATCCGGCTACAAATGCTTGATTGGTGCAGCAGATACCTTCCGCGCCGCAGCCGTAGAACAGGTCAGGATTTGGGGAGAAAGAAGTGGTGTGCAAGTCATTTTCAATCCTGCTAAAAATGCAGATCCCGCAGCAGTTGTGTTTGACGCCATCTCTGCTGCTACAGCACGAGAAATAGAATTACTTCTGGTGGATACCGCAGGACGACTACAAAATAAGAAAAATTTGATGGACGAACTCAGTAAAATCCGCCGCATCATTGATAAAAAAGCCCCCAATGCTAAAATAGAGTCCCTTTTGGTTTTAGATGCAACTCTAGGTCAAAATGGATTACGCCAAGCTGAGGTTTTTTCCCAAGCAGCACAACTGAGTGGTGTTGTTTTGACTAAGCTTGATAGCACTGCCAAAGGAGGCGTCGCCCTTGCTGTTGTCCAGCAGTTAGGCTTACCTATTCGTTTTATTGGTGCTGGAGAAGGAATTGAAGACTTGCGTCCTTTTTCTAGCTACGAGTTTGTGGAAGCACTTTTGAATGGTTAGTCTCAGAAGTCGTAGACTCGGTTAATCCTCATCTTCCCCGTCACCTCCTCAGACTGCGGAGTTTACAGACACACACACCAAGCCTGCCTGTGCAGGCTTTGTTCGTATCGCCACATGATACGCACCTGTAGGCTTATCCAAACCGTATTGCTTTTTAGTTCTTTTTTGTCAAAATTTCCTGACTTAGAGTTTTACAATATTCTCTAGTGGTAAATTAAAGATTTGAAGAGCAACAGTTAAGCAACGGTTCCCTGACCTGAGGAAACTACCCGTCCCGACGGATAGCAGCCTCTAAGTTTTCATTGTCAGGTTTTATGACCCTTAGACAGTGAAACACTAGCAGACTTTTTTGGAACCTAATGGTTTACTTTTCTCAATCAAATGTTTCTATCTAAAGAGGTATGACAAAGTGAAGAATTTCTGGGATAATAAAACCCCTATTAACCTCTGTGACACAAAGTTGTTTTTGCTAATCGTTTTTTCCTAAAAAGACTTAACTCTAAATTTTAATATTAAGTTAAAAAAGCACATGAAATATGAAAGACTTTTAAAATTTACACCCTACGTTTTTCTACTCTTGCTAAATCGATAAACTTGTCACAAGATGGTTTAGCTGTTCAAGGACGAAAGTATTAAAAGTATCTAATACTTGCTGAAGTAAATCACAATGGTAACTGTGCCTCAACCACCGTCTCAACCTACTGATAGTAATAGTCGTACCCCGACCGAGGTCACACCAGTTGTGGCACTCAAAGAACTCGTGGCACGGTTACACCGAGAACAAAATAAAATTCAAGATTTACTCAGTTCTTTGGGATTTGCTTTGCGAAGCTTCAATAATTTGAATCAGTTTTTAGAACTGATTCCGCTGATGGCAACAAGAGTCACTGATGCAGATGGTAGTGCCCTATTTGTGTACAAACCGAATGGTCAAGTGAGATTAGAACAGTTACATTGGCAAGATAGTCACCAGCGTAAAAATATCCGCAAAGCCCTAGAAACAGCAACGAGTCAAATCGTATGTGTACCCAACAATACCCAGCCTCTAGCAATAATGTCGGGTATTTTGGATGATTATATGCACCGCAGCTTAGGACCAGGTATACAAATTTTTGGTACAGCTATTCTGGTTAAGCATACAGAACGGGGATGGCTCTATGTCTTAAGCCGCGATCCAGAATATACTTGGACAGAAACAAGACAAAAGTTAGTTCGCCTAGTGGCAGATCAAACCGCAGTCGCAATAGAAAATGATGAACTTGCTGTAGAACTTAGGAAAAAAGAACGCCTAGATCAAGAACTAGAAATTGGGGCAGAAATTCAAAGGCGGCTTCTGCCACGTCAGTGCCCTACAATTCCAGGTGTTACGATTGCGGCACGGTGTAAACCTGCTAATCGTGTTGGCGGAGACTACTACGACTTTATCCCCACAAAACACAACCAAATTCAGCTAAATAACAAAGACAGTTTAGATGCAGATGGTCGTTGGGGTTTGGTGATTGGTGATGTGATGGGCAAAGGAGTCCCCGCAGGATTGATTATGACTATGATGCGGGGAATGCTGCGGGGAGAAGTGCTGCACGGTCATTCTCCTCAACGAATTCTGCAAAACTTGAATCAAGTGATGTACGCGGATTTGGAAAATTCTCACCGCTTTATCACTTTATTTTACTCAGAATATGACCCTCAAACCCGGATGTTGTCTTACAGCAATGCCGCCCACAATCCTCCCATATGGTGGCATGCAGCAACGAAAACAGTCACACGTCTAGATACTTTTGGAATGCTGATTGGTTTAGATGCCAATAGCCAGTACGAAGATGCTCAAGTACACTTAGAACTTGGAGATATCATCCTTTACTACACAGATGGCTTGACCGATGCAGCTGCAGCAAGTGGCGATCGCTATGATGAAGAAAACCTCATCACGATTTTTAACTACGCTTGCAGAATTTGTAATGGTCCGCAGGAAATTCTAGATTACCTATTTGACCAAGTGCAAGAATTTATCGGTGCCGATAAGCAAAACACCGATGATATGACATTAGTTGTGCTGCAAGTTAATAGTTAGTCATTAGTTGTTAGCAAGCTGACAACTAACAACTCTAGTTAAAAGCCTTGTCTAGTGTTTAACGACTTGACAAATAATCTAAAAACTGCTCAGGCACTAACCTCAACTCTCCTAACTGGAAACGGTTTAGATCTACCCACAAAGCAGTTTTCTGTCGTTCACCTTCAGAAAAAACTAACTTTTCAATTTCATAAAATTTGGTATCAACAAAGTCGCTTTCAAAAAGTTGAATAATTTCGTGACCTGGTTGACCATTGAAAGTAAAGATGTTTTCCAAACAACCCAAATAACGAATATTTGTTAATTCTGCTTGGATTTCTTCTTGAAATTCTCGTTTGAGGGCATCTTTACTTGTTTCACCAAACTCAACTCCACCACCCATTGCGCGGTAAAAAGTTTGTTGTTTGACTGGATCGTAGCCCTCAGAAACGAAGATACGTATACCTTTACCTTCGCCCAGCTTGGCGTACTGAACATCGCGAATCAGTCCTAAAGCGATGACACGAATTTCCCCTGGCTTATGCATTTTTGTTGCTAGTTATCGTAAATAAATGAAGGACGGCTTTCACTGTCTTCGACAGGCCAATCTTCATTTTCACCGCCGATGTACAATTGCTCAATGGTGACATATTCCTCACCTAGCTGCTTAAGGGCGTTAATGAGAACATCGAGGGCGATCGCATCAGAAGTTCCCAAGTCAAACCAGCAACGCGCCCATGTCCCCTCATACTCAAACTCACCCATATTGTGCATCAGCGCCAGCAAACTTTTATCATATCCTTGTGAGTCGTAATTCATGTAGCTCAGATCTAATCCAGTTTCCTGTACCTGGAGATTTTCGGCATTAAATGCACCCAATTTACCCAAATAAAACCAGGAATTAAAAACCTCTTCTACATACTGTTTTTCTTGTTCAGAAGGAATTGTGCTGAACTCCAACCAAATCCATAAATCAAAAGGATTAATTTCGCGAAACTGTACCTGCATTTTTTTAGAAACTAAATCTAGATTACTTTTTATCAAATCTAATTGTAAAAGAGTTGAAGGTGCAAAGGGTGTGCCTTTCCTAATCGAGAAGTGGGGAAGCAGAGGGAGTTGGGGAAGCAGGTGGAGTCGGGGAAGCAGGGGAAGCAGGGGAAGGTGGGGAAGTTGGGGGAGAAATAACTCCCTCAGTTCCTTGTTCCCTCCTTCTTCTTGTTCCTTCATCTCCTACCTGACCAAAATTACTTAGATTTTCCGCAGCCTTACGTCGTTCACGCTCAATTTGTCGTGGCAAATCACCTGGGAGTTGAGACTTTTTAGTCAAGGCTGTGTCAAAATTCTTAATTGCCTCTTCCATCAGTTGCGAGTTTTTCTCCTGATTGGCTTTTGCCCGAAGGATTTGAGCTTTAAGATAATACAACTCTGGGTTATCTGTTGTCACCTTTAAAGCACGATTAGCATACTCTAATGCCTGAGAGTACCGTTTTAAATCCCGATAAGCAAGAGCGATACCCCGATCTGCCAAATACTGGGGGGCAGCATTTTTTTCTAGCTTTTGAATTGCCTGTTCTGGGTTTGCAAAAGGCAAATTGACAGCTAGCATTAAATCCATGTATCCTTTGATTAAATTTAGTTCTGGATCGTTCCCAGAAACAGCTTCAGCTTTGTCCAAATGCTGATAAACTTGCTGTAGTCTAGTCAAGGCTTGTGGTGCACCCTTGACTGTTCCCTCGCGTTGTAAAATGACAGACCCCTCTAAAAATAGACCAACAGCAGCATACAAATTTCCGCGCAAGGGGTCACTGGAAATTAAATTTCGTGCGGTTTGCGATGTTTTTTTGCTGTAAGTCTCTAGTGCGGCCAAATCCTTCTGCGTATACGCTAAAGATGCTTTCATCGCATAGGCTAAAGGTTCCTTTGAGTCTGTAGATAATGCTTCTTGTAAGTAACGATCTCCAGCTTGATAATCTCCTTGTTGGAAAATGGCTTTGAATGCTAACTCTGTTTTGTTGCCAATATTACGAGGGTTCTTCATCCGAAAGGGATCTCCTGCCCAAGAAGAATCTGCCCAGAATTGAAGTGCAATGGCAGCTGAAAAAGCCACTATAATAGAGCGATAAAATTTGGCAGGTACAATTTTTTGCAAACTTGGAAACAGTGCATTCATTTCCGCCTCAGTATATTTACTAAATATATTTGTTTTTTTCGATGACTTTTCACTCACGGAATGTGGATCAGTTTCAGCCCGAATTTTGTATACTGTTTGACTTTGGTAATTTTTCTAAGTTCCCAAACTTGTTACAACTATTGTTTAAGGGTTCACCCTGAGCGTAGTCGAAGGGTCATTTTGCCACAATAAACGAAAGTAGGGGTGATGGTTTTCACCGTTAACTTGGCTCCATTCTAACTAGTGGTGCGTAATTTTGGAGAGAAGCAGCATCTTTGTTGCTGCAATAGAGACGTTGCTAGCGTCTTGAATCCTTGTAAATTTTTCGGAATTCAACAGTAGCTGGCAGTGTAGTTAATTGGTATGTTGCTGACTTTTTGGTAAACTTAACAAATGCTCTATCTGAGAAACCTAATTTATCATCCCACAGCTTGCCCAACAGCTATTCTCAAATCAATCAACTTGGAATTAGCATCTCAACAACTGGGTTTGATTATTGGACCGAGTGGTTCTGGCAAAAGTACGTTACTCGAAATTTTGTCTGGACTTGCCGAACCGACATCAGGTTCACTCTTCTGGCGCGAGCAAGAGCTGAACGCTGAGGAGATGCAACAACTGGCTGGCTTGGTTTTTCAGTTTCCTGAGAGGCATTTTTGCGGCGGTACTCTCTTAGAAGAGTTGCGCTTGGGACATCCAGAGTTAGGAAAAGAGCGAGTTACGCAAGCACTCGCAGAAGTAGGGTTAGAGCATTTATCACTGAGTACTTCACCTCATGCTTTGAGTGGAGGTCAGCAACGGCGTTTAGCTTTGGCGGTGCAGTTGATTCGCCAGCCACATCTATTATTGTTAGACGAACCGACAGCTGGGTTGGATTGGTCAATGCGTCGGCAACTGGTAAATTTATTAGCGAAACTGAAAAAAAATTGGACACTGCTGGTTGTGACACACGATGCAGGAGATTTGTTACCAATAGCAGACCGTTGTTGGACTCTCAACCACGGTGAACTCAAATCAGTTGATCCTCTGGCATTGGGTGCCCAGAAAGAACCTCAACCAGCAGTGTAATGTACCAGTGGGGATGAAGGAATGAGGGAGTGAGGGAGTGAGTGAAGTGAAAACTCCTAACGAATGAACGGCACATGCGGGACTGTCGGGGAACCCGACGGCAGATGCTCCACTTGGGGAGCCAGCCCCGTGCGGGGGTTCCCCCCCGTTGAGGGGACTGGCGTGAAACCCCAAGACCGCACTGCCTCCCCAACGCAGTGCCTCCTAATGACTAATGACTAAATTGACTGACATGCAATTGTGCTTCTCCATGATCTGGAATCCAGGCTAACCATTCTTGACGAGAAACCTGGCACAGTAGGAGTGCTTCGTCAAAACTATAGGGGTTGGGAAGTTCCAACAGCTTTACCCAACTATAAGCCTGGAAATCATCTGGTGACTCTGTGGAGAAGGACTTCCTTAACCAATCCAGATTGTGCCAGAAGCCTTCTATGGCACAATCCGGTCTACTTGAATCTAATTTCATGGCTCTGCTTAGCCAACGCTCATGGGCTAATACAAAATTATTTCTGTAACTCAGAATACAAAATAAGTTCTATTTTTGAAAAGTGAGTGTTTTATAACTTTACATTTGTCAGTTGCAAGTGTTTGGTTGTGTTGCGAGCGACTTCGGGTGAGACTTTGTGAACGGTAGACTAATAACTGAATCACATTACCCGGTAATAAATCCTATAAGATTATGACAACAACTCCTTCACCATCGCTGCGCGAGCAACAACATCCGCTGATTCGTCGATTAGCAAATGCTATAGAAGCAGTGTGGCATAAGCACTTAGACTTATCACCTTATCATTTGCCTAATGAGTTTGGATATGTGGAAGGTCGGCTAGAAGGTGAGAAGCTGACGATTGAAAACCTTTGCTATCAAACACCCCAGTTCCGGAAAATGCACTTGGAACTGGCAAAGGTGGGAAATATGCTGGATATATTGCACTGCGTTATGTTTCCCCGTCCAGAGTACGAATTGCCAATGTTTGGTTGTGATTTAGTTGGGGCGAGGGGTCAAATAAGTGCGGCGATCGCAGATCTTTCTCCAGTCAACTCTCAGTACACTCTCCCAAAATCATATACTTCTGCGCTGGCTGCACTCCCTCAGTTGAACTTTTCCCACCCAAGAGAATTACCTGAGTGGGGAGATATTTTTTCAGACTTTTGCGTTTTCGTTCGCCTCAGTTCTCCGGAAGAAGAAAATCTATTTCTCTCTCGCACTCGGGAATTTTTAGAAATACATTGCATGCAAGCCACAGCATCCCAACCCGTTCCATCAGAACAGGCGATCCTCAGTCTGGCTGGACAACGTAACTACTGCACCAAACAGCAGCAGAACGACAAAACCCGTCGCGTACTGGAAAAAGCTTTTGGTTCAGATTGGGCAGAACAATATATGACGACAGTTCTGTTTGATCTGCCAAGTTAGTCCAAACTCAACAGTCAAAAACTTCTTGTCTTCCCTACCGCCCCCATCTCCCTATCTGTAGGTTCTGCTACGTTTTCAAGCAACTTACAAATGTAGAATTCATTTAACTTAAGCAAAATCAAGTCACAAAATCCTTCAATGTAAGTTTCATTTCCAAACAGCTTGTCTATGATGTTCAGAGTTAAGTTGAAATTAGCTGCCGTTAACTCAAAGCCAATCAACTTACCTCTTTAGTCATATTTTTTTTCTAACACACAATTGAGTTGTTACCCAGTTTTGTTTGCTATCTATTTCAGATAGACAAACCAAACTGTTTTGACACTCCCACCACTAAAAGCGGATGGGATTGTTGGGCTGAACTTGCCTCCGTCAGGTTTCCCTTGCTATAGGTCTTACGGCTCATACTTGTCCAAGTTACAGTTTTTGAGGCTATAACCCACTGATGGACAACACGCCTGCGCGTTTACCCCTGGCTGGGTACGTTCCCGTGTGCCCCACGGTAGGGGGATTACTCCGAATTGCTTTACTTAATCATTCGCTGTCGTTTAACAGTTACTGCGCTGTTTAAAGAGTTCTCGCTGCTCTTGCCTTTACTATTTTCTACTCACTGGTGTGGCGAACCGTCGCATAATTCCTTTTGCTGAGCCATAGTTATCGGTCACTAGGTAGCGGTATTTTAACCTGTAGGCTAGTTATATTGTCGCACGATGTAGCGTTTTTGTTCCTGGATATTGTTTTTTCATGATTTGACTTAATCCAATTGCGCCGAACTCGCTTTTTTACTTTGTATATGCAAAATTCCAACTAATAGGAAATATCATGTCAAGGGTAAGTGATAACTCAAGCGTAAGGGAGCAGTTTTTTGAGAATGATAAACCACAAATTTGGTGGTTAATTGCTGTAACCTTGCCAGTCATAGTTGCTACTGGAGTCCTAAGCATAGCTAAAATGGAGCAAGTTAAAAAGTTCAATACGCCCGTATCCAGTGCGCCAATCACAAGTATAAATGCTTTGGGACGTTTGGAACCGCAAGGGGAAGTTTTTAAACTGTCTGCACCAGTAGGAGTCCAAGGGACATCACGAGTCGAACAAGTTTTTGTCAAAGAAGGAGAACAAGTCAAAAAAAATCAAATCATTGCTATTTTGGATAACTTTTCGAGTAGCCAAGCCGCAATGGAAGAAGCTAAGGCAAAAGTGCAAGAAGCCCGTGCCAATTTAGCAAATGTCAAAGCAGGTTCACCAAGAGAGATTGAGGCTCAAAGAGCTGTTATTGCTCGCCTGGAAGCACAATTACGTGGGGAACTAGATGCTCAACAAGCAACAATTACTCGCCTGCAAGCAGAGTTAGGCGGGGAAAAAACAGTCTTACAAGCAACAATTAATCGTATTCAAGCTGAAGTCCAAGGGCAAAGGGATGCTTTCCAAGCTACGGTTTCGCGTATACGAGCTGAACAACGTAATGCCGAAGTCGATGCTCAACGCTATCAAATGTTATACGCAGAAGGTGCGATTTCTCAGCAGGAACGTGATAGAAAGCAATTAGGCGCAGAAACTTCGACTCAGCAACTTGTAGAAGCTCAAGCAAACCAAAAACAAACGGTTGCAACTTTGCGACAGCAACTTGCTGAAGCTAGAGCCAATCAAGTAAAAACTATAGCAACTTTACAACAGCAACTGGTTGAAGCTAGAGTCAACCGGAACAAAATTCTCGCAACTTTGCAAAAACAAATTGATGAGGAAAGAGCCAAACTGAACAGACTTAAAGAAGTTCGTCCAATTGATTTACTAGTCGCACAGGCACAAGTTAGCAATGCAATTGCCGCTCTGAAAAGAGCACAAGCTCAATTGGATTTAAGCTATATAAAAGCACCAATCTCTGGCGAAATTCTTAAAATTCATACGAAAGCTGGAGAAAGCATTAATACAAATGGCATTGCTGAGATTGGACGAACGGATCAGATGATAGTCATAGCTGAAGTTCCCGAAGACAGTATTGGTAAGGTGCGTCTTGGTCAACAAGCCGTAATAACTAGTGATAATGGAGCTTTTAGCGGAGGATTACAAGGAACTGTTGCTGAAATTGGTAGGAAAATTGGCAAAAAAGATGTCTTAAATACAGATCCAGCAGCAGATGTTGATGCCAGAGTCGTAGAAGTGAAAATTGTCCTGACTCCACAAGATAGTAAAAGAGTGACAGGCTTAACTTACGCCAAGGTGGCTGTTGAAATTAATATCTGAAACATCAATTTTGGTTCAGCTAATAACTAACAACTGAGGACAAAAGATAATGAAAAAAATTCCTCTAGCTTGGTTACAACTGAAGCGAGAAAAAACTCGTTTAGCTGTAGCACTGGCAGGAATTGCCTTTGCTGACATTTTAATGTTTATGCAGCTTGGTTTCCGGGATTCTCTATATTTTAGTAACGTCCGTTTTCATACTAGTTTACAAGCTGACATTGTTTTCATCAATAATCAATCTAATGCTTTGCTTTCCATGAAAGGTTTTTCTCAGAGGCGTTTATACAAAGCATTAGATTTACAGGCCGTGCAAAGTGTTCATCCAATTTATCTAGATTATACTGCCTGGAAAAATCCTTTAACGGGTCGTTCTCGTAACCTCTTAGTTATTGGAATGAATCCAGCCGTTAATCTCTTAGATTTACCTGGGGTTAAAGAAAATTTAGATAAACTTAAACTGTCAGATGTTGTTTTATATGACCGTTCTTCTAGACAGGAATATGGACCGATAGCTACTCAGTTTGAAGAAGGAAAAACTATAGCGGCAGAAGTCAATTCTCGGAGAATGAAAGTAGGGGGACTATTTACATTAGGTGCTTCTTTCGGAGCAGATGGAAATTTAATTACCAGTGATTTAAACTTTTTGCGAATATTTCCTCATCATCAGCCAGGAATAATTGATATCGGTCTGATTAGATTAAAACCAGGAGCAGATGCAAACACTGTTGCTCAAAGTTTGAGAAATTATTTACCTAGAGATATCAAAGTTTTGACAAAGCAAGAGTTTATTGATTATGAGAGACATTACTGGGAAAGTGGTACAGCAATAGGTTTTATTTTCACTTTGGGCACGATAATGGGTTTTATAGTAGGAACTGTCATTGTCTATCAAATACTTTACACTGAAGTGGCAGACCATTTAGGTGAGTATGCAACCCTAAAGGCAATAGGGTATACACAAAATTATTTGTTGATAGTTATCCTACAAGAAGCTTTGATTTTAGCAATTTTAGGATACATTCCAGGATTTGCTATCACTATGTTTTTGTATGCTCGGGCAAGAGAGGCGACACTTCTACCAGTTTTGATGAGCTTTGATAGAGCCTTGATGGTACTCATTTTAACTTTTATTATGTGCTTTATATCTGGCACTATCGCTATGCGTAAGTTGCGTTCTGCTGACCCAGCAGATATCTTCTAAAAAAGTGTTTGGTTTTAAAAAAAAATAACATTGTGTCAGATATAAAATTCTTATTTGATTTGGAACACAACTCCGTACAGTTTCTGTTAAGCATTAAGAGTTAAGCGTTTTCCTGTTCCCTATTCCCTATTCCCTGTTCCCTAGCTCAACTAGTAAGCTCATAAACCAAACCTGATTCCTATAATTGATCTTTATGCTAACTAAAGAACCTGTCATTTCCATTAAACATATCAACCATTATTACGGTAAAGGCATACTGAAAAGACAAATTCTCTTTGATATTAATTTAGACATTTACCCCGGAGAAATTGTTATTATGACTGGACCATCTGGTTCAGGTAAGACAACATTACTGAGTTTGATTGGTGGTTTGCGATCTGTACAAGAAGGAAGCTTACAATTTTTAGGTGTAGAACTCTATAGGGCTAGCCAGAAAAAACTGGTTAATATTCGGCGAAAGATTGGTTACATTTTTCAGGCTCATAATTTGTTGGAGTTTTTAACTGCTAGGCAAAATGTGCAGATGGCGGTAGAACTGAATAAATATATTTCTCAAGAACAAGCCATTGCGAAATCAGAAGCCATACTTAAGGCAGTGGGTTTGGGAGAACGGATTAATTATTATCCAGAAAATCTTTCTGGAGGACAAAAACAAAGGATTGCGATCGCCCGCGCTTTAGTCAATAACCCCCCACTAGTACTAGCAGACGAACCTACAGCGGCTTTAGACAAACAATCAGGACGCGATGTTGTGGAATTGATGCAGCATCTTGCAAAAGACAAAGGAACATCTATATTGTTAGTTACCCACGATAACCGCATTTTGGACATAGCCGATCGCATTGTGGAAATGGAAGATGGTCTTTTAGCGCGTGATTCTCAAGGTAAAGTCAAACAACTAGGGGGGTAAGGGTGTAAGGGTGTAAGGGTGTAAGGGAGTAAGGGAGTAAGGGTGTAAAAAAACAATTAGTGGAACCAATCCTGAGTACCGTATTGCTGTAAATTAGTGTTTTTACAGCTTTTTACGAAACTTTTATGGACAGACTCCTACCCTTGTCTGAGGTTTCATCGACTCAATGCTTTAGCAATGTTCGTCTGGTCGCTACGGATATGGATGGTACACTGACCAGGAAAGGAAAATTTACCAGCGAACTATTACAAAGTTTGCAGAATTTAGCAACTGCTGGCATAAAGGTCGTCATTATTACCGGACGGAGTGCTGGTTGGGTGAGTGGTTTAGCGTATTATCTACCCGTTGTTGGTGCTGTAGCTGAAAACGGTGGTTTGTTTTTCTTGGGTGGAAGTGAGAAACCAGTTGCTTTATCACCCATTCCTGATTTAATAGCACATCGTCAACACTTAGCATCAGCTTTTCAACAATTACAAACTCAATTTCCGCAGATCCAAGAATCTGTTGATAATCGTTTTCGCGTGACTGATTGGACATTTGATGTGCAGTCTTTAAGCATAGATGATCTGAAAACGTTGAGTAATTTGTGTCAGGAAATGGGTTGGGGTTTCACCTACAGCAATGTACAGTGTCACATCAAACCTTTGGGACAAGACAAGGCAAATGGGTTATTACAGGTGTTACGAGAATACTTTCCTCAGTATACTTGCGAACAAGTTGTGACTGTTGGAGATAGTCCCAACGATGAAAGTTTATTTGATGAGCGTTATTTTCCAGTCTCTGTTGGTGTGGCAAATGTGCTGGAGTATGCAAATCAACTTCAGCATCAACCTGTATATATGACTTCTGCTGCTGAAGGTGAGGGTTTTTGTGAGTTAGTGCGAATGATTTTACTGTAGTTATGGTTTGGATGTAGTATCCAAACCATAACTGCTATGTATATCCGAATAGGGTTACTGTTAAGGATTGTTTTTGCAGATTTAACACTGTAGACTTACATGTTATTTGACTGTTCCTAAGAAACACAGGGAACAGGGAACTCTTAACAGGAAAATGGTGTTTCTTTCATTCGTTGGGGGCGTGTAATCGCGCTCCTTGGGCGCTCACATCTTGCACCAGTATCAACAACGAGGCAGAGCCTCGATATCTTGTTCCCAGGCTGCAGCCCAGGAACGAGGGTTAGGAGGCTCTGCCTCCCGATTATTGAGAATAGTGCAATATATCAGTAGAGACGTTGCATGCAACGTCTCTCGCATTGGTTACTGTAGTGCCATATACGGCGGATTGTAACCGTTGTAGAATGGGTTACTTGTGTCCAGCTACTTACGCGACAAAAATTTCACCAACATTGCTGCTGATGGTACTTGCTAACTGCCAGGGAACAACAGCAAGTAAGTCATCTTTCTGGAAGATTTGAGCGCCGTCGGCACTGTCAGCAAACCGCAGGTTATCGGTGCTACCCACCTTAAATTGGGTGGCACCAAGCTGGAAGTTGTTGATAGTATCATAGCCAACTCCTGTTTCCAGCACAACGGTGGCAGCTCCTGCACCCAGCCATACGATATCTAAACCTTCCCCAGTGTTGATAAAGTCGTCACCGCCATTGGCAAAGATGGTATCGTTACCAGCGCCAGCTAGAATCCTATCTGCTTGGGAACCCCCGTAGATTAGGTCGTCACCAGAACCACCTATCAAGGTATCTAATCCACCATTGCCGTAGATAATGTCATTTCCAGCACCGCCAGAGATGAATTCATTACTGGAAGAGCCGTAGATGGTATCATTTCCATTTCCAGCCAAGAGAGTATCGTTGCCACCATTGCCGTAGATAGTATCATTGCCACTAAGACCACTGATGGTTTCATCCGCATTGGTGCCGTAGACAACATCATCTCGTGGGGTTCCAATGCTAAATCCAGGAACTTTTGCTTGTGCTGCCAGTACTGCGAACAGCTCACTGGCACTGTAGGGAATGTTATTGAAACTCGGATTCAAGGACACCAAAACATTAGGTGGCAAACCAGGAACAACAACTGTTTGACCTTGAGTTGCACCTGGGTCTGACTCTGTATCAACTGTAATATACAGGGGAGTCTCTGGCGAGAAGTCTGGTTCACTGAGGTTAATTGCTGCAATGAGATCCCAGACAGGATTGGGGTCATTCCCGCTCTGAATGACCGTTAGTGCAAAGTCTAAAAACTCCGAGGAGATCACACTTTCGGGAGTGCCTGTAGCCCGCCAAGCTTCCAAATCGTCGCGGTCAAATGAAATCTGGTTCGTCGCATCAAGAGGAGTCAATTCTATTTTTAAGCCCCGCTCTCCTGCTGCAAACACCTCGGAGGCTGCAACCGGATCAACCCAAATGTTAAACTCGGCGACTTCGTTGGTAGCAAACGGTGGCTCTGGCAGTACACCCAGATTTCCAGGCACGAAGACTGCCCCTCCGAGAATTTGCACAACAGCAATGTTGTCGATAATCGAGGAGTCAAGGCGCAGGGCTTCTGCAATGTTGGTCAGCGAACCAGTTGCCAGAATTGCCACGGGTTCTGGTGATTGCTTCACTGTTTCCACAATCAGTTCTGCTGCATTCCGCGTCTCGAGCGATGGGGCTGTGTCTGGCAGGGTGACAAATGGTGCCCAGAAGGTATCCGAACCTTCCCGAATAAACTCTGGATAGGTGTTATTTCCGGATAAGGGGTCGGATCTACCAATCCCAACCGGGATGTTGGTATCTCCCAGTCGTCCTAGCATTCGAGCCAGATCATTTACAAAGCTTTCTGGACGTGCAATCCCCTGGTTAATGGTAATTGCCTCAATGTTGTACTTGGGATTAGCCAGCATAAATGCTAGAGCAGTCATCCCATCCTGACTACCATCGTCATCCACGATTAACGGAATCGCTTTGGTGGAATCTACCATTGCTTTTTCTCTTGTTGTGATGTGATTAGCTTGACGGTACTAACTTTTTCACATGTACCTTATTTAACAATAGAGAATCTTGTACCAAAGTGAAAATATCCTTTTCTAGAGGAAACGACAAAGCTTGTAGAAAAGGTTGAAAAAGCATGAAATCATACACTATAGCAACAGACATATCGTTTAGGACATCGTGTTTTGATTAAGAGGGAACTCTTAACAGGAAACAGGGAACAGGGAAATGTCCTAACAATTGTGGCGACTGCTATAAATGCGAAAAAATCGTGTTTTCACTAGATATTTTCAGATCGCCTACATCCTAACGATTAAGCGTGTGCATAAATGCATCGGGATACCGTGTCCCTGCTGCAACTCCCATCGGTGCAACTTCTTCAATACGCTGCAAATCATCGTCGTTCAATTCAATCTCGATCGCCTGCAAATTCTCTTCAAGTCGCTCACGCCGTTTTGTTCCCGGAATTGGCACGATGTCTTCGCCTTGTGCAAGCAACCATGCGAGAGCGAGTTGTGCTGGTGTACAGTTCTTCTGGGTTGCAATTTCTTTAATCTTTTTCACAAGTTGCAAATTGCGTTCAAAATTCTCGCCTTGAAAGCGTGGTGTGTGGCGACGATAATCATCAGGTGCAACGTCTTGTGGTTTCTCAAATGCACCAGTTAAAAATCCGCGTCCGAGTGGTGAGTAAGCGACTAATCCAATTCCCAGTTCACGACAAACCGGCAGTACTTCAGTTTCTGGTTCCCGTGTCCAGAGACTATATTCGGTTTGTAGCATGGTAATTGGATGAACAGTGTGGGCACGACGCAATGTTTCTGCTCCGGCTTCAGACAATCCGACGTAGCGAATTTTGCCTTCTTTGACGAGTTCTCCCAATGTTCCAACTGTGTCTTCAACTGGCACGTTTGGGTCAATTCTGGATGGATAGTACATATCAATGTAGTCAACGCGCAGTCTTTGTAAGCTATAAGACAAGAAGTTACGCACGGCAATGGGGCGATTATCGGAACCGAGAAAACCACCATCGTGGTTGCGTAGTGTACCAAATTTTACTGAGATAAAAACTCGTTCACGCGGAATATCTTTAATGGCTTGGCGAATCAGTTCTTCATTGTGTCCGACTCCATAGAAGTCGCCTGTATCGAGAAAGTTCACGCCGAGTTCGATCGCCTGACGAATGGTTGCAATGCTTTGAGCATCATTCGTTTGCCGTCCACCATAAAAATCCGACATGCCCATACAGCCCAAACCCAAAGCTGATACTTGAGCATCAGATTTTCCGAGTTTGCGGTATTTCATTGGTTTTGACTCCTTTATTTGGGGGCTGATTTGATAACTAATTACAAAATTTGAAATTTGTCATACAGACATTGAAATACTATCCTACTTGCCAACAAAATGACAAGTGACAATTATTGAAAAGTGTCACAAAATTCGTTCTGATTAGATTTTCCCTGCTGCTAGTGCTGCGGTGAGCAGTTGAACGACGGCGATCGCCTGTTTTTCCATCGGCTGACCGGCAGATTCTCGAATCATCAAGGGATGGTGAAACTTGAGGGTAGCGGCACTCACCGCTTCAGTTGCTAGCGACAAATCGGTAATCTGGAACTCACCAGTTGTGACTCCACAGGTCAAAATTTCGTTGAGAATAGAAGACAAGACTTGCAAGTGATGATCAACCACTGTGCGATCGGCTTTGAGAATAGCGAGATAAGCATCAAAGAGTTCTGGTTCAGCGGCAAGTTTGTCTCGTTTGAGCCGATACAGTTCTAACACGTAAGCTTGGAGGCGATCGCCAGCAGAACCTGGTTGTTGCGTACGATCTCGCAGGGCTTGTTCTATACCACTGAACCATCGTTCTACGACGGCATCCATCACATCAGCTTTGGTTTTGAAGAAGCGATAAACATTGGCGTGCGACATTTTACAGGCACGAGCAATTTCACTGATAGTGGTGCGGGCGTAGCCATACCGCCGTAGGTGAACCTCAGCCGTTGCTAAAATCAGTTCCCGTGTCTGTTCGGCAGTACGTTCTGCTTGTGCCATTCCCATTCATAACTCATCGTTCTAGAGGTAACATATTTTGACACTTGTTAGCTTACAGTCGGTAAACTACTCCATCCTGCGCTTTCGCTTGGTTGCAAGACCTGCAAAAGCAAGAAACCCCCGGCTTGTTGTGGGAAGCGAGCAAAGCGAAATTCCCACAGCCGTGGGCAGTGTCAATTGGATGTATTGCTAATCTGGTTTTTGACTATTACAGTATCGGGAGCAGAAAGCCCATGAGGATGTGGCCGACTCAGGAGGACACAGCCGTCCTTTAGGCATGGGATGAATGCGAAGCACCTTTAGGTGCCGTCAAGTTTTTCTAATGAACGTATCCATTCACGAACTAAATCTGTCTTGGTTCGTTTAGTTTTATCTACGTATTTTTCTAAAATTCTCATTTCATGTTCTGGTACTCGAATACTTAATCTAATTTCTTTCATACCTGTGTTGCATATATGAACACAAAAATGCTAACATATATTTATCGTCAACAGGTCGAAGCGATGCTAGTTTTAGAAGCTAAGTTAAAAGGTAAGCAAAGTCAGTACAATTCAATAGATGAAGCTGTTAGGACTGCTCTGTTTATCCGCAACAAGGCTCTAAGACACTGGATGGATAACGGCAGGTGCTTCAAGTCGGGAGACCCGGACGCCAGATACCTCTGTCGGGAAACCCTCATCAAGTACTGGCTCCCCAACGCACTGCCTCATAAAGATGTTGGTAAAAATGACCTACAGAAACTTTGCGCTGTTTTAGCCAAGGAGTTTGATTTCGCCAACAACCTTAACTCTATGGCACGTCAAGCTTCTGCGGATAAAGCATGGTTAGCCATTGCTAGATTTTATGACAATTGCAAGAAACAAAAACCAAGTAAAAAGGGATTCCCGCGATTGAAAAAGCGTGGTCATTCTGTAGAGTACAAAACATCAGGATGGAAGCTATCAGCAGATAGAAAATACATCATATTTAGTGACGGTTTTAATATTGGCAAGCTTAAGTTAATTGGTACTCGTGACCTAAGTTTCTACTCTGTTAAGCAGATTAAGCGTGTCAGAATAGTTAAACGTGCTGACGGTTATTATTGTCAATTCTGTGTTGATATTGAACGCAAAGAACAATATCAACATAGTGGGAATCAAGTAGGAATTGATGTAGGTCTTGAGTTTTTCTACACTGATTCTGAAGGTAGAACAGTAGAGAATCCTAGACTATTTCGTAAGTCTGAGAAAGCTTTAAAACGCAAACAACGTCAAGTTTCAAAGAGTAAAAAAGGTTCATTGAATCGCCGTAAAGCTGTTAAAAAATTAGCGAAAAAGCACCTCAAGGTAAGTAGACAGAGGAAAGATTTTGCTGTTAAGACAGCAAGAACTCTAGTCCAGTCAAACGACTTGGTAGTTTATGAGGACTTGCAGGTAAAGAATATGGTCAAAAACCATCATTTAGCTAAATCTATCAGCGATGCATCGTGGTCAATGTTCACTGATTGGGTGGACTACTATGCCAAAGTTTTTGATACTTGGGCGATAGCAGTTGCACCACATTATACGTCACAAGATTGTTCAGTTTGTGGGACACGAGTTAAAAAATCGTTGTCTACTCGCACCCACAAATGCCATTCTTGCGGAACAATCATGCACCGTGACCACAATGCAGCTAAACAAATATTGGCGAAAGGATTAAAAAGTGAGCCAGTGCGGTGGACGGGTTCCCCGGCATAAAGGAGCCAGCGCCGTGGGCGGGTTTCCCGACTTGAGGCGTCTGGCGTCAACTGGCGTATGCGCAAAGCGCACGCCCAGAGGGCTAAAGCCGTCAGGCGTGCCGTAGGCATACCCGAAGGGTACCGTAGGGCATACGGAATCTAAAGCTTGTGGACAGAACAACCTCTACCTGGGTGAGGAAACTCCTCTAGGCAAGTTGGCTGGATGAAGCAAGAATCCCACGGCTTCAAGCCGTGGGAGTGTCAATAGATTTCACTTCTTGAGGGACAACGAGAACTTTATCAACACGGTTTCCATCCATATCCATGACTTCCAACCGCATACCCTGCCATTCAAAATGGTCTGCTGCTGAAGGTATGCGACCTAAATGCGCCATGACAAAACCACCCAATGTTTGATAACTTCCTCGGTTTTCGTGTGACAACTCCTCAACATCGAAGAGTTCAAAAAATTCATCTACAGCCAACATACCATCTAACAACCAGGAACCATCCTCTCGTTGCACAATTTGAGGGTCTTCCTGGTCATCAATAGAAGGAACATCACCGACAATTTCTATCATGACGTCATTAAGAGTGACTAATCCCTGAATCACACCATATTCATCTACGACTAGCGCCATATGGGTGACGGTTTGCTTGAACAACTCCAAAACTTTCAAGCCTCGGGTGCTTTCTGGCACATATACGGGCTGTCGCAATCCTACTGTTAAATCTAAGTTTTCACCACTGAAACTCCGGGCTAACAAGTCGGTGACTGGAATGATACCCAGCACATTGTCAAGTCCCCCTTGAGAAACTGGATAGCGGGAATAACCACCATCAATAATCTTGCGGCGATTTTCTTCGGTAGAGTCTTCCAAGTCCAGCCAAACAATATCAGGTCGGGGTGTCATGAAGGAACTGACGGGGCGATCGCCCAAGCGAAAAACTCGCTCAACCATATCTTGTTCTGCTTCCTCAAAGGTTCCCTCCTCAGTACCTTGTTCAATCAAGACTCTAATCTCTTCTTCTGTCACAAGTGGTTCTGTGGACGGCTTAATACCCAACAACCGCAGCACACTTTCTGTAGAAACACTCAACAAGTAAACGACAGGAGATGTAATTTTAGACAACATCTGCATCGGTATGGCAATAACCGAAGCAATGGGTTCCGGGTGGTTTAAAGCGAGCCGCTTAGGTACCAGTTCACCAAGAATCAGTGTCAAATAAGTAATAACTAAAATTGCTAAGCCATTAGCCAACTGTTGTTTATAATGTGCCTGCAAAGGGATAAAACTTAGAATAGGCGTTAGTCTCTTGGCGATAGTTTCTTCACCATAAGCACCAGAGATGATGGTCAGGAGTGTGATCCCAATCTGAACAGTCCCTAGAAACTGATTCGGCGAGGATGCCAGTTCCAAAGCGACGCGTGCTTTAGCATCACCCCGGTCAGCAAGTTGTTGGAGACGCACCTTTCGTACGGAGAAAATCGCCAATTCTGACATGACAAACACAGCATTGGCAAGAATTAAAAGAACAATAATTAGAATTTCGATTGTTGGAGACATCTGTAAAAACTGCCGATAGCATCGGCAAACTGTGCTTAACCTTAACCTTTTACTATCTAGTATGCAACGTGTGATTACCAAACACTCTGGATACACAAAACTCGATAATTGACCGGAACTAAGGGTGTAGGGGTATAGGGGTGTAGGGGGAAGAGGGATCTTCTTTGTCGTACAGCTCTACCCCGAACCCAGAAGGACTCAAGCCCACGCCAGATGTCTCAAGTCGGGAGACCCTTATGCCTGCGGCACGTCTACGACGAACGGCAGTCACTCATGGGGGAACCCCAACGCCAGATCCCTCTGTCGGGAAACACTCATCAAGGACTGGCTCCGCAAGGCGCTGCTCTGGGCAACGCACTGCCTCCCCAAGACCGCGCTGCCTCACCCCGACACTGGCTCCTTAATTCATTGATGGGGAAAAAACTAAGAAGCAGGGGAGTTGGGAGCGGTTATGGTGGTATTCATGACTCCATAGCTAGACTTCTTTCTCTGTCTAGACTTTTAAAATAGTTGTGGTAAGCGTTACTATTATGCTTGCCCGCGAGAAGGACTTCTTCATAATTTTGTGATCTATGGCATTTTCTTCCATTGTGCGTGCTTTGGGCCGGTCTGGGCTCACCACTGAACTCCTCTCTAAACTCAGTCGGCAACAAGAGTTGCTGTTAAGTGGTATTCCTCGCTTGCCCAAAGGTTTGGTCGCTTCAGCGTTGGCTCAAACCCAGAGCAAGAATTTGTTCGTGGTCTGTGCAACTCTGGAAGAAGCCGGACGCTGGACTACACAACTAGAAGCAATGGGGTGGCAAACGGTACATTTCTACCCAACCTCCGAGGCGTCCCCATACGAACCTTTTGACCCCGAAACCGAAATGACTTGGGGACAGATGCAAGTCCTTGCGGATTTGATACAACTTGCCAGAGGAAGAGATGAGGAACTTGGCGATGCAAAATCTTCCTCATCCCCCTTACCCAAAATGGCAGTTGTCGCTACTGTCGCCGCCCTACAACCTCATCTACCACCTGCAGAAGCTTTTAAACCTTTTTGCTTCACCCTAAGACGTGGTATGGAATTTGACTTAGATACCTTCAGTGAAGAAATCACGAAACTGGGGTACGAAAGAGTTCCTTTGGTAGAAACAGAAGGACAGTGGAGTCGGCGCGGCGATATTGTTGACGTGTTTCCTGTGTCCTCAGAGTTACCCGTACGGCTAGATTGGTTTGGCGACGAAATTGAGCAGATACGGGAATTTGACCCAGCAACCCAACGTTCTGCAGCCCTTGACAAAATAGACCAGCTGATCCTAACTCCTACAAGCTTTGCTCCCATCCTGATGACAGCACTGAAAGATAATGCTGAGTTCCAAGCACTGAGTGCTCAATTAAGTGATGACTCAGAAGTTGATATTCAGGACTCTACACTTGTGGAGGGTACCCGTCGCTTTTTAGGATTAGCTTTTGATAAACCTGCTTCTCTGTTAGATTATTTACCTGAAAATACGTTAATTACTATTGATGAACCAGAACAGTGTCACGCCCATAGCGATCGCTGGGTAGAAAATGCAGAAGAACAATGGGAACTTTTGGGAAGCAGGTTAGCAGAGGAAGCAGGGGAAGCAGGGGAAGCAGGGGGAGCAGGGGAAGTAGGGGAAATTTCCACGTTGTTGCCAAGAATTCACCGCTCTTTTGATGAGTGTCTCGCTGATACAGCAAAATTTCCCAAACTAAATCTATCAGAACTGGTTGAGGAAAACAGTGGTATTAATCTTGCCTGTCGCAGGGTGCCAGTTATGCCGCACCAATTCGCTAAAATTGCAGAAACACTGCGACAAGAACGCGATCGCAACTTCTCAGTTTGGCTAATGTCTGCCCAACCTTCGCGTTCTGTGTCCCTATTGCAAGAACACGACTGTCCCGCCCAGTTTATTCCTAACCCCCGCGACTACCAAGCGATTGAAAAACTACAAATCAATCACACACCAGTCGCCCTGAAATATTCCGGTCTTGCTGAACTCGAAGGTTTCATTTTACCTACGTTCCGGCTTGTCGTCGTTACTGACCGTGAATTTTACGGTCAGCACTCCCTAGCGACTCCTAGCTACATCCGTAAGCGGAGAAAAGCTGCTTCTAAACAAGTTGATCCCAACAAGCTGCGTCCAGGGGATTTTGTCGTTCATAAGAACCACGGTGTAGGTAAATTCCTCAAGCTAGAAAGTCTCACACTAAACGACGAAATTCGTGAGTATTTGGTGGTGCAGTATGCAGACGGCTTATTGCGTGTCGCAGCTGACCAAGTTGGTGTTTTGTCGCGGTTGCGTACGACAAACGAGAAACCACCAGAACTCAACAAAATGACGGGTAAGGCTTGGGAAAATACAAAGAATAGAGTTCGCAAAGCGATTAAGAAATTGGCGGTGGACTTACTTAAGCTGTATGCATCGCGATCGCAACAAAAAGGCATTACTTACCCACAAGATACACCCTGGCAGCAGGAATTAGAAGACTCGTTCCCCTACCAAGCGACAACTGATCAACTGAAAGCGACTCAGGATGTAAAACGGGATATGGAAAGCGATCGCCCAATGGATCGCTTAGTTTGTGGAGATGTCGGTTTTGGAAAAACAGAAGTCGCAATTCGCGCTATTTTCAAAGCTGTCACCTCTGGCGGAAAACAAGTAGCACTGCTTGCACCCACTACCATCTTGACTCAGCAACATTACCACACCTTAAAAGAACGCTTTGCGCCCTACCCCATTAACGTCGGGTTACTCAACCGCTTCCGGACTGCTGAAGAACGCCGCGATATTTTGAAACGACTGGCGACAGGAGAGTTAGATATCGTAGTCGGAACACACCAACTTTTAGGTAAAGGCGTAGCCTTCCGCGACTTAGGACTTTTGGTAGTTGACGAAGAACAGCGGTTTGGTGTGAACCAAAAAGAAAGAATCAAAAGCCTGAAAACTCAGGTTGATGTGCTGACTCTTTCTGCAACTCCTATTCCCCGAACCTTATATATGTCCTTATCAGGAATTCGAGAAATGAGTTTGATTGCGACACCACCCCCATCCAGACGACCAATTCAAACTCATTTGTCACCAATGAATCCGGATAGCATACGCACTGCAATTCGTCAAGAACTCGACCGAGGGGGACAGGTGTTTTACGTCGTTCCGCGAGTTGAGGGAATAGAGGAAATAGGAACACAGTTGCGGGAGATGATACCGAGTGCGAGAGTTGCGATCGCCCACGGTCAAATGGATGAAAGCCAATTAGAATCAACCATGCTAACTTTCAGCAATGGTGAAGCAGACATTCTTGTTTGTACCACAATTATTGAATCTGGTTTGGATATTCCGCGAGTCAACACTATTTTAATTGAAGATGCTCACCGCTTCGGATTAGCTCAACTGTACCAACTACGGGGTCGTGTTGGTCGTGCGGGAATTCAAGCTCATGCATGGTTATTTTATCCCAAACAGCGGACGTTATCCGACGCCGCACGTCAGCGGTTACGAGCAATCCAGGAATTTACGCAACTCGGTTCCGGCTATCAATTAGCAATGCGGGATATGGAAATCCGGGGTGTGGGTAACTTGTTGGGTGCAGAACAGTCGGGACAAATGGAGGCGATCGGTTTTGATTTATATATGGAAATGCTAGAAGAAGCTATCCGTGAAATCAGAGGACAAGAAATTCCTAAAGTTGATGATACCCAAATTGATCTCAACCTGACAGCGTTTGTCCCAGCCGATTACATCACCGATTTGGATCAAAAGATGAGTGCTTACCGTGCGGTTGCAGCTGCAAAATCTAAAGAAGAATTATTGCAGATTGCTGCTGAGTGGAATGATCGATATGGGGTAATTCCTAAACCAGCCACTCAATTGTTGCGAGTGATGGAACTCAAACAATTGGCGAAGAAACTAGGATTTAGCCGAATTAAACCAGAAAACAAACAGCACATCGTTTTAGAAACGCAAATGGAAGAACCTGGTTGGAAGAACTTAGCGGAAAATTTGTCAGAAAGCCTCAGATCACGCTTTGTTTACTCTCCTGGTAAAGTGACAGTGCGGGGTTTAGGAGTGATGAAAGCAGATCAACAATTGCAAACGTTAATTGATGCTTTTGATAAGATGCAGGGTGCTGTTGTGGAGGAGGCTGTTGTTTAAAATTGTAGAGACGCGATGCATCGCGTCTTGATCATCCAAAATTCTCAATATCTCATTCAAAATTAAATGGCATATAGTGAGTTTATGTATAAAGTTCTGCAAGCTACTTGTGAAAATGGCAATCTCATACTGAAGGAAAAACTAAGTTCTGAAATGGAAGGTAAAACCCTCAAAATAATTATTGTAGAGACAGATGAGCTTGAAGCAAAGAAAGAACGATTTTTTAGTCTTTTAGACAAACATTCATTTGCTCTGCCCGCGAACTATCAATTCGATAGAGAGGAACTGCATGGCAGATAAGGTGATGATAGACACCAACCTTTGGGTCTATCTATATGCAAAGAATCCTCAAGAAAAATATCTAAAAGTTAAAAAAATAATTTCTGAGAATTTTGATTGCCTGACTGTCAGCACTCAGATTTTAGGGGAACTTTATAATGTTTTAACAAAAAAGAATTTGACATCGAAAGAAGAAGCAAAACAAATCATTCAGGAAATTGCTACGAATTTTACAGTTTTGGAAATTGATACTTTAAAAGTCTTGACAGCACTAGACATAAATTCAGGATATGGATACTCTTATTGGGATAGTTTAGTTATATCTACGGCTTTACTCAGTAATTGCAGCATTCTCTACTCAGAAGATATGCAAAATAACCAACTAATAGAAAAGAAAACAAGAATAGTCAACCCATTGACTGACGTGTAGTTAGATTTTATACTATATTTTTGACTCTCCTGGTAAAGTAACAGTGCGGAATTTAGGAGTGATAAAAGCAGATCAACAATTGCAAACGTTGATCGATGCTTTTAGTAAGATGCTTTCTTGGGTTATGGAGGAGGCGATCGCCTAAAAGGAGAAGTTGGCTAGTAGTAAGTGCTGTTTTCGCGCTTAGCGCCTACTACGAACTTTAATTTCCTTATGCCCTAGTTACGTAATGAGTCATGACTTATTCATCAACTTTTCTATAAAACACAATATGACTAATATCTTTACTCCTGAAGAAATTGACACCATTACCTCAGAAATTGATAACCAACTTAGCGAACTAAGAACGAGTTCTGTATCAGATTCCAAGGAAGGAGAAACTGAGGAAACCAAAGCATTGCCTGTTAAGCAAAGCCAAGTCATTGAAAAAATGACTCAAGAAAACCCCGAAAGTTTTTTAAAAAAATTTGCACGGGCAGCGAAAAGCGATTTGTGCCAAGAAGGAGGCGTGCTAAATACTCAGTGGAAAAAGTGGGCTGACCTCAATAATCAAGATGTGATAGATAAGTTTAGCATTGCTTTGGTAGCACTGGGATTTTCTGGTAATATGCTGCAAATTCTGGTTGTTGCTGTTGCTGTGATTGTGATTCATATCGGCGTTAAGGCATTTTGCGAGAATTATTCTTAGTATTTTTGTTTTTGGACTGTAAACCGATTGTTTCTGGAATTCTAGGTAAAGGGTTTGTATCTATACTTAAGACAACTCCCACACTTAGCCCTCAAAGTCGTGACCTATGGAATTAAATCTGCGCTTTCCAGAAATCAATCAAGTGATTGTCAAACTTGATGAGCAAGAAACTGACAGGCTACCTTTTAGTTCGCCGCTAAGCGCAGAAGACCAAGAAAATATTCGCTGGTATTTAGAAACTTATGCGACGCATTATACCACAGATGTGGATGATGCAAGGGCAAAAGAAATAGCTGATAAATTGGCGCAATGGGGCGAGGATTTGTTTAACGCTGTCTTCCAGCCTCGGACTGCCCAGCGGATATTTAATGATTTCCAGGATGAAGCTGAACCAGGACGCTTATTAACAATCAGCGCCAGTCATCCGACAATTTTATCGCTTCCTTGGGAATTGTTGCGTGACCCGGAAAGCACCTATTTATGTCATGAAAATCCCCGAATTTCGATTCGTCGCCGCTTGGCAGGGGCGGGAGGTGGTCGAAGACCGTTTAAAGTTAAGGTAAAAGATTGTTTACGCTTGCTGTTTGTCGTCAGTCGTCCCAGTGATGCCGGGTTTATTGATCCGCGTGGTGAAGCGCAGGCGGTTTTGGATGGTATTCAACAAGAAGCAGCCGGACGAGTTGAAGTAGAATTTTTGCGTCCAGCAACATTGGATAATTTGGTAGCGCGGTTAGAAGACTCCCGCAAACCCCCTGTGGATATTGTGCATTTTGATGGGCATGGGGTGTTTGATGTTGATGGGCGGTTTCATGAACGGGCAAAACACAGCGATCGCCTAGCAGCAACAAAAGGCGATCATGAAAATAACGGCAATACGGGTTATCTGTTGTTTGAGGATAAAGAAGGAAAAACAGCCCTGATCACTGCTGAAACTTTGGGTGATATGCTGAACCGCCAAAAAGTCGGGTTAATTGTCTTGTCTGCTTGTCAGTCAGCGGCGATGGCTGGTGAGGATGGAGAAGATGCAATGGGTTGTGTCGCCGCCAGGTTAACTCATGCGGGAATTCCAGCTGTGTTGGCGATGACTCATTCGGTATTGGTGACAACCGCCCAGCAATTGTTTGCCAAATTTTATCAGGGTTTGGTGTCGGGCGTTGGTATGGGCGAGGCGTTGGATAATGCGCGGCGGGACTTGTATCTCAACCAGGAACGCGGAGAACGACAACGGGGTGAGGAACGGATAACTCTAAAATTGCAGGACTGGTTTTTACCAGCACTCTATCAAGCGGGTGGAGATACACCTTTACTGACTCCTACTCCTCACTCCCTCCCTCTCTCCCTCCCTCACTCCCTCCCCCACTCCTCCTCATGGGGAAATTTGCCGCCTTTACAAGAAGCTGGATTTTTTGGTCGCAGTCGCCAATTGTGGGAGATAGAACGGTGGTTTGTGCAGGGGACACGCCGCTTAACAGTTTCGGGTTTTGGCGGACAGGGAAAAACTTATCTCGTTCAAGAAGCAGGACGCTGGTTGCACCGCACAGGGATGTTTGAGAAAGTGTGTTTTGTCGATTATGCTGCGTTTCAAGGTGTGGATGCGGTAGGATTGGCACTCAGCACTCTGGCGACAGTGTTGGAAAAGAATTTAATTGATGCTGCCGCAGCAACTCAGGCATTGAGAAACCAAGCAACTTTGCTGATTTTGGATAACTTGGAAAGCTTGAACCCAGAACCTTTACAGGAACTGTTAACCGTGGCGAAACAGTGGTCTGAGGTTGGGGAATGTCGGCTATTAATCACGACTAGAACGCCAGATTTTACCCATCCTGATTATCCCACAGAAGGTAGTCGCAAACATATTTCCTTGCCGTTGGGAGGTTTGGGACGAGAAGATGCTCTGGCGTATTTCCAGAGTTTGATCAAACTACCTCCAGCACCCAAATTTGACCCGCCCAAACGCGAGGTGTTGTTGGAATTGTTTAAGCTGGTGGATTTTCATCCCCTGTCGATTGGTTTGTTGGCGAGACAGTTGAAAATCCGTCGTCCAGCAGAGTTGGGGCAAAGGTTGGAAGCGTTGATCGCCCAAACACCAGATAATCCCTTGTTGGCATCGTTGAATTTGTCTTTGGAAAAGTTGGACGCCCAGGCGATGCAGTTGTTACCTCGGTTGGGCGTGTTTCAGGGTGGGGCGCTTGAGTGTATGCTGCTGGATATCACTGAATATTCTAAGTTACAGTGGCAAAAGCTACGCCCAGCATTGGAAGCTACTGGTTTGATTCAACCCGAACACCTGCCTGGTTTTAGTGCGCCTTATCTCAAGTTTCACCCGACTTTAGCCCCTGCTTTGGGGTCGCGTTTGTCATCAGAAGTACAAGCAGAACTGGTTGCCCGTTATCGGCAGCAATATTGTGCACTGTCTGGCTTTTTGTATGAGGAAGATAGCCAAAATCCCCATGAAATCCGTGCCATTGCCCAACGGGAATTGCCGAATTTACTGTATGCAGTTCACGGGACGTTGGATGCAGGTGAAGAATGGGCAGTGGATTTTGTTAGCAACGTAAACAGATTTCTTGACTACTTCGGACTCAACCGCGATCGCACTTTACTTACCCAACAGCTTGCCCAATTGACTGTGGAAGTGGGTTCCCATACATGGTATCTTTCACGTACTAATTTAGGTGATAAATTATACGATGTACGGCGCTATCAAGAAGCGGCACGAGTGTTTGGTGAGATACTGGCAGGGTTGGGTGAGCAACCGAGTTATAACCACTGTGTTATTTTAACTAGACTGGGGCGGTGCTTGAGGTTTCAAGGACAAACATCACACGCAGCAGAACTTTTCCGTCAGGGGTTGGCAGAGGCGCAACAATTGGAACAGTCTGATGATGTCAAACAACTGATAAAGACTTTGCAGGCTGATTTGGCGGATGTGCTGAGGGACATGGGGGATTATGGTGAGGCACACATCGCTTATGAGGCGTCATTGACTATTGCCAAAGAACTGGGAAACTTTCGTGGAACTGCAGTAGTAAATGGACAACTTGGTACTTTAGCCCTGTTCCAAAGCAACCTTCCAGAAGCTCAACAGCGTTACCGTGAAGCACTAACGACTTTCCAGCAACTGCATGAACCAGCATCGGAAGCAGTGTTTTGGCATCAACTGGGTATGGTGTACCAAGAAGCCAAGCAGTGGGACGCTGCGGAAAATGCCTACCGACAAGCAGCACAGATTGAAGAATCTCAAGGTAATCTGGCAGGTGCAGCAACGACTTGGAATCAATTAGCTGGAGTCCATGAAGATGCTGGCAAACCGACAGAGGCAGAGGCTTGGTATTGCAAGGCAATCAAAGGTGGAAAAGCAACGGGAGATAAGTTAGGGGTATCCAACAGACTCAGTAACCTTGCTAACTTATTACAAAACCAACCGCACCGTTTAACCGACGCACGACAATTGGCAGAAGAGGCATTAGCTATCCACATAAGCTTAGATCCCGCTGCGGCTAAGATTTGGAGAACCTATAACATCTTGGCTAAGATTGCCGACAAACAGGGCGACACCACCCAAGCCAAGGAATATCGTCGTTTGTCGCGAGAGGCAAAGGCGGCGTTTGCGGGGACAAAGTATGAGTTGCGGAAATATGGACAGTTTATTGCTGTGGTGGTAGCCGGTGTGGATGATGCAGAAGTGACGGAACAGCTAGAAGCTGTGCTGGAAAACAGCATGAAAAATGGTTGGGGTAATCTCGTAGCTGCTATCCATCGCATATTAGACGGTGAGCGTGATCAGGATGTGCTGTGCGAGTCGTTGGATTTGGAAGATTCTATGATTATCTACGCTATCCTGCAAGGTATTGCTGATCCCCAGTCGCTTGAGGCATTGTTGGAATGATGTTGATGGGGTGATGGCGTGATACGGAATTAGATCGTTTAAGCCCTCACAACTATATCCGCAGATGCTTCCCAAACTCTGTCCAGACTGCTATGTAGCTCATTTATATCTTGGTCTTTTGTGATATATCTCACACCAAACTGGTGAACCAATAGCTACAATAAGAAGTGTTTATAAGTGACATAAAAACAATATATAGCTTAGGTATGAACTAGACGACTCTTCTAGGCAAAAAAACTACACCCCAAGGTACTGTGTGGTTTTAGCCGAGGTCGTTTACATTCAAAATATGAATTGACAATTACAAATCTCAGATTTCAATCAGTATAAAACCTTTCTTTATAATTTTTTTATAGTATTGTATTAGGTTGAACAGTTTTTCACTGTACCGTCAGTTTAAATAAAAATAATATACGGTGTTTACAAAAGTAAATATTCCGTGTATACATATATTTGGTATTGCCATGATTCTATTTCAAAAATTAGCTAAATGGATTTTATGGACAGCCAAAAACCCCTAACCAAACCATTCAAAGTTCAAGGTTAACTTAGCTATGACGACTCTCAAAACTGGTAATCACGGTCAGCGTATTTTCTTCCCTGCTTTTGTTCACTCTGGATTGGAAGCTCATCAAACAGTCAATAAAAATCAAATAGCTCAACCGAAAATTGATTTACTTCAACCATTACGTCGTAAGCTTGATTCATTAGAAATTCAAAATCCAAAATTAGCAAAATTTATTGCAAAAGTGATCCCGGCTCAATGTCCTTTTGAGCGAGATATTCTTCTGTTTGGTCGCAAAGTTGCCCACATTCCCCCAATGTGCAAGTTAAATCCGCTGTACGACGAACTTGTGGGATTACGTTTTCGTGCTTTGTGTTATTTGGCTGATGTCTGCGGTGAAGATATTCAAGCTTACTGTTAAACTTTGAAATCATTACTTCATAAGGTCATAGCTTGGCTCACAGTGCAAGTTTCATCTTAATGTATGATTGATTTCAAAGTGTCAGCTTACTCCTCTGTTATAATGACTGCACTCTCACGCGACTTGTACAACATCAGATAAACTCACACCAACGACGACTAATGTCTCCCAGTTGCAATCGTGAGATTATTGCCAACCATAGAGCACAACAGTACTAAATCATCTCCAATAGTTCAGTTATCTCTCACCTCCAAAGGATTGTGAAAGACGACAACGTCACTTGTACCTACTGTTAAAGAATCAGCAAGGGCGCACTACTTTGACGATCCGAAGAAATTAACTTCATTTATATCGACCTACTGAACAGCTTTGATTTTAAAATACCTATAATTCCTTCTTTTAAGATCACCTTGTAGGAGATAAACAATGGAGATTAAAGTAGAACATGAACCCAGTCAAGAACAGCTTAAAGAACTGGATGTGTTCAAATGGGGTATTTGGACAAAAGAAGTCTCAAAGTTTCCTTGGACTTATGACACTCAAGAAACTTGCTATTTTTTAGAAGGTGATGTCATAGTGACACCTGATGGTGGCGAATCAGTGCAGATGGGTAAAGGTGATTTGGTCACTTTTCCGGCTGGAATGTCCTGCACTTGGGAGATTAGAAGCGATGTCAAAAAACACTACTGTTTTGATGACTAAGGAATTTAGGAATTATTGAATGAAGAGTGTTTTGATAATTCCTAATTCAGGCTTGATAATCTATCCTTAAAAAGGTGGAACCTTGATAAGGACGCAGAATAAAAATGTTATTGCATTTAAGCACCTGGCAAGAAGTCGAGGCTTATCTCCAACAGTCTGGGGGTATAATTTTCCCTATTGGTTCCACAGAACAACATGGACCTACGGGGTTAATTGGGACAGATGCGATTTGTGCAGAGGCGATCGCCCGTGGTGTAGGTGAAGCCACTCAAGCAATAGTCGCTCCCACAATTAATGTGGGCATGGCATTACACCACACTGCTTTTCCTGGTAGTATAAGTCTGCGTCCCAGCACAATGATTCTAGTGCTGCGAGACTACATCACCTGTTTAGCTAAAGCTGGTTTTACAAAATTTTACTTTATCAACGGACACGGTGGTAATATAGCTACCCTCAAAGCTGCTTTTTCGGAAATATACGCCCATTTGGAAGATATACAAATTCCCAACGCGAAACGAGTGCAATGTCAAGTTGCAAACTGGTTTATGTGCGGTTCAGTTTACAAGTTAGCAAAGGAATTATATGGGGATCAAGAAGGTTCGCATGCAACACCAAGCGAAGTTGCGGTGACTCAATTTGTGTATCCAGAAGCGATTAAGCAAGCACCTCTTTCAGAAGAAGTTGGTACTGGACACAGGATTTATGGTGCTGCTGACTTTCGCCAGAAGTATCCAGATGGCAGAATGGGTTCAAATCCAGCTTTGGCGACACCTGAACATGGGAAGCAGTTTTATGAATTGGCGGTGAAAGAACTTAGCAACGGGTATTTGGAGTTTTTAAACGCAGATTGAACGATCATTGGACTTGGTTCCTCAACTATCTTAAAAAGAGGCTTTTAAGATTCCTCCCTTTTTAAAACTTACCGGGGGATCAAGACTTTATAGCGTTTTTCAAGTGACTGAAATACATATCTGGCATGGGGTGGGCATTGCAATGCCCACTCTATTTACAGCCATTTTCAGGTAAATAGACCACAGTTATAGGGGCGCTCTTGCTTGCGCCCTTACAAACGGTGTGGTTCATTTAGGTGAAAACTGCTGTAAATTCAGCTTTCTTGCGGAAAGTTTTGTAATAGTCCTCTCAAGGGCGGAGGGGATTTTCACCTCTATCAAGAAAGAGTTCAGAGATGAATCCCTGTATGGCTTCTTTATTACAATTGAGCCATCAACGAATCGCACTTTGGATCTCCCTTATGTAGAGCAAGTAGCTTGGCTCATCTACAAGTTAAATCTTCTATGTAATTGATTTCAAGGCGTCTGCTTGCTCCTGCCTCGTGATAACTGCATTATCTGGGACTTGTACACCATCACGTAGAGTCACATCAACGACCAATGCCCCAGTTCCAATCGTCACATTATTGCCAACCTTAGAGCGGAATAGTACTGCATCATCTCCAATAGTCAGGTTATCTCCTACCTCTAAAGGACCGTGAAAAACAATATTATCCTCTGTGTCTAGGTTATTGCCGATACGAATGCTAGTACCCTTAAGGGCATGGAAGGTAACACGGTCTTCAATCTCAGCATTTTCGCCGATAATAATTGGTGAACCTTCATCAGCACGAATTGAAGTGCGCCGTCCAACAATACTATTGTTTCCTATGCGCACGTCGCCAACAATGCGAGCAAATTCTTCAAACCGTATGTTTTTACCAAGAGTTGGCTGAACAGGCTGAGGATTCCAAGAAGTTCTTGGTGCAGCGCTGACTCCAGTTACAGCGTCATATCCTTCTTGTTCATAAAGTTCGCTGTAGTTTTCGGCAAACTCCTCATTGACTTCCAACACCTCTTTTTGGAATTCTGAATTCGCCTCTGTCTTTAAAGGGAGTGCATCTGCTTGCGCTTGCGTTGTAATAACTGCTCCAATTGGCACTAAGCGGTCTTTGCCAATACGCACATTAGATAGTTTTGCACCATGTAATACAAAAGCACCATCCTCTAACACCACGTTATTGAGATCCGCAAGGAAACCTATAAAGGTGAAGTTACCAATTTTTGAGTTCTTAATCTTTGCTTGATGGGCAATGCTCACTCGTTTGCCAGTACTACTTGAGAGTTCACCGCACTCTGATGCAGGAGCTTGTTGGTTACGCAACGCCAAGAAGAAAATATTGTCTTGCAGGTTGGTTTCACTGCTAATGCAAATATGGGTATCAGGATCTGCTCGCAGAGTCGTATTGCCAGCAATAAAAACTTTCTGTCCCACTGAGACATCGCCGAATAGTTCAACTAAAGGACTGATAAAGCTAGAGTTGACCACGACAGTCAACGGACGAAACAGGCTAAACAAGTTGCTTTTTTCAGCGGAGATAACAACTTCCCCCAAAGTGAGAACAAATAAGAGAATACCTATCATTAGAGGCATCTGAAAAGACATCTGAAATTTCTTACTAAATGTCCTATGCATAAGTGATATCACTGAGAAACTTTGCTTAAAGAATAGTCGTAATTTTTATTTTTTTGAATCCGTCTTCTGAACGAAGACAAACAAGAAAAATTGTAGTGCTGACTCAACCTAGTTAAGAGCACTTTAATGAACCAATACAGTTTAGTTAAGGATTAAGTAATTTTCCGGACATGATATTACAATCTTTTCAGGATGGGCGTCTCGCCCATCCCACAAGAGATATTCTTAAGTTAATCAACCACGAGCAATACCCTCTTGACGCGCAGCACGTTGCACAGCACCAGCAACAGCAGTCACGACTCGTTCATCAAATACAGAAGGAACGATGTGTTGTTTGTCAAGGTCTGAGGGTTTAATTAGGGATGCGATCGCACTCGCTGCCTCCAGATACATTGTGGTAGTAATTGTTGCCGCCCGACAATCCAAAGCACCACGGAAAACACCAGGAAATGCCAGAACATTGTTGATTTGATTTGCGTAATCACTACGACCTGTTGCCATAACTGCAACATCGTCTTTGATCAACTCTGGCTGAATTTCGGGAATGGGATTTGCCATTGCAAACACGATTGGGTCTTTTGTCATAGAACGCACCATTTCTGGTGTTAAAACCCCCGGTGCGCTCAAACCAATAAAGACATCTGCACCTTGCAAAGCACCTGCCAAGGTTCCTTGAGCCTTGACTGCAAATTCCTGCTTTTCTTCTGTCAAGTCAGTGCGACTGCTAGAAAGAATACCTTTCGAGTCGCACATCCAAATTTTTTCTGCTCCTGCTTTTCTGAGTAACCGGGCGACAGCTACGCCAGCAGCCCCAGCACCGTTTATCACAATGCGGATATCTCCGATTGACTTTTGTACTACCTTGAGAGCGTTAAACAACGCTGCTAAAGTGACAATTGCCGTACCATGTTGGTCATCGTGAAAAACGGGGATATCTAATTCTTGCCGTAGTCTTGCTTCAATTTCAAAACAGCGGGGAGCAGCGATATCCTCTAAATTTACACCCCCAAATACCGGAGCAATATTTTTGACTGCTTCGATAATCTTGTCAGTATCTTGGGTATCAAGGCAGATAGGAAAAGCATCAATCCCAGCGAATTCCTTAAACAGCATGGCTTTACCTTCCATGACTGGTAAGGCGGCTGCTGGACCAAGATTTCCCAATCCCAAAACAGCACTGCCATCGGTAACAATGGCTACAGTGTTGCGTTTGATGGTTAAGTTGTAAACTTCTTCGGGGTTTTGGGCGATCGCAGTACAGATTCTTCCAACTCCCGGCGTATAAGCCATCGCCAAATCAGACACACTTTTTAGGGGAATTCTGCTAGTAATGCTGATTTTCCCACCACGATGCAAATTAAAGGTGCGATCATAAACATTGAGCACTTTAACATCAGGCACAGCTTTCACCGCTTGCACAATCATCTCAGCATGATCACTGCTGGCTGCATCAACGGTGATCTCGCGAATGGAAATAGCCCTTGTTTGTTCGATTAAATCAATTTGACCAAAATTACCGCCACTGGTAGCTATAGCCTTGGTTACGTTAGCCAACATTCCGACGCGGTTAGGAATTTCCAAGCGGAGTGTCAAGCTAAAACTAGAATTAGGAGTCAGATCTGCCATGCTTTGTTGATTGTGGGTTTTAGATTTAGATTTTAGACTAAATATTTGTAACAATCCTTTTTATCTGCATCTCCACCCACTTCTTTGACTTCTTCCAGTCCTAATCATGGCGTAGATATAGCAGTAGCGCTAGTAGGTTGGGTTAAGCGTAGCGCAACCCAACAATAAACGTTTTGTGTTGGGTTTCCTTACGTCAAACGCCACACGCCTCAAGCCGGGAAACCCGTCCACAGCGGTGGCTCCCCAACCTACACAGTTTAACTTTCCCTCTCCGAAATCGCGGAGAGGGATGCCCGACAGGGCAGGGTGAGGTTCCGAGGAAATTTTGAGCGATCCGGTGTGTACACCGTAAGTCCTAATCATGCCGTAAATATCTTCTGCTAAATCAGATTCTGTGCAACAATCGGTATCAACCATCAGGTGGTGAAGAACTTGTGCACCTTTAGGTAAATGAAATGCTGGGAACAACGCTCCGAGGGCACTACGAAATTATAAAATTTTTGGGAAGAGGGTTTAGTGAGACTTATCTTGCTCAAGATCAAGACTTACCTGGCAAACCATATTGCATAGTTAAGCAACTCAAACCCCAGCTTTGGGATCCGTTTGTGTTGCAAACAGCCACACGTTTATTTGAAACGGAAGCACAAGTCCTCTACAAGTTGGGTAACCATGACCAAATTCCCCGACTTTTAGCTCACTTTGAGGAAAATGGAGAATTTTACTTAGTTCAAGAATTTATAGATGGTGATATTCTGAACAAAGACATCATACCAGGTAAACAGTGGAGTGAAGATAAAGTTATTAACTTTTTGCAAGATATTTTAAAAATATTAGAATTTGTTCATCAGCAGAATATTATTCACCGCGATATTAAACCTTCAAATATTATTAGACGTACCTCAGATGGTAAGTTAGTTCTTATTGACTTTGGGGCAGTCAAAGAAAAAATCAATACCTTTAGACCTAACTCTCAAGGAAAGACAGTCCCTATTGGTACTCCCGGCTATGTGCCAAACGAACAAGCTATTGGCAATCCAGAATTTAACAGCGACATTTATGCTTTGGGTATCACTGCTATCCAAGCCCTCACAGGAATTTTGCCTAAACAACTCCCAAAAGATCCAGAGACTCATGAAGTTGTTTGGCGAAATTTGGTACAAATTCAACCTCAATTAGCAGATATTTTAGACAAAATGGTGCGTTGTGATTCTCGTAAGCGTTACCAGTCAGTTAATGAAGTTTTGCAAGCGCTTTCAAGCTTAGTCACAAAAAGGAAATTCAAGAAGTGGCAAAATAGAAAGATTGCCTTAGCTTTGGTGTTGGTTGCTCTTGTCCCTTGTATAGTCGTGTTAGTTCCAGAAATACGAGAGAAAATATTTGCTTCATCACATAATGATTCATCGTTAACTAAAACGTCATTTTTGACTTATGATAGTTCTAACTATTTTATGATTAGGATGAAATATCCTAAAGATTGGAGAATTCAAAAGATAGAAGATAGATTTACTGGTGATGTTGCTAAATTCTTTCCTCCTCCAAAAAACGATTCAAACTCTTTTCAACCAGAAGTATCTGTAGAAATGGAAGACTTGAAAAAACCTATTTCATTACCTGATTACACAAACTTAAAAGTTAATCAAATCACCCGGTATTTAACAAATCCTAGAATTAATGAATCGCATCCAACTAAATTGGCAAATCTACCCGCACATGAAGTTATTTACACAGGAAAGCAAGAGCAATTTAATGTTAAGAGGATAGCAGTTTGGACAGTAAAAGACAACAAAGCATATATCGTGACTTACACAGCAGAAGAAAGTCAATATGATACTTTTTTAGAAACTGCACAAGCAATGATGAATTCGTTGGAGATTCGTAAAAGTGCGTCCACATCATCCAAGTAAGAAAAACAGAATTTCCCTCGTTCCCTGGCTCTGCCAGGGAATGCATAACTGTGGGCTGCTGCCTCAATATAATAATTCTTGGGAGGCGGAGCCTCCTTTGAGGCATTCCTACGCAGAGCATAGGAACGAGGGAAGTGCAAGAAAACCTCACCCTGCCCTGTCGGGCATCCCTCTCCGAATTCCGGAGAGGGAAAGAGAATTTCCTCGTTCCCTAGCTCCAGCCAGGGAATGCATAACTGTGGGCTGCTGCCTCAATATAAATTAACTTTTTTGTCTCGCGCAGAGGGTGCACCAGACGCAAAGAAGTGCGCAAAAATAGCCAATGAGTGCAATAAATTTACTGACTGCGAGATGGAAGAGATATTATCTCCTTAATCTTAGGATTTTCCAAAAGCTTTTTCGCATCTGCTATTAGCTTATCGCCCCAGAATTGTTCTTTGAGAAACTTGACATCAGCATACCTTTTGTCCAAACGCAAAGCTGCTTGTGCCATCGTTAAACCCCGTTCTTACTCTCCTTTACTATAGAGTGCGACTGCCAGAGCTAATTGAGGTTGTACTAATTTGCTGTTATTAATCACAGTTTGAAACTGACGCATAGCTGCTTCTATATCTCCTTGTTCGTATTTGATTAACCCAATGTGGTAGTAAGCAGTTGCATCTTTGGGGTCTAACTGAATTGCCTGGTTAAAATCGGAGAGCGCTGCTTGCTTGTCTCCCGACTCAGCGCGGAGAATACCCCTGTTGGTGTAGGCACCTGCAAATTTGGGATCTAACTGAATTGCCTGGTTATAATCTGCCAGGGCTGCTTGCTTGTCTCCCGAGTGGTAGCGGAGAGCACCCCTGTTGTTGTAAGCAGTTGCATCTTTGGGGTCTAACTGAATTGCCTGGTTAAAATCGGAGAGCGCTGCTTGCTTGTCTCCCGACTCAGCGCGGATAATATCGATTACCTAAATGTTTGCTACAGATAGTGCCTCTAGAATAAACTGCCATCCAGTCACAGAATGAATAGTTTCTGGAGTTAACTTATTCAGTTCTTTTGAGAGCTTATCTCTTAATTCATCCAAACAAATTATCAAACAGTTTCCATTTAAGTCTCTTTTTCAATTCTTTCCACAATCGTTCAATTGGGTTAACTTGGGGACTATAGGGTGGTTGAAAGAGTAAAACTATATTCTCCGGTATAACTAAATCTAAGCTTTGATGTAAACCGCCGTTGTCTAACTGAATTACGT
>NZ_JXCA02000019.1:359930-391146 GCF_000828085.3 Scytonema tolypothrichoides VB-61278
TCTATGTGAGGGACGCGGCACTTTTAACTTGGCTTTTAGTCGGTAACGTACCAACTTGTGTACTCCTGTGTACGACATATCTACATCCCAGACCGCTTTCAGCCATGTTTGTACTTCTTCATAACTCTCAAATCCTTCTGGATCTTTGAGTTCTTCTACTAAATGTGTTTCTATTTCTGGCGCTAGGAGACGTTTACGTCCTGTACTTGTTTTGATGTTTAACAGTTTTATTACTCCTCCACAACGGTACTGGCTTAACCATCTTGATATCGTTGTCCGATGATGTCCCGACCGGGCTGGAGCTTGGGAACGAGAGTGACTGCGGGGTAAACCTCACCCTGCCCTATCGGGCATCCCTCACGCCAGGTGCACCGTCCTTGGGAACCCCAACGCCAGGTCCCTACGGAGGGAAACCCTCCTGCAGGACTGGCTCCGCAACGCACTGGCTCTCCTTATAAAGGAGAGGGAAAGATTTTAGCGCCGATTCAAGCGAGGGGATTAAGGGGTGGGGTTTTTCGCAATTTGCTTAACATTTCCAAATATGTTGTCCTGCTGGACAAGATGTGCTTCCTCTACCTTCTTTCCATCTTTGAGAGGAGTTTTTGGACATCAAGGTAAGCTGCATCTTTTTCTGAGGAAATAACATCTCTGCTGCTCGTACCTCCACTCAGTTCAATAATGCCGGGACTAATTCCACTGCGACTATCAAACAGTTGTTGTAGAATATCCTCAGGATTGTTACCAGGCTTGAGAGTAACCAATATTCCCTCAGGCAAACAAGGACCACCTTTTTCGCTAGCAACGCACAATACAGGTTGACGCTCAGATCTACTAGTGCGGAGGAAATTTAGCGTGCCGTCCTTGTAGAATCGTTGGAATCTGGCAGAGATTTCTTCACAGCGCCTTTCAGGAATCCAAGGAGGAGCAAATCCTGCATCAACCCAGCGAATCATCGGGATGTTTCGCCGTGAAGTGCGAATCAGTGTTGCTGGAACACCCTTGCTCATTCCGCAGAAGAACTTTTGGTTTTGAGCATAACTTGGCTGAGTCAGAGTTGCTGTGGAGGTGATGGTGAAGGCGATCGCATAAAACGCAGTGCATTTACAAACCTTCGCACTGAGTATATCGGCAAATAAATTGAGTTTCATAGTCATTTCAATCTTTATGAAACTATCTTAAAATATTTAGTTTTAGTGAGTTATTTTCCTGATTTTATCAAAGAAATGTCTAATACCAAATCCTGATTTAATACCCCCTTTATTATTTAGTCCGCGTAGGCGGACTTTGTTTGTGTAGCCGCGATTTCTAATCGCCTGGGCTGTTCTGTGCCTCCCACCTATAATCAAAAGAGAAAGCGCCCCTCTCGAATGAGAAGAGCGCTTTTCACTTATGGAGGACGCGATACATCGCGCCCTTAGGCTATTAAGAATTAGCCGTTGATAGCAGGAGCAGAAAGTGCTACAGGAGCAACTTCTGTGCTAGCTAAGTCGAGGGGGAAGTTGTGAGCGTTACGCTCGTGCATTACTTCCATACCCAGGTTTGCGCGGTTGAGCACATCTGCCCAAGAGCCAACTACGCGACCTTGAGAGTCAATCAAAGATTGGTTAAAGTTGAAACCGTTCAGGTTGAACGCCATGGTGCTGATACCCAGTGCGGTGAACCAGATACCGATGACAGGCCATGCAGCTAGGAAGAAGTGCAAGCTACGGCTGTTGTTGAAGGAAGCATATTGGAAGATTAAGCGACCAAAGTAGCCGTGAGCAGCAACGATGTTGTAGGTTTCTTCTTCTTGACCGAAGACGTAACCGTAGTTCTGAGATTCACTTTCGGTTGTTTCACGAACCAAGGAGGAGGTCACCAAAGAACCGTGCATTGCACTGAACAGTGAACCACCGAAGACACCTGCAACGCCCAGCATGTGGAAGGGGTGCATCAGGATGTTGTGCTCTGCTTGGAACACCAACATGAAGTTGAAGGTTCCAGCAATACCCAGAGGCATACCATCGGAGAAGGAACCTTGTCCGAGGGGGTAAATCAGGAATACGGAGGTTGCTGCTGCTACAGGTGCAGAGTAAGCTACGCAAATCCAGGGACGCATACCTAAGCGGTAGGATAACTCCCACTGACGACCTAACCAGCAGAAAACACCGATGAGGAAGTGGAAGATCACCAATTGGTATGGACCACCGTTGTACAACCACTCATCCAAAGAAGCAGCTTCCCAGATTGGGTAGAAGTGTAAACCGATAGCGTTGGAGGAAGGAACAACAGCACCAGAAATGATGTTGTTTCCGTAAATTAAAGAACCTGCAACTGGCTCACGGATACCGTCGATGTCAACAGGAGGTGCTGCGATAAAAGCGATGATGAAACAGATGATAGCGGAGAGAAGGGTGGGAACCATCAGTACACCGAACCAACCTACATATAGGCGATTTTCAGTGCTGGTGATCCACTGGCAGAACCGCTCCCATACGTTGCCGCTTTCGCGACGTTGTATTGTTGTGGTCATTGTTTTATAAGTGCGATAAATGTTTTGACTGTTATTTATCAGGTAAGTCATTTGAATTACCTGTCATGTTTCAATTTACATCAATTCACTTGAACTGAAGTGATTACTTAATACTTTTTTACAAGTTGTATTTAGTTTAAAAAAAGTAAAGTTATTCGTATAAACCTAAAGATAAATTTTATGGTGTGTTAAGTAAATAAGCACAATTAACAATTCAATATTTAAAATGAAATACAGTTTCAATCGAAGATTTAAACCCCTACTGAAGCTGAGACTATTTGTAAACATAGGGGTTTTAACAATTTAAAATTCCCTCATTCAAAATTAAAAAATCAAACATAATATCAATAGCTTAATCTTGATGACAAATAACAACGGTGTGCAAGTCTTCCAGACAAAATTATTAAGAAAAATTAAATTTTCTATGGCTACGCCACGCAAGTACGTAGGGTGCGTTATGCCTGGTGGCTAACGCACCATCATCAGGTTTTGGTGCGTTATGCACTCTCACACAACGCCAGATACTTAGATTTTTTCACCAAATCAAATCGGAGCAACTAGAAATCAAAATATATGTAAGGTAAACTGCCTTCAGGAGCGAGTAACCAAACACTGTAGAAACACAAAGGTACAAAAACAAGCTTTACAGGCCAACTGAACTGTAACTTGAGTGTTCGGTTAAAAATGTAGACTCCAGCCATTGCAATATATAGAAGGACTAGCAAAATTGCTAGTTGATATTGAGTTATGTTTAACGCCTCAACGTACACCTTTTGAGCAAATTGTTCATCAGCAGAAAAACCCCAAAGATGCTGAAATACAAAAGAGGAATCTTCGAGGTTGGGTAGACGGAACCAAATCCAAGAGGTGAAAATCACGAACTGCGTGAGTAGCCAAGCCAAAGCTATACCTAATGGCTGTTGCCAAAAATTTTCCAGATCTTCAAAGCGATTGCTGATCGCATCAGTGAAACGATGAACACCCAAAGCTAACCCGTGAAATACCCCCCAAACTACAAAACCCAATGCTGCACCGTGCCAGATACCTGCAATCAGCATGACAATGATTAAATTAAAGCAGGTGCGATCAAATCCTTGGCGAGAACCACCCAAAGGAAAATATAGGTAATTACGTAACCAGTCTCCCAGAGTTATATGCCAGCGCCGCCAAAAGTCAGCAATACTTGTGCTGAAGTAGGGAAAGTCAAAATTTTCAGGTAAAACCAACCCAAATAGCAAAGCACTACCACGGGCAATATCCACGTAACCACTAAAATCTAAATACAACTGAAAGCCGTAAGCAAAAGTTGCCAACCACAAATCTGTGCTACCTGCCCTTTGCAAGTTAGCAAAACATAAATCAACAAAAATTCCCAAATGGTCTGCTAAAATACCTTTTTTGACTGCACCTCTAGCAATGAGCCATAGTCCCTCTGCTACTATATCAGGACTGAGCAAGTCCAGATTTTTGAATTCATTAGCTAAGCTGTGGAAACCAGTAATTGGACCTGAAATCAGTTTGGCAAAGAAAAACTTGTATGCGGCAAATTGGAGAAACTCCTGAGTAGCAGGTGCCCCACGGTAGACATCAACTAAATATGCAATACACTCAAAGGTAAAAAAAGAAATTCCCAAAGGGGTAATCAGTTTAAAAGAGTCATCAGATAAAATGACAAGATTGGGGGAAAAAAACCTTAAAACAGGTAGTAAGTATTTAAAAATAAGTAATAAAAAAACATTAGAAACTATACCTAACCACAAAAGCTTGAGACGGCGATGATTCCAATCAATTTGAGCGAAATACCATTCTTCTTCAGAAAGTTGCCACTCGGAATAATGGGGATGTGGTATCGTTTTTTCATCAATTTCTTTTGCAATACGAAAATTAAAAAAAGTGAGTACTACTAGTAACGGGATGTAATGAACTTGCAAAGATGCATAAAACACAAGGCTAGCAAGCAGCAACGTCCATAACCGCAACTTTTGTTGTGCCACAGACCAATAAATTCCCAGCACACTCAGCAAGAATAACCCGTATAGAATGGATATAAAGTTCATGTTTTAGTCATTAATCATTAGTCATTAGTCATTGGTCATTAGTTTTTTAAGCTGCCACACTTTTAATAATGCATCTTTTTAACTTTGAAGAAAAGCTTCAAACCCTCTTTATCACTCCCCCTAGTCCTACTTGTAGACGTAACAGCTTACCCCTACTGTCCCCATGATTTATTTAGTGAACCAAGGAATTGTAGGATCATTCGCAAGCTTTTTCGATATTTTGTAAGCACCGTAGCGGTTGAGATGGCTGGGGTCGGAAAAGTAGTCATTTGCCTTGGGCCATAATTGACTTAAGTCTCGGTAAATAAAGTTTGGTTTGCCAGCCAGACTTCGCATATACTGCTGAAATTCTTGCTCATATTTTGAGCGTACAGAGTCTAAATAATATGCTGTAACAGGCATATTGACAAACACTAGGGTTATTTTCTCAGACTGGGTAAATTTAAGTAGTGCTTGTAGAGCAGTATCTTGGTCACCTTGGAGTCGAAAAGATTTATAGTCGTTATCGTAGTTCCCAGAGACTTGAGAATATTTCTGATAGTACGTAGTCGGTTGGAAGCGAGTCGAAAGAGCAAGGAATCCATCAAAGTCAACTGCTTGCTGTGAAGCATCTTCTGGATTCATTTTGTGTGATTTTTTAGTAAATCCTTGGTTCGTATTGCTAATATCAGGCAAAGATTTCAATTGTAATTTCAAAAGATTTTTGAGATCATCACGCTTTTGATAGCTAGTAGATAAAGCAGCTAAACCGTTACTTAACCAATTATCTACCGCTTGGTAAGTGCTGTTACCTTCCTGGATTTCCTCTTTTGGGGTTTCCTGTTCTGTGCTATTCGTTGTGCTCGTTGTTTTTCCTGCTGCTTTTTGCAACACATATTGATATCCTGGTGATGCAGCAATTGTGCTAAAGGTTATGTCCTCTCGACCGCTGTTGAAAGCACGAGCACCATCTGCCCAAATAATAATTTTTGGTAGTTCCGATGGCTGCAAAAGTTGACGCACAACAAAATCGACGACTTTTGCTGTGGCTCCATTAATGCCAAAGTTAAAAACATCAATCTTATGAGAACCTTGAGTTGCCAAAAATTTAGAAACAGCGACAGGATCTATTCCTCTCAGAGCGCGGGAAGACCCAATAATCAATACATCTGGTGGATGCCCTGTTTTTGCTAAACGCTGTTTGTATAATGTAAGTTGCTGATCTAATTGGAAAGGTTTGAAACTTGGTCTTTGCTTGAGTAATACTCCTGATTTGTGAGAACGTGCGGCAAGAATAATAGCAGTTGGTCTTGCCTTTGGCTTCAACGGTGACGCTTCCAAATCTGGTTGCGTAGATTTCAAACCATTGAAGACACTGCTCTCATCTTTCGGAGATTTTTCTTTAGAAGTATTCGTAAAAAATGCAGTTCTCTGTTTATCGTCCGCCGAGTCAGTATACGATGTTTTAATAGTAGAAGATGATTTGGGTGAAACGGTGGTAACCTTGGACGTTGGGGGTATGGTGGGGGCTAAAATTTTCCCCAAAATCCAATCTGTTTGTAAAGTCAACAGTAATCCCAACGCACCCCAGACTAAGGCAACTTTTAGTCCTTGTTTTTGATGATGATTTGTAGTTTTTTCTTGTGATTTGTTGTTATCTGTAAAGAGCTGCGTTCCTAAAAAAAGCTTTCTGACATTTGCGCTCCAATCTTGAGTCACTTCCGTGACATAAATGTAAATTTCCTCTGTAGATAGGTTAGGGCGCAGCACAGGATCGTCAGTCTTAGAAGTTGGAAGTTCGTGAACGTAAGCAGAAGTTGCAGCAAATTTTGCAGCTGCTTGTGCGACCAAGGGTTCGCGGTGTTTATAATCGACACCGTAGTCCCAATTTGGTTCCTTGTTACCAGCACAACGACCATAGACACGTACACCGGCAATTCCAGGGATTTTGAGCTGATGCACAAACTCAGTTACTTGTGAGGCAATTTGTTCGCGTACTGGACAGACAGGTGCATCACACATGATGTGCAATAAATCCCCAATGCGTTGTACAAGGACGCGAAGACCTCCCGTTTTGAGACGCGTATCTACATCAGGGTTGAGCAAACGTTCAAGTAAGAAAACAATAGCAGGTTCATCCCCAGAAGTCGCCAACTCTTGGGCTGATATTGCAAGATCTGGATGTTCCTTAGCAGGTAAAGATAACCAATCAACCCATGCTGGTTCGTTGTCTGTTGTTTTTTGTTGTCCATATACTGTTGCTGCAATAATACCTTGGGGGGCTATTTTCTCTAACAGGGGTCTTACGGCTTGTAAACACAGTATTTTATCTGGTACTGGAGCAGGTTCCAATGTTTCAGAAACTGGGGTACAAAAGATATGTAGTGTTGATTCTTTGAGTATTGCTTCTACTGCTACTTTTGACTTTAACAACGTCTCGCTTAACAAACGCGACAGGGCTTGCACATCTCCCCAACGCGCCCATTCCTTAACCATGACTTCAGATGGCGTCAAATCTACCAAGAACTGCCAATCTATCCTGCTTTCACCCTTAACACGCAAAGCGATCACAGCATCTTGGTAGCCATAAAGTTTAAGATGGCGTAATTTCTGGGCGACTGGTTCGGCTATTAAAGATGGATCTGGGCTATAACTCGATTCACAAAATATCCACAGCTGACTTTCATTTTTGTCATTGTTTTTTGTGGATTTTGGCTTGATGACTTCAACTTGTACAGCAATATCAAAAGTACTGAGTGTTTCACTCAAATAGCGAGCGATCGCCTCTGGATCTCCTTGGCGTGCTAAAGTTTCGTTAGAAACAATCAGCGCCCGACAAGGTTTTTTGGATTTTTCCTCGTCTTCTAGCAGCGCTTGATCTACCTGCTCTAAATGCCGATCCAGTTGATTGAGATAAACTTTATGACACCATCTCGGTCGATTTTCCCCTTTTTTCTGTCCGTAGACAAAAACTTGATAAATTGCAGGTTGGTCAATGCTAGTCAGAACATCCAAATCTGTTTGTTGTAATGCTCGCAGCAAGTCAAACAAAGTTCGCCAACGCTGAGGACATTCTCGACCTTCACATAAAATGTGTAGTTCGTTTCCCTGCAACCGGACTTTCACCCCGAAAGTGCTAATCCCTGTTGCTTGGCTGACCCACTGCACTAGAGATTTTTGGCGATCTGGTAATTCTGTTTTCATGGAAAGTTGACTTGACAGGAAGCTTATGATAGAGAACAGTGCTTTCGTTTCGCAAAAAATTGTTTACTAGCTCAGGGAAATTTTGTCAATAGGTTCCGGCTAGGAACTGAGTGAAATGATTCTCAATGGTTATTCCCGAATCGCCAATCCCCAATTCCTTGTAAACTAGAACCATAGAATTATCACACTATGTCGTTTTTTTTTACACTTTTGTTACCTTATAACTTTGTCAAATCGGCAAAGATAGCTGTATACAGTCACAAGACTGACTTTTGTTTGGTTTTACATTTTATCCCTCTCATTCACCGAACCCCCAGGAAATACAAATGCCACCTGTGACCCCCGGTTCTTCATCTGATTCTGAACGAAATCTGGCTTTCTTTGCCATTCCCCAGTCTTTGCTTTTGCAAGTTGGTACTGCGTCTATACTACTATTGCAAATAGCCGAAAAAGCTACCACAGAAACTCTACAAGCGTTTGGGGAGGCAACAGAAGAATTATTTCGAGGCGATCGCCTGCCCATTCTTAACTTCCCTGACGATCACGAATCTTAACAAAGCTAAAAAATGCACTTTGCCTCGTCAATGATTCTATGCCAACTATCATAACTGACTCAGTTCATAGAATCTAAAAATCTTAACCTGCTTAACCGGCATAAAGGATATGAATTACCTTTTATACTCTTTTACTCAGGCAGTGAATATCTACCCCGCCTCCGACTTATTTTTGCGCCATCGCCTCCAAGTCGTGGAGGAGTTGTGGGAGTCAGTTCTGCGCCAAGAATGTGGTCAAAAGATGGTAGACTTGCTGCGGCAACTACGGGATTTGTGTTCCCCAGAAGGACAAGCAATCAACGAGCAAGCTTCCTCTGTGTTCAAGTTGATAGAACAGCTCAACATCAACGAAGCAATTCGAGCCGCTCGTGCTTTTGCTTTGTATTTCCAGTTGATTAACATCATAGAGCAGGACAACGAACAACAACAGCAATTAAGTCGTTATGAGGTAGAAACAGAGTCAACAACTCAAGAAACTCTACCAGATTTCATCTGTTCATCAAACCAAGAAGAAGCAGAAAATCCTGTTAACAGTGGACTTGGGGCAGACTTGTTGACAAAAAGTTGGCAAGCAAACTCCAATAGTAAACGAAGAGAAACTTTCGCCAGTTTGTTCCCTCATTTATTCAAATTAAACGTTCCACCACAACAAATTCAACGTCTCATTGCACAGTTGGACGTGCAACTTGTCTTTACAGCTCACCCAACAGAAATTGTTCGGCATACAATCCGTGATAAGCAACGGCGAGTGGTTCAACTGTTGCAACAGCTAGATGTGATGGAAAAGCGTTCTACTAACGGTGGTGCTTCCTGGGAAGTGGAGGAAGTGCGAGAACAATTGCTCGAAGAAATTCGCCTGTGGTGGCGTACCGATGAACTACACCAGTTTAAACCTTCGGTACTTGATGAAGTAGACTATGCCTTACACTACTTTCAAGAAGTGTTATTTGATACGATTCCCCACTTGTACAAACGCTTCAAATACGCATTGTCTACCACTTTTCCCTGGTTGGAACCTCCCAATAAAAACTTTTGTAAGTTTGGCTCTTGGGTAGGAGCAGACAGAGATGGAAATCCATCGGTGACACCAGAAATTACCTGGCAAACAGCTTGCTATCAGCGCAACATTGTGCTAGAGAAATACATCAAGTCAGTGAAGCAGTTGATTAGCTTGTTGAGTCTATCGCTGCACTGGAGTGATATTTTACCAGACTTGTTGGAATCTTTGGAGTTGGAACAGTCCCAACTGAGTGAAGTATACGAGCAACTGGCTTTGCGCTTTCGACAAGAACCATATCGGCTGAAACTATCTTATGTCCTGAAGCGGCTGGAAAATACTCGCGATCGCAACCTCGCTCTCTACAAACGAGAACCCCTAAAAAATGAGAATATCCCAATTTACCGCTCAGGAGCAGAATTTTTAGCAGAACTACGGTTGATTGAACGCAACTTGACAGAAACAGGTTTGAGTTGTCGAGAATTGGAACATCTTATTTGTCAAGTAGAAATTTTTGGGTTTAACTTAACGCATCTCGACATCCGCCAAGAATCATCCCGTCACTCTGATGCTTTAAATGAAATCTTGGAATACCTGGGAGTTTTAAAAGTCCCCTACGACGAACTATCAGAAGACCAGAGAGTTGCTTGGCTGGTTGAAGAACTACAAACACGTCGCCCGTTAATTCCAGCGGAACTGCCATTTTCCGAAAAAACGAACGATGTGATTCAAACTTTACGGACAGTGCGATCGCTGCAACAAGAGTTTAGTAATAATATTTGCCAAACTTACATTATCAGCATGTGTCGCCAAGTAAGCGACGTGTTGGAAGTGTTGCTACTCGCTAAAGAAGCTGGACTTTATGACCCGGGTACTGCTATTGGAAGCATTCAAGTTGTTCCCCTGTTTGAAACAGTAGAAGATTTGCGACGTTCCACAAGCGTTATGCGGGAACTGTTTGCATTACCCTTGTACCGCGCTTTGCTAGCAGGAGGGTATCAAGCAGGGGAAGCCGGGGGAGCAGGGAGCAGGGAGCAAGGGAGCAGAGGAGCAGAGGAGCAGAGGAGCAGAGGAGCAGGAGGAGCAGGGGGAGCAGAAGAAGTGTCTTCCTCTACCTCCCAATTCAGAGCATCCCTCATCCGAAACTTGCAAGAAGTGATGCTGGGATATTCCGACAGCAACAAAGATTCAGGTTTCTTAAGCAGTAACTGGGAAATCCACAAAGCTCAAAAATCACTACAGAAAATCGCAGAAGAATATGGTTTAAATTTGCGGATTTTTCATGGACGAGGTGGTTCTGTTGGACGCGGTGGTGGTCCATCTTATGAAGCTATTTTGGCTCAGCCCGGTCACAGTATCAACGGACGAATTAAAATTACCGAACAAGGAGAAGTTTTAGCTTCTAAGTACTCCTTGCGGGACTTAGCGCTGTATAATTTGGAAACGATCAGTTCTGCTGTCATTCAAGCAAGCTTGCTGCGGACGGGGTTCGATGATATAGAACCTTGGAATGAAATTATGGAAGAATTAGCGGCGCGATCGCGTGTTCACTACCGCAACCTCATCTACGAACAACCTGATTTTATTGACTTCTTCCATCAAGTCACCCCCATTGAAGAAATTAGCCAGCTGCAAATTAGTTCTCGTCCAGCCCGTCGTCCATCTGGTAAAAAAGATTTGAGCAGCTTACGGGCAATTCCTTGGGTTTTCAGCTGGACGCAAACCCGATTCTTACTACCTTCTTGGTACGGTGTTGGTACAGCCTTGCAAGAATTCTTAAACGAAGAACCAGAAGAACATTTGAAGTTACTGCGTTATTTTTATATCAAATGGCCCTTCTTCAAAATGGTGATTTCTAAGGCAGAAATGACCTTGGCGAAAGTAGACTTGCAAATGGCACAGCAATATGTTCAACAACTGTCCAACCCTGAAGACAAATCCCGTTTTGAGCAAGTTTTTGAACAAATCGCTAGTGAATACTATTTGACAAGGGATTTGGTTTTACAAATCACCGGTCATCAACGGCTTTTGGATGGAGACCCCGTATTGCAGCGCTCAGTGCAGTTACGTAATGGTACAATTGTGCCCCTAGGCTTCATACAAATTTCCTTGCTCAAGCGCCTGCGCGAAGCTCGAACAAATGTGACATCCGGAGTGATTCATTCTCGTTACAGTAAAGGCGAGTTGTTACGAGGAGCGTTATTAACCATCAACGGTATTGCTGCAGGGATGAGAAATACTGGTTGATTTGTTACACAAAGTCATTAGTCAAAAGTCCTCAAAGATCGACTCTTGACTAATGACCAAGACTGGGGTGTAGGGGTGTAGGGGTGTAGGGGTGTAGGGGGAAAGAAAAATCGTATTTTTTGTACACCCTTATTCCCGCGCGTTAACTCCCTTACACCCCTGTTCCCTGTTCCCTGTTCCCTGTTCCCTGTTCCCTTTTAATAATGACTAATGACTAAAAATCGAACTCTCACTTGCACCTTTGTAGCCCTCCTGTCAGGATTGATTGGAGGTTACATCGGAGGGCAAATCACCTTAAGTCTCCACAGTCAGAAGTGTCAAAACCAAAGTTGGATTTTAAAACAGACGTGTAACTTTGGGGTAACACCAGGGGCAGTTTGGCAGGGTAGCACAACAGGACTGTGGACAGGAACAGTCTTGGGTGCATTTGTTGGGGGTTTAGCGACACGCCAAATTCGGGAATAGGGATTGAGGGAGTGAGGGAGTGAGGGAGTGAGGGAGGGAGTTATTTCTCCCCCAGTTCCCCGGCAGTTGATGGTTTATAACCCGTCAGTAGGGGCTGTTGGTGTTTGTCGGTGACTCAAAGTTCTCCAGGTGTTTGTTCTGGTGTCAAAACAACGCCAAGTAGCCTCAGAAGAGTCTCGGTAGCAAAACAGAGAGCGATCGCCAGCGTTAAGATTATCAGTTAAATAGTAAAGAATTCCTCTAAAAGGATGAGTTTTTCGACTCAACCGCTTAGCAACTGCTTGATTGGGACATTCTACGACAAAGACGGATTGTCCTTCTAAATGACCCAAAGAAAAAATGCACATCCGCAAAATGGCTCGCAGCCAGCTTTCTGAGTTATCAAAATAATCATCAATGATTTTGTTAGTGAGAGCTTTTTCTAGGGCACGGTCGTTTTTACGAGGAGTGTGAGGGTCTGACATAACGCAACCTAATGCTTTACCGTTGGTTTGAGATTAAACCAAAAGCTCTAAAAGTGACAAGCGTATGTCGAAACATACACTCATTAAGTTCAAGGTGAGTCAAAAATAACTAATTTCCTGATGTAATCCCCCATATACCGAGCTTTTTGCTTACCTTCACTTTCTTGTGTTCACAATGCCTGGTAAAATTCTCTAGTAAGGTGATTCAAACAGTGAACAGTAAAAACTGATAACTGATAACTGTTTAGACCCAACGGGACACGACACTGACAACTGCTAACTGTTAACTGGTAACTGATAAGAAACTGCCATGACTGCTGAAATTAACCAAGAGAGCCAAACAACCAAAGGTGCTGATGCAGTTGATGAAGCAATTGCAAGCGGAATAGATTTTGACGGTTCCCCTATTCCCCCCGCTAAACTGGAACTTTATCACAAAGTCATGGGGCTAGAAGGAAACAGACAGCGCAGTGGTGTCAGCAACACGATGCGTTCCCGCATTGTGCGAATTGGTGCAAAACACATTCCCCAAGAAGAACTCAACCAACAACTGACAGATGCTGGTTTTGCTGGTTTGAAAGAAAAAGAAATTGCCTTCTTCTACGGTGGAAAGTGATTTGACATCCTCTCACCGCTAACCCGCGCCGGGTGTAGCGGGAGAATCGCTGGCTAAGGTCGGAATGTCGCCATTCCGCCTCGCCTACAAAACCGTACGTGAGACTTTCACCTCATACGGCTCCTCAGTGATTCGGCTATTGTCATTAGTACCTCTAACAGCTTTATCCTTAGCTGTTTTTGTATCGTGGCAATGTCGATGGAGTAGTTGTAGATTGTCTTTTGTATTCTTTCCGCCTTTGGAGCGCGGAGTTTTGTGGTCTACTTCCAACAGGTCACCATCTTTAAAATATAATCCGCAATGGGCGCAGGTTCCTTTTTGCTTTTTCAGGAGTGTTGCAACTCTTGCTGTAGCTTCTGGATGCATTCCCATTCTGGTACTCCAGTATATCCAGTCTCCGTCATAGGGGCTGCGTTCTCCTTGCACTTTTACGTGTCTAACTATTGGTGTTTCAGAGTGTTTTATGAGGCGCATCTTTTTCTTTTTCCCCTCCCCTTTTGTGGCAAAGGTCCAGCCTTCGCTCTGTACAAGCCAGTAACGTCTGCTTATCCATTGTCCATTTTTCTGGGGGTGACGGCGTTTTGACCAAGCTCTAAGTTTTAGGTAGGTAAGATTATCCATACCGTTAAAAATCTCTTTGCTTACCACAGTGCTGTAGTAGTTTGCCCATCCTCGTATAATCGGGTTTAATCGATGTATTAGCGCCTCTTGAGGTGCTGCCTTATGGGTTTTGATAACATTACGTAGTGATTCAGCATGGATTTTTAGCTTCTTTGGGCTTGGTTTGATGAGAGTTTTAAAACCAAGTAGGGTTCCTTGTGTATTTTTACCTGACTGGTATTTGCCAACCGGGTATTGTTTGATATTGAACCCTAGGAAGTCGAATCCCGGTTTTTGTTTCTCATACTTATGGAGGGTATGAGCTAACCGAGTTTTACTTGGTTTCAATTCTAGTCCCATGCCTTTTAACCATTCGGATATTATCTGTTGGCATCTTTGGACAACGGTTAGATCTTCGTGAAGAATTACGAAGTCGTCGGCATAGCGTATCATGTTGGGTGGGTTGAAATGATTTTTTCCACCTTTCCTAGGGAACGCTTGCTTGATTCGATTTTCCATCCCGTGGAGAGCAATATTTGCTAGTAGTGGAGAAATGACCCCACCCTGTGGTGTGCCCTCAGATGTTGGGAACAGTTTTCCACCGTCCATCACTCCCGCTTTTAACCATGCTCGAATTTGTCGGCGGATGGTAGGGAATGTATTCAGTTTTTCCAACAATGCCTGATGGTCAATGCGGTCGAAAGTGGGTAGCTAGCTAGCGAGGTAACATAATGCTCCTTTTCTAACTAGCCCCCTCCGAACCGTGCTTACGAGTTTCCAGGTACACGGCTCTCCAGTATTCCATTACTATGAGACTTGTTTACCTGTTGGTTTACCTGCGTGTATCGCATCATGGCATTGAGGGCAGACCATTAGAGTTTTCCTTCTACGAGCGGACATAATTTGCATCCATTGCGGTTTTTCTTTCTGACCTTTGACTTTGAGGTCTTTAAGGGCGCGAATATGGTGAACTTCAATGTCACCAGTAGCCCCGCAAATCTCACATTCATCGGCTTGAAGACGTTTAATCAGTTCATTTCTGAACGCGGGTTTTCGCGTTTTTGACAAGTCTTCTATGGTTGCTTTTAAATTGCGTTTTAATTGTATGCCACCGAAGCGAGCAATTAGGGGTTTCTTGCCTTCAACTGGGACGGTGATTTCAACACATTTTCTCAAACCGTGTGGAAGTTTTACCGTCTTATGGTACTTCGCGCAGATTTTAGCTACGCTAGTTTTGTGTTTACAGGCAAGGGTTTTCATCAATGAACTCCACATCACCCATTGGAGCTTTCGGAGCCATGCAATGTTTTGAGCCTGGCTGTAGAATTGTACGAGTCCTCTAAATTCTGATTGGTAGATGTTGATGATAGTAAAATCATCATCATTTATTAATTCAGACCGATGAATGGGCTTGCCATTCCTCATATATAGGGCGCACTTTTCTGCTATCAGACCAGCCGGGATTCTTAGTGCAATTATTCCATTAATTGAGCGTTTACCATTGGTATGCTTATTGTCGGAGTGTTGAACTAAAATCTCGTAACCTAAGAAGTTTGCCCTTTCATTTCTGGCATGAGTAATTAAGGTCTTTTCTGGTGACAATTCCAACTGAAGTTTTTCAGCTAGAAATCCCTTAAGTTTTTCCTTAATTTCTTTTGCTTCTTGAAATGAACCAATGAAACCAATTAGAAAATCGTCAGCGTAGCGGACGTAATTTAACCTTCTGTATTCAGGGTCCCGGACATCTTTGGAGGGCATGTTCTGGTATTGAATTTCCAGTTGACGCGCTTTATCAAATTGTCTATTTTTCCTGTAATACCAGGCAAGTTTTACGAGTTTTGAATACTCTGGATTTTCTGCCCGACATTTGCCGAGTGTGTATTCTGGAATGAGTCTTTGTTCGATAAATTTATCGAGTTTCTCAAGGTAGATGTTGGCAAGTATGGGTGAAACAATTGCGCCCTGCGGTGTTCCACTTAGGGTAGAATGGTATCTCCATTGCTCGCAGTAACCTGCCTTAAGTAAATTTTCAACCAATCTCAGAAAGCGATTATCTAGGATTTTCTCGCGTAAAATTGACATCAAGATTTTATGGTCTATATTGTCAAAGCAGCCTTTGATATCTCCTTCGATAAACCACTTGGTTCCTTGCCAAGTGCGGTCTATTACTGTTAACGCCGTATGGCATCCGCGTTTTGGTCTGAAACCGTGACTGCTGTTGGAAAATTGAGGTTCATAATACGCCTCTAATATCAAGCGTATTACTTCTTGAATCAATTTGTCTTTCCAAGTAGGAATACCCAATGGTCGAGTTTTCCCATTTTTCTTGGGAATATTAATTCGCCTCACTGGTGTCCATTGAAAGCGTTCGTATCGAATCTCTTCTATGAGAGTTTCAATCTTTTTCATGGACATCCCGTCAGCAGTYTCCTGAGTGACTCCTGGCGTTATTGCACCAGCATTTTTATAAATGCGGCTATACGCTAGCAGGTACAAATCCGGGTTGAACAATTGTCTGTAGACATCATCCAATAGTAAACCACGGTAGCCTCTGTCTCTGATTACACTTAACACCGTTTCGGCGTTTCGCATCTCGCGTACCTCTCGGTTAAAATGTCAGAAATACCTGTTCCCCTTCGCCATGTGAACGGCTTTCCCGTTCTCGGACTACTATGGGAACTCTGTAGTCATAGGACTCGCGTCCCGTAGACCATCCCGCGCTTCATCAACTCGGTACGTAATAGTGTGATTTAGGTGTCCCACTCATTCGTTAAGCCATCTCATCGGTGGCTGACTTCGTTTGAAGAAGTTGTGTGGTTCAAATGCTTAAAACTACACACAAACGATTATTCCTTTTAGGCGTTGTAGGAATAGGCAATCGCTTATACCGTCAGAATTGGGCTTCAGGTAGTTTAACCTTCACCTTGTCACACAAGCCTTGCCGAGCAATAGTTTTTAACGCCTTCTCTCTATTCCCGGCTTTACCAACATGCTGTTGTTCCTTTTGTCTTTTGACTCTAGGTAAGTTGATTGACTTAGGGACGTTCTTCTTAGTCCCTCCCAACTTCGTTGGGGATACCGCGTTAACTGTCGCGGCGCACGCATTTGGCAATATCCGCGTCAAAGACGTACTTGGATTTTTGCGCTATTGCCGTAAATATTGCTCCTATCGCATCGTGGCATGAGCGTCCTGGTCGGAACCCATAACTGTTTGGTTCAAAGCGAGCTTCCCAGTCGGGTTCAAGTGCTAGCTTAACTAGTGCTTGTAGTGCCCTATCGTACATTGTGGGTATCCCTAGTGGGCGTTTTTCTTCCGTTCCGGGTTTGGGAATCCAAACTCTTCTGGTAGGTCTTGCCTTTGGATTTAGTTTTAGCTTTGTAACAAGCTCATGCCGTTGTATTGGTGTCAGGGATTTTATCCCATCTACCCCGGCTGTTTTCTTGCCCTGATTATCCTGGGTTACCCGGCGTACAGCTAGGCATTTTGCCGACCATGACCGCATCAGTGTTTTTTGGAGTCTGCGGACTGTTTTGACATCACCACGCGCTGAGGCTTTGTAGATTCGTTTTTGCAACTTAAAAACACGTCTTTCTAGCTTGCGCCAGTTGATGTGTTTCCATTCCACCATCGATTCGTCACTTTCATCCTTCCTAGTCGGTTTGTCCTTCAGGGGAAGTTCTTCCTTCTTGGTTGGAGGGGTGAGTTTTCGTGTTTTAGATTTATTCATTGCTATTTACAACCCTACATTCCAAATCACCGTGAGTCTGTCAGCATATCCTTGCCATTACAGCGAGGCGTTGGCTTCTGACTCAATCCCACCTTTCATTCGCTTGCGGCTAGCTACCTACTCCGTATCGACCATCGGAGAGCAGAATAAAAGGTTACTTCGTTCCTGACAACCATCGGTTGAGAAGTTCAACCGTTGTTAGACCTTTAGAGCGATGCTGTCTACCGGGTTTTTGGGAAGTGCTTGTTGGCCAATTCTCGAATTGCCAACTCCCTATCCTTTGCCTTTTGGCTCCAGCCTGTCAGCCTTTTGGCTGGTTGAAGTTAACGATAGTTCAGGCGCATCTTCAAGCCGAGGCTTTGCTCACACGAGATTGTTCTCATGACGTGGGTCTTTGTTAGGCGTGTTACCGGATTAGGCTTCCAGCTTACCGCCGTGTTTCCCCGTTACAATGGTCACATGAGGTTGCTATTCTCACGTGTGGGGGACATACTGTCACCGCTGCACTTGCGGGAGAGGACTTGCCATAATGCTGTTAGGCACAGGCTCACCTCTATGGTTGTCAAGTTATCAAGGTTCGGTTGGGATTTCTCCCTCCCTTTAGAACCAGGCGGTCATCCCTGAGTATTACTACTCATTTCGACCAACGAATCACAGCAAGAATCACTTCTTGGGTTTTCTCTTTCCACGAGTCGGCTTATCTTGAGGAATTGCTTCACCAACCATAAAGGTAGAAAGCAAGAATAAACAAGAAACTTTCTTCTTTCTGTACGATTCACCAAAAATCCCTGACACTGTATCCCAAATCCGCCAGCATTTGCCGTAGCAGTGGTAAACTTAGTCCAATCACGTTGCTATGGCAACCTTCGATTTTTTCCACAAACAAACCACCACGACCTTCAAGAGCAAAAGCACCAGCGCATTTTAAAGGTTCACCTGTGGCAACATATGCGTCAATCGTGTCACTGCTAACTTGAGCAAAGTAAACTCTTGTTACTTGGCACTTGACTAAAGTACGATTGTGGGGTAAGTCAATGAAGGCATGTCCCGTGTAAAGATCCCCAAAATGACCTTGCATTTTTTGCCAGCGTTGACGTGCTTCTTCGGGATTTGCTGGTTTACCATGAATTTCGCCGTTGACAGCCAAAACGGAATCGCAACCCATAATCAAAGCCGATTGAAACTGAGGGGCTACGGTTTCTGCTTTTCGTTGGGCTAGAGTTTTTACCAGTAGCCCAGGTTCATCTATCTGGACTTGCGACTCATCAAAATCACTGGGACAAACCAAAGGTTCAATCCCAGCTGTTTGTAGTAAGCGACGTCGCGCAACAGAAGCAGAGGCGAGTACGAAGGGTGGAGTACCCATAACACAAGTGTGGGAGAATGAGGGAGATACTACTAAAGACTAATACACAGAGAAAGAATTTACCGATTCTTCAATTAATCCTTTGACTCTACCCCAACGTCTTTCAGGAACTGAGGCGTTGAAAGTAAAAACTTTGCCACGGCTAACAGCAACACTAGTAAGGTTATGGCGTTGTTGGTTATTAGGTAGTGCGATCGCATACTCTAAAAGGTAGTATGTTATTCCGTTGGATTCCCGTTCTTCTGCATTGACTAATTCAGCTTTGCGACCAGAACCTTCAGGAGCAAGAGCGTTTTTTCCCAACCTATATCCTACCTCACCTGGTGTCCCTAATTCTTTGAGAGTTTTGCCTTCTGGAACTGGACTAATCACTACAGAGATATTTTCACTAATCTCAATGATGTCGTGAAACACGACATTCGGACCATTGGCAACTTTAACTTGTACCCAGCCGTTAGGATATGAAAACTCATAGCCATCAGTGGTGTCTACGTAACTTCGTCCAGCAGCAGCCGCTACATCAGAATGACTGAAGCTGAAGGCAAACACCAAGAGCAAAATCAATATAATTTTTTTCCACATTTCTACGATTTCCTTTAGGCTGGAAGCAACATAAGGCAAGGTCATATTCCGTTTTTCATTGTCCCATGTATGCTGACAACTTACGAACTGCGCTGGTTTTCTCCTGGCATGATACCGGAAAATATTAAAACTTGGTTTAAGCAGAATTGTCTGATAGACCCCATGCAACCACCAGAAGAACGCGAAGATGTATATCTTTACTCACCAAAGTCTGATTTTTTGGGAATAAAACTACGCCAAGGACGGCTGGAAGTCAAGTGGCGCAAAACAGAATTAGGTGCTGTGCGTTTTGGTGATTTTGTAGAAGGTCAAGCAGAGAAATGGGGTAAGTGGTTGTGCTGTGATTCTACAGAAGAAAGTTTTCAACCAAACCTAGTTCTGGGCAATTCTTCATGGGTAAGTGTCCAGAAAGTTCGCCATTCACAACTTTACCAAGTTTTACCTGAATTTCCACCACAACCTGTTTCCGTAGATGAGTATATCGAAAACGGTTGTACAGTAGAACTGACCCATCTGATAATTCAAGGGAATGCTTGGTGGAGTCTTGCATTTGAAGCCTCTGGTGAAGATGCTTGTTTGATGGAGAACCTTCAAGCAACAGCAAGTTGGGTATTTGATAGTTATCGCGAGTTAAAGTTACTGGCTATTAATTCTTATGCATTTCCTAGTTGGTTAGCACTTATTCATCAATAAGTGTCAAAAAACAAGCAAAAATCACCCACTAGGGTACTGCTGTGCTCAATAACATTGAGCTATCATTTCGGAGAATGCGGTAGTTTAAAGGAAAAGTGTGTCATCAAAATGACGCAAATCAATGAAAAAGCTTGGCAATATCCGGACAATCAGGGTAAAATTTTAGACTTTGAAATAGGGTAGCACTCACCAGTCGTCAATCTTAAAAGTAGTAGTCATTTACAATGAGTAACTGCTTAAAGAATGAATAGCCTTTGCCCACGAAAAGCTATATCCAGCTGGGAGTTCGTGACTCTCTGGTGGGCACACTTGAATTGCGAGATGAATAATAGTCAATTTCATTAATAAGGAATAAGTTTATGAATTTGAGCGAAGGTTATGGTGTATTGAAGTGTCGTGCGATCGCAGGACAGAAGGAACTTGGCAATGATACCCCACACTATCAAGTTCATGTGAAGGACGATCAGTTTTCGTATCGTCTTGCAATCAATGTTAGGTCAAGTCAGCAACCCTTCGATTTGTTGTATTTTGTCGATGATAATTTTGAACATTTTATCACCGACAAACTCGATCAATTGGACTTTGGCTTTAAAAAGCTTGAGGATTCAGATAGGCAACCAGGAAAAATTGCGCTGGATTACATCCGGGGCAATTTATTTAAAGTCAATCAGATGAAACCATTGCCTTTCAATTTACCTGGAGAAAACAACGACCTCAACGAGTTGATTGACGCGTACATTCAACGGGCAATAGAAACTCAAGCAGTTATGTATGTCTTCGGTGAACCTTGGGGACCAGAAAATAAGCCTGACAAAGTGTTCGGCTTCCAACCAGGAAGAGGCGTTCATAATCTTCATATGAACCAAGGTAACAGCGGTAGGTTTGCCCAGGAAAATGGAGTTTACCAAGACGGGGCGTTATTAATTCATTACCCATCTGCACTCTCGTCTGGTGACTACTGGGTTGCAGTATTCTTTGCATTTCAGTCGCAGTCCTTCCATACTGATGATCGCACTGGTAACCCCATAGATAAGATTGTAGGAACTGAACCAGTAGAACCAGGAACTCCAGCAGTAAAGGCGCGGGTGAAAATCATTAGTGCTTTAGTAAATCCTCGTGGAGAAGATTCTGGCAAAGAGTCGGTGACTTTAATAAACTCTTCACCACAAAAGATAGACTTGAATGGTTGGGCAATTGCTGATAAACTCAAGCGCAAGCAACCTCTTGATGGGTTTAGCATTGAGCCTGGTGGAGTAATTACAGTACCTTTAAGTGCAGAAAATCTTCAGCTTTCTAATGATGGTGGAATCATTTCTGTTTTAGATTCGGAAGGCACAAAAGTTGACGGTGTTTCCTATACCAAAGAAGATGCTAAAGAGCAAGGGTGGACTTTAGTTTTTTGATGCTGGAACACTGATGTTGAATGCGTGAATTTAAGCGTAAGCGAGTGTCTTAACTTGAATTTTCTTCCTCTCCATACTCCCGTTTGGGAAATTCACGCATGATGAATTCAAAGTATGCCCTTTGAGTGCCTAGGGCATACTTTGAGTTTTTGCCTCCCTATCCCCAACGAAAACTGTCTTTCATTTTGAATTTTGAGAGAAGTTTGAGCGGAGGTTTCCTCCGTTCGCGCAGCGTCTCCTCCGGAGACTCAAATCTTCGGTGATTTTGAATTTTGAATTGTTATTGATGCAACCTTTGATTAAAAATCTCGAAAGCTTATTAAACATTTTTCTCAAATCTAATTGTCCTCTGTGTCAGCGTCCAACCTCCCAAGAATTTTGTCAAGACTGCACCAGACAGTTACAAAAATGCCATCTAAGCGATCCTAATCTTAAGCAAAAATCAATGCCCGTATTTGCATGGGGGACATATGGCGGGATCCTGAAGTCAGCAATTACTGCAATGAAATACGCAAATCAACCCCAAATTGCCCGTCCTTTAGGTCGATGGTTGGGAGAAGCATGGCTATTACATTCGCCCGTGTACAATAAAGTTGTGGTTGTTCCTATCCCACTCCACCCCGACAGGCAAAAAAACCGGGGGTATAACCAAGCTGCATTGATAGCACAAAGTTTCTGCGAAACAACTGGATTAAAATTGAAACAGAATGGTTTAGCAAGGGTGCGATCAACTGAAGCACAATATTCTTTATCCGCGTCCAAGCGAGCAAAAAATTTAGCTGAAGCCTTTGAAATCGGGAAAGATTTTCGTCGCCACCCAGAAGTCTCGGTGCTTTTGGTCGATGACATTTATACGACGGGTGCGACTGCTATGTCTGCTATGCAAACACTCAATCAAGCTGGAATAAAAGTTGTAGCCTTAGCAGCAACTGCTGTTACCTTGAAAGGGTAAAAATTAATTTGATTTTATTTTGAATCTTGAATTATTATCCCACATCTGTGAGTAAATAGGCAAACTCTGTCTAAGAAAACTATAATTAACCAGATGATTCTGTTTTTGTGGGAATAATCTTTGGATGATAAATAAAGGTCTGGCTGTGGGATTGAAACAAGTTACAATCATTCCTGCCACGTATCTCGCGATCGCAATAAGTACAACACCAGCTTTTGCTCAAGCTAATAAGTTTTATAATCCAATTTCTATACCTCTTGGTAATGAACTCAACGATACACTCTCTGACAAAGACATTCCCACTGGTCAGGGCGGATTTGCCCGTGATTATATGGTGAAGTTGACTAAGGGGGATAATCTAGCAATTGATCTGGTGTCTGAGAGTTTTGACTGTATGATCACACTGCTGGCACCCAATGGAACAACACTAGCGGAAAATGATGATGGTCCCGATGGTACGAGCAATTCCCTACTTTTTACCCGCATTGCGGAAACCGGTAATTACGTGATTCGTGTCCGGTCTTTTGGAGAAACTGGAATTGGAGCTTTTAAACTTAAGGTAACACGACTACAGCCAGCTAAATGAAATTATGAATTGCAAATTATTCCAAATAATCAATGACAAAACTTTTTGAGAATTTATAATTCATGCTTTTCCAAAATAGTTAGTACACAAAGAAATAAAGCCTCAGTCCACTCAACAACTGCGCCGTAAGTATCTCCTGTATGTCCACCTAATTTTTTGTTAAACCAGGCACCAGTGAGAGTGGCGATCGCACCTCCCGCAAGTACCGTTCCCAAAACAAAAAACAAACGTTGTTTATCGAAGACTATTTGTAAACCACTCACACCTATCATCAATAACAGTCCCGGTAATAAATCTCTATAGCAACAAATCGCTTGTTTATGAAATACGCCTTTACCAGTTGGTTTGAGGTAAGGATACCGGAAAATTGCCAGTTGTTGACCCCAGCGTCCCCACCCACAAGCAGCCATCAAAGTTAACCAACGGTTTTTACTTAAATCCGTCAATGCAGCTGTTTTCATTAATATCAATACAATTGCTGCCATAGCCCCAAACGCACCTGTAGCACTATCTGCCATCACTTCTAGTCGTCGCTTTGGATCACCCACTGCTAAACCATCCGCAGTATCCATTGCTCCATCTAAATGTAGTCCACCAGTCAAAAAAATCCAAAGACACACCACCAAGGCGCTGCGAGTCAGTATAGGCACACCCAAAAAAATCATGCCAGTGTCAAATAGCCCTAAAATTGCCCCAATGATTAATCCTACTAGATGAGCGAACTGCGACACCCTCGTGAAGTTTAACTCGTTTACATACGGCAGAGGAATGCTAGTATAGAATATAACAGAAGCATACAGCTTTAATAGTAGTTGTTTCCACCACTGGTACTTGTTAATCATGTTTATCACATTAATGAACAGTTTATGAACTTTATTCTTAAAACATTACACTGTTAATTTCGGTACATATATGGGCATGAATTTTTAAAGGTTTAGATAAGATTTACACTTTATACAAACTCATCGGAAAAATTTTGTTATTCTCGCAGTGTTAGGATTTCAACACTTTGTATTTTGTATAAAGTTAACAGTTTTTTATTGGGGTTAAGCAGTAACAATTGAGTTTACTAGCAGTTTAGTAGTGCTGATAATTAGAAATTCGCTATTTACATTTTCAGTTATTCGCCCTACAGAGCCTATATTTGATTAAAATGTAGGGGGTAAAGAAGCTGTTGCTTTGACTGCTTGGCTGCGTTACATCTCACCTGCGCTCTTGAAGTTGTTTGATTATGACTCATCATCTACCTAATGCGAAGATACCAGCTCCGTGCATTATCAACACAGGCGTTGTTGTGAATAAGCTTGATATGCGACGATTGCTGTCGGATTTAGGTCGTGTCCGCTACATCTACACTTACCAAGGTCAGTTGCACAGCGAGGGTGAGGGAGATGTTATGGAAGTGTTTGCCAATCCACAACGGTCTACCCTAATCGCAAATCATGCTCTTTACTTGAATATTTCCAGTTTTGATTACTTGGAACTCAAACAGTCAAAAGAAAAAGAAACCTACTTTGACTTAGTACAAGAAGGGGTGTGTCTGCAACTGATTCCCCTCTCGACGCCTTTTCAAGAGCGCCAACAGCGTTCTTTGAATATCAACGATCTAGAAGTGATGATGGAACAGGTACTATCAGCAAAATGGGATGCGGAATTTGATGACGATAATTCCGACTTGCTTTAAAGTCGTCTGTAATTATATATCAGTTTTTGAGGATTTTTTTGTAAATTTGTTCAGATATTCTATCGTTTTTGCAAGAGCTTATAGTTAAATGACTCCTGAAACGCCAGAAAAATACCTGTTTTTTAACCGCACGAGGCAAGAGAGAACACAGACAGAAGAGTAAATTACTATAGGTAATCTTAGAGCACCAAAGGAAGTAGGATAATGCGTGAGCTAAAAAGCTGACGCTGAAGATCCAGCGCAAAGTGTGAGGGTTTCCTGCTTTCACGGCGACTGGCGTTGCTGAGTATTTGAGGTTAATTCTATCTTGAGTGCAAAATTTTCTTTTCAACATCTTGCCAACTGTAGCCAAACCAAAGCTAGAGCCGGGATTTTTTTTACCCCTCATGGTCCAGTGGAAACCCCACGATTTATGCCAGTGGGGACTTTGGCAAATGTCAAAACTTTAACTCCAGCCCAACTTCTGGATACAGGAGCACAAATGGTATTGTGTAATACTTATCATTTGCACCTCCAACCAGGTGAAGCAATTGTGGCTGGAGGTGGAGGACTGCACAAATTTATGGGCTGGAATGGTCCGATTCTGACTGATTCTGGTGGGTTTCAAGTCTTTAGCTTGAGCGAAATGCGAAAAATCAGTGAAGAAGGTGTCACGTTTCGCTCACCCCACGATGGTCAGATTATTAATTTAACACCAGAACGCTCGATTGAGATTCAGAATATTTTGGGGGCAGATGTGATCATGGCGTTTGATGAGTGTCCGCCGTACCCAGCCAGTCGGGAAGATGTGGAAGCCGCGACGCAACGGACTTACCGTTGGCTAGAACGTTGTATTGTGGCGCATCAACGGAGTGAGCAGGCATTATTTGGCATTGTACAGGGAGGAGTGCATCTTGATTTACGCTCTGATGCGGCTATTGCTTTAAGAAAGTTAGATTTGCCGGGATATGCGATTGGTGGTGTGAGTGTCGGCGAACCGCCAGAACTGATTGCAAAAATTGTGCAAGCAACAGCGCCACTGTTACCACCAGAAAAACCGCGTTACTTGATGGGTGTGGGGACTTATCGGGAGATAGCAATTGCGATCGCCTCTGGTGTGGATCTATTTGACTGCGTGATTCCCACTCGCTGGGCGAGACATGGGACGGCGATGGTGCAAGGCGAACGATGGAACTTAAAGAATGCAAAGTTTCGTGAAGATTTTACGCCTTTAGATGAAACATGTCCTTGCTACACGTGTCAAAACTTCAGCCGTGCGTATTTGTCTCATTTGGTGCGATCGCAAGAAATATTAGCCTACACCCTGTTAAGTATTCACAATATCACCGAGCTGATTCGCTTTACTCAAAGAATACGCAAGGCAATATTAGAAGACCGATTTCCTTGTGAATTTGCCCAATGGCTGACTCCAGAAAGTAGTGATTGTTCAGTAGATAAAGACTCAGGACTAATAGAGGACTGAACCGTGTTAAGATATTTGTCAATTCTGAAAGCTGTGTTGGATAGGTGGATTTAAAAAATTATGGAAGCAGCATTGTTACTCGCAAAACTGCCTGAAGCTTACCAAATCTTCGACCCTCTGGTAGATGTTCTACCACTCATTCCTTTGTTCTTCTTGTTGCTGGCTTTCGTTTGGCAAGCAGCGGTTGGTTTTAGATAAAATAGGTGGCGCAATTTATCGCGTTTTCACCATCATAAAAATATGACATATCAAGTGGGGTGGGCATTGCCTACCCCACTTTTACAGCAGTTTTCAATTGGGTAGAACAAAAGTTGCCTCTTTGAGACACAGCAATGCTTTGTGTCGTACCACGTGGTTTGTCGTTTATGCAAAGAAAAAGCAATATATCTTAACTTAAAGTGACAATTATTAATATTACGTAATAAAATAAGAAAAGAGATAATACATGATTCTTAAAGCAAGTTAAAACTTAGCTTTCCACTCAGGCTTACAGTAAAAGAGGTATCGGGCATGGGTAACATCACATTCGTCAAAGAAAATAAAGAAGTCGTAGCAGCAAATGGTGCGAATCTACGGCTCAAAGCCATGCAAAACAACATAGATATATATAAAGTCTTTGGCAAGATGATGAATTGCGGAGGCTACGGTCAGTGTGGCTGCTGCGTTGTCGAAGTCGTGGAAGGAATGGAAAATCTTTCACCCCGCACAGATACGGAAAATCGATTATTGAAGAAAAAGCCTGCAAATTGCCGTCTTGCTTGTCAAACCATAGTAAATGGTCCAGTTAGTGTGGTCACAAAGCCTTAAACGTGAATAATTAGGAGGTAAGAAATAACTCGTTGAACCCAGGATAATGATATCCTTAAATTGTTTAGCGGATATCATTGAGAGGCCTTCTTTCCATGCAAGTTAATGACTTGGGGTTTGTGGCGAGCATTTTGTTCGTTTTGGTCCCCGCTGTTTTTTTAATCGTTCTTTACATCCAAACTGCTAGCCGCGAAGGGAATAAAGATAGTTAAGATCCACTTTCTCAATCAGACGAAAACCCCTACACTTATTTGTGTAGGGGTTTTGTTTATCAACCGCAGTGACTTTAACCTGGCGTCCGCGCTAACAAGACTGGACAGGTTGCATTAACTCGAACATAGTCAGATAAAGAAGCTCCCAAAAGTCGGTCTATATCGACCAAATTCTTGGCAATCGAAGGACGCCGATCTGGAGAACCGAGCAATAATAAATCTATGTTCCGTTCATCTGCCAAGCGACAAATTTCTTCACCTGGTTTACCACTGCTGATCACACAACGAGCTGGCACACCATATTTTTTTGCTTCCGCATAAGCTGCAGCTAAAACCGGATTTTGTTCTGGACTAACTTCAGTTGTTTCAGCTTCTTTGCCGCGTAAATCTGTATTAACATTAGCCAGAATCAACTCTCCTCCTTTAATATCTCGTAAGAGGAATAAAGCTAAACTTAAGCAATATTTCGCCGCGTCAGAGTTATCCATTGCCACCATAACGCGCTTGACTTTTTTGACATAAATGTCATCTTTGACCAGCAACATGGGGCGAGAAGATAATTGGAAAACATACTGACTGACAGAGTTCGATAAAATTGATTGCAACCGCTTGAGTCCGCGCGAACCCATAATAATCAAGTCAGCGTCAATTTCATCCGCTACCTCGCAAACAACACGTTTAGGATCACCTTGCCGCAAAATCGAAGAAACTTTGCTGGGATCTAAGTTCAAATACTGGATTGCATTAGCCAGAATCTTGCCACCTTCTTCCCATTTAGTTGTCATGGCTTCAGCAGAAGAACGGTCAGAAACAACATGCAATACTGTAACTTTTGACCGTTGAATTGAGGGCACATCTGCCAAAGTTTTGAGCATTTCTTCTGCATGACCCAATCCAGAGACAGCTAGCAAAATTTTTTCTATCATCATGGCGTCTTGTTGTTCAGGTGCTTTGGGAATTAGCCATTGGTCATTGGTCAATAGTCAATAGTACAAGTCCTGAAAGAATGACAATTGACAATGACATTTAAGTTTATTTACGCCTAGTTACCTAAAGTTCCAACTAAGCTTCATTAATTTCAGCTTACTCCTAATTCTGACTGATGAGCTTAACGAATAATTATTAAATTTATTAGTTTTAATCTATGTTTACTATTTTTAATTAAGCAATTAGTTAAGTATTGCAAAGAAGTGATAATTTTTGAGAAAAAATCAAATTTGCTATAGGATTTCTATTTTATTTTTGCGAAGCTTCGTACAGTTTATGTTAAGCCTTAAGCGTTCCCGTTCGGACGTTCGGCGAAGCTTCGACGCCGCGAAGCTTCAGATCAGTCGAGCCGCTGACGCTCTAGGCGTTGCCTGTTAAGAGTTCCCTAATCGGGAGGCTTCGCCTCCCAACCCTCGTTCCCAGGCTGCAGCCTGGGAACCAGATATCGAGGCTCTGCCTCATTGTTGATACTGGTGCAAGATCTCAGTTAAAACGGACTTTGGCTACAAGCCTTGTAGACGCCGGAGGCGGCTTCCCGCAGGGTACTTCAGTTCAAGGCGTACTCAGGTCGACGAGGTGCAAGATCTGAGGTTACCTGTTCCCTGTTCCCTGCGATCGGTGCGGACTGGTGCATAAGTTAATTTCAGTTTCATCTATATATGTATAAGTATTTTTCATGTAGCACGTTTGGATTTTAAGCGTATAAAATTGACCCTTATTATATGAACTCTCCCCAACCCAATGATGAAAACAACCGTTATGTCAAAACTATTTTAATTTTGGCAGCCAATCCGGCAGGAACTTCCAGGTTGCAATTGGATAAAGAAATACGGGAAATTGATGAAGGGTTGAAACGAGGGAATAAACGTGAGCAGTTTAAGTTACAGCAAAAGTGGGCAGTACGTCAGCGTGATTTTTACCGAGCAATCTTAGATTACCAACCTCAGATTATTCACTTTAGTGGGCATGGTGCTGGAGTTGATGGCATTGTTTTAGAAAATGAAGCAGACGAACCAGCGTTTCTCAACGCAGATGCGCTCTCCAGTATGTTTGAGTTATTTGCTACAAAGGGAGTTGAGTGTGTACTTCTCAATGCTTGTTATAGTGAAGTGCAAGCAAAAGCCATTAGCCAACACGTCAACTATGTGATTGGCATGAATCGAACGATTGGGGATGAAGCAGCCATAGCATTTTCTGTGGCATTTTACGATGCTTTAGCCGCTGGACAACAGATGGAGTTTGCTTATAAATTAGGTCGCTCGGTTTTAATAAATTATTTAGAGCAGCAAACTCCGGTTCTGTTGAAAAAAGACCAAATTGGTGTTGTTCAGCCATTATTTGACGTTATTCCTCCCAATCCATATGTTGGATTAGCTGCATTCACCGAAGCTGATGCAGCATTCTTTTTTGGACGCGAAACATTTGTCAATGGTTTGGTTGAAGCTGTCAACCAACAGCCCTTGGTAGGAGTCATTGGTCCTAGTGGCAGTGGAAAATCTTCTGTGGTGTATGCGGGGTTGTTTCCTCAACTGCGGATTGCTGGTAACTGGCTGATTGAATCATTTCGTCCTGGGGATAAACCATTTTATCAGTTAGCTTCTGTCTTAGTGCGTTTATTGGAACCAGAAATTGGGGAAACTGCACAACTGCGAGAAGCTGTGGGATTAGCAGCAGATATGGAAGTTGGGAAAATCACTTTACCTACGGTGATATCTCGGCTTAATGAACGTGATAGTAGTAAACGCTTGTTGCTGTTTGCAGATCAATTTGAGGAACTTTACACTCTTTGTCAGAATAAAGAAGTAATTGAACGTTTCGTTGATGCCCTGTTGGCAGCGATTCATCTGGACAACTTTACACTCGTCTTCACTTTAAGAGCTGACTTTTACAGCTTCGTCCTTGGCTATCGTCCATTTCGTGATGCATTGGAGGAGTTTACACCGAAACTCCTCAGTTCGATGAATCGCTCAGAACTGCTTAGAGCAATTGAGCAGCCAGCCCAGAAAATGGTAGTTCAATTAGAAGCACAATTAACACAACGAATTTTAGATGATGTCGGAAATGAGCCAGGGAATCTGCCATTGCTGGAATTTGCCCTCACCCGACTTTGGTCATTACAGCAAAAGCGCAAGTTAACTCATCAAGCTTATGATCAGATTGGGGGTGTGAAAAAAGCTTTGGCTAATCATGCCGAGGAAGTTTATCAGCGACTCGACGAAACACAGCAAAAAATTGTACCACGAATTTTTGTGCAATTAGTGCGCCCAGGAGAAGGAACAGAAGACACTCGCCGCATCGCCACCCGTGCAGAAGTTGGAGATGAAAACTGGGGATTAGTAAGTTATTTAGCTGGATACCCAGCCCGTTTGGTTGTCACAGGACGCGATGAAAAATCCAAAGAAGATACAGTAGAAGTTGTCCATGAAGCCTTAATCCGCGAATGGCTAACTCTGCGAGAGTGGATGAACGCTAACCGTCAGTTTCGCCTTTGGCAAGAACGATTGAAAGTGGCAGTACTGGAGTGGAAGAATAGTAATCATGACTCTGGGGCATTGTTGCGGGGTGTGCCATTGGGTGTGGCTCAAGAATGGTTGCACAAGCGAGCTGAAGAAATGACACCCCAGGAGCGAGATTTTATTAGTGCTAGTCTACAGCAGCGTTCTAAAGAGCAGGAGGAACGAGAGCGCAGGCGGCGACGTAACACAAATGCGTTGATGAGTGGTTTAGTTGCTGCTCTGATTTTATCAGGATTTGCTTTTTCGCAATGGCAGCAAGCAGAAAACCGACGATTTAATGCAGAGTTTTTAGCTCAAAATCTCACCACAGAAAATCTTTTTGCCTCGGATTTACAACTAGAAGCTTTATTATCCGGTTTGAAAGCCGGGAAAAATGTGAAAAAATATGGTGATGCTGTTAATGCCGATAACAGCACAAAAGCAATTGCTACTCTGCAACAGGTTGTTTACGGATTGAAAGAACACAACCGATTGGAGGGGCATAGCAGTTCTGTCACAAGTGTCGTGTTCAGCCCGGATGGCAAGACGATTGCCACTGGTAGT
>NZ_JXCA02000019.1:392503-503045 GCF_000828085.3 Scytonema tolypothrichoides VB-61278
GTCAATAGTGTCGTGTTCAGCCCGGATGGCAAGACCATTGCCACTGGTAGTGATGACAACACAGTAAAACTGTGGAATTTGGATTTGGATGACTTACTAATACGTGGTTGTGCTTGGATTTCTGACTATCTGAAATACAACCCCAATGTTAAGGATGACAGTCACCTTTGTGATGATATTCTTAAAAGAAAGTAATGCCGGATTCAAATCTCCAGCGATTTAGACAGTGATATCTGTAGGTTGGGTTGAGGAACGAAACCCAACACTTGATTCTTGTTCATGTTGGGTTTCCCCACGGTAAGCCCAACCTACATTAATAGATTTTATTATAAGTAATCACCCGAACTTGATATTACGCAAAAATAACGCAACTCTGTCATTGCGATCAAAGGGAAGCAATCGGAAAGCATCCCAATTTTGCAAGAACATGTTTGTCATTGCGTTCGCCCTTGGCGTGCGCGAAGCGCTTACGAAGCGACAGCGTAGTGAAGCATAAGTCCTTCGGACACGCTACGCGAACGCAAGATATGGGATTGCTTCGCTCCACTTCGTTGCGTATGCCCAAAGGGCACGCTACGCGAACGCAATGACAATTCATAACCTGGATTCAAAAAGTGGGTGACGAGGGATTTGAACCCGCAACCAATGGATTAAGAGTCCACTGCTCTACCGTTGAGCTAGTCACCCTAAGCAACATTAGGATTTATATCTTATCACCTCAAAGCAAAGCTTGTCTAGCAAATTCAGTCAAGTCGAGGCGATATACAATTGTTTTTATCGCGCTCGACTCCGCTTTGTTTTACGTTCTTATTTCATTAGAGTCTTTGTTGATACTAATTGAAATTGGGGAATTTACGTCAATTAACTGCTAGGAGTTGACTGCCGTAAATTCGCCGGAATTTGTTTTGGAACAGTCCAGAAAAAAACAGTTCTTCCATCCACTTGCTCGACTTTCTCAGGTTTCCATTCACCCATATCAAAAGCGTGCGACACGATACGGGTACCAGGTTTGAGTTTCAAGATCTGCGAACGCAATTTGACATTGAGTTCAGGTAGCAAGTAGAGAGTTACTACTGTTGCATCACTAAAATCAGTCTTAAATAAGTCTTGTTGGAGAAACTGCACTTTGCCAGTGAGTCCAGCTTTTTGAGCATTTTCGTTAGCCTCTTTGATGCGTTGTGGGTCAATATCTATACCAACAGCTTTCTTTACACCATACTTCTGTACTGCAGCAATAGGAATTCGTCCATCTCCACTACCAAGGTCATATAGAATATCATTTTTGCCAACCTTAGCAATTGTCAACATTCTATCGACGACTTCTGGAGGTGTTGGTACGTACACAACATCAGGTGTCCGTTCTGCAGGTTGGGCACTTGGTGTAGACTTTTGCTGGACTTCTACGGCAGAAAAAGACGCTTCATCCTGTGCTTGGGAATTCAGTTGCTCTTGCTGAGTGCAACCAGCCAACATTAGGCTACTTACACTCACTGTTGCAAACAAAACCTTTAACATTGCCTGTAATTTCATGACTTATCTCTCCATGAATTAAGGATTTGTGGAAGTGGTTCGTTGACGGTTGAGGAGCAGTAAAGGAATACCTGTTAAAAGAATAATCACTCCAGTGATACCCCCAATACCTGCATAAATTAGGCTGGAGTATAGTAAATATGCACAAATTGCACAAAATAGCAATGGTGTCCAAGGGTAAAGAGGCACACGGAAAGGACGGGGGACGTTTGGCTCTCGGGAACGCAACACCAGTAATGCTACCCCAGACAGGAGAAAAAATAACCAAAATACTGGGGCTGTGTAGTCTACCATCGTTTCAAAACCTTTGCGAGTTAAAGCACCGAGTACCACCAGTGCTAAGGAAATTGCCCCTTGAACCAGCAAGGCATTCTTTGGGGTACCAGTACTTTCTTGCCAACGTCCCAGGAATGCAAAATTCCGAAAGTCGCGCCCTAAAGCGTAGTTAGTACGGGCACCAGTAAAAATGGTGGCATTGACTGCACCTAAGGCTGAAACCGCAATTAAGAAACTCACGAATCTTGCTCCGTTTTCTCCAACAGCGCGACGCATCAAATCAGCTGTTGGTGCTGACGATGAAGCCAAACCTGCAAGTCCCAAGCCGTAAATGAATGCTAGGTTAATCAATACAAAGATGACTGTGATGATGGCAATACTTCCTAACAAAACACGCACCATATTGCGTTTGCCATTCCGTACTTCTGCTGAGATGTAGGCAGCTTCATTCCAACCACCATAGGTTAGCAAGACAAAAATCATTGCCTGACCAAAAGCGTTTTGAGTCGCTGTAGTCGATGCATTTGGCGGTACTTGTGGGGCAAAGAAAATACTAACAATAATTATTAGTGTTAAACCTATAACTTTTGCTGCCGTTAGCCAGTTCTGAGTCCACTTCCCTTGCTGCACACCTAGAATATTCAAACCTGTCAGGCAAATAATCACACCTATAGCGTAAATGGCTGAAGAGTATTCTCCTAGAGGTAATAACCGAGAAGCATAATCCCCAAACACGAACGCTGGTAGAGCAATCGAACCAGTTTGAATAACAGTCATCCGCGCCCAAGCAAACAAAAAGGCAGGGCTTTTGCCAAAAGCACGCATGAGATAATGATAAGTCCCCCCAGCATCAGGATAAGCGGTGGTCAACTCTGCATAACAGAGTGCACCAACCAAAGACATCCCTCCACCTAGTAACCATGCCAGTAGTGCAATACCTGCACTCTGTGTATTTGCTGCTACTAGGGCTGGTGTCTTAAATATGCCTACACCAACCACCATGCCAACAATCAAGGCAATTGCGTCGATTGTTGACAGCGTAGGCTTTGGCGCTGTGACTTTTGTTGCCATATAGGAAACTACCTGGAATTTTGGTAATCAGCCAGGAGTAAACAACCTGAGTTAAAGCTTAAGCTGGTGTAAAACACTTTTAATCTGCTTTAGGTATCAGCTGTCGCGCCTATGAGTTGTACATTTATGACTTTCGGGACAAAACTTACGCCGAAGAGCTTATTGACTCGTTACCAACCATAGAGATAAGCAATCAGGGTGCTATCCCCACTGCCGCGTTAACCGATGGTCAACATAGGGAGGCAGCGCGTTGGACGGGTTCCCCGGCTTGGAGCGCCTGCCGTTCGGGGGATGCACCCTGATTGCCCCAAAATTCATCCCAGCACCAACACTTCGTGTATGGTGTGGGGCTTCTTTTGGTTCAAGCTAAAAAAACACAATTCTTCTTTTCCCCTACACCCCTACACCCCTACACCCCTTCTTAATCATTTGCTACATTTTCAGCAGATTTCTCTGTTTGTGGTTCATCAGAAACAAGCACAAACTCAGTCTCTCTATGAGATTTATCACCCCATTGATCCAAAACATCTTTGATCAATACTTCTTGTACCCAAATCTTAGCCACAACTGTTAGAGGTAGTGCAAGAAACAAGCCTAGAAAACCAAAAAATGTGACAAAAAACAACTGAGCAATTAAGGTAACAGCCGGTAACAGCGACACTTGATGCGCCATGACAATGGGCGTGAGGAAGTTACTCTCAACCTGCTGAATGATAAAGTAGAGAATAAACACAGCAACAGATTTCCAGGGAGCATCTAAAAGGGCGATGGCCATTGCTGGAACCACACTCATCGTAGGACCAAGATTAGGAATCAAGTTCAAAAATCCTGCTAAAACTCCCAAAGCCAGTGCTGAACGCACACGCAAAATGGATAAACCAATCACGCTCATCAGTCCCACAACACTCATAGCAATAAAAGCGCCGGTTACCCATCCTTCCAATGACACCTCGCATTTATCTAAAATCCCATCCACTCGCCGTCGATAAAACGAGGGAAACAGACGCACAAAGACCTTTCGGTAAGCTGTAGGATCGGCAAGAAACATTCCTGTCAACACCAGCACCAGTAAAGTCTTGAGGAGAACTTCTAAGGAACCAGAGACTAAGGCTAAGGAATTTCCTAGCACACGATTGATAAAAGGCTGTGCTTGTTGAATCAAGCTATTCAAGTCCGGTACATAAGCAGTGAGTTGGGCAGGAATGCGGTCTTTTAAGTAATTCAGCCAAGTATTAAACCGCGCCAACCCTTGAGGAACCTGTTTGGTGAGTGCTTGAAACTCAACTGCAAAAGGCGGTACAACCACGAAGAAGAAAAGTACAATCAAGCCTAGAAATATTGTAACTGACAATAAAACCGCAATTCCACGCTTCATTCCAGACCGCTGGAACCTTCGAGCCAGTCGATTTAAGGTAGTTGCTAAGACAACTGCGCCAAACATCAGCAACAGAACTTCTCGAATCTGCCACAGAATGTACAAAGAAAGAACTAAAGCGATTAAGCCGATCCATTGACCTAGATTCACTACCTGACTCCTGGCTATTGACGAACTGCTACTTCTTGTCGCTGCAGCTAGGCTAGCTAATTCTAGCAGTTCCCGCTTAAATGTTTTTTGTTAATTTTGCCGTCGTTGCAATCGCCAGAAGAAAACACTTGCCAGAATGACGGTTGGCAAAAAAACGATTATCAGGGCGTTGGTTGCTGTCGCTGGAATATATAAATTCGGAAGAATATACTTAATCAAAGCTGAGAGTCCTGTCGAGAGAAGAAACACTTTTAAAACAAATCCAAGCTGATTTTGCATAACAAGTACGGCAATTCACATTTATCTGGGGGGGAGACACGAAATCGAAAAATATGTCTCATTCTTTAAAATAAATTCAAGCAGAGCAACAGACAACACTCTGCATTATAAATCGCCATGATTTACTTGCCAGTGTCGCTGCTGCTATTTCTGGTGTTATTACTGCTGCTACCTTTTCTCTGGTTTGTTGTGGCAGTAGACGTGGTGGAAATTGCAGTTGCAAAATTAGGGTTTTCCCCATTGATCGCAACTTTATTATTTACGCTGGTGATATTGACCAGTACCATCAATATTCCTCTGTACCGCAGTGAATCCTCTGTGACAGTGGCAAATGACTTTGCTTCTTTGTGGGTGAGGGAATATTGGGGCATACCTTTAACAAAAGTACAGCGTTCTACTGTGATAGCTTTGAATGTGGGCGGAGGTTTGATCCCTGTCTTGTTAGCACTTTACCAATTTACACAAGGAAACGCTCTCGCTATTTTGTTAGTGACAGCTATTGTCACACTGGTTAGCTATTATGCAGCACGTGTTGTCCCTGGAATTGGTATACAGATGAATCCGTTGCTGGCTCCTTTGACAGCTGCTTTGTCTGCAATGTTACTTGCCGCAAATCATGCGGCTCCTGTTGCCTTTGCGGGTGGCGTTCTTGGAACCTTGATTGGTGCTGACTTACTGCATCTAAAGGACATTCAAGCTATGAGTTCCGGAGTCTTGAGTATTGGTGGTGCTGGGGTATTTGATGGTATCGCTTTGTGTGGCTTATTTGCTCTTTTATTAACGTGAAATAGTTACTTGTTATTTGTAAATAACAAAGGACAAATAACGATAAATAGAGAATAAAATATTGGAGGGTAAATTAGAAAATGCCAGTTGAAACTAATAATAAGAAACGCCAAATAAAACCACCAAAAATGCGTCAGTTTGGTGGTAGCTTGCTCATTCTATTGACCCTTCTTTTTCTTCTGAACGCGATTGTTCCTAGCTTTTTTGGTCCTAAATTACCGCAAGTTCCTTATAGCGATTTTATCGCTCAGGTACAAACAGGTAAAGTAGATCGGGCGATTGTGGGGGGCGATCGCATTGAGTATGCCCTCAAAACTCAAACCCCAGATGGTCAAGCCACAGAACAAGTTTTCGCAACAACACCAGTGGCGATCGACCTAGATTTACCTAAAATTCTCCGTGACAATAAGGTAGAGTTTGCCGCACCACTACCAGACCAAAATGGTTGGATTGGCACTCTTTTAAGCTGGGTTGCACCACCGTTAATTTTCATTGCTATTTGGGGCTTTTTCCTCAATCGGGGCGGCGGTGGTCCCGCTGCGCTGACAGTGGGTAAAAGTAAAGCTCGCATTTACTCTGAAGGTAGCACTGGTGTAAAATTTCTTGATGTTGCTGGCGTAGATGAAGCGAAAGCCGAACTGGAAGAGATTGTTGACTTTCTCAAAAATGCTGATAAATACACCAAATTAGGAGCGAAAATACCTAAAGGTGTGTTGTTGGTAGGACCTCCAGGAACGGGTAAAACACTTCTAGCCAAGGCAATTGCTGGTGAAGCTGGTGTCCCTTTCTTCTCAATTTCTGGTTCTGAATTTATCGAACTCTTTGTTGGTGTCGGTGCTGCACGAGTCCGTGACTTATTCGAGCAAGCAAAACAACAAGCCCCTTGTATCGTCTTTATTGATGAATTGGATGCACTCGGTAAGTCTCGCGGTGGTGCTGGTGGGTTTGTCGGTGGTAACGATGAACGGGAACAAACCCTGAACCAGTTACTAACCGAAATGGACGGTTTTGATGCCAATACTGGAGTTATCATCATCGCCGCTACCAACCGTCCGGAAGTTCTTGACCCCGCACTACGTCGTCCTGGTCGCTTTGACCGTCAAGTGGTCGTGGATCGTCCAGACAAAATTGGTCGTGAAGCGATTCTCAAAGTTCATGCCAGAAATGTCAAATTGGCTGAGGATGTGAACTTGGCAACCATCGCTATCAGAACGCCTGGATTTGCTGGAGCAGATTTAGCTAATCTTGTCAACGAAGCTGCACTCCTTGCTGCACGGCAAAATCGGGAAGCAGTGATCATGGCAGATTTCAATGAAGCTATTGAGCGCGTTGTTGCTGGTTTGGAAAAACGCTCTCGCGTCCTCAATGAAACCGAGAAAAAGACTGTTGCTTATCACGAAGTTGGTCACGCCATTATCGGTGCTTTGATGCCAGGATCTGGTAAAGTCGAAAAAATCTCTGTTGTTCCTCGTGGTGTTGGTGCTTTGGGTTACACCATTCAAATGCCAGAAGAAGACCGCTTTTTGATGATAGAAGACGAAATTCGTGGTCGCATCGCTATCTTATTGGGTGGACGTTCCGCAGAAGAAACCGTCTTTGGCAAAGTGTCCACAGGTGCGAGTGACGATATTCAAAAAGCGACTGACCTTGCAGAACGCGCTGTGACTGTCTACGGTATGAGTGATAAACTTGGTCCGATCGCATTTGAAAAAGTTCAACAGCAGTTTATTGAAGGATATGGTAACCCGCGTCGTTCAATTAGTCCGGAAGTGGCAAAAGAAATTGACCGTGAGGTAAAGCAAATCGTAGATAATGCCCACCACATTGCTTTGAGTATTTTGCAAGAAAACCGCGATTTACTGGAAGAAACTGCACAGGATCTGTTGCAGAAGGAAATTTTGGAAGGCGCACAACTACGGGAACGCCTCAACCAAGCCAAAGCGCCAGATGAACTAGCGCAATGGTTGCGGACGGGTAAGTTATCGGAAGATAAGCCTTTGATGCAAACACTTCTTGTGTAAGTAAGATTTTTGAAACAATTGAAAAGCGATCGCTCAAAAGGAAGTGCGATCGCTTTTTTTAGCCTAAATTTTCTCACCTGCAACTTGCCTCAAATCACAGTTAACCAGCCACAAATGTGTTCAACCGGTTAATTTATATAGATGTTATCCCTGTTAAATATCTGACTGATCTTGGAACGTATTTACTGATAAAAGTATTAATAGGTGATAGACCAATCGCCCATTAGGGCGCTGCGCTACAACCAGCAGTCGCAACATTCGTTAAACATTTGTTTGTTTGACTTCTTCCTGTTCTACTTGTTGAGTAGTTGGTTCTGCATCCGTTGGTCTTTGGACAACAACCCCTAGCAAAACAGTAGCAATACCACTGACGCTACCGCCAACTTTTTGATCAATAACGCCTTGGGTAGTGAGGACAGTGGAAACACCTGCAACAAGACCTAAGACAGTGCCAAATAAATCAAGTTGATTTTTGTTGAGTTTCATAGTAAATAATCGAAGTTAGTTAGAGTGTGCCGACAAAGTATGATACAGTCTCGACTCTTTCTATTCCGGAGAGATTGGCAACTCTGATTTTTCACGGGATGTGGAAAGTCAGGGGCATGAAACTCCCCTGCTCTTGTGCCACCCTGCTCCAACTAGGGGTATAAGGGTATAAGGGTGTAAGGGTGTAAGGGTACAATCAGTTTTTGCTCTTCCAAGCACCCTCTAAGTTTATAATCTAAATGAAAAGGTTCTACATTTTATTTTGTATCTGCTCTGTTTTGTTTTCAATTTTGGCTTTTTCAACTATTTCATCTGCCCAGATTACAAACCCCATTCCCGCCAAAATTGAAAAATAAAATCTCCGTGTAGGACTCAAAGAAGTTGTGCAAATTCCTATCAGTGGAGCAGGACGCGACAGAGTTGCGCGATTGAATCTTTTAACCCATGCAGGTGATGGTAGTGGAAGATTATTTGTTAATGATATGCGTGGGAAGCTTTATGTGATTATTAACAACAAAGCTTCTGTATATATGGATTTTAAAAAATTAGTTTGCCCAGGTTTTAGCGATGAAACTTCACAACAGGGTTTTTCCTATTTTGCTTTTCACCCAGAGTTTGCTAAAAATGGAATTTTTTACACTGCACATAGCGAAGACAAAAATAATCGCATTCCTGATTTTCCAGTCACGAAAACAATTTTTGATAGCAAAGGCAATATTATAGAAAGTTCTCATCACGAAGTAATTCGTGAGTGGAAAGCTACCAATTCTGCTGCCAATACTTTTTCTGGAACTTTTCGGGAAATTCTTCGTATTGAACAACCCTACGCAGATCATAATACAGGGCAATTGAGCTTTAATCCTAATGCTAAACCTGGAAATCCAGATTATGCGATGCTGTATATTGCACTGGCAGATGGTGGGAGCGATGGCTTTCCTGTCAGCGATACAGATCCTCTAAATAATGGACAAGACCTCAGCACTCCCCTTGGTAAGATACTCCGTATTGACCCTTTTGGCAATAATAGTACTAATGGCAAATATGGCATTCCCAAAGACAATCCTTTTGTTAAAGATATTAGTCCAAATATTAGTCCAAAAAAACTAGGGGAAATTTGGGCTTATGGATTGCGTAACCCCCATCGTTTTAGCTGGGATATGGGTGGCGAAGGCAAAATGTTGATTGTCGATGTTGGTCAAGCTTTTATCGAAGAAGTGAATCTTGGCGTCAAAGGTGCTAATTACGGATGGGGAAACCGTGAAGGAACTTGGGTTATTGATAAAAAAATGAGAATATTTTGTTTCCATTACCTAAAAATGATGCGGATTATGGTTACACATATCCTGTTGCTCAATGTGATCATGACAAACCAGCTGATTGGTCAGGCTATTATGCGGTGGCGATTGCTGGGGGTTATATTTACAGGGGCAAAGCGATTCCAGAATTAATAGGTCAATATATTTTTGCGGACTTTTGCAATGATGGGCGCTTTTTTCATGTGCCTGTGAATCAACTCGTTAATGGTAAACAGGCAAAGATAAAAGAACTCAGACTCTTTGACGGCGAACGAGAAACTTCTTTTCTCAAAATCGTTGGCAGTGAACGTTCTGATGTCCGGTTTGGCATAGACGAAGCAGGAGAAATCTATGTGACGTCTAAGAGTGATGGTAAAGTAAGAAAACTTGTTCCATCACTATAATCAGTGAACAGTGAACAGTAAACAAAAAACTGATAACTGATAACTGATAACTGATAACTGATAACTGAGTTGGTCATTATCAAAACCGCTATCAAAGAAGCAAATAACAAATTTTTAGGCAAAAGAAACTAATCAAATGTTTGTTGACTTAAGGTGAGTAGGTGATTGTGAAACAATTTACTTTGCGAATAGCTGCCTGCAGTTTATTACTGAGCATTTTGACCGTACAACAGAGTCAGGGAAAAGCGATCGCTAATTTACAAACCATCATCAGCAGCAACGCCAAGTTAGAAAAGTTGTCTGATGGTTTAAAGTTTACAGAAGGACCCGTCTGGCATCCGCTTGGCTTTTTACTCTTTAGTGATATTCCCGCTAATACTATCTATAAGTGGACAACTGACAGTAAAATATCCATCTATCGTCGTCCTGCTGGCAATCCTAACGGCAATACGTTCGATAGGGAAGGACGGTTAATTACTGCTGAACATAACCGCCGGCTTGTGCGCACAGAAAAAAACGGTCAAATAACCGTTTTGGCTGAACGCTACCAGGGTAAGCGTCTCAATAGCCCAAACGACGTTGTAGTCAAGTCAGATGGTAGCATTTACTTCACTGACCCGCCCTATGGTATTGGTAAGGAGAAGGAAGAACTTGGCTTTTATGGTATCTATCGCTTGAAACCAGATGGAACCTTGACTTTGCTCAACAAAGATATGGTGCGTCCTAATGGACTCGCTTTCTCTGGTGATGAGAAAAAACTCTACGTTAGTGATTCTGAAAAAGGACACATCCGTGTTTTCGAGGTTAATTCAGATGGTACATTGACTAACACCAGGGTTTTTGCAGAGTTAACTGGACCCAAAGACAAAGGTGTACCCGATGGCATGAAGGTAGATGTCCAAGGCAATATCTATTGTAGTGGTTCAGAAGGGGTGTGGGTTTTCTCGCCAACAGGTCAGCTTCTGGGTAAGATTCTTGTGCCAGAGGTAGTCACAAATTTGGCTTGGGGTAACAAAGACTACAAAACACTTTACATCACTGCAGGTCAGGGTATTTATCGTATTCGCCTCTTGGTGGCGGGAGTGCAACCGCCGAAGGATGAACGATGAAGGCTAAAACGTGGAATCTATTTTGCTTCGCTTTATTACTAGCGGTTTTTTTCGTCGTGTAAATAATAATTGATTGTTCGTCTGTGCCATTACGCTAGACGTTCGCTTACTTTTTGAGTTAAAGTACGGTAAGGAGATAGAATTATTGTATTTATCAAACAAAAGGGGTTTGGATCTACCAAGCTGACTTCCGGTCAGAGATAAAACACCTTCAACCCTTTCATAGAACAGCAATATGCACTACTCATTATTACCCTTATTGAGCTTCTTTATTGGTATTATCGTGGGCTTAACAGGCATTGGCGGAGCATCTTTGATCACGCCAATGCTCATTTTTTTATTCCAGGTTCCTCCTTCCATTGCTGTGAGTTCTGATGTTGTGTCTGCCACGCTGATGAAGTTTGTCGGCGGCTATCAGCACTGGCAGCAAAAAACTCTCGACGTGCAAGTGGTAAAATGGCTGGCATTTGGTAGCGTTCCTGGCTCACTGTTTGGGGTAGGAATTTTGCACTTCGTCAAACGAACAGGGGAGCAGAACCTAGACGACATCCTGCTGCACTTGGTTGGAATGATGATTTTGTTTATGACTTTGTTAGCACTCACACAACTGCTGCTATTGTCGTTTTTCCCTGATTTTAAATTACCAGAACTACCAAAGTTTGACTTGACAACTAACCTGGGTCGTGTAGGTGCAATGAGCGTGGGAGCTGTTCTAGGCTGTTTGGTTGGTTTAACGAGTGTCTCCTCCGGTTCGATGTTTGCATTGGTGCTGATAGCCTTTTTCCAGCTAGAGACCCGTAAGTTAGTGGGTACAGATATTTCACAAGCCGCAATTTTATTATTTTTCACTTCCTTGGGACATCTCACCCTTGGGACAGTTGACTGGAGTTTGGTCTTACCAATATGGTTAGGCTCTGTACCTGGGGTACTGCTTGGTGCTAAACTTTGCCAACTTGCGCCTCAACGTCCACTGCGGTTTATCATTTACACAATCTTGCTCATGGCGAGTTACAAGTTAGTTGCCCCAGTGTGAGTGTAATATCAAGCTGAATGTTCCTCTTTCATACATGATAAAAAGACCCAGGCAAATCAATACAAAAGGAACAACAGCTCTACCGTAGCGGCTTAAAATGTTAGCGTTAAGCGAAGCTCTGCCGAAGGCAATCGCTCTTTGACGACCTAATAGATAAGCAACAGCACACCAAACGCCTACCAAGACAAAAAATACACTTAAAGTCACTCCCAAACTAGCAAAGCTCTTACCAGCAAATAAGGGTATATAAATACTGATATTATCACCACCATTAGCAAGTGTTACCGCTGCAACTTGATAAGTTTGGGCGTGTAAAATACTCAAGAGAAAAGACAGTATGGGCTTACTATGTGAGGAGGGCTGAAAATCACTGGTGACTGTTTGAACTTCTGTAGTTTCTTGTTCTTGATGCACTAATAGCTTTAAACCAATTGCTATGGGTAGTAATCCCAGAAATCCAATCCATTCTCGCGGAACAAACAGGCCACCCAAGAATCCTGGTAGGCTAGCAATGATGATAGCTACAAAACCAAGGTACTGACCAAATACAATATGTCGTCGCCGAAAATTGGCATTTACTTGTGAGAAAAATAACAACAGAATAAGGATATCATCAATATTGGTAGCAACGAAGGCAATGACAGCTTCCGTGAAAGCCGTCCAAAGTTGAGTTATGGTCATTGATAAGAAAATATGATGTTAGAAAGCCTATAAATTATAAAAAATAAAATCATGATATACATATATAAAAATCTTATTTAATTTGTATGAAGCTAGATACAATTGCACATTCTTCTTTCTTGTTCCCTGTTCCCTGTTCCCTGTTCCCTGCCTCAACGAGTTCGTATGGCTCCGCCACGCAAGCTAACATAAACCAAACCGGATTCCTATATGAGCGGGTTAGTCTCTGGAATTAGCACGGGAATAGTTGCCTTCACCGCCACCAACATTGATGATATTGTTATCCTTTTGGTCTTCTTTTCTCAGGTAAATTCTACCTTCACTCGCAGGCACATTATTGTTGGTCAATATCTAGGATTTACAGCACTCATCTTTGCCAGTCTCCCTGGTTTATTTGGTGGATTCATCTTGTCGCCAAACTGGATTGGATTATTAGGTTTAATACCTATTGCTATAGGTATTAGTAGTTTGGTAAACCCAGAAGAAGATTCAGAAGAAGCAGCAGAAACGGAACAATCAGAAGATTCGACTTTTGCTAGTTTTCTTTCCCCTCAGACTTACAGTGTAGCTGCTGTCACTATTGCTAATGGTAGCGATAATATTAGCGTCTATGTACCATTATTTGCTAGTAGTGATTTCGGAAGTTTTGTGGTAATTCTAATCGTATTCTTTCTGTTAATAGGAGTTTGGTGTTATACCGCATACAAACTAACAAATCAACAAGAAATAGCTGAAATCATAACTCAATACGGAAATTATGTTGTGCCTTTTGTTTTGATGGGATTGGGTGCTTTTATTGTTTTAAAAAGTGGCGCATTGAATCCAGTCAAACTTCTACTTAGCTGTCTATGTCTGATAGTTATTGTAAAAGACGAGCAATAGAAATAACAACCTATAGCAATCTTATTTGATTTTGGAAAATTGAGAGACACAAATCCCCGACCATTTTTGCGAAGTCGGGGATATTGTTTTTTACAAATGATTTATGACTGCGATATTGGCAAGCTGTTTTTCGACTTTAAGAAACTGCTTGTCGAGATAATTCAGCATTAATTGGCTTAATGAAATAAAGCCGTAACAAATGCCCCATGATTGAAAGTATCAAGGGTAACTTTTGAAAAGACTTGACAATCTTTGGACTATTACTATTGTTAATCATCGTCAGCTTGAGATTAATATCAGAACACTCTTCGAGCCGCCGGAAAAACTCTGGGTGATCAGTATTCAATATCACAGGAAATGCCCGTGCAGCGGTTTCATTCGTCTTTTCAATCACTTGGATATTGTACTCGTATGGATTGATTCCAATAGAGCGATAAAATGACGCCCTCTCCAGCACTGTCAAAGTATGAGTCGCGAACACAGACAGCAGGAAAAACCGTACCCACAAACGCGCTTTCCAGTTGTTCCAGAGTTGGGGTTGCGATCGCAACAGCGCCTTAAAGAAATCTCCATGTCGATTCTCATCCTGACACCAACTCTCGAAATAGCCAAACAGAGGATAGAATTTCAGTTCTGGATGTTTCTCTAGGTGACGAAACATAATAATGTAGCGCCAGTAGCCAATTTTCTCAGACAGGTAAACTGTGTAAATAATCCACTCTGGTGGGAAAAAGGTATAGGTACGATTCTTTGTGAGATGCCCCAAATCCAGCGAGAGATTAAAATCCGCCATTGCTTTATTGAGAAATCCCGCATGGCGTGCTTCATCCCGCGCCATAAAATTAAAAGCTTCTGACAAAAGAGGATTTCGCTGTTTCAGTTTGCGCGATAACTCTTTGAACAGAAGAAACCCAGAAAACTCTGAAGTGCATGATCGTTCCAGAAAGTCAATAAAAGCGCGGCGCGTTTCCCCATCAATCTGTTCCCAACTTTGCTGAAACTCAGAATCACGCACGAAGTGATGGCGGTTATAATCAGCCCGCAGTTCATCCACAATAGCTCTCAACTGGGCTTCATCTGCTGAAATGTCCAACTGCGCTACAGCATCAAAGTCAGTCGTGTAAAACCTGGGCGTTAACAATGTTTCTTGCACAGGTGCTTTCACACCGGGCTTTTGCAACTCAGGCTCTGGAGTTTGAAGAGGCTTAGCCATGAGAATCGTTCAATTAATTTATCTTTTTAAAGCTATATAAGCATAAATTTTTCTTGAAATCTATCAAAAGTAAAAATATTTAAAATAATTTTTAAAAACTGATTTGCGATTGCGTAACGGTGTGGCAATGTAGGGGAATATGGCACTAATATTTAGTACAAATTCAATCAGTAATTATCACTACCAACTTGGCAAGTTATTGCGAGCGAATCAGACAAACACAAGCCTCACTCTGCGGATTACTTTAATGAAGAAACTACTGGTGGAATTAGGACTTTCTAGAACTGATGGGAAAACGGTGGGGATTGGAAAAAGTCAGTACCGTGCTAGATGTTGGTTGCGGAATTGGTCATTGGGGACAGATGCTTGCTGATATTCTCCCCTCTAACGCCAAGCTAACAGGTATTGATAAGGAAGCGCAATGGGTAGAACAAGCCAGTGAAAGGGCGAAGGCGTTGAATTTAGCAGCTTCCTTCTTGCGGAAAAAGCTCTTATTGATGAAAGCTTTCATACAGGAGGCGGCAATATCTGCTATTTGGTATCAGGTTATAAGTAAGTCGTATATACCCTAGTTATAATAGTTGTATTTATGAGATAACTCTTGATTGCGACTCGCAGCCTGATGAGGGAAATCTTAATAAATATAAACCCTTTTATAATTACACAACTGTTTGATAGTTTAATAGATTAAATAGTCATCAATATGGTTTAGGGCGACAAGCGAGCGTGATAGTGTCTCGTTCAGTTCTGCTCTAAACCCAAGATAGCTATCTCTCCCTAACTCTGAGGTTAGCTGTGAACTACTTTTATAAACAGTCAACAGTAAACAGTAAACAGTGAACAGAGTCAGCAATTTCTTGACCCTCCTTAACTTCGTAACTGATAACTGATAACTGTTAAAGCCTCACACTGGGAATTCTGCGAAAATCCGAAACTTCAATAAATCAAACCCTGATTTGGGTACGTATTTTACTTGGACGAGAACCATTTTAACGATGAGTAGCAATCTAGCCCAAAAACTTCGCTGTGGAACACAACAGGCTCACACAGCGGCTGAAAATGTGGGATTTATGAAATGTTTTGTTAAAGGAGTTGTCGATAGAGACTGCTTTGCAAAGTTTTTAGGTAACTTGTATTACATCTATACCGCACTAGAAGCAGCATTAGAGCGTCACAAAGAGCATTCTTTGATAAGTATTGTATATTTCAGAGAGCTCAATCGCAAAGCTCATTTAGAAAAAGACCTAGAATTTTACTATGGTCAAGATTGGAGAGGGAAAATCGCACCTTCAAAAGCTGCTCAGACTTACATAAGCCGCCTTCACGAAATCTCTACCAAGGAACCTGCATTATTAATAGGTCATACCTATACTCGCTACATGGGTGACTTGTCTGGTGGTCAAATGTTGCAAAAAGTTGCTCAATCAGTCTTGAACCTTTCTGGGTATGAAGGCACATCCTTCTATAATTTTGACCAAATTCCAGACAAGAAAGCATTCAAGGACAAGTATCGTCAAACATTAGATGAGTTACCAATAGATGACATAACCGCCGACAAGATTGTTGCAGAAGCAAACAACGCATTTCACCTGAATATGCAAATAGTTCAGGAGTTAGAACAAACCCTGATTCAAGCGATTGGTCAAGCCATGTTCAATACCCTAGTTTGAAAATAGGGAACTCTTAACAGGAAACAAGTATTTTCATCCTTGGTTGTGGGGTTTTCCCGTGATTAACTGACTTGAAAATTAAACCACAGAAAAACACAGAGAAATCATCTGTGTTTTTTTGCGTGCATCTGCGGTTAAAAATTACCCTAAATTAGATTTTGCGAACAAGAAAATCCACACATATAGATATGAATGCCTTGGGCAAAGTGCATGAATAACGGATTTTATGACGCGTATAGTAGATGATTTATCTGTTAGATTATCACCCTATTCGTTACCACCTCTGTACCCTTCATACATTTATTTTATTGGAAGCAACTCAATGGTTTATCAAATTCCTGGCGTCAAATTTGATTTTGATATCATCAAAAAGTACGATGCCCCTGTTCCCAGATACACGAGCTATCCCCCTGCAACACAGTTAACGGAAGCATTTACTGCAAGCGACTTTCAAAGTGCGCTCGCCACATCAAATCAAAGAAAAACTCCCCTTTCTTTGTATTTCCACATACCCTTTTGTCAAAGTGCTTGTTACTTCTGTGGTTGCAACGTCGTCATTTCAAATAATAAGAATATTGCTCAACAATACGTTGAGTATCTGGTGCGTGACATCAAGAAAACAGCCACGATGATTGACTCAGATAGAAAAGTCGTTCAAATTCACTGGGGTGGTGGAACTCCTAATTATTTAAGCCTTGAACAAGTAGAATATTTATGGAAAAATATCAATAAACACTTTACCCTGAGCCAAACAGCAGAAATTTCTATTGAGATTAATCCCCGGTATATCGATAAAAACTACATTTTCTTTTTAAAAGAAATTGGGTTTAATCGCATTAGTTTTGGTATCCAGGATTTTAATCGTCAAGTTCAAGTCGCAGTCAATCGCGTTCAGCCAGAAGAAATGCTGTTTGATGTGATGAACTGGATTAAAGAAGCGAAGTTTGACAGCGTGAATGTAGACCTCATATACGGTCTACCTTATCAGACCGTCCAGACATTTCAACAGACGGTGAAAAAAACAATTGAATTAAACCCAGACAGGATTGCTGTTTTTAACTTCGCCTATGTCCCTTGGCTGAAGGCTGTGCAAAAAAATATACCAGTAGAAGCTCTTCCGCCAGCCGAGGAAAAGTTAGAAATTTTGAAGATGACTGTTGAGGAGTTGACTCTTCATCAATATCTATTTATTGGTATGGATCATTTTGCCAAATCCAATGATGAATTGGCGATCGCGCAAAGCGATCGCACTCTCAAACGCAACTTCCAAGGCTATACAACTCAAGCACAAGCAGAACTCTTTGGTTTTGGTGCGACATCCATCAGTATGTTAGAAGATACCTACGCCCAAAACCACAAACAATTAAGGGATTACTATCAGGCAATTGACACAGATATCTTACCTATTAGTAAAGGTATCAAACTGAGTTGGGATGATATTCTCAGACGCGATGTCATCATGAGTATCATGTGCCATTTTCAACTGTATAAGCAAGATATTGAAGACAAATACCATGTCATTTTTGACGACTATTTCTCTCAGGAATTAGAAGTATTGAAGAGTCTAGAAGCAGATGGATTGGTTAAGCTATCAAAAAATCACATTAGTGTTACAGAAATCGGCAGACTACTCATACGAAACATTGCCGTTATCTTTGATATGCACACCATCAAACAAGAGAAAAAGTTCTCTCGTGCAATTTAATAGTTACGGAGAATTTTTCGTTCACTTATTGATATGAATACCCTCAATCCAGCCGTCTATCTCAAGTCTTGAGAGAGTTGTCATCAGGCAGGATGGGGGTTTTTTTGTAAGGCTTTTTTGGAAATTAATTTTCGTAACAAGACACAACACATCCTCCTCGCATCAAGGTTGCCATTGCTTTTTTGATTTGTTGTGGATCACAAGCCACTGTTTTAAAGACTGACATAGGCAAGTTAAGGTTCCCAAAATTTTTTTGATGTGGAAAAGCCGTTGTTGATTTCAGCCATAACACAAACAAGTCAGTTTTCTGTTACTAAAGTCACTTGCTATAACGCAATTAATTCTGAATAATTACAGTTTGATGTACTTTTTTTCCGGACAAGACCATAAAAATCTGGAAAATTTGTGCATACCAATCCTACTATCGCTCACAAAAATCACACGGATGAGACTTAGTTTCCTGTTAGCTAGCGTCGTCAGTATTGTACTGTTATCTTCTCCAGTCAAAGCGGCTCGCTTGCAATCTTGGCATTTCGACCCCGTTCAAAATCAACTAGATATAACTACTGATTCTGGAGTACAACCGAAAGCTTTTTTAATCAATAACCCGATGAGACTTGTTATTGATTTACCAGGAACAACGAATCTAGACGACAATACAATCCGTAAAAATCTTGGCTCAGCAGTTCGAGAAATTCGGCTTGGACAAGTAGACTCCCAGACAACCAGATTAGTTGTTGAATTAGCACCTGGTTACACAGTTTCTCCAGAGAAATTACTGATTCAGGGAGATTCTTCCTCACATTGGATCGTGAAATTCTCCTCAATTGACCGTGCAGCTTTTGGCGATTCGCAAGCAACAGTCGTCAACACCAGCGTTGGAGAAGAACAAATTCCCCTGCAAATCGGTGCTATTTCGACCTTTGCTGGAGTTGTCCCTTTAGGTCAAGAATTGTTGCAGCTCAGTTCTCAACTAAAAACACTAATCGCTCGCTACAGCTTTCTTTCACCAGGAATGTTTTTCCTAGATTTGGATACAGGTAACTATTTGGACTTCAATGGAGAGAAGATATTTCCAGCTGCTAGCACCATTAAGTTTCCGATTCTGGTTGCTTTATTTCAGGAGGTCGATGCAGGCAGAGTCAAGCTGAATGAAACCTTAGTCGTGCGGCGTGACTTGAAAGCTGAAGCCCAAGGTTCTGGAGTCTTGCAATTCAAACCTGTGGGAACCAAACTGAGTGTTTTAGATACTGCCACAAAAATGATTACTATCAGTGACAATACCGCCACTAATATGATTATTGACCGTTTAGGTGGTATAGCTAAGTTAAATCAGCGGTTTCGCAGTTGGGGGCTGCAAAACACCGTGATTCGTCGTCAGTTAGGAGACTTTAAGGGGACTAATACAACCAGTCCCAAAGACTTGGTCAGACTATCAGCGTTAGTTGCAAATAATAAATTGCTTAGTAGTACAAGCCACTCCCAGGCTTTGGGAATCATGCGTCGCGTTGAGAACAAAAGATTGCTACCAGCTGGTCTTGGTAAAGGTGCGGTCATTGCTCATAAAACAGGAACTCTTGGAGTTCTCCTTGGAGATGCAGGAATCATTGAGTTACCATCCGGTAAGCGATATTTAGCAGGTATCTTGGTAAAAAGACCTTTTGGTGATAAAAGAGCTAGAGACTTTATTAGTCAAGTTTCTAAGCTGGTTTACGGCTATCTAGACCGACCGAAAGTGACTAGTAGTCTATCTCAATAGAAGTTATTGACCAAGAAAGTATTTGGAATTCGGAATTTGGAATTCGGAATTCCGAACTTATACGCGCGTTACATTCATACAGATAATTTACTCTTTGGGAATTAGTGTATAATATCGATTCTCTTTTACTTTGAAATAAATAAACCTAGAAAAATCAACAGTTACAGCCTCTGATATGTAGCAATCATTGGCGTAAACGATATAAATTATAGCTTTTACGAGAATTTTTGATATTTTCTTGTCTATAGGACTCCTCCAAAGATTTTTGAACATATACGTAGGGTGCGTTAGTCTACGGCGTAACACACCCTACAATTACTTAGATTTTTTCAAAATTTAAACCGGATTGCTCTAGCAGCCAAAATCTTACCAAAGGTATATTTATAAACTAACTAGGGATAGATACTTATTTCAAAAAAAAGACTAGATAATACCCTTGTTTGTAATAGCACATGATCCTTAAAAGTCTATTCATCATGGGTCTGCAAACCTTATTTATGTAGGAATTTTCATTTTCATATGGTAAATACCCCTCCTTCGCTGTTTTCAGAAGATCAATACAAGGTAGAAGATGTAGAGGCAGAAGTCTCAGCCATTATAGAAACACCGCCATCAGAGACAGAAATTGATCTAGAATTCCTTTACACCAGAGATATTGAATTTCGTCAGGAAACGATTTACTTTGTTGTTGTGGATCGTTTTCATGATGGCGATCCAGAAAACAGCGAAGGTATTAATTCAGAACTGTATGACCCAACAAGACTTGATTGGGGCAAGTATTGGGGTGGTGACTTGCAAGGCGTCATCGATAAGTTAGACTATCTCAAGAGCATGGGAGTGACTGCACTTTGGTTAACTCCTTTGTTTGAGCAAGTTGAAGATTTGTTTGTTGGCAACGCAGCAATACATGGTTATTGGACAAAAGACTTTAAGCGGATTAATCCTCGCTTCATTGCAACAGGAGAAGAGCCTTCGTTAAACAAAACCCAGGAAACAAGAGATACAACATTTGATAGATTAATTGATGAACTGCACAAGCGCAAGATGAAGTTGGTGTTGGATATTGTTTGCAACCACAGTTCACCCGATTTCAGTGGTAGCAAAGGCGAATTGTATGATGATGGAGTCAAAATTGCTGACTTCAATGATGATGAGCAGCACTGGTATCACCACTATGGCGAAGTGCAAGACTGGGAAGACGAATGGCAAGTACAAAATTGTGAACTTGCAGGTCTTGCAACTTTTAACGAAAACAACATTGAATATCGTAATTATATCAAGTCAGCAATAAAGCAATGGCTAGACCGGGGTGTAGATGCACTGCGGGTGGACACTGTCAAACATATGCCCATCTGGTTTTGGCAGGAATTCACTGGTGATATGTACAATCACAAGCCAGATGTGTTTATTTTTGGTGAATGGATTTACAACCATCCCAATAATGACCGTTCTGTAGAATTTGCCAATCACTCTGGCATGACGGTTTTAGACTTTGGGCTGTGCGTAGCAATTCGGGAAGCGTTGGGACAAGGTGCAGAAAGTGGATTTCATCTTGTTCAAGATATTTTTGACCTAGATTATCGCTACAACGGGGCAACAGAATTAATTACCTTCATTGACAACCACGATATGCCCCGTTTCCAATCGCTGAACCCAGATCCAGTGATGCTGAGAGTGGCAATTGTTCTTATTATGACATGTCGTGGTATTCCTTGCATCTATTACGGTACAGAACAATATCTCCACGATGACACTAATGGTGGTAATGATCCTTACAACCGCCCAATGATGGAAAATTGGGATATGGATAGTGAAATTTATCGCTACATTCGGCTACTTTCTGGCTTACGGCGATTGAATCCAGCGGTGTCAATGGGTAGCCAATGGCAAAAATACATTACACCTGATGTTTACTGCTACGTACGTAGATATCGTGACTCGTTATGCTTTGTAGTACTCAACAGAGGGGGAGAAGTCACGATCCCAGAAGTGGAAACAGAACTGCCTGATGGAGAACACACTTGTATAATAACTCGCAACAAGTATGAAGTGAAAGACGGTAAAATTTATGACTTGCACCTTGAAGAGCGAGGCGCTATCGTCTTAAGCCGTGTTGGAGAACGGGTGAAAGGGGAAACCATTGTACGAGTTCAACTCAATGGTGTGCAGACTCAACCAGGTGAAACCATCGTCGTTACTGGAGATTGTCCGGAATTAGGCAACTGGGATATAAGCAAAGCATACCCTCTGGAGTATATTAACACGAACACTTGGTTTGCGGAAATTCCCTTTAACGAAAGTGCTGGTAAGCTCATCAGCTATAAATATGCTATGTGGCGAGAAGGGGGATCGCCTCTGCGCGAAAATCTGATGAATCGTCGGTGGGTGATTGCCAAAGAAGGTACCGTCAAATGGCGTGATACTTGGGCTTCTGGACGCGAATCTTAACAGTTAACAGTTAACAGTGATCAGTTATCAGTGATCAGTTAACTGATCACTGATACCATGTCTTGTAGCTTGGCGACCATTTCAGCACGAGCTGAAACTTCCAGCTTGCGGAACATCCGTTTGAGCGCTTGCTTGACAGAATTTTGTGTAATCCATAGTTTTTCGCCAATTTCCGCATTCGTTAACCCCCGCGCCACCAACTCGGCAATTTCTAACTCACGGGGAGTCAGACGACTGACTAACGGGGAAACAGATGTTTTGGGTTTCGCGCGTAGAGTTGCGAGTTTTGCGGAAACATGAAGGCATAAAGCACTCATGTCCGCGAGATCATTGACGTTAAAAGCAGGAGTTCCACTCGCACGAGCAAGATTAAGCGTTCCCACAAGACGACCATCACAGACAATAGGTCCACTCATCACGTGTTCGTGATCATGGCGCGAGCAAAAATGCTTCCAGTCTCCTGTTGGTAACACCAATTGCTCGTGGGCTGGTGCATGACGTTCAACGACGTAGCGTCCAACCGGGTTGCTTTCCATACACACACCAGGAACATCCTGAACATCAATCTCTGTTAGAAACGGCTCATCCAACAGATGGATTCCCCAATGCTGCACGCCAAAATACTCCGCGACTGTATCTATCAGAGCGAGTCGTAATTCTTGCTCATTGCTCACAGAAGCTATTTCATGAAATACAGTTTGGAGGGACTTTTCCATAGGTGTACCCACTTGGGGTCTATGCGAAACTTAATAATTACTTCTATGCTAATAGCAGCAAAGGTAAAAAGCTAATATAACTGGTGATATATAGGAGAAACAATGACAGTAACACAAGTTTCCGCTCAAGAACTTTTTCGTGCTGCTTACGAAAACCGCTACACTTGGGATACAAACTTCCCTGGTTACACCGCAGATGTCACCTATAAGCAAGACGAGCAGGTGTTTACAGGTAAAATTCGTATCAACTCAAATCTCAAAGCAGAAGTTTTTGAGATAGAAGACGAGCAACCCAAGCAAGTGATTCACAATCAAGCTTGGGAAATAGCGATTCACCGCATTCGTCGCTCCTTTGAACAAACCCACGGCGAGAATACATTTCGCTATGGTGCGACTGACGAAACTGGTGCAATTGAAATTTTTCTAGGCGGAAAGTCTGAGGGCGATCACTACAAACTCCGCAATAATGAAGTGTGTCTCGTTCACCGTCATATCCACGGTGTTGTTGTGACGATTAACACCTTCAGCAGTCATGATACAGGAGAGGGCTACCTGTCCCACCAATATGATTCTGTTTACCACGAGCCAAAAACAGGTGAACAAAAAGGCGGAAGAAGCGAGTTTACAGATGAGTACGAAAAGGTTGGTACTTACTTTATCCTAAATCGCCGAGAAATTCGTACTGAGACAGCAGGACAACCATCCATTCAGGAAATTATCTTTTCTAACATTCAGTTGTTGGAACCTGTTGCTGCTTAAGTTTTTTGATAGGGCTAATATAAGCAATCTGCATATATTAGCCTGTATTTTCATAGAATTATTCTTTTACCAAGTTCTCTATAAGTTTTCCTTGGGTTTTGTAGAAAGAATCTAAATATAAAAACTATTTACTTCTTCTTGTATTTTTCACCTCTGTTGTACGACAGATAACTGGTGCAGACAGAATCACAAAAGCAATCAAAGCCAAATTAGTAAACATTGTTTAACCCCTGTTATGTTTCAAGTTCTTCTTGGTATAGGACTACAGATGGTTCCGGCAAAGTTCCAGAAATTTTCTTGCCTTTATGACACTTTTCAAACCTCCATATAGCAGTCGTAAATCATTTGTAAAAGGTGAGAAACCCGGTATCTCAAAAATACCGGGTTTTTAGGGTTTCACAATTTTTACCAATCATCTAATCTACAAATCGTATCATCTATGTCCCAATTTGAAACCGCCCTCGCCGCCTATCAAGGCTTTACTGATTCTTTCCAAAGCCTTATTATTAGCACCGTGAGCGCTGATAACACTCCCAATGCGAGCTATGCTCCTTTTGTGATAGATAAAAGTAAAAATATTTACATTTATGTCAGTGGTCTTTCTACCCATACTCAAAATCTTCATGCTGTCCCTAAGGCAAGCGTATTATTTATTGATGATGAGTCTCAAACTAAGCAAATCTTTGCCCGTCGCCGTTTAACCTTTGACTGTACAGCTACCTTAATAGAACGCGATACTGATTTATGGAACCAAATTGTGGATAGCTTTGAAGCGCGTTTTGGAGAAATGATTCAGCTATTACGAGATTTGCCAGACTTCCGGATTTTTAAGCTGACGCCAAGCAAAGGTCGCTTTGTCATCGGCTTTGGTGCTGCTTATGAAGTAGACCCGAATGATCTTAGCACCTTGACTCATGTCACAGGTGAGAGCAAACGATAGGAAAGGGATAACCCAAAAATCGTTTTGTCATTTTTGGTCGGTTTTCCTGTCAATAGGTATCAGGGTTTAAACATTCAAAGCAAGTCGCAAGAAAGCTAAAATAGTACCCGAAAGAAGGATTGCAATTTGTGACTTTATGACTTCTGCTGCTTTAGTAAAAACTGAGTACGAGGCGATTATTGGTCTAGAAACCCATTGTCAACTCAGCACCAAAACTAAAATTTTTTCTTCTAGCTCTACGGCATTTGGTGCTGACCCCAATACTAACATTGATCCAGTTTGCATGGGTTTGCCTGGTGTCTTGCCCGTACTGAATGAAAAAGTTCTAGAATACGCTGTAAAAGCAGGTTTGGCACTCAATTGTCAAATCGCTAAATACAGTAAATTCGACCGTAAGCAGTATTTTTATCCGGATTTACCCAAAAATTATCAAATTTCTCAGTACGACTTACCCATTGCTGAACATGGTTGGTTAGAAATTGAGTTAGTCGATGCTGACGGTAACCCTGTTCGCAAAAAGATTGGTATCACTCGTCTGCATATGGAAGAAGATGCAGGGAAATTGGTACATGCGGGGAGCGTTGGCGCAGCCTCTCGGAACGAGACTCGCCTTTCCGGTTCCACCTACTCCCTAGTAGATTACAATCGTGCTGGCGTCCCTTTAGTAGAAATTGTTTCTGAACCAGATTTGCGTTCTGGACAAGAAGCCGCTGAGTACGCCCAAGAGTTGCGTCGAATTCTACGTTACCTCGGCGTCAGCGACGGGAATATGCAAGAAGGTTCTCTACGCTGTGATGTCAACATTTCCGTACGTCCAGTTGGACAAAAGGAATTTGGCACTAAGGTAGAAATCAAAAACATGAACTCGTTCAACGCCATCCAACGGGCGATTGAATACGAAATTGAACGGCAAATTGCAGCGGTAGAAGCTGGCGAACGCATCATACAAGAGACTCGTCTGTGGGAAGAAGGTTCTCAACGTACAATTAGTATGCGGGTTAAGGAAGGTTCTAGCGATTACCGCTACTTCCCCGAACCTGATTTAGCGCCCATCGAAGTTTCAGAAGAACAATTACTAGAGTGGCGTAGTCAACTTCCTGAACTTCCAGCACTCAAACGCGATCATTATGAAAGCGAGTTGGGGCTGACTGCTTATGATGCGCGAGTTTTGACAGAAGAACGTGCAACTGCTGAGTATTTTGAAGCGGTTATTGCTGCGGGGGGAAATCCCAAAGCTGCTGCTAACTGGATTACTCAGGATGTCGCCGCTTACCTCAACAAAAATAAACTCAACATCACCGAAATTGGCTTGACACCCGCGAACCTGGCTGATGTGATCACTCGGATTGAGAAGGGGAAAATTAGCAATGCGATCGCCAAAGAAAAACTTCCAGACCTCCTAAACGGGACTTCTCCTGAAGAACTCTTTAAAGGTAAGGAACTCATCACCGATCCCAGCGTACTCGAATCTATCATTGATGAAGTCATGGCTGCCAATCCCAAAGAACTCGAAAAGTACCGTAACGGTAACACCAATCTCAAAGGCTTCTTTGTGGGACAAGTTCTGAAAAAAACCAATAAACTCGCAGAACCCAAACTCACAAACCAATTGGTGGAACAAAAGCTGAACGGCTAAACTCTTTACAGACGTTGGGGTTCAACGTCTCCATTGCTGCGAGTGAGTACCTTCTTAACAATTCTTTACACAAATATTCCTAAAAAATCAGGAAAAGGGGGTGACACCCCCCACCCCAAACAGTATATACTGTGTTTAGTAGATGCACCCTGATGATCTGGAGAGCTGCCCAAGTGGCTCTCCTTTTTTATATCTTGTGAACAACCGTTAAATTTTCTACCACAAGTGTGAGTCGTAAGTACCAGAGATCTGCAACGATTGCTGTGGAGAAATAGAGAGTGATTCATGGAGATTCAAACACCAGACTGGGTTAAACACGCTGTTTTTTACCAAATCTTTCCAGATCGGTTTGCCAGAAGTAAACAACCCCGCAAACGGCTTTTACAAAATGCTGCTTGGGAAGATTGGGAAGCTATGCCTACACTCCAAGGTTATAAGGGAGGAGATTTGTGGGGCATTTTAGAGCAGTTAGATTATATACAAGACCTGGGAATTAACGCCATTTACTTCACACCGATTTTCCAGTCGGCTAGCAATCACCGCTATCACACACACGATTATTATCAAGTAGATCCAATGCTGGGGGGTAACCCAGCTTTTAAGGAATTGCTAGACGCTGCCCACGCGCGGAATATCAAAGTCGTTCTGGATGGGGTATTTAACCATTCGAGTCGTGGATTTTTCTTTTTCCACGATGTTTTGGAAAATGGTCCTCATTCACCTTGGGTAGATTGGTTCAAAATAGAAAGCTGGCCCGTTTCTCCTTATAATGGTGAGTTTCCTGCTAATTATGTGGGTTGGGATGGCAATCGAGCGCTGCCAGTGTTTAATCATGATAACCCGGAAGTACGAGAGTACATCATGGAAATCGCCGAATATTGGGTTAAATTCGGCATTGACGGCTGGCGGTTGGATGTGCCATTTGAGATTAAAACTCCTGGTTTTTGGCAAGAGTTCCGTCAGCGAGTCAAAGCAATTAATCCCGACGCTTATATTGTCGGCGAAGTTTGGGGAGACTCGCGTCAATGGTTGGATGGGACTCAATTCGATGGGGTGATGAATTATTTGTTTGCAGGACCGACTATTGCTTTTACTGCGGGCGATCGCGTCGTCATGGAACAAGTACAAAGCCGCGACTACAAACCCTATCCACCCTTGTTCGCCGCTGAGTATGCTGAGAAAATTGAACAACTCTTGCAACTTTACCCGTGGGAGATTCAACTGACTCAACTAAATCTACTTGCGAGTCACGATACAGCACGCTTGCTGACTATTGCTGGTGGTGATAAAGCAAGTTCAGAATTAGCTACTTTACTGCTTCTTACCTTTCCTGGTGCTTCTAGTATCTATTATGGAGATGAAGTTGGTTTACCAGGAGCGATAGATCCAGACTCTCGTCGTGGTTTTCCACTAGAAGCTAATTGGGACAGGGAAATTTTCCAGACTCATCGCGAATTAATTGCCATAAGACATGCTTACCCATGTTTGCGTACAGGAGATTACAAAGTCCTATATGCTCAAGGAGCACTTTATATCTTTGTGCGAGTTTTGGGAACAGAAGAATTGATTGTTGCGGTTAACGTTGGTACTGCTGAGGCAAAAGGGAATGTTGAGATTACAAGTTTGAACACTCAACCTAATAAACTTTTGTATGGCGTTGCAGAGGTGGAGTGGAGTGTTGAGGGAGAATCTAAGAATCTGACTTTAACTGTTCCTCCACGCTCAGGCTCCATTATAGGTGTGGGGTAAGTATCTGTAACTTAATTCCTGCCCACCTCAACGAGATCGCTACTCATTTTTGGGTAGGTCTGATATGAGTTGGTCAACAAATTCCCTAAGCCGTTCTTTCCAGTCAGGAACGGCTTTTAATTTCTCCCGCACACCAACTCTTACGTTGAAACAAACAGGTGTCCGATCAAAAGGTTTGTCGTGCAATGGTTTTGCACCCAACCGATGGTTTTTCTGGAATGGCATACACAACGCTGTAAATACTGCTATATTAATATATACCTGATCTAGCGGTCGAGAATGGCAACTCTCACATATGTTAAAAGATTACCGACTCCAGCAGAAGAATTGAATAGTTTAGGACTCACAGAGTTTGAGATGTTTCTTGCTGCTTACAGTCCGGTTTTCCACAAAGCAGCGTGCGAGACAGCCAACTATCTTCTAGCTGGAAATAGCTTCAGTAAATCTAGCTGGAACACGCATTTACAAACAACTTATGGGATATCAAAACGTCATGCCAATGGTGTAATCAGTCATGCTCAAGGTGCTGTTGACGCTTCCAAGGAACACCGAAAGCGGCACATCAGAACGTTAGAAGGTAAGCTGAAGTCCATCAATTCTTGGATTACCAAGTCAAAGAAAAAACTGACAGATGCTGTCAAATTCTACGCTAAAAAGAATTGGCAGAACTCCAAAACAGGATGCAGGTTCCCGCTGTCTTGCTCTCTGCAATTTCATAAGACTAACTGGAAAAACCTTCGCTTTCAAATCCACAATAAGAAACGACGTGCTTATCAGTTAACAAAACAGATTGAGCATTTAAAGACCGCACCTATTCAAACAGTTATTCTCAGAAACCAAGCATTTGTGGTTGGTTCCAAGGATGAAAATTTTGGGAATCAAGTTTGTCAGTGGGATGGCGAATACCTCAAGTTTCGCGTCCCTGCTTGTTTGGAATCAAAGTTTGGCAAGTACGTACAAACACGACTAGGCAACTTTGACCGCAACATCAATAGGTTGCCGTCATATGGTTCTAGGACGTGGCATTTCTACCGCAAGGACGGCGAATGGAATGCAGCAGTGCAATTTACTCCAGCGCCAGTCAAGCGCGTCTGGTGGCATTCTGCTTATGGCTGCATTGGAATTGACATGAATCCTGGCTCAATCGGTTGGGCATACGTTGACCACGATGGCAATCTTAAAGCTCATGGTCAGATTCCTTTACAGATGGGACTGCCACAGGGCGCGCAAGATGCTCAAATTGTCGATGCTTGCTTGCAACTGGCAACATTGGTAGACACATTTGCTTGCCCTATAGTTTGTGTTCGCGCAGCGTCTCCGTCAGGAGAAGAATTAGACTTTTCTACCAAAAAAGAACAGCTAAAAGAGCGTGGCAGAAAATACGCTCGAATGCTTTCAGGTTGGGCATACAGCCGTTTTTATGAACTTTTGGAAAGCGTTTTAGCTAATCGTGGTATTTACCTGATGAAGGTGAATCCCGCATACACCAGCGTTATTGGTTTGGTGAAATATGCACGTCAGTATGGTCTAGCCAGTGATGAAGCTGCTGCTATGGTCATTGCTAGACGTGGTATGCGATTAAAAGAAAAAATTCATGGCTCCGTCTCCGCCTATCTCTCCGTGAAGGATGGAAAGCACGTGTGGAGCCAGTGGAATCAATTGAATAAAGCTCTTAAGTCTCGTACTGATATTAGGAGTAGGCACTCTTATTACAGTATCTCTAACTGGGGATTAGTGGTCAACGCCAGTCGCCTCAAGTCGGGAAACCCGCCCATGGCGCTGGCTCAGGAACCTGAGTCACGGGGCAAGGGAACCAAGCCGTAAGGCACTTCTAATTGAGCGAACTTATACCGTGGAGTTGGGTTTGTACAGATTTATCCACTTGTTGGTAGTTTTGTCCAGACTTTTAGAAGCAGTGCAATCTACTGCACCGCTACTTTCCAGCAACCATTGCTGGCATTAATACCGCATCAATAACATGAATGACGCCATTGTCAGTAATAATGTCAGTTTTCAGGACATTGGCGTCATTGACTTTCACTTTACCATTATCAGAATCAATTGCCACAATTGACCCCTCTAGTGTTTCTGCATGGTCAATTTGGATTAAATCGTCAGATCTAACATCCCCGTAGGCTACATGATACATCAGAATCTTTTTCAATTTGGGGATATCTTGCAGCAATGATTCTATTGTTCCTGGTGCTAGGTTGTTAAATGCGTCATCCGTGGGTGCAAACACTGTATACGAACCAGGACTTTTCAGAGTCTCTACGAGTTCTGCAGCTTCAACAGCCTTCACTAGCGTGTTGAAATTTCCGGCGTTGATAGCAGTTTCAACAAGGTCAGCCATGAGATAATGTTATGAAGTTACAAAATACTTATAAAGCGATAAAAAAGTATCAGCCTCTATCAAGAGAAAGGTTGGTTGTAACTAAAGAGGAGGCAGTAACCATGTTAGTACTGCTAAACTGAAAAGAATGACTTCACTGAACCAGTAATTTATGCTAAAGCGTTCTAAGTTCGACACGACTCAATCGCAAATTATGCACCGTGCTGAGGATCTAATTAGTGCAGCCTCAAATCGCTACCGGATTACAGTTCAAGTGGCAAATCGTGCGAAGCGTCGGCGTTATGAAGATTTTGACAGTGCAGATGATGCAATGATGAAGCCAGTCATGAGGGCAATTATTGAAATGTCTGATGAACTGACTCAACCAGAAATTATTGGTGAAGTCTAGAGTGATGTCTACCGGAAAGAAGCAGGAGAAAAGGAAGGTGGGGAAGAAAATACTCCCTCATCTCCTTGACTCCCTTACTTCCTTACTCTCCCTACCTCCCCATCTTCCCTTCCGGGACATGATTAGGGGAGTAGGGATAGTACTAATTAGCTTACTTCTTTTGAGTTCTTCCCAAAGAGCTGACGCTCAAACAGTCAGTCCTGGTGATGTTTGGCAAGCAGTTTATCAACAATTACCCGACTTACCCCGAGAAAATCAGTACATTAGCAAAGAAACGGGGAAAGTTGCAGAAAATAACACCTTGGTCAGTCGTATGATACGGTATCACTCCTATTTGAAAGGACGTGCACCAAATTATCGACTGGATTGGAAGCTGACTTTGGCTGATTACCTGAGTGCCAATGAAGTCATGTATGAAACGACTTATCCTGGGAAAGAGACTCTGAGAAAAAATCCTTTTGATGGTGATCGCGCTGCTATTGCACGCCTAAACCGTCGCCAGCGGGATGCGTTAGTGCAAGCTTTGGTAAATGTTTTTAGTCCGAAATCTCAAAAGACACCACCTTCTACCCCCACTCCCTCCTCATCACAGCCAGAAGAAACAACCCCAACTCCCAGACGAGTACCCAAACAAGGGGGTGCACAGTTACTTAAGTAATTCAGTTGTGAGTGATCGGATTCCTATTTGATTTTTGAAATACACTTAAATTTTTAAAAATAAAACCGGATTGCTATATGAGTTATGAGTTCAAAAAGATTGTCAACTCAAAACTCACAACAAACTGAAAACTCAAAACTTTTTTATGGAACGCGTTCTCAAAAGTGGACTTGGTTGGCGTATCGGCTGGAACCCAGCAGCGCCAGAGTTCAAAGGTTTGGTGGGTACAGATGATTGGGCGATCGAGCTAACTGAAGCTGAATTGAATGATTTTTGTCGGCTACTAACGCAACTAGCAGACACCATCAGGCAAATTGCAACTGAATTAATGGATGAGGAAAAGATTAGCTGTGAAGCTGAAAGCGATTTATTATGGATGGAAGTCGAAGGTTATCCTCATGCCTATAGTCTGCGTTTTATCGTGAAAACAGGGCGTTGTGCAGAAGGTAAATGGGATGATTCCGCTGTTGGTGGTTTGTTGAAAGCCTCCCAGATGCTCAAAGTTTTTTAAATCTAGACCTTGATCACTGTGGTTTTTGATGTTATACTTGGAAAGTTGACTACGGGGCGTAGCGCAGCTTGGTAGCGCGCCACTTTGGGGTAGTGGAGGTCGTGGGTTCGAATCCCGCCGCTCCGATTGATAAATGTCGAATAACACATTATTTGTCGTCGTTAACAGATTAATGTCGTTATAAACATATTATCTGTCGTTTTAACAAATTAATGTCGTCGGGTCACTCCTGACAGCCGTTAACAAATTAATGTCACTGACTGAGTTCAGAGTGAGGCATGTGGTTTTGAACTACATGCCTCATTTTAATTTACCTATGAAAATTTTGTAAAACTCCAAAGTGGCGCGCCTTTCAACCCTCCAAAAACTTTGAAACTAAATGAGATTCTACAACCCACCCCTAGCCGGAATGGTTGTTGAAAGATGCGTTGAGCATTCGATCAATGCGTATCAACAGTGATGGCAAAAAGTTATTATCCCAGTAGTTCCGTTTCTCCGGTTTCCCAAGTGGTCGATATTTTTGGCAAAATCGTCGGTATTTGGCAGCACATTCAGACAAAGTTCTCCCCAGTTGTAAAAAAGCAGGATGCGATTGGCTAATACCATCATTACTCAAGCGGTCATGAGTACCATAATTACTAAAATCATAGAAAAACCCTTGCTGCATTTGGGCGGCTTTCGGGTTGGCATGAATGTACCGCAGCGTGTTTAATGCCCTCTTAATATTCTTGAAAGCAATACAAGTCAACCTGAATTACTTTTCTCTTGCGATCGCTAAAAAATTTCTCTGGGTACTTTTTCAATTCCACAGACCAAGCTGCAAATTTCAACAACGCTTTTGACGCTTCGCCATCGTTGCAAATGGTAAAAAACAATTTTGATTAACTGGGCGACATTAATTTGTTAAGACGACATTTAATTAGTTACTCGACAAAACACCAAAAGCAGAAAGCAAACACAGCTTAAGGATGTTTGAAAAGTATTATATGGAGTAGTTCACCAAATTAAACTCAATTCCTATATAAAAACTTTCGCTTTCTTTATCTGATTAGTAACAACCATTCCTACACCACCAGAGGGAACAATTGTAATTCCACGACGTACTGGACGGACTGGACGCTTATCAGCAAGTGATAGTTGAACACGTGACAAAATAGTTGCTGTGACTAATTTCATTTCATACATAGAAAATGCTGCACCGATACAACCGCGATAACCTCCCCCAAAGGGTAAATATTCGTAAGGCGAAAATTTTTGATTGAGAAATCTTTCTGGTTGAAATTTTTCTGGTTCTGGGTAAGTTTCTGCACGTCGATGGGCTAAATGAATGCTGGGAACTAAAACTGTCCCAGATGTAAATTTTTGACCACCAATTTCTACTTTATCTTTTACCATTCGTGGCGTACAAATCAGAGCAATTGGATGAAGTCGCAGTGTTTCCTGACAGACAGCACTGAGGTATGGTAATTGAGTGATAGTTTCGGGATGAAGTGTCTCGCCTGAAGTCCTCAATTCCTGCGTCAGCTTATCTTTTACTTGTGGGTGGAAGTGAATTAAATAAAATATCCACGCTAAAACTGCTGCTGTTGTTTCATATCCTAAAAGCAACAGTGAAACTAATTGGTCACGTAACTCTTTGTCTGTCATTTGCTGTCCGTTTTCGTCACGCGCCGATATCAGCAAACTAAGAATATCTGTACGTGAAGTATCATTAGAGAAACGTCGTTCAGAAATCTCTGCATAAATCAGTTTGTCAATGTCCTCGCGACGTTTTTTAAAATTTCCCCAAGGACTCCATGCACCGAAATCTTTTTGTAGTGGTGGAAAGAAAAATAAGGTAGAGTATAAAGGTTTTGTCACATCTTCTAACAAAGAACTCAGCAACTCTTTTAATTTTTCATAACGGAGACCGGGGCTTATCCCAAATACCACTTGTAAGATAATTTGTAAAGTAATATCTGGCATGACATGCTGCATAGAAACAGCGGTACCTTCTGTCCAATTTTTTGTGACTTCTTCAGTGATTTGGCAAATGACTTGACCGTAAGTTTTCATGTGCTCGCCATGAAAAGGTGGCATTAATAATTGGCGTTGGCGATTGTGCGATCGCCCCTCTTGCAAAACAATCGAATTCTCCCCAAACAAAGGCTCAAAAACATGAGTTGCCTTTTTAAAATCTAAATCTTTAGCAGGCACAGCAAAACACTCAGCTATCGCTTCCGGACTACCAAAAAACACCACTGGCGGCGAATTTATCCCTAATACTCGTACTGTGAATGTGTCACCGTACTCAGCAGCACAATCTTCTAAAAACTTTGTTGGATTAATAATTAATTGCAGTGTTTGTTTCAAAGAATTAATCATAATAGAACTTCAAATATTTTTTTGTTGTTTTATGCGCCTCTCCCAAATTGGGAGAGGGGATGGGGGTGAGGGCGATTCGTTTGCTTCAAATATCTCATGCCAAATTTATAGGTAAGACATATGCCTTACCTATAACTGCTCAGTTATTCTGCGTAGAAAACTATATCAAAATATTGTTTTTTAAAAACTTAACCAGCGATAGATTGCAAAATTTTAGACTTCACCACTCGCTGACCTTTAACAACCATTTGGATAGAACGGTTAGGACCTGTCACCAAACCACGGCGTTTTGGTCGCACATCACCCTCATCAACCAGCGCCAATTCCCAGCGCGACAGGATTGTAGCAAGTACAACTTTCATTTCAAACTGGGCAAATGCCATACCTATGCAACGCCTGACACCACCACCAAACGGCAAATACTCATAAGCTGAAAATTGCCTTTCCAGAAAACGTTCTGGCTTAAACTGTTTGGGTTGGGGGTATAAATCCTCACGCTGATGAGTCAGATAAATCGAGCCCATGACAAGTGTACCGGGTTCAAGTTCGTGTCCACACAACGATACGGGTGTTCTCACCACTCGTGTAAAGGTAAGCATCGCCACTGGATAAATCCGCAAGGTTTCACAGCACACAGCATTTAAATAAGGTAATTTGAAAATTGTGCTTGGGTCTGGGTTATCGCCTAAAGTATCAAGTTCCTCTAGAAGTTTTTCTCGTACTGCTGGCAGTTTGTGAATCCAGTACAATGCCCAGGTTAACGCAGTGGCTGTAGTTTCGTGACCTGCTACTAACAAAGTCATTAACTCATCACGTAATTCCTCATCAGTCATTGGCTGGTTTGCTTCATCCTTCGCCGCCATCAGCAAGCTGAGGACATCTGTCCGCGATGAGTCTGGTTGTTCTCGCCGTTCGCCAATTTCCGCGTACAGCATTTGGTTAACTCGTTCCCGGCGGCGCAAGAACTTTCCCCAAGGCGTGAGTGGTCCTAAATCCCGTTGTAGGGCTGGAAAATAAAGGATGAGCGCCCTTGCAGGAGAACGCGCCCCTTCATCCATCATCAGACTTAAAACTTCCTCCAATTCTTGGGCGCGTGAACCTTCATATAAGCCAAACACGGCTTGCATCATCACCCGTAGGGTGATAGCTTGCATTGCAGAACGTGCGCAGAAGGGTTTGTCTATTTGCCACTGGCTGCTAATTTCCTCTGTAATATTGCCAATAACCTGACCGTAGGTTCGCATTCTATCACCATGAAAGGGAGGCATTATCAACTGTCGTTGACGCTGGTGTGCCTTACCACTAAGAGTGATGACAGAATTCTTGCCAAGCATAGGTTCAAAAGGAGTGTTCCAGTCACTGGGAGCCTCAAACTCCTTTGTATCACTTGTCAACATCTGCTGCATCGCCTGAGGATTGCTGACAAAAACCACCGGACGACTGAGCTGTAATGTGAAGATATCCCCATAGCGTTTGGTACAAGCTTCCATCAATGACATAGGGCTGAAAACCCATTGGAGCATTTGTACCAGCCCTGGGGTTTGGGGTCCATTTGGTAGTTTCATAAGCTTTGTTTTTTACTTTTATTCTTTTTTGGCACTGAAATCAAAAAAATAAAATTAAATGTTTTTGAAGTAAAATTGAATATCTTTATATTTATGTTGCGAAAGAACAATAAACTGTTACAACCTGAAAGTTGTAAAATCTTTGTTAAATTGAAGAGCATCTCCAATGTCTCCTCATACTTAGATTAAGGTACTTAGCATGACGGCAACAACCCCAAAGGAAACTTTAGCGGCTCCTAATTTTTGTGAAGGTATTCAATACTTTGGTGAAGCAATCCCCGGTTTTGAAAAATATGGTGGAACATCTGCCATAGGTTCAGGTGGGAGTGCCAATCCAGGTGATCCAGCCGCCGCCTTCCAAACCTTACTTGCTGCCGACGCTTTGCGCTACCTAACACTGCAAGTCACAGGAAGTAAAGCTTCTGGGCACCCAGGCGGTTTTGCTTCTCAAGCGGAAGCTTATGCAGCGCTTGTCATGCTCGGTTACAAAAACATTATTACGGAAGTGGGACACCATGCCCCTGGATTTTATAGTGCCATGTTCTTGGATCGATCGCTAGAGGACATGGGAATTTATACAGTGCAGCAATTGCGCGATCGCTTCCGAGAAAAACACGGGCTTTTAGGACACCTTTCTGGCTACATTCCCGGTATTCTCGCACCCGCAGGTCCTTTAGGACAAGGTCAACACTTTGCAATGTCAGCCGCATTGCTGCACAAAGACAAGCTTTTCCCCTTCACCATTGGCGATGGTGGATTGGGTGAACCGTATATCATCAGTTCAATAGCACACTTTCACACCGCTTTCCCTGGTGTCACCAACTTCTTACCAGTGTTGGTGTGGAACGGTTATAGCCAAGAACACCACAGCATGGTGTCTCTCAAAACCAATGAACAAATGATGGCATACTGGCACGGTAACGGTTTTGAACAAGTCGTGTTAGTCGATGCCAAAGACTTTGATGATGCGAACCAAACCGGGGATTATGTTGATAGTACCGCCTTTTCGTTTGAGCAGCGGCTAGCTTTTACCAAAGGTGTACTTATAGGTATGGATGAAGCAGCGCGTTCTGCACTCAGTGGTAAGCTAACAGTATTTATCATCAAACAACTCAAAGGTGCAGGAGTCCATGCACGAGGTGCCAAGTCTCACAACCTGTATCCTAAAGACACTTTGGATGCTCCTCATATTGTAAGTGCCCTGAAAGAACGTGCCTTACCACCAGAAGTTTGGCAACTCGTGCGGACAAACTGTGAACGCGCAGGTGGTGGTCCAGCGGCGAAGACAGTTGTGACAGAATTTGAATATGAGTTACCAGAATTAGGCGAATTGCCTTTAGAAGAATATCCCGTAGGTGGCGAACCGAAAGTTTCCACCACAGCGATGGGAAGATTGGTGGGAAAAGTTGGACAGATAGATCGCAACTTCCTAGTCACCAACGCCGATGGTAACGAAGCATCTGGTATTGCCAATATCAACTCTGCACTCAAAATTATCCACCCCACGACAGATGACTTATACAACCAAGCACCAAAGGGACAAGTGTACGAACCTTTGAGTGAAGATGCTTGTGCAGGTTTAGCTGCTGGTTTGTCGTTGATGGGTGCTAGAACTTTGTGGTGTTCTTACGAATCTTTTGCCATCAACGGTTTACCAATTTGGCAAACAGTCACGCAAGCAATGGCAGAATTGCGGCGTCGTACTCCCTCAACTATTACATTATTCACTGCTGGTGCATTAGAGCAAGGACGCAACGGTTGGACTCACCAACGTCCAGAAATTGAAGCTTATTTTGCTTCGTTAATGCGCAATGGTAATGTCTTCCCATTGTTTCCCCCTGATGCTAACAGTATTCAGGTTTGTTATGACTGGGCGTTGACGACTAAGAATAAGGGAATTGTGATTACTGCGAGTAAGTCACCATTGCCAATTCGCACCACTTTTGAGCAAACGAGTCAAGCTTTGCGCGATGGTGCAATCGTATTGCACCCCTCTCAATCCCCCCGGAGTTCGGGGGATTCCAAAACAGTTGTGTTTGCTGTTATTGGGGATATGACATTAATACCAGTCTTTGAAGCTGCTGCTTTACTAGAAAAAGAAGGTATTGGTGCAAGAATTGTTTCTGTTATCAACCCCCGTCGTTTGTATCGTCCTCATGATACTGCTTGGGATACTTGTTCTGAACCTGATGGTGATTTTGTGGATGATGCAAAATTTGCTGAACTATTTGATGGGGATGCACTCATTGGTGTAACTGGTGGCGCTGCAGGGATGCTAGAACCCATCATGTTACGCAGTACCAGCAAGCGCGATACTTTCGCCTGGAGGCGTGGGGAAACGACGGCGAGTGCTGGCGAGTTGATGGCGTTTAATGGTTTGACTGCGCAGGCGTTGGTGAAGCGGGGAATTGAATTGGTGGGTTAAGTCAGGTTTTTTGACGCTCCCACGGCTACCACATTCTCGCTGGGCTGCCTACGGCACGCTACGCTAACAAATGTGGCAAAAAGCCGTGGGATTCTGGCATAAGCGTCCCCAATCCCCGTGGATTGGGTGTTCATCCAGTCGCAGGCATCAGCGTACTCAATGCGTCAAGAACAGATTTAGCTGCTAATTGCTTAGCTCCCTTCTTTGAGTTAAAAATTCCCTGCCCGGTGTACTTCTCTCCTTGCCAAGTCATTGTGCAAGTGCAAACAAACAAAGACATTTCGCTTGCCTCAAATGAATAAACAGGAAGCGGTTGTTTTGACTTGTTTGCTATTTCCTGAAGAAGTCCAACATGATTGTTAGTATTCTCAATCTCAGTCACATCGACAACAGGGGTGCTGCTGGCTTCAAGGGCAGGGGCAACAGAGGCAGAAGGAATCCATCTTTTGGAAGGAGAAACTAAAGCACGATTAACATATGCTTTCAAAAATTCAACAGCTGCCAAACTTTTTGCATCTTGCTTTGCTTGCGCTTGCCCAGGATAAACGCTTGTCAGTTCTTCACCACTCACCACCGCGATCGCCCAAGCATTAAAAGAATTTTTTCCCGAATCAACAGTCCATCTGTACTCTGCCCAATCAGCATCAATTTGACATTTCATTGTCAGAATGGTGATGGCAATATGAGGTAATGCCGCAACTGCGGTTAAAGCTCGCTGTATAAGGTCTTTGTCGTTTGCTTTGAATAAAAGCAAACAATAATCCATAGGCTGCAACAATTTTAACTCTAATCTTCTAATAATTTCCGTCTTGATTTGAGCAGTCGCGCTGTTTAATAACCCAAACTTAAGGACTTTACTAAAATCCTTCTGGTTCATTTCATCCAGAAGATGCTGACTTTTGATGATATTTTCTGTGGCTTTTTCGTCCCTTTTCTTCTGCCTTTCTTCCGCAATCTCCTTTAATTCAATTTTCTTGGTATTAATGTGCTCTGCTAGAGCTTCTAGTTCAGATAATGTATACGGCAGTGGCTGATTCTGTAAGCAAGCTTTTAAAATTCGATGATTGACCAGATCCACATATCTTCTAATAGGAGAGGTAAAATGACAATAAGCATTTAGAGCTAGAGCAAAGTGCCCGATTATGTAAGGATTATAAGTAGCTCTCTCAAACCAGTTAGAAACCATCCCAACCAAAAAAGTAACTTCAGAAGCACCTGCAACAGCTGAAGCGATCTTTTCTCTAGGAGGAGTGATGGATTTAGGGCATTGGTTCCTGTACAGGAATGGTATACTCCCTTTAACAGCAGTTTGAGCAGCAATTGTGTTAGCCAAAATCATAAATTCACAAACGACTTGCTCTGAGCGGAAGTTATACACCACCACTCTCCCGTCCTCATCTATACAAGTGTTTGCAAGCAGTAAGTCAATACCTGATAACGCGCCGGTTTCTTTGCGTGCAAGTTGTAACTTCTGCGCCCACACGTTGCAAAGTCTCATTTGCTGACGCAACGAGTGACAAGAATCATGTTTCAGCAATTCATCAGCTTTTGCATAGCTAAACTTTTCTTCACTGACTAAAACTGATTCAAATATTCTTGAAGACTTGAGGTTATCGTGTTCATCAAACACGCACTCAATAGTTAACGTATCCCTTGGTTCCCCTGGTAAAAGACTTAGCTTGTCTTCTGCCAACTCCCTAGGAATCATCGGTTTATTCCCACGGACGAAATAAATCGTCTCTGTTAGAGAGTAAGCCGTTTGATCGATTTGTGAGCCAAGTTCAACATAATTAGAGACATCAGCTATATGAATTGAGATAGTCGTTGTTCTATCGAATTGATTCTCTTCTATCCATAAGGCGTCATCTAAGTCCTTGGAATGCTCGCCGTCTATTGTAAAACCTTTTACTGGTACACGCATCGTTGCTACTGTAAAAATTCCACTGGTTATAATTAAGAATAGAAGTCTTGAGTACAGCCAAATATAGCACGAATGCCATGTCGGAGAACGAGTGCGGGCATTAAAATTATTCTGACTAGTATTATATCAGGGATGTTGTGGATGACTGTACTTTTCAAAAAAGATACCAGCTTTTTGCCAGATATTATCCAAGCTCATTCTAAGAAGCTATATTTAACACTCCCACAGATGGTTCTTGCTAAGCGCTAAGCGCACTGTGCTTTGAAAATCAGAAGATAAGCTAACTAGTTTGTCCTCTGACAAAGCTACAGCTACTCTTACAATTACATACAATAATGAAATCTTGCCCTATTTAGTTCGTCAACCATGTCGGAAGAAGATATCCGTGCTACACGGCTAGAAAAAGTAGAACAGCTAAGGCAATTGGGGATGAACCCCTATGCCTATCATTGGGAATCCAGCCATCACGCGGCTCAATTACAGGAAAAATACGCTGATTTACCCAACGGTGAAGAAGTTGATTTAGAGGTGACTGTGGCTGGACGCATTATAGCGCGTCGTGTTTTCGGGAAACTCGCTTTCTTCACTTTGGAAGATGAAACCGGCACAATTCAGCTTTATTTGGAAAAAAACCGCATTCAAGAAAGCATGGCAGATGTTGATGCTGATGCTTTCAATCACCTCAAGCAACTCACAGATGTCGGTGATATCTTGGGGGCTAGTGGGACAATTAAACGGACTGAAAAGGGCGAGCTATCTGTCTTTGTAAAAAAATACACTATTTTAACCAAATCCCTTTTGCCTTTACCTGATAAATGGCATGGGTTGACAGATGTTGCTAAACGATACCGTCAGCGTTATGTTGACTTGATAGTGAACCCTGAAGTCCGCCAAACTTTTCGCCGTCGTGCGCTCATTACTGCTGGTATTCGTCGTTACTTGGAACAGCGTGGTTTTATTGAATTTGAAACTCCCGTTTTCCAAAGAGAAGTGGGTGGTGCAGACGCGCGTCCGTTCATTACATACCACAATACTTTAGAGATGAAGCTGTATCTGCGAATCGAGACAGAACTCCATCTTAAGCGCTTAATTGTCGGTGGGTTTGAAAAGGTGTTTGAACTGGGGCGGATTTTCCGCAATGAGGGGATTTCTACCCGCCACAACCCGGAATTTACCACAATTGAAATTTACCAGGCTTATGCCGATTACAACGACATGATGGCGCTGACGGAAGCTATTATTACTACCGTTGCCCAAGAAGTTCTCGGCACGCTACAAATTACCTACCAAGGCACACCAGTAGATTTGACTCCCCCTTGGCGACGTGCGACAATGCACGATTTGGTAAAAGAATATACAGGTTTGGATTTCAACTCGTTCCAAAGTTTGGAAGAGGCAAAAGTAGCTAGTAAAAACGTTGGACTAGAAAATATAGAAGATTGCCCTTCAATCGGTAAGCTGCTGAATGAAGCGTTTGAGCAAAAGGTTGAGGAAAACCTGATTCAGCCTACCTTTGTTACCGATTTTCCAGTGGAAATTTCACCACTGGCAAAGCCGCACCGTTCTAAGCCTGGTTTGGTGGAACGATTTGAGTTATATGCTGTTGGGCGGGAAACTGCCAACAGTTTTTCAGAGTTGACTGATCCTGTTGATCAGCGCCAACGTTTGGAAGCGCAAGTCGCAGCAAAAGCTGGTGATGAGTTGGAAGCGCAAGTGGATGAAGACTTCTTGACAGCGTTGGAGTATGGTATGCCTCCCACAGGCGGGTTAGGAATTGGGATTGACAGGTTGGTGATGTTATTAACAGACTGCGCGAGTATTCGGGATGCGATCGCATTCCCATTACTCAAACCTGAAAAATCCGAATCATCCTCAGAATCACAGACATAGCGCTAAGGTGCGTTAGGCTTTGCCTAACGCACCCTACTTCTATAGATTATCTATAATCTTGCGTTTGAATATCCCGCAGGCGAGCAGCATCACGAATACCATACTCAGGACGAGTAAAACGATTTAACTGAGACTCAAAAAAGTCTCGATTTGCTTGTAAATGTTCAGGATCTGGATCATCTAAAGGATGACAAAGTACAGTCCGTAATGCTTGAATAACTGCAGAAGTGACGCAGTACATTGAACGTTGGAAACTAATTCCCAACTGAATCAACGTATCTTCTTCTCCTCGGCAATATTGCTTGTAGTAATCAACAAGATAAGGTGGCAAGAAATGCAACATATCTTGCATTAATAGTGTTGGTGGAATACCTGCAGTACCTACTGGAAAGACATCCGCATAAAGAATTCCGTAGTGAAAGTCTTTTTGGTCTGTTGGTACTTGTCCTGCTTGAGCATTATAAGATTTTGTACCCCGGAAAGGAGCCGTACGATAAAAAACAGCTTCCACATAAGGTAATGCTGCTTCGTGCAGCCAGACAAAACCTTTAGATTTGGGAACGATTTCGTAGCATTCGCCACGAATATAAACGTTATGGTAAATAGGACGATTTGCTACCGCAAAAATTCCATTTACTATAAAATTCATTGCTTCTGGGACACTCGTAATTTTCCCTTCGTCATATAAGTCTGACATTTCAAAAAATACGGGAGCCATCACTTCCCAGAACAAACCCAGATTTGCGTAGTAAGACATCTGACGGCACTGTTCTATAAACATATCTGGGAACAGTTTGTAGAGTCCTAACATGAATGGGTTACCTTTGAAGTAAGCTTTGATTGCTCTATCGGCATTAGCTTTGTATTCTTCAGTATCTAGGTAAGGGTCAAATTTTCCACCCATTCCTCTATGCCAAAGCATTGCTCGCATACAAGCTTCGGCAAATTCCATGTTGATTCTGTCATGGAATAAGTGATGCAATAACTTAGGCATTTTAAAGGTTTCACCCTTTTCCATAAATGCTAAGAGTTCTGGATGAGCAGTCGCCTCACCGCGCCAAACTCTCAACTCAGCATCATCACCAGCATAATGATTGTGACGCTCTAAATACTCCTGAGAAATGAAGTATTTGAAAAAGGGAAATGGATCTAAAAATACCTGCTCAGCAATATATAATAAGTCGCGCCAGTAAAAGTCCATCGGCACAGCATAAGCTTTATAAAGACCGATAATTTGCATTAAATTTTCTGGCGTATCGGGCAACATTGCACCGCCTGCTTCTAACCGATGAATCACTTCTGCAAATTCATGAGTAGAAGGAGGTAATTTAGCTTGAACCTTATCTGGAGTTTGTACCATTTTGATTTCCTCAAATAAAGTAGATTTTTAAAGGAAGTCTATTGATTGAGCGCGACTTGAGTCGTTACGGTTTTTTCAACAGGAGGAATAACAGCAACCATTGCTGTACTTGTTGTCTCACTCCAACGCACTAACCAACTCGGTTGTACTCCCAAGAATAAGATGAGGGCTGCTAAAATAAGAGCTGGCATTTTCTCAGACAACAGAACTTTAGGATAGTAAGCTAAGTCGTTGTCAAGTCTGCCAAAACAGGTGCGATTAAGGAGGATGACAAAGTAAACTGCGGTTAAGCCACTGGCGACGACACACAATAGTGTTGGTATTGGAAAGACAGAGAAACTGCCTTGAAACACGATAAATTCAGCAATAAATCCCGTCATACCAGGAATACCAGCGCTTGCCATGCCTCCTAAAATGAGTAAAGCACTTGTTAGGGGTAAACCTCGTATCGGACTCATTAAGCCATTGAGTTTATCTAACTCACGGGTTCCCACTTTGGCTTCCACAACTCCTACCAAATGGAAGAGGATGGCGAGGATAATACCGTGACTGAACATTTGGGCGATCGCACCAATGAGTGCTAAGGGAGTGCTGGCGGCTGCAGCTAGCAATATATACCCCATGTGTCCAATGGAACTGTATGCAACCATGCGCTTAATGTCTTTTTGAGCGATCGCAGTCACAGCCCCGTATATAGCACTGATTGCCCCCCAAGTTGCTAAACTGGGTGCAAGAATACTCCAAGCTTCAGGAAACAGCGCCATCCCAAATCGTAAAACGCCATAAGTTCCTAACTTTGCCAGCACTCCACCAAGAAGAATCGCAATCGGGGCTGAAGCTTCAACGTAAGCATCAGGTAACCAAGTGTGTAAGGGAACAAGGGGAATTTTGATTCCAAACCCTAGCACGATTCCTACAAGTAGAATGATTTGTAATGTCGTGGATAAAGCTTGAGTCGAGAGTGTATTGTAATCAAAACTAGTTGAACCAGTGAGCCAAACTGTACCCAGAAATGTTGCTAGAATTAATGCTCCTGAAACGGCAGTATAAATCAGAAACTTCATGCCAGCATAAGTCCGCTTTTCACCTCCCCATATGGAAATCAGGAGATAAAAAGGTATTAATTCTAGTTCGTAGAACAGGAAGAAGAGCAACAAATTTTGTGCGGCGAACGCACCTGCAACTCCTCCACTCACTAATAAGATGAGGGAATAGAAAAACCGGGGACGTTCTGTCTGTTGGTTGCTGCTGTAAATAGCAATCCAGGTGAGCAAACTATTTAATAGCAGCATCAGTATGGAAAGTCCATCAACCCCTAAGTGGTAACTTAAACCAAGGGTTTCATTCCAAGGTAGAGATTCCTGCAATTGCATCCCAGGAAGAGAGATATCAAATTTAAACAGGAGGAAAATATTCCAAAGAAGAACTAATCCAGCAACGGTTAGGGCTGTTAAACGAACATTAATTGCGGGAATGGCACGAGGCAGTAAACTAATAACAGCGGCACCTAAAATAGGTAGCCAAATTAAGGTACTGAGCATAAATTTGTTAGCGATGTGATTGACAAAAAGAGTAAAAAACCGCACAGACGCAGAGAACGCAGAGGAAGGGAGAAGAGAGACAAGTTTTTGCTTATCTTTTTATCAGTTATCAGTTATCAGTTATCAGTGTCGTGTCTCCTTGTTCATTGTTTACTGTTCACTGTTTTAATGGGTATATTGTTAACTCAATATAGTGACTTTTCCATTGTCTAAATCGTAGTAAGCACCGACAATTGTTAATTGTTTGGCATCAATTAACTGAGAAAGAACTGTTGATGCTTTCAATTTTTCAACCTGTACTAAAACATTTGCTTTACAGGCATTTTCTACCTTGTCGCCTGGGACGTTTTTTGACCTTTCTACACCTAGTTTAATGGCATCAAGCAAACTAGAAATGTGACCTGGAACTTGAGCGCCTTTTATTGTGGCATCTACTGCACCACATCTTTTATGACCAAGTACCATAATGATTTTGGAACCCAATACTAAACTACCAAATTCTAAGCTGCCAATCTCCTCTGAGGTGGCGATATTACCAGCTACACGACAGACAAATAAGTCCCCAAATCCTTGGTCGAAAACAATTTCAGCAGGAACTCTTGAATCTGCACATCCAAGAATAGATGCAAAGGGTTTCTGACTTTTTGCGACTTCAACAATACGTGCAGGAGTTTGGTTAGGGCTGCGACGTTTTCTTGCTACAAAGCGTTGATTTCCTTCTATTAACGATTGCAGAGCCTCCTCGGAAGTTAGATCTTTTTTGTCTTCTTGTGCTACGGCTCGTTCAGAAACAATTAAGTTGGATCCAATTCCTGCTGTTAGGACTCCTGTTCCTACTGCACCGGCACCAAATTTGAATAAAAATCTTCTGGAAATATTTTTCTTGATCATTGTTTTTTCCTGAGATTTCTAATCGGTATTTTTTGAGGTTTTTAAAAAATCAAAAATTAAAGTTTTTAAAAACGCAGATGGACGAGTTTTGGGTGTAGAAAATTTGGCTTGTTAGTTCTTGATTGTGAGTTTACTACTTTTTTCGGGCGCAAGACTTTGCGCCCCACGTTACTAAGGGGTATGGAAACTAAAACATTAAATTTAAAAGATGAGAACCCCAGTATTGCCAACTTACTACCATTCCTAAAATACCTACTCCCAATAGCACGGTGAATGCATAAAACTGAGTTTGTCCGGATGTGCTATATTTCAAACTTTCTCCACTCAATATGGAAACTAAGCCAACTAAGTTCACAATTCCATCGAATATGAGGCGGTCGATCATGTCTGCTAGTTTTGAAATGAGGTCAACGCTGAAAACTATGCTCACCCGATACAGTTTTGGAGTGTAAAAGTCGTATGCTAGCAAGTCTTGCAAAGGTTTCAAAGGCAAGCGAATTGGTTTGGGAATGATATTTCCCAGATAAATAACGCCACTAATGCTGCAACCAAAAATACTTGACCACATCAACAGGAGTCCGACATCTTTGTTAAGAGTTTCCCAAGTTGGTAGGAGTGATAAGCTTTGTAACACTAAGGGTAAATGGAGGGTAAAGCTAATCAAAATGATCGTGGGTAGAGCCATTTGCCAACTGACTTCAGGTGAGCGATCGCTCATTTGCTTTGGTTTTCCGCCAAATATTAAACTAAATTCCCTGGTTAAGCTAAAAGCGGTCAAAGCGTTGACTACAATAATGACTCCTACAAGCCAAGGTTGTGTTGTCCACAGTCCTGAAGCTAATTTCAGCAATGCCCAAAAGCCGCCTAACGGTGGAAACCCAATTAATCCTAGAGTTCCTACTATATATGCTATGCCTGATACTGGACGGCGTGACCAAAGTCCCCCCAAAAGGCTGACATCTTGAGTGATGCTGTTCCAAACAATTGCACCAGTACTCATGACTAGGAGTGCTGAGGCTAAGGCGTGGGTGAGGACTAACAACAGTGCTGCTTCATCTTGTTGTGTTCCTACGGCGATAAATACTAAACCCATGTATGTACTGACGGAGTAAGATAAGCAGCGTTTGATATCAACTTGGGCGATCGCAATTAAAGAACCACCCACTGCTGTCACAACACCGATAGCTACCATTGCAGAAGTCGCTATTGGCGACAAGCTGAAAACAGGTTGCAGTTTAATCAGTACCCAAGCACCAGTCGCAACGACTACAGAATTCCGTAAAATTGTACTCGGAACAGGTCCTTCCATTGCCTCATCCAACCACAGATGCAAGGGAAATTGAGCACACTTACCCATCGGACCTGCCATTAATGCCAGACATGTTAACGTTATTAAGGTTGGGTTGACATTGGCAGTAGTCGCCCATTGAGCTAAATCGGTGTAGTTCCAAGTCCCAGCTTGTGACCATATTGCCAGAACTCCCATCAGCAGAAATAAATCTCCCACCCGCTTGGTTAAGAAAGCATCTCTAGCGCCTGTGACAACCAAAGGCTGACTAAACCAAAGTCCTACTAATAAGTAAGTTCCTAAAGTTAGAATTTCCAAAATCACGTAACTGAAAAACAAAGAATTGCATAACGCAAGGGCGCATAACCCCGCTTCAAACAATCCCAACAGAGAGTAAAAGCGTGCCCAACCCCAGTCCATCTCCATATAGCCGACAGCAAAAATTTGTGCAAGCAAATTTAAGCCAGTAATGACGACCATCGCGCCAACACTTAATGAGGAGATTTCTAAATCAATAGAAAGGTTTAAACCAGCAGTATTCAGCCAAGGTATAGATATCTCATATGACGCTTGATTCCAGGCGATTGGTAAGACCAAAGCAGAATGAACAAACGCAAGAAATGTCATGACCAAGTTAATGTAACCTGCTGGTCTTGGTCCTGTGCGTTTGATAATTCCTGGAGACCAAGGGACGGCTAAAATCCCGCCCATTAAAGCATAGCAAGGAACTAACCAAACGGTTTCAAGCAGAAAATGACTCATTAATTCTCCTCCGATTTGCTGCATAACAGGACACGGTTGTCAATGAACAACCGTTTTTTTTGACAACACAGATATGCGAATTGAAAATTTTAAGTTTTATTTTATTTTCGTTAAATCATAGATTACCCTATATCTATGTCAAAGGGGAATAAATTAGCTAAATCATTAGTCTATCATGACTCTAAGAAATTCTTATAGCTTGAAAATTTCCAATAGTTACTATTGTTTCTTATCTATAGGTGCTTGATTTAACAGTTATCAGTGAACACTGAACAAGGGGTGGACGAGTCCGTTTCCTGCCTGGTAACTGATACGAGTGGTACTTGATAACTGATAATTGATAACTGTTCCGTGTTTGAATAGTTACTATTATTTTTTCTCTACATACCAATTTGTTGGGGAGTTGTGAGAATTGAAAAACTAAGATCCCCCACTTCTGGTGAGAAGTGGGGGATCAAGTTTGCTCACGTTCGCTCATAGCGTGCCCGTAGCGACTCAGGATTTAGGACTGCCATAGCAGTTTTAGAAACAAACACACACGCAATTCGTTGTGTTCCTGTTACTCTAGTTAGTAGATTTTTTCTACTATTGCTTGCCCATTTGCTGGTACAATATATGCGACTACTGATGACTGGTGCGACGACTCACTGATAGGAGCAGGTTTCATTTCGCCCCTAAAGTCTAGCAGTTGTACAAGCAGCAGGTAGCCAAGTGCCAAAATTATGGAAACCGCACCTGTGATAATTGCAACTATTTTCCCACGATTCATCAATTCCACCTGTAATGTTAAGATATGAGAATATCCCTATATTAAAATTGCAGTACCACATAATGGTGCAGCTAGCAGATAAATAAGCATACCATCCCAGACAGCCAAAAAGCCGGAAAAACAGGCTTTTTGACCCTGGTTACATTCAGAATGCCTTACGCTCCTCTAAATGCGCCAGAATATCTTGACGGTCACGCCAAACTGGACGCAACTGTTTGCTGGCAAACATCTGCAATTGATCCTCAGTATGAGGCGAGCCGCTTTGAGTTGCATTACCATAGCCAATCAACGCCATAGCCTTTACTGGTTGAGAAAACTCAATAGCAGCAACGAACGAATCACCAGCAACTGCTTGGAAGCGACCACCCGAAGCTGGTGCAAAATTGAGAACGCGGAAAATACCAAGACTTCCATCACCACCGTTAGCAGGTAAATCCTTATTGCCCACATGCACCCGGAAAACATCCCCCCACGCGATATCTAGCTTTCCATAAGCTTTTTCTACTTTACCAGCGACAGCTTCCAGTGTTGCAACTGCACCTTTAGGATCGGCTAAACCATCTGGGGTGGTGCGTGGAGAGTCGTCACTCCAAGGTTTGCTGAACGATTTATCATCTAAGTCCATCTGTTGTGCCCAAAAGGCAAAAAGTACAGCACCTTTAGAATCTGCATTGGCTTGTCTATCCCACGCTTCTAGGACATCAGCTGCTCGTCGTGCTAATTCACCCCCCTGCTTTCGGGAAGCGGGAATTAAGTCATCCAAGATGCGATCTGCTAATTCCATGCGGGTCGAATGTTTGTATTCTACCATCTCATCGAAAGAAATTTTGTCATCCTCAGATAGCATTCTTATAGAATGCTGGGTCCGAAAATCCTTGGGAAAAATTAGGCCAGTCGGTGTCATGTAAGCAGGGTAATTATCTGCTTTAATAGCAGTAGCATATGTCGTTGTCCAAGGTGGGTCATTAGTATTTTGCAACCAACCGCTTTCTGGGTCAATGACACGCGGTAAATCTTCATAGGGATGGATTTTTGTCCATAGTGTTTTAGAGGTGTCACCAGGAATAATCCCTTGCCAGTATTTAAAATCACCTTGAGAACGAACCGGAACATCACCGTTGAACAGGTGCATGATGTGCCCATCTTTGTCTGCATACATCACCGTAAACATAGGTAGTTGCAAACGCTTGAGAACAGATTGAAACTGGGTGAGGTTTTGGGAACGCCCCATATCCCACCATTGTTCAAGCACACCAGGTCGATCAAGACCAGCAACCCGCAACGCCACAGCAAAACCATCTTTTTCTGTCACAACAGGACCGTGAACAGAACGTTTGACGACGAGGGGTTGTTCGCTTAACGTACCGTCTTTTTGTTTTACCTTCAAGGAGACGGTTGTAGTCTCGAAGGGACGAACTTTGCCATCGAAGCGATAACCATTGTCAACTAATTTGAGTGAGTAGGTATCCCAACCATCGTAAATGTTGACGGTGTGAGTCCAGCCTAAATTTTCGTTGAAGGCGATCGCCAACACCGGAACTCCAACAAGTGTTGCACCATAAGCATCAATATCGGGAGTCGAGAGTTGTGCTTCGTACCACAAAAATAAATCCGACCAAGGCAAATGTGGATTTGCCAGCAGCATCGCTTTGCCACTTGCAGAACGAGAGGGTGCTATGGCCCAACCATTAGACCCTGCTTTTGATTCTTGTTTGGCGACGCCTGCAATGTCCTGTGGGTTGACAATAAAAGTAAAATGCAGGACTCTGTTTAGGTGAGCTAGAACATCTTCTGGCTTGACTGGCAACACTGCCTCTACTTCATCATCAATCAGTTCGCTATGCTCCTTAGCGTAAGCATTAATCCCCGCAGCAAACGCATCCAGGTAGTTGCGAAAAGTTGGATTTTGTGCTTGATACCAAGAACTCGCACGTTCTGGGATTCCTGCCGTGAGAACCCAACGGTCTGAGTCTAAATATTTCTCTCCCCAGTATTCGGCAGCACGTCCCCGCGCTTGACCGTAAAGACGCAAAAGCAAGTTACCGTGACTTTGCATCTGTGCCCAACCAAAGGCTTGAAATGCACTCCGGGTATCCTTGCCGTAGATGTGGGGTATTCCATAAGTATCCCAGAGTATTTCAGTGGATTTTGTTATCTGTGCAGAAGTCTGACATCCCAAAACTAAAGCAAAGATCATACCAAATACAAATGCGAAAACTCGGAATGGTTTTCGCCGGAAAGTTTTATGTAGGTAGTTCATATTTCTATTTAGGAATTAAGTTACTCATCACTGTTGGATATCAATTTTGGAGGATGGATTTTGGGAGATTTAGTTGTCAGTTAAGTTCAACGTTCCTCCTCTGATTCAACAACGCCCATTTCCGAACCACAGACAATAGCAATCAAAATTCCCAGCCAATTGTTCCTTGTACAGTCAAAGGTGCTCCTGGATAGACACGCAGGTTACTATTAGCTGATTCAAAATATGTGATGTCAAACAGGTTTTTGATGTTCACAGCGGCTCGGAAATTATTTCGCTTGTAGAACAGAGCAGCATCCGTCCGCAGATAATTCGGTAACTCAAAAGTGTTTGCTAAATCTCCTTGGCGATCGCCCACATAAAATAATCCCAAACCAAACCCCAAACCCTGCAAAAAGGAGCTTTGCAGGGTGTAGGTTGTCCACACGCTAAAAGAGTGTTTCGGGATGTTATTCAACTGGTTGTCTACCAGCAGTGGTCTGGTGTCTTTGGTGACGATGGCATCGGTGTAAGCATAGGCAGCAATGATGTTCCATCCGGGTAGGACTTCGCCTGCGATGTCGAATTCGATGCCTCGACTGCGTTGCTCTCCAGTAACGATAAAGAACCGCGTATTGTTTGGATTAGGGACTATCACATTAGAGCGGGTGAGGTCATAGAATGCCAAGGTTGCAGAAACCTTATTGCTCAAGTCTGCCTTGACGCCGACTTCATATTGGGTCCCCCGTTCTGGTGTGAATAGCGTCTCGTCAAGGGTGGTGCCGTAGTTCTGCTGAAAGGCTTTACCATAGCTGGCGTAAAGTGAAATCTCGGGGATCGGTTGATAGACAATCCCGACACGAGGCGTGAACGCTTCATCTTGTTGAAAGGTAGTTCTTGCGGCGACAAAGTTCTCTTGTTTCTGATTGACAAGGTCAAATCGTCCACCGAGGAGCAGTTTCAGGTTGTCGGCAAAGGTAATCTGATCTTGAATGTAAATGCCTAAAGCTTGAGATGTGATACCACTATCAGACCTGCTCACAGCTCCTTGAGGGCGACCGTAAACCGGATTAAATAGGTCAAGGGGAGCCTGAGAGCTGTTCAATCCATCAGGCGTAAAATCAGTTTGTCTAAACAGATCAAAGCCAGTCACCAGTTGGTGTTGAATGCTCCCGGTCTTAAATTTACCCACAACGTAGGTATCCATCGTGTAGGTATTGGTAGAAGTACTTCCCTGGCTGTCGAAGAAAGCTCCTCTTTGTAAGGTGCGGTTGTTTGCCAGAAGAGCGGTTGGTGAAGTGAATTTCTGGTCAACTTTGGAAAACGTACTTTGAAACGCATTGCGGATTTGCCAGTTCTCACTGAAGCGATGCTCAAAGTTGTAGCCAACTCGCAAAGCAGTGCGGTTATCTTTGTCGTCCGGTTCGTTGATATTGCGATTGAGCGGAATTTTGCCATTTGGATTGGGCAGCACCGTACCAACCGCTGGCAGTCCATTATCATCTTGCAGTTGACTGTCCAGATATTCAGCTTCCAGGGTTAGCTTTGTATTCTTGCCAATTTGCCAGGATAAAACCGGAGCAATAAAGTAACGCTGGGTATCGAAGAAGTCGATAAACGTGCCGGATGATTCCACCGAAGCATTTAAGCGATAGAGCAGGGTTTTATCGCTAGTTAGGGGACCAGAAAGGTCAACCGCACCGCGATAAAAGTCGAAATTGCCAAATGTTCCTTCGATGGAATAGTAAGGATCCTGACGGGGTTGCTTTGTAATCAGGTTGAGTGCACCACCCAGAATGCCTTGACCGTAAAGCACAGACCCCGGACCTTTGAGCACTTCGATGCGTTCTAAGTTCGCAGTTTCCGAGGGAACTCGGCTACCAATTCGATCTCTCAGACCATTTCGCAAAACACCATCATTAACATTAGAAAAACCTCGGAAATAGAATCGATCAAATGTGCTGCGAGATCCACCCGCTTGCACTTGAACGCCACTCACATTCCTCACGGCATCGCCGACGCGAGTAATTTGTTGGTCTTGGATCACCTGTCGCGGCACTACTTGAATCGCTTGCGGAATATCACGCTGATTCGTATCGACTTTCGTCCCAGTGGTCGATACAGATGAATTGTATCCATCTTGCTCCCCTGTTACCACCAACTCAATTGGTTCATCACCACTAACGGATGGTTGAGTTGGCATTTTCTGACTGTCTGGCTGCTGTGCAGGTGATTGTTGTGTTTGAGGTTGCCCCTGTTGCGCTCTTTGTGATGTACTCGCGACGCTGAAAATAATACCTTCGTTGGGACTGTCATACAACTCGACAATTGGTGCACCCGACTCACCCGTTACCGTCACCCGGATAGTCTTGGCATCAAAGTTAGTAACCGTTATTTCAGTAACACCTGTAATTGGCTTGGTGGAGCGAAATGTGAATGCATCGCCACTGGGTAGTTGTAGTTGAGCATTAGGAATATCAACGACAAAGTTATTGCCAGCACTACGATTCACCAGTTGTAACGCCTGACCTTTGGAAGTCTGTAAAATCACCTCCACGCCTTTTTTGGTGGGATTGGCCTTCACTCCGGTCACTTGAATAACTTCTGAGGTGGGTGTTGCCTGTGGTGTTGGTGACTGCACAAGCATTTGAGCACTGGTGATTGGGCGTTCTATCTCTGAGAGTGACCGAATCTCTGTTATGGGTTTAACGAACCGGGAATTGGTGACCAAACGTGGTTGTTGAGTAGAACGAGCACTCTTTTCACCAGATGCCGTACTCTTGTCAACTCCAATTGATGATTTTTCTTCACTTAATGTGGGAGTTGTGAGCAACCCCACTATTGCGCCTGTCAGCAACAGACTGGGAACAAGCCGCTTATATTTCATTCTTTTCGTTGTTACTCCCTCACGCCACGAAATCTCTAGTTGATGACGCCAGTATAGGAGATTATTGAAATTCATTTGCACTGAGAAAGCAAGAAGACTGAAACTATAACAAACAAAAGTTTACATTTGGTTGGTCAACTTTAAACACACTATTGCTACATCTTGAGACTAATTCATTCATAAAACTTCATGATGTCAAGTCGGTATTTAGAAAACCTTCATGGTGCATGTTCATTTCGACATCATGCTATTAGCTGTATGAACACAGACAGCATTGACCAGTAAACACTTTTGGGTGAGTTGACATGATTTGACTGAGACTACACACAATCATGTGAGATGAATAAAAGATAAGTATTGTTGATATCTGTTTTTAACATCTATCAATAGTAAGATTTTTTTCCAGATAGTTGCAACTCATAACTATAAAGATTATTGATAAGTCTTATCTATTAATCTAGGGTTGCTAAACACAATACATTTCCTCTAGAGTAAAAGGTGCTAATCAAAAATAACTTTCAATACATCTGAGTAACACCTTACTTGACAAACCAAACAATTAGGGGTTTGATATAACGCAACAATTGAGGTTTATCCAAAAAACTTCTCATAATTGAATAGCGTGCAGGTATAAAGACAGTACTATAACTTGCACAGAGTTAAGTTTGCTATTTAGCTTTCCTGATTCCAGGATTATTTGCGTGCATCTAATTGCCCGAGGCGGAAAATGACTCCAATTCTCAATAGATTTCCAGAAATTCCCCACCAATGTGCGACAGTCGTTGATATTCTGCGTTATCGTACTTTCAAAACGCCGCACAAACAAGCGTTCACCTTCCTGGAAGATGGGGAAACCAAAGAATTAACCCTGACTTATCAAGAGTTAGATCGACGCTCTCGGGCTGTCGCATCTCAACTTCAAGCTCTTGGTTTAAGTGGAGAACGAGCCATATTGCTGTATCCTCCGGGACTTGATTACCTCACTGCATTTTTTGGTTGTCTATACGCGGGAATTGTCGCAGTTCCAGCTTACCCACCGCGCAATCAACGCAATACGCCTAGGATTCAGGCAATCATCACAGATGCACAAGCAGCAATTATCCTGACGACAACAACGATTCTTTCCACCATACAATCTTTACTTGCAAAAGAAACAGACCAAGGACATCTACGTTGGCTAACTACTGACAACCTGGCACAAGGAATAGAAGATTCTTGGCAACAACCTACAGTCAATGCACAGACGTTAGCATTCCTGCAATACACATCTGGTTCTACAGGCACACCCAAAGGTGTGATGCTCAGTTACAGCAACTTGCTGCATAACGCTGCTGTAACTTATCAAGTGATGGAGCATTCGCCCGAGAGTCAATTTGTCTCTTGGCTTCCCGTCTACCACGATATGGGATTGATAGGTGGAATACTACAACCATTGTATGGGGGATTTCCTTGTATCTTGATGTCTCCAGCATCATTTTTGCAACGTCCATATCGATGGCTACAGGCAATTTCTCGCTACAAAGGTACCACGAGTGGTGGTCCTAACTTTGCTTATGAGTTATGCATTCACAAGATTACTCAGCAGCAAAGGTCAACTCTCGACTTAAGTAGTTGGAGTGTGGCATTTAACGGTGCTGAGCCTGTCAGACAAGAGACTTTAGAGCAATTTTCAGCAACCTTTAGAGAGTGTGGTTTTCGTCCGGAAGCATTTTATCCCTGTTACGGCATGGCGGAAGCAACTCTGATAGTTTCTGGTGGCGTCAAGAAAGCCTTACCTCCTTGCAAAACAGTTGCAAAATCTGCACTCTCAATAAACCAGGTCATTGAAGCTAATACAGAGAGTGATGATATCCAAACCTTTGTCAGCTGCGGTCAAACTGTACCACAACAGCAAATTTTCATTGCACATCCAGATACTCTCAAGAATTGTCACAGTAACGAAGTTGGAGAAATTTGGGTTTCAGGACCTAGTGTTGGTCAAGGTTATTGGAATCGAAAAGAAGAGACAGAGCAAACATTCCACGCCTATCTTCAAGATACAACGGAGGGACCATTTCTCCGCACTGGTGACTTAGGCTTTTTGCACAATGGAGAACTCTTTATTACAGGGCGAGTCAAAGATTTAATCATTATTCGAGGTCGCAACCTCTATCCACAAGACATAGAGTTAACTGCAGAACGTAGCCATTCCTCATTGCGTTCAGGTAGTAGTGCAGCTTTTGCAGTGGAAGTAGACGGTGAGGAACGACTGGTTGTCGTTCAAGAGTTAGAGTTTCGTGCCAAACCAAATCTTGAGGAAGTCATTGCAGCAATTCGTCAAGCAGTTGTCGAAGAACATGAGGTACAAGTCTATGGAGTAGTACTCATTAAACCAGGTACTATTCCCAAAACCTCTAGTGGCAAAATTCAACGCCGTGCCACAAAGGCAGATTTTCTTGCAGGCAAACTGGAAGTCGTTAGTAGCAGCATTCAGAAAACTGTTGATATTGATGGAAACGATCAGAGGTTGCAGCGTGAAACTCTCTTAGCCCTGACTCCACGTGAGTGTCAGCCGCTGTTAGAGTCTTATTTTCAGCAACAAATAGCACGAGTGCTTTTAATTCCACTCGATGAAATCAACCCTGAACAGGCATTAAGTTCCTTGGGACTCGATTCTATAAAAGTCTTTGAGTTAAAAAATCGAATTGAGGTTGACCTAGAAGTTATCGTTTCAGTGGCTGACTTCTTTGAAGGCTTGAGTTTGCGATCGCTAGCGACCAAAATAATTGCAGAACTGACAACTGTAGCTTCTCAATCGTCAGTGTCCCTCAGTCCAGTTCACAAAAGCACCCAAATCCACCCTCTATCTTTTGCACAGCAGCGATTGTGGTTTATCAATCAACTAGCTCCTGATACTCCTACATATAACATTCCTATAATCATTGACCTCACAGGGCACGTAAATGTAGCCTTGTTGGAGAGAAGTCTCAACGAAATCATCAGACGTCACGACATCTTACGGACAAACTTTATTATCAGCGAAGGTAAACCCGTTCAGGTTATCAAATCAGATGCACCCTTAACTCTGTCAGTTGAGGATTTGCAAGAATTTTCAGAGAGCGAACGCACAAAACAAGTACAAAGTCTAACCACTGAAATAGCTCAACAGCCCTTCGACCTATCGTGTCAACTGCTTTTACATGCAAAACTTTTGCGTTTAGCCTCACAAAAGTATAGGCTGCTATTAACACTGCATCATATTATTGCAGATGGTTGGTCTATGGGGGTTCTCATCAGAGAACTAGCAACACTGTATGAAGCATTCTCTCAAGGAAAACCCTCCCCACTTCCTGAGTTACCCATACAATATGTTGATTTCACATATTGGCAACACCAGTGGTTACAAAGCGAGCGTATTCAACCCCTGCTGGAGTATTGGAAGCAGCAGTTAGGTGGTAATTTGCCTGTATTGAATCTGCCTACTGACCGTCCGCGCTCGTCAATTCAAAACTTCAAAGGCGCTCAAGCTAAATTAGTCCTGTCTCAAACTCTGACAAAAGCACTGAAAAAGCTGAGTCATCAAGAAGGCGTAACCCTGTTCATGACTTTGCTTGCGGCGTTCAAAATTTTACTTTACCGCTACACAGGACAGACAGATATCCTAGTAGGTTCCCCAATCGCCAATCGCAGCCGAGCCGAAATAGAACCATTAATCGGATTTTTTGTCAATATTTTGGTATTGCGTACTAACCTTGATAGTAAACTCAATTTTAGAGATTTGCTTTTCCGGGTGAAGTCAACAGCCTTAGAAGCCTATGTGCATCAAGACCTGCCCTTTGAGAAGTTAGTGGAGGAGCTACAACCAGACCGAGATCTCAGTTGTAACCCATTATTTCAGGTGATGTTTGTTCTCCAGAATATGCCGTTGCCAGCTCCGAAGTTATCTAATATATCGATAATTGGTCAGGAAGGTTACAGTGGTACGGCAAAGTTTGACCTGACTCTGTTTATGGAAGACTCTGAACAGGGCTTGATTGCAACTGCTGAGTACAACACGGATCTGTTTCATGGTGATACTATAACTCGAATGCTGGGACATTTCCAGACAATGCTTGAAGGTATTATTGCTAATCCCGATCATGCAATTGTAGATTTGCCCTTACTGACTGCATCTGAAAAACATCAACTCATAGTTGACTGGAATGATACAAAGATAGATTATCCGTATAGTCAGTGCATTCATCAGTTGTTTGAGCAGCAGGTAGAACGAACACCAAATGCGATCGCAGTTGTCTTTGAAAACCAGCAACTGACTTACCGCGAGTTGAACAACCGAGCGAACAGAGTCGCGCACTACTTACAAAAGTTGGGTGTTAAACCAGAGGTGCTTGTCGGTATCTGCATGGAGCGATCGCTCCACATGGTCATTGGACTGTTGGCCATCCTCAAAGCTGGTGCTGCTTATGTACCACTAGACCCTATTTATCCCCAAGAGCGATTAAGTTTTATACTAGAAGACGCCCAAGTGCCAGTACTGCTGACTCAAGGGCTTTGTGTAGAGACAATGCCTTTACACAAAGGCAAAGTCATTTGTTTAGATACTCATTGGCAGACTATTTGCCAACAGAGCCAGGAAAATTTAGTCACTGAGGTAACTCCTAATAACCTGGCGTATGTCATCTACACCTCTGGCTCAACTGGCAAACCAAAGGGTGTGCAAATTTCCCACAGCGCTTTGAGCAACTTCTTGCACACGATGCAGCAAACGCCAGGGCTGACTGAGCAAGATACCTTACTAGCTGTTACCACCTATTCCTTTGATATTGCTGCATTAGAACTTTTCTTGCCAATCATAGTGGGAGCTCGCCTGGTAGTCGTTAGTCGGGAAATTGCCTCGGACGGAACACGCCTTAAGGCAAAACTAACTGATTCAAATGCTACAGTCATGCAAGCGACACCAGCGACATGGCAGCTACTTTTAGCAGCTACTTGGCAGGGGAATCATCAATTGAAAATCCTGTGTGGCGGAGAAACCTTATCTGGACAATTAGCAAATCAGTTACTCAAGCGGTGTGGTTCCCTCTGGAATATGTACGGTCCTACCGAAACCACCATTTGGTCAGCAGCGTGTCAAGTAGAAAAAGACAGCAGCGTTGTGCCAATTAGTCAACCGATTGCTAACACACAGTTCTATATCCTAGATCAACACGCTCAGTTAGTCCCTATTGGTGTACCAGGTGAGTTGCACATAGGTGGGGATGGACTAGCACGTGGCTATTTAAAGCGCCCCGAACTGACTGCTGAAAAATTTATCCCCAACCCCTTTAGCGACAAACCAGCAGCGCGTTTATACAAAACAGGAGATTTGGCACGTTATTTAGCTAATGGACAGATAGAGTACATTGGACGTATTGACCACCAAGTCAAAGTCCGTGGTTTCCGCATTGAACTGGGAGAGATTGAGGAAGTACTGCGACAACATCCAGAAGTGCAAGAAACTGTGGTGCTGATACGCGAGGATGTACTAGAAGTTCGTCGCTTGGTAGCTTATTTTGTATCTAAAGCAGAAACAGCAGTCTTGATTGATGATTTGCGGAATCTTCTCAAACAGCAGCTACCAAACTACATGATCCCATCAACATTTGTGCAAATACAGGCACTACCATTGACGGCAAATGGCAAAATAGATCGCTCTCGCTTACCTGTACCAGATGCCAATCGCCTAGAGTTGACTGAAGGTTATCAAGCTCCTTGTTCTGAGGTAGAACGAACCATAGCCACTGTTTGGCAACAGGTGCTACATTTAGAAAAAGTGGGCGTTAATGACAATTTCTTTGACCTCGGCGGTCATTCATTACTGATAGTTCAGGTTAATAGCAAACTACAAGAAATTTTTAAACGGAATTTATCAGTTGTAGAAATTTTCCAAAATCCAACTATTAAATCACTAGCCCAATATTTAAGTCAAAAATCTGAGGATGTACCTGCTTTTGGGTTAATGCGTGATCGCGCTCAAAAGCAAATTCAGGCTATCAACCACCGCCAAAAACAACAATTAAGCAAGCAAGGTAAAAAGATTCATGGCTAGCGCTACAAATTTCGATTCCTTGGAAGGCATAGCTATCATTGGCATGGCAGGACGTTTTCCTGGTGCCAAAAATATTGAGCAGTTTTGGCAAAATTTGCGATCTGGGGTGGAGTCAATTTCTGACTTCACAGATGAGGAGTTAATATCTTCTGGGATAGATCCTGCTGTAGTGAGTAATCCCAACTATATCAAAGCCGGTGCTGTAGTAGAAGATATCGATTTATTTGATGCTTCTTTCTTTGGCTTTAACCATAGAGAAGCTGAAATAACAGATCCGCAACACCGTCTGTTCTTAGAGTGTGCGTGGGAAGCACTTGAAAATGCTGGTTATGACTCCACTCGGTGTGAAAGTCGGATTGGAGTGTATGCCGGGGCTGGTCTAAATAACTATTTGTCCTTTGATATAACTCGTGACAGAATAGGCTCAGCCAGCTGTTACCAAACGTTGATTGGTAATGATAAAGATTTCCTCACTACCCGTGTCTCTTACAAATTAAATCTAAAAGGACCGAGTGTTACGCTTCAAACCGCCTGCTCCACATCATTAGTTGCCACAACTCTTGCTTGCCAAAGTTTGTTGAATTACCAATGTGATATGGCGTTGGTGGGTGGGGTTTCGATTCGGGTTCCACAAAAAGTCGGCTACTTGTATCAAGAAGAAGGAGTTTTATCTCCTGATGGTCACTGTCACGCTTTTGATGCAGAAGCTAGGGGAACTGTTCTCGGTAATGGTGTGGGAGTGGTGGTTTTAAAGCGGCTTGCAGATGCTCTAGCTGATAGGGACTGTATTCATGCTGTAATTAAAGGTTCAGCAATCAACAATGACGGTTCACTTAAAGTTGGCTACACAGCACCCAGCGTGGATGGTCAAGCCGAGGTTATAGCAGAAGCTCTAGCTCTAGCTGGAATTGAACCTGAAACAGTCTCCTATATTGAAGCTCACGGAACCGGAACATCTTTGGGAGATCCTATAGAAATCGCAGCGCTCTCCAAAGTTTTTCGTGCCAGCACACAGAAAAAGAGATTCTGTGCGATTGGTTCAGTGAAAACTAATATTGGTCATTTGGATACAGCGGCTGGAGTAACAAGTCTCATCAAAACCGTCCTAGCCCTCAAAGGCAAGCAAATACCACCTAGTTTGCATTTCGAGAAGCCGAATCCCCAGATTGACTTTGCTAACAGTCCTTTCTACGTCAATACTACACTTTCCGAATGGAAAACGAATGGCACTCCCCGACGTGCAGGAGTCAGTTCCTTTGGTATTGGTGGAACTAATGCCCATGTTGTTCTTGAAGAAGCCCCGGTTGTCGAAGCTTCTAGCCCCTCTCGTCCTTGGCAGGTGTTAATGCTATCTGCCAAGACAAGTTCAGCACTGGAAACTGCTACGACAAACCTAACTAATTACCTCCAACAGCATCCAGAGTTAAAGCTCGCTGATGTCGCTTACACATTGCAGGTTGGGAGACAAAGTTTCGACCATCGGCGTACGGTTGTTTGCCGTTCAATTGAAGATGCTGTGAATGCACTTGTTGATCCAAAGCGAGTTCTCACCAGTATTCAGGAAACTCAGGAGCGCTCTGTTGCCTTTATGTTTCCTGGACTAGGAACTCACTACGTCAATATGGCGATTGAACTTTATCAAGCTGAGCCCACCTTCAGGGAGCAAGTTGATCGCTGTTGTCTGCTCATTCGACCTCACCTTAGTCTTGACCTGCGAGATGTGCTGTATCCCAATAAAAACCGCGCAGATGCAGGTAATCAAAAACACAATACGCCCTCGGCTGATCTTGATTTGCGAAAAATGTTAGGTCGTAGTGAGCAACAAGAGGATGCCGCAACTCAAAAACTTAATCAAACCTTTCTCACACAGCCAGCCATATTTGTCATTGAATACGCCCTAGCTCAGTTGTGGATATCATGGGGAATTCGTCCTGCGGCAATGATAGGCTACAGCATTGGTGAATATGTAGCAGCAACTCTTGCGGGGGTTTTGTCTCTGGAAGAGGCTCTTACTCTGGTCGCTAAAAGAGCGCAAATGATTCAAGAATTGCCTTCAGGCGCAATGCTTGCTGTTCCCCTGTCAGAAAAACAAGTGCAGCCCTTCCTGAATGAAAAACTCTCCTTGTCTGCTGTTAATGGGTCATCTTTGTGTGTGGTTGCGGGTTTTACAGATGCTGTCGAGGAATTGGAACAACAGTTGACTCAAAAGGGTTTGGTTTGTCGGCGGATTGTCAGTTCTCATGCTTTTCATTCTGTGATGATGGAGGCGATCGCACAACCTTTCATCGACCTGGTTAAAACATTCAATCTCCAACCACCCAAAATTCCCTACTTATCCAACGTTACAGGAACTTGGATTACAGCTGAGGAAGCAACAGATCCAAACTATTGGGTGAAGCACCTATGCCAAGCTGTGCGTTTTGCTTCGGGAGTGCAAGAGTTGTCTAAAAAAGACAATCCAATTTTATTGGAGGTTGGTCCCGGACAAACGTTAAGCAGTTTGGCACTGCAATGTATGGAAAGTGACCAGGCGGCTCAGCAAATTGTACTGCCCTCCCTGAGACATTCTTACGATCAACAGCCGGATTTAGCATTCTTGCTGAACACGTTAGGTCGTTTATGGCTTGCAGGAGTCCAGATAGATTGGTCTAGCTTTTATGCCGCAGAGCGTCGTTATCGTATCCCCTTACCAACATATCCTTTTGAGCGTCAGCGTTACTGGATTTCACCACAAAAAAATACACGCGATGTCAATCTGAACCAAGCAGCATTAGAACAAAAGCTCGATATTAAAGACTGGTTCTACATTCCTTCCTGGAAACGCTCCGTACCACCCGTATCTTTTGAACCCAGAAGATTAACAGTTGAAAAGCAATGCTGGCTGGTGTTTATGGATACCTGTGGTATAGGAACTCAAATCCTAGAAAAACTAAAACGCGAGAATCAAAATGTCATAACTGTCAAAGTTGGAGAGCAATTTTGTGACACCGGCGAGTGGGAATATACCATTAATCCTCAAAACAGAAATGACTATGATACATTACTAAAAGCCATTCGTAACTTAGGTCAATTCCCCACAATTATTGCTCATTTATGGAACATCACACTCAGTGAGTATGTATTATCAAGACTTGAGAGTTGTGAAAAAGCTCAAGATATCGGCTTCTGGAGTTTGTTGTATCTGGCGCAAGCACTTGGAGAACAGAATATTACTGACACTATCCAAATTGGTGTTGTCTCCAACAATATGCAGCAGTTGCTTGACGAAGACGAGTTGTGTCCAGAGAAAGCGACTATTCTAGGACCATGTAAAGTCATTTCTCAGGAATATTCAAACATCACCTGCCGTAGTATTGATATTAAGCTTCCCCAATTAGGTACTAGGCAATGGGAGCAACTGATAAACCAACTTTTAGCAGAACTTGCAGCCTCAACATCTGAGCAAGTGATCGCATATCGTGGTAATCAGCGATGGGTGCAGTGTTTTGAAGCGTTAGCAATAGAAAGTCAAACCATTACCACAGCCAGGTTACGGGAAGGAGGGGTTTATGTGATAACAGGTGGATTAGGGGGGATTGGACTTGCAATTGCAGAACACTTGGCAAAGACAGCCCAATCAAAACTTGTACTGATTGGCAGAAAGGGATTACCTCCAAAATCTGAGTGGAATCAATGGTTGTCAACCCATGACGAGCAGGATCTGCTGAGTACAAAAATCAAAAAAGTTCAGGTTTTAGAGGAATTAGGTGCAGAAGTTTTAATCCTGACAGCAGATGTTGCCAACCTTGAACAAATGCAAGGTGTAGTTAATCAGGTAGGCGATCGCTTTGGCAAGATTCATGGAGTGATTCACGCCGCAGGAGTTCCAGGTGCAGGTTTAATTCAACTCAAAACAACCGAATTAGCAACAAGTGTTCTTGAGCCTAAAGTGAAGGGAACACTTGTGTTAGATGCTGTATTGCGGGATGTCAATTTAGATTTTCTGGTCTTGTTTTCCTCAAACACTGCGATCGCAGGTGGATTTGGTCAGGTAGATTACTGTGCAGCGAATGCTTTTCTTGACGCCTTCGCTCATTACAATTTTTACCAACAGCAAATTCCAACTGTTTCTATTAACTGGGATTGGTGGCAAGGCAACAACTGGGCAGATTCATTGATGTCAGCTGTTCCAGAATTCCAAGCTGAGTTTAAGCAGATGAGAGAAAGATACGGCATCAGCTTTGTAGAAGGTCTAGATGCGTTTAGCCGTATTCTATCTACAAAACTACCTCAAGTCGTTGTCTCAACACAAAACCTACAAACTGTAATTGATAAATTTAAGAGTTTTGCAGCACCCATTTCCTTAGAAAAATCAGAGACGTCTGAGCAATCCAAAGCAAAACACCCAAGACCTATTTTAGGAACTACTTATGTTGCTCCCAGCAGTGATCTTGAGCAAAAGATTGCTGATATCTGGCAGGAATTGCTGGGTATTGAGCAAGTGGGTATTAATGACAACTTCTTTGACTTGGGCGGACACTCCCTACTAGCTACCCAACTCGTTTCTCAACTTCGCAAAGACTTCCAAGTAGAACTATCCCTACGTCACATCTTTGAAGCACCGACTATAGCCGAGTTGGCTTTGATGATTGAAGACCTGATTTTAAGGGAGTTGGAAGAATTAACAGAGGATGAGGCTAAGGAACTTGTATCAGTGGTATTAAACCACGAACAAGCGCCCAGAGATATTAGCCAGCGACGCTACAAATTGCCAAATAATCTGGAAATTGTTTACCAAACCAAAGCTGAAGCTGATTATTTTTACGAAGATATCTTCAAAAATCACGTTTATCTCAAGCACGGGATTACTTTACGCGATCGCGCCTGTATTTTTGATGTCGGTGCGAACATAGGTATGTTCACGCTTTTTGTGAATCAACAATGCAACAATCCCACTATTTACTCATTTGAGCCAGTCCCAACTCTGTTTGAAATTTTACGACTCAACACAACTCTACATGAAGTGAATGTAAAGTTGTTCAATTTTGGAGTGTCTAACGAAACCAAAACAGCAACATTTACCTTTTATCCTAACAGTTCTGGGATGTCCTCCTTCTATGCTGATGAAGAAGAGGAAAAAGAAGTATTACAAGCCATCATGACCAATCAACTGCAAAGTGGTATGGCTGGGATGGAACAAGTTATGGAATATGCTGACGAGTTGTTAGAAGAAAGATTGAAAGCTCAGACTTTAACTTGCCAGTTAAGAACTCTTTCTGAAATTATCAGAGAAAATAACGTCGAATTTATAGATTTACTGAAAATCGACGTGCAAAAAAGCGAACTTGATGTTCTGCAAGGCATCGAAAATCATGATTGGAAAAAAATTCAACAGATTGTCATAGAAGTACATGATACGGAAGGACGTTTGGAGTATATAACTAACCTGTTGAGAATGCAAGGTTATCACGTTGTAGCTGAACAAGAAAACTTGTATGAAGGCTCAACGATCCACAATATTTACGCCGTCCGTAAATGAAATTTAAAAGCTTGGTAGCAAAGTGTGGTCAGTTGAAATGATGAAAATTCAAGTAGTCGGTGTAGTTGGAGCAGGTGTAATGGGAATCGGGGTAGCGCAAAACCTCGCCCAAACTGGTCATCAAGTGATTCTAGTAGATATTTCCGAAGAGATTCTGGATAAAGCAAAAAAGGAAATCAAGAATAATATCCGTTTCCAGGGTTTTTTCAATAAAAACGAGAAAGCAGAGAATCCTGACAACATTCTGCATCGAATTAAGTTTTCTACTAACTATAAATTTCTTGAATCTGCAGAATTTGTGATTGAAAATGCTACGGAAAAGTGGGATATTAAAAAGGAGATATACGCACAACTTGATGCAATTTGTCCCCCTGAGACTGTATTTGCAGCCAATACCTCTGCCATTTCCATTACTCGCATTGGTTCAGCCACTAAACGTGCTGATAAGATTATTGGCATGCATTTCATGAACCCCGTGCCAATGAAGCCAATGGTTGAAATGATTCGCGGGTATCATACTTCTGATGAAACAATTTCGACAGCTAAAGAATTGTTGGCGCAGATGGGTAAGGAAGGTATCCTTGTCAATGACTCGCCGGGTTTTGTTTCCAATCGTGTGTTGATGTTAACGATTAATGAAGCCATTTTCTTGATACAAGACCAAGTTGCTTCAGTGTCAGAGGTGGATAGAATTTTCAAAACCTGCTTTGGACATAAAATGGGACCGCTAGAAACTGCTGACTTAATTGGGTTGGATACGATTCTGTTCTCCGTTGAGGTATTGTATGAAAGCTTCAACGACAGCAAATATAGACCCTGTCCGTTGCTGAAAAAAATGGTAGACGCCGGGTTATATGGTCGCAAGAGTGGACAAGGTTTTTATTCCTACAATGGAGCGATTTGAAGTCAGAAACTAAGACAAATATTCTAGCTATCCTTGAGATAAGAAAAAATTGTACATATGAAAGAGATACAACCAAAAATTAAAGAATTCCTTTCACGCTTTTTCCGCAATTACGACTTACAGCCAGATGAAGATATTTTTGCACTTGGCTTTGTTAATTCTATGTTTGCCATGCAACTCGTCTTGTTTATGGAACAAGAATTTCAAATCAGTATTGACAATGAAGACCTAGAGTTTGATAACTTCAGAACGATAAATGCGATGACTCGTTTGATTGAACGCAAAACAGCTTTCGTTGTACAAAAATGAGTAGAAAATAAAATTTTCACAGATGTCAACATTTAAATAGTAAAATGAAAATAGAGTTAACAACTCAACAAAAAGACGCTCAAGCTCAATTTAGAGCTTTCGTAGACTCCGAGGTTATGCCTTATGCGAATCACTACGACCAAGAAGAGTGTACTCCTCCAAAGCTCATTGAAAAGATAGCTAAGAAAGGATATTTAAGTGCCGTGTTACCCAAAGAATTTGGTGGTATGGGCATGGACTTTATTACCTACGGTCTTCTTAACGAAGAAATTGGACGGGGATGTTCTTCGCTGCGGAGTTTGCTCACAGTTCACTGCATGGTTGCTCATGCTGTTTCTAAATGGGGAAATAAATCTCAAAAAGAGTATTGGCTACCAAAGTTAGCATCTGGTGAAGTAATAGCTGCTTTCGCCTTAAGTGAACCTAATGTGGGTAGCGATGCCAAAAGTATAGAAACTACGGCGACACTTTCTGGTGACTCTTATGTCTTAAATGGGCAAAAAAAATGGATTACCTACGGACAAGTTGCTGATGTTTTTTTGGTGTTTGCTCAATGTGCAGGAAAAGTTGGTGCTTTTTTAGTTGAAAAGAACAGCCCAGGACTCTTGATAAAACCTATTTCTGGAATGTTGGGTGTTCGGGCTTCTATGTTAGCAGAGTTGCACTTTCGAGATTGTCGAATTCCACAGGAAAATCTCGTAGGTAAGTTAGGTTTTGGTTTTGCTTACGTGGCTTCTTCTGCATTAGATTACGGAAGATACAGTGTTGCATGGGGTTCTGTGGGTATTGCTCAAGCCTGTCTAGAAGCCTGTATTCAGTATACAAGTGAACGAAAGCAATTCGGAGTTTATTTGAAAGAACACCAATTAATTCGACAAATGATCACTGAGATGATAGCCAATGTAAAAGCAGCAAGATTATTGTGCTATCAAGCTGGTTATCTCAAAGATATCAGCGATCCAAGCTCGATAATTGAGACTTCGATTGCCAAATATTTTGCATCCACAACAGCAACTAAAGCCGCAAATGATGCTGTACAAATTCATGGTGCCAATGGTTGTAGTAGTGAATATTCTGTTGCCAGGTATTTGCGAGATGCCAAAATCATGGAAATCATTGAAGGAAGCACGCAAATACAACAAATAACTATTGCAGATTACGGTTATCAAGAATATATGTCACAATCTAATCCTGTCGTAGTTTCTCAAAATTTACTGGCAAGGACGTGAGAACATGACTAGCACAAAAGCTGAACTTTTCAATCATCAACAAGCCGATAAAAAAGCTATTAAATGCGTCGTTTGGGATTTGGATAACACGCTTTGGGATGGTGTTTTGTTAGAAGATGACCGTGTTTTTTTGCGAAACCAGGTCGTTGATATTATCAAAATATTGGATAGTCGCGGCATTTTGCAATCGATTGCTAGTAAAAATGATTATGCTAGAGCAATGGCGCAACTCCAAGAGTTTGGTTTGCAGGAATATTTTCTGTATCCCCAAATCAATTGGAACTCGAAATCTAGTTCGATTCAGGAAATTGTTAAATTACTCAATCTTGGTATAGATACTTTTGCTTTTATAGACGACCAGTTATTTGAACTCGAAGAAGTCAATTTTTCATATCCTGAAGTTCTTTGTATCAATGCTGCTGAACTGGCGAATCTGCTAGATATGCCAGAAATGAATCCTCGTTTTATTACAGAGGATTCAAAATTGAGAAGGCTCATGTATCTTAGTGATATGGAACGAAACAATTCAGAAAAAGAATTTGTTGGCACTCAATCAGAATTTTTAGCAACACTCAATATGTGTTTTACTATCTCTGACGCTCAAGAAGAAGATTTACAACGAGCCGAAGAACTAACAGTAAGAACTAATCAATTGAATACAACTGGTTATACATATTCCTATGATGAACTGAATCATTTTCGACAGTCAGATAAGCATAAACTCGTCATTGCCAGTTTAGATGATAAATATGGTAATTACGGTAAAATTGGGTTAGCTCTTGTGGAATGTCAAGAGTTTGTGTGGACTATAAAACTTTTGCTGATGTCTTGTCGCGTTATGTCCAGAGGTGTCGGCACAATTATGCTAAATTATATTATGACATTGGCTAAAAACAACAAGGTTCGTTTGCGTTCTGAGTTTGTTTCAAATAATCGCAATCGTATGATGTACGTATCTTATAAATTTGCAGGGTTTAAGGAAACTGAGAAGAAAGGATATTTGCAAATTTTAGAAAATGACTTAACGCGAATTCAAGCCTATCCTGAGTATGTGAATATCAAAATTATGAATTAGAAAAAATTGCTAGATCTTGTAGTTTGATAGGGGGATTATGGACAACAAAAAAGATGAAATTTTGAAACGACGGTCAAAGCTTTCACCCATGCAGCGGGAAATTCTCGAAAAGCGGCTCCGGGGTGAAGTTAACTGTCACTCTCGATTAGAGATTATTCCAAAACGTTCTCAAACAAGTCCTACTCCCCTATCCTTTGCTCAACAGCGGTTGTGGTTTCTCCACCAGTTAGAACCTAGCAGTCCCCATTATAGTGAACTAGCATGTTTACGGTTGACAGGTGCGCTTAAAATCGATGCACTAGAGCAAAGTCTTAACGATATTGTGCAACGTCATGAAGCTCTACGTACTACTTTTGAAATAGTGGAGGAGCAAGCAGTTCAGGTCATTCACCCCACTATAACTGTAGCGCTACCAGTGGTAGAATTGCATTTGATGTCAGAAGCAGTGCGACAAGCCCAAATCGAGCAGCTAACAACAGAGATAGCTCAAAAACCCTTTGACTTGGCATCTGGTCCGTTGCTACGAGCTATGCTGTTACAAACAGGCGTGCAGGAACACGTGTTGCTGTTCGCAATCCACCACATTGCTGTTGATGGCTGGTCGATAGGAGTCCTGATCCGGGAATTAGTAGCACTCTACGAAGCCAAGTCTTGCGAGAAGACATTCCCACTGCCTGAACTTCCGATTCAGTATGCAGACTATGCTATCTGGCAACGTCAGTGGATGCAAGGAGAGCTACAAAAAACGCAGCTTTCCTATTGGAAACAACAATTGGCAGGCGCTTCAACGTTGGCTTTGCCCACAGATCGTCCACGACCCCCAGTCCAAAGCTTCCGAGGTGCAGTTACCTGTTTTAAGCTATCACCAACCCTAACCAATACGCTCAGATCCCTAAGTAATCGGGAGGGGGTAACCCTGTTTATGACGTTATTGGCAGCGTTTCAAACCTTACTATACCGTTACACAGGGCAAGAAGATATCTGTGTTGGCTCCCCAATTGCGAATCGCAACCAAACCGAGATTCAAGGGTTGATTGGGTTTTTTGTCAATACTCTTGTGCTGCGTACTCATCTTTCCGGTAATCCAAGTTTTTTAGAATTACTGGGTAGAGTGCGTGAGGTCTGCATAGGTGCGTATGCTAATGCAGATATACCTTTGGAGCAACTGGTGGAAGAACTTCACCCAGAGAGAAATCTCAATCAGACGCCCTTATTTCAGGTTATGTTTGGCTTGCTGGAAGACACACAAAAGGATTTGACACTGCCAGGTTTGACTCTAAGTTGGCTCCCCATACACACTCAGACTGCTAGGTTTGATTTGACCTTGCAGGTTGTAGACGGCGAGTCAGAATTAAGGGGGTCGTTAGAATATAATACTGACTTGTTTAATGCTGAAACCATTACTCGGATGGTAGAGCATTTTCGTACAATGCTCTCGGGTATTGTTACCAATCCACAAGCAAGATTGTCAGACTTACCGGTACTGACAGCAGCCCAGTTGCATCAGCAAGTAGTGGAATGGAATGATACTTCTACTAATTACCCTACAGATGTATGTATTCATCAGCTGTTTGAAGCCCAAGTAGAACGTACGCCCGATGCTCTAGCAGTGGTCTATGAAGACCAGCAATTAACCTACTGTGAATTGAATGCAAGAGCAAATCAACTAGCACACTACTTACGAAAGCTGGGAGTAGGACCAGAAGTACTGGTGGGCATTTGTGTAGAGCGATCGCTCTCTATGATCATCGGACTTTTGGGCATCCTCAAAGCAGGTGGTGCTTATGTACCGCTCGACCCTACCTATCCACAAGAACGTTTAGCATTTATACTAGAAGATGCCCAAGTGCCAGTGCTGCTAACTCAGCAGCAACTAGTAGAGGTAATGCCTCAACACAAAGCCAAAATCATTTGTTTAGATACTGATTGGCAAACCATTGTCCAACAAAGCCAGGAAAATTTATTCCGTGAGATTGCTACTAACAACCTGGCATATGTCATCTACACCTCTGGGTCTACAGGCAAACCCAAGGGTGTGCAAATTCCCCACAGCGCCTTGAGCAACTTCTTGCACGCGATGCGGCAAACGCCAGGGCTAAGCGCGCAAGATACCTTGTTAGCAGTCACCACTTATTCCTTTGATATTGCTGCATTGGAACTTTTCCTCCCAATCATAGTGGGTGCTCGCCTGGTAGTCGTCAGTCGGGAAATTGCCTCAGACGGAGCGCAATTGTCAACAAAACTGACTGACTCAAATGCCACAGTTATGCAAGCCACACCAGCGACATGGCAGCTACTTTTAGCAGCAGGCTGGGGTGGAAACCATCAATTGAAAATCCTTTGTGGTGGAGAAGCTTTACCTGGACAATTAGCAAATCAGTTACTCAAACGGTGTGACTCGCTGTGGAATATGTACGGTCCTACCGAAACCACTATTTGGTCAGCAGCCTGCTTGGTAGAAAAAGACAGCAGCATTGTGCCAATTAGTCACCCGATTGCTAACACACAGTTCTACATCTTAGACCAATACCGTCAATTAGTTCCTGTTGGAGTACGAGGAGAACTGCACATAGGAGGGAATGGATTAGCACGTGGCTACTTAAACCGCCCTGAATTAACAGCAGAAAAATTCATCCCTAACCCTTTTAGCGAACAACTAGCGACACGTTTGTACAAGACAGGGGATTTAGCACGCTATTCACCTAGCGGAGAGATTGAATACTTAGGTCGCATCGACCACCAGGTCAAAGTTCGCGGTTTCCGCATCGAACTTGGAGAAATTGAAGCACACCTTCGCCAACATCCCAAGGTGCGAGAAACTGTAGTTGTCGTTCGCTCAGATTCAGTAGATTCTCAACGAATAGTCGCTTATGTCGTTCCTCACTCAGGGCAAACACTGACAATTACTGAACTGCGGGACTTTTTGGAGTCGAAGCTGCCTAATTACATGGTGCCAGCAGCTTTTGTGATGCTAGAGGCGCTACCACTCACACCTAATGGTAAGATAGACCGTCATGCCTTGCCAACCCCTGACAAAGCTAGACCAGATTCGGAAGCAGCCGTGGCAGCGCGTAATCCTTTTGAGGAACTCCTAACCGGAATTTGGAAGCAGATTTTTGGTGTCGAGCAAGTAGGAATTCACGACAACTTTTTTGAACTAGGTGGACATTCCTTACTTGCCACTCAGGTTATGTCACGCGTGCGCGATACCTTGCAGCTTGAAGTACCCCTGCGTTACTTATTTGAAGCGCCTACCATAGCTGGCTTAGCTAAGAGCATAGAAACAGCCCGTCTCACAAAGCAAGGACTGCAAGCTCCACCCGTTGAGCGCGTTTCACGGGATAGAAATTTGCCTCTATCTTTCGCTCAGCAGCGATTGTGGTTCCTCCATCAGTTAGATCCAAACTCAACCGCTTACAATGGCTCTAGTGCTGTGTTACTCCAAGGGGCGCTCAACGTGGCAGCGCTAGAGAAGAGCATTAACGAAATTGTGCGGCGACATGAAGTCTTGCGGACGTGCTTTGCGGTTGTGGAAGAGCAAGCAGTTCAAAGGATTTCTTCAGAACTGATGATGCCCCTATCAATAGTGGATTTACAGAATTTGCTGCAAAATGAGCGTGAGACTGAGGTACGACGGCTGGGACGAACAGATGCTCAGCAACCGTTCGACCTAACACAGGCACCTTTGATGCGGCTCACACTGTTACGTCTCGGCACCGAGGAACACATTCTGCTGGTAACAATGCATCATATTATCTCTGATGGTTGGTCGGCAGGGGTGTTTATCCACGAGATATCAGCACTTTATGAAGCGTTTGCCACTGGTAAGCCCAGCCTTCGGCACGCTACGCTAACACCGCTACCAGAGTTGTCTATCCAGTACGTAGATTTTGCTGTGTGGCAGCGTCAGTGGCTTCAAGGGGAGATACTTGATACTCAACTAAGTTACTGGAAAAAGCAGTTGGAAGGCGCTAAGACAGTGCTAGAGCTACCGACAGATAGACCGCGATCTACGTTGCAGACTTCCAAAGGAACAAAACACGCTTTCGCACTTTCTCCTACCCTGTCTGGGTCTCTCAAATCCCTGAGCCAGCAGCAAGGGGTCACCCTCTTTATGACCTTGCTAGCAGCTTTCAATACGCTGCTTTACTGTTACACACGTCAAGAAGACATCCTTATAGGTACTCCCATTGCCAACCGCAACCGCCCTGAAATTGAAGGACTTATTGGCTTTTTTGTCAATACCTTAGTATTACGTACAGATCTCTCAAATAACCCTAGTTTTATTGAGTTGTTGCAGCGAGTGCGGGAAGTCACTTTAGGGGCATACACCCACCAAGACTTGCCTTTCGAGAAGTTGGTAGCAGAACTACAGCTAGAACGCAACTTCAATCACACGCCTCTATTTCAGGTATGGTTCGTCCTGCAAAACGCCCCCATGTCAGCCCTTGAGCTTTCAGGACTTAAGCTTAGTTTTTTAGAAGTTCAAAGTAGTATGGTGCGGCATGATTTGAAACTTGATCTTTCTGAAACACCAAAAGGACTTAAAGGTTTTTTTGAGTACAAAATAGATTTGTTTAATGCTACTACTATCGCTCAAATGGTAGGATTATTTGAAATCCTTTTAGCCACAGTTGTTGAACAACCTGATATTAAGCTAACCAATTTGGTAGAAATTCTGAAAGAAGTTGAAAAACAACAGCAAATAATCAAAAACCAAGAGTTGAAACAAGAGCGTAGTCATCAATTAGGACAGGTGAAGCGTCAGGCAATTACTGGTATTGAAAAATAGCCGTTGTCTTTCTTGTAAAGAAATGGAAAATCTTGAATAACAAGGAATACAATGAATTTTAAATATAAGCGAAAAACAATAAGTTTATCCCCAGAAAAATTAATTGATACTGATTTTATTCAGCCGGGAAAAAGTCTACCTTTAGTTATTAAGCCTGCTGTCGATGGTATAAATTTGGCTACTTGGTCAGCTAGCAATTATGAATGGTTGGAAACTAATTTATTGCAGCATGGAGGTATCCTATTCCGCAATTTTTCTATGAGTGATACTGGGAGTTTTGAGCATTTGATTCAATCTCTTTCTAAAGAATTAATTGAATATTCTTATCGTTCAACTCCGCGTAGCCAAGTAAGTGGTAAGATATATACATCAACAGAATATCCAGCCGAGCAATCAATTCCTTTACACAATGAAATGGCTTACTCCCGCAACTGGCCAATGAAGATTTGGTTCTTTTGTCTAGAAGCGGCAGGACAGGGCGGAGAAACACCAATAGCTGATAGTCGAAAAGTTTTTCAACGTATTGACCCAAAGATTAAAGAGCAATTCATTCAGAAAAAGGTCATGTATGTCCGAAACTACGGGCAAGGAATTGATTTAAAATGGGAAAACGTATTTCAAACCCCTAACAAATCAGAGGTTGAGAGTTATTGCCGTAATGTTGGTATTGAGTTTGAGTGGAAAGACGGAAATCATTTGAGAACCAGTCAGGTATGTCAAGCTGTTGCCACCCATCCGAAAACGAATGACATGGTATGGTTCAATCAGGCACATTTGTTTCACGTATCTAGCTTAAAACCAGAAGTTCGCGAGTCTCTACTGTCAACAGTTAAAGAAGAAGACTTGCCACGCAACGTTTATTACGGAGACGGTTCAAAGATTGAAGCATCTGTGATAAAAGAGATTAACGAAATATATCAACAGTCAGCAGTGACATTTTCCTGGCAATCTGGTGATATTTTGATGCTGGACAATATGTTAACTGCTCATGGACGTAAACCATTTGCAGGAACACGAAGAGTTTTAGTGGGAATGGCAGAACCATATTTGACCTAATAAAATTAGCGAAGGGTTGGTAAGTATGCAAAGCTCTTACATAGAAGGTTTTCAAATTTCACCTCAACAAAAGCATTTGTGGCTGTTGCAGCAATCAGGCGATCGCCAGCCTTATCATGTTCAGTGTGCGCTTTTAATTGAGGGAGATGTCAAATTTTCAATTCTCGAAAAAACTTTACAAAAGATTATTGATAGACACGAAATTCTTCGTACTAACTTTCGAGCATTAAAGGAAATGAGTATTCCTTTACAGGTTATCAATGAAAATAGTTTGTTATCTATTAATTACTATGATTTCAGTGCTTTAGAATTAGATCAAAAATTAGCAGAAAGCGAAAAATTGTTTCAAAAAAATCATCAACTAATTTTTGATTGGCAAAATGGTTCTGTTTTAGATATTAGCTTAGTTAGTCTATCACCTCAAAAAAATATTTTATTGATTGCTTTACCAGCTATTTGTGCAGATACAGTATCAATCTATAATCTTGCCCGTGAAATCAGCGAGACTTACACTGGCTACTTGCATCAAAAAGAACTCACAGATGAACCTTTGCAATATGCAGATATCGCTGCATGGCAAAATGAATTATTTGAAGGAAAAGATGCGGAAACAACGAGAGAGTATTGGCGCAAACAAAATATCTCTAGTTTGGTCATAAGTAAGCTACCTAGTGAAAAACCATCGGTTGAACAATCAATATTTAAACCTAAATTTATTAGTATTAAAGTCAGTCTTGATATAATAGCGAATCTCGAAGCATTGGCATATAGGAAGGCTATTAGTATTTCTAGCATTTTAATGGCTTGTTGGCAGATATTACTCTGGCGTCTTACAGGACAATCCGAGATGGCGATCGCCATGTGCTGTGACGGGAGAAATTATGAAGAATTAAAGCCAGCACTGGGATTGCTAGCCAAATATATACCGGTTCGCGCTTATCTAGATGAAAACTCTAAATTTTCTGAAATATTAAAGCAATTACATAAAACAATAACAGATGTCTACCAGTGGCAGGAGTCTTTTAGCTGGGAAGACATTGCCAGTGGGGATGGGAATAGCCAAGAATTATCATTTTTACCCTTTGCTTTCGACTTTACATCACAGCCAACTAGATATTTAGCTGATGAGGTATCATTTTCGATTTACAAGCAGTATGCTTGCATTGACCGATTCAAAGTGAAACTCTCCTGCCTGCAGTGGGATGATTCCCTAACAGCAGAGTTCCACTACGATGCCAACTTATTTGACCTAGAAGATATCGAACGCTTGGCAGCAGAGTTTCAAACTTTGTTAACTAGCGCGATTAACAATCCAACAAACAATATTGCTCAACTAGAAATCCTCAGTCCAAGTGAGCGCCAGCAACTGCTAGTCGAGTTCAACAACACCCAAACAAAGTACAGCAAACACCAGTGCATTCATCAGTTGTTTGAGCAGCAGGTCGCACATACGCCGAAGCATCCAGCTGTTGTCTTTGAGGAGCAACAATTGACCTACGCCCAGTTGAATGCTCGTGCCAATCAAATCGCACACTACCTACAAACCCTAGGTGTTGGTTCTGAAATAATTGTTGCACTGTGCGTCGAGCGCTCCCTTGAAATGATAGTTGGTTTTTTGGGAATTCTCAAGGCAGGTGGAGCCTACCTTGCTTTAGACCCTCTACTGCCAACTGAGCGTCTAGCTTTCATGTTAGAAGATGCTAATTCTTCGATCATCTTAACCCAACAGCACTTAGCAGGGCTGTTCTCCCAAGAGGAAGTGTCGATAGTTTGTCTAGACACTGATTGGAACGCGATCGCTCAGCAGCCAGATGAGAATCTTCTCTCGCAAACAACTCCAGAGAACTTAGTATATGTAGTTTACACCTCAGGTTCAACAGGTCAGCCCAAGGGAGTTGCTGTTGAGCATCGGCAACTTCTCAACTACCTACATAGTATTCTAGAAAAACTAGATCTGCCTGCTAATGCTAGCTTTGCAACTGTTTCCACCTTTGCAGCTGATTTGGGTAACACAGCAATTTTCCCAGCCTTGTGTACAGGTGGATGTCTTCACGTCATCTCACAGGAGCGGGCAACGAGTCCAGAGGCTTTGGCGGATTACTGCGAGAACCATCCAATTGATTGTCTCAAAATTGTTCCTTCTCACTTAAATGCTCTGTTGAGTGCTTCCCATCCGGAGAAAATTCTGCCAGCAGAGCGCTTGATTCTAGGTGGTGAGGCGCTAAGTTGGAAGTTAATAAAGAAACTCCAGCAATACACAGCAAACTGTCGAATCCTCAACCACTATGGACCATCAGAGGCAACTGTTGGCGTTTTAACCTTCATGCTCAAGCATGACAGTATCGGCGATAAATCTGACCTAGTGCCCTTAGGTCGTCCACTCGCTAATACTCAGGTCTACATTCTCGACAATCATTTGCAACCTGTACCAATTGGTGTTAGAGGTGAGCTTTACATTGGAGGGGATAATCTGGCACGGGGCTATCTCAACCACCCAGAACTAACCAGCGAGAGGTTCATCCCCAACCCCTTTAGTGATGAATTCGGATCACGGTTATACAAAACAGGAGACTCAGCGCGTTATCTACCTGATGGCAATATTGAGTTTCTTGGACGAATCGACCACCAAGTGAAGATTCGCGGCTTCCGAATTGAGCTTGCTGAGATTGAGTCAGTGCTAAGCCTTCATCCTACCATTCGGGAAAGCGTCGTCCTAGCGCGGGAAGATGAATCTGGTAACAAGCATCTCGTCGCTTATTTCGTGCCAAATCAGCAGTCTGAATTTTCGGTCAGCGATTTCCAGAACTTTCTGAAGAAAAAGCTGCCAGACTATATGATACCTTCTGCTTTTGTGCACCTGAAGGCATTACCTCTAACATCTAATGGCAAGGTGAACCGTCAAGCATTGCCTGCTCCTGAGAATGTTAACCCATTAGCAAGGAAATTTGTCGCTCCTCGCAATTCTATCGAGGAAACAATCGCTCTTGTTTGGTCTGGTGTGTTAAAGCTTGAGCAAGTAGGAATTTATGATAACTTCTTTGAGTTGGGCGGAGATTCGATTATTAGTATTCAGATTATCGCCAGACTCAACCAAGGTGGTCTACAATTGACCCCCAAGCAGTTATTTGAAAACCCAACCGTCGCTGGATTGGCTGCTATTGCGCCAAGAGTTTCAACAATAGCTCAACAAGAAGCTGTGACGGGTTCATTCTCTTTGACTCCAATTCAGCACTGGTTTTTTGAGCAGAAGCTGTGCAATCCACACCACTGGAACCAAGCTGTACTGCTAGAAGTGTCACCAAAAATCGTCCCAGCTTTACTAGAGCAAGCACTACAACACTTGCTAGAGCACCATGACGCCCTGCGCCTGCGGTTTATTCCTAAAGGATCAAGTTGGCAGCAAGTTAACGCCGATCTGGATGAAGTTGCAAAAGTGCCTGTTTTATGTATGGATTTATCAGCTTTGCCAGCAACACAACAAGAAACCACCTTTGAAGCCACTGCTACTGAATTACAGGCAAGCTTGAACTTAGTAGAGGGTCTTCTGATGCGAGTGGCGCTGTTTAACTTAGGTGACAATCAGTCGAAACGCCTACTTTTCGTCATTCATCACTTAGTCGTGGATGGTGTCTCTTGGAGAATTTTACTAGAAGACCTGCAACAAGTCTATCAGCAACTCAGCCAAGGCGAGCCGATTGGGCTACCTCCGAAGACAACTTCCTTCAAACAGTGGTCTGAGTTTCTACAGGAGTATGCACAGTCAGTTCAACTTCAACAAGAACAAGACTACTGGTTACGAGCGTCGCATCAGTCCATTTCTCGTTTGCCTGTAGATTATCCTGGCGGTGCTAACACGATGGCATTGGCTCGTAATGTGTTGGTTTCTCTTAGCATAGAAGAAACTAGGGCATTGTTGCAGGATGTGCCAGGAGCTTATCACACCCAAATCAACGATGTACTGCTCACAGCGCTGGTACAAACTTTGGCTGAGTGGACAGCAAGTTGTTCTTTGCTAGTGGACTTGGAAGGACACGGACGAGAGGCAATAACTGACGATATTAATTTATCACGGACAGTTGGTTGGTTTACAACTATATTTTCAGTGCTGCTGACTTTAGAAGGAATTTCCCAGCCTGGGGAAGCACTCAAGGCCATCAAAGAGCAACTCCACAGTGTCCCGAATCGGGGCATCGGTTATGGGGTGCTGCGTTATCTAAGTGAGGACTCTTCAGTAACCACGCAACTGCAAAACCTTCCCCAAGCAGAAGTGAGATTTAACTACCTAGGTCAGTTCGATCAACTTCTGTCTCAATCGTCGCTGTTTAAGCTGGTCAAGCAAACCGTTGGTGTTAGCCGCAGTCTACAGGATAATCGGCGCTATCTGCTAGACATTAACGGGTTTGTTCTTGAGGGTCAGTTGCAACTGGAATGGACTTATAGCGAGCAGATACATCAGCGAACTACTATTGAACAACTGGCGAAAGGATTTGTTAAGGCATTGCGATCGCTCATTGTCCATTGCCAATCTCCCGAAGCTGGAGGATACACACCTTCAGACTTCCCGAAAGCTAATTTGAGTCAAAAAGACCTCGATCAGCTCATGGCAAGAATTAACCGAGGGAGTGGAAATAAAACAAAATGAACGCAGAAAACATTCAAGATATATACGAACTTTCACCGCTACAGCAGGGGATTCTTTTCCACAGTCTAAGCGCTCCCGAATCAACAGTTTACTTTGTTCAGTTATGCTATGCTTTACGCGGTAATTTTAATATTCTAGCGTTTGAGCGGGCTTGGCAGCAAGTTACAAACAGGCACACCATTTTACGTACTTCCTTTTATTGGGAAAACCTAGAAAAACCAATACAAGTCGTACATCGGCAAGTAAAAGTGGCGCTCTTGCAGTATGATTGGCGCAATTTAGACTCTGTTGAGCAGCAAGAACGATTGAAAGAGTTTCTCAAGAGCGATCGCGCCTCAGGTTTTGATTTTTCTACTGCACCCCTGATGCGGCTATTTTTGATCCGCCTCACCGACGATTCTTACTACTTTGTTTGGAGTAAACATCATCTGCTATTGGATGGTTGGTCAACAGCATTGGTGCTTAAGGAAGTTATTGAACTTTACGAAGTGCTTTGTCAGGGTGAAAATGTACCTGTAGCAACTAGCCGTGACTACGGAGACTATATTGGCTGGTTGCAGCAGCAAGATTTATCGAAAGCTGAGGTGTTCTGGAAACAGGCGCTTAGTGGAATACAAGCACCCACACCCCTAATCAGCCCATATATTGATAACTTGTCCAACCAAGAAGACAGCTACAAATCCCAACGAATTAAGCTATCACAGACAACCACAGCGGCACTACAGTCATTGGTACGGCAGCATCAAATCACGCTGAATACGCTAGTTCAAGGAGCCTGGGCTGTGCTCCTGGGTCGCTACAGTGGTGAGTCAGACGTGATTTATGGGGCGACAGTTTCTGGTCGTCCAGTAGACTTAATCGGAGCCGAGTCTATGGTAGGGATGTTTATCAACACCCTGCCTGTGCGAGTCAAGTTGGATGCTGAGCAGTTTCTGCTACCCTGGCTCAAGCAGCTTCAGGCTCAACTCGTTGAATTGCGTCAGTATGAGTACAGCCCACTGATAGAAGTTCAAGGCTGGAGTGAAGTTCCACGAGGTTTACCGTTGTTCGAGAACATTTTGGTGTTTGAGAACTATCCAACAGAGCAAATTTTAAACGATTATAAAGAAAAATTAGAAATCCAAAGTATAAGTGTTTTTGAAAAGACGAATTATCCTGTAACTGTTACCGCAATACCTGGACTCCAGTTGGAGATTAGAATTTCTTACGATTGTTACCGCTTTGATCCTGCTACGATTACCCGGATGCTAGGGCATTTCCAAACATTGCTCCAAGGCATGGTGACTGGTCTCCAAATGTGCCTTAAAGACTTACCGCTGTTGACTGAACCTGAACGGCATCAATTGCTGGTAGAGTGGAATGGCACTCAGGCAGACTATCCCCAAAACCAATGCATTCATCAGTTGTTTGAGGCTCAAGTAGAACGCACACCGGATGCCGTAGCAGTGGTGTTTGAAGACGAGCAACTAAGCTACTGTGAACTAAACGCTAGGGCGAATCAGCTAGCGCATTACCTGCGTTCTTTGGGAGTGAGACCAGAGGTACTGGTGGGAATTTGCACAGAGCGATCGCTCCACATGGTCATTGGGCTGTTGGGCATACTCAAAGCGGGTGGCGCTTATGTACCACTTGACCCGACTTATCCCCAGGAGCGATTAGCTTTTATACTGAAAGACGCCCAAGTGTCAGTGCTGCTGACTCAAGGACAGCTGGTAGAGGCAATGCCTCAACACAAAGCTAAAGTTGTTTGTTTAGATACTGATTGGCAGACAATTGCCCAAGAAAGTAAGAAAAATTCAGTTACTCAAGTAACTACTAATAACCTGGCATATGTCATCTATACCTCTGGTTCCACAGGCAAACCCAAAGGTGTGCAAATTCCTCACAGCGCCTTGAGCAACTTCTTGCACGCGATGCGCCAAACACCGGGGCTAAGCGAGCAAGATACCTTGTTCGCTGTCACCACTTATTCGTTTGATATTGCTGCGTTGGAACTTTTTCTCCCAATCATAGTGGGTGCTCGCCTAGTACTCGTTAGTCGGGAAATTGCCTCGGACGGAACACGGTTGTCAGCAAAAATAACTGACTCAAATGCTACAGTCATGCAAGCCACACCAGCTACTTGGCAGCTACTTTTAGCAGCAGGCTGGGCTGGGAATCATCAATTGAAAATCCTCTGTGGTGGAGAAGCCTTACCTAGACACCTAGCTCATCAGTTACTCAGTCGATGTGGTTCCCTCTGGAATATGTACGGTCCTACAGAGACCACCATTTGGTCAGCAGCGTGTCAAGTAGAAAAAGACAGCAGCATTGTACCAATTAGTCAACCGATTGCTAACACACAATTCTATATCCTAGATCAACACGCTCAGTTAGTTCCTGTTGGTGTACCTGGGGAACTATGTATAGGTGGAGATGGACTCGCACGTGGTTACTTAAAGCGCCCTGAACTGACAGCAGAAAAATTCATTCCCAATCCCTTTAGCGACAAACCAGCAGCGCGTCTGTACAAAACTGGAGATTTGGCTCGTTATTCACCTAGCGGAGAGATTGAATACTTAGGTCGCATCGACCACCAGGTGAAAGTTCGCGGTTTCCGCATCGAACTTGGAGAAATTGAAGCACTTGTTCGCCAACATTCCAAAGTGCAAGAAAGTGTAGTTGTCGTTCGCTCAGAGTCAGTAGATTCTCAACGAATAGTCGCTTATGTCGTCTCTCACTCAGGGCAAACACTGACAGTGACTGAACTGCGAGACTTCTTGGAGTCGAAGCTGCCAAACTACATGGTGCCAGCAGCTTTTGTGATGCTAGAGGCACTACCACTCACACCTAATGGTAAAGTAGATCGCAAAGCACTACCAGTACCTGAAGTCACACAGCTATTATCCGAATCTGGTTTTATCGCTCCTTCTACACCAATTGAGGAGATGCTAGCCTTAATTTGGGCAGAGGTGCTTAGTATTGAGAAAGTAGGCATTCACAATAACTTCTTTTCCTTAGGAGGACACTCGCTGCTTGCAACTCGCGTGATTTCCCAAGTACGTCAAGTTTTTCAGCAAGAGCTGCCTTTACGTCGCTTATTTGAACAACCAACAATAGCTGGGCTAGCCAAGGACATTGAAAAAGCGACCAAAGCAGGTAATGGACTCGAAACAGCAGACATTGAGCGAATTTCACGCTCACAAAAGCTACCCCTATCATTCGCCCAGCAACGGTTATGGTTCCTAACCCAGTTAGAACCAAACAGCCCCTTCTACAACATCCCTGCTGCTGTTCGCCTACAGGGACAATTGAATGTAAAAGCACTACAACAAAGTTTCAACGAAATTTTACGCCGCCACGAAGCGTTGCGAACCAATTTCCAGACAATAGAAGGGCAACCCGTAGCAATTATCTCATCAGTTACATCGCTACCATTATCTCTACTCGATATCAGTGAGTTACCTTCAAACCAACAACAAACCGAAGTCAGAAAACTGGCAGATAAAGAAGCTCAACGACCTTTTGACCTCAACAACGACCTTCTGTTGCGAGTGAAACTACTGCGCCTTGGGGAACAAGAGCACATAGTACTACTGACAATGCACCACATTGCCTCTGACGGTTGGTCAAAAGGCGTACTGGTGCGTGAGGTCGCAACACTTTATCAAGCCTTTTGTACCAAGCAACCGTCACCGTTAGCTGAACTGGCAATCCAATATGTAGATTTTGCGGCTTGGCAACGACAATGGCTTGTGGGAGAAGTGTTAAAATCCCAGATATCGTATTGGTGTAAGCAGTTAGAAGGCGCACCATCAGTACTGGAGTTACCTACTGACCATCCCCGACCCGCCGTTATGACCTTTGCGGGTGCTACCTATTCATTTGAGCTATCTCAAGAGCTATCTGTAGGTATCAATAAATTGAGTCAGCAGCAGGGAAGTACTTTATTTATGACCCTGTTAGCAGCTTTTGTGACCTTGCTATGGCGTTACACAGGGCAAGAAGATATTGTAGTTGGTTCACCTATCGCCAACCGCAACCGGGCAGAGATAGAAGGGTTAATTGGATTTTTTGTCAATACCTTGGTACTGCGAACTAACTTGGCAGGTAATCCCACTTTTGAGGAGTTACTAACTCGTGTGCGGGAGATGGCACTAGGAGCGTATGCTCACCAAGATTTGCCTTTTGAGCAACTGGTAGAAAAACTGCAACCACAGCGTTCTTTGAGTCATACACCGCTTTTCCAAGTCATGTTTGTGCTTCAGAATGCACCGATGTCGCCTTTAGAATTACCTGGTTTAACTTTAAGTCCTCTAGAAAGTGACAGTGGTGGTGCCAAGTTTGATTTAACCTTGTACATGACAGAAACAGCACAGGGACTCGTTGGCACTCTGGAGTATAATACTGACTTATTCGAGCAAAGCACTGTAAGCCGGATGGCTGGGCATTTGCAAACGTTGCTTGAGGGGATTGTTGCCAATCCACAGCAGCGCTTGTTGGAGTTACCGTTGTTGACTGAAGCCGAGAAGGCACTGCTAGTACAGTGGAATGATACCTCGGTTGAGTATCCCCAACAGCAATGCATCCATCAGTTGTTTGAAGATCAAGTAGAACGTACGCCTGATGCTGTAGCAGTAGTGTTTGAAGACCAGCAACTAACCTACCAAGAACTGAACGCAAGAGCCAATCAACTGGCGCACTACCTGCAAAACCAGGGAGTAGGATCAGAGGTACTGGTGGGAATTTGTGTCGAGCGTTCCCTCTCTATGATCATCGGACTTTTAGGCATTCTCAAAGCTGGTGGCGCTTATGTACCGCTAGATCCAGCATACCCACAAGAACGTCTAGCATTCATGTTGTCGGATTCTCAAGTGTCAGTACTACTAACTCAGCAAAAGCTGGTGGAGAGACTTCCTGAACATCAAGCACAAGTAGTTTGCTTGGACACCGACTGGGATATTATTAGTAAATATTCCCAAGATAACCCTACCAATATTTCAAAAGTCGATAACCTAGCTTATGTCATCTACACCTCTGGCTCAACAGGTCAGCCTAAGGGAGTTTTTGGTCTACATAAGGGTGCAATCAATCGCTTTCACTGGATGTGGCAGAATTATCCTTTCGTGCAGGGAGAAATGTGTTGCCAGAAAACATCCTTAAACTTTGTGGATTCAGTGTGGGAAATTTTTGGACCTTTACTTCAAGGTGTACCCACTGTCATTGTGGCTGATAGTATCCTCAAAGATCCACAACAGTTTGTAGCTACTCTTGCTCACAAGAATGTGACACGGTTAGTACTTGTTCCTTCTTTATTGCGTATACTGTTGAATACATACACTGACCTACAGTCACAGCTACCCCAATTGAAGTTGTGGATTAGCAGTGGTGAAGCACTCTCAATGGATCTGCTACAACAATTTCGGCAGAGTTTGCCAGATAGCACTTTGTTAAACCTTTACGGTTCTTCGGAAGTATCTGCGGATGTCACTTGCTATAGTCTCAGTCTGAATGCACCTTTGCCCAAATACGTCTCAATTGGTCATGCGATCGCCAATACGCAGATCTATATACTGGATGCAAACAGACAACCTGTTGGAGTTGGTGTACCTGGGGAACTGCACATAGGTGGGGATGGACTAGCACGTGGCTACTTAAACCGTCCGGAACTGACAGCAGAAAAATTCATCTCCAATCCCTTTAGCGATTTTTCAGCAGCACGTTTATACAAAACAGGAGACCTAGCACGTTATTCACCTAGCGGAGAGATTGAATACTTAGGACGTATCGACCACCAAGTCAAAGTTCGCGGTTTCCGCATTGAACTTGGAGAAATTGAAGCACATATTCGCCAACACCCCAAAGTACGAGAAAATGTAGTCGTTGTTCGTTCTGATTCAGCTGATTCTCAACGAATAGTCGCTTATGTCGTTCCTCACTCAGGGCAAACACTGACAATTACTGAACTGCGGGACTTTCTGGAGTCGAAGCTGCCAAACTACATGGTGCCAGCAGCTTTTGTCATGCTAGAAGCACTACCACTCACACCTAGTGGTAAGGTAGATCGCAGAGCATTGCCTGCACCTGACGATTCACGTCCTGAATTGAAAGCGGTTTATCAGGCACCCCAAACCGAAGTCGAAAAAACTATTGCGACTCTTTGGCAAGAAATGCTTCATATTGAAAATGTAGGAATCCATGATAATTTCTTTGAACTTGGTGGTCATTCATTACTTTTGGTTCAGATTCATAGCAAGTTGCAAAAAATATTTCAGCGAGATTTCCCCTTGGTTGAAATGTTTCAATATCCAACCATAAGCCACCTAACTAGATATCTTGGTCAAGAGTCAAGCGAACAAGAGTCTTTTACACAACATTCTCATCGCCCTGAAAACAGAACCGCCTCAATACAGCGCCGAAAACAAGCAAGGATTGAACATCGAACAGCAACAAAGCAAAAAGGTGTTTCATCCCAAAAAGGGGAATAAACTATAAGAATTAAACGAGCATTGGCAATAGAGTAAAAAACCAAATTATTACAAGAATACAAGATGACATTAAGTAAACAAGAAATGCCAAAGAAAAGTTCTTTTTTTGAGACTGAGCAAGCATTAAATTATGAGATTGAAGAACAAGTGATGCAACTGTTTGCTTCATCTAGTCATGTCACATCTATTGAGTCACAAATAGATGAAATAACTGACAAGTTTTCCCAGAATTTTTTAAACACGATTGATGCAAACACTAATATTGATTTAGACTCATTATTAAGAAGTTTTTCTGATAGTCAAATACCTGTTCAACCTGCTTCTTTAGAGAGCTATCTGAAATACATAGACAACAATATTGTTGCTCACTCAATACACACATCTTCACCACGATTTATCGGTCACATGACCTCGGCGCTTCCCTGTTTTGTGCGCCCCCTTGCCAAACTGATGACGGCAATGAACCAAAATGCCGTCAAAATAGAAACAGCTAAAGCTCTAAGCTTCTGTGAACGCGAAGCTTTGGCAATGTTGCATCGACTGATTTACAACTTGGACGATAATTTCTACGCTCAGCATATTCAAAACAATCTAAGTACACTAGGAATCTTGGTTTCTGGCGGGACAGTGGCAAATATCACGGCGCTTTGGTGTGCCCGGAATACTGCTTTGGGACCAAAGGATGATTTTCTTGGTATAGAAAAAGAAGGCTTAACCGCAGCCCTAGATTTCTACGGTTACAAAGGAGCAGCGATTATTGGCTCTGAGTTGATGCATTTCTCTTTTGATAAAGCTGCAGATTTGATGGGGATTGGTACACATCGTTTGATGAGAATCCCTACTGACTGTAATAATCGAGTTAACATACAGGCGCTGCGCCAAGCTGTTATGGAGTGTCGTGCCCAAAACCTGCTTATTATTGCAATTGTAGGTGTTGCTGGCACCACAGACTCAGGTGGAGTGGATTCGCTTACGGAGATTGCAGAGATTGCACAAGAAGCCCATGTTCATTTTCACGTAGATGCTGCTTGGGGTGGACCACTCATTTTTTCCCAACAACATCGCCACAAGCTTGCTGGTATCGAACGAGCTGATTCAGTGACCATTGACGGACATAAACAATTATACCTGCCAATGGGCATTGGTCTGGTCTTTTTCCGCGATCCACACATAGCGAAAGCAATCGAAAAGCAAGCAAGCTACACCATGCGTAAGGGGTCATTTGATTTAGGTAAACGTGCTTTAGAAGGTTCTCGACCTGGTATGGCTTTATTTTTACATGCTGGGCTAAATCTGATTGGACTTAAGGGATATGAATTTTTGATTGATGAAGGAATTCGGAAAACTCAATATATGGCAGATCGTATCTGTAGCATGCCTGAGTTTGAGTTGTTAGCAGAACCTGATACTAACTTGCTTCTCTATCGCTACATTCCAGAACAATTAAGAGAGCTTGTTTTTAAAAAGCAGTTGACCGAAATTGACAATCAACTCATTAATCAATTTAATGAACGCCTACAGAAAATTCAGCGCCAAATTGGTCGTACTTTTATTTCACGGACGACAAAAACAACTACTAGCTTTGGGAAAGAAATTCCTATTATTGTCATGCGTGCAGTCATCGCTAACCCACTGACTACTGAAGAAGATATTGACGCGGTTTTAAATGACCAGATTCAGATTGCTTCGGAAATTGAAATTTAAACTTTTCCATAAACAAGTCAAAAAATAACTTCAAAAAAATGAGTGATGAATGTGTTAGATAATCTTAATAACTTAAATAACAAAGATGAAATAGCTATCATTGGCATGGCGGGTCGTTTTCCTGGAGCGAAAAACGTTGATAGTTTTTGGCAAAACATCCGAGATGGTGTAGAGTCTATTTCTTTTTTCACGGATGAGGAACTCGTATCTGCCGGAATAGACTCTACAGTGGTTAATGACCCTCTGTATGTAAAAGCAGGTAGTCTTATAGAAGATATAGAATTATTTGACGCTTCATTTTTTGGCTTTTCTCCTAAAGAAGCTGAAATAACAGACCCACAACATCGTCTCTTTCTAGAATGTGTTTGGTCAGCTCTAGAAAATGCTGGCTACGACTCCCAAACTTACACTGGACAAATTGGTCTTTTTGGAGGTGTAGCTTATAGTTCTTACCTCCTTTCAAACATTTATTCTAACCGTGACTTGATAGAATCAGTAGACGGTTTCCAAATTTTTATTGGCAATGATAAAGACCACCTGCCTACACAAATTTCTTATAAGTTAAATCTTAAGGGGCCAAGCATTAATGTTCAGACTACCTGTTCTACATCATTAGTTGCAGTCCACTTAGCCTGCCAAAGTTTGCTAAATGGTGAAAGTGATATTGTACTTGCTGGTGGCGTTTCGATAAAAGTGCCACAAAAAACTGGTTATCGATATCAAGAAGGAGGAATTAATTCTCCTGATGGACATTGTCGAGCTTTTGATGCAAAAGCTAGAGGAACTATTTTCAGCAACGGTTTAGGTGTCGTTGTGTTAAAGCGACTAGAGGATGCTCTTGCAGACGGCGACTTTATTCATGCAATAATTAAAGGTTCAGCTATTAATAACGATGGCTCTTTAAAGGTTGGTTACACAGCCCCCAGTGTTGATGGTCAAAGGGAGGTTATTCTAGAAGCGCTTGCCTTAGCTGAAGTCGAACCTGATTCTATCACATATGTAGAAACACATGGCACCGGAACTCCGTTAGGAGATCCTATTGAAATTAAAGCTCTTACACAAGCTTTTCGTAGCAGTACAAACAAAAAGGGTTTTTGTCGAATCGGCTCAGTCAAGACAAATGTTGGACATCTAAACACAGCTGCTGGTGTAACAGGCTTAATCAAAACAGTCCAAGCCCTGAAAAATAAACAAATACCCCCCAGTCTGCACTTTAAAGAACCCAATCCCGAGATAGACTTCGCCAACAGTCCCTTCTACGTCAATACCAAATTATCAGAGTGGAAAACAAACGGCACTCCTCGTAGAGCAGGAGTTAGTTCTTTTGGTATTGGAGGGACTAATGCTCATGTAATCTTAGAAGAAGCCCCAGTTGTTGCACCTAAAAGTACTTCACGTCCCTGGCAATTGTTGCTGCTATCAGCCAAAACCACCACAGCCCTAGAAACTATCACGGACAACTTAGCGACTCACCTCCAGCAACATCCTGATATTACCTTGCCTGATGTCGCTTACACCCTACAAGTAGGTCGTCGAGCATTTGACCATCGTCGTATGGTAGTATGTCACGACTGGGAGGATGCAGTTAAAGTGCTGACATCCCAAGATCCACAACGTGTTTTCACTACTCATCATAAGCCCAGTCACTGTCCACTCATCTTCACGTTTTCAGGACAAGGGGCGCAATATGTGAATATGGGGCGGGAACTGTATGATACTGAACCCACCTTTAAAAAAGATATAGATACTTGCGCGCAGATTCTCCAACCCCACCTCAATCTTGATATCCGGGACATACTCTTCCCCAAACAAGAACAAATTGAAGCTGCACTTCATAGACTACAACAAACAGCAATTACTCAGCCAGCACTTTTTGTGATCGAATACGCCCTGGCGCAATTGTGGATGGAATGGGGAGTACATCCAGAGGCGATGATTGGTCACAGTATCGGGGAATATGTCGCAGCAACAATTGCAGGTGTATTCTCCCTGGAAGATGCCTTAGCTATTGTCGCTAAAAGGGGACAATTGATGCAACAATTGCCCACAGGAAGTATGCTGGCAATTAAACTTCCAGCACAAGATGTGCAGTCCCTTTTGAATGTAGACACGGGCGATGCTCCAGCTCTTAGCCGCCCAAAGGGCGATCGCACATCTATAGAGATAGCAGCAATAAACAGTCCATCCTCGTGTGTTGTTTCTGGTTCAGGGGAGGCGATCGCCACACTCCAAAACCAATTATCCTCACAACAAATAGAATCTCGGCTGTTGCACACATCTCATGCATTTCATTCTGTGATGATGGAACCAATCTTAGAACCATTTGTGCAAGCCGTGAAAAAAGTGAAGCTAAACCCACCGCGTATTCGCTTCATTTCCAATGTCACTGGTACGTGGATTACAGATGAACAAGCCACAAATGCCAACTACTGGGGTCAACATCTGCGACAAACTGTAAAATTTTCAGATGGGATATCTCAACTATTACAACAGTTTGAAGGTGTTTTTCTGGAAGTGGGTCCGGGGCGGACGTTAAGTACATTAACAACACAGCATCTTCAACCAGGAGCAAAACAGCAAGTTTTAACTTCTTTACGCCATGTCAAAGAACAACAATCAGATGTTAGCTTTTTATTACAGACATTAGGTCGATTGTGGCTTTCTGGTGTAGAAATAGATTGGTCAGGGTTTTATGCTCACGAGCGGCGTCATCGTCTACCTTTGCCTACATATCCCTTTGAGCGACAAAGATACTGGATTGATGCTAAATCGCCATCATTTTCTTCAAATGGGAAGTCAGTTACATTAGACAAAAAACAAGACATTGCTGATTGGTTCTATCTTCCTTCATGGAAACGTTTTTTACTACCGAATTCAACTTCTTCATCTGATGAAGAAACAGAGAATGAGCGATGGTTGTTGTTTATTGATGAATGTGGGGTGGGTTCCGAGTTAGGTAATAGACTCGAACAGAGTGGTAAAAATGTCATTGTGGTGAAGGTGGGACACCAGTTTACCAAATTGAGTGAGGGAATTTATGTTATTAATCCCCAAAACTGTGATGACTATGATGTGTTGTTCCAAGAATTAATCGCGTTGGGTAAAACTCCGCACAATATCGCCTATTGCTGGAGTATAAGTACGTTAAATACTCTCGAACAAAATGAGTTTTTAGAATTCAAAATTTTGCTATTTTTAACGCAATCTCTTAACAATCAAAAAATTACTAATCGCCTACAAATCTGGGTTATATCGAACAAAATTCAGGAAGTTAATGGTAATGAAACTCTCAGCCCAGAGAAAGCAACTGTCTTAGGTTTATGTAAGGTTATTCCTCAAGAGTATTCTAATATAACTTGTCGGAGTATTGATGTTGTTTTAACGAACCGCAGAGAGCGAATTTGCGGTGTGGATGTTCCTCCCGCAAAGTTCGCGGTGGACGCAGAGAGGAGCCAGCGCGTTGCGGGGGTTTCCCCCGTTGTAGCGACTGGCGTCGCAGAGAGAGGAGGAAGAGATTGTGACAGTCATATTATTGACCAAATTATAAATGAGTTTAGGGCAAAGTCGTCTGAGTTGGTTGTTGCTTATCGCGATCGCTATCGTTGGGTACAAACATTTGAGTCAGTGCGCCTAGAGTCAGTAGTTGAAGAAAAAACACCGTTGAGAAAACAGGGTGTTTATTTGTTTTGTGGTGGACTGGAAAGTCTTGGAGTTGTGCTTGCTCAATATTTGGTGAAAACCCTACAAGCAAAACTCATATTTATTGAGGAGTGGGCTTTTCCAGAAAAGCATGAATACTCACAATGGTTAGAAACTCATACTTCTGAAGATGAGGTGAGTCGCAAAATCCAAAAACTCCAAAAATTAGGGGATTTGGGTGCAGAAGTTTTGATAGTGCGTGCAGATACAACTAACTATGAACAAATGTACCAGAGTCTAGCACCTGAGAAGATTGGTGAAATTCATGGGGTTATCTATTCAACAGGAAGAACGCGCGAAAATATCTTTGGATCGATTCCAGAAATTGGTCAGACAGAGTTAGAAAAACTGCTTGATTCTCAACGTCAGAATCTGACTGTATTAGAACAAGTCTTAGAAAAGAGAAAGTTAGATTTTTGTATCATTTTTTCTTCTTTGTCTTCCATTTTGGGAGGATTTGGGTTAGCTTTATACTCAGGAGTTAACCAGTTAATAGATACTTTTAGTCAGAGACATAATCAAACTAGGTCTTTGCCTTGGATTGTCATAAATTGGGATAAGTTGCAACTCAATACAACCCAAGAACAAAAAACACTTGGACAAGCATCTGGGATGGAATTAGCCATCACCGAGACAGAAAGCGTAGAAGTCTTTAAACGGATACTCTCTTTAAGAGAGGGAACTCAAGTTGTTGTTTCCACGGTAGATCTTAAAGCCAGGTGCGAACGTACATTTCATCTCGACTCTAAACTAGGTTCAAAATTTTCCAGCCAAGTAAACTCATCCTCAAGCTACTCCAGACCTAACCTCAGTAATTCCTATGTTGCTCCGACTAATGAGTTAGAAGAACAAATTACCGAAATCTGGCAAGAAGTTCTTGGAATTGCACAAGTTGGTATTTACGACAACTTTTATGAATTGGGAGGAGACTCCCTGATTGCGACTCAACTGGTTTCTCGATTGCGAGCAAAGTTCCCAGTAGAGTTACCACTGCGTGACCTTTTAGTACAAGCAATGATACCAGCCAAGCAGGCAGAAATGATTGAGCAACTTCTTCTAGAAAAAATCGAAGAGTTATCAGAAGAGGAAGTAGAAGTTCTTTTGGCTAAGAATTAATAAACAATAGGCTGTTACACTCCTACACCTCTTTCTCCTCTAAGAAATTATTAAAAATTAATCATGGATAAACAATATTCTAATTTATCACCTGCCAAAAAAGCCCTTCTAGAAAAATGGAAGGGAGGAAAATTTAAAGCTGATATTATTCCAAAACGTCAAAACTTCAACAATATTCCCTTGTCTTTCTCCCAAGAAAGGCTGTGGTTTATTGACCAACTTTACCACGGGAGTTCCTTCTACAATATTCCAAGTGCTTTCCATTTAACCGGACACCTTAATATTACAGCACTACAACAAAGTCTTAATGAAATCCTCAGGCGTCATGAAGTTTGGCGCACAACTTTTGCACTTGTCAATGGACAGCCAGTACAGCAGATTGCAGCAGAATTAACTTGGGACTTACCCATCATTAACTTTGAGCATTTGTCTAGCAAAGATTGGGAAGGACAGATTAAACAATTTGCAGTTCAGTCAGCCAAAAAACCCTTCAATTTAGGGACTGGACCTCTAGTCAGAGCAACTTTACTGCGCTTGGGTGAACAAGAGCACGTTTTCCTTTTGACCATGCACCACATTATTACGGATGGATGGTCTGTTGGTGTGTTCTTGCGGGAGTTGGCAACATTATATGCAGCGTTCTCCACAAATCAGCCTTCTAGTTTACCTGAACTTCCTATTCAGTATGCAGATTTTGCAATTTGGCAACGCGATCGCCTACAAGGTGAACTACTCAAAACCCAACTTAATTACTGGAAACAACAACTGAGTGGTGAATTACCTGTCCTACAGTTACCCACAGACCGTCCGCGACCAAATGTTACCACTTTTACTGGTGCAAAGCAATATTTTACCTTTTTAAAAACTCTGACAGATGGACTGAATCAATTGAGTCAGCAAGAAGACGCCACTTTATTTATGACTTTGCTGACAGCATTTAATATATTGCTATATCACTACACAGAGCAAGAAGACATTCTCATTGGTTCTCCAATTGCAAACCGGAACCGAGCTGAACTAGAAGGGATGTTGGGTTTGTTTGTGAATACTTTGGTGTTGCGTAATAACCTCAGTGGTAATCCCAGTTTCCGTGAACTATTACATCGGGTGCGTGAGGTAACTCTCAATGCTTATGCACATCAAGATTTACCTTTTGAGATGCTTGTAGAAGAATTGCAACCTGAGCGTGATTTAAGCCGGAATCCATTGTATGAGGTGATGTTTGTCTTGCAAAACACTCCAACATTTGTACAATCCGTTTCTGGTTTAACCTTGCGTACTTTGCAGTTCGACAGCGGTACAGCACAGTTGGATATTTTCCTGTCGATGTCCGAATCCCAAGAGGGATTAACAGGGTTTTTAGAATACAATACAGATATTTTTGAGGATGCAACAATCACCAGATTTCTTAACAATTTCCAAGCTTTATTGGAAAGGATTGTTGCAAATCCAGAACAGTGCATCAGTGAATTATCACCACTCACATCTCAACAGCGAGAACAACTATTATTTGAGTGGAATCAAACGAGTGCAGATTATCCTCAAAATACCTCGCTTCATCAACTATTTGAGCAGCAAGTCGAGCAATCTCCTGATGCATTAGCGTTAATGAGTCAATCAGAACAACTGACTTATCGTCAACTCAACCAAAGAGTTAATCAGGTTGCTCATTATTTACAAAAACAGGGTGTCACACAAGAAACTCTTGTCGCTATTTGTCTGGAACGTTCCATAGACATGATTCTGGGGATTTTAGCTGTCCTCAAAGCTGGCGGTGCATACATTCCCCTCGATCCAAGTTATCCGGTAGAACGTCTTGGTTTTATGCTTTCTGATTCTCAAGCTGAGGTGTTAATCACCAAACAGGAGATTTTAGAAAAGCTACCAGCTTCTTGTGCTAAAACTGTTTGTTTGGACATCCACTTTAACGAAATTACCCGAGAAAGTCAGGAAAATTTTATCAGTTCCTCAAAAGCTGATAATCTTGCCTATATTATCTACACTTCTGGCTCTACTGGAACTCCTAAAGGTGTTCTCGGAACTCATCGCGGTACAGTCAATGGTTTACACTGGTTGTGGAAAACCTATCCCTTCACAAAAGAAGAGGTTTGTTGTCAGAAAACAGCGATTAGCTTTGTAGACTCAGTATGGGAAATTTTTGCTCCGTTACTTCAGGGCATTCCTACTGTTATTATTCCAGATGCAGTTGTAAAAGACCCACAATTGTTCGTAGAAACTCTAGCAGATCACAAAGTGACGCGGATTGTACTTGTCCCTTCACTACTGCGCTTACTTTTGGATAGCTACAGTTATCTGACTAAGAATTTATCGCATTTAAAACTCTGGATAACGAGTGGGGAGGCGTTATCTGTTGATTTAGCTCAAACTTTCCAAAAATTAATGCCAGAAGCAAAACTCATAAACCTTTATGGCTCATCGGAAGTTTCTGCTAATGTCACTTATTACGATACGAGTTTATTGCCAAAACAAGCAACTAGTATTCCTATCGGTCGTCCTATTGACAATACTCAAGTCTATGTATTGAATCGCGATTTGCAACCAACGTCTGTGGGAGTTATTGGAGAGTTATACATTGGTGGTGATGGATTAGCAAGGGGATATTTGCATCGGACTGAATTAACTCAGGAAAGGTTTATTGATAACCCCTTTGTTTCAGGAACTAAGCTTTATAAAACTGGTGACTTAGTGCGTTATCTTAACGATGGCAATCTTGAGTATTTAGGTCGCCGTGATGACCAAGTTAAAATCCGTGGTTTCCGGGTGGAATTAGGAGAAATTACAGCAGCGATCGCACAACATAAAGATGTGCGAGAATCTGTTGTCATTGTCCAAAATGATGATCAAGACTCAAAGCGTCTAATTGCATATGTCGTCACGGATAAGCAAGATATTGTGTCACAATTGTTGCCTGACTTGCAACAGAAACTGCCCAATTACATGATACCATCTGGTTTTGTAGTATTGGATTCTCTCCCGCTCACACCCAATGGCAAAGTAGATAAGCGTTCTCTTCCAAGTGATAATCTTATCAAACCAAACGCCACGAAATCTTTCGTTGCTCCTCGGAATTTTACGGAATTGAGTTTGGTGAAAACTTGGGAAAATCTCCTGAATACTAGTCCGATTGGAGTCACTGATAATTTCTTTGATTTGGGTGGTCATTCGTTTTTAGCTGTTCGCTTAATGGCTCAAATTCATGACAGATTTGGGCACAATCTTCCTTTGTCTACTCTTTTTAAAAACCCGACAATTGAAAAACTCGCAACTATTGTCAAAGAGCCTGTCCGTGAGAGTTCCGGTTCTCATCTGGTAGCAATTCAGCTGAATGGTTCTAAAATTCCTTTCTTCTGTATGCATGGCGCTGGTGGAGGAGTTCGTCAATATTTCAATTTGTCCAGAAGACTTGGTGAGGACTATCCATTTTATGCCTTGCAACATACTCCTGATCAGGAAGAACCTGAAATAATTTCAGTGGAGGAGACAGCATCTCGCTACCTCAAAGAAATTCGTCAGGTACAACCGAATGGTCCTTATCTTTTAGGTGGTCATTGTTACGGTGGTGTTCTTGCTTTTGAAATGGCACAACAATTGCAAAGGCAAGGTGAAACAGTAAGTTTATTAGTTGTTATCGACGCCATAATACCAGAAACTGCCATTAAACCAGGGGAAGATGACGATGCAAAATTCTTACTTCGCATGGCGGAATCGATAAAAACTAACAATAACATAGATTTTTCTCTTCCTTTTGAGGAACTAAGAGATTTGCCACTCAATGAGCAATTTCATTTGGTGAATAAAAAAGCTAACTTCATTTTTAGCGACAAAGAAATTCAGGATTTTCTGAGCTATTACAAACTTTTCAAAGCTCATGTTCAAGCGATGCGAGATTATGTTCCGCAGGCTTATCCTCACTCTATGACTCTGTTGAGAGCAAAAGAGGAAATTATTCATGACTTTGAAAGTCCAGAGTTTAATACTGATGATCCCTTGCTAGGTTGGGGTAAATGTTCCAGTCAACCTATTGAGGTTGTTGAAGTTCCAGGCGATCATTTCTCAATGTTAGTTGAACCGAATATTCAGGAATTAGCTAGTCAGTTAAGAATTTCTATTGATAATGCTCTGTGTAATGTAGTATAGAAAACGCGAGTAAAGAAGACCAATGAATCTACCCGCAGGACCGAAAACCCCCTATAGACTAGTGATTCAGCAATTCCTGGCTGATCCCTTTGGCTATGTGGATGGTATTTGCAAACGCTATGGTGACATCTTCACCATAATGTCTGGTTCTACACCAATAGTATATGTAAGTAATCCTTCAGGGATAAAGCAGATTTTCACCAACACTAAAGAAATCTCTGCATCCGGTGCATTGAATCAAAATTTTGCCTTGATCACAGGAAACCAAGGAATACTCCAGCTCGATGGCTTGCGTCACAAACATCGGCGCAAGCTCTTAATGCAGGCTTTTCACGGAGAGCGGATGCAAGCCTGTGGACAACGTATCTGCGAACTCACAGAAAAAATCATTAGTCAAAAGGCGATGCCTAGCGCAAAACCTTTCATTGCCTACCCTATCATCGAAGATATCACCTTGCGGGTGGGTATAGAGGTTGTGATGGGATTGCGTGAGGGAGAGCGCTATGACAAAATCAAGCATCTATTTGTTTCTGTGCTCAAATACGGACAATCTCCCTTGTTTCAGTTCGCCACAAAACTTCCCTTTGGACAACGGGATTTAGGTCGGTGGAGTCCGTGGGGATACCGACTTCACCTAAGGCAAGAACTTTTCGGTTTGCTGTACGCTTCAGTTCAAGAACGCCGTAAGCAAGCAGATACCTCATGCGCTAACATCCTCTCGGATCTCATATTTGCTCATGATGAAACAGGTGAACTATTGAGCGATGAAGAGGTACGCGATCTATTATTATCGCCGATATTCGCAGCCCAGGATGCTTCTGCCACTGCTCTAGCCTGGTCTTTGTACTGGATTCATCGTTTACCTACAATTCGCGAGCGACTGCTTGAGGAACTTGATAGCCTTGGTGAAAATCCAGAGATCACGAGCATTGTTGCACTACCCTACCTCAATGCTGTTTGTAACGAAGTTTTGCGAATTTACCCGACTCAGTTATTCACGTTTCCGAGGTTGGTAGAGTCCCCAGTTGAGATTATGGGTTATGAGTTGAGTCCGGGGACAGTGCTTATTGGTAATATTTATTCGACGCATCAGCGTGAAGATTTATACCCACAACCAAAGGAATTTAAGCCAGAACGCTTTCTAGAAAAACAATTTTCAAACTACGAATTTCTGCCCTTTGGCGGCGGTGCTCGTAGTTGTATTGGTGGGGCTTTTGCTTTGTTTGAAATGAAGTTAGTGTTGGCGACGATTCTTTCACGCTATCAATTAGCGTTGGTTGATACTCGACCAGAGAAACCCAAGTTTGGAGGTCTGATTTGTTACCCAAAAAGTGGCGTGAAGATGGTCATGCATGGTCGGCGTCAGCATCAAGGACAGTCGCAGCCATTGGTTGTTGGTTCAATCTAACAGTTATCAGTTATCAGTTACCAGTTATCAGTTATCAAAGAGAAATACGGATTCGTTTCTTTTGTTCACTGTTCACTGCGTAGGTACCTGTTCACTGTTTTAACAGAAGCTCGATAATGAAACAATCATTAAAAAAAATACTAATGAAATTACCTGATGGACCAAAAGCTTCCCCTCGATCGCTGAGTCGTCAATTTAAGACCGATCCTCTTGGCTTCATGGATGCTATGAGCGATCGCTATGGTGACATTTTCACTATTATGGCTGGTTCTACGCCTCTAGTGATCGTAAGCAACCCACGGGGGATAAAGCAGATTTTTACGAGTGCTAAGGAGATTACTGCGTCTGGTAAATTAAACCAAGGTAGCGCGCCTTTAGTCGGAAACAACGGATTACTCATGCTTGATGGCTTGCGTCACAAACATCGACGTCAGTTGTTGATGCCTCCCTTACATGGAACTCGGGTACAAGCATACGGACAGCGTATCTGTCAAGTGGCAGAAAAAATTATGAATGATTTGGCGATCGCTAAATCTTTTTATGCTTACCCAACCGTGCAGAAAATTACCCTAGAGGTTATTTTACAAGCTTTGTTTGGTTTGCACTCAGGGGAGCGTTACGAACAATTTCGGCGACTCCTCTCCAATTTATTAAGTTTTGCTCGGTCTCCCTGGCTGGGATTATCCCTGTCCTATCCCTTTCTCCGACAGGATTTAGGTAGCTTGAGTCCATGGGGATACTGGCAAAACCTGCAACGACAATTTGACAAATTGCTTTACACTGAGATTGAAGAACGTCGAGCGCAAGCAGATCCGGACCGTACGGATGTCCTCTCTGAGCTAGTGTTTGCTCATGATGAAACAGGTCAACCCATGAGCAATGAGGATGTGCGGGATTTGTTCCCATCATTGCTATTGGGTGGTCAGGATGCGTCAGCTACCGCCATAACTTGGTTATTGTACTGGATTCACCGTTTGAGAGATGTTCGCGAACGACTCCTTGAAGAACTTGATACCCTTGGTGAATCCCCAGATCCTATGAGGATTGTCGCACTACCCTACCTCAGTGCTGTTTGTAATGAAGCATTACGAATTTACCCGACTCAGGTCGTTACATTTCCACGACTTGTAGAATCACCAATTGAGGTGATGGGCTACGAATTGAGTCCAGGTACAGTCGTCAGAGGCTCTATTTATCTGACACACCAACGTGAAGACTTATACCCACAACCGAAGGAATTCAAGCCAGAACGGTTTCTGGAACGACAATACTCTCCTTATGAATTTCTACCATTTGGTGGCGGTGCTCGTCGCTGTCCGGGCGAAGTATTGGCGCTTTTTGAAATGAAGCTAGTTTTAGCAACTATTCTCTCACGATATCAACTAGCACTCTTCGATGAAAAAAGAGTAGAAAAACCGAAGGCGCGAGGTGTGAACTATCCCCCTGCGAGTGGCTTGAAAATGGTATTGCTTGGTCAGCTTCCACGCCAGGGGCGATCGCAACAGCTTATTACTAGTTCCACTTAAAGCGAGCACCTCACTCACAAAGGAAGCAAACCCAACAGACTGATTAACTTCTCCGACAAATTGTCGTTTTTGCTCGTTGGTTGAAGCCAGAGTTGAAGTTTGTAGTGAGGTAGGAAGTGCATTAAACTCAGCAAAACAAATGGAATTACAAGCTGTGAAACAGTATCGCGTTAGCCGTTTGGTCAAGGTTGATTAAACAGCAACAAACTGAAAATCTAAAAATGACTTCCCAAAAACAATCTCAACTGACAAATGAGATCCTCCAAGGTAATCTCGTTAAACTCATGTTCAAGTTATCAATTCCCGGTATTTTCGGAATGCTGTTATTAGGCTTGAACAATTTTACTGATATCTTATTTGCAGGGCAACTTATTGGTAAAACCGCTGTTGCAGGTATCTCGCTTGCACTACCTCTCACAAATATATTAACTGGATTTGCTATGTTAGTTGGGGTAGGTTCTGCTTCAGTTCTCAGTCGAGCCATTGGTTCAGGAGATATCAAAACTCAGTCCAAAATCTTTGGCAATTTAATAGTAATGAGTGTTGTTATTTCTTTTGTCGTCACAATTGTTAGCTACAGCTTTGGTGAAGAATTAATTACATTCATGGGAGGAAGTGGTGAAGTAGCCTCTGCTGGATCAGAATATTTTAAAACTTATATGCTTGGTTCAGTATTTTTTATCTTAGCGGTAGCCTCTAGCCAGATTATCAAATCAGAAGGCAGAATTAGATTAGCCACCATCTTTGCTGGAATTTTTGTTATTGTTAACATTATTTTAGATCCCATATTTATTAGTGTCTTTCACTGGGGTATTCAGGGAGTCGCTCTTGCTACGGTTATTGCAATGGTTGTTTATAGTATTGTAAATTTAACTTATTTTTTTTCTGGTAAAAGTTTGATCCCAGTTAATCCCAAAAAGTTTGTTCTGGCAATAGACTTACTGCCTGCTATTTTATCGGTGGGAATATCAGTGCTACTTACTCAAGTTATGAACTTAGTTCAGAGTTTTGTGGTTTTTAAATCAATCTCTTATTATGGAACACAGAATGATATTGCCTTCTACGGAGCAACACTGACATTGACTTCATTGACATACGTTCCTTTAAATGGCTTTACGCAAGCCTTGCAACCTGTTATTGGTATAAATTATGGAGCAGGAAATTATGACAGACTCAAAAAAGCTTATTTAACTTTTGTGAATGGTGGAATCACTGTATTAACATTGTTCTGGCTACCTCTACAATTATCTCCAAACACATTTCTAGGCTGGCTACTGCCAGACGTTGCTTTTACTAATAATGATTTCCTTAACTTTCGGATTCTTAGTTTATTAATACCAATCATGCCTTTAGTTTACTTGGGAGCAACTTTATTTCAATCCCTAGGTAAAGGCAAAATAGTCACAATTATAATTCTTTTAAGAAGTCTATTTCTATTTATTCCTATAGTAGTATTTTTATCAAATTTAATAGCTGTCACTGGTATATACTATGGAATGTTGATGACAGATGTTTTAGTGATTATAATTGTATTAATATTGATACTGATAGAATTTGATCATTTGACAAAAATGCAAGTAAAGAAGTATCAATCATGAATGTAGTCTTGTGAAAAAATTGTACAAAGCATAAGTTAGTATACTAATTGGAGGATAAATATGTATCAAGACGACAAAGAAGACACCACGATTTACAAGGTTGTAGTCAATCATGAAGAACAGTATTCCATTTGGCCCGCTGACAGGGAGAACGCGCTTGGCTGGAAGGATGCTGGTAAAAATGGTTCCAAACAAGAATGTTTGGATTACATCAAAGAAGTTTGGACTGACATGAGACCGCTCAGTCTCCGGAAAAAGATGGAGTGTTAATATAATAAAATTTAGTGTTATGTCCCTCACTGAAAATGTTCTTTCGCAACTACCAGGGAATGTCTTAGACAAGTTACGTCAAGCTGATCGCATTTTGACATCACTCAGAGAGGATAACCGTACTGTACCAATGGTTGTAAAAGAAACTCAGCAACCTTTGGGTACTGTAGATTGGGATGTTGTCATTTGCGGCGGTACATTAGGCATTTTAATTGGTTGTGCTTTAGCTGTGAAGGGAGTGCGAGTGGCGTTAATAGAACGCTCAATTTTACGTGGGAGAGAACAAGAATGGAATATTTCTCGTAAAGAATTACAAGTTTTTCTGGAGTTAGATTTACTGACGGATGCAGAATTAGAGGAGGCGATCGCCACACAATACAACCCCGCCAGAGTAAGTTTTTCTGGTGGTACAGAAGTTTGGGTAAAAGATGTTCTCAACATTGGTGTCGATCCAATTTATTTACTGGAAACTTTAAAGCAGCGATTTCTTGCATCTGGTGGAAAGCTGTTTGAAAACACTCCATTTACAGAAGCAGTTGTTCATCCTGATGGAGTGATGGTAAACAACCAATTCAAAACCAGGTTGTTAATTGATGCAATGGGATATCTTTCTGGGATAGTGCAACAAGCACGTCAGGGACAAAAACCAGATGCACTTTGTCTAGTTGTGGGAACTTGTGCTCAAGGTTTTCCAGAAAATCACACAGGCGACTTGTTGTTATCATTCACACCTGTAGAGAATCAATGCCAATACTTTTGGGAAGCTTTCCCAGCAAGGGATGGTAGAACCACTTACATGTTTACTTACATGGATGCCAATCCACAACGCTTGGGTTTAGAAGCTCTATTTGAGGATTATCTGCGTTTAATGAGCGAATATCAAGGTGTGGAGTTGAGCCACCTCACATTTAAACGAGCACTTTTTGGCTTTTTTCCCTCCTATCGTCATCCTCTGAAGACACCTTGGAGTCGCATTTTACCAGTTGGAGATAGCAGTGGGAGTCAATCTCCTCTTAGTTTTGGTGGTTTTGGTGCGATGGTGCGTCATTTACGGCGTTTAACACTAGGTGTTCACGAGGCGCTAGAAATAGATCAGTTATCTGCAAAACAAATCGCATCACTACAACCATACCAACCTAATTTAGCTGTGACTTGGCTATTCCAAAAGGCAATGAGTGTTGATGTCAATCAAAAAATTGATCCAAATCAAATTAATCAACTACTGTCTGCGGTATTCCAACAAATGCAACAACTCGGAGAATCTGTACTCAAACCTTTTTTGCAAGACGTGGTACAGTTTTCAGGACTCACAAAAACGCTTATAAAAACTGCCTTAACATATCCAGGATTAATTGCTAAAGTGATTCCCCAAGTTGGTTTGGGAACTTTACTGGATTGGATGGTTCACTATGGGAATTTAGGAATTTACTCTGTTTTATTTTGGCTGAGTCAAATATTAAAACCGTGGAAGAGAAATTTATCCAGTATATCTAAATATTATTGGAATCGGTGGACTGATGCTTGGAAGTATGGTTCTGGTAGTGATTATTCTGATTGATGATTTGATAAATGAAGCGCAGATGCACGCAGATAATTTCTCTGCATCTTCGTTAATCTGTGGTTTCATTTTATCCTCCTGAGTTATAGCTGTCGCCAGGTGTTTTCGGACAAAAACTGAACAGAAAACTCAGACACTGAAAGAGTTTGAAGCCTGTTCCCTGTTAAGAGTTCCCTGTTCTCTGCTATTTTTTTAAAAACACCTCATTGCTGCTTGTACTTTCTTGACTTGTCTGGGTGCTTGCATTTCTTGAAAGAGTGCGATCGCTCTCGCAAAGTGTTCCTTAGTTCTTCGCAGTTCACCCATTTTTTGATAAGTTAATGCAATTTGGTAGTAAGCCTCAGCTAAATCATGTTTAGCACCTATTTGATGTAGCTTTTCTATCGCGTCAGAGTGTTTTAAAAGAGATGTCGAAAATTCTTCTTTTTCCCTATAAATTTCTGCTAAACAACTTATCGCCTTAGCCTCAACTTGAGGGAATTTATTTTCTTGACATTTTAAGATAATTTCTTTACAGATATTTAGTGCTTTTTCCAAATATCCTAGATTTTTATAAGTGAGAACAATATTGACTAAATTATGTCCAATTCCCCAGTGAGTCACACTATCTAATGATGAAATTGCTATGTAAGCATTTTCAGCCATGTGAAAAGCTTCTTCTTTGAAATCAGAGTAAGAGTTTAGAAAGGCAAGACAACATTGAGAATACACTATATAATTATCAAAATTTCTACTTTCTTGAGCAAGGCGACAAACCATATTGAAAAAAGACTTTGCTTCTTCAATTTCCCATAACTCCATTTTACAAAGACCTGTATTGAACAAAATAGATAATTTTGGTTTCTCAATATTAATTTTGTTGACCATCTTCATTGACTTCTCATAGCATTGTAAAGCCAAGAGAAAACAACCAGTTATACGATATGTGTAGCCCAGCAAATTCAAGAGTTCAATAAGTCTATCTTTATTATTGATTTTATCAATTATTTTTGTAATAACGTCAATTAACTTTTGTGATAGTCCCAGTTGATAAAGGGAACATCCCAAAGCCAAACCTATATTCCACTGAGAACCTCGACATTTTAGAATTGAATCACCAGCTTGCTCAAAATCCTCAATTTCTAGATAGTGATAATAAGCTTCTAAAGCTGTCAAAGCATCTGTTGTATTTCTTATAATTGTCACACTTTGTGTCCAAAAGTCCGCCGCTTTTAGGTTGACTAAATCCCATTCTTGACTTTCCCTCAGTCGGGCTATTGCGAGCGATCGAATGACTGGATGAAGCCAGTATTGACCTTTTCTAGTTTCCAATAAAGACAAATCTTGTAAAGCCCTTATCACGCGTTTGCGTTGTTGTTCCGGTACGTCCCATAGCAGCCATAACACTCCCTCAATAGGCACTGAAGTTATATCTTGATAGCGAAAACATCCTAAACGACAAAGCAGTTGATATCCTTCTCGGTTATTTTCTTGTAGGCGATTAAATTGACTAGCTACTAAATCATTTAATTGTCTCTCGTGTAATAAATCGCTGCTATTTTCCTGCCAATAAGCTTCTATCTCACCAGAATAATCTGTTAAAATTGCGCCACAAATGATTTGCATTGCTTTAGCATTACCTCCATAAGCTTTGCACATTTCACTGAGAATCATAGAGTTAACATTGATATTGCGGCTAATGAAAAATTGCTGCCAAGCATCTTCATCTAAACCCTCTAAAGGGTAGACAGAAGCCTCAATGCTAGCTTCAAACAAACGCTCTCGGCTTGTTATTAAACTCACTGAGTATACAGTTGGATCAGCTAAGACTCGCAGGAGTTCTACATAAGGACGTCGAGATTCAAGTAACTTGCCATTTGCATCAAGAGTCGTTTCTAAATTGTCGATAAACACCCCAATTTTTCGAGTATTATCTCGTAGTTTACGTCGCAGTCGCTCTAGGTTGATCCCAAAATCGCGCCCTGGTTCCTCGTTAAAGTCTCGCTTTAGCCATTCTTCAACAATACTTTCTGCAGGAGAGAGGTATTGGATCTCTGTTGCTATCCAAAGTTCTAGAACCAAGTCAAATTTTTGAGCTTTAAAATACCTACGAGCAAGGGTTGTTTTACCTACACCACCCTCGCCCTGAATAAGAATCACTTTTGCCCCACGATTGATAAGATGACTGAGTTCAATGATTTCGCGATCGCGTCCTAAAAAGTTAGAATCTATACCTAAATCAGTGAGTTGACGTGTGACGAAATCTTGAGAATTGGTTGTATCATTGACAGACTGTTGTGTTTTCCAACGTCGTTCTACAGCAGCTTGAAAGGTTCCCTTGCTAACTTTTTCTGCCAACACATCAGAAAGAATTTGCCAGAGTTGAGCACCAACTTCTCTTAAATACACATCTGAGTAACCGCATACACTTGCAATATCCAGATATCTCAGTTTATTATCACCCCAGAACTCTCGAAATATTATCCTTTGTGGTTGGTCTAAGTGTTCTCCTGTCTTCAAAAAAACCAATTCATCAATAAAATCTAAGGCTTCTGCCGCACCCATTGGTTAACGTGGTATCGTTTTCTCTCCAATCTAGCGCGTTTATTCCTACTTTTTCCTAAATTGTCCCACTGAAACCAACTTTTTCCCACAAATGTGAGTTTTATAACTGCCAACTTTATCCGGCAGACAAACTATCAACTCCCTATTACACTTTGTAGTATAAAAAGCAGTGAAGTTGAAGACGTAACTTCAAGAAGTTTACGCAATTTAATTGGCAAATCACTAAACACCTATTGTGAGTATATTGCTATGACTACAAATCAATACAGCCCTCTATTCAGACTGGCTTTTAAGTTACTTAAATATTTCTTACTCGTCATGTTTGGCTTCGCAATTGCCTACGTGATGTCAATGATTTTTGGTATGCTGCCTATTGCCGCAATGGTATTACCAATTGTCGTCAACTGGTTTTTGCGTGTAGGAATTGTTCTACTATGCTTGATAGCATTGGTGATGGTTATAGAGTCTTTGCGTTGAAAAACTCAAAAGAAAGTTAAAAGTCACAAATTACACAAAAATAAAAAACTTCTTCGCTGACTCTACTCTTCTCACGTCCCTCTATGCTTGGCATCCAAAAACTTGAGTTGCCCATATAAACAAGAAATTTGCGGTAAATTCACACCTGTAGCTTGTGCCATTCGTAACGGATTGCCGAAAATTGCCTCTACCTCCAAGGGGCGGCGTTCGTCGTAATCTATTTTCATGCTGGTACGATACGGCTTCATCTTCACGGTATAGTCGAGCATTGTTTGAATAAACGTATCAGGGATAATGCGATCGCAACCCCTTGCCCCTGCCACTACTTCATACATCAGCTGTTCCGCTAACTTGCGGGTGTGAACATTTGCCATTAATTCATTGGTTGTAGCATTGAGAATAACAGAAAGCCCATTATATGGAATATTCCACACCAGTTTTTTCCAACGTGCCAACAGCAAGTCTTCAGTTAATTCAATAAGGATACCAGCACTTTCAAAATCCTCGCCAATTTGGCGCATCCGTTCTGTGATACCTGCTGGATAATAGTTAGCTGTATACTCCCCTAAGGCAATTTGTCCATAGTCCAGGTGGCAGATATGTCCCGATCCCACTTTATTTGAACACAGAAAACACAACCCACCAATAACTTTGTCACTACCGACAATCTCAGCAACTTCCTGTTCCACACCAAGTCCATTCTGCAAAACCAACACTACACCATCATCCTTGACGACAGGTGGTAACATTTTAGGCAGCAGATGGTTTTGCGTCGTCTTCAGTGCAATAACTACGACATCACATCGAGGCATATTTTCCACATCGTCGTAAGCATTAACTTGCGGTAAGCTGAAGTCGCCGTCAACAGACTCAATAATCAAACCCTGTTGGCTGACGTGTTCGTAATCGCTACGCAGCAAAAAGTGGACATTTAAGCCAGCTTTTTGCAGTCTACCACCGTAAAAGCCACCTAATGCACCAGTTCCCAGTATGGCGTACGTGCGTTTGGACATGAAGGAAATCAATTATATTTTCTGCGATTATCCTATACCAAAGCTGTAATGGTTTTGATTCGCATGAGTGATTTGATTTATTTACATTTTTTTAAAAAATTGAGAGTAAGATTCAAATTAAAATATTAGATGAAAATATCTTCAAAAAGCTTATCCATACTGGATTTAGCTGCACTTTATCTGCTTGAAACGATAAAAATACTTTACTTATCTAAACTTATGTTAATTTACTCGTGTTTTTATTAAATGTGTGTACTAAGCTATGTTGCATTGTTTTATAAGTATGTTAAGTCTCTTACAAAATGCTGACATTATCCCCATCCCCAAAAATTGATGCTTGACTTTAACAGCCTAGCTGAGTTCTCCCGTGCCAACTGTGTGAGTATTTGTGCATTTTTGGTACCAGCCAACTTGCTTACCACATTGTTGACCATGATTTTTGTCGCACTCCATCGCCCGTCACATTATGTATGGCAACTAGCCGGAATTGGCAACATATTTGCATTAGTAATGGTATTGCACGTATATACTTGGTTTATGATTGGCGTGGTCATGGCTCCCACCTATATCTTGCTGTGGCTCGCACTTACCTGTTTGGTGATAAACGTAGGGGCAATTATTTTTCAAAAACGCTACCAAGAGACGCCTCAGCATAGTAATGGATAAGCTGACACATACAGCACAAGAATTTATATGACAGCTTGTGGAATCACAAGAAAATTGTACCTGGCAACCGAAACCATTTCCTCCTCAGGTTTTCTATCAACTATCCTCAAGCAGATTGAATTTCGCGGTACGTGTCGTTTTGTTTGATCATCTGCACTGCAAGCGCGTACTTTAGTTCTTTGAGATGTTTGTTACACTCCTCAGCCTCAAGGTTGAGGTTTTTTTGTTCGTAATTAGTTTAGGAGATATAGATAATAAACATCAAAAAGCTGGCATGAGATGAGAAACGAAAGGCGATTACGCTCCTTTGCAATCGCCCTTGTTTGCAAAAGAGAGCAGTTTGGAAAACTACCCTCCCCCGACTCTGACTAGGAGCAAATTTGCTCTGGGACTTTGGGGCACCACCACTGGGGGGCGATCGCCCCAAACAGCGCACTTGCTTTGCCTAAATAGACTAGTTGCCTGAAATCACTGGATTGGGCAAATGTCCATTAGTGCAAGCAAACGGTTCTCCCAGAATCTTGCGATAAACTGCTTCATAGCCATCAGTCATATGCTGAACGCTAAAACGTTCCCAGACATACTCCCAACAAGCAGAACGATCCAATTCAGTAACCTTGCTAACGGCACTGATACACTCTTCAACATTGTTGCAGAGAAAGCCTGTTTTACCGTGGGCAATAACCTCTTGTGTAGACCCCATGTTCATCGCAATCACTGGAGTACCAGATGCCATTGATTCAATCATGACCAACCCGAACGGTTCTCGCCAAGTAATTGGGAACAAAGTGGCTACTGCACCTCCCATCAAAGCATTCTTTTGCTCATGGTTGGCTTCACCCAAATATTGAATTTGCTTACCATCAATAAAAGGTTTGACTTGACTTTCAAAATATTCCACATCAACAACATCCACTTTACCCGCTATCTTCAAGCGCCAGCCTGTTTCTTTAGCAATTTGTATCGCCAAATGCGTTCCTTTCTGGGGAGAAATCCGACCTAGAAAAGCCAGATAAGATGGCTCTTCAGGTTGGGGATGAAATTTATAACTGCTAACATTAATCCCGTTGTAGACTGTCGCTACATAATTCAACCCTAGCCTTGATTCTCGCTGTGAATCGGAAATACTGATATAAGGCTGATTTTTTGCGTATTGATACAATTTTTCGTTGTCCGAAGTAAAAATTCCGTGCAACGTATGAACGGTGGGTGTTTTTACCAGATTGGCGTAGCTCAAGCTGCTGTGTCCCGTGTGAGAATGAATAATATCAAACTCGTCCGCTCGCTCATATAATCGAGCTAAATTCAGCATCTCATACACAGTGTACTCTTTCACAGTCTGATCAAGTCGTAGAGCACGAGGATGAACTGATTCAAGCTTTGCCAAACTGATAGAATCTCCCGATGCAAATAGGGTGACTTCGTGTCCACGTCTGACTAATTCATCGGTTAACAGTCCAACGACTAATTCTGTACCGCCATAACCTGGAGGTGGTACTCTTTCCCACAGTGGAGCAATTTGGGCAATTCGCATAAAAATTCTCCTAAAAAGTAAATCTTAAGTCAAAAGAGTTTTCTCTCCGACGAATCAATAATTCCCATATTTTCAGAGTGAAAAATCTGATTTTTTAGATAAAAAAGTAGTCTAGTTATAATTTAAGAATAATTTTATATGTAGCTCTAGAGTTTGTTCGTCTTTCTGAGGTAGGGAAGCTATTATCTATGTGATTAAAATATACTTTTGTGATTAATGGTGAGAAAAACTACAAAACTTATTCCCATTGATAGATTTCAGTTTTTGCAGAATAATTAAATGTTGTTATAACTAGCTTTTCTCCCTCGCAAAGAATAGAACCAAGTACATATAAAAATTTCTTTATCCTGATTTGCAATGTTGTCAACTACCCTTTTCACATAATTTTGAAAAGAGTTTTGTAAACAGATATAAAGTGGTTGTTCGCTGCAAAATGTTATTAAGATCGCTAAAATAGTTTTATCCACAGAGTCTAGTGTGGTTGATAAACCAGAACCGAAGGATAAAATCCTGCGGATACTGGTAACGTTTGAGTAAAATTTGATAAAAATCGGGAATAGCAATTAAACTTTAGCTCTCGTACTCCATGACTTAGAGAGTCGAGAAAAAGGTATTTGCTATTGCCTAATTTCTACACTGTGTATTTGTGAAAACAGTAAAAATCACTCTAAAACATACGCCTATGGACAGACCAATTGTGTTGTGGTTAAGCGTTTTTCTTGTGCTTCTCGGTTACTGGGTTTTGGTTAATCTGGTAATGTAAAGCAGTGACAATTAACTCCTATTACAATCCCCGACTTCTCGCGAGAAGTCGGGGATCTTGTTTTTTAACAGAAAGAGGGCAAAGGTTGCATAAGCTTTTTGATGGGGGTGAGGTGGTGTGCGAATCGCATAGTGTTTGTGTGGGAAGTATTGCACAGGGGGTTTGGTGGTAACTGACATTTTGCATTTAGGAAAATCGTAAAATTTATTACATATTATTTGACTGGGTTCTCGTCCGCCTGGGATTTAAATCCCAGGCTAATAGGCGAAGTCCATTAAAACTCACATCTTGCAGCAGTATCAACAACGAGGCAGAGCCTCGACATCTAGTTCCCAGGCTGAGCCTGGGAACTAGGGTTGGGAGACTCCGCCTCCTGATTATTGAGAATGGTGTAATATCAAATAGAAAAAAGAATGCTATAAATAGATGGAGGGATGACGATGAGGAAAAGTGAAAATGTCGGGAGTGCTGAAAATAGAGATAGAAGAGTCGTTGTCAAAACTCAAAGAGTTATTAAAGGGACAGAAAACAGGCAAAAGTAAGGAACGAATTCAAGTACTTTTTTGGCTAAAAAGTGGACAAGCTAAGACAATAGAGGAATTAGCAGCCCGGTCGGGACATCATCGGACAACGATATCAAGATGGTTAAGCCAGTACCGTTGTG